>CAVTYC010000007.1:0-312678 GCA_963738855.1 uncultured Acidobacteriaceae bacterium | reverse complement strand
CAAGATTGCCGTAGGCATAGATCACGTTGTGGCGGTCATAGACCAGCATGGAAGGCGAGCTAACCGAAGCAATCCAAAGCGAGTGTCGCCCATCTTCTTCCAAAAACCGCCGAAATCGATTCAGAAAAGATTGCACTTGATCTGCATTGAGTGGTTCGGGAGATTGATATCGTCCCGGCATTCCTTCTCCGCGCTGAACCACCAGTACGTACAGAATCCCAAAAGGACCGTCCATGACTGACATGAGATCGATCAAGAGCTCTGTCTGCTTCTCACGAGGTGCTATGGCTAACCGGTCAGGTCCAGTGGTCTTTTCTCGTACCCAGATGTCTGGATAAGTGAAGTCGAGTTCTTGACCCAAAACTATATGACCAAACTTTGAATTCTTTATGTTGGGTTTGATCATTTTTAATGGCGCGGTGCTCCACCTTCGCGTTCCCAGGGGCGGGGGGTGACGGGGTCGTCTTGCCACTTTTGGCGACGGCCTACGAGGAACATGACCAGGCCGAAGACGAACATGATTGCGCCCCAGGTCAGGTTGATGTTGATGTCCATCGACTTCTCGTAGATGGCGGAGTGGCGGGTGAAGAAGCCGTAGAGGCTGATGATGCCTCCGGTGATGAGGAAGATGAGGCCGAGGGGGATGCGTATGTCGAGTCCCATGCTTGTTTCCTTTCTTGCTCAGGCTGCGAAAAGTATCTCAGGGGCTAAAGCCCCCTCGTGCCCGGATGTTGTCACGACACGGCTGAAGCCGTGCCCTTAAGCAGTGCGAAAGCAAGTCGTCACGCGAAGACGAGGTTGAGGATGATGAGCATGGCGAGAACGGCGACGGCGAGTGTTGCGGGCTTCTGGTACCAGCTCAGGTGGGTTTCTACGGGCTTGGGGGTTAGGGAGTAGACGAGACCGACGAGCTCTGGCTCGGGGCGGGGTTTGGTGATCAGGCTGATCGCGACGGTGACGACAAGGTTAACCGAGAAGGCGAAGATGGCGGTCCAGAAGTTCTGCGCCATGTCGCTGGGGTAGTGGTGGACGATGGCGATCCAGCCGCCGTGGATGCCGGGTGCGGCGTCGTCGGGGATGGTGAGGCCGTGGTGGACGAGAGCGGCGAGGGTGCCGGAGATGAGGCCGGTGAAGGCGGCGTGGCCGGTGGTGCGCTTCCAGAACATGCCGAGGAGGAAGGTGGCGAAGAGCGGTGCGTTGACGATGGAGAAGACGAGTTGGAGCGCGTCCATGATGTTGTTGAAGTTGGTGACGACGTAGGCCGCGCCGATGGAGAGGACGACGCCTCCTATGGTGGCCATTCGGCCCATCCATAGATAGTGCGCGTCGGTGCCTTTTTTGTTGATATAGGCCTGGTAGATGTCGTAGGTCCAGACGGTGTTGAAGGCGGTGACGTTGCCGGCCATTCCGGACATGAAGCTGGCGAGCAGCGCGGTGAGGCCGAGGCCGAGGATTCCGGTCGGGAAGAAGTGCAGGAGCATGACCGGGATGGCGAGGTCGTAGTTGTAGACCGGGTTGCCGTTGGAGTCGAGGACGGCCTGGCCGCTGATGGGGTCGGTCTTCTGAGGGATGATGCCGTGGGGGTGTTGATTGTCGAGGGGAATCTGTGCGGCGGTGCTGGCAACAACGGCTGTCGGGCTGGGTGCCATGTGCGAGGTGACGGTGACGGCGATGAGGCCGGGCAGGATGACGAGGAACGGGAAGAACATCTTGGGGATGGCGGCGATGAGGGGGACGCGGCGGGCGGAGACCTCGGAGTCGGCGGCCATGGCGCGCTGGATGACGAGGAAGTCCGTGCACCAGTAGCCGAAGGAGAGCACGAAGCCGAGGCCCATGGCGAGACCGATCCACTCGACGCCGAGGGGGTTGGTGTTGGCGTGGGCCATGCCGCGCCAGGAGTGCGTCATGGTGGCGGGGAGGGTCTGCTTGATTCCCTGCCATCCGCCTACGTTGCGCAGGCCGATCCAGACGAGAGGGGCGAAGCCGGCGACGATGAGGAAGAACTGCAGGACCTCGTTATAGATGGCGCTGGTGAGGCCGCCGAGGAAGATGTAGCCGAGGACGATGACCGCCGAGAGGAAGACCGAGACGTGGAAGATGTAGGCGTCGGGGATGATGCCGTGGAAGAGGCCGAGCGTCTGGATGAGCAGCGCCATCGCGTACATCGAGATGCCGGAGGAGAGCACGGTCATGAAGGCGAAGGAGAAGGCGTTGACGGCGCGGGTCTTCTCGTCGAAGCGCATGCGGAGGTACTCGGGCACGGAGCGCGCCTTCGAGCCGTAGTAGAACGGCATCATGAAGATGCCGACGAAGATCATGGCGGGGATGGCGCCGATCCAGTAGAAGTGGCTGGTGATGATGCCGTACTTGGCGCCCGAGGCGCCCATGCCGATGACCTCCTGCGCTCCGAGGTTGGCGGAGATAAAGGCGAGGCCGCAGACCCAGGCGGGGATGGAGCGTCCGGCGAGGAAGAAGTCGTTGGTGGTGCGCATGTAGCGCTTGAGGGCGAAGCCGATGCCCAGAACGAAGACGAAATAGACCAGCATGATCAGCCAGTCGACGATGGACAGACTCACAGGCACCCTTGGAGGAACGATTGGATTGGGACTTACTTCGGCCAACTCTAAACCGTTTGTACGGCTCAGTCCAGCGTTTCAGGGTATCGGGAGAGGGTCGCGCGAGATTTTTCGAGGAGGCAAGAAAACTCGGAAGCGCTTGGTCTGCATCGAAAGGGGAGTTGCATAAAGGACCGACGTTCAGTAGAACTTGGACGAATGTTGTCAGACCACTCTCACTATTGCCGGCCTTTGTAGCGGGCGTGAGAGAAAAAGAGCCTGAATGTATCACTTGCAGGGTTTTTTCTCCCTTGGAGCTGTCCATGCTGATGACCGATACTCTTCTCTTGATCGACGACAATGCAGTGCAGGCGGCCACCCGTCAGACGATTCTGAAACGGGCGGGATACTTTGTGATCGCTGCGCTGAATCCGGGCCGCGCCCTGGAGCAGTTCAGGACGGGCGAGTTTCTTGACGATGTCCGGCTGGTGATTACAGACCACATCATGCCGGGAATGAACGGGGCGGAGTTCGTGCGCGAGCTGCGGAAGACACGGCCGAAGCTTCCGGTACTGGTGATCAGTGGGATGGAAGAGGCGGAGACGGAGTATGAAGGCATGAATGTGCTGTTCCGTTTGAAGCCAGTTCTGCCGGAGAATCTGCTGGCGAGCGTGCAGAGCCTAATCGGGATAGGGCAAACTGAGGCCGCTGCACCGACCGTCCGGTAAACGATAGTTTTATTGCTGTAAGGGGCCTACCCTTGAGAGAATGAGGGTAGAGGAATCCCATGCAATTACATCCCATGCCGGAGTTCGGTAGCTTTACGCTGCTTCTGGCTCTGGCTTTGAGCGTTTATACCCTAGTGGCTGGGGGACTTGCGCTTTGGCGCGGGAAGGCTGTGGATGGCGCGGGACGTCTGGGAGAGACGGCTCGGCGGGCTGGGATTGGCAGCTTTGTTGCGTTGAGTTGCGCGGCGTTCGCGCTGGTGTGGGCTTCGTTTACGAATGACTACTCAGTCTCGTACATCCTGCACCATACGAATAGAGACCTGAATACGGCTTATAAGTTTTCGGCGCTTTGGTCAGGGCAGGAGGGGTCGCTGCTGCTTTGGGCGTGGCTGCTGAGCGCGTATGGGTTCGTGCTGCGGCTGCGGCACAGGGTTGATGTGCGGCTGTCGGCGTTTGCCTCGACGATTCTGGCTGGGGTTCAGGTGTTCTTTCTGCTGCTGCTGAACTTTGCGGCTCCGCCGTTTGCGATTCAGCCGGGGCCTAAGGCACTGGATGGGTTTGGGCTGAATCCGCTGCTGCAGTATCCGGAGATGGTGATCCATCCGCCGATGCTTTATCTGGGATATGTGGGTTTCGCGGTGCCGTTTGCATTTGCGCTGGGTGCGCTGATGATGCGGTATCCCGGGGAGAAGTGGATCCACATTACGCGTCGATGGACGATGGTGACGTGGCTGTTTTTGACGTGCGGGATCTTTCTGGGAGCGCACTGGGCTTATAGCGTGCTGGGCTGGGGCGGGTACTGGGGTTGGGATCCGGTTGAGAATGCGAGCCTGATGCCATGGCTGACCGGGACGGCGTTTCTGCATTCGGTGATGATGCAGGAGAAGCGCGGGATGATGAAGAGCTGGAATGTGTGGCTCATCTTCTCGACGTTCATGCTGACGATTCTGGGGACACTGCTGACGCGGTCTGGGATTGTGAGTTCGGTACACGCGTTTGCGCAGTCTTCGATTGGGAGCTGGTTCTACGGGTTCATCGTGATTGTGTTTGCGGTTTGCCTGTTTACGTTCTTCAAGCAGAAGGATCATTTGAAGAGCGAGAACAAGCTGGAGTCGCTGGTGAGCCGCGAGTCGAGCTTTCTGTTCAACAATCTGGTGCTGCTGGCGGCTTGCTTTACGGTTTTGTGGGGGACGCTCTTCCCTGTTTTGAGCGAGTATGTGCAGGGGTCGAAGGTTACGGTGGGAGCTCCTTTTTATAACCGGGTGAACCTGCCGATTGGGTTGTTCCTGCTATTTCTGACGGGGATTGGACCTTTGCTGGCGTGGCGGTCTACTTCGCTGCGGTCGATCCGGCGGAACTTTGTGCTGCCGGGGATTGCGATGGGCGTGGCGCTGGTGGGGCTGATTGCGTCGGGTATCCATCCGTGGAGCGCGGGCGACGATATGCAGGCGGAGATATTTTCGCTGATTACGTTTTCGTTGGCTGCGGGCGTGATTACGGCGATTGCTTCAGAGTTTCTGCGTGGGGCTTCGGTAGTAAGGACGCAGACGGGGAAGAATCTGTTTGCTTCGATGGTGCTTGCTGGTGCGGCGGAACACTCGGCGTTATGGCGGGTATATCGTGCACTTCGGCATTGTGGTGATGTTTATCGGGATCGCCGGTGGGGCGTTCAATCAGTCGCGCGAGCAGGAGATGGGCTTTGGCGATGAGATGAAGATGGGACCATACCGGCTGGTGTGCCAGAGCTTTACGCAGGACAGCAATCCGAACTTCGACACGGAGTATGCACTGCTGGATGTTTACAAGGGCGACAAGAAGATTACGCAGCTTGCTCCAGAGAAGCGGTTCTATACGGCGAGCCAGCAGAATTCGACTATGGTGGCGAACCACTCGACGCTACAGCGCGACCTTTATGTGATTTATGAGGGGAAGAATCCGGATACGGACAAGCCGATCATCAAGGTGTTTCTGAATCCGCTGATGAATTGGATCTGGATCGGGGTTCTGATCGTCGTAATTGGTACGTTTGTTGCGCTGGTGCCTAATCTGACGCGAACCCCTGCGAAGGTGCGTGTGGAAGATGAGGTGCCTGTTGTGGCAGAGGTTCATCATGCTTAAGCGGTGGATGCAGGCGGGGGTGGTCGCGATTCTTGGCGTAGTGATGCTGGGGGCGGGTGACTCTTCGTCGAGGTTTAACCGGCTGGGGCATCAGATGATTTGCGTGTGCGGGTGCACGCAGATACTGCTCGAGTGCAACCATGTGGGCTGTCCGGATTCGGACCGGATGATCGGCGAGTTGCGGGAACAGTTGGCTGGGGGTGGGTCGGACACGGCGATTCAGAACTGGTTTGCGGCGAAGTATGGGCCTACGGTGCTGGCGGCTCCAGTGCGGGGTGGGTTTGATAATGTTGCGTGGATTGCACCGCTGGCGGTGTTTTTTCTGGCTACGGTGGGGACGGCATTTCTGATATCGGTCTTGGAAGCGTAGGGGCGGCGGTGGTGGAGGTGGAACAGGAAGTGGTTCCGGTGGTGGCGGAGTGGGAGTAATCGAAGCAGACGAGTTGCGAGAACGCATTCGCCGGGAGACGACATACTAATGGGGATGATTGCGGGTGTTGTTCTGACGTTGGCGCTGTTTGCGTTTATCTTCTGGCCGGAGCGGAATCCGTTCAAGCAGGCGGATAAGACGAGGGTGGACTATCTGCGTGAGCGGAAGGATACGATTTACGAGAATCTGCGCGATCTGAACTTCGAGTATCTGGCTGGGAAGTATCCTGAGCAGGACTATGCGGAGCAGCGGGCTGGGCTGGAGGATGAGGCTGCGCGGGTGATCGCGGAGATGGAGTTGCTTGGGGCTCGTGGCGTGTTCGGACGGCGAGCAAGCCTGACTGCGTCGTTGGGGTTTGACGTAGACTTTAAGGGTGACTTCTCTTCTTTCTTCTCTCCGACGTGCTGTTGTGGTTGCCGTGGCGTTTGCGGCGTTTTCCGGCTTTGCGCTGGCTGATTCGATCACTGGAACTGTAACGAATAAGACGACGAATAAGCCGGCTGCCGGTGATGATGTTGTGTTGATTCGTCTGGCGCAGGGCATGCAGGAAGCTTCGCGCACAAAGACCGATGCCAAGGGACGCTTTACGCTGGAGGTTCCGGCTGGCGATAGCGGGATGCATCTGGTGCGGGTGACACACGATAAGGCGAATTATTTTCGTCCGGCGCCTCCGGGCACGCAGTCGGTTGAGGTTGAGGTGTTCACCGCCGCTCCGAAGGTCGAGGGGATCAGCAGCGAGGCGAATGTGATGCGCCTGCAGACCGACGAGAGCGGTAAGACGCTGCACGTGGTCGAGAACTTCTTTGTGAAGAATGAGTCGAATCCGCCTAAGACGCAATTCAGCGACAGGGCGTTTGAGTTTTTCCTGCCGGAGGGAGCGGTGGTCGAAGGGTCGGCTGCGCTTGGGCCGGGTGGAATGCCGGTGCAGGCTTCGCCGGTGCCGCTGGGCGATCCGAATCACTATGCGTTTATCTTTCCGATACGGCCGGGGGAGACGCGGTTTCAGATTACTTACCATCTGCCTTATAGCGGGAGCTTCAAGTTCTCGCCGCGGATGGTGATGCCGACCGACACGATTGCGGTGATGATGCCGAAGAGCATGAAGTTCGAGGGTGGGCCATCGACACCGTTTTCGCCGGTGACCGAGGAGACTACGGCGCAGACGTTTGTGGCGAGAAATGTGGTTCCGTCGCAGGCGTTGGGCTTTACTGTGTCGGGAACGGGGCAACTGCCTAGGGATTCGCAGACTGCGGCTACGTCTGGTTCGGGCGGAGAAGCTGCGGATGCTTCCGCACAGGCTGGCGGCGGGAACACGTCGGCTGCGGCTGATACTCGGCCGGGTGGCGGGTTGGGGAATCCGCTGGATCCGGAGGGAACGAATGATCCGTGGGCGAAGTATAAGTGGTGGATCCTGGGAGGGCTGGGGTTGTTGCTGGCTGGGGGCGCGGGGATCCTGATGAAGGGGAATACCGCTCAGCCTGTTGCGGCAGTGCCGACTTCGGTTGGGCCGACTGCATTGCTGGCCGCGATGAAGGAAGAGCTGTTTGTACTTGAGACTGACAAACTGCAGGGACGATTGAGCGAAGCGGAGTATCAGGCGCAGAAGAGCGCGCTCGAGACGGTGCTGCGACGAGCGCTTGTGCGCGGCGAACAGAGCGTTGACGCGTCCAAGGTAACGGGACCTGTTGTGTGAGAGGTTGAGCGATGAATACGTTCAAATCGACGCTGCTATTGGTTGTGATGACGCTGTTCCTGCTCTTTATTGGAGACATGTTCGGCGGACGCAACGGGATGGTGCTGGCGTTTGGGCTGTCTGTGGTGTTAAACTTCGGGACTTACTTCTTCTCCGACAAGCTGGCGCTGAAGATGTACAACGCGCAGCCGGTGACGCGGGAGCAATTGCCAAAGGCGTATGAGGTAGTGGAGCGGCTGACGGCGAAGCAGGGGTTGCCGATGCCGAAGATCTACGTGATTCCAACGGATTCTCCGAATGCGTTTGCCACGGGGCGGAATCCGAACCATGCTTCGGTGGCGGTGACGCGCGGGATTCTGGAACTGCTGGACGATGAGGAGCTGGAGGGTGTGCTGGCGCATGAGCTGGGGCATGTGCGGAATCGGGACATTCTGACGAGTTCTATTGCTGCGACACTTGCTGGGGCGATCACGATGGTTGCCCGGATGGGCATGTGGGCTTCGATGTTTGGGGGAGGTGGCGGCGGACGTGACCGGCGCGGTGGCGGTGGGCTGACTGCGCTGCTGATGCTGATTGTGGCTCCGATTGCGGCGACGCTGATTCAGTTGGCGATCTCACGGTCGCGGGAGTATGAGGCGGATGCGACGGGGGCTCGAGAGACGGGAAATCCGTATGCTCTGGCGCGGGCGCTGCAGAAGCTGGATGCTTATTCGAAGCGGATTCCTATGCAGGCTTCGCCCTCGACGGCGCACTTGTTTATTGTGGCTCCATTTCTGGGGAGTGGAGGGTTTGCGAATATGTTTTCGACGCATCCTCCGATGAAAGAGAGAATTCGGCGGCTCATTGGAAGGGATCTGGTCTAGCATGCAGACAGTTTTGAGGGCCTTGCGGTTGTTGGCGATGGTGGCGTGGGTTGGCGGACTTATTTTTTTTGCCTTTGTGGTTGCGCCGGTCGCGTTTCATAGTCTGCCGAGTTCGCATGAGGCAGGCATTGTGGTCGGTGGAACTCTGAGGGTGCTGCACTGGATTGGCTTGATTGGCGGCGCGTTGTTCTATGTGGCAACGGCGATCCTCTGGCTGCGGGCGGAGGTGTCAGCGCGGGTGGGGTTTGCGATTCAACTGACGCTGACGGGAATTATGCTGGCGGCGACAGCTTACTCTCAGTTCAGGATTCTGCCGGTCATGGATCGTGACCGTGAGTTAGCTGGCGGAGTGGTGGAGACGGCTCCGATGGAGAATGTTGGGCGGGTCGATTTTGAACGGCTGCATATTTTGTCGGAGCGGCTTGAGGGAGTGGCGTTACTGTGCGGACTTGGCGTGGTGTTTATGCTGTCGCGTGAGTCGCAGTGACCGGAGACGGGTAGAATCAAAGGGTTATGAAATTTGTCGTTTTTGGCCTGCCACGATGCGGTGGGGCCTCGGTGTTGCCGTGGCTGATGAATCCGGTGAAGGGTGGCGATGCTTTGACGGCTCGCCATAACGGCTGACTGTGTCCGCACTCTGGTTGAGCCTTACGCTGGGGGTGGTGGCGGGCCTTGCTGACGTTTTGGGTGGGGTACTGTTGGTGCGGCGGTCTCCTTCGGCGCGAGCGTTGCGATATTTTGTAGCGCTTGGCTCGGGCTTTATGCTGGCGGCGGCGGTGCTGGAGATGGTGCCGGAAGGGTTGGCGCTAAGCCCGAAGTGGGCTCCGATGCTGATCCTGGGGGGATACTGCGGGGTGCATCTGCTGGAGCATACGCTGGTGCCGCACTTTCACTTTGGAGAAGAGACGCATGCCGATGAGTTTGTTTCGGCGAGGACGAGCTACTCGGTGTTACTGGGACTCGCTACACATACTTTTTTTGATGGCGTGGCGATTGGCTCGGGGTTTGTGGTGTCGCACTGGCTGGGGTGGGTTATCTTCGTTGCGGTTTTTCTGCATAAGATTCCGGAGGGGTTCACGGTTGCGAGTGTGATGCTGGCGGGCGGGCAGGGGCGGCGGGCGGCTTTGAATTCGGCTCTTTTTTTGGGTGCGACGACTTTGCTTGGGGTGTTGGTGATCAATCTGGAGCCGTCCTGGGTGCGGGTGGGGCTGCCGTTATCGGCTGGGGTGACGATCTATGTGGCCGCGACGGATCTGGTGCCGGAGGTGAACCGGGAGCCGGGTATTCGGATGGCTTTGGTGTTCTTTGCGGGGGTGGTGGTGTTCTTTTTGTTGCGGATGCTGGCGCCGGTTTAGTTTGCGGGTTGCAGGATTAAGGTGACGGTTGCGGCGTGCTGGAGGATGGTTCCGCTGGGGCTGGTCGCGGTGCCGGTGACGGTGATGGCGTAGGTCTGGGCGGGGCTGGCGCTGTCGGACTGGAGGCCGGTGTTGATGCGGGCTCCGCAGCCCAGGCAAAGGGTTAGGGGGAGAATCAGAAGGCAGATTGCCAGGGATTTTATGCGTGGATTGCGCAGGCGGAGGGTGATGCCGGTTAGGGGGAGCAAAAGGAGTGCTAAGGCTGTAATTTGTGGTGTGGAGGTGTGGTTTCGTGCGGTAGTTTGTGGTGTTGTGATGGTTAAAGTGACGGTGTTGGAGGTTCCGGGCGGTAGGTAGGCGGGGTTGAAGGAGGCAGTGGCCAGGTTGGGGAGGCCAGTGGCGGCCAGGGCTATTGGGCTGGAGAGTGGGGTAGGTCCTGTGGGTTGGATGGTGAAGGTATAGCTGGCCGAGGTGCCGGGGATGATCGTCTGGGTGGTGGTGCCGGTGGCGGTTAGGGTGAAGTCAGCGGTTGTGGTGGTGCCATCGGGGATGCCGACGCCGATGATTGTTGGGGTTGAGGTGCTGGGGGAAAAGTTGGTGTTGCCCTGATAGGCAGATGTCAGGGTGTGGGAGCCGGTGGAGAGGGTGCTGGTGGTGAAAGTCGCGTCTCCGGTGGTTGAGATGTTTGTGGTGAGGAGGGTTGTTGCGCCGTCTAGAAAGCTGACGGTTCCGGTGGGCGAGCCGGCGGTTGTGCTGGCGACGTGCGTGGTGAGGGTGACGGGTGATCCTGGAGATATTGCGGGGGATGAGGCGGTCAGCGTGGTCAGGGTGGGGGCTGGGGTGATGGTGAGGGAGATGGTAGGACTTTGAGCTGCGGCGTGGATGAGGTCTCCGGGGTAGGTGGCGGTGATGTTGTGGACGCCTGCGGGGAGGGTGGTGGTGTCGAGAGTTGCGGAGTTGGTGGCTAGTAGCGTGGTTCCGATGGTGGTAGTGCTGGAGTTGTAGGCGTCGAGGAAGGTGATGGAGCCGGTGGCTGGGGTGGTCGTCGCCAGCGTCGCGGTGAGGTGGCCGGTGCCATAGGCGATGATGGTGGGAGCGGACAGGATAAGGGCTCCCGGGACGGTGACGCCGAGGCCTGCTATGGTGTGGATGGTTTTGTCTGTAGCGATTTGGCGGATGCGCTGGTTGCCTGTGTCGGCTATGGTCGGCAAGCCCGTAGGGGTGAGGGTGACTGTGCGCGGGGTGTCGAGTGAAGCGTTTGTAGCAAGGCCGTTGTCACCAGCGAAGGTTTGGGTGCCTTCTCCGGTGATTGTGGTTATGGTGCCGGTGATTGTGTCGATGCGGCGGATGCGGTGGTTGGCGGTGTCGGCCAGGTAGAGGTTCCCGGTTGCGTCTATGGTGAGGCCGTGAGGCAGGGCGAGGGAGGCTGCGCTGGCTGGAGCGTTGTCGCCGCTGAAGCCGGGGGTGGCGGTTCCTGCAATGGTGGTGATGATGCCAGTAGTCAGATTGATTTTGCGGATGCGATGGTTGTGGGTGTCGGCTATATAGATGTTGCCTGTTGGGTCGACGGCTAAGCCAGTTGGCGAGTCGATGGCGGCTGCAGTGGCGGGGCCGTTGTCGCCAGAGAAGCCTTGTGTGCCTGTGCCGGCGATGGTGGTGATGATGCCGGCAGCGGCGGTGATCTCGCGGATGCGGTGATTTTGGGTGTCGGCGATGTAGAGATTGCCGTTGGCGTCGATGGCGAGAACGGTAGGAAGATTGAGGTGTGCGGATGTTGCGGGTCCAGAGTCGCCACCGAAGCCCGGAGTGCTGGATCCGGCTATGGTGTTGATGATTCCTGTGTTCAGGCTGAGTTTGCGAATGCGGTGGTTGTGGGTATCGGCAATGTAGAGGTTGTTGGCTGTGTCGATGGCCAGACCTTGAGGGGAGTCTAGTTCTGCGGAGGTTGCGAGGCCTGAATCTCCGGAGAAGCCTTGCGTGCCCGTGCCCGCGATGACGGTAATGGCTCCCGTGGTGTCGATTTTGCGAATGACGTGGTGGGCGGTTTCGGCGAGGTAGAGATTGCCTTGCGGGTCGAAGACTATGGCTGAGGGGAGAATCAGGGGGATGGTGGTTGCGGAGACAGTTGTTTGCGGCTGCGCGCGGAGGGTTAGAACAAGGACGGCGAGGGCTATCCAGAACGGAGTGAGGGTGTGGCGATGGGTTGTGATGCTCTGCGGACCCATGGGATAGGTTGAGATTACATGATTGAGGTTTGAGTTTGGACTTTAGTGTTGGTAAGAACAGACAACTGCAAGTGCAAGAGCTGCCTGGGTTAGGTTCTACATTCCCACCCATCGCGATGAGACTGCGATGGATGGGGCACCCCGAGCTTTGTGGCTCGTTGAGTACGCTTTATTCGAAGCGGTAGAGGGTGGCCTTTTCGGTTTTGATTTGGCGTGGGTCGAAGCGCCAGTAATTGCCCTGATCGTTCTCGTCACCATTTAGGAGGCGGCCGGGAATCCACTTGCCTGATTCGAATTTTCCTTCGTCGATGGAGGCGATGCCGACGTGCGTCGTTGATGTGCGGGGGCTGAAGGAGACGCGGAAACCTTTGCCTGCGCCTATGAACTCGTCAGGGCCGGTTGCCATGATTAGGCCGAAGCCTTTTTCGGAGTGGTAGCCGAAGATTTCGTCGAGGCTTACGTGCGCGATGTATCCGTTGATGGGGAACTCGACGGAGGGATGGCTTTTATCGAGAAGGAAGCCGTGTACGTTTCCTTTGGGCTGCTGCTCGAGGATGATCGGCAGGAGCGGGGTGAGGACACTGTAGCTATTAGCAAGGTCCTTGTTGCCTTCGTCAAAATCGTCGATGGCGAATGGGGAGAAGCCGAGTGCGTCGTGTTCTCCGATGGCGTAGAAGACGTTAGCCGCACCGGCAGCGCCGCCTACGGTTTCGGGTATGAAGAGAGGATTGTCGGGGCGGTGGTATCGGTTGGACCACCAGGCGAAGTTGGGTTGATACAGATCAGGTGCGTAGATATCGATGGCGGAGCCTGCGGCTTTCCAGATGTCGATGACACGAGGCTGCGGGCCGCCGCTGGGATAGTCTCCGGGGGAGATGCCCTCGCCTGCGAGCCATGCGTTGACGTACATCGGCAGTGGATAGGCCGCCTTGCCCTTTGCGGCTACGGTTTGGACGTAGCGAGCGTAGTTCCATGCCATGAAGATTTCGTCCGCGCGTGAGGTGTCTCCGAAGACCTGGGCCCATGTGCCGGAGGTCTTCTCTCCGTTTGCAACCCAGAGATCGCGTAGCTCCGGATCGAGGGTGTCTTTGTGGGCATTGAGGTAGCTTATGAGCTCGGCTGGGACGGCGGAGTTGAAGGCCTGATTGGCTGCAGCGGAGTGATCGCGTGTGTCGCCAAGGATGCCGACTTCGTTTTCGACCTGCATCATAAGGACGGTGTGATCTTTGCTGTCAACTTCTTTGAGGTGCTGCATGACGGCGGTGAAGGCGCGGGCGTCGGCTTCCAGAAGCGCCGGCGAGAGCGTGCTCAGAGTGTTGATGGGATTGCCATTCTTTATGGCGCGGGGGAAACGGTGCGTATCGCGCTTGACCCATACGGGCGGATAACTGGATTCTCCATTTTTCCATGCGGCCAGCCAGAGGAAGACGATGCGCTGGTGCTGCTGGCGGGCTTGCGCGAGAAGGCCGTCGATGAGAGCAAAGTCGTATTTGCCTTCGGTTGGTTCGACGAGTTCCCATGAGATGGGTGTGACAACGGTGTTGAGAGACATGGCGGCGAGCTTCGGCCACGATGGCTCCATGTAGGTGAGACTGGAGGAGCTTGAGTTGTGAAGCTCGCCGGAGAGCATGATGAACGGTTGGCCATCTACGATGAGCTGCGTTGCCACCCCGCGCTTTTCGAGATGAGGGAGTGATGTCTCCTGGGAGTGTAGGGTCTTCGCATTGAGCGCCAGGAGAATCACGATAGATGACAACAAACGAAAGCGTAGTCGCATATGGGCTGCCAATCTAACACGATTTCACATTGGAAACCCAGGCTTATTCGGCGACCGTGGGGTTGCGGAGTTGGCCTAGCTTTTCGATGGTGATGATGATCTCCTCGTTGGGCTTGAGCCAGCGGGGTGGGGTGCGGCCGAGGCCTACGCCTTCGGGTGTTCCGGTGCTGATGATGTCTCCGGCTTCGAGTGGGGTTGTGCTGGAGAGGTATTCGATGAGCGTGGGAATTTTGAAGATGAGGTCGCGGGTGTTGGCCTTTTGGAGAATCTCTCCGTTGACGGTGAGTTCGATGTCGAGGGCGTGTGGGTCGGGAACCTCGTCGGCGGTGGTGATGGATGGACCTACGGGCGAGAAGGTTGGGAAGGACTTGCCGAGCGTCCACTGGGAGGTGGAGAGCTGGATATCGCGGGCGCTCACATCGTTGAGGATCGTGTAGCCGAAGACATGGTCCATGGCTGCGTCGGCGGAGATTTGATAGCCGGGTTTGCCTATGACTACGGCGAGTTCAGCTTCATAGTCTGGTTGGGTGCTGATCTTGGGGAGGATGATGGGCGTGTCGGGGCCGACGACCGCGCTTGAGAGCTTCATGAAGACGGTTGGAACTTTTTGGACGGCCATCTTGGATTCGGCGGCGTGGCTCTGGTAGTTGAGGCCGATGGCGAAGATGCGGGGCGGACTCGGGATGGGGGCCAGAAGCGTGACCTCATCGAGTGTGAGCCGCGGTGCCTTGCCGAGGGCTGCGCGGATGGCTTCGAGGGCTGAGGGACCGGCTTCGATGATGGCGTGGACGCTGGGATAGCCGAGGCTGGAGAGGTCGACGATCTCGTGGCGGATAGCGCTTCCCTGCACTGGAAGAAGGACGCCGGGAGTGGGGATATCGATGCTGAGAACCGCATTACTGCGAGTAGAGGTGCTGCTTGGCTTTGCGGTGAAGGTGACTAGCTTCATGCTTACTTGCTCCAGGCTTCGCCGGTTGGGTAGGCGAAACGGGTTAGGGACTCTTCTTTAATTTGGATGCTGTAGCCCGGGGTCGTGGGTAGGATATATCGGCCATTGCGGATCTGAACGGGCGTGAGGAAGTGCTCGTGCAGGTGGTCGACGAACTCGATGACGCGGTCTTCGAGAGATGCCGAGACGGATAGGAAATCGAAGGCCGAGAGATGCTGGACGTATTCGCAGAGACCTACACCGCCTGCGTGGGGGCAGATGGGGATTTTGAATTTAGCGGCGAGAAGGATGATGGCGAGGTTCTCGTTGACGCCGGCCACGCGGCAGCTGTCGAGCTGAAGGACATCGATGGCATGGGCCTGGAGGAGTTGCTTGAACATGACACGGTTGTGGCAGTGCTCGCCGGTGGCGATGCGGACTTCGGGGACTTCGCGGCGGATGCGGGCGTGGCCGAGGATGTCGTCGGGGCTGGTGGGCTCTTCCATCCAGTAGGGCTTAAGCTCGGCGAGTTGACGGGTGCGGTCGATGGCTTCGAGGACGCCCCACTTCTGGTTTGCGTCGACCATGAGCTTGTTGGTCCAGCCGATCTCTTCGCGAACAATGTGGCCTCGGCGGAGATCTTCGGCGGGATCGCCACCGACCTTGAGCTTGAAGTGTGTCCAGCCCTCGGCGAGGGCTTCGTGGCAGAGGCGGCGGATCTTGTCTTCGCTGTAGCCGAACCAGCCTACTGAGGTGGTGTAGGCAGGGTAGCCTACTTTTTGCAGGAGAGCCAGGCGATCCTGTTGGCCTTCGCGATGAGTGTTGAGAAGATCGAGGGCTTCTTCGGGACTGACTGCGTCATCGATGTAGCGGAAGTCGACGGCTTTTAGGAGTTGCGACGGTTCCATGTCGACCAGGAGTTGCCAGAGAGGCTTATTTTCGACGCGGGCATAGAGGTCCCAAACGGCGTTGATGAGGGCTCCGGTGGCGAGATGGATCACTCCTTTTTCGGGGCCTAACCAGCGGAATTGCGTGTCGTCGGTGAGTTGGCGGGAGAAGGCGGCGAGGTCGTCGGTTATGGAGGTAAGGGTGCGGTTGACGACATAGCGGGAGAGATAGCGGACTGCCTGAACGACGAGATCGGTGCCGCGGCCCAGAGTAAAGGTGAGCCCTTGACCTTCGAATTCGGAATTGGTTTCGAGGATGCAGTAGGCGGCGGAGTAGTCGGGGTCTTTGTTTACGGCGTCGGAGCCGATGTGTTCGCGGGATGTGGGGAAACGCAGGTCGATGACGCGGACGCTGGTGATGAGAATTTCGTTCAAGTGACTGCTTCCCTTTCGTCGTGTATGTAAATTGATACGGTTACGCCGCGGTCCAGCCGCCGTCGATCGGGATGATGGCGCCGTTGATGAACTCGGCTTCAGCGGAGCAGAGAAAGCGGGCAAGAGAGGCGATGTCCTCCGGGGTTCCAAGGCGGCCGATGGGCTGGCGGGCGACGAGTTCGGCGCGAACCTTCTCCTTCTCGTGTGCGTGGTACTTGTCGAGATAGCCTTCGACGAAGGGAGTTTGTACGGTGCCGGGAGCGATGCAGTTGATACGGAGTTCTTTAGGGTAGTCGACGGCGATCTGACGGGTCATGGCCTGGACGGCGCCTTTGCTTGCACAGTAGGCAAAGCGCTGCTTAACCCCTACGGAGCCGGCCACCGAGCCAATGTTTATGATGCTGCCATGAGATGCGAGCAATAGCGGGAATGCGGCCTGGGTCACGAGGAAGACACTGTTGACATTGACGCGCATGACGCGAGTGAAGTCTTCTTCAGAGGTACGAGTAATGTCTCCCACCAGACCAATGCCGGCATTGTTGATCAAGATGTCGAGGGCCGGCAGGTCCTGGAATGCCGCAGCTATGGAGATTGAGTCCGTGACGTCCATTGCGACGGCCCTGGCATTGGGGAGCTCTGAGGCAAGCGCCTGTGCAGCGGCAACGTTGAGATCGGCAATGAGTACGTGGGCGCCGGCGCGGGAGAATTCGCGAGCGGTCGCGGCTCCTATACCGCTTGCACCACCGGTGATCAGTGCGATCTTGTTTTCCAGGTGAAAGACATTGGTCATGATTGAAATATCCATGCGACAAGGAAAAGGATACCGTGTTTGAGCGAGGGTATCGAAAAAAGATAGTACTAAGTTGCCTAAAGAGTGGCCGATTCGTCAGTAAGAAGGACCGTGTTGTGCCGTTCGATGGTACTCTTCGATTGCGCTTTTATGCAGTTGTCGCGCTGACCACAACGAGTACGCGGAGGAAGACATGCCACGCCATTGTTTGACACTGGATTTGAAGGATGATGCTACAGCAATTGCCGAGTACAAGCGGTATCACGTAAAGATATGGCCTGAGGTCAAGCAGAGCCTGCTCGATGCCGGAGTGGTGGACATGGAGATCTACCTTCTGGGCACGCGCATGTTCATGATTATGGATGTTGATGCCGAATTCTCGCTGTCAGATAAGGCTGCGGCAGACGCGGCGAATGCCAAAGTGCAAGAGTGGGAGGCGATTATGGGCGGCTTTCAGCAGCCGCTGCCGCAATCCAGACCCGGTCAAAGATGGGTAGTGATGGAGAAGGTGTTCGACCTCGCAGAACAGTAGACTCGCTGATTCAAACTGCCAGATATTGCTATGCGTAAGGGAAGTTACGAAAAGAAATGGAAAGGCCCCGGAGTTGACGTCCGGGGCCCTTCTATTTGTGTGTGTCGCTACCAGATTACGGCATGCTCTGGAAGCGTCCGTTAGCCAGGCCAACGGCGTAGGGTTGGTAGACAGGAACGCCACCCCCGACGATTTCAGTAACAAAGTTGGACGGGTTGCCTAGTGTGCCATCCCCCGCGATCCAAACGTTGCCTGATTGGTCGATGATGATCGCACGACCTGCTGAAAAGCCAGAGGGCTGTTGGAATCCACCTGCGGCTGTGCCGTTCGGAGTTAGACTGGCGCCGAGAGAGGTTATTTCACTGATGCTGTCCAGGCCAATTACAGAGTTAATAGAGTTACTGGAGTTGTTTACAGTCCAGACGTTTTGTGCCCCATCCAGTGCGATGGAGGCAGGATTGTTGATACCACCGAGACCAGCCGTTGTCGTCCATCCCGAAGCGGATGAGTAGGAGACACCCGATCCGGTAAGGTACGACAGGGCGCTGCTGGCTCCGCCTGACGAGACCAAGATGGTGTTGTCCCTCGCTGCGGCTATCCCGTAGGTACCGTCAAGAACGGTGAATGGAGTCGTTGAGAAACCGTTCAGTAAATTCGGGTCGCCCGATGCGCCGGGTGTGACTCGCGAGACGAAATTACTTCCGGACGTAGCCCAGATGGAGTGCGTCTTGTCCACCATGAGGCTGAGAGGAAGCGGTCCGAGAACAGAGGAGACCTGAACCGGATTTACGGCCGCGGGTGCAGATGCGCCGCCTGGGATTTCGTAGAGCGAGGAATCGGCGATCGTTGAAAAGTAGACGTTGCCCGAGCCATCGGCTGCTACAGCGAGGGGAGTCTGCGTGGTGGGAAAGGCGAGAAGTCCCTGGGGCACGCCTAGTGTTGTGCCAGGGCTGTAACGGTAGATATTGTTCGAATCCGTGCTGGCGTACCAGACATTGCCAAGTGTGTCGATTGCTTCGCCGCGAGATGCTCCGAGTGGAAGGCAGGTAGTTGGAACACCATTGGCGGAGATCTCGGTGAGATTGCCTGTGGTGGACTGACCGTTGGAGATCCAGAGGTTTCCGTTGATATCGACACTGAAAGCCTGGGGCTTGTATATGAAGCTGCCGCCGTTGGTGCCGCAGGTGCTGTTGCTGCTGTAAGTGATAGCAATGGTCCAGTCTGTCGGTGCAGTGGCGAGGGCTGGCTGGTATGGGGCGCCCACAGCAGGTGCAAGGTTGAAGAGGTTTTGGAGGTTGTCCGTACTCCCGTTGGTGGGATTCGTCAGTATGTAATAGGTAGCCTGAAGGACATCGGTAGCCGGGGTAAAGGCAGCGGTGTGGTAGGGCCTGGATGTCGTAGCGGTATTGGGCGGGGTGGCGTTGGCAAAGAGAGTGGTGCATGCAGACGCACTCGCAGAAGCGTTGTTGACGCAAGCTGAGATGATGTTCGCCAGCTGATTAATTTTTGCCGTCTGCGGCGTTGCAGTAACGGTCACACTCGTGGCTCCGTTACCCAAATACGCGGATGCACCTGAGAGCTGCGAAGATCCAAGCGCAGTTCCGGTAGAACGATTGATCAGATTTGAGATTGTAGCTACCGAGTTGATTAGCGCCTGCTTGGAAGCAGCGATGCCGTCTGCACCGATGCTCTCCATCACCGGATTGAAATACTGCTGGAGTGCAGCCATCGTGGCCACTGTGGTGACTTCGGATAGGTCGATAAAGCCTGAAGTCGCGATATCGCTGCAAAGACCGTAGACGCCAATGAACGCGGATGCGGTGTTATTGATGCCGGAATCCTGCGTATTGAGCGTGTTTCCCCCACGGGCGACGACATAGACCATCGGATTGTTTGCGGGGCAGGAAAATGTATTGCCCGAGGCCGCATGACCATTAACCGGATCATGGATGAAGCTGAAGGAACCCGTGCCGTCGTTTGCACTCACCGTCGTGGCAGCAAGGATAGGGGCTCCGAGGCCGGGTCCGGCGGATGGATCTCCAGAACCGATACCGGTTTCGCCGGCGTAATAGAGATTGACTGTAGCGCCGCCAACTGGCTGGTTACCGCCATGCACCTTACCACCGATTGTGGCGGCTACGCTAAGTGGGTTCGAAGAGGTTGCCGTTGTCGACATGTTTGCGCAACCTGCCGTAAATATGGCACTCGATGCAAGCAAGGCGAGCAGGTTTCGCCTTGAGCCCGTTAGACGGGTGAAATGATTCCAGTTCATAGGTAATCCCTCCGAAGGGTAGTGGTGCAGTTTGCGTGACAGACGGGTGATCAAAAGGTGGAGTGAAAGGGAGTTATCAGACGAAAGGCGCAGAAGGCGGACCGTTGCCGGAGTGAAAAGAAATGTTCGGAGGAGCCGCCCTGAACAACAGGATGACCTTGCTGCCGATGGCAGGTTCACTTGGGGAGGAGAGGTCGAACAATGAGAAGTTATTCATCATGTCATGGAGGAGAATACCCGACGTTTGCGTCTTCGCTTCGTAAATGCTCCTGCCACTTTTGGGTGATAGATGTGTGAGGAGGATCGATTCGACGCGCATATCTACTCGTGATTTTTGCCTGTACACGATGCTTTGTTGTTGGTCGATTGAAGGAAGTTAGTCTACTTCCGATTGGAGAGGTCAGCGGATTCTAGCCGTGACGTGAAAGTTCGAAAATGCTGTTTCGATGAGACGGAGCAAGATGCGGGTTTGCGAAAATCTGAGGGATAGGCCCCGCATACAACTCCGCGGGTGCAACTGGACTCTATCCGGGAGTAGAGTGCTAACACGATTGTTTTACAGTCTTCGGGAGACGAATCTATGCGCGTGAAGTACTTGTCTTTTGCAGCGGCCCTTGTTCTGTCCTCAGTGCTGGTGATGAGTGGATGCAAGAGTTCCCCACCAGCGTCGGATGCGACGACGGCACAACAACCTGCCAGTCAGCCCGCAAGTCAGCCTGCTGCTGAACCGGCGGCTGCTCCGGCAAATCCAGCAGCGACTCCGGCGACAGCTCCTGCACCAGCTCCTGCGGTGACGCCTGCGCCCGCTCCTACAGCAGAAGCGACGCCTGCTCCGATGCCCGCTGCTGAGCCTCCAGTTCCAGCTCCGCCAGCGCCTAAGAAGTTAACACTGGCGACGGGAACGGCGATACCGGTCAGAATTACTCAGCAGTTGAGCGCTAAAGGTAATAACGTTGGCGATAGCTTCTCTGGCGAGCTGGAGGCGCCGGTGAAGACTTCGGGTGGTGCAACAGTGTTTCCGCAAGGTGCGCGTGCTCTTGGGACCGTTGTTGCCGCCAAGGGCCGTGGAAAATTCAAGGGTTCTGGCGAGCTCGATATTCAGATAACGGAGATCAGTGGTCACCCTGTGAGCGTCGCCTCTTACGAGCGAGACGCTGCCGGCAAAGGTAAGCGGACGGCGGCCATGGTCGGTGGAGGCGCCGGCGCTGGCGCGCTGATCGGCGGCATTGCTGGTGGGGGAAAGGGTGCCCTGATTGGCGGCCTTGTCGGCGCGGGCGCGGGCACGGCTGGAGCGGCGTATACCGGGAACAAGGATATTGTGATCCCGGCGGAGTCTGTTGTTACCTTCCATCTGGCGGCGCCGGTTACGATTACGGTCAAGCCGAAGGAGTAGCGATTGCGTGATGTTGCCTGAGGCATCTGCTCTTTCTTTGGAGCAGGTGCCTTTGTTCTGTGACAAGACGGTAGACTGAAGCTATGCGGCTGAACCCTGTCTTTCTGTTGTCGGCTACCGATGTGTCGCACTTCCCTTCTGAGGCTAAGACTTTTGGCACGCCCGAAGTTGCGTTTCTTGGGCGCTCGAATGTGGGCAAGTCTTCACTGATTAATTCATTGCTTGGGTCGAAGCAGGCGCATACTTCGTCTACTCCGGGGCGGACGCGGGCGATCAACTTCTTTGCGCTGCATGAGGGTGCGGGCGCGAAGATGAAGGTTAAGCCAACACTGATCTTTGCGGACCTGCCGGGGTATGGGTACGCGAAGATCTCGAAGTCGATCTCGGCGGAGTGGCCTCAATTTATTGAGCCCTACATCGCTGAGCGGGAGACGCTGGCGCTGTGTGTGTGTCTGGTGGATACGAACATTCCTCCGCAGGCGAATGATCATCAGCTGATTACTTACCTGAAGCAGACGCAGCGGCCTTTTCTGGTCGTCGGGACGAAAGCGGATCGGCTCTCGAATAACGTGCTGGCGAAGAATGTGGCGGCGCTCAAGCGGGAGCATGAGGTCGACGAGATTCTGCCGGTGTCGGCTAAGACGGATGCGGGGACGAAGGCGCTTTGGCAGCGGTTGATGGCTGTCGCGGAGTAAGTACCCCCTCCCCCCGTACTTATTGCGTAAAGTCTTCGAAAGATGCGACTTAGGTCTGGACTTCCGGTATGACCTTCGGGTTTAAACCAAAAAGCCCCAGTTTTGTCTGGGGGCCTTCCTTTTTGATCTAGTTCTATTTTAGCAGCTTGGATGGAATAGAATGCCATCGCTATGTTGTTTGTTTTGAATTGGTTAGATGGATTTAGGGCTTGACAACGCTTTTCGGGCGTCGCTTCGCTCCCCTCGAAAATACAGGTTGCTCAGGCCGGACTTGAGAATGGCCGGAGGCCCATCCTATAACAGCCTGGGACAACGCCACGGTATCGGTTGCTACGACATCGAGGGTTGAAAGCCCGTCCCACGCCTCATGGGCAGGTATAGATCGCGCCTTCAGCGCTCGGCCGACTTGCTGGACCGTAAACCCAGCGCGTTGCGCTGGGCTGATATAAGCCGCGCCTTCGGCGCTTTTCAAATACGCCGGAGCAAGCTAGATAGTCATTTACACGGATTCTTCCCCTTCCCCTTCGACAAGCTCAGGGTCAGGGTCAGAATGACGAGTTGAGATTGTGCGCTTGGAAGGGCGAGTTGAGGTGTGGACAAGCTGAGATAGATAGCAAGTCGCGGCCCGCTTATTAGGCCTTTGAACTAATGGCGGATGATTCGGCTTCGGTGAGCCAGAGGGAGCGGTGTGGGGGGCGCTGGCGCTGGAGGATGCGGGGGGCGGCTTCGAGCCAACGGCGGCGAAGGGCGTCGTAGGGGTCTTCGTGTGAGAGCAGGGTCAAGGCTTTGGCGTCGAAGGCGCGGAGGGCGGCGGGGGTGTCGAAGGTGAGGGTTTGAAGGGTCCAGTGGCGCTCGGCCATGAGCGGGATCAGGAGGGTGTCGCTTGGAGTGAAGTGGGCGGGATGGGGATCGCCGCTGAAGTCGATCAGGGATGCTCCCTGGGATTGGAATTGGTGGGCGGCCTGGGTGAGTGTGGTGGATTGCTCGGGGGTTAGAGCGGCGGGCGCGAGGAAGATTGAGAAGAGCTGCGGGCTTAGGCCGCGGTCGAGAATCTCGTTGAGGACCTGGAATGGTTTGGCGTTGAGTGCTACGGAGAGTGGGGCGTGTTTGCGAACCTCGTTCTTCATGGCGCGGATGGCTTCGTCGAGGGTGTTTACTACGAAGTCCGCGGCTCCGGTGCGGACCACTTCGCGGATATGGGTGGGGTTGTTGTCGATGGCCAGTGAGACGGCTCCGGCTATGTTGGCAGCTATGGAGAGGGCTGCACCGGCTGGGTTGAGGCCGAGGGAGAGGATGAGCTGTCCGCCCCAGGTTGGTTTGATCTGGTGGAGGGTGGTGTAGGTGCGGAGGCTCTGGGGTTGGGTTTGATCGGGAGTGGGATGGGAGGACATTCAAGGAAGATCGTATCGTAGGGATGAACGATAGGTCGGGCCTTTGGCCTTTGCCAATTTTCGTTTGCCAGGTTACCTGGGGCGCTGCCCAGGCTGGTATGGTACCGGGCCCTTGGCCCTATTGAACTGATCTTGTTAGTAGCGGGAGGCTTCGAGAGATCGACTCGCGGAAATTTTGTAGATGGCTGCATGTGATAATCGGTTGGGTTTTATTCACTGGAGGCAGTGTCAAATTGATGATGAGTTTTGGCCGGTGCTTTGCTGTGTTTTCGTTTGCGATGATGGTTATTTTCGGCTGTGCTGCCAGCGCACATGCGGCTGCGTGTACGACGACGGACGAAGATAAGGTGAGGGTCGTGGAGGCGATGCAGCAGATGTATGTCGCGGCGACAAAGGATGATCTGGATGGCTTTCACAAGGTGGTGGCGGCGGAGTTTTTTGCTTTCGATGGGGGCAAGCGGTTCGATGGCGATGCGTTGATGAATCTGATCAAAGCGGCACACGCTACGGGTAAACGGTACGAGTGGAACGTGACGGAGCCGGAGGTTCATCTGACTTGTAACGATGCGTGGATTGCTTATAACAATCGGGGATCGTTGCAGGATGAGTCGGGGACAAAGAGTCTTACCTGGCTGGAGTCGGCGTTTCTTCATAAAGAAGGGGACGTGTGGAGGATCCAGTTCTTCCATAGCACTCGCGTTCCTTGAGCGGGTGCCCTGAACAAGTTTCGTGGCGGACAATTCTGATAGGAAACATTCCCTCAAGTGTTAAAGAGGGTGCTGAAAAGTCTGATGCGGCGCGGAAAGATTACCTCAGTGGCTAAAGCCACAGTGCGATGGTGGCATTTACGGCGCGACTAAAGTCGCGCCCTTTCAAAGCCAGGACTTTTTCAGCACCCTCGAAAGCCCCATTTTCTGGGCCATGTACGGCGCGGCTAAAGTTGCGCCCTTTCAAAAAAGCCAGGACTTTTTCAGTACCCATCGAAAGCCCCATTTCTGGGCCATGTACGGCGTGGCTAAAGCTGCGCCCATTCGAGACGGATTCGCTCGGGAACTGATTCAGAGTTTTCCTTTAGAATTCGTGAACCGTTGTAACGGCAGGAAATTCTGCTGGGTATGACGTACGCTTTGCGAGTTATCGGCATCCTACCCACAAGACGTTTCCACTTTCACTTACCCGGGACCACGCTGCGAAGGCCATTCATTGTTTCCGACAATAGGAGGAGAGTTCTGTGATCAGGAAGAATCTTGTAGCACTCAGCATGGCAGTCATCGTGGTTTTGACTAGCAGTTTGGCGGGTCAAACCTCGTCTCAAACGTCCTCAAACACTTCGCCTCAACGCTCTGTAGATCAGGATGTCGAATTACTGAGGAAGGACATTCGCTCGGAGAAGAAGCAGATTATCGCTGCCAACCTGCAGCTTACGGAGGCAGAGGCAGTAAAGTTCTGGCCACTCTATGACCAGTACACTGTGGAACTGGCGAAGATTAATGATGCGAAGTATGCGGCTATCAAGGATTATGCGGCAAACTTCGACACGCTTACTGACGATAAGGCCTTGGCTTTGACTCATCAGCTGCTAGGCGTCGATCAACAGGTAGCGCAGTTGCGGATGAAGTATGTGCCGATATTTAACAAGGTGGTATCGGGCAAGAAGACCGCTTTGTTTTTCCAGATGGATAGGCGACTGGTGATGCTGATTGACCTGCAGCTGGCTTCGCAGATTCCTATGGTGCAGCCTTAGCGTGTGGCTGCACCAAGGTGTACTTCGCCTTTGCGGCCAGTCTTAGTACATTGTCTTTACAGGGGTTAGTGCAGACCGCAGAAAGGACAGGCGGGCGTTTGATTGTTTAAGCTATAATCCCCGGCAATACGGGCCCCCCAAAAACATCACAAGTTTAAGAGCAGTATTCGAGCTCCGTCCGACGAAGGTTAAGGAACATGGTCCCTTAGACCACGTACGTTGAGGAGGTCCTATGAAGCGCTTTTTTGCCACGCTGCTACTTGTCTTGCCGGCTTCTCTCGGCGCAGGTGCAGAGCAGCTTATTCCAGCAGGTTCGGTCGTTCAATGCATGACCTCCGAACCCCACCTTTCCTCTAAGACGGAGCACGTTGGCGACCCGGTGCTCTGCCAGTTGAGCCACAGTGAGATGTACGGTCGATCGGTGTTTCCGTATGGAGCCTACCTGGTCGGGCGATTTGAAGATTACAAGGACCCCGGACACTTCGTTGGCAAGGGCTGGATGGAGTTGAAGTTTGACCGGATGATCGTGGGCAACGACACGGTGATCCCGATTTCTACGCGGGTGGTTGCAACGTCAGGGAAGAATCCTGTGGACCGCGATGGGAAGATTCATGGGACAGGGCATCCGGTTAAGGACACCATTGAGTGGATGATCCCGGTGCTGTGGCCGATTGATCTGATCAACCTGCCTCGGCGTGGGCCGTATCCGGAGTTGAAGGCAGAGACGCGCCTGACGGTGATGGTACTGAATGACTTTGGGATTCCGACAAAGTCCGAGGTGCAGCATCAGCCGGAGATGATCTCGAAGTATAACTATGCGGATCCGACCCCGGCGCTGCAGGAAGCTGCTCCGATCGAACGTGCGTATGCGCAACCGGCGCAGCAGGCGGCTCCGATTCAGTATGTTCCGCAATCTAGCCCGACGGTGGTTGTGGTGCAGGCTCCGGCTCCGACTATCATTCAGCAGGCGGCTCCGGCTCCGGTTTATGCATATCCCCCGGCTTATGCTTATCCGGCACCGCCTCCGCCAGTGGCATATGGATATCCACCAGTGTCTTATGCGTATCCACCGGTGGCATATCGAGGGTATTACCGGCCTTATGGTAGATGAATGCCTCGGGTGAACGAGCCTTCCTAAAAAGATACCGGCGGCTTCGATAGGGTAAATCGCAGCCGCCGTTTGTTTTTGTTTGTTGGGCTACTCGCCGTAGTAGTCGAGGCCGAGGTGAGTGATGAGGTCTTCGCCCATGATGTGGCGGAGAGTGTTCTTCAGCTTCATGTGCTGGATGAAGAGGTCGTGTTCGGGGTAGACGCCGGGGGCAGAGTCGGGGTCCTTGAAGTAGAAGCTGAGCCACTCCTGGATGCCGAGGCCGCGCAGGCTGGGCGTGCGGGCTGCGAGATCCATGAAGAGGACGAGATCGAGGGCGAGCGGCGCGGCGAGGATGGAGTCGCGGCAGAGGAAGTCCACCTTGAGCTGCATCGGGTAGCCGAGCCAGCCGAAGATGTCGATGTTGTCCCAGCCCTCTTTGTTGTCGCCACGGGGCGGGTAATAGTTGATCCGGACCTTGTGGTAGATGTCCTTGTAGAGGTCGGGGTGCAGCTCGGGCTGGAAGATGTGTTCGAGGACGCCGAGCTTGGAGACTTCTTTGGTCTTGAAGGAATCGGGATCGTCGAGGACTTCGCCGTCGCGGTTGCCGAGGATGTTGGTTGAGTACCAGCCGGAGACGCCGATGTTGCGGACCTTGAAGGCGGGAGCGAGAACGGTCTTGATGAAGGTCTGGCCGGTCTTGAAGTCCTTGCCGCAGATGGGAGCGTTCATCTTTTTGGAGAGCTCCTGCAGTGCGGGGATGTCGACGGTGAGGTTGGGTGCGCCGTTGGCGAAGGGGATGCCTTCTTTGAGCGCGGCCCAGGCGTAGAGCATGGAGGGCGAGATGTTGGGGTCGTCCTCGACGAGGCCTCTCTCGAAGGCTTCGAGGGTCTGGTGGACGGCGGTCTGCTCGAGGAAGATCTCGGTGGAGCCGCACCAGATCACGACCTGGCGATCGGTCTTGGTTTTGAACTCGGCGATGTCGTTGCGGATCTGGTTCGCGAGGTCGCACTTGTTCTTGCCGGTCTTGACCTTCTTGCCCTCGAGACGCTTGACGTAATGCTGGTCGAAGACGGCGGGCATGGGCTCGATGGATTCGAGGAAGGGACGGATCTGTTCGAGTTGATCACGGTCGAGGACTTGTGCGGTCTTGGCTGCGTCGTAGAGGTTGCCGCCGAAGATGTCCCAGCCGGTGAAGACGAGGTCATCGAGCTGAGCGATCGGGGCGAAGTCCTTGATGAGGGGGCTGCGTGCGTCGGTGCGCTTGCCGAGGCGAATGGTGCTCATCTGGGTGGTGGAACCGATTGGCTTGGCGAGTCCGCGGCGGATGGCTTCGACGCCAGCGATGAGAGTGGTCGCGACGGCTCCCATGCCGGGGATCATGACGCCTAGTTTTCCTGTTGCGGGCTTGATGCTCGCGGCTTCTTGGCTGACTGAGCCGGTTGTAGACATGCTTAGGCAATACCCTTCTGTGAGGCAATTTTCCGTTGTGGGCGGACGAGTCAGTATCGCTCACAGAAACACAGGGCGCAAACGAATGCACCTAATCCGCAGGCGTTAGCGGTTACGCATTTTTTCAACACTGGAGCGGCTTTTATGGCTCATGGAAAGAGCTCTTCTGCGAAGTGCTTTATGTGTGCACGGTTTATGCGGGTTCGATACGGATGCGGTTCTTCCAGTGGGAGATGACGAACCAGAGGAAGCCGGCGATGATGACGAGTTCGACGCCGAGGTGGAAGCGGTGGAAGATGGCTTTGAAACGAGGGTTGGTGTTCCACTCGTCGCCGAGCTTCATGCCGATGTAGGCCAGCGCGTAGCACCAGGGCCAGGAGCCGAGGAAGGTGTAGATGTGGAAGCGGACCTGGTTCATCTTGGCGACGCCAGCGGGAAAGGCGATGAAGGTACGGACGATGGGCAGCATGCGGCCGATCAATACAGCGATGGAACCGTAGCGTGCGAAGAAGTGATCTACACGATCGAGGTCCCGCTTGCTGAGGAGCATGTAGCTGCCGTAGCGCTCGACCATGGGGCGTCCGCCGCGTGCGCCGACCCAGTAGGCGGGGATAGAGCCGAGGTTGGAGGCCAGTGATGCGACGGTCGCCAGGATGATGAGGTCGAGTTGCGAATGGGCGAGAGCGTAGCCGGCGAGCGGCATGATGACTTCAGACGGAATGGGAATGCAGGCAGACTGGATCGCCATGAGGAGGATAACGGCGGGGTATCCGCCGCTGCTGATGAGCCTAACCAGAATTTCGATGAGTTTTTCGGACATGCAGTTTGAGTATACGAGGTGAGCGATCTGCGGCGATGAGCTAGCATGGAAGAGTCAGGAGAAGTGCCATGTCGAATACTATTACCGGCTCAGAAGCCACAGTCGAAGGGACCACCACAACCGCTGGATCATCAGCAGCTTCTGTGGCAACAGCATCTGCTCAATCGGGGCGGCCTGCGAGCAGCTATGGTGCGGCTCCGCATGATCCGTCGAAGCCGCCGGTGAAACGGCAGATTGTCTGCTTCAGCTTCTATAAGGTGATGCCGGAGTGGCGGCGGCTTCCTGCAGAGGAGAAGGCGGCGCATAAGGCTGCGTTTGCTGAGGTTCTGGCGAAGTGGAATAAGCCGGGGGAGTTTTTGTCGATGACGTATTCGACGATTGGCACGCGCGGCGATGTGGATATGTGCGTGTGGTCGATTGGGTATGGCGTGGATGAGCTGAACCAGATGCGGAGTGAGTTGATGCGGACAGGGCTAGGTGGGTATCTGGATACGCCACATAATTTTTTGGCGATGACGAAGCGGTCGCAGTACCAGATCGACAGGCCTGATGAGAGTGAGGGCGAGGGCCGCGGGGCGATTCGTCCGGGTGGGCAGAAGTATATTTTTATTTATCCGTTTTGGAAGACTCGGCCGTGGTATCTGCTGCCTGCGACGGAGCGGAAACGGTTGATGGATGAGCATATTCGCGTGGGGCTGTCGTATCCGCGGGTGAAGCTGAATACGACTTATTCGTTCGGGATTGATGATCAGGAGTTTGTGGTGGCGTTTGAGACGAATTTTCCTGAGGATTTTCTGGATCTGGTGCAGCAGCTTAGGGAGACGGAGATCAGTATGTATACGCTGCAGGACACTCCAATCTTTAGCTGTGTGCGGGTTCCGGCGGCGGAGATGCTGGATCGGCTTGGGTGACGATCGCGGATGCCACGGATAAGCACGGAAAAACGACGGAAGAATCCTACTGATCCGGCGCGGGTGGGGGCGATTCTGGAGGTTTTGCGCGAGACGTATCCGGGGGTTGTTTGTGCGCTAACTCATAGAAACGCATGGGAGTTAACTGTGGCGACGATTCTGTCGGCGCAGTGTACGGATGTGCGGGTAAATCTGGTTACGCCGGCTCTTTTTAAGGCTTTTCCTACGCCTCAGGTTATGGCGAAGGCTTCTTTGCCGGAGTTGGAGGAGTTGATCCGGACTACGGGATTTTTTCGGAATAAGGCTAAGTCGATTCAGGGTGCGGCTCGGGTGATGGTGGAGGAGTTTGGGGGGAAGGTTCCGCAGACTATGGATGAGATTCTTCGGCTGCCGGGGGTGGCGAGGAAGACGGGGAATGTTGTGCTCGGGTCATGGTTTAAGATTGCGGTGGGAGTTGTTGTAGATACGCATGTTATGCGTTTGTCGAAGCGACTGGAATTGACTCGGGAGACTGCTCCGGAGAAGGTGGAGCGGGATCTTATGAAGATCATTCCGCAGGATCGGTGGATCGCGTTTTCGCATGAGCTGATTCATCATGGGCGGCAGGTTTGTGTGGCTCGGAAGCCGAAGTGTGTGGACTGCACGCTGGAGACGCTTTGTAATTCTTCGGATAAAACGTGGAGTTCGCATTAAGGTGGTTCGGGTGTGGTGTTTGGTGGGTAGCTAGCGGAAAAAAGGGTGGATATTGTGGTTTGTGGATGGTGCTTGTTTTGGGTCTAGGGGTTCCTAAAGCGTGTCAGGCGCCTCGAGCCAAATACAGGGATTCTTCGCTTCGCTCAGAATGACGTGCAAAAAGCAACGGCACAAGCGGATCCCCTGCAGGGATGACAACAAGAAAAGCAACTGCAAGAGCAACAACACCTGCAACTGCAAGGGCAACAGCAACTGCAAAAGCGGATCCCCTGCGGGGATGACAAGCAAGAAGAGCAACGACAACGGCTACGGCTGCGATTCCGTCTCGAGTAAACGGCGCGGAGAGGCTCTTAGAGGCTTTGGGTTAGGGTTTGGACTAGGGCGGGGATGGTGGGTTCGGCGGCTTCGAGGGTTGGGGGGTGGCCCAGGTCTCGGAGGGCTTGGGAGGTGATGGGACCTATGGAGGCGAGGGCGATGGTCGGGGGTAGGGTTAGGTTTGCGGCTTCGAGGAGGGCGATGAGGTTGCGGGCTGTGGAGGCGCTGGTGAAGGTGATGGCGTCTGGGTAGGTTTCGGGGGTGCTGAAGAGGCACTGGAGGGCTGGGATGGATTCGGGGGGGATCTGGTTGCGGTAGGCATCGACGATGGTGACGGTGGCTCCGGCGTCGGTGAGGGTGGCGGGGAGGATGTCGCGGGCCTCGGCGGCTCGGATGAGGAGGAAGGACTTGCCGGGGGCTTCGGGGAGGAGGGCTTCTGCGAGGGACTCGGCGATGTACTGCGGGGGGACGAGATCGACGGTGAGGCCGATGGCGTTGGCGGCGCTGAGGGTGGCGGGGCCGATGACGGCGATTTTTTGGGGGAGTTGGGTGAGGTGGTGAAACTGGGCTCGGCGGTGGAAGGCTTCGACGGCGTTGGCGCTGGTAAAGATGAGCCAGTCATAGGTGCGGAGGCAGGTGAGGGTGGCGTCGAGTGCGGAGAAGGAGTCGGGGTGGACGATTTCGATGGTGGGGATGAGGATGGGGATCGCGCCGAGGGCTTCGAGTTGGGCGGCGAGGTCGGAGGCCTGGTGACGGGTTCGGGTGATGAGGATTCGCTTGTCTTTGAGAGGCATCTGGTTGGATTGTAGTTGGCGAGATGGATGTTTGATCAATTCGGGCATTCAACGTCCTACAAGATGACTTGTGGTTACTAATCGGTTCTCGACGAGTGCATCGGCGATTTTCCGTAAGCCGAGAAGAAGCACCGGTAACTGTCGCGGTAGGGACGATCATCGCTGATCGCCCCCCGCACAGATCCGTACGAGCGCGTCTACGCATACGGCTCTTACGAAGGATGAGTGGCGTAGAAGCGTGCGTCGGGATAAGGATGCAGGAGGCGAGGTTGGGGAACCCATCGGTTCAACAGTGGGGTAAGTCTTTCCCACCGCACCTGTGCTCGCTGACTGCGTCGGATGAGAACACTCCGCCACAGCCGGTTAACACGTCGTTGAAAGATGCGCAGCTGAGTCGTGTTGCCGGGCACAGCGTGGTATTGGTAATAACCCAGCACAACCGTCCGAAGCCATGCACCGACCGAGGCCGTGCGATCATGCTTCCGGCGTTGAAGCTCAGCCTTGATGGCTATCAGCTTCGCGACCATCCGCTTCTTCGCCGTGATCCGCCAGACGATGAAGGCTCCGTCACTGATGCGCTGCCCACAGAAGTGAGTAAACCCCAGGAACGTGAAGGTCTCTGGTTTTCCCTCTCCGCGCTGTCTCCGGTTGCGGGCGGCGAACCGCCCGAACTCGATCAGACGTGTCTTGTCCGGATGCAGTTCCAAGCCGAACTTCGCCAACCGTTCCCGGAACTCTTTCAGGAAACGCTCCGCATCCGTCCGGTGCTGAAAACCCACCACAAGATCGTCAGCGTAACGGACGACGATTATGTCACCCGTTGCCGCTTTCTTGCGCCAGACGTCAGCCCACAGGTCGAAGACGTAATGCAGGTACACGTTGGCGAGCAGCGGTGAGATGACTGCTCCCTGTGGTGTGCCCAGATTCGTCTCCGACCACTGGCCGTCTTCCGATACTCCCGCCTTGAGCCATTTCTGGATCAGGCGAAGCATCCTCTGATCGGCCACCCGATGCTCGAGGAACTTCATGGTCCATTCGTGGCTCATGTTATCGAAGAAGCCACGGATGTCCGCATCGAGCACCCAGTTCACCCGCTTCCGTTGGATGCCCGCAGTCAGCGCGTCCAGCGCCTGATGCGGGCTGCGACCGGGACGGAACCCGTAAGAAAAGCCCTTGAAGTCGACCTCATAGATCTGGTTGAGGATCGTCACCACGGCCTGTTGGACGATTTTGTCCTCCAGCGCCGCGATGCCCAACGGACGTTGCCGCCCGTCAGCCTTCGGTATAAAGACTCGTCTTGAGGGCCTTGCCCGATACGCTCCACGATGAACCCGGCTGTGCAGATCGATGAGCCGATCTTCCAGTCTGGATTCATACTCCTGCCACGTCACCCCGTCCACTCCGGGCGAAGCTTTACGCTGAAGCGCGTAGAAGCTGTCGCGGAGTAGCTCGATGCTCAGATGGTGGAGCAAAGCGGTGAGCTGTTCCTGTTTCCTTTCCCTTGCCGCCTTTCGCACACCGTCCAGTCCCTGGGACATGCGCTTCCCGCTCTGTGTCGGGTGCATGTGCGACGGAACGATGTTCTCCTTCGTCTGTGCCCTTCCCTCCACAGCCTCCGCGGAAGGTTGCCCTTCCTTGTTCGGCTGCTTCACAGGTAATACGGCACAGTCCGACTTCTCCAGCGCGTGCATACCCGCCGTTCGGTTCATGGCCTTCGCGGACCGGCCTTGGTCGTTTGACCAAGGCGTGCTGGAGATCTCCCGGTTCTCGTGCATGTTGTTTCTTAGCGTGCGCGGGTTCTTAGACTACGCAGGACCGATAGCCACTCGCGAATAACGTGGCTGCCGTGTTGCCTTCCTCCACTCGGAACGGAGTCGGCATCCTGATCCATCGGCTTTTCGAAGCTCAATAGCCCGGCCCATCAGTACCTCTGTCTACGCTTCAAGAAACACCTCGCGATGTTCCCTGCAAGACTCGAGGCCAGGATGGATTCGCTACTTCCTTTCCTGTAGGGCTCTTGCATCCCCTACAACATGCCGGTTTATCCCGGCGCTCTCCGAATGGCCGACTACTCGGGAGTTGGTCGGTTCGGTAAGCACTACCGCGTTATTGGACTGTTCAATGAAAGGCAGGGTCTTTGAGTGCAATCTCGTGGAAGGAGGGCCACTTCTACCGGTGGTCGCAAGACGTCCGAGCCGGCTATTTTGCCGCCGACTTTGACTAGGTCAATCCCGAACTGGATATTTGTGCGGGCCTAGTCGCCGCATCGAGAGCGTCAAAGACCCCTGACATTGACGACGGCCGTGGATGTAAAGCCGTTGACAGTCGCGACGATTGGCACCGAAACCTCGGCGGGCGGCGCGTTGAATTTCAAGGTCGGTGGAGAGGTAAACAAGAGTTGCGTCTGGCCAGGTGGAATGGCAGGGCTGGGCGGCGACGGGATTGGCGGGTTCGTAGGCTGCAATGGCACGAATGCCTGATGGGCCAGGTCAGACGAAGTCAGCGTTGCCGGCCATCCGGCAGACGAAGCCGTGGGCACCTGGATCCGGCCCAACCAGGGTTCCCCCGCTCTTACGGTCACACTTGATGTAAAACCAATGCCCGGAACTCCAACTTCGAAGAGGAGCCCGAGGTTAGCCTGTACGTTCGCCTGATAGGCGATCCTCGCAAGCATAGTTTGGCTTACTGTCCCAGCGGTAGCTGCTGCAATGTGAATCACGGGAACAAATCGCCGCACCCCATTCAGAATCCGGAAAGCTGGTCCGATGGAGACGCAATCGATAGCGTAGGTGGTCTGAACATTGATTCCAATATTCAAGAAACCTGCGAGGCCAGCGTAAGCATTGCCATCGATATATTCAACGGGGGCTCCGGCGCTCATATCGAGATCCACGAACGTCGTGCCGCCAGGCACAGTCAGAGCATCCAGGACAATTGAGATCCTTCCGCGCAGTAACTGATTATCAGCACCTCCAACGACGCCGACATTGGCGATGCCACTGAATATGAGCAGCCGATTCGTGCCCTGCGCTCCGGTCAGCCCGACCTCAATACTCCTGGCCCCGTTTACATTCGAGCTTGAGTGGAGGACTTCTTTCGTGAAGTCGGTGTAGTTCAAAAGGAGCGAGTCGCATCCCGTAATCTGCGGCATGCTGTCACCTCATCATTTCGTTACGGGTTGGATATGTAGAACGGCCCTTGACGTGAGATTGATGAAGGTCGCGGTAACGACTACGTCGAATGGCGCCTTAACTTTGGCGACTGTGGAGCTCTGCGGGCCAGAGATAACGAAATTCTGGCCCCCCGGTACCGTTATGCTGCTCACTACAGGCGGCGGCGGCACCAATGGACGATCAGTCGAGACGGCTACGGGGGGTGTGTTATTGTCAGCCACCTCCGGGAGAGTCACCTTGAAGATCCACGGATTGCCTTCGGTGAGCGTCGCCTCACTCTGAAAGTCGGGGGGCGCGAAAGGATCGTCTTCGGCAACCAGAAGTTGGAGTTGCAGCTTCACCTGCACATTTGCCTGATACGAAACGCGGCTCAAGCCGGTATGGCCGCCTGCCCCTTGCACCGCGATTGCTGCTGTGATCGACGGAACCGGCATGGCGATAAACTGGCCATGGACGAACTTTTCGATGAAGGCTCCCCGGACGTCGACGCAGTCGATCGCATAGGTGAAAGAATCCACGCTTGTATCATTGTTGAAGACGCTGGCCAGGCTGGCGCTCGCGGTCCCGGCGATTAGATTCGACCGATCGAGAAGGTTGTAGTCAAACAGAACCGTCAGCGTGCCGCGCGTAAGTATGTTGTCGTCGGTGGGTTCGAAGTTCACGATGGCGTCGCCCGTGAAAACCACCATCTTATTGGCGTCGTCGATCTTGAATTCAATGTGTGATCCATTCTGGACACTGCTGATGTCACTATCAACCACAGTCCTCTGAAATGGGCCATAACCTGTTAGGTTGCATCCTGCCAATGGCATGAGTCCTCCTGCACGCTATTGCAGTCTTGCTGATGACGCAAGAACACAAACCTGAAAGGTCAGCCGGCTAAGGGATCCGAATTCATCGCAGACCACAGTAGCGGTGAGCGTCAATGTCTTGTCCTCGATGGTCAGCTGCGGGTCAAGGACGGTGGCCGTGTCCAGTTGACCGATCTCATACTCCCAGTCGTTCGCACTGAGATTAGAGGCTACCGACGAAAGAGCGAGATAAGTCGTCGTCGCTAACCCGAAGTCGGGCGCCTTGATGGGCGTCAAAAGCGAGAGTTTAAGCTGCGCGGTGTCCAGCTCCCTCGTGCCTCGAAAGTCGAGTTTCGCCACGCCCGTGAAAATCAAGAGCCGGTCGACATCACCCGGTCCACTCACCGCCACTGGCAAGATCTGAAGGTTAATGATTGGTGGCTCGATAAGACCCATACCAACGCCTCAGACAAGTCCGCTTGCGCAGAGAGTATACCCCCTCGGGCATCACTTGCAATCCGCTCCATTTGAGATCGGATAACGGTCTAACAGGAAGTAATTCTCGGCTGACGCTAACAGTCATTATGGAGTGACCGGCGCGATGCGCTGACCGTGGGTTAGGCTGTGAGTTCGCATAGGACCACAGTTCAGAGCCACAAGCGGAAGGAGCCGGTCATGAAGGAGAAGTTACGATTTCTGGGCATGGATGTCCATGCCGAAACGATTGCCGCAGCGATAGCTGAACCGGATGGCGAGGTACGAAGCCTAGGCACGATTCCTAACCGGATGGAGTCGGTACGCAAGCTGTTAAAGAAGCTTGGTCCAGTGGAGAAGTTGCGGGTTTGTTATGAAGCCGGGCCGACTGGCTATGTGCTGTACTGGCAGCTGGCCGAGCTAGGCGTTCAGTGCGAGGTGATTGCCCCGTCACTGGTACCTGTCAAGGCCGGCGACCGAGTGAAGACCGATCGGCGCGATGCCGAGAAGCTGGCGCGAAGCTACCGATCCGGCGATCTGACGGCGGTCTGGGTTCCCGACGCGGGTTCTGAGGCGCTGCGCGATCTGGTGCGTGCGCGTGAAGCGGCAAAGCAGGATCAGTTGCGAGCTCGTCATCGGCTGGGCAAGTTTCTACTGCGCTCGGGTCACCGTCCGCCGCCTGGAGTTAGAGCGTGGACCCATCTCCATCTGATCTGGGTCTCGCAAATACGCTTTACACAGATGGCTCAGGAGTCTACGCGACTGGACTATCTGCACGAAGTCGAACACATGCGAGAACGGGTTCTGCGACTAGAGCAGGCTATCGTGGAGGCGGTCAAGCTAGCGTCACCTGCATTGCAAGAAGTCATTCAGGACTTGCAGGCATTGCGCGGCATCGCGCACATTTCTGCGGTGACGATTGCGGCTGAGTTAGGTCAGGTCTCTCGCTTTCCAGGTGCTCGAGAACTGATGGGCTATTGCGGCGCTGTACCCAGCGAAAACTCCAGCGGCAAGCGAACTCGACGCGGCAGTATTACGAAGACGGGCAACGCTCACCTGAGACGGATCGTCGTCGAAGCGGCATGGAGTTATCATCGTCCTCCTGCCATCTGGGCTGGGTTGCGCAAACGACAGCAAAGCGTATCGGAAGAGGCTAAAGAGATTGCGTGGAAGGCACAACACCGACTGCACAAGCGATACGCGAGACTGGCGGCCAAGGGCAAAGACAAGAGAAAGATCGTCACAGCCGTAGGTCGCGAACTGTTGGGTTTTATCTGGGCCATAGGGACCAAAGCGGAAGCGACCGTCAGGCAGCGAATAGCAGCTTGAGGAAAAGCAAAAAACATCCTGAGAAGGAAATACAAAAGCAAATTCACTGATGAAAAACGTCGTCCAAATCGAGCATGGTGCCAGCAGCAGTCGGAGCAAGCACGAAGGAGAATCCTCGATCGCCCTATGCGACAGGCTCAGCCGGACTCGCGATAACAGTCAGAGGCAGCTCCCGACGGATCAAGATTATGCGGTTTCGACCCGCGAATATCAGACTGATCAATCGTCGCTGAAAACTGCCCCGACTGCTGCTCGCTCTGTCCTCGAAAAACGACGAAACCAACAACAACAAACCCAAACATTGCGCAGGTTGACACGGTCACTCCATATCAGGGCAAACCGCTCATTTGAGGTCGCCTCCTTGGTCAGATTAGGGTTAGTACCCATAAACACGCTTCTCGTCAGTGATCCTTGGCGATACCTCTCCAATCAAAGATGTCGGGCGTCTCAAAAGTGATAGTCCCTGCTATAGCCAGTCGAGCACTCGTTCCGGTTTGCTACTTGATTCGGGAGCCAAGTATGACTTCCCCACAAGGCGACTTCTGGTTGCCGATCGCTGTCGTTGTCGCCGGGCATGACATCGCAACGGGGCTCGCAAACAGAGGAGTAGGTCGTCCGTGAGTGAATTGCGATCTTGAAGTTGCGAGCCGAAACTGGAAGTAGCTGGATCTGACGACAACTCCGTTAGTGGCTACCGAATCAAACTCGCAGAAGGCAGGAACCTCCGGGCTCCACGAGAAAATAACAGGTGCAAAGTATGGCAAAGACAGTCGTCGTAACCGGCGCCTCGCAAGGCATCGGAGCGGCCGTTGTCCAGGCTTTTCTGGATAGGGGCTATAACGTCGTTGCAACTTCGCGCAACGTTTCCAAGGCCGGCTTCGCTCCCTCACCGAACCTCGCGCTCGTGGACGGAGACATCGGTCAGGCGGCGACGGCTGAGAATGTCGCACAGGCCGCGATTGCGAAGTTTGGCTCGATCGATCATGTTGTCAACAATGCTGGCATCTTCGCAGTCAAGCCCTTCACGGACTACACTGCCGACGACTTTCGAAATTTCGTCCATACCAACCTAGATGGGTTCATCTTCATCACCCAGCTCGCAGTGAAGCAGATGCTATCGCAAGGTACCGGCGGCAGCGTGACAACCATTACGGCATCGTTGGCCGATAATCCCATCGCAGGCATCCCGGCGTCGATTCCGATGATCACCAAGGGCGGACTAAACGCGATTACCCTGAGCCTCGCGAGCGAGTACGCGAAACAAAACATCCGATTCAATGCGGTTGCGCCTGGCACCGTCGACACTCCTCTGCACAAAAACAATCCGAGGGACGTTATGAAGGGTCTTTCACCTATGGGCACGATCACCGAAGCGAAGGACATCGCTGAGGCTGTCGTATATTTGACGGAAGCTCGTCACGTAACCGGGGAGGTGCTGCACGTGGACGGCGGTGCGCACGTAGGCCGATGGTAGGCGGTACAGGTTCGGAGCCGAACGGTGCAGAACGCCGGCTGCGAGAGCTTGGCATTCAGCTCCCAGCCCCGCCGACGCCATTTGGCTCTTACGTCGAGACGGTCCAGACGGGCAACCTACTCTTCTTTAGCGGGATGCTCCCGGTTGTCGACCACAAACCGAAATATGTTGGCCGGCTTGGGAAAGAACTCGATGTCGAGGCTGGACGAGATGCCGCCTACACTGCGGCTTTGGGAGTTCTCGTTGCGGCAAAAGAGCATCTGGGCTCACTCGATCGAGTGACTCGCGTCGTGCGGCTCGGTGTGTTCATCGCAACGTCAGGAGACTTCTTCGACCAGCCCAGGGTCGCGGATGCTGTCTCGGATTTGTTTCGAGACATCTTTGGCATCGAGAAAATGCCGGTTCGGCTGGTAATCGGTGTTGCCAGCCTTCCGCTCGGGATGCCGATAGAACTCGAGGTCATCTTTGAGGTCGCAGAGTAGATCGGAGGATGTATGCATACGTCGAAATCAATCCTTCGGACGCTGGCGACCCTCGCGCTTGTCCTCGCCACCACCTCGGGTATGGATGCCCAGAAAAAGGACAGAGCCATGGAGCAGCAGGTGTTTTATCGCACAGTGAAGGTCGATGGACTCAATATCGTCTACAGAGAAGCGGGGCCGAAAGACGCTCCTACGATTCTCTTGCTGCACGGTCTGCCTTCGTCGTCGCGGATGTTTCAGCCTCTGCTGACGCGGCTTTCAGGCGACTACCATCTGGTTGCGCCTGACTATCCGGGCTTCGGACATAGTGATTGGCCCGACCCGAAGCAGTTCGATTACACCTTCGACCATATCGCTTCCGTGATGACCGACTTCACGCAGGCGCTGGGTTTGTCGCACTACACGCTCTACATGCAGGACTACGGCGGGCCGGTTGGCTTTCGGATGGCATTGGCGCATCCGGAGCGGGTGCAGGCTCTCATCGTTCAGGATGCGGTCTCTCATAACGAGGGCCTGGGAGCTAACTGGGCGACGACGACGGGCATTCTGGGCGGACCGGGCTGCTCATGAAGAGGCGTTGCGCACGAATCTGCTGTCGCTTGCAACCACGAAGACGCGGCATATCGGGGACGATCCGAACGTTGAGCTCTATGACCCGGATCTTTGGACCGATGAGTATGCATTTCTGAACTCGCCAGGGCAGGCGCAGATTCAAAGCGATCTCTTCTACGACTACCGCACGAACGTCGATGCTTATCCAAAGTGGCAGGCATGGATGCAGAAGACGCAGCCGAAGCTTCTCGTCCTATGGGGCAAGCACGATCCTTCGTTCGATCCCGGCGAGCCGGAACGCTACCGCAAGGACGTACCAAATGCGAAGGTCTACGTGCTCGACGCAGGACACTTCGCGCTTGACACCAAAGCTGACGAAATGGCGGTGCTGGTACGTGAGTTCATGAAGACGCAGCAGTAAACAGCGCCCTTCGCGTCTTGCCGATCCCGCGAGGCTGCGATGTATAAAGAGGCTCGGACTTGAAAGTCCGGGCCTCTTCGTTCTGGTGGCGCTAGCGGGTATGTTGAGGGTGATGGAGGTCGTGTGGGTGATGCCTCCGCCGGTTGCTGTGATGGTGATGGTGCGGGTTCCGATCGCTGCGTTCCTCCCGACCCGGACGGTCATGGTTGAGGTGCCTGATCCGGGCGCGACTATGGAGGCTGGGCTGAAGGTTTTGGTTTGACCGCGTGCCGCTGATGATGTCGTGGAAGTCTGCGGCATAGCTGGAGGTGATGTTCTGCGCGTAGATGGTTCGGTTGATGAAGCCGATGGGTGGCTGGCCGGCTGCAAATTGCAACTGGCCGTTCTGCTCGCTTTGCCGCGTGCCGGTGCGGTGACATTGACTTTGCTGGAGTTACGGGCCTAGGATGCGTCGCCACGAGGTAATTTATGCCAACTTACGTCACACTCGCTCGCTGGACTACGCAGGGAGCGCACACCGTCAAGGAGAGTCCGGCCCGACTAGATGCTGCTAAAAAAGCCTTCGCGGCTGACGGCGTCAAGATACTGGGCTTTTACATGGTTACGGGGGCACATGACATGGTCATCCTCTCCGAGGCGCCGAACGATGAGGTGATGGCGAAGGCGATGCTGACGCAGATTTCCAAGGGCGGCATCACTACACAGACTTCACGGGCGTTTACGGAGGATGAGTATCGGAAGATTGTAGGGAGTCTGTAGGACGCCGGGAAAGATTCCCTCAGTGGCTAAAGCCACATTGAAACCGAGCGACTTACGGCGCGGCTGAAGCCGCGCCCGTTAAAGACAGAGACTTTGCCGCAGCCTGTGAAGTCATGCCCCTCAATGATGAGGCTGATATGCTTTCGACTTATGAGTGAGATGAATACGGCGGTCATTGCGGGGGATGCGAAGGGTTCGATGGTCAAGCCGGGTCGGCTGATGTCGCTTGATCTGCTGCGTGGGCTCACGATCGGGTTCATGATTCTAGTGAATAACAATGGCTCCGCGGACGCTTATTGGCCGCTGAAGCATGCGGCGTGGAATGGGTTTACGCCGACCGATCTGGTGTTTCCGACGTTTCTCTTTTTGGTCGGGGTTTCGACGGTGCTCTCTATGGCTTCGCGGCTGGCGCAGGGGGCGACAAAACAGTCGCTGTTTCTGCATACGGTGAGACGGACGGTCATTCTGTTTCTGCTGGGATTGCTGGTCAATAGCTTTCCGCACTTTCATCTGCATACGCTGCGGGTCTATGGCGTGCTGCCGCGGATTGCGATCTGTTACTTCGTAGTGGCTACGCTGTATCTAGTGTGGCCCGGGTGGAAGGACAAGGTGGTGCTGCTGGTGGGAGCTCTGGTGGGGTACTGGATACTGATGCGGTTTGTGCCGGTGCCGGGGTTTGGGGTTCCGACGCACGATGTTCCGCTGCTGGACCATGACGGGAACCTGGTGGCGTGGATGGATCGGCAGGTATTTTCGGCTTCACATTTGTATGAGAGGACGCGCGATCCGGAGGGGCTGATCAGTACGCTGCCTGCGCTGGGGACGGCGCTGATTGGAATGCTGACGGGGTTTTGGCTGCGCACGGGGAGGACGTTGAAGGAGAAGGCTCAGGGGATTGAATACGCTGGCTTGAGTGCGGTGCTGCTGGGTTGGCTTTGGAACGTGTGGTTTCCGATTAATAAGAAGTTGTGGACCAGTTCTTTCGTGTTGTTTGCTGCGGGATGGAGTTTGCTGCTGCTGGCGTTTTCGATATGGCTCGTCGATGTGCGAGGTGTGCGGCGCGGATGGTGGTCGACGTTTCTGCTGGTGTTTGGGACGAATGCGATTGCTGCTTATGTCTTCTCGGAGTTGCTGGCTGAGGCGTTGGGGAGTATTCACGTTGAGCCGGGAGTGAATATGGGACAGTGGATGTTTCGCTCGATCCACAGTGTGGTGCCGGATGCGGCGTTCGCTTCCCTGCTGTACTCGCTGGGTTTTGTTTTGGTGTGTTGGGTGCCCGTATATCTGCTTTATCGGCGACGGATTTTTATCAGGGTTTGAGGTTTGTGGCTTTTTGCCCGGAATGGGTGCCGCAGAAAAGAGCGCTACCCCATGGGCTAAAGCCCCTGTGTTGGTTGGTGTCCAGAGAGGCCCAAGGCTGAAGCCTTGGGTTACCTAGAGGCCACAGCAACTACAACGGCAAAAGCAGATCCCCTGCGGGGATGACAACAAGAAGTGCGACGGCGAAAGCGACTCGGGTCGCTTCGCTCCCCCCGAAAATACAGGGATTCTTCCCCTTCCCCCTCGATAAGCTCAGGGTCAGAATGACGGGATGGGGCAATGGGAAAAAATGACGCAGGATAATCCCACCGCCCCTTTTGAACTATTCGGGGGGGCGGCGGGTTGCGGCTTTGCGGGCCTTCTTGACGGGGGGCGCGGAGCTGGGCGGGTGTTGCTTGCCGTTTCCGTTGCCGTTGACGGAGAGTTTGACGCCGGGGGCTTCGACTACGGCTCGCATCCAGTAGTTGCCGTCCGAGTCGACTTCGATGCCGTGGACCTCACGCTCGAAGCCGGGGAATCGCTTGCCGAACTCTTCCATGGCGAGGATGAGACGGATGACGGGGCTGTCGGGGCCGCCGAGGCGCTCGCCGGGCATGCACATGGGGATACCGGGGGGATACGGGACGAGCATGACGGCTCCGATGCGGCCGGCCATGTGGGTGAAGCGGATTTTTTCGGTTTCGTTGCGGAGGAGCTTCTGGTAGGTCTGCGATGGAGTGAGGACCGGGTCGAAGTCCTCGTCGCAGGCCTCGCCGACGAGGTTGGCCAAGTTGAGCTGCACCATGGCGGTGTGCATCTCGTCCGAGAGCTCTTTGAGGGTGGTGTTGCGATAACGGTTGGGATACTTGGCTACGAGCTCGGGGAGGGCCTCTTCGAGGGGAGCCTCGGTGTCGTAGAGGCGTTTGAACTCGAAGAGGTTTTCGAGGAGGCTTCCCCACTTGCCTTTGGAGGTGCCGACGGAGAAGAGGACGAGGACGGTGTAGTCGCCGGTGCGGGCGATCTCGACGCGGCGGGAGTCGAGGAACTCGGTGAGGATGGCGCCGGGGATGCCCCAGTCGCCGACCTGGCCCTGGGCGTTGACGCCGGGCATGAGGATGGTGACCTTAGTGGGGTCGAGCATGCAGTAACCGTCGGCGATGTCTTCGTCCTGGAAGCCGTGCCAGTCTTCGCCGGGCTTGAGGGTCCAGGAATTGGGGTCTTTGGAGAGGAGAGAGTCGGGGGCTTCTTCGAAGACGTGCAGTTGGCCGTCCGCGGGGTCAACGACCTGATCGGGCTGGAAGAGGCGGAAGAACCAGCCTTCGCCACCTTCGGCGGCGCGGAGGCGGTGAGCGACGGAGGACATGGCCTTGCGGAAGCTGATGGCATCCTGGATGGTGTCGTACATGAGCGTGGGGCCGGCGGGCTCGTCCATCATGGCCGCGGCCACGTCGAGCGAGGCGATGAGCGGGTAGAAGGGCGAGGTGGTGCCGTGCATCATGAACGACTCGTTGAACTGGTCGAAGTCGAGCGGGGCGCGCGGACTGAGCTTGATGTGGACCATCGAGCCCATGGAGAAGGCCGCGAGCATCTTGTGCGTGGATTGCACGGCGAAGATGGCTGGGCGATCGGGCATGTCGTCGGGAACGTCCATGGCGAAGCGGCCGCGGTAGATTTTGTGGAACTTGGCGTAGGCGTACCAGGCCTCGTCGAAGTGGACGCGGGGGACAGACTTGGAGAGCTCTTCGACGACGCGGTTGACGTCGTAGCAGAGGCCGTCGTAGGTGGAGTTGGTGACGACGGCGTAGGTCGGGTTCTGGTTCGCGACGCCCTTGGTGAGCGGGCTCTTGCTCGATGAGGCCCTGGATGAAGTCGGGCGTGGAAGCGCTTGAGAGGCACGAGGCCGATCATGCCGTAGCCGTTGCGCGTGGGCTTCATAGTAGACGGGCCGTGCGCCGGTGACGGTGAGCGAGTGGCAGATGGATTTATGGCAGTTGGCGTCGGCGAGGACAATGTCGTCCTGTGCGATGACGCCGTGGCCGATGATCTGGTTGGAGGTGGAGGACCCGCCGAGGACGTAGAAGGTCCAGTCGGCGCCGAAGATGCGTGCAGCGTTGCGCTCGGATTCGCCGGCGGGGCCGAGGTGATCGAGCCAGGAGCCGAGCGGTGCGGTGGAGATACCGAGGTCGGAACGGAGGAGATTTTCGCCGAAGAACTTGTGGAACTCCATGCCGACGGGATGCTTGAGGTAGGCGACGCCGCCCATGTGGCCGGGGGCGTCCCAGGAGTAGGCGCCCTGGTCGGTGTACTTCTTGAGCTCGCGGAAGTAGGGCGGGAGGAGCTGCTCGTGGTATCGCTCGACGGCGAAGTCGACTCGGTTGGCGATGAAGGCGGGGGTGTCGCCGAAGAGGTGGATGTACTCGTGGACCTGCTTGACCACTTCGAGGGGCAGTTCGGAGACGAGAGTGCGGTCGGCGATGAGGAAGATCGGGATCTTCTTGTTGCGATGACGGACGGCACGGAGGATTTTGAAGCGGCGCGCTCGTCGAACTGGTTCTCGCCTTCGAGGTCCCAGTCCAGCAGGATTGCAGAGTGCGACGGGTCCGACGTTACGAGGGACAGACCATCCTCGGGCGTGGAGGTGCGGACGACCTCGTAACCCTCTTCACTAATTGCTTCAACAAGCCGTTCCATGGCGCGGTCTGAGACCGAGTCGGTACCACCCACTTCGCTTGCAATCAATAAAACCCAACGACCTTCGTTCATTCCACCTCGCTACTTCCATTTCCCAGTTTATAGCGATTCGACACTGGGATGTGTCAACGCTGTGAATATGTTGAGAGCCTGTGACGAATAGATTGAGGTTAGCTGGTGGCGAGGGACAGGAGATCGAGGGCGCCCTTGGATTTGAGGTCGTCGGCGACCCACTGGCCGAGGGTTTCGGCGGTGGTGTCGAAGGTGGCTTCGGTCTCGATCTGGACCATGGATTCGCCGTCGGGAGCGACGACCTGGGCGAACATGCGCCACTTGTTGAACTCGTGGATGCAGTGGGCACCGATGGGGAGTGAACAGCCTCCGCCGAGGGCGTCGAGAGTGACGCGTTCGGCTTCAACGCAGAAGCGAGTTTCAACGTGATTGAGGAAGGCGATGGCCTCGCGGATGGCGCGGTCACGGTCGGTGAAGGAGGAGCGGGTTTCGATGGCGAGGGCTCCCTGGCCGGGGGCGGGGCAGATCTCGTCGGGTGAGAAACGCTGATGGACCCACTCGGCGCGGTTGAGGCGGTCGAGGCCTGCGGCGGCGAGTACGAGGGCGTCACACTGGCCGGCGGCGAGCTTTTTGAGGCGGGTGTCGATGTTGCCGCGGACGTCGACGAACTGGACATCGGGGCGGAGGGCGAGAAGTTGGGCGCGGCGGCGTGGGCTGGTGGTGCCGATGCGGCCTCCCATGGGGAGAGTGTGGAGGGCCCAGTAGGGCTCGCAGACCCAGACGTCGCGGGCGTCGGCGCGTTTGGGGATTGCGGCGAGGGTGAACTGCGGGGCGAGTTGGGTGGGGAGGTCCTTGAGGGAGTGGACGGCGAGGTCGATGCGGCCTTCTTCGAGAGCCTCTTCGATTTCTTTGATGAAGATGCCTTTGCCGTCGAGGTTGGGCGGCGGGACAAAGCCGGGCTGTTGCATGCGGTCGCCGGTGGTGCGGATGACTTCAATTTCGGCTGCGTGGCCGGCGTCGCGCAGGGCGTAGAGGATGTGGTGGGCCTGCCAGAGGGCGAGCTGGGAGCCTCGGGAGCCGATGCGGATGGGTTCAGTCATGGCTTTCTTAGTTTAGCTGGAGTAAAGAAACGGCAGGAGAGCGGATCGCGCTTAGCACGATTGTCCCACCTTAACGACGATAAAGCCGTCGCGAAGATGGGCCACCCGGTTCCCGGCCGAAAATGACGGTGGTAGAGAAGCAGGTTTCTCCGCTCCGCAGTTCACGATGAGACAGTGAACTGCTCCGGTCGAAATGACAGTTTTTGGGGGAGCTTAAGTCTAGTCTTCGGTTGGGGGTTCGGGTTTAGTGCGGGATTGGTTGGTGTAGATGGACTGGAGTTCGGCGATCGCTTGAGCGTCTCCTTGCTGCGCGGCCTGGCGGAGGGCGGTCATGGGGGCGTGGAGAAATTTGTTGGTGAGGGAGCGAGTGAGGGCTTCGACAGCGGCTTGTTGCTCGGGTGTGAGATTGGCTAGCTTTGAGGCGCTGCGGCGGAGTTCGGTTTGGCGGAGGTTCTCGGCGTGTTGCTGGAGGCTCAGGATTGCTGGTGTGGCGTCGAGTGATTGGAGGCGCTGCTGGTATTTTTCGACTTCTTTGCTGACGATGTTTTCGGCGGCCTGCGCTTCGCGGCTGCGGTCGGCGAGGTTGGCGGCGGCTACCTGCTGGAGATCGTCGATGTCGTAGACGAAGCAGCCTTCGACTTCGTTCATGCCGGGGTCGACGTCGCGGGGGACGGCGATGTCGATGAAGAACATGGGGCGGTTGCGGCGGCGTTGAAGGAAGTGCTGGCCGTGGGAGCGGCCGAAGAGTTTTTGCGGGGCTCCGGTGGAGGTGATGACGATGTCGGCGCGGTCGGCCTGAGCGTAGAGGTCGTCAAAGGGGATGACGGTGCCGTTGAACTCGGCGGCGATCTTTTCGGCGCGGGACTGGGTGCGGTTGACTACGAGGATATTGGCGGCGCCTTGCTGGATGAGGTGGCGGGCGGCTAGCTCGGACATCTTTCCGGCTCCGACGAGCAGGACGGTCTTGCCTTCGAGTGAGCCGAAGATTTTGCGGGCGAGGTCGACGGCTACGCTTGCGATGGAGACGGAGTTGGAACCGATCTGGGTTTCGGTGCGGACTTTTTTGGCGACCGTGAAGGCTCGTTGTAGCAGGGTGTCTAGCTGGCTTGAGACTGCGCCTACTTCGCGGGCTATGGTGTAGGACTCTTTGACCTGGCCGAGGATTTGCGGTTCGCCTACGACCATGGAGTCGAGTGAGCTGGCTACGCGGAAGAGGTGGCGGACGGCTTCGCGCTCGCGGAACTCATAGAGGTGCGGCTGGATGGTCTGAGCGGGGACGCTGAAGTACTCGTGGAGGAAGCGGAGGAGGTCGATTCCGGCAGAACCGTCTTCCTGGAGGGTGACGAATTCGACGCGATTGCAGGTGGAGAGGATGAGGCCCTCGCGGATGCCGGGCTGATGCAGGAGAGTGCGGGTTGCGTCGGCAAGGCGGCCTGCGGGGATGGCGAGGCGCTCGCGGACCTCGATGGGCGCGGTGTTGTGGTTGACGCCGAGGAGTACGAGATTCAGGCTCATGGCGTTGTGAACCTGTGGACGGCGGAGAGTTGGTTGGCAGCCCAGACGGCGAGGACGACGAGGAAGACGAAGCTCGAGAGGTAGACGGCGCGTCGTCCGCGAAGACCGGAGTGGCGGCGGATGTAGATCATGCCAACGTAGGCCAGCCACATGGCGAAGGAGAGCAGGACCTTGGGGTCAAGGAAGTACGTTGGACCGATGGTTTGCTGGGCGATGAGGGAGCCGATGAGGAGACCGGCGGTCATGCAGGGCAGGCCGAAGAGGAGGGTCTTGAGGGCGATCTGGTCCGTGGTTTCGAGGGGAGGGAGCCAGGTGAGAGTGGGATACTTTTGCTTGAGGCGGCGCTCTTGAATGAGGTAAAGGAGGGAGGCCAGGAGCGAGAGGAATAGCGCGGCGTAGGCGGCCAGCAGGAGCGCGATATGGAGGAAGATCCAGCCGGTGTGGAACTGGGGGAAGGGGGTGGTCTCCTGGCCGGGGCGGAAGGCAGGGACGAGGCCGAGAAGGAAGCAGATGGGCAGGATGAAGATGCCGAGGGATACGGTCTTGTATCGCCAGTAGACGAGGAGGAAGGACAGGGCGAGGAGGAGGCCGAGGAGGGCCTGGGTCTCGTGGGTGTCGACGGGGAGGCGGTGGTGGGCGGCGTTGAGCATCTCGGCCAGCGAGACGAAGTGGAAGAGGAGTGCTGCTACGGTGGCGGGGATAGCGATGTGGCGCCAGCGGGGACGGTCGTAGAGGGCCGCCGGGAGGACGGCCAGCGCGGCGATGCCATAGAGAAGAACGGCGACTCTGAGCCAGAGAAGGGACATGAAATAGAGTTCGTCCGCTTAGTTGCGGCGAATCTTCAGTATATCGGGTATGGATGGAGTGGAGAAGCCGGAGCGGCGGGTGTGCGGTATTCTGGCCTTTCTGCTTATGGGGAATGAGACGACAGCGGTTTTAGGAATGGATGTGGCCGGATTGACTCCGGTGATGCGACAGTACCGGGCGGCTAAGGATGCGCATCCGGATACTTTGGTATTTTTTCGGCTGGGCGATTTTTACGAACTGTTCTTTGAGGATGCGGTTACGGCGGCGCGGGAGTTGCAGCTTACGCTGACGTCGCGGGATAAGACGAAGACGGTGCCGATGTGTGGGGTTCCTTACCATGCGGCGGAGGGGTATCTGCAGAAGCTGTTGCGCAAGGGGTACAAGATTGCGCTGTGCGAGCAGATGGAGGATCCGAAGCAGACGAAGACGATTGTGCGGCGTGAGGTGACTCGGGTGCTGACGCCAGGGACCGCACTTGATCCGGCGTTAGGGGCGGAGCAGAGTAATTATCTTGCCAGCGTGGTGGCGACGGGCTCGGGGGCGGGTTCGGTTTGTGGGCTGGCTTTGCTGGATCTTTCTACAGGAGAGTTTCGGGCGACGGAGTTTGCGGGGGGCGGGGCTTGGGCTCAGGTAGTGGATGAGTTGGGACGGGTTCGCCCTGTGGAGCTGCTGTATGGGCAGGGGCTGCTGGGTGGGGTGAATCTTGCGGGGGAGGCTCCGGACGAGGCTTCGACGGGGCTGGATGGGATTCGTACGAAGACTCCGCTGGAGGAGTGGGTGTTTACGCCGGAGTATGCGGTGCCGTTGTTGCGGAATCACTTCAAGGTGCACTCGCTGGATGGGATGGGGTTGGGTGGGCATGATGCTGCTGCGGTTGCGGCGGGTGCTCTGCTGCACTACATGCGGGCGACGAAGCAAGGTGGGCTTGAGCATGTCGATGGGCTGCGGTTCTATGAGCGGTCGAACTCGCTTGAGCTGGATGCTGTCAGCGTGCGGAATCTTGAGCTGATTGAGCCGCTGTTCTCGGGCGAGAGTTCGCAGACTACGCTGTTCTATACGCTGGATGCGTGCTGCACGCCTATGGGTAAACGGTTGTTACGAGCAACTCTGCTGCGGCCTTCGTGCAATCGTGGAGAGATTGAGTTGCGGCTTGAGGCGGTGGCGGAGGCTACAAGCGATCTACGACGGCGTGAGGGTTTGCGGCGCGGCATGGATGGAGTGCTCGATCTGGAGCGGCTGCTGGGGCGGGTTGCGTTGGATTCCGCGGGACCGCGCGAGGTTCTGGCACTCGCGGCTACGCTTGGTTGTCTGCCCGGATTGCTGGGTGCGCTGAAGGAGTTCGGTGCACAGCGATGGAGCGCGTTGGCGAATGGCTTCGATGCTATGGAGGATCTGCACGAGATTATTGTGCAGACTATTGCCGATGAGCCGCCGGCATCGCTTGCAGATGGGGGAGCGATTCGCGCGGGTGTCGATGCGGAGTTGGATGAGCTGCGTGAGTTGAGCAGGAGCGGGCGGCAGGCGTTGGCGGCTATCGAGGAACGCGAACGGACTCGTACTGGAATTGGCAGTCTGAAGGTGCGCTTCAACAATGTTTTCGGCTACTACCTTGAGGTGACGAAGGCGAATGCTAAGGCGGTTCCTTCGGACTATGAGCGCAAGCAGACGCTGGTGAATGCGGAACGGTTTACTACTCCGGAGTTGAAGGAGTATGAGACCAAGATTCTGACGGCGCAGGAGCGCAGTGCTGAGATTGAACGGCGGCTGTTTGCGGAGTTGCGGCGACAACTGCTCGATGCGGCTGGGCGTATGCGTGAGACGGCGCGTCGCGTGGCGGAGATAGACATGCTTGAGTGCTTTGCGCATCTGGCGGCGCTGCGTGGATGGGTTCGGCCTGAAATGGATGAGAGCGGTGTGCTGGAGTTTATTCAGGCGCGGCATCCGGTGGTCGAACGACGGTTAGAGGAGTCCGGTACCGGAAGGTTTGTGCCTAACTCAGTTCATCTTGATGCGGATGCTGGGCCTGCGGTGCTGTTGATTACGGGACCTAACATGGGTGGCAAGAGTACCTATCTGCGACAGGCTGCTCTGCTGGTAGTGATGGCTCAGTGTGGGTGCTTTGTTCCAGCGGAGAGGATGCGGCTGGGGCTGGTCGATCGGATTTATACGCGAATTGGGGCTAGCGATAATGTGGCGCGCGGACGGTCAACGTTCATGGTCGAGATGACGGAGACGGCTGCGATTTTGAATACGGCTACTTCGCGTTCGCTTGTGCTACTGGATGAGATGGGCCGCGGTACGGCGACTTATGATGGGCTCTCGTTGGCCTGGGCTACGGTTGAGTACATGCACGATCGCATTGGGGCACGGACGCTGTTTGCGACTCACTATCACGAACTGACTCTGCTGGCGGATCGGCTGGAGCGGCTGAAGAATTTGCGCGTGACCGTGAAGGAGACTGCAGGCGGTATCGTCTTCCTTCATACTGTTGAATCGGGTCCGGCGAGCAAGAGCTATGGCATCGAGGTTGCTCGATTGGCGGGGCTGCCTGCAGGGGTGATTGCGCGGGCGCGTGAGGTGCTGAAGGTGCATGAGCGGACAGAGACGCAGCAGGTGCGGGAGGCTTCGCCAGTTGCAACGCAGCAGCTTCAGTTGACGATGTTCACTCCTTTGTCGCAGCGAATCGTTGACCGTTTGAGCGAATTGGATGTGGATGGCCTGACTCCGCGTGAGGCATTGAATTTGCTGGCAGAGTTGCAACGGGAGTTGAAGGGATGATGGCGCTGAAGGCTAAAGCTATGGTGGTTGCGGGGGTGATGAGCGGGACTTCGGCCGATGGTGTGGATGTTGCACTGTGCAAGATTTTGCCGTCGCGGACGGAAGGTGATTCGCCGCGGATCACGCTGATTGGGGCGGCTGGGTTTGGCTACTCGAAGGCTGTGCGGACGGCGGTGTTGCGGGCTATGGATGCGAAGGAGATTTCGGTGGCGGAGATCTCGCGACTGAATTGGCGATTGGGAGAGATTTATGCTGATGCTGTTGCCCGTGCGCAGAATCAGTTTGGTGTGAAGACTGCGCTTGTGGGGTGCCATGGGCAGACGATCTATCACCAAGGTGTTGCTTCGCGATATCTCGGAAGTGATGTGCGCTGCACGTGGCAGATCGGTGAGGCTTCGGTGATCGCGGAGCGTCTGCATGTGCCGGTGGTCAGCGACTTCAGGCCGGCTGATCTTGCGGCGGGCGGGCAGGGTGCTCCGCTGGTTCCGATGCTTGATTATGGGATGTTTCGTTCGGCGAAGGTGAACCGGGTGCTGCAGAATCTGGGTGGCATCGGTAACCTGACGGCGATTCCTGCGGCGGCTTCGGTGGATCAGGTGATAGCGTTCGATACTGGACCGGGGAACATGGTGATCGATGGATGTATGGCACGGCTCTATGGTCGTGGCTATGATCGTGGCGGTGCGGTGGCTCGACGAGGGAAGGTGATGTCGGCGGTCGTGGAGCGGGTTTTGCAGGAGCGCTACTTCTCTGCCCTTCCGCCTAAGAGCTGTGGACGGGAGGAGTTTGGAGACAGCTTCATCGAGAGATTTGTGAGGACCTGTCGGAAGGCTGGTGCCGAAGATGCAGATGTTGTGGCCACGGCGACTGCTCTGACAGCGCGGTCTATTCTCGATGCTTATCGGAGGTTCGTATCGCCACATCTTAGACAGGCGGCCCCGCTGACTACTCGAACGGAATATGTTGTCGCGGGCGGTGGGGCGAAGAACGCGACGCTAATGGGGATGTTGCGGGATGGGCTTGAACCGCTTGGTTTGCGGGTTCGGTTGATGGAGGAGTTGGGGGTTCCGGCGCAGGCTAAGGAGGGTGTGGCGTTTGCTTTGCTGGCTTGGCTGACCTGGTTTGGAATGGCAGGGAATGTGCCGGCGGCTACGGGGGCGTCGCGAGCTGTCGTACTCGGGAAGGTCACGCTCGGATGATGTGTCTGCCTGGAAACGGTTCGTGCCTCGTGCGAAAGCCCACCTTAGCGATAAAACCGTCAAGAACATTTGGTACGCGTTTTGTTGGCTGGGCAGTCTTGATGGCTTTGTTCGGACTTACGGGGTGTCGTTCTCAGGTGGAGGTCCCTGGCTCTGTCGTGATGATTATTGAGAGCAGCCCGAACAATCTTGATCTGCGGCAAGGTACGGATGCACAGAGCGAGCGTGTGGGTGGGCTGATCTTCGATGCGTTGGTTAAGAAGGATGAACACTTCAATCTGCAACCTTGGTTGGCGACTAGTTGGGAACAGCCGGATGCTCTTACGTGGATCTTTCACCTGCGCGATGGTGTGCGCTTTCATGATGGACGTCCACTCGAGGCTGAGGATGTTGCATGGACGATATGCAGTATGGTCGACGGCACGTTGATCACGGCGAAGGGTGGGGCTTTTGCCGCTGTCGATCGTGTGGAGGTTCGTGACAGGTTGACGGTTGTGGTGCGGCTAAAGCGTCCCGCTGCTGGATTACTCTTCAACATGAGCGATGGGCTGTTCGGTGTTGTGCCACGCGGATCTGGTCGCGATTTTGGGTTGCATCCGGTGGGTAGCGGGCCGTTTCGATTTGTGAGCGCCGTGCAGGACAAAGAGGTCATTGTCGAAAGGAACGAGAGGTATTGGGCTGAGAGCGGTGTGCCTCCGACTGGAACCAGCAGGATTGAGCACGTACGTTTTGCCGTGGTTCCTGATGCGATCACGAGCTCGCTTGAGTTGAAAAAGGGGTCGGCTGATCTTGCAAGCAACGTCGTGACGCTCGATATGGTACATACGCTTGCGCAGGAGCCTAATCTAGAGGTCAAGAGCAGCGCTGGGGCTCCTGTTGTTTATACGAACTTCAATGTCAATGATCCAGCGCTGAAGGACAGGCGGGTGCGGCAGGCTATTGCTTGTGCCATGGATCGGCAGGCGATTGTTGATGCTATCTGGCGGGGACAGGCGCGGCTGGCCAGTACGTTGTTGCCGGCTGAACACTGGGCTGCGGCGAGCGATACCGAGATGGCGCAGTATCCGCATGATGTTGCGCGTGCGCAGCGGTTGCTTGATCAGGCTGGCTTTCCTGCCAGGAAAGATGGCGTGAGGCTTAGACTTACGCTGAAGACCTCGACGGATGAGACGACTCGGCTGATGGCGGCGGTTCTGCAACAGCACCTTCGCGCTGCGGGGATTCAGTTGGATATTCGTTCCGCCGAGTTTGGGACTTTCTATGCAGATGTCACGCGAGGTGCGTTCCAGATGTATGCGCTGCGATGGATCGGAAGCAATGAAGATCCGGATATCTTTCGGTATGCGTATGGATCGGATGCGTTTCCACCTAAGGGTGGGAATCGCGGCAGGTACTCGAACCCGCGTATCGATGCGTTGATGGCGGCTGCGGCTATTGAGACCGAGCCGCAGCGGCGCCGCTCAGATTATGTCGAGGTGCAGAAGATACTGGCTGATGATCTGCCTGGGATTCCGCTCTGGTATCCCAATAATCAGGTGATTCATACAAGGCGGATTGAGAATGTCACGCCGAATGCGTCGGGGACGTTCGATTTTCTCCGGTATGCGTGGATACGGTCTGCGTCACACTGACCGGCGCGATTGATTGCTGCGAATTTATTGTCTGGGAATTTGAAGGTTAAATTTGAAGGTTAATCGTTATTGTTGGTTTACCTTCTCCGACGTCGCCCATCTGGAGGCCCACTGTCGAGATGTTCGCTGGTATTACGAACTCAACGTTACCCTCCTTCGCGCTGTGCGCTGATACGAGTTCGTCGAGGTCGTTTGTGGGTGCCTGCAATGATCCGTCTACCAACAGACGAAAAGAGGCCGCCCAGAAGTTGGCGTCGAAGCGATCGTTGTTCGTCATTCGAATGGTGAGGTGCAGGGAGACCTTGTCTGGCGAATAAGAATCGAGGCGTGCCGCTAACAGCTTGAAAACGGCTTGCCCAGATCGCACCTCGGTATTGTCTGGAAGAGCCAATGAATGTGCTACAGGCGTGCCCGTTGCGGGGGCTATTGCTCCTGGCGATTGGATTGGATGTGGGCCGTCTGGGATGGTGTGGGGTTCGGTTTGCGCTTGAGGAGCAGGCTGGGAGCTTCGGTTGAAGATGCCTGTTTGGTGTACGGCCACGAGTAATCCAGTGACAGCAGTGATGATTCCTGCGCTCGCCGTCAGGAGGCCAGGAAGCGTCTGCCACCATCCTTTGGATTGGGGTTCGGAATCCTGACTCATGCGTGATTCTCCCGTCTGATCTGAGGTGTGACGAACTCGTGCGGTCGGCTGGTCCGCTGGGGAGACCATTCTATTTCATGGAATTGTATGGGATGGCTTGTGGGGATAGATTGCGTTGGTTGCCCACATGACGGAGAATTGGAACACCATCGTCACCGAGTTGATTGCACTCTCTGCGATCTAAAAATACGAGTTGTAAAGTGTTGAATTTGCCTTTCTAAAGGCTTCACAACTGCGCGGTGAGCCTTCGTTACGTCAAAGCCTGTCAAGTCTTGATGGCGGGCCATTTCTGCGCGATTACGGTAGGGGCGGTGAGAACACAGTGAGGCTGTTTTTCCTTCTGCCGTGTTCTCACCCTTCCACGTCCACATGGCAGCGGACGATTTCGATAGGTTGGTCTGCATAGTGTGCAGCACTCTTCGAGAGATGGATAGAGGCTGGGCTGGGGTGATTAGGTCCAGCCCCTTGGATAGCCTCCATCAACGCGGCGAGGGACTAGTTCGCTACGGGGAATCTTTTAGGCTGGTACAAGTTCGTTCTCGGCCCACGGGTCGGGGTGATCTACCGGAACCCTAATCTTCAGCATCTCTACAAGCTGGTCAATGGTCACTGCTGTCAGGAATGTCGCCAGCTTGCGGGAATCCCAAGTTGTATCGTCGGTGCCTGTCTGCAGGATGAGCACCCACTCCTGCTGTGGTTTGCTGCCGTATTTCTTGGATTCGATTATCACTGTGTTGCTCCTATTCCGTATTTGTTCTGTGGGAGTGGTCCAGCGGGCATTACCGGGTTCGTAATTCCCGTCGTTGTCGATTCTGTCGACGGAGATAAGCTTGCCCTCTGGCTTCGGTCCGAGGTCATCGTAGAAGTTCATAAAGTCCAGCCATCTGTCACAGGCAGTGATGCCTTTCAGGATGTAGCGAGGATCATGACGTACCCGATACCACATTCCCTGCCAGTGTTTGTATTCAGGAGTATTCGTCATCCCGTGCGTCTTTCTACTGGAAGCGGCTAACGCTTGTTTGGTGCGGTCATGTCCACAGGAGCGGGATGGCTTCTTGCCTGTGAGGGAGCCTGCTCTAACCAGCTTCTCCCTGTCACATGAGCAGCGGCACAGCCAGTATCTTGGACGGGTAGAATCCCGCTCTATGAGGGTCCAACTGTTTATCGAAAGTCCTGCTTCTAGTTTCATGCCAGTCCTATAAGAGAGATAATCAGTCTCTCTGAATGTGTTCTGTAAAGTGTTCTAGTACCGGGTTCCAGTAAGAGTTCCTCTACAAGAGTCTGGTACTGCGTGGCGGTGTCTGGTACTACGTGGCGATAGCAAGGTACTTCGTAGTCACTGGTCTCGGTACAACGTACTGCAATAGGACCGCACAATGTAGAGACAACGGCTTACTTTCCGGTCCCCGTCTGAGAATCTGATTCCTGTGAGCAGACGATAATAGCCCATAACCGCGCTATTGCTGGAGATTGGTGACGGCACTGCATGTACATTCTAGGCACCACTTCTCCCTGTAGATAGTCTCTCCGTGAGGAGGAGCCGGGGCCCCTTGCGGAGTACCCCGGTGTGTAATGGCCTTACACAGACCACGGCGTGACATTGGCACCGTGGAACTCTTGGAACGGCTGGTTAGGCCGCGTAGATGTTCAGCGCGATTGCCGCTTCTTTGAACGTCCGGTATTTGAATGGGCTGGTTTTATACAGGTCCTGTGCCAGTCGGCTATCCCCGCCGCGTCCGAAAGCTCGGCGTAGCAATCCATGATCGAGGGTGCCGGGGTCGATTCCGAGAGAAGCAATCCTCTGGGCATCGGTCATCCGACTCCAAGCCAGTTCTCCGACAAGCGCCCGTGCTCGGTCGGCGCTGACAACGGGTTTCCGATCTTTGTCAGGAGTTCCCGCAGATTGCTGGGTGATGCGGGTGGCGGCGACGAGGTTCTTGAGGGACTCTAGCTCTGCCTGTTGCTGCTCGTAAAGGAGCTTGTAGTCGCTGCTGGTTACTTCGGTGGCTTCGAGGACGTTCTGGTCGTTCAATTCAACTGTAGATGCAGTCATTCTGTAACTTCGCTTTCTTTTGGTGGTTCGGGTGATGGCGTCGATTCGGGTGTCGGCGCGGTGATCGGTTCAACGTCGACGAACTCAACTAGCTCTCCCTGTGGCGAGAACTTGAGCATGAGTCGGGACGTTGAGGTCGGCGCGGTATGTGAGGGTATGCACACTCTGCGTTTGGTCTGGGTCATTTGCCCGTCTTATCGGGCAGATAGATACCAGCGAATCGACCCTTCTCATCGGTCAATTCGATGTAGCCGGACTCAGGGTTGTAGCGCATCCCATACGCCTGTGGTTTCTCTGCCTCCACTGGAGAAGGCAGGGGCTGGGGTGGGCAGTAGCGGCTGCGTTTTGCCATTAGCGCACCCGTTTCGAGTTGATGTACTCATCGAGGTCTTCGGGCTTGACGCGCCACTTCTCTGCGATGCGGGAGGCCGTAATCTTGCCGCTGCGGAAGTATTCGAGGGCAGTGTTCGGGTTGATTCCAAGCAGATTGGCGACTTCTTTGGTGCTGAGGAGCTTAGACATACGTGCGTGTATCCTTTGCGGCTGGTTGGCCGTGTGTGATGGGGTGCTGCGTTAGGTTTTGGGGGTGGACGAGTATGAGCACAACTCGCCTACTAAGAACCATTATACTCCGATGTGAGCCGTTTGTCAAATCTGCATGATATTTGATAACTGTCAAGTGCTATATCCCCGCTGTTGACGCGGGTTTCCATCTATTGACAACTAAGCGTCTCGGGTATCTCAATTCTGCGCTACGGGTCGTACCTCTGGGGTATCCCCTCGAACCTCGGGAACGACGAGACGGTTGCGTTGGTGTCCAAGGGTGCTACTTGCTGCGTGTAGGGGTCGTACTCTGGTTTGCTTGCTGGTACGACGAGCATTTGCACGGTGTTGGTGCTGTGCTGCACGGTGTTGGCACTGTAATTCTGCGTCAATCTGGCCCAATGGCTGGCAATCAACGAACTTTTGGACTTGAAGTAGGTGATTTCGTACCTTTCGACGTTCTCACGGCGTGGGAAACGATGCCATAGCTAATGGAATAGAAGCCGAAAAAAGGCGAAGTTGCCGATAACCCCGTTTTTCATGCATCAACGACGAGAGCACCCGCTAACATCAATTGAGTGTCCACCGGGCTAACCCAAATCGTGTTGTTGCCCGGAATGGACGGTACAGGAAACCTCTTCGGGGATTTCATCGAGGCTCTACCATCCGGTATTGAGGCGACGATTCTCCGATACCCCAGAGACCACACCCAGTCGCACGCGCAGCTACTTCACTTCCTTGAGTCCTCTCTGCCTGCATCAGCCCCTTTCGTTCTCGTTGCCGAATCCTTTTCAGCGCCCTTGGCAATCCAGTGGGCCTCCACAGGCAAGGCAAACTTGAAGGGCCTCGTAATCTGCGCAGGATTCGCCGCTAGTCCGGTGCGAGGCTGGTCGAGGCGTCTCTGCCTGTTCCTATCGCCCATTTGCTTCCTGGTACACCCGCCCGACATTGTGATTAGGGGCTTTCTTGTAGGGAAAGCCGCATCGGACTCCTTAGTGTCAGCTGTCCGGCTCGCGATTAGATCGGTGAGGCCCACGGTACTCGCTCATCGCTTGCGGTTGACACTCACCTCTGACTCGCGGTCGGCCCTGAGTAAGGTGAAAGCCCCCATCCTTTTCATTCAACCAACGCAGGACAACCTCGTCAGCTCGACCTGCCTGAACGAGATGAGAGAAATAAGGCCAGAAGCTGTCGTCAAGTTGATTCCGGGTCCTCATCTCCTTCTCCAAGCGAGACCGCGAGAATCAGCGGAAATCGTCGGGAAGTATGCCCGGCAAGTCACCGGCTAATTCCCCGAAAGTCGCATTTTCGGCAAGTTCGGTTCAAGTTGCCGAAAACCCCGTTTTGCATGAAGTCCTAGTGCGGCTGCACACTAAAGAGGCTATGGAACACCTTCTACCTCCAGAGATCGTCAACGGTGCGCACTTGAGTGGGAACGAGTACGCTTGGGATTTGTCGTCGTTTCCAGGTGCGCTCACCCACGCAGAGAACCTGCGATATGCCTGCATCGGAGGCCAGTTTCAATTCCGCCTTGAGTCTGGAACGTGCGAGATGTATTGGCTCAGTGCGGATTCAGGCTCCCGCCATCCAGAGGAGACTTGGATCGACTTTTGCAGACGTTCTTGCTTAGAGGTCAGGCAGGGGTTTGAGAAACTTGCCTCGGAGACGGACTTCCATAAGCAGGCTCGGGAGTGGCTTCCGGTTCGTGAGGCGATGGCCGAAGGGCTAGATCCAATGCAGCGACTTGTATTTGTAGCCTATTTCGTGGGTGAAGCCGAATGGCTGGAAGACCAGGAACGGAAGATTGTGAGATAGGTTCCTCGAAAGTCACGTTTTCGGCAAGTTCAAACCGCGAAGTTTCTCAGAACCCCGTTTTCTGGCAAGAACAAACGGTAATTTAGAAATCTGCCTGAAACAAGTTGCCGCATAATGAAGTTGGAGATCACTGCTATGTTCACTCTCAAGCGTGGTTTGCAGTTCAAGCGACACATACTCTCCAGCACGGCATGCATACTAATTGCGGCCGCCATTACCCCGGTGTTGGCTGCTGCACACAGACCAGAGCTGACCGTACTATCCAGTGCGGGACAGGATGACCAAGCCGAAACGTTTGCTAAGTACCAGAAGCTGCTGGAGGATAATCCCTCAAGTTCCCTCGCCAACTACCGGATCGCCGAACTACTTTTCACCCAGCGCAAATACCAAGCCAGTGCAAATGCCTGTCGGCTTGCCCTGCGGGGTGACGGCCATCCGAGCTGGACCAAGGCCTGGAGCCACATCCAACTGGGTAAGATTTTTGATGTGACTGGCCAGCGCGACCGAGCGGTGATGCAATATCAGTTGGCGGTAGAGACGAACGACAATACTCTGGGCGCTATCGACGTGGCTCGAGAATTGCTGAATAAACCGTATGAATGGCCGGTAACCCCCTGATACGAAGCCGGAAGCATCCCGCAAAAGTCGGGTTCTCGGCAACTTCGCCCGTGGGCAGCTCACGAGCCTGTGAAGAAGTATCCGTGTAGTGTGAAAAAAATATAGAAATCCAGCGTATAGCACTATCAAGTGTTGGTTTTGAGGTAGTCACAAAACTTGCGCGATACCCCCGCGTGATCCTGCCCGTTTGTTGCCCCCAACCATGCTCGACGCTTTCCTGTTCAACTAGGAGTCTCGGACTTATTGCAAGTTGGGACTTATTCGGGCAAGGATTCCAGCTAGTTATCCATTGCTACGGCAGATTGAGGGCAAGGGCAAACGTTGCCGCAAGCGTCGCAGCACGACCCTATGTGTCTAGCTGGGGTACACTCTAACCACCCTATCCAGACAGGCCCAAAAAGCGTCTATCTAGGTTCGGAAAATAAATTTATTGACACATTCTTGTTTCGCTCTTAGAGTCATTCAAGACACATGGAGGTGTCACACATGACGGCAGCGGCAAGACGGGCGAAGGGACAACTAGTTGGGTACAAGCGCGTATCGAGTGTCGACCAGAACGAATCACGGCAGCTGGAAGGGCTGGAGTTGGACAAGTCCTTCACGGACAAGGCCAGCGGCAAGGATACGAAGCGCCCACAGCTAGAACGAGCATTAGATTTTCTGCGCGAAGGTGACACGCTCATCGTTCATTCAATGGATAGGCTGGCGCGTAACTTGGACGATCTGCGTCGTATGGTACTCACGCTGACGAAACGCGGCGTGACCGTCCAGTTCATCAAAGAATCGCTCACGTTCACGGGTGAGGACTCGCCTATGGCCACTCTGCTCCTCTCTGTCATGGGCGCGTTCGCAGAGTTCGAGCGTTCGCTTATCCGAGAGCGGCAAAGGGAAGGAATCGCCCTGGCTAAGAAGGCAGGAGTCTACAAGGGCCGGAAGCCGTCACTGTCTGCGGAGGAAGCGCAGAAGGTGCGCCAGAGGGCAGCAGAGGGTGAGAACAAGGCAGCATTGGCGCGGGAGTTCGGTATATCTCGGGCTGCGCTGTATGTTTATCTTGCTGCCGTATAAAACTGCCGGGGCATCCGCGCGGTAGACTCCTAGAATGAAAAACCGAGTACCTTACAACGGCTACATCATCGAGGCGATTGCTTATGAGTATCAAGACGATTCGGGGTGGGGCTGGAATCTGGTCATCGAAAAGCATGATGGCCCGAGTGTGACAATCACGGAGTTCATTCCAGAAACGCCAGCAACGCACCGCACTGCCGAGAGTGCCTTGGCAACTGCTGTTGCTAATGGCAAGAAGCGGATTGATGACGGCTTTACTTGTTCACGGGGAACTGAAACTCGTTGGCTCGTTCGATCTTCGCCTTCAAAGTAGAGTGTACGAAACGGTACGTCGTACCCTGCCTAGAGGCATCTCGTACCCTGCTCAGTACGGTGATTGATCGTCATTGAAAGCTAATGAGGTGTCTGCCGTACTCCCTAGGCCGCGATGAGGTACGAGCCAAAAAGCGATGTAACGAACGGCGTTGATCGGTACCGGACGATGTTGTGCGTCGCGGTGGCGTCGATTAGCCCTGTATTCGCACCGTAACGAGCAAAGTTTTATATCTTTTGCGGGGTAAAGTGGGGCTGCTAGGCTGTGGAAAACCGGAGGGTTTATGGACGTTGTGGCGGGTATTCTCGGCGTTATTTGCTTGCAACTCTGCCTAATCACTTATCAGTTGGACAAACTCAGGAAAGGCGAATAGCTCTCTAGCGAGCTTCCACTTTCTGAAATGCTAGACTACTGCCGAACCGGAACCGCCGGAGTGGAGGTGCACTATGTCCAAGTTATTTACTTGGCTCCTGAAAGCGTTCCCGGGGCCAGTAGTGCAGACAGCAACGGGAACTATCCAACCCTGACAACATAGGGCAACTGCTTGTCTTGCCGTAGTAGTTCTTCATACCGGTAGCTACGCACCCCTGTACTGTCGGAGTGACCCTCTACAGTAATGGACGCCAGTTTTCCGAAAGGTAGACTCGGCCTATTGGCAAAAGTTGTCGTGGTGAGACCCGCCGCGTGAAGGGCTGATGGGAACAACATCAGCCTCAACCTAGATCAATTGGGTGGAACGGTTCCAATTTGGATGTCAATCACATCTGATGGAGTCCCAAGCCTGGCCTCGAAATGGTACTGAAGATTTTCTTTACTAAACAGTTGCTTCAGAAGCAAAAGAGGGTGATTGTCTGGCAATGTAGTCATCGACGCGACTGGTTCTCCGTGTGTAAAAACAGTAATTCCATAGTCTGTCGGTCCACCAACGATCTGATATGACATGACGATAGGATTCTTCATGGTCCATCCAGATTCTTGCAAAAGAGAATAGATTTGAACACCGAGTCGCTGAGCTTCGTTATCCCCTGGCGGCGCGGCGACATTCACAGATTGTTGATTGCCTTTGCGAAGAATGGCACGTAATGCCTCCCTGTCTGTCGATATTATTTTTCGATCAGGAGGAACGTAGTTGTTTACAGTTGGGTTGATGAATGTTCCGCCTATGCCGCCAATGCCGTGATCAACATTTACCGTCTGAGGCGGAGCCGCCGTCGGTGGAACTGGTGCAGCGGTTTGAGGCGGTACTTTGACAGGCTTTTGGGGCGTTCTAATTGGAGCCGTAGGTGGCGTAGAACCTTGTTCCGAGGGTAAGGGAGCCACAGATCCTTTAGTGGTAATTTGCGGAGCAGTGGGTACGGGAACGGGCTTGTTTGCTTCAGTCTTTACGTGTGGAGGACGACGGACGTAAAGATAAATGCCCGTTCCGAGAATGAGACAACACACAATCACTATCGCGAAAATCGAAGACCACAGGTGGTTGTGGATATATGCTTCCAGCCACGCCCGCCCCCTTTTTCTCGCAGGTGACGAGTCGCGGCGAAAACAAAAAGCCCAAGAATGAAACACCCCGAAAGTATTACCAACCATGCAGGGAGAAGAGTTCCCCACAGAACCAATGCCGCGGCGAACACTAAGTTCGTCAAATAAAGCCCCATGTTCAAAGCGATACCCTTCGCTGAGGACTTCTGAGCAGGTATTGGTGTCGGCTGGTTCTCGGTTGGAGTGATTTCGGCCATGAGCCATTGTCCGTCCCAAAGCGGGGCTGGTAAAGCATCGAATTGGGCGGGACATTCTTATGTTCTCTTGAGTTTGTAGTACTCCTCTGCACTCAACAGGAGCCAAATGGAGCCCCGTCCCATTCTGATTGCATACTCCAGTGCACTCCTATCCTCTAGCAATCTGGACTCACCCCACCTCTCATAAATCTCAAGCAGCTTGTCAGGAGTAGCGAACGTGAGCTTGCGAGGCAGCGGGGTCTTTAGATCAGGCTCAAGGAACTGACAGTGCCAACCATTACGCAGCATGAAGTACAGATAGACGCGGTGCCGGGACGGTTTTCTGGCACTCGTCATTGGCTCCATGAAATACACTGTAAGGCGAATATTAGGCGAAAACAATCTTGCTGTCACTGTGGAAACGTAACCGCTTTTTAGAGACTAGGGAGGACCACCATTACTTCGTTCCAATGTGTTCGGATATATCTATTTACGCTCCTTCATACCTTTCGACATTGGCAATAAGTCGCATGATCTACTATTCACAGGCGAGGAACGACGATGGCCGTATCAATCGAAGAATGTAGGCAAATACTAGGGGCTTCCGCCGAGGGTAAGACCGATGAGCAGATAGAACGTCTGCGGGATGAGTTGGTGGTGGTCGCAAACGATATGTACGACCATCTGGTGCGACAGACCGCCGTGAGTCAGGAGGACGTTGACGCTGCGGCTGTGGACCTTCCCGGCTTCCCTGCCAGCACACCTGAGGACTTGCAGCGCGATCGGCTGGACGCGGTCCGGTGGACGGTTCATGCCTTTGAGAACGGCGTGGAGGATGACCAGTGAGCAAGGCAATCGTCTACGTCCGCGTTAGTGACCAGAAGCAGGTCGATAACACCAGTCTGGCCAGTCAAGAAGCTATCTGCCACCAATGGTGTGAGGCTAACGGGTTCACTGTCGACCGCGTGTTCATTGAGAAGGGCGAAAGTGCAAAGTCTGCGGACAGAACCCAGTTTCAGGCGATGTTTCGATACATCGAATCAAAGCCGCGCGGCGCGATTAGCGCGGTGGTTGTCTACGATTCAACCCGCTTTATGCGTGACGTTGACTACGCCGGAGTCTATCGGATACGTCTGCGCGAGCATGGTGCAGAGTTGCTGTCCGCTACTCAGAAGTTCGACGACTCTGCGTCTGGAGTGATGCATTCCCGCATGGGTGATGTCTTTGCTCGAGTACGATAATGCACTCCGCAGACAGCGGACGATGCAAGGCATGAGGTCGCGCATTGACTCTGGAAAATGGCAGTGGAAAGCTTGCACCGGGTACCTCAATGGGCCAAAGGGTACAAAGGGTGCGCCTTCGCTGGTGATCGACCCAGCGCGGGGCCATCTGCTTCGCAAGGCGTTTGAACTTGTGGCGGCTGGTGCAACGAAGGCTGCGGCTTTGAAGCAAGTAACTGCTCTCGGTCTGCGTCCGATGCGTGGAGGTCGTGCAGTCTCACAAGAAACCTTTGACGGACTTCTGAAAAATCCTCTCTTCAAAGGTGAGGTATTCGTCAAGGGCTGGGCTAAGTGTGTAAAGGGGGATTTTGAGCCGATTGTCAGCCCTGAACTATTCGACCGAGTGCAGAGCTGTGCTATCTGGCCGAGCGCCTGCATACGTCCCACACAAGCGTGATACTGAGACGTTTCCGCTACGTGGATTGATTCTCTGCGCGGAGTGCGGTAAAGCTGTCACTGCCAGCAAGAGTACGAGCAAGTCAGGGCGCAAATTCGGCTACTACCACTGCACTGGTGCAGGTCACCTGTACGTCAAGGCCGAAGTCATCGAGGTCGATTTCGTCGCATTGCTGGAACGTTTGGCGCCATCCCCTGACCGCTCGGCGCTCATCGTGAGGCTGTTCGTGGATGTATGGGAGAGCAAGCTGGCGAATGCTGCGAGTGAATCCACCGCTCTGCGTCAGGAGTTGGGAAGGCTGGCAAGGAAACCGAAAGACAGGCATTGGAGCAATTGACCAATGACGTAATCACTGCTGAGGACTTCAAGGAGCATTGACCGAGGGGTCGCTGCAGATAGCTCTGCGGTAAGGGAGCGGCTGGCGTTGGTACAGGGCGATAAGCTGGATTTGGATGACGGCAAAAGGCTATCTGGAGTATCTGCTTTGGAACACCTCTGCAATATGGCAAACCAGCGATTTACAGGGAAAAAAGCAGATGCAGCATCGGATATTCCCTAATGGGTTGCCAAGGTCGAAAAACGGCTTTGGAACACCCGTAACTAGTTCATTCTACAAGTATGTTAGGGGATGAAATACTAGAAGATTCAGCGTTGGTTGCCCCCCAGGGATTCGAACCCCGATTGATCGGTTCAGAGCCGACTGTCCTACCATTGAACGAGGGGGCAACAGATTGATGGAGTCGCGGCGGTAGTGCTCGCTGACTGCCTCTTAAGAGTGTACGGTGTGTGTGCGCTCAGGTCAAACGACGGGCGTGTTTGCAAGAGGTGCGAATAGAATGTTGGGCATGGACAATGCGATCGCTGCTCTGTTTCTGGATTTCTCGTGCAAGAAGCTGGATGGGATGACGGATAATCTGCGCGTTTGTTTGAGTAAATTGACGGATGAACAGATATGGGAGCGGCATGGGGCTCATGAGAATGCTGTGGGGAATCTGGTGCTGCATCTTTGCGGGAACATGCGGCAGTGGATCATGCATGGCGTTGGCGGGGCCAAGGATGTTCGGGTGCGAGATGCGGAGTTTAGTGCCGCTGATGGTTTGAGTGGCGCTGAGTTGATGGAGAAGTTTGCGGCTACGGTGACGGAGGCTCGGGGAATTATTGCTTCCGTGCCTGCGGAGCGGCTGGTGGAGAGGATTACTCCGCAGACGCATGAGGTTAGCGTGCTGGATGCGATCTACCAGGTGGTTGGGCATGTGCAGCAGCATGTCGGGCAAATTATTTTGCTGACGAAGCAGATGACGGCCAAGGATCTGGATCTGACGATGCCTCGGCCGCGTTAGGGCTACTTCATGCCGTTGAGGATGGAGCCTATGACGCCTCCTACTACGCCGGCTTCGGTGTTTTGCTGGATGCGTTCGACCTTGAGGTACTCCTGAAGCTGGTGGGCGAGACGGGAGATGGGCAGGGTTTGGAGCCAGACTCGGCCGGGGCCGGTTAGGGCTGCGAGGAAGATTCCGTCACCGCCGAAGATCAAATTGCTGATGCCAGGGATGCGCTGTATCTGGAAGGCGACGCTGCCCTGGAAGGCTCCTACGTGGCCGGGGTGGACGCGGAGGGTTTCGCCGGGGGCGAGGTCTTTGACGATGACTTCGCCGGAGAGTTCGAGCCAGGCGATTCCCTGCCCTGAGATTTTTTGCAGGCGGAAGCCGTCGCCTCCGAAGATGCCCGCGCCGAGGGATTGCTGGAAGCCGACGCCGAGTTCGATGGCGGGGGTAGCGCAGAGGAAGCCGTGACGGTGGACGAGATACTCGTGGCCGGGATCGACCTCGACGGGGACGATGTGGCCGGGCACGCGGGTGGCGAAGGCGACCTCGCCGGGGGCGCCGTAGGCTCGGTACTCGGTCATGAAGAGCGTGCCGCCGCCTGCGACGCGCCGAATGGCTCCGAAGATGCCGCCACCGCCGCCGTGCTGGGTATGGGTGGTCATCTGGATGGACTGAGTCATCCAGGAAAGTTCGCCTGCTTCGGAGATGATGGCGTCGTTGTGGTCGAGGGCAAATTCGAGGACGGGCATGGTAGTGCCGACGATGCGATGTTGCATGATTTCTCTCCTTAGTGCGACGACGGCAGTATAGCCTACCCCTCCCGTACTTAAGTATCTAAAGTATTCAAAGCAGATACTTTAGGTCTGGACTTCGGGTGCTTGCTCCTCGAGTTAAATTGGGAAGCCCGGCTGATGCCGGGCTTCTCTTTCTCCTGATTAAGGTTATCAGGGGTGTCAAGGAATGGATGTGGAAATCGAGTCTGTTATGGCTTGGAGAGATTCCCTCAGAGGCTGAAGCCCCATTGCTTCTGCGGCATTTGCAGCACGGCTGAAGCCGTGCCCTTAAGCAAAACGGAGTCTTTCATCACCCTTTAAAGCCCCATTGAAATTGAGCTACTGTGGCGCGACCAAAGTCGTGCCTTTCAAAACAAGAACTTTTTCAGTCGCTTTAGTTCACCGGTTTGTTGGCAGGTACACTTCTCGCGTAGATAGACGAGGGACCCACGATGCTTAATCGCCGCACTTTTTTGAAGACTGGTGCTGTTGCGCTTCCATTGGCGACCGCGCTTGACTCTTTCGACCCGGCTCCGGTGCTCTCCGCCGAGACAGTCGCCATGGCTGGTGTGAGTGGTCCGGCACCGACGCTCATTCCTCTGCCGGCGCGGCTTGCTCCGCTTGATCCGGCTACGCAGCCGTGGCAGAAGATGGTTCGACGTGTGGGCCAGAGCAATATGACGGAGCATGATCCTGCGGTCATGAACATCGAGGAGTGGGCTGATTACTGGCACACTGCGGGCGCCGATCTTGTCTTCGTCAGCGTTACTGGCATTCTTGCCTTTTATCCTTCGAAGGTGCCGTTTCATCGGCATGGGAAGTTTCTCAACAACCGGGATTTCTTTGGCGAGTGCACCACTGCGGCGAAAAAACGCGGTATGCGGGTTGTTGCGCGCATGAGTCCTGACCTCAACTGGGGTGATGCGCTCGAGGCTCATCCTGAGTGGGCCATGCGGAACAAGGATGGTTCGGCGCAGTTGAGCGGCGAAGACCCGCGACTCTTCAAGACATGTATGTTTTCGACCTACATGGATGACTATGTGCCGGCCATCATCCGGGAGGTCAACTCTCTTTATGATGTCGATTGCTTTTACACCAATGGATGGCCGCCGCTGGGTAGTCTGCCTGAGTGCCACTGCGGCGTGTGCAGCAAGCTTCCGCCTACTGGCACTCCAGCGTATTGGCGAGCCTTCAATGACCGGCTGTTCGAGTTGTGGCAACGGTACGATGTTCTTGCGAAAGAGAAGAAGGCTGACAGTTTCTTCTTCGCTAATCTCGGTGGGAACGTGCATGCGGGACCTAACCTCGACCGGCTTGCAAAGATCGCGGCGTGGTTTCAGGGGGACAATCAAGGGCGCACGTACGATGATCCTGCGGTGTGGGGATGCTCACTGCAGGGCCGCGTGGCCAATGCTGTGCAGGATGGGAATCTTGCGGCTGCGAATGTCACTGCTGCTTATTCGACTGGTGTAGTTCGTTGGCGCAACGGTTCGAAGAATCCCGACGAGGCGAAGATGTGGCTGAACGAGACGCTTGCGAGTGGAATGATCCCCTACTTTCACTTTATTGGCTCAGAGGCTGGATTTGGGGAGGATAGGCGCTGGCAGAAGGTTGGCACCGACTACTTCCAGTGGACTGCTAAACATGATGCCCATCTCAAGTGCCGCCGCTCGCTTGCGAACATCGGCGTTGTGATGGGTCAGAGCACACAACTGCTCTACAAGGGTCCGGAGACTGCGCGTTCGCGGGAGTATATGCGCGAGACTACGCATGGTGTATACGACGCTCTTCTGCGTGGGCGGGTCGCGTTCGATTTTGTACACGAAGAGCGTCTTGATCGCGAGCACCTTAGCAAGTACCGTGCTCTTCTGCTGCCGAACATTGCGATGCTCAGCGATCGTCAGTGCCAGCAGATTCGTGACTATGTCAGCGCTGGCGGGTCGATTATGGGCAGCTTCGAGACCAGCCTTTATGACGAGAATCTGAAGGCTCGCTCGGAGTTCGGTCTGGCTGAGCTTTTCGGTATTAAGAAGGCGGGTGATGTTGTCGGCACAAACGGGAATGCGTTCTACGGACGCATCGAGCACGAGCATCCCATACTTGCTGGATTTGCTGATACCAACTGGCTGCCGGGTGCGCAGAATCGGGTTCCACTCAAGCCTGTGCAGCAACCTGTTCTTACTGTCGTTCCGGGCTTTGTACAGTATCCGCCGGAGCTGGCATATCCTCCGGTTTCGCATACGGATGAGCCTGCTGTTGTGCTTCGCGAGGCGGGATCGAGCCGTATTGCCTGGTTTCCGGGAGATATTGAACGCACGTATTGGCTAACCGGACATGGTGATTTGCTGCGGCTGCTTCACAATACGATCCGTTGGATTACACGCGATGAGAGCGTTGTTCATGTTGCAGGCGATGGCTTTATCGAGATGTTTGCGTGGGAGACGGGGCCGGGCTACGCCGTGCATCTGCTGAACTACACGAATCCAAATGCGCATCATGGGTGGATGGAGTCGGTGTACCCTCTTGGGCCACAGATGGTCAGCATGACGCTGTCGGTGGGCGCTAAGGTGAAGTCCGTTGAGCTGTTGAGCATGGGGAGTACGGTGCCTTTTCGTCTTGAAGGCGAGAGGCTGAGCTTCACTGTGCCACGTGTCGGCAACTACGAGATTGCCGCGATCACTGTTGGATAAATCCGCGTTCAGTCTTAGGGGCGTGGGTCGATCTTGCCTTTGACTTCGAGCGAACATTCGTCTCCGCCGAGAAAGCCTCCTTTGAATGTACCGCCGCCGAAGGCATCCACCGAACCGTCGGCTGCTATAGGGCCGCTGCTGCCGATGGTTATGTGAAGGGTGGAGTCGCCGGCGAGGCTGGTGCTGTGGTGGAAGAAGAGGTTGAGGGTGATGCTGATGGAGTGGTCTTGCGGGTTATAGTAGCCAACGCCGTTTTCCATGGTGACGGTGGTGGTGACGGTCCCGGCGAAGGTGTGGGTGTCGTAGGTGACTGAGACGGGTGGGAAGTTGGTGACGGTGACGCTGGAGTGGTCCCAGTCGCCGAAGTGGAGCGTGATGTCGACGTCCGACGAGTATGGCCCGGGAGCGTGGCTGTTGGTGGTGAACATGGTGGCCTTGCCCTTGAAGTGAGCGTTCATTGCGGAGAGGCCTCCGTGGGCTTTGACGCAGGCATGGTACTCGTCTTCCTTCGCGGCTATTTGGTGGGCGAGCGGACCGGTCATGTACTGCTGGCGGATGACCTGGATCTGATGGAGGAGTCCGGGCTTCTCGCCTGAGGGTGCGGTCTGAAGTTGTTTTTGGAGGGGCGCGAGGGCCTTCTGGATCTCGTCGTCGAGAGTCTTCTGGAGTTGATCGGCTTCGGCCTGGATGCCGAGGCAGGGGTTCTTGGGTGGTGGTGGCGGTGGGTGGTACGGGTGTTCCTTGACGCAGGTGTTGAGGAGGGCAGTCTGCTGGGCGATCTGGCTATTTAGCTTTTCAATCTGGCCCAGGAGGAACGATTTTTCTCCTGGACCAGCGGTCTGAAGTTCTTTCTGAAACGAGGCTACATCGCTCTTCAGGCCGGTGATTTTGTCGGCGATGGGCTGGCACTCGGTTGAATATCCCGGCATGGAAGCTCTCCTTATCGAAGATACCCTGGGAAGTTACATGGGGATGATACTCCTAAGTGTAGTGTGCAGCGGCTAAGGCTACTCCACCGGTGAGGATTTGCCCCAGGAGAAGCGGCGGCCTACGATGCCTTTGATAATGAGGTGGTCGGTAGCTGCTGTGGCTCCTACTCCTACGCCGAAGTTGATCTCCCACTTGGGGGAGACGTTGAGGTCGGTGACAGCGAAGAGCTGTTGCTGTTGATTGTGGAGCGAGTCGAAGCTACCGAGGCGGCCGTAGTCGCCGTAGTACTCGAAGCCGGCACTGACGACGCGGGTAAAGTCGTAGCCGATTTTGGCGGCGGGCGCGAAGGCGACGCCTTGCTTGATGTCGGGGCCGTGCCATGTGCGCTCGAGCGCGGGATTGACGGCGAAGTACCAGCGCCCGAGCTGCTTGTCGACGATGGGGCGTATCTCCCAGGTCCAGGTGTCGGGTGAGTAAACGGCGCGCTGGTAGCCGACTTCGGTGGAGAGACTGACGCCGACGGGCCAGTGCCAGCTGTCGGGGGCGCGGACTCGGGGGCGGATGTGGTCGCCGACCCACTGGAAGCCGTGACCGTCCTGTGTGCTTGTGAAGACGTAGAAACCGACTTCGGACCAACCGGTGATGCCCTGGGTGATCTCGATGGTTTCGTGCTGTTGGTGATGAGTCGGGTAGACGCCGTCGACGACATACTGGAGCCCGGATGCGGTGAAGTTGGAGTGCAACTCGAGCATCGTATTCTTTGCGGGGACGGTGTCGGCTCCGTAGACCTGGATCTCGTAGTTGCCCTGGGCGCGGGACACGGAGGGGAATAAAAAGAGCGCGACGATGGAGAGGAGGCCCGGGAGAGTGAGATTACGCATAGCGAAAGAGCATCATAAAGCCTAGATCCATATGGTTCTGCTGATGACAGTGGAGGAGGGTCAAGCCTGGGTTGTTGGCGGTGAACTCAACGGTTGTTTCAGTGCCGGCGTCGACGAGGACCGTATCTTTATCGATGCCGCGGATTGGAGCGGGTGAACCGGGGAGATGCGTGATGGAGAAGAGATGGCGATGCAGATGGATGGGATGATCGTCCCGGCTGCGGTTCTGAAGACGGAGGCGGTATCGCTGCCCGCTGTGGAGGATGGGCTGCGGGACATCGGGATAGGATTTTCCGTTGATGGTCCACTGCTCCATTGAACCATGGCCTGTGAACTTCGATTCGAAGACGAGGGGGATCTCGTAGATGTCGGGTGACGCTTCCTGCTGGGTTGATTGCGAGGCGAACTGCCGATAGTTCCAGATTAATTGCTGCGGTTGCTGCCATATGGGCTTGCCGGTTGCGCCCGTGTACTCGATGATGATGCCCATGCCGGCAGCCTGGACGTGCTTGCGGACTTCTCCGAGGACCCAGACGCCGGGGTTATTCATCTCTACGATGGCACAGACGCGCTCGGCTGGGGCAAGGCGCAGCATGGAGACGTCCTTGGGCTGCGAAATAGAGTTGCCATCGAGAGCTGTGACCTGGAAGGTGTGGCCGGCGAGGGCGATCCAGTGCACTTCGGTGGGGCTGGAGTTGAGGATGTGCAGCAGGAGCCTCTGGCCTGACTTTACGCGAAGAGGCTCTCCGTAGCCGAGCATGCGTCCGTTGATGGTTGAGATGTCGTAGATGGGGTTCATGGAGCCGTCATCGTTGCCAATCAGATGGCCGCGCCAGTCGTGCAGGGCGAGGAACTCTTCACGGTCGTAGCGGCCGGGGTTGGTGTCGGCTTCGATGGAGAGGAAGCCATGCTGGCCCGTGTATTGGGCTTTCTTGAGGTCGCTGCCGGCGGAAGTGTGGGTGTGATACCAACGGAAGCCGGAGGGTTTGGGCAGCATCTCGTAGCGCGTGGTTTTTCCGGGCGGGATCATGGGTGTGCCCTGTTCCATGGCTCCGTCGATCTCGGATGGGAGAAAGAGCCCGTGCCAATGGACGATCTCGGGATCGCTGGTCCGGTTAGTCACATCGATGATGACTGGTTTGTTTTCGCGCAGGCGGAGGAGGGGGCCGGGGACCTGTCCGTTATAGCCGATCGTCTTGATGCTGTTGCGTGGTGAGGTCTCGACGGTGCATGGGCCAATCTCGATCGTGTAGTCAGCGGTCTTCTGGGCTCTGGCTGAGTGCGCCAGAGTTCCAGCGGCGACCGCCAGGCCGGAGTGTTTTACAAATTCTCGACGGGTCCACACGTTGATAGGCTATCGCATTGTCGTTCTGGTTTACGTGATTTGGTTGTTGCTGTACCAGGTTCAGAGAAATTTCTGGAGAGCGCCTCATGGTTTCGTCGCTATTCCCTCCATTACCCAGTGGCCAGTGTTTTTGATGGTGACTAAAATACGGCTGCAGCCAAGCAGGTCGTGTCTTCGTGGCGCACCTCGCTCCGGACTTGCTCGGTCTCCATTCCATCGCCCTCACAGGAACGCACTTCCGGGTCGCTCAGTACACCGTAATTCTTTTGCATGCGGTGACCTTTATTTGAGACAGGAGAACATAGAAATGAACCCCTTTGTCGGTCAGATTTTGATGGTCGCCTTTAACTTCGCGCCGCAGGGCTGGGCGTTATGCAACGGACAACTGTTGCCCATTGCGCAGAACCAGGCCCTTTTCAGTCTTCTCGGAACCCAATTTGGCGGCGACGGTAGAACTAACTTCGCGCTGCCGAACCTGCAGGGCCGCGTGCCTGTCCACCAAGGCGAGAACAGTGTCGGCGGCAACTATGTGATGGGGATGAGCGGTGGCGTAGAAAACGTAACGCTTCTTGTGAACAATATGCCCTCGCATAGCCACGCGGCGAACTGCAGTTCTACGCCGGGACCGAACGTCAATCCCGCAAAGAATTTCTGGTCTGAAGTGAATACGGGTGGCAAAAAGCCGACCGCCTCACCCGCGTATGCAACGAGTGCCAATGCGCAGATGGCTCCTACTGCGATTGGCGCTACGGGTGGCAACCAGCCGGTATCGGTGGCGCAACCGTTTCTCTGTGTTAACTTCATCATCGCGCTGCAAGGTATCTTCCCTGCACGAAACTAAACTCAACGTCATAGCAGGGCATGCGATGCGAATCATCATCAAAACGCATCGCGTGCCGCCGTATACCGTTGCAGCAATTGCGCAGGACTCAGGCTACGTCGCGCCAGTCGAGGATGACTTTGCCGGAGTTGCCGGAGCGCATGGCGTCGAAGCCTTGCTCGTAGTCGCGCCAGTTCATGCGGTGGGTGATGACTTTTGAGATATCGAGGCCGCTTTGGAGCATGACGGTCATCTTGTACCAGGTCTCGTACATCTCGCGGCCGTAGATGCCGCGGATGGTGAGCTGGTTGAAGACAACCTGATTCCAGTCGATGGAGATCTCTTCGGATGGGATCCCGAGCATGGCGATCTTGGCGCCGTGGCTCATGTTGGTGAGCATCTCGCGGAAGGCAGCAGGGATTGCCTGACATCTCGAGGCCGACATCGAAGCCCTCGTGCATATCGAGTTGTTGCTGGATCTCTTTTAGTGGGGTGGCGCGGGGGTCGACGGCGCGGGTGACTCCTACTTTTTCGGCAAGGTCGCGGCGGTATTGGTTGGGGTCGGAGATGACGACGTAGCGGGCTCCGGCGTGACGGGCTACGGCTGCCGCCATGATGCCGATGGGGCCTGCTCCGGTGACGAGGACGTCTTCGCCGAGGACGGGAAAGGCGAGCGCGGTGTGAACGGCATTGCCGAGGGGATCGAAGATGGCGGCGATCTCGTGGTTGATGCCTGGTGCGTGCTGCCAGATGTTGGACATCGGGCATGACGACGTATTCGGCGAAGGCTCCGTCGCGATTGACGCCTACGCCGAGGGTGTGGGCGCAGAGGTGGCGACGGCCGGCGAGACAGTTGCGGCAGCGTCCGCAGACGACGTGGCCTTCACCAGAGACGAGCTGGCCGACAGCGAGATCGGTGACGTTGGAGCCGAAGTCGACGACTTCGCCGACGAACTCGTGGCCAATGACGAGGCCCTGGCGGATGGTGGAGCGGGCCCATGCGTCCCAGTCGTATATGTGGAGATCGGTGCCGCAGATGCCGGTGTAGAGGACACGGATCTTTACGTCGTTGATGCCCATCTCGGGCTCGGGAACGTCCTGGAGCCAGAGGCCGCGTTCGTCACGGCTTTTTACAAGTGCCTTCACGGGGAGTGCCTTTCCTGTTTGAGTGCAACAGAGGTTGAGTCGATGATCTCGCGATGTTGAGGTTGCAGACCTTCGATTTATTTTACGCGTTGCGGAGTTTATGCAGGCGACCGGTCAGGGATTTCCAGGAATACCTGATTTAGAAATCTTCGTGGAAGGCTACCTCTCCTGCAACAGCGACTTGATAGGCGGAGACGCGGCGCTCGAAGAAGTTAGCAAGCTCCTGCACGTCCTGCAGTTCCATGAATGCGAAGGGATTCTTTGAACCGAAGATCGGTTTCATGCCTAAGCGAACGACTCGTGAGTCGGCTACGTACTCGAGGTATTGACGCATCTCGCGGACGGATAGCCCGGCAACGCCGCCTGAGAGCAGGTCTTCGGCGAACTGCAATTCGCAATCTACGGCTTCTTTCATCATCTCTATGACATCGTATTCGAGTTGTGCATCGAAGAGTTCTGGATGTTCGACGCGGACGACGTTGACGACCTCGAAGGCGAACTCGAGATGGCAACTCTCGTCGCGAAAGACCCAGTTGGTTCCTGCGGCGAGTCCGTTGAGCAGGCCGCGGGAGCGCAGGAAATAGACGTAGGCGAATGCGGCGAAGAAGAATAGGCCTTCGATGCAGCCTGCGAAGCAAATGAGGTTGAGAAGGAATTGTCTGGACTCGGCGGGAGTGCGTAGCTCGTCGAGTCTCTGGATGGAGTCCATCCACTTCATGCAAAACTGCGCCTTTTTGGTGATGGAAGGGATGTTCTCGACTGCGGCGAATGCGGCTGCGCGAGCGTCGGGGTCGGGGACGTAGTTGTCGAGCAGCGTCAGATAGAACTGCACGTGTACGGCCTCTTCAAAGAGTTGGCGGGAGAGGTAGAGGCGCGCCTCCGGTGAGTTGATATGCTTGTAGAGATTGAGCACGAGGTTGTTCGAGACGATGGAGTCGCCGGTTGCGAAGAAGGCGACAAGACGCTGGATGAGATGGATCTCGGCTGGTGTGAGGCGGGAGCGCAGGTCGACTAGATCGGTGGAGAAGTCGACTTCTTCGACCGTCCATGTGTTGCGGATGCCATCTTTGAACATGTCGAAGAAGACGGGGTAGCGCATGGGGCGGAGGGTGAGCGAGAGGCCTGGGTCGAGGATGGAGGTGGATGATTGAGTGGGCATGATGATTCTCCGCTATTGGCAGGCTTCGCAGGATTCAGGGTTGTCGAGCGAGCAGCTGACGTTCGCGCTCGCAGAGATGTCGATGGATTCGCGGCTGGCCACGACTGTAGTCTTGGCGATTCTGGTTGCTGGGCGCGAGCGCAGGTAGTAGGTGGTCTTGATGCCGCGCTTCCACGCGTACATGTACATGGAGCTGAGGCGTCCGATGTTTGGCGACTCAGCAAAGAGATTGAGAGATTGGCTCTGGTCGATGTAGGCTCCGCGGTCGGCAGCCATGTCGATGAGTGAGCGCATGGGGACTTCCCACACGGTGCGGTAGATGAGTTTGACCTCGTCGGAGATCTCGTTGATCTTCTGGATGGAGCCTTCGGCAAGCTTGATGCGTGAACGCATCTCTTCGGACCAGAGACCAAGCTGCTTGAGTTCGTTGACGAGGTATTTGTTGATCTGCATGAACTCGCCCGATAGTGTTTCGCGCTTGAACATGTTGGAGACTTGCGGCTCAATGCACTCGTAGCAGCCTACGATGGAGGCTATGGTCGCGGTGGGTGCGATTGCGATCATGAGCGAGTTCCGAAGGCCGACAGTTTTGATGCGCTCGCGAAGATTGTCCCAGCGCTGGATGTCCGGTGGGGTGACTCGCCATAGGTTGAACTGGAATTCGCCTTTGGCTGCGCGGGTTTCAAAGAAGGCTGCGTGTGCGCCGTGTCTTTCTGCGAGGTCGCAGGAGGCTGTGAGTGCGTGGAAGTAAATCTCTTCCTGAATCTTCGCGGACAGGGCGCGGGCTTCGGGCGAGTCGAAGGCGATGCGCATTTGGAAGAAGACGTCTTGAAGGCCCATGACTCCGAGGCCAACCGGTCTCCAGCGCCTGTTGGATGACGCGGCCTGAGGGACTGGGTAGTAGTTGATGTCGATGACTCGGTCGAGCATCGGGATGGCGTGGTAGACGGTGGCCGCGAGTTTCTCGAAGTCGAATGCTCCTTCGGTGAGATGGCGTGCGAGGTTGATGGAGCCGAGGTTGCAGACTGCCGTCTCGGTGGGTGAGGTGACTTCGGTGATTTCGGTGCAGAGATTGGAGAGGTGAACGACGTTCTCGGGGAGGCCGGTCTGGTTGCACTTGGCGTTGCAGGCGTCCTTGAAGACCATCCAGCCGTTGCCTGTTTCGGCGAGCGTGCGCATCATCCTTGCGTAAAGATCGCGGGCCTTGACCTGGCGCGTGTAGAGCTGCTTTTCTTCTGCTTCGACGTAGGCTTTTTCGAAGGTTTCGCCGTAGAGATCGGTGAGGTGTGGAACGTCCTTGGGATCGAAGAGCGACCAGAGACCGTCCTCGTCGGAGCGGCGCATGAAGAGGTCGGGGATCCAATTGGCGAGGTTGAGGTTGTAGGTGCGGCGTGCCTGATCGCCGGTGTTGTCGCGCATCTCAAGGAAGGATTCGACGTCGGCGTGCCAGGGTTCGAGGTAGACGCAGCAGGCTCCCTTGCGCTTGCCTCCTTGGTTGACTGCAGCCACCGATGCGTCAAGCGTACGTAGCCAGGGGACGATACCGTTCGAGAGCCCGTTGGTGGCGCGGATGAGCGAGCCCTCCGAGCGGATGCGGTGGAAGGCGAGGCCGATGCCTCCGGAGAACTTGGAGAGGAGTGCGATCTGTTTGTAGGCGTCGTAGATCGAGTCGAGTGAGTCGTTGGGCGAATCGAGCAGATAGCAGGAGGACATCTGTGAGTGTCGGGTGCCACTGTTGAAGAGGGTTGGCGAGCTGGGCAGGTAGTCGTGTGAGGCGAGCAGATGATAGAAGTCGACGGCCTCGTTGACACGAACGGAGAGGCCAGCAGAGACACGCATGAAGAAGTACTGGGGCGTCTCCATGACTTGCCGTGTGATGGGATGGCGGAGCAGGTAGCGGTCGTAGACGGTGCGGAGGCCGAAGTATTCGAAGCGATCGGAGAGGCGGTCGTCGATGGCGCTATTTAGTTTGCGGGCGTTGGCGTTGACGAACTCGGCGGTGTCCTTTGAGATGACGCCTTCGCGGTGGCCTGTCTCGATGGACTGCGAGAAGGAGTAGATGTTCTGGCCGGCGACCTCCTTGGCGATGGTGGCAAGCAGAAGGCGCGCGGCGAGGCGGGAGTACTCGGGCTCCTCTGCGATGAGAGCGGCTGCGGTCTGAATGGAGATGGAGTCGAGTTCGCGGGTGGATGCGCCGTCAAAGAGGCCTCCGATGGTCTTGCTGGCGACCCGGATGGGGTCGACGTGGGGCAGGCCGTGGCAGCATCGCTCGACGGCGCGGACGATCTTGTTTACATCGACGGGCTCGAAGTCGATCCGTTGCGCTTGCGCACCTGCATCTGCGGCGCTGCTTCGGCTGCCGGGAAGTTGGGATCGAGTTCGGTGAGCGTCGTCTGGAGTGTGGCCACGGAGCGTCCTTTGCTCCGAGTGAAATCGATGGACGATCGCTGAAATGAGCTGCGATCACCGCATCCTCCCCTCGGAGGTGTGTGAAATTCGTGCCCTTTCGGCACGGCTTCATGGCAGGTCTTCGGACTTGCAGGCTACCTACTTGCTCCGGCTTCCCAGTTCATGGCTGAACCAGTGCTTTTGTGGAGCGTTCGTTCCTGCTTACCGCTGCGGGGCAGTTCCGGATTCTCACCGGATTCCCTTTTCAGTCTGAATCTCGCGAATCAGACACCGTGAAGTGAATTGACTATAACAAGGGTATACAGCTGGGTCAACCCCGATATATTGGGGTGGTGATGTAAATCACGACAATGACCGAGCACTGCGGCTAAATCAGGCTCTACTCGTACCGGAGGGCTTCTATGGGGTCGAGATTCGATGCCTGAATCGCGGGAATCATCCCACTGATCATCCCAACCAGGACCAGGATGACCGTCGCGACTACAACGCTGCTGGGCGAGATCAACAGATGAATGTCGGCGGCGTCCGCGTTTGAAGCAATTGCGCTGTAGAACGTGATGCTGCCTATCGTCTTGCTCACGGCGTAGGCAAGCGCTATGCCGGCAGCTCCGCCGACGCCTGTGATGACCAGGGCTTCGGCCAAGAATTGCATCAGGATATGGCGCTTTCGAGCGCCCAGAGCCTTCTCCACTCCGATTTCGCGCGTACGCTGTTGGACGCTGACTAACATGATGTTCATCAGGCCGATACCGGCGATACCTAAGGTGAGGGCTCCAATAAAGAGCAGGAGCGCCTGCAGGCCGAGCGAGATGATGCGGAACTGTGACAGCTGCTCCATGATGTTGGCAACATAGATGGCGTTGCGGTCGGAGGGTCGGAAGCCGTGGGATGACGCGAGACTGTTGCGTAGAGCACGCTCAACGTCGGTATGGTTTCCGTGGTAGTTCATCCAGATGCCGTCGATGTATTTCAGGTCCTTCAGGTCGCCCATGCTGCTGAAGGGAATGTAGATGACGCGGTTGATGTTGTCGTCACCCTCTTGCATCTTGGGCTTCAGCACACCGATCACCTCGAAGCTGATGCCGTTCAAGTGGATCTTCTGGCCAAGCGGATACATGCCGGAGTACAGCTTCGACTTGGCTTCGGAGCCGATGACGGCTACGTGATTTCGTTGCGCGAGGTCGGCAGCAGTGAAGAAGTGGCCTTCGGTGACATCCATCTTCATGATGTCCTCAATCTCGGGGGTGGTGCCGTCAACCTCCCACGTGTAGGTGTGGAGGTCGTTCTGGACAGGGACCTGCTTCCACATCATGGGTGCGACGTGAATGATTCCCGGAATGGTCTCCTGGATGCGCTCTACATCTTCGGACTGGAAGCGTACCTGGACGCCTGCCTTGGAGCCGCCTGCCTGCTCGCTGGTACGACCGGGGAAGACACCGATCATGTTGGTGCCGAACTGGGCGAAGATCGTCTCGAAGGCGCGGCCGAAGCCGGCTCCGTAGGCCAGGAGAAGGACAACTGTAGCGATGCCCCAGGCCATGCCGATGATGGTGATCGCTGTGCGTCGGCCGTTATGCCGCATCGCCTCCATTGCCTGACCGAAGATGTCTCGTAGCATCGTCTACTCCTTTCGCAGCGCTTCAACAGGCTGGAGTGCTGCGGCCTTACTGGCAGGATAGAGTCCGGCAACTACGCCGCAGAGCGTTAGGGTGCCCATCGCCATCGCTGCCGACCATGGCACCAGCCGCGGTGGATCGAATCCCATCTGGTTATTGCCGAGGGCTTGCCCCAATGCAAACATCAGTCCGGCAGCACCGGCTATACCTACAAATCCGCTGATCGCCGTCAGGAGCAGGCCCTCCAGAAAAAACTGGATCAGAATGCTGCGGTTGGTCGCGCCCAAAGCCTTACGCAACCCGATCTCGCGCGTTCGCTCGGTCACTGTGACCAGCATGATGTTGATGATCCCGACTGCGCCGAGAGCAAGCGTAACGATTCCGACACCGCCGAGAAACACATCCATCGCAGTAAAGATGACACCGACGGTGCGCTGCGACTTGATCGTGTCCCACTCCTCAAATGCATCTTTCAGGCTAGGGTCGAATCCATGCCGTCGGGCGATGATCCGATGTACCTCGGCCTTGGCCGTCTCATTCATATCCGGAGTCAATGGCTGATACTGGATCGAATAAATCGAGTCTTGAGGGATGTTGTCGCCCTTCATTGCGAACAACTCCATCATCGTCGAGAGGGGAATATATATCTTCTGATTGTCCCCGTCATTGTTGCCCCGGCCGATCTTCTGAGCCACACCGATCACCTGAAACCGGTAGCCGTTGAGCGTTATAAACGCCCCGAGCGATGGACGTCCCGGGAACAACAATTTATTGTTTTTCTGCCCCAGCACTACGACCTGCCGACGTTCCTTTAAGTCGTCCTCATTCAGGAATCGTCCCTGAGCAATCGGCAGATTTCTGATCTCAGGAAAGTTCACCTCGACGCCCATCACGGCACCGCCCGCGCTCGAGTACTCGCTAACCTCTTTGAGGTCTCCACGATTGATCAGGGCAGTCGTATTGCGAACATGCTGGGCCTCGGTGCGGATCTCCTCTGCATCTCCCAACGTCAGCTTGTAAGGCTGCATTCCCGTGTGCTGACCCGGAAGGGCGGGAATCGTACCGCCGAACATCATAATGAAATCCGTGCCGATCTGCGACAGGCTCCTGCGCTGTCCAGAACGGAATCCCTCGCCCAGACCTATCAGAAGAAGCAGCGACGCGACCCCCCAGGCAATCCCGAACATGGTCAGGAATGACCGTAGCTTATTAGCCCCGATCGAGCGGAAGACCTGGGCGAGGATATCGAGAAGAGCGCGCATGTCATTTATTGGACTACGTTATTCAGGTTCAGTTACGCAGAAATGCAGAAAACGGTTCCCTTTGTGACAAGGCAACAGTTTTTGGCGATCAGACGACCCTGGCCGCGTTTTTCATCAGTACAGGGACATCCGGGTCGGGTTCGGACACCACGTTTAGATCTAAGGCTCGTAAAAGACCTCGGACCGCTGTTAGTGCTATTTCCGATGCATTCACTGGATAGAGCAGCCGAACTGCGCTCTGATTTCCCCCATCAAGCTGTCCCCTGAGCGCGACACAACGATCAGGCCGGTAGGTGCAGGATGCCAGGTCTGTGATGCTTAGCGCATTGCTCGGCGTGCACAGAATGGTCTTCGGCGGCGCCATGCGGTCGATCATGCTGAATATCTCCAGCTTCGACTCCAATTCATCAGGAACGAAATCGACCGCTATGTCGGCCTCACGTACCGCATCCTCAACGGTCGAAGCCAATTCCAGCGCACCGTAAGCTCCTGTGAGGCTTGCATCGGCATACTCCGCCTCGGCCCGCCGAAGTTTTGCGGGCATTACGTCTTCCAGTACGACATAAAGACCTGCCGCGGCACAGGCCATTGCAAAGCTACGGCCTGCCTCTCCGGCGCCGATCACCGCGACCGTGCGAATTGTGATCGGCGGTTGAGGCGCGGCCGTCTCGGTCACTTTTTGCTCGCGACCGCGTTGATCACAGCTTCGTAGCTCGGTTCAGCGTGCTTAATGTGTTCGGAGACGCGTTGACGCTCGTCATCCGTCAGGGAGGGCAGAACCGCAAGAATACGGCGCAGCGTTACAGAGATGTCGTCTACATAGTTCATGGTGCGGATGGCTTCGCCGGAAAGAGGCATGGGTGCTCCTGAAGAGATGAGATGTACTCCTCCAGTCTAAACGTTCGCGCCACCGCGCTCCCGGATGCTTCTTGCCGGGCTTGCCGACTTCATATCCTTACTTCGGCTCCTCGTAGCCGTCGCGATCGGTCATCTCCATCAGGGCGGCACAGCTGCAGTCGCGAAGTCCGGATGGATCGCGTCGGAGCGGTAGCGCCAGGTCCAGTTCCCTGCACCGGCGGCCGGCGTATTCATCCGGCACTCGCTGCCCAGGTGCAGAACATCCTGCATGGGAATGATGCAGAGGTTGGCAACCGATCGTGCAGCTGCGCGAATCATGGCCCAAACGATCTGTCCTTCGTGTCTGATTCGCTGGAGGTAGACTTGTGCATTCTTGCGTTCCAGCGGGCTCGCCGTCTTCACGCCACCAGCCGAGGGTCGTGTTGTTGTCGTGGGTGCCGGTGTAGACGACGGTGTTCGGTACGAAGCGATGCGGAAGATAAAGATGACTGCCCCGATCAGAGAAGCCGAACTGCAGGATTCGCATCCCCGGCATTCCGAAGTGCTCGCGTAGTTCGTCGACCTCCGGTGTAATCAGACCCAGGTCTTCCGCGATAAAGGGCAGGTTTCCGAAGACCTCTCTCAGTCGATGGAAGAGTTCGTGTCCGGGAGCCTTCACCCACATGCCGTTGATTGCGGTCTCCTCTTCGGCTGCGATGGACCAGTATGCCTCGAAGCCACGGAAGTGATCGAGCCGAATCGATGTCGTAGAGCGACAAGGCTCGTCGGATTCGCGCCACCCACCAATCGAAGCCGCGTTCGCGCAGCTCGCCCCACTTGTAGAGCGGATTTCCCCACCGTTGGCCGGTCTTTGAAAAATAGTCCGGGGGAACGCCTGAGACACGGATCGGCCTTCGATGCTCGTCCAGCTCGAATATCTCAGGATGCATCCACACGTCGGCGCTGTCATAGCTGACAAAGATAGCTACGTCGCCCAGGATGCGAATCTTTCGCTCGGCGCAGTAGCTTTTGAGCGCACACCACTGTTCGTTGAAGAAGAACTGGATTGCCTGCTCGACCGCCAGTTCGCGACCACACTGGTTCATCACTGCCGTCATCGCGTCGTGCTTGCGGTGCGCATATTCGGTGGGCCACTCGTTCCAGCTGACGTAGTCGTAGCGCTGTCGCAAGACGTTAAACATTGCGTAATCGGGCAGCCAGGAGATATTGCTCTTGCAGAATTTCTGGAATCGGACTCGCTTGTCGTCCGGAGCGTTGTCGAGAAAGTTCGCTGCAGCTTCCTCGATCAACGGCAGCTTCAGTCGCGCTGCTCCATCGAAGTCCGCTGGCCCATCATGCCCGGGCAGGCCCTGCAATGCGGTCCGGCTGCGATCCATCCGTCGTCGACCAGTCGCTCCAGACTGATGAGGAGGGGATTCCCGGCGAACGCAGAGAGTGCCGAGTAAGGCGAACTGCCATACCCGGTCGGGCTCAGGGGTAAAACCTGCCAGAGACGTTGCTTTGCCGCAGCAAGGAAATCGACGAATGCATACGCCGCAGGCCCGAAGTCGCCAATTCCTCCATACGACGGCAACGAGGTTACGTGCAGAAGAATTCCCGACATTCGCTCGTGATTCGCTGACTTCTGCACTCATCGCTTTTCTCCTCATGCTGCTAACTTTATGATGCCCAAATCATACGGGAGCGAGTTCGTGAAGTCGTCAGTGAGAGATTTGACGATCAAGAAAAACCCCTGAAGCAGAGGCCTCAGGGGTTCGGTTGTTGACTGATAGATTGCTAGTTTCCGGCCGGTGCTCCAGGAACGGTTGGCGCTTTCTTCGAGTAACGAACAGCGCCGCCTTTCTCGTACTTCTCGGTCAGGTTGCCGATGTAGACCCGGAAGAGTTCCTCACGCTGGGCACCAAGCAACTGTTCGCGAGTCTGGGCAAAGTTCTTCGCAATCTCCTCGGCGGTCGGCTCCTGTCGATCGATCACGCTGAGAACCACACCTACACGGCCCGCATTGATCGGACCCGAGATGCCTCCCTTCGGCAGATCGAACGCTACCGCACCCGGGCCGCTCATCGCCCCGAGGTCCGGAACCTGTCCGTCCTTGCCGACAAGGTCGCTGGTCTTTACGGGAATGTTCATCTCGCCCGCAGCCTTCCTCAGGTCGTTGAGGACCTTGGCACGATCTGCCAGTTTGTTGAGCTGTGTGTTCAACAATTGCGGAACCTGCTGCTCGCGGTAGTCATCGAGGATGTGCTGCTTGAAGTCCGCGAAGTCGGGCGCATGCGCAGCCCTGATGTCAGCCACCTGGAAGACGGCAAAGCCTTCACCGGTCGCAACCGCAGCCGGATCGGCTCCCTTGACCACGGCGAACGCCTGGGTCAACAGACCCGAACCGTCAGCCACGCCGGCGATAACGCCATCCTTTGCAAGGAAATCTGTTGTGACGACGTGCAGTCCTCGGGCAGCAGCAGCCTTCTCGAGACCATTCTTCTTAGCATCAGCTGCGAGCTGCGAGGCGAACGTCTGCATGGCCGCTCCGGCTCGCTGCTGCTCGAGCACAGGGACGATCTCAGCCTTGACTTCAGATAGAGGGCGAAGGTGCGCGGTCTTCTTATCTTCAACCTGAAGAATATGATAGCCGAACTGCGTCTTGATCACATCCGACGTCTGCCCCGGCGCTAGCGTGAAGGCAGCCTTGTCAAACTCCGGAACGGTCTTGCCCCGGTCGAGCCAGCCTAGTTCGCCGCCCTGGGTTTTGCTGCCCGGGTCGTCTGAGTTCTTGCTCGCGAGTTCGGCAAAGTTGCCGCCAGCCTTGATCTGCTTCAGCAGGTCTTCGGCCTTGGCCTTCGCTGCTTCATCTGTCTTGCTGTCGGAGCCAGCAGGAACAGCAATCAGGATATGCCGTACCTTCACCTGTTCCTTTACCTGATACTGCTTCTGGTGCTGGTTGTAAAAGGCCAGAACATCCGCATCAGAGATCTGAGGCTTGCCACCGGGCAGGTTTGAGATATCGAACGCGACGTACTGGATCTTGCGCGTCTCAGGAATTGCTGTGGCGTACTTCGCCTGATTCTGCTTGAAGAACTCCTGGAGCTGTGCATCGGTCGGGTTGATCGTCTTGCGGACGTCATCGGCTGAGATGATAGCGTAGTCAAACTTCACCTTCGTCCCTTGCACTCGGAAGGCTTCGCGTACCGCGTTGTCCGAGACCGTGACTCCACCAGTGATCAGCGCCTGCAGCCGGTTCAGCTCCATGTCGTTCTTTACCTGCGACTCGAAGTCGGCGCGGCTGGTCTGGAAGTAGTTCTGGACGAAGTTCATGTATGCGTCGTCACCGATGTACTGTCCATTCGGGAACAAGTACTGTGCAAAGGATCCCGTCTGCAATTCGCGGCGCAGGTCCTCGTCGCTCACCTGCAGGTTCAAACGGTCAGCCTCGTGCTTGAGGATGGCCCGCTGGACCAGGATCTGCCCGGCTCGCTGTGAAACGTACGGCATCAGAAATTCAGGAAGACGCTGCTGCTGCAACTGTCGCGCTGCAAGCTGGTTCACCTCTGTCATCTTGATGGGCGTGCTCTCGCCGATCAGACGGCCGAAGACTCCAGGCTGTCGAACCGTCGCAAAGACAGTAGGATTGTCGGCCGAAGCATTGTCAAAGATGCCGGGCACAAGCGTAATCACCATTGTGACGACAGCTAACCCAATAATGACGGCGAAGATGATCTTCGTGATGCGGTTGTCCTGCTGCAGAATACGAATCATGCTCGAGTAAGAACCTTCACTTCGCGCGCGTACCCTCTTATGTTGGAAGGTAGCGTGTGCCCGGGATTTTGCGTGACCTGGCTGGCGAGTCGTTTCGACTCGCGCCACGCCCATTGCAGGACAAGCGACAAGTATAAATCAGCGAATGCCCGAACTCATAACTTCAAAGATTTCAACCTGTACGAAATTTCGGACAGCGGTTTTCTAAATGTCAGTAATTGGACGTTTTTGATCGGCAATTCGTCTCGTGGTAGCCCCATTCGCCATAAGCCCTTTGGTGTGAAACCCATCGGCCGATGATGGGTCCCATGATGGTCAAGGCCGCACTATTTTCCCTGTAGCGTCACGTCGCCGTCGGGGCAGCTGCTCGCAGGGACGATCGAGCTGCGTTTCAGCGTAGCTGTAGTTCCGCTGAAGGTCCCTTCCATGATGCACCCCATGCGTGTCATATGTACTTTGTTGGGGGCTTCCACCGCGAGCATGGAAGCGACTGGCATCTTGGGGTCACGCAACATCGCGACGACCGGGTGATCCGATTTGCCGTCATCCTGAAGCATCGACTGCTGGAGGGTGTAGCTTGTGCCCGAGCTGGTCGTGGCCACCCAGTTTTTATGGCTAATAAATTCATGGAGTGCGGCATTGACCTTCGCAATGTCTACACGGTTCTGTTTGTATGGGATCAAGATCGTGGCATTCTCATTTTGAGCGAGGCCGCGCAGGGTGATCTGGCATTGCCCGTCCATATCGGACAGATTGATGTTGATGTCGACCTTATAGATGCCGGGACTAATCTTTGTGGCAGTTTCGGCAGCATTGCAAGGGTTCTGCATGTACACCGAGATGCCCTTGGATTCGTCGAAGTTGTTCAGTTTGAACTGCACCGAGACGGCGCTTCCGGATAGATAGGTCGCAGGGTTGAGCAAGATGACCTCGGCGGTGGTCTTCTTTCGTTTGACTCCGAAGTCGATCTTCTTGCCGCCAAGGCTGAGTTGAGCAGAGCAGCTTGCCGCAAAAATGATGAGGGTGAGTGGAAGAGTAACGAAGCGCATTGAGGTTCCTTTCGTCAGTAACCAGATATGGGAGTTGAAGTGGATGCGATCTGCTCTGTACGCAGTTCGCGGGACCATGGAAATTGTTGGCGCGCCTCGGTCAATTCCTGCTGCGCCGCTTGATCGCGGCCCAGGGCTTGTAATACGCGAATCCGCAGGAGATGAAGCTCGGCTTCATTTACCCATCGCAATGCGAGCCCTGACTCTGTCCAGCAAGCTTCATAGTCACCGGATTCGCAGAGGACGCGAACGAGATCAAAGTGCGCGTCCTTGGCGGCTGGGTCCACTGTGAGAGCTAGCCGTAGCCAGTGTTCTGCAAGCGACCATCGCGCAAGCTGTTCGGCGCGTTCGCCGGAGTAGATTGCATAGCTGACGGTATTGGCTGCGGCGGCTATCAAGAGTGCGATCGAGCAGAGCGGCATCAGACGATGCGGCCAGCGTCGCGGTTGCCTCGAAGAGCGTACTGGCGCAGGGGCGTGATCTTCTCCGCTGCGTAGATATGGCACGACCATCCAACAAACGAGAAGCAACATACCTTCCGGCCGGTCTAATGGATCGTCAGAACATGCCACTGCCAGAAATGCGGCTGTTCCCGCCAACGCTGCGCGAACATCCGCTCGACGTCGGTCTTTCCAGGCTGTGGCGAACCAGATTGCGAGAGCGGCCAGAAAAGAAACACAGCCAAACGTGCCTATCTCTACAATTTGCTGCACAAATAAGTTGTGAGCCTGACTCTCATAGCCCGCGTAGATAAAGTTCGAGGCGGGTATATTTGGCGCGAGTTCCCGGAGATTCTCGGCGTATACGTTGTAGAAGCTTCCGACGCCTGCTCCGAGCAGATGCAGGTGATGAAGACTGGTCTTCCACAAAAAAATGCGACCGTTGGCTGCCACTCTTATGCTGCGTGGATTCAGCACGCGTGTGGTTGCAAATAATCCGGTTATTGCGATGAACGTCAGCGCAACAGACAGTAGTAGACGCTTCGGCTTATGCTGCCCTGAAGCTAGCCAACAAACTGCTCCCGCAAGAACGCCAACTATTGCGGTACGTTCTCCTGTCGCCGCCAAGGCCAGCAGTATGAATAGAAGCAGGCCAGCTCGCCAGATTACGCGCATCCGATGTAAAGCACATATACTCCACATCGCGGTGCTCAGAAAAGATGCTACAAACAGCGGGTTTCCGAGGCTGGCCGCAGTCCGCATTCTTCCTGGAGCAGTCGCACCGGTGAGCAAACGAGGCAGATCGTAACCGGCCCAGCCCGCAAGCACAAGGCAGGAGAGCACGACGGACGAGACCGCCATCCAAAGCAGAAGCCTGTGCCCCGCGACGCGCAGCCGAATGAGTGCCGCTGCAGCCCCTATGGCGGCTCCGAATACAGAAAGTGGCCGCCATGCCGTCTCCCATGCGTGTGCATGCGCGGTCGCAAGCAATGCCGCCAGGATCAAACCTCCGCAGCACCACTGCAGCACACGGAGCCTTAAATGGTCAGTTCCGCTTACCGAAGCCATTTCCGCCGGTGGCGAGGCTTTGGACACGAACAGACATGTCACCGCTCCAAATACAAATAGCACGGTGCACTTGGCTGCATAAAAGGGCGCATCCATCACCGGACAGACGGCCAACATCACCGCGGGGAATGCTGCCAACATTACCGTGCCCCGTGCTCGATAACCGTGGACAAAAAGCTGCATGTATCTTGAACTTCGCTCCACGAAAGCAACCGGAAGAAAGTTCAATCTTCTGGCGCTATTATTTAGCGCCAAATTTTATTCCGCGTTTCGTTATGAGACGACTAGCTCCTTTAGAACACACCGGGACCGTTACAGACCCCCGGCTGTAAGGAGCGGATCTAATGAAACTTATACGCAGAACATTCGCCATGCTCGTGCTGCCAGTCGTCTTGACCGGGGTCGGTTGCAAGAAGAACGCTACAACGCCACAGGCTGCGGCGACGACAACACCAGCCTCCAACAGCGCAGCCTCTGTCCCGACAGCATTGCCTAACTCGGCGCCAACCTCCGTGCCAGGACTCACAGTCGAGACGACATCCGGGCTCAAAGGCGCAGATTGGGCGATGAAGCAGGACGCCATCTCCAACGACGCCAATGGGCAGTGGGCCGTGACCGCATCCGCTTCATCTTCATACAACGACGCCTCCGGACATGATGACAATTCAGCGTTCCAGGCAACGGGCGCTCCCAACGTGCAGACAGAGGGCGATAACGGCAATGCCTGGACCCCCAAGGAGCCAGATGCCGGCCTGGAATGGTTGGATCTGGTCTATTCGAAGCCAGTATTTGCCAATGCCGTCCGTATCCGTGAGAGCGCAGGTGCAGGAGCTGTCGCCAAGGTCGACGTCTACGACGAACAAGGACAACCACACACTCTCTGGACGGGTACCGATCCGACAACTGGCTTGAACTACTTCATGCTGAATCTTCCGAAGACGGCATTCAAGACCAACCATCTCCGGCTCACGCTGGCTACGAATGTTATCTCCGGCTACAACGAGATCGATGCCGTGCAACTGGTAGGCACTGAGCAGTAATTCAAGAGGAGCATGCAGATGAAAAAGTACTTCTTTTCAGCACTAGCCTTCACTATTCTCGCGTTCGGTGGAATGCGTACTGCATCCGCTCAGTTGCACCCCTTCAACGATGCGGACACACGGGAATTGCAGTCCTTCCGGTTAAACGATGACATCGTGGAGCGCTATCGCAGCGCAACCCTCGCTCTTATGGAATATGCCAAGGCCCATCCATCGAAGAACGATTCTGACGATGAGAAGGACTCGAAAAAGGGTGAGCCTTCCATCAGCGATTTGGTCAGTGGGATGTCCAAGGCGCCGCAGCTTCCATCGATCATGCAGAGTAAGGGCATTTCACCACGGCAATATGTCGAGACCATGCTCGTCCTCGTCACGGGTTACAGCATTGCTTCCATGCAACGAGAGGGACAACAAGCGGCAATGAAGCCATCGCCAATTGTCTCTACGGCGAATATGGAATATATCAAACGCAATTACGATCACCTCGGCACGCTGCTTAGCAGCATCGCAGGCACGGGCGACCAGTAACCGAAAGTAGCTAGGGGCATGCATATGTGGAATCTCTTACGCAAAACGGTCGCCATGGTTTCCATGTGGCTCTTGATTCAGCCAAATGCATTTGCATTCGACACCTTCTGGCACTCAGCTGCGACCGGTGCCGTTGGGCGTGAGTTTCAATTCAGTGCCGATGCCAGTAACATCCTGCAGTTTGGTAATTTTGCTGGGCCAGATTTCTTTGGCCCACTGTATGACTCGGCTATAGGCAAGAGGGCCGAAGCGTTAGACAACAAGCCTAACTCGCAGGCATTCCTCGCGTTCATGAACTTTCGCGGAACACCCCCGACGACTGTAGTTCGTAAGTCGGCTATCTACATGCACTTCGATAACCTGAACGGGAAGATTACCAGCAATGGCCAGTTCGACTATCTCTTCATGCGGCTGCTTTGGAATACCCAGGCGTCACTTGAAGCGAATTACCAGAACGCAAACCTGAACGAAGGTCTGAAGAAGATTGCAATCTTAGAGACCCTAGGGGCGTCCTTGCACATGGTGCAGGACTTCTATAGCCACAGCGATTGGACCCACAACGACTTCGAGAAGATGGGTATTCCGCTGGTAAAGACGTCCTGGGGAAAGATGCGTGCACCTACATGGTTTGAGGTCCGAGCAACGCTAGGAGATCCCGATCGATGGCCATTCAAGGTGCGCTCGGGTATCTATCCGCCGACTGAGGGCGAGCGATACTCCCATACTCACATGAATCATGACAATTCGCAGCTATTCTATGAGAAGGAGGCTCAGGATCCTTTCCACGATGCAGGCGCATTTCCTTCCAGCAAGGGTGTGAGTGAGCATCAACTATTTGCGGTGAACTCCGCTGCGGGAGCCAGTATTGAGTGGGTAAAGCTGTTGATGACATTTCCGGCTGCAAAAAAGGCCATTGAGTACGCCCGGACATGGGACGTGAAGAAGTTCAATCCAATGATGGAGCATGATCTCGAAAGCGGATTGGCGTCGACTCTCCTTATGTCTTGCGTGGTGAATAAGTGGGATGGAGACAAGCCTCCCCAGCAGCGCAAGACCCAATGCTCCGCAATGTTCGGCACGGTCCCGGCAATGGCTCTTGCGCCGATGTCGGGTGTGCTGCCCACACCGGCTAACGAGTTCTGGGGCGTGGAGATTCAACAGAATATTGTTGCTCACCTAACAACCGGTTTTGGAGGCGCAGACGGTAACTACATCTTCGATCGAGGATTTATCAAGAGTTACTTTCCTAAAGGCGTTCCACCTCTCACTTAAGAAAGTAGATCGTCCCAATCGCCGATGACTTCACAAAAGAGCAGAGTAGCTTCGGATAGCTAATAACTAACTAGTCAGCCGTCATGCACGTTCCTCTATCAATTCGAAACTGCACAGCCTTGTCGGTTCTTTTCCACTGCGCGACCATGCTTGCGCAGAGCCTGCCAACGGCGCCGTGTAGCTTCCTTTCGGATTCGGGAGGATCGACAGCCGATTCGGGCACATCTATCTCGCTCACATTCGATGGACACGGTGCGCTTTCTTTCTCAGGCTCCGGTTCGGTTCAGGTTCAGGATACGGGGACTTACTCTGTCTCAGCTAATTCGATCACTCTTTCCCTGCCCGGCGTCGGTAAGTCGGCACATGGGTCCTGGAGCCTGAGCGCAAATACACTCCGGTTACCATTTCAACTGTTTTCGAATGATGCTGGTTCTTCGCTGTGGTCCTGCATTGCGGCGACGAACAATTCCACCGCGCAGGGAGAGTCTGGTTCTGGTGGCGGCGGTTCGCACTCGGGCGGGAGCGGATCAGGCCAAAACGGCAATGGCAGCAATAATGGAAAAGGCTCTAACGGTTACGGGGGGAATCCCGTCAATAGCGGAAACAAGAATGCCCAAGGCAAAAATGGCGCTGCGCCTTCTCCCAATAATCCGCCACCGGATAACCCTCCGAATAATCCACCAAACACTCCGCCAAGTACCCCACCTGATAACCCTCCGGACACGCCTCCGGATAATCCGCCCAATAATCCACCAAATACGCCTCCGAACACCCCTCCCAGTACTCCTCCAAACCAGACGAACAGTTGGCAAAATAGCCCTGTGGCGCCCTATGTCGGCGACTGGGTAGGTATCGGATGGGGATGGGAAGTTCGTTTTCGATCAGGCGACTGGAACGGACATCCTGACGAAAAAAATAGTGTGATGACCCTTACGGTTCGTCATCTCGCACGCTTCGATTTCACTGTTGATGCGAAGGGCCAAGTCGTAGGCAATGGCGAAGTCACCTACGATCTCGATCCCAATCTGTGTGGAGTCTATCGCGCTGCAGAGCAGATCAATATGGCGATCGACGTACTTAAGAACTTCAACAGTGCACTTAGCAAGATGCGCTCGTATGCGACGCAGATCGATGACATCTTCGGCATGAAGAGTCAGATCGAAGCATCCGAGGCAAAGGACAAGATCGAATCGTGGAAGAAGTTCCATAAAGCTGATTCGGACCAACAATTCGGGGTGGCCCAGACAAATGCTTCTCCCTGGCGCAATATGGGACACAACGCCGAAGACACTGGGGATCTTGCTGCCTCCGTCTGGTACGAACGGTGCAGCAAAGGCGCGCCGGTCACGATTGTAGGCGGACTAAGCTGTGAGGACTTGCTTGGAGGACCGCCGCTGACCGTACCGGGCGAAGTTCAAAGCACAAGCGAAAAGCTGGCAGACTTTGCCAAGGAGCAGGGAAAGGATCTCGCAAAGGATGCGTGGAAGAAGCTCCAGGAGAAAGATCCCGGTTTCTGGAATCACGATGCTAGCTACCTCTATACGAACGTAGCTGATGAGGCTGTCGACGCCGCGGCAGACGCGCTCAAAGAGAAGGCCATTAAGACCCTGAATGTCTTTGATGTGCAGGAGCAGCCAGGCAAGGACGAGTGCGCCGGCATTCCTTCGACGCGCACGGCCGGCAACTCATTCAACACGCCAACGGCAGAGAGTCTCATGGCTAGCTGGAAGGAGCTGGCAGACAGCGTCAAAACGATGAATCCAGATGCTGCGGTCAACGTGTTGATGAACGCTCCCGGGGTCACCAAGGTTCAGTACGACTACAAAGGCCTGGAGCATGGACCAGAGTCGCGCCGGTTCAAAATTCGTGGCTACGTTGACGGCAACAGGCTGGTGCTGCACAAAGACGGCGACGTCTATGGCGGGGACACTAATCTTACGGTCCAGTACACAGTGAATATGGTCACGAGCAAGCAGCAATTCCCCACCTGGAGCCCGTTTATCGACAACGACGGCGCCGATCTCGCGACGTCCGGAAAAGTAAAGCAGGTCGAGCGCAAATCGGTTACCTGTGACGTAAAGAGCGGAAAGGAAGGCAAGGAGACGGCGGGTTCTGCCGATGGCGCAACCAAGTGCACTCCACACGAGGAGTTGGTGACGACGATCTCTGATTCAGCTACGCCCTTTGCCACCTATTACAAAAACGGTGAGCACCGCAACGGTGTGAAGGTGTGGCATGAGTACGAATACTACTGGAACGCATACAAGGTCACGGAGCCTTTGAGCATTACTGAGAAGTAAGGAGAGTGTATCTATGCGAAAGAAAATTGGCAGCCTTGCAATTCTATCTCTGGTGACTGTCGCGGGCGGTTTCGCACAGACCTCCGGTTCATCCACCCTTGCGACGTTGAAGTATCAATACAAAGTCGGCGTTCTACCATTCGTCGATACCACGGGCACCCTTGAAGACAAAGGAACCGCGATCGGCCGCCTCTTACAGTCCGAACTGACGCACAATTCCGATCTTGAGGTTCGCTTCATCAAACCGGGAGACGATGCCGGCAGTGATATTGATTCCGATGCTGCTGTTAAATTGGCACGTGACCATAAGAACGATGTCGTCGTTCTGGCCACGATCCTCTCTGCACAGGTAGACGAGTCGGATCACAGCGCGCAGGGACCGAGCATCTTCGGTCAGACGCTCGGAGGCTCTACCCATTCCGCCAAAGCAACCGTCGAACTGCAGGCCGATTTATATAGTTCGGTCACTGGTAAGAAGATCGATAGCATTCGTGTAACTGGCGAAGAAAAGGTCAGCAAACTATCTGGCAGTGCCGACACATCGCTCGGGACCCTGGGAAGCGACGGGCAAGCACCCGACTCACCACTGGGCAAGGCGATGCAAAAAGCAGTTCATAGCGTAGCGATTCGCATCGCGGCCGATGAGCAGAAGATGTTGCGCTACCAGCCTTCCGGCGATGCCAACTCATCTACACCCTAGGAAACGAGCCGTATAAAGCTCGAGTCTTAAAACTTTCTTCCGAAACGTCTACACACACGAAAGCCTAAGTGAAGACACACAGCATCATGCTGTCTCACCATTTTTATCGATATGAGGAGCTCATTCCATGCAATGTCCGGCTTGCAATACCGAAACAGGGAGCAATTCCACATTTTGCCCACACTGCGGAGCAAATACTGCAACCGGCGCTGTTGCCGCCCAAGCGATAGCTCAACCAAGCGGGCTCTCAGATACTGCAGCCGGTACTATCGCCTACCTCACATTTATTCCAGCAATTGTCTTTCTCGCAATGGAGCCTTATAACCGCAGCTCCTACGTGCGATTCCATGCATGGCAATCGATCTTTCTCGGAATTGCCATCATCGCAATTAACACGATTCTCGGATTGATCCCGATCGTTGGATGGATCGCCGCACCGATCATCAGCCTGGGATTCCTGATCTTGTGGGTCATGGTTCTTATTAAAGCCAGCAAGGGCGAGCGCTATAAGGTTCCTTTCATCGGGAACTTTGCAGAGCAGCAGGCGAAGTGATCGAGCAGTAGTCAAACTGTTACAGCCCCAAAGTGGATGCTTGTCACTTGTGCTAAATCACTTCCAAACAAACATTAAGGCCACCGTAGGAAGGTGGCCTTGTTCTGTTTCAATTCCGGCGATCAGAGAGTCTAAACTGCTTATCTGACCCTTATTCAACCGTTGGCGTTGCTAATTGGTTGCGGGGGTAGGATTTGAACCTACGACCTTTGGGTTATGAGCCCAACGAGCTACCGGGCTGCTCCACCCCGCTCTTTGAATATACCGTGACTACGCTCTCAGGTCAATGCTCCGAAGCGTGAGTTGCGGGCAGGCTCTTGCACCGATAATCCATAGAGTTGGCGTAACTTTTGTCTGCAAATAGAGTTTGCATAGATGTAACGGCGCGATGAAAACACCCGTTGCGCTGGGGTCACGGAGGACCGATGGAGAAACGGAGCAATCTCTCTCAATTTTTAACGGCGGCGTCTCTTGCCGCTGTGCTTGCACTATCTTGTGTTGCCTTGGCTCAGGACCAACCGGCAACCATGCCCGATGCCCAGATTGAAGCCAACGTTCTGAAGGTCCTGGCGGGTTCCTCTCAATTGGCTGATCAGTCCATCAGTACGACTACGGTTTATGGCACCGTTACACTGAGCGGCACCGTCCGTGACGAAGGATCGCGAGACCTCGCAGAGAAGCTCGTCTCCACTACCCAAGGCGTAAAAAAGGTGGTCGATGAGTTGACCATTGGACGGTCAGCCCCAGCAGCCGCCAGCGTCCCGAATCCTGTTGATGACGCCGCCGGCCAAGGTACAAATCCTAATCTCCAGTCCGACGGCACGATGGCCCCATCAACGGCTCAGCAGTCGCAGCCAGTGCCGCCTCAGAACTATCCCGGCAACGCGGCACCACCTCAGCAGGGCTATCCGAATAATTCGGCTCAGCCACAGGGGTATCCGGATAACTCAGTTCCACCGCAGGTATCTGTTCAACAGCCGCCTCCTTCACCACAGTACGGTCCATACCGCAGGCCCTACGCTCGCCAGTACGGACCGCCGCCCTCCCCCTATGGTCAGCAGCAACCCTATGCCTATGCCCAGCCGCAGCCTGTTGTCGTACAGCGGGGAGGCGATCCAGTCATTGTTCCCGCTGGCACCGTGCTGCGTGTACGAATCAACCAGGGCATGGACAGCCGTAAGACTGCTCCCGGGACTCCCTTTGACGGAGTCGTCCTCAGCGATGTCGTCGCCGGTGGAGCAATTGCCATCCCGCGTGGCGCTAACGTCCAAGGTGTTGTGAGTGACGTCCACAACGCAGGCCAGTTCAAGGGCCGCGGCGGACTTTCGCTACAACTTACGCAGGTGACACTCGGCGACCGGACCTACCCGCTCGCATCCAACCTCTGGTTGCAGCAGGGCGCCGATAAGACCGGGTCCACGGTCGGCAATACGGTCGGTCTCAGCGCACTCGGCGCTATGATCGGCGCGGTCGCCGGTGGGGGCGTCGGTGCAGCAGTCGGCGCTGGAGTGGGCGGGGTCGCGGGACTTGGCGTCTCCTCGGCATCGCACCAGGGAGAGGCCATGATCCCCGCTGAAGCGGTTCTGAGCTTCAGCCTCGCTCAGCCTGCGGAGTTGACCACCGTATCCCAGGCTGAATTGAACCGTCTCGGCGCAGGCATTCCCGTCGGAGCGCCTCAGCCTCTATTGCAGCGGCGCTACCTGCCGCCTCCTCCCCCGCCACCGGGTTACTACTACGGGCCTGCTTACTATCCCCGGTACTAGAAGCAACGACCCAGGGTACTCCCGCCGAAGCGGCTTTCCGGGTACAAGGATTTATCCTTCGTGCCTCGGACCGGCTCCGCCCGGGAGTGAGGCTGGCATTGCAGAGGTGCTCTCCACCTGGGTACCCCCTCCCCCCTATACTTTTTCGCTCAAAGTCTTCCAAATAAACGAGTTAAGTCCGGACCTATATCCTCCAGCTAGAAGCAAAGTATCTGGATTCAAGGGTTTGGCGAATTACCACTCTGCAAAGTATTGATTCCATACACTTTGCTTCGATAGATCTTGTTCTGGGAACGAGTCGTGGCTTAAAGGGAAAGCCCCGGCTGCTGACCGGGGCTTTCTTTCTAATCACTACATCTAGTTTAGCAGGTTGACGAAAATTACATGCCACGTGGATGTGATTGATTCGGCTATGGATAGAGGCATCAGGGGCTTGACAAACTCTTTTGAGCGGCGAAACGGCAATAAACTGCTCCGACTTAGGAAAGCATCAGGCTACTTCCCTTCTTTGATCTCATCGTTCGAGCAGCTTGAGAGCGTTCTCCCGGTACAGCTTCCGCAGAATTTCGTCCGGTAAGAAGATTCCATAGATGTTCCACCGCCCCTGCCGCGAAGCGTGTGACGGATATTCGAAGTATTCGTCCGCCGTCTCGAAGAAGCGGTAGTGCAGCCGGTACATCTCAATGGTCGGCACGAGGTCGGTTCCAAACACGATGCGGTCAGGGTAACGCAGGAAGAACTCACGCGCCGTATACGGCTGCCGGCCTAGCTCGGGCGTCCGCGAGCTCATATCGACACAGACATTCGAATAGGTATCCAGCATATTGCTGACGAATGCCAGATCCTCGCAGCTCTCCCCCACGTGCGCCCCAACGAAGGTCGTTCGCGGATGCCGACCGAACACGACATTTCGCTGCTCCAACAACTCACGCTTGCCCACCGGGCTCCCCTGAAATCCCCACTCAGGATGCGCTGCCAGTTCCTCATACCTCTCGTTGGCTGCGTCGATCGGCCGGAAGAATGCAGCCGGATCGGCGGTATGGAACATTACGGGAAGCTTCCAGTCGGCGGCCTTTTCGAAGATCGGAGCAAATCGCTCGTCGTCGATGCGCAGGAGTTTGCCCTCCCGATCCTTTACTGTCAGCCCAAAGTCCTTCCAGAACTTGATTCCGCAGGCGCCGTGCTCGATGAGCCGTTCCAGCCGGTCGAGCGTAACGGCAACGAAGTCATCGCGCTCGACCCCGGTCCAATCCATCCACCCGATTGTGGCGAATCGATCCTTGTCGGCGGTGTGATACTTCCGAATCGACTCAATAGCGGCGTCACCCGTCAGCATGGTGATGTTTACGATCTTCTCGACGCCACACTCGTCCATGATGTGCAGCATCTCGGCAGGGTCCTGTGAGTCAAGATGGTTGTGATAGTCAATCACGGGAAACCGGGGCTTCTCGACCACGTGTTCCACGGTGCGCAGCTCCGATACCGGATGAAAGTCACTCAAGCGGAGATCGACTTCCGCATGGGCATTCATCATCGCTACAAACTTGTCCTCGACCTGCACGTTACACATAGTGCTTATTATCCCTTCGTTACGTTTTGTTTCGAATTCGATTTCAGTGTACCGCTGTCAAACCCGGCAAGCGTCACGGCCTGAGCGATTTTCATAGATATAGCCGCTGTGGTATGGTGAGCGAACTGCAGCCTACCAGCATCCTCGAAGGAGCAAACGCAACCAAAAGCTCTATCCCCGAGTGACTCATCCCCGCTCACGTAGAGTTGCAGCTGTAATTCCCTATGGCCCATATCGTTTCGCACTCCGCGCCCTCGTCTGCCGTTCCCGAAACCAAGCAAGGTTACAACCGCTTCCTTCTACTCGTTGCCGGGCTCGGGGGACTGCTCTATGGAGTGGATGTAGGGATCATCGGCGGGGCGCTTCCCTATCTCGAAGCGACTTCGCATCTTAACGCGGGCCAGCTCTCCGTTATTGTCGCGGCGGTTCTGCTGGGCAGCGTCTTTTCGACTCTCTTCGCCGGCCTGCTTGCCGACTGGATGGGCCGCAAGCCACTGATGATTCTCAGCGGCGTCACCTTCGTCCTCAGCATCCCGGTCATCGCTCTCGCGCACGGTTACGGCCCGCTCTTCCTGGGACGGCTACTGCAGGGCATCAGCGGCGGCCTCATCGGCGTCGTCGTTCCTCTATATCTCGCGGAGTGCCTCTCGGCAGCGCATCGCGGTAAGGGCACAGGTATCTTCCAGTGGCTGCTGACGTTGGGCATCGTCGCCGCCGCTGTCATTGGCATCTATTACAGCTACCGAGTCGAGGCCGTGGCTCAGCTCTCCGACGCCGCTACTCTCTTCGCCTTCAAAGATCAGGCCTGGCGTCGCATCTTTTGGGTTTCGCTGCCTCCAGGACTCCTGTTCGTTCTCGGCGGGTTCTTTGTCACCGAATCTCCGCGCTGGCTTCTTGCACGTGGCAAGAAGGAGCTTGCCTACACTGCGCTCCTTCGCTCCCGTTCCACGGAACAGGCTGACCTCGAGATTCGCGAGATGGAAGAGACCGCCATAGCAGCCGCCGCATCCGGGAATCGGGACGGGAAGGCTGTGAAGGAGAGCATCGTTCGCCGGAAATACGTGATCCCGTTCATCCTCGCCTGCGTCATTCTCTTCTGCAACACGGCTACCGGCGTCAACTCCATCATCGGCTACAACACCAGCATCCTGCTGCAGAGCGGCCTGTCGGACATCCGTGCGCACTGGGGCTACGTCATCTTCACGACCATCAACTTCCTGATGACGCTCGTCGGCATGACGCTGGTCGATCGCAAGGGACGCAAATTCCTGCTGACCCTTGGTACTTCCGGCATTATCGTCTCTCTGATTGCGGTGGCTGCTCTTTTCCGGACTACGGAGAAATTCAGCGTCGATAGCCGCAGCACCGTTCAGTCGCTGGTTGCACCTGACCAGACCCTGACCCTGGGCTTCGACGGAACGCAGGCCAGACGCCTCCTCGCCGCGCAGGGGTACAACGGCACCGAGATCGACAGCGAGCGAGCCTCCCTGGCTGTTATCTACTCCTTCGGTGACTTTACCTGCGCTACGAGCTATGTTCGCTCCGATGACCGCGGCGCAGCGCCGATTCAGATCAACCGCGAGGGCTGCGTTCCCACCAATAAAGTTGAGGCCTTCTTCAAGAACCCCTTCGCTAATCTCGAGGCAGCACGGACTGCGCCACTCAAGATCGAACGGGCCGTCGTAGGCACCGTGCCCAACGCGACCCACGGCTGGCTTGTCGCTCTCGGACTCTACACCTTCATGGCCTTCTTTGCGATCGGCCCCGGCGTCTGTGTTTGGCTGGCTCTCTCTGAGTTGATGCCTACACGCATCCGCTCAAACGGCATGAGCATCGCGCTGGTTATCAATCAGATTGTCTCGACTACGCTGGCTGGTATCTTCCTGCCCGTCGTCAGCAAGTACGGTTATTCGACGATGTTCTTCCTCTTCGCCGGCTTCACCGTCATCTACCTCATCACCGCAGTCTTCTTCCTTCCTGAGACCAAAGGCAAGACCCTCGAAGAGATTGAACGTCACTTCGAGGGAGTTGCGGCGTAGTGCCTTTTTTTGAAGCCTACTCCACAGCTTGTTTTGCGTTGTAGCCGTCGCGGGCAATGACGGAGTACTTGAGGGGCTTGTGCTTTTCGTCCTGCATCTGGAGGGGGTGGCCCTCGTTGTCGACGAGCATCACTTTGATCTTGCGATAGGAGCCATCGTTCTTGTTATTGGTGGGGCGGTAGGTGAGGACGTACTGGTTGCGGATGGAGTCGTTGATCGCGCCGAAGACGTCGGGGAGAGCGCCCTGGAAGATGGGGTTGAAGCTCATGCCGCCGGTCATGCGGGCGAAGGTCTGCATCTGGTTATCGGCCTGGAGGTAGTTGAGGTCGCGAATGGCTCCGCCCATGCCGCCGCGGCCCTCGGTCATTTCGCGAACCATGCCGCCGGTGCTGATGGTGAAGATGGTGACGTTGGGGGTGGCCTTGATCTTGGCGAGTATCTTGTCGAGGGTGATCTTAGAGAAGGTGTCGCGGCCCGTACCTATGAGGATGATGTACTTGCGTCCTTCGATGCGGCTGGTGCGGTCGAGCGTCTCGTAAAGGGCGTCGAAGAGGTTGGTGTCGGAGAAGCCTGGGATGATCAACGAGCCAAGCGCATTGCCGATGACGCCTTTGTCGTTGGTGAAGTCGGTGAGGATATGGGTGCGGAGGTCGTAGGTGACGACGGCAACGTAGTCGTCTTTGTGCAGGGTGTTGAAGAAGGTGAATGACGCGTTCTGCATGTCCTGGATGAAGTAGTAGCTATTGGCCGCGAATTCAAGCAGCATGACCGCCGTGATGGGGGTCTGGGCCATGTGGACGCTGGTAACGGTCTGGGGAACGCCGTCTTCGAGGACCAGGAAGTTGGGGGCTTTGAGGCCGGGAACGAACTGGTGGGTCTTGTCGAGGATGACGTTGACATCTAGGTTGACGATCGGGACGTCGACGCGGAGGGAGTAGGTCTCGTTGTTGGGATTCTTGACCTTAGGCTCGGCGGGCGCGGCGGGGGCTGGAGGCTCGTCTGCCTCTTTCTTCTTTTTGATGACGATGGTTCCGGTGTCGGTATCGGGGCCGGCTTCGGGGGCCTGGTCGGGCTTCTGCTGCTGGGCGGGGGGTTGCGTCGCGGGGGCGCTCTGGGCGTGCGCGGGAGGCAGGGCGATCAAAAGCGCGAGAAGAACAAGGAAAAACGAGGGAGCCGGAGTGCGGGAGGCGCTGAATCGACGGGAACAGTGGGTCATCATCTAAAACTTTACTCCGAATTGTTGGACGCTAACCGGGGTGTTCTGGTGAGAAGCAAGCGTTTTCGAGAGAATCTCCGTCTAAACATGGGCGTACGCTATACGTAGGTACCGTGGACGCTCTAGTCTGGTAGACGTGAATACTTCACCAAAGACGCGATGGGGTGTGCGGGGTCTGGCTGCGTGCTGGATGCTGATGGGTTGCGTCGGTGCTTATGGGCAGGGTGGGGCTGTTCCGGTGAATGTTGTCTCGGCGGGGGCCGGGGCTGGACAGACGAGGATCTTTCCTCTGTCTGATGTGAAGCGCGGGCTGCATGGGGTGGCGTATACCGTCTTTGAAGGGGTCAACCCGGAGCCTATGGAGGTTGAGATCCTTGGAGTTCTGAAGGAGGCGCTGGGACCAGGGCAGGACATGATTCTGGCGCGACTGCATGGAGCGAAGCCGGAGTATACGGGCGTTGTGGCTGGAATGAGCGGAAGCCCGGTATATATCGACGGGCGGCTTTTGGGTGCTCTGAGCTACCGGATTGGACAGTTCAGTAAGGACCCGATTGCGGGGATTACGCCGATTGAGTACATGCTGGAGGTTCGCGACGGTGCGGTGCTGGCCGCCGGGGCGAGCGGGATCAGGCAGGCAAGTACTGGCAGCGGGCAGGCTGAGGTGCAGCCAATGGAGACTCCGCTGGTGTTTGGGGGTTTCAGCCAGGAGGCTGTGGATCGGTTTGGGGATCGTTTTCGGGCGCTGGGTCTGACGCCCGTGGCGGGACTGGGCGGGTCGGATGCAAAAGCCTTGCAGCCGGAGCCGGTTGTGCCGGGATCGGCGGTGAGTGCGGTGCTGGTGCGCGGCGATCTTTCGATGGCGGGAACCTGCACGGTGACCTATGTCGATCCGACGCAGCTGCTGGCATGTGGGCATCCCATTACGCAGTATGGGCCGGTGGACATGCCGATGACCAAGGCGATGGTCGTGGCTACGCTGGCCTCGCCGCTGAATGCCTTCAAGATCGTGAATACGACCGAGACCGTAGGGGCGTTTACGGAGGACAGGGCTTCGGCGATTCTGGGGCGGTTTGGAGTGAAGGCGCGGATGATTCCAGTGACGGTGGAGGTGGTGCCTGCTGCGATGGAAGGCAAGGCGCGGACTCCACGGACGTTTCACTTTGAGGTGCTGGACAATCGGCAACTGACTCCGTCGGCGGTACTGGTGTCGGTGTATCAGAGCCTGCAGGGGACCAATGCTGCGGCGGCTGAGACCAGCTTCCGGTTGACGGGCGAGCTTGCGGTGGAGGGTCAGCCTGCTGTCCAGTTGAAGGCGTTGATCGCGCAGAATGATTTGAACTCAGGAGCGATCAATACGGCTCTGTTTGTAGGGGAACGGTTCGGCAGGCTCTATGGAAATGCGCTGGAGCAGCCAGTAATTACCGGGATGCGGCTGAAGATGGAGGCGATTGCCGAGCGCAGGACGGCGCTGATCGAGTCGGCAAGGCTGAGCAAGATCGAGGCGCGTCCGGGTGAGACGGTCGAGGTAGAGGTTACGGTGCATCCGTATCAGGCTGCCGCCCGGGTCGTGCGGGTGCCGGTGACGCTGCCAGTGGAGCTGACGCCCGGGCCTCTGCGGGTGCTGGTGAGCGATGGCGCGTCTGTGGACAAATTGACTACGCCGAGCGGGGCTGCGGCGCAACGTGCATCGGGAGTAGCGGACACCGTGTCTCAGATCAATCGGCTGCATGAGAACGAGCGGGTGTATGTGACGCTGCTGGATCATGCTGCCCAGGCGGTACTGGAGGGCGAGACACTGCCGGCGGTGCCGTTATCGATGGCCAATGTGCTGGGACCACTGAAGGATGCGCAGAAGATGCAACTTACGGGGGAGAGCGTGGTGGAGTTGGGGTCGGCGGACACGGGATATGCCGTGACGGGGTCGCAGACTTTGAACCTTATTGTGCGGTAAGGAGTTGGCGACGTTACGTAGGTAAGTGTTGCCGTCGCCTTTATTCTCAGGCGCGGGTGACGTTCGGGTGGGTCGTTGGATTGCGCCGTTGGGTTCCCTCGGCGTTCACGGATTTGTGGGGAGTTTTGCGCGGGGGGATGTTGTAGCATCAAACAACAGCGCGATGGGTACATTGGCGCTCAGAAGGAAACAGAGTTCGAATGAGTGAATTTCATGGATTGGCTGTGCATGCGGCCGGTGCACATTTGCTGCCGTACAAGTATGATCCCGGCGAGTTGCTTGCGGATGAGGTCGAGGTCAAAATCTCGCACTGTGGCGTGTGTCACAGCGATATTCATTTGATCGACAACGACTGGGGATTCAGCAAGTACCCGTTTATCCCGGGCCACGAGGTTGTGGGGACTGTGGTGGGGATCGGTAACGACGTGAAGAGCCACACGGTTGGCCAGAGGGTCGGCGTGGGCTGGCAGGCCGATAGCTGCGGGATTTGCGAGTGGTGCCGACAGGGCGATGAGCATCTGTGCGCCAAGTCGCAGCCTACGTGCGTGGGACGGAATGGCGGCTATGCGGACCGGATCAGAGTGAACTGGCGGTTTGCGATTGCGATTCCCGATGCTCTGGAGAGTGAGGGCACGGCTCCGCTGTTGTGCGGTGGGATCACGGTGTATTCGCCGCTGCGAAATCATGGGGTACGGCCGTCCTCGCGAGTGGGTGTAATCGGGATTGGCGGACTGGGACATATGGGGATTCAGTTTGCCAAGGCGTTTGGGGCTGAGGTGACGGCGTTTTCGACTTCGAAGGATAAAGAGGCAGAGGCGCGGGAGCTGGGGGCTCACCAGTTTGTGAATACGCGAGACACGGGCGCATTGAAGAAGGTTGCAGGTTCGTTCGACTTCCTGCTCTCGACGGTGAGCGCGGACCAGGACTGGCAGGGGTATGTGAATGCTCTGCGGCCGAAGGGGATGATGTGCGTGGTTGGGGTTCCTCCTTCGCCGATTCAGCTTCAGGCCTTCTCGCTGCTTGGGCAGCAGAGAGCGGTATCAGGAAGCCCGACCGGGAGCCCGCGGGACCTGCACGAGATGCTGGATGTGGCGGCTCGTCATGGAGTGAAGGCTGTGACGGAGCGGTTCGCCATGGCCAAGGCGAACGATGCCGTCACCAAGGTGAAGAAGAACCAGGTGCGGTACCGGGCTGTTCTGGCGAACTAGCTTTCTTGAAAGAACCAGCGACCGCGGATCTTCGCGGATGGCATGGATTAGAAACGAAGTACGGATGTGGCGAGGGCTTTGGCTCTCGCCTTTTTCTGTGCGGAGGCAACGGTGCCACACGCCGGTGCTTTAGACTCGGAACACGATGATGCGACGAGGATTTGTAACGGGTTTGGTCGTGGCGGCTTCCCTGCTGCCGGGATTTGCTGGCGGTTTTGTCGAGGCTCAGGGCACAAAACTGTGGAGCGTCAACCGCTACGACGAGATGGAGAAGGGGTCGGCGGATGGGGTGGCGATCCGAAGCGATGGGCGGCTGGAGGCGGGGCCAGCTATCTCGCTGCTGTACTCGACGGGGAAGAACTACGTGTGGTCGCTGGCGGCCGATGCTGCGGGGAATGGATATCTGGGGCTGGGCGGAACGTCGGCGGGGTCAGCTGAGGTGATGCGCGTTTCGCCGGATGGAAAGTCGACGAAGATCTTCGAGGCTAAGGAGCTTGCGGTGCAGGCTCTCGATGTTGCCGCAGATGGGAGTGTGCTGGTGGCGACCTCGCCGGATGGGAAGGTGTATCGGATTCCTGCGGGGGGCGGCGCGGCTTCGGTTGTGTTCGATCCGAGTGCAACGGAGGAGAAGCCGAAGTATCTGTGGGATCTCGCGGTGGGCAAGACAGGGACGATTTATGTTGCGGCGGGAGCTCCGGCGGTGGTCTATCGCGTGCCTGCGGGCGGGGGCAAGGCGGAGGTGCTGTTCAAGACTGCCGACCAGCATATCCGGTGTCTGCTGCTGGGGGCGGATGGGATGCTGTGGGCCGGAACCGATGGCGCGGGTGTGATCTACCGGATCGATACGAAGGCTGCCGGAGCGAAGCCGTTTGCGGTGTATGCGGCGTCGCGGCGGGAGATTACGGCTCTGGCGATGGATACCGCAGGGAATGTCTACGCTGCCGGTGTTGGTGCGAAGGGTGCAATGACGCTGCCTCCCCTGCCTGCGACGGGAAATGTGGGTGTGACGGTTACGTTTGTGCAGCCCGGGTCTTCGACAGCGGCTGGCGCGAATACGTTGGTTCCGGATGGAACGGAGATCTACCGGATTACCTCGGATGGGACTCCGCAGAAGCTGCTGACGCTGAAGGATGATGTCGTGTATGCGCTGGCGGTTCGGGATGGGAGTCTGCTGGCGGCGACGGGTAATCGGGGGCGCGTTTATCGGGTGGATCTGGGGATGCCGGGGAGATTTACGGATGTGGCGCATCTGGAGGCGGCGCAGGCGATGGCGTTTGCGGCGGTGAAGGATGGTCTGCTGGTGGCTACGAGCAATAGTGGAAAGGTCTTTCGGCTGAAGGATGCTGTCGCTCAGGATGCGACATATGTCAGTGATGTGTTTGATGCTCAGGGGTTCTCGCAGTGGGGGCGGGCGGAGGTGCGGGGTGGTGCTTCGGCAGGGTTTGATCTGTATGTGCGGAGCGGGAATGTAGAGAGCCCGCTGATGGGGTGGAGTGAGTGGTCGCGGGTGTCAGCGGACGGAGCCGTGACTGTTCCTGCGGGTAGGTATGTGCAGTGGAAGGCGGTGCTGCGGGCGGGTGGCGCGTTGGAGTCGGTTGGGGTGAACTATCTGTCGAAGAATGTGGCTCCGGTAGTGGATGAGGTGGTGGTGCAGCCGGGGGCGCGGGTGGCTGCGGGTGGAGGTATTCCGCCGAGCAATACGGTGCAGGTGGCGTTTCCGGGAGGCGTGGGCGCTTCTCCTATGTTGAGCTTTACGCAGGATGCGAGTCTGGCTCCGCTGACGGCGCAGAAGGACAAGAACGCTGTCACTGTGCGTTGGCTGGCGCATGACGACAACGGCGATGACCTGATGTTTTCGGTCTGGTACAAAGGCGTGGATGAGACGAACTGGCGGCTGCTGAAGGAGAAGATCAGCGACCGATTTTATAGCTTCGACGCTTCCCTGCTGCCGGATGGGAGCTATACGGTGAAGGTAGTGGCTAGCGACGCTCCTGAGCATACGGATGCTGAGACATTGACGGGTGACCGCGTGAGCGGGATGTTTGTTGTGGACACGACTCCGCCGGTGCCAGGGGTGCTGACGGCTTCGGTCGTGCCGGGAACGCCCGAAAAGATTCATGCGACGCTTGAGGCTCGAGATGCTACCTCGCCGATTGCTCATGCGGAGTATTCGATTGACGCGGGTCCCTGGCAGTATCTGGAGCCGGTGGGGAAGGTCTCGGATGCACTGACGGAACGGTATGACTTTACGGTTGCGGTTCCAGCGGCGACGGGGACGGTGACGAACGCGAAGGAGCATGTGCTGGCGGTGCGGGTGTATGACCGCTATGAGAACATGGCGGCGGTGAAGACGGTGGTTCGATGAAGTATCTGGTGACTCGCCTGCGGGCGAACACGGATACAGTGTTGCTGATCTTTGATCTCGCCGGAGTTTTCGTCTTTGCGGTTGAGGGTGCTCTGGCCGCGATGAAGGCGGAGTTGGATGTCTTCGGGCTGCTGGTGCTGTCTTTTGCGACGGCGCTGGGCGGCGGTATGCTGCGCGATCTTTTGATTGGAGCTTCGCCGCCGAATGCCATCAAGGACTGGCGGTATGGGGCGACGGCCTTTGCTGGAGGCGGAGCAGTGTTCTGCTTCAGCCATCTGTTTCAGACGGTTCCTACGAATCTGATGCTGGTGCTGGACGCTGCGGGATTGTCGCTATGCGCTGTGGCCGGGGTGACGAAGGCTCTGGATTTCAATATCCACGGGATGCTCGCGGTATTGATGGGTGCGCTGACCGGCGTAGGTGGAGGGACGTTGCGCGACCTGATGCTGGCGCGGATCCCGAACGTTCTGAAGTCGGATATCTATGCCATGGCTGCGATTGTGGGAGCTACTGTGATTGTGCTGGGGCTGAAAGCTGGGTGGACGCGGACATGGGTGATGTTGCTTGGAGGCATGACGTGCTTTGTGCTTCGGATGGTAGCGGTATGGCAGCATTGGAATCTGCCGAAGGTGATGGCGCACTAGATAGTAAGCTGGGACTCGATGCGATTTGAACTGTTTATTGCGGCGCGGTATCTGCGGGCGAAGCGGCGGCAGGCGGTGGTGGGGGTGATCACCGCGATCTCCGTGATTGGCGTGGCGGCGGGTGTGGCTTCGCTGATTATTGCGCTGGCGATTACCAATGGGATGCGACGAGATTTGCAGGAGCGGCTGGTTGGGTCGACCGCGCATGTGGAACTGATGCGCGTGGCAGCGGATGGGATACGCGACTGGCGGCCTCTGCTGGAACGGCTAAAGAAGGTGCCGCATGTGACGGCGGCGGCTCCGGGGCTATATGGGCAGGTGTTGATCTCGCGGGGAGCTCGGAGTGGTGGGGCTCTGATCAAGGGTGTGATCCCGGCGGATGAGAAGACGGTAGGAGATTTGTTGCAGGCTATAACGGAGGGGTCGGCGGATGCGCTAAAACCGGTCAGCAGGTCAGCGGGTCAGCAGGCCAGCGGGGCGGTGCCGCCGATTGTGATTGGGAATGATATGGCGGAGACGCTGGGGGCGAAGGTGGGGGATGCGGTGCTGGTGACTAGTCCGCAGGGGGAGTTGACGCCACTGGGGATGGTGCCGCGGTATCAGAAGTTTCTGGTGGTGGGGATCTTCAAGTCGGGGTTCTATCAGTACGACTCTAGCTATGCATTTACACGGCTGACGGATGCTCAGCGGCTGTTCAGTGAGCCTGACTGGATCTCGGTGATCAGCTTCAAGGTGGATGATCTTTATCGTGCGGACACGATTGGCCGGGCGATTGAAGAGGCCGCGGGCAGGGGATTTCAGACGACGAACTGGATGGAGCAGAATCTTGAGCTGTTTCGCGCGCTGAAACTGGAGCAGGTGGTGACGTTTATTGTGCTGGCGCTGATTGTTTGCGTCGCCGCGCTGAATATTCTGATTGCGCTGACCATGATGGTGATGGAGAAGACTCGCGATATCGCCGTGCTGATGAGCTTTGGCGTGCGGGCGGAGCAGGTACGGCGGATCTTTCTGCTACAGGGTTTGTTGATCTCGGTTATTGGCACGGTGCTGGGGTTGATTGTGGGGTATACGCTGAGTTGGGCAGGTGGACACTACCGGTTTATTCATCTGGATGCAGCGGTGTATTCGATTGATTATCTGCCGTTTGCGCTGCGAGTTTGGGATGCGGTAATTGTGACGGCGGTGTCGTTGGGGGTTAGTTTGGTGGCTACGATTTATCCGAGTGGAAGTGCGGCGAAAGTATTGCCTGCGGAGGCTTTGCGGTATGAGTAACCCCAATTCGATCACGCTGGGGACGCACTCTTGGAAGTGATTACGAGGTGAAGGATTGAACAGGATTCCGTTTGAGGACAGCAGTTCGCTGCAACCATTGCCCGCGATGATGGGGCGGAACGTTGTGCTGCGGGCGGAGGGGCTGACGAAGATTTATGCGGCGGTGTCGGAGTCGGGGCGGGGTGGGCTAGAGCTGTTTCGGGGGCTGGATCTGACGGTGTTTGAGGGCGATATGGTCGCGATTGTGGGAGAGAGCGGCGCGGGTAAGAGTACGCTGCTTCATCTGCTGGCTGCGCTGGATAAGCCGACCGCCGGCGAGGTTTGGTGTGGGGAGAGCCGTTTGAGCTCGTTTACGGCGAATCAGGCGGCGGATTACCGGAATCGTGATGTGGGGTATGTGTGGCAGTTTCACTACCTGCTGCCGGAGTTTACAGCAGCGGAGAACGTGGCCATGCCGCTGCTGGCTCGGGGAATGGGGCGGGTTTCAGCTCTGGAGAGGGCGCGGTTCTGGCTGGGGGAGGTGGGGCTGGCGAAGCGGGAGGGGCATCGGTCGGGGGAGCTGAGCGGCGGAGAGCAGCAGCGGGTGAGCCTGGCTCGAGCACTGGTGACGGAACCGAAGATTCTGCTGGCCGATGAGCCTACCGGGGACCTGGACGGGAAGACTGCGGAGGCGGTCTTTGATCTGATTCAGGGGCTGCATCAGGCTCATGGTCTTACCAGTGTCCTAGTGACGCATAATCTTGATTTTGCAGGGCGTTGCGGGCGGGTTCTTCGGTTGCGCGAGGGTCGTTTGGAGCAAATGGGAATTTAGAGCATCTAAAAGGGAAAGCACCCAAAGGGGATAATGCACCTCGTTTGGTGCGGGTTTTGCACAGCCAGAGTCTAAAAAGATGCTAGGGTATCCATAACTTTCGAGTGATTTTCATATATGTTGCACTGGCGACTACACTGTAGGAAAGTGGGATGGATGCTTCGCAGTTTGAAGTAGCCTGATTTGTCTCCGGAGCACGCTGGCCGGAGATGGCATGGGGACCAATGGCGCTACGTGGCCTTCGGGCTGAGTGGTAGCCGGCTTGAGGGGGAACATGTTCGAACGCTATACAGAGAAGGCGCGACGGGTCATCTTCTTTGCACGGTATGAGGCTAGCCAGTTCGGCTCGCCTTACATCGAGACGGAGCACCTGTTGCTGGGGCTACTGCGTGAGGACAAGGCGCTGACGAATCGCTTTTTGCGGTCGCATGCGTCGGTGGAATCGATACGGAAACAGATTGAAGGACATACGACGATTCGTGAGAAGGTATCGACTTCGGTTGATCTGCCGCTTTCGAACGAGTGCAAGCGCGTGCTGGCGTATGCGGCTGAGGAGGCCGAGCGGCTCTCGCATAAGCATATTGGAACGGAGCACCTGCTACTGGGTCTGCTGCGCGAGGAGAAGTGCTTTGCGGCGGAGATCTTGCAGGAGCGTGGGCTGAGGCTGCCGGCGATTCGCGAGGAGTTGCAGCGGACGACGCAGGAGAAGACTCCGACGACGCAGGGTGGCAAGGGTCAGCGCAATGAGCAGAGCATGCTGGCGGAGTTCTCGCGGGATCTGACGCAGTCGGCTTTGGATCAGCAGCTTGATCCGCTGGTTGGGCGCGATGCCGAGGTAGATCGCGTTATCCAGATTCTTTGCCGACGGACGAAGAATAATCCTGTGCTGATCGGCGAACCGGGTGTTGGCAAGACGGCGATTGTGGAAGGGCTTGCGCAGAAGATTGCCGATGGCGAAGTGCCGAGCTTCCTGGCTGACAAGCGGGTGCTGGCGCTGGACCTTTCGCTGATCGTTGCAGGAACGAAGTATCGCGGACAGTTTGAAGAGCGGCTGAAGACGATCATGAAGGAGCTGATGGAGAATCAGAACTCCATCGTGTTCATCGACGAGCTGCATACGCTGGTAGGCGCGGGATCGGCGGAAGGATCGCTGGATGCGGCGAACATCCTGAAGCCTGCGTTGAGCCGTGGCGAGATTCAGTGCATTGGCGCGACGACTCCTGCTGAATATCGGAAGTCGATCGAGAAGGATCGGTCTTTGGAGCGGCGTTTCCAGGCGGTGAAGGTTCCTCCGCCGAACGAGGAAGACGCAATCAAGATCATCATGGGGATCAAGGACAAGTATGAGAAGTTTCATGCTGTCAGCTACACCGACGATGCGATTACTTTCTCGGTGTCGCACTCGAGCCGGTATATTCCCGATCGCTTCCTTCCGGACAAGGCGATTGATCTGATCGATGAGGCTGGCGCGCGTGTGAAGCTGCGGCAGACTTCCCTGCCCGAAGAGCTGACCGAGGTGCAGAAGCGGATCAAGTTCATTGTGCACCGCATGGAGAACGCGATTGCGAATCATGAGTTCGAGAAGGCCCGGTTCTACTCGGATGAAGAGCGCAAAGAGCGGGAGAATCTGCGGGCGCTACGGGATAAGTATCACCTCGATGATTCGTCGGCGGGCATTGTCACGCGCGAGGATATCGAGGATGTTGTGAGCCGCTGGACTGGCGTTCCGGTGACTTCGCTGAAGGAAGAGGAGACTCAGCGGCTGCTTCGCGTTGAGGAAGAGTTGCACAAGCGCGTGATCTCGCAGGATAAGGCGATCTCGGCGTTGGCGCGGGCGATTCGACGGTCTCGTGCGGGCCTCAAGAATCCGGCGCGACCGATCGGAAGCTTCCTGTTCCTTGGGCCTACGGGCGTCGGTAAGACGGAGATGGCGCGGACGCTGGCACAGTTCCTGTTCGGCAGCGAGAAGGCCTTGATCCGATTTGATATGTCGGAGTTCATGGAGAAGCACTCCGTGAGCAAGCTGATCGGTTCGCCTCCGGGCTATGTGGGCTACGAAGAGGGCGGTCAGCTCACCGAGCGTGTGAAGCGCAATCCTTACTGTGTGGTGCTACTGGATGAGATCGAGAAGGCGCATCCCGATGTCTTCAATCTGCTGCTGCAGGTGTTTGAAGATGGTCAGTTGACCGACGGCCTGGGTAACACGGTTGACTACAAGAACTGCATCGTCATCATGACCTCGAACATTGGAGCGAAGCATCTGCAGAAGCGGCAGGGGCTTGGCTTCCAGAGCGAGAAGGAAGACATGGTGATGGACAAGATGGAGGAACTGGTGCGGGGCGAGGTCAAGCGGACCTTCAACCCGGAGTTCCTGAACCGTCTGGACGAGATCATCATCTTCACGTCGCTGTCGGATCAGGACCTGATGCAGATCCTCGAACTGCTGGTACAGCAGCTGAACACGAACCTGGTGCACAAGGCGATCACGATTTCGGTGACCGACGAGGCGAAGAAGTGGATCATCGAGAAGACGGCTTCAGACCGTACGTATGGGGCTCGTCCTCTACGCCGCGCTCTGCAGAAGTTCGTCGAGGATCCGCTGTCGGAGGCTCTGATCGGCGGCGGAATCGCTCAGCGGCCTGCGTTCCTCGAGGTCTACATGGAGAACAATGCGCTGTTCTACCGGCCTATCGCGGCGGACGGCGAAGAGAAGGCAGCTGGGCTTGCACTGACCGCTGTTTAGTTCAACCTCGACAAGACTTAAGGACATATGCCCCGGCGATACTGCCGGGGCATATGTTTTTGCGCTTTAATGCAGGAAACCCCGACCTTGAGCCGGGGATTTCACTGTATACGGAATGCGTGTTAGACGAGCGATTGAGCGGTCTTTACCGCGTTCGAAACGACATCTCCTGCCCTGTCGACTGCCGTGTCGACCTGGTCCTTGGCGCGCTGTACGGCCTTTTGAGCCTCTGCGGCGAACCGTTCGGCCTGGGACTTCAGGTAGTCACCGGCGTCTTCGAGGTAGTCTCCCGCGTCTGCAACGCCTCTACGGAGCTGCTTGCGAGTCCTTGCACCGCTCTGTGGAGCACAGAGGAGCGCGACCGCGGCTCCTGCCGAAGCTCCGATAAAAAAAGCTAGCCAGTAGTTCTTTGCGACCATGCGAGGACCTCTTTCTAATCTCTCCTGCTGTTCTTTAGGATTCGAGCGGCTATGCACGGGTTGGCTTGTCGGGGTGAACCATTCGCGGTAATGGCGAAGATTATGCCCTTCTTGAGATCGGGTCTAACGCTCACATTGAGCGGGTTAAAGTTGGCTTTGAGGTGTTACGTGGAAGACGTGCTGATAGCTCTGTTTTTTTTGGCGCTGGTGGTGGCGCCCGCATTTGCTGCTTTGAATGTGTTCACCGAAAAGAATCGGTTTTAGGTCTTGAGGCCGGCCACTTCCCGGGCGCGAAGAAATATCTTGGCGAACATGGTGCTGTTCAGTCGGCCGGTGTTGGTATTCCGTAAGGACGGGTGGTAGCTGGCGAGCAGGCGAAGGCCGTTAGGCAGTGTGTATTCGGCGCCGTGAGCAAAGGTGTATTCGGATTTCCGTTCGATAACGCCGGTCTGCTGGAGATAGGCCAGGTAGCCGTCGAATGCGATCTTTCCAAGGCAAACGACGACGCGTACTCGCGTGAGAGCTTCGATCTCAGCGGCAAGATTCGGGCCGCAGTTACGAATCTCCTGCGGGGTGGGCTTGTCGCCGGGCGGGGCGCAGCGGACGACGGAAGCGATCCAGGCATGGCGTAGCTTGAGGCCGTCGTCGCGGGAAGTGCCTTCGGGTTGGTTGGCAAAGCCAAGTTCGTGCAGCACGGGGTACATGAAGTAGCCTGAGCCGTCGCCGGTGAAGGGACGGCCAGTGCGGTTGGCCCCATGGGCTCCGGGAGCGAGGCCAAGGATGAGGACGCGGGCAAGCGGGTCTCCGAAGCCGGGAACGGGGCGGGCCCAGTAGGTCTGGTCCTGATAGGCGCGGCGGCGGGTCTCACCGATGCCTTTGCAGTACTCGCGGAGGCGGGGACAGCGTTCGCAGCCGATGATGGTCTCGCGGACCTGCTGGAGGATCGGGGTTACTGGTTGGGCGTTGGACCGGGGCACTTCTCCCATGATAGTGGTATGGGCTGCTGCTGGCGATTTTCTGCTATTCCGGCGCAGGTTCCGTAGAATGGTCGCTGCTAGCGAAATTAGAGAGAAGCGGGCCGCCGGTTGGAAGATCCTAGGTTGAGTCGAATGTATGCTGCGCTTCTGATCAAGGCGTTTGATCAGTGGCGCAGGAGACTATGGCACAGGGCTGTGATGCGCTCAGGCCTGCTGACAATGATTATCTTGACGGCTACCCTGCTTGGCCTTGCGTTTGGATGGAGAGCGCACAAGCAGGGACGTTTCGCACAGCTGAAATCCGAACTGAAGAGCAAACCGCTTGTATCTCCAGTGGCAGAAGTGCGACCCGGAGGGCAATCGGCGATCGTCCTGCAGCGCTCGCTCATCGCAATAGGAACGGCGCCGGAGTTTCTTTCAGCTACGTTGCTGCCCGGGCGCGGGATGAACGTACTACAGATCACAGCGTTCATTCCAGGCAAAGGCGAAGTGCAATTGCTTGCCTCACCGTCCCTTGATGAAGCCGGAAGGCTACTCGACGGAGCCGATGCAACAGGAGGCACAAGCCTCAACACAGGCGGGGTATTCGAAGCGCCCTGGGCGAATCGAATTACAGGAACCATGTCTGTAAACGGTAAGGACCTGATAACAAGCTGGCACGGACATAATCTCAACCTGCCGGGTTCTGCTGCGCATGGAGAGGCGGTTGCTCTAGGTGGCCTGCTGGTCAAACAAGCCTCCGATACCGTGAAGACGAACGTGATGCCGGACGGCGAAGAGGTTGTCGCGGTGTATGACGCCGACGACTTCGACGGCCATTGGCTCTCGCGCACCGAGATTACAACATCGCTCCAATTAAGCAGCCGGGCCCTTGAGATGAAGATCCTGACGCGAAACATCGGGAACGAAGCGGAACCGATTGGGATCGGGTGGCACCCACGGTTTGCAATCCTGAGCGGCGATCGGGGACAGGTGACGTTGAAGATGCCCAATGGGTTGCGAGCTGAGGTTCGCGACCGCCGCACCGGGCTGCCGAGCGGAAGACTGCTGCCGGTTACCGGCACTGAGTATGACTTTACCGGACAAAATGGAGCCCGGTTAGGCGAGATGAGCCTCGACGACTGCTTCGTTCATCTGCGGGCGGGACTCCTCGAGAACGGCCCCATTGCGGAGCTGCGCGATCCCAAGGGCAACTACGGCTTGCGGATTACAGCGATGACGCCAGCTATCAAGGCAATGCGGGCCTATGCTCCTGCCGGGGCGGATTTTGTCTCCATCGAGCCACAGTTCAACTACGATGATCCTTTTGGGCGCGAGTGGGCGGGCGATGAGGACACGGGAATGGTCGTGCTGCAGCCGGGGCAGTCGGTGGAGTGGAAGATACGGCTGGAGATACTTCCACTGGCTCGGGTTGAAACGAACCGGCTTTGAGAGTTGCAACGCTGGCATACGTAGTTGGCTCAACCGGCCCGGAGGTTTGACCCCTCACAACGAAGACTCGTACAGTAGTAAAGAGGCGTAGCCCGCGCGGAGGACTCCATGAGCGACCGAAGCGGCATTACACAGACGCCACGACTGGAAGGCATTGCTTTGACCCCGACTGAGACAACAGAGACGAATGCGACTGCCGAACAGCAGTCTGAACAGACACACACACACGACCACGCGCATGACCACGATCACGAGCATCACCATCACGATCATGCACCTTCGCTGAACCCTGAGCTGACGCGAGAGATTGAAGTGGAAGCACCGGCCGAAGAGGTCTCGAAGGCTTTCAAGGGAGTCGTGAAGCGCTACCAGAAGCTTGCTAGGATTCCCGGATTTCGCGCAGGCAAGGTTCCCGAATCGCTGATCAAGTCGAAGTTCGCCAAGGAGGTTCGGCAGGAGGTTCTTGAGAAGCTCGTGTCGGAGCGATTCCGCAAGGCGATCGACGAGCAGCAACTGCGTCCGGTCTCTGAACCGCAGCTTCTGGATCTGCAACTTTTCGATGATCAGCCTCTGAAGTTCAAGGCTGCGTTCGAGGTTGCTCCGGAGTTCGACGTCGCTGGCTATGACAGCGTGAATGTGGCCAAGCCTGAGGTCTCGCTGACCAATGATGAGTTTGACGCCGAGCTGAACCGCGTGCTCGACAGCCATGCAACCGTTGAGCCGGTGGATGAGGATCGCGCGCTCGTCGATGGCGACTGGACTGAGATCCAGTTCCGCGGCGAGGTGCAGGACCTTGCCCAGACCGTGACTGAAGAAGGCGTTGCCAATGCTTCGAAGAGCGAGCCGATAACGGGCGAGGATGTACTCATCGAGATCGGTGGAAAGAATACGTTGCCTGCGTTCAACGAAGCACTGCGCGGCACCAAGGCCGGTCAGGAACTGAAGTTCGAGGTATCGTACCCTGCTGACTTTGGAGAGCAGCGGCTTGCGGGCCAGACGGTCAGCTACGATGTGACCGTGAAGAGCATCAAGAAGAAGACCTATCCAGAGCGCGATGCTGAGTTCGCCAAGCAGCTCGGCAACTACGAGAGCTGGGATGACTTTGAGACCAAGCTCAAGGAGTACGCATCGAATCGCAAGAAGGATGCGCTGGAGAGCCAGGCGAAGGACAAGATGCTCGAAGAGTTGATCGCGAAGTATCAGTTCCCTGTTCCCGAGTCGTTCGTGCAGCAGCAGGTTGATGCAAGGCTCGATCGCGGACTGCGTGCGCTGGCCCAGCAGGGCATGAAGGCTGAGGACATGCGCAAGCTGGACTTCGGCAGGCTGCGGGCTGCTCAGCGAGATCAGGCGGTCAACGAAGTGAAGGCTTCCATGATCCTCGATAGAATTGCGCATGCCGAGAACATCGTGGTCAGTGATGAAGACCTTGACCGCGAGCTGTTGATGCTGTCGATCCAATCGCGCGAGCCGCTTGAGGCCCTGCGTGATAGGCTCGCCAAGGACGGCGGCCTGGATAGGATTCGCGAGCAGATGCGGCGCGAGAAGACCGGAAGCGTGCTCTACGAGAAGTTGTCCGCGTAGATCGAGATTGTCTGATTGCCTAACCGATAAGAAAGAGAGAGCTATGGGACTGGTACCAATGGTGATCGAGCAGACGAGTCGTGGCGAACGAGCCTATGACATTTACAGCCGTCTGCTCCGGGACAACATCATCTTCCTGGGAACGCCGATCGACGACAACATCGCAAATGTAATCATTGCGCAGATGTTGTTCCTGAGCGGCGAAGATCCGGAGAAGGACATTCAGCTCTACATCAACTCACCAGGCGGGTCGATCACGGCTGGACTCGCGATCTATGACACGATGCAGTACATCAAGAACGATGTGGTGACGTTCTGTATCGGACAGGCAGCCAGCATGGGTGCTTTCCTGCTGATGGCGGGCAAGAAGGGTAAGCGGTTTGCCCTGCCGAACTCGCGCATCCTGATCCACCAGCCTTCCATGGGCGGGTTGAGCGGACAGGCGACCGACATCGACATCCACGCACGCGAGATTCTGCGTATTCGCGAGATCACGAACAAGCTGATGAGCGCCAGCACGGGCCAGTCGCTTGAACGGATCGAGCGGGACGTTGAGCGCGACTTCATCATGACGGCAGCGCAGTCCAAGGAATACGGGATTATCGACGATATTATCGACCGTCCCCGCAACTGATAAATTACCGTATACAATTGCGACGAAAGCCCGGATTGTCCAAAATCCGGGCTTTTGTGTATAACGAGACCGACGTACTGAGGTAGACACCCCGATCGTCGGTAACGATCTTGAATCGGGTGTAAACTTATAGGTACACCTTTTTGCATTGCTTTACCCAGGAGCTGTAGGAACCTATGAAAACGTCACGGGGCTCAGACGAATCTCTTCGTTGCTCGTTCTGCCATAAATCGCAGGACGCCGTTGCTAAATTGATCTCGTCGCCCTCCGACTACCCGCGTGCTTACATCTGCGATGAGTGCGTGGCGGTGTGTAACTCGATCCTTGAAGACGATCGTAGTGAGACCCAACCCGGCGCAGCCCCGGCTCACCTGCCGAAGCCGCAGGAGGTTAAGGCGTTTCTCGATGAGTACGTCATCGGACAGGACACAACGAAGAAGAAGCTGGCAGTAGCGGTCTACAACCACTACAAGCGCATCCAGATGAACAAGACGCGCGGCAACGAGGTGGAGCTGGCGAAGTCGAACATCCTCCTGGTGGGACCGACCGGCTCGGGCAAGACCCTGCTGGCGCATACGCTGGCGAAGATGCTCGACGTACCGTTCGCAATCGTCGATGCGACCACATTGACCGAGGCTGGCTATGTCGGCGAAGACGTCGAGAACATCATCCTGAAGCTGTTGCAAGCCGCTGACGGTGACGTCGCAAGAGCACAGAGTGGCATTATTTACATCGACGAAATCGACAAGATTGGACGCAAGGACGAGAACCCCTCCATCACCCGCGACGTATCGGGCGAAGGCGTCCAGCAGGCCCTGCTGAAGATTCTCGAAGGCACCGTAGCCAATGTTCCGCCGCAAGGTGGCCGTAAGCATCCGCACCAGGAATTTACCGCAGTCGATACGACAAATATTCTGTTCATCTGCGGTGGTGCATTCGTTGGACTCGAGAAGGTTATCGGTCGCCGCGTGGGCAAGAAGGCGCTGGGCTTCCGCGCTATCGCTGATCCTGATGCGAAGGATGGGGATGTCACACCGATCCGCGCTCAGCGTGACTCCGAGTTGCTGCGTCAGGCGGAGCCGCAGGATCTGTTGAAGTATGGTCTGATTCCAGAGTTCGTGGGACGTCTGCCGGTGATGGGAATTTTGGACGAACTGGACGAAGCTGCCCTGATCGAGATCCTCACCAAGCCGCGCAACGCCATTCTGAAACAGTATGCGAAGCTCTTCGACTTCGAAGGCGTGAAAGTTACGTTCTCCGACGAGGCGGCACGCGCCATTGCACGCGAAGCCCTGATGCGGAAGGTAGGCGCACGCGGCCTCCGCATGATTATCGAAGAGCTGATGCTGGACCTGATGTACCACGTGCCCGGCAACAAGAAGGTCAAAGAAATTGTGATCACCGAGGCAATGGTGAAGAATCGCGACCTGACGCTGCCGATGTTGCTGGAAAAGGCTGGCTAGGCTTTCCTGGCATTTGCGTACCCCGTTTTCCTCATTATTACGACGACAACAACTAAGGTTAGGCCGCGCACTTCCCTGTTAGCGCGGCCTTTTCATTGGTTTGCCAGCAATTTATCCACCAATCCTTCATGATCTTTTAGTGGTTCCCCTCCCTCTTATGAGTATTCGCGCAGGGCGTCTAAGGAATTACAATCACGTGAAAGCCGCGAGCGCCGAGCTTGCATCGTTATCGGCGTATGAGACGTCTAATTGGGGAGAGCAATGACAAACCAAGCAAAAGAAACGCTGAGCGGCGAAGTTCGCAAACTACCGATGATGCCCATTCGTGACATGGTCATCTTCCCTCACATGATGACTCCGTTCGTCGTTGGCCGCGAGTCCAGCGTCCGTGCGCTTGAAGAAGCTCTGTCGGGCGACCGGAAGATATTCCTGGCAACCCAGCACGACGCCTCCGTCGACGAGCCGAACGCCGACGATATCTATCAGACAGGCACGATCGGCAACATCGTTCAGAGCGTGAAGATGCCGGACGGCAACATCAAGGTCCTGGTGGAAGGTGTCGAGAGGGCGCGCGCTACCGAGATCAATGACAACGATGGCTTCTTTGTCGCAACCGTGCGCACAGGAAAGACTCAGCTCGAACAGACGCCGCATGTCGAACAGCTGATGCAGCGAGTCCATTCGCTGTTTGAGCAGTACGTAAAGCTGCAGCAGTCGCTCAACTACGAGACCATGGCTGCGAGCGTTCGTTCCGATGAACCTGCCAAACTGGCAGACACAATCGCCGCAAACCTGCAGCTCTCCATCGAAGAAAAGCAACAACTGCTCGAGGTCTTCGATCCGGAAGCTCGGCTGGCGCGTGTGGCCGATGTTCTGGACGTCGCCATCGAGAAGCTGAACATGGACCGCACCATCCAGTCGCGCGTGAAGCGGCAGATGGAGAAAGCCCAGAAAGAGTATTACCTCAACGAGAAGATCAAGGCCATTCAGAAGGAGCTTGGTCGCGGCGAGAAGTCCGAGTTCGATGAGCTCAAGAGGAAGATTGAAGCTGCCGGTATGCCGAAGGATGTTCTCGACAAATCGCTGCAAGAGCTCAAGAAGCTCGAGGCCATGCCGCCGATGTCGGCTGAGTCGACCGTATCGCGGAACTATTTGGATTGGCTGCTTGCGGTACCGTGGAAGAAGCGCTCTAAAGAGATCCGTTCGATTGAGCACGCGGAGCAAATTCTCAACGAAGATCATTACGGACTTGAAAAGATCAAAGAGCGCATCCTTGAGTTTCTCGCAGTACGCCAGCTGGTAAAGAATCCGAAAGGATCGATTCTGTGCTTCGTTGGGCCTCCGGGGGTGGGTAAGACGTCGCTCGGCATGTCGATCGCGAAGGCCACGGGACGCAAGTTTGTGCGGATGTCGCTTGGCGGTGTACGCGATGAGGCGGAGATTCGCGGGCACCGGCGCACCTACATCGGCGCTCTGCCGGGGCAGATCATCCAGTCGATGAAGAAGGCAGGAACAAAGAACCCTGTCTTTATGCTGGACGAGATCGACAAGATGGCTTCGGACTTCCGCGGCGACCCAGCCAGTGCGCTGCTTGAAGTCCTTGATCCAGAGCAGAACACCTCGTTCCAGGACCACTATCTCGACGTCGAATACGACCTTTCACAGGTGCTGTTCGTTGCTACTGCCAATGTGCTGCACACCATCCCCGGCCCACTGCAGGACCGCATGGAGATTCTCCGGCTGCATGGCTACACGGAGATCGAGAAGCTTGAGATCGCCAAGCAATACCTGGTGAAGAAGCAGCGCGAAGGCACCGGCCTGACGGAGAAGCAGGTTGTCTTCGAAGACGATGCGCTAAAGCAGATCATCCGCGCCTACACACGCGAGGCCGGCGTCAGGAATCTCGAACGCGAGATCGGCAACGTCTGCCGCAAGGTGGCGCGTCGTGTCGTGAAGAACGGAGCGGACTACACCGAGACCATCACAGGTGAAAACATCAGCGATCTGTTGGGCGTGGCGAAGTTCCGCGACTCGCAGGTGCATGAGAAGAGCGAAGTCGGCCTCGTCACTGGTCTGGCCTGGACGGAGATGGGCGGTACGATCCTGCAGACTGAGGTTCAGGTGCTCGACGGCAAGGGCAAGATGACCGCCACAGGCCAGCTCGGCGACGTAATGCAGGAGTCGGCGCAAGCTGCTCTCAGCTACATCCGTTCCCGGGCACATCATCTCGGCCTTGCGAAGGACTTCTACCGTAACGTCGACATTCACGTCCACGTACCGGAGGGTGCGATTCCCAAGGATGGTCCATCAGCCGGCATCACGCTTGCAACCGGACTGGCCAGCGCTCTGACGAAGATCAAGGTGCGGCGCGACATCGCCATGACCGGCGAGATTACCCTGCGCGGCAAGGTGCTTCCGATTGGCGGCCTCAAGGAGAAGCTGCTTGCAGCTCATCGCGCAGGCATCTTCGAGGCAATTCTGCCGGAAGAGAACCGCAGGGATCTGCCCGATCTGCCGGAACTTCTGAAGGCGAGCATGAAGCTGCACTTCGTCGAAGAGATGGATCAGGTGCTGCAGATTGCCCTGGAAGGCAAACTTCCAGAGTTGAAGGAAGAGACGCCGGAAGGACTAGCGGCCTCGGTTATTCCTGCCGAGATCGACATCCCTCAGCCTCGGGCTCACCAGTAGTTCTCAGAACAACCATAAAACAGCAAGAGGTCGAGTCCATTTAGGCTCGGCCTTTTTGCTATTCCACGTGCGATAGTTTGTTGATCTCTGACTAAACTCGTTTTCGGCCAACAAAGTTCATGATCAACGAGACCACAGCAAGAATAAGAAGCAGATGAATGAGGAAGCTGCTAACGTGCATGACGAAGAAACCGCCGAGCCAAAGTACGATCAGCACAATCGCGAGGATGAGAAACATGGAAACACCTGCCTTCTTATCAATGACGTTGGCCGTGGCCACAGCTAGCAGATAAGAGAGTGGATACGTCAGATTCGTTGCTCGGCCGCAAAACTATGGCCCAAGCAAAAGCAAGAGGCGTGCTTGAACACTCAGCACGCCTCTCGTTCGATGTTTCTTTCTTTGCCAGAGATCGACTTAGATGCCACCGGCGATAGAAGGAATCAGCATGACCTCGTCGCCATCCTGGAACGAATAAGTCTCCCCGCCAAGAAAGCGAATATCCTCATCGTTGACGTAGATATTGATGAATCTGCGAAGCTTGCCGTCATCATCCTTGATCTGCGTTCCCAGCGCGGGGAACGTCTGTTCGATCTCGGCGATCAGCCCCGGCAGATTCGTAGCTGTCGAATCGAATTGTTTGCGGCCATCAGTGTGGCGGGTGAAGGCGGTAGGGAGCACAACTTTGATGGCCATTTAGATGGTTCCTCCTGCGGAAACCAGTTCGGGTTCGGTTGTGCCATCCAGCTCTCGCAGGTAGGCATCGAAGTCTGCCAGACGTGGACGAACGGCACGCTCCTCGACATAGTGTCCGGTCAGCGCATCGGTCGTCTTGAGACCATTGCCAGTGATACAGGTAACCGTGAGGTCATCTGGCGAGATGCGTCCATGAGCATAGAGGCGTGCGGTAACAGCCGTCGTAACTCCGCCTGCGGTCTCGGTAAAGATACCCTCGGTCTCAGCAAGTTCCTGCATGCCGGAGACGATCTCGACGTCCGAGACATCCTCGGCCCAGCCGCCTGACTCGCGAATCATCTTGGCTGCGGCAGGCCCGTCGGCCGGGTTGCCGATCGCCAGCGAACGCGCAATCGTGTTCGGACGCTGCGGCTCAATGTAGTCCAGCCCCTGCTTGACGGCCTGCGAGATCGGCGAGCAGCCCGTCGCCTGGGCACCAAAGAAGCGCACCGGCTTGTCCTCAACCAGACCGAGATAGATGAGTTCCTGAAATGCCTTGCGAATCTTGCGGATAAGCGAGCCGCCAGCCATCGGGACGACGACGTTATCGGGAAGCCGCCAGCCGAGCTGCTCGGCAATCTCGTATCCAACCGTCTTCGAGCCCTCAGCATAGTAGGGGCGGAGATTCACGTTGACCAGGCCCCAGTTGTACTCGTCCGCAATCAGCGTGCAGAGACGGTTGACGTGGTCATAGTTGCCGTCGATGCGGATAAGCCGCGCACCGTAAACCTGCGTGTTGAGTATCTTGGCAGGCTCCAGATCAGCCGGCACCAGAATGGATGCCTTGATGCCCAGACGAGCAGCCTGGGCAGCAACGGAGTTAGCCAGATTGCCCGTTGAAGAGGCGCCTACCATTTTGAAGCCGAAGCGTTGCGCATTGGCAAGGGCGACCGAAACTACACGGTCCTTGAAGCTGAGTGTCGGAAAGCAGACTGCGTCGTTCTTTACATAAAGATTGCTTGCACCAATGCGCTTGCCAAGATTGGTCGCCTTGACCAGCGGAGTGAAGCCAACGGGAAGATCCGGCTGGAAGCCATCAGGAATCGGTAGCAGCGAAGCATAGCGCCAGATGTTGGCTGGACCTGCTGCGATCGCTTCGCGGGTAAACACGCCACGTACCGCCTCCAGATCATAAGCAATCTCAAGCGGAGCCAGACAGTCGGGGCAACCCGAGAGCGGCTGATTGCCGAATCGCTTGCCACACTCGTTGCACTTCAGCTCGTACCGCGTACAGGAATAGTTCATTACGCTCTCTCCGAGCGGAAAGAGGAAACTGGCTTCTGACGAACTCTCGTTGGGGTTGCCGGCGGGGAAGGTGAAATGCGGTTGCAGACCCTTAAGCCGGCTGCGTGGTCCGAATCTCATGTTCCCTGTCTCCAGGAGAGAGTTGACACCGGTACGCCTTTATTCTGTCCGGTTGTCGTGGCGTCAAAGGGCTCGTCCCTCAACCACTCTGCATGAAATTCAAATTTGCCCGAAAGCAAACTGGAATAAATAAGTTGTAGCACAACGAGGATGCCGCTGCAAGTAGCCAGCCTGCATTGAGGCGGTTAGCCCTTTTGGGCGGCGTCGCGGACCCCTTGGACAAAGGCTGCCGGGTTGAACTCCGTGCGCACAACATCATCCGGGCAGTCAGTCAGGTTGGCGACCCACCAGTTGCAGACAAAGGCCACAAGTTGATTCGGCCTGGCTTTCTTGACCGTACCGCAGACCTCTTCGGCCGCGTGAATGCCTGATTCGCCTTCTATATCAATCAGAACGAGGTCGTACTGCCGGGCCGAGAACATGGAAAGACCCTCGGTATGGCTCAGCGTGGAGTCGACGTCAAAACCCGAGATGCGGAGGATTTGATCGCGGATGGGCCGTAAATTCTCTCGGCTGCAGATGTGCAAAACGCTAATTTTCGGGCCGGCTGAAGCTTCCATCGGAGGTATACCCGTTTGGCTCTGTCTGACACCTGAAGCCCACACATCGCCACAAGGTCTGGCAAAGCGAGCGGCGAGCGTGAGGAGTCGAAATAGTTACGACTTCATTATCTCCTATCCAACAAGCCTACGAGCCTCTACCAAGAAAGCACTTCGAGCGAGAAATAGGCGCGTGAAGTCGCCAGCGTTGAAGACAGTGTGCTGCCTGCTGATTCGTGATCTGGAGCTTACGCCAGCGCTTCGGCTTCATCCTTCGCCGACTGCACAGCATCGGGAAGCGTATGCGTAGGAACCAGCAGGTCTTCCTTGCGCATCACCAGATTCGTGGCGTTCAGCGATGCAAGCTCGAAGCCGTGACCATGCGTAATAGCGTCTGTCGGACAGGCCTCTACGCAGTAACCGCAGAAGATGCAGCGGTTGTAATCGATGTTATAGACCTTGGCGTAGCGCTCAGCCGACGAAATGCGCTTCTCTTCCGTGTTCTCGGCAGCCTCAATATAGATGCAGTTCGAAGGACAGGCAGCCGCGCAGAGAAAGCACGCAACACACTTCTCCAGACCATTCTCATCGCGCTGCAACTGGTGCTTGCCGCGGAAACGCTCCTGGAATTTGGCGCCGCGCATCGGCCCCTTGCCATCAGGATAGTTCTCGACCTCAGTCGGCTGGAACATCTCCTTAAGCGTGATGCTCATTCCCTTGGCAATAGCAGCGGCGTCGCGAAGTTTCGGCATACGTTGAGTATACGACGCGGACGCGATACGCTGGAAGCCATGAACCGAGCCCCTGCTCTCTCCGGCCTGATCGCCCTCTGCTTCCTGAGCATGACTCCTGCGTTTTCCTACGGCCAGTCCACGCCCACTATGCCGATGGCCGAGCACGCGCACGCCCCCGCTTCACCCTCCACCAGCCTGACCCTCACCATCGACGGCAAAGCAACCACGCTCTCTGCCGCCGACTTGCAGGCGATGCCACAAAAGACCGTAACCGTCCACAACAAGCATCTCAAGGTCGACGAAACCTACAGCGGCGTCCCCCTCGGCGATCTACTCACAAAGTACGGCTTCCCCGTCGACAAGACCACGCACCAGAAGATGCTCCGCAGCTACCTCAAAGCCGAAGGCACCGATAAATACTGGGCGCTCTACTCTGTCACTGAGGTAGAACCCTCCGAGCATAACGCCGACGTCATCGTTGCCATCGCACAAAGCGGAAAGCCGCTGGGCGAAGATGGTCAATTCAAATTAATTGATAGCGGAGACAAGAAGCCGCAACGGTGGGTACGGAATCTCAGCGCGATCACGTTGAAGTCCGCCGAGTAACAAAGGCAACCGCCGCGCACTATCTGCCGAAGGCATACGAGAGCTTGAATACACCATTGTCGATGCCCGGGTTGATATCCGCGGTGTAATGGTTGGATATGTGGTGAAACCGGTACTCGACCTGAATGGAGCGAGCGTTTCTGCGAAAGAATTCGACTCCGGCCCCAAAGTCGAAGGTGAAGTTGAAGGAGCCCGACTGGCTGGTTGGGATAGGGCGCGTGGAAAAAATATAGCCAGCGGTGGATGAAACAAAGGGGCGAATACTGTGCCCCGACCTAAAGCTGTACTGCAGGCCAACCGGCGAGAATCCCTGGGCAAAGGTCCATCGCCGCCCGCAAACCGTCACTTCTGCGACCGTGTAAGACTGAGTGGAAGACTGGATCGTTTGCTGGCTGCTGCTCGGTCTGCAGGGAAGGTAAGACTGACTGAACGATGTGGATGACGATGGCGGGCCGGGTGGGTTGATCAGGGTGAAGGTATACGTCGTCTCAAATACCGGGTCGCTCTCCATGAGCACAGGACGGATCTCCGCCAGATACCGCAGGTCTCCGAAATCGGAACGCCAAAGCCTCCTCGCATAGGAGCCCCCAAATGCCGCGATCTTGCGGTTCTCCGACACACCCATCAGCATATGGCTTGAATCGTTGGAGTATTCGGCAAAGACAGTGAAGGTATTTCTGCGACTGAATGCGCCTGATTCGCCGATTTGCGCGTGGATTACCGAGGCAGCGATAAAAAGGAATACAAGAGGAGCAAATGCCGATGGCTTCATTCGGGTCCGGTGGCTGAAGAATGTCGTGATTCTATCGTGGATATCGGGAGCGGCAACTAACCAAAAAGGGCTAGCCTTCCATTCATTCAATCCCCAGCTTGTTCCAGAGCGCATCGACTCTGGCCTTCACGCCTGCATCCATCGTCAGCATCGGCGGCCATGGCCGGTTGAAACCCTCAGCAGGCCACTTCCGCGTCGCATCGATCCCCATCTTGCTGCCATAGTTCGGCAACCGGCTCGCATGGTCCAGCGAGTCGATCGGCCCCAGAGTGAACTGAATATCCCTCTCTGGATCGATGTTGTTCGTCGTGCGCAGCGTCACCTCGGCAAGGTCCTGCACATCGCAATCCTCGTCGACCACGATGATGCACTTGGTAAACATCGCCTGGCCCATCGCCCATATGCCGCTCATCACCTTGCGCGCCTGACCCGCATACGACTTCTTGATCGACACAATCATCAGGTTATGAAACACACCCTCCGGAGGAAGGTTCACATCCACAATCTCCGGCAGCGTCAACTGCATCAGCGGCAGAAAAATACGCTCCACGGCCTTGCCCATCCACGCGTCCTCCATGGGAGGCTTGCCCACAATCGTCGCGGCATACACAGGATCGCGCCGATGCGTGATGCAGGTAACGTGGAAGACCGGATAATCGTCCTGCATCGTGTAGAAGCCCGTGTGGTCGCCGAACGGCCCTTCCGTGCGCAGTTCGCCCAACTCAACATACCCCTCAAGGATGTACTCCGCATTCGCCGGAACCTCGAGGTCCACCGTCTCAGCCTTCACCAACTCCACCGGTTTCTGCCGCAGAAACCCCGCAATCAGATACTCCTCAACCTCAGGTGGCGCAGGCACAATCGCCGAAAACGTAGTGGCAGGGTCCGTCCCAATCGCCACAGCCACCTCCATACGGTCGCCGCGAATCTTTGTAAGCGTCGCCGCATTCAGCGTCTCGAGTGAAGCCGCAGCCGCCGTCCCTCCGCTGGTAATCGCCATCAGGTCGACATTGCCCGCAAGGTCAGGAGTCGTCGCGCGCAGCCGTTCCCGCATATGCTCCGCCGCCACCTTTTGCCGCTGCCAGTGCATACCCGTCGTCTGGCCGTCGTACACCTGCATCCGGTACATCCCCACATTGCGCTTGCCCGACTTCGGATCACGCGTCACCACACAGGGCAGCGTAATGAAGCACCCACCATCCTGCGGCCAAGTCTTCAGCACGGGAATATCCAGCAGATTCACGTCCGCCCCACGCCGAATGACCTGCTTGCACGGCGCGTCTTTCGCAGCAATCACCTTCGGGAAAAAGCTCCCTACCTCGGCCAGCATCGGAAGCATCTTCAGCTTGTCCATGAAACTGGTCGGCATCTCAGGCTTCATCAGCACACGAATACGATCGGCAATCCCATCCAGCGAATCCGTCTCAAGCGCCAGCTTCATACGGCGTTCGCTGCCAAACTGATTCATCAGGACCTTCGCACCCGGATAGCCCTTGACGTTCTCAAACAACAGCGCCGGTCCGCCAGCCTTCGCTGTTCCCTTCCCCATCTTGGCCGCGCGGTCAGCAATCTCGGCCATCTCGAGGATCGGGTCCACCTCCACCGTGATGCGCTTCAGCTCACCAGCCGTGTGCAGCGCGTTGATCCAGTCGCGTAAGTCGTTGTAAGCCAATTCCCTCTCCTGCCGCAGCGTATTGCGGGACGAAAGTCTATGGTAACGGGTCGCAGCCGCGAATAGCTGACCCGTCGCCTAGATCTTCACGAAGATACGCTTACGCCACAGAATCCAGTTGGGAATAAAACACATCAGGACAAACCACAATCCAAACGCAAGCGACGTCAACTCCGTCGAGTGTCCACGAGCAAAGACGGTGTTGTAGATCCATCCCCACGCAGTCACCGGCTTACCATTCGGCCCCAGAACCGACGAAATCCTGATAAACAGCAGCGTCTTCACCAGAACGACAGACACCGTGAAGGCCACAATCGCGTTCGATCCGAACACCAGCCACGGCCAGGTGAGCCAGCCTCCCACACGCGTCTCATGGAACCGGCGCATGTCGATAAGCCAATAGCAGGCAGCCAGCCCAACCAGCGAGCAGCCCGCCGCAAACAACACATATGAGCTAGTCCAAAGATTTTTGTTGATCGGAAACCAGACGTTCCACAGCAGTCCGGCAGCCATGTTCATCAGGCCCACCAGAAAAAGGGCCGTCGCACACTGAGCCTTTGTCACCGGAAACGCCGCGCCATCGCCCTTCGTCGCCTCAACCCGCCGCAGCCACAAGGCTGCCACCGCTCCAAGTAGTGTCGTCGCAATAGCCGGAATGGTGCTCAGTAACCCTTCAGGATCACGCGTCTTCTCGTACAGATATCCCGTATGAATCGTCCGCTGGATAAAGCCAATCACGCCCCGATCGATCCACGCCGCCAGGTTGCAGTCAGGGTCCAGCAGCGGAATATCTCGAACCGGAACCCCACAACCCGGAACAGGCACAAACCGCATCAGAGCCCAGTACCCAACCAGCAGGACCGCCACAATCGTAAGCAGATTGCGCGCCCGTTGCGTAGCCAGACAGATCAACCCCGCGCACAGATAGCAAAGCGCAATCCGCGGAAGCACCCCATACAACCGCAGATGCGTGAAGTGAAAGTACGGAACAAGATTCAGCACCATCGCCAGCACATAGATCGTGACCGACCGGCGCACGATATGCATGCCGAGATCGCGGCGGCTATCTCCCCGGGCAATGCGCGAGTGCAGCGAGAGAATGATCGACGCCCCCACGATGAACAGAAAACTGGGAAACACCAGATCGGTCAGCGTCCAGCCGTCCCACTTCGCATGATCCAGTTGCGCATACGTGTGACCCCAATCACCCGGATCGTTCACCAGAATCATGAACGCGATGGTGATGCCCCGAAGAACATCGATCGAAAGAACGCGGCTGGAGGGTGCGGAAGTAATGGATGAGGGCCTGTCCTGCATGGTTATCCATCATCGCTCAGCAAGCAGCTTTGTGAAACTACTTTTACCGGGAACAATCCAGCCGCTGAGGTGTCTAACCCAATACGGACGCATTCCTCGCAAATGCGCACCTGAGAACGAAAGGGGTGCCTTATGTTCGAGGACAGTCTTATAGAGTCGCGTGTCGCCCACCTTGCCCCAGCCAAACGCTGGACTGCAATCACATCGATCATGCCTTCAGTGTTCCGTAGCTGCCTTACTGGCGACCATCCCGTTGCTGCACCCCGATCGGCTTACGCTACGGGCCGACGCCCCACCCGTCCTTGTGCCATTCATCCCGAAACCCGTCAAGATCGAGCCCAAACAGATATCCACGGCGACGTCGAGCGCCTCCCCCTCTCTCCCATCGACCCCTCAGACGACAACGCACCCAACGCTGTTTCCAACCGGCAACCCTGTCTCCAACGAGGACCCTCCCTCAACCTCTCCAATCAACATCGGTCATGAACAGCGGCATCCCGGACGCACTGCGCATCGGAGGAGACGGGCATGGCACACGAGTCACCGAAGCCCCATCTCATCCTCCCGCTGGACGTCTCCGCATCTCGGATATGTCGCCAGGCATGCTGATGACGCCCATCCGCCCCGTCTATCCGACTATCGCCAAGGCCGCCGGAGTCCAGGGAACGGTCGTCGTCGAAGCGATCATCTCGCGAACCGGCACAATCGAGAGCCTTCGCGTCGTCAGCGGCCCACCAATGCTCCGGGAGGCCGCAATGGAGGCTATCCGAACCGCTCGTTATCAGCCCTATAGGCTCAACAGCGAGCCAATCGAGGTCGAGACCACGATTACCGTGAACTTCAAGATCAGTGGGTGAGACGACATCCAGGCGGAGACAAGACCGCCGCCCTAAACCAGCGGCAGAGCCTGTGAGCTAGACGGTGGAAGTACGTTCTTTGTGCCGGTGCTGTGCGGTGAATCCGCAACATAGTCCTCAAGCGGATACCCGGCCTCCTTCCACCCGTCGAAGCCTCCACGCAACGGCCGCACGCGGTAGACGCCCATCTTGTGCAACTGCAGTGCCAGCTTCGCGCTGGTCTCTTCGCTCGGGCAGGTGCAATACAGCACCACGTCGCGGTCGCGCGGAATGATCTCGCTGTGCTCCTTCAATTCGTTCGGTCCAATACGCAGCGCCCCGGGCAGAACTCGAGGATCCGGCATATAGTCCAACGGATGACGCAGGTCGACGATAAAGGGAGGAATATTCCCCTGCTTTTCGGCGAAATCCATCATGTACTTAAGCTCATGCGGCTCCAGACGAAGCGAACGAACCTGTTGCAGAAATTTCCGCTGCTTCCAGATGCGGTGCGCCAGGAAGCCCAACACCATCACGATAAAGATCGCAAACGCGAAGCGCCCAAGCCAATGGAGGAAAGGTGCACTCTTCTGCGCGAGATCCCCAAAGAAACGTCCGGCAAGAAGAAAGCTCTCGGCCCACAGAATCGATCCGGCAAGGTCCCAGATGAGAAATCGCCCATACGGCATACCGGTCTGTCCGGCGATAGGAGCCGCCACCGTACTTAGTCCTGGCACAAACTTCGCAAACAGCAGCGTCACTGGCCCCCGTCGGCTGAAATAGCCCTCCGTCTTGCTGACACAGGTCGAAGCCTCAAACGATAACCGGCACAGCAGCTTCAGAACGCTGTTGCCATAGCGCCGTCCCAACCCGAACCAGAGCGTATCCGCGATGATGCAAGCCAGCAGAACCGCACCCAGAGCATAAAGATGATGTATCCGATGCGTCGCCGTCAGCGTCCCGGCAGTCAGCAACACTGGAATGCTGGGAATAGGCACACCGATCTGCTCCACCAGAACCCAGAGGAAGATGAGCAGGTACGCGTAATGGATGAAGAATACTAGCGCGATCGGCATGGCGGTATATCCAACAGAGTCTTAACAGCGGCTCAAGGGAACTGTCAATTGGATGCGAAACAGATCTTAAAGATACAGGGCGCGCCCATAAAGCGCTTGGCTTATCTCTTCCGCTTGCAACAAAAGAAGAAAGCCGCCCACAGAGTGAGCGGCCATAGAGGGAAGTCTTGTTGTTCGAATCGAACTACTTGACCGTGACGTCCGGAGTAACGGAGAACCCAGGCCTCAACGCCAGATCACTGTCCTCCTGCTCGAAGTTTGTAAAGTCGATGCGCACCGGAATACGCTGCACGACCTTCACAAAGTTACCCGTAGCATTCTCAGGCGGGAACAGCGACAGCCGCGACCCGGTGGCTCCGCCGATCTGCGACACCTTACCGTGGAATCTGCGGCCACCGAGCGCATCCACTCGGATGATGACCGGTTGCTCCGCACGCATTCTCTCCAGCTGCGTCTCCTTGAAGTTAGCAGTCACCCAGAGATTGGTCAGAGGGACGATCGTCATCATGTCCTGCCCAATCGAGAGGTTCGCGCCCACATTAACATTCTTCCGGTTGATGATGCCAGCCGTCGGCGCCGTCACATGCGTATACGAAAGATTCAGCTTGGCCTGATCGACCTTGGCCTGCGCCTGTTGGACATCCGCCAGCGCCGCCTGAGCCCGCGCCTGTTGAGCCTTTACCTGCTGCGGTCCATTCTTCGCCGACTCAGCCGCCTGAGAACGCGACTGTGCAAGCTTCTGTTGGTACTGGCGTACTGCCTCCTGCTGAGCGATCAGCGTCGACTCCGCCTCGATCACAGCCGCGCGATTCGCTGCAGCCTGTGCCACCGCAGCATCGAACTGCTGCTTGGAGATAACATCCTTCTCCACCAATGGCTTGTACCGGTCCACATCCAGGTCCGACTTGACCGCATTGGCCTTAGCCTGGTCGATACGCGCCTGAGCTGCCTGCACCTGCTTCTGCGCCTGAGCCACAGCTGCCTGCGAACCCTGTACATCCGAGCTCGTCGTACTGATGCTCGTGCTCGACGTGATGCTCGCAATCGGCACGTTCACATTGGCCTGAATCGCCGCTGCCTCAGCACTGGCGAGGTTCGCCTGAGCCTGCTCGAGCGCCACCTGATAATCCTTCGGGTCGATCTCGATCAGCAAATCGCCAGCCTTCACCTGCTGGTTGTCCTCGACGTAGACCTTGATCACCTGCCCTGTAACGCGCGAGCTCACCTGATACAAAACTCCATCGACCTGCGCGTCATCCGTACTCTCAGTAAACGTGGAGTGCCACCAGAAGAGAGCTCCTCCAATCAACAGGAGCACGATCACCGCAATAATAATCAGCTTACGGCGGGACTTCTTCTCCGGTGATTCTTCTTCCGTAACAACGTCGTTATTCTGCACCGCTGCGTCTGCCAAGTTACTTTCCTCCGAGATAGTCTTTATAGTTGGTCTGCGCGACACCAAGAGCACGAGCCAAGGCCAGCTTGGCAACATTGTGCTGGTACAACGCGCTGATGTATTGATCGTTTGCCTGTTCGGTCTGCGACTGCGCCTGCGACACCGGCAGATTGTCGGAGACCCCGGCATGGAAGCGCTGCTGCGCCTCGCTCAAAGCCTCATTCGCCAGCTCGACATTCGAGTGCGTCGCCTCAACCAGCTTCGACGCCGCCTGAATATCCAGCAGGCTGTTGCGAACATCCTGATTGATCTGCTGCGCCTGGTCCGAGAGCTTCGCCCGCGCCTGTTCATACTGCGCGCTGGCTACTTCCTCTTGCCCCTTCGTCTTGGCAATCTGCAGCACCGGCATCGTAACCTGCCCCGTAGCCGTATAGCTGCTGTGCGAGTGGCCCGGCGTCGTACCCAAAGCACCATAATCGCCAACGAAGCTCGCGACAGGAAGCTGATAAGCCCACGCGGACGTCTTCCCCGCGCTAGCCGACTTCACCTGTTCCTCCGAAGCCAGCAGATCCTTGCGCGCCTTCAGTGCCGATTCAAAAGCCGTCTGCGGATCAATCTGATCGAACGCCGCATACGGCACGCGGTCGGTCAGCCTGAACTCCTGGTCTAGCGGCAGTCCGATGGCCCGTGCCAGCGACAGCTTCGACTTCTCAAACTCGTTCTTCGCCGAGATCAGATTCTGCTGAATGTTCTGATAGTCCACCCTCGCTCGCAGCACATCGAGCTTCGGGCTCGTCCCCGCATCGTGCGCGGACACCGCCTGATCAAGCGTCAACTTCGACGTCGCCTGCTCCGCCGTCACCGCTTCAATCCGCGCATTGTTGGCGATGCAAAGCAGATACGCATTCCCAACCGTCAGCACCACAAGATCGCGCGCATCGGCAGCCGTAAGCTTTGCCCCCGCAAAGTTATGTTTTGCCGCGATATAGTTCTGCAGCGCCGACACGTTCAACAGGTTCTGCGTCAGATAACCGCGAAAATCCACCACCTGAAATGGCCCAACAATCGGGTTCAACCCGGGAAACGTCAACCCATAAGCCGCAAGGTTCACCTGCTGCACATTGATGCTGACCGCCCCGGTAGCCGTCGGCAGAAGAGCCTGCAACTGCTCCAGCCTCTGACCGTTCGCATTGCTCTGGGCCGAGTTCTGCAGAATCAACCCGAGATTCGCCTGCAACCCGCGCTGAATCGCATCATCGAGCGAGAGATCAAGCACAGTGCCGGTCGATTTGCCCTGAACAATACTGCCCTTGAAGGAATCCTGCGACGGCTGAGCGCCGTTCTGCCCCGAACCCTCATAAAGATTCTGCTGCGCCCCAGCTACTGCAGAGCTCTGTGCCGGCGTACTCGACCCCGTCGCGGTAGGCCGCGGCTGGTTCCCAGAAGCCTGCGCCTGTCCCTGCGCCAGAGCCGGAAGCCCCGGCACAAGCAGGCACAGTCCAAGCGCCACGCGCAGAGCACGATCCACTGCTTTGCTTTCACTCATTAGGTTGTTCGTAACCTGCATATTTTCAGTTTATTTCAGCTATCGCCCGCACAACCGCCACAGATCCGGTTCCGCGAAAAACATCTGCATATTCTTGAGATGCTCTAAGTTGTGCAGAATCTTCAAAAAACATTGCGATTGTGAAAATCTTTGCAACCGGAGTCCAGCCCTAACCCCGAAACCGTCTCAAAGAAATCATTGGACTTATCCCCCTAAGGATTCCCTCAACCACTAACGACCGAGCATTTCTTCAAAAAATCCGGATCGATATCGACACCAAACCCAGGCCCGGACGGTACCTGAATAACGCCGTTGCTGTCACTCCGCAGGCTCGATGTAGCGCACTGATAAGGCAGTTCGGTATTGAACTCCTTGAACTCGTGATACGGACCCGAGTTCGGTATAGCCGACACGAAGTGCATCATGTACACGTAGCCCAGACCGGTCGATGAGATATGCGGGATGCACTGCTTCCCGAAGGCTTGGGCCATCCGCGCCACCTGCACACATCGAATCATCCCGCCGAAGTAAAACATATCCTGCTGGACGATCGACAGGCCGCCGTTCGCAATCAGCCAGCGGAAGTTATGCGTGCTTGGCTCCTGTTCCCCACCGGCAATCGGAATCTCGAGCGCATCGGCGACCTGCCTGGTCTCTTCATACCAGTCGAACGGAACAGGCTCCTCATAGAAAGCATATTTGTACTCCTGCATCAGCTTGCCGATCGGAATGGCTTCCGCAGGAGTGTATGAGCCGTTGGAGTCGGCCGAGATCACCATCTGGTCGCCGAAGGTCTTGCGAACCAGCGGAATCAACTTTTCGGTTCGACCTACCGGGTACTCCGGGTGAGACATTCGCCCACCTAGCTTGAACTTGATCGCCTTCGCGTTCGAGATAGCAACATCCCGCTTAAGGTGCTCTATCGTCTCTTCCGCCGAGATGTCACGCTCACCGTTTGCCTGGTAGACCGAGATCCGGTCGTTATATATCTTGTCGCCGATAAGCAGACCGATGGGACGCTTGGACATCTTGCCAAACATATCGAGTATCGCGAACTCGATAGTCGCAATCGGGACCCAGATCGCGAGACCTTGCGCCTTGTAATTATTTTCGTAGACAGTAGCGGCGGGTATTAGCTCCTCGATATCACGTGCATCTTTCCCTATAAAAAAGGGAGCAATGTGCTTCACGAACATCGGATACAGGACCTCCATCTGCTGTGCATTCGAGACGGAAAGCCCCTCGTGCCCATCTTTGGAACGCACGCGGCAGAGATACTGCTTCTTATTGCGCAGCAGTTCGATCGACTCAATAATGAGCGGGTCCGGGAAGAGCTCTCGTTTGAAGACGGGCTGTTTGAGAATAGCGTCGAGTTTGGCGTAACGCTCTTTGAGAGTTCCGGGCAAGCCATGCCGGGGCGCATTGAGAAACTGGGCCTGCACAGCAGTGGGAATGACCGCCGCAACGGCGCCACTTGAAAGTGGTATTCGTAAGGAAGCGGCGGCGGGTCGTGCTCATGATGCGATCTCCCTGAGAGGACTCGGCCCCTTGTTCTCGCGGACCAGGTCAGTACGCGATGCTAGTCTAACGAAACAGTGGAAGCGATAGTGAAAGAACAGGAAAGGTATAGTGCCTTCGATCCAGCCCGACGCTCCTCCCGCGCTCGCAAAAGCCTTCGGCGCGCAAACCCCACGTTGATCATGCGCCCTCGTCCTCCCATCCGATATGCTGAACCCTGAGACATCACAGGAGGCAAGCAGGGCCATGGCATCTTCCAACCAACCGATCAACACCGCGGTAATCGGCTTCGGACTAGCAGGACGCGTCTTTCACGCCCCCTTCGTCAGCGCAGTCCCCGGCCTCAAACTCGAGGCAATCGTCCAGCGCCGCGGCGACGAGGCGGCCAAAGCCTACCCGGCCACCCGCATCCTTCGCTCCGCCGACGAGGCCTTCGCCGACCCAGCCATCCAACTCATAGTCGTCGGCACCCCCAACGAAACCCACTTCGACCTCGCCAAACAGGCCCTCCTCGCCGGCAAACACGTCGTCATCGACAAGCCCTTCGCCGCCACCAGCGCCGAAGCGAAAGAGCTCGGCGAGATCGCCGCCGCTCGCAACCTCACCCTCGTCGCCCTTCCACAACCGCCGCTGGGACGGCGACTTCCTCACCGTCCGCAACGTCCTCAGCCAGCGGCAAGCTTGGCCGCCTCGTCACCTACGAGTCCCACTTCGACCGCTTCCGCCCCCTCCCCCGCGAGGCCACCTGGAAAGAGGCCGGCAGCGACGCCAACGGCCTGCTCATGGACCTCGCCCCTCACCTCGTCGATCAGGCCCTCGCCCTCTTCGGCCCACCCGAGGCCATCACTGCCAGCGTCCGCCGCGACCGCGACCACACCGACATCGAGGACGCCTTCGACATCACCCTCCACTACCCGCGTCTTCTGGCCCACTGCCGCTCCTCGATGCTCGCCTGCGACGCCGCCCCCCGCTTCCTCCTGCACGGCACCTGCGGCAGCTTCAAGAAGTTCGGTCTCGACCCCCAGGAACCCGCCCTCGTAGCCGGAGCCAAGGTTCCCCGCATGGGCGAAGGCGACTGGCTGGCCGAAAACGAAGCCGACTGGGGAACCCTCACCGTAGCCCCCGTGCCAGCCGACCCCGGAACCCTGGTAAGGACCCCCATCAAAACCGAGTTCGGCGACTATCGCAACTACTACGCCAACGTCCGCGACGCCATCAACGGCACCGCCCCCCTCGCCGTCACTCCCCAGGACGGCTACCGCGTCATCCGACTCCTCGAACTAGCCCGCCAGAGCAGCAAGGAAGCCCGCACCCTACCCGTCCACTTCTAGGCTCTCAACCTTGGTACCATGTCGCAGAGCAACGTTACTAACTGAGATGCGTCATATCAGACGAACTGGTCGCGATTTCTCAGTCGCGTTCGCTGCCAGCCGGATATACCCTATCGGCGGTACTCTTGCGTAATGCGACCCCTTCGGTATTCCATCAATGTCACATTGGACGGGTGCTGCGATCATCGTGCACCGATCGTGGACGAAGACTTGTTTCGTAACGCAGTCGAGAACCTTGAGCAGGCCGATGCCCTCCTCTTTGGCCGGGTGACTTACGAAATGATGGAGGCAGCGTGGCGGCCGGCGGCGGGGACGGGAGTGAGGCCTGATTGGATGGAACCCTTCGCCCGGACGATCGACGCGGCAAAGAAGTACGTCGTGTCGAGCACCCTGGACCGGGTCGATTGGAACGCGGAGCTCGTGCGCGGGGATCTAGGGAACGCCGTTCAGCAGCTCAAGCGGGAGCCGGGTAAGGGACTGTTCGTGGGCGGCGTAAAGCTCCCGCTGGCATTAGCGGAGCTGGGATTGATCGATGAGTACGAGTTCGTGGTGCACCCCAGGCTAGCGGGCCACGGGCCGACGTTGTTCGCGGGGCTATCGAAGCATGTCGACTTGAGGCTCGTGAGCCGGCTGGAGTTCGGCTCGGGCGCGGTGGCGATGCGGTATGAGCCGAGAAGATAGCCATTGGACTTCTTATCCAGCGAACTGAACCGGCCGTCCCAGATTTCCACAGCCCCCGAAAATAAACCCTAAAAAGGTGGCACGATTTTCAGTCGTCAGAAAAGTGCTGCCCGCTAACCAGCTTTGCCACACTTTTTACCACTAAGAAACCACAAAAACACCACAACGAACACCCACTTTTCTCAAAACCCCCAGCAAAAACACCAAAACCCACCATTAAAAAAACTGCACAAAATCAACCCTGTCCATACGTCGCCTTGGCCCCGTGCTTACGAAAATAGTGCCGATCCAGCAGCGCCTGCGACACCCCCTCCGCACCAGCCCTCAAGGTCAGCGTCCGATAAGCCATCCGGGCCACTGCCTCCAGCACCACGGCATTGTGAGCCGCATCATCCGGGTCCCTGCCCCAGCAGAAAGGCGCATGCCCCGCCACCAGCACCGCCGGAACTGCCATAGGATCAATCCCCTGCCCATTGAACCGCTTCACAATAGCCACACCCGTCTCATGGACATACCGCCCCGCACAAGCCTCATCACTCAGAGGCTCAGTCACCGGCACCTCCCCATAGAAGTAGTCCGCATGCGTAGTCCCCAGCGCCGGAATCGCCATCCCCGCCTGAGCAAAGCTGGTCGCATACTCCGAATGGGTATGAACCACCGCGCCAATACTGCGGAATTCACGATAAAGCAGCGTATGCGTATCCAGATCCGAAGACGGCTTCAGATCCCCGTCAACAATCTTGCCATCAAGATCCGTCACCACCATATGCTCCGGCCGCAGCTCGTCGTAATCAACACCGGAAGGCTTGATAACAACGAGCCCGCGTTCACGATCGATGCCACTGGCGTTGCCAAACGTATAAAGCACAAGCCCACGCTTGACCAGTTCAAGGTTGGCTTCAAGGACCGAGATACGCAGATCTTTCAACAGCATAGTTAAACGCTCCGACGATAAGGATTCCAAGGCGTACGCACCGATCTGTTGCGTGCGCTGGTTACAGGATAGCCGACCATTCGGAAATGGCATTACCACAGGGCTTTGCTTGTTAGAGTTAATGACATGACGAGTGAGCTGAAGACAAGTGGCCAGGCCCTCCCGCGCGGCTTTCAGTGGGGCGCGGTGAAGGCCGGAATCAAAGCAAGTGGAAACCTGGATGTAGCAGTAGCCGTGGGGGACAAGGTTGCAAGCGCAGCTGTAATGTTTACGAAGAACCAGGTAGTAGCAGCACCCGTGACCATTGGGCGCAGGCATATGGTCTCAACCGACGGCCGCGTGAAGACATTGCTGGTCAATGCAGGCAACGCAAACTGCGCTACCGGACAGCCGGGGATCGACGCCTGCCTGAAGACCTGCGTGGCCGCAGCCGAGACCTTCCACTGCATCTTCGATGAGGTCTTCCCTTCCTCAACAGGAATCATTGGTGTGCCGTTCCCGGGCGAAAAGGTAATTGCCGCTCTGCCCGCAGTAAAAGCAGCACTAGGAACCACTACAGCCCACGCGGAACTCTTCGCCCAGGCGATCATGACCACCGATACAAAGATGAAGGTCGCGCGCGCTGTCATCGACGTCGATGGAGCCGAGGTTGTTATCTTTGGCGCAGCGAAGGGTGCTGGAATGATTCACCCGCAACTGGGCGCGCCCGTGGGGCCTCCGCATGCGACGATGCTGGTCTACCTGTTTACCGATCTTGAAGCAGAGAGTCCCCAACTGAGAGACCTTCTGGAACCAGCCGCGGAGCGCAGCTTCAATTGCATCTCGATTGACGGTGATACCTCGACGAACGATACGGTGCTTCTGCTCGCCAGCGGCGCCAGCGGAGTCAAGCTGGATGACCGGGTTCGCGAGGCCTTTGAGAATGCGCTGAAGCTGGTCTGCGGATCGCTGGCTCACCAGATTGTGGACGATGGCGAAGGCGTGACGCACGTCGTTACCCTGCATGTGACCGGAGCCCGAACCGAAGCCGACGCGAAGCAAGTAGCCAAGGCAATTGCTCACTCGCCTCTATGCAAAACAGCCTGGTCGAGCGCTGATCCGAACTGGGGACGACTGCTGGCTGCTGCCGGATATAGCGGCGTTGAGTTCGATCCGGCTTCGGTCACGATTGCGATTGGAGATCAGTCGGTGTTCGAAGGGGGAACGCGTTCGCCGGCATTCGATAAGGCTGCCGCTCACGAAGTCATGAAGGCGCGGGAGTACACGATTACGCTGGATCTTGGCTTGGGAAAGGCCGAATGTCGCTTCGTGACCTGCGACTTTACCGAGGAGTATGTCAGGATCAACGCGGACTACTCCACCTAGCGCGGTAATCGGATGAAAAGAGAGCTATCTGGAGGCAATAGATGACGTTTGCGCCTAAGACGATTATCTTTAGAGACGGCAGGCAGCAACGCCCACTGATGACCCTTGTGTGTATGGGGATATAAGGATTGCTTATGACAATGAAACTTGAAACTCCGTCCAAGATTGATTTTTCCGCGGAGGTTTCCGAGTGGATTGAAGCGTTTGACGATGTCGTTGCAGAGGACTGGCAACAAGGCGCAGAGTTGCTGGAGACCCTGCGACAAAGGGCGCGTGAGGCAGGCGTTCCGACGCCGAGTGAGATAACGACCCGGTATCACAACACGATTCCGAAGCACGATGAGGTGCCCTATCCCGGTGACCGGCAGCTGGAGCGCAAGATCGAGGCGCTCATCCGCTGGAATGCCATGGCGATGGTCCATGGGCAGAATAAGAAGGACGCTGGAATCGGCGGCCACATCTCCACCTATTCTTCACTGGCTACGTTGCTGGAAGTTGGCTTCAACCACTTCTTCCGTGCGAGCTATGGAGATCAACCCGGAGACTTCGTCTACTTTCAGGGGCATGCCTCGCCAGGTGTTTATGCGAGGGCTTATCTTGAAGGGCGCTTCGACGAAAAGAGGCTGAAGAACTTCCGCCATGAGCTAAGGGGAGAGCCTGGATTGAGCAGCTATCCGCATCCGTGGCTGATGCCGGATTTCTGGCGCTTTCCTACGGTTTCGATGGGAATCGGGCCGTTGAATGCTATCTATCAGGCGCGATTTATGCGATATCTGGAAAATCGCGGCCTAATTGAGAAGACGGATCGGAAGGTCTGGGCGTTTGTGGGCGACGGCGAGACGGATGAGGTCGATACGCTGGGCGCGATCTCGTTGGGTGCGCGGGAGAAGCTGGACAACCTGATCTTTGTCGTCAACTGCAACCTGCAGCGGTTGGATGGGCCCGTGCGAGGCAACAAGCGCATCATCGACGAACTTGAGGGCACATTCCGCGGTGCGGGTTGGAATGTGATCAAGGTGATCTGGGGTGCGGATTGGGATGCCTTGTTTGAGCGCGATCACAAAGGCCTGCTGCTGAAACGCATGGAAGAGTGCGTCGACGGCGATTACCAGGCCTTCAAGGCGAAGGGTGGAGCTTATATTCGCAAGGAGTTCTTCGGGAAGTACCCGGAGCTGTTGGAGCTTGTTGCGGATAAAACGGATGATGAGGTCTTCCACCTGCATCGTGGCGGGCATGATCCGTTGAAGATATACAACGCGTATAAACGGGCCTTGGAACATAAGGGTGGCCCGACAGTTATTCTGGCGAAGACTGTGAAGGGATACGGGCTGGGATCGACTGAGGCGCGGAATGCTTCGCACCAGGAGAAGAAGCTATCCGAGGACGCAATTGAGGCGTTTATCAAGCGATTCCAAATTCCGCTGCCGGAGAGCGCAGCTAAAGATGGTGCGTTCTTCCGTCCGGATGAATCGGCGGCTGAAATCAAATATTTGCATGCGCGGCGTCAAGAACTCGGTGGCTATATGCCGAAGCGCGAGGTGCCTAAACTGGACTTCAAGGCTCCGGAGTTATCGACACTGGGCGAGTGGACCGGTGGGTCGAATAAGCGGGCTGTCTCGACGACGATGGGCTTTGTGAGCCTGTTGCGACACCTCCTGAAGGATCCGAAGATTGGCAAACTAATTGTGCCGATCGTTCCGGACGAAGGGCGTACGTTTGGATTGGAATCGGCGATTCGGCAGGTCGGCATCTATGCTGCCGAGGGGCAGAAATACAACCCGCACGATGCTGACATGCTGCTCTATTACCGCGAGGATCAGGATGGACAGATTCTCGAGGAGGGCATCACGGAAGCTGGTTCGATGGCTTCGTTCACCGCTGCTGGCACGGCTTATGCGAACTACAAGGTGCCGACAGTTCCCTTCTACATGTACTACTCGATGTTTGGGTTCCAGCGCATCGGAGACATGGTGTGGGCTTTCGCTGATTCACGAGGCAAGGGCTTCCTGATGGGTGGCACGGCTGGGCGGACGACGATGCTTGGTGAGGGACTGCAGCATCAGGATGGACACAGCATTGTGCTGGCGAGCACGGTTCCGACTTGCGTGACTTACGACCCAGCGTATGTGTATGAGCTGGCGGTCGTTGTGCAGGATGGAATTCGGCGAATGTATGAGAAGGGCGAAGATCTCTTCTACTACATCACGATGTACAACGAAGACTACGTCATGCCTTCGATGCCAGAGGGTTCTGCTGAGGGGATTCTGCGGGGCATCTATAAGCTGAAGCCAGCGGTGGGCGAAGCTGTGGCTCAACTCTTTGGCAGTGGTCCGATCCTGAACGAAGTGCTGCGAGCACAGGAGATTCTGGCAGACCAAGTATGGCGTTCATGCGGACGTGTGGAGTGTGACCAGCTATACGGAGTTACGTCGTGATGCTCTGGCAGTGGAGCGCTGGAATCGGCTGCATCCGGCAGAAAAGGAGCACGTGCCTTATGTGCTGAGCGCTCTGGGTGAAGCGAAGGGACCGATCATTGCCGCGAGCGACTATATGAAGTCCGTGCCTGATCTGCTCTCTCCTTGGCTGCCTTCCCGATTGGTGACTTTGGGGACGGATGGGTTTGGACGGAGCGACAATCGTGAGCATCTGCGTCGGCACTTTGAGGTAAATGCTGAGTCGATTGTGGGTGCAACGTTGTCGAAGCTGGCTCGCGAGGGCAAGTTCAAGCCAAAGGCGGCACAGAAGGCTTTGGCGGAACTCGGGCTGGATGTTGAGGCTGCTGATCCAGCTCGAGCTTAGTTTGTAGTTGTTCCTGAAGTAAGTAGAGGGTTCCTTTTGGAACCCTCTACTTTTGCTCCAGTAGGTAGTTAGATCTCTATGGAGGGTTGTTTGAGCGAGATAGTGCCGCACGAGAATCCATTAGTACCCAACAAGAAATTGCGCCAGATGTTCGTGGCCATGACTGAGGCACGCTGTCTCGATGAGCATATTGCGATGTTGCAGCGGAAGGGGAAGATACGTCTTCAGCTTGATTCGATTCGAGGTCAGGAGGCTTGCCGCGTCAGCATAGTAATTGACCTGAAGTCGGATGACATGGTGATTGACTCGCAGGTCGGTGTGACGACGGAATTGATCCTTGGAGCGGATGCGGGCTCCCTGCTAAAAAACTTGGCTGCGCGTGGCTCGATTGGGAAGGCCCAGGGTAGCGGCTCCGAGAAGCAGCTTCCGTGGATCGAGGATGTTGAGGACCGGCTCCGTATAGCGATGGGTGCGGCACTCGCCTTCAAAACGCTGAAACGGACCAATCTTGTAGTGGCTTATGTACGGCCTCGTGAGGCGGCCGGCAGCGTTAAGCGAGTGCTCACACTGGCAGCCAAACTGGATCTGCCGATGATCTTCGTCGTTCTTCCAGAGAGAGACAGCAAGAGCAAAAATATAAGTCGTAAGACGCGGGCTTTGGGGGTGCCGGGGATTCCGGTGGATGCGAGTGATGCCGTGGCGCTCTATCGGGTGGCACAGGAGTCGATTGGAAGGACGCGCGGCGGCGACGGACCCGTGGTCATTGAGTGCATCCGATACCGGCTGAAGGGAAAGCAGAGTGTTCGCGTACTTGATCCAATCGCACAGATGGAGGAGTTTATGCTCGCTCGCAAAGTGGAAGACCGTGCCTGGATGGATCAAGTTAGCAAAGCGTTCCGAAAGCGACTTACGACACAAAAGTTGTAGTCAATACTGCTGATGTTCCAACCGCGTCCCGAGAGATGCGACCTACACTAGGACAGTGTTGCAGGCCGTGTCTTTGAGGTGTAAGTGCGGATTCGGGGTTTTATCTCCATTGCAGGTTTGATGGTCTGTATAGCTGTAAGTTCCCGGGCACAGCGTGTCGCGGGCCCCGTCCCTTTGGGTTCGCTCTCTGCCATCGCTGCTGAACCGGGCGACTCTGTTCCGGGACGGCCGATGTATGAGCCGCCACCGGCACAACGGAGCTATCCGGCTGTCGGTCCGTATCAACCTGCCGATGACCGGGCGGCTCCCGATCATCGCGGATCTCCGTATATCCCGGTGGATAGTTGGGTGTATCCGGCGATGACACGGCTCTACTCGATGGGATTTCTTGACAGCATGTTTCTCGGGATGCGTCCGTGGACGCGCCTGAGTGCTTTGCACATGCTGCTGTTATCTGAACAGTCGATTGTGGCCAGCGACAATGTTGAGGCGCAGGGGATACTGGATAAGCTTCTGCAGGAGCTTCGTCTTGAGATACAGGAACCTCGCGGCGTGGTGTATGGAGTTGAGTCGGGTTATACACGGCTGATGGGTATGGGTGGAGCTACACTGCGGGACAGCTATCACCTGGGACAGACGATCAACAACGATTATGGACGACCGTACCAGAGCGGGTTCAACAGTGTTGCGGGTTACTCGACGCTGAACGAAGCGGGCCGGTTCTCGCTTTATGTGCGCGGCGAATATCAGCATTCTCCGGCCGGAAACGGATACTCTCAGGCGCTCGGATCGTTGTTTTCGGCCAATGACCAGCCCGTTTGGAATCCGTCTAGTGCTCCTCAGGCGACGATTCCAGTCGGGCCAATTGCGGAGCAGAACCCGTTCCGGCTGATCGAGGCGGGAGCCTCGTTTCACGTGCTTGGCCACGAGATCTCCGGGGGTAAGCAGGATGCGTGGCTTGGGCCTGGAATGGGTGGAGCGATGGCGTGGTCGAATAATGCGGAAAATATCTACTCCTTTCGGATCAACCGGGTTGAGCCGCTGAATGTTTTTCTGGTGTCCAAACTGTTGGGGCCAATGCGTTATGACTTTTTTGTCGGAAGTCTGAAGGGGCACAGTGTCCCGAACAGCCCGTGGGTTCATGCCGAGATGTTTTCCTTCCGTCCTACGGTGAACTTCGAGTTTGGGTTTGAGCGAACCATCATCTGGGGCGGTGAGGGGCATGAGCCTGTTACGCTGCATACGTTCCTGCACGGATTTTTCGATCCGAACGACTCGACGGCGCCGGAGAAGCTGTCTCGCGATGATCCGGGGGCGCGTTTCAGCGACTTCAACTTTTCTTACCGGCTTCCCTTTGTCCGGAAATACGCGACCCTATACGTCGACTCGATCGCACATGATGATGTGACGCCGATCAGCGCTCCCCGCCGTGCGGCCTATAGAACCGGGCTTTATCTTTCGCGAATTCCAAAGCTGCGAAAGTTCGATTTCAGGGCCGAAGCGGTGACTACCGATCCCGGCGTCGGACGGAGCCTGAGCGGCACTTTCAATTACTGGGAGATCATCCAGTTACAGGGGTACACGAACAAAGGAATGATCATGGGTGACTGGATCGGGCGCGAGGCTAAGGGTGGACAGGCGTGGCTCACCTATCATCTCTCCGGCAATGAGTGGATCCAGCTAGAGTATCTGAACAAGAAGACCCCCAAGGACTTCATTTCGGGCGGCACGACGCAGAACCAGTTCACAGCGAGCGTGGTGAAGCGGTTCGGCAAGGGTGCCGAGATGAAAAGCTGGGTGCAGTATGAGGGCTGGAAGGCACCAATCTATAAGGCTGGTCTGCAGAAGAACATTACCGGTGCGGTGCAGTTTACCTGGTATCCGCAGTTGCGTAGTAGTTCAGAGCGACCTTGAGACGTCTGCTTATTTTGTCTCTTCCGGTGATGCCCCGCGACTTGATTCCAAGGGACGGTCGTCGTGACGATGTGGTGGCATGGTCGCGTTTTGGTGTGTTCATAGCGTGCACTCCCCCTGGGTACTTTTGGTCCTAAAGTATTAGAAGTAGATGAGTTAGATCTGGACTTCAGCGGCTTAGGTGTAAACCTTCGGCCTTCTGTTTGATGGATCAGACCCCAGTGATGATGTGGTGGCATTGGTCGCGTTTTGGTGTGTTCATAGAGTGTGTACTCCCCTGGGTACTTTTGGTCTCAAAGTGTTCCAAGTAAATGGTTTAGGTCTGGACTTGGTGTTTATCTCGTACCGGTGTCAGGTATCAGGTTTCGGGTAATCAGGTAACGGCTTAAATGCAAAAACCCCGGCGTGCGCCGAGGCTCTCTTTTGTTTCTAGTTCTATTATAGCGGGCTGATGATAATTATTATGCCACGGGGATATGCTTTGATTGTAACGAGTTAGGTGGGTTGGGGGCTTGACAAGGTTTTTTGGGTGGAGGAAGTGAGCCCTCTAAGCGGTGCAGTTTTTGAAGTATTGGAGGGATTTTTCCAGGCCCTGGCGGAGGGAAATCTTTGGCTCCCAACCCAAAAGGGTTCTGGCTTTGGTGATGTCGGGGCGACGTCGGGCGGGGTCGTCTTGAGGGAGGGGTTTGCGTTCGATCGGGGACTTTGAACCAGTGACGGCGAGAACCTCATGGGCGCACTCGAGAATGGTCCACTCGACGGGGTTGCCGATGTTAACGGGCAGGTGCTCGGAGGAGCGGGAGAGAAGGACGATGCCTTCGATGAGGTCGGAGACGTAGCAGAAGCTTCTGGTCTGGGAGCCTTCGCCGTAGATCGTGAGAGGATCTCCACGAAGGGCCTGGATCATAAAGTTGGAGATGACCCGGCCATCGTTGGCCTGCAGGCGGGGGCCGTAGGTATTGAATATCCGCACCATGTGGGTATCGACGCCGTAATAGCGATGGTAGGCGGTGACGGCGGACTCGGAAAAACGTTTGGCCTCGTCATAGACCGAACGCGGACCGATTGGGTTGACATGACCCCAGTAGGTCTCGACCTGGGGATGGACTTCGGGGTCACCGTAGCATTCGGATGTGGAGGCGTGAAGATAACCAGCGTTGTACTTGCGGGCAAGATCAAGGGTATTGAGGGTGCCGGCCGAACCTACCAGGAGGGTTTCGACGCCCAGGCGGGTGTAGTCGACAGGACTGGCGGGCGAGGCGAAGTTGAAGATGTAGTCGACGGGGCCAGGATCGAATGGCTTGCAGATATCGTGCTCGATGAGGCTGAAGCGGGACTCGTTGGAGAGATGGGCGAGATTGGCATGGTTGCCGGTCGAGAGGTTGTCGAGGCCGACGATGGTGTGGCCTTCGGCGAGCAGCGTGTCACAAAGATGAGAGCCTAGAAATCCCGCAGCTCCAGTGACAAGAATTTTCTGAGACTTCATGCACTACCTTTCAAAAAGTATTGAACTACACGGGGAGCGCTGGTTAAGCACTTTCGGTTGCCACGAGATCAAAGCCTGGCTCTGCTAGACAGCCGATAGTTCCCGTGCAGGATGGGCTGTAGGACGCCCGATGCTGAGATAGGTGAAGCCGTGTTCGCTCATAACAGCAGGGTCGTACATATTGCGGCCATCGATGACGATGGGATAGCGGAGAGCCTGATTGAGACGTGGCAGGTCAAGCGAGGCGAATTCTGACCAATCGGTGAGGATGAGCAGTGCATCGGCGTCGGCTGCTGCGGCGTAAGCATTGTCAGCATAGGTAAGATTTGGACCGCTGGGCAGAATCTCCTCGGTGCGCTTGATGGCTGCCGGATCGAAGGCGGCGATAGAGCAACCCTCTCCGAGGAACATTCGGACTAGTTCGATAGCTGGAGACTCGCGAATATCGTCGGTCTCGCCCTTGAAGGCCAATCCGAGAACGGCAAGGCGCTTGCCGCGAAGGGTCCACAGGGCGGAACGCACCTTAGCGAGGAAGCGACGCTTTTGCTGGACATTGATCTTCTCGACTTCGGTAAGAAGGGCAAAGTCGATACCGAGCTGTTCGGCTACGGACCGGAAGGCCGCAACGTCCTTGGGAAAGCAGGAACCACCGTAGCCAATACCTGGACGAAGGAAACGGGGGCCGATACGGCTATCCAAGCCCATACCCCGCGCGACCTGCTCCACGTTCGCATTTGTGGCTTCGCAGAGGTTGGAGACGGCGTTGATGAAGGAGATTTTGAGGGCGAGGAATGCGTTGGAGGCGTGCTTGATGATTTCGGCGCTTTTGGTGGACGTCAGCAGAAGGGGCGGTGGTTGGGAGACGCTGCAGATGCCGGGTATACCGCTGGTGCGTTCGTAATACTCACCGCTTGTGAGGGGGGCGTAGATGGCATTGAGGACAGCGGCTGAGCGCTCGCTGTCCGCCCCGACGACGATGCGATCGGGATGAAGGAAGTCGCAGACGGCGGTTCCTTCACGGAGAAACTCGGGGTTGGAGACAACGTCGAAGAGGTGGCGAGCTACGCCGTTGCGCTCGAGGGCGCGGCAGATCCATTCGTTGGTATAGACGGGGACCGTGCTCTTTTCAATGATGACCTTATAGCTGTCGATGGAGCGGGCGATCTCGCAGGTGACGGCTTCCACATAGGAGAGATCGGCATCGCCGGATTCGCTTTGCGGCGTGCCGACGGCAATGAAGATCGCCTGACACTCGCGTGTGGCCTCGGCGAGATCTGTGGTGAAGCGGACCTTGGTGTTGCGGTAGCGGTCGAGGAGTTCGGGGAGGTGATCCTCGTGGATGAGAGTGTCCCCTCCGCGGAGGGCAGCGACTTTGCGCTCGTCGTTGTCGACGCAAATGACGTCGTGTCCCATCTCTGCGAAGCAAACGGCAGCGACCAGGCCAACATAGCCTGATCCAACTACGGCAATCGGAATGTGCTTGCTCATAGGCGAGTAGTGTCCTCAAAGTCAGAATATCTGAAGATTGGTGGAATGTTGATTATTTAGGATGCAAATCGAGTGCCAAAGAGGTGCCTTGACACTAACGGGGGATATTCTTCCCCGGAAGAAAGTGTCAAGTTAGACTAAAGCCAATGGGTCCAGAAAATTCGCAGCAGCCGGGGCCTGGTGCTCCTGAAACTAATCTTACAGGGTTCAGCACGACGGTCACTGACACAACGTTGTCTGAGGCGCTGATTACGCTACGGAAACGGCGGTGGGTACTTATTTCCGCAGTGTTGATGGGACTTGTTTATGGAGTCTACAAAGCAGAGACGCAGCCGAGGCTGTTTGAAGCTTTTGGACGAATCGAGGTGCGGTCGGGCTCCTCGAATGAATATCGCGTGAGCGCGGTGCAAGGTTATGGAGGCGACACAGCTTCCAAGATGTTGACCGAGGTCGCGATTCTCCAGAGCGATTCCTTGATGCTATCGGTTGCGCGGGAGATGGATCTCTCCAATAATCCCGAGTTTCTTGAAGTCAAAGGGCCAGTCCCGCACACTACGCTGGATGATGCAGCAGTACGGCAATCGACCGTGCATCGCCTGGAGAGCAATATGCACGTTACGCTGGTTCCGAAGACGGACATCATTCGGATCAGCTACAACGGATTGAACGCAAAGCTTGCAGCCGACATCGTGAACACGGTGATTGCAACCTATGTTCATCGCAGCTATCAGACACGGTTCGATTCGACGCAACGAGTATCGCAGTGGCTTTCGGGACAACTGGACGATTTGAAGCAGCAGGTACAGACGTCGCAGGAACGCATGATGGACCTGCAACGACGGCTGGGAATCATGGGCTTCGATCCGTCTCGAAATCAAATCAGTACGTCGCTGGAAGATCTGTCAAAGGCATCGGGAGACGCACGCATTGCGCGGATCATTGCGGAGTCGCGGTACCGGATGCTGGCGGGGATGGACCCGAACACGATGGAGGGGTCAATTGAGACGACCCCCGGGACGGCACCGGCGGAACTGAATTCGCTGCGGGGACAGATTGCCAGCGCAAAGGCGAACTATGCGCAGATGGAATCGACGCTTGGCCCAAATCATCCGCAAGCCCAGGCGCTGAAGGCACAGATCGACGAACTGGCCAAGGAGATCGACACAGAGCAGAAACGACTGCTACTTCAGGCCAAACAGAACTATTTGGTCGCACGAACTAATGAAGATCAGACGACGGCTGCTCTCGAGAAACAGAAATCAGACGCTTATAAACTGCGCGATGATCTGGTGGAGTACACGCTACGGCAGCGGGAGTTCGAGTCGAACCGAACATTGTATGAAGGACTGCTGCAGCGGCTGCGTACTGCCGGCGTGCAGGCTGGGCTGGAGTCGTTGGAGATCGACGTAGTGGACCAGGCTTTGCCGCCAGCTAACCCTGTGTTGCGCCCGCAATCGACCATTGTGCTGACATCGCTGATTTTTGGGCTGCTAGGCGGCATCGTTGTGGCGTTTTTGATGGAGAGCCTTGATACGGGATTGCGCAGCGTTGCCGAGATCGAGAACATCACGGAACTGCCATCATTGGCTGTTATACCGCGTTCGCGACGACCTGGTGCAGAAGGGACGGGAAGCGTATCGACGGCACAGCGCAACATCAGCGTACTAACAGAACCGAAGTCGCAGTTTGCTGAAGCATTCCGATCACTACGGACGGCGCTGCTGCTCTCGACTGCCGGAAAGACACCGAAGTTCATTCTGTTCACCAGCGCAACGCCCTCAGAAGGCAAGACGACGACCGCCAGCAATCTTGCGTGCATCCTGGCGCAAGGCAGTGCGCGGGTCCTGCTGATTGACGCCGACCTTCGCCGTCCTAATATGCACCATCGCTTTGGGTTGAATGGCAAGGTTGGTTTGACGACGCTTCTGACGGGCACCAGCAAACTGAAAGATACCGTTCAGAATTTGCCCAATGTTCCGAACCTGGACATTTTGCCGAGCGGACCTGTGCCACCATTCCCTTCTGAGATGCTCAGTTCCGAGGCAATGGAGGCGTTCTTAAACCACTGCGGCGATCTTTATACCCATGTGGTGATCGATTCGCCGCCGATTTTGTCAGTAACGGACGGAGTCATTCTGGCACGCAGGGCGGATGCAGTTGTGCTGGTGATTCGTCACGGCAAGTCGAGCAAGCATGTCGTGCGGCGGGCCCGGGACATGCTGCTACGGTCTGGCGCGTCGATTACTGGCATCGTGCTGAATGCAGTGGATCTGAGTGCACCTGAGTATTACGGGTACTACGGGTATTCAGGATATTCGTACTCGAGCGTGGATTCAGAGAGCTGGGAGCCACAGGCGGTCTCGGTAACTAGTAACGGCGCGGGCGGGAGAAACTGAAAGAGATGAAACTACATCGGGATCCTTTGTGGGCCAACGGATGGTGGGGTAATTTGCGGAATGTTAGTGGCCCGGGCTGGCTGATCGCGGCTTCCCTGCTGCTCTGCCTGATGGGCAGTTCCGCGGAGGCCCAGTTCAGCGGACCTGCTTTGGGAGCTTCCAGTCCGGTCAATGTGCCGGTGACGCCGACGATCGATCAGGCGATCCTGTATCCCACCGCAAGGGATATTCGCCTGGGGGAAGGTGATCTTCTTGCGATTCACCTTTACGGAGCGCCCGACTATGCACCACCCGTTCGTGTAAGCCTTGACGGCTCAATCCAGTTGCCTCTTATTGGAACGGTGCGGGTCGAAGATCTTACGATCCACCAGGCGGAAAATCTGATTGCAGAACGGTTGAAGAGTGCGGGAATGTATCGCAATCCTCAGGTGACGATTCAACTGATGGAATCACCTAACCAGAGCGTCACGGTAACCGGAGAGGTTCACGGAATCGTTCCGGTTCCAGGAGAGAAACGGTTGTTTGATGTGCTGGCGGCCGTGGGTGGATTACCGTCTACGGCTAGTCACACGGTAACGATTAATAGACCGGGTGTGGTGCAGCCTATTGTGGTCGATCTGGGTACAGATCCAATGCTGAGCAAGCAGGCTAACGTGCCTGTCTTCGCCAAAGACACGGTCATTGTTTCTCGCGTAGGCGCGGTTTATCTGCTGGGAGCGTTTAGGACGCAGGGGGCGATACCGATACAGCAAAATTCACCGCTAACACTGATGCAGGTGGCGGCGATAGGCGGCGGACCGGGGTTCGAGGGCAAATACAACGATCTGAGGATCATCCGCGCGGCCGGACTTGAGCGCAAGGTGGTTCAGGTTGACATCAAGAAAGTGATCAATGGTAAGGAACCTGATCCGGTATTAGAAGCAGATGACATTATTTTCCTACCCACTGATCCAATGAAGGCAGCCATCAAGTCAGGGGGAATCTCTACCCTGATGGGCATTGCCTCAATTTTGATTCTTGCCGTGCGCCCATAGCGGCGGTTGCCACCTGTGCAGTACAAACCTGCTGCATCGAGAACTACGATCTTATGGCTCCCCTCCCCTCCGGAACGAAGAACAAAGTAAGGCTTGCCTATTTGGTGAGTCATCCTATCCAGTACCAGGCGCCCCTGCTTCGGCGTATCGCGCAGGAGCCTGATATCGATCTGACCGTGTTCTTCGGCTCGGACTTCTCTGTACGGGCGTACCAGGATGAAGGGTTCGGGGTAGACGTAAAGTGGGATGTGCCACTGCTGGATGGCTACCGTCACGAATTTCTACCAGCACTCCGTGACAACGGGACGCAAACCGTAACCACTCCGCTAAATCATGGCATCTTTAGCCAGCTTAACGGACAGGACGGCTCGCCTCCATTTGATGTGCTTTGGGTGCACGGCTATGCCATGGTGAATGCATTGCATGGCCTGTTAGCGGCGAAGTGCCTTGGCATCCCGGTACTCCTACGCGGCGATATGTGGCTTCGAGATCGTCCGCGAAGCGGAACCAAGCTCATTCTCAAGAAGCTTTTCTTTTCGGGTTTGAAGAGACTGGTGGATGGGGTGTTGCCGGTCGGCACGCTGAATGCGGCGTACTGGCGTCACTATTTTGGCGATGAGATTCCACTGTTCCTGATGCCGTATGCCGTGGACAACGATTCCTTTCAGAAACGAAGTGTCGAGGCTCGCGCTGGACGAGATGAGTTAATGCAAGAACTGAATCTGGTTGCTGGCCGACCGATCATTCTCTTTGCCTCGAAGCTACAGCGGCGAAAGCACTGCGACGATTTGCTAGAGGCGTATAAGAGCCTGGTTCAAGACTGGGCCGAGGGACCTGTACCGTACCTCTTGATCGTAGGCGATGGAGAAGAACGAACGGCGCTGGAAGAGAGTGCCGCATCGAGCGGGCTGGATGGCGTCCGATTTTGTGGTTTTCGAAATCAGTCTGAGTTGCCGAGGTTTTTCGATATCTCAACCGTATTCGTGTTGCCTGCTCGCCACGAACCGTGGGGCTTGATTGTGAATGAAGTGATGAATGCCGGAAGAGCAGTTATTGTCTCCGATGATGTTGGATGTCAGCCCGATTTGATAACGGACGGCGTGGAGGGGTGTGTCTACCCGGTGGGCGACGTGAATGCTTTGATAAGCGCATTGAAGCGCACATTAGAATTCTCCAGAAACTGCGGCAGAGATGGGTAGGAAGGCATTAGAGAGAATCAAGATATGGAGCTTTGAGGAAGATGTTCGTGCCCTTCGGTGTGCGATTGCACAGGTGACTCGCAAGATCACTGCGTAACGAAGCGGCTCTTGCGATGGAAAGAACAATAGCGATGCATTTTGGAACTTCTATTCACGGATGAAATCTCAATTTTCAGACACGGCGGTGGCAAAGAAGAAGGTGAGGCTCGCTTACCTTGTGAGCCATCCGATTCAGTATCAGGCACCGCTACTCCGACGCATATCGCAGGAACCGGACATAGACCTGACGGTCTTTTTTGGATCGAGTTTCTCGGTTCGCGGGTATAAGGACAGAGGCTTTGGAGTTGGAGTGGAGTGGGGCGTGTCTCTGCTGGATGGGTACCGGTATGAGTTTCTACCCACGATTCGAGATGGCGAGAGAACGGGCATGACGTGGCCAATCAATTACGGCATCTTCAGTCGCTTGCGAGGAACCGGGGCCAAACCGAGATTCGATGCGCTTTGGGTGCACGGATATGCAACGGTGAATGCAATGCATGCGATGCTGGCCGCGAAGGCACTCGGAATTCCTGTACTGCTGCGGGCGGAACCATGGCTGAACGATCGTAAGCGGAGTGAGGCGAAACTCGCAGTGAAGCGTGTTTTCTTCAAGGGATTACGAGAACTTGTTAATGGGGCGATGCCGATTGGGACGTTAAATGAAGCATATTGGCAGCACTATCTGGGCGATAGCATCCCTCTCTTTTCGTTTCCTTATGCAGTCGACAATGATTACTTTCAACGATGCAGTCGGGAGGCGCTGGAAGGACGCGCAAGGCTTCAAAACGAATTGAAGTTGGAGCCGGGGCGGCCGGCGATCTTGTTCGCTTCGAAGTTGCAGCGTCGCAAACGGTGCGGGGACTTGCTGGATGCCTACAGGAACTTGTGTGCCGGGTGGAACCACACGCCTACTCCTTACCTTTTGATTGTGGGGGATGGAGAGGAACGAGCGGAGCTGGAGAGCCGCGCGAAGGTTGATGGACTAGATGGGGTTCGGTTCTGTGGGTTTCGGAATCAATCGGAACTGCCGAGTTTCTTCGATCTTGCGTCGGTGTTTGTCCTTCCGTCACGGCATGAGCCCTGGGGTCTGATTGTGAATGAAGTCATGAATGCAGGGCGGGCAGTGATTGTGTCGGATGAGGCGGGTTGCCAGCCGGACCTTATAACGGACGGGGTGGAAGGGTGTGTCTTCCCTGCTGGCGACGTTACCGCGTTGACGGAGGCACTGCGAAGAGTACTAGCGACCCCGGAGACCGCTGTAATGATGGGAGCGCGTGGGCTTGAGCGAATCAACAAATGGGATTTTGAAGAAGGCGTTCGCGGCCTGAGGCAGGCGCTTGCCGAGGTGACGAGGAAGATTACAGCGTGAGGTTAGAGATGCCGGTATCGCGGAGGACAAGGAATTTGCTGCTATGGTCGAGAACGGTGGTCGATAGCTAAATGCGTATTCTGCACATTATCGCAACATTGAATCCTGCTGCCGGCGGTCCCGTTGAGTCGGTGCGGGTACTGCTGAGCTATGGTCCGATCGGCTATATGGGTGAGGTCGTAACGCTGGATGATCCGAACGAGCCCTACCTGCAGAATGTCGGCTTTCCGGTTCATGCGCTCGGGCCTACACGGACCATCTATGGGTTCAATACCAAGCTGCTGTCATGGTTGAAGGCAAACCGAGATCGCTTCGACGGCGTTGTTGTGAATGGGTTGTGGCAATACTGTGGATTTGCCGCGTGGCGGGCGCTAGCAGGCAATACACCCTATGTCGTTTTCACCCACGGGATGCTGGATCCTTATTTCAAGCGAGCCTTTCCGATGAAGCACGTCAAGAAGTGGCTGTATTGGGCACCGGTGGAGTATCGCGTTCTAAGAGATGCGTATCGGGTTCTATTTACCTCGAAGGCTGAGAAGCGGTTGGCGGAAGAGAGTTTCTGGCTGCACCGTTGGAATCCCTATGTCGTACCGTACGGAGCGAGCGGACCTACGGGCGATCCGGAGTTGCTGAAGGAAGCGTTTTTTGAACTCTGCCCGGATACCCGGGGCAAGCGATATCTGCTGTTTCTTGGACGTATTCACCGAAAGAAAGGGTGCGATCTGCTGATCGATGCCTTTGCCAGAGTCGCAGCCAAAGATCCTGAGCTTTATCTGGTAGTGGCCGGCCCGGATCAACAGCAGTGGAGTAAACGTCTGCAACAGACGGCGGCGAATCAAGGCATCTCAGGGCGCGTCTACTGGCCGGGTATGGTGACGGGAGATGCTAAGTGGGGAGCTTTTTTTGCCTCGGAGGCGTTTATTCTGCCATCGCACCAGGAGAACTTCGGGATTGCTGTCGCCGAAGCGCTGGCCTGCGGCAAGCCGGTGCTCCTGGCCGATAAGGTCAATATCGCGGAAGACATCGCGGAGGATGGAGCAGGATTGATGGAAGTGGACACTGCCGAGGGGACGTTGCAACTGTTGGAGCGCTGGATCGCCATGTCTCCTGCGGAACGAATTGCAATGGCGGAGCGGGCGAGCAGTTGCTATCAACGGAGATATGACATGCGCGAAAACGCCAAAGCAATCATCCGGTTGTTTGAGACTGCTACGGTCACGTCACAAGTAGCAGCGTTGAAATAGCGACAGGGGACCAATGCCGAAGGAAATTTATTACAACGCGAGTGAGCATATTCCAGAGAGGACTGAGGCAGACCCTTATCTGAGGCCAGCGTTTTCGTTGGGCGACCGACTGAAGCGACTGGTATGGAATATCTGCTGGGCGGTGTTGTATCGCATGTCACCGAGGCCGCTCCATGCTTGGCGATCGCTGCTTTTACGTGCTTTTGGAGCGACGATGGGCGCGAACTGCCACTTCTATCCGGGATCGAAGGTCTGGGCGCCGTGGAACCTGATCTGCGCCGACCAGGTAACTGCGGCCGATGGATCCGAGATATACAACCCTGCTCCGGTGAGTTTTGGCTCCCATGCCATCCTGTCGCAGGATGCGTATATATGCGGCGCGACCCACGACTATGATGATGCGAGGTTCCCACTGATTGCATATGCGATGCATATTGGGCCGTACGCCTGGCTTTGTGCACGTGCCTCCGTGGCTCCTGGAGTAAACCTGGGAGAGGGGGCGGTGCTGGGGCTTGGTTCAGTTGCGACACGCAGCCTGGATGCGTGGGGTGTATATGCGGGAGTGCCGGCCTCAAAAATCAAAGAGAGACGGCGGTTTCTCGACGCTCCCGAGACAAGAGGAGAACCGATAGCTTACGAGATGCCTGTTTAGCTGATCCAGCCTGAACCACCCAACTTGGAGGTTCGTGACCTTCTAGCCACGCAACTTTGCGAGAAGGTCTGTGGGATGAACGGGCTTGGCGAGTATCTCAAACTCGTGACCTTGCGCACGGGCTTTCTCGAGCAGATCGGCGGTGGCGGCCTGGCCGGAGAATAGCAGAATCTTGCACTTGGGCAGGCGCTGCCGGGTGATGATTGCGGCTTCAATGCCGGTCATGCCGGTCATGATGACGTCGCTGATGAGCATATCGGGCTGAAAGCTGTCGAGCGACTCGATAGCCTTCTCTCCACTGAACACTGCGCGAGCTTCAAACCCTGCTTGATTGAGTATGATCGCGAGAGTATTAGCGATCACCTGTTCGTCATCCGCTACGAGAACTCTGGGCTTTGACGTGGTGGTGGACGTTGAATCTGCCATGCTGAATTTCCCCAAAAGTAAAGAATCAAAAATCAGATGAATTACAGCCAGCCCAGGCCCTGCGTGGCTATTTTTGCCTACACAGTAATGATACGCTGACCGCAGAGCCCAAGATGGTAAGTCATCACAATTTCAGCAGATACACCCAATGTTTTATGAGATGGATCCTATGCAATCTACTATCATACGTGCCGAACGGGTCGAAAAATATTACGCGCAGCCGAGCGAGAACCGGATCCAGGTTATCTCGCCTACGGACCTTTCGATTAGTGAGGGCGAGATCGTTGCGCTACTGGGGCCTTCGGGATCCGGCAAATCGACTCTGCTCCGTATGCTGACGGGGTTATCAACCCCATCGGCAGGCGAAGTGTACTGGCATGAGAAACCGATTGCAACCGCAGATGTGAATGTCTCGATCGTGTTTCAGAGTTTTGCCCTGTTCCCCTGGCTGACGGTGTTTGAGAATGTTGAGGCTCCGCTAAAGGCTCTGGGAATGGACCCGTCGGAGAGGCGGAAGCGTGCGCTGAAGATTCTGGATACGGTCGGTCTGGACGGATTCCAAACCGCTTATCCAAAGGAATTGTCGGGCGGAATGCGGCAACGGGTGGGGTTTGCGCGAGCACTGGTGGTCGAGCCAGAGGTCCTGTTCATGGATGAGCCGTTCTCTGCGCTTGACGTACTGACCGCTGAGAACCTACGCAGCGAACTGCTGGAGTTGTGGCAGAAGAAGACGATACCGACCAAGGCTATCTTTATCGTTACGCACAATATTGAAGAAGCAGTCCTGCTGGCTGACCGGATCGTTGTACTGGGGAGAAATCCGGGGCATGTCAGAACGGATTTCAGGGTGGCACTGCCCCATCCACGTGATCGCAAGGGAGCCGCGTTCACACAACTGGTGGACTACATCTACAAGGTACTAACGCAGCCGGACTCCCAGCCACCGGCGCTGCCGTTGACGCCTGCAGGAAAGCCGGTGCGCGACCAGCGGCAGATGCATTACCAGATGCTGCCGCATGCCCGGCCGGGTGGTATTGCGGGTTTGCTCGAGTTACTGCTAGACCACAACGGAAAAGATGACATCTATCGGTTGGCCGATGATCTGGCATTTGAGATCGACGACCTGCTGCCAATTGTCGATGCCGCGCAGTTGCTTGGATTCCTGAAGGTGACGGAAGGCGACGCTGCGATTACACCGACGGGCGCCGAGTATGCGAACTCAGAGATTTTGCGGCAGAAAGAGTTATTCCGCACTGCTGCGGTAGAAAATGTTCTCCTTCTGCGGCAGATTGTGCGGGCTATCGAGGCTAAGAGCGACAGGAGTGTGCCGGAGGAGTTCTTTCACGACATGCTGGATGAGCAGTTCAGCGAAGACGAAACACAGCGACAGATGGAGACAGCGATCAACTGGGGACGGTATGCGGAGTTGTTTGACTTCGATGCATCGCGCAGAAGATTCATTCAGCCAGAGAAACTGCATCATGAGACCGACGCGAGCGTGGGGCCGGGAGTTGAGGCGTGATGAATTTTCCGGAGAGCTTCAGCAATATTCCCGGACGAGAGACGCTGGCTCGTTCGCAGGTGCTGAAACGCAGCTGGCCGGTGGTGCTCGATCTGTGTATGGCGGGGATCGGACTGGCGTGCTTCTATGCCGTCGTTCGGATTGCGAACTACTGGTTCGGGCACCCGGTTCCTGAGATTGTTATCTCCCTGAGTCCTCGCGCGCTGCCGCTTTATGCGTTTTATTCGGTGGTGCGGATTGGGCTGGCCTATCTGCTGAGTCTCTTGTTCGCGGTTGGCTATGGGTATGTTGCTGCGTACAGCAAGCGTGTCGAAGCGTTAATGATTGCGGGACTGGATATTCTTCAGTCGATTCCAGTGCTGAGTTTTCTGCCTGGCGTGATGCTGGCGATGGTTGCACTGTTTCCGACGCGGCAGATCGGAGTGGAGATGGGCGCAATTGTGCTCATCTTTACAGGCCAGGTGTGGAATATGGCATTCAGCTTCTACTCGTCGATCAAGAGTATTCCGCGAGAATTGAGTGAGGCAGCGGGAATTTACAAGTTTTCGAGGTGGCAGCGGCTGGTTCAGTTGGAGCTTCCCTACTCCGCGATTGGACTGGTTTGGAACTCGATGGTTTCAGTGGCAGGCGGGTGGTTCTTCCTGATGGCTTGCGAGATGTTTGTGCTGGGTGACAGGGACTTCAGGCTTCCAGGACTTGGGTCGTATCTGCAGACGGCGGCAGGCACGGGAAATCTGACGGCGATTATGTGGGGGCTGCTGACGATGATTGCGATCATTGTCGCTACGGATCAGTTGATCTGGCGGCCGGTAATTGCGTGGAGCGACAAGTTCAAATTCGAGCAGGTGGAGAGTACTGCGCGGGTGCGCTCTCCGTTGCTGCACCTGCTGCAGCACTCGCGTGCGCTGCAAGCGATTGAACGAAGCACGGTGCGACCGCTGAACGAAGGCATTTACCGGAGACTGGCGGAGGCACGGAAGCGGCGTGCGGCGAAGATGACGGCTGAGTACGCGACCACGGAGCCTGTCCAGGACGGAGCTGCGGCGTGGTTGCGGGGAGCTGTGCTGCTAGCGATTGTCACCGCTGTACTGTATGCCGCGTTTCATGCACTGGGCCTATTGCGACATGTACGGGGAACTCAGTATGTCGAGATTCTAAAGGGAGCGCTGGCGACGTTTTTGCGCGTCAACGTGTCTCTGCTGCTGGCTTCGGCGTGGACGATTCCGGCGGGAGTGGCGATTGGGTTTCACCCGCGATTGGCACGGATTGCACAACCCATTGCACAGATTGCGGCTTCGGTTCCCGCTACTGCGCTGTTCCCTGTTCTGCTGCTGGCGCTGGTAAGGATGGGCGGCGGGCTTGGCATCGGCTCGATTGCGTTGATGATGCTGGGAACGCAGTGGTACATCCTGTTCAACGTAATTGCTGGGGCGATGGCGATTCCTTCGGATTTGAAAGAAGTGGCTACGCTGTTTCACTTCACGACAGCGCAGCGATGGAGAACTGTGATCTTGCCCGGGATCTTTCCTTTTCTTATTACCGGATTGGTGACTGCCTCGGGCGGGGCGTGGAATGCGAGCATCATTGCGGAGTACTTTCATCTGAAGAACCAGACGCTGCAGACGGTGGGGCTGGGTGCACAGATCAGCGCTGCAACCGATAGCGGGCAGTTTCAGATTCTGCTGCTGGCGACGATTGTGATGGCGTTGATGGTGGTAACGATCAACAGGCTTGTGTGGCGACCGCTTTATCGGTTGGCTGAGACGCGGTACAAGCTGGGGGGCTGAGGCAAGCTATTGTGGTTTGGGTGCTGGCGGTCGTTTGAAAGCAAAGATGATGGCCAACAGCGGTGGGGCTAGTAAGACTCCCCAGAACGGAATGATGAGGCCGAGCGCGATGGGTCCGAAGAAGGCTGCCCACCAGGGGACTCTTGTTGTGCGGTGCAGAACGTAGGGGCCTATAACCAAGCCTTCAAGAATGGCGATGAGGCCGTAGAGGCCTAACACGAGGCCGAGCCGCCACTGGTCGTGTCCGCTGAAGGCTACGGCGAGGACCGGGCCAATGAGGGCGATCATGCTGCCGAATGTGGGGATGATCTGGAGTATTCCTCCCAGTAGGGCCCACATTGGAGCGAGAGGGACTCCGATGAGTTCGAGGCCAATGAACCAGAGGACACCGACGATGAGGGCGTCGAGCATCGCTGCTCGCCACCAGTTGATCAGCGCTCCGCCAGCTGTTCGGAAGGGAGATTCAGGGCGGCCAATTTGATTGTTTGTATTGTTACCTGTGTCCATTATGGAATCCATACCACCGCGAATCGTTATGGCGCATCTGAAACTGCTGAGACAGAGCGTATACAGGCTACAGGTTTAGATTGGATGCCTGTGGTGGAATGTGTGGGTGGCTCTGCCTGCTGACCGGAATGGAGACCGAACACAATGGCTGTGATGATGCAGGCTTTTTACTGGGATGCGCCTATTCATGAAAAAAAAGAGGGCGAATGGTGGAACTTTATTGCCGAGAAAGTAGGGGATCTTGGCAAGGCCGGGGTGAATGCGTTGTGGCTGCCGCCGGTCTCGAAGGCTTCGGATCATCGGTCGAATGGGTATGACCCTTACGACTACTTTGATCTTGGCGACTATGACCAGAAAGGCGGGACCAAGACTCTGTATGGGAATCGAGCTGAGCTTGAGGCCTTGGTTGCGAAGGCCCATGCGAACAATATTCAGCTGTATGCCGACATGGTGATCAATCACAACTCCGGTGCGGATGAGGAGGAGGTGAATCCACTGGACGGTCAGAAGCGGTGGACAAAGTTCAGGCCTAAGAGCGGCCGCTTTCCGCGTGACTGGAATTGTTTTCATCCCAGCCGGTATGAACAATTCATGGTGGAGGGAGAGAACTATGCGGGGTTTCCTCACCTATGCCATCGGAATCCGTTGGTTTACACGGCAATGTTCGACTATGCCCGGATGCTGATTGAAGAACTGGGTTTTGATGGGTTCCGTTTCGATTTTGTGAAGGGATTTGGCGGGTGGATGATCGGCATTCTTGCCAAGTATCGATATGTCAAAGATGGCGCCGAATTTACTCCGTATGTGGTGGGAGAGTATTGGTCGGGCACAGAGGACATCGATGCCTGGCTTGAGCATGTAAATCAGTTGACGGATAACCAGATTGCAGCGTTCGACTTCCCTCTGCGCTACAAGCTGAAGGATGTGTGTGACACTCCGAACTACGATCTTCGTAACCTTACCGATAATGGCGCCGTGGTGATGAAGCGGCCCCTGCATGCGGCGACATTCGTCGACAACCATGATATGAAAGACAACGTTATCGTCAATGACAAGATGATGGCTTACTCGTTCATCATGATGCATGAGGGCTATCCGTGCGTTTTTTGGTACGACTACTACAACAACGAGTTGGCGCGACCGGGGACGCCGAATGGTATCGAGGCGCTGATTCAGGCGCACGACAAATATGCCGGCGGGGACTCGGAGATTCTCCATGCTGACCCGGACCTGTACATTATGCAGCGGATGGGATGGAAGGACGAGAAGACCGAACAGGCGGGACTTGTCTATGTGCTGAACAACCTGGGAGATCAGTGGTCGGGGACATCGGTGAAGACCAAGTGGCCAAATCAGAAGTTCGCACCGATTGCCTGGGATGGGCATGACACAGCGCTCCCTGATGAGCGGACGACGGATGGCGAGGGTAACGCTGAGTTCCCTGCTCCGCCGCGTGGGTTTGCGATCTACGCTCCGATTTAGGTAGCCTGGTGCGTGTTTCGGATCGTTGAACGTATTGCGCTGAATGCTATTCTTAAGGCATGAAATTCGGCGTTCTGGTGTTTCCGGGGTCCAATTGTGACCATGATACTTACCATGTGGTCGAGGCGCTGGCAATGCAGCCGGTGACGTATCTTTGGCATGCTTCGGAGGATCTGCAGGGGTGCGATGCAATCCTAGTGCCGGGTGGGTTCGCTTATGGCGACTACCTGCGGACAGGTGCGATTGCGAAGTTTGCTCCCGTGATGCAATCGGTGGCGAAATTCGCGAAGAGCGGTGGACTGGTGCTGGGGATTTGCAACGGGTTCCAGATTCTGTGTGAAGCGGGACTGCTGCCGGGTGCACTAATGCGCAATGCGGGTCAACACTATATCTGCAAGCAGACTTATCTTCGGACTGAAACTACGGATTCTGCTTTTACGCATTCGCTTTCGCAGGGGCAGGTGCTCCAAATGCCGATTGGACATATGGAGGGCAACTACTTCTGCGATGCTGACACGCTGGCTGCGCTGAAGCGGAGTGATCGGATTGCGTTTCGTTATGTGACTTCCGATGGTGCGGTGACGGCTGCGGCGAATCCTAATGGGTCGCTTGAAAATATTGCCGGTGTGTTGAGCGAAGGGCGAAATGTGCTAGGGATGATGCCGCATCCTGACCGATCCAGTGAAGAGTTACTTGGATCAGCGGATGGACTGCTCTTGTTCCAGGCTATGGCCGAATCTTTGGCAGCGCAGTAACCTGACGGCGATGATTGATATTCACCATCACCTTCTGTGGGGGCTGGACGATGGGGCTTCCAGCCTAGAGACCTCGTTGGCCATGGCGCGGATGGCGGCTCGAGATGGAATTACCCATGTGGTCTGCACGCCACATGCGAATGGGCAATATGCATACGAGCCTGATGTTGTGACTGGGAAGATATTAGAGTTGCAGCGGCTTCTGGACCGGGAGCAGATTGCACTCAAGTTAGGCCAGGGTTGCGATTTTCACCTGAGCTACGAAAACATTCAGGACGCTAAGGCCGAACCGAGTCGATACAGCATCAACGGGTTAGGTTATCTGCTGGTTGAGCTACCTGATTATGGTCTTCCCCAAGGCTTGACCGAGGTTTTTTACCAACTTCAGCTGGCTGGGCTAACGCCGATTCTTACGCATCCGGAACGTAATGCTACGTTGCAGGCTGACCAGAAGCGGTTGCTGGAATGGTTGCGACATGGGGTACTGATACAGGTAACGGCTGGGTCCGTTATGGGCAAAATGGGTAAGCCAGCGGAGAAGATGGCGCATCAACTTCTGGCGAACCGGTGGGTGCATTTTCTGGCGACCGATGCGCACAACGTGACCTCTCGTCCGCCAAAGATGCGTGAGTCATTCGAGATGGTCGCAGAGAAGTATGGGCCGGATTATTCCCATCTGCTGTGTGTCTCGAACCCATTGGCCGTTTTTATGGGCAAGCCAATGCCAGAGCAAATGGAGCCGCTGCATCTCTATGTCGACTCTCCGGGTAAGAGTTGGTGGCGAAGATTGATTGGCTGAAGCGAGGCCTTTGTTCCTTTGGAAATGGAAACAATACAAACGACAAGCTTGTTTGTTGTAGCCGTTTGACTCAGCGATTTGACAGAGTTTTGCTAGAGCTTTGCGTTCTGGCGAAGTTCGCTGAGCGAGTAGAAGGTGCCTCGCCATGTGACGCCTCCCTGGTGGATGGTGGTTATGGCGGAGCGCAACAGGGAGTAAAGGAAGAGGGCGGCTCCTGCTGGAAAGAGCACGGCGTACCAGGTGGGGATTCGAGAGTGACGGCTTGAGATGGCGTATAGGGTCGCGATTGCGATCAGAGTGAGGATCGCGGGTGTGCGGGTATCGGGAAGAGCGAGGAAGGCGATAGGGGCAAGGCAGAAGAGGATGAGCCAGAGGCACATGAGCAGGACGAGTGGGTTGCGGAAACGGAAGACGGCGAAGAGGTTCTTTGTCATCACGTTGACGACGCCTATGGCTCCGGCGGCCCAGTGGAGTGTGACCATGCCGGGGGCGATGGCTACTCGTTGGCGGAGGTGGGCTTGCTTGACGCGGCGGGCGAGGGTGAGGTCTTCGAGGATCTCCATGCGGAGGGCGTCGAATCCGTCGAGCTGTTGGTAGGCGGCGGTGCGGAGGAGGTTGAAGGCTCCGATGCCGATGGAGTCGCGGATGGATTTGGGGTCGGAGGCGAGCCAGGGGCGGGTGGCCCAGAGGCCCATGACGCCAAGGTAGCCGAGCAGTGTGCCTTCGCCGAGGGTCTTGATGAGGGGGGTGGGGAAGGTGACGAAGTGGTCGGCTCGGGTGGCGACGGCTTGTGCGAGGGAGCGGCGAATGGCCTCGGAGTGGAAGACGACGTCGGCGTCGGTGAAGAGGAGGTAGTCGGGATGCTGGATGGCGATGGCATGACGGGCGGCGAGGGCCATGGCGTGGGTCTTGCCTAGCCATCCGGCGGGAAGTTCCTGCACATGGAGGATACGGAGTTTGGTGGGGTGCTGAGAGGCGAGGGCGTCCATGATGGCGCCGGTGGAGTCGGTGGAGCGGTCGTTGACGGCGAGGATGTGGAGGTTGGGGTAATCCTGATTGAGGAGGGATTCGAGAGTAGCTGCGATGTCGGCGGACTCGTTACGGGCGGGGATGATGACTGTGACAGTTGGGTTGCCGGTCGGAGTTCGGTCGTATTGGGGGTCGAAGATGTTGGGGATTTGGGGAAGGCCTCGGGCTGCGGTGATGGCCTTCCATAGCCAGGCAAGGGCGATGAGCCAGGCGAGGAGTTTGAGGGTGATCATGCGGCTAAGGCTTCAGTGGTGTGGAGCGTCGGGGCGTAGCGGGAGCCTATGAAGAAGATGATGGAGGCCAGGACCAGGGTGATGAGGGTTGAGCCTAGGCCGAGGTTGAGGGTGCTGCGGTCGCTGACGGCTCCTATGATGCGGGGGGAGATGGCGTCGCCGAGGGCGTGGATGACGAGGAGTTGGCCGGCGAGGGCCGTGGCGCGGATCTCGGGACGGACGGCGTTGACGGTGGCTGCGTTGACTGGGCCGGTGCCGAGGAAGATCAGGAAGATGGCTATGGCGAGGCTCGGGATGGTGAGGGATTTGGGGCCGAAGAAGCAGACGAGCGCGGGTGGGACGGCTAGGGCGGCGCTGATCGCGGGGACGTAGTAGAGGGCCTTCGAGGTCTTGCGGGACCAGCGCTGGGCGATGATGCCTCCGGTGATGGTTCCGCCGAGTCCGGTGACTACGGTGATGGCTCCCATGAGAAAGGCTGCAGAGGATTGGGTGTGGCCACCGATGCGCTGGAGGAAGGAGGGCATCCACCAGGAGATTCCGCCGAGGGAGAAGGTGACGGCGGCGTATCCGAGGATGGAGCAGAGGTAGGCTTTGTTCTTCAGGAGCGAGCGGACGGTTCCCTTCTCCAGCTTGGCCTTGTCTTGCTGGCTCGCTCCTCGGGAGGGCTCCTTCATGAAGAAGGCTATGAGGATGGCGATGAGGGCGCCGGGGATGGCGGAGACGATGAAGGACATACGCCAGCCGTAGCGTTCGCCAACGGTGCCGCCGAGTAGGTAGCCCAGGGCCGCGCCTACGGGGATGGCTACGTTGAAGATGGTGAGGACTCGGTTGCGCTGGTCTTCGGCGTAGAAGTCGGCGAGGAGCGCGGGGGCGAAGATGCCGAAGCTGGCTTCACCGATGCCGAGAGCGGCGTGACGGATGTTGAGCGAGTTGTAGGAGTGGACGCTGGCGGTGAAGAAGTTGATGCCGCTCCAGAAGAGTGCGGCGATGACGATCATGGGCTTGCGGGGGAAGCGGTCGCCCACCCAGCCGGTGATGGGCGAGGTGAGCATGTAGGCGATCATGAACCAGAAGGTGAGGGCGCCTATGTGCTCGTCGGAGAGATGAAATTCGCCTTTGATCTGCTCCTGGACGCCGGGGAGGATGTACCGATCGATGTAATTGACGAAGTTTAGGGCGGTGAGAAGGACCAGTGCGGTGGTGGCTCCGGCGACGGAGGGGGCTCGGGTTGGTTTGGTCGCAGAGGGCATCTTGGGGAAGGATAGCAGGCGTCAGCTGGTCGATGATTTGGTCCTGCATTGTGGTACTCCCCCTCCCCCCTTAAAGTATCCAAAGTCCTAAAAATAAAGGATCTAAGTCCGGACCTAGGATCGGACTGTCTGCCTTCTACGGTTAAACGCGAAAGCCCAGCTGGTGGGCTGGGCTTCCTCTTTCTCCTGAATTTAGATTATCAGGCGTGTCAAGGATTTGGGTGTGGAAATGGGCTTCGGAGGCGCGAACAGCAAAGGCGGGTTCGCGCTTCGCACGAATGTCCCACTCATGCGATGAAACTGCATGAATGGGGGTACCCCGCGGGTTCAGCAGGGGCTCTTGGAGACTGTCGGGCGACTACCGCTGAGATGCCGCGGGGGTGGAGGTTGGGTACGATCCGGGGATTTGATCTTTGATGGTCACGCCCTCGGGGACCTGAAAGACTGAGGGGTCTGGTTCGCTGCGGTCGAGGTTGGTCAGCTCGATTGTTTGCGTGCCACTGCGCGGATCTTCCTGGGTGCTTAGGACGATGATCTTCAAATCGGGAGCCATCCACATCTCGCTCGTAGAAGTGATCGGCCTGTCATTCCCCATGAAGCCCGCGGGATAGATGACTGTAGTTCTGGTGCCTTCGGCGTAGACTCCGGCAACGGTCTTGACACCTAATTTCTCGACGCGCCTTTCGGGACGTTGATTGGGATCTGTGGAGACAACACCTGTAGTGCGGGTGCTGCCCGACGAACTGGTAATCGCGGCCGTTACGCTGGAGCCAGAGCCTGGGAGTGCTGGTGCCCTGGGGTCCTGGAAATGCAACCTCGTTGCTTGCTTCTGGGAGCTGAACCAACTGGTGGTTGTGCGGGCCACTGGATCGATGATTACGGTGTGGTTGATGTGGCCCTGCGCTCCGTCCAGAACGTCCACATGCATTGTCCGCCCCTGGGAATCGCGGGCATCGAACATCGTTGTCACGCGATTGATCATCGTTCCATCTGCGAGCCTCTGAACGGTGGTCATCTTTTTGGTAGCGATGTAGGGCATTCCCTGGATGCCGGTCATCTGAGTGAGGGCGGCACCAGAGGCGATCAGGAGAATGGCTAGAGCGAATGAACGGAGTGCGCGGGTCAACATAAATCTCCTTTGACAAGAGTGGAGATGGAGGTTGAACAATGGCTCTGGTAGTGTGCCCTATTCCAACACAGATTTCAATCGCTCTGTTTTAGCTACGTGGGCCTTTGGAGGCTTTGGGGCGGGGGTAGAAGGCTTCGACGATGGTGGAGATACCGCCGCGAGGACGGAAGTCGCCTACTACGTGGGCCCAGATGGGGTCGGTGGCTTTTACGACATCGTTGAGTACCTGGTTGGCGATGTTCTCCTGAAAGATGCCGAGGTTGCGGTAGGTGAAGAGGTATTCCTTGAGGGACTTGAGTTCCATGCAGCGCTTGCGGGGCATGTAGCGGATGGTGAGGCGGCCGAAGTCGGGCAGGCCGGTCTTGGGGCAGACTGAGGTGAACTCGGGGTCGTCGATGAGGATCTCGTAGGCCGGGAATTGATTGGGCCAGGTCTCGATGTCGGGGAACTTGGTGTCGAGGCCGGCGGCGGCGTGGTCGTCGGTGTAGCCGGTGGTCTTCTTGGAGGCGTTGTCCTTCTTGCTCATGGTTCTATTTTATCGGGTCGGGGGAATTACGCGCCTGAAGCCGGCTGGAGAACCAGGTGGGCCGCTCGCCAGGTATGCCACTCGGTTCCGTGACTTAAATGTTTGCGTAGCACTGGTTGCGTGATAACTTGCAGCATCCGGCAAAACCTCCCCTCCGGCACGACTTGCAACTTATCTACGCTGTATTGGAGAGCAAAACTATGGCAACAGAGGCTGTTGTTACGCCGGTTTTCCGTGGGACTGTGTACCGACCTGTGAATCGCACCATGGAACGAGTTTTCTACAGCGGCATGGCCGTTGTGATGTGTATCTGCGTCTTCATCGGCTTTTCTCCGACGTACTTCCAGGCGGGCATGATGCGAGCGCCGCTGCCGAGCCCGATCCTTCATTTTCATGGCGGGGTGTTTACGCTGTGGATGCTGCTGTTTCTTGTGCAGGCCGCACTGGTCTCGGCGCACAGGGTGAAGTGGCATCGGTCGCTGGGGACGGTTGCATTCTGCCTGCCGCCGGTCATGATCGTGTTGGGCGTGATTGCCGCGGTTGATGCTCTACATCGTGGCGTGCAGATCGGGCCGCTGGATCCCGCGACTTCGTTTGCCATACCAACGATCGGGATCGTCGGCTTTATAGTCGTGATCTATGCCTCGTGGCGAGCACGGAGAAGGCCGGATGCGCACAAACGGCTTATCCTGCTGGCAACGATCGGGCTGGTGGAGGCGGCCTTCGGCAGATTTCCGTGGGGTAGGATCGGGCTTCCGCCTGCGGCCGGAGCAGTTACCGGGCTAGGTATTCTCGTGCTGCTGGTGATCGTATATGACCTCGTCTCGCTGCACCGGATTCACCGCTCCACGATGTGGGCTGCGCCACTGACTTTTGCCGTGAATGCGCTAGCGGTTCCGATAGGGATGACGACGATGTGGCATGCCTTCGCAGCTATGGTGAGCCGGGCGGTCAGCTAGTAGTCAGGTGCGATACCAGAGAAAGAGGGCCGCGTTATTCTTTTGCGGCCCTCTTTCCGTCAGGAAAAGCGAGTTACGGTAGCTCTGAACAAGTCTCATAACCCGATAATTTTGATAAGAGACGCATTCCTCAGGGGAGACCCAAAGCTAAAGCATTGGGCTACCAGCCCCAGCTTTAGGGGCAATTTGCGGCGCGGCTGAAGCCGCGCCTTTCAAAACGGATTCGGATCGGGGCTTGTTCGGAGTCTCCTTAGCTTGATTAATTCTGCGGCCGAGGGAAAGGGACTGCTTGAGCAATCCCCCTCTTTCGTTAGCGTTATTGCATTTTTGGCAGTTCCATCAAGAGGCCTCCATTACCCGTCTGCACGGTCGGAAGTTGGCCGTTCCAGCGTTCGATAAGGGCCTTCTGGTTTTCGATCTTGCGCAGTTCGAGCAGTTGCGGAGTAAGGGAGGTCTGGCGAATCTTGTTCGCTTCGGCCTCGCCGTTGGCGCGGGTGACGGCGGCTTTGGCTTCTCCGTCGGCTTCGGCAATGGTTTTGGCGGCTTCGGCCTGGGTCTTGGCCAGCTCGTTTCGCGCGCGCTCTGCGTCCTGTATGGCCTGAGCCTTCGAGGTGATGGCGGCGGCGATGACTGGAGGGACGCGAGGCGCTCCGATGAAGCCGAACTGCTGGATGCCGACGCCGACGGGCTCCATCTTCTGCTGGATGAGGGCCTGGACTCGGTTGAGGAATTCGGCCTTCTGTTCGCCGTAGATCTGCTCCACGCTGTAGGTTGAGGCTACCTCGTTGAGCGAGTTGCGAACGACGTCGCGGAGGATGCCGTGGGTGAAGAGTTCGAGGTCGCTCAGGCGGTATTTCACATAGAAGTCGGGCACGCGACGGGGGTCGATGGCGTAGCTCAGCGAGACGTCGGAGTAGATCTCCATGCCCTCCTTCGTGTTGAAGCTCATCTCCTCGTTGGAGGCGCGGCCTTCGGTGAGGTCGTGGGTCCACTTGACGGTTTGGACGAAGGTCGGGAACTCGATGATCTGGCTGCGCAGGGGGCTGTAGAAGACCCATCCGGTGCGAATGGGGATCTCCGCAGGGCCGCGCTGGGAGCCGCTGAGTACGACTTCGACGCCGACATAGCCCGCGCCGATACGGGTGATCGAGGCAATGTAGTTAAAGAAGATGAGGCAGAAGACCAAAAGGCCAAGGACTGCGGCTCCAACCTTCAAGAGATTCGGGAGGCCCGGAATCTGCGAGCTGCTGTTGCGATTGTTGCTTGAATTAATCACTTCACCAAAGAGAGTCATACCTGCCTCCAAATTTTTCTAAACACAATGAATCCACCTGCTGCGATCAATAGCAGCAGGCACACTCCTTCTAAGACAGCCCGATCACTCGGCAAATTGAGGAGGTGGAATGCGGTCACCATGCCCCAGTACAAGGGGAGCGCAACCAGCAGAGAACCCAGCAACTTCCAGAACCACATAAACTTCCTGGCCACTACTTTCCTGGCCCAACAACCCATTTCATTGAATTGGATGGTATGCCAATTTTTATAAAGATAACGTAAATGTCCGGATCGACAAGAGATATTCGCTGTGTCTGCTTTGGCGACTGGTTGAAACGCTTTTCGGGTTGACTCGCATAGAAGCATGGCCGCGATGAGGTGACTTCATCGCGGCCATGCTTGATGTCTGTTACCGAATTTGCCGGGCTTAGTTGCGGCGACCTAGAGTTGGGCGGTCGTCCGTCGTGCTGGAGCCGTTGCCGTTGTTTGGGTTGTTGGGGTCGTTGTTGCTGCTGCCGCTGCTGGTTCGGCGCAGAGTGGGCTTGTTGCCGTTACCCTTGTCGTTGAGCTTGCGCTTGTTTTCGAGGCGGGCGAGGCGGGCCTTGACGTCGTCGAATTCGCTGGTGGTGACGATGTAGTCAGGCTTGGCGGGCATGATGGTCGCGATCTCGTCCTCGGAGTGGGCGATGCGATCGGGGGTCTGAGGGTGGTCAGCGAAGACCTTGGAGAGCGTGCCGGGTTTGTGCTTTTCGAGTGCGTCGATCTTCTCGAAGAACTGGATGAAGGCCTGCGGGTCGTAGCCGGCTTTGTACATGTACTGGAGGCCAAGCCAGTCGGCTTCGGACTCGTCGATGCGGGAGAACTTGAGGAAGGTGATCGGGATTGCGAGCTGGGTCGCTTCGTAGATGCCGTAACCGGTCCAGGTGCCCTGGGTGAAGATGATCAGGGGGATGGAGCCGATCTGGACGTAGTTCATCTTGGTCATCTGGCGAGCGGCGTGGTGAGCGCAGACGTGGGCGGTCTCGTGGGCCATGACGCCAGCCAGTTCGGCCTCTTCGTCAGCGGCCAGGATGAGGCCGGAGTTGACGTAGAAGAATCCGCCGGGGAGTGCCATGGCGTTGATCTCGTCAGAGTCGAGGACCTTGATGGTGAAGGGGACTTTGCAGTCGGAGTTCTTGACGATGTTCTGACCGACGCGGTTGACGTACTCGACGATGACGGGGTCGGTGACGATGTGGGCCGACTTCTCGATCTCCATGGAGTAGGATTTGCCGGTGCGGATCTCCCAGTCGGTGGAGTACCAGTTGCCAATGCCGCGGCCGCCTATGTTTCGAGTGCCGATGGCGTTGACGTCGTCTTCACTACCAGCCTTGATGTGGGGGTCGAGGTGCTCGCCGGGGGACGGGAGGGAGTCGGCTTTTTTGGTGGCTGTGTCGGCGGCCTTCTTGTCGGCGGTGATGGGCTTGGCGGTGTCAGGTGCGCTGTTGTTGTCGGCTGAGGTGGGCGTGGCGGCGTCGGGTGTCTTGGTGTCCGGTGCAGTAGGCTTGGTGGTGTCAGATGCCTTTGTGTCGGCTGTGGTGGGCTTGGTGGTTTCAGGCGCCTTGCTGGCCGTTGCGGTGGGCTTGGGTGATTTGGAGTTCCGAGGTGGTGGTGGAGTGTCGGTCGGTTGAACGGAGGTTTCTGTGGTCTGCTGGTTTCCCGAGGATGATGCCTGCGGGTTCGTCGGCGGGGTACTGGTGGGCTGCGCGGAGGATGGCGCCTGGGCGTAGGAGAAGATGGTCAAGAGAGCGATGGAAGCGGCTAGACTGAGGCGCGCAACTGTACGCATAAGGGTTCTCCTGTGGGCCGCTTCCCTATTCTGGCTGGCTGGACGCAGCTCGACACTTCTATAGACGTAGTATGCGCCTTTTTGTTGTGCAATGACAGGGAGGGAGTAGGGAATAGGGAGTAGGCAGTAGCAAGCAAAAGCAATGTTGGCAACGTCTTTGTCTTTGTTTGCTATTTCCTACTCCCTACTCCGTATTCCCTGCTTTTACCAGGTGTTGTAGGAGGTACCCTCGGAGGAGGTCTCCTGGGCTCCGGAGTGGACGTCGCTGATGCCGGATTGGGTCTGGTCGATGGTCATCAGGGAGTCGTCCTGGGCGGCGATCCAGGTGTCGCTGCGGTGGGTGAAGGGGTCGACGGGCATGGCCTTGAGGTAGCCAGCCTGGACAAGATCGTCGAGGGTCTGGGGAGCCTTTTCCTTGTCGTAAGTGTAGGAATCGATGGCGGCGCGCATGGTGTGGAGGTCTTCCTTGAGGACAGCCTCGCGAGCGTGGCGCACGTTATTCAAATAAGAGGGGATAGCGATGGCGGCCAGGGTGGCGATGATGATCATGACTATCATCATCTCGAGCAGGGTGAAGCCTTGTTCGGCATTTGTAGTCGAATGAGGCCGCAGTGGAAGAGAAGCAGATCCCTCCGCTTCGCTGCGGGATGACAACAAAGGGAGGCGGCGTGCCGGGGTGCGGGATGGAGGGGTGGCTACCATGTGGAGTATCTTGTGCCGTCGAGGGCTGTGCCGGTGCTCTTAGTGTGGACATCGAAGACGTTTTGACCGCCGAAGGAGTCGGAATCGGGGTCGTCCTGGTTGGAACGGAGGCCCCACTCGGCGGTGCCGGTCATGGGGTCGACGGGGATGCGGCGGAGAAATTTGACGGTTTTGCCCTGGATTTCGACTCCGTTGACGAGGGTTTCGAGATCGGGAGGGTAGTTGTAACTGTCGGCTTTGGTCTGCATACCGCCCTTGTCGGCTGCGTCTTTGTAGGCATCGATGGCAGCGCGCATCTCCCAGAGGTCACGGCGGAGTTCGCGCTCCTTGGTTCGCTTGACCTGGAAGCGGGCCAGCGGGATGGCTGCCGTGGCAAGGATGGACACGATGGCCACGGTGATGATGAGTTCGACGAGGGTTAAGCCGGATTGAGAGTGGGAGGTGCGCCCGCTCCGGTCGAAATGACGGCTCTTCGATCGGGTGAAAGAGAGCGGGGAACCATCCGGGTTGTTGCAAGCGGTCACTTTACATGTACCACGGCCTGCGAACCGACGGCCGGAAGATTGGCCTGGGCGCTGTTGCGGGCGCCGACCTTGACGAGAGCAAGGTTGGAGTCACCGGCTGCCGTCGCCTTGAAGGTGAGGGTGGCGATGCTTCCCTGCCCGTTGACGCCGGTTACGTTCGGCGGGCGGGAGGTGGAGATGGTGACGAGACCATTGCCCTCATCACGATGGACGATGGAGACGGCCTGACCGTCACGGCTGAGGAGGTCACCGGCGTCGACGTTGACGAGTTCGAGGACGCTGGAATTGAACTGAAGCTGGAGCGGCACCGAGTAGACATCGCGTGCTCCGTTGAGCATGATGGCCACCTGGAAGGTGCTGCCTACAGGCTGGGTAGCCGCCGGAACGTTGACGGTGAAGTTGATGGGTAGTCCACCTGTAGCCGGTGTCTGGCCTGGCGGGGTGTTGTTCAGAATCTGGCCGGGCGTGGGCGGAGCTATGGGCTGCGATTGCTGCTGGAGTTGCTGAACCATGGCAGCGGCTGCGTTGGCAGCCGAGGTCCGCGAACCGGGCTGGGTAGGTCTGGGCGGATTGACAGGCAAGGCCAGGTCGGCGGTGACATTGGCTCTGCGGAGCTCGATTGACTGGCCTGTGCCGGTGTCGATGGCACGGGTGTTAATGCGGGTCAGAACCGATTCACGGACGATGTGCGGGATGAGGAGGAAGACGACCTCGTCGCGCTGCGTCTCTTTGGATTGGGTAGAGAAGAAGTATTTGAAGAAAGGGAGTTCGCCGAGGCCGGGTGTGCCGCTGACACCCTTCGTGTCCTGGCGGGTGATGATGCCGGCGAGGATGCTGGGCTCGCCCTCCTTGAGCTGGATGGTCTGCTCACTGACGCGCTGGCTGATGATGGGCTCAGTGACGCCGGAGATTGTGACGGAACCGTTCTGCGAGGATACCTCGACCTTGAGCTTGAGGGAGACCTCGCGGTCGTAGTGGACGGTTGGGGTCATGTCGATGTTGACGCCCACGTCGAGGTAGGTGAACTGAGTCTGCACGCCTATGCTGGCGACGCCGGTGGACACGCCAGCATTGTAGGAGCCGGTCGCGATTGGGATTTTGGACCCGATCTTTAGGGTGGCACGCTGGCCGTCGGTGGCGCGGATGCTCGGGTTCTGCAAGATGCGCGTGTCGGTATCGGACAGGAGTGCCGTGAGTGTGCCGGGGCCGACGCTGACGGCGAAGTTAGTGGCGTTCAGGTTCGCCAGGGTGTTGAGGGTAAAGTTCGACGGGGTTGTGGTAGTCGTGGTGGTCGAACTGGAACTGGAGCTGCTGCTGGTGGTGGTGCCGGGGGTGGCCTGCGGTTGTATTGAGATGGACTGCGGGAGTGTGATGCCTAGGTTGCGCATCCGGTCGCGGTTGACCTCGAGGATGGCGACATCGACGACGACCTCAGGGCGGGCGCGGTCAAGATCGTTGAGGAGCTTTTGCGCGAGAAGAAGCTGATCGGGGGTGGCGCGGACGACGATGGCGTTCTGACTGGGGACAAGGTTGACCTTGGTGCTGGGGTCAAGGACGTTGCGGAGGGCCTGGGTGACTTCGTTCTCGTCAGCCTGCTGGCTGGCGTTAGTGAGGTAGAAGGTCTGGACGGCCTCCGCATCGAGGTCAGTGTGCTTGGTGCGGGTATTCTGTGCGACGAAGATGGTGTTGGAGGTGACGGGCTTATAGAAGGTGCCTGAGAGGGCGCCAACGATGTGCAGGGCTTCGGACCACGTGACATTGGTCAGGTCGACGGGGATGCGCTTGGAGGTGTAGTCGGGATCGAAGAGGACGTTGAATCCGGCAGCTTTGCCGATGGCCTGGTAGATGACCTTGACGTCCTCGACCATGTGGATTGCCGGGATGGGATCGTTGGAGAGAGGCTTCAGTTCGACGGGACCGGTTATGGAGCCGAGGTTCCGGTTAATCTCGTCCTGGTTCGACATCTGCTCCCTGGGAGGAGCTGCGCCTGAGGGCTGGGACTGTTGCTGCTGGAGGAGCGGTTGGACCTGATCGATCTCCTGGCTGGCGGTCTGGTTGCCGGGATCGATCTGAAGGGCGTGTGTGAATTCGTTGAGCGCCCCAACGAGGTCGCCGTTCTGACGCAGAACGCGGCCGCGATCGACATGGGAGACAGAGGCCTGGAACTTCGCGCGCTCGTAGTGGGCCTTATAACGGACATCCTTGGGGTTCTTGAGAAGAGCCTGGTGGTAGGCGTCGTAGGCGACATCCCAGTCCTGGTGCGCCTCGGCAGCCTCACCTTTTTTGTTCCAGGCGTTGGCAGACTGGGCGTGGGCTGTGATTCCCGCGATGCAGGATAGAAGAAGGAGCACCTGAACGGCGCTGATGGCTAGCTTACTGATTCGTTTTTTCCCGCGACCCATGCTGCTTCCGTTTTCGTCCTTTATAGCGTGAAAGGTGTGGCGTCTATCGGAGCACACGCCTGTCTGTGTGGGACGGACGTTGCCTGTTGGGGCGGTGCCTGTCAGGCTATTGCGCTCGGGTGAGTATAGCACTTGCAAATGTATCGACCTCGCGAAAGGGGAGTACGCCTTTTGAGTCATGCACTGCACCGTGACCGGCATTGGATCGGCCGCGATCTTCGAAAATGCCTGCCATGCAGTACGTTCGCGATGAAGCCCCCTGACGAGAATCGGTATTCGAATGACAAAGGTTAGACGCGGAAGCCGGCCAGTGGATAGGTGGGATCAGGCATCGACAGCAGCCATGTTAAAGTAAGAGATTCGATGCCTCGTTCCCTTTCCAACCCGACTGTTGCCCACCAGCCTAAGGTTGTGGTGAAGGCGAAGGACCGTGATCCAGTGGCAGCAGGACAGCGGGATGCAGCATTCAACCGCGCGGCGAGCCATAACTACTTTCTAACGGACAGGTTCGAGGCCGGCGTGGCGCTGCGGGGCACCGAGGTGAAGTCCATCCGAGAGGGCAAGGCCAATCTGAAGGACGCTTACGGGCTGCTGAAAGATGGAGAGTGTTTCCTGCTGAATGCCCACATCGGACCGTTCTCGCATGGGAACACGATGAATCACGACTCGCTGCGGACACGCAAGCTGCTGCTGCACAAGGGCGAGGTGCGTAAGCTTGAAGCTTTGACGAAGCAGAAGGGCTTTACGCTGATCCCGACGCGACTCTATTTCCGGAACGGACGGGTGAAGTGCGAGCTGGCTCTGGCCAAGGGTAAGCAGGACTGGGATAAGCGCGAGACGGAGCGGCAACGAGAGGCGGATAAAGAAGCCAAGGCCGCAGTTGCGCGGAGTCAGCGGCGGTAGGTTCGATTGGAAGCTTAACCGAGATAAATACTGATGAACACAGATCGCGTGTTCTTGTGCGTGATGCGTGCGTGATTTTAGTGTCGGTTCTTTTGTGTGAAAGCTGGAACTTTTTCACGGAACAGCCCGGTGAGTCGCGCTAGGATAGGAAGATGGAAACGAGGCTTCTCTTTCAGGATGCGGCTGGGTTCGCAACTCCAATGCTTGCTGTATTTGCGGTGGATATCTCTTTGGGTGTGGACGCAGAGCCACTGCTTGCGTTGCTGACTACCTCAGATGCTGTGTCTAATGCGGCGGCGAAGGCGTTAGCGTCGGGCGAGTTCAAAGGAACGATAGGGGAGCAGTTGCTGCTACACGGGCCGAGCGGGTTGAAGGCAGAGCGGCTGCTGATCGTGGGGCTGGGTAAGGCGAAGACTCTGAATGTTGACGAGGTGCGCAAGGGCGCGGGAACTGCCATCCGATCGGCCAAGCCTCGGAGCATGCGTGAGCTGGCGATTGCGTTTCCTGAGGAACATGCTCTTTCGGATGAACATCTGGAGGCGTTGCCCTGCATAGGGTTAGCTCGGGCTCTGGTGGAGGGCGCGGAACTGGCCGAGATCGATTGGGATATTTACAAGAGCGACAGGAAAGACCGGTCAGTCCAGAGTCTTACGATCGTTGCCAAGGAAACGGAAAAGTCGGCAAAGGCGGAGATACAACAGGGTTTTGAGGAGGGCTTGATTGTAGCCGCAGCGCAAAATTTTACCCGAGCGCTGGTGAATGAACCGGGCAACGTCCTGACTCCTACAGAGTTGGGCAAGCGCGCAGCAGCGATGTGCTCTGAGATGGGGCTGGCGTGTGAGGTGCACTCGACGGCGAAGCTGCGAGAGCTGAAGATGGGTGCGTTTTCGGCTGTGGCGCAGGGTTCGGCTGAGCCGCCGGCGTTGATTGTGATGACCTATGAGCCGAAGGGAGTGCCGCTGGCGAAGGATGCTCCGGTGCTTGGGCTGGTGGGTAAGGGGATTACGTTTGATACGGGTGGAATCTCGATCAAGCCGGCTGACGGCATGGAGAAGATGAAGTACGACATGGCGGGGGCCGCCGCGATGATTGGGGCGATGCGGGCTATCGCTCAACTGAAGCCCGCGGTGAAGGTGATTGGGGTGGTGTGCTCGGCGGAGAATATGCCGGATGGCAAGGCATACAAGCCGGGAGATGTGGTGACGGCGATGTCGGGCAAGACGATCGAGATCATCAACACGGATGCGGAAGGGCGGCTGGTGCTGGCCGATGGGCTGCACTATGCGAAGACACTGGGTTGCACGCATCTGATCAATGCCGCAACGCTCACCGGGGCTTGTGTAGTGGCGCTGGGGATTTTGAACGCTGGGCTGTTTTGCAATGATGAGCCTACGGTAGAGAAGTTCTGGAAGGCGATGGAGGTGTCGGGGGAGAAGTTCTGGCGACTTCCCTGCACCGATGACTATAAAGATCAGATCAAGAGCCAGATTGCGGACATCATGAATACGGGTGGGACGCGATGGGGTGGGGCGATCTCGGCAGCGATGTTCTTGAAGGAGTTTGCGGGGGAGACTCCGTGGGTGCACCTGGATATTGCGGGATGCGCTTGGAATGACGATGTGAAGCCGTGGATTGGCAAAGGGCCGAGCGGGATCGCGGTGCGGTCGATTATTGAGTGGGTGCGGGGTTACTCAGCTTAGACGAAGACAGATTACGACCACGGATTTCGCGGATTAAAACAGATAACACAATTTGAGTTTGAACCGTTTTGCTCTGTGAGATTTTGTGGTCGTTTGTGTTTGTCCTTGTTACATGCGGTCAGGAGCTTCGATGCCGAGGTAGCCGAGTGCGCGGATCATCTCGCGTTGTGCTACGGCGGCGGTGGCAAGATAGAGGGCCTTGCGGGTGGGATCCGCTTCGGTGAGGATGTGGTGGCGGTGGTAGAAGTTGTTGAATTGCTGGGCTAGCTGGAAGGCGTATTTTGCGAGGTAGGCCGGCTCGGAGGTGGCGAGGCACTGCTCGATCATGAGGGTGAGTTTGGAGGTCAGGAGCCACGTCTCCCATAGGGCGTTGGCGTCTTCACCTTCGAGGAGAGGGGTGATGTCGAGGTTGGGAAACGCTGCGAGTGCGGCTTCGGGAGTGGTATCGCCCTTGCGGAAGATGTTGGCCGCGCGGACGATGGCGTACTGGACGTAGGGGCCGGTCTCGCCTTCGAAACTGAGGGCGTCCTTGAAGTCGAAGGCGATGACGGTGTTGCGGGTGAAGCGGAGCATGAAGTAGCGGAGGGCGCCTACGCCGATCTGTTTAGCGATAAGCTGACGCTCGGGCTCGGTAAGGTCGGGATGGCGGGTATCGACTTCGGCTTTGGCGGCGGCGATGAGTTGGTCGAGGAGGTCGTCGGCTTTGACGCCGAAGCCTTTGCGGCCGCTGACTTCGATGTAGGCGCGCTTCTGGTCCTCTTCGCTGATGGGATAGCCGAGTTCGATGGCGCAGCGGGGGGTGAGGGCGACCATCTCGTAGCTGAAGTGGGTGTAGCGGTCGGCGGCCTCGGTGAAGCCCATGCCACGGAGGGCCTGGATGACTTGGGTCTGGGGGTCGTTCTGGCGGGAGTCGATGACGTTGTAGATGGCGTCGGCGTGGCCGAAGACGGGATGGCCAGGGTCGCTGTGGCCATCGGTGGAGATCCAGCAGGTGTGGGGTGTGAGTTGCAGGTTGTCAGTTGCAGGTTGCCGATTGTATTCGAAGAAGCGGGTGTAGCCGAAGTCCTTGCCGGGGAGGAGGCCGAACTTCCAGAGGTGGTAGGCGATATCCTTGCCGACGTAGGTGACGGTGCCGTTGGAACGGACGATGACTTTGGCGTCTTCGTCGGGGGCATCAGTTCCCCCTTCGGCTTCTACGGCTCCTGCGCGGCGCATGACATAGCAGCCCGTGTTTTTGCCGGCGGTCTCGAGGTAGAGGACACCCTTTTCCGTCATGAGTGTGCGGGCGGCGTCCCAGAAGTGGAGGTGGAGGATCTCGCTTTCGCGGGGGAGGAAGTCGTACTCGATGCCGAGGCGTTCCATGGTCTCGAGATGGCGGCGGAGGACGGCGGTGGCGATGAGGTCGGCGATCTCGGCGGTGTCGTTGCCTCCGGCTTCGAGGGCATGGAGGGTATCGAGACGGATTTGCTTGCGTTTGGCCAGCTGATCGGGGTCGGCCGTGTACCACTGGGAGACGCGGGCGTAGAGGTCCCAGCAGTAGAAGTCGATGCGCTGGTTGGTGTCAGCGAGTTCGGCCAGGAGTTCGCGGGTAGTTGTGAGATTTTTGCCTTCGAGATGGACGAGGCCTACGACGACGTCTGCGACCTGGACGCCGGTATTGTCAATGTAGTTCTGGACGCCGACCTCGTAGCCGCGCTTGTAGGAGTCGGGGCGGAGAAGGCGCTGGAAGGTGTCGCCGAGGATGGCGTTGCGGAGATGGCCGATGTGGGCAGCCTTGTTGGGGTTGATGCTGGTGTGCTCTACGAGACGGAAGCCGGGGCCACCGATGTCGGCGTGCTGGTCGGCGGCGATGCGGCGGACGGTGGCGGCGCGGTCGAGACGGATGTTGAGGTATCCGGCACCGGCGACTTCAACGCTAGCGATGCCTTCGAGTTCGGGGAGAGCGGCAGTGAGTTCGGCTGCGAGTTCAGTTGCGATGGCGCGAGGGGCTTTACGGAGGCGCTTGGCCAGCTCGAAGGCCACGGGCAGGGCGAGCTCGCCGAGATCGATGCTGGGCGCCTGGTGGACGGCTAGCTGCGCAAGCGTGATGTCGTACTTCGCGAGGAGGATGGCCTGGATACGGGCCAACAGAGACTGCTGAATTGTGCGATACATGCTTCGGGTTCACCGCTTGTCGAGTTGATTAGGGCTTGGTTCCAGTTTACGCGACTACCGCGAATCAGAGGCTACGGTAGCTCGGCCGGGAGGGTTTCGATCTCCTGGAGCAGCGGCGTGGTGTTGTGGATGCGGAAGCGGTGGATAAGGAAGATAAGGCCACCGGCTCCCGTGACGGAGATCAGGAGCCACGCGTGGAGCGCGAGGCCGTAGATGGCGGCTCGGGCGGGGTCGGCGCCGTGGCTTACGAGGGAGGTTCGAACGGCCAGCTCGAAGGTTCCGATGGCTCCGGGGGAGCTGGGGATGAGATAGGAGAGGTTCGCTGCGGAGACAGCTTGCCAGGGACCGATACGATCGGTGACGAGACCGATGAGATGAGCGGCGGAGACAAAGATCATGCCCTCGCAGGCCCAGATGACGGCGGACTGCAGGAGGAGCAGGATTGAGCCCAGGATGCCGATCTGGCGGATGCAATCGAGCGCCAGGAGAAGCCAGTGTTCGATTTTAGCTAGCTTCGGATTTTGCGGAAGACGGGCGAAGAGACTGCGAATGGGTGCTTCCAGTACGCGGGCTCCGAGGATCAGGACAAGCAGGCCGGCAGTGGAGATGGCCAGCGTCAGATACGCCACAAAGCGATAGTGTGGGGCTATACCTTTGCCCATGAAGGCGACGAAGAGAAGGACGAGGATGAAGATGTCGAGGAGTTTTTCGAGGATGACTGTACTGAGAATGACAGAAGGAGAAGCTCCAAGGTCGCCTGCATAGGTGAAGACGCGCATAATGTCGCCAATTCGCAGGGGAAGGATGTTGTTGGCGGCGAGCGAGGTCATCAGAACACGGGCGCAGACGGGGAAACTGGCCCCCGTGGGCCGCATCATGTAGGTCCAGCGGACGCAGCGGAGGGTGTAGCTGGCGAGCGTGAAGCTGAGTACACCGACGATCCAGAAGGGATGCTCGAAACGAAGGGCGCGTATCTGGGCGAAGGAGATTCCCTTGAAGGTGTACCAGAGAAAGAAGGCGCTGATGAGCAGGCCGGGGATCGTTTTGAGCAGGTTACGGCTGCGCGAGGCGGCGGTCATGCAGACACCGCCTGATAACGGAAAACTACTGCCAGAAGAGCGCCAAAGGAAACCGGGGAGGAGAGAAACATGCAGCTTCCATTGTATCGTCCGATTGCAATAGCTCCTGAACGGATGGCAATCGTTCTCATAAGCACCGACGTGATGGAGTACCGTCTGCTCATTCTTGCGAGCAGACGGCGCTTTGATCAGTGACCGGTTGATGATGCATTTGGGGACGTTGCAGGAGCAGTGGTGAGGACTACGCTCTCCTGATCCTTGGTTTCGATCTTGTTGTAGAAGGCGCGGAGGTCCGGATATTCCTTCGGCAGGTACCAGATCTCACCCAGGGTGTAGTTGCGACGGAAGGTGACATTGGTTGGAGTGGATTCTGTTGAGAGGTTGTAGGCCGCAAAGTTCTGAAACTGCTGTTTATCGCCGGTTGGGAGGGACTCTACTTTGAACGTCGAGGGGAAGGTGACGCGAACTGCATCCTGCTCGACGTAGGGGTAGTGGAAGTAGACGGCGACTTCTCGCTTCTCGTGAGGAAAGGTCGGCTTGGAGTTGGATTCAAAGATATCGCCGGTGAGCAACAGGCGTTTTCCTGTGGACGAGCCAGCCGGGCCTTTGACGCTGAAGCTGACAGAGAGGGGCTGCTCGTAGTCCTCGAGTTTCTCGATGGAGACCAGCTTGACGTCCATCCCTTGCGGCAGGAGACGTTCCAGGTTAACGCGTAGTTCACGTTCAAGACTGGTCGTGTCGCCTGTCAGGGAGCGCTGACGCCAATTGAGGGCCGGGGCTCCGATATACGTCAATTTGATGGCCCCGGAGACGATGCCCTGCTGGTCCATCGTCAGATTGGCGACACGCTGGACCCGAGATGCGGTATAGGGTTCGCCCGACGACTCGACGAGAGCAGTGCCTGATTCAGTCTGACGCAGGGTGCCAGTCTGAGTGTGCTTCCATGCAAGATGCTGGTACGGGCAGTAACGCGAACCAGGATCGAAGTATTGCTCTTTGCCATCGACGTTGACGACAGCCAGGTAGTCGTCGAACTGTTGGATGTGAAGATAACTGGCTATGAAGACGTTGTGATCGCGGTTAACGACTGTGGATAGGTAAGCCTTGAAGCCAGCGGCGCGAGCCATCGCTACGAAGAGCTCAGTGAGTTGATCTCCGCTGCCGCGCTTGTGCTGCCAGATATCGTCGGTATTGCGGACCTCGTGGAGACCGTCCGCCTTCTCTTCTGCGCTGGAGTGTTCGCGGGTAAAGTCGGTATTTTCGAGCTTCATGATAGCCGCGTAGAGCTTGCGAAGCTTTTGGTCTTGCGTATCAGTGGGTAAGACCAGATCCTGAACAGCGGCGCGAACGCCAGAACCGGGCCCGATGAATTTATCGCTGAGCTTTGACCAGTGCTTGCCTTCACTCTTCCAATATTCTTCTCCCGTACGGTATGGCGAGTAGTAGAAGAGGACGCGGAAGGAGAGGCTGGAGATCGGCGGCATGTACTCCTCCTCGGGCGCGGGAGGAACGTCGTGAACATTCAGTTCAAAGACCACGCGACCTTCTCCATTTATGCCTGAGCCGGGGAGTTGGGTATTTTTGAAGTCCGCGGTGGCAGGCAGAACAGGAAACCACGCGATGCTGTTGGTAAGCTGGCCACGATCGTCATTGGTTACGAGCTGTTTGTTGGTTGGCTTCCACACATAGTGGGCTTTTCGAGTGAAGAGATCGGATTGGATAAACCAGTTGGGAGCCATGAACCAGTGATCGTCCATGCGGCGGTCGTACCGATACTCGATGATGCTACCTACCTCGACGTCGGGAAGGGTAAAGATCTTGGCCATGTGACGCATTCCCTGCGTCTTTTCAATGAGCTTGTCGTAAGGCTTGCCTGTGAATGGGATGACGGTCCCGTCAGGATGAATGGTTCGGCCGGCGACGTCATTGACGCTGATGCCGCCATCACCTTTTGAGTAAGGCAGTTCAACATTGGCGTACTCCTTGCCTTTCTCGGTGAGGACCTTGAGACGAATGTAGATCTCGAACAGGTGCAAATCGTCGGTCGTCTTTTCCTCGCGATAGAGATAGACGGCGGCGGCGCCAGGGACCTCGGGCTGCGAGGTCATGGTGAGTTCTTCCTTTGTGGGAGTGGTCCACTGATCGGCATGGGCCAGCGGGACAACTGTGCAGAGAAATGAAGCAAAGAGTGTGGCCAGGAAGGGGCGAAAGTACGACGTGCAGTTCATCTTGGGGTCTATCCTTCTTTATTTTTGCAGCTGAGTTTCGTATGTGCAGTTCGGCGAGTCAAGCAGTTACTTCTTTTTGAGAACGGCCCTGTTTTGTTCATCGGCGGCTATGACACCAGCAAGCTTCTGAACGTCGTTATAACGATCGGCGGCAAGCGTGACTTCACGGACCGTATAGGTGCGGCTGTAGTGGAGAACATTGTCCTTAACATGAGTAGAGCTCTCGTAGGCGGCGAAGCCAACGTCCAGCTTGACTGGCTCCGGTATCTCATCGACAGCGTATCCGGCAGGCAGGTCGATTTCGTAGTCATCGGTAGCCTGCATCGTCTCCCTGAGATCGATGGGGATATGGCGCGTTTTGTGTTCTGCGTAGAGCCCTTCACTGCCAAGCACACGCGGACGCACCATGAGCAGCGGGCCCATGATTTTGCCGAATCGGTCCGCGTCAAGAGAGAAGGTTGTGGTGAGGTCTTTGTTGAGGACTGCGGCGTTTTCGACTTTGAAGTCCGAAATTTTAAACGTTGTGAAGTCCTGTTCAAGAAAGTGGTCAAGGAAATCGCTCTGTTCCTTGGCGTCGCCGGAGATGTAAAGGTCGCGACGGCGTTCCGAAACATCGCCAAAGCGCTTTTCGGTAACAGTGCCCTTCAAAGACCCGTCGGGTTGAAGCTGGAAGGTGGCTGTGCGGTGGATCGTGTTGAGTTCGGGCGCCAGGAGGGGAAACTTGATGATCTGACTGTCGCTTCCTTCCATCAGGACGCCATAGCTACCCTGCAGATTGTGCTCAAGCTGGCCGAAGGCGGTCTTTTCCCATGTGGGGTCGAAGATCAGATATTGCCGGCCGGTCTTCGCAGTAACGACACTTCGAAGCTTTGACGAGCTATATCCCTTGGGGATTTCGATGGCCGCAATCATGTGGTTTCCCACGATAGAGGGTGCGTCGGGATCGATGACGCCGCGCCGGCTGTCGACCATTACGAGTGCAGCGTGGATATTGACCGCTGAGAGCATGGCCGACAGCAGGGTTGCTTTATCCTTGCAGTCACCGTAACGGTTGCGAAAGATATCGCCAGCGAAGTGTGGTCGATAGCCACCGACGCCCATCTCGATGACGAAATAACGAACCTGCTTCTGGACAAACTCGGCGATGGCTTCAGTTTCTTCGTAGAAATCGCTCTTCCCGGCGGCAAGTTCCTTTGCTTTGGCAGCGATGTCAGGAGTGGCGACAAGTCGATCCTTCGAAAGAGTTTGATACCACTCACCGATGCCCTGCCACGTGCCCTGGCTGGCCACAGGAGTTCCTGGCGGGCTGTAGTGCAGGGTCATCCGACCGGCGAGAGCCATCTCTGAGGGGCGCATTTGCACGTGTTGCAGCTCGATGGCTGGTGTGTCATCCATCTCCCAGCGCCAACGCTGGTGCTCAAGATCGATGGCTTTGACCTGATCGTGGTGAGCCCATACGGTACCGTAGGTGTAACCGGCGGGAAGCTCGAGTGTGAAGGCCTGATGTAGACGCGGAAGAGTGCCCTGGAAAAACCATGTCTTCTGATTCAGGTAGGGGAGGACGCGCTGCTCGTACTCGTAAGCGACAACGCCGCCAGGGTCGCGACCGGGTGCGCGGGCGGCTTTGAACTTGACGTCTTCAAAGAAGTTGCCCTGGCCGGGATAGCCGAACTCAGCGATCTCATTCTCTTTGAGTGCGTACTCGTGACCGTCAGGGCCAATGCTCCAAACGCGAAGGGAGAGAATCTTCGTGTCTTTGTCGAAGGGAACGTAGGCGATGGCCTCATCTCTGCCCTGGGGTCGGAGAATCTTCATGACGGAGCGGTAGTGTTCGATAGCGCTGCCATCGGGAGCGACGGTGTAGGTCGTGTCCTCGAGAAGGATCGCAGCATTCGTCTCCGGCGAATACGTGGGGAGCTTTTGCGTGGCGGCGGTGCGAACCCAGTCGGGGACGCCGTCCTTGGCGGCGAAGAGCGGTGACGAGGCAACGAAAGCGAGAACAGCAGAGACGAAGAAATACTTTCGGGCTCTTCGCAATGGAACAATGTTACGAATCATGAAGCCCCTTGCGCACGACTCTCTCAACCGAATGGCGTAAGCCACGCCGGAGTTATTGTGGTCTGCGTGCCAGAGTTATACGACGAAGGACGTTACAGTTCAAGAAAAATCAGGCCGGAAAGGAGACCTCTTCGGGGGATTGTGCTGAACCAAATTTTGGTGTTCTTGAATTTTATATCTGATCGGCTCTTCGTCGCGCTGGATGTGGCTACGGAACGCGGAGGGGACGGAAGCCTGTCGTCGGGAAGAGCCCCGTTGGGTTGGTTTCGGTTGGGTACTGCGGTTTGAAGGTGTAGCGAACGAAGAATCCACCTGAGACCGTGTTGTAGTTGTTCGTATTGTTGGCGACGAAGTAACCACCTACATACCAATGTTCGGCAACATGGTAGGAGCCCTCGGAGTTAATCGCATAGTTCAGGCTCGTGTCACTGTTCTGGGGATAGAAGGCGTTGCTTGAACCCGTCTGCAACGGTCGATCGAGAGGGTAATAGGGTGCGCTGGCTTCCTGGAAGGTCTGTACACCGATGCTGCCGTTAATGGTGTAGCGGAAGTTTGTCTTGTAGTAGCCATCGTAGGTAACCGGGACCGAGGCCAGAAAGTAGACGTTGGGACTGAAGTATCCACCCTGTCCGTAGGTCATTCCGCGCTGATTGTTCTCGTAGTGCATTCCGAAGAAACCGACACCCATGTTCAGTTTGCCGTAGCCTGGCCAGTTCTTCACGCGGAAGTAAGAACCCATCATTCCCTCGAATTTATGGTTCTCGAGGACATGAAAGCCATTGAGGACGCCACCGTCGCCGGAAACATAGAGACCCGCGCGTTCGCTGCCCAGATCAAGTCGAAGACCTCCGCCGGTCAAAATGACTCCACCCCAGATATTGCCCGCAAAGATCGGTGAGATGGTTCCTGGATCGCGAAGGCCAGCATAGGAAAGCTGGGTATCCTTGACCGAGTCGCGGTCGCCAAAGAAGGTAAAGTGGCCACCCATCGGCCGCCATTGCGCGCGTCCGGTGATGTTTGAAACCAGGAACCCGTATGGAGTGTACCCAGCGGCGAGACCGATGTTGGCGGTTGTCATCTGCAGTTCACCGCCTACACCGCTGGCAAACTGCTGAGCTGGCGCGTTCAGTGCGTTTGCAGGTAGAGTGCCGAGGATCGGAATGACGCCAGTGGTGTTCTGAAAGAATGCGCTGTCGACGGCGCCGGAGTTCAGAAAGACGGCTTTAGGAACAACGGTGAAACGAACCGATTTGCCAACCACAGCGGAGACTTCGAACGGGGCCTCAAGGTCTGTGAGACGGTCAAAGCCGGCCGTGCCGCTACGGTAACGGGCAAAGCCAGTTCCGCCTACCCATCCGCTATACGAGCCTTCGAGGGCTGCCAGTTCCAGTTCCGTTTTCGCACGTTGTGAGAGCGGTCCTCCGGGGACGACGGAGGCATCATAAGATCCACGAAGGGGTGGCAGGCTTTTAGCGACCAAGTCGGCATCGGTCGGCGGTGTTCCTTGTGGGACTGGTACGCCGAGGCTTGGGTAGCCAGAATCATTGAGGGGCTGAGGAACGTTGGGATAGCTAAGCGACGGGGAAGGAGGAGGTGGTGGTGGTGTGCTCGGAGTAGGTGCCGGCTGCGAGGTGCGGCGACGAGCTGTGCTGGAGGTACTATGCGGATATACGCCTGGCTGAGGATATTGCTGGCCGAAGCTGTCGCCCGACGGCTGTGATTGACCTGTGTACTGGGCGTTCTGTGTCGTGAGCGTGTTCGGAGGCGGGTTGCTCTGCCCCATCATTACAGATCCGGTACGAGAGCCAGGATGTGCATTGGGGACGTAGCGCGCAGTCGGCAGAACATCAGTGACCTCAGCTTGTGCCGGGGCGGGACGAGGGCTATTGTCACCGAGCTGTATCGGGACCGGTGACGGAGTATAGCCGGCGTTTTGCGAGGACGGCACATAGGGGACATAGGGACCGTAGACATCCTGTTGCGGCGGGGTAGGAGTAATAGGAAGCGGTTGCGATTCCGCCTGTCGGGTGGCGGCGAGAATCTGCTGCCGCTGGTAATCCTGGGTCGAGACCACTTGTGAGGCAGTCGAGGGGTAGAGTGGCTGCTGGACGGCAGCTGCCTGCGGCACATAATCCTTCAGAGTCGACCCGCCCGATCCCTGTTGCGGCGTTCGAGAGCTGGGATTGGCCATGTACTGCGGTACAACGCTAGTCGTACCGTTGTAGACGGTACCGTTATTGACCTGAACCGGGGCTTGTCCATAGGAGTTGGAGTAGCTCGGTAAATATGGGGGGGCAGGCTGAGTGGGCTGCGAGCCAACGTCAGTAGTATCCGGGCTGCCCAGGAGGGTAGCGAGATCCTGGGGTTCGGCAGGTTTGGGCAGACGAGCAACCGGCATGGGTTGACTGAGTTCGTTGGCAAGCTCGGCACCAGGATCCCCGGGTGGCAGAGCGGCAAGAGACGCCTTATAGTAATCCGCTGCCCTGCCGCTGTTGCCACGAGCCTCCTCAAACTTCGCTGCGAGGTTGAGCATCTCAGCATCTTTGGGATAGGCATCGAGTCCATATCGGAGCCACGTTTCGGCGATCTTGGTGTCACCCGCGGCCAGCGCGGCTCCGACAGCTGATTTGTAGTCGGAGGCAGAGGCCGAGGTCATATCCTGCGATTTGAAGATGGCGACGGACTGCTTGGGCAAACCTGCGCGAGCATAGCCGGACGCAAGTGCGCGTAGAACGCCGGGGTTATCCGGGAAGGACTTCGCTGCAGCATTGAGGATGGCGAGGGAGCGTTTGAGATTCCCTGCAGCGGCAGCCTGATTGGCACGGCGAACGGCCCAGTTGGTCCAGATGGTTTGGACCGTGCGGCGCTGCTCGTCGGAGAGGTCCTGGCGGCCGCCTAACAACATTAACTGACGATAAAGTCCTGCGTCGTTTCCGCCGTTGAACAAGAGCCATGCATCCTGAATGTCGATGTCAGCTGGGGCGGAGGTATGCTGCAACGCGTAATGCTGCTGGACGCGGTTGATGAAGACCCTGGCCTGCTGCGGCTGGCCGAGCGCGTTATAAACGGCTCCCATCGTCTGGAGAAACTCGACGTCAGACTCGAGTTGAGTGCGGACTCCCGGCGGTATCTGCTGGACCTGGGCAAGGGCCTCTTGATCGCGGCCGGCAGAATGAAGCGCGGTAAGCAGACCCTTCCATGCATCGGGGTGGTCTGTATTTTCGGCCAATACCTGGCGGTAGATGGGATAGGCCTGCTGTGGATTGTTGCGGAGCAGGTAGATGCCAGCCAGTTGGAGCAAAACCGCCGCACTTGGCTTCTTGCCCGCATTTACCTGTTCAGCTATGGATTTCTCCAGAATGTCCTGGGCAATGTCGAGTTTGTTTTGGGCCTGGTAGATCGCAGCAACGGTGACCTGAAAGCCGGGGTCGCGCATGGCGGCCTGATAGGTTGACGGCGGCATGTTGCCGAGTGTCTGCACGGCCTGTGAGTCCTGCTTCATCGCGTGATAGACACGAACAAGCCCCTGCCAAGCCTGCATATTGTTCATGTCGACCGCGAGCACCTGACGGTAGAGGCCGGCGGCCTGATCGAGATGGTTGGCTTGCTGTAGCAGGCTGGCATACTGGAGTTGTGTCTCTACCTGAAGACCGTGCGCACCGGGCGGGAACGGCAGATCGAGGGCACTGCGAAGGACACGCTGCGCGTCGGCATCGCGGCCCACTGCAGAGTAGGCGGAGGCGAGCGTCCGAAGGAAGTCGGGATCCTTCATCAGCTGACTATGAACAGCTGTGGGGATACTACGCTCGGTCAAGAGGGCCTGCGGAGCGTTGCCCGAGTTGTATTGCGCCATGAAAAGCCCTCGCCAGGCAGCTGCCGACGTGGGTTTTGCCTTAACGTAGCGGTTGAATATCTGGACGGCGGCCTCGGGCTGCTGCGCCTTGAGTAAGGTGCCTCCGAGACCTTCAAGCGCCTCGGTGCTGGCGGGCCGGATCGCGAGCGCCGCCTGATACTTCTGTTCAGCCGTGGTGAGATCATTTTCGTTGAGAGCGACAGCGCCCTCGCCCATGGTGAACCAGAAGCGTGCGGTTTCGAGCGCAGTTTCCAAGCCGGCATCTCGAGCACCGTACTGCTTAGCCTGTTCGAGGAAGCTGATCGCCCCGCCGAAGTTGGACTGCTGCATGCGCACATAACCCATTCCGGCAAGAGCACGGGGATTTTGCGGCTCGCTTCCAAGTATGGCCTTGAAGCGCAGTTCTGCATCATCGAGGCGCTTGGCGTTAAGTGCGTTGTAGGCCTCCTGCTCCTGAGCATTGCGGGCTACCTGTTCGGGGGTCTGGGAAGCAGCCCGTGTGGCACTGGGCTTCGGTTGGCTGCGTAAGGCCTGGGCTAACTGCGCATCATTATGTTTGGCGAGATAAGCTCTGATGTCGGCAGCTGAAGCGGGATTTGCCGAATCCCACACGAGAGATTGGCGCAAGGCTTCCACAGCCTGCGGACTATCTGGATGACGCTCGAGGAGCTTGCGGCCCTCGGCCCGGGTCTGCGGGTTGTAGGTCAGGATGCGACCTAGCGCGATCTGATACCGTGAGTCGTTCGGGAACTTCTCAACCAGAGAACGCAGGCCTGCAACAGCGTGAGCACGACCGTCTTCGGTAGCCGACTCGGTCTCATAGTAGGCTAAGGCCCAGTCACCAGCGGGCGGCGTGCTTCCGAAGACCTGACGGTATATCCCCATCGCCTGTGCATATTGCCCAGCCTGTGCGTACTTCCCTGCCTGCTGCAACTGCGCCGACTGGCTTTCCTGCGAACCCATGTTCTCAATGCGGGAGATATTTGGGTCATTCGGATTGATCGCTCTCAACCGGTCCAAATAGGTACTGGCCAGTGGGGCGTTGCCACTCAATTTAGCGGCGCGAGCAAGACCGGCCAGCGCATTGACGTTCACTGGATCGGCAAGCAAGACTTGCTGCCATGTCTGGGCCGCCATATCCATGCGCCCGCGGAGTTCGAAACCATGCGCCTTATCAAGCAGGGTTTGAGTCGCTGACTCACCGGTTTGTGCGTACGCTGTAACGGGAACCGACGTGCAAGCGAGCGCGCCAAATAGAATGGCTGCCGCCAAGGGCCGAATTGACGCAACACTCTTCATACGTTCACTGCCAGATGCGCGACGCTGCGAATCAGCATCGACACCTATGCTGTCCTTCCGAAGCTTACCGCTTTTTTACGGATTTGTACCGTTTTATTCTGGTATTTACTGTTTTGATAATGCCTGACTTAGCAATCGTTATTACTATTTCCACCTGACTCGCAGCCTGCCATCACGGTCGAAGCGATAGCGCTGTTCGGACCAGCCTGTAGCAAAGAGGGCGAGATTCTGGTCATAGTAACTAGCATCTCGACCATAGAGACCGCTGGAGGAATCTTTTGTCGCGACGAGACGATCGATCTGGGCTTTGGCCAGTGAGTTCATACCGAGGGCCTGGAGGTATGGATACACAGCAGCCGAAAAACCCGGTGGACCATTGGGACTAATGATTCTGCCGGTGTTGTCGACCTTTTCCGGCGGCATGATATGGCTCTTGAGATAGGTCGCCATTCCGGGAACTTTGCCGAAGAGGGCGTGGGTGCCCCGGGTCTGAGGATCTGCGATTCCCATCCAGAGATATACGCGGATTGCATCGTAGCTGCCAATCGGCGCCTCCTGGCCAGCAGACGCAAGACGCGAGGGGGGGACGGATGGCTGGATGATTGAGCCCGCGGAGACCCAGTCCATTGCGAAGCCTGCTCCAGAGCCCTGGTCGAGAATGGGCTGCAGAGAATCAAGAACGGCACCCCATGGACCACTGGGCATCGCCTGAGCGAAGCGGGCAAGCACGGATGGAGGAAAGTAGCTGGGGTTTAGCAGCCAGATATTTGCGTCAGGATGAAAGCCGACCGGTCCGGACAGGAGTGTCGTGCCAAGGCCAGGGACGTAGACGACTTCCTGCTGTGCGATGCGGACAAGCATGCGTGTGCCGAGTTGGTCGTAACGCGGTTCGCGCCAAAGGCGGCCTGCTTCCAAGAGCGAATATGCGATCCACAGATCGGCGTCAGAGGCGGGATTCTGGTCGAGGATCTTCCAGTTTCCATCTGGGCTTTTTCCCCAACTCCAGGCTGGAAGGCGCTGGGTGAGATCGCCGCCAGCGAGGTTAACCTCGGTCCAGTTCAGGAGCTTGTCGAAGCGGGTGCGATCGTTGTCAACGAGTGCGAAGAACATCGCGTAGGACTGGCCTTCGCTCGTGGTGCGGTCCTGTGCGCTGTGATCGATGACCCTGCCCTGAGAGTCGATCATGCGACGCGTATAGCTCTCCCACAACGGCCACGGCTGTTGTGCACGGCAGCCGACTTCGAGCGAGACGCCAAGCGCGATACCGATAGCAATGAGTCCCGGCAGCGTTCTCCGGATACGGCCTTTGAGCGGTGCGCGAATGATCAACGCCATGAGGTCTCTCCCCTTAAAAGGGCCCATGTATACCTAGATGTCTCCTTGCAGGCGAGCACGAGCACGTCTACGTAGGAGGGCCCGGAGAATCGCAGCCATAAGGAAGCAAAAGATCATCGTGGAGATGACCATCAGCCACTGAAACTCGGAGAAGAGCATATTGAGCCGGATCCACAGTGATAGTGACCCCACCCAGTAGATATCATTGCCAATCCGGTAAGAGGAGAATCGCTTGCCATGCAACACGCTGACCGATTGTGAGATGTCGGATGACTGCGACGTCTTGAGGAAGACTGATAGGAAGTTGGGAACGACGGTCTTATCGCGCAGCGCGACGATGACAACAGAGCGGCTCGATCCGCTGGGCCATTCAATCCCTTCGATGAGTGCGTCGGGAAGCCCGCCTGCGGTTTCGAGTTGGCCGGACTGGATGCGATCAGAGCTGCGTACCTTCCACCATGCATGCTGCAAGCGGGCAAAGAATCCTTGCGTGTCCTGGATGTGAAGGCCACTGCCATCGATCATCACCGGCAGCAACGGGTTGAGTTTGGCGAGGGCGGGTTGATCGTCGACTGTACCGATGACCAGGTAGTCCTTTCGATGGTCCGTCTTCATACCCTCAGCGTTGGTCACGGTGACGTTCACCACGGGATAGCCGGTCTGGCCGCTGAAGTGTCCCATTAAGGTCAGGTAGGTCTCGATCTCCTCCGGGCCGGGATTATCCGGCAAAACAACTGCGGTATCGGTCAGGTCGGCCCTGCGGGTAAAAGGATAGCCCGCGTTTGAGAAGAGCTCGAGGTTCGGCATTACGGCCCAATGCGGTATGTCGCGAATATCGAGGTAGGAGTCTTTAAGAACAGCTCCCTTGAGATTGTAAGGAGCCGTATCCTCACACCTTCCTTTTTTGGCCAGCAGGAAGATGAACTGCATCAACATCGTGTTGGAAAACGGGCGCATGTTCGCAACGGGAATCGGAACGATCGTCTCGAGGTGGGCCGATGCCTTCTCGGTATGCGGCAACGGGGTCGAGCTGACATAGGCATCGTTGATGTACACCTGCATCGTGCTCTCGTTTGAGATCGGAATGCCGTTGTAGCGATAGCCCAAATGGAAGCCGAGGTTCCGCATGGCGCCGTAGTAGAGAGCCGGCGGGACGCGCATGTAAACCCGCACAGGGCCAGAGCCATCGGTCTGCAGATCGTCTGTCCCGGCAATGTCACCGAGATAGGTGATTTTATCCGTGCTCATCCAGCGCGGGGCGTCATCAGGCTGCCGAGGTTCGGGCAACTTCAAGGAGGAGATGCGAACCTGATCGCCGTGCAGCATATCTCGTTGCAAGGCCATTGCCATCGCTGCGGTTAGCAAATCGTCCGGATTGTCGCCGGTCAATATAAGAAGTTTGGAGTAAGGGTCGATCGGATTTGAGCGCATCGCAATCGTTGGACCGGAACTAGGGCTGATTTTGAGGGCGGCGGGAAGCTCAGCTGCGTTCTCACTGATGACAATCGCGTTGCCCGAAGGAATCGTGCCCAAGGAGACAGGAAAGTGGACGTCGCGAGTGTCCGTAAGCACGCCGAACCATGAAACAACGATACCGGCGGCCTGGAGTGCCTTGGGTGATGGCTGTCCCAGGAAAACAATTGGGATGACGGGGTGCAGGTTAACAGCTGCGTCGTAGAAAGGCATCGGCAGAAGCTTAAGGTCGTCGTGCAGAGGAAGCAGCGAGCCTGCCAGTTCAATGGTCGTCGTGGGATCGATGTGGCTCCACAGAGTGGTGTGAGACGGATCTTCACAATCGAGAGTGTAGTGTCCAACAAACTCGAAGGTGAGTTGGTTGTCACGGACGAGCATTTCAGCGGGAAGAGTCAGTGTGGCTTCGAGTAGGGTGTTGTTCTCGTTGCGGGTGATAACGGCCTGGTTGTCTGCTGCGGCCGCGCCACCTTCAACTGCCGGAGCTACAGGGTTCTGTTTCGCCGTGACTGACAGGGTCGCAAAGAGTGTTCCGTTCAGGCTTACCTTCAGGTGACTGAGAGACGGAATCAGCCCAGGCGAGAAGTGATAGTGCAGCCGCATGGTCGCGGTTTTGACGACCTGGGTCTGCGGCAACGAAAAGTTAACCGTGTGATAAGCATCCACACCGCGGAGCACTATGGTTTCAGGTACGCCAATATCAGCCAGGGTAAAGACATTGTCGAATGTGCCCGGGGCAGCCGGGCGGGCTTGTACACCGCTGCTAGTTCTGTCGCCAACCTCTGCCTGATTCGATGAATTCGGAGTCGTGCTGCTCTGCGCCGCAAGTGTAGTGGTGCCTGCCAGCAGAAGAACAAAAAGCAGGGGCGCAATACTTGTAGCAAGCCTGCCCTTTGGCTGGCTTTTCTTCGTCTTCATCAATCCTCGTATCGTTTGCGAGAGTCCTTGAATGGACAGTTGGAAGATGAGTCTCAAACTCCTCATTGGACGGTCCGGCTCGCGAGCTTCGCCCCAGTTCAGCCAGGTATCCGCACGGGAATAGAGCACCATGGTCAACGCCTCTTCCTCCTGGAGGGAGAGGGGATCAAACTGCGCGCGGAGCACATCGCCGCTGACTGCAATTACCGTGGCAGGCAAAGTTGCATCTCCGTCGAGGACGGGGAAGGTCATTCTGATAGAGTCCCCGGGTGTAGCGGTGAAGTCGCGATCCATCCGCATCATCACGCCTCCACTGGAGAGGTCGGAAGTGACACCCTGAATTGCGGCTCCGTTCGCAAGGTGAACTGTAGATGGTATAGCCATCGAAACACGCACGGTCTGGCGACGCTGCTGACTCTCCCACGCAACCGCGGTGCAAACGCCCAGGATAACGACGTTGAAGCAAACCCAGATCAGGTTCATCACGATAGTTCCAGGATGAGTGCCGTCGTATAGATCGCCGATCAGAGGAATCGGCATATATACAAATCTAGGAATTGCCATCAATGCACCGAACACATTGATGCCGAGCATAAAAAGAAATGGCTGCGCGATACGGGTATCAAAGAACCTGCGGTTGACCACGCCGCCTTTGGCTGTGACGTCAAAGCTTCCGAACTTCGGATTGACCAAGGCAAGCATCGTAGGCAGAAAGATATAGGGCGCAAGCACGGTCTCGTAGATCTCGTTCCAGAACGAGTGGCGGTGCTGGCCCTGGATGCGCGAGTTTGTAATGCTCGACAGCACAAGGTGAGGCAGGGCGTAGGCAAGAATGGCAGCCCAGTATCCAGGCACGTTGACGTGACCGAAGATGAGATAGATCAACGGTGCGGTTAGGAAGATCAGCCGCGGGAACGCGTAGAGAAAGTGCGACATTGCATTGAAGTAGCAGAGCCGCTGCGCCGGCTTCAGCCCCCGAGCGAAAAGAGGATTGTCCGTACGCATGATTTGAATCATGCCGCGGGCCCAGCGGATGCGTTGTTTCACGTGTCCGCTGAGGCGTTCGGTGGCAAGCCCGGCCGCTTGAGGGATGTTGATATAGGCGGTGTTCCAGCCGTTCATCTGCATGCGCAGTGAGGTATGTGCGTCTTCGGTCACTGTCTCGACAGCGATGCCGCCAATCTCATTCAGGGCAGTGCGGCGAAGGAGCGCACAGGAACCGCAAAAGAAAGTCGCATTCCAGAAGTCGTTGCCGTCCTGCACAATTCCGTAGAAGAGCTCTCCCTCATTTGGAATGATTCGAAATTGGCCGAGGTTACGTTCGAATGGATCTGGCGAATAGAAGTGGTGCGGCGTCTGGAGCATCGCCAGTTTGCTGTCGCGCAGAAACCAACCCAGCGTGACCTGCAGAAAGCTTCGCGTGGGTACGTGGTCACAGTCGAAGATCGCCACGAAGGGAGAATCGAGCCGGGCCAGAGCGCGATTAATGTTTCCGGCTTTGGCATGTGCATTGTCATCCCGAGTCATGTAGCCGATGCCGGCTTCTTCGGCAAATTTGCGGAATTCCTCGCGCTTGCCGTCGTCGAGGATGTAGACATTGAGCTTGTCGGCCGGCCAATCGATGTTCATCGCAGCAAGCGCGGTGTATTTCACCACGCTGAGCGGCTCGTTGTAGGTTGGGATCAGCAGGTCAACCGCGGGCCACTTGTCGGGATCATCCGGCAGAGGAACCGGCGTGCGACGCAACGGCCACACCGTCTGCAGGTAACCAAGAAACAAAATGACGAACGCATAAGCCTCGGCGATCAGGAGAAGACACATGAAGAAGCCGTCCAACAAACTCCATGTTGAACCGGGATCGAGGAAAAACTTAGTTGTTGTCGCAATTCGCCAGAACCCGTAACGAAAGGTTGAGTATCCCGACACAAGCATGAGGGTCAGCGTAACCAGGTAAGAGCTTGAGCTGCGATCCATCCAGAGAGCGACGAGGATCGTAAGAATACCCAGCACCAACTGCTGAGGCCAGGTCAACTCCAATATTCCTGTGAAGCCAAGGAGAAAAATGCCGCCGATCAGGATACAAAAACGCAGGATGTGAAGGAAAAAAGCGTCGCCGGACTCAAACTCCTGCCATAGAAACGGCTTCGTCATCGTTCACTCCATCGCACATTGCGAAAGCCTGCTGTAGCAGGTGCGGCGATGGTGCGGAGCCATGTTGCGACATTCAGATAGTCTTCCGACACAGGCGATTCAGGCGCATAGTCAACCACGGTCATGCCTTCAGCCAAAGCTTCGCTTACTGCAGGCGCACGGCGGATGACGAATGGAAGAAGCCGATCACCAAGTTGGCGGCGTAACACCTCGCGCACGTCCAGATGTAGCGGGAGCGAAGCATCAAACTGGTTCAGCACATAGTAAGACTGAAGCTGCCGGCCATCCGCATCGACGGCTCCATGGAAGAACTTCTCGATGGACTGCAGACTAATGACGGAATTCATATCGGGCGCCAGCGGCACGAGAATGGTCGGGTTCATGCGCGCCATGTGCCGGACGATCCAACCCGAGCCGGGCGTCAAATCCAACAAAATACGATGGGTGCCGCGACTGTTGTTGATGATTTCTTCGATCAAATGATCCTGTGCAGCCTCATCGCCAATCTTCTGATCGACGTCGTAACTCACGAGGTAGATCGGGGCGTCAGTGCTTCCGCTCGGTGGCGAGAAGGTACGTACGGTTCCCTGCCGCAGTTCGCTCGCTCCAAAGTAAAACGGAAGCAAGCCATGTGATGTTGTGTCCGTGAGCAACACTTTTTCGCCAAGCGAGGAGAGCGAACGTCCGATTGTAGCCACAAGACTGGTCTTGCCGACGCCACCGGCCAACGAGAAGACGGCCAGCACAGGAGTCCTTGTCTCTTTCTGGCGAACAGGCACTGCGTCAGGCTGTTCTTGTCCGGGCTGTTCGAAGACTCCCTTAAGAGCGTACCAACGCGCAGCGACGCGTTCCCGCGAGTGCTGCAACGTCTCCGCCACCGATGATTGCTGAGGAAGCGGAACCGACACGGCAGGCTGCACTGGACCAGAGGCCGCCGGCGGTGCATAGAGCCACGCTGGACCTGACCCGTACGCCGCTCGCTGGGCAGAGGAGATCGTAGAAGCTTCAGGCAGCGGCTCAGCCATTCGCTGGGGAGGATCAGAGTAGGAAGAGACGGGCTGATAGCCAAAATCGTCTTGTGCACGCCGTCCTCGGGTGGTCTCAGGAGCAACGGGTGGCTGAGAGAACGGAGAGACTGGTCTGACCGAAGGCGACGATGACGTGCGGGGTAAAGGTAAAGGTCTCGACGCAGCGATGTTCGGAGTCCCCACATCGACAGGGTTTTCGCGCCGGGGAGTAAATCCGGAATCAATTGTGGCCAACGGCTGTTCAACCGAAGGCCAACCCACGCTGCGCTCCCCGGACAAGTTGGAGTCCGACTGAAGATTCCGGGTCCACTGTGCAGGCTTCGGATCAGTGTGCCTCTTGCCTCCGGCAACTGCATTCGATAAATCGGAAGAGACAGCAGATCGCTGAGAAGTAGCCGGCGGTTCCGGCAAAGGCCTGATAACCGGGGCGGCCGCTGAGGACACTGACGCGGAACCAGTGACTGGGGGCGGCGGCACAAACGAGGCGCGGCTCTGCGAGTAGATCTCAGGTCGTACGGGTTCAGCATGGAGATCGGATGTCTTTGGAACTTCGAACTCTGGACCACGGTAAATCTGTCGAACGCCTGACGCCTCGTCCGGACTGTAGCCAAGCGGTCGACGTGGAGAGATTGGCGATGGAGAAAAAGAGTATCCGGACTTGACGGGCGCAGCAGGTGGAGGGATCGAGGCAGCCTCAGCCGGTTTTGGTACAGCAGCGGAGTTCGAGCTTACTTCAGCACGGGAGATCAATGGGGGTTGAGATGCAGGTTCCGACTGAGATGTGAATGGCGGCGGTACAGCCTGTTGGGTCTGCGAAACCTGCGGCGGTGGAGTGTAAGGATCGGAGATGTGTCCCGGGACCTGGGATCCGGTCATCTCCCGACGGCGAATCTCGGATTCGGCATACCGAGCGGCCTGTCGCTGCGCTGAAGCATGCGCCTCGGCGATCTCACGTTCTTCCCTGCGAGCGGCAGCTTCGGCCACAGCGGCGGCTTCGGCCCTGCGAGCGGCTTCCACACGTTCAGCGGCTGCAGTACGGGCTGCCTCTTCGGCTTCACGCAACGATCGCTGCATCGAAGAGTCGGAGTTCGGGGCCTGGGCCGCCTCGGCTGCTTTACGGGCCGCCGAATCCGCCGCTACAGCCGCCGCTTCAGCCTCCGCCTGAGCCAGCAGCGCCTGTTCGCGAACCTGCTCCGCCGCACGGTGCCTTAACTGCGCGCGATACTCTCGTCGCGACGCGGAAAAATCCCGGTATTTTGCCCCATGCAGATTCGCCCACGAATAGAGTACGGCCACATCTTCTGGCGTCTCTGCGGAGTCCAGCTCTTCAACCTTGTCTGTACCGCGCGGATCCATAATTTCTCGTCCTGTACATCTTGATAACGACATGAGCGAACGTTATTTAGAAAACTGTACTCTTGGTATCTCAGAAAGAGAGACACTGCACATTTTGTCATGCAATAGCCTGAGGCTACTGCGCGCGTAACTTCAAGTCAATCATCGACCGTGCGACTTTAGTGTGACCTCTCTTATTCCGAATTTTTCGAGGTTTTGCCATACCGATATCCACTGCATCCGAGTATGACTCCACCTCTGCTCCGATGCGCTCAACCGTCGCGTTCTGAGTCCATCGACCTCGCGGATTTTTACGTCACATTTGTGCTAAGTTGGTAGTGTGGTTGTTCGAGAGCGTAGCTCAGTTGGTAGAGCATCGCCCTTTTAAGGCGTTGGTCCTGGGTTCGAGCCCCAGCGCTCTCACCATCACTCCCTTGAGGCGCTGATTCGTTGCAGGCCGGGTCCTCTGACCTCCATAAGTTCGAGGCCCTCCGGGGGATTACACCGGGCAATACAATCCTTGCATTCAATCCACCTCCATCCGTGAAGATCCGTGGTGGGCCTTCGCTTTAGCGCGCAGGTTCCTCAGCAAACGTCTGCTTCACGCCATCTTCCAGGGTCGTAAACGGATCCGTATAGCCCACCGCCCTTAGACCTGTGACGTCGGCTTGAGTGTAGTGTTGGTAACGATTCTTCAAATCGCCCGGAAACGGGACGTACTCAATCTTGCCAGGCCCATGCACCTGCATAAGCGCCTCGGCTACTGCCTTGAACGTACGGGCTTCACCAGTACCAGCGTTGACCACCGCATGAACAGGCTTTCGGGACCCTTCGCTCAGTAAACCGGCGAAGAACATGTTGATCCGCGCCAAGTCCTTCACAAAGACGAAGTCGCGGCGCTGTTCGCCGTCCGCATAGCCACCAGAACCCTCGAACATGCGGATGACGCCAGTGTCTTTGAGCTGCCGGGTGAAGTGATGGATGACGCTGGCCATACGGCCCTTGTGCTGTTCGCGAGGCCCATACACATTGAAGTAACGGAGCCCTACAACGGTGCTCTTCATTTCCGGAATCAAGCGGCGGACATAGTTGTCGAAGACGAGTTTTGAGTAGCCATAGACATTCAGCGGTCGCTCATTGGCGGGGATCTCAGTGAAATTCGTACTGGCCCCATAGACCGCAGCCGTGGATGCATAGACGAGCGGAATCTTACGCTCCAATGCGAAGTGCAGAAGCTCCTTCGAATAGGTGAAATTGTTGTCCATCATGTAACGGCCGTCATCTTCCAACGTATTCGAGCAGGCCCCCTGGTGCAGGATGGCGCGGATTCTTGCCCCCTCGAACTCTCCGGCTTTCAGTGCCAGGCGAAACTCGCGCTTGTCCATGTAGTCGGCGTACTCTGCCCCGGCAAGGTTCAGGAATTTAGGACCGGTCAGGTTGGGCGCTGGAGCAAAGGTATCGACTAGCAGGATATCCCGCTCGCCAAGCTGGTTGAGCTGGTGGATAAGGTTGCTGCCGATGAAACCTGCGCCGCCTGTAACGATAATCAAGTCTATTTCTCCTCGCCCTTTGCGGGGTTTGCCGTAAGCTTCTTCACGATGTTGGTGGTCGAAAAACCTTCTACTGTAGGGACAATCTCGATGCGGCCACCAGCAGCGATAACCTCTTCGTGGCCGACAACTGTCTCGACAGTGTAGTCGCCACCTTTAACCAGCACGTTGGGCTTGAGAGCACGGATAAGCTCTAGCGGGGTGTCCTCTTCAAACAGGACGACAGCGTCCACGGCGGCAAGCGATGCCATCACACGGGCCCGTTCCCGTTCCCCGACGATGGGCCGTGTCGGTCCCTTGAGCCGGCAGACGGAGACGTCCGCGTTGAGTCCAAGCACTAACTTCGACCCAAAGCGGCGGCAATCCTCGAGCAGTGTGATGTGGCCGACGTGCAACAGATCGAAGCAGCCGTTGGTGAAGACGATAGATTCGCCCGCCGCACGCCATTCTGCAACGCGCTTCTGGATGCGCTCGAGATCGAGAATCTTGTCGCCGGCAGTGAGTCCGGTACTTGGAGTGAGCGCGGCAATCAACTCATGCCGGGCAATGGGAACCGTACCTGCTTTACCAACGACGATTCCTGCTGCAAGGTTGGCAAGCTCTACAGCGGTTTCAACCTTCAAGCCACCAGCCAGACTTGCGGTTAGCGTCGCGATCACGGTGTCTCCTGCGCCCGATACATCGAAGACCTCGCGGGCTCGTGCCGGAGAGTGGTAAGTACCGTCAGGGCGAAGAACGCTTATTCCCTTCTCGCTCATCGTGACGGTCAGGAACTTGAACTCATGCTCAGAGACTAATGCCTGCCCAGCCGCCAACAAAGCTTCCGTCTGATGGACCGAGATACCGGTTGCGACTGAAAGCTCCCCGAGGTTAGGGCACACGGTCGTGGCACCAGTGTATTTGCTGAAGTCGGGCGTCTTCGGGTCCGCCAGCACGGGAATCGAGGCTACGCGCGCTGCGTGGATCACAGCCTCGCACAGAGTATTTGAGAGTGCACCCTTGGCGTAGTCCGAAAGGATGACGGCGTGGACCTTTGAGACAAGCTCCGTGGCCCGATCTAGAAGCCGACTCACCTCAACAGCAGGATGAGCGTCGACGCTCTCGATATCCAGACGTAGCAACTGCTGCATGCGTCCGACGATTCGCGTCTTTGAGATAGTTGGTAGCGAACTGGATACCACGCCTGCGGTGTCTATTCCCGCGTGCTGCATAATTGCAGCCAGTTCGGACTGCTCTGTGTCGCTGCCCCAGAAGCCGGCGAGAAAGGTCTGGCAGCCAAGGCCGGCGAGGTTCATCGCAACGTTAGCTGCGCCGCCGGCCCGCTCATAGCGCTGGGCATGCCGGATCACCGGGACCGGAGCCTCGGGTGAGATGCGGTCTACCTCACCGTGTATATAGCGATCCAGCATGATATCGCCTACGACCAGTATTTTGAGTTGGTCGAACCCGCCCTCGAGCAGGTTCAGGATCGAATGCAGTTCCGGCAGCATGCGCTAAAAGATCTCCTCCACGTCATCATCGCACCTTCGAGCGAATCGCCAGACGACACCTTCGTTGTATGTGCATTTGAAGAGTCAACCGAGCGTAGCGCACACTTCGGCCACGACTTCTTCCACCGTGATCGAGGTCAGGCATCGTTTATTTTCGGTGATGCACCTCTCGAGGCCACAACCCCAGCAATCAGTCTGGTGATAGACAACGCGGTGCTGTTTGCCATACGGAAACCAGACCCGAGGCTTGTTGCGGGCGGCGAAGATGGCGACACAGGGTGTCTGGACGGCCGCCGCGAGATGCATAGGGCCGCTGTCGTGTCCGATGAAGATTCGCGCCTTAGCGAAGGCAGCAGCGCTCTCCCGAGGCGTGAGTTGGCCGCAAAGGTTTACGGTGGGGGTGCCAGGGGTTTGGCGCCAGCCTTCGGCGGCGTACTCGCTGGCCTCGCTTTCCTCGGGGGCACCGTTTAGGGCGAGTGCGTGGCTGGGGTAGAGGCGGGCGAGCTGGGTTAGGAGGGAACGCCAGTTGTCGCGGCCCCAGTCCTTGGACTGGACCTTGGTGCCTACACTGACTGCGATGATGAGACGGTCGCCGAGTGGAGCCAGTGCTTCGGCTGCGCGGGCGTGTTCGGCAGCGGTCAGGTGGAGATCCCAGCTTGTGTGAGTGTCGATATGGGCGTCGCCGAGTTCGGCCAGGTTGCGTGCGAGGCGAGCGCCTTCGGGCTCAAGGGCCTGCTCGGTTTCCTGCCAGCGATTCTGCTGCATGTCTTCGGTGAGCGGGATGCCAATGTGTCGCTGGATGCCGCAGAGGCGGAAGAAAGTGGCGTCCCGGCGAGCGGCTTCTATGCCGCGGGAGGCTACGAGGTAGACGAGGACCTCGGGGCGCCAGCGGACGAGTTGCCACCAGAGTGAGGCGAGGTCGCGCAGGCTGCGTGTGCCAACGGCGTAACGGAAGAATCCGTGGACCAGGTTGGTGTTGTCCAAGATGGCAGCTGCTGGAGGAGCCTTTACGTTGACCGGGAAGTTGGTCAGCATGCGCCGCTCGGCGTTGGGGAATGCGCGCGCCACCAGGTGGAGCGATGGGAGAGCTATGAGGGTGTCACCGAGGCTGCCGAGGCGATAGATTAGGACTCTTTTGGTCGTTGTGGAACTGGTCATGAGGTCTGGGTCTAGTCTGCTTGGTTTCGGTGGTTCAGGCAACTGCTGTGTTAGCTGGTAGAGTTTTTCGGGGAGCTTTTTCTATGCTCGATGCACTTCTGATTGCGCGGATGCAGGATGATAATACGGCGGGGTGGCACGGAACCGAGATCGCCGAGGCTGAGGCCGATGGGTTGCTGGCGATTGCGATGGCGCAGCACAGGGCCAACTTCGACCTATGGCACGAGGAGGACAAGGCTCGCGATCCGGAGGCTACAGATGCGGACATTGCGGCGGTGAAGCGGGCGATCGACAGGTTGAACCAGCGGCGGAACGACCTGGTGGAGAAGATGGACTCCTGGCTGCTCGCCGCCCTGGAGCAGAACGAGCGGGCTCCGTTGCACTCTGAGACTCCAGGGCTGATGATCGACCGGCTTTCGATCCTTGCGTTGAAGATTTTTCATACGCGGGAGGAGGCGTACCGGGAGACAGCTACGGAGGCCCATCGGCAGAAGAATGCGGAACGGTTGGCGTTGCTTGAGGAACAGCGGGCAGATCTGGCGGCTTGCCTGGATTCGCTGTGGGCCGAAGTGCTCGACGGGAGGCGACGGTTCAAGCTCTACCGGCAGATGAAGATGTATAACGATCCTGAGTTGAATCCCGTCATGTACGGACGGAAGTAGGTTGGTAAAACAGCGGTTAACATGAGCAAACCGTGGTGGAGTTGACCTTGGAGCGCGGTCTGCGTATAAAACCGAGACGAGAACAAACAGAGAATTTGGCTTCCGATAACGGCTAGCCAAGGAGAGCCCAGGCACCAGGATTGACCATGGCACAGACCAAGACTGTAAGTACCGCTGCAACGAAGCGTGCTCCGCGCACGCTTGCTGGAACTGTCCCTGTAACCGTAGATGACGGACGCGCGCAAGTGCTGACTCACTACGAGGCCGCGCTGCGGCTGATGCAGGAGGGTAAGTTCGACAAAGCGCACGCGGCGTTCGACAAGATGCTGGCCGCCGGAGCTGGCGATCTCGCCGACCGTGTCCGGATGTACATCAACGCTTGCGTGCAGCAGGTTTCGAAGGGCAAGACAACCTTTACGAGCAACGAGGAGCAGTATGACTATGCAATCTCGCTGCTTAATGACGGGCACTATGAGGACGCGCGTGAACAGTTCCAGTCGATTCTGAAGCAGAACGACAAGGCGGACTATGCGTTCTACGGACTTGCGGTGCTGGCAAGCATGACCGGCGACTCGCACACGTGCCTGGAGCACCTGACCGAGGCGATCCGGCAGAATCCGCGGAACCGGATTCAGGCGCGATCGGACTCGGACTTTCAGGATATGGCGGACGATCCTCGGTTTACGGAGCTGCTGTATCCGGAGGTATAGTTCTCCTTCTGGGGGGGGACCCCCTGTATTGTAGGTCCAAAAGTATTGAAAATAAACAACTTAGCTCTGGACTTAGTTTGTCAAAGTATTGAAAACAAATACTTTATACATAATGTATTCATTTAAAAGGAGAAATCCCCGGAATGGTTTTTCCGGGGATTTCTCTTTACTCCTTCTATTATAACTCGTAAGAGATAATTCAATGCCATCTATATGTATTTGATAATGAATCACTTAAATGCATTTAGGGCTTGACAGATTTTGCTTGGTTTTAGGTTTTCGGCATCAGGTATCAGGTTTCGGGCAAAATGGATACGAGGGTTTTCCGGGGACTTCGCTGGGTCACTAACATGGGTGTTGATGGAGGGTAGTTTGGCGTTCGAGAAGGCAGCCACGTCGAAGAATGAGTCCGGGGACCGACCGCTGAGGGTTGTTGCCATTGGGGGTGGCACGGGGCTGTCGACACTGCTGCGTGGGTTGAAGCGGTATGTGCCGGCTCCGGACAGGCGGAGGGGACGGCGGGCTGGCGATGCTCCCGTGGCCCGCCAGGTGGAGCATGGCTGCCCGGAGGCTGGCTGCGTGATCGGCGAGCTTGCTGCAGTGGTAACGGTGACGGACGATGGAGGATCGTCTGGGCGGCTGCGCGAGGACTTCAAGATGCTACCGCCGGGAGATGTGCGGAACTGCCTTGTGGCGCTGTCGGAGGACGAGCATCTGCTGTCGAAGCTGTTTCAGGTTCGATTCGATCAGGGACAGCTGGAGGGGCACAGCTTCGGGAATCTGTTTGTGGCGGCACTGTCGCAGATTACGGGCGATTTCGCTCAGGCGGTGCAGATGTCGTCGCAGATTCTGGCGACGCGGGGGCGGATCTTCCCTGCGACCAACATGAATGTGGCGCTGGCGGCACAGATGGACGACGGTTCTGTGGTGCGGGGCGAGACGAGCATTACGGCCAGCAAGCAGAGCATCGTGGAACTGAGGCTGGAGCCGGCGACTGCCGATCCGTTGCCGGAGACCCTGGAGGCGATTGCAAATGCGGATCTGATTACGCTGGGACCGGGCTCGCTGTATACGTCGCTGATTACGAATCTGCTGGTAAGGGGGATTCCAGAGGCGCTGGCAGCGTCGAAGGCAACGAAGGTATTTGTGTGCAATCTGATGACGCAGGCGAATGAGTCGCTGGGGCTGACGGCTTCGCAGCATATCGAGAAGATTTTGCAGCATTGTGGCGGGGTGGACTCTCCGATCTTTGACTATGCGTTGATCAATACGGCGCCGATCTCGGCGGAGCGGCTGGAGCAGTATGCGCGCGAGGGTCAGGAGCCGATTGCGGTGGATCTGGAACGAGTACGGGCGTTGGGGGTGGTTCCGGTGACCGGGGATTTTGTGCATGAGGGCGATGTGCTGCGGCATGACTATGACCGTGTCGCGGAGACGCTGCTGGCGTTGAAGTTGTCTGCGACAGTGCTGGCTTAGTTCATGAGGCGACCGCGGATCTTCGCGGATGTACACGGATTAAGGCGTAACGGTGATCAAAAGGATAAAGGCGGATAAAAGCAAGACCATTACGGGGAACGAAAAACTATGGATTGCGGCAATTGGGCTTCCCTAAAGTAATGTCGAATATTTTCTGTTTATATTATTCAAAATATGTAACTTATGTTTAATACAAGTATTTTCTTTGAGGACACATAGTGATAGAAACGCCAGTTCTTGACGGCCAACGAGTACGGCTCGAGCCCTTGACCGAAGGGCATCTGGCTGCACTTGAAGAGGTGGCCTTTGATGAGCGGATCTGGCGGTATATGACGACGCGGGTGGAGACTAAGGACGATCTTCGGGGCTGGATGGAGGCCGCTCTGCGAGCGAAAGAAAGCGGGACGGTCTTGCCTTGGGTGACGGTTCTGAAGAGCGAGGGGCGTGTGGTGGGGAGTACCCGGTTTCTCGACCTTGACTTGATGCACAGGACCGTTGAGGTGGGTCATACGTGGATTGCACCGAAGTTTCAGGGTGCAGGGGTGAATCCTGAGGCTAAGTTGCTGCAATTGCGATATGCGTTCGAGGAGTTGGGACTGAATCGGGTGGCCCTGAAGACGCACCATGAGAACTTGCAGTCGCAGGCGGCGATGCGGAAGCTGGGGGCAGTGGAGGAGGGCACGTTTCGGAACCATTATGTGATGCCGGACGGGTCGGCGCGGCATAGTGTGTGGTTTTCGATTGTCCGGGAGGAGTGGCCGGAGGTGAGGGCTCGGCTGGAAGAGCGGCTAGAGAGAGCTTTGTTTCCTTAGAGATGGAGGATGGCTCGAAGGAGGAGCGGTTCCCTGCTCTGCTGTGAAAGAATGGAGGATGAAGGAGCCGCATGCCTGCAACGCTGACTGACGATATCTCCACGACGAAAGAGACTTCTCGAAATATACGCAAGACTGTCCTGCCGAATGGCCTTCTGGTGCTGACCGAGAGCATGCCCCAGGTGCGGAGCGTGTCGATGGGGGCCTGGATTGGGTCAGGGTCTCGGGATGAGGCCGCTGAGATCAATGGCGTGTCGCACTTTGTGGAACACATGGTGTTCAAGGGGACGACTTCGCGGTCGGCCCAGCAGATTGCGCGTGAGGTCGATACGATCGGCGGCAATCTGGATGCGTTTACTGGCAAGGAGACGGTCTGCTTCAACATCAAGGTACTGGATGAGCATGTGGCTCCGGCGCTGGATGTTCTGGCGGATCTGGTGCTGCATCCGACGTTCACGCCCGAGGAACTGGCGCGCGAGCAGGGCGTGATTCTCGAAGAGATCAAGATGGATGAGGACAATCCTGACTATCTGGTTAACGAGATCTTTACGCAGAACTTCTGGAAGGGCGATGCGCTGGGACGGCCGATTCTGGGGACGGTGAAGACGGTTTCGAGCTTCAACCAGCAGACTGTGTTCGACTTTTATGCGAGCCAGTTTACGCCGCGAAATATGGTGTTTTCGGCGGCGGGGAATCTGGAGCATGATGCGTTTGTGGCGCAGGTGGAACAGCAGTTCCGGTCGCTTTCGGCGAGTGGGGATGTTGTACCGCTGAAGGAAAAGGCTCCGGTGTCCATGCCGCACATTACGCTGAAGCGGAAGAAATCGTTGGAGCAGGTACAGGTTTGCCTAGGGGTGGAGGCTCCGCCGGTTAATGACAAGGACCGGTACGCGGTCTACATGCTGAATACGATGCTGGGTGGGGGGATGAGCTCGCGGCTTTTCCAGACGATTCGGGAGGACCGGGGGCTGGCGTACTCGATTTATTCGGAGATGAGTCCTTTTCGGGATGCGGGGTCGCTTTGCGTGTATGCGGGGACGTCGGTGGATAAGACTCGGGAGGTGCTGGAGCTTACCCTATGCGAGCTGCGGCGTCTGAAAGAAGAGACAGTCAGCGTTGCCGAGCTGAAGCGGGCCAAGGACCAGTTGAAGAGCAATATTGTGATCGGGCTGGAGAGCTCGGGTAGCCGGATGGCGAATCTGGCTCGGCAGCAGATGTACTTTGGGCGGTTCTTTGGGGTCGAGGAGATTACCGAGGAGATCGAGGCGGTGACTCCGGATGATGTTCAGGCGCTGGCACGGCGGATGTTTCGGCCGGAGGCTCTGGCTCTGACACTTTTGGGGAACCTGGGTTCGATGAAGATCGAGCGCGACGAGCTGGCTTGCTGATAAAGTTTTGTTCGATATAGGAAATTTGATGGGCCGAGGAATGATGAAGACGATGGACGCTTTGAAGGTACGCGCAGGACGGATGGGTGAAGAGGGCTTTACGCTGATTGAGCTGCTGATTGTGATGTCGGTGATGCTGATCCTGATGACGCTGGCGCTGCCGCAGATGCTGAAGTTCCGCAAGCAGGCGCAGGAGACTTCGGCGATTCAGTCGGTGCGGACGATTGCGAATGCGCAGCTGCAGTACAACTCGCAGTACCCGCAGAATGGGTTTGCGTGCTCGCTGGCGGTGCTGGGAGGCGATCCGAAGTCTGGTGCGCCGACGGCTCAGAGTGCGCAGCTGATTGCTCCTGACCTGGCTACGGGGCAGAAGGCTGGGTATACGTTTGCGATCACGAACTGCTCGAAGGTGACGGTGAATAATCAGGATCAGTACACGTCGTATGAGATTACGGCGGTTCCGCAGGCTGTGGGCAAGACGGGCGACCGCGGATTCTGCACTGATGCGAATAACCTGATCACCGTCGACCGGACGGGCGGGACGAACTGCACGGAGCCGCTGCAATAGTGATTGCACGGGCTGTTCTGCTGGCTCTGGTTTGTCTGGCTCCGCGGCTTTATGCGCAGGATGCCGATGCTCTGGTACGCAAAGTCGATGACCACTATAACCACCTGACTTCGCTTAAGGCTCGGTATACGGAGCGCTACGCGGGTATGGGGATGGATAAGACCGAGTCGGGTACGCTGGTGCTGAAGAAGCCCGGGCGGATGCGGTGGAGCTACGACCAGCCGGTGGGTAAGGTCTTCGTGCTGGATGGGAAGTATGCGTGGTCGTATACGCCGGGGACGGACCAGGCTCAGCGGATCTCGGCTAAGCAGCTGGATGATCTGCGGTCCCCGTTGCGGTTTTTGCTGGGACATACACAGTTGAAGAAGGAACTTGACCAGCTTGCGGTTACGCCTAGTGGGACGGGGTTTCAGATTGCGGGCGTGCCTAAGGGGATGGAGCAGCGGGTGAAGCTGCTTACGCTGGGCGTGACGGCCTCGGGTGCGATCGAGCGGATGCGGATTGAAGAGATCGATGGGGCGGTGACGGAGTTTGCGTTCTCGGAGTTGCAGGAGAATGTGCCGGTGAAGAACGAGGACTTTGTGTTTACGCCACCGGCTGGGGTGAGCGTGGTGGATGGGCTTCCGCCGATTTAACTGCGTTTGTACCGTGATTTTTTTGTGGTTGTTTACACGGCTTTCTCAATTCTCGGGTTGACTGGGTTGAGGCTGCTTTTGGCGACTTCGCGCGTGGGCAGTAGTAAAATTGAACTAAATCTTGTGCAAGTTAAATCGACGCGCGGCTGGTGCTGCGCAGAATTTGAGAGTTATTCACGTGAGTCATGTTCTTGCTGCAAAGCTTCTGTCTACCGATGAGTTTCATGCTGCGGTTTATGAGTTGAATCCTTCTGTTGCCGTCTTCGACTGCGATGGGACACTTTGGTCCGGCGATGCCGGTTCCGGCTTCATGAACTGGACGATTGAGACCGGGTTGGTCTCGCGCGAGGCGACCGACTGGATCGATGGGCGGTATCGCGGGTATAAACGGGGTGAGGTCAACGAATTGGCCATCTGTGGGGAGATGGTGCAGCTGTATCAGGGGCTGCGGGAGAGCGAGATTCGCAAGGCGGCCAAGGAGTTTTTTGCCAGCCGTATTGAGCGGAACATCTTTCCGGAGATGCTGGCGCTGGTGGACGAGTTGAGGGGCCGAGGGGTCGATATCTGGGCGGTTAGTTCGACCAACGACTGGGTGATCGAAGAGGGTGTACAACGGTTTGGGATACTGGCTGACCGGGTGCTGGCTGCGTGCGTCCAGGTGAAGGATGGGATGATCACGGACGTGATTCGGGACGTGCCTACGGACGAGGGTAAGGTGGCGGCACTGGCTCGGGTGGGGATTACGGCGCCGGATGCGGTCTTTGGGAATTCGGTGCATGATGCGGCGATGCTGGCGATTGCCCAGCGGGCTTTTCCGGTGAATCCTTCGACTGCCCTGCTGGAGCGGAGCGCCGTGGAGGGCTGGGCGGTTTACTATCCGGCATCGGTTAAGCCAGCTTGAAACAGAGAGTTGAAGCTATTACGGTGCGGTGGACGTCTAATCTGTAGTCAGGTGAGAGAAACCATTCGCAAACTGGACGAACCGGCGGTACATAAGCCCTTGCGGCTTGTGGTGGCCGCACTGATTTTGCGTGAGGGATCGGGTGGGATTGAGGTGCTGGTGTGCCAGCGTAAGCCGGATCAGCCGATGAGCCTGAAGTGGGAGTTTCCAGGGGGAAAGATCGAACCGGGCGAGGGCGCCGAAGATGCACTGGCGCGCGAGTTGGATGAAGAACTTGGTATCTCCGCGGTGATCGGCCGGCGGGTGGCTCGGGTTCGGCATAAGTACCGGAACGGTGGAGCGATCGATCTGCAGTTCTTCGTGGTGCGGGAGTTCAGTGGAGAGATGGAGAACCGGATATTCAACGATATCCAATGGGCCAGCCTGCGGAATTTGCCAGAGTATGACTTTCTGGCTGCGGATCTTGGGTTGATCCGTGATTTGTCGGAAGGCAAGCTGCTCTAGAGGGCTCTCCTAGTGGTGGAGAGCGAGGCGCTTCAAACAAAATACAGGGATTCTTCCCCTTCGGCTTCGTACAGGGTACGAATGACAGGTTTTTAGTTGTCACGCTAATTGGAGTGAATCAGATTCCAGATCCACAGGAGGGATAAAACCGTAACGATAATTGCGGTTAGCCACGCTATGATATTGAGCCAGCGGGAGTTGGTGTACTTGCCCATCAGCTCTGGGCGATTGATGAGTTTGAGCATGAAGACCAGAATGACGGGCAGCAGAACCCCGTTGAGGACCTGTGAGAGGATGCTGAAACGGATGATGGGGAAGTTGGGGATGAGGACGATTGCGGCTCCAGCGCCGAGCAGCAGCGTGTAGAACCAGTAGAAGAACTTTGCTTCGCGGAAGCTTTTGTCGAGTCCGCTTTCGAAACCGAGGCCCTCGCAGACGGTGTAAGCCGTGGACAGGGGCAGGATAGATGCAGCGAAGAGCGAGGCGTTGAAGAGGCCGGCGGCGAAGAGGATGAAGGCGTAGTTCCCTGCCAGCGGCTTCATGGCCTGGGCGGCGTCGGAGGGGTCAACGATGTTGCGGATGCCGTGGAGGTAGAGGGTGGCGGCGCAGGCTACGACGATGAACCAGGCGACGATATCGGTGAAGATGGAACCCACGACGACGTCGAGGCGCGAGGCTTTGTACTGGCGGACGCTGACCCCTTTTTCGACGATGGAGGATTGCAGGTAGAACTGCATCCACGGGGTGATGGTTGTGCCGATGACGCCGACGGTCATGAAGATGTATTCGTGGTCGCTCCAGACGCTGCGTGGCGGCAACCTGATGGTCTGGACGAGGGCGAGGTGCCAGTTAGGACCGCTGAGTACTCCGGCTGCGATGTAGGCGATGTAGAAGACGCTGGCGATGAGGAAGACCTTCTCCACGCTCTTATAGTCGCCCTTGACGACAAGAAACCAGACGATAGTCGCGCAGACGGGCACGCTGATGTATTTGCTGACGTGGAAGAGCTGCATGCTGCCGGCAATGCCGGAGAACTCTGCGATGACGTTGCCGAAGTTGACGATCACTAGTAGGACCATCACGACGAAGGTCATGCGGAGGCCGAACTCTTCGCGGATGAGGTCGCTGAGGCCTTTGCCGGTGACGACTCCCATGCGTGCGCACATTTCCTGCACTACGATGAGCGCGAGGGTAATGGGGAGCATGGTCCAGAGGAGGCTGTATCCAAACTGGGCACCAGCCTGGGAGTAGGTGAGGATGCCGCCGGCGTCGTTGTCTACATTGGCAGTGATGAAGCCTGGCCCGAGGACGGCAAAGAAGAGTACGAGCCGGGTTCTCCAGATGCGCCAGGACGTCATTGCGGTTCCTTGTGGATTGGTCAGGAGAACGTGTGAGCTCGCCCAGCTATCAGGCTACCTCAGATGCGCGGTGGGAGTCTTTTGAGGTGATTGCGGAGGCGAGATTCTTTGGGTCTGGAGCCTTGAGAGTTACTGCGGGTGCGGTTCGCCCTGTGAGCCACGAATCTTTTCCTTTTGATCGCGAACCAGGTTGAGGAATGCTTCGACGATGCTTGATTTTTCTTTTGTGCGCCATGCCAGAGCTACTCCGATGGATCGGGTTGGCGTGAGCTGGCAAAAGGAGACTCCGCTGAAGCGGAATCTTTGTACGCCGGCTGTTACCAGGCCGACACCTTCGCCGGCTTCGACCAGAGCGAGAACAGCGGGCCATCGGGCAGCGGTGTTTGCGACATGGGGGGAGAAGCCAGCGCTGGAGCAGAGCGTGATGATGGAGTCGAATAGGGTTGGCCAGACTTCGCGCTGGATGAGGACGAAGTGTTCCGCTGCTAGTGATTCGAGGGCAACTGGACCGCTGGCGAGAGGGTGATCGCGCGGCAGGACCGCGACGAGGGGTTCCTGGAAGAGGAGTTCTGAGGTCAGGGTTGCGGCAAATTGTGGATCGAGCTCGCGGGTAAAGGCGATGTCGATCTCGTTATTCGCCAAAGCTTCCATCTGAGGCCGGGCTGACATCTCGTGGAGTGAGAGGCGGACTTCGGGGTGAGTTTTGCGGAACTCGCGGATCAGTGTAGAAAAGAAGACGCCGATGCCATTGGTGAAAAAGCCGATTCGGAGGGTTCCGACCTCGCCTCGTTTTGATCGACGGGCCATTTCGACGGCTTGATCGACGGCGGCTAGGACCTTCTTCGCTTCTTCAAGGAATACTTTGCCCTCGTCGGTAAGGGCGACCTCTCTACGGCTGCGATGGAGGAGTTGGACGCCTACTTCGCGCTCTAGATCGGCAACCTGTTCGCTGATGGCCGACTGCGAGACGTAGAGTCTTCGAGCAGCGTGGCTGAAGCCCTTCCATTCGGCGACAGCGATGAAGTATTTAAGGTGACGCAGCTCCATTGACTTAGATTATCGGTTTTTCCGATCACGGTCACCTGATATACATCTGAAACGCACAGCCGATTGGCGTGTCCAATAAATAAAGGCACTTATCCAAAAGGGTTAAGACGCCCCAGCATCCGTTCCGAGGACTCTATGTGGATTGTAAAGACAGCCCTGAATCGACCGTACACGTTCATCGTTCTTGCGCTTCTTATTCTCCTTTTGAGCCCGGTGATCATTCTGCGGACACCGACGGATATCTTTCCGAATATCAACATTCCTGTGGTTTCGATTGGATGGACGTATACCGGACTGAATCCTGAAGAGCTTGAGGGCCGTCTGACAACGCCGTACGAGAAGGCGCTAACGACGCTTGTCGACAATATTCAACATATCGAGTCGACGACGTACAACGGCACGGTGGTTGTGAAGGTGTTCCTGCAGCCGGGTGCGAGTCTTGATACAGCCAACGCACAGGTCACGGCTGCGTCTCAGTATCTGCTGCGCCAGTTGCCTCCCGGCATCCTTCCACCGCAGATCATCAACTTCTCCGCTTCCAGCGTTCCGATTCTGCAGCTTGGGGTTTCAGGAAAGGGACTGTCGGAGCAGCAGCTGAATGATTATGCTACGAACTTTATTCGTCCGCAGTTGATTACCGTTCCGGGATCGGTAGTTCCGCTGCCGTATGGCGGCAAGCAACGCCAGATTACGATCAGCATGGATCAGGCGGCGATGCAGTCGAAAGGGATTGCTCCGGGCGACCTGCTGAATGCGGTGGCACAGCAGAATGTCGTGATGCCTTCAGGCACGATCAAGATTGGGCAAAGCGAGTACGACGTTCGCACGAATGGAACGCCGAGGACGGTGGAAGAGCTTGCCAATATTCCGCTGAAACAGGTGAACGGCACCACAATCTATCTGCGCGATGTCGCCAGCGTTAGCGATGGCTTTCAAGTTCAGACCAATGTTGTTCGTCAGGATGGGCATCGAGGCGTACTCATCAGTATCGTCAAAAATGGGAACTCTTCGACGCTCGATGTCGTTAGTGGCATACGCAAGATTCTTCCCCGCGTCGCGAGCACTTTGCCACCTGAGCTTAAGATCACTCCCCTTTCGGATCAATCCGTATTTGTGCGCGGGGCGGTATCGGGAGTCATTCGTGAAGCGGTCATTGCAGCGATGCTCACCGCGATTATGATTCTGCTGTTTCTGGGAAGTTGGCGGTCGACTGTCATCATCGCTATCTCTATCCCGCTGTCAATTCTTACCTCGGTAATCGTTCTCAGCTTGATGGGCGAGACGATCAACACGATGACGCTGGGTGGGCTTGCGCTTGCTGTTGGCATTCTGGTGGACGATGCCACCGTTACGATTGAAAATATCGAGCGATTCTTAGAAGAAGGACACTCGCTGCGGAACTCTATCCTTGATGGTGCTGCTCAGATTTCGGTGCCGGCGCTTGTATCGACGCTCTGCATCTGCATCGTCTTTCTGCCGATGTTCTTCCTAGGTGGTGTGGCGCGCTTTCTGTTTGTTCCGCTGGCTGAAGCGGTTGTCTTTGCGATGCTCGCCTCTTACATTTTTTCGAGGACATTGGTTCCTACGCTTGCGATGTATCTGTTGCGTCATAAAGACCACGACTCAAAGGGGAACGTATTTACCCGCTTTCAACGTGGATTTGATCGGCAGTTTGAACGCGTTCGTGCGGGCTATCATGGGACGTTGGAGCGGCTCGTTCTTCGCCGTAAAGTCTTTGTGCCGGTCTTTCTTGGAGCATGTCTCAGCGTCTTTTTGCTGGTTCCATGGCTGGGTCAGGACTTCTTCCCCGATACCGACAGCGGACAGTTCATTCTGCATGTGCGCGGCACGTCGGGAATGCGTATTGAAGAGATGGCTCGTCTGTGCGATCTGATTGAGCAGAATATCCGCCAACAGATTCCGACCAAAGAGTTAGACAACATCCTCGATAACATCGGGCTTCCCTATAGCGCGATGAACACACAGCATCTAACGAACGGAACTGTAGGAGCCTATGACGCCGATGTGATGGTCACACTCAAGGAAGACCATCATCCTACAGCGGCCTATGTTCGTGCTCTGCGTGAGGCGCTGCCACGCGCGTTTCCACAGGCGACCTTCTACTTCCTACCCTCTGATATCACGACACAAATTCTTAACTTTGGATTGCCCGCGCCGATTGATATTCAGTTAGAAGGCAATGATATTAATGCAAGCAAGCAGATGGCGGATAAGCTTTTGGCTCAACTGCGTCAGGTACCTGGATTGACCGACCTGCGTATTCAACAGCCCTTTGATTATCCGACGCTACAGATTGGCGTCGACCGTACGAAAGCGTCACAGGGCGGATACTCAGAACGCGATGTGGCGACGAGCGTCTTGAATACACTCAGTGGAAGCTTCCAGGTTACGCCTATGTTCTTCCTGAACTGGAAGAATCACGTGAACTACAACATCGTGGCGCAGACTCCGCAGTACAAAATGAACTCTTTGCAGAGCCTGCAGAACATTCCGATCAACCGAACGACTGCAGTGGTGGGTAGCGCAACATCGACACAGTCGCAGGAGATTCTCGGAGACTTAGCTTCGATTCAACGTGGGCATGAGATGGGCACCGTGAGCCACTACAACATTCGCCCAGTAGTTGATATCTATGGCGGTGTTCAAGGTCGCGACCTCGGCAGTGTGAGCCGCGATGTGGAACGAATCCTGAATAAGAACAAGAAGGATTTGCCGCGAGGAACGTTTGTGACGCTCAAGGGTCAGGTTGAGACGATGAGGAGTTCCTACATCGGCCTGCTTGGCGGCCTGGTCTTTTCGATTGTTCTCGTTTATCTACTGATCGTCGTGAACTTCCAAAGCTGGCTTGACCCGTTCATCATCATCACGGCGCTTCCGGCAGCTTTGGCGGGTATTGTTCTATTCCTCTTTCTGACACACACGACGCTTAGCGTACCCGCACTCATGGGTGCGATTATGTGTATGGGCGTAGCAACTGCGAACAGCATTCTAGTTGTGTCTTTCGCTAAAACAAAGCTAGAAGAACATAGCGATGCGATCCGAGCTGCGATCGAAGCGGGGACGACACGCTTTCGTCCTGTTGTTATGACTGCTCTCGCAATGATCATCGGCATGATTCCGATGGCGCTGGGAGCTGGAGACGGCGGCGAGCAAAATGCTCCGCTTGGGCGCGCAGTTATCGGCGGCCTGCTTTGCGCCACGGTGGCTACGCTGGTATTTGTGCCTTGCGTCTTCGCGCTCATTCATAACAGCAAGGCTCGTCGAGAGGCACGCGACAGGAAAAGGCTTGATACGCAGTTTGTGTAACCAATGGGGTTATTGATTATGGAAAACACATCGACACAGAACGGGATTGATATGACAGAGTTCTCCGCATCCGTGCGTGAAGTGGCCGAAGAACCGGTGACCTCCTCGATAACGGCAAGCGAGCTAACTATTCGCAAGGGACCAGTTCTCGGGGGGCTCGCAGTAGTTGTTTTGCTGGGTCTGGCGATTATCTATGGAGTGCATTCTCGTGCCAAGACGGAGCACCAGTTGGAACGATCGACCGCCGAAGCTGCGATACCCACCGTGAATGTAACGCATCCAACGGGAGGATCTGCTGCGCAAGAGGTTGTTCTCCCGGGTAATGTTCAGGCTTTTACCGATACGCCTATTTATGCGCGCACGAACGGCTACCTTAAACGGTGGTATGTCGATATTGGTACGCATGTACGAAAGGGACAGTTACTCGCTGAGATTGAAACACCAGAACTCGATCAACAGTTGCAGCAGGCAGAAGCAGACCTAAAGAGCGCAGAAGCGAATATGCAACTAGCCCAGACTACAAGCACGCGCTGGCAAAGTCTCCTGCAGAAACATGCCGTCTCTAAGCAAGAGACCGATCAGGTGATGAGTGACTATGCCGCAAAACAGGCCAACTATGCTGCGAGCCAGGCTAATGTTCGTCGTCTCAAAGAGTTGCAGGGTTATGAGCGGGTGACGGCTCCGTTTGATGGCACGATTACGGCCCGCAACACGGACATCGGAGCGTTGATCGGCACTGGATCTGGTACGACACCCCATGAACTTTTTCACCTTGCTGCCGTGGGCCGTCTCTTTGTATACGTCTCGGTGCCTGAAATTTATGCAGAAGGTGTGCGTGATGGCGCTAAGGTAAAAATCACGCAGGATGCAAGTCCCGGTGAGATTATTGTCGGCACAATCGCTCGAAACTCCAGCTCCATCGACCAGACGACGCGAACGTTGAATGTTCAGGTTGACGTCGACAATGCAAAAGGAGAACTGCTTCCGGGGGCTTATGTTTTTGCGCATCTCCAACTACCCGCAGCAAACCGCGCTGTCACAATACCCTCCAACACTCTGCTCTTTCGCGCGGAAGGACTTCGCGTAGGTGTAGTGCGTGATGGCGTAGTGCAGCTTTCGCCTATTACGATCGGGCATGATTTCGGCAATAGCGTCGAGGTTACGAGTGGTTTATCGCAGGGAGATGCTATTGTGCTTGATCCATCTGACTCACTTACTAATGGAACACGGGTTGAAGTGAACGCCGCTCCTCAGAAAGGAGCCGAAAAGTGAACCGCATTGCTCTTGTACCTGCGTCTACGGTACTTTGCGCTCTGCTGAGTGGATGCATGGTCGGCCCGAAGTACACGCGTCCTGCCACTCCGCTGGCGCCAGAGTTCAAAGAGGCTACTCCAGAATCGTTCAAGGAGATGAGTGGATGGAAGGTTGCTCAGCCAAATGACCAGCTACTGCGTGGCAAGTGGTGGGAGCTGTTCAACGATCAACAATTGAACGCACTTGAGGAGCAGGTTGATCCGGCAAATCAAACATTGAAGGCAGCTGAGGCGAACTTTCGTGCAGCTCGCGCGGCAATCCGCATCAAGCGCTCCAATGAAGCGCCAACCCTGACTGTCAATCCAGCCGTTGGCGCGGTTCGTGATTCGGCTAATCAGCCTTACTTCAACAAAACTGCGGCGACCAATGGAACGGGATCATTTACGCTTCCGATCGATCTGGATTATGAGATTGATTTGTGGGGACGCATTCGCCGGGGAGTTACCGCAGCTCGAGAAGAGGCGCAGGCGAGTGCTGCTGATATGGAAACTGCGAGACTGAGTCTTCATGCGGAATTGGCAATCAATTACTTCAATCTGCGTAGCGCCGATGCTCAGAAAAAATTATTAGATGAGACAGTACAAGCGTACAAGGATGCACTTCAACTGACACAGGATCGCTATGATGGCGGCGCTTCCCCGCTCTCCGACGTCGCGCAGGCTCGCACGCAGCTACAGACCGCCCAGGTTCAGGATACCGAGATTGGTATTCAGCGTGCGCAGTATGAACATGCGATTGCCGTGCTGATCGGGAAACCTCCGGCACAGCTCAATATTGGGCCGACTCCAGCTACAGTACAGCAACCCACTATTCCTGCAATTCCCGGTGCGCTGCCATCTCAGCTTCTGGAGCGCCGTCCGGATATCGCTGCCGATGAGCGTCGCATGGCTGCCGCAAATGAGGAGATTGGAATTGCACAGGCTGCATTTTATCCGACGCTGAGTCTCTCGGCTGTGGCGGGATTTACTGGCACGTCGGTGTTGAACTGGTTCGAGTGGCCTAGCCGTTTTTTTGCGGTGGGGCCGATGCTGTCACAGACTGTCTTCGATCATGGGAGGCGACGCGCAACTTCTGATGTTGTTCTTGCGCAGTATGACGCGACGGTTGCTGGCTATCGTCAGACCTCGTTGACGGCCTTCCAGCAAGTTGAAGATAATCTAGCCGCTCTACGAATATTGGAGACAGAAGCCCGGCAACAACGTGCTGCGACACAATCGGCACAGGAGTCACTTGATCTGTTCAAGACGCGGTATGAGGGCGGTGTTGACACCTATCTGCAGGTCATTACGTGGCAGACTTCTGCGCTAGAAAATCAACGCAACGATATCGACATCATGCGCAGACAGTTAGAAGCTAGCGTTCTACTCATCAAGGCTTTAGGTGGAGGTTGGGACACTCAGCAATTGCCTAAGGTATAAATTTTCGCGCTCTTAGACCTCGTCCTGGATTAAAAGGCAGTACGATACCGAGGAAGGATCGATTGACGAATGTCACATAGCGAACGCGAGAAATTAAGGTTACAACATCGGCTTAAGAAGATTCGTGGACAGTTCGATGCGATCGAACGTGCGTTAAGCGAGGAGGACGACTGCGCCAAGATTTTGATGCAGTTGTCCGCCGTGCGCGGTGGGGTTAACGGCCTGATGGCTGAGGTTCTGGAGGATCATCTGCGACTACATCTTGCCGACAGGGACGGCAAGGGAATCGCTCCCGATCTTGCGGAAGATCTAGTTGAGTTAGTGCGAAGCTATCTGAAATAGCTTGAGCAGCTTTTGTTAAGCGAAGACCAGACACTGCGGCTTTGATAGTGGAAAGCTCTTTGTTTGCTCGGCCAGGCGCCCTGTGTGTTTATCTCTTGCAATGACGGCGATATTGTCCGAAACCTGATTGGCCACCAGGAGCCACGATTCGCTGGGATCGAGAGCCATGTGGCGCGGAGTCTTACCTCCACAAGAGCTTCGGTTGAGCAGAGTGAGCTTGCCGTCGTTAGCCGATACGGCAAATGTGACAAGGAAGTCGTCCAACCGGTTGGCGACGTAGGCGAAGCGTGCGTGCCTATCAAGAACAATTTCTGAGGCAGCAGATGGGCCCTGGTGCCCTTCGGGTAATAGAGATATCTCCTGTATTGTCTCGAGCGATCCGTGGTTTTTATCCCACCGGAGAACATTGACCGTCGACTTCAATTCGTTGACGCAGTATGCCCATTTGCCATTTGGATGGAAGCGCAAGGCTCGCGGCCCAGATCCGGGTGTCCCCTTCCACTCCGAGGGATTGTTTGGCGTCAATTTGGCTGTTGTTGCGTCCAGCCGATAGATGTGAATTTTGTCGAGCCCTAAATCATTGACGAGCAAAAAACGATTGTCTGGCGATGGTGTGACGCGATGAGCGCGTGGCCCACTCTGCTGCTCCGCTGGTCCATGGCCTTCGTACTGAAGAAAAGAGACAGCTTCGCTTAAATGGCCATCCTTTGCAAAGAATGAGGCGGCACTACCACCTCCGTAGTTTGCGGCAAAGACACAACGTCCTGTGTGATCTACCGAGACATGGCAGGTACCATCACCCAAGGAGGCTACCTGGTTAATCTTCGATAGCTTTGCAGTCCTGCGATCGAGGGTAAAGCTCGAAACAGCGCCGCTTTTCTTGCCTTCGAATTGATCGAGTTCGTTTGCAGCGTAAAGAATCTTGCCGTCGGGAGCGAGGGCGAGAAATGTTGGGTTGTCAGCTTCAGTGGCGAGGCCGATCTGTTTCAAGTCACCAGTCGCTATATTGAAGTTGTAGGCATAGATACCCTTACTTGTTGCCGCAGTCTGGGTTCCTACGAGTAACAACTGGTCACTGGACAGATTTCCCGCGGCAGCAAACAACGGATGCGCTGCAAACGAGACTGTGGATGCCTTCTGGACAAATGTGCGTCTTGACAACTTTTGCATAGGTTCCCTTTAGTTCAATTTAGGCTTTCGTAAAGGCTCTTTATTTTCACATATAAGTCGTCAACACCGAACGTTTCCTAATGAACCTGCTCGATCTTTGGTTCGGCTGCGGACTGTGTCTGCTGGGCTAGTTGCATCTCGCGACTCGCGTCATCTGTTCTGCCTAAGGCTCGGTATGCCTGTCCCAGCAGATTGTGGGTCATGTAATTAGCTGGATCCATCTTTTCTGCGCGCTCCAGATACATCACTGCACCGACCGGGTCCTGGCGCTTAAGGAGTACTTTGCCCAACAGGATATAGGGCCCAGTGGAGTTCGGTTCCAACAGCAAGGCTTGCTGCAATGCTTGCTGCGCCTTTGCATAGTCTGCAGCACGCGTATAGGCATCGCCCAATCGGTCATAGACGTTTCCATCTAGCGGATTTCGAGCCCTTTCCTTCTCGAACTCGGCAATTGCTTCGTCGAGATGTTCGCCTGCGAGCGCGACCTCACCGAGCAGAGCATGTGCAAGCGGAATCTGAGGATCAAGCTCCAGCGCCTTTCTCGCGAACTCCTGCGCTACTGGAACATACTCACGACGCAGCAACATCCGCGCTGCGAGCAAGTATGCCGACGCCGAGTCTGGCGGAAAGCCATACTGTATGGCGAAGGCATGTCTAGCGTCGTCATAACGGCGGGTATCGAGGTAACAAAGTGCCAGGACATAGCTGGGATCTACTTTTGTCTGCGCTGTCCTGTCATGCGCTTGTTCGAGCAAAGGAATCGCATCCTTTGGTCTACCCAGCCTAAAGAGGGTAAGTCCTCGCATTTGTATCGACTCTTCATCGTGAGGGTCTTGCTGTAAGGCATTTGCAAACGCAGTGTCGGCTTCGGGGAAATTACTTTGCGCATATAACGCCAGTCCTCGCAATCGGTTTACGCCTGCGGGCGCGGGATGCTGCGCAACTGCATCAAGTTGTTTCAAAACATCCGCAGCGTGTCCTCGGTCAATCATTTGCCGAAGTTGTACTAAGTTCGGTGACGAACCAGCAGCCGCGGAGGCATCCACGGTTTGTGCATCCATTGGGAAGAACGCGAACAACATAAACAAGTATGCTGCGATCGATGCTTTGGGCGGTTTAGGCATTTAATATCCGCCCAAAGTGTAAACGAAATAAAGAAGGGGAGCCGAAGCTCCCCTTCGCCTGATCTTCTACAACGTCAGAACTGCACACGGAGCGAGAACTGCAACGAACGGGGATTCGCAGTCCCATCGACTCCTGGGCCGCTGCTGATCGATCCATCACCACCGCTGGGAGTGCCAAAGTTGATGTAGTTGAAGACATTGAATGCGTCCATACGGAACTGAATCGTCGCGATTTCATGGATCGGGAAGTTCTTCTGCACCGCGAGGTCCGTGTTGAAGAAGTTCGGCCCCCAAACGGTGTTCCTTCCGATGGTTCCGATCTGGTTCAGGCCAGGCGCCGTGAAGATCTTTGCCTGGGTGGCCTGATCAAAGTACTTTAGGGTAGTAAACGGAGAGCCCGTAACATGATGCTGGAACTGCTTCGGATCTCCATTCATATAGCACGGGGCTGAACTCGGAATCTGCGAACACCCGCCAAGGGTGAGCGTAAACGGCAGTCCACTCGAGTAGTTCAGCACTGGACTCAGCTGCCACCCTCCGATGATCTGGTCAACGACACCGTTGACATTGCTGCCGATCGCCTTGTTTCTCCCAAACGGAAGTTCGTACAGCCCGTAGAGGATAATCTGCTGCCGGCGAACGAAGCCGTCGTTCCCCTTGACGGCGGGTTTGCTCCAGCTGGAGAAGCCGCCTGCCCAATTGGTCGACCTCTGCCAGGCATAGTTCGCGTTGAACGACAGGCCATGGGTGAACTGTTTGGCCACGGAGACCTGAAGCGAGTGATAGTGGGTGTCCGAGTTGTTGCCGTAGTATTGGATGCCGTTCGTCCAGCCGCACTGACCGGTCCCGGCAACAAGGGGATCAGGCGCAGTGTAGTTGGGGTCGGCGCATGCAGGATATTTGCCTCCATAGTAGCGCTGGAGAAACGTTGTGTTGTTGGTTCCGCCGGTAGGCGAGATACCCGGAACGGGCTGACCATTCACGGCATGCACGCCGGGGAAGATCGTCGTCGTAGACACCGTGGGATCGAAGTGCAGCGCATTGCCCGTAATGCTGTACTGCGCGGGCAAGTTGATGGCGGCTTCGTTCGGATTCGATGTATTACCGCTCCCGTCAAAGAAGGTATGTGTGCCTTTATTGCCGACATAAGCGATCGTCAACGAGATCGTCGGCGTCAGCGCCTCCTGAATGCTTGCGTTCCATGCATCGAGCGTCGGAAGAAGCAGTCCGTTTGGACGAGAGCGTGAACTGACGGCTGCTCCTGGATTTGGCAGCATACCGTTGGCAGGAACCGCGATAGGCGTTGGTGACGGCGGTCCCGCAGCTAGCGAAAAGGCCGAGCCCAGGGCCCCGGTCGTCGTTGTCACCTGCTGATTGGAGAGAACCGGCAGATTCTGCGTCGCCGCATGTCCAAAGATCGAGCCGAAGACGCCGATGTCGAAGCTACGGCCGTAGCCGGCTCGAATGACCGTCGTCGGATGCACCTGGTAGGCGACTCCGATTCTTGGGCTCCAGGTATTGGTCTGCCTACCCCAGTTCATATTGCTGGCGACGTTGCCCACGCCGGCCACATACAGGTATCCGGTATTCACGTCCAGCAACGCTCCGTTTCCTGCGGCGTTAATCGTCTCTGGGTAGTAGAACTCATACCGAAGCCCGTAGTTGACCGTAAGTGTCGGTGTCGCTCTCCAGGTATCCTGCCCATAGAAGAATATGCGCTTCTGGAACTCCTTCGCGTTTGTCGAGGTGCTGACGTAGCGCAGGAAGTTTGTCACTTTTCCCTCAGCGAAGGTCGCAAAACCCAATCCGCCGGTAACAGGGAGGCTTGGATTAGAAGTCGGCTGGTTGCTGAAGTAGAGAATGCCGGTGCGGTCATTGTCGCTCGGCACTCGCAGATTGCGCGCATAACGAAGATCGCCTCCAACCTTCACAGAGTGATTGCCAATCACCTTGGTCCAATTGTTCACGATCTGGTATTGGTCTTCCTTTTCGATCAATGGGCAGTTGCAGCGATCGACGTTCAAGCCCGCGCCATACTGCGGCCCCTGGCTCTGGGGGTTGGAAGGAGACGGTCCGCTCGTTGAGCCAACCTCAGTGAGTTGGAAGCTCGGAGCACCGTTGGTTGCGTTCGTCCCTAGATTCATGCCAGGTATGCCAAGTTGATTTGCCAATGGTATGTTCTGGTCGTACTTGGCGGTCACGATGTTGTAACGGAAGTAGCCGAGACGTATATCGGTGATCAGTTTTGGATTCAATACAATATCGGTCCCGAGCGCCGCGCTGTCGTTGGCTCCCGTGGAAGTTCCACCGTACCCGCCGAGGCCAAATCCCGCGCCTCCGGCATCGCCAAACATTGTCTTTCCAGTCAGCGTGTCGGTAAAGCGGCTGAACCGTCCAAAGAAGTGGACCTTCTGATTCATCGTGAAGTCGCCCCGTATATCCCACTGATCGCTGTTTAGGCTGCCCGTGCCGGATCCGGAGTAGTTGTTTTTGAGCCCGTTGAAGCTGCCGGGTGTGTTCGGTTTGTATGGTTCCAGAAGAGCGAGAAAGTTCTTCGCCTGGGTAGATACCTGCGACGCGGGAATGACGTTTCCAGGAAAAGCCACACCATTCGGTTGATAGATAATGCCCGTGCCCGCCGGAGTTACATTCGATGCATACTCACTGAAGTCGCAGCCAGGAATTCCGCTCGGTCCTACCTGCTTGCCGAGGCAGGTCTCCACCAGCAACGACGATGGAACTGTCTGGACGTTGGCCGTTCCAATCTTCTGGCGCAAACCTTGATAGTCGCCAAAGAAGAAGAGTTTGTCTTTGAGGATCGGCCCGCCGATCGAGCCGCCGAACTGGTTCTTGAGCTGGGACGGGATATCGGCACGCCCAGGCCCCTGAGAGAATGGATCCTTCGCCAGATTCGCCCCGCTTTGGCGATAGTAGAAGGCCGAGCCATGGAACTTGTTGGTGCCCGACTTTGTCTGGGCCGTTATGACAGAGGCAACGGCCTTGCCAAACTCCGCGTCGAAGTTCTGCGTCGTGATCTTCGACTCCGACAGCGAATCGAGATTTGGATTGACGACGATGATGCCCAGGATTGGATCCTGATTATCGGTTCCGTCCAGCTCGAAGGCTACACCAGCAAAGGTCTGGCCTGCGACCATGATCTGTTTGCTGCCCTGGGGATTCTCGCTGGCGGCGTGACTCCACCCAAGCTGCTGCGCGCCCGGCAGCAAGAGCTGCAGGCCGGTGAAGTTTCGGCCGGGGATTGGCAGGTCCGAAATCTCTCTGGCCCCGAAGACTGTCGACACATCGGCGCGGTCGGTCTTCAACTGCGGAACTGCATCGGCGTTGACCTCGACTGTCTCTGACGTCGCGCCGGCCGTAAGAGCAACCTGCATCTTGGTTGACGTGTCGGCATACACCTGAATTCCCTTCTGCAGAAAAGTCTGGAATCCCGCAGCCGTTACCTTCACGTCATAGATGTCGGGAATAAGATGGTCCGCGGCGAACTCTCCGCTGCCGTTCGAAACTTCACTGCTCGAGGTGCCTTTTGAGACGTTGGTTACGGTGACCGCCGCGCCGGGAACAACTGCACCTGTTGGATCGGTTACGGTACCGTAGATCGATCCATACACCGCCTGGCCGTGTGCTACCGGCGAAAGGGCCAGCAGGCAACCCACTGAAAGCAATAATTTCACTCGCGTCGCTAATCTCATTGCGAAATCCCTCCAGAAAGTGTGCTTCGTCCTGCTTCTCTTTCATGAGCGACGCTTCTGTATTTTGCTGAACATCGCTTGTCTTGCAAGGCTCAAACTAAAGGCGGATGTTTGAACCGAGAGCTACACACCTGGTACTCCAAGTCGTTCCATTCAAAATCCGCATTGAAAGTACGCGGATTTTGCAACATATGTCAATTGATCTGGCATGTTGATCATTAGGCATATCTATAGTAAATGACATAACAATTTGTCATTTTCCGAAGTAACATCAATCTGGTCCAACCTTTCTGTGAGCCAGATCTTTAGACGCTTTAGACAAACCTTTATCTATGTCATATTTGCCTGAACTCTGAAGAAGCTATGCGTTGGCAATTAGCTGTAATTTAGATAAAACTCAATCGAAAGGTTGACCAATCTGATGCTCCATGGATAACCTGCATCACTATATGAGGTATACATTTGTCTATACATTGACCCTCACCAATCCATATGCTCTCCAGCACGACAGGAGATTCAATGAAGACCGGACAAACCGCGCACGCAACGGCACCCCTGCGAGAATCCACTCCGCCCGAACACCCTCACGCAACGCCCCACGTGTCGAATCCGTCCAATGCACCTAAGTACCGAAAGGTTTATGAGGATCTCCTATCCGCCATTAGGACTGGCACATTTCAACCCGGGGATCGTCTGCCTAGCGAAGCAGAGCTAGGAAAGCACTACAGCACCTCCCGCATTACGGTTGCAAAAGCAGTAAACGAACTCCAGCAAAAAGGACTTGTCACCCGACGGGCCGGCTCCGGAACCCATGTAGTCGCTCCCGCCGTGTCCAGCGGCCACGTATTTGGTCTGCTCATTCCAGACCTCGGGCGAACAGAAATTTTCGAACCTATCTGTCACGGCATGATGCAATCGCCGCTATCAAAGCCGCACTCCCTGCTTTGGGGGCACTCCATGGGAGAGGCTGCTCAGCAGGAGAAAGAGGCCGAGCATCTTTGCCACCAATACGTCACGCAAAAGGTCTCCGGCGTCTTCTTCGCACCACTCGAATTCACACCCGCAAAGGATGCAGTCAACAATCGGATCGTCGCTGCATTCGATCGTGCCGGTATTCAAGTCGTCCTGCTCGACAGGTGTTATTCACCGTATCCGATGCGGTCCAAGTACGACTTGGTTGGAATCGACAATCGCCGCGCAGGTTTTCTTATCACTCAGCATCTGCTCCGTCACGACGTCAAAAGGGTCGCATTTCTGGCCAGGCCGCTCTCCGCTTCAACTGTCATGGCGAGAATTGCAGGCTACCGCGAGGCATTGATCGCCCACGGTCTTCCTTTGGGACAGGATCTGGTTTGCCGAGGCGACCCTGATGATACCGACTTTCTCCGAAAGATGCTCAGAAACTACAGGCCCGACGCCATCGTCTGCGCAAACGACTTCACCGCTGCTCGAGCCATGGCCGGCCTAACGAAGATGGGCATCCGGGTGCCGGAGGAGATGCGTATCGTCGGCATTGATGACGTCAAGTATGCCAGCCTGCTCCCCGTACCCCTTACGACACAGCACCAGAACTGCGGTGATATCGGCGCAACTGCAATGGCAACCATGTTGCAGCGTCTCGAAAAACCCAACCTCCCCACACGCGACATCCTGTTGCAGACCCACACGGTCGTTCGCAATTCCTGCGGCATCCACCTTGCCCGCGCAAGACTCACCTAGAACAGCACCGCCAACTTGGTCCTAGGGTAATGTTGCCTCCGCCATGTATGCTTTCGTGCGTTGTCACAATTGCGGAGCCTCTGACGATGAAAATGACCACATACCTGGTGAAAAGCACCATAGTAGGCGCTCTCGGAGGTCTGCTCTTCGGTTTTGACACTGCAGTCATCGCCGGCACAACGCAGCAACTGACCACGATCTACGACCTCTCCTCTTTCACGCTTGGGCTCACCGTCTTCATCGGACTCTTCGGCACAGTCATCGGCGCGATGACCGCCGGAGTCGTCGGCCAGAAAATCGGAGGCCGTGAAGCCCTGCGCATCATGGCCATTCTCTACACCATCTCGGCGCTGGGCTGTGCGTTTGCCTGGAACTGGCATGCGCTTATGGTCTTCCGTTTCATTGGCGGCCTGGGCATCGGTGGATCCTCGGTGCTTGGTCCGGTCTACATCGCCGAACTTGCCCCTGCTAAGTGGCGCGGCAGAATGGTCGGTCTCTTCCAGATCAACGTTGTTGTTGGAATCCTTCTAGCCTACCTCTCCAACTATCTCATCTCGCTTATGAACCTCGGCCTTGACCAGTGGCGTTGGCAGCTCGGCGTTGCAGCAATTCCCTCTTTGCTGTTCTTGATGATGCTCTACGGCATACCGCGAAGCTCGCGCTGGCTAGTAACGCAGAACAAGACAGACGAAGCTCTCGAAGTACTGAAGATGATGGGATCGCCGGACTCCGAAGCCGAGTTGCGCGAGATCATGGACTCCATCCACCTCGAGCGCGGCATGGCCGCCGAACCGCTCTTCCAGCGACAATACCGCCTGCCTATCTTCCTTGCTATCACCATCGGCCTCTTCAATCAGCTCTCCGGGATCAACGCGATTCTCTATTATTCAAACTTCATCTTCGCCGCGGCAGGCTTCAGCCAACTCTCCGGTGCGCTACAGACGGTTCTCATCGGTTTGATGAATCTGTTGGCGACATTTTTGGGTATGTCCCTTATCGACAAGCTCGGCCGCAGAACATTGCTTCTGATTGGCAGTGTTGGCATGGCACTATGTCTCTCTGGAGTCGCAGCCGTCTTCTTCACACACAGTCATCTTGATGCGCTTGTCTGGCTACTCGCTGCGTACATCGGATTTTTTGCCATCTCTCAGGGAGCGGTCATCTGGGTTTATATCGCCGAGGTCTTCCCCAATCGCGTTCGCGCCAAAGGCCAGAGTCTTGGCTCTTCATCCCACTGGATTATGAACGCCATCATCTCTCTTCTCTTCCCGGTGCTGGCAAAATCTTCCGGCGGTCTCCCCTTCGCATTCTTCGCGGCCATGATGGTTCTGCAGTTCTTTGTCGTCCTCTTCATCTATCCAGAGACGAAAGGCGTCTCGCTCGAACAGCTTCAGCACAAACTCGGCCTCGACTGATTTCACAATGCGACCGCATCGACCAATGGTTCGGAACAACCCATGGATCGGCGATGCTATATTGTTCCGCATCGCAGGAGGCACCCCATGACCTTATCTGCACGCCCCTCCGCTGAAACTCACGCGGCGCGAATCGCCTTGGCTTTATTCACACTCTTTGTTCTCTCCGGCTTCTGGAGTATCTCATCAGCAGAGACGCCTCCACACGTCACTACAACTGCCCATGCAAGCGCGGCTGCACAGCACAGCAATGAGCCGTGGTGGAAACACGCCGTCTTCTACGAGATCTATCCGCGCAGTTTTCAGGATTCAGACGGCGACGGCATCGGCGACCTCAACGGAATCACCCAGCGCCTCGACTACCTGCAATCTCTCGGTGTCGACGCCATCTGGCTCTCGCCCATCTATCCCTCCCCGCAAGTCGATTTCGGCTACGACATCTCGGACTACGAGAATATCGACCCGCAGTACGGCTCGCTCGCTGATTTCGACAGGTTAGTAGCCGAAGCGAAGAAACGAAACATTCGCATCGTCATGGACATGGTGATGAACCACACCTCCGACAAGCACAAGTGGTTCGTCGAATCGGCAAGCTCAAAGGACAATCCAAAACGCGACTGGTACGTGTGGCGCGACGGCAAACCCGGAGGCACACCACCGAACAACCCGCCCAATAACTGGATCAGCGAGTTCGGCCATTCAGCATGGCAGTACGATCCAAAAACGAACCAGTACTACTACCACCGCTTCTATAAGGAACAGCCCGATCTTAACTGGCGCAATCCCGCCGTAGAAAAAGCAATGTTCGACTCCGTCCGCTTCTGGCTCGACAGAGGCGTTGCAGGCTTCAGGTTCGACGCCATCCCCACTCTCTTTGAAGATCCCGGCCTCCGCGACGCCAAGGAGATAGAAGGCACCAACGCTTATGGCGATCGCAAGCAAGAGCATGACATGTATGACAACCTGCCAGAGGTGCATGATGTCATGCGACGTCTCCGTGCAATGGTTGATCAATATCCTGGCGATCGTGTCCTCATCGGCGAGACATACCTGCCGAACATACAGGAGCTCGATAAGTGGTACGGCGGAGGAAAGCATGACGAACTCCAACTCCCCATGGACATGCAGGTCGGCTTCACCAACAAACTCGATGCCAATCTTCTCCGTCAGCGAATCAATGATGCGGAGACAAAAATTAATAACAATCAGCCGCTCTTCGTCTTCGACAATCACGACAACATCCGCAGCTGGGATCGTTACGGTGACGGCGTACACAACGAAGCCATCGCCAAACTGATCGCTACTCTTCTCTTCACCTCACGCTCCTCTGCCTTGATGTACTACGGCGAGGAGCTCGGCATGGTCACTACTCCACCGGCGCGCGTAGAGGATGTAAAGGATCCAATCGGCGTCACAGGCTGGCCCCAGGAGAAAGGCCGCGACGGGGAACGCACCCCGATGCAGTGGGATAACTCAAAGAATGCAGGCTTTAGCACCGCTGACACCACCTGGCTGCCCGTTCCCACCGGCTACCGCGCAACCAATGTCAAGACGGAAGAGAATAGGCCAGATTCGCTGCTCAACTGGCACAAGCAATTGATCGCCTTACGCAGATCGGACCCGGTACTTCGTAATGGCAAGATGGTCATGATCGACGTAAACAATCCTTCTGTGCTGTCGTTCATTCGCCAAGATGCCGCTGGAAAACCGTCCATCCTCGTCTCACTCAACTGCACCAGCCAACCACAGCCGCTCTTCGTCGATCCGACATATGCGAAGACATTAGGTAAATCGGTGCAAACAGTACTTACAAGTGATCCATCGCTCTAAGAATGCGACCGACCTCTCCACCATCACCCTGCTGCCCTACGGCTCGTGGATCGGCCGGCTCAAATAATTGACTAAGCTGGCTACCAACTCAGAGTAAGTGCGCGATGTTGATATCCCATTCCTTCGGGAAACGTCACCACCACCTTGTCAAGATCGTTCTGCCCACCCGCGCCTCCTGCAGCGTTCACAGTTCCTCCATCGACATGCAGATTTAACTTCGGTTCATTTCTGCGAACCTCCAGCTGAACCACCGAGCCCGCGGCAGCCTCCAATTCAAGCTTCAACGAGTGCGAATCGCTCGTCTCCGTCAGCACCTTCATCTGAGCCGTCCTAGCCCCTTGCAGCGGCAGCCCATGCGGCACCGCGACCTCGACGGGCTGGCAACGGAAAAGCAATCGACGATCCATCCGTCGCCACCTGCGCCTCTTTCGCCGAGGTCGCCAGCCGCACCGCCTTGCCTGACGCAGTCTTCACTCGTACTACCAGCCTCCGCCCCTCTCGCTGGTACTCCAGCGAGCACACCGCCTCCCCAACATGCAGCCGTTGCACCTCAGCGTTGATCCAGTCGGCTGGCAACTGCGGATTAAGCGAAACCTTTTCTGACACCGCATCTACATCGATCCCAAACATGCCTCGCAACGTCGGAACGACGACCATAGCCGAAGACCAGAGCTGGTGACTCGTGCTCCGTCCAAACGGCTGAAAGAAGGCTCCCGATAACAATTCCGTGACCGCCCCTGGATCCTGCATCGTCGTCTGATCGGCATTCTGCATCAGGTGAGCATAGCCAGTGAGCGGATGCCCTGCACGATACTGTGCCACAGCCGCCCACCCTGTGAACAACGGCCACACCGATCCTTGGTGATAACTGATCGGATCGAACAACGGATCGCTCTCAGCGATGTCGCGCAACCCCCAGTCGGTCGCGAAATCATGCGAAGCCCACCGTCGAAGACTCGCATCTGCATGTGCTAAACCGTCACCGCCATTCCACCACGCGATCATCGGATAAACCGTCGCCGTATGATCGAGTGTCCCATCTTGGCCACGGCTAAACGCATAAGCATCGTGAGCGGAATCGTAATACTCGGTCTCGATCTTCTTCGCCAGTTCATTCGCTCGTTTCGTAGCAGATTCAGCCGTCGCCGTATCCCCTAGCAGACTAGCCAGCTTTGCCATAGCAGCGGACGCCTGTTGGTCCAACAGTGCCAGATAGATTTCCTGATGCGGCATCCCCGGAGGCCAACTCTCAACCCAACCCGTCCCCTGAGCATTGTCGTAGATACCGTCGCCATCGGAGTCATGCGTCGTCTCAAAGTGCCACGCCTTCTCAACCGATTCGCGATGGCGCTTCAGAAAATCCACGTCCCCGCTGCTCCGCACATAGTCCAGCATTGTAGTCAGGAACAACGGCGTCGCATCAGCCGCAGCATACATATACGGCAACGCCCTCCAATCCACATTTGCCGCCGTCTGCGAGTACTCATGCATCATCTTTCCGTCATCTCGCTGTCGTCGTATCAGGAACTCCATCGCCTCGCGACATAACCCAAAGTCGCCAAAGCCATTTACCGCATAGAGCGTATAGAGCGCGTCCCTCCCGAAGAACCAGCCGAATCCCGGCCGCGCCGAATCACCGGACGAATAATATCCAGCCACCAGCCCGACTTCACCGGAAGGCTGTACCTTCGCCCTCAACTGTTCAATTGAAATGGCCGCCCAGGAGAAAGCATCATTCAATCCTGCATCAGGAGTCCGAATCGCAGTCAACTCCTTCCTCATCCCGGCATATCGCGCTGCATGCGCTGCATATGTCTGATGCAGCGTCGCGCACAGGTGTTCCAGCTTTGCCTCCAACGCCGCATTCGTAGCAGTTTCCGTCGTAGTCCCCACAGCCATCAACAGAGGAAAGTACCGATCCTTATCCCGCTTCTGGTCGTAGTGAAGCTTCAACTCCAACGGATGAAACTGAGGCCTCTCCTGATATGGAGCCATAATGCCCGGCTGAGTCATTGGCATCGCCACAGCGCCAGCGAGATTCGGATAGTCCGTATGGAGCACATAGAACCCACTCGCGTCACGTTTCACCCACTCTGCCGACGGTATTCCCTGATCCGGCTGCGGCCACATCGGACGCATCTCCGGCGTGAAGCTGAACGTCAGATCAACCGGTCGTACTGAGTCCACCTGAAACATCACCACCGCACCCGTGCCATCCTCCATCCCCTCCGGTGCAAACATAATCTGCCGCAATGTAAATGCAATATGCGAATACGTAATCACGGTGCGGTCGGGAAACACCTCGATCTCCCGCGCGTGATCCTTCAGCTCAATCGGCACAGGATAACCCTCCACCTCCGCCCGATACTGAAGTGGCTAAGCAGCTTCACCGGGAGCATCCACGCCTCGAACGAACCCTCCTGCTGTCCCATCACGACGCCCCGGATGCCCGCCACCGTAAAAGGCATGCCCGCTTCCACATGTCGGCGAATCGCAAGCTCATCCTCCTTCAGTGGAAAAGAGTTCACCGGCTGAAGCCCGGTCGTCTGCGCAGCAGCCATTCCGCAAAGCATCGCTGTCCCAACCAAGACAAGACGCATGTTGCCTCCATCGCCATCAAAGACTCCCCAGTCTACCCTCCCGGCTCTTCACAGACGAGTCGATTCAATCCGCAAAATTCCCTAAACATCGGTTGCTCGCTAAAATCACGTCTGAGATGATGCATCGCCACCCCGCACGCTCGTCTGCTCCTGCCCTTCTTTCTCCTGCAATACTGTCGTTGCTACCCGTCGAGGCGCGGCTCAAACCAGCCACGCTCCTTCAGCCAAACCGAGCCCAAACACAGCCGCAAATCTTAAAGCAGCAGATGCCGCCTTTCGCGCAGGCTCCGCCGCCTATCAGCAGAACGACCTGCGCACCGCCCACGCGCAGTTCGCGAAAGCTCGTACGTCTCGCTCCCAACGTAGCGGCCGGCCACACAGCCTTCGGAACAGTCCTGCTCGCCGAAGGCAACGCCCGCGCAGCCGCAGCCGAACTGGAGCAAGCCCACAAACTCGATCCGCACGATACCAACGCGACATTGAACCTCGCCCTCGCCTACGCGCAACTTCACGACTACACCAAAGCCGTAACGATGTTCGAGCTGCTAGACCAGACAAACCAGTCACTCACACCCGACGCGGCTATCGCCTACGCCACCGCACTCGTCGCCACATCGCAACCCACCGCTGCGCAGAGCCAACTCGAAAAAGCTCTCAGCGCTCAACCCGACAGCGCGCCCCTGCACGACGCGCTCGGCACCGTCCTCGCCCAGCAGGAACACTACGACGATGCAGCGTCGCAGTTCCGTCAGGCCATCTCGCTCGATCCTAATCTCGCCTCCGCGCACTATCATCTTGGCTCCGTCTTCCTCGCCCTCCATGATCCCGCCAACGCCGTAACCGAGCTCACCAAGGCGAACGCCCTCGCCACAGACAACATCGAATACACACTGCAACTTGGTCGCGCCCTCCGAGCCGCGAATCGAGACACGCAATCCGCCACAGTCCTTCGTCACGCACTCCAGCTTGACCCCGCATCCATAGACGCCAAATATGAACTCGCCCTGACCCTTCAAGCCAGCGGCAACGCCCGCGAAGCGCTGCCCCTCTTCGAGCAGGTCGTCGCAGCCCGCCCGCAAGACTCCGCCGCACTCACCAATCTCGCCCTCGCACTCGTACAGCTAGGTAACGCCAAGCGCGCGATTCCCCTCTATCTCACGGCGCTCAAACTCACGCCTAACAGCGGAACACTCCGCGAAGACCTCGGAGTCGCCTATCTCCAGCAAGCCGATCTCGACCACGCCATCGAGCAATTCCGCGCAGGTCTCGCCGTCGAGCCCGACAATCCCCAACTCCACTACGATCTCGGCTTAGCCTTCAAGTTGAAGGACAACGTACCCGCCGCAGTTCAGGAGTTCGAGCAGGCAGCAAAGCTCGACCCCGCGCTCCCCGATCCCCCCTACACCCTCGGAGTCTTGTACATGCAGCTCGGCCGCTTCCCCGAATCCCAGGCCGAACTCGAGAAGAGCGACAACCCTCAGCCCCGATCACGGCGACGCCTGGGCCATGCTCGGCAACGTCTACAAGCAGAACGACGAGCCCGAAAAAGCTGTCGCCGCACTGCGCCGCGCCATCGAGCTGCTGCCCGACCAGCCGAGTCCTCACATCACTCTCGCGGCTATTCTCATCCGTCAGGGCGACACCGCAGGCGCAGCAGCCGAACGCAAAAATGGCTGCCGACCTCAGCCGCGTCGCCGTCAGCCGCCAGCGTGCAAACTTCGCCCTCGATAGCGGCCGTCTTCTCCTCCAGCGTGGTCAACTCGCCGAAGCCACTACGCAACTCCAGGCAGCCGTCGCTGCCGACCCAAACTACGCCGAGGCTCACGCTGCCCTCGCCGATGCACTCGCGCTGCAAGGCCGGACCGCCGACGCAGCACTTGAGCGCCAACAGGCTCAAAAGCTCACACAAGCTCAGTCGACCTCTGGAACCAACCCCGCTTCCCATCCGTGAAGCAGCCTCATTGCCTGTCGCGCCAGCCCCTTCTCTATACTCACTCCACTGCTATCCGCGGCACCGCAAGCCATGCGATAGCATTCTCGGCCCACAGAGGGGGAGCGTTCATTTGACCTGGTCTCGTCGCACATTCCTCACCTCTCTCTCCTGCACCGCTCTCGTTCTTTCGCTCGACGACGTGCTCGCCCTGGCTTTCCCGCAAAGCACCGCAGCAACCACCTCCACAGCTCGGCTCCCGTCCGACTTACGACGCCAAGCCTCGTCCCGCACCCAAAGGCCCTCCATCCCCCGTCGCCGGCACACCTCTCGGCATCAGCTTCATCGACGTCGCTCGCCAGTCCGGCCTTAATGCCAAAACCATCTTCGGCGGTGAACACAAGAACCGATACCTCCTCGAAACCACAGGCTGTGGTGTAGCTTTCTTCGACTACGACCACGACGACTGGGTCGACATCTTCCTCGTCAACGGCTCCCGCATCGAAGGCTTTCCCAAGGGCCAGGAACCAATCTCGCACCTCTTCAAAAACAACCGCGACGGCACCTTCACCGACGTCACCGCCAAAGCCGGCCTTGCACACAGCGGCTGGGGGCAAGGCTGCTGCGTCGGCGACTACAACAACGACGGCTGGAACGATCTCTTCGTCAGTTACTACGGCCAAAACGTCCTCTACCGCAACAACGGCGACGGCACCTTCACCGACGTCACCGCCAAAGCCGGCCTCCTCCAGCCCAAAACCCGCTGGAACTCAGGCTGTGCCTTCCTCGACTACGACCGCGATGGCCATCTCGACCTCTTCGTCGCCAACTACATCGATTTCGACATCAAGACCGCACCGCTCCCCGAAGCCGCGGGCTGTGCCTACAAAGGTATCCAGGTAGCCTGCGGTCCCCCCGGCCTGCAGGGTGGCAAGAACATCCTCTACCGCAACAACGGTGACGGCACCTTCACCGACGTCTCCCAGAAGAGCGGTATGTGGGACACCATCGGCACCTACGCCCTCTCAGTAGCAGTCGCAGACCTCGACGACGATGGCTGGCCCGACATCTACGTAGCTAACGACTCCACCGCCGCAACCTTCTATCAAAACCAGAAGGACGGCACCTTCAAGGACGTCGCCATCGAGTCCGGCATCGCCTACTCCCCCGACGGCAAACCCCAGGCAGGCATGGGCGTCTCCATCGGCGACTTCAACCGCGACGGCCTCCTAGACATCGTCAAGACCAACTTTGCCGGCGACACCGACTCCCTCTACCTTAACCTCGGCAGCGGCAACTTCGACGACCACACCTACCTCTCCGGCCTTGGCGTCAACACTCGCTTCCTCGGCTGGGGCGTAGGCTTCTTCGACATGGACAACGACGGCTGGCTCGACATCCTCATGTCCAACGGACACGTCTACCCTGAGGTCGAAGGCACCAGCGTCGATGCCCCCTACGCACAGCACAAATACCTCTATCGCAATCTTCGCAACGGCCAGTTCGAAGAAGTAACCGCGCAAGCCGGCCCCGGCATCACCGCCGCGGCACCCGCCCGCGGCACTGCCTTCGGAGACTACGACAACGACGGTGACCTCGACGTAGTCGTCAACTGTGTCAACAGCCTTCCGCAACTCCTCCGCTGCGATCCCACCCCCGACGCAGGACCAGCCCGCAACTGGATCAAGATCCGCACCGTAGGCACAAAGTCCAATCGCACCGGCATAGGCGCCCGAATATCCGTCACCACGCAAACCTCTCCCGATGCCAAACCTTTCATCCAGATCGATGAGGTCCGCAGCGGCGGAAGCTACTTCTCGCAGAACGACCTTCGCCTTCACTTCGGCCTCGACCGCGCCACCAATGCCGACGTCGAAATCCACTGGCCTTCAGGCGCCGTCGACAAACTCCCCGCCCTTGCCGCCAACAACCTCTATGTCATCCAGGAGGGCGGCAAGATCCTCAAAACCGTCCCCATGGGAACGGCCAAAGCAACCGCAGCAAAGTCCTGATGCCCTTCCTCCGTCATCCCCGCAACCCCAGAGAAGTGTCATCTCGACCGGAGCGCGCAGCGCGTAGTGGAGAGACCCGCTTCTATACGACAGCCATCTCGACCGAAACGAAACACCGGGTGTTGCGTGCCCCATCCTTTGCGGCCTCATCGCGAAGGGTGGGATTGATACTTCCCACCCTCATCCTTGCTCTGCTCACCGCTGTAACCCACGCCCAGCAACCCTACCCACCCACCACCGATCACCCATCCCCAGCATGGTTCGTTGACATAGCCTCCAAAGCAGGCATCACTGTCCGCAACGTCAATGGCAGGCGTCGACTCCAAGCGTTACATCATCGAAGTCAACAGGCTCCGGCGTGGCCATCATCGACTACGACAACGACGGCTGGCCCGACATATTCCTCGTCAACGGAACCACCCTCCCTAACGACTTAGCCGATCCAAAAGAAAAGCCAACCAGCCACCTCTTCCACAACAACCACGACGGCACCTTCACGGACGTCACCGCCCGCGCCGGATTAGTCTCCACCGGCTGGGGCCAGGGAGCCTGCGTCGGCGACTACGACAACGACGGCTTCGACGATCTCTACGTCACCGGCTACGGCAAGAACCGCCTCTTCCACAACCAGGGCAACGGCACCTTCAAAGAGGTAGCCGAACAAGCCGGAGTCGCCGGCACCGGTAAGGAGTGGGGCACCGGCTGCGCTTTCGTCGACTACGACCGCGACGGCAAACTCGATCTCGTCGTCGCCAACTACGTCCACTTCGATCTGGCAACAACTCCCAAGCCCGGCGCTGGCCTCAGCTGCATGTGGAAGGGCGTCCCCGTCATGTGCGGTCCGCGCGGCCTGCCCAGCGCACCCAATGTCCTTTATCACAACCTCGGCGGCGGCAAATTCGAAGACGTCAGCAAATCCAGCGGCTTCGAGCACACCAACGGTCACTACTGCTTCTCCGTCACCACGCTCGACTACAACGACGACGGCTGGCCCGATATCTACGTCGCCTGCGACTCCACACCAGCCATCCTCTATCGCAACAACCACGACGGCACCTTCACCGACGTCGCCGCCGACGTCCGGCGCCGCCTACAACGAAGACGGCCGCGAGCAAGCCGGCATGGGCACCACCTCAGCCGACTACGACGGTGACGGCCACCTCGACATCTTCAAAACCAATTTCTCCGACGACACCTCCACCCTCTACCACTCCAACGGCGACGGTACCTTCACCGACGAGACCCACGCCGCAGGCCTCGCCATCAACACCGACGCCCTCGGCTGGGGCACCATGTTCGCCGACGTCGACAACGACGGCTGGCCCGACCTCCTCATCGTCAACGGCCACGTCTATCCCGAGGTTGACTCCGCCAAGCTGGGCTCCTTCTATCGCGAACCCCGCTTCCTCTACTACAACCTCGGCAGCATCCGTGGCACAGGGCCAGTCAAGTTCAAGGACATCAGCAAAACCTCCGGCCCCGCCCTGGCCGACCCGCGTTCCAGCCGCGGCCTTGCCACCGCCGACCTCTTCAACGACGGACGCGTCGAAGCCGTCATCAACAACCTCAGCGACGACCCCATGCTCCTCGTCAACCTCGCCAAAAACCAGAACCATTGGCTCGGACTGCACCTCATCGGCACCATATCCAACCGCGACGCCATCGGCTCCCGCGTCACCGTCCACAGCGCCAACCGTCTCTGGGCCGATGAGGTTCGCAGCGGCTCCAGCTACAACTCGTCAAGTGACCTCCGCCTCCACTTCGGCCTCGGCAGCGAGACACACCTCGCCGACATAGAGGTTCGTTGGCCCGACGGGAACTTCGAACTCTTCGTTCCACCCACCACACCCGATCGCATTATTGAACTGACCGAGGGGAAGGGACATTCATTGCCCTCGAAGGATTTTTCCAGACAGTAGAAACCCGCAGTCAACAGTGAAATTATTCGAACGGACAAGACGTCTTCAGGTTGGCTATTGCAGTTTGTCAGTGGAAAAAATTCAAGGCCACAGCCTCGGCTAGGAAAATCAACTTAGAATGCAAGTTGCGATGGATATTAAGTAAGACAAAGACGCCGATTCTTAAGTGCTCGTCTAAGCTTCAGGCTGTCTTAATCAATGTCTGCGACACTAGCCTTAGGGTTACAACCGATGCGCGTTCTTTTAGTCGAAGATGAGCAACGTCTAGCCGCTAACATCATGGCCGCGTTGCGTGAAGTGGGCCTAGTTGTCGATCACGCCTCGGACGGCAATACTGGATCGCATCTGGCGGATCAGGGCATTTATGACGTAGTCGTGCTCGATCTAATGTTGCCGGGTAAGAGCGGACAAAGAGTTCTTCATGATCTGAGGCAGCGATCGATTCATTCGCCAGTTTTGATTCTCACAGCTTTGGACGGTAAAGAATCTATTATTCAACTTCTTAACGATGGCGCTGACGATTACCTGAGCAAGCCCTTCGATCTAGGGGAACTACTCGCTAGAGTGAAGGCTCTTATTCGTCGGGGAAAAGGAGCATCGACATCAGTTCTGACAATGTCAGACGTGGTCCTCGACACGGTGCATCAAACAGTTACACGCAAAGGTGAATCAATCGAGCTGTCGCCCACGGAATATCGCATTCTTGAATACTTAATTCACCGCCCACTTGCGGTTGTGTCGAAACGGGAGATGCTTGAGCACCTGTACGATTTCTCCTGGGAACACCATTCCAATGTCATCGAAGTGCACATATCCAATTTGCGCAGGAAATTGAATGTTCCCGGGGCGGAGCCGCTCATCGAAACGCTGCGCCATCGTGGGTACCGGCTTGCCTCCAGTGGCACGGCATGATGTCGCGATCCGTCTCCATTACAAGGCGCCTTGTCGTCGCAGTTCTCATTCTCGAGATCCTATCTGCGCTCGCACTCATCGTAGCTATTACTCTTCATGAGCGTCACATTCAATTGAAAGCATTCGACGCCACCCTGATTGGCAGTGCGGAATCACTGATGGGAGCTGTGCAGGATGCCGAGGACGAAGGTGACAATGTTTTGCTCGATCTGCGCGGAGTCCGCGTAAATGACGGCTCCGTTTATAAGGTCGTGGATGAACGGGGCCGGGTCCTCGGCTCCGCTGGGGAATTCGCTGAACTACCTCCATCAATTTTGGATTCGCCAGGATTTCATGACGTCAAGATCTCTCGACGTCACTATCGTTTCTTCGTTCTCCACGGATTACGAATTATTGATCCCGGTAATTCAAAGGGGGGAGCCATGCACAATATCAGCATCGTCTATGGAATGCGTGTTGGACGGGTCTGGCATGAAGTGATCGAGGCCATTCGCTTTTTTGCGATCGCGACTGCGCTCCTTCTGGCCGTCACGGCGATTTTCATGGTGCTATCTATACGAAAATCTCTGTCGCCTATACATGAACTTGCCCACGAAGCAGACCAGATTGCGGATCACAATTGGCACTTCGTCGCGCCAGCCCGCGCTAAAGAAACTGTAGAACTTCGTCCCCTTGCCAGGGCGTTGGAAGCGGCCTTGATGCGTGTGCAGCTTTCGTTTAGCCAGCAGAAACGATTTACCAGGGATGCGGCTCACGAGTTGAAGACTGACGTAGCCATCGTCAAATCTTCGCTGCAGCTTCTTTCTATGCGCAAAAGAACGGCCGACGAGTATAGTGCGGGATTGGCCCTGAGCCTGGAAGACTTCACTCGCCTGGAATCAACAGTAGAAAAGCTGTTAAATTTAGCGCGGCTTGAACAGGCTGACGATGCCGGCCGATTGAGTGCAGCTCAACATTCTTGCTCCCTCAAGTATGCCGTTGAGGAGGCCATTCAACAGAGCAGGCCATTGGCGCAACTGAAGATGATCGAAGTCGCGACAAAGATCGAAGGTGAAGTTACCGTATCTTTAGAAGACCGGGACTCCCTCCTCCTCTGTTCAAATATTTTGGTGAACGCCCTGCAGCATAGCCGTGAACAAGGAAGAGTATGCGTAACCCTCGCCACGCTTAAAGAGAGGGCTGTTCTGACTGTCCAGGATTGGGGAGAAGGAATATCTGAGGAAGACCGTCCGCATCTTTTTGATCCCTTCTATCGTGGAGATGTTTCGCGGAGCCGGAAAAGTGGCGGTACCGGACTTGGACTCTCGATCTGCAAGGCGATCTGTGATCGGGCGGGCGGTACTATCGAAATATCCAACCACCCAGCTGGAGGAGCCGTGGTAGTTGTAACTCTGCCGCTCGCCATCTGATCTCGTCTCTCAGGTACTTTCAGCGTAGCTTAATCCGGGATAACTACACTCCAATAGCCGGCGATTCTCGCCGAGTTTCTATCAGGAGTTCCCTATGCGCCCTTATCAAGGAGCGGTCGTCGTGACCCTCCTCTCCCTTGCAGCGGCAGCCGTTGCACAGAACTATCACGTTTCTGATCAGTGGAAGTTGGGCGGTCAGGGAGGCTGGGACTACCTGGTGAGCGACGATGCCGCCCACCGGCTTTATATTACTCACAACTCACGCGTCGAAGTTGTGGACACTAATACGGGAAAGCCCATTGGCGCTGTGACTGGCCTCAAAAGCACACACGGAGTTGCCCTCAATCCCGATGGAAAGACTGGATACATCAGCGACGGAGCTGGTAACGCTATCGTCGTCTTCGATCGAGCGACCCTCTCCGTCAAAGCCACGGTCCCCGCAGGCACAAATCCCGACGGTATTACTTTCGAACCAACTACGAAGACGGTCTGGGCATTTAATGGCCGTGGCAATAATGTCTCTGTGCTCGATACAGTCTCAAACGGGATCATCGCCACTGTGCCTCTACCGGGCAAGCCTGAGTTTCCTCAGGTTGATGGGCACGGGTCGATCTTCGTAAATATCGAAGATAAGAATGCCATCGTAAAACTTGATGCAGCGACGCAAAAGGTCGTTGCCACCTGGCCGCTAACGGGTTGCGATTCACCCTCCGGTATGGCGATTGATTACACACACCACCGCCTTTTTTCCGTCTGCGATGGCGGTAAAATGGCGATCGTAGATTACACGTCTGGTCAATTGTTGGGATTAGCTTCGATTGGAGATTCCCCTGACGCTGCTGGCTTCGATCCGAAGAACGGATTCGTGTTTTCTTCGAATGGTGGGAACGCAACGTTGAGCATTATCGACACGACGAAGGCTGGCTTTCCCACAGTTCAGACAGTGAAAACAGCTAAGGGAGCCCGAACAATGGCATTCGACGCTTCGACAGGACGGGTCTATCTGGTAACCGCAGAGTTCGGGGCTCCACCGGCGACAACTCCGCATGCGCGCCCCAGCGTTGTTCCCGGCACTTTCGAGATCCTCGTTGTCCAAAAATAGAACATCGTGTAATTTTCCTAGCCCGCGACGAAGGTCGCGGGCTTTTTTACTTCTTCGGAATGGGACCTCGTCAATAGGTAGTACACCACCGGGGTTACGATCAAGCTGAGTACCATCGAAATAACGAGGCCACCTACCACGGCAATTGCGAGTGGCTGCAACATCTGCGAGCCGGAACCTAGAGCAAAGGCCAACGGCAACATGCCGCAGATTGCAGCAGTCGCTGTCATTAGAATTGGCCTAAGCCGGCGTTGGGCAGCATGCATCATTGCCTCACGAGCAGAGACCCCTTCGCGACGATACCTCTCATCAGCATCCAGCAATAAAATTCCATTCTTCGCAACGATACCGATCACCATGATGAGACCCATGAACGAGGCTACATTGAAAGTAGTACCGGTCAACATCAGGGCGAAGACAACGCCGGCAATTGAGAGCACAGATGAGGTCAGGATCGCCGTCGGCGCGGAAAGGTTCCTGAACTCCACGAGTAGAACGCCAAATACCAATGCAAGCGAAAGCAGAAGCACGCGCACAAGCTCATGAAACGATTGCTGCTGCTCCTGATAGGTCCCTCCGTACTCTACGCGTACCGTCGGGGGCAAGTGCATGGCCTGAATAGCACGTTGCACCTTTACGATGGATGTTCCGAGATCTGAACCTTCAAGCCGAGCAGTTACAGTGATCAGTTGCTGTAGATTCTCGTGTTTGATCTCGTTCTGCGGCGGCAACTGTGTGATCTGCGCTAATGAACCAAGATTCGCCAGCTTGCCAGTAGCGCTATTGAAGACCGTATTTTGAATGGTTTCCAGCGACTGGCGCGTCTCGTCTCCCAATCGCACTCGGACCGTATAGGGGCGCCCGCTCGCAATCAAAGGATCAGTTGTCGTAACTCCATCTAGAATGGAGGTGGCATCTTCCGCAACTTCAGTTGGCGTGAAACCAAGACGAGCTGCAACACTGGGATCGATCTGGAAGTTTGTGGCGGGCCCGCTGATGGTGTTGTCAACTCCGTTCTGTACATCCACCACGCCACCAATCTTACTTATGGCGTTTCCAATGCGTGGGCCCAGCTCAGCCAATAATGAAGGGTCATTAGCGAAGACTTTGATCTGAATCGGCTCTGGAGCATTGGACAGGTCCCCGATCATATCCTGCAAGACCTGGATGAATTCCACATCGAGTTCGGGCTCTGTTTTTTTGATCTTGGCGCGCGCTTCGGCGATGATCTCGTCAATGTCGCGATCGCGCTTGCTCTTTAGCTTCACTGTAATGTCGCCAGTGTTGGCTTCCGTAACTGCTGCGAGCCCCATCTGCAAGCCCGTACGTCTTGAGGTACTTTCCACCTCCGGCATATCCTGCAATATGCGATTCACATGTTCCAGGACACGGTTTGTTTCTGTCAGCGAGCTTCCAGCTGGCATGATGTAGTCAACGATGAAACCACCCTCATCCATCTCTGGCAACAAATCGGAGCCGAGCGCCTTATAAGAGAACCAACCGCCCAAAATAAGTAGACCGCATATCCCAAGTAATGCAAACGGTCTACCGAGAGACCATCCAAGACCTCGCTCATGCCAGTGCAGCACCTTTCGCATGAGGCGGCTGTGTTCTTCGTGTGGCTTATCAGGTGCCTTGTGATGCTCGCGCAACAACACCAGACTCAGAGCTGGCGTCCACGTCAAAGCGAGAAGAAGGGATGTAAGAAGCGCGATTGTCATCGTGACCGCAAGCGCCCTAAAAAAACTTCCCGTAACACCCGTCACCGAGATTAGCGGAAGAAAGACAACAACAGGAGTGATGGTAGAACCCACGAGTGGAACAGCGATCTCACGCAGTGCCAACCGGGTAGCCTGAACACGACTCTCGCCTGCGTCACGATGCAAAGCGATATTCTCGACCACCACAATCGCATCATCGATTACCAGGCCAATCGCAGCCGCAAGCCCGCCCAGCGTCATCAGGTTGAAGCTCTCACCAATAGTCCAAAGAAGCAGAATCGTTATGGCGATAGTGACAGGAATAACGAGGCCCGCCACCAGTGAGGACGTCCAATCGCCAAGGAATAGAAACAAAATGATGCAAGCGAGTAAAAGGCCGATAAGAATAGCGTCGCGCACGCTGCGGATGCTCTCGCGGACCAACTCCGATTGGTCGTAGTAAGGCTCTAACCGAACCCCAGGAGGGAGGGTATTCTTGAGCTCCTGAACTTTGGTAGCGACCGCGTCTGCCACCGCAACGGTATTGCTTGAAGGCTGCCGCGTAACATTTAACAGTACGGCCGAATGACCATTAGCCGTAACAGCGGTATAAACAGGAAGCATACCTGGCTGTACGGTCGCAACATCTGCAACACGGACCGCAGCACCACCCGGCGTGGTTTTGACCACAAGACGACCTAGCTGTTCCGCGTTGTGCGCTTGTGCTCCGACCAGGCCGAGGATCAACTGATGATTAGCTTCATAGAGACCCGGCGAATCTATAATGTTGGATGCCTGCACTGAGTTGACAAGATCAAGAACAGTAACACCGGCCGTCTGCATGCGCGCCATATTAGGCACGATGTGATACTCCGGCACCTTTCCACCCTGCACGGTGACCGTGCTGACACCCATTACACGGTTTAGCGGAGGCTTCAATTCGTAGGTTGCTAGCTCCCAGAGCTGGGTCTGCGATAAGCGATCGGAGGTCAGACTGTAACCGACAATAGGGAACGTCGCAAAGGTCAAACGATTGGTTGTGATCGTTGCAGTACTTGGCAACGTTTGCCGTGTCTTACTGAGCGCAGCGTCAACGAGTTGGAGCGTGCGATACATATCTACGCTCCAATCGAAGAACAAACTTACTTCCGCCGAGCCGCGGCTGGTGGTCGAGCGAACCGTAACGAGTCCAGGCACCGAGTTCACTGCATCCTCGATGGGTTTCGTGATCATCACCTGCATCTGCTCGACTGGCATGACTCCGTTGTCGACACCGATGACTACACGCGGAAAATTCGTATCCGGAAAGACCGAGATCGGAACCTGCTGTGCGGCGTAGATGCCTGCCAGGGAAAGCACGATGACAAAGAAGAAGATCGGACCCCGGAAGCGCAAAAGCCAAAAATCGGGCTGCTGATCTAGTGGAAGTGGTCGCTTCATTACTTCGCCTCCCCACTTCCTTCCTCCGGTTGACCAACCTTTACTTTAGTTCCATCATCGAGGCCGTAGGCACCGGTCGTTATGACCATTTCAGAGCCGCCCAACCCTTGTGTTACCTGTGTGTCCTCTCCGTCGTTGATGCCAAGTTGAACAGCTTTCTTATGTGCAACACCGTCTGAACCAACCACCATCACTGATTTGGACCCGTCCTGCCCAGTAAGAACTGAAGAAAGGGGGATCTTTACCGCTTTGGGTACTGTCCGCCCTGTGATCGAAGAGCTCACGGGAGTTCCGGCCTTATATTTGCCTGCCTTGTTGTCGATACGAAGCCATATCTCCACAGTCGTGCTCCCCGGGTCGAGCGCAGGACTGATGAGCGATACTTTCGCAGCGACCGCGTCGTCCATGCCTGGGATGCGAACCAAGGCGTCGTCACCGACGCTCAAACGCTGGGCCACAGTCTGGGCTAAATGAACTTTCGCTAGAAGTGACGATGTATCCATAACCGTCACGAGTGCGCTACCGGAGTTGGCCGTCTCTCCAGGAAATAGCGGACGATCAGTTACCACACCGTCGATTGGGCTCCGAATTTCGGAGTAGGCGACTTGCGCTTCCGCGGCAAGGTATTTGCCCTTAGCTGAAGAAAGCTGGCCCTGTGCCTGCTGTAGTGTTGCCTCGCGACTGACTTTCTGTAGAGATGAAAAATGATTTTGCATAACGTCGTAAACTGAACGCGCCTGAACAAGTGCTGCAACCGCAGTATCGTAATCTCTACCAGCGATTGCGCCCTCCTCCAATAGCTTCTGACGTGATGCGGTTATCTCCTCCTGCAGTTTGAGTTGGGCTTTGGCCTGTGCCAGATCCAATTCAGCTTTGCTGAAATCCTCAGGAATCTGAGCCTTGGTTTGAATGTTGTAAGCAGCTTCGGCTGCATTATATTGACCCTTATTGTCCATTGCCTGTGCTGAGAGATCGCGATTCTCGAGCACCGCCAGCAAGTCGCCTGCCTTCACCTTCGATCCGCGCTGGACATAGAAAGTTCGCACCGGAGCAGTAATCTTTGGAGAGATCGCGGCCTGCGCCAATGGAGAGAGCGTCGCATCTGCCATGATATGTTCCGCGATATCTCCAATCTCGGGACGCTGCGCCTGTACCGTCACTAGCGTCGCCGACTCAGTGTCAGTCGCCTTTTTGCACCCTTGGATTGAAAGGCCGATCAACATGAATATGGTGGCCCGCCTCACGTTCCAGCATCCAACACCCATCGATGTGTTCCTATGTCTCATAAAGTTCCCGTCAAAAGTTGCAGTTCCGCAAGGGCAGATCGGTAACGCACAACGCCGTCCGCCTGAGCAGTCTTTGCCGATAGAGAGGAGTTCTGGGCGTCAACCACTTCAAGCGCAGTCGACTCCCCTGCTGCATAGCGAAGTTTGGTTAGCCGCAAGCTCTCCTCTGCGGTCTGAACACTCTGACCAAGCAAGTCAAGTTGGGCTTGCGCAGCCGACGCCTCTGCATATGCTTCTTCAAGAGTAGCAATCAGTCGGCGCTGGGTTGCGGTCAGGTTGGTTTTGGATGCGTCCCGCAGAATTTCACTTTGCCTAATACGTTTCTGCGTAGAGAACCAATCCCAAACCGGTATATCAAGCGTTCCGCTGATTGAGTACCCGAGGTTTCGTACGTCATCCGGGCCGCGTTTCGCAAACTGGGGCGCGTCGATTCCGTAGGAAAAATTGAGAGCCAGGTCCGGAAGGTAAGCTGCCTTTGCGGAAGTCACCGCCGCGGTGCTCCCTTCAAGGTCAGCCAATGCGCTACTAATCTCCGGGTTATTGGCCAAAGCTAAACGGTACACTTCATCGTGCGTTGGAAGAACGGCTGGCGCGTCAGGCATTTGCGTTGAGTACGGTGTCCTGGGATCCGGGAAAAGAAGAACAGCCAACTCCAGTCGAGCTCTGTCGGCTGCAACCTCAGCATCGCTCAGGTCTCGTCTCCGCTGTTGCTGTTGAAGCTGCGCCTTTACAACGTCTGCATGAGCAACTTCGCGAACGGCCTCCCGCTTTTCGGTCAGATCGGTGAATGACGAAGCTTCCTGAAGCGCTTCTTTAAGCAGACTTCGCTTGATATCCGTCGCTGAAACCTGACTGTACAAACTCACAACCGCAGATACCAGCCCACGCCGCGCCACCTCAAGTTCTGCAGTGGCTCGAGCTGCAATCGCAGTTGCGACCCGCGAATCTGCTATCTGTCTTAATCCGATCGTTTCATTGATTGATGCTTGGCTTACATACTCGTGAACTGCGTTATTCGAGATAAAAACCGGTGCCGATTGTGTTCCACCTTGCCCCCCCTGATTCGACTGTCCGTTCGGCTGCGTGTAGATCATCTGATTGTGATACGTAACCGAAGGTAGTAGAGTAGCCTTCGCTAGGTACCGATCGATAGCCGCGTTCTTCTGGGTAGCCACGCTCGCCGCAAACAAAGGCTCATTCGCTTGAGCACTCCGAATAGCCTGCTGGAGAGAGATTGTGGGCGGCGGAGTTGCCGGAGACGCTTGCGCATGCGCAAAAACAACAAGTCCTATTGTGTGAAGTGCCGTAAAAGCCAGCAGCCTTGGCCGGCGAAGAGCCCACGTTAGGAAGCACATGCGCTATAGACTACAAGACAAACCTTAAGACGCCCTTAATCGCCCATGGATCACTCCTGTCAACGGTAGCGTCCGACTATGGCTTTAATGGCTCTTGTAGCGGAACGCGACCAGCGTCATATCGTCCCTTTGCCCCTGCCCCTGCGGTTGCTCCGACCAACTCGACAACAGGTCTAGCAATGCATCGGCAAACTCATTTACACCGAGGCTATGGCTACCTTCAATGAAACGCGTGAATCTGGTCGTTCCAAACTCTTCCGCCAAAGGGTTTCTGCACTCGGGAATTCCATCAGTGTAAAGGACACTCCGGCCGCCAGCCTCGAGCGGCATCTCCACGGCAGTGTAAGTCTCGTCCGCGAATTGGCCAAGAAACAAACCATTCTCCTCCACTTCGCGAGTGTTTCCCGCGGACTTGCTCCACACCAATAACGGCGGATGTCCCGCTCCCCCATAGCGCATAAGTTCTCTTTCTATATCTACAAACACATAAGCCGCCGTTACAAAATTGTGCCCAAGCTTCCCGCACAGCGCTTGATTCAAACCCCACAGCACCTTAGCCGGCTCAGAAGCGCAAGGTAGCTGAGCCGCCAGCGCAATTCGTAGCATGGAAGCAATCAGTGCGGCTGCCGGTCCGTGCCCCGAAACGTCCGCCACCAGTATCCCGATATGCTTCTCATCCACAACCAGGAACTGATAGAAGTCACCTGCCACAGTACTCATCGGAAGGTACCGCGCGGAAATCTCCAGACCATCAATTGCGGGAAGCTGTTGCGGCAGGATAGATAGCTGGATCTCCCGCGCTAGATCCAACTCATGCTGGATAGCAGACAGTTGACGCGCCAGTGCTTCGCGCGCATCACGAAGCATCAAATGGGTCCGAACGCGCGCCTTCACAATCGCAGGCGAAAACGGCTTATGAATGTAGTCTACTGCCCCAACCTCAAGCCCTCTCGTCTCATCCTCGGGATCAGTCTTCGCAGTTAGGAAGATTACCGGAATATCCCGCGTCGCCCCTTCTGCCTTCAGCCGGCTACATACCTCATAGCCATCCATCTCTGGCATCATCACATCCAGCAGCACCAGATCCGGCGCCGGCATCATCTTTACCAGTTCCAGAGCCTTCGCCCCGCCAGTAGCGACTCGGATATTGTATTCGTCTTTCAGGATTGACTGCGCCAACTGAATATTGAACGGGGGCATCATCCACCACAAGCACAATTTTTTTATCTTCAGCGTTGAGCATGTTCAGGCTGCTTTACTGGATGGGTTGAGAAGTACTGCTCCAAGCCAGCGGCTACTTCCCCCGCAGCCCGCAGCACATTCCTATTCAGCGCTGAAACAACATCAGGAACGGTCTTTGCACTTACCGGCTCGTCGTGCGTGTAGGAAAGTGTCCATACTGTTGCGCCTGTTTTCATGTTGCGCAACTCCATGTCCATCGTAAGCCGCGCGGCCGGAGTGCCTCCGGAATCGACTTCTTTGAAATCATAGAGCCGGCCACGCAACACATAATCACCAATCACATTGCTCTCCGGATAGTGAACACCCTGGTAACGACCCGAAGCCCGCAACTCTCGCAAAAATATTTCCTGAATCATCGAGGGAGGAGCTCCTGCCCACCGTTCTCGTTCGTAGGTTCCCATCTGTTCCGGGCCGACACTGTAAACCAAACGCGTATCCCTATATAGATCCGAAGTCAGCGGTCGGCTCACAATGATCGTCGCGGGGACCGTCGCTACGGTCATCGTCGGAGCACCGGCGGCAGGAATCGTCAGCTGGTAATACCTGCTCGGCTTAGTCGAGCCGCAACCACCGAGGCCTCCCACCACGAGTACAGCTATCACTGCAGCCACAACGCGAACCTCTCTGGAAAATCTCCCTGCACCTCTCCTAAGCACGTGCACTCTGTGCTGCTCTCGGCAATCACAGCGAATGACGATCATTGTGGGTCTCCTGGCTTTCGTTCCTTTGGACTGCTCGAACGAATCAGTGTTGACGGCCTGCTTTTAATCGTGTCGGTGAACTGATTCAGGTTCTCCGTCGCCTGGCGAAGATTATCAAGCATCTCGTCTATATTCCCCGAGTTGACCTCAAGCGTCTGATCCATATGTCCCGCGACTTGGTTCAGCGTCGCCAACGCCCTACGCAACTCAATCACTGCCTCATGAATATCCGGACGGTTTTGTCCTACAAGCGCGTCAATGTGAGCCAGCGTCAGATTCGCCTCGTCTGAGGTCTTCCGTAAATCTTCGAGCAGCGGTCCAAGATTCTGGCTCATCGTGTCCAGATTTTTTACCATCGATTTCACCGGCGCACGATTCTCACTGATCATGCCGTTCGCTCCTGCAAGCGTGCCAGCAAGGTTGGCACGGTTCTGCTCATTCAGCAGATCGTTTACGCGGCTGATCGTCTCCTTCAGCTCCGACGCGCGATCATTGAGCGAGACCAGCAGTCTCTGAGCATCCGGAGCGATGGCGTTCAACTTATCTGTCAAGGCATTGAAATCGGTATAGGGATCGGCTGCTAACAACGATCCTATTGGCGCAGCAGCAGCGTGGTCGCTACCCGGGACAATCTCCAGATGATTGTCTCCCAGCGGGCTCAGACTCTCGATCTTCACACGGCTGTCAGTCTTCACCGGCACTCCACGCTGTATGCTGAACGTCACATCGATTAGTGCCGGATTGTCCGGGTCTATTCGCAGCATTTCCACCCGCCCTACCTTGGGCCCACCTGCATACCGGACCGGCGCACCCTCTTCCAAACCTCCGGCAAACGGAAGCTTGGCTTTGTAGCTTGAGGCCGAGTGGCTGAAAGCACCGCCAAGAAAAAAGACAGTGATGAGCAGCAATGTCGCCGCAACAATAACGAACAGTCCAACGAATACCTGCTCGCGTCCTTGATCCATCAAGCACCTCTCTTCTTGGCTGCCTTGCGACTCGGGCGTTTACCTTCCGTAAGCATCTGCAGATAGTCCAACTCTTCGGACACTGCCGGTTCCGCGACGCGATCCAGAAACTGCCGCACACGAGGATGCGTACTTGCGCGCATATCCTCCGTCTTGCCGATAGCCACAACATGTCCCTTATCGACTAAAACCATGCGATCTGCGATCAAGTAGGCACTAGCCAGTTCATGTGTAACGACAACAATCGTCATATGAAATGCTTTCTTCAGCTCCAGAATTAGCTGGTCTACTCCAGCTGCAATAATCGGATCCAGTCCCGCGGAGGGTTCATCAAAAAACAATATCTCGGGATCCATCGCCAACGCACGAGCAACAGCTGCACGCTTCTTCATTCCCCCACTGAGCTCCGATGGCATAAAGTCTTCAAATCCTGAAAGCCCCACCTGGTCCAGCTTCAATCGCAAGATAATGTCGATCGTGGATTCCTCCAACTTTGTGTGCTCGCGAAGCGGCAGCGCAACATTTTCGCCCACAGTCATTGATCCGAACAGCGCGCTGCCTTGGAACGACATCCCGATCTTCCGACGGATTTCGTCCATCTCTTCTTTGGAGATGGACGAAATATTCTTGCCCTTCAACCATATTTCACCGGACGTCGGCTTCTCCAGGCCTACCAGAGTCCTTAGTAGCGTGCTCTTCCCAGAACCCGAGCCGCCCAGAATCACCATCGTTTCCCCACGAACCACGTCGAAGCTGATTCCATGCAGAATCTCGCGTTCACCATAGCTGACGCGTAAATCCCGTAACGAGATCATGGCTTCCGTTTCCTGCGCCACGCTGTTCTGCTCCATTTCCAGAACTCCAATTCCCTACTGAGGACTCAAGAAGAAAAAGATCGCAGTAAAAATTACGTCCACGACAATAACAAGAAAAATCGAGATCACGACAGCCCGCGTGGTGGACCGGCCAACTTGCTCCGCACCTCCACTCGTCGCCAGGCCTTCGTAACATCCCACCGCAGCAATTGTGATGCCGAACATCAGACTTTTGATCAGACCAGTCGTAATGTCACGCAGATAAAGTGATTCCACAGAAGTCTGGATGTAACGCCCAACTGTAAAATCCGCTGTAGAAACACCAAATACCGCGCCACCCATAATTCCCATGAAATTTGCCCAGATCGTCAGACACGGCAGCATCACAATCATCGCGAGAAACTTCGGCGTTACCAAAAATTGAACAGGCGCAATCGCCATCGTTTCCAGAGCATCAATCTCCTCTGAAACCTTCATCGTTCCAATCTCTGCGGCAAACGCAGAGCCCGAGCGCCCAATCACAAGGATCGCGGTGATCAGCGGCCCGAGTTCCCGAGTCATCGAAAGCGCCACTGCCTTCGCCACCAGATTCAGTGCGCCAAATGTTCGCAACTCATATGCACTCTGCAGCGCCATGATCAAACCAATAAAAAATGTAATCAGAGACAATATCGGAAGTGCTCTTACACCCACTTCCATCGCTTGAGAAATAGCTCTTGCTGGCCTAAGCTGCTTTCCTTGAAACGGTCCAATGAAAGTGAAATAGGCAGCACGTCCGCCCAGCATAGCGAGCGCACCTATATACGAGAGGCCACCCGTCACTGATCCACCGATTTGACCTAACAGTTCTTCCACGATGACCCCAGCAGCTTTCGGTGTAAGAGTCGTTTCTACCGGACGATAGCCTCTTCTTCGTTGTCACAGATCTCGAAAATCTTCACTAGCTTCGACAGTTGCATCACCTCGCGCACTCCAGTGCTCAGACCGAAAAGAATAAACCGCGAACCTGTATCCCTGGCTGCTTTCAGCCCTTCAACCAGCGACGCGACTCCTGAACTGTCGATGTACCTCACGCCTTTCAAATTCAGAGCGACACGCGGCGTCCGTAGCTCCTTCAACTCATGCAATAGCGCCTTGCGCATCGCTGGTGAATTCGCCAGATCGATATCCCCCGACACATCCAGAATTGTCAACTGATCCGAGCGTCGCGTATTGATTTGCACTGTACTTTCTCCTCAGGAATCTTGGTGAGGTATTGCTGGTTCAAGAAATTTAACAAGGCGAAGATGGTTCTTTCCATCTTCATAACTGAATTTCACCTTATCCATATTTTCCCGGATAAAATGCAGTCCTAGACCTCCGGGTCGGATCTCATCCAAAGAACGTCCTCGCATTTTTTCAGCTTTTACAGGAATGCCATGATCTTCCAACTCAATTTCTAAAGCATCTCGCCATCCGTCATCTCCACGCGCTTGACAGCGGCGAAAAGTAACTTCAACAGGCTTGTCCATTCGCCCCAAATAAGCGTGACGCATGACATTAGTGAGTGCTTCATCTACTGCGAGTACTACTGCACGGCAGGCTTCCGGTGACAATCCGAGCATTTCCGTCAATTTCTCCAATGCCCCGCGCACTACGCAAAGCATCTTCGGATTGCTCCTAAACTTCATGGTCAACAGTACGCTGCCACGGCTCATTTGAACGAAATCCCTCGGAAATCGGATCCTACGAAACGCTTAGGAAACCAGAAAATGTCCCGACCTAGCCCTAAATCGTAAACCATCTCATTTCACTCACCAGATAATGGCAACAGTTTATGGTTTCTGTTCGAAATGTTCTGAACAGTCCGGGCTATCTTCAAGTGGTTTGGAATTAGCCACATAGAATTCGAATAAGGATAGGATCGATGCTTCAAAGCGTCAGCTGGTAGTTTTACCAGAGGACCGGCCACTAACATCGCTATCACCCACTGCGAAGCTAGCTACAGCAGAAGCTGTAGATGCGGGTGCACGCAGTGTCCAAATATCGGTCATTCATTCTCGCAGTTTTGCTTACGCGAAGGTGGTCCCACTACGCACACGTTGTGCGTAACTCTTGCAACAGCACGTCATGGAGCAAATGAGTTCCAGATCCTACAACATTTGATTAGCAGGCCCTTTGATTATTCTTGTTTCGACCTAATTTGCGCTGAGTCCTGGAAACCACGCCTTGCCACAGACGCCTTGCCTTTGCTCTCCTCGATATCCCTGCCCTTTAAGTCTTTCTGTCCCTCGCTGTTAGTTCTGCCAGTTTTCCGCACGTGAAGTACAGGAATAAGCTTGACGCCTGCAGACTATAGGCGGAGAGAAGACGCGTGTGCTGGCGAATTTGAAGATTCGGAGAAAGCTACTCCTTAGCCTCCTTCCACTGGCTGCCATGGTGCTCGCGGCGACGACCTACTCATCCGTCGAGATGCTTCGAGCGGATGCCCGATATAGCGCCTTGATGACTAATGATGTAAAAGCGCTACGAAGCCTCACCGTTGCTCGCGCAAAGAGCAATCGATTCAATCACGCCATTTACGAAGAGATTGCGGAGACTGATCCTACCAAACTGGCCGCGATCGACGCTTACGCCGAAAAGACAGCCGCGGAATTCTATTCGTCAGTCGAGGATGGAATGCGTCAAAGTCCAAATATGCTTCATCAGATCGAAGCAATTAAATCGCAGTTTGATCAAGCACTTTCTAGCTCACGCCGTGTTCGTGCAAAAAAATTGGAAGGCAATACCGGCATCGCCTTACAGCTAACACGCGAGACCGTTGATCCACCACTGGAGCAGGTCCGGGAAGGAATGGCCAACCTTGCCGATAGCATGGACAGAAAGATCGACGAGCAATCTCGTTCACTCACTGAAAGGGCGCACAAAACAATTCTCATCATTTGGATCGTCATCATCCTGGGATTGATCGCCTCTGTCAGCTTTGGAATTTTCATTGTTCAACATGAAGTGGTCGATCGCCTGGAGATATTCCGCGCCCACATTCTAGACGTAGCAGAAGATCGCTGTGATGAACCCATCGCCGATCTCAAGCGCAACGACGAGATAGGCGAGATGAGCCGCGCGCTCCACACCCTTCAGTGTGCCGCCCGCGATCGCTTGACCCAAACCTGGGTAAAGACCGAGGTTGCTGACATTTCAGCGAGCCTCCAATCAGCCGAGGATTTTTCGACATTCTCTCAAATCCTGTTGTCTCGCCTTTCTAGATCTATAGGCCTTGTCTACGCCGCCTTGTATCTCGCTAATCAGACTCATACGCGTTTCAACTTGGTCGGAGGCTTCGCTATCGACCCGACTGCTGATCCAAAAACCTTTGCTCTCGGAGAAGGTCTGGTCGGACAAGCGGCTCTTGAGAAGTGTCCCATTGAGATCACCGCAGCCCCGGGCAACGAAATTCAAATCTCGGCCGGCATCGCGACCGTCGCTCCTGAACGTCTCCACTTCTTTCCGGTTGTCGATCACGGAGATGTGGAGGCGGTTCTCGAACTCGCTCCGATCTCCCCTCTGTCCCCCGCCCAGACATCCTTGCTCGCAACACTCTTGCCGTCCGTCGCACTAAACACTCAAATTCTCGTCGCCAACATCGAAACGAAAAAATTGCTCGATAAGACCCAGTCACAGGCAGCCATCGTGGCCGCTGCCGAGGAACGCTCTCGCTTGATTCTTGGGTCAGTAAGCGAAGGCATCTCTGGTGTGGACCTGGACGGCCGCCTGTCGTTTATCAATCCTGCAGGGGCCAGCATGCTCGGCTATGAACCGGAAGAACTCGCCGGCAAAGGAGTGCACGCCCTCGTCCACCACTCCTATTCCGACGGTTCGGAGATGCCCCTTGAGCAGTGTTCCATGTACAAGACAAGCAGGGACGGACAAACGCGCGTCGTTACCGACGAGGTCTTCTGGAGGAAGGACGGCACCAGCTTCCCGATCGAGTACACCGCAACCCCAATCCGCCAGAACGGCGACGTTGTCGGCTGTGTCGTCGCCTTTCGCGATATCACTCAACGCCGGGCTACCGAGAAACGTCTCCAGTTCACCCAGTACGCTGTAGACAACGCAGCCGATATCGTCTTCTGGATCAACCCGGCAGATGGTCGCCTCGAATATGCCAACGAAGCAGCCTGTCACGCCTTAGACTTTCCGCGCGAAGAGCTCCTCCGGATGAACATCTCGGACGTCAACCCCACCTTCGATGCCGCCAAACTCGCCTCTCTCATGGCCGAGTTGCGCCAAAAGCGCGTGGTCACATGGGAAAGCCTTCATCGCACTAGCACTGGTCACGACATCGACGTCGAGACGACAGTCTATCTCGCAGAGTACCAGGACCGGCAGATGATGGTCGCCAACGTCAAAGACATCACTGAACGCAAATGGGCGGAGGCCGAGATCCGTCGAGCCAGGGATGTAGCCGAAGCCGCCACACGCACCAAGTCCGATTTTCTCGCCAATATGAGTCACGAGATCCGTACGCCGATGAACGCCATCATCGGACTGACTTATCTCGCCTTGAAGACCGAATTGACCCGCAAGCAGCAAGACTACCTGACCAAAATCAAATCGGCCGCCCAAGCCCTGCTCGGCATTATCAACGACATCCTCGACTTCTCAAAGATCGAAGCCGGTAAACTCGACATCGAAAAGATCGACTTCCGGCTGGATAACGTGCTGGACAACCTGTCCTCCATCGTCAGCCAGAAGGCCCAGGAGAAAAACCTCGAATTTCTCATCTCCGCGCAGCGTGATCTTCCTCCCAACCTGCTCGGAGACCCGCTAAGGCTCGGTCAAATCCTTATCAACCTCGTGAACAACGCCGTCAAGTTCACCGAACGAGGTGAGGTCGTCGTCAGTATTGCGCTCGAGGAGCTTGAATCCGAGCAAGTCAAACTTAAGTTCTCTGTCCGAGACAGCGGCATCGGTATGACACCCGAGCAGAGTGCGAATCTCTTCCAGGCATTCACACAGGCTGATACCTCCACGACGCGCAAATATGGTGGCACTGGCCTCGGACTCTCCATATCCAAACGCCTCGTCGAGATGATGGGTGGCGCTATATGGGCTGAAAGTGAACCTGGCGTCGGAAGCACTTTCCATTTCACGGCGACGTTCGGAATCGGCCTAGGCGTCGAACATCCCAAACGTTTCATACCAGACCTGGCTGGCCTCCGCGCACTTGTAGTCGATGACAATGCACAGGCCTGTGAGATTCTTACCGAGAATCTCCGCGTCTTCGCGCTTCGTGCAGAATCCGTGTCCTCTGGCGAAGACGCTATCCGAGAACTCGTCTCCGCCGACGCTCGCGATCCCTACCGTCTGGTCTTGATGGACTGGCACATGCCCGGCATGGACGGCCTGCAGACCAGCCAAATTGTCAAGCGTGGCGGTCGCCTCCAGCATATCCCCAAAATTGCAATGGTCACTGCATTTGGGAGAGAGGATGTCCGCTCTCAGGCACAGGAGATTGGCATCGAGAATTTCCTTCTCAAGCCCATCACTCCCTCAATGCTCTACGACACATTGATGGATCTCTTCGGTGTGGCCAGTGAGGAAGACAATCCGCTGCGGCCTACGAATGAAACCACTTCCTCTCACGACGCCAACGGCATTCGCATCCTTCTGGTCGAAGACAACGAAATGAATCAGCAGGTCGCCACCGAAATCCTCGAGAGCGCAGGGGCCATCGTATCAATCGCCAATCACGGTGGAGAAGCAGTGAAGATCCTGACACAAGGTGATCAGCCACCACCCTTCGACGTAGTTTTCATGGACCTGCAGATGCCTGAGATGGACGGTCTCACTGCAACAAGACTTCTTCGAGCAGATCCGCGCTTTAGCGCCTTACCAATAATCGCAATGACCGCGCATGCACTCGTCGAAGAGCGCGAGCGCTGCCTGGCTGCCGGGATGAACGATCATGTCACTAAACCCATCGATCCGGATGTGCTCTTCGCGACTCTAGCGCGTTGGGCGAAGCCGCGTCACGATCACGCTACGGAAGCGCCACACCCGCCAAGCAAAACATCTGACGAAATTGTTATCCCCACAATTGAAGGAGTTGATGTAATGGCTGGCCTCGGCCGCGTTGTTGGCAACCGGAAGTTGTACCGGAGTCTTCTCACTCAGTTCTCTGAAAAGCAAGCGGACGCTGCCACCCAAATCTCGGCTGCGCTTAAATCCGGTGATTCCGTTCTGGCCGAACGAATCGCACACACCGTAAAGGGTGTTGCCGGCAACATTGGAATCACGAAGGTCCAATTCGCAGCCGAAACCATAGAGAAAGCGATCCGCCACCAAGACCCTGCCGTATCCACATTGCTCGCAGAATTTGACTCGCTTCTCCGCGCGCAGGTACAGGGGATCGCAGAGGCTCTTGCCAAAACAGAATCAGCGCCATCACCTCCGAACATTCACGCGAAATTCGATTCAGTGGCTGCCACAGCCGCCCTGAACAATCTCCGGCGTCTCTTGGAGGCCAGCGACGGCGACGCCGAAGACGCGTTCCTCCTATTGCAAGGAGCAATTGGAGACCAGGTCCCGCCACACCTCATCAGTGCCCTCGGCAACGCCATTCACGACTTTGAATTTGAAGCCGCGCTCACGAATTTGGACGAACTCGCCAATGGATTAGGTATTGACCAGGGACAGGGGGCGCAATGAATGACGAAGACCAAAAAGTAATTCTGATCGTTGATGACACACCGATCAACATTCAGATGGTACAGGCCATTCTCAAAGACTCTTATAGCATCCGAGTCGCGACCAACGGACTAAAAGCCCTGGCTTTGGCCGGCAGCGAACCAGCACCTGACCTCATTCTGCTCGACGTCAACATGCCCGAGATGGACGGCTTCGAAGTTTGCACGCGACTGAAGTCTTCCCCCAAGACACGTGAAATCCCCATAATTTTTCTTACAGGTCAAACCGAGATTGAAGATGAGACGAAAGGGTTCGAAGTCGGCGGGGTGGACTACATCCACAAGCCATTCTCAAGCGCGGTCGTTAAAGCCAGGGTGCATACTCATCTCGTTCTTCGCGGCATACGAGAACAGCTCTCGCGCCAACTCACGGCGATCAGGAACGAGCTCGAAACCGCGCGGCAGATTCAGTTATCCATTCTTCCAGGCAAAATGCCGAAGACCAATCACCTTGACCTTGCTGCCCGTTATCTCCCAATGACCGAAGTCGCGGGCGACTTCTATGATTTCATCATCGTCGACGACAACCACCTTGGAGTGCTCGTCGCTGATGTCTCCGGTCACGGCATGCCTGCGGCGCTCATTTCTTCCATGCTTAAGATCGCACTCGCCGCGCAGTCGACATTTGCATCCGATCCCGCCCAGGTTCTTTCAGGGTTGAATCAGGCTTTATGTGGAAAGTTTCAGGGGCACTTTGTTACTGCAGCGTACGTCTTCATCGACATGGAGAACAATATTCTCCACTATGCCGGCGCCGGCCATCCGCCTCTCATCATAAAAAGCAATATCACTACCAAAGTCACCGAAATACTAGAAAATGGCTTATTCCTCGGCGCTTTTCCTCACGCAACTTATACCTCCATCGAAGTTCCCTTCATGACAGGAGACTGGTGTCTTCTCTACACAGATGGGATCCCTGAAACTACCAATCCCGATGGGGAAGAGTTCGGAACAAGCCGACTGCAGCTGTTCCTGCAAAACGACGAATGGCGCGACGCCAATACCTTTGTCGATCGGTTTCTTGAGGCGTTATGTGACTGGGCGAATCGGCCCTCCCATCGCGAGGCAGATGATGACATCACCTTCTTAGCGATTCACCACACCGCTCATAAAGATGTACCGTAACCGAAGCAAAACGGAGTCTATAGCCGTTTCACGACCATTCGCGATGGACTTTGGTTTTTTGGGGGGTATGTGATTGATAAAATTGGCTCCTGAGGTAGGACTCGAACCTACAACCCTTCGGTTAACAGGCGGTTCACGAAGGCCGGGGCACCTGTGTTTTCAACGGAGTAGCGAGGAGCGCACAGGAGTATTTGGAGTCCCTGTGGCGCACAATTTGACGAAGAATTTGACGAAGTTCTGTTCTCGATCCTGGCCGTGGAAGAGGCTTCACGCCTTAGTTCCCTGCTTCCGATGGGTTTCAACCTTTTGGAGCAAGAGTCGCATTTTGGGTATACCTCGTGGCCATACCGTCACCATCTCATAGGACCTCCCACCGCGCAACGTACTTACCCTCGTTTTGGGTCAAGTGCGACGCCACGTGGTTCATCTCCGACTAGTAATGGTTTGGAAAGGCGCGCTTCCCGGTTCGGAATCGGATCAGTCCTGAAAAACGCTCTTCTCGGCATCGATGCGCTCGAGGAAATCATCAGAACGGCCCTTCCGAAAGAGGTTCGTTCATGCGGCCAGGCACTTGCATCCGACGATGGACGGCAAAATAGGGCTGATTCGACAGCGTTGCATTTATGGGCGGGTAAAAAGTGGCGTCTGTCTGACTGCGAAGCTCAAAGTAGTACTGAAGCGGGAACGGCGACTGCGTATACGAACCCGGAATTGCAGCGGTGAATACCTGTCCGCCGCGCCCCATCGGCTTCGAAAGCCAACGTTCCGCATGGGTCACATGACGATACCAGAGAACCGCTTCAATGATCGGTTCGGCAACCTGCAACCTGAGCGTAAGGTCGCTGCCTGGATGGAATGCCAGGGCGGGGGTGTGGCTCGCTTTATAGTTTGCCCGGCTGCTTGGAAAAGAAATGAGTGCAATAGCGTTGACGCCTGTATTCGCAACATTCGCGCTAGCGAAATACTGTTCGAGCGCAGCGACATCCTTCTCTATCTCTGGAATACGGTCCATCCAGTGGCCCCGACGATTTGATGTAGAACCATAGCTGACATCGCTAATATAGGCCGACTTCGCCTCCACCGACATTGCTCTCCAAGACTCGAGTGCGCTGCGAAAGAACTTGAGGCCTTCCGCCGCAATCTGCTTGTCGCCAGTGCTCTGAAACAACGAATAGCAGAGCGCGGCTCGAAACAACGAAGCGAAGTAGCGTCCGAGTCCGTTGAGGATGAGGATGTCTTCTTCGGCGCGACGAAATGCCGTCGAAGACATACGCCCCGCGGCAGACTTCTTCGCCTTGGCAAGGGCACTCGAGGATTGCGTAACCATCTCATCAATCCAATGCGCGACCTCGAGAGGGTGATAGTGAGGAATAATCGCGTTACGAACGAGTGTCTGCGCGTAGCTGTCTATGGAGACAAATAGCTGCGGGTCCAGAGGGCTGACGGCGCTTACGTTGTGTGGCGCGGGCGAATCACTGTAGAGAGGTCTTCCTTTGACCGGCAGAATCGATGTGGGCGTATACAATTCAACCCACAAAGAGTGGTTCGACGCCGAAGGCAACCAGGCGGTTGTGATGAGCGGCAGGATGCGGCTGGAGTTGGCAAGGGCTATCTCAAGATGTTCGTCTGCGTCTCCATAAGTTCTCTTCAAATAACGCCGGTAGGCTTCAGGTGCGGTCTCCGGATTGTAGAGATGGCGACCCCAGAGGAAGTAAGTCACATCGAACTTACCTGTGTCGAGATTCGAGGAAGAGAGTTGTTGGTTCGCATATGCATTCCGGCCATCGGAATGGCCTGAACCTTCACGGCCCTTGAAGGTGAGCGGCTCGAGAAGCTCCATACCAGCAGCGCCGCAGAAGTTCGCCGCATGGCCGTAGCCTGAGGCGAGGGCGGCATCTCCCCACAACAAATGGCGTTGTGTGCCAGGCCAGACGCGGTAAAGAAGCTCAATACCGTTCCCTTGTTGATAGAAATCCCCATATCCGTAGCGCGTAAAGTTTCTTGTCCCGTTTGAGACGGCAAACGTACCTGTCACATTCTCACGTGGATATTCGGTGGCGCGAATGTCTGCCTGGTGATAACCAATACCAAGATGCTCCGCCCAGAACTTCGCACCCGCGGTCAAACGCATGCCGGTCTTATGTCCGAGGTCGATCATCCTTTGATCGAGTCCTTTGGCATGCATGTCGATCTCGATAGGACGTCCCGCGCTACGAAACGCTTCGAAGAGAGTCTCCCAGAAGCCGTAACTTCCTTCAGGGATGCCGCTTTCACCGTGAACGCGCAGAGTTACGCCTTTGATTTGAGGACAGAGCTTTAGCAACTCAGCGAGGGCATCACGGCAATAGGAAGGATGCGTCGCAGGCGTGAGACCCAGAATGTGATGGTCGGAGTTCGGGCTTGCCGTCCATTCATAAGCATGAGTCCATATCGCCAACTGAAAATCGAGGCCGCGGCGTTCAGTTTCGACGGCGATGAACCGCAAGAGTTCGAGATTCTTCTCGCGCTCGCCCGAGGGAAGTGGCGGATCGACGCGAACATCAGGATAGGCTATGAGCTTTACAAGATAAGGGTAGGGAAAGTGCAGATAATCGCCAGTGACCCCCGTCGGGAAGTCATAACCGATTCCCAATGTAAAGTTGAAGCGGTTGAAGCGTGCAAAGACAAGTGAATCAAGGTAGTGCATCCAAAAATCACGATCATAGAACCAGGACTTGTCTTCAATCTCTGAGCAAAATGCCCGGGCGACGCTACGGACACGGTTGGGTGTGGTTTCGACAACGCGCTCGTGGAGCGTCAAAGCATCGAACACATCATCGGTTGCACGAACGCGATCCGTGAGTTCCAGAAGACCGTAGATAATACCACGTGCGTCGATTCCACTCACGAGGATCAGATTTTCGCTATCATGATGCGGAATGAGCGCGATCATCTCCGGCTTGCGTTCTTCTGGTAGAGCAAAACCTGTTGTCAACGCGCTTTTCAAAGGAGCGATCACGATCGTCGCAGCAGCCTTACCGCTGCCCTGCATAGCTATTTCTTTGTCTTTGAGTGAGGCTCGTAACTGATCGATAGCCCAAGTTACGCTGGATGTCCTTGTGAGGTCTTCAGCTGGGTCGATCTTGATCTCAACATAACCATTGAGATGCCTTGCCGCTTGTACACTCTTGCTGATGGAGGACGCCGCGGCAGCGGCAAGCTGCATAAATCTTCTTCGAGTAACTTCTAGATTCACTAGAGCGACCTCGCAACGGCGGCCAGCCTGTAACAGTGGTGCGAACAAGTTATACAATCTCAACGTGAAAAAGCACTATCAGATGTGCCCTTCGATGAATGGCTCCACAGCAGAACGATAAGATCTCTCAGGTTATATGCGGAGTTTGGTGGAAGATTAATCGTCCTATCGTGAATACCGGTCGATGAGCCTTAGCTTGCCCTATCAGGGTGAGATCATATCCGGCGTCGGCACTTGTCTTTCAAGACTGTCCGTTCGAAGTTTAGGCATCTGGGACTAACCTTAAACCCATACCTTCGATTCGAAGGACGGCTTCTTGGGATCCTTACTCGTTGACGCAATCCCCGTCGTGCTCGCCCCGGAATCGACGTCCTCTTCCCTGGGGTAGGCGTGCGGCGGACCGGCACGATTCATCCGCGCGTAATTTGGAATCGCCAGGAACTCCGTGCCGTCTGCCCACAGGCCACTGATAGTAACGACACCGCCGAGGAGGTCGGGGCGCCACTGCGTACGAAGCGGAGCAGCGCCAAGTTTTCGATCGATGTTGTGATTGTCGACTGCCTCCAGGTTGTAAACCAAAGGACCATACTTTAATGCTACAAGGCCTCCATTGGCCTTGATACGTGGGTCCGCAACCACGCGCTGGGGTTCGATAGGTAATTCAAGCTCGATTTGGTCGCCAGCCCTCCATTCGCGTGTCACCACCGCGTACCCGTTCTGAATGGTGGGCGTAACCTGCTGGCCGTTCACAGCGAACCGCTTGACTCCCCGAACTATGGGTGTTTCCTTGTATAGCTTGCTTGTCGTACGATCAGGAATCCGCACATACACCGAAAACGTGTTGGCCTGCTCAGGATTCAGTGTGATCGAGATCGTGCCCTTCCATGGATACTCCGTCTTCTGTACCACCTCCACGCCAGTGCCGTTCACCTGACCGACATGGATCCGGCTTCCAACGAACATGTTCACGTATAGGCCGGACTTGTCCTTGACGTAAGTCCAGGTGGGGATCATCAACAGCGTGCGGGAGAGGTTGCCGACACAGCACGGGCACACATGCCAGAGGGCACGTTCCGTATTGATCAGTGGATTTGTATAGCAATAACTCTTGCCATCGAGAGCGACACCACCGAGCAAAGCGTTATACATCGTCTGCTCGTAGAGGTCTGCGTACTTGGCATCGCGATATGCGAGGTTGAGCTTGTACTGTAAGAAAACGAGGCCACAGCTCGAACATGTTTCACAATATGCTTCGTTGCGGAGCGAATAGTTCGGTCCGAACCCTTCCGAAGTTTCGCCACTGCCAATCCCGCCCGTCAGGTAATACTTCTTGTTGACCATGTTGTCCCAAAGCGAAATCACAGCGCTCTGGTAATCCGGGTCGTGCGTCTCAGCGGCGATGTCTGCCATGCCCGAATAGAAGTAGGTGGCGCGCACTGCGTGGCCTACGGCTTCGTATTGCTGACCTGGTGGCAAGTGGCTCTGGTCGTACTCAGAACCACCGCGGCGGGAATCGAGAAGGAACTTCGCAAGCGTAATATATGCGTCTCCGCGATGGTTCCCTTCTTGGTCGTTTACGAAGCGACCAAAGCGCACTAGCGCCTGCTCCATCTCCTGGTGGCCGTCGAACCATTCTTTCTTGCCCGGACCAATATTAGCGACCCAACAATCAGCCAACTTCTTCGCTGCCCTATAGAGCCGCAGATCCTTGCCATCAGTAAGAGTGTAATGATTGATCGCCGACTCGATAAAATATCCTGAAACGTAACCTTCGTGATTGCCGCGATGATCCGGCGACCATCTTTCCGGCCAACTCTCACGGTCTGCGAGGGTGTAGGCCGTCTGCAGATATCCGTCCGGCATCTGAGCCGCCAGAATAATCGGAATCCAGCGTTCAAGGGTTGTTCGCATCAACTGTTGCGCCTGCAGAATCTCCGGATCGCCTTGTGCATCGACCATCAAGGCGATACACATAGATTCAACCGTCTGGTGTACCCAGGCATTCGAGAAGACGTATCCCTTGTGCTTGCTGTGCGATTCCCCACGGTTGGCCTTACCGGCCTCAATGAAGTTGTCGATTCCACCGTCACCGCGCATGGCGGGGATATCCATTCGCTCACACATCCGGACGCAATGAGGAATCCAATTCACAATGAGCGTCTTGGCTCGTTGGTTCCAAAACTGGCTGTCAATGGAGTAGTTCCGGGTGTAGACAACATCCAGCCGATCTCTCGGCGGCTCAGGTTTAACATGCACAGAGACAGAGTGCGACCGGTCATTCGAGCCTGAGGCGGCTAACGTCAGAACATAATCCCCCGGCGCCGAGAATCTAGCCATAGTCACCTGAGACGTTGCCTGATCAAAAATAACTGTCCCCGGTCCGGACGTTTTGCTCCATCGAGCAGCATTCCCGCCTGAATTCTCCAGCCAGATTACCTTTCCCGCCAGGTAAGTCCGGGCGCCCAGCACGACCGACCGATCGACACCGGCCTCAATCACAGGCGGAAAGGATGGAACAGGGCCGAAGTTGTAGACCCGCCACTCGAGGACGCCCGCCGGCTGATCCTTCTGGAGTGTTACCTCGAGGCGCAATTTACTGGTCTTGACTGGGGTGAAGGTCGTGGGGTTGAACGCGTCTGCAGCCACACCGAGACCCTCAGGCTCCTTCACCACAATGAAATCATTACCGTTCCAGTAGAGAATGCGGTAGCTTTCGGGCACGTGCATTCCGTGTAAGCTGCTGGTGCCAGGCAAAGCCCCTGGTTTCAGACGGTCCACGGCCCAATACACATCAATCTTGTTGATGTTGACCTGCTCGCTCCAGTCATACTGCACCCAGGATTTACCGTTCCCAGTTTGCCATTCCCCATGCAGTGCATAGAGACCGTGAGAGCGATCGAATGAACTCTCAGGTATGAAGCCATCGTTCACGGCAGAAATCTTGCTCTCACTTACGACGACAAGGCTCGAAGGGACAGCCACCCGGGCCAGGTTGAGGGCATGATCAGTAGGCTGCGAAACCCCCTTCTGGCCGGTGAATGCTGCTGCTGCAGCGACTCCAGTCAATCCCACAAGAAACTCGCGTCGATTGGATTCAAGTTGGTATTGCTTGCCGGTTGATTCAGCTGCCGAAAACGTTTCCGCAATTTGATGCTTCATCGGAATTTGCTCCAGTTCTACGCTGATCATGCCAAATTGCTGATCAAATGAATCGCAAACTTCCCTAATTAAACCGCAAGCCGACATGGTATTCGCGGATGCGTCGAACCGTAAATCTCCATTGGTGACTTTCCACAACCGTCGCGGCCCGATTTGGCAGGAGCGGCTCATCCTTCGCATAAATTCCCACGATTCCCACATGCAGGGAGCCTTGTTGATTACATTGGTTCGTGATGAAAAAGTTCATTAATCGTCCAGAACACGTCGTCGAGGAAATGTTGCAAGGGTTACTCGTGCTTCATCCAGGTTCTGTCCGTTTGCCCGGACACAAAGTGATGGTTCGCGCAGATGCCGAGCAAACCCGTGACCGGCAGGTTGCGGTGATCTCCGGTGGAGGCAGCGGCCATGAACCAGCGCATGCAGGATACATCGGAACGGGCATGCTCAGCGCCGCCGTGATAGGAGACGTCTTCACCTCTCCAAGCAGTGACTCGGTCTTCGCCGCGATCAAGGCGGTGTCGGGAAAAGCCGGCGCGCTGCTGGTGGTCAAAAACTACACCGGTGATCGGCTGAACTTCGGCCTGGCGGCCGAGATGGCACGTGCCGAAGGCATTTCGGTGGAAATGGTGATCGTAGATGATGATGTTGCCCTCAAGCGAACGGGACAGATAACAGGTGCGCGCGGCCTCGCCGGTACGGTTTTTATTCACAAATTAGTTGGGGCTGCTGCGGCCGAGGGCAAGACCCTGGCCGAGATAGTCGTAATAGGCAGACTGGCGGTTGAGTCCCTCGCGACGATGGGTGTTTCGTTCTCAGCTGGAACTTCGCCCACAGTTGGAAAACCCAGCTTTGAGCTCGGCGCGCACGAGATGGAGCTTGGACTCGGTATTCATGGAGAACGCGGTGCAAAGCGCACCGACCTGCAGCCTGCGGATGAGCTGACAGAGACATTATTGACCGAGATTCTGGAGCGCGGAAAGTTCGGCGACGAAAAACGATTGGCAGTGATGGTGAACAACCTGGGGGCAGCCACGGAGATGGAACTCGCAATAGTGGCTCGCCATGCAACGCCTTTCCTTGAGAATCGGGGATTTACGGTAGAGCGGATTTATGCCGGAACATTTCTCTCAGCACTTGATATGGCGGGGATCTCGATCTCCGTTCTCGGATTGAACGATGAGAGGTTGCGCTGGCTCGATGCAGCTAACACAGCTCCCGCATGGCCTAATACGCTCAAGCAACGTCCGGGCAAACCGGCAGCGCATATCCCAGCGGAGGCCAGCATTAAGGTAAGTTCGCCTACAAGCATCGGCGCACAATCGGAGGCATGCAAAAAAACAAAGCAAGCCATTGAGGCCGCGTGCAAAGCGCTGATCGACAACGAAGATGAACTCACCGAGATGGACCGGGTTACAGGCGACGGAGATCTTGGCACAAGCATGGAGCGTGCGGCCAAAGCTGCGCTGGCCGCGCTGGGGTCATATCCCTTGGACGATGTCCCCGCCACCCTCAAAGCGCTAGGTCATACCCTCCGTCACGAATTGGGTGGATCATCAGGCCCCCTCTATGGGGTACTTTTCGTGCGTTGCGGCAGCGTTCTTGTGGAGTCGGGTGGGACGGCACTGGCGCAATGGGCTGAAGCGCTCGATCAAGGGTGTCAGGCAATTAGCGAATTGGGCGGCGCGAAGCCTGGCGACCGCACCATGCTGGATGCGCTCGATCCATTCGTGCGGGCATTGAAGACCGGTGTAGGTGGGAAGGTGCAGGATGTGGTCCTGATTGCAGTCGAGGCGGCGGAGCAAGGCGTCGAAGCGACGTCTCAAATGAAACCCCGTCTGGGTCGATCTAGTTATCTTGGGGATCGAGTACTAGGCTATCCCGATCCGGGGGCGAAGGCGGTTGCCGTCTGGCTGCGTGCAGCCACCGCGGCACTCCTCGCTGGCTAAGCCTCGAATTACCTCCTTTCTGCTGCAACAACGTCCGGACAGCGTGGCATTGAAATCGAAGTAGGCCGATAGAAAGGGAGCTGAATCCGGTTCACTTCCCTTTCCACAATCTCGCATAACAATTCATGTGCATCTCTTCTCAATCTCATGGCTGTGCACTCCATCCGGACCCTTTAAGCCTCAATTTGCTCACATGCACATCGTATCCGGTGCCCGGCAGAAGAACCTCCAGTGCGAACAGGTCTGTCCCGCCCATCTTCACCTCGCGGTAACGGTATACTCCAACCTCACCTTCCGAACTTTCTCTCCCTTGCGATGGCGCATCCAAAAACCTTTGCGCATCCGCAATGCTCGCGATAATTAAGACAAGAATCCGGCAGCTTTGGATCGAGCTTAAATAGCAGATCGTTCGATGTAGAGCCAAAAGAATATTCAGAGTTTTTCAATAAGCGCTCCCCTGAGATTCGCTGAAACCTGAGGCAAATTGCGCTGAGTTGGAATGCTCATATAGAGGATTCGCCCTTTCTTACAAACCAGTAATAGCGACGCCAACAATTAAGGCACCGGACTGGTTTCAATGCAAAGAAGCCCAAAAGACCATCGAGTGGCTGGGCCTCAGCGACTTCGAATTCTATTGATGTACAGAGAGAGCAGGTTTTGCGAAGCCACAAGAATTGTGGGAATCGATCTGGCAATCTGAAAACTATCGAGTTCATCTAATTGACCTCCTGAAATGTTCGATTTCGTTGGCTATGAGTTCCTTGCATGTGTCGCTTCAGAATTCGCATCCAGCCAAGATAGAAGAGCTCGAGTACTGCCAGTCGCCATTGCAACGCACGAGTCCGCTGCCCCGTAATAGAGATGAATCGTATCTCCGTCCGCGGCAAGCGTTTGGCCACACGGAAAAACAACGTCATTGACATCTCCGCTGCGTTCGTAGGGCGCCTCGGGGCCGAACATCCAGGAATCTCCCCGCTGCAAACAGATTTCCGGTTTATCAAGATCGAAGAGAGCTAGGCCCAGACGATAGATGCTTCCGGATGCTGTCTGCCTAACGCCGTGATAAAGCACTAGCCATCCCTTGGAGGTCTCAATCGGCGGCGAACAGAGACCAATCTTGTTCGCATCCCACCAGCCTCCTCGTCGCGCTTCTAGAATTACTTTGTGGCTTCCCCAATGCCGCAGATCTGGCGAGTAAGAGATCCACATGTGGGCACCAAGTGTTGTCACGGGCCGGTGGATCAGAGCCCAGAAGCCTCCGATGCGACGCGGCAACAGCGCTGCATCCTTATCCTCCGGTGGCATGATCACACCATATCGCTCAAAGCTTCTGAAATCTTTCGTCAGCGCGAGGGAAACGCCAGGACCGCCTCTGGCGAAAGAAGTATAAGCGATCGCGTATTGCTCGAGCTCAGGAACGTAGGTTATGCGGGGGTCTTCTATACCCCATATCTCTTCGGGATACTCGATTGGATTTGACATGAGGGTCGGTCTGGAATCGATACGCCAACCATCGATCCCGTTAGCTGACCGAGCGGCACAAAGATGCGAGAGGCCTCGCCGATCTTCCACACGACAGAGCAATAAGGTATCTCCATCGGGTAACAACGTCGCACCTGCGTTGAAGACGCTGTTGATCGGATAGGGCCAGTCTTGTCGGGTAAGAATCGGATTATTGAAATGACGGGTGAACAACGGAATCTCAGGGAACTCTGTGAGGTCACGTTCTTTAGGGGCAGAGGATTCGAATGACGTGGGAAGGATAATAGCTGGATTCAAATGGAAACACTCATTTCCTGATTCGGTTCGACTAGTGTCGCGAGCTCAATACTTTGCATTTCAAGAAGGGCCATCAAAAATGAGAGAGTCGATTCGGCTCCCTGGTTCTCATTCACGCGGTCTGGGTGAAGGCCATCGCGACAGCCACCGGTCGTTGGGTCGTAGAGCGAGACTTGAAGATCGTTTTCTCCAAGAAACCAGCGAAAGGCGGACCATGCCTCTCGAAGCCAGCTGCTATCGTCGGTTAGTTTGAAGGCTTGAAGACACGCCGAAATTGTTCCGCACGCTTCTATAGGTTGCTGATCGAAACGTGCCTTCTCTGCTCCTTGCATCAAGAATCCCCTCGAGCCAATCGGTACAAAGATACTGTTGTTATCTCGATGCTGCTCGGCGAGAAGCCACCTTAGAGATTCACACCCAGCTTCGACCATTCGGATGTTTTGGCTTCGGTCCCCTGCAACGATAAGCGCCTGGCACAACCGCGCGTTGGAGTAAGACAAGCTCTTCTCAAACCATCTCCATGTCGGGATGTTGCTGCGTTCGTATATATCCAAAAGTCGATTGGCCAACTTGTTGCGAGCAGCCTGGATCGCTCTATCACCCGGAAACCTGTCCAAATAAGCTTGCAAGCCCAACACCGAAAACGCCCATGCACGAGGACTCGTGAACGTCAGGGCTGCAGGCACCGCTGATTCAAATAGCCTGCCTGCCGCGCCTCTTAGGCCGGAATCCTCAGACTCGCCAAGAACGGTTCCAAGCGCCCAAAGAGCCCGGCCATGACTATCTTCCGATCCAACATCTTCCTGCCACTGACGTCCATAACTCAGGAAGTTTCTGAAGCGTCCGGTCTTTTCACAAAATGCCAGCAGTAAAAACGCCAGATAGCGATGAGACAATCTAGCGAAATTGGATTGGCTCGACTGAGCCGAAACATCCATCAACACGGAAACAATCAGCGCGCGGGCATTGTCGTCGGTCGTATAGCCCTCAATATTATTGGGAATTGAGAATATAGCATGCTGCACGATGCCCGTATCGTCTGTCAGGCTGGTCAAGTGACTCGAGTTGATCGACGGCAACTCGCGTGTAATTTTGGCTGCGGCTAGATCCTTCGACGTCGCTCTTGGTCGGGACATTCTCTCAGCCCGCGCACGCTGAAAACTTGTCATGTACGCCTGTGCGGTACGCGTCCAGGTTGTGCCGCGCGAATAAAGGTAGGCACGCTTGCGCATTGCATGCCGCTCACCGCTATTTTCCAACAGCCTAACTGTCGCTTCAGCGATGGCGGGAGGATCATCGAACGGGACGATCACGCCTCGTCCATTGGCAAGCAGTTCTTTCGCATGCCAGTATGGCGTAGAGATGACTGCCTTTCCTGCTCCAAGGGCGATCGCTAATGTACCGGAGACAACCTGGGCCTCCTGTCGATAAGGAGTGATGTAAATATCTGCTGCGCCAAGATGTTCAACTAACTCTTCGGCACTGACAAAGCGGTCGTTGAAGATGACTTGATCGGAAACACCCAGTTCTTCTGCCAGCGTCTGCAAGCTTCCGCGATACCGTTCACCCTCACTCCGCTTAATCTGAGGATGCGTTGCTCCGGTGATCATGTAGACCACGTTTGCATGCCTTTGAAGGATCGCGGGCAATGCCCGAATAACGTTCTCAATGCCTTTATTGGGTGACAGCAATCCAAAAGTGAGCAGCACAGATTTACCCTCAGCGTTGAAATGGTCCTTAAAATAATTGGGATCGGTGAATGGAAGATCTGGCACACCGTGCGGAATAATGTCTATCTTTTCGCTAGGAATGCTATAGATGTCTCGCAACAAATCTCGGGCGTGTTCGCTCATGACAACAAGACGATCCGACAGTTGAGCAATTTCTTCAAGGACAGCACGCTGGTCCAACTCGGGCTGACGCAAAACAGTATGGAGCGTAGTCACTATCGGCATCTGTAGTTTTCGAAGCAAGGTGAGAATGTAGCGTCCGGCCGCTCCACCGAAAATACCGTACTCATGCTGCAAGCAGACTAGATCGTTGCAGTTGAAGTTCAAAAAATCAGCTGCGCGTTCATAAGAAGTTTTATCCTCTTGTGTTAGCTCGAGTCTTACTTGATCTGGATAGTCGTAACTTGAATCTGGATCATTGACTGGAATCGCGAAAAGACGATGAGCACCATATTCGGTCCCTATCGCTGCACACAGATCTGTTGTGAAAGTGGCAATGCCGCACTGCCTGGGAAGATAGTTGCCAATGAATGCAACTCGCGTGGGCAATGGCTGCAGTTCGAAGTTGTACGCCTCCGAGGTCGGCGCTCCAATAAGCGCAAGTCCTGCCAACGTTTCGTCTTGGAGATTCTGTGCGGTAGACATATTCCCTGCTTTCTCAGAGCCTTCAACATCAGAACTGTATGGCAAAACGACTAGCGTCGCCACGCTCGCATAAGCCCACTGTCGAGGTCACGATTGCCGCATCCAGCTTGGAGCGGAACATTGAAGAGGCCGGGTTGCTAAAGTGTCGCGCCGATCTGGATGTGTCGGGTGATGAGCATCACGTTTCACCACCCAGAAGCCAAGATAGCGTTTGACCGTTATCAATTGGAGTTCTGCAGCGTTGAATGGCTCTCTGATTTTTTTCAGAGATCGAGCAATCGCATGGCTGCGAGCCGAGGCCTCGCTCCGGCCAGCCCCTGAGCTATTGAGCACGTCTTGTAACCAAAAGAAATGCCAGCCAGCCGCGCGGACCTTTATATCAACAGCGAAAGCTGTGATGTCCCGAATAGACATCCAGTTCTCAATGTACTTCTCTTGACTAAGATCGAATCCCCTCGGAAGAACACTTCCTTCGCGTAGAAACATCGAATGCGGTTTCACGCCTTCAACCTTCTAATTTCAATTAGAACTGCGAGTGGCGTGAGGTCGTCACCTTCACCTGAGAGGGCGCGTTCAGAAGCTTTGTCCTGTTCAAGTCGTTGGTAACTTAGGTGCTTCGAGCCACTTGCAGCATCGAAGGGTATCAGATTCTTTCTTTGGCGGCGCAAGAGATGATTCTTTATGTCCGATTGGTCTGGAAGGCTCATGGGCTTCTCCAGTCATCCTGTTGCTTACTTGGAAAGGTGCTCGTCTGGAGCGAAGCAATAGATGCTGAAGGCGAGAAGCTAAAACTCTGGTACTGTCCTAACCATACGCTTGATTGGACAAATGTGCCGCGTAACGGCCAATATGCAAAATTACAATCACCGGATCCTTCTCTCTTATAGGGAATAGCCCTAGCCTTCGCCAGCGTTCTATAGACTCAAGCTATCCGTCCCAGGGTCCGAACTACACAAAGGATAGGCACATAACCGTCCCTGCTGACTATTACGTTCGATTGATCGAATAAAACTAGATGCTGCAATTCACCCTGCTTCCAGAGAAAATACTTCTGTGGGAGCCGAAAGAGAATAAATGCATGCGTTCTGAAACCATTTTCCGCGGGAAAGAGATCATCGCAAATAAATACATACTTTGTCAGACCGTAGCAAAAGCTACTAGACGGCTCCACATTTCTTCGACGAACACTCAGGAAACGATCAACAGTGCGTTTGAAAGGATCGCTTCCGGCTCCGAGACCTTCATCTTGGCTCAAGGAGTGGGAGTGTGACGTCCAACGATGGTCTGTTGCGCAGGCGAAGAGTCCGACGGGCTTATGCAAAGCGCGTTTAAACGCAGCGGAAAAAACGAGCGTGCCTGCGCCGATCGAGGTTTTGCTTGCAAATAAATCGTCAAATTCCTATTCATATTTGGAAACAGTAAGGGGGTAGCTGCCATGCAAGACACAGTGGAATTTGTGAACGGGTTCATCCAGCGACTGGAATCAGATATCAAACTAATGGAGTTAGAGGTGGCCGGCCTTGTCGCACAACGACGAAGAATTGATGACAGCCTGCTCAAAGAGGAAGTATGTCATTTGAGGGCCATGCAGAAGACATGCCGTAATAGCATCGGCAAGGTTCTTCTTGAGATCGAAGAGTTCGCACACTGAAACTCGCGATTGTGGAATCTCAGACTCCGCACTAGCGTTCTACCCTTCATCCCGCGAGCGCGGTAACGCTATCTGCCCTCGAACAATAGCTCGGATCCGTGGGAGATCGGTGGAAAGATATCGACGAATGTGCCAGCATCCCCACTTGCCAAGATGGAGGCTTCGTCGATCTGCTGTTTGTCGGATCGCGCAAACGTTCCAATCCCCGCTACGCCGTGAGCGAGCAGAGAACCCGAATGTGCACCTCCCGATCGCGTTTGACTGGGGCTGCTACGAGATCGACAGTTACCGGCGATTTGCCTTTCCTAACGAACAGCTGTAGGACATCGCCCACTTCCGGTGCTCGGCAGCCGTCAAGCAGATAACTGCCAGTGCAGGTTCCGCCCACATATCCAACAACATAGTCAATCACAACCTTCATAATCAGTGCCCATCCGTCTGGATCGTGCCGGTTGAGTTCTTCACACCTGCTGCATCCGTATGTTGTTCTTTGATGCCGGCAATACGAGTTCTGATAAGCGACCTCGTGTCAGGCACCCTTTGATCTCGTCAGTTGTGAACCCTGGGTGTCGGGACGCGCTCTTTAGGAACGACATTGACGAGGCCACTCGAGTTCGTCTTCAAAATACCAGAGCCATACCTTAGGTCTGCTGTACTCATAGTAACGACCTTTGGCCTCTCGTTGGTTGGATTGCTCGCGTTAGCCGCCCATTTTGGGTTGATTCCATGCAGGCACAACTACGACTTTCGGTATTTGAGTGAACAACAAAGAGCCAACCACCAACCCAATGCGAGTGCAGAGGGAATGATGTGGGACTCTTTGCTGTTCTCATAAAATGAATCTATCTAACGCTTCTCGCCACTTACGTGGCCACGTCCATCTCGCACTTCGTTCCCTTTGAAGTTTGCAACCTTATCGACACGGTTCTCAGGTTTGGGAGCTTCGCCGCGTTCGGGCATTGGACCCTTATAGCCGTGATCGGGATGGAAATTGTTGTCTACATGGCCTTGAAAGTTGGCAGGGCCATGAAACCACTGGCCTGCACCAATGAAAACGCCGCCTGTGAACCATTCTGGTCCGTAGTAGCCGTAGGGGGCACAATTGTAGGGAGCGGCCTCATAGTAGCCATAAGGGCAATTGGGAGCGGCTCCGATGTTGATGCTGATTTGAGCTTGTGTTTTGGGAGTAGTTGCTGCAAGTGTGAGACCAGCAATGGCAGCTAAAGCAAGAAATCTAATTGCACGCATAAGTAAACCTCAATGGTTTGGGTGCGAATTTATGCGTAAATGTTGTGCCAACTCGTCAACTTACATAACAAAATAACAAGGTCTTATGAATACACATTAGTGAGCAATTCGATACAGACCACTGCTACGCATACGGATAGGATCTGATTAAGTCAAAGCAGGCTCTAACTCTATCTAGAGAATTCGCCCTCTCGCCCTCAATGGGAAGAGGGCATTTTTTTTCTAACCTTAAACATAAAAAATGGCCCTTACCACCCGATGAAGGGTGATAGGAGCCATTGTTGTTTTCCAAAAATGAATTCTGCGGAGAAGGAGCAAAATTGCACAGCTTTCGCTTCGAAGCGGCCAGATACTGTTGCAAGCGCCCCGAAGAATGGTGTCCAACTCTCTACACAGTACTCAGGAGGATTAATGAAACTCTATTGGAAGGCTTCGGCCTTTGGCGCGGTGCTTGCTTTAGTGACCGCTTTTGCGTCAGCAGATACGATTCAACTAGGTAGTTACCAGCCCGGTGGTCCAAACCTGGGTAATGGAAACACCGCTGTTGCTTTTGTGGGATCGTCTACCACAACATTTGCTCTCAACCCAGATGGTGTGTGGGCGCCTGCAGGAGTTAACTCCGTCTGGATCTCGAATAATGCAGGATCAGGCCCAGGAGGAAGCGTTGTCGAGCCCAACGCTGTCTACTCGTACACCACCACCTTTACTACACTATCCAGCAATTACAGCGGCTCCATCTCCATATTGGCAGATGATACAGCCGATGTGATCTTTAACGGTCACATGCTGGAGCCAGAAGGTAATCTCGGCACCGACGCTCATTGTGCCAGTGGTCCTCCTAACTGCAGCACCCCAACTTTGATTACCCTTCCAACGGGGGACTTTCTAACTGGCCTGAACACACTGCAATTCGATGTGCAGCAGGAAATCGCTGAAACGGGACTTGACTTCTACGGATCAGTCACGTCAGCCGTTTCAGTCACGGCCATTTCGGAACCGGGCACGCTGTTGCTCTTGGGGACCGGTCTGATCGGATTTGCCGGTGCATTGATGCGCAGGTCGCGAACACAGATCCAAACACGCGGTTTAAAACTCTAAGCCCACCTTCCTCTAATTAGGGATAAAACAGAAGCACAACCGCACTACCGGTGATCACCGAGGCGTAGTGCGCGACTAGTGTCTGCCGGCCGAGGTGAATCCAGCATCGACAAGTTGCCGACCCGATCCGCACTCGTGATCTGGTAGTTGTTGTACTGAATTGTCAATTCGGCACGCCCACCAGGCCGGATCGCAGCGATGCTGTGATTGCGCGCTGGAAGCCAGAAATCACTTATTTTCATATACACCTGTACGACTTCACTATTCTTGGTCCAGAAGGAGGGACTTTTCCCGGGTTGTGCCTCTAAGCGGGCTACCGCAAAGTCTTCTGCATCCACCCAGATTCGGCCACGGTAAAGAAATTTATTCTTTGTTCTGGGCTCCACCATAAGCACGTACATCGCCCCAAAGGGCGTGGTTTCGTATCCGACCAATTTGAAATCATAATTATCGCTGTTCAGGGCGGTGCATCTTTGGGCCTCCGCCGCCAGCGCCTCTTTTTCTGCCTGCAAGAGTTTCTGGAATACCTCGTCGATGATCATTTTGGAGCCAGTTGCAGACTGAATAGTGAATTCTTTTGTTCCAGGTGATCGGTAGTTTACGTCCACAATCATCTCAGCGCTACGAGTGCGCGAAAAACCGCGGTACTCCACCCGGTAAGTTCGAGTCCCGTGGTAAGCATGCAGTGCCTGGGCCCGTTCGAGATTCATCCCCACAAGGTTTTTCACGATTTGTTCAGTGCTGAGCGGGGCATTCGCAACTAAGGCGATCGTACTTGTCTGTTGCGCACATACAGGCAGCCATGGTCCTATGCAGGTCAGCAGGAGCAGGATCAACAAACAAGAACGGAATGGTAACCAGGTTTTTGTTGATGAACACACTCGAACATCTGTTTCGCACAGCTTCATAACGCCGCATTCATCGAACGCAATGTCGTATGAAAGCGATGGTTGGCTATTAGCATCGCAGTCGCCCCATTCATCGGGTCGCTTGCAAATAGTATCTAACCGCGACGATGCGAAAGCTGTGCAATTTTGCTCAATAGTGAGCAGAACGGATTGCGGTTTCCGTCGCTGGAGATGCTGTTATAACGTGCGAGTACGCTGTGCCCTGGAGCGGAATATTAAGTCGCTCAAATTGATGAGCATTCGGTCTCATTCTTCTTTCCCATAGCCCGCAGCACTCGACGAGGGAAGTGTCAATTGCGGATTTTTCGCTAAGGCTTACAAGCTAACATGCGCAAAGAGAAGGCGTCGGGAATGTTCACCGAACCCGATATAATTTTGCGTCATGACGCTAAGCTCTCTTGCGAAGAAGCTATTCCGAGCACTGGCAAGAGTTATTCCACAGTGCGGCATGGTATCGCAGGCTGTGGCCTTCAATATGTTCCTGGCTTTTTTTTCGAGCCTGCTGGTCGTGCTGGGCCTAATGAGCAATCTTTTAAGAGGGAGGAGCGGTGGTGAGCTTGCTGGGCGGCTTTCGAGAATTCTACCCCCGGGAAGTTGGCAGCTCGTTTCTGATTCCCTCTTGCGCTTGGAAGTGAATCCCTGGGCCTGGGTGCTTTTCGGCTGGGTCGGGACCTTGCTCGTCGGTTCGCAGGTAATGAAACTCATTATGGAAGGCATCCACCTTATTTATGATGATCGCGAGAAACATTCTTTTCTCGGTCGGCAGCTTCGCGGTTTGCTTTTGTTCTGCGTGTCTATTGTGACATGGCTCCTGGCTGTCGGGCTGAGTGTCTTTGGCCAACCATTGCGCCAATGGATAACTCGAGAATTCGGCCCCTCTCCTTTGGTTCTTGGCCTCTGGACCGTGATGCTTCCGGTCTTAGGAGGAATCCTGACAATGCTCGTCCTGGCCTTGATTTATCGTGTTGCGCGACCGGTCGCAACGACTTGGAGGTCCGTTCTGCCTGGAGCAGCTGCGGCTGCGATTCTATGGTGGGGCGTTAGTCTACTATTTGGAGTTTACGTTCAGAAGATGCAGTATGGCCCTGTCTACGGTGGGTTGGCCGCCGCGATCGGTTTGATGGTGTGGATGGAGTTCTCTGCGATGACCGTTTTTCTTGGTGTGGCCTGGAACGCAGAAAACACCTGAGCTATATTTCTTCGGAGCGGATACGACCGATCAACGCCGCAGCCATTCCATATCTCTTGGGCGTGCTCGATTCCCTGCGTCCGGCAGCGGTTTCGTTAGCGTAACGCGACACACCACTAGTTGAGATTACCCTTGCCAGACAGACCGCTGTGCCCCTTAAACTTCCGCTTGAGCATGCGGCTATCTTTCGCGCAGCAAAGTTTGTTGCTGCGCTAAAAACATCAGAGAGTATTTTCCATTGAAGGGACGAGCGGTCTTTGAGTAAGTCCCGCATGTATCGCATTAGCTCAGTATTTCACCAGCCATAGTGAGCTATATAGCTCAGTTATTGTTACGCATCTTTGTAACAATGACGGTGGAGAAGAGTCCTTGTTATCGGCTCCCTCATGGTTTCTGAGCTAAGTCAGCCCATCTGACATCCGTCCCTCTTAGCTCCCCCGCCTTGCAAGGAAACCCTATGAAGATGACATCCATGCTATTGATCGGCGCCTTTACGCTCGCGAACGGAAACCTATGGGCTGCCACAGGACAGCAGGACTCGATTGAGCGCCTGCAAATGTCTTCGGACGTACTCCATTCCATTATGAATGCCCCGGACAAAGGGATTCCAGAAGAAGTAGTGAGTGGTGCAAAGTGCATCGTAGTAGTCCCGCATTTGGTAAAGGGCGGCTTCGTCGTAGGCGGTGAGCACGGCCGGGGCATCGCAACATGCCGCACAGCCGAGGGCTGGAGCTCTCCTGCGTTCGTCTCCGTCGGCGGTGGCAGTTGGGGATTGCAGATCGGCCTGGAAGGCGTGGACCTGGTCATGCTCGTCATGAATGAGCAGGGCTTCCAACATCTGCTTTCCAGTAAGTTCGAGATCAGCGGCGATGCATCTGCTGCTGCAGGTCCAGTGGGCCGTCATGCGTCCGCAGGCACCGACTGGAAGACTTAACACCGAAATCCTGACCTACTCACGTTCGCGCGGTGCGTTCGCAGGAATCACATTGAATGGCGCCGTAGTTCAGCAAGACAACGACTCCACGCGTGCGATCTATGGCCGCGATCGGACCTTCCAGGCCATCCTGTCAGGCAAGGTCCCCGCGCCGAAATCGACCTTGGGGTTTATGAAGGCGATTGCGGAAACGAATCACGCAGCGACGATTGCCGAAGCTAAACCGGACAAGAAGTAGGCAGATGAAACGAAATGGAATCAGGCTCCGCTGATCGAGCTCTACCGGATCTCGATCAGCTTTAGGAAATTTAGGAAACCGAAAGGAGAACACGATATGCCACTCATCCAGGTTGTCATTACGCTGATCGTAGTAGGAATCTTGCTATGGCTTGTGAACCGCTTCATTCCCATGCAGGAATCCATCAAGTCAATTTTGAATGGCGTCGTAGTCATTGCCGTCGTTTTGTGGCTCCTGAATGTTTTTGGGTTATTTCATTCTCTTTCCCGGATCCATGTTGGAACGTGAAGGTTGACGAGAAACCCAGTCAAGATCGATATAACGCATCACGGCACACATCAGCTTCAAGGAGACGCTTTGAAGACTACGCTTTTGTTAGCAGTCGGAATCACCTACAGTTTGAGTGCATTTGCTCAAACCAATCCTCAATCAACCATTGTCGGCCAATCCACAAGTCCGGCATCTATATACCACGTGAACGTGATCAGCCGCACCGTCCAAGCGGTCAATTATCAGCATCGCAGCGGCGCTACGAAGCTGGATTTCGCAGGCACCGACCTGATGCCTTCAGCGAATGGCCAAGCTAAGGTGGAAAGCAAGCGTGGCTCCATTGAGATCGAGGTAGAGTTTGGCAACCTGCAGAAGCCCACAACTTTCGGCAACGAGTATCTGACTTACATCCTGTGGGCTATTTCACCCGAGGGCCGAGCGGTGAACCTAGGCGAAGTGCTGGTAGGCGGCAACCAGCGCAGCAAGCTGGACGTGACCACGGACCTTCAAGCATTCGCTCTGATTGTTACCGCGGAACCTTACTATGCTGTTCGGCAGCCCAGCAATGTAATAGTGCTCGAGAACGTCGTTCGCGCTGACACCAAGGGAACTGCCGAGGCGGTTAATGCGAAGTATGAACTCATGGAACGGGGCAGCTACATTCCCACCGGCTACAAGTTCGACCCGGTGGTTCTGAATGCTAATTTGCCACTGGAATTCTTCGAGGCACGGAATGCACTACGCATCGCGCAATCCGAGGGCGCCAAGGAGTATGCCAGCGACAGCTATCAGCACGCCGTTCAGTTGATGAACAATGCGGATGGTTATGCCACGGAAAGGCACTGCCCCAAAAAACTGCTGATCGCAGCTTCCAGAGACGCAGTACAGACCGCCGAAGATGCGCGCGCAATCGCGGTCAAGAAAATGGACGAGCAGCGTTTGGCCGACGAACGCCAGGCTTCAGCGGATGCACAGGCAAAGTCGCAAGAGCAAGCTGATGACGCGATTAGGCAGAAAGAGCAAGCTCAGTCTGATGCAGCAAAGGCACAATCCGACATGGCCGCAAATCAAGCAGCATCAGCAGCAGCGGTTACCGCAGCTCAGGCTGATGCGAACCAATCTCGTTTAGCTGCACAGAAAGCGGAAAACGATAAGGTAGCGATGCGCACGCGATTATCTGAGCAGTTGAATGCCGTTCTTCAAACTCGTGACAGCGCACGCGGGCTCATCGTCAGTATGTCCGATGTCTTGTTTGACACCGGGAAGTACTCATTGAAGCCAGGTGCACGAGAGAAACTGGCGAAAGTCGCTGGAATTCTGCTCGCCTATCCTGGTCTCAACATTGAGGTCGGAGGCTATACGGACAATGTCGGTCGCGATGAAATGAATCAAAAACTGTCTGAGAACCGCGCCGGGTCAGTGCGTGATTATCTGGTGCAGCAAGGCGTGGCGACAAATTCGGTCAACGCAAAGGGTTTCGGCAACACTTTGCCGGTAGCCTCCAACGATAACTCCACCGGCCGGCAGCAGAACCGGAGAGTGGAACTTGTGGTGTCCGGCGAAGCCATCGGCACCCCAGTCAATGCAACGATAGGAAGCTTGCGCTAGAGCAAGTGTAAGTAACAAGCAGTAATAGAGGCAGTCCCCATGAAAGTAATTGGAATCACCAGTACAGCCATTCTGTCTTTGCTTCTCGGAATCGTCCCTGCCTACGCACAACAGGGGCAGCAGGGCGAAAAGCAAGATCATCCCGAACAGCAACAGAGCAAGCACGAGCAATCCAAGCCCGAACAGCAGCATGCTCAGCAACCACAGCGCGCTCAGCAGCAGGAGCAGGACCAGAACAAACAGCAACAACATGTTCAGCAGCAGCAGGACCAAAACAGGCAGCAACAGCATGCCCAACAGCAGGAGCAGCACCAGAACCAGCAGCAACAACATGTCCAGCAACAGCAGCAAAACCAGAACAGGCAGCAGCAGCATGCTCAACAGCAGCGCGGCAATGAACAATCCCAGCGCACGCAGGAACAGCAGCGAGTCCAGCAGAGCGCTTGGCAGCAGCATCGCGCACAAAGCTGGCAGTCAGACCACCGCAATTGGCAACAACGTGGTGGCTACCACGGCTACCGCATCCCCGACGACCGGTTCCGTGGATACTTTGGGCCGGAGCATGGATTCCGAATCTACGGTCTTCCCTTCCTGGTTGTTGGCGGATATCCGCGCTTCCAGTACGGTGGCTATTGGTTCAGTCCGGTTGACCCATGGCCAGAATACTGGGCGAATAACTGGTACGACACCGATGACGTCTACATCGCCTACGCCGACAACGGCTATTACCTGTTCAACCGCAGGTATCCCAATGTCGGAATTGCAATCAGCATTTCAGTGTAGCGGCATACCCGGTGCAGCTTCGGGAGAAGTCGCACCTTGCGAGTTGTACATCCTGAATCTTATGGTCCGGCGCGTTCTTCAGAGCGCGGCGGACTACCGTGTCTTCGCTTGACATGACTACATAGAAGGCGGCGACCCGGAAGTTGGCCCGGGCCGAAGAGTCGGGTGACCGTCCATTTTGGCTTCGCGTGTCTCGGAGTCCGGCTGTGTTTGGGGGCGTTCTCCCCGCGGCCCGTTATAGGCTAAATTTCGGTTTGCTCGTGACTCGGCCAGAATCAGACGCGCATCAGGACGGTCTACATCAGATTAGGGCAACAACCACGCTCTCACACGCAGTCCTCAGAGTTCCAGCGACCGTCTCGCCTGCGGCGATCGTATGCGCGAGTGCCGATTTTTTTGTATTTTCGGATGCTCGAAAGCGACGGTCTCGATTCCACCACCGAGCAGAGCGTGCCTCTCTTCCACCAGATCGAGGGCGGTGTTCAATACCGCGACAACTACCTCGACTTCATCAGCGACAACAATGTGGTGTTGGGTCGCGGCTCTTCTAAAACGTAGTCCGCGACTTTGCCACAACTCATCGTATTTGACCTCACAATGCAAAGGCATCAAGAGTTCGATAAAGCCCTTCCTTCGCGTTGTATGGGTAGAGCGCCGAAAAGTGATCCAATTTGACCAGACATCTGTCTGAGCCACTTTTATGCTGTTGGTAGTGAGGAAGTGGAACAGCCGTTACAAAGGCCGGTCCAGTTTCCTCTTAGAAGTGAGGTTACAAGATGGAAACCGTATTGATTGTTCTAGTGGTGCTGTTTTTGCTCGGTGGCGGAGGTTGGGGATTCTCTCGCTGGCGCCGAGGATGAACGCGTGACCTGCCGCTTGATCGTATTTGCGGCATATATGGGAAGAGTTTAGCTCCCAGAATAATCTCCCATAAACCCTCCTTTCAACTCCGGGACGAAACGAAGCCGCAGGAATAGTTCGTCAAGTACCGAACTAATCGAGTGTATTACCTCCGGGAGCAAGACTCTTAGGCTGCTTGAGTATGGAAAGGCGGAAAGAGGAAGACAATCCGCTGCATCCTTCCTGGTCGTGGTCTAACGCAGTTTCTCGTTAATTAGCAAAACGGAACTGACACAGTTCTCCTGAAGGCGGCCTTCTGCCTGACTTTCAACCGTTCTACAGAGAAGATCGCACATGGAAGAGGCCATCCTGATGCCTGAGTTAGAAAACGCAAAGTTTGACGCCGCCGCTTTTCTCGCGAGCGCGGGACTAGGGCGAAGGATCATCCGATTGAAAGCAAAGCGAGATTTCTTTTCACAGGGAAACCAAGCAGATTCCGTGTTTTATCTTCAGAAGGGTCGCGCAAAACTCACGGTCATTTCGAGGAATGGGAAAGAGGCTACGATCACCCTGCTCAACGCAGGCGACTTTGTTGGAGAAGAGTCGATTGCCGGAGCGGTCGGGCTTCGACTGGCAACGGCTACGGCGATCACTGCATGTACCGCCCTCAAGATAGAGCGGGGGGAAATGATTCGCGTCATGCATGAGGAACATGCATTTTCTGATTTGTTTGTGAAGTTTCTATTGGCTCGCAACATGAGAACCCAGGCTGATCTGGTGGATCAGCTTTTCAACTCCAGCGAAAAGCGTTTGGCAAGAATTCTCCTGTTGATGGCGGAATTTGGCAAGCCAGGAGAACCGGAAACATTGATTCCTAAGATCACGCAGGAAACACTGGCAGAAATGATTGGGACCACCAGATCCCGCGTCAGCTTCTTCATGAATCGCTTTCGCAAGCTCGGCTTTATCGCATATAACGGCCGCATTCAGGTTCACAAGTCGCTGCTCAATGTAGTTCTGCACGATCAATTGCCTGAACACAACGCAATAAGTGCTTCTATCCTGGAGACGCCCCAACACGAATCAAAGACAACTAAGCGAGGCACGACCAGAGTGAGCAAAATTGAACAGAAGGAAAATTAGCGGAATGAAATACTCTTCCCAAACCTGTCTTATGATGCGCTAGGGAGGGGCCGAGATGTCCAATGCGAAAGTGAAGCTTCTTGTCGTAGACGATGATGTATCGCTCTTGATGTTGCTATCACAAATCTTTACTGAGTCTGGGTATAACGTGCGGTCCGCGGAAGACGGGTTTTCTGCACTCGCTGAGATCCGGAATGAAATCCCCAACATCATTCTCTCCGATCTCAACATGCCAGGTATGTCCGGCTTTGAGTTTCTCTCTGTGGTTCGTCGCCGGTTTCCCGCAATCCGTACGATCGCTATGAGCGGAGCGCTTTCAAGTGATGGCGTACCACCCGGGGTTGTCGCTGATGCCTTCTATGAAAAAGGAACAAACCTGAGTTCTTTATTGCAGATAATGCATGATATGGCCCACATGGAATGGCAGTTTTTCCAACATCCCGGCACGTTGGCGCCCATCTGGATCCCGAAGAACGGACATGACCCTTCCGGAGAGGAGTACGTTACAGTTACCTGCCCAGAGTGCCTGAGAGCGTTCCCGCAGGTTCTCGGCAAAGACATCCTCCTTATCAACGAAACAGATTGCGTTCATTGCTCCAGTTTGGTCCATTACGCAATTGTCCAGCCGATGAATCCGATCTTTCCACAGGCGTCCGGGCAGAAGTCGGGTCTGGCGATGCCGACGGCTCTGAATGCTCCCAATTTCTCCGAGTGACAGTCTGGTTCTCCTGCCTCTCGACGAATCGAGATACCGGCGAATTTGCGTACGATTCAGGGTGACTGGCAGGGTTCGATACCTATGCGGGGGCATTGGTGCGACGCGGTGAAGCTACGGCGCGTTGGGACTCAGCCGAACGTCGGCAGCCTATGTTCACGGCCGCGCTTTCAGAGGTGTCCATTCACTCTTCCGATTGCCCATAAGAGGAGCAGCTACGTTGATTTATTCGAAGGACTGATCGTGCAAGACCATGTTGAGCAGCGACTTATGGACCTTGATCCGGCCGTTGTATTCAATAAATCCTAGTTTGCGAAAACGATTCATGAAGAAACTGACACGAGATCGGGTGGTACCGATCATATCTGCCAGAGTTTCCTGCGTGATTTGAGGAATCAGCGTTTCCGGATTTCCCGACTGGCCAAACTCGGCCATCAACAGGAGGATTCGCGCCAGACGCTTCTCGCTGGAATTAAAAAGCTGATCCACAAGATCGGCCTGGGTTCGCATGCTGCGAGCCAAGAGAAACTTCACGAACAGGTCGGAGAAGGCATGCTCCTCGTGCATCACCCGGATCATCTCCACCCGCTCTATCTTGAGGGCAGTACATCCAGTGATCGCCGTCGCCGTTGCCATCCTCAGTCCGGCCGCCCCAGCAATCGACTCCTCTCCAACGAACTCGCCAGCAGAGAGAAGCGCGATTGTGGCTTCTTTTCCGGCTCTTGAGACGACTGTGAGCTTCGCTCGGCCTGTCTGAAGATAGAAAACGCAATCGGCTGGATTCCCCTGTGAAAAGAAGACTCCTTTTGCCTTGAGTTGGACAATCCTTCGCCCTAGTCCCGCGTTCGCTAGAAAGGCTGCCGGGTCAAATAATGTATTGCTCTGGGCGTTCATCAGTGGCCTCTTTCCGTACAGGGGCTCATCATGGAAATCTCATAAATCATAGGGCAGTTTTGCAGATCGACGAAATATTATCTTTGGCTTCGAGGCGGACCGAACGCCGCCCGATTCGTGGCTTGGCAGCTCTAAGGTTATGTGTCGGAAATGGTGAATCATGGACATGACGATTGTTTCGCGGAATGTTCTTCCACTCTATTCCGACAGCAGGGATTCCGTCATACGGTTTGAGGTCTGGATGCCGGAGAAAGGCTGGAACCATCGCTTTCTCGGAGTCGGCAACGGAGGGTTTGCGGGCTCTATCTACTACGGCCAACTCGGAGACAGCCTCAAGCGCGGCTTCGCGACGGCTGGCACTGATGCCGGCCATCAGGCCGACGCGCAAGACGCGAGCTGGGCCTATCAGCATCCTGAGAAGATTACGGATTTCGGCTATCGTGCGGTTCACCTCACCGCCGAGCGTGCCAAAACCATCATCAACATGTTCTACGGCGAACCTCCGACGAAGTCGTATTTCGACGCTTGCTCCGACGGTGGCCGTGAAGCGCTGATGGAGGCGCAGCGGTTCCCTGCCGACTACGACGGGATCCTGGCCGGCGCGCCCGCCAACAACTGGACAAAGTTGATCGCGGCCACGGTGGATGTGACGAAAGCGTTCATCGGCAACCCGGAGGGATATATCCCAAGCATCAAGCTCCCTGCAATTACCGCGGCGGTACTGGCACAGTGCGATGCGCAGGACGGGTTGAAAGACGGCATCCTTAGCGATCCGCGGACCTGCCATTTTGATCCCGCGACGCTGTTGTGCAAGCAGGGTGACGAGTTGAGCTGCCTGACCGCGCCACAGATAGTCTCTCTCAAGAAGATCTACGCGGGTGGAACCGATGATGAGGGGCACATGATATTTCCTGGCCTGATGCCCGGCGACGAGATGCACCTATGGAAGAGCTGGCTGATCGGCGACGGACCCAACGTGAGCCTGTACACGCAGAACTACTTCCGCTACATGGTGTTTGACGATCCGAGTTGGAACGCTTTGACCGCCAACACGGCTGCGGCCGTACGTGCAGCCGATACGAAGACCGCGCAGGCACTGAACGCAACCGATCCCGATCTAAGTCGTTTCGCAACGCGCGGCGGCAAGCTGATCTTGTATCACGGCTGGAACGATCCGGCGATCTCACCTCTGAACACCGTCCAATACTATGAGCAGGTGCAGGCGAAGATGGGCGACGCGAAGACAGCAGATTTCGTACGCCTGTACATGGTTCCTGGGATGGGCCATTGCGCGGGGGGGACAGGGCCCGCGAATTTTGGACAACTTGGTTTGACCACAGCGAAGGGGTCGGAGTATGGCATCTTCGACGCGCTCGAAAAATGGGAAGAGCTGGACACAGCGCCGGGCGTGATCATCGCGACCAAGTACGGCGCTGCTGCCAAAAAAGTGGAGATGACGCGGCCGATATGCCCGTATCCTCAGGTTGCGAAATACAACGGCAACGGCGATCCCAACGACTCGGCCAGCTTTACCTGCGCTGTACCGGGGCATTGATCCTGGTTCGCCAGCATCGCCTATATGCTCATTCGCTAACGCAAGCAGTCACCCAATAGCCGCCCCTCACGCTGCACACGTAATATGGCGGGCATGAAAATTGAAACTATTTCAGATCGCGCGATCGCGCTCCTGAATCGCCGCACGTTTCTCCAGACCACTGCCCTCGCGGCTGCATCCACGCACTTCCAACCCTTCGCAGCCGCCCAGACAGCGGCCAACGACCACATCCAATTCGCCCTCATCGGCGCAGGCATCCAGGGCCAGGGCGACACCGCCACCGCGCTCCGCGTCCCCGGAGTCAAACTCGTAGCCGTAGCCGACTGCTACGACGGCCGCCTCGCCCGCACCAAAGAGCTCTGGGGCAACGATCTCTTCACCACCCGCGACTACAAAGAGATCCTCGCCCGCAAAGACATCGACGCCGTCATCATCGCCACACCCGACCACTGGCACAAGCAGGCCGCCGTCGACGCCATGCACGCCGGCAAAGACGTCTACCTCGAAAAGCCCATGATCCACGTCTACGCCGACGGCCCCGAGATCATCGCCGCCGCCCGTTCCACCAACCGCATTCTTCAGGTCGGCAGCCAGCGCGTCAGCTCCATCATCTACGCCAAGGCCAAAGAGCTCCTCGCCGCCGGAGCCATCGGCAAACTCAACATGGTCTCCGCCCACTGGGACCGCAACTCCTCCATCGGCGCCTGGAACTACTCCATCCCCCTCGACGCCAGCACCGAAACCTGCGACTGGCCACGCTTCCTCGGCACCGCCCCCAAAATTCCATGGAACGCCGAGCACTTCTTCCAGTGGCGCAAATGGAAGGCCTACGGCAGCGGAGTAGCCGGCGACCTCTTCGTCCACCTCTTCAGCGGCACCCACTTCATCACCGGCTCGACTGGCCCAACTCACGCCGTGGCCACCGGCGGCCTGCGCTTCTGGAAAGACGGCCGCGACGCCCCCGATGTTCTCCTTGCACTCTTCGACTATCCCGAAGGCTTCAACCTCAGCCTCCGCGTCAACTTCGTCAACGGCGGCGAAGAGAGCGAAGGCTTCCTCTTCACCGGCTCCGAAGGCACCATGGAGATCGCCGGCAACTCCGTCACCGTCAATCGCACGCCACTCGAAAAAGAACCTGGCTACACCGTCAGCACCTTCACCACCGAAATGCAGCGGCTCTACCTCGAGCAATACCGCAAAAAATTCGCCCTCGATCCACCACCCTCCGGCCCACCCTACCTGGGAGTCCAGAAGTTCGCCGCGCCCAAAGGCTACAGTGACAGCTACGACCACTTCTACAACTTCTTCGCCTCGGTTCGTTCCCGCAAACCCGTAGTCGAAGACGCCATCTTCGGCTTCCGGGCCGCCGGAGCCGCCCTGCTCAGCAACCTCAGCATGGAACACGGCAGCGTCATCAATTGGGACCCCAACGCCATGAAAGTCACCTAAGAACAATGCAAGTAGGGCGGCAGCTCGATTGATGTTGCCGATAAGTCGACTATACGGCCAAGCGACCCTGCCGCCCCTCATATTGCATGGCCTGAAATCGCGGCAGGAAGAAACCGTTTCGGTTTCTCCCTGCATCCACACCGTCTATTGGCTGAGCTTCTTCTGCAACTCAGCTATCAATCCCTTTTGGAACACCGGATCTAATTCGTGGGCTTGAAGCGCACGCTGATAGGCCTCTCGCGCCTCTGCGGGCCGACCCGATGCTTCTAGGGCATCACCGATTGCCTTCCAAGCCGTCGCACTGGCTGGATCGAGGTTCTTAGCCAGTTCTGCTTCTCCGAGCGCCTCTGTGAAGCGCCCCTCCTTCATCAAATCTCCGGAAGTGTCCACGTGCTCTAGGGCTGCAGCGGGTCCCATGTTGAATTGACCTTGGTAGACGTACACGCCACGGTCGATCACAGCCGTCGGCGGGATGGATCGAAATTGAGCATAAGGATTCATCTTTCCGGGAATGTCGGCGCCCGCTAGGACACCGTCGCTCACCAAGACGAGTCCTGAAAGGAACGGGCTGGAACCGAAGTGAATGGAATCCATCCCAGTCCATGAGCCGGAGCCTGTAGGCAAGACCCGACACAGAACACCGTAATCGCGGAAGTCCACCGGGCCTTGTTCGAAGTAAGCAAAGTAACAGGGCTCCTTTGCATGATCGTCGAGATAGCTCTTCACATACTTCAACTGTTGGCCCCAGTCGGTGTTCGAATCTGCGAGGTAGAGATGGGCCTTTGCAGGGCCGCCCCACGCTTCGTTCGCATAGGCAAGCAAACCAGGCCGCGCGGCCACAGATGTACCTACTTGCCAGAGAAGCAATGCGGCGAATGCATACACCAGCTTTCGGTGTTGATCTAGCAGGTGCACGACGCAGCCGGCAATCAAGATGTAAAGCATCGGGAAAATTGGAAACAAATGCCGGAAGCCGATACCGATGTCTGACGTGCTCGCGATGATGAACAGAATGACAGGCGGTACTGTGAGGACTATGATCTCTCGCCGCATCCTCCAACGCTTGCTGATAAGAGCTCCGAGGGTGATGCACAGCAAAATCAAGAATGGGAGAGTGGACTTGATGACGAAGGCTGCCGAGTAATACCAGCGTGATGCCCGGTGAGTGAGGTGTCCAAAGAGATAACTCGGGAGCGAAGCGGCTGAAATCTTCGTGTCTGCCAGCCCGTAGATGTACGCTTCGGGCAACAAGCGATGCTGAGATACCCAAAGCATCACCGAGCGACTGAACGGCGATGTCAGCTCTTGTAAATATTGAGCGGTGACGGGGCTGAGACTGAGGTTTTGGGGTCGCGCTTCGTAGTGAAAGCGATAGATCGCCCAAATGCAAAAGAGTCCAATCAACGAACCTAGCACGATCGACATGGTTAGCTGACGGGCTGTGGCCCCTTTGTCCTCGCCTGTTCCATCGACGCGACGGTTCCATAGGTCGAGTACAGAAATCACGACGAGCATGGGGATGATGAATATCCCAGTGAACTTGGCTGTAAATGTCATTCCGACGGCGATCCCGAGCAGCGCCATTCGGCCCGCAGAGGGGCGTTTGAGGACCCGGTAGAAACAATAGACGGACAAGAGCATCGTCAGTGATGCTCCTATATCCGTGGTCACGAAGCTCCCATGGGCCAGGAAGTTTGGGTCGAAACAAAACAACGCAAGGGCAAACACTGCGGCCTTCTCGCCGAACATCTCGTGAGCAGTCAGGAAGATCGTCAAAGCAAGTAGCGCGCTCAAGAGCGCGGCCATGAGGCGAGCAGGGATCAAGGTCCTATCGATGCCATTCGCTTTCAGAAAGCGCTGGCCAAGAACGAAGCCCTCCTTTTTGAAAGGATCGCCCGTATACGGTGGTTGGACGATATCACGATGGAGAAGCGGGATTGCGCACCACATCTTCACGAATGGGGGAACCTCCGGATTGAAACCGAAGTCCGCATGTTTCCAAGCAAGCCATCCTGAATAGAGGTGTTGAGATTCGTCCCAACTGACTGAATCGGTTTTTGCGGTGTGTACGCATTGCGCAAAGAACAACAGAATGAGCGCGACTGCTGCAACGAACCAAGGGCTACTGAGCCTCATGCGAGCAACTGACTCTTCATGAGATGGTGCGGGGGTTGAGGTTGCAGTAGAAGCATTCGTCATTGGTCAGATTTCCTCTGTGGTCCCGAATTTTAGCAGGCTGCCGGAGCGTCGAACCTCACCCCCTACGAACGCGCTCGTCGCGCGGTGTCCTGGAGCGTAAAGAGGCTTCGTTGACAAACTCTATCCTCATAATCTCTCCAGCACGAAATGGGTCGCGTATTCCGTGGCCGCGTGCTCTGACCAATCCAGATAGAGAAAACCCCCAACTGTCCGAGTTTCGGGCGAGTGACCGGCAACCCGTCAGTTACGGCTTGAGCAACAGCTCGGAAAAGGTCAGTGTCGTCTGGAGAGATCAGTCCGACGAGTCGACTAGGGTTAACGAATGCGTCGGATCCACTTGGTCGTATATGTATGGTCCGCCGCGCGGCTGCAAGAGGAAAGTTAGAGTGAGAGATAGTCTGCGCAAATGTATTCGTCAATAAGGGCGAAGATGTTGTCAAGGACAAAGATATCCTTGCCGTTGCTTCGAGCAACGCTCGGAGTCAGAGCTTAGAGACCAGAGTCCGAGCGGATCCCTCTTGTCGAATCATCTTGGGTGGAGCGTTCTCCACCAACCATCAATTCGGTCACGACTGCGACCATGATTGCTTATTCGGACACCCAATCTCTATTGGGTGCGAGGGCGCCTACTCAGCCTGACGGTCTTGCTTGCGCTGACCAGAATACATTTCAAGCTACCCTCGATGAAAGAACCTGTGGATACGGTGTCTGCGTACGAAGCATCCAGTACATCCGTATCGCAAGCTTACGAGCCGTCGCCACCTTGGCGACGGTGAAGTGTTTCTGATGGCAGCGGTGCAGATATTCTTTTCGCAATTCAGGATCAAAGCGCACCGCGATGTTGGCCGCTTCCACGAGAAGAAATCGCAAGAGCCGGTTACCTTGTTTGCTGATCCCACTCATCCGCTGCTTTCCTCCAGATGAATGCTCGCGAGGGATCAATCCCAGGTAGCTGGCGACCTGCTTGCCACGTGGAAAGCGATGCACATCTCCCAGGGTCAGCACAAAGGCAAGTGCTGTGACTGCACCTACTCCTGGCTGACTCATCAGCAGACGCACACCTGGATACTCTTTAGCCACTCGCGTCAGTGCATCGTTGAGGCTCTCGAGTTGAGCATCCAGCATCGTCAGTAAGTTCAGTAAATCTTTCCTGCGTCGATCTGTCCATGGCTGCAGCGGTAGTGACGCGAGCGCTGCCCGGCCCTCCGTGCTCCACAGTTTCTGCTTTTTCTGCATTCCTTGGTTCAGCATAAGGTGCTGCAATTCATTCTTGACCCGAGTACGTATCTGCACCAGTTTGTGACGGTGCATCAGCAATTGGCGATGATCCCGCATCTCGGCGTCTGGTATCCAGATCCGTGGAAACCTTCCTTCCACCAGAAGCTGCAGTATGTGTTTTGCATCTCGACGATCCGTCTTCTGCCTCCGCACGTAGCTGGCACGAATTTGCGCCGCGTCCCCGACACATACCTCGTGACCCAACTTCTGCAACAGCTCCACGAACCACTGATCGTTTCCTACGGTTTCAATGCCCACGATCGCTGGCGAAGCCAGCTTCCGATAGAAGCCTTCGGCTTCTCCGCTCGTGTGCATCAGCTTGTGTTCTTCGGTTGCTCCAGTCTCGGTATCGAGCATGGCGATTTGTTGAAAGCTAGGGTGAAAATCACAACCTACTATGATCATCCCGACTCCTTCCTCCGCTGACTCTGGTCTCTAAACCAACCACAGTCTACCGGGCTCCAGTAGAGCCTTCGCCCTTATCTAATCAGCCTTTAGTGGAGGGTAAGGCTCCTGGCCAGGATGAGTTGCGCGCGGGTCTGTCCTTATTAACCGGGCGGTCGTTGTAGACCTATACGTCCAGCAGGCTTCAGGCACGCCGTTGTGACTGTTCTGTCATCTCTAGTATTCCTATGCAGACTCTGGTTGGAAATCTGGTTGCGAGTCGTAAAGCGCTCTGTCAGGCTGATATCGCAGCAGAAGTACAAGGCCGGTATGGTTCACCACTGGACAACACGGCCCATGCAATTCTTGCCAGCTTGTTGGCAAACGCAACGATGAGCACATTGCGATGAGCCCTTCGTTCAAGCGCATCCATCCATGCTCCGATCGGTGCTTGGTCTCGCTTGATACGGAAAACAGCGGCGCGGGCGCCATGCACCAGGATTTTGCGCAGGTATGGGTTCCCGCGCTTGCTTATACCCAGCAAGCGGGCCTTGCCTCCTGTGGAGTATTGCCTGGGGACAAGCCCGAGCCATGCGGCAAACTCTCGGCCCTTGCGGAAGGCGGCTCCGTTGCCAATTGCCGCGACGATAGCGGTGGCGACGATCGGCCCGATCCCTGGAATCTGCTGGATGCGGCTGCAGCCGGCATCGGTATCAGCGATACGATTCAGTTCCTGGCTGAGTACTTCGATCTGTTGCTCGACCATCTTCCACTCGTCCGAGAGCAGTTCGAGAAGATTACGCATCTGGGGCGTCAGATCGTTCTCCGCGTTCTCCAGAATCTCCGGCATCGCCATCCGCAGCTTAGCTGGCGTCTTCGCGAACACCATACCTCGTTCGAGCAGAAAGGCGCGCAACTGATTAATCACTGCGGTACGTCGTGCGATCAGCCGGTCGCGCACGCGATGGATCGCCTGCAGGTCCAACTGATCATCCGTCTTGATCGGAACGAAGCGCATGTTCTTGCGCTCGACCGCTTCAGCGATCGCTTCAGCATCGACGAACTCGTTCTTGTTCGACTTCACAAACGGCTTCACGAACTGAGCAGGGATCAACCGCACGTCGTGGCCTTGCGATCTCAAGGCGCGTCCTAGGAAATGAGCCCCTGAACAAGCCTCTAATCCGATCAGGCATGTCTGCAGGTTAGCGGTGTAAGTGAGCAGCTGCTTCTGCGTAAACTTCCTGTGCACAAGCACCTCGCCTCTTCGGCCGAGTGCTACAAGGTGAAAGGTTGTCTTGCCTAGATCGATGCCAACTGAACGAATCTCCATGTCGATGATCCTCCTTCAAAACCGTGCCACCACGATCAACCACTCCTACTGGCCGATCAAGCGGCGGACCATCTCATTAACCGGCTATACAAACAAGTGCCACCCTCGCTGGTAAATGACTGACTTGGCGATTTGGCACTTGTTGGGGTGAAGCCGAATGGCCCGTCCTCCGTTTTATATCGCTTGGATGATCCCCGGAATGCCGATCCTGGCGACGAACCCTGAATTTGCACAGGTTCGCGTCCGGGGATTCCAATGTCGAATAGCGATTGAGTCAAGCAAATTGTGGATACGAGGACCTTGGTTTTATCACTGAAAGGGTTTCGCCTCTGCTACCGACTTGTTGTTTCCCCGCTTCTTGACAGAGGAGTGAGAAGCGGCCTTTGATAGTATCCGGGCTAAACTTAGGTTTTTGACGGATCCTCTGCTTACGAGATCGGGGAGTGAACAGATGCTCACCAAACTGACTGTCAACAACGTGGCCGCGACGGTGGACGTATCACCGGATATGCCCCTGCTGTGGGTGCTGCGCGACGTATTGAACATCAAAGGTCCCAAGTACGGGTGTGGCATAGGGCTATGCGGGGCTTGCACGGTAATCGTTGGCGGCGAGGCCATCCGCTCCTGCCAGACGACGGTGAGCAGTGTCAGTCGTCAACCGGTCACTACTATTGAAGGGCTTTCGTCCGATGGTCTGCACCCAGTACAGGTGGCCTGGGAATCAATCGACGTGCCTCAGTGCGGCTACTGCCAGGCAGGCCAGATCATGTCGGCCGCCGCCCTGCTGCAGCATATGCCGCACCCTACCGATGCAGAAATCGATGCTGCGATGAGTGGGAATCTCTGCCGTTGCGGAACGTATACGCGTATTCGCCAGGCGATCCATCAAGCAGCACAAGCGGGCGCGGTACCCAGCAAACAGTAAAGGACGGGCATACTCATGCGCATGCACCGGAGATCGTTTCTGCAGTTGACGGCCCTTGCTGGCGGTGGGCTTGCCCTGGGTCTCTATCGCTCCCCTCTGGCTGTAGCCCAGGGTCCGGAGAAGTCGCCGGAACTGACGCCGCAGGCCTTCATCCACATCGCCCCGGATGGCGCGGTAACTATCATGGCGCGCGCCTCGGAGTCAGGCCAGGGCATGCGGAACATGCTGCCGATGCTGATTGCCGAGGAACTGGATGTCGATTGGAAGGATGTCAGAGTCCAGCAGGCCGAGCTGAACGAGAAGATATACGGCCGGCAGTTTTCCGGAGGCTCCGCGAACACGCCGGTGGGCTGGGAGCCGATGCGCCGCGTCGGCGCGGCAGGACGCCAGTTGCTGGTCACGGCCGCTGCGCAAAGCTGGGCCGTGCCCGCGGCTGAATGCACTACTCAATCCGGCCGCGTGATGCACCCCGCCTCGGGGCGCTCCGCGAGTTATGGGGAGTTTGCCGCCAAAGCTGCCGCGCTGCCCGCGCCCGACCTGAGTAGGGTGAAGCTCAAGGATCCCAAAGATTACTGCATCATCGGCCACTCGCAGCAGGGCGTTGACACTCGTAAGATTGTCACCGGCAAGCCGCTCTTCGGCATCGATGTCGAGTTGCCTGGAATGTTGTACGCAAGCATCGAAAAGGCCCCCGTATTTGCCGGCAAGGTGAAGACCGCTAACCTCGATGAGATCAAAGCGCTGCCCGGCGTACGCCATGTCCTGGTTATCGATGGTGGCATCACTCCCGCAGCCTTTACGCCATGGGAGCCAGGCATGGAACCGGGCATCGCCGTCGTTGCCGACACCTGGTGGCAAGCACAGCAGGCGCGCAAAAAACTCAAGGTCAACTGGGACCTTGGCCCCGCAGCTACGCAAAGCAGTCAAGGATTCGCAGCCAAGGCGGCTGAGTTGCTCAAGGCGCCGCCGGAGAATACAGTGCGCCGATACGGAGACGTGGACGCGGCGCTCAAGTCATCGGCGAAGGTCGTCGAGGCGACTTACGAATTTCCCTTCATTGCCCATGTCACGCTTGAGCCCCAAGGCGCCACTGCACACTGGAAAGACGGCAAACTGGAGATGTGGTCGACCAGCACGCTACCGGCTGATGGTTGCACACTGGTGGCCAAGACACTTGGCATCCGGGAGAGCGACATCACGACGCACCTGGTGCGCTCAGGAGGCAGCTTTGGCCGACGGCTGCAGAACGACTATTTGGTCGAGGCCGCGTGGATCGCGAAACGCGTAGACGCACCAGTCAAGTTACTCTGGTCGCGCGAAGATGACATCGCGCACGACCCCTTCCGTCCAGGCGGAACGGTTGGTCTGAAAGCAGGCCTTGACGCACAAGGAAAGATGAGCGCCTGGCGCCAGCATTTCATCACCTTTGGAGACGGCAAGCACGCAACATCCGGCGGGGGAATGGGGCAGGACAGTTATCCAGCCGGCTTCCCTCCCGCCTATGCGCTTTACACATCCATGCAGCCCCTCATGTTGCGGACGGGAGCGTTGCGCGCGCCCGGCGACAACGCCTATTGCTGGGTGGCGCAGTCCTTCCTTGACGAGGTGGCTTATGCTGCCGGACGCGATCCGCTCGAATTCCAACTCGCCCTGCTAAGTAACAAAAAGATGCCCTGGTCTTCAGGTGAACATGACGCCGTGGGCGATCACGAACCGACGGGACAGTCCGTTCTTATCCCGGAGCGATACAAAGGCGTGTTGGAGTTAGTCGCAGAAAAGTCAGGCTGGGCGAACCGCGCGAAAGCACCTGGCCGGGGAATGGGAATAGCCGCATGGTTTTGCCACCTGGGGTACTTCGCCGAGGTTGCCGATGTCAGCGTTGACGATCGGAACCAGGTCAAAGTGCATCACGTCTGGGCCGCTGGAGATGTGGGCAGCCAGATCATCAATCCCAACGCGGCCGAGAGCATGGCGCAGGGTGGAATCATGGAAGGCATGGGCCACATGGCTCAGGAAATCACGCTGAAGAATGGCCAGATACAGCAGTCAAATTTTTATGACTTTCCACTTATGACCATGAGCCAAGTACCAAAAATCGAAGTCTATTGGCGCAAGACCGACTACGCACCGACCGGGCTTGGCGAACCGACTCTGCCGCCTATCCTACCTGCGGTTGGTAATGCCATCTTTGCCGCTACTGGCAAGAGAATACGAACCTTGCCGCTTCAGCGCAGCGGATTCAGTTGGGCTTAGAGACTGTTCGGCGCCTGATCGAATGTGGCTGTAATGTCTTAGCATCTGCCGATCAACATGGCCGGCGATCTCCATGATCGTTCTGCCAATTCCGTGATTAGTGTGTGGCGGTTGTCATGCCATCGGCCGGAGACTTTCGCTTTCTTACGGGTAGTCTTCCAGGCGGTCTTGAGTGAGGTTATGTGGCGAGTCGGATCCGACGGCATGGGTTTGCCGAACGGAAAAAGATACCATTCGTCGTTCGTCGCGCCGAATCTTTTCCGGTACCATTCGCCGTACTTTTCCAACGCTTCGTAAAGTTCTGAGTTTAGGGGAATGATTCGCCCTTCTCCGGCGTCGCTCTTGACTTTACCAACCTGCAAAGTCCTAGCCTTCAGATTAACCCGACCCCACGTCAGCGTTTTGATCTCTGTATCGCGCAGACCCGCATTGCGCGCAAGCATGAATGCGGGATACATGTGCGGGCTCCGTGATAGTTTCGCCCTTCTCTGTCAGACTCTGTGTTTCCTCAGTGTCGAAGGCTTTGGCTATTTTTTTCTTACCGCCAATTTGAGCTGTTTCTTCTTCCTCAGATGAGCACGGATCACCTCACCCGAATCTCCAAGCATCTTCAGCAGGAAACGTACCTCTTCATTAATCGACTTGGGCGCCGCTTTCTCCCGGAGTCGATCCTCCTGATACCTCAGGACCGCCGCTTCGTCGATATCGACAACGAGCTCAGCTCCAAGAATCCGCGACACGTGACCAAGGGCATACGTGGCAAAGGTCCCGGACCGGTATCTCAGCTTGTAACCAATCAGATATTCATCGACGACATCCCTGAGATATCGAATGCGATGCTGGCGAACCTCTTTGATGTTGTGGAATCCAGTCTCGAGTTCCCTTCTCCGCTGTTGCTCGGCGTTCTTTGCGACCGTCTTCGACGTCGACTTGGATGACTCGCGGATCGGTTGGCCGGCAAAGTAGAACTTGTACCACCACACCCCGCCTCGCTTAAAGAGAGCCATATCACTTCCTCTGTCGTTCTCTGGCTGGACGCCCGTTACATCGGGCGCGGAGGGAGATTGAAGCAGAAGTGGGATTCGGTCAAATCGCGGAGCGCTAGTTCACGTTGAGGGCGCGAGTCTCAGGAACCAACTGAGCACGGTTGCTATCGGTATAGCTTCCGTTTTGAAAGAGCGTAGGCACAAAATGGGCACAATCGGCACATTTGCGCGTTTTTGAGGTTACTCTTCGTTGCTCTAAGTTATTGATTTGGAATGGCTCCTGAGGTAGGACTCGAACCTACAACCCTTCGGTTAACAGCCAGCAAATTCCCTTCCCCTTCCACTGCTATTGATTGCTGTAAGTAACGATACATCAGCAGATTAGATCGATTCCTCTCAGCGTCGCATTGCTAGCCATATGGCCTGATTGTGACTGATTTTGAACTAGTGTGGGCACAAAAATGGGCACAACCGTTTAGAGTCGAAAGGGCGGTCTACCCTGCAGTGCTATCGGTGGAATGGGATTTGAGTTTGATTGGGATGGAGGCAGCATCGTTCGGTTTCATAAGCCCTATTCAGGGAGCGATCGCACAGGAGGTTACCCGCCGCGCGCCTGTCGATGAAACCAGGGATGCGTCTAAGGCGCGGTGTCGGCGATCGGAGGAGGTCACACACTTCAATCAGCCGACAACGAGCTCGGGCCGCGGTGAATGGTCCCGCACCACGAAAACAATCCTATAAACGGCTCAACATTCCGGAAGCGCAGTCGGGGCGCCATTCCGGAAACCAAAGCAGAGCCGACCTTTCGCTACCTATTCGCGTTTGGATGAACGAATCGGCGGCTGCTGTCGCGCAGGTTAAACTTACTTGTGCTATCTTTTCGACTTCGGCCAAGATGCACAGCCTCACCTGCCTAGAGGGACAAGTCAATAGTCTTTGCGTGGAGAGGCGACGAATGACGGGACGGGCCCATTTGAGTTCGACCCGAGGGGCACTCAACTAAAAGAGCAGGCAGCCTGACTTCGGGGGAGGTTGAATTGATCATTACTCCCACATTCACGTCCGGATTCACCACAAATTTCGGCACTAACGCCGCGGCGGCCAAGGCAGCATGGATCGCGGCGGCCAAGGTCTTTACCGACGCCTTCTCTGACCCCATTCACATCAACATCACGGTTGACGCCGTCACGAAGGCAGGTGTCTTCGGGGAGAGCTTCCCGGGGCTTGTCACGATCAAGTATGCCGACCTGTTCGATCGGGTGGTCGCACACGCATCGACGCAAAACGATGCCATCGCCATCGGTCCTGGCGGCTCGATGCCGGCGACCGATCCCAGCAATGGCGGAATCTGGCAGCTGACGCGAGCGCAGGCCAAAGCGCTTGGCAATTATTGCCGATGATATGTCTGACGATGGAGGCACCACCTTCGGAGTAAAAAATGCTTTCACGTTCTCCGGTCCAATCGCCGCGGGAACGTTTGATTTTAAGGGTATTGCTGCACATGAGATCTCCGAAGTGATGGGCCGCTTCGGCCTCTCCGTCGGGTATCGCTTCTAGCGATCAATTCTCGAATGGGTCGCCACGGATCCGAACCCGCACTCATCGAACCTCTTGTAAATCCTGCTGATGATAAGACTGAGGAGGTCTGCACAAGAGTTGCTCAGACCGTCGGGAAACGCCGCGAAGTAGGGCTAAAGAAGAGGATCGGTATCTATCGGGAGGTAAAGTCTTCTTGGCAAAGTTCATCTTTGAAGGCTATCTCTACAGATAGCACATTTGAGTCGGTCAACGCTCTCACGCAACGCTCACCTCATGGACCTCACCTGATTATTTTCGCCGCGGCAGATTTATTTCGGGGGCAATTGTTACGGGTATAAATATCCACAAGCACACGCCCAAATGTAAAGATGTGCCGGAGAGCATCCGGCACATCTTCACTTCATCCTCTCCAGTCCGGCTATCTCTCCCGAGACGGCGTCCACCGCAACCCGCCACCGTAAGTCTGCTTGTAGTACTCACGCTGAATCGGATTCGCCGTACTGCCATTGTAGAAGCCGAACACCTCGTTATTAAGATTCAACGCATACGCAACTGCCGTGAACCCTTTCGGCAACCTGTAAGACCCCTGGAGATCAACCTGCAGATGAGAGTACAGATAGGTATCACCGTTCGGTCCCCGGATCCCACCTCCCTTGCCGGTGGTGGGATCGAAGGGCCCGGCGCCGGTCGTGTCGTTGTAGTTGTAGGAGAAGATATTCGCCGCATTGTAGGCCAGTCCCAGTCGCACCGACAGCTTCTTCTTGTCATACGTCGGGCTGATGTTCCAGGTGTGCGGAGCCTGCCGCAGCAGATCCGGATGGTCCGTCCGGTCGATATTGACTGACGTGTTCCCCTGACTATCAGTCAGCGTAACCTGCGCCGGCCAAGTCAGCTGGGAAGCGCTGTACCCATAGTTTGCCGAAAGGCCAAGTCCGTTCAGCAGACCCGGCAAATAGGTGAAGCGCTGCTGGAAGGCGATCTCGAAGCCATACACATACGCGCTTCCCGCATTCTGTGGCTGCGTCTGAATCGTACTTGTTCCATCCGAATTCTTGATAGTCGTATTCAGCGGAACAATCGGGTCGGACAATCGCTTGTAAAAGACTCCCGCCTGCAGCAATCCCACCGGGTTCAAGCTCTGCTCATACAACAGGTCGAAGTTGTCTGCATGTTCCGCCCTCAGGTTGGGATTGCCAATGCTCGAAGTCGTACGGACTCCACCCGGAGAGATCGACGCGAACGAGACTAGGTCCGAGAAGTTTGGGCGCGACAGGCCACGCCCATACACCGCACGAAGACCGCTAGAAGGCGTAAACCCATAGCGCACCGAAACAGTGGGCAGTACATCGAGATACGACCCGCTCCGCGCAATTGGAGGAGCGTCCGGAGTTACCGTTCCGGTGTCATTGTTCTGCGTATGTTCAAACCGCAGCCCGGCCACAATCCTGAACTTGTTCAGGTTGATCGTGTCCATCACGTAACCAGCAGAGACCTTCTCGAGGTAATTGAAGTTCTGCCCAAGCTGGTTCGTCTTGCTGGTGTCCTGACTCGTTGGCATCTTTAAAATTAGGTTGTAGTCTGCCGCTGGTCCGAACGTGTGCTGGCCACTGTAGTAGTTCGGGTCGGAGAAGTTGTTATTGAACTTCGTCAATTGCAACGAAGAATCGGTCGGATTCCCAAGCGACGCTGTCGGAACCATGTAGATGGTGTCCTGGTTGGCGAACTTGTGAACGTTGCGGAACCGTCCGCCAACCTCGATCGTACCGGCATGTCCGCCCAGCGTGTACGGGGTCGCCAGCGAACCACCCAGGCCCAGATCCACCTCGGGACTGTAGTAGTTGTTCGTCTGTAGCTTCGAAAGATAGTACTGCGTCGGGTCGAAGATGTTCGCGTTGTTCAACGCCACCAGCTTCGGAACCAGCGGGTTCGAAACGTCGGACGAGAACGAATAGGAGTTGTTGTTCGTGAATTTCGCGTCATCGTAGCCATTGTCCCGCGTGCGGCCGATCGAGCTCTCGACATCCCAGTTGAAGAGCGATCTCTTGATCAAGTGGTGTCCGCCCAGTTGCAGGCTCCCAATATCCTGCACCGGACGCCGGATCTCCGCGCCGAAGCTTACAGAACCCGAGTCCGCCACGGGCTGGTCGTTTGAGTCAAACGAGGTGGACAGGTTGTAGTCCCAGCGATTCCCATCGTTATGAAACAACGAGTAAAGCCCCTTCAGATAGATGCTCGAAGTATCATTGAACCGGTAATCTGCCGTTCCGGCGAAGCCCCGCCGCGACCGGTAATACTGGTAATCGCGTTCGTCGTACCCGCCGCCCGGGTAAAAAGGGCCCGGCTCCACGTCGTTGATCCCGCGGCCATTCCAGTCATACGATCCGCCGAACAGCAGACCCAGCTTGTTCCCTTCCAAAAACCGCTTGCCCAGCGTTCCGTTGAACTGGTACACACCGCGGCCTCCGATGATCGGCGTACACCCGCCCGTCGATTCCAGGTCCACCGTCGGCCTTTCGCCCGCGCTCTTCGTCCGCAGGTCCACCGAGCCACCAATACCATCGCCTGGCATATTCGCCTGCAGCGTCTTGTTGATCTGCACCGACTCCACCAGGTCCGCAGGAATAATGTCCAGCTTGACCTGCCGCACTGTCTCAGCCGACGCGATATTTACTCCATCAACCATCGTGTTCGTCAGCCGAGGCTCTGTGCCGCGCACCTGCACATACTTGCCTTCACCCTCATCGCGCTCTAGTGTCACGCTCGCCAGACGACCGATCGCGTCAGCCACATTCGCATTCGGCAGGCTCTTGATCACGTCGGCCGGCAGCACGCTGATGATGTTGTCCGCGTTGAAGGTCCGGTTGATCGCCTCGACCTCGCCGCCCTGCCTGCCCGCAAACACCTGCACATTCTCGGTGTTCGAAGCCACGCTCATCGACGCATCCAGTCGCACCGTCTGGCCCGCCGCCAAGGTTACCTTCTTCGTGAAAGTCTTGAAACCGGCATACGAAACCGTCACATTCAACTCACCCGCATTCAGCGAGTTGAACTTGAACTGACCCAGCACATCCGACAGTGCCGACGCTGCTCCCGGCTCAACCGTTACTAGGGCTCCCTGCAACGCGCCGCCTTGCGAGTCCACCACAACACCTGTCAGTAACCCCCGGCCCGTCTGGGACCATCCCGGCGACACTACCGCCAAAAAAAGCACACATATAGCTACCGCAAACTGTCTAAACGACATATATAAAACTCCATTTTTTTGAAGTGATGATCGGAGCGGTCGTGCAACGGGGCGTGGGTCTGGAAAATCTCCAGCCACACTGCCTGTCCATTCCGAGAAAAGTTACGTATTGTTTTCAAGCTAGGTCGTATACTTTGCGTTCATGTAAACGTCCTGTAACAACCCTGTAAACCCTTCTTAATCATGGCTTAAGCTTCATCACTCTCGGCTCAGTCACACTACATCCCTGCCACGTAACGCGACCGTTACGCGGAGAAACCTCGCCGACCGGCCACGCCTTAGTTTGTCGTTTTGTCAAAATGGATTCGGCTTCGGTCTCACGCACAACCTTGGTTGGGGTTGCGCGACGTTTGGCGTGTTGTAACATCTCATGCGCTTATGTTGAGCACGACATAAGCCCACTTATGTTGTGTCGAGGATTATGTAGTGTACGGTCTTCTGTGCCGCCCCTGTGGAGTTCGCTCGCTCTTTAGACACAACATAACCGGCTCTCGGGACAACAAGAGGGAATCCGACCGATACATTAGAGCAGCAGTGATAGAGCACTAATGTGCCAATCGGACTGATCAGAGTTCATCGAAGATGATAGATCTTGATGTGTGCCTTCTCCCGTACCGCCAGCAACTTCCCGTCCGGTGAGACTGCAACGTCTGAGTTGATCGAAAACTGCCCTCGAAACACCTCTTCTTTGGATCTGAGATCGTAGACGGCAACTTTGCGATAGTAGCCGAAGCCTGAAGCATCGGTCAGGGGAAATCGGACGCCGTGACTGTCTAGCAGTATGCGTTTCGCGTTGGCATCAGTCAGCTGGTATCGAAAACCGGAGTTCCATCCAGGAGCTAGGTCACCAAGATTGGCGATCAATGTCTGGTCGCCTTCTGAATTCGTTTCAACCAGGTGAAAATCAGAGGTCAGACAAACAGGATGCTCTGTTGCAGGAATGGCTATCCAGAAAGCCTTGGAACACGCGTATAGCTTCGTACCCAACTTGACCAACCTGGAATCGGCAACAACGCCACGAAGACCAGAAGCTGGAACCAACACCCCATCTCCCACGATCACATCGTCAGTGTCTTGTGTAACTGTTTGGTGCATGGGAACCGGGCCATCAAAGTAGGCTGAAAACCCACTGAATCCGCGGCCGATGAACTCCGGAAAGATCGCCACGAAGCCGTGTCGCGAAGGGGATAGCTGAACTGATAGAGGACTCGGGGCCATACTCCTCGGGAAGTCTTTCTCCGGCAGTTCAATGCTCTGAAGAGGATGGAACGACTGATCTAGGAGCCGGATGCTGTCCGAGGTGATTTCCAAGATTCGCCCATCAGGCCCAGCTTGCATGTTAAAGATCTCGGGGCGCGACCACTCCTGGGAACTCACCAAATTGCCCGATATATCAAGCACAACTGAGCGGAAGTCGGCGGGCCATGGAGATCCAGTGCTCTTGCAAACACCTCCCTTGGGTATTGGGAACTTTACTATGAGATGTTGTGTGTCGAGGAATTCTAGGTGGCGTTCAGGGTAGCCCTCACGACCCTGAAACAGGTAGTCGCAAGACGAGGATGGATATCCGAATGAGTGCAGATCGATGACTTCCGTCGGAGCGGCAGAAGCCATGCGTGTCGATATTAGGGCAATCAGACAGATAACCGTCCAAATCCCAGGCCTTTCATTGCCATGCATGATTCTGAATTGTACCGCGGGGGCGGGAATCAGTATCTTCGAGCCGCCTCGGCTGCTAACGCTGCTTCACCGTTGTCCTGTGATGCAAGATACGACTTCCAAGAGGATCGTCGGTAAACGGAATATTCCTCTTAGTTCGAGATGATGCAGTATTCTCCGCAATCCAAGCGGGAAAATGCTCCTCTGGCGGCAGCGACGGAACCGTTCAATAGTCTGGCTATTTCTACTGTGTTGTACGACGTGCAGCGGCGTACAACACAGCAGTGCTACAGGGAGCGCAGGAATGCCATAAGAGATGGATCGTCTTTCCAGCGCCTGTTTGTGATGGCAGGAGTACGGAGAGCGTTCGAATGTGCGAGCACTTCTGCTTTCCGCTGGAGGTCAACCTCGGCGTAGATGTTGGTTGTATCGATGGAGACATGACCCAGCCAGGCTCGGATGGTGTTGATGTCGACGCCGGAGCGGAGCAAATGCGTGGCTGTCGTGTGCCTGATCGTGTGAGGACTGATTGCTCTGTTAAGTAGTGATGGATGGGAAGCCGCAGCAGTGCGGACATAGTTGCGCAGCATCCAGTGGATGCCATGACGGGTAATCGCCTGGCCAAGCCGATTGAGAAAGACAGGTTCATCGGGTGAGCGGTTGCGTACAAGGGCGAGCAGCGCTGTAGCGGTAGCTGGCCAGAGCGGACAGCGACGTGTCTTGTTGCCCTTGCCCCTTAGCTGAACATCGCCGATCTGGCTGCCACGCAGGTTGAGATCGCCGATCTGGAGCGATGCCGCCTCGGTGACACGAGCGCCAGAATTATATAGAAACAGAAGAAGTGCATGATCACGCACCCCTTGTTTCGTGCGGCGATCGGGAGTAGCCAGCAGAGCGTCCATCTCCGGCTTATCCAGATACGACAGTTCGTTCCTGGTGAACCGCTTGAACGGGAGAGACCGTATCTGTCCACACCATGCGATGTGTTCGGGACTGCGCTCACCGATAAAGCGAGCCATCGCATGGACTGCGGCGAGCCGCTGGTTGCGCGTGCGGATGGAGCATCTACGGTGCTGTTCCAAGTGATCGAGGAAACGACGCAGAACATCGCCCGACAGGTGGAAGACCTCGAGTTGGTCGATGGGCTTCTTGTTCTGTGCGCTGACATATGGCAACAAAAGAGCGAGTGAGTCTCGGTAGCTTCGTTGCGTATTCCTGCTCAGGTTCCGTTCTGTAATCAGGTGATCGAGAAGAAAGCGCTTCACCCATGGGCCAAGTAAGGCAGACTTAGACATGGGTCGCCTCCGGCCTAGCGTACTGTTCGAAGCAGATGCTGGCCTGTTCGAGCAGTTCTGTCGTCATGGTGAGATAGCGTTGCGTATCGTCGAGACGGGCATGTCCGAGGTAGGTCGACAGGTGAGGCAACAGCCGTTGAACGTTCTTCCCTTCGCGGTACCAGGTGACGAGGCGCACGACGGCGAATGTATGTCGGAAATCGTGCAATCGAGGTTGAAATCTGGCATCGCTGGAGCGTGATACGCCAGCTTCTTCGCGCAGTCGCTTGAAGACTAACTCCGCCGTCTGACGCATGATGGGTTCGGCCTTTTGGGTTGTGAGCAGTGGGGACGTATCGGTGCTTGGTCTGTCCGACCACTGCCGGTCGATGTAGTTTCGAAGTACTCGGCCGAGATCCGGTCCCACCGGCACGAAGCGGCTCTTGTAAAACTTCGTCCGTCGTATCGTCAGAACGCCAGCAGCGGAATCGAAGTCAGCGAGCTTAAGGTTGAGAGCTTCACTGATGCGCAGGCCAGTGCCATAGAGCAGGAGCAGAAGCGTACGCACTGTGTGCGGTTCAAGCAGCCATACATATCGATGCCGCGAATCTGCCGCATCGATCAACCGGCGCATGTCGTGGTTGGAAAAGATGTAGGGCTGAAATCTCTCCGGCTTCTGCGGAGTGCTGGTTGGGAGTGGGCACTTCGACACGTACCCGCGAGCAAGAGAGTAGCGATAGAACGCGTTCAGCGTGTAGTACTTGGCAAACCAGAAGGACGTGATGGATCCGGTACCTTCAAGAAACCTGCGCACTGGCGCGGGCCCAACGCGACGCATGTCGCGATCGCCGACTGCCCTGACAAAGGCGCGGAGGCGGACCGCCTCTCCACGAAATCCCATGCCCAGGGAACGCTTATGCAGAATGTACGCTTCAACGGCTTCGGAGAGGATCATAGAAGACCTCCTAAGCTAATCGAAGCCACGCTGCGAAGGGCCTCCATGCTGCCGCGTGGATGGATCGGCGTAGCGCAGCGGTCGCTGTTCTCCGCATAGCTCACCAGCTCTGCCAAGGGCAGATCGCCCACTTCGCGCAGTCCCGGCAAATCAACCTTCGCATAGATCTGAGTAGCTACCAGAGAAACGTGGCCGAGATGATCGGCTATCTCCTTGAGGGAAACTCCTTCCTGCCAAAAGATGAGTGGCGCAGGAATGCCGAAGCGAATGGGGTCCGTAGGATACGGACAAGATCCCCAGCCGATGCAGACGCTTGGTGTACCATCGCGCCGAACCCACCAGCAGTGAGTGTTCGATACGGTTGAACGACAGACAGGAAGATCTCTCGCCGCTTCGAGCGGGGCCTCACCTCGCGGAGATACCTCAGGATCGCGGTACCGACCTCGTGGACGAGTGGATAATGCTGACTTTTGCGCTGCTTCGAGCGGCGGATGTGGATGATCTCCCGTTCCCAGTCAATATCTTCAAGGCAGAGATGGCGCACCTCCCCGCTGCGCAGACCGTAAACAGCGATCGTTAGCAGCATCGCATGATCGCGAATCTCGGTCGGCCTGTCCCCAGCACATGACGTGAGAAGTCTCTGGACATCACTCCACTGTGGGCCACGTGGCAGGCTCTCCAGACTGTAGATGCGCGGTGCATCGATCGCCGCCAGCCCTGTTCCGCACCATCGCTTCGACTCTGCATAGCGGAAGAAGTTGCGTAGCTTCGCCACATGGATCGCGAGCGAGGCCCGGCTCAGTCTTCGCTGTGATAGTCCGCTGATGTGGGCAGAGATGTCTTCGAGCGTGACCTGACGAAGTGTCTTGCCCTGCCCATCAAGCCAGATCAGGAACTCACCTATGTAGAGCCTGTAATGTCGAATCGTGTCCGGAGCCAGAGCCCGTTCGCTGATACAAAACTGCAGAAAGCCACCCATCTCTGCCGCAAAAGGCTGCTCCACTCGCGGTTCATGCAATCGTCCAAGCAGGCGAAGCCAGTTCGTCGCATGAAACACGAATGCTCTCTTCCCCACGTGAAGACACTTCGAAGAGCGGTGAACGGTTGTGGCCCACATCTCTGCGGCGGCTTCAATCTCAACCTGAGTAATGGTCGCCTGCTGAAGTGGTAAATGGCGTTCGAGAGAGTTCAATATGGGCAGAAGGTTCCCCAACGTCCTCTGGGAACGCCCCTCCTGCGCTAAATGCGATAGGTAACGCTGACGCTCGGCTGCGTAAGGCGAACCGAGATATCGGGCAATGGTGGCTGGTCGAGAAAAGAACTGGTCTAGCACGTGGGTCTCCTTGGGCTAAAAGCAATCCGCCCAGTATCACCACCTGCTTATGTTGTGTACAAATCCGCAATCCCTAGCGGATATGCCTGCTCGCCTCCGCTACACAACATAATCCCCGACAATGCATAAATGCGCTTATGTTGAGCACGACATAAGCGCACGAAATGCTCCATAAGGCAGGGCGCAGAACAGCAACCACCAAGACGGTACGCGAGACGGAAGCCGAGGCTATCGCCTTCGTTGTTTCGCAGACGATCGGCCTGAACGCTGGCCGCGCCTCAGCCGACTACATCCACCTGTACCACGGCAACGCCGCACTTCTGGCCGAGAGTCTGGAAGTCATTCAGCGCACTTCAGCGTTGATTCTTTCCGCCATCGAGACACCCGCCGCCACAGCGGAGCAGACCGAGGCCGTCCAGGACCCCGCACTGGCGCAAGCCAGCTAACAAATTCTTTCCCTCATAAAGGGCGGACGGCTCAGGCCGTCCCGCTCCAACCACACCGCACGCCACAACCCCGCCCAAGGAGGGCAGTCATGCAGAACAGCAGCGCATTTCAGTACCTCGCCATCGACACCATTCACGAGTCCACCACTAACCCCAGGCGCACCTTTGATGAAAGTAAGCTGCACGAGTTGGCCGAGAGCATTAGACAACACGGACTCATCCAGCCCATCACCGTTCGTCCCAATTCGGAAGGCTTCGAGTTGGTCGCGGAGCGCGGCGTTACCGTGCCGCTCAGTTGGCCGAGTTGTTTTCCATCCCCGCCCGTATCGTTGAACTCACCGACGCCCAATCTCAAGAATGGCAGCTGATCGAGTTATCTATAGTTGGCAAGAGTTTTCTTTGTCTTTATGCGACCTCGGCATGTCGTTCATATGTAATCGACGTGCCGGCTTACCCCAAATTGATGGATACAACGAAATGCCGCCGCCCCGTGAAATGGAATGCGTCGCTGATAGCCTCTCCGGATCACACTGGTAAATCCGCCACCGGATTCAATCGAATTCCGCCATGGAAATGCTGTTTACTAAGTAGTAATTTCCGGATTCGCCCACTTTCCGGATCGCCCACAATAGTCCAGCCACGGCGTCTATACTCGCAGAGCATGCGGCCAATCATTCAGTACTTTGCTCTGTCTTGTCTCGTGTTCGGGACACCCGCGATCTATTGCCAGATCAGAATCCCTTTGCAAGACATGAGTGGTCAAGTAAAGTCCGACCGCATTTTAGGAGAAGTCTTCTTCGAAGATGACGCTCATAGAGACCCGCTGCCAACACACCCGCTTCTCCCGGCACTTCAGTGACCGTGACAGGAATTCTGCTGGTCGACGATTGGCGATGTGAAGAATGGACTGCCGATGTGCCTAAAGACAAAATGATGTGCCCTGAAGGCTCATCGCAATGGGGATTGATTACTACCACGAAGCAATACTCAGTCCGAGGAATTAACAGTGAACTCAAGAAATACGAGCGCCGCAGAGTAACGGTGACTGGAACAGTAACGGCAGCAGCAGGAGATGTTCCAATCGACAAACTTGAGGTGCAATCAATTGCTTCGAGTCAGATAGACGAAAACGCGATTCGAGAATTGATTGAGCAACTGAGATCGGATCGGTGGACCGAGCCTCAGAATGTGACCAATCCGACTGCGTGGATGTTCCACTTCACGCCGCCAATGATTCAGATTTTGCAGACCGGGCCAGCTGCACAGGATGTGTTGCTGAAATATATAAATGATCCTCGGATCAAAGATCAGATCATCTTTCTCTTAGGGGGCGTGGGAGACGGAAAAGCTGTCGAATCGATCATCGAGGCCATGGCCACTCCGGACGAGGCGCACGGTAGCGCTTTTGCCCGCAGGGTTAAACGTTGCAGCCAACCTTGCGCTTACCAATATCACTGTTGCTGACGTTATCTGGCACCACGGCGGCGGAATTACGATAGACGCCTGTCCGGCCGATCCAAAGTCATGTTGGTCTGCATGGTGGATCGACACAGCGACAAGTTCGATGTTTCACATACGCCCAAGCGAAGGTACTCGAACTATCCCGATTATGGGATCTATCAGAATACCGGCTCATTTCGATCGGAAAGCTTCATCCAGACCGCCAAAGATAAATAGAGGAAGCCCCTCGCAAGAGTTTCTGTTCGGAGCCCTGAGGACATTCCGGGTGAGTCACGGCCCACCCGTCGATTACTGGTTGGTAAACAGCGCCACGCGCCTCCGGCGAGGATGATGCTGCCTGCTTCCTTTTTTGCGACTCTGGCGCCATCATGTTGTCCCGAGTGGCGGCATATCGTTATACCGCGTGGCGGAATCGAGTGTATTCAGCACCCAAATGGAGACACGTCCGAAAAGGAACATTGCCACGAGGTTGCTGGTAATCGTCTTGAGCTCCTTAGGTTAGAAGACGCACCGAGTGCCTTGACGCACTATTCTGACGTTTGGTGTAGTGACCCTAGCTTCAGCTGTACCACCGCAAGCCGGCCGTAGCCGGCTTCGAGCTGCTCTTTCAGCTCGCGATTGATTTCCTCCAACGCCCGAATGCGGAGTCGAAGAGTCGCCACGACTCGTTCGTGCGAGAGCCGCTGCCGATGTTGCAGATTCTCGCCCGCAGCAGCCGGCGAGGTAGTACGAATCTTCATGATCTTGTCCCGGAGGGACTTCGTTCCGTAGAGCCAGGCCGTCGATACCTTCGCACGCGCAGCGACACTGCGGAAGTTGATCTCCGCTTCTTCAGACTGCATCAGGAGGATCGCTGCGGTGGCACGCTGCATTGCATCCTCGTTGCGAGATCGCGCGCTGCGCTTTAGACCATCCGTGTTCCTAACCATGATTTGCCTCCAGGGTTGTGACGATATTGATGAGACTTGTTCGTTTTCGCTCGTTCATCTCACTTTGTCGCACCCAGCCGTTTGCATCCGCTTTCGCGATGACTCGTTCCGTCTCGTGGAGTTCGGCTCGATGCACTTCGAGGAAGGTGACGTCCGTTCGGAAGTGAGCACAGTTGAGGCAGGCGTTCGGATGTGGACAGGGGCCCGCAACGATTGGAATCGCGCAATAGCCGTTCGTCAGCGCCTGCGCAAGCACGCTGCGAGTGAACCACTGGAGATCGGCGCCGTCGTTCATCCCGTCCTCTGGGACTGCCTTGCCCGTCACATCTCGTGGATGTGGGCGTACCGACTCGTCATCTCCGGACCCCTGTGCCCGAGGTAGCGCTGGATGATGTGGTGGGGAACGCCTAGATTGATCATGCGCGTTCCAACGGTGTGACGGAACTGGTGTGACTGGAAGCGAAACAGCTTTCCTGTCGCATCCCTGATGTCGTGGTCGTAGGCCAGCCGGTTGATTCGATGCGCGAAGGTGGCCTGTTTGATCACGCCTCCTCGCTCATTCGGGAATAACCACATCGAAGGCTTGTCACGATTGCGCCCCTCGGCCTGCTGCTCCTGGATGATGCGGGCGATCTCCAGTGAAATGGGGATGGCATTCTCCCGTTTCACCTTACCTTGCATATACCGCAGGTAGTGGACACCCCGTGCATCCTGCGTGAGGCAGTCAACTGGAAGCTGCAGCAACTCGCTGATCCGCATCCCGCACTCCTGGAGGATAAGTATTTTGCGCTTCCATGGCGGCTTGAGATCCCCAAGGTGTGAATTCAATTGATCCAGCACTGTCGCGGGCAGATAGCGTGGCTGATGTTTCGCTGGCTGGGGCACCTCTTCGTCATAGATCATGCGATCTGGTCCGATTGTGAGCCATCCCTCCCGATGCGCCATCTCAAGGAAGTTCCGCAGAGTGAGTACGTGATTCTTGCTGGTCGCCGTGCGTACTTTGCCTTGGAGATAGGTGAGATAGTCGAGAAGCAATCTGCGTGTGATCGACCTTGTCGTCACCGGCGGTTTCTCCGTCAGGAGGAAGTTCGAGAAGCATGCCATCGACTGCAAGCGAGTACGGCATGTGCTCGCGGAGTAGAGCGGCAGACAGTAGCTCAGATAGGACTTGACCGCAGTCCGAAGCCATTCCTGTTTGATCAGCAGGAAGCTCATCTTGACGTTTGATTGCGAGAGGTTCACAGGCACCCCCATCCGTTGCAGATCCCAGATGTCTTTCTCGCGATCAGGGCGAAGATCGTAGGCCTGTCTAAGCAGGATGCAAGCCTGCCGCAGAGTGCTGATGAAGGCACTGTCGCGACCGGTGACCTGGGGACGCTGCTCGCCATCCATGCGGCTCGTCGTGCCAGTTTTGTATTGTCCCAGCTCGGACAGATAAGCCCGATAGAGATCTCGCCAGGCACTGAAGTCCTTTTGCAGAAGAGAGGACGGTAAGGTTCGCATGCTATTCAACCAGTGAATCATTCGATGAACACGGGAGATTTCCTGAGTGCTCCGCCATTCGCCGCCAGAGAATTTCTTCCAGCAGAGGTACTTCAGCTCGCCGTTGATCTGCCGACTTGCACCGGAAGCGCAGACGACGCTGCTTTGCATTGGGAGACAGGTCTTTCACTGGACTGTGGTGCATATCCCAAAGATCGCCGGCCCAGAAGCCCTTTAGCTCGGAGATGAGTTGAAGTTGAGCGGTGCGATTCCAGCCAGCATTGGTACTCATCGTGCACGCTCCTTTTGATAACGCTCGAACATTTCGCCCATGTCTTCGATCGACAAGTGGGCGTAGGTATTGATCGTGGTTTGTATCTGCGCATGCCCCAACCGCCGCTGCACATAAGCCGCGTCCCATCCAGCCCTCAGGAGATCGGTTGCATGCGTGTGACGGAACATATGTGGCGTGGCCCGCAGCCCGGTCCTCTTCGAGAGTTGGCGAAACAGATCGATGACCGTCTCATACCGCATCGGAGCCCCGACTTGGCCACCCCACCAGTTCACGAAGACATAGTCGTGCGAGACCTCTCCGTACTCATGAACCAGGTAGTCTGCGTAAAGTGCCATCGCCTGTTTCGAGACATGTACCACATACGGCGAGCGTGATTTTGCAAGGGCTCCGTTACTGTTTGCGCGTGGCACGATATCGATCGCGCCATCGTAAGACCGGATGTCGGCATGACGAAGGCCCAGAGCTTGTCCGATCCGCATCCCGCTCTCGTGCAGCAGACACAAAAGGAATCGATCCCGCAGACGTGTGCAGGAATCGAGTAAAGATTGAACCTCGCAAGGTGAGAACACGCGGAGGCGGGCGCTTAATCGCTTTCACCGGACCACAGCATGTCGCAACGATTGTGTTCGGCTGATATGGTGCAGGAAGGGCTTGTAAGGACTCTTCGCGCCGAAGCGACGGGAGCGGCTGATCGCCGTCTCC
>CAVTYC010000006.1:0-739661 GCA_963738855.1 uncultured Acidobacteriaceae bacterium | reverse complement strand
AAAGCTTCCGCTCCGCTGACCTTCAGCATTAATTAGTTGGGAGCGACGGATAACTCGCGGCAGCGTTGCGGAGGTACGAAACGTGCCGGGTGTCCTCGAGCATCGTGCCGCCGATTAATCCGGTATCGCCTCTCTATTAGAGAAAGGCAGTATCAAATCAACGGCATCAGGGAATGACTATTCCCTGATATGTAATCAATAATTCCCTGTTCCGCGGGATTCCCGATTGGATAAAAGCACAAGAATTCTCTTAGATACAAGGCGATAGAGACTTCTCTCCTATGACTTCGGACGGAAAATCTGAAAATTTCCCTGCATTATTCCCTGTTATAGGGAATAAATCGCGGAGAGCGGTTCGTAACAGACTGCGTCCACCGCCATTTCGTCTTTGCCATTGCTTTCTCCTACGCGCTTAGCAAAAATTCCGTGTACTTCGGGCAGAAATGCGAGTTTTGGCAAAGCAATGTATCTATAGAGAATGTGGGTCGGTCACGCCTTCGGCCTGTTGCTGAAAAAACCTCCAGTACGATCGAGACGCATTCTGAGCCGCGATACCTACGACATCATGTCCTCAAAGGCTCACTCGAACTCCGAAAGATGTCCTACATCCAACAGGAAACCTTCGAGGTTCTCACACTAAAAGTGCACGCATATACTGCTTGCCTTGGAACATTAGTTACTCACTACAAGATCGCTTGCTTCCCACCATCCCGGAAAGGGTGGTGTACCCTCTCCAGGCTCGAAACACCGAATCCGTTATTTCACTGACACGATAACCATTAGGCTAGGCTGAAGCTTACGAGCAAATTGAAGAAAAACGATGAGAGCCAGAATAGACAGCAATGCAATAATTCCCAGAGTGACAGCCAGATGCCGGTTTTGCCGCCAGCCTCTCATCGCAAGAATCAAGAAAAGCGGCGCATATGAACTTAAAAAGAGCAGCGTTCTGGTCGATATCCGGGGCATATAAGGTTCCGCGTTGAAATGCTAATGATACTCGACGTAAGTTGATATATACCTACCAACCACGCACTGCTTCAATGAAAATCGCGCGAGCTTAATTCCAAACCACTATTGGACAACTCCAGTAAGCGAGCCGCCTTTACATGGATCACATTGTCCTGATTTTGAAGTATCCCTTCAACGAATAAAAACTTACTGCGCGTGACCATAAGGCGGTCTCGCTCATAAAGGTCTGGTGTGACGATCACATTGGCAATACCCGTCTCGTCTTCCATTGAGATGAAGATGAATCCTTTGGCTGTGCCCGGACGTTGCCGCGCGATGATGCACCCTGCCGTCTTGACGAATTCTCCGTCTCTGCAATGCTTCAGTTCCTCGGCTGATCGAATGCCGCGTCGTCGTAGCTCTGAACGCCGATGATGCATGGGGTGCTTGTCGGTTGTTAGACCAGTGCCTGCATAGTCTGCAACCAGACGCTCTTCAATGTTCATTCTTCGCAGCGGTAATATCTCAGAATCATCTCTCAACCACTCACTCCGCTGTCGGAGCAGAGGCCCCTCCATTTTCCCGGCGCGTTCCACCTGCCATAGGGCATCACGACGGTGTTCGATTCCATCCACTTTGTTCAAAGCTCCTATGCGAGCCAGTAGCGTTAGTTCTTTTCTGTCGAGCGATGGCACTCTCAATGCAAGGTCTTCTACGGAGCAGAACTGGCCAACCTGCTCGCGAGACTCTGCGAGAGCTTCTGCGCCCTGCTTTCGCAATCTCCTGGCGTAGCCGAGTCCCATGCGCAATGACAGCGAACCATCAGGTTCGTGCTCAACTGTGCAGGGCCAATCTGAGATTTGAATGTCGATAGGTTTGACGCGTAGTCCATGCCGCTGCGCGTCTTTGACGATAACAGCAGGCGAATAGAAACCCATTGGTTGATTGTTGAGGATCGCGCAGGTGAAAGCTGCCAGGTACTTCACTTTGAAGTAAGCCGATGCATACGCAATCAGCGCGAACGATGCCGCATGTGACTCTGGAAAACCATAGAGTGCGAAGGAACTGATGTTCTGAACGATGTTGTCTTGTGTCGTCGTGTCGATCCCATTGGCCGTCATGCCAGCGCGGAGCTTGCCTTCCAGACTCTTCATGCGTTCCCACGAACGTCTCATGCCGACGGCGCGACGTAACTCGTCGGCCTCTGCCCCGGAGAAGTTTGCCACAGTCATGGCCATGCGGAGCAATTGCTCCTGAAAGAGCGGGACGCCGAGAGTACGCTTCAGTACAGGTTCGAGCGATGGATGTGGATACGTTATCTTCTCCTTCTTCTGCCGCCTCCTCATATATGGGTGCATCATTTGTCCGACGATGGGACCGGGACGGATGATGGCAACCTGTACAACGAGGTCATAGAACTTCTTTGGGTTGTTGCGCGGCAATGAGGCCATCTGTGCGCGGGATTCTACCTGAAACATGCCGACCGTATCAGCCTTTTGCAGCGTTCGATAGACCTCATCATCCTCGGGCAGGTGGGCAAGGTCGATGGCATCGCCATAGTGTTCTGGAATCAGCTCCAGGCAATCCTTAATCACTGCCATCATCCCGAGTCCCAGCAGGTCCACTTTGATGATGCCGAGATCCGCGCAGTCTTCCTTGTCCCACTGGACCACGGTTCTACCCGGCATGGAGGCGCGTTCGAGCGGAACAATCTGGTTCAATCGTCCCTTGCAAATCACCATGCCGCCAGAGTGCTGGCTGAGATTGCGGGGGAGGTTCTGAATTCGCATGGACAGTTCAAGGTATTTCGCGATGCGTGGATGTTGAATATCGAACCCGGCGTGCTGGAAGGAGTGCGCCATCGTATCGGTCTTCCCGCGCCACTCCCATTGACCGGCAAGGCTCGACAAGCGGCCTAGCGACTCTTCATCGAAACCAAGGGCTTTACCGACCTCCCGCGCCGCTGATTTCTGGCGGTAGGTGGTGACATTCGCTGTCATCGCGGCACCAAGCTCGCCATATCGTGTGTAAACGTATTGAATAGCTTGTTCTCGCTTTTCTTCGGAGGGAAGATCGAGATCAATATCAGGCCACTCACCACGACTATCGCTCAGAAAACGCTCGAAGAGAAGTTCCATGCCGACGGGGTCGATGGCTGTGATTTCGAGTGCATAGCAGACTGCAGAATTGGCGGCGCTACCCCGGCCTTGGATCAAGATGTCATTGCGCTTGCAGTATTCGATGATGTCCCAGACGATCAAGAAATATCCGGCGAAGCCGAGCCTTGAGATCAGCGCCAGCTCGTGCTCCACTTGCTTTTTTGCGCGTTCTATCAAGTCACTGTCGTTCTTTGGTCCGTAGCGGCGTTGCACTCCCTCCGCAACTCGCTTCTGTAGGAAACTGTCCATCGTCTCGCCATCGGGCACCGGGTAATGTGGAAATTCATAGCCGAGATCGCTTAGCTCGAATTGAAGGCGAGACGATAGATCGAGGGTGTTTTCAATCGCACCGGGAATATCGCGGAAGAGCGCCGCCATCTCCCGCGCTGGACGCAGATGACGTTGACTGTTCAAAGCCAGCAACCGTCCGGCCTGGTCAAGTTCGACATGATGCCGGATCGCAGTAAACAGATCCTGAATCTCGCGGTCGTATGCAGTGGCGTAGCGGACTCCATTCGAAGCGATCACCGGCAGTTTGAGAGACTGGGCGATGCGGAGCGCAGCCTGATTACGCCATTCTTGCTCCCGTTCTCGATGGCGTTGCAGTTCGACGTAGACATTTTCGTGGCCAAAGATATTCACTAGACGCTCGACGGTTTCGCGTCCGGCTTCTTCTCCACCACGCATCAGGGCAGCGGCCAACGGACCTTCATCGCCACCTGTCAGACACTCCAGGCCGAATGCATACTGTTCCAGATCATGGAAGGTTGCAGCACCTTCTTTCTTGGTGGTCTCCCGCATCTTGAACTGCGTGATGAGTCGGCAAAGATTCTGATAACCCTCCCGCGATTCACAGAGCAGGGGGAGACGCGGCGGCTCCGGCTTGTGTTGATGCGGTACCCATGTAGGAGGCGTGAGGCGAGAGCCGAAGCTCGAAACGGCGACCTCCGCGCCGACGTGTGCGCGAATGCCATTTCTCTTCCCACTGGTATGAAACCGGGCAGAACCATACACTCCATTGCGGTCGAGAAGTGCCATTGCAGGCATCCCCAGCTCGACAGCACGTTCGATAAGCTGTTCAGGAGGTGATGCCGCATCGAGGAAGCTGAACGCGCTGGCGGCGTGCAATTCCACATATCGCTCAGTCATACAGCCCCGCCATCTTCCAACAGTCCTCGATGCGGTCGCGCACGAGACAGCAGCACAACAAAGTACGATCTTGCGCGCGTGCTACCAGGTCCCACTGCTCAAGGCCCCATAAGGACGGCTGCCACCAATCGCCGCTCATCAGCCAGGGACCATAGGTATGCTCGACGACGTAATGCTTTTGTCGAAAGTAGAACGCTTTGGGACGTTTCCCTTGTACCGTAACCGGGACAGAATCAGCGGGACGCAGCTTCCTCATGGCAGATCGGGACTGTGTGGCCGGGATCACTGAAGATGGACCTGATGGAACCGTGAACGGCTCCATACTGAATCCTCCCGGCTGGTGAGTGTCTTTGAGGACAGGTCGGCCAACGTGCTCCTCGCCGACAATGCCGCGAATCCGTGCCAACGTGACATCGAGTCGGGATGGTTCCGGCAACTGCGGGGAGAATAATCCCAACTGCACCTTGCTAGTGCTTCCCGGTTCTGCCTCTAAGGTCAGAGCTAGGATCGCGGCCTGTGGTGGATGCGCTTCGAGATCGAGGTGAAGGAGCTTGATCCAAATCTGCTTCTCGTTGGTGGGCAGGGATGGCCGGACTGTACGTGTATGTATCGTGCCGTCTTCGAGTTTCAGTGTGATGTTGACGCACGCCAGAGCCAACACACGAGCTTTTGCACGGAGAATCAACTGTTCGAGCATGACGTTGATAACGAAGAGAAGCGCATCGAGCAGTTCGACCGGCGAGTCCAACTCCATGTGCTCTTCAAGGGTGAACGCTGGTTCTACGGGCTGGAACAGATGTTGCATCTCTCCGCGTGCTAATTGACGAAGACGCTTGCCTGCCTGTCCCATTCTGGCGATCAGTTCTTTCTCGGGCAGAGTTGCCAGCAATCCCAAAGTTCCGATGCCCCAAAGGCCGAAGGTATCTGCCTGTTCTGCGGTCGTATCGAGGACCGCGAGTGGGAGAGATGCGAGTGCTGCTGCTTCTTCGCCCATAGGGATAACTCGCACTGGCGTTCGTGGAGACAGTCCCTTGGCGAGAGATATCGCCGCATGGAAGTTCTGGCTGACAGTAATGCAAGCCGTCATGCCAAGTGATCGGACACGAGTGAGCAGATTCCGGGCCAACGCTTCTGGCGGACCGAAGAGGGCTCCCGTCCCCGCAATGTCGATGACACAGAGAAACGCAGTATCTTCACTCTTATCCTCAACGCGCGGAGAGAATCCGCCCGCGCATTCGAGGAGCACTGACTTTGTCGCGACCTCTTCTTTGTGTAGCCGCGGCAGCACCGTGACAGCGGGAAATGTCTCCACTTCGACACGGGTCATGCCACGAGCCAAACCGATACTGCGTGCCTTCCTCGTAAGAGAGCAGACCTGTTCCAACGGAGGTTCGCCCCTCATTACTACGCATGGCTTATCTCGCAGTTCCGTTCTCAACCGCAGCAATGCCTGCGCAGGAAACTCTTTCGCATACAGACACGCGTACAGTTCGGCAGGTTTGCTCATCGCGGACCTGCCCATGTAGTTCGACTCTGCCAGGTTGTTGTGGTCGCGCGTTGTGGTGGCTTGCGTAGCGGGATGACGTTTGTGGGAAGCTGCGCGAAGCGACGGCGTACAACTTCAATCTCATGCTCGATGCCGGTGAATACCGTGGTTTCGTCACGGCGTACATTCCCCGGCTGTAACCGTAGCAACAGCTCGACGCTGCTTTTCGCGCAAGAGTGTTGCGTGAGAAGCAGAATACTGGCCTGTGTCTGCTCGGCGGCAGCTCGATATCGGAACCATGTCGCCATGGGCACCCGCGATGCATGCTCAGGTGCGATGCTGCCCATGTCAAAAATGATCGCGCTGAATCCGCCTCCTTGTAAAAGCAGATCGGTCGTGCGAAGTGCCTGCTCGATCCGTGCCCAAGGCTTGCTGGGAAAAGCTGTTGTTTTGCGGCGCTCCATTGCGATCTTTTGCGTGCTCGGCTCGAAGCTCTCCTTTTCAGGGCGCTCTCTACGCTGCGGCTCGGCGCAGCGTGGAGCAAAGGCTTCTGGTTTCAGCAAGCTGCCTACAGCGCCGGAAAGTCCTTTGATCTCGTTGCGCGGATGCGACCCAAATCCTCCGCCATGTAGACCTTTCTTGGCAGGCGGCGCAACCATGTACTTCTCGGGAAGAGAGAAGGTGCATTTTGCCGATGGTCTTGCTCGGGACGCGGTTTGGACTCCGCAACGGACCCAGAGAAATCGAGACAGATCCACGCCCACTGCTGCTGCCGACTCTGGATCGAGAGTGTCGGATACATCGATCCAGGCGCACACCTTTTCTACCTGCGTTATTTGAGCGAGAACGGAGAGCGCAAAGGAAGTTCTCCCGGAGCATTCAGGACCGACTATCTCGGTAATGGCCCCCACGGGCAGGCCGCCTTCCAGCAGTTCATCGATAGTCTGAATTCCGGTAGCCGCAACCGGACGTATGGTTCGTGGCGCAGGCGTAAGCGCCGAAGGAATACGGTTGGCGAGGTCGGCCTCGATCTGGTGGCGAAGTAGGGTGGCGGAAGACATATAACTATATTCGCCTTATGTTCGCCATACAGATGAGAGCTGTCAATCAGACTCTGCCTCAATCGCAGTGCAAACAATCGATTTTTCATTGAAAATAAGAGGTTTATCTCTTCAAAAAATCTTTCACCCGTCGTAGATCATCCTGAAAAATCTTGGTATCCCGCTCCCGATCGTCATCCGTCCTGACGCGGAGGAGGGCAGACGGATGAAGGGTGGCAATGATCGGCGGAAAGTCGTTAGCATGTTGGACCTTGCCATGCGACTGCGTGATCTTGAAGCCGGAGCCGAGCAACGATTGCGCTGCCGTCGCTCCGAGGCACACAATCAGGTCCGGTTGGACGGCTTCCAATTCTGCTTCCAGCCACGGGCTGCAGGCATGGATCTCTTTCATGCTGGGCTTCTTGTGAATACGGAGCTTGCCGCGAGGCTCCCATCGAAAGTGCTTCACTGCGTTGGTGACATAGACCTTTCGCCGGTCTATATCCGCTTCTTCGAGACACTTATCCAGTAACTTCCCGGCGGGACCAACAAATGGTCGCCCATGCCTGTCTTCCTGGTCACCTGGCTGCTCCCCGATCATCATGATCGCGACCTTTGGCTTCTTTGCCTTGGCTCCGGTCTCCAGTTCTCCAAACACCGCCTGCGTTGCATTTTGATAGAGATCACAACCCCGACAGTGCTGAACCGCTTACCCGTAATGCGGCAAGCTCGGGGAGAGACTCTTATAGGTTTCGCCCTGATATTCGAAACCGTATGCTGTGATCGTGACCTCGTGAACTTTTCCCTTCCACTCGCGCACGAGCCTTGTTCCAGATTTGAATCTCCGCGGAGCGTCATTTTGCCCCTTGGAGCTCAAAGAGGACGTAAGCTCCTGCAGCCTAGCCCTGGTTTCGGGCCTTAGGCCGCCATGCGCTAATTCCTGAATCCGGAAGGCAAGGATCGGGAGCATGAGTTCGCGGCGAAGACCAGGCGATGCCGGTCGGCCAAAGCTCTTGTGCCAGAGATCAAGCAGGTCAGTTCGGTCAAGGGACGGCAATCGTTCAAGTAACTCAAATGTTGGGCTCAATCAGCCTCCAGGAGGATGGTTTGAGTCCAGTGACGCTCCGCTCGGGCAAAGAGTCAAGAGAATACGAGTAAATGTTGGGGATCTTATTCTTTCGGAATTTTTGGTTGGTTAAGAGCAGAGAGATTGCCGTAATACTGAGGAAAGAAAACAGGGGAAGCCCGATGCGACATCAAGTCTCCTGTTTGATTCGTTGTCTTTTCTTCCATTGCGCTCATCGTTAGAATCCTTTTGCATACTCACATTTTCGGCGATTAGTGAGATGAGCTCATCTGGCGGTTGCAGAGAAAAGTGAGTCCCTGAGATGCGAATGATAGATTCCTGTTCTATGCGGCACCTCAATCAAATATTAGGCAAGTCTGCATCCTCCGCACACCAGTATGATCCGTTTGGTTGCGCCGAAATTGCCTCCTTCAGTGTTTTCACAGCAGCCGTGGTTAGCAGAGACAGCAAATGATCCGACTTGGTGTAGACACAGGCGGTACGTTTACCGACCTAGTGCGGCTTGATGCTCGAGGACTTACGGTTCATAAGGTACGCTCTACTCCGGACGATCCGGCTCGCGCCATCCTCTCTGGTATTGAAGAGTTGGTGGGGAGTAATCTGGTCTTCGAAGTGATTCATGGGTCGACCGTGGCGACTAACGCGCTGCTCGAACGGAAGGGCGCCCGCGTTGCATTGGTCACCACCAAGGGATTCGAAGACGTTCTTGCAATCGGGCGACAGACTCGACGCGAACTCTATAACTTTCAGGTGCGCGGCAAGCAGCCCATGATTGAGGATGGCCTCACCTTTGGCCTGACCGAACGGCTTGACTGCCACGGGAATGTGCTGGATGCCCTGCAGCCTCGCGAATTGGAAGAGCTGACCGAAAAGCTAAATCAGGCCAGAATTGAGTGTGTGGCCGTATGCCTCCTTCACTCTTACGCAAATCCGCTCCACGAGCAACAGGTTACTCGTCACCTTGAGCAGGCCGGTTTTACGGTCTCATCCTCGCACAGCGTTCTGCCCGAGTATCGCGAGTACGAGCGCTGGAGCACGACAGTGGTCAACGCCTACGTCGCGCCGATAATGTCGCGTTATCTTACGACGTTGGAACAGGGGCTCGCTGGAACGCAGTTGCACATCATGCAATCGAACGGCGGCTCCATCTCCGCACCCCAGGCTCGCAATTCTGCGGTGCGCACTATCCTCTCCGGCCCTGCGGCGGGCGCCATAGGAGCACAAGCAGTTGCACGCGCCTCCGGTTTTGATCGAGTGATTCTCTTCGACATGGGCGGCACCTCCACCGATGTAAGCCTCATCGACGTCCAACTCGGTACGACGAACGAGTCCACCGTGGGGGACTTTCCCGTACGGCTGCCGATTCTCGATATCCACTCCGTCGGCGCTGGTGGAGGCTCGATCGCTTATGTAGATAGTGGAGGCTCGTTGCGCGTCGGCCCCCGCAGCGCAGGCGCTGATCCAGGTCCCGTCTGTTACGGCAAGGGCGACGAACTTACCGTAACCGACGCGAACTTGCTGCTAGGTCGCCTCGATCCAAAATATTTCCTCGGTGGCCGCATGCAGCTTGACATCAAGCGCACCTCGGAACGTGCCCGGGCCTTCGCAGACAAGCTTCAGATCACTCCGACGCAACTGGCGGAGGGAATCGTCCAGATTGCCAACGCCAACATGGAGCATGCGATTCGTGCCGTCTCAGTCCAGCGTGGTTACGACCCGCGTGAGTTCGCACTGCTGGCCTTCGGCGGTGCAGGAGGCATGCACGCTTGCGAGATTGCAGACGCGCTCGAAATCGGAACTGTACTTATCCCGGAGCATGGTGGCGTCCTCTCGGCGCTCGGCATGCTGCTCGCAGATGTGAGAAAAGATTACTCGCAGACCATCCTGAAGCAGTCAGACGCCATTACATTCTCTGATCTGCAGCAGTATCTGGCGCCGCTGGTCCAGCCAAGCTCAGGCGGACCTTGTCACTGAGGGCTTTGGACCGCAGAGCATCGTCATCGAGTGCTCGCTCGATATGCGCTATCGGGGACAGGCCTACGAAATTAATGTGTCCCTTACTCCCGACTTCAACGAGGACTTCCACCGTCTACACCGGCGGCTCTATGGCTCACTCGAACCCGTCGCGAATCACTGAGGTCGTGAACGTTCGAGTCAACGCCGCTGGCATAACGCGGAAGCCCACATTGCCTTCACCAGTCTACTGTCAGCCGACCCTTGCCACCACCTGTCAGCACCCGCTCGACATGGTTTACTGGTAGGCTGCATGGGAGACCGCGATCTACCATCGAGAGACATTGTTCCCCGGCATGGAGGGGGAAGGCCCGGCGATCATCACAAGCGGCGAGTCCACCGTAATCATCACGCCACACTATCGTTTCCGAGTGGACGGCGTAGGCACCTTGATTGGCAGACGTATCGCAGCGGCTGACCATAATCAACTCACGGACAGGCCTGCGGCAGAGCAGAGTAATTCAACTCAGGAAGCTCTCAATCCCATCGAACTCGAGATCTTCAAAAACATCTTCGTCTCCATTGCCGAGGAGATGGGAATTACACTCTGCCGGACCGGCTTCTCGCCCAACATCAAAGAGCGGCTGGACTACTCCTGCGCGATCTACGATGAACATGGCCATACCATCGCGCAGGGCGATCACATGCCCGTGCACCTGGGCGCCATGCCGCTCTCCGTCGAGGCAGCCATCCAGCACCAGACCATGGAGCCGGGCGACGTGGTCATTCTCAACGATCCCTTCCGCGGCGGCACTCATCTCCCCGACATCACTCTGGTGCAGCCCGTCTTTCTCGATGGAGAACCGGCCCCGGCCTTCTACGTCGCCAATCGTGCTCACCACTCCGATGTAGGCGGCGTCAGCCCCGGCTCGATGCCGCTCGCACAGGAGATCTTCCAGGAGGGACTCATCCTCCCCCCAATCAAACTCGTGCGCCGCGGTGAGATCTGTCCCGATGTGATGGCGCTGATTCTGGCGAATGTGCGCACGCCCGCCGAGCGTGAAGGCGATCTCAGCGCGCAGATCGCATCCAACCGAGTCGCCGAAACCCGTCTGTGCGCACTCGTCGCACGCTACGGACTTGAGCGCGTTCGAAGCAATGCTCGCGCAGCACAAGACTACGCCGAGCGCATCCTCCGTCGCACCATCGCCGCCATTCCCGACGGCGAATACAGCTTTGAAGACGCGATGGACGACGATGGCTTCAGCCGCGAGAGCATTGCCATTCGCGCCACAGTCCGCATCACCGGCGATCAGGCCGAGGTGGATTTCACGGGCACAGAACCCCAGACCAACGGCGGTGTGAACGCAAATTTTGCCATCACTCTATCAGCGACACTCTATTGTTTTCGATGTCTCGTCCAGGAGGATGTCTTGTACAACTCCGGCATCTCGCGCCCTATCCGTGTCATCGCTCCTCCGGGGACAATCGTAAACGCAGTGCGTCCCGCGGCAGTGGCAGGCGGTAACGTTGAGACATCGCAACGAATTACCGACGTCGTCCTTGGAGCGCTCGCGAAGGCACTCCCAAACATCATTCCAGCGGCCAGCCAGGGAACGATGAACAATGTGACACTAGGAGGAAGACGACCCGACAATGGCTCTCCTTTCGCCTACTACGAAACCATCGGTGGCGGTATGGGAGGCCGCAACGGCTTGGCGGGCCTCAGCGGTGTGCATACCCACATGAGCAACACCCGCAATACGCCGATCGAGGCGATCGAACATTATCTCCCTCTCGGCATCCGTCGCTATGCGCTGCGGCACGACAGCAGTGGAGGCGGCCGTTATCCTGGCGGAGAAGGCATCCTGCGAGAGTATGAGATGTTGACCGAAACCTCCATCACGTTGCTCAGCGAACGCCGCACCAGCCATCCTTACGGAGCACAAGGGGGCGAGCCCGGCGGCTGCGGAAGGAACACGGTCATCCGCGCTGACGGCTCCGTGGAGACCGTTCCTGCCAAAGCGCGGCTCGAACTCAGACCCGGTGATCGCCTTCGCATCGAGACGCCCGGTGGAGGCGGATTCGGACTAGCGACTACCGCCAAGGGTCCGAGATGAGCGAGATATCGCAGCTGAGTCAAACATCACGACCAACCCATTTTGATTGGTGGCGTCAGGCTCCCCCCGAAGCACGTCGCGCTCTCGTCGCGGCCTCTTTCGGCTGGATGCTGGACTCCTTCGACGTGATGCTTTATGCGCTTGTCCTTGCTTCGCTGATCCTCGATCTCGGGATCAGCAAACAAACAGCCGGGGTCCTAGGTTCCATCACACTGCTCGCTGCGGCAGCGGGCGGCCTGGTCTTTGGCGTCATTGCAGATCGATACGGCCGCGTGCGGGCTCTCATCGGCAGCGTGCTCATCTATGCAGTCTTCACGGCTGCCTGCGGCTTCGCTCAAAACATCGTCCAGCTTGCGATATTCCGTATCCTGCTTGGCCTCGGCATGGGTGGCGAATGGGCGAGCGGTGCTGCGCTCGTATCCGAGACATGGCCCGACAAACACCGCGGCAAAGCCCTTGGAATCATGCAGAGCTCCTGGGCCATTGGCTATGCTCTCGCGGCACTCGTCGCTGGTCTGGTCCTGCCGTGGAAAGGCTGGCGCGCAGTCTTCTTTGTGGGAATTCTACCCGCTTTCTTTACGCTGGCCATCCGCCGTCGCGTGGCAGAGCCCGAACTATGGAAGCGCAGCACAGCTCTCCCCCGCAAAGGTCCTCTGCACGGCTTTCGTCACATCTTTCGGAGTGATCTGCGGACAATCACCATCGCCATCACCCTCATGAACTCCTGCACGCTGTTTGCATGGTGGGGTTTCAATCTGTGGGTCCCCGCCTATCTCTCCTTGCCTAGCGACCGGGGCGGAGTCGGACTGTCCACCCCCGCGATGTCTGCCACCGTGATCGCCATGCAGGCCGGCATGTGGCTCGGCTATGTCAGCTTCGGCTTTCTGAGCGACGTCTTTGGACGCAAGCGCTGCTATGTCCTCTATCTGATACTAGCGGCACTCCTCATGTTCTTCTACGCGCGCGTTCATTCACCGTGGCTGCTCATAGCACTCGGTCCGTTAGTTGCGTTCTTCGGAACCGGATACTACACCGGATTCGCCACGGTAACTGCAGAGATCTACGAAACCCGAATCCGCGCTACAGCCCAAGGCTTTGCGTATAACATCGGCCGCATCGCAAGTGCCGCCGCACCATTTGCGATTGGAAGCATGGCTCAACAGCACGGATTCGGTATAGCATTCGCCGTGGCAGGAACGGCATTCGTTATGGCAACCCTTTGTTGGTTTTGGATTCCCGAGACAAAAGGCAGACCACTTGCCTAATGGATGTCGATCCCTGATCTCTATCGGATCGCATGGTACATTTCTGTCACTTTCACAAGCGGTGATGGATTGGCCAAGATGGTCGACAAACCGAAAAATATTCCGTCGGCCCCGGGGTTAGAGCTCGTTTGCGTTTTCAGCAGTGACGTAAACTGAGAAACGATTGTTGCTCACTATCTCCACCGCTTACAAACCGGCGGCTGAGTTGGGTTATCTGCTACACAAGAATCCGACACGTCTCCAAACGGAAGAACTGCCATTCGGTAAGGCATCGGTTTTCTACCCGCAAGCGAACACGGATCAATGCACGGTGGCGCTTCTCATCGAAGTCGACCCTGTAGCGCTTGTGCGTGGTCGCGGCCCTGCTGGTGAAGGTGGGCGGCTAAAGCAGTATGTGAATGATCGTCCCATGCCGCAAACTCAGTCTTGAGTGTTGCAATGGGCCGCATCTTCAATACGGCGATGAGTGGACGTAGCAAAGAACGCCAGGAACTCGCTGAAACACCGATTCCGTTGTCGGCACATATTCCGGTCTCGCAGCCTGAGGGGGGTCAGGAACTTGTGCGAAGACTCTTTGAACCCCTCGGTTACGAAGTTCAGATTGAAGGCTCCAAGCTGGATGAAGCATTTCCGGAATGAATGACGGTCGTCCATGCAATAAAGAGTCCACTTTACAGTTGAGAGTATTCCCGCCCCGAAGTACTCGCGAAATAGCTGAAAACCTGGGACCTTGAGGAACTGTTCCTAAAGTTTAGGAAGCCTCCCTTCTAAGGCCCCGACTCTTTATCGGGCAAGTGCAATGCACACCCCGTCGCCCAGCAATAAATTGACTCGTCAGGTGCTGCGGGAAGCTGAAGCTGCGACGTGGCCGCCGATATGACGTCCGACCGCCACCCGATCCAGCTCCGAAGACTGCGTTTCATGAGCGATCACGCCGCTGCTCATCACCACGATTCGGTCTGCTAACTGCTCCAACTCATCAAGATCCTCGCTCACCAACAGCAAGGCTCCTCCCTTGTTTCTGAGTTCGATCAGATGGTTGTGCACAAATGCTGTCGCAACAAAGTCGAGTCCGTGGCATGGGTTGGCAACCACCAAAATTCTGGCTTCGCCTCCGATGAGATCGCGTCCGAGCACAGCCCGCTGCACATTGCCACCTGAGAGATTGCGAATGGGGGTGTCAGGGTTGGGCGGACGAATCGAGAAACGTTGAATAACCGCCGAAGCTGCATCCTTGATCGCCGCGCTATTCAGAAACCATCGCGCTTTCGACAATGGAGGCTGGTCAAAGCTCCGCAAGGCGAGATTTTCTGCCACGGTCATCGATGGAACTGTTGCATTCTCCAGCGCCTCCTCAGGCAAAGTGAACAACCCGGAGGTGAGAATGCCGCGGCGAGTGGGGTGAAACGGCTTGTCGAAAACGCGAATCTCGCCGCTCTCGATGGCGCGCTGGCCTGCAATGGCTTGAACCAGCTCTCGCTGACCGTTGCCTGAAACGCCAGCTACACCGAGAATTTCTCCGCTGTGGACAGTAAGGCTGACCTGCTTCACCGCGATCAATCCGTTATCGCTTCGGACTGTCAGTTCCCTGACATCCAGCGCGACCACAGTCGACGGGGCATTCCTTTTATTGACGAGTTCAGGGAGCCGCGATTCACCCATCATCAACTCAGCCAGCATGGCTTCGTTGGATTCCGAGACCGACTGTGACGTGACAAGGCGGCCACCACGCAGGACAGTCACATCGTCGGCGTAGTCCATCACCTCGCGCAATTTATGCGTGATGAGGATTACGCTTAAAGTGCCTCGCTGTACCATCCGAGAGAGCACTCCCATTACCTCATCCGATTCGGCTGGCGTCAGAACGGAAGTGGGCTCGTCCAGAATCAGGATCTTTGCATCGAGATAGAGTTGCTTGAGGATCTCTACTTTCTGTTTCTGTCCTGCTGACAGATGCGCAATGCGACTCTGCAGGTCGATCGAAAACGGTGCGGTCTCCAGGAACTTCCGTAACCGGGCGTGCTCCTCGCGCCAATGGATGAAGGCGGGCAGGTCCTTCCGGGCTACTAAGAGATTCTCCGCCACGGTCATGGATGGAACCAGTGTGAACTGCTGGAACACCATGCCAATACCCAGGGATCGAGCCTCGGTGGGATTCGTGATGCGCCTTTCATCGACCCTGACTTCCCCCGCATTGAGCGAGTAGAAGCCGAGCATGCACTTTGCAAGGGTGCTCTTGCCGGCTCCGTTTTCTCCAATCACTGCGTGAAATGTTCCGGGGCGGATAGTGAGGTTCACTGAGTGAAGAGCATGAACGTGACCGAACGACTTGCTGACGTTTTGAACTTCTACCAGGCCCGGTTTCTTAGTGTTCATCCTTTACCTCCCAAGGCACCGGGCATACCTGCGAGCTTACGGCTTCGGGAGCAGGAGGCGATCATGAGAACCAGAGTGAGAACATAAGGGGAGGCGTTGAAGAGCTGATAGAAGCCGGTGAATCCCAAGGATTGGAATAGGGGTCCCAGAGCCTGCGCACCTCCGAAGAATAGCGAGACCGCGAGGCAACGAAGCGGAGACCAACGCGCAAAGATGACGAGAGCCACTGCCATTAGACCCTGCCCCCCCGAAATGCCCTCTGACCAGATTCCGGGGAAGTAAAGCGTCAAGTGCGATCCGCCGATGCCTGCCAGGGTTGCGCCGATGGTCGTCGCGATCACCCGATACTGTCGAGTGGAGATTCCCATGGAGCGTGCTGCCTCGGGCGCATCACCAACGGCACGGATGTGAAGCCCCCATCGCGTGTATTGGAAGGCGTAGTGCAAAGCAAAAGCGGTTACGATGCCGAGAAAGAACAGTGGACTGATTCGGAGAGCGGCACGTAGCGCCGGATTCGATGTCCACGCGCCAAACTCCAACACGGGCAACTGCGGAGCCATGGGGGCAACGAACTGCTTGCCGAAGAAAAATGCCAGTCCACTGCCAAAGACGACCATGGCAATGCCTGCCGCAATGTCGTTGACACCCGGCAGTTCGGTCAATCCTGCGTGCAGCAAGCCGAGCAGGCCTCCGACGATTGCAGCCGCCAGCGCTCCGAGCCACGGAGACCCACTGCGCTGTGAGATCGCGAAGGCGGTCATCGCGCTCATGAGCAGGATGCCTTCCATCCCCAGGTTGAATCGGCCACATTTTTCTGTGAGACATTCTCCGAGGCTGACAAACATGTAGGGGATGCTGCCGCGGATCACGGCTCCGAGGAGAGCCGCAGCGACCATCAAGATACCAATGGAATTAGGATGCATCGTTCGTGGCCCGGAAAAGTTCAAAGCGCCCATAGAGCGTCTCTGAAGCGAGAATCAGCAGGAAGGTAATGCCCTCAAACACAGCGATGGTGGCATCGGGAAGATCGAGATCGCGTTGAAGACTGCCGCCGCTTGCGATCACCGCGCCAAGAACCAGCGAGACAATCAGAATGCGTAGTGGAGATTGGCGGGATAGAAACGCGACGAGTATGCCAACGTATCCATATCCTGCTGCTATGGCATGGCTGGCGCGTCCGTGGACAGCCGCCACTTCCACCATACCTGCCAGGCCGGCGCACGCCCCTCCGATAAAGCTTGCCGTAAGAATGACCGCGCCTAACGGTAAGCCAACCAGACGAGCTGTTCGGGGATTTCCGCCAACCACCTTAACTTTCATGCCCCACACCGTCCGCTCCAGCAAGAACCACGCGAGAAGCGATGCCACGACTCCAAACACGAGCCCCATATGAACCCGGGAGTTGAATAAATGGCCAAGCTGGTGACATTCCAGAATCGGATGGGTCGCTGGAAAGTTCAGGCTGGCAGGATCACGCATTGGGCCTTCCACTAACTGCAGCATGAGGGCGATAGCGATGTAGTTGAGAAGCAGACTGCTGATGACTGCGTTGACGCCACGATAATGCTGCAGTCCTGCTGCAACTGCGATCCAGACGCCACCCGCTACGCCACCGGCGGCCGCCATGGCCAAGAGACTTATCCATGCGGGTGCGGATTGCGTCGATAGGCCCGCGGCGGCGGCGGCCAATCCTCCCATCACAAAAGCGCCTTCGTTGCCGACTGTGATGATTCCGGCGCGCGCAGGCAAAGCAGTACACAACCCGCAGAGCATCAGGGGCGCGGCGCGCAGCAGGCTATTCTGCCACGAATACCAGCTTCCAAACCCTGCCCTATAGATTGAAGCGAAGACGCTCCAAAAGGGCGCGCCCCATAGAACGCAGAATCCGCCGAATAGAGCCATCGAGACCAGAAAGGCCATCGCCGGGACTGCCACGGATTCAAGAGATTTTCGTGAAGGAATAATCGCGGTGCGGTTCATAGGCCCCTAACGTTCCCTTCGATCCCTTCGAGCAACCAGTTCATTCGGTCGAGAACCGGGTCTTCGATAGAGATTGTCTTGCCGGCAGGAACGACGACCTTTCCTGTGTTGTCGCGCAAGGGCCCCTGATAGATTGCCTGAGCGCCGTTGAGAAGCTGCTGCTGAACGTGCGCGACCTTATTGCGCACATCTGGCGTCACGGCGGGACCGAAGGGGGACAACCTGCAGAACTGATCCTTCAGGGTACCGGCCATGCGCCGCGGGATCGTTCCGTTGGTGACTGATCTTCCGTCGTGAATCATCTGTGCGTATCGCTTATAGACGACTCCCCACGACCATTCGGCCCCGGTCAGAAACCGGTGCGGTGCCACTACCGACTGGTTGAACTGATAACCCGTAGCCCAAATCCCGCGTCGCTCTGCTACCTGCACGATGACTCGGGGCGAACCTGTATGCCCGGTTAGCACGTCTACTCCTTGATCGGCGAGACTGCTTGCCGCCTCTGCCTCCCGTACTGGCAGCACCCAGTCGCCAGTAAAGATAACTTTCATTGACGCAGATGGATTCACGCTGCGCGCGCCCAGCATGAAGCTGTTGATGTTACGTAACACCTGAGGGATCGGCTTAGCTGCAACAAAGCCGAGGTGTCCTGTACGAGACATCAGACCAGCGGTGAGTCCAGCGAGGTACTCCACTTCATCGATAAAGCCAAAGTAGATTCCTATGTTTGGCGGATCAATTCCTTCCCGATAGAAACCTCCGCAGTGGAAGAACTGGGTGTTTGGATTCTCGCGCGCGATTCGCAAGACAAAGGGATCAAGATAGCCGTAGGAGGTGGCAAAGATCGCACGCGCACCGTCCTGATGGATCATGTTGCGCATGGATTCTTCTACGGAGACAGTTTCTAAGACATTGGCCTCTTCAACAGCCCTCACAAAAGGCAGCGCCATGACCGACTGCTTTCCTTCGGCGTGCGCCTGATTGTAGCCAAGATCGTTCTTGGGGCCGCCGTAAAGAAACCCCATGACCAACGGGGGCTCTGCGGCCTTCACCAGTGACGGCTTTAAGAGTGCCGTCGCGGTTCCGGCTGCTGTTAGAGAGGTTATAAATTTCCTGCGGGAGAGCAGGTGGGATTTGGTCACGCCATCTCCCCCGGCACGCTCGCTGGCTCTGGCATAACGATCGGCGCACAGGAGACTCCGAGCTGTTCGAGTTGCCGGGCAACACGAAGAACAGAGGCTTCGCGATAGGGCGCCCCGATCACTTGCACTCCCAGTGGAAGCGAGCCTGGCTCGAAGACCGGAACACACATGACCGGCAATCCGATAAAGGAGATCGGTTGCGTGAAGATCCCAAGATTGGGGCGTGAAGGTACTTCCTTGCCGTCCAGCACAATCGTCTCCTGTCCGATGCGGATAGCGGAACAAGGAGTGGCCGGTGCCAGAATTACATCGACATCACGAAACAGCTCTCGGACTTGATCGCGGAATATCCTGCGAAAACGCTGCGCATGGGAGTACCACGATACCGGCAGCAATGCTCCAGCCAGGAACCGTTCCACGACTACGGGATCGAAGTCGTGCGGTCGGGTCCGGAGATCTGGCAGGTGGAGGTTACCGCCTTCGCACGCAGTGATGATATAAGCGGCAGCCCGTGCCTTTTCGACATCAGGAATAGTTATCGTCTGCTGAATATCCAGAGCTTTGGCAACCTTGCGAACCGTCTCAAACGCTTCTGGTGTGCCCTGGCTGCTGAAATAGCCGTTCGCTACGGCGATCCGCAGATCCTTCGTGCCGAGTTCGAGTTGCGGCAACACGGGCTCGGCTGCCAGTGTGCTTGCCACCGGATCTCGTGGATCTGGCCCGTGGAGGACGTCGAACGCAAGAGCAATATCACGTACTGAACGGGCGAACGGGCCGACGTGATCGAAGCTTTCGGCGAAAAGAACCGCGCCAGCACGAGAGATTCGACCATAGGTGGGCTTTAGTCCGTACACACCACAAAGAGCCGCCGGAACGCGAATCGAGCCATTGGTGTCCGATCCGACGGTCAACGGCACCATGCCCGCAGCGACTGCGGCCGCCGACCCCCCGGAGGAGCCGCCGGCCACCCGATTCGGATCGTGCGGATTGCGCGTCGGCCCGTAATGCGTGTTCTCGGTCGTGAAGCCATAGGCGTATTCGTCCATGTTCAACGCGCCCAGCAGGACGGCTCCTGCACCCTTCAAACGTTCCACGACAGCTGCGTCTCTCTCGGCTGCAGGTTTTTCTGCGTGGATCCTGGATCCTGCGATGGTCGTGTGGCCGGAAATATCAAACAGATTCTTGACGGCGAATGGGACGCCCGCCAACGGGCCCGGATCATCACCGGCGGCAATGCGTGCGTCGATTGCGTCTGCGTGAGCGAGAGCTTCTTTTTCCAGCACCAGCGTGAAACAGTTCAGATTGTTGTCTTGGGCTCGAATTGTTTCAAGCGCAGCACGTGTGACCTCGCGCGCGGAACGCTTTCGAGACCGGATGGCCTCAGCAATACTTACAGCATCGTCAGTTTGATCGTGGGGCATATTCATGGTTGGAACACCTGCGCGGACTCCGTCTGTTCCGGGAGTGGAAAGCTAAGTAGGGGAGCGGCGATCTGCGCCGCGCGTTCGATATTCTGCCGTACTCCATCTACATATTCTGCGGGAATCGGCAGGCCGATCAGACTGGCTGCAGATTCCATGTAGGACGTGGGAGTGAAGGAAACGTGTGCACTTACGATCCTCCAACCCTCGGAAAGTTTTACCCAGACCTGGCTTTGGCGACCGTGACGAGTTATTCCGTTGGCCACGCGCTTGAATTCCAGCGTTACAGCGGCATGCGTGCTGCCGAGAGTGACAATCCGAAGATTTAAGACCTCCCGCTCCAGGTTGACGGCAGGGCGAGCCTTCCGAAACGCCTCAATCTCCGAGGAACCGTACAAGCTCTCTGCCACTCCAAACCGCAGTGCGTGGGGGGAATCCCAGAAGAACGCTGTCAGTTTCTCCACGTCATTACTAACGAGGGCTGTTTCATACTGATGATGAAGTGCTAATACTTCATCTACGACTGCAGGATCATTGATAAGCAACGTAAGCTCCCTCTGATACTTAGAATGTATATCTGACCGAACCGCCGACGTTGCGCAGCTCTCCTGGCTTGACCAGAGAATCCTCGAAGAGATACTGACTTTGGAAGTATTTGGCGTCAAACATATTGTTGACTCCAACGTTGAACTCGTAGTTCTTCCTGCGGTAGAAGACTGATCCGCGCCATAACGCGTACGAAGGAAGGACGATGGGGCTGACGTAGCCGGCCTTGACGGAAGCTACCCACGTTGACCCGAGCAGAACCCCAGCATTCCTGGTGATGTTCACCGTCGCAAATGGGCTAGCTACCCAATGCGGCTGTCCAGCCACGGGATAGGCTCCCTTATGGCCAAAGATACTCGCAACTCCTTCGAACTTTCCTCCATAGCCTTGTTGAGGCGTGAGACCAAGCAGGGTAGGAGAGATGGCGAGCAGAAACGGCGCGTTGAGTTGCTCCGGCTGCTGCCACGTGAAGGCACCTGTCAGGCTGAGCCGCTTCAGCAGGAAGGCACGGGCCTGCAATTCCACACCTTTGTTCTGGAAGTAATCGAGCGACAGCGTCTGGCTGTCCCAAGCTGAGCGCTTTTGCCGATAGAAACCGAGGGACGCGAAGAACTTCTGGTCGACCTCGGTCTTCACACCACCCTCATAAAGGGTGGAGGGCTGGATATAGGTCCCTCCGGGGATTTCGGACGCATCGATCTCATTTCCCTGACCAAGGTCGAGGAAACGCGATGTAGCCGCCGTAAAGTATGGGGTCAGATGGAACGGCGTTACGTAGCTCACACTGCCATTAAAAAGCCCGCCATTGTTCTTGGCCGTCTCATGAGTGAGCGGACCATTGCCAGAGTCCCGGCCCCAGAAGTCAGGATTGTAGCGGTCAAAGCGCGCACCAATCGTGAATACCAGTCGGTTCCAGAAGGCAATATTGGAGAGCCAGTACAAGCCATTGTCAGTGTATGTGCCGATGTTGAGATACTGGAACGGGATGGCGGGGCTGCTGCTCCAGGGGCCCTGAAACCGATCATTCGCTGTTACCCCGACCGAAAGGTCGCGCCGATCGACCACCTGATAATTATCCCGCTCTTCACCTGCCGAGGTCTGGACCCTGGTGTAGTCGTATCCGGCGAAGGCATTCATCGAGACATTGCGGCTCGGATGCCAACTGAAGCTCAACGTCGACTTGTTTTCGACCGTCCACGGCTTGTAATTGGCCCCGAAGCCATAGCTGCTGAACTTCTGCGAATCGAGGCGATCCCAGAAGGACTGGTTCTTGAACGTCACTCCAGGCTTGATCTCGTAGGCGGCGTCGAAGTACGCAGTATAGGTTGTAGCGCTCAGGAAGTCGCCACCGGTATCTACCATGATCCGATTCAGTGGGAGTGTGACTGTGTGAATCGTCGCAGGATCCAAGGCATACAAAGGTGAGTTCCCGTAATACTGAAACACTGCGCCCATGTTTTGCTGGAAGGCAAATGTGTTCAACTCTCCCGCCTGCATATCATTAGGGCCAACGCTGACGTGATTCGAGGAAAGGTTGATCGCCGGACTGCCAGCCAAATATGTCTGGTGATCTACCAGGTCCTGCGTAACCCGGTTCCAGCCCAGAGCCTGGATGCCCTGGTCGTGAAATCCCTGAAACCCGTATGCCAGTCTCAGCTTGGGTGAAAGCTCTGTGTCGAACGCGATCTGGCCAATCTTGTAACGATCGAAGACCCCTTTATAGAAGCTGTGCGAGTCCTTATCTTCAAAAAAGGCATAGACGCCGGAACGATGAGTTCCGAGTTTGAAAGGCAATCCATATTCGGCGCTGCCAGCCTTGTCTTCGTACTGGCCATACCTCGCAACAATGGAGCCCTGGCCCTTCTCGAGCCACTTCGCGCCTTCACTTCTTACCGTCTTGGGATAGAAGTTCATGAACCCACCCATTCTGCCTGGGCCGTAGATCGGCGAGGGCGGCCCCGCAACGACCTCGATGTGGTCCGATGCGGAGAGTGGGGTCTGGTAATTACCCCGGTTTTCAACACGCCGGAATCCACGGAAGTAGTTGTCTGCGATATCGCCGCGAAGGAACACGCTTCCCGAGATGCCGAAGTAAGCGCCGGTGAAAGAGCCCGGCACAACAGTGACCAGATCGTTCACCGTCCTGGCGGAATACAGATCCAGCAGCGCGGAATCCGCCTCGGTTACGCTGCGTGGAATCTCGCTAATTTTCTGGGGAAGACCAAAGACACTCTCTGAGGGCAGCGCTGGAACCACGCTATATGGGTCGGTCTCTCCGCTGACAGAAATTGATTGCGCATTTGCGGCCAAGCCCAATACCAGGTCGATCCTGGCAGCCTGTCCGGCACTGAGCGTAATCAGCTTATCGGTGGTCGCAAAACCCGGAGCGCTGGTCTGGATTCTGTAATCGCCAGCAGAGAGCTGCCTGAACGAATAGGCGCCCGTAGCGTCGGCAATGGACGTTTGCGTCGCCGAGGTCTTTGGATTGATCAGGGTAACGGCAGCATTCGGGACGCCTAAGCTAGTCGGATCCTTGACCATTCCAGAAAGAGACGCCCCGTCCTGACACAATCCCATAGAAGCCGACAGACACAGGCAGGCGATCAAAGATGCGAACCTAAGCGCATTGCGAACGCTAACTGCCTCGCATACAAACTTCTGGTCTTTGTTGCAACGAAGGACACTGCCTGGGAAGATTGACAAAAGTGTAAGACCTATTAAGGATTGCATTTTCATTACTAACCCTTTCTTAGTTGGACTGGTCAACGAAATGAACATCAACGGTGATCGCTAGAACGTACAGAAATCCCTAGTTCCGTCATCGGAACTTCTAACTACGAACAAAGAAAGGTAAACACACGACTAGTAGGGCCCGAAGTAGAGCCTTGTGTAAGCGACCTACACGACTAACTACGAACGAGTGTTAGGTAATAACTTATTTTGAGGTACACGTAGCTCACCTAAGTCGAATATGTATCTCAGGGTGTTGCTATCTAGGCGTCGTGGGCAGATGGCAACTTAGGTGAATTTGTTGTACTGTATACAAGAGAGTATCCAAGTGCAAAATATTTGTAAAGCATTATTTTCAGGCAAGACATTAGCGGAATGGCAGCATGCCTACCGTCAAGGCACACTTGATCCTCGCGATGTCCTGGCATCCTTTGAGGAAGAGGCCAATGACACCGCATGGATTACACGGCTGGACGAAAATAAAATACGTATACAGCTAGACGAACTGGCCGCGCGTTTGGAAGCTGATGGTGGCGATCTCAGACGCTTACCGCTTTATGGCATTCCTTTTGCGGTGAAAGACAATATTGATGTTCGAGGTTGGCCAACGACTGCGGGCTGTCCGGATTTCAGCTACATCGCAGACGACGATGCCACTGTCGTGCAACGCTTGCGGCACGCTGGGGCCATTGTTGTTGGAAAAACGAATCTTGACCAATTCGCCACTGGCCTTGTTGGCACTCGCTCTCCTTATGGAATCGTGCCGAATAGCTTTCGACCGGAATACATTAGCGGTGGCTCGAGCTCTGGATCCGCATCCGTAGTTGCGCGAGGGATTGTACCTTTCGCCTTGGGAACCGATACCGCCGGCTCCGGACGTGTACCGGCGGGAATGAACAACATTGTCGGATTGAAACCAACACGGGGATGGCTGCCCATAACAGGTGTTGTGCCGGCGTGTCGAACGCTGGATTGCGTCTCGATTTTTGCAATGACAGTGGAGGACGCAGCCTATATCGCAAACATCGCAGCCGGATTCGATACAAACGACGCGTATTCGCGCATGCCGTCGATATTGGCTCCTGTAGGATTTCCGGAACGTCCACGGTTGGGTGTGCCGCAAGATCCGGAGTTCTTCGGTGATTCCGAAGCGTCCATGGCTTATGCACGGGCACTTCGAATAGCGCAGCAGATGGGCGCAGAGATCGTACCAATTGACTTTGCGCCTTTCTCAGCACTGGCATCGTTGTTGTATGAAGGTCCGTGGGTAGCTGAGCGGTTTACCGTAGTAGAGCAGCTATGGAAGCGCAACCCCGACGCCATTCATCCCGTCGTACGCAGCATCGTTGAAGGAGCGGCCAAATTTTCAGCGACCGATACATTCAAGTCAGAGTATCGTCGAGCTGAACTTACCCGTTTGATTGATGTAGTGATGGCCACCGTGGACGCGCTTGTGGTTCCCACTACTCCGACAGTGTTCACTATCAAAGAGGTTTTGGCCGATCCGATCACGCTGAATGCGAGATTGGGAATTCATACGAACTTCGCAAATTTCGCCGATTTGTGCGCGCTTGCTTTACCTGCTGGTATGCGCGGAGATGGTTTGCCAGCCGGAATCACCCTGCTGGCACAGGCCTGGCATGACAGGGCACTGGCAGATTTTGGGCTTCGCTGGCAAACCTATCGAAACGAAAAAGAAGGCGATGTGACGCTCGGTGCGACTAAGCGCAGCTACGTTGCGACAGGCAAAACAGCCGACGAGGCCACTAGGAACACGATCAGGGTGGCTGTTGTAGGTGCGCATTTACATGGCATGCCGCTCAATCATCAGTTGACTTCCCGAGGCGCTGTCTTTGTGGAAGCCACGTGGACTGCGCGTGAATATCGTTTGTTCGCATTGACTAACAGCATGCCCCCGAAGCCGGGTTTGCTGCATGTTGCATCGGGAGAACAGGGCGAGGCCATTGAAGTTGAGTTATGGGATGTACCTTCCGGCAGCTTCGGATCGTTCACCGCAGAGGTTCCGGCGCCATTGGGAATTGGTTCTGTCACGCTGACAGATGGACGTGTCGTAAAAGGATTTATCTGCGAACCTTATGGGCTTATGGGAGCCCGGGATATCACCATATTCGGCGGTTGGCGGGCCTATTTAGCCAGTTTGCAATCCACAATATAAGGATGTGCTACGCAGGCCCCGGAGTTTCTTATGATGACAAGGACTTGCGCGCATTCTGCAGCCGTAGCAATGTGATCTTTCTTGCTTGAGCATGTGACACTTCGATATGGATGGCGAGCTGTTTCGCAACGGCTTCGAACTTTCGCAAATGAAGAGCTTCCAGCATCGCGCTATGTTCATCGTAGGTTGCGGTTATACGCGAACTTTCTGTGAAATCAAGGCGGCGCACAATACGGATTTTTTCGGTGACCTCGAGATGAACCCGTGCAAACTCGGTGTTCTTCGACGCTGCTACCAAACTGCAGTGGAACTCTTCATCCCATGCCGCAACCTTCATAACATCGCTGCTACGATCCGATGGAGAAACCTTCCATCTGGCGTCCAAAGGCGAAAGTACTGCGGTCAGCTCTTCTGAGCTAAGATCCGCCATGCGGCGAACGGATGCCTGTTCCAGAAGTATTCGCAGCTCATACAACGCATCCAGTTGAGCGAAGTCGAGCGGCCGCACTTCCCATCCGTTGCGGAAGTTTACGTCCAGAAATCCCTCTCGCTGCAGACGATAAAGTGCCTGACGGACGGGTGTGCGACTTGCTCCAGCGCGATCGGCCACTTCTGCTTCGGTAAATCTGTCTCCGGGTAGCAAGCGGAATTCAAAAAGGTCTGACTTGAGTTGTTCGTAAACAGAATCCGCTAAATTCTGTGGACGTAATCGTGGCTGCATAGAGACCTTGTGACCTGCCCTGAAAACTGAGCCGAAGGAGATTGGAATTTACGCTTGCATGGTTCGACTCGCACCGGATCGGATCTCCAACGCCTGAACCTAGCAGATGCTGATCTACATTGGTCTGAGGGTAGCAGAAGGAGCCCGGGAATACCATCCATAAGGACGCCAGGTTGGACTGCACTGATTGCAGCATGATGGCTATCTTCAATGAGATTTCAACTCTCTACTAAAGAAAGCCACGATCGATTGATTGAAGGTCTGGTGAAAGGCCACTCGATCAAAGTTCGGGGCATCATGGCATATCTCAGGCACAAGCGAAGCCAGGGCAGCACTGCACGGCGCAAGGAAGATGAAATGATCCTGGCCTGGCACCATGTGCTCTTCCGGAGCCTTCGGCAGTTCCTTGCGTACGATTGCGCTGTTCCATGGATCCGGAGCCTGCGTGTCGTTCTCGGCGCGCCAAAGCTGAACTGGAATGCTGACATGCCGTAGATCCCCCGGTCCAAAGAGGAAGCTGACGGCGGGTGCTGCTAGAACTGCAGCTCTGATGCGCGCATCGTGGACCCAAACGGGCTTGGCTGGATTGGGATCCAGCCCATCTCCATGACGTTGTTTGATAAAGGCGCACTCTGGAGCATCCGGATGAGTCGAACAAAGGAGCACCATCCTGTCCAACTCTGGAGTTCCCCCAATCTCTACGAGAGTTGTAAACCCCCCCAGGGAAAACCCAAACATTCCTACTCGCCCGGGATCCAGACGGCCGTGGTCCGCCCAGGACGAAAGCATCCAGTCAAGGACAACTTTCGCCTGCCGAGGTCGTTCGATCAAATCTATGCGATTTCCGATGTAGCTCTGGTCGTTGCTGTTATCGCCAGTGTGCGTTAGGGCGGCAACCACAAAGCCGGCCTGGGCCAACGCGATTGCGGTGTCGTAGTGACTGGTTAGAGAGCCAGATGCACCGTGAGATATGAGAATGAGCGACAGGTTTTCTCCAGACAACTTGCCGTCGCCTGCCACGTTCTGGCTGAACAACCCGAGTCGATGTTCTGAAGGCTGTACATCGCTGGGATACCAGATACCAACCGCGATCGGCTTGCCACGCGGATCAGGTATAGAAGCCTCCTGAAAACCGACCGAAGCAAACAACGATCTTGCCAATAACAGAAGTGCAACGACGACCGAGGCAACACGAATCCCCATTTCAATCTCCCAGACGCTTCGTCCTGCGGACACATTCTCTACGGAAAGGCCACAGGTTCTATGCGTTCATAACTCAACGATAGAGGTTATTTTTATAACCACTGTCTCACCAATTTTCTGTATCGGTTGGATTGTCAGTGTAGCGCAGTTACCGCTGTTACATTCGGACATCTTTCGACGATGAGCGCCGGTTATATCTCAGCAGTAGCTGGTGGGCTAAGGGTGAGGTTGGTGATGGCATCCCAGTCAGGTGGCGGGGCTGTTCGGTACCTCACGAGACTCCATTTGATTAGTGGCGAAGCAACGTTCTTTTCGCGACAAGCTCGGGAAAATAATTGCGGGAAATCTCGTTTAAGATTTGAAGAACATTAGTGCGGCGAGAACTTGGCCGAAATCCATATTCTTGAGAGCGACAATTTTCGTGTAGCGTCATAATTGATGCAAAGCGGCGCCCCACAACCATCATTTAGAACGGACATTACGCGCCGTACTCTACTGTGCGCCGCAACAGCTTCGCTCCTGCCTCGAATTCGCGCGCTTGCAGCCAATCCCTCCTGGGAACAAACCGCTCTCGCCGACACCCTCCGCAACGCGGTTGCCATCGCGACCATCCTTCACCAGGAATCTGGCAGGGTCCTCGCAATCCATGGCGACGTAAAGCTGACTAGCACTCCCGGCTCAATCCTCAAGCCTCTGCTTCTTTACGGAGCACTCCAACACAACCTCGTCACACCCACAACTACCGTCTTTTGCCGCCGCGACCTCCACATCGGCAACCGGCCTTATCCCTGCACACACCCGCAATCCAACGTCTCCTTCACTGCGCAGGAGGCACTAGCCTACTCCTGCAATACATGGTTTGCCTCGCTCGCGCTCCGTTTCACTCCTTCACGACTCATAGAAACCTTCCGTGCTTTCCACCTTTACTCCATTCTCACGCCCGAATCACCGGATCGAAATCAACTACTGACCCTCGGTCTCGCTGGCGTCACGACATCACCGTCAGAGATTGCTACCGCCTATCGTGTCCTCGGTAACCAGCTTGGCCAGTCTTTCGCAAGGCCTGTCGCAGATGGCTTACGCGACTCCGTATCCTTTGGCATGGCTCATAATGCAGATACGTCCGGCATCGATATCTCCGGCAAGACTGGCACGGCCGACAACCCTCCACGGCAACCACGGAGTCATGGTTGGTTCGCCGGCTTCGCAACCATCCACGGTACTCCACTTGTTATCAGCCTCTATCTCCCACAGGGCAATGGGGCAGACGCCGCCAATCTAGCGCGAAAGGTTTTTCTCGCGTGCAATAAGACAACTGTATGAGGCGGCTAATTCTCCTCGTCTGTCTTCTTGTTGTCAGTGCGCATGCACAACAGCCGAGCGCCACCGCCATCACCATTGGCCTCTTCACGACCCGCAACATCCATAATCTTACGGTTACCCCACTCGGTGCCAACGCGTGGCGGCAAACCTGTTCTGCCTGCGGACACACCGCAGTGCATGCTCCTCTACATCTAGATCACATCAATTACCCCATCCACCTAGGCGGCAACTTCCGAATTCAATCCGAAGAAAATGTTCCTCCAATCGAAGCTGCAGGCCTCTACACCATCTCCTCTGCACCCGACGGTCTCCATGTCACTCTTGAGCTTTCCTCAGAAAGATATGTTGCCGCTGTCCTCTCCGCCGAAGCCGCACCGGACGAACCCGCAGCGTCACTCGAAGCCCTCGCTATCGCCGCACGCACTTTCGCACTGGCAAATCTGTATCGTCACAAAGCAGATGCCTTCGATCTCTGCGACAGCACTCACTGCCAGGCCCTGCGCCTTGGTCCTATAAAACCCGCCATCTCCCAGGCAGTTCGTAACACCGCAGGCATCTCCCTCTGGAACGGTCCCCGTCGCGCAAGTATCTACTACACGCAGCACTGTGGAGGAATCTCCGAAGCCGCCTCAGACCTCTGGCCAACCGAGCATGCGCCCTACCTCATCTCACACGCGGACCCATATTGTCTCCGCCGCAGTCCCGCTGCCTGGGAGGCGAATGTCCCCCTCAACGAGCTTTACCGAATCGCCTCGGAACAACACTGGAACCTCCCCACGCCCATCACCGGCGTTCGCATCACTCATCACACCCTCAGCGGCCGAGCGAAGCTGCTTGAAATATCCGGCCCGGCACGCACAGTAACGATCTCCGCCAGTAGCCTGCGCTTTGGCATCGACCGCGCGCTTGGCTGGAACCGTATCCGCAGCGACCTCTACACCGTTGTCATCGCCGGTAATCTGCTTCATTTCAGCGGACGCGGCTATGGTCATGGTGTGGGCCTTTGCCAGGCAGGGGCCTTCCAGATGGCGCTCGAGCATCACACCGCCGCCGAGATCCTCGCCTTCTACTTTCCGAACACCCACCTCGGCCTCACAGCTTCAGGCGGGCTCTGGCATAAGGAGACCATCGGAGCTGTGACCCTCCGCACAATCACCCCCGATCCCGAGGTAACCCAAGCCGTGCGGTTGGCCTGGCAGCAGGCGCTCGCACTTCTACCCCCGACAGGCGAAACACCACAGCCGACTATCGTCGTCGCCCCAACTACTGAGCTCTTCCGCCAACTCACTACCAGCCCCGGTTACGTTCTCGCCGTCACTCGTGGGGACCAGATCACGCTCCAACCTATCCCTATTCTCAGGCGCAACGGTCCTATCGAACCGCTCCTCCTTCATGAGCTTCTACACACACTCATCGAATCGCAGTCGACAGACAGGGCCCCAATCTGGCTCCGCGAGGGTCTAGCCGAAGCGTTAGCGGACATCCACTCTGCGTATGCCCCGCCGACGTCGTCTCTCGCTACCATCGAGCAGAGACTGGCAGACCCGCCAAGTCTCGCCGCGTATCAACAAGCTCATCGCGATGCAGCCGCAATCGTCCGTACGCTCGGCCACACCTACAACGTCACCGTCATGCGTGAATGGCTTCGCGATGGAGTCCCTGCACAGGTTCTGGAAGCACTGCGCTCACCGGCGCCGTAGATCACTCTATCGACGAATCTGTGGCCCGTCGCAACCCAACGACAATGAGCTCCAGCACAAAACACGCCAACAGCACATTCAGGGTAAACACGAACCCCACCCGCACGAGCAGGCTTATCATCTCACCCGCGAGCCCCCGCCCAGGAGTCCAGTCCATCAGCTTGCCGCTTATGGCAAACGCTATCCATCCACAACCGAGAACTGCGACCCAATACCACCATCGCGACCACACTCTGAAGATGCGTCCCGCGCCGTCACGGATCCGACTCGCGCCAGCAACGACCGCCAAGGGCAACAACAACCCGGTTACGATCAGTCTTAGCGAGAAGTAAATCCAGCTCTGTACCAGCACCAAATGCTCATACGTCCGCAACCAACGCAGACCATGCGGAAGCCGTGACGTCCAGTATCCTGCGTACAGCTCACTGTGTTCAACCAGCCTGTCGATCGGCATCTGTAAAAGCCACCAGGCAACAATCACTGCGGCCAGCAGCATCCACTGAAGCCACCAACGCTCTACCTCAACGGGCTTCAACATTTTCTTAAAGACCCAAGAGTAAAACCAGAAAAACACCGCCAGGAATCCACACGCGAACAGAATCGAAACGGCGAATTCCCAAACGTGGGAATCCGGGATCTGCAACCAAAAGACGCCCAGCGCAGCCAACACAAGAGTGCCTGCCCACACGCTCGCAACCTGCCGAACACCCAACATTCGAAACTCTTCACGCCACGCGCTCATGGACGTACCCCCTGGTTGGCCGCGGCATCTGGGGCAGGATCAGCCTGCAATCGCACTTCCTCCGTCGTCGCCTGAACGCCGTGCTGATACATCGGCTCAACATGCGCCGGGCTCACCACAAACGTTCCCGGGTTCACCACCTTCAGCAGGTAGAACGACTCATGCCGTCCCTCGAACTCACTCGCAAATATCGCTGCCCTGTCGTCGTGAAATTCACGTCGGGTATACCACCAGTCCCATGCGTTCGGACGATCCACAATCATGTAGCTGTCTTCGTTACGTACAAACTCAGTCCCCGCCGGAACCGGGTCTTCAATCAGTAGATACTTCATAGGCGAGCCGTTTACGGCCAGATGCACAGCCAGCACATCGCCCACCTGAGCTGCGCCTCGAAGCGGCTGCATCTGATACACAACCTTGCCATCCTTCTGCGCCTGAACGAGCTTGAAGTAGTCGCGCGTAATATTCAGGTTCAGCGTGCCCGCCTGGTACAACCGCTTCTCCGTCGAGAAGTATCGGCCCTGCACTCCCCAATAGGCTTTCCCTGTGCCATGCTTCTCAATCTGCACGCTGTTATTCTCCGCCTGCAGCTTCTCTGCCGGCACATCGACATCCAGACCCGCGCCACTAGTCGCGTCCGCTGCGGTGAAGTGCTTCTTCGCAACAGACGCTCCATTAACCATTACGTCGATATCAAAATCGGCGTTCAGCTCCTTCGACGCAGCCATGTAATCCACCAGGCCAAACAGGACCATCGCTGTCTGTTCCGTAGACTCCCACCAGTAGCCGCCTGTTCTGTTCAGCACCAGCCACTGCGCTGCCGCATCAAGCAGAGGACTCTTCGGATCAGCCTTTGCCAGGAACCGCAGCGCGTACGCCGTACTCTCCGCACCATTGTCATACTCAAAGTCCAGCAGCGGACTGTACCGTGAAGGCCATGACGCCAGCTCGCCCTGCCGCACCGCTTTGCTCTCCACCAGTTTCGCAAGCTCACCCGCACGCTCGTCTTTCGCGTCGATCATCGCCAGTCCCATCATGGAGAGACCTTCGGCACTCAGGTCTTTCGCGCGGCCATACAGCATATCCAGATCGCGGCCATGCCCGTTCTGTCCCGCTTCGATTAGCGCATACACCGTATATGCCCGCAGCTCTGGCAACATCCGCGGATGATCTTTCAACTGCTTCTCAAGGTACGAAATGCCTTTCTGTTTCATACTCTGCGCATCGCCATTCAGTTCTATCGATCGTGACGCTTCAGCAAGCCCACTCACGACGTAGGCTGTCATAAACACGCGGCTCTCATCTTCCTTCCACCATCCCCATCCGCCATCGTCATGCTGGAAGTCCTTGAGCCTATCCAGACCGGCCTGCACCTTCGCCTTCAGATCGTTCTCATCTACCCGGCCCGTCACGTTCAGCTTCTTCAAGGTCTCGGCCACGATTACATTTGGCAGGAAGCTCGACATCGTCTGTTCCGTACATCCATACGGATAGCTCGTCAGATATGCGAGCGCCGGGAAGATGCTCCCCGCAATCGACGGGCTTATCTCGACGTGCAGCCCATGTGTTGCCGGGTCTGTATTCGCCGGAAAGTTTACAGGCGTTTGCGCCGATCCGTTCGACTGCTCAATCGCACCGTTTCCGCCAATTGTCACGGGTACGCCTGATGGCTCAACCGGGAACGTGATCTCCAGCGCATCGCTTTCTTCATTTGTCAGCGCCTTCGCCAGCAGCTTCGCCGTTCCAACCTGTGACGCCTTCAAACGCCACTGCGCCACGCCATCGCCCTTGCTCGGCACAGTAATCGTCTGCGGTGAACCCGCCACTGCGTCCAGTCCATGGACCTCAAGCTGAAGCTGCATCTGCTTCGCCGTATCGAGGTAATTGTGCGCGATCACCGGAATCGTGATCTCGTCTCCCTTGCGCATAAACCGTGGCGTGCCCATTCGCACAATCACGTTCTTCCGGACAATCACGCGGTCGACCTGCGATTCTGCCTTCGAATCGGCTGTGACGGCACGCACCGTCGCACGCCACGTCGTTAGCGAATCCGGGAAGGTCATCGTGACCTTCGCATGACCCTGCGCATCTGTCCTCACATCCGGAGCCCAATACGCAGTATCCGGAAACGCCTTTCGAACCTTAGGCTGTACGACTTCATTGCCAGGCTTCACCTGCGCCATCCTTGGGTTGTAGCGCGATCTCCGCTCCGCCAGCATCGGAGACTTCTCGCCCGCTCGTCCGCTGAAGTAATACTGCAATGAGCTCGTTACCTCGGCATACACATATCGATCCGGATACAGACGTTTCACCATATCGCCGCTCGTGTCCGGATAAAGCGAGTAGATCGCCTCATCTACTACCCCGAAGCTCAGATCGGCACCCGCCACCGGTTTGCCGGCGCTATCCTTAAGCAGAACGTCATAGACTGCTGCCTGTTGTGGCTGGAAGACCTGTTTGGCAGGTGTGATCTCAACCTGCAACTGCTTCTCGACCGGGGGCACCTTGATGTTTTTGGTTGCCTCATACATCTGGCCGTTTTGAATGAACACTGCGTCCACCTGCAGGTTTGGCACGGAATCGCTTGTGATCGGCATATCCCAGGTCAGCGTCTTGCCATCGGATGAAACGACCTTCTGGAACTGCACAGAATTCCCCGTCGCCGTCACCAGCGCATGGAAGCCAGTCACCTGCGTCACAATGCTTAAGTGCGCCACATCGCCCACGGCATACTTCTTCTTGTCCGCAATAATCTGTACCTGTTGCGACTGAGCTCCCCAAGGGTCCGCCTCGCCTGAACCCATCACCCAAAGCCAGCTCGTATCCTGCAGCGAGCGGCTCTCTGGCGTCATTGCAGTCGCCACCACCTCCATCGACCCCGCATCGCGTGTCGGCAGCGTCGTCTGCGCTCGTCCAGACGCGTCTGTCGTCACATCAGTCGAAGGTCCCGGTGTCGTCACCGTTTTGCCGTTCTCCCACCTTCGCTGCAGCAGCGCCACATGCATCTGCGTCTGTACCGGATGGTTGTCATAGTCCACCGCAGCCACATTGAACATCGCCTTCGAACCCTGCTGCACCGCATAGCTTGTCGGCTCGACATGAATGCGGAAAGTACCATAAGTCGCAAGAAAATATCCGCGCCCGGTGACCTCACGATTCGCTGCGTCTGTAACGCCAGCCTCAACGGTGTAGTCCTGGTCCATCTTTCGGTTCGAGTTGTCCAATGACGTAGGCACCGAAATCGTCAGTTTGCCATTCGCATCCAGCCTGCCCGTTTGCTCCGACTCCTGGTCGGCGCCATAGCCCAGTGTGTCACCTGCTTCTTCATCCGTGTTCTCGGCAAAGCCCATCCCCGGATTTGGTTGGTCTTCCTCGTCGCCCCACCAGTAATGCGGCGCGTGATACACCCTGTACTTCACCGCCGCATTCGCCACTGGCTCGCCAAAAAAGTATCGCGAGTCGATTGTCACCTGCATCCGGTCGCCCTGCAGTATCCGCGGCTTCGCTGGACTCACTTTCACCTGGTACTCTGGCTTGCGATACTCCTCGACCCGGAACGATCCCATCGCCCCATCGTCCGTATTGCCAATCCGTATCGTGTAGTATCCCAGCGATGCATTCGCTCGAAGCTCGACATCGCCCGCCAGCGTCCCCTCCGCGCTGGTCATTATGTCCTTCTCCAGGACGGCGTGATCTTCCTGGTCGCTTACCGTCACATGAACTTGCTGCGGCTTCGGTACTTCCAGGTGGTTCTCCACCTTCTTCCGCAGAATCGCTTTCCAGTGCACCGTGTGACCCGGCCTGTAAACCGGCCTGTCCGTGTACACGTATGAGGCCCACCCGTTGCGCTCCGAGCCTGAAAACGCATAACTCGCCGGTGTTACCGCGGCTACGTCTTTTCCTGACTTCGCAATAACCCAGATGTTCTCCTGCGTCACCTTCGACACCGGTCCATGCAACTCAGCCACGCCATCGTCGCCCGTCTCCGCCTCGGCCACCTGTTGCTGCTTGATGCCCATCCGCACCTGCACCTTACTAAGCGGCGCGCCCGTCTTCCTGTCCACCGCATAGGCCAGCACGGTACCATTCGACGTCCGCGTCACAAGCGCCATCTCCGATACGAACAGGACCGTATACGCCTTGTAACGGCCGTCCGTGGCCTCCACCAGATACAACCCGGCATCCAGAGGGTCAATCGGCAGGTCCTGCGAATCGCTCACATACGTCGGAGGCATCTCCTGCCTCCATCGCGCCACCAGCTGTCTGTCATTCAACAGCGGAATCTGCGCAAACTGCGCCACACCCACCGCCCTGCTGCGCCTTGCGAGTCCAGCCTGTTTCTCGCGCAGCGCATCGCGGCTGTGCGTGCTGAACTGGTCGCGGAAGAACCGCCGGATCAGGAACCAGATGTGGTGCTTCCAATCATGGAACTTCTCCAGCCACGTCCGCTCATCCACCCTCTCCTTCGGGCCCCAGCTATCCTCGCCAAACGAGTGCAGGTCCTTCAGCCCCGACAAGAACTTCGCCGGGTCGTCCGCGCGATACACGCGGAACTCCAGTTCATCCACGTTCTGCGAATACAGATGAATGGTCGGCTTCTGACCGGGCGCAAAGGTCTTCGCCGTGCTCAGGTTGAACGTCACCGGTCTCGACGCGAACAGTGTCGTCGGCATTGCCAGCAGCAGCATTACAAACCCAACCCAGATCAGCCCTAATCCCCTTCGCGCAGCACGTTCCAACGGAACACTCCCAAAAAGTTCGCATTCTCTGCCACTGGCCGCCAACGCGCGTCAGGATGCCGCAGGAGGTCTGCAAGCGCCATCCGCCGCATCTCCCCCTTGTGCTTCCCGATTGGACCTGTGTGATACACAACCCAATCGGCATCGCTGCCTGTTATTACCATCGAATGATACGGTGAGTTCTGTTCAAGCTGTCTGTAAAAAATTAAGTCGCCCGGCTTCGCTGCCCTGAGGTCTCTTCCCACTCGATATGTGTTCCACGACATCAGGGCATGTGCGTCGGCGAACTGCGCGAAGGCTCCGTTGCTTTTGTCTCCCTCGACGAACGGCCCCGGTCGCACCCGAAACAATCCCGTTCCCAGCATCGTCTCCGGATATCGCCACTGGCGCACCGATTCGAATGTGACGTCGCCCACATGCTGCGCTTGAGCCCACTCCGCATCATGCGCCTTCAGCGCCTCGCGATACGAATACCGCAGCAAGGCAGCACAGTCCTGGATCTCCCCGGCCTTCTCCGCGTCCGGCAACTCGGCCTGCATCTCGGCCAATCTCCAGAACCACTGCCGGAACGCCGCCCTGTCTTCTGCCGAATGCAACCGCAGTGCATCCGGTGTCCCATCTCCAAAACTGTCGACCCCACTCATAGCGAATCGTACCGTTCCTGGTACGACCTGCCGTCCCCGCCTCACCCGCACCCGCCACTCCCCAGCCATAACAGGAGCTCGCATCCATACCTCTATCTCATTGCCTGTCTGGACGATACGGGAGCTACCCACCTCGTTACCCTGTCCCTCTATGGCTTCCGCTGTCATCTCGCCAGCTTCCATTGGCCTACCATCTAACCCGACTACACGCAGCACGGCGCGTTCACGTCCGTCCGCAGGCAGCACAGCAGCGATAGGACGCACCAGAAATTGCTGTGTCCGACGCCTCGCGAGCAACAACGTCCCCGCCGCGATTATCAGGAGCACTACCGCCAATCCTGTAATCCATCGCCACTTTCGTATAGGCACCACCATCTGTACTCGTTCATCATAGCAACGCAATCGCCGAGCGCTAGACATCCCTCCGAGGTCACATGATCCCATTGCTCGAACTGGCGAAGCTCGGCGGTGAGCAGAACTCTTCCTTTGAAACACTGGCAACGTGGGGTGGGCTTCACATGGAACAACCTACGAGCTCACAGGTAGCCCAGATTGTCGCGTGGAACGATGCGAATGATCTACTGACTTGGTATCTGGCAGAGGACTTTCAACAGTGGCAAGCTCCATCCAATGAAAATGTCTATGTTCAGAACTTCGCTGTCAGGAATGCTTCGCATTGGCTAATTTTGGAAGGGCCTCTTTCTGCACATGACAACTACGCCAAGAACCGTCAGGTGATACGGTCTCTTTTCAAACCCAAGTAACCAATTCCCAAGGAATAATCTAGCTTATTTGGAACTTGGTACTTCCCGGCCAATTTGTCGGGCGCATTTCTCTAAGAAACAGGAAGGCGTCGATGCCAGTTATCCGGTTGGCGGGGTCAAGAGCCACACTGTTGGTTGACTTGATATCGCTCATGCTGGGCACAATTGGAGGGGCATCTTCTGCAATGACACATTCGGGTTAGACAAATAGTCAAGAGAAACGTGTACGCGATGGTACTGTTACTTTAATTTCAAAATCACGATTTCCAGGGTTTGCAGAGATTTTATGTTGCAGTTCTCACGATTGTCTTTTTTGTCGAGACTAAGACCCAAATCTTATATTTTTTTCATTTGTCTCGCGGTCGGTTTTCTTTTCCTCCTTCACCCGGCATTCCCAGAATCAATGTCGGAGGTGCAATCTGAAAACTACGGCAAGCTGCCGTTAAGTTTCGAATCGAATTTGGGACAAATCGACTCCACGGCAAAATTTCTCGCACGAGGTTTTGGCTACTCCATCTTCTTTTTAGACCACGAAGCCGACATTGTCTTCTTAAGAAAGAGCGCCGATCGGTCAATTTCGCAGCATTCACCAGCAGACTTCATAACCGATAAGATTCGAATGCAGCTGATTGGATCCGGAGAGACGGCTCATCTGAGCGGAGAGGAAAGGCTACCAGGCACTGCGAACTACTTCCACGGGGCTTCTACCGCAGAATGGCGTACCGCAATCCCAACCTACGCGAAGGTAAAGTACTCTGCAGTCTATCCCGGAGTTGACCTCGTTTACTACGGCAATCAGCAGCGTCTTGAGTTCGATTTCCAAGTAGCCGCAGGCGCGGATACCAAACAAATTCAACTGCGATTTGCAGGCGCCCGAAAGCTTAAGCTTGATTCCGAAGGAAATCTCACCATCTTCGCTCCAAATGGTAAAGTCAGCTTCCGCAAGCCGGTGATTTATCAAACCGCGCCTGGTGAACAGAAAAAATCTATTCAGGGTGAGTTCGTTGTCATTTCATCCGATACCGTGGGCTTTCACATCGGAACCTACGATCATGCGAAGCCTCTCGTTATCGACCCTATCCTCAGCTATTCCACGTACCTCGGCCGTGCCGGAAGAGGAACAGCCATTGCCGTCGATTCTGTTGGCGCTGCTTACATCACGGGTTGGGCAGAGGTCGATTTTCCGACAACAGCAGGGACGCCAGAGCAGATTAGCGCTCCCAAGCCTGAAAACGTCTACAGCGCCTTCGTGACAAAGCTCAATAGCTCCGGGACAGCGCTTGTGTATTCCACCTATCTCAGTGGAACCGGCAGCGACCAGGGGACCACCATAGCGGTAGACGGGCAAGGGAACGCATACCTTGCGGGAATGACCTCCTCGGGGGATTTCCCAACGACGCCAGGAGCATTTCAAACCGTTAACAAGGCCGTCCCCTACAACACCGCTTTTGTCGCAAAGCTAAACAGCACGGGAACAGCGTTGCTGTACTCAACCTATCTTGGAGGTAGCCATCTCAAGAATTCCAATCAATTCACTTCCCCAGGGGCGGAAGAAAAGCCTGTAGGTATCTCGGTGAACTCCACGGGAGAAGCCTATGTCGCAGGTTTATCAGGATCCACTGACTTTCCGACGACTCCAGGTGCCTTCCAATCCACGAATAACGCTACTGCTACTTCCACCTTTCTTGCCAGGCTGAACACTTCAGGGAGTGGTCTAATCTACTCGACCTACCTCGGAGGTAGTAATGACGAGGAACCAACAGCCGCAGCGCTCGACAACTCCGGAAACTTTTATGTAACGGGCTCCACTGCCTCAACTGACTTCCCAGTTACCGCCAAAGCGTTTCAGACGAGCAGTGGCACGGGGTGGAGTGGGTTCTTGGCGAAAATGAATCCAACGGGTACGGCACTGGTCTACTCAACATATTTTGGAGCTAATCGAACAGTTGTGGTTAACGCGATTGCATTGAACTCCGTAGATGAGGCATATATCGCAGGAAACACCATCGCGAGTAACCTTCCTACTACTCCTGGCGCCTTCCAATCCTCTATTAAGCCGGGAAGCCAAAACATCTTTGTTGCAAAATTTAACAGCTCCGGGTCGGCTCTCATCTACTGTACCTATTTCGGAGGAAGCACCGATGACGTAGGAGGCGTAGGAGAAGACGAAGCCAACGGAATCGCACTCGATCCTTCAGGAAATGTCACTGTCGTCGGTGACACAGCTTCCACAGACTTTCCTCTTACCCCCGGGGCCTTGTATACCCAGAACACCGCATGGCTCGAATCCTTGGACCACGGCTCGTTTTTGACGAAGCTTAACAACACCGGTACCGCGCTACTTTACTCTACTTACTTTAGCGGGAGCGGCGACCTGAGTGGAGAAACGTGCGAGTGCGTTGATGCAATCGCTGCAGATCTGTCCGGAAACATCTACCTCACGGGAGTCACCGTCTCAACCGATTTCCCAGTCACCTCAGGCGCATTCCAGACATCTCCTTATGGGCCCGGCTCAGACGCGTTCGTGACGAAATTCAATGCAGCAGAAATGACGCATCTTGCCACTACGACCACAACCGTTACAGCGAACCCAGGATCCCAAATCGCCGGAAGCCCGATTGTCTTTACAGTGACTGTTTACGGGAGTGGAAGCAGTATCCCTTCCGGAACCGTCGGGGTTAGCGTCAACGGAAACCCTTGGTCAACTTTCGCCCTCGATCAAACGGGCAGCTTGGCTTACTCAACAAGCTTGTTGCCAGCGGGCACCGATACAGTCGTTACTTACTACTTGGGTGATGCGAACAATGCCCCCAGTACCAACTATTTGAATGTAACAATCTCTCCGGGCAGTGGCCAGCTACCCACCGCTATCGTTGTGACCCCAAGCTTAAATCCTGTTCCATACGGCGCTCCAGTCACGTTAAACGTCTCTGTGCAAGATCCATCCGGAAAGGGCGCTCCAATAGGAACTGTAAGTCTTGTATTCATCGCGAACTGGCAGTCTCCGTATGCAAACCAAACCATCTCTCAGACACAACTTGATGCACAGGGACACGCCAGCTTTACAACAAAATCTTTGCCCGCAGGAAAGCAAAATCTTATTCTGAACTTCCAGACCTCGAACGCGAATTATGCCAACAGCAGTCTAAGTTTCACCGAGGACGTCACCCCTCTGGGGGCTGCTGCTTCCCCCGTGCTCTCTCTTCCCTCCGGAACGTATCCTGGTCCACAGAAGCTCACAATTACGGATGGCACTCCGGGTGCCGGAATTTATTACTCGATTGATGGAGAGACTTCTCAATACATTTACTACAACCCGATCAATATAAGTGCATCGGAAACCATTTCTGTCTACGCCTCTGGAGCGGGTTACTCCAATAGTCCGGTCGTTTCCGCAACCTATACGATCGGTTCACCAGCTCAGGCGCCAACTCCCTCCATTTCGCCGGCCTCAGGAAACTACTCTTCTGCACAGCATGTCACAATAACTGACTCGGTCTTCGGCGCCAACATCTACTACACGACTAATGGAAGCACCCCAACGACTTCGTCAGCACTTTACACTGGCCCTTTTACGGTGAGCTCCGCCGCCACCGTCGAAGCCGTTGCAGTAGCTAGCGGATATTCCACCAGTAGTATCGCCGCCGCTACCTACACCATCAATCTGCCGCCATCGGACTTCTCAGTCTCATTGGCTTCTTCTTCGCTCGCCATCTCTCACGGACAATCGGCAACTACATCAGTTACGATGACGCCTACGAATGGCTTCAACCAGTCCGTCTCGTTGAGTTGTTCAGGTCTTCCCGCAGGCGTGTCATGTAGCTTTTCACCCCAAGCCGTTACCGCGGAATCTCCAACCGCGACACTAATGTTGTCGGCCAATTCCGTCGCAAGCAGCTATCAGCGAGATCCACACCGATTTGCACCTCTGGCCTCCCTCGCACTACTCATCTGCTGGATTGGAATGCCTAAGCGTCTCCGCAAAGGTCTGGCCGGGTGGATCGTTTGGACGTCAACAGGCTTCATCCTGTTGGCCGGCTGCGGAGGAGGAAAGTCGGCATCATCATCTCCCATCACGATCAACGCGACAGTAACCGCCACATCAAGCTCATTGTCCCACACCGTTCCATTGACAGTGACTCTAAACTAAATCCTCCCGCCCTGAGCCGTAATTTCGCGCCCTAACGGTGTTTGGAGGGGTGGTCAAAATGTGTCGCCGGTGGCGGGTAGGCAATTGGGTAAGGCTATCCACTCGGCGGCACCCCTCATCCAACTTGCAGAGTTTTCAATTAACGATTTCAAGGGCCAGTCACTCATTAAGGATTGATTACACGCAAATCTCCGGGATCCGTCCCGCTAAACCACGCTTGCCGATATGAATCCCACGCAGGGATCCGTACCGCAGGTTTCGGCTGCGGTACAGGGAACCGCCCTGCAGGGCAATCGGAATGTGGCTCTCGGCATGAAGGGGTGAGGTTCCCGACGCTTGCCCGCATGACCAAAGCTGGCATCCTGTGGGGATCCAGCGGCAACGATGAGAAGCTCTGTTCCTCTACGAGGGAACCTGGACACCCTCGATCAAAGAGTCCTAAGACATCAGGTTCTCAATTCAGCAAGTCGACGCTCTAGAGCGGCTGTATGTCTTTGATTAGGAAATAGAATATTTCCCCAAAGAGGCGAACATGGTTTCGAGAGAAGAACTGTACGAACTCGTTTGGTCAATTCCAATGACAAAGGTAGCTGAGAAGTTCTCGGTCTCCGGCAGCTACATGGCTCGCGTTTGCTCGGTTCTGAATGTTCCGCGTCCAGAGAGAGGGTATTGGGCCAAACTCGAAGTTGGAAAAGCCCCGGATCGTCCGGCATTGCCCGAAGCCTTGCTAGGCGATCATTTGTTCTGGTCGCAGGAGGGCGATCCACCGGCACCTCGAGTCCGTGCCGTTACAGCCACATCTGCACCGCCGCAACCACGAGCCCGTCGTGTCGTTACTGGAATTCATGGCCTCATCCATGGTGCGAAGCAACATTATGAGAGGGGTTACAGGGTTGAAGAGGGGCAACTGCTGCGGCCCTACAAACGACAGCTGGTTGACGTAACCGCATCAGCGACAGGACTCGATAAGGCGCTCGCTTTTGCAAACGATCTATTCAATGCCTTGGAATCTAACGGCCATCTCATCGCCCGCATATTGACGAGCACGAGAAAATCCTGAAGCCTAAACGCCAGGAATATCCCTATAACGGTAGCAACCTCTGGCGACCTTCTAACCCTACTGTTGCGTATGTCGGGACCATTCCGTTCGGATTGGCAGTCATTGAAATGACCGAAGAGGTTTTGATGCGTTACGTAAAGGGAAAATATATCCGCGAATCGGAATACAAACCACCTGAAGCCCCCCGAAGCTATGCGGAAAGCACATGGACGACAACGCAGAATATCCCCAGCGGCCGTCTGCGGCTCGTTATTTATTCGCCGCAACGCGATGTTTCGTGGTCACTGCCGTTTCAAGAAACAATGGAGCGGACACTGACGCAGGACATCGCGAAGATTGTGAAGTCTATAGAAAACTCCACCGAAATAATGCGCAAAGAGATCATTGAGGCAGAACAAAGAGCAGAGACGCAACGTCGAGAGTGGGAGGAACAGCGCGCGCGCTGGACGCGCGAAGAGGATCAAAAACGGATTGCAGACTCTATCAAGGAAAGCCGCGAACAACTGTCGCAGGTGATTCAATCCTGGGCGACGGTAATGAGCATTGAGCAGTTCTTGAAGGGCGTAGAGGAACGGGCGGTCGCTCTTCCAGAAGTGCAACGAGGACCGTTACTCGACCGCCTTCAACTCGCTCGGGAATTCATCGGCACACAGGACCCGCTCGAATTCTTCAATTCCTGGAAGACGCCGGAGGAACGATACATACCTCTAGCCAAAAGAAACCCATCAATTTGAGCGGACGACGAAAAGTTCCATGGGACGGAAGCCATCCCTGATGGCGAGGATCCCTTCCAAAACTCATAAGCTACTAATTTTTCGGTGAGAGATGCGAACTTCAAGCGGATATCAGGGAATGCAATTCCCTGATACATAAAAGGGAGTTCCCTGTTCCGTAGAGTGCTAGGTTGAGAACTAGATGCGATAAACAGCCTGAATACAGGGTTATAGAGACATTTCCACCAAGGCAGTTAGGCCGAAATCAAGAGAAATTCCCTGTATTTTTCCCTGTTATCGGGAATCGATCGCAGAGAGCAGTTCGTATCAGACTGCATCCACCGCCATTTACTTGTTCTGGCGGGTCCCAGGAAATCCGAACAGACCTCAGAAGCCCAGCAAACGCTTGGCTTTTATGTCTTTTACCGTCCTATGCGGCACAGTGGAGGCCAGCATACGGCCGAAGGAACAGGCCTACGACATGAGCGATACTCGTGCATCATAGCAACGCAGCCGCCGAGACCGAATTTCGGAAGGCTAGTCTATGGTTTAGCCCCTATCAACCGAGAGATTCAAATCCCGCTCCCTCACGCCGATCAGATAGAGCAGGCTGTCCAATCCCAGAAACGAGACCGCATGGCCGGCGGTTTGCCGGACGATAGGCTTGGCCCGGAAGGCGATACCCATGCCGGCAATTCCAAGCATGGGCAGATCGTTTGCACCATCGCCTACCGCAACCACTTGCTCCAGCGAGATGTTCTCCTTCCCGGCAATCTGTCGCAGCAACTCGGCCTTTCGCGCGCCATCAACGATCTCTGTCCTGACTTGTCCACTGACCTTGCCGTCAACAACGTCCAGTTCATTGGCGAAGACGTAGTCAATTCCTAGGCGCTCCTGCAAATGTCGGGCGAAGAAGGTGAAGCCTCCCGACAGGATTGCCGTTTTGTAACCAAGTATCTTGAGGGTGCCAATCAACTGCTCCGCTCCCTCCACTAGAGGAATCGTGCCCAGCAGTTCATGCACCTTCTGTTCCGGAAGCCCGCGCAACAAGGCCACACGGCGTCTAAAGCTCTCCGAAAATTCAATCTCACCCAGCATGGCCGATTCCGTAATAGCCACCACCTTGTCAGCTACTCCCGCCATCTTCGCCAGTTCGTCAATGACCTCGCCCTGGATCAGGGTCGAATCCATGTCGAAGGCAAAGAGGCGACGGTTGCGACGGAAGATGCTTTCACGCTGAAAGGCGATGTCGATCTGCAGATGATGGGCAGTCGCAAGAAATGCGGCACGCATGGAGGCTTCGGAAGTGGCATTCCCGCTCACTCGCAACTCCACACATGCATTCGATTTGGAAGTATGCACAGCAAGTGACAACCGCCCGGAGAGCCGCTCGATACGGTCCACGTTCAGGCCATGCTCAGCAATGATGGCGCTTACCTGGGCAAGATGGTTCGCAGAAATCGCCCGTCCGAGGATAGTAATGATGAACCGGTCTTTGCCCTGCGAATGAATCCAGTGCTCAAGCTCCATCTTGGTAACGGGCGTGAATCTGACCTGCAAGTGCAACTCCCTGGACTTTGCAACCAGAGCGTTCTGAAGGTGGAGAAAGTTGTCGGGCGGGATCTCGATCAGTAGACCAAGGACGAGTGTTTCATGGACGACCGCCTGCCCAATATCAAGCACGCAGACGTCATAACCGGCCAAAATTGCAGTTAAAGACCGCAGTAAGTCCCGGTTGGTTTGGGCCGGAGAAATGAATCAGGACTGTTTCGTTCATTGATAAGAAAGCTTCCTACCATAGCCTAGCAGGCAAAACGCACATAGTTGAGACAGGGCGATTTGTCTCCTAGCTCGCGCAATTGCGGACCAGGTGTGGGGCGTCGTTCCGGGCTTTGGGATTCAGAGAGTTCGTAATCTCGTCCAGTTTCGCCTTAGTTTCTGGTTCCAGACCGCCGTGTGCCAATTCCTGAATCCGGAAGGCACGAATCTGGAGCATGAGTTCGCGGAGAAGACCAGGCGATGCCGGTCGGCCAAAGCTCTTGTGCCAGAGATCAAGCAGGTCCCTCTGACCATTAGCTTGCCAAACCCAACGTTCGGTTGCCTGCTCGCGATGGAGCAGGAATACTCATAGAACACATAGCTGTTTCGAGAAGCAATTTGTTTTAGCTTCGAAGCACGGGGGGCGTACAAATGGCGTCGCTCATCTCAGTGAACGTCGGTCTTCCACGCGACATCGAGTGGCAAGGTAAGGTCGTGAGAACAGCTATATGGAAACGATCTGTGCCTGGCAGGGTGATGGCGAGGCATCTAAATCTCGATGGCGATGGGCAGGGCGACCTTGCAGGCCATGGCGGAGAGCATCGCGCGGTAATGGTGTATCAACTCGACTCCTATCGCTGCTGGGAGGCACGCTTCCAGCGGCATGACTTTGAGTACGGCCAGTTCGGAGAAAACCTGACGGTCGATGGTCTTCCTGATGATGAGGTCTGTATCGGCGATCGCTACCGGATTGGTGGTGCACTGTTCGAAGTGACGCAGCCCCGGGTAACTTGCTATCGCGTTGGCATACGGATGAATAACCCGCAGATGCCCGCACTACTGGTTTCGCATAAGCGGCCGGGCTTCTATTTCCGTGTGATTGAGGAAGGGGAAATCGGCGCAGGAGACGAGATCGTGAAGGTCGCAGATGGATCGGAACATATTAATGTCGCTGAAATCGATGCGCTGCTTTACCTGCCTGGCCATCCGCGCGATCAACTGGAACGGGCCCTCCGCATTCCTTCACTTAGTGCAGGCTGGAAAAAATCGTTGGAAGCACTAGTCGAGGCAGATAAAAAGGGGGGCAATGCCGGCCTCGCCCCATCCACCGCGCCACCGCCGGCGTGGAATGGGTTTCGGTCACTGCGAGGGGCAGCAGTGCAGCGGGAAAGCCTTGATGTACTCTCCTTCATTCTCGAGTCGGAAGATCGAAGCCCATTACCGGCGCCTCTGGCGGGTCAATTTCTTGTGGTGACGGGGCGGGGAAAGCTAACGGGGGAGCTGGCTGCGGCGATGCCGCCGCTGGCTTCGGGACTGGAATGTGTGATGCTGCTGGACGGCGGCCTGGCGGGAGTCTTTCACTTTCAGGACGAGCCGCGGCTCGAGAGCAAGTCATTTCTGAAGCATCTAGGGACGAAGCACTCGATTAAGGAGGTGATTCTACTCTCCGGGGATCGGCCTGCCGAGGTGGCGCTGTTTGCTGCCGGGATGGGAATTACGAAGGCGTATGGGGGCAAGAGTCCCGAGGAGAAGGTGGAGATGGTGCGCGAGTTGACGGCCAGATCGCGGACGTTGTATCTAGGCGACGGGATCAACGATGCTCCGGCAATGATGACTGCAACGGTGGGGATCGCGCTGGGAGTGAACAGCGACATTGCCTCGGAGGCTGCTGGCGCGGTTGTTCTGCAATCCTCTCTGGTGAGCGTGGACGAACTGATGCACATTGGACGAAGGATGCGAGGCATTGCGCTCACTAGCGCGATAGGGGGCATGGGGCTGAGTCTGATTGGGATGGGGGCCGCGTCGTTCGGCTGATCAGTCCGATCCAGGGCGCTATCGCGCAGGAGGTCATCGACCTCCTCTCGATTCTTAATTCGTTACGGATGAGTCTGCCGATGGGTTCGCTGAGTGACTTTGAAGTGCCTGCGGTTGGGCGAAGGTGAAGACCGCGCAAGGAGCGTTCTTGATGACCCTGGCAACCAGGCTTTTGCGACAGTACGACGAAAGATGCCCATCCTTGTGGAGGCCAAACATGATGTAATGAGCATTCACTGCCAGCGCTCGTTCCGATATAACGCGCTCCGGGGCACCGTAGAGAAGAGCCGACTGAGCCGTGACTCCTTCCCTCAGAAGTCGGCTAACCAGCAGATCGAACTCAAATTGAGTGTCGGCGGCACTGTGAGGGCGTGAGTACTCATGATAAACATCCACTGCGTGGATGAGTTCCACATCAGCGCGCAGCGCCTTTGCGAGATGTGCGATGATCCTCAACCGATCATCGACGTCTGCCGGGAAGTCGATTGGGCAGATCACTCTTTCCATTTCGTTTGGATCAGAGTTCTCTTTGGCCGCCTTTGGACCTATGGTGACGACAGGGCACGGAAGGGTCCGGAGAAGGTACTCTGCCGTTGAGCCGAGCACCTTCCTATCCAATCGGTCGTTCCCATAGGCGCCCAGAAAAAGAATATCTGGCTCAAGATCGGCCACAGCCTGAGTAAGAACACCAATGGGCGACCCTGCCCTGAGCAGCCACCGCGTGTCGATCCCAAGCCTGCGGGAGCGGTCTACAATTTGCTCAAGGCTTTCACTTAGGTTCTGGCGGACCCTGTGTGCAGCCTCAAAGCCTTCTTCACCCGCTACTCCTTGATAAGCCGGGCTCTGCACGTGAACCAGAGTGACTTCCGAATTCTGCCTCGTCGCAAGATCCATCGCGTAGTCCAGTGCGGTATCAGCGTACGGAGAGAAATCATATGCAACAACGAGTTTCTTGAAGGCTGTCGAGCCTTCTGTTGGGGCTATTGGCATCGTTGTGCTGAGCGTTGGCATAATTCACTCCCGGTGAAGAGGTCTTAATGAGTCTGGCATCCCTGCGTCGCGTTGTATGTGACGTATGTCACAGCTTTAGAGGCGTCTTGCGAGAGAGGATCCTTGTGTTGATAGCCACGCGGAGATTGTCCGCCTGTGAGGTGCACTCATGATTTCTGATTCTGGAACGATCAACAACTCCATCCACGACGAAGGTGTACATCTTGCCACGAGCGACGTTCACTTCAAGCGAATTCTGGTTGGAATCGACTTCTCTCAGCAAGCCGTCCTCGCATTGAAGATGGCCATCGCGATCGGAGAGATCTCAGCCTCCGAAATCTTTCTGGTGAATGCTGTGTCACCTTTTGTGTATGGAATGGGGCAGGAGTCGATGCTGTTGCAGACGATCAGTGCCGAGATTCATAGAGCGAAAGAGGAGATGAAGCATATTGTCGCCAGCGAACCGCGACTACATGGGCTTCGATTGAAGACGACTATCGCCTACGCTGGTGCAGTCGATCTCATTGAACAGGTTGCCAGCGAGGAGAAGGTCGACCTGATCGTCTTGGGTTCGCATGGTTCGAGCGGTCTCGATCGGCTGGTGCTGGGATCCGTCGCGGAGACCGTATTGCGCAAGGCGGCGTGCCCTGTCCTTGTTGTAGGGCCGAACTGTCATGCCGAACAAAATCCATTCCGGTCGATTCTGTTAGCCACCAACCTCGACGCAATGGGACTGCGCGCCGCGCAGTACGCTTCGGCTCTCTCGGAGCACGCCCACGGCCGTCTCACGCTGCTCCACGTGATTGAAAACCAGAAAAATGTTCCGAGTGTAGAGTCTAGGCTCATTGAAAATCGCCTCAGGCAGGAACTCTGGAGCCTTCTTCCCTCCGATGTGGCACTCTTCTGTGAGCCAAAGGTCCGTCTTGAGTATGGCTCGCCGGCTGAACAAATCCCGGTCGTTGCTGAGTCGGAATCCGCGAGCTTGATTGTTGTTGGGTTACAAAATCAATCAGCCTTGGCCGACCACTCGCCCTGGTCAACCCTGTCTCACGTCATCCGGGAGTCGAAGTGCGGCGTGCTTGGGGTTCGCGGTCATTTGATCTGAACTTTGTGTTACCACGCGGACTCCCAGGGCCACAATACGATCGCAGCGAACACGAAGATCCGTAGACAAACCATTGCGAGCGAAGCCAACAATGCGAGCGCCCTACGCAATACTGAGGAAGCCCTCCTAAAGAGCTCCTTCATGCCGGCGGTTCGTGCCGACGGTGAGATTGTCGTAGTAGCGTGTGGAGCGAATGAGCCGATCATGGAAGGCACCGTATTGGCTTGTGTCGTCATCTTTCTTTCCCCGCTGTGACCATGGTTTGGACATGCCCGACATGGAGGATCTCTCGTTCCGCTAAGAGCATCCGTGCGGATAGGGCGAATAGATTGAATCCGAATACTCCAAGATAGCCATAGAGCAGCCACGCAAGTTCACGCGGGCTCAGGTTTTTGCCAAACAGAAGAGCGATCGAAGAGATTGCGGCAACACCTGCCGAGGCGTAACACCACTTCGCACCATGATGTGCCGACGTCCCTCTTGCGACGATGAACTCCGTGATCGCCGCCGTGGCCGCTTGAACCGCCGCAAGATAGATGAACCAGTGGAGGTCGATGCGGTTAGACACCAGTAAAAACATAAGGATTCCGATCACGGCTCCACAGATCCCCTGCATCCTCAGAGCAAGCCGGCCCGGCTGCCGATGCGGGATCATGAAGCTGGTTGTAAGGATGATCGCGCTATCAATCGTCCCATATGCCGCCAGGCAAAGAATCGAAATCACGACAGCAAAAGGAAGCAGGAGAATCGTCGACGCCATCTCCGGAATAAACAAGATCCCCGTTCCGGCAACTACCGCCAAAAAACCGCGGATCAATGTGGCTGCCCAGTACTCAGAATAGGCTTTCATCTCGTCCCTTCCTGCGTTCGCCGAACTATGAATTCTCAGTCGGATCTGATCGTTTTAACATGTTCGCTCGGGTGTCTCTCTAGGGATGTGACGGTCGTCACAGACGTGAGTGGATGCGTCACGTTCAATGGAGAGGAAGCCAGCTATCGCTGCTGGGGTTGAGCACGGAAAACGCGCTCACATTGAACGATCGAGGTGTCGTAATGCCGGTCATCGAAGAACGTGTCTCTGTTTCTGTCAAAAAGATTCTGCTTGCAACGGACTTCTCCTCCGCCTCGGAGAAAGCCGCTTCCTACGCAAGAGCTTTGGCTCGTCGCTTCTCTTCCACCGTCGAGATTGCACATGTCTTCGATCCGTCGATCGTCACATCGTACGAAGAGGCAATCATAGGTTTGCCGGTGAATGAAAGACGTCGAATCGCTAACGAGAATCTTGAGCGCTTACGTGATGACTTCTCCGCTTCTGGAATTGAGCGCGCGAACTACATTGCCTGAAGGACATCGCCCGTCCGCGAGCCTTCTGAAGGTCGCAAAGGAGCACGAGACCGACCTGATCGTTGCGGGAACACAATCCAAATCGGGAGTCGAGAGACTCATCCTCGGCTCGACTGCAGAACAAATTATTCGAAATGCCGAGTGCCCTGTGCTTACCGTGGGCCCCAAGGTCACCCCTCCGGGCGACGCGCCTCTGGCTTTTCAGACGATTGTCTATGCGACCGATTTTTCGGCCGAGGCCGCGAAGGCGGCGGTGTACGCTCTTTCCTTCGCTCAGGACAGCGGAGCTCATCTCTATTTCTGTTACGTGCTCAACCTTCCGACGGCTACCTCCTGGAACAAGGAGTTCCTGGATGGGGCGTTCCAATCCGCGCTGAAAAGGATGATTCCCGAGTCTTCTTATGACTGGTGCAATCCCGAATGCGTGGTTGAACACGGTGATGCTGCCAAGGCTATCCTTGAGTTAGCCACGAGGGTTCAGGCGGAACTTATCGTACTTGGCTCGCGTAAGGCTTCGTTCTGGCTGACGCACATTGAGCGTGGCGTGACTCCTGACCTGTTGGCTCAGGCCACCTGCCCGGTAATGACTGTGTGCTAATTCGTTGCTGCCGGCCTGGCCCGACGGTCCTGTCTCGCATAGTATTCAGCGAGATGTATACTCAGACAACATCATCAACGTTCCAAGTGGCATAGAGGCCACCTTCGGAATGCTCCCTCTTTCCAAAGCTCGATCGACGCACCATTGTCATACCTGTGAGTTACGCTCGCTACGAATGTTCTGCAATCTCAACGCAGAAGCGCTCAGCGACTTTGAGTCGATCGGCATGCAGTCGATGCTTCCGAAGGGCGCGAAGCTCTTTCAAGAGGATGGGCCGAGCAACGGCGTCTTCGTCATTTGCACTGGTCAGGTCAAGCTTTCCTGCATTTCGAGGGAAGGAAGAACCCTGATTCTCAAGATCGCCATGCCGGGAGATGTCCTCGGGCTAGGAGCAGTCATCTCGGGATCAAGATATGAGGTGACAGCAGAAACGATTGAGCCCAGTGAGGTCAAAAGCATTCGCCGGGAAGAGTTCCTCTCCTTCATCCAGAAGCACGGTGAAGCGAGCCTTCATGCTGCCAAGGCGCTGTCGGAAGAGTACAAGGCGGTATTTTTCGATGCCCGTCGACTGGCGCTGTCCGGTTCGGCGGCAGGCCGCCTTGCGGGTGTACTGCTCGACTGGGGGAGGACGGCGTCCTGCGGCAAGCCTGAGATGCGCTTCACTATGGCACTCACGCATGAGGAATTAGCCAATCTGGTTGGTAGCTCTCGCGAGACCGTCACACGCATGTTAGGACGCTTCAAACGAGAGAAGTTGATCCAGGTCCATGGTGCCTCCATTCTGATCCTGTCTCCGGAGAAGCTGGAGCAGCTTTCGGCTTGACTCTCTTGAGTTGCAGGGCCTCCGTTTCCCTCTTCATGACTCCGGCAGCCCATACAGTCTTGTGATCTTCATCACAGCTTTGTTTTTCAAAACCTCCTACTCTTAGCGGAGAGGTGGTTCATGGTCAGTTGCTGTGCCAACCCGGCTTGTCGCGCAGAGTCCAAGTTCTTTAGCACGGGAGATTTCTACGCCCTTGAGAGACGCTCTGCAGATACGGAATTTTTCTGGCTCTGTTCCGCCTGCGTACCTGTAGTCACCCTCTGTCTCGATCCATTGGGATCTGTTTCTGTGAGACGACAATCCGATGCTGTCCGTCCGCAGCCACCTCATCCGGATGGCTGTCTACGGCTGGTTAGTCGTCCCAAACCAGGAACGCCATGGCATCGTGCCTACGTCGCCTACGGGCAAACAGTCTCAAGCGGATACCGAGGCGATCCCCTTACTTCGTCGAGCGAGGCTGCATAAGCTTTTGCAGATATCTAGACATGCACTACGTGTCTGAAAGAGAGCAGAAAAGATGCAAACATCCAGATATCCAGTGTCTTGCTTCAACAGGATTCTTCTCGCTACTGATTTCTCTGACGCGTCGCATGCAGCATTCCAGACTGCTCTTGATATGTGCATTGCGTTTCAAGCAAGACTCTCTATCCTGCATGTTTTTGAGTACGCGAACGCTGTCCCTCCAGAGGCAGGAGGGCAACTGCTTGAACTGGACAGTTTCTATAAAAGCGCTCAAAGCTCGCTTGATAACCTTGTCGAGGAGGCCCGACGGTCAGGTGTGGCATGTGAGGCCACCATGGGCAGCGGTATCCCTTCTGTGACGATCCTTGAGACGATGACCGCAAACGCGATCGATCTTGCCGTCCTTGGAACGAATGCTCTTCACGGCTTTGAACGGCTCGTCTTCGGCTCAACCGCCGAAGTGGTTCTACGCAAGGCGTCATGCCCAGTACTGACGGTTGGCCCACAAGCATTGAACGCTCCCAGGGCAGTTCAGCTTAAGAGCCCCGTTATCTTCGCTACCGATTTTCATCACACCACGACCCACGCAATTTGTTATGCAGCGGCCATCTGCAAGGTAACGAGGTCGCCGCTGCATTGTTTGCACGTGCTTCCGCGGACACTCCAAGGCGGTTCGCGCAGGCATGTGACTTTACAAATCATGACCGAGGCATTGAAGCATGTGGCCCACGAGAGTGGCACAACCATCGATCCGCCTGTTTGTGCAATCACATACGGCAGCGAGATCTCGAATGCGGTGGTTGACTATGCAAGGCAACAGAAAGCGAAGCTGATCGTCCTGGGGGTTCGCCAGGCTTCGATAGTGGCTTCGCATGTTCCTGCTCACATCGCCTACCGCATTATTACGGAGGCTTCGTGTCCCGTCCTGACCATGGCCTTCGCATCCCAATATCACACGGCGCTTGCCGCCGCCTGTCTGTGATTGCTCACCCGGGGAAGCATGGAGAGGTTGTGGACAGATGTATTCGACAGAAAGAAGCGCGAACTCTATGCACGAGAAACCCGCTGACGGTAGCACGATGGTTTATTTAGTCGGAGGTGGAATCGCCTCACTCGCGGCGGCAGCCTTCTTTATTCGCGATGGAGGCATCCCCGGCCACGATATTACGATCCTTGAGGAATCATCCAAGATCGGTGGCAGTCTCGACGCTGCCGGATCTACTACGAATGGCTACGTCATGCGCGGCGGCCGCATGATTGAAAGCAAATATCTCTGCACCTATGATCTCTTTTCATCGATCCCAACCCTCGATGAGCGCAAGACCGTCACGCAGGAGATCTTTGAATGGAATGCGTTGATGAAAACCTCGTCCAAAGCCCGCCTCGTTCGGGGTGGGCAGGGGATCAATGCTCCCAAATTCGGCCTAAGCGAAAAACATATCCTGACCATCGAACGCCTGGGGCTTGAGCCGGAGGCGATACTCGGGCGAAGCAGTATTTCAGATCAATTTGATTCTTCGTTTTTTGAAACAGATTTTTGGTTCATGTGGTGCTCGACTTTTGCTTTTCAACCCTGGCACAGCGCGGTCGAATTCAAGCGCTATCTGTTGCGCTTCATTCATATGGTTTCAGGCTTCAACACGCTCAACGGGATAATGCGAACCGTCTACAACCAGTACGACTCGATGGTACGACCGCTTCAGAAATGGCTAGTAGAGCGCGGCGTGAGTTTCGATTTCAGTACACGCGTCACCGATCTAGGTTTCTGTCATGACGCTGAGGGTTATATCGTGGACCGCATTCTTTGTGAGCGGGACGGCCACAAGAATGAAATAAGAGTGCGCGACAAGGACTATGTAATCGTCACACTGGGATCCATGACTGAAGATTCCAGTCTTGGATCTATGGACTCGCCGCCCGTCCTGAAGGGCAACTCCGACGGCGGCTCCTGGGCTCTTTGGGAAAAGATCGCCGACGGCCACCCGCGGTTTGGACGGCCATCTAACTTCAGCGGCCATATTGAGGAATCGAAGTGGGTGTCATTTACCACCACTCTTCACGATCCCACCTTCTTCCATCTCATCAGGGATCTCACAGGCAATGTTCCGGGAGAAGGCGGCCTCATCACCTTTCCGGAGTCTGCCTGGTTAGCGTCGATCGTATTGCCTCACCAACCGCATTTTATTGGGCAGCCCGAGGACATTAGCGTCTTCTGGGGCTATGGCCTTTTCGTCGATAGGCCCGGAGACTTCATCAAGAAGCCCATGTCGGCATGCAGCGGTCGAGAGATTATGACAGAGATCATGGGCCACCTTAGGATTGAGGCAGACGCCAGGAAAATACTTGAAACATGCACCTGCATCCCATGCATGATGCCCTTCATCACTAGCCAATTCTTGCGCCGAACCAAGGGTGACCGTCCACAGGTATTACCTGAGCGATCGAAGAACCTGGCTTTCATCGGACAATTTTGTGAACTCCCTGACGATGTTGTGTTCACAGTGGAATATTCGATCCGCTCGGCGCAAACCGCGGTGTGTTCGTTGCTTCGACTGAGTCGAACGCCGCCACCGGTATACAAAGGGCACTACGACCCACGCGTTCTGCTTAAGGCCTTCCTCGCGTTACACGACAAGAACCCCTAGAAAGAACGGTTGAGGAGCCGAACTTCAAGCTGGAGTTGCCTTCAACGGCAGTGACAGCGGTCACAGCTCGATTTCATTTGCGCGCGCCAGAATCAACTAGGGGGATTCTTACCATGCCAGCTGCGAATACTCAAAGATCTTGCGCCGACGCCAATAAATCCTGCACCGGACCTTGCCCGGGTTACGGAACGCGCACCGATTGCCCTCCACTGATCGTTTTAGCGATGCTATCAGTGCCATTAACCGAACCGAGTGCAGGCACTAACCGATGAACGTGACGGCCAGCCTGGAAAAGCGTGATGGACGGTGACGTGCCTTGCTACTCAGGCCAAAGGTACGAAGGGTGATTAGAAAGGTCTCAACTGTTGACGAAAGTGAAGATGCATGTGAGGAAGGCCATAAAGATTGGCGAGAAGATTCAGGCAGATATCATGGGGCGATTGCGCATCTGTAGAAAGATGCTGGCGGTGTGAGGCCGGGACCGAATCTGGGGGCTGCAATGCAGGTAGCTCAACAGTGGATTCGGGCTGCCGGTTTGCGGTCCGATCGGAAGCTGGTGAGTGAGGCTGTGAAGGCGGAGTTGGCGAAGTAAGGGGATGGTCTTTTAGGCGATCTTTGCTCCGCCATGGCAGCAGATACTGAATAGTTCTCAGAGAAAATCCCTAATTAATCTCAAAACCACTCAAAATGTTCATCCATTTATGAGCAAAATTGCACAGCGCCCGCGTCTCCAGAGACGGATACTGCCTGCATGCGCTGCGATGAACGGCGCCTGCAATCTCAATTTTACGCAGCGCCCGTCTTTGGAACGACTTATTAAATCAGCAGGATGCGCAGTTGCGTTATCCATCCATTCTGACCACCGAGATTGCGACTGTAAGTTTCTGCACCGTCTGTGACGCGTGTCACAGTAGTTCTGGCTATTTGTGCGGTATGTTGCCTGTGAGTCGTTTTAGAAGAAAACGCCGAGTAAGGTCAACCAGCAACAAAGTCGGTACTAACGCGAAAGTTTGAGGTGACAGAGCATGCGGCTTTCGCTCTATCGAGTAGCGATACTTGCACTTCTCGGCTGGTTTGGTGGAACCAGGCCGACGTGGGTCGCGGCCGCAGCCCAGCAGCAAGCTGCGGCACCCTCCTCAAAAGTAGCTGTGAGTCCGCCGGACTACGTTGGAGCGGAAACCTGCGCTTTGTGCCATAAAGACGAGGCGAACGGCTTCAAGAACAATCCTCATGCCAAGTTGGCACTCGAGCATGGAGGTAAAGGCGTGACATGCGAAAGCTGCCATGGACCCGGTAAAGCCCATGTTGAGAGCGGCGGGGTTGCGACCAAGATCTTTCAATTCACAAAAGCAACACCGAAACAGATAGAGAAGAAGTGCCTTGCCTGCCACGTTGGTGAGCACCCTAACTTCGAACGAACCGCCCACGGCGAAGCTCTCGTCAGCTGCACCAGTTGCCACAGCGTCCACAAGTTCGAAGCGTTGACGGTCATGCTTAAAACGAAGCAGCCGACCCTTTGCTATCAGTGCCACACCGACGTCAAGCCGGCGTTTGCGCAGCCATTCCATCACAGGGTCGACGAAGGATTAATCAAATGCACGGACTGTCACGACCCGCACGGCACCTTTCAACGAAACCTGCTTCGTATAAGTGCAACGCAGGATGCGATCTGCACCAAGTGCCACGTCGACGCCCTCGGACCATTCGTTTACGAGCATCCACCCATCAAAACTGAGGGCTGCACCTCGTGTCATTCTCCGCACGGATCGCCGAATCCTCGCTTGCTCATACGCAGCAATGTGAACAGCCTCTGTCTGCAGTGCCACTCGCCTTCAATGGACTTCACGGCACCCGGCACACCGTCCTTTCATAACCAAGCGAACCAGTACCAGGCATGCACTGTATGCCATGTGCAGATTCATGGCTCAAACGCGAGCAGTGTTTTCTTCAAGTAGGGATGGCCCCGCATGATGAGCGCAATTTCTTCGATATCGCGCCTGCTGAATTCCCGGTACGCTGCTCTGGTTGTTTCAGTCATCGTGCTCATCCCGGGCTTTATTGGCAGTTCGCTAGCTGCACAGGACCCTGCACCACCTCCGTCACCCGGAGACAACATTCGTTACGGATACGTTATCCATCAGTCGATCGAACTCGGCGGCCACATAGTAAGTCAGTCGGGTAGTGGTCCTATGTACGCGACGCTGGTCAACATCCAGTCCGGACCGCGCATTCTCGAGAGTTCTCTCGAAATGGTCGCCGTGAATCCAACTCATGCGGCACTGTTCGATCGACTCTCGTCGGCTAGCTTTGGCTACGGAGGGGATCCCTACAACGTTACATTTCTAAACGTTTCCAAAGGCCGTATCTACAACTTCCACGGAAACTTCCGGCGCAATCGTCAGTACTTTGACTATAACCTGCTGGCCAACCCGTTGATTCCGCCTTCATCTTCTCCCTTCGTTCCTGTTCTCTCTTCGCCACATCTCTACAACACCGTGCGCCGCATGACAGATGTCAACATAACGCTGGCGCCGATGTCGGTCATCAGCGCACGTTTGGGCTACTTCCAGAACATCAACCAGGGACCGTCCTACAGTACGTTGCACGTGGCTGCCGATGCTCTTCTCCTGCAAAACTGGCGCGTCTCTACGGATGTTTGGAACGCCGGGATCGACTGGAAACCACTGGCCCACACCAGCGTCAACTTCGACGAGTTCATCACTCGCTACAAAGGCAACACAAGCTGGCAGCTCGCTGGGCTTAACTACGTACTCTCCAATGGAACGCCAGTCAGTCTGGGAATCAACCTCTCATCCGTCTGGAATACACCGTGCGCTGCGCCTTTCAACCCGAATGGAACCGTCAATCCAACTTGTAGCGCTTTTCTCGCTTATAGCCGTTCCGCGCCAACACGCACGCTGTTTCCCAGCGAGCAGCTGCACTTTCAGAGCGCATCCATTCCACACGTCTCCATGAATGGACGCGTCCTCTACATGGGCACAACGAGTAATCTCGTGAACTTCAATGAGAACTTCAACGGTCTGGACTCCCGCGCCAGAAACCGTCAAGAAGTTGTTACGGGCTCTGCCAGTGCACGCCGCATTAATGTCAACGCCGACTATGGCATCACATGGCAGGTTACTCCGACGATTGGCCTCTCTGACGCTTTTAACTTCTGGTATTTCCGTCAACCCGCGACTAACCTCTTTACCCAGACAAACTACGCCGGAACTTCAATGCTCAACCCTCCGGGTGCGGCCACAACTACTACAACATCGGACTACCAAGAGCTTAACCAGAAGACCAAGGTCAATAATTTTCTCGTCGCCTGGGACCTCGCTCCGCGTGCGCGCCTTTTGGTGGGATACCGCTATAGCAGCCGCATGATCACCGACGCCGGGGGCGACTTTATTCCTATCCATGCCCATTGGGGCCTCTACGGGCTCGTCCTCAGGCCAGCGGCTCAGTTGCGCGTTAACTTCAACGCCGAAACCATGTCTGCCGACAATGCCTTCACTCGTATCAGCCCGCGCAAACTGCAGCACTACAATCTGCGAACCGCATACAATCCCCGTCCCTGGTTGAGCTTCGCTGGAAGCATCAACATCTTGGAGAGCAGCAACAATGTCCAAACCGTGAACCACACCGCACACAACCAGGACTTCTCGTTCGCGACGGTCATCCATCCCAGCGAAAAGTGGGGCGTCGACCTCAACTATGCATACGACAGCGTTTACTCGCGCACGGATCAGTGTTTCATCTCTTCGGCGCCGGTAGCAGGCGCTCAACCGAGCCCAGCGGTTTGTCAGCAAGCGGGATTACCGCTTCAAAGTAACGGTTACTACAACCAACCTACACAATATGGCTCCATCAGCTTCGTGTTCACGCCTGCGAAGAGGCTCCACGTCGCAGGCGGCTATCGCATGTCGGCTGTTAACGGCCAAGCGCCGCCAATCAATATCCGGCAAGTGCCGGGCTCCCTGCAGTCGCAGTATCAAACCCCCTATGCAAAACTCACCTTCGATCTCGCCCCGAACTGGAGTTGGAAGGCAGACTACAACTACTACAGCTATGGAGAGGGAACACCGATTGGGCCCACACTTCCTCGCAGCTTCCACGGGAACGTCTACACGCTTGCAGTTCGTTATGCTTTTTAGCCTTCACTGCGTTCATTAGCCTTATTCACCATCAAACGAAGGAGAATTTTCCATGCTGAAACACCTCGTCTATTACGGAACGATTAGCCTCCTCATATTCACGGGGAGCACAGTGAGTCTCGCCCAGAGCGCCACTGAGACCTATGTTGCGAAGTGCCAGATGTGCCATGGTGCCGATGGTAGCGGCGACACACCTGCCGGTAAGGCCATGAAGACACGGCCATTCAATTCACCCGATGTACTGAAGGAGTCGGACGCCGACCTGATCGCCATCATTAAGAATGGCAAGGGGAAGATGCCAGCGTTTGCAGGCAAACTGACCGACGCACAAATTACGGATCTCATAGCGCACATTCGCACGTTGCAGAAAAAGTGACTTGCAGACAAGAGGCTGTGACAGTATGCGACAACTTCCGGCAAACAAAAACACAGGAGTGGATTGATGGAACTCACATCCGAAAAGTGCAATGAACCGAGAGCGGAATCATCAGGACGCCGGTCATTCTTATTGGCTTTATTTGGAGTAAGTGGCGCGACTGTAAGTGCGTTGTTGGCGATTCCCATCGTGCGCTTTGTGACGTTTCCGCTGCGCAAGAACACTGTAGATGCTGGCTGGTCAGATATGGGGCCAGTAGGAGACTTTAACTCTCTCACCGTACCAACAGCAAAAACAATTACGCTGGAGCGTCGCGATGCGTGGCGGAGCACTTCATCCCAAACGGCCGTATATGTGCTGCCGGCAAAGAACGGACAGTTTCAGATACTGTCGCCGATCTGCCCCCATCTAGGTTGTTCTGTCCGATGGGTGGATGCTGAGAACAAGTTCATATGCCCATGCCACTCGGGGTCATTCACGGCAACCGGAGAGCGTATCGCAGGACCGCCACCTCGCTCAATGGATTCGCTCGAATCCAAAGTGGAGGACGGAGTGCTAAAGGTACGTTACCAATATTTCCGTCAGATTGTTACCAACAAAGAAGTGATGGCCTGAGACCTGCGAATGACGATGACAAATCAACCCGCACCTGAACCGAACGACGATCGCAGTCTTGTGACTCGGCTGGACGACTGGCTCGATCAACGGACCGGCATAGACTCAATTCTTCACGAGACGCTCGACGAGCCGATCCCCGGGGGCGCCAAATGGGCTTATGTCTTCGGGTCGGGCCTATTATTCCTCTTTGTGTCACAAGTTATTACCGGCGTTTGCTTGGCTCTGTATTATGTGCCCTCAGCAGAACACGCCCACACTGTCGTTTCATATATTGTGAAAGAGGTCGCCGCTGGATCGTTTATCCGAAGCATTCACGCGTATGGATCGAGCGCCATCATCATTCTGCTAGCCCTGCACATAGGACAAACAATTCTCTATGGTTCTTACAAGGGCCGCAGGGAACTGCTGTGGCTCTCCGGCTGCATTCTGCTGGCGCTGATGCTCGGCATGGCCTTTACAGGATATCTATTGCCCTGGGACGAAAAGGCATATTTCGCCAGTGCGGTAGGAACGAACCTCATCTCGGAAGTTCCATTTATCGGGCCGGTCTTGCAGAAGCTGGTGCGAGGCGGCGATCAGATGGGTACATTAACTGTCTCGCGTTTTTATGCGCTCCATGTCTTCGTGCTACCTGCCCTCCTGATTCTCTTCATCGCGGCGCATGTCTTTTTCTTTCGCAAGGCTGGGGCCGCAGGCCCAATCAAAGAAGACCCTGTGCATCCGAAGCTGCCACCTGTGCCGTTCTATCCCCGGCAGGTAGCCATCGACGCCATCTTTGCCATTATTCTCATCGGAATTCTGGCTATCGTCGCCATTAAGATTCCCATGGATCTAGGCCCCGCGGCCAACCCTGCAGATACTGCGTTTCTACCCCGGCCCGAGTGGTATTACCGCCCTGCATTTCAATGGCTCAAATATCTGAGTGGTCACTGGTCTTTGATTGGTGGCATCATCCTGCCTGCCGTGCTTGCACTGATCTTTGCCGCAGTACCGTTTCTGGATCGGAGGCTTGAGCGCAGGCCATGGCGAAGGCCAATCGTGGTAGGCGCATTCCTGCTCTTCTTGATTGCCTATACATCTCTTGGCGTAGCCAGCTACCGGGATGATCGCCGCGACCCGGGCGTAGCTGCACAAATGCAGAAGCAGGGTGAGGATACAAGGAGCTTTATGCAGAAACCATTTGTCCCGGAGGCGACGGGGGCAAGTGCATCTGCGGCGTTGGTTACAGCCGATCCAAAGGTTTTGAAGGGGCTGGCCATCTTCCAGGCGAATTCCTGCAACTCCTGCCACGGCGACGGCGGAATAGGCACCGCGGCGGCTGGTCCGCTGACCGGCATCGGCCAGAAATTTACCGATTCGCAGCTGATTGCGCTCCTACGTGCACCTAACAACAAGATGATCGGCGGAGGTATGACAGCTATCGATATGAAGCAGGATGACGCGGAAGCATTGGTCACATATCTTCGCCAACTGCACTGATTGGCGTAGGAGTGGGGCTGATTTTGCGCCAGAGAACGAACGCTGGCATGATTTTGAACATCTTGTACTTTTTAGGGACGTCGATCCTATTCTGGCGACCGCTGATGCGTCTAGCCGGTGCGCTCGGGCGGTATCGGCTGGTTCACGTTCCCAATCTCGTGAGGGCCGATATTGTGACACCGTGCTCTCCGCGTTTCTGGTTTTTGCGACCGGCCTGTTTATGCGTCGTACCTCAAGGAGGCCAACGCTTTTTGGTATCGCTCCTATGACCAATCAAAAGGGCAGGCGCTGCCGCAATGTGAGCGCAGTAGACGTCTTCTCCATCCGTCCACGCACGCATCGTACTCGCGGCATCCGGGAATGACTATTCCCTGATATGTAATCAATAATTCCCTGTTCCACAGGACTCCCGAATCGGACAGAAACACAAGAACTCTCGTAGATCCATGATCATAGAGACATTCTGTACTGCGACTCCTGAGCTAAAATCCACAAAACTGGGCTTTTCCCTGCCAATCGGGAATCGATCGCGGAGAGCAGTTCGCTTCAGCCCGCATCCCCCCGTTTCATCTACCGAGCTGTTTCTCTACATCAAGACTGGTGTATGCAGAGAAACGCGCTGATGTGAGACTCAATCTCAAAATCGTGACAATAAGATAGCGCATGCCTTACGCTTCACGAATGTTCCTCACACAGCGCTCTCTGCTCTCCCACATATTGACTACCGCCTTGGTGGTAGGAGCCACCATTCCGTCGCAGACTGTCTTTGGTTATGCGGATAGGTCCTCAGAGGTCAACCCGTTCGTCGGAACGACAAATGGAGGGAATGTCTTTCCTGGAGCCACTATGCCGTTTGGTATGGTGCAGTTTAGTCCTGAGGCTACTCCGGTAAATACCAAGCGAATGATTGCTGCTCCGGGTGGCTATGAATATCGCGCCACCGGGATAAGAGGCTTCAGCCTTACCAATGTCGAGGGTTGGGGATGCGCGGGCGGTTCCGGCGATGTACCGATCATGCCGATCACTGAGATAGTAGACAAGTCTCCGTCTTCTGACTTTAGGCATGCGTACTCATCAGAGTTTAGCCACGCACACGAAAAGGCTGAACCAGGTTCTTATCAGGTAAAGCTGGACAACGGAGTCGAGGTGGATCTTTCGGCTGCCACCCGCATGGGCGTCGCAACCTTCCGGTTTCCAGATGGTAAGCCGGCACGAGTGCTGGTACGGACGTCTGACTCTGAGGCAGGGTCCGCCGAAGCAAAGACCCGAATTAATCTGGAGACAGGAACGGTTACAGGGTCAGTCAAGAGCGGCAACTTTTGCGGGTACATCGGCACAGAGGACCGTCGCCCCTACTACACACTCCACTTTGTGGCCCAGTTCGATCGACCGATCACCGATTCCGGTTCATGGAGAGATGAAAAGGTAAGTCCAGGAGCAACCGAGTCCGAAGGTGGTACAGGATTCGGACCGAAGGGGATCCCAGAGACTGGTCGTGGCTCAGGGGTTTGGGTAACATTCGGCACAGGTGGCGCGGTTCGCGTGCGGATCGGGATCTCCTACGTAAGTGAGGCCAACGCAAAGGCCAATCTCGATGCGGCAAGTCTGACCACAACAACATACGAGCAGGCTGCAACGCGAGCCCGAACGGCATGGAACAAACGTCTCGACCAGATCGAGATTGAAGGCGGCGGCACAGAGGAGCAGCGAAAGGTATTCACGACAGCGCTGTATCACGCTCTCATGACCCCCACTACTTACAGCGACACAAACGGTGAATACATGGGAATGGACGGCAAGGTTCACCGAATCGTGCCGCCACAGTTGGTGCAGTACGCTAACTTCTCTGGGTGGGATGTCTATCGATCGCAGTTCCAACTGCTGACCTGGCTGGATCCTAAGTTGGGAAGCGATATTGCACAGAGCCTCTATAACCAGTCGGTGCAGGATGGTGGGCGATGGGATCGTTGGACTCACATGGGTGGTGCGACCCACGTCATGAACGGCGATCCGGCGGCGGCCGCAATCGCGGATATCTGGGCTTTTGGAGGAAGGGAGTTTGATGCCAAAGCAGCGCTTGCGTCATTAGTCCAGGCAGCAGATGTTCCCACCAAAGAGGATCTAAGCCATGACGGATGTCCGGTGGAGTGCGTGGGTCAGCGTCCCGGGCTCGATCAATGGTTGAAGCTGCACTACATTCCAGTGGGCGCACCTGCCTGGGGTCCTGCAGCTGACACACTCGAAGACGTAACCGCAGAATTTTCGATTTCCGCGCTTGCAGGGCATCTCGGCGACAAAAGCACACAGGAGAGATTTGCAGAGAGAGCCCAGTATTGGAAGAACATCTGGAACCCCAATGCTGCACCGGATGGTGGGTATTTCATGAACCGCAACGCGGATGGCAGCTGGCCCCCGGTTCATAAAGATGACGACGAAGACAATGATCCGACACCACATGCCTTTACGCCGTCAACAGGTGCTGGATTCGTAGAGGGCAGCGCTGCGCAATATGTGTGGATGGTGCCGTTCAACGTTGCCGGATTGTTTGAACAGATGGGTGGAAGAGACAAGGCAGTCGCCAGACTCGACAAATTTTTTTATGACGAGAAAGGTGCTCCGGCGGTAACCAAGGCTGGACCATTGCATGCAGAACTGGCCAACGAACCGTCAATCGAGACGCCATGGCTCTACGATTTTGCAGGGCAGCCGTGGAAGACACAGCAACTTGTACGACAGGTACTCAACACAATCTGGAAAGATACGCCGGACGGCATTCCTGGTAACGACGATCTTGGAGAGATGTCGTCGTGGGCTGTATTCGCTTCGATGGGACTTTATCCCGAGATCCCGGGCCGAGCGGAGCTTGTACTCGCTAGCCCACTTTTCTCAAAATTGACAATCCATCGGCCGAATGGAGATATCCATATCCGAGCCGCGGGCGCGGCGACGGACAGGTTCTATGTCCAAGGGGTGAAGGTGAACGGAAAGCCGAGTTCAAAAACATGGCTGCCAGAGAGTTTTTCGCTCAAAGGCGGAACCCTTGAGTTCGATTTAGGTGATCTTCCAAACAAGAGTTGGGGTATGGGGCGCGACGATGAGCCGCCATCCTTTCCAGGACCATAGGAAGTGGCTGACGGCTTATGGCAGAGGCGGAAAGTCTCCAGCATCTGTCGAGGCATTTTGTACATCCGAACGAAGGGTTGAGTAATTCAAACGAGAAGATTTGCTGGCTGACCTTGCGCTGACTCGCGTGCGCGACAAGTAATATAGAGCAGCCGAAATCTTCTCTAGGAACGAGATAAGGAAACTTCACGAATGATACAAACAAAAAATCTTAGGCCTCGTAGTTGGTGATGATGCGGTATTCCAAAGTTCTGGCCTCGGCAGTTGTAGCCTGTTTAGTATTTTCAGGGGGAATCCTGGCGCAGAATACGGCTCTTCCTTTCTGGCAGGGAGTGCTCCGCGACACTGCAGGTGTACCGATTCCGGGTGCTGCGATTCACCTTAAAGGGCAGGGCAGAACCTTCAATGCAACGACAGCAACAGGTGGGCAGTTTCGGATTGAGCTGATACCCGCTGGGCAGTATCGGCTTTCAGTCGATGTGAATCACGACAAGATTCAATATGCGGTCCCCATCAACGTAGTAAGCACTTCTCCTACAGTTGCCATTACGCTTTCTGCCCAGAAAAGCCTCTCTGTAACTTCGGCGGCTGACCTGGGTACATCCACTGGTGGGGAAGCGCTATCGAGCCAGACGGTGAGTGTGCTGCCGCTCAACAAGCGGGACTTCAGCCAGCTATTGTTGTTGGCCGCCGGCACAATGACCGATGCAAACGGCGCCACAAACTTCACGCAGCAATTTGCGATTAATGGCCAGCGTGGCGTGGAAGCCGTATTTGCAATGGACGGAGCGGACATCAGTGATCCCGAGATGGGCGGCTCTACCTTCTCTAACTTCAATGTGGACGCGGTCGAGGAGATAAAGTCGAGTTCCGGCTGGATGCCTGCCGAGGTTGGCAGAGGGGCAGCTGGCTTCACCAACATCATCACCCGGTCAGGGAGCAGCGGATTTCACGGATCGGTGTTCTCATTTGTCAGAAACTCTGCGTTCGATGCGCGCAACTACTTTGACCATGCAACGGCTGAGCATCCCGAACGAATCCCGCCTTTTCGACGCAACGAATTTGGCTTTACCAATGGTGGCCCCGTTGTGCTTCCCCACATATACGACGGTAGGGGAAAGACATTTTATTTTGGACAATATCAGGGCTTTCGCCAGGTGCTCGGGACCACGCAGGTCTTTCCCGTTCCGACGGCAGAAGAGCGCCAGGGAATAGACACGACGGCCTATCCCGGCGATACGCTTATCGTGCCGGTGGACGCCGGGATCGCGAAAATTCTGGCACGATATCCGCTGCCCAATCTCCCAACCGGTTCTTATGGAGTGCATACCTATGCGACTTCATCCAAGGTCGTGACCGATGCAGATCAATTCTCCATCCGCCTGGACCACGACTTCTCCGATAAGAATCATTTTTTAGCGCGGTTCAATTTCAACAACCTAACTGGCCCTACTACGAATCCTGACCAGACCGCCATCGATCCCTCGTTCGGAGTTCAGTACATCGATCGACAGAGAAATCTAGTGTTCAACTTTACCCGAACGATATCTCCCACCGTGTCGATGGCGTCGTCCATAAGTGTCACGCGGAGCACACCCTCGTTCCCAACACCGAACCGAACAGATCCTGCTCTGAAGTTCAGTGACGGGTCATACGAAGCGTTCAATTCGGCTGCAGGATCGGTGATGACAGCGTTTGGAAATTTGTTTCAGGCGCAGCAGAGTTTCACCGTGGCAACGGGACCCCACTTATTGAAGTTTGGCGGTGAAGTTCGCTTCAACAGGGATACTACCTACTTTGGCATTAGCCCAAACGGAGAGTATGACTTCGGCGGCGGAACGGCGTATGCGAGAACCGATATCCCGTCGCTGAGCGGAACTCACGATATCTATGCCGGCGACCCACTGCCTGATACATTGACGGGATTGCTCTCGGGAAGCCCGTTTGTTTATACGGTGGCCGTCGCGCCCAGCTATTTCTCCAACGGTGAACACATTGGACCCGCCGCGATCAATCGCAATGCAGGAGCTATTTATGCGCAGGATAGCTGGAAGCTGAATCCTCGTTTCCTGCTCGACTACGGAATCCGCTGGGAGATTTATACGCCGATCACGGAGCGCGCAAAGCGAACGTCAGGCTTCTTGAATACGGGCAATGTGCAGGAATATGTGGTCAATCCGCAGCCCGGATATAAGCTCAACCTCAATGGCTGGGGGCCTCGGGCACAGCTGACATGGCGCGCATCACAACTCTTGCAGTTTCATGTGGGAGGTGCAATTACCGTCATTCCGCCCAACATCTGGCAGGACAACTTTCTTACAGGCTCTACGCCGTTTGCCGTCTATCCCAGATTGGTGGCGGCCAAGGGTGCCCCTGTTCCGTTTGGCTTCCAGATCACGCCGGCGCAGTTGCCGCGCGCGTATACGCCGGCTGGCGTAGATATCTTTGCGAGTGGCAATACAAAGGATGTGGCGCCCAATACAGTCATGGATATCGATCGCTATCAGAATGACGTTGCCGCTCTTACGCCAAGCCATGCGGTAAGTCCTCTTGGCCTTAGCGGAATCGATAGATCTTTCGGCAACGGCACTCTCTATACCTGGACTGTAGGTCTTGAACGAGTCTTTGGAACTCTGACGGCTGATGTGAACTATGTTGGAACGGCAGGAGTGAAACTGCCCCGCACAAGTTTTCCAAACGCCTATCCCGGAGCAGGTCCTGAGTTTGCCCGTCATACGAGGTTCGATTCTTCAGGTGTGCCTATCGGTGGCTTTGGCCTAGAGAGTGTCATCACAGCCTCGTCCCACTCCACCTATCATGCACTCCAAACCTCACTCTCCGGAAACTTTGGCCGTCGTGGGCCCAGCCTCTCGGCCAGCTATACCTGGGGCAAGTCTCTCGATGACACCAGCTCCGTTTCGGGTGGTTTGGGGGCGACCGGTGCTGTCGCGCAAGCCTATCCACAAGACCCCTTCAACACCCGCCCCGAAAAAGGTCCGTCAACCTTTGATGTTGGACATGCATTTACATTGAGCGCCGTGCAGGACCTTCATCTCGACGACTGGGCCGCTCTTGATCGTGTCTCTCCCAAGGTGACAGGGGGATGGCAGATCATGGGCATCTCGACGATCACAAGTGGCTTACCTTTTACCGTCTACTCGGGAGTCCAGCAGACAGGCGCTGGGTCTAACGGCGCAGATCGCCCGGATCAGATTGCGACGCCTAACCTATCTACGGCGAGGAAGATTCGGGAAGACTACTTCGGAATGGGAGCGAACAATACTTCTTACTTTTCAATCCCAATAAATCTGCCGGATGGCACAGGTCCAAATAAAGGACGCTTTGGCAGTTTAGGCAGAGACACATTTCGTGGGCCCGCTTTCTACAACTATGACTTTGCCTTCATCAAGGACACTCCCTTCGGGAGGCGAAAGGGCGGAGGCGATCTCGTTAGCCTGCAATTTCGTGCGGAGTTCTTCAACATCTTCAACATCGTAACGATGGGGCTTCCCGCGAACACACTTGAAGGTGCCGGTTTCGGTGTAATCAGCAAAACCGCGGGAAACTCACGTCAAATTCAATTCTCTTTGAAGCTTATCTATTGACACATCCACATCGCTCGCTTTTTCAGAACTTCTACATCGAGCTACTTTGACGACCCCCTAGAACTGGAACCGAGCTGACACCTGCACGCGCCGATACTGCGTCAACGTCGCGCTGTAAACGCCCATCTGCGGCCCATCGGTTGATCCGGTATCCAGTGAGTGCACATCAAACCGCGTGGTATTCGTCAAATTGAACACCTCGCCAGCCAGGTTTAACAGATAGCGATCGCTAAAATGGAATGCTTTATGCAGTCCCAGATCGACATCAAAGTACCCGTCGCCGCGGAACTGATTGCGCTGGCCAGCCTCACCGGGATAGGGACTGCGCATATTGGCCTGAGCAGCAATCGGGTCGTCGAACGCCTGTGGACTGCCGTTCGCATCCTGATGCTTCCGCATCTTGATCGGTCCTGTCTGCACCATGTTGCTCTCCCACTCCCAGTTTGTCGCCCATCCAAGGCCATCGGAGATGGCGAAGGGCAGCCCGCTGGATGCGCGCACAATTCCCGAAAGATTCCAGTTGCCGATCAGCGCATCCACAAGATGGTTCACATTGCCGCCATAATGCTGTCCTCGCCCGAACGGCATCAGCCATACCCAATCAGCCGTCAGCAGATGCCTTGTGTCAAAATCCGACACAGCGTAATTCTTGCGGGGATTCCAGGCGTCCAGAATCATGCCAAAGTTAGCGGCAGCTCCATTTGGAAGGAATACGTTCGTCGGATTGCTCTCGGAGTCAGAACCTAAGTCCAGCGACTTCGAAAACGTGTAGCTCAAATCGATCTGCACATTGTGCGCCATCGGATGACGAAGTACGAACTGGCCCGCGTGATATGAACTTGTTCCGTTCGACGAGGTTACATACAGCGAGGAGTACTGTAACGGCCAGTAGCGGCCCGGTCCAGTGGGGCAGCCCATGGTGCACGCAATATCAAGATCGTACAGGGCTGCCGTCTCGTTTCCACGGGCAAACACCCACTCGTTGTCGTAGATGTTCTGCGTAGCAGAAGATCCTTCCGCTCCGCCGCCAGCCGCTCCCTTTGCACCCGGGAACAGGTTCTCCCAATAAGGAATCGTCGGCACGTCAGTACGTCCCTGATCGACGAACTGCGACATCATCGTCCCCGCAGTGTAGTAGTCCATGCCGGACTTTGGATCCACCAGATCGAGAGGCTGAGCAAGATCGATCGACTGGAGCAAGTGTCTGCCCAGTCGGCCCACATAATTGGCCTCAAGTGTGAACCCACGAGGAAGTTCGCGCTGGAATGAAAGATTGAAGACATGCGAGTACGGCGTCTGCAGATGATCGTCCAGACCGTACGTGATCGCAAACCCCGTGCCATTAGGATCGCTGGAAGGCGTCTGCGGATATGTAATCCTCGATGGCGCAGAAGGAACCAGATTGGGAAGATTATGCAGCCCGGTGAAGCGCGGCGTCGTGTCCGCCGTCTGGACGCTCGCGGGGTTAGTAATCGAACTCGATAGCGAGAACGATCCTGACTTGCTGTAGTTCGTTACCAGGCCCTGCCCATAGTGGTCGTAGTACATGCCATAGCCGGCGCGGATCGAACTCCTTCCAGCGCCGCCAAACAGCTTGTTGAGCCACGTGCCCCCATCAGGCGCAGGCGCAAAGGCGATTGCAAAGCGTGGTGCGATATTGTGCCAGTTCATCGGATAGAACGGCTTCGCGCCACGCGCCTGGCCTGAGGGTGCAAATGAGATCTCCGGCTGTACGCTGTTGCCGACCGCTGCCTGTTGCCCACGCGTCAGAAACCACTGATGCATGTCGATCGTCGGCTGAACCTGCTGACCGTTGGTCTCGTACGGCGTCTGCAAAATGGTATGGCGAAGGCCCGCAGTAAGCGTCAGGTTCGGCAGCGGACGAAAGGCATCCTGCAAGTAATACTCAAACTCATTCGAGCGGAAGTTGCGATTCACCGGCGTTCCAACTCCAAGTAGCGTTCCCGTTGTGCCATCGGCAGAGAGCGTGTAGTTGAAATTTGACGTCTGCTCGTTCGTCAATCCGGCGAGCATGCTAACCGCCAGGTTGTAGTTGGTTCCGAAGCCATCCGATACAGTGGGGAGACCGAACGCCGGAGGATCGAAGCTACCGCCGATCCCGGCGAAGCCAGATTCCAGCATCCAGGCATAATTCGCAGACGCACCCGAGTAAGAGTTAGCGTTCGTGCTGTTTTGATACGTGAAGCGCCGATAATTCATACCAAACTGAACCGTATGCCGGCCCCTGGTCCAGGTATAGTCGTCGAGGATGTTGTGTGTTGGCACGATCGTCGCACTACTGCGTGTTCTTGCCTCGGGCGTATCCAGCGATCGGAAGGTAACATACTGCCCGTTGCCCACGCCCGTCGATGCAATGCTCTGGCGAATGTACCCATATCGCAGATTATTCACAATGTTCGCAGTCGGCGTCCACGTGTAGTTGCCAGAGATGCCCTTCGAATTATCCGTATTCTTCTGGCTCGCTGGTTGGCCCGGATAATAGGGAGCAACCGAAGCGGCGTCGTTCTGCATGCTCGCTCGAACATAGACCCGGTTCTTCTCGTTGATGTTGTAATCCAACCGCGCGATGTAAACGTTCTGGATCTCCGGGGCCGCAGCAGCGAAACTGTACGATCCGGTGTTCAGACCATCTCCCTGTGTAAACCCATTGCTATGTGGGTACTGTTGGAACAGCGCGATAGAGTTCGGGTTGACACCCGGACCCCATGGGCAAGTCCCATTGGCGAAGCAATTGGGATCCATGCTCGCAAACTGGCTGGGCGTCAGTGTCACATTGCTTCCATCATCAGCGGTGTAGATAAGATTTCCCGCTCGGAGCGAATCAGTCGGAACCGTCCGAACCGTTGGCGCCGCTTCGTTCTGCCGGTTGCCCTCGTAGTTTCCAAACAGGAAGAGCTTGTCCTTCTTCAGCGGTCCGCCCAACGAAATTCCATAGGTGTTGCGAATCAGATGGCCAGGTGTATTCGGTAACCCGGAGTTGATCTGCGCCGCCTTGTTGAACCAGTCGTTCGCCACGCCAAGATTGCTACGGTTATACCAATACGCCGATCCATGAATCAGGTTTGTTCCCGACTTCGTCACCAGGTTCACTTGTCCGCCAGAAGACCGTCCCGTATCAGCATTCGAACTCGAGGTCGTCACGCGGAACTGCTCCGTCGCGTCCAGGCTGTTGCGAAGAACACCACTGAAGGCAGCAGGATTCACCTGATTGTTATTGTCCACACCATCCAGCGTTATGTTCGTCTGGTCGGAGCGCGCTCCACTCACAACACCGTTCCGGCTCTCCGTCGACTGCGTATTGCTTCCGATGAACAGAACGCCCGGCTGCAGTGCCAGTAGCGTCTGCGGATTGCGACCTTCGCTCGGCAGCTGCATGATCGTCTCATTGTTGATCGCATTGCCGATCGTAGCGTCTGTCGTATTGATCGTCTCCGTCGCGGCCGAGACATCCACCGACACCACATCTGCGCTCACCTGCAGTTTCATGTTCACCGTTGCAGGCTGAGCTACCAGCAGTTGCGCAGTCGTGGTGAACTTACCGAACCCTGAAGCCGTCGCGATAATCGTATAAGTGCCCGGCGCAATCTGCAGGAAGGAGTACTCTCCCTGTGAGTTCGCCACCGCATCGGCCTTGACCCCATTCGCTGCGTTCACGATGACGACCGAAGCCCCGGGAATCGCAGCTCCCGTTGAGTCGGTCACAAGTCCCCGCAACGAGGTGCTGGCGCTCTGGCCAAAACCTGCGTCCGAAAGACACAAAACTAAAAGAAAGAGGGAGTATCGAAAAAGTCGCATGTGGCCTCGCAAGAAATGCGATAACACCAACACCAATCACCCGAACCGTAGAAGTCTGGATCGTGCGAATATGTTTACCAAGCTGCAGACCTGAAAAACTCTCGGAAATAGCGCGGCATGAACCTAATACGTGAACCTAATATGTCAGAGGCGTTACATTCCGGCAACAAAAAACGGCTTCCTGCCCTAGTTTGAGTGCAATTCGTCCCAATGCGATGACACAGAAGTTCAGGGCGTCGAACCCAGGGTTTGCCGTTCGTCCTTCCTAATACAGCTTGTGTGCAGAGAAGCGCACCGCAAAAAGCATGGCGAATGGTCTTGCAAGTCAACCCGAGCCACGTACGAAAAAAGACCTCTTAAGCGGTCAATCCACCTCTAACTTGGCGCGGAGCCGAATATCCTCCGATGACGAGCCGATCATTACATCGAATATCCCTGGAATCACAACAAACTTTCTACTAACTACGTCGTAGTAGGAAAGCTGTGAAGCAGGCAAAGCGAGGGTGACGTGCTTGCTCGTGCCAGGTTCGAGCGCGATTCGCTGAAACCCGCGTAGACTCTTGATCGGTTGCACCACGTTCGACTTCTCCTGATGAACGTACATCTGCGCCACCTCCGAACCCGCTCGCGAGCCTGTGTTCTGCAGGTCGAATGACACATCAATCTCGCCCGTCGCACTCGTTCTGTTTTGCGAGAGCTTCAGATTGCTGTACGTGAACTTTGTATAGCTGAGCCCATGTCCGAAGGGATAAAGCGGAACGCCCTTGAAGTAGAGATAAGTAAATCCCTTCGAGACGTCGTACTCATTCTGCGGTGGCACACCGTCGAGGCTGGCGTACACCGTATAGGGAAGATGGCCTCCCGGGTTATATTCGCCCAGCAACACTTGCGCGATGGCTGTGCCTCCTGCCTCGCCTGGATACCACGCATCGAGAATCGCCGGAAGATGGTCATTCGCCCACGTTACAGCCAAAGGTCCTGCATTCATCAGCACCAAGACCGTCTTCGGATTGGCCGCATAAACAGCCTCCATCAACTGCTCCTGAGCTCCGGGAAGATTTAAGTCTCTACGGTCCCTGCCCTCTGCTTCGACCTTTAAATTCGTTCCGAGAAACAGAATGGCGACATCGGACTTTCGTGCCAACTCAGCGGCGCGTGCGATTGCAGCCAGATCAGCAGCTTCGACAAATCCAGCCCCTTGCTCATATTCCACCTTCACGCCTGAGCCCAACATCTCCTTCAATCCTTGCAGCGGGCTGGTCTTTCGCGCTGGCGTCCCGTAGTAGTTTCCTGTTTCGTACGCTGCGTCGCCCGCAGGACCGATGACGGCAACACTCTTCAAGCTCTTCCCATCGAGAGGTAGAAAATTATTTCGATTTGTAAGCAGGGTCATCGACTCAAGTGCAGTCTGCAATGAAAGTCGCAGATGTTCCTCGGAGCGAATCACGTTCGCTGAAATCTTCGAATATGGATTCAGCTCAGGCGGGTCGAATGCGCCCAGTCGGAAGCCAACACGGAGTACTCGCGCCAGCGCGCGATCCACATCGGCAATAGGCAAACGGCCGCTTTTCACTGCCAAAGGAATATTTGTCTCGAACTGCATGTCGTCTGAGTCGCAACCAGCTTGTATGGAACGTGCCGTTGCCTCGACCGGATCTTCGGTGATGTGGTGCGCAGCCACCAGCAGATTAACTCCTCCGAGATCGTCGGTCACAAAGCCATCAAAATTCCATTGTCCTCGCAGGATGTCCGTCAGCAGATATTTATTGATCGCATCCGGAACCCCGTTGATAGCGTTATAGGAAGCCATCACCGACTGTGCATGACCTTCGACGATCACGGCCCTCCAATGTGGAAGCCAATACTCCATCAGATTCCGTTCATCTACCTCGGCAGAGAGCCTTTGACGGTTCGTCTCCACGTTGTTCACAGCGAAATGCTTCACCGTTGCAGCCACTTTGAGATAGTGAGGGTCATCGCCCTGCAACCCCTGCACATAGGCAACACCCAGGCGTCCTGTCAGAAAAGGATCTTCGCTGAACACCTCCTGGATTCTTCCCCAACGCGGATCTCGACTCACATTGATCACGGGTGAGCGGAATACCAGGCCATGCTTCGAGCGAGGTCCGTCCGCGCCGATGTTGTACAGGGCTCGCGCCTCATCTGACATTGCGCCGGTAATCGTGTGTATCAACGCGGGATCCCAGGTCGCACCCATCGCGATAGGCGCCGGGAAGAGAGTAGTAGGCTGTTTCGACCACACGCCGTGGAGGGTCTGATTCCAGCCACCCCAAGCCGCCACCCTGAGTCGCGGAATACCAACATTGAGATGGTTCAACTGCTGAGCCTTCTCTTCCAGTGTCATGCGCGCGATCAGATCGGCGACTCTTTGATCAGTTGGTTTCGAAGGATCGAGGTAAACTGCCCGCGTTGTGTCTTGTGCAAACGCTCCACACAGACAAAGCAGGAGGCTACAGATAGTGGCAATAGACTTCATCGATCTATCTCCTTAGGTGATTGCAGTCTCTCTGCTAATCCTTTTCGAGCCTGTACCCTACGTGTCGCGAAGTGGTTCGATCACCGACGCCATGTCCACATCTCCGAATCCTTTCGCGATGGCAGCTTCAAAGAGACTCCGTGCCACCTCCGCCGTCTTCAAGTTCACGCTACAGCGCGCCGCCTCGGTTTGGGCGTATAACAAATCTTTCGTCATCAACTTAAGGAGAAAATTTACTGTGTAATTGTGGCTGACCATCCTCGCCGAAATAGCTCCAAGCAACGGACTGCCTGGCGCACCCGCTTTCAATATAGAGAGCGCCTTTTCTCGATCGAGCCCACTGCGCTCAATCCATGCAAGCCCCTCTGCTAGCGATGCCACCTGGACCCCACACAAAAAATTGTTGATCAACTTCATCTTTGCTCCACTTCCAACGGGGCCAAGATGAATGATCTCTTTACTCATCACCTTCAACACGGGCGTAGCAGCTTCCAGCGCCAGATCCTTGCCACCTACTAAGAAGGAGAGTTGACCAGCTTCAGCCTGCATGAGGCTACCCGTCACCGGAGCATCCAGCAACTCCACTCCATGTTGTGCGGCCCGTGCAGCAAGCTGCGCGACCCACGCTGGGCTCACGGTGCTCGATTCGATCAGAATCGCACCTTCTTCTACCGCATCAAGCGCGCCATTCTCTCCCACCCACACCTCGCGTGATGCCGCGTCATCTGCGAGCATGCTGATAATGACCGACGCGCCTTTTGCGGCTTCGGCTGGGGTGGATGCGAACCGCGCGCCTCTGGCCACCAGCGCCTCTGCCTTCGCTGCGGTCCGGTTATATACGGTCAGCGGAAATTCAGCCTTACGCAGGTTCGCCGCCATGCCAGTGCCCATCGTGCCCAACCCGAGTATCGCTATGCGTTCGCTCACAGAAAATCTCCTTCTACTAGTCTGTTGTCAGGCAAGCGGACGAACCGCCATCCGGCGATTTTGACCTTTTGCCTCGACACGGACCGGATTGCGTAATGCTCGTCCGAACCCCTCGTAGCGCACTTCCATCCAGTCTCCATCTTCCAGCGCAATACCGTCGCCGAAGCTCAACGAATGAGCCCCGAAGAAGTGCACGTGCACGTCGCCCGGCTGACGATGCCCTTCAAACTTGAAATGATGATGCTCCAGATTCGAGAGGCTGTGACACATGTTGTCCTCGCCGGTTGCTACAGCCTTCGACCAGATAGTCTTCTCCTTCCTCTCGATGTGGACCTCCCCACCAACCGACTGAAATCCGGCACCCACCACGAGTTCGGGACCGAGGCTGCACGTACGCAGTTTTGAGCCCGCCAGGTTCAGATAATTGCGCTTTTCAAATCTGTGATCGGAGAACTCATTACCCGCGGCCATCCCTATGCGATAAGGTGTACCGTCCGCACCGATCACATAGACCCCCGCCAGCTCTCCCTCTTCACCGCCATCTTCCGCATAGGCGGGAATCATCAAAGGCTCGAGCGGCGCACGCAACATGGACCCGTTGCCTTTGTAGAACCACTCCGGCGCAACTCCGATCGCACCCTCCATTGGGCGCCCTCCCTCAACGCCCCACTGAAACATACGCATACTATCGGTCACATCTTCGGCTGTCTTTGCAGCGGTAGCAATATGCATAGCTTGTCTCTCCTTCGCGCTTCCAAGGTGAGTCAAGCCAGTACCCGAGATCGTCAACTTCGACGGAACTCCGGGCACGTCAATCGGAGCCAACAGATGCCAGTCCGAAGTCCCTGCATAAACCGCGCCGTAGTCCAGTACCTCGCCATGCGCCAATTCAAGGGCCTGTGCACTGAGCTGGCCCCCGCGACTCAGGCAACGCTGCACCAGCTCGTAGACGGTCTCAACTTCATTCAGGCAGCGGAGGTGAGGCTCCTCGACTACAGCTACGCGGCGTGAAGAGCCGTTAGAAATCTGAACAAGATGGATCATGCTCATCCTTTTACTCGATTATCTTGAAGCGCTTCAGCGACTCCTCGTTCACAGTCAGCCCTAGGCCAGGCGTGTTCTCGTCCAGGTCGATATATCCGTCTACCGGAACTGGCTCGCCGTCGAAGATATACCAAAACAGCTCATTGCCCACTTCAACGTCGACCTTGGGAAAGAACTCAGCCATCGGCGAGTTGAGGCTCGCCATCACGACGTGGTAGTTGTGCATCTGGCCTGCGTGCGGCACCACGGGGACCTGATAAGCCTCTGCCAGTGCGGCTATCTTGCGAGCCTGGCTGATGCCGCCCACGCGGTTCGTGTCGAACTGGATATAGTCGAGCGCATTGGCCTCCAGTAAATCACGAAATCCGAAGACGGTGAATTCATGCTCTCCACCCGCAATCGGTATCCGCCCATACGCCTTCAACTCCTTATATCCGCGCGTATCGTCAGGAATCACGGGCTCTTCCAGCCATCGCAGATGAAAGGGTTCGAGCAGCGGAAGCATGCGCTTCGCATAGTCGAGCGTCCAGCCCATGTAAGCATCTGCCATCACATCGACGCCATCGCCGACCACCTCGCGGACCGTGCGCACCAATTCCACATTACGCTGCATCCCCTCTGCGCCGTCGACCGGTCCCCATCCGAAACGCAGCTTCATCGCGGTGTATCCTTCGTCCTTGTAACGCTGCGCTTCGACTCTCAATTCCTCCAACGGCATGCTGTAGAGGCGGCTTGCATATACCGGAATCTGCTTCTTTGTTCGCCCACCCAACAGTCGGTAGACAGGTTGCTGAGCGGATTTACCCAGTAGATCCCACAGTGCGATATCGACCGCGCTGATCGCAGTCATGGCAACGCCCTTGCGTCCGAATGCCATTGTGCTGCGATACATTTGCTGCCACAAATACTCGATGTCCCACGGGTCCGCCCCAAGCAACAATGGTTTCAGATACGTGTCGATGCATGACTTCGTCACCAGCGGTGACAATGCGGCATTACCCAGGCCGACCAGGCCTGCATCTGTAAATATCTCTACCAGCACCCATCCATGGAAGGTAAAGGTTCCCATGGACGCTTCACGGAACATCACCAGATCCATCGGATTGGTGCAGAAATGAGGAGGCAACGGTGTTGTTTTGCCCTCCCACTGTACGACGCGCGTGCGCACTTCTGTGATCTTCATGATTGACTCTCTATTTGTAGGAGATCTGAAGTCTTAAGCGGTTGAAGTCTGCCACCCAAAAGCAGAATGGCTAGAAACCCAATAAGGTGAAAGGTTCCAACGATAGAAAACAGCGTTCCATATCCGAATCCACGACCGAGCAGGAATCCGGCGACGACACCAAAGATCGCTCCTCCAATGGCACCGCCAAACCCAACTAACCCCGACACCGATCCCACCGCGGACAGAGGGAAGATGTCAGCAGGCAGAGTCATGATTAACCCCGACCACGATTGCTGACAGAAAAATGCAATGCTGAAGAACATAAGCGCCCAGCCCACCGGTACGTGCGGCACCAACATGACAACAGGCATAAACAGAGCACTGAGCCCCAGAACAAACTTCCGTGAGAAGTTTAACGATCTTCCGCGGCTCAGAAGGGTGCTGGACAACCACCCTCCCAGAAAGCTTCCGACCCCAGACGCTGCATATGGAATCCACGCGTAGTAGCTCACATGTTTTACATCGAAGCCGCGCACATCGTAGAGGTACTTCGGTAGCCAGAACAGGTAGAAGTACCACGCCGAGTCGCTCATGAATTTTGCGAAAACCAGCACCTGCACCTTGCGCATGCCCACAATATCGAGAAAAGACAGTTGCTGCGCGACCAACCGTGCATCAAGCGTGTCGATAGAAGCGGGGTTGCTTCCGCGGTAGCTCACCGACCACCAGATGACCCACGCAATCCCGACAGCTCCCGCCGCAAAAAACACCATCCTCCATCCACTCGTCAGCAGCACGATACCGATCAGTGGCGGAGCCAGTACCGACCCTATAGCCGTCCCCGCATTGATAATGCCCATGGCCGTCGATCTCTGATGCAGCGGAATCCACTCTGCTACCACTCTCGTTGCAGCAGGGAACGCCCCACCCTCACCCATTCCCAGCAGGCAACGAGCTAGCATAAGAAATGCGAAGTTCGTTGCCAGCCCATGCAGCGCGCACGCTATAGACCACCAGAGCATGATCAGCAGAAACCCCCGGCGAGTCCCCATAACATCCAGCATTCGCCCTCCCGCCGCATACAGCAATGCGTACGGGATAAGAAACGAAAACTGCAGCCACGAGAATTGCTGATTGCTCAGCGGGATCGTTCGCTGAATTGCGGAGATAGCGACAGGCAACGTCTGACGGTCAAAGTAGCTTATGGCAATCGCCGCCGTTACCATCGCGACAAAGTACCACTGCACTTCGATCATCTTAGGCTGAATTGTCCGCTCGGCTTCACTCAACACATTCTCCACATGGTCACCATTTCAAACGCATCAGCGATGTAGCGTGCCTCGGCAGTTCTGTAGCAATCGTTACTTTGCCGTCTTTCACATCCAACCACTCCGGAGACCGCAGAAGCTCCAGATGGCCCGCCTCTTTCAATCGCGCATATTGTTCCGGTGTGGGTGCCTGGGGAGATCCCATCGCCTTCCACGCGGTGTACGAATTGCTGTGCATGCTGTCTATCCGATAGTGCTCCAGCAGTACCTTCTTCACTCCCGGAGGAATGCTCGCAATCGTCACTTGCACTGGCGCACCCTCTGCCGGAACGTCGTCATCATGGTAGTTCCATAGCATTACAGCCGCCTCATGCTCGCCTTTCGTAGCAAAGGCATCGATATCCGGCGTCTGCCTCACTCCTGTATTCAGGATGTCATCAAGCGAAACCTGTCCCGTGCTGCTCGTATTCACTCGTTCTCCAGACATCAAACCCGCCATCCGGAAAACATTCAGTACCGGCTTGTCCACTCCGTTCGTCGCCAGCGTGCGGAAGCCTTCGAAGTACTCCTTATCCTCAAACTCGAACGACCACGAAAGCATGGAGATGAGATTCACCTTATAGCGGTCCTGCAATTCAAAGAGAGCCTTGATCGCAGCTGCTGTGTACGTCGGATATAGCGGACCGTTCCGGTATGCATTCGATGGATTCACCTTCATCGAACATGCCGCGCAACCTTCCGGGTCGGCCTCGCTCAGAATGATTGGGAGATGGATGTACTTCGGGTACTTCGCGACGATGCGAAACCCATTTCCTGCGGCCTTCAACTCATTCGTAAGCCCCATCCGCACGTGCCCATCCACCACCGTTGGTCGTCCTTTGGGGTGGAACGAAATGAAATCCAGCGGGATCGCCTTTCCATTCGCCGCACTCTTGTCATTAAGGCAATGCTTCAGAAAATTATCCAGAAAGGCTTCGGCTTTATCTGATGCGGGTCCTGTACTCGCCGGACCGCCTACGATCGCGTCGGGCAGTGCGGCCCGAATTCCAGCAACGGTGTAGTCGTAGAGCTTGTTGTACTCCTCAGGAGTGGCGTGCCAGTATGCGATGTCCGGCTCGTTCCATACCTCGAAATACCATGTGCGCACCTGCTCCTTGCCATAACGCTCCACGAGATGTTCCGTGTACTTCCGTACCAATTCGCCCCACATCGCATAATCTTTTGGAGGATTATTCGACGCTCCGGAGATCGTGCTGCCCGGATAGTGAACCTGGTAGGCGTCCACTCCCGGCACCGTCGCAGCGAGATCCTTGGGCATGAATCCAAGCTCGACCATTGGCCGTACTCCCGCCTTCTGGAATTCGTCAAAAGTCTGATCGGTGATCGTGAAGTCGTACACTGGTTTTCCATTCGCATCCAGCGTGAATACGTTCGATGAACTCCATTTCAATTCCGGTACTCCGTTCCCTGAGGTCAGCAGGTGATGCGCACGGATGTATACCGGTACCGGGCTCAGATCGTGCAGCTCCGTCAGCAGCTGTTTGCCGTACTTCATCGTCGTATAGTTGGACTCGTCATATCCAAACCAGCTGTAGATCGGCTTATACGGCCCTTGAGGCTTTGAAAGGTCAACCTGAATGGATACAGGGTTTGATGTCGGAGCCTGTGCGGCTGCATGCATCGCGGCGGCACAGATCAAGGTCAGGGCGAACTTGCGCATAGGTCGTCGGCCTTTTGTTGGTTAGAAGTTGTACTTCAGAGCAAATTGAATATCACGTGATGGGATCGAAGTTGAAGTGACCGTGCAGCAGGTGGACGCATCAATCGTTGAGCTCGGAGCGTTGAAGCTGTTTGTATTTGGCAGATTGAAGAACTCAGCCCGGAAAGACAGAACCGACTCGCCCGGTAATGCAAAGTTTTTGAATATGGATGCGTCGTACTGCCGGAACGCATCCGACTGTAAAACATTTGCGCGCACCTGCCCATAAGTGAACTGTGGCGCCACGACATAAGCCGTCTTATCGAACCAACTCGTCAGGGACTTGCGGAACGTAGGCGATCCTCCCGCGGGATTCAAATTCGGCCGCTGCGACCCCACGCCGGTGTTAGCCCTGTCTGATGAGACGACAGGCGTATATGGCGTTCCGCTTCGTAACACAATGATCGTCTGCACTTGCCATCCGCCCAGAACTGCATCCACGGCCCGGTTGGCGTTACCCATGTACTTTCTGCCATGGCCCACCGGCAGCTCATAGCTACCGCTTATCGCAAGATTCTGCGGCGTATTGAACGGCGAATAGGTTCTTTCGAACCCTATATTTCCACCTAGTGCCGGTGACTGGTTCGACTGCATAAACTTAGACCATGTGTAGGCGATCAATCCGGTGAATCCATTTCCCGCGCGGTGCTGTACCTTCGACTGCAAAGACTGGTATGTCGTCCCGAGATCCTGTGTCTGATACGTGATCGCCCCCCATGGCTGGAACGGACGCCGCGCCTGAACTGCTCCTGCCGCAGGACTCGGATCGTTGAAGTCATTCGTACTCTGCAGATGAACCCCGTGATTTCCAACATACGCAATCTCAAAGATCGTCTTAGGCGTAAGCTGCTGCTGCACTCCGAAACTGTAATGCTGGTTCGACCCAACCTTCAGGTGCGTCCGAGTTGGTAGCAACGCTGGATTCGCGGATGCAGAGCCGAGTTGGGAGCCAAGGAAGAAATTCGCGGTTGAACGCGTTGGAACCACACTCTGAGTCTGGTTGACCGTCTCCGACAGAAGGAACGGCAGAATATTACGGTTCACACGGCCGCTGGTCCCTTCAGGCTCGTAGAAAATACCGAAGCCGCCGCGAAACACTGTCGTAGGTCCAAGTGGCTGCCACGAAAACCCGACACGTGGAGCAAACTGTGTGCGATCGGTATAGGTGATCGAGTAGGGCAGGCCCGCCTGGCTGCTGGTTTGAATATATTGCCCGAAGAACTGATAGGCAGCAGGAGCAGCATACTGAGAAGTCAAATCCACCTGGTTCGTATTGCTCGCCACAATAATCGGCTTCGACTGAGTTGGATCGAAGGTGCCGAGCTGTCCCTTGTACCCGTTCAACCACGGCGAGTACTCATACCGCAGCCCAAGATTCAACGTTAGTTTGTCGCTCACGCGGATATCATCCTGAGCGAAATACTGGTGATACCACCGCTGTCCTCCGAAGTTAGCACCCGGATAGGCACGAGCCACCGAAGCAGGATACCCCAACAGAAAGTCTGCAATGGCATCTCCTCCTGCAGGATTGGTCGTAGTCGCAGTGGGGTTCTGAGTCTCAATTCCAGTGAAGTTGAAGATACCGGCATAGTTCGAGCTGTCGTAACCGATCCACTGATAATAGCGGACGAGGACGCCAAACTTCAGAGAGTGACGGCCTTTCAGCATCGTGAAGGTGTCTGTTGGTTCCAACACCGTGCGATCCTGCGATTTCGGGCGCTGATCGAACGCAGATCCCTGCAACGCAGCGTAGCCGCTAAAGGAATAGTCAGGAAATGAGCTCCCCGTATCAGGCCGCGCCAACCCGGTAAACCCCTGTATGCCATTCGCCGCGTTAAAGTCAGGCCCCTGCAGGAATGCGGAGAGCCGCACATGGCTGGGAAGATAGTGAATGCGGAAATCTTGTACTTTATTCGCGCCGATGTTCGTAATGAGGCCAACGGCGATGTCCTGACCGTTGGACGTAAGCGATGCAGTCTTCAACAGTGGCGCGGCGTTGGGATCCGTCTGACGATTGTTCACGTAAATCCAGCGTCCAAAAAGCCGGTTGGATGAACCGATCTGATGCTCGATACGTATCGTGAACTGATCGTAGTCGATCGCTTGAGATGGAACGGCCTTAAAGCTCGCTGCACCGCTGTTCGCGTGTGGAATGTAAGCAAGTACCGCGCTCGCTTGCGCAGTGATCCGCGAAGGACAGATGACGTTTGGAACTCCATTGCAGTTGATTTGATTGCGAGTCGTTGTCGTGCCGACCGTGGTCGTCGTCAACGGATCATAGATTGGCTTCCCCAAACCGGTGAAGTCTCCATTCCTTTGCGCATCAGTAGGCACAATGCTGTTGACGACTAGTCCCTGCCGTAGTCGTTGCCCCTCGTAAGCGACGAAGAAGAAGGTTTTGTCTCTACCGTCATACAAATGCGGAATCGAGAGTGGCCCTCCAATGTTGCCTCCGAACTGATTGCGTTTCAAAATGGCTCGCGTCGTCGAGAAAAAATTACGCGCGTCGAGCTTCTCGTTGCGGATAAATTCAAACACCCCACCATGGAACCTGTTTGTTCCCGATTTCGTAGTCGCGTTGAAAAACGCGCCGCCTCGGTTGTACTCGGCAGAGTACGGGCTCTGCTGTACGCTGAACTCCTGCAGCGCATCGATCGATGTCTGGATAAACGTCCCACCCTGATGCTGTTCGCTGACATCCACGCCATCGAGCAGGAACGAGATCGCGCTCCCTCGGATACCGCTAATCGTGTTGCCGTTCACGATCTCTGGCCGGATAGCAAGGGAGTTGCCCGTGGGCGGCAGCAGCGCAGCTCCGGGTGTAAGTTCCGCCAGCCGATAGAAGCCGCGTCCATTCAGCGGCAAGCTGGTGAGTTGCTGATTAGTCACAACCGTCCCCATTGTTGCAGTATCCGTGCTCAGCAGTTGAGTCTCTGCATACACTTCGACCGTAGTAGTCGACGCACCCACTTTTAACTGCAGATCCTTGCGAACGATTTGGCCAACCTGAACTTCAATGTTCGATGTATTGATCGTTGTGAACCCCGCCGCCGTGACGCTCAGTGAGTACACTCCCGCCGCCACCGGTGTGATCACATAGTTTCCCGTCGAGTCAGTAATCGCACTCTGTACGCTATTTGTGCCGGCGTTCGTCACCTTGACGATTGCCTGCGTCACTACCGCGCCCTGGGTATCAGTGATGCGCCCTACAAACCGTCCCGCCTCCACCTGGCTGTGGACACGCATCACCCCAACCCCCAGCAAGAGAACAAGCATCAGCAGATTCCCGGTATCTCTAACAATCGTGCGAACGTTCATGTCGTTCCTCGGCTGTAAATTTGTATTGAAACTCTTTCCGACAACTGCGAGCGTCGCCAAAGGTAGTACCAAGGAGAAAAACTTGTCAAGATAAAATTTCGAAATGGGAAGTTCGCGTGCCACACAACCAACGACCCTATATACATACCTCACCCAAACACCCGAATTGCAAATGCCGACAATACCCACATATTTACAGGACACTCTATAACTTGGTGCGTCTCGGACACCGCGAACCAAACCTCGACCTGCACTCCTTAAAGTGCCCCCAAAAACAAGAAAATCCAGGTCATCGACTAGCTCTTTTCATGAATCGCTTAAGGTAGTACCAATGGTCGCTACCCATAAATGCATTGATGCGACACATATCGTTTGACATCAACTTTCTCTTGGCACACTATTCAGAAATGAACGAACGTCGAAAGTCCCCGCTCGGCGATGGCGGACACATCCTCAACGACAAAGACGACGTCACACATCTGCTCATCCTCCGCTTCCAGCAACTGCTGAGCGATGGAGTCCTGTCTCCCGGCGCGAAGCTGCCGCCTGAGCGTGAACTGGCCGCAGCCTTCGGAGTGGCCCGTTCTTCGCTGCGCCCAGCCCTCAAGGTCCTTGAGATTATGGGCGTCATCACTCAAAAAGTCGGCGACGGCAGTTACCTCAACAAGGACGCTTCCTCGGTCCTCTCCGTGCCCATGGAGTTTCTTTTTCTCCTCGACGACACCACACTCCAGGAACTCAGCGAGATGCGCCTCATGATGGAGCCCGGCCTGGCCGCAAAGGCAGCCGAACGCGCCAACGCACAGCACATCGCACTGCTCAGGCAATCGATCGTGGACCTCGAACAAAGCAAGGACGATCGTGTCCGCCTCGTTGCCTCTGATCTGCTCTTCCACCGCGCCATATTTCAGGCATCGGGCAATCGTCTTGCAGGACGTCTTTTTCACACCATCCACCGTGCGATGCTGAACATGATTATGGTGACGTCTCAGCTAGTCGACCTGGAACACACCCTCCACTTCCATCGGCCGATTTTGGTCGCAATCGAACGGCGCGACCCCGAACTTGCCTCACGTCTTATGGCAGATCACCTGACCGATGCACGCGATCTTCTGCTTCATAGCCGCGAACAGGAAAGCTCCCGCAAGCTCCTTAATCATCTCGCCTCCGGCCTGTCGGTCCGTAAACGTGCTCCTAGGGTCGGCCCTCTCTCATCCGGTGGCCGCTCCAAAGTTCCAAAGACAATCGGCGCCATCCGCTCTTAGAGGTGGAGTGGCAGGCGGGCCGAAAGTAATCATGCGTGGCTTCTCTTGCAGAAGTTCGATGGGATCACGAAGTCATCGAATACGTTGGATAATTGACGAGCTCAGGACGGTTACGCCTTGTCCATTCGAATAGAATTCGAGTTTCAGTATGATGACAGACGAAACACTACAAAAGCAGATCAATACGCCGCGCCAGGTCCTCTTTGCCAGCATGGTCGGTACCACAGTCGAGTTTTTCGACTTTTACATCTATGCCACGGCTGCGGTGCTTGTCTTTCCCCACCTTTTCTTCCCAGCATCCGATCCCGCCTCCTCTACGCTAGCCTCACTCGCTACCTTCGGCATCGCCTTCCTTGCACGCCCCGTCGGTTCCGCGCTCTTCGGCCATTTCGGCGATCGCATCGGTCGCAAGAAGACTCTCGTCCTGGCTTTGTCGACCATGGGCCTGTCGACCTTCGCAATCGGGGCTCTCCCGCCCTATCATGTCATCGGACTCGCCGCGCCCCTGCTGCTTGCTCTCTGCCGGTTCGGCCAGGGCATCGGGCTCGGCGGCGAATGGGCCGGGGCCGTCCTGCTCGCCGTTGAGAACGCCCCACCCAACAAGCGCGCACTTTACGGCATGTTTCCGCAACTTGGTGCGCCTTTCGGCTTCTTACTTTCTGGAGGAACCTTTTTTCTGCTCTCACACTGGCTGACCGACAAGCAATTCTTCGCCTTCGGTTGGAGGCTGCCCTTCCTTGCCAGCGCCGCGCTGGTGGTGCTTGGGCTCTACGTTCGTCTGACGATTACCGAAACACCCGTCTTCCAGGCCTCGGTCCAGCGTGGCGAGCCGGCTGGCGTCCCCATGCTCACCGTCTTACACCGCCATACCCGTGCGCTGGTGGCCGGCATTCTCGTCTGCCTCGCGACATTTGTCCTTTTCTACTTCATGACGGTCTTCGCGCTGTCCTGGGGAACCACCGCCCTCCACTACAGCCGCGACAGTTTTCTGCTTATCCAGCTCCTTGGCATTCTCTTCTTCGCAGTCACAATCCCCATCTCCGCATTGCTCGCCGAAGGCGGACGGCGGCCGGTCATGCTCGCGGTCACAGCGCTTATCGCCATCTTTGGCTTTGTACTCGCGCCACTCTTCAGCGCCGGCACCACCGGAGTCGTCGTCATGATGACTGTAGGTCTTGCACTCATGGGTCTCACCTACGGTCCGCTTGGCACCATCGTGTCAGAGCTCTTCCCCACTTCGGTTCGCTACACCGGCAGTTCACTTGCCTTTAGTATGGCGGGTATTTTAGGTGCCTCGCTTGCCCCCTATGTTGCTACATGGCTCGCCAAAACCTATGGCCTGCAATACGTTGGCTACTACCTCACAGCTTCCGCCGTCCTCACCTTTTTCGGCCTATTCATGATCCGCGAAACAAAAGACGACGATCTCACCGATTCACCCAATTGATCTGTAAATTCATAAGCCTCTGTTCGCGGAGCCCGAACAATTGATCTCCCGGCGCAAGTTCCCTTAACTTGTAAATAAAGCAAGCTTGAGACATCTTTGTGTCACTCTTGAAAGGTTTTCCAATATGGCCACCGTAAAGCTCTGGACAGACGAGGAAGTCTCAGCCGATGCTCGCGTAAAAGCAGTCTTCGATGAGATACGCTTCACACGCAAATCTGATTTCGTAAATAATTTCTGGCGGGCGCTTGCTAATCAACCAGCACTTCTGGAGCGAACATGGTCAAGCATCAAAGAAGTCATGATCGAGCCAGGCGTACTTGATCCACTCACCAAGGAATTGATCTACATTCCCGTCTCTACGATCAATGGCTGCAGCTATTGTGTGCATTCCCATACCGCAGCAGCCCGAGCCAAGGGTCTCACGGACCAGCAGCATGCAGAGTTTCTCGGTGTAGTCGGCATGGCAGCAGAAACCAACGCTCTGGCAACAGCACTCCAGATTCCCGTCGATCCGGAATTTTCAGCCACTCATATCCTTAAGTAGACCTTCTTCTCAATAATTCGTTTTATGCGGGCCGGACAGTTTCGAGGGAAAACGATAAAGAATGCCTGCTCCTACATTCAAATAAATCGATCTCCGCTCTCCGAACGACAGGAATTGATTTTCAATATAAATAGGCCTGACACTGAAGCGCCTGGAAACTGGGATATCCACACCCGCGCCTAACATGGTAGTAAAGCTGCTTGTGGCAGAGGTTGATAGATAAATATTATCTGTCGATGACAGCCGCGCGATACCGCCTAACACCTGGGCAAAGGGTTCGGCGCGCCAGACATTGGCTACAAAGCCAACGCCCGCGCCAATCGTTGTCATGGATTGCCCCGCCAGCGGCCCCGAACCATATCGCATGGTCCCAGTGAGAATGACGTGATCGCGGCTGCGGTAGTTGTACTGAAGGTTCACTCCAGAAGTTGTAAGAACTTGATTGCCTTGCGGTGTGAGCAACTCGTAGTCATAGCGAGTATGCTCGAAGCCGATATATATCTGATTATCCTCTCCCGAGACGGTGACAGCATGAGGGATGGCCTGGCCGACCGCCGAGATGCACGCGAGCAGAGCGATGCTCCCCGCAACCATGTTCCTGATCATCTTCATATGCATGGCGCTAACCCTCATCACTGAACCACGACGACGGCCGTAACGGCGTGGCTCAACGAACCGCTTTGCCCAACGAACGTTAATTTGTAACTACCCCTGAGCGTTCCATCTACCTGCTGATAACGCACGGCAGTGCAACCGACAAACAGCAGCAGTAAGGAGAGCAGAGCAGGCGCATAGAGCTTCTTGAAACGATTTTTCTTCTTCGATAGACCAAATCCTGAAAAGAACAAGATGAGGCCTGTAGAGAGCGTTGTTACAGTAGTTGCCGTCGTCGTCAGCGCAACGGGGAAGTGGCATACACCTGAAGCATCCATTTGAACCGGCTGGCCAGGGAGGCATTTCACACCGCTACCACCGCCGTCGCAGCTCAGAGTGATCATTCCTTGGAAGTTATTCGTCGCTGTTGCCGTCAAGCTACCCTTCCATGTGCTGCCCTGTTTCACGATGAGAGAACCCGAATCAAGGGTCAGGGTGAAATCAGGAGGACCAATTACTTGCTGTGAGATCGGTGTTGCGTCTACCGGGTTATAGTCCGCATCGCCGCTGTAAGACGCGAATAACTGATAGGTCCCGGGGTTCAAATTAAAAACCCAACTCGCTTTACCGGCGCTGTCGATAGGAACCGTTACTGTCGCATTAGCCAGGGTCCCAATGAAACCTGCTTCAGTCGCACTGAAGGTCACTGTCCCGCTGGGTACGAGAGGTCCTGTACCGGAGATCTGAATTGTGGCGGCAGTGCCGTCGTTGATGTTGGAAGGATTTTTGGTTGATGTCAGTATGAACGTGGGCGCGGCCTTCTGGACTTGCTGCAAATAGTGGTTCTGAGTCTGAGCTTGCATCAGCGTACATTCGCATACCATCCAGGTAAGAGCGAAAAGCGCCACGCCAAATAACGATTTCATCGAGCTTCTCCGGATAGTTATAAAGAAGGCGCGGTCTCATTTGAGACCGCGCCTTCCTCCTCAGCCGTTACTTGTAGTTAGCATCGCCGCTGTAGGTTGCGGTGATGGTGTGAGGACCAGCCGTCAGGGTCGACACGGAGAATGTCGCCTTGCCGGTTGCATCGAGGGTGAGAGCCGAGCCGAGAGCAGTTCCGCCGTCCATCAACGTCACTGTTCCGGTCGGGATGACACCGTTTTGTCCGGTAACGGTAATCGTCATAGTGACGTTGCCACCGTAGTTGGACGGGTTAGGTGCACCAGAGATGGTCACGACTGCTGCTCCCTGAGTGATGCTTTCGGACACAGCCGTTGACGTCACGTTGGAGTAGTTGGAGTCGCCACCGTAGGTCGCTGTGATTGGGTGAGGGCCGACCGAGAGCGTTGACGTTGTGAAGGTTGCCACACCAGCGGTCACTGTTCCTGTTCCGATAGAGGTTGCACCGTCGTAGAAGGTTACTGTTCCTGTTGCATTGTTCGGGACCGTCGCTGTGAAGGTCACAGAGTTGGAGAACACTGCAGGGTTGAGGCTGGAAGTCAGCGTGATTGTTTCGCCAGTCTGTTTATTGATGGTCTCCGTCAGAGAGCTCGATACCGATGCCGCGTAGTTCGAGTCACCCGCATAAGAAGCAGTGATCGAATGGGGTCCAACTGTGAGGGTGCTCGTTGTGAACGTCGCAACACCCGCCGTCAAAGTACCCGTACCGAGGCTGGTGGCTCCGTCGAGGAAGGTCACCACACCAGTTGCGTTAGTTGGCATTGTCGCCGTGAACACTACGCTGGCACCATACGTCGCCGGGTTGAGACTGCTTGTCAATGTCGGACTGATTGTGCCGTTCTTATTGACCACCTGCGAAACCATGTTCGAAGTGAGGGAGTTGAAGTTCGCATCACCAGCATACTGAGCGGTGATTGAATGCGTCCCGGCTGTCAATGTGGATATGCTGAAGACTGCCGTCCCGGAGTTCGCGGCAACCACACCAATGTTCGTAGCGCCGTCGAGGAAGGTTACGTTGCCAGTGGCACCAGCAGCGAGGGTTGCGGTAAACGTCACATTCGATCCGAAGTTAGACGGGTTCGGAGCAGATCCAAGTGTCAGGCCACTTGCGCCCTTGTTAACAACCTGGCTGAGAGCGGCCGAGGTGACAGTCGTATAGTTCGAGTCGCCGGAATAAGTTGCCTTGATCGAGTGTGTCCCCACGGAAAGAGTGGAGATAGTGGTAGCAGCGGTTCCTGAGGCCACGGTAACAGGTGTATTGATTGCCGTCGCGCCATCAAAGAAGGTGACGGTTCCCGTAGCATCGGTTGGCACCGTTGCGGTAAAAGTGACGGCCTGGGTATAGCCAGACGGATTCAGGGACGATGCGAGCGAAATCGTGCCAGATGCTTGGTTGACAACTTGAATATACGACCCCGTCGAATGCTGAGCGAGAGCAACCCCGGGCAGTAGACCAATTGCAAGGACACAGAGTCCTCGCACTACAGACTTTAAGTTCATAAACAGCCCTCCAGGGCAGATCAAAGAATCAGAGGTTGGTGTCGCCGGAGTAGGTAGCGACGAAGCTTGGCGTGACCCGGCGCTCACATGCGAGGCGTCGAAGGAACCTGTACCGTCTAACAGGGAAAGTGTGCCGACATTGTTTGCGCGGCGAGAGAGTGGGTTCGTGTGAGACAGCCAACGAAGCCATTTGTTTGAACGAGTGAGGATAAGAACCGCCTTGGTGAGTTTCATAGGTTACTTGTAGGTAGCGTCGCCGCTATAGGTCGCAACAATGGTGTGAGGGCCAGCCGTCAGGGTCGACACGGAGTATGTCGTCTTACCGGTTGCGTCGAGGGTAAGTGTCGGGCCGAGAGTTGTTCCGTTATCCGTCAAGGTCACGGTTCCGGTAGGAATCTTTCCGGCCACGCCAGTAACAGTGATCGTCATGGTGACCGACTGCACATACGCCGACGGATTTGGCACTCCCGCAATCGTCACCGTGGCCGTTGCTTTTGTGATCACCTCGGAGAGCGGCGCCGAGGTAACGGTTGCGTAGTTTGTATCTCCGTTGTAAACGGCGGTGATCGAATGGGTGCCAATCGTCAACGAAGATGTGTTGTAAGTCGCAACCCCACCTGAAAGAGTCGAGGAACCGAGGCTGGTCGCGCCGTCGAAGAAGGAAACGGTACCAGTCGCGCCGCTTGGCAGAGTCGCCGTAAAAGTGACCGTTGCTGCGAACGGCGAAGACAGCGCGGAACTGGTCAGCGTGATAGCTTCTCCAGTCTGTTTCGTAACCACGATCTGCACGCTTGCACTCGCATTCGAGTACGTCGTGGTATCGGTCGGAGTGAAGGCTGCCGAGAGAGTGCTTGTGCCGACTGGAAGAATCGTTCCTGAGACGGGACTGTAAACGATCGATCCAGGAACGCTTGACGCCGGCGTCGCCGATGTACTCAGAGCCATGGATAGAATGACGACGTTGGCATTATTCGGAAGCGTGATGCTGCTGAGTACCTTCGCCGGATTCAGCGGAATCTGGTACCCGTAGACATAGGTCGTAACCGCGCTCTGCGAACCGCTGGATTGGTTTTGGTGAGTCGCAGTGGCGGCAATCGATTCCCCCGCGTACCCCATCGACTGCGTCCACGAGCTCAGACTCAGTTGTGTCGATACGTTGGTGCCATCTGTGTAAGTTATGGTGAAGGTCTGGCCGGTCTGGTTTCCGTTGCCCGCACCAAGGAGGTAAAGGGTATTGAAGTTGGACTGCGGCAGAGCAACTGTGGAGCTTGACAATCCATTAGGAAGGTTCGGGGTTCCCAGCGGGAACGTCGTTCCGTTCCAGACGACGGAGGAGCCAAGAAGGTTTGCTGAATAGGCCGACGACGTGCCGGCGAAGCCGCTGGCTTGAAAAACGTCTCCATCGCTCACGATCGCACTGACGCGATACGATGAGCTCACGGGCGGAATCACCATGCCCGAATTCACGGTTGCGGTTGCGTTCAATTGTGTTGCGCTCAGCGGAGTGCCGTATGAAATCGACGCCGGCGTCGCCCACGTCAGAGTGGGATTAGCTCGTGTCACGACGATTGGCACCGTCGCTGTAGCATTCGCATAGTCCGCAGTATCCGTGGGAACAAACGTGGTCGAGAGGGTATGCGGGCCGACGGCGAGGACCGTACCTGCCGAGGGCGTGTAGGTAAAGCCGCCCGCTACAGGCGGAGCTGTAACACTAACTCCAAGAAAGACTGCATTTCTGGATGCTGGCAGCGTAATGCTCTGGACGATCTTCGAACTGTTGACAGGGATCGTATAGCCAAAGACGCAGGTTGAATGGGTGTCTTGACCGCCGCCGCTTGTGTCTCTGGCCACAGCGCACTTCAATACCGACTCATCAGAAAAGTTCTGAGGGTAAACCCAGTCGCTCATATTGAGCGTGCTCGTTACAGTTGTTCCATCGGTGTAATTAATCGATATCGAGTAGGCGGTAGCTGAGTTATTCACCATTGCGCCGATGAGCGAAATGGTCGAGTAGTAACCGGCGGGCAGAGGAAACGGAGTGGACAGATTCGAAATCGCGCTCAGTCCATTTACGGGACCCATCGGGTAGGTAACACCGTTCCACGTAAGTGAAGTGCCAAGCGAATTGCCCGAATAACTATTGCCGCCACCATCGAATCCACCCGTGCCGAAGCTGGTTCCATCGGTGTAAATGCCATACACATTCGCATAGCCCGTCAATGGAACAATCGTGGTGTTACTTGCAACCGCATTCAGCTGTACGAGATTGAGAGGTGTCCCGTAATTGATCGATGCAGGGTTCGCCCAGGTAATGACGGGCGTCGCCTTATTTACTTGAATGGTGGTGGTCTGTGTCACCGAATTGTAGTTGGCCGTTGACGACGGAATGAACTGAACGCTCAACGTTCGGAGGCCGACAGGGAGTACAGTTCCCGCAGCTGGGGTGTAGTTATAGGTGCCCGGCACACTCACGCCGCCAACGGTCGCCGTCGCGTCAAGTTGTGTTGTCCACAGCAGTGTCCCGTAGGTGATGGCTGCCGGTGACGGCCAGGTAATAACCGGCGTGGCCTTGGCGACTACAACGGTGACCGCTGACGATATGCTCGTAAGAAAATTGCTGTCTCCACTGAAGACGGCGGTAATGAGATGACTTCCCACTCCGAGACCTGTCGTGTTCAACGTCACCACACCACTGGAAACCGGCGCGGTGGCAAAAGCGGTTCCATTATCCAGGAAGGTCACGATGTCCGTGCCGGAAGGTGTCAGCGTGCCGACCTGGCTTACGCTCAAGGTAGCGGTAAGGACGACCTGCTGGCCATAAGTCGTCGAAGTCAGACTTGTATTCAGCGATGTTGTCGTTGCGATTGGGCTTGCGGCCAGCGAGATCTGAGAGGATGTGCTCGCGCTGAAATGCGTGTCCGCGGCGTAGGTGGCATCGAGTTGGTGACTGCCGCTGCCGGGAATTGAAATTCCCGTTAGTAGAGCACTTGCAGTGTCAGTAATCTGGTTAAGCAGGACGCTGACGTTGTTGTCTCCCGTATTGGCAACTGCGAGATCGGAATTTCCATCGCCATCAAAGTCTGCAGCAGCGAGCGCACTGGGGGTCGCCCCGACACCAGTCTGGATCTGACTTAGAAAAGTCCCGGTGCCGGTACCAAGCAGAAGGCTCGTGCCCGTACCGGTCCCATTAACCACTGCGATATCGGGGATACCGTCGGCATTGAAGTCGCCGGTTACAAGAGCTATAGGCTGAGTTCCAGACGGATATACAGCCTGAAGGCCGAATGTCCCATCTCCGTTTCCGAGGAGCACACCAATTTGGTTGAGACTCGATTCAGCAACAGCAAGATCGATCTTGCCGTCTCCATCAAAGTCGGTAGCGATGATCGATGTGGGTGCCGCGGAACCAGCCAGCGAAAGTGAAGCCCCTGTAATGGAAGTGAATACATTGCCAGTTCCGTCTCCCTGCATAACGGTGATGCTGGACGCTGAATTATTTGCGGTCGCAAAGTCCAGGTATCCGTCTCGATTGAAGTCGCCGACGGCGATGGAAGATACACCGTTGCCGACCGTAAAGGGAGATCCGGTCGAAACCGTAAAAGTCCCGATCCCGGTTCCGAGAAGGATATAGACACGGTTTGTGCCGCTGGTCACGGCGATGTCCGGAATTCCATCTCGGTTGAAATCGCCCATGGCCAAGGTCTGAGGAGTTCCCGCGAGAGAGGAAGTCGTTCTCGCTCTGAAACTTCCGTCGCCATTGCCAAGCAGAACGCTTACGACCGACGAGGATGAGTTCGTAACGACCAGGTCCTGATTCCCATCGCCGTCCAGATCAAATGCCGCGATTGCAGTCGCGTTGCCCCCTACAGAGGGTCTCGCAGCCGCTGGCGTGAAGCCTCCCAGCCCGTTGCCTAAAAGGATGGTTACCTTGTTGTCGCCGCTTAAAACGGCAATATCAGGAAAGCCGTCGTTGTTGAAGTAGCCTGTGGCAACACTCTGCGGATTATTCGCTACTGTGATTGGCGATCCGGAACCGTTTACGAACTGTTGCGCTATGGTGCCGACTCCGAGACTTGTCGTGCCAAGCAGGTAGTTGCCGTTCGATGCATCCAGAACTGAGATATTGCCAGTGGGTGACAGTGATTTGCTACCCACTCCAGTAACGGTGGTGAGCAACGACCAATTCCCCTGCGAACCGCCGCTTTGCGAAAGACTCGTAACGGTAGGGTAAAGGCCTGTGACCGCTACAGACTGCGCGCTGGATGTACTCGACGCATAGAACTTGGTCTGATTAAACTTCGCGGTGATCGAGTGGGTACCAATTCCGCCAAGCGTTTGCTGCAATATCGCAGTACCAGCCGCGCCACGCGTCGACTGCACCTGCACCGTGCCTAAAACATGTTGGCTGGAATTAAATGTGTCCGTGAACGTTACAGTTCCGCCCGTCGGGTGATTTGTGCCCTGAGATACGACCGCGGTCATCTTGAATGCAGAGCCGTAGGCCGCGGACGCTGGACTCACCGTGAGAGTCGTCGTAGTCTGTGCCACCGCTTGGGCGCCGAATCCGACAAGTACGATCAGGAAGCTGAACAACGGCAGAAGGAATCGTCGCCTCGAAGAGACGGTGCAGACTCGTGGCTGAATGAGAGCAGCGCGGGGAACACACCGTTGAAACAAAACCATCAGGGCACATCTCCAAGGCACGACACCGTAAGGCAATCAATGGTGCAAGGGTGCAAAATCACGTCACCACTGCCGGAACTTCTACTGGGCAGGCTCGGAGTGACCAATAAATGAAAAACCAAAGATTCGTGAAAAAAAATCACGCCAGTCAGATCTTGGTGTTCTGTGATTCGATCGTTAGCAATCAATAGCTCGATGAAGACCGCATCTGCAGGCTTGTTCAGCCTAAGCGGGTAGATGGCCACCGTCTCTAGCTCTTTGGTGGGACACGTCGGCGACGGGCCTGACCCATCAGTCATCGTTCAAAGGTCACGAGACCCCATGAAGCCGATAGCACGGCAATGCGGTAACGCCAATTCTCAGAGTCTTAGGCGAGAATCGAATCGAATGCATACGGCGAGGGAGAGGCGGTAGACGACGTGGGGGATTCCGGAAGACCAGCTGTCCCGGCGCTCGAGAGCAGTCCCGGGGTTGGGTTGCTGCACCAAGCTCTCATGAACCTTCGCAGGCATGCGGCATAAAGGTCTGACTTAAATTACGAAGCCCCGAAAAGTGCCGGAGCTTCAGAGGCTGCTGAAAAGTCGCTGTTTTGAAAGGGCGTGGCTTTAGCCACGCCGCGAGTAGCTCAATTTCAATAGGGCTTTAGCCCCTGAGGTAGTCTCTTTCCGCGGCCGCAACAGGCTTTTCAGCACCCTCTTCAGGGTATTTCTTCCTGAATCGATTAGGCCATAAGACGCCGCTTGAGGGTTGCACCTACTCCAAGGATACCGGTGCCAAGGAGCAGCAGCGATGATGGCTCTGGAGTTGGAACCAACACGAGTGAGCCTGAAGCGGTGATGCGGGTTGCTGTGTTTCCCGTGTAAATACCGCCCGAATCTCCACTGCAGGTTGCAGCGACTGAGCAGAGATTGCCGCCTGTGTACCCAGCAAGACTAGCTCCGGGCAGGTCGAGGACGAAGGTATATGTGTTAGTGGGATCGTAGAAGTCTGAGTAGATCTGCGAATTACTGGCGAAGGTTTGGGTTATGTCAGCCGGTCCGCTGAAATCGATCGTTGTTGCGCCGTTGACGTAAAGGATCTGACCGGAGACAAAATTTCCTAACGTCGTGTCGATGACGACCGTGCCAGTGGCTGCGCCTGCACTACCTCCGCCGGGATAGTTGGCGAAGGTTACGTTTTGCAGTTGGAAGACTTGTAAGGTGTCGGCATGAGCAAGGACAGGGATTGAAGCAAGCGACAGAATTGCTAAAGCAATAACCGAGAATCGTAGACGCAAAGGGCCTCCAAGGCTGGGGATATTGGCTAATTGTTTAGCAATTGGTGGGCCACTTGATGGAAAGTCCTTTTTTGTTAGGAACTCCGGCTCGTTGAAAAAGAAAACGTGTGGATCGATGCATCTTTATGCACGTCAAGAGATATCGGTTTACCGTTTCCTATGTTTATCCGAACCGGATCAGTGCGATCCGTCGTCTCGCCAATTACTAATGCCCCGCGTCTTCGAGAGTGATGCGCGCCTGCATGGTGTGCGTGGCGTTCGGGGCAAGGGTGACCGTGTTAGCAGCGGCGTTGACGGTTTCGACACAGAGCATCTCGTGCCACTCGTCCGGGCCCATGTCGGGGAGTTCTTTCCAAGGGTTGAAGACTACGGTGGTGTCGGAGTTCGTCTTGGCGATGGTGATGTTGCGTTTGGCCACGTGGTCGTGGATGACGCAGGTTGCCGCGGTATTTTCGTAGACACGATCAGTGGCGCCGGTAAATGTGAGCCGCGCATTGGCAGCTGGCTTCTCGCGCATGTTGTCGGTCTTATCGATGAAGGGCGTAGGCTCGAGCCCGGTGACAGTGGCTTCGTGGACGTCGATGACGTGGTAGTAGGTGTGGAGTGCCTCTTCGAAGACGAGTGGCGTGGTCGCCTTGTTCGCTACGGTGAGCTGCATGGTGAGGCTGGGGCCGATGGTTAGTTGGTAAGCGACGGCAAAGTGATCGAAGCCGAGGTCGCGGCTCATCTGCGTGGAGCCGAGGGTAAAGGTAAGGTGGAGGTCGTCGCCGGAGAGTGCCGCAAATGCGAGGGTCCAGTCCTGAATGCGAGCGAAGCCATGCGAAGGGCCGGGCTTGCCCTGGAAGCGGGAAGGATTTTTGTCGGTGGCGAACCACGGGAAGGCGATTGGGACTCCGCCACGAATGGACTTGCCGGGGAGGAGGTCGGTCTTGCGGCTGAGGAAGAGGACGGACTGCTGGCCGGTTGGCTGCCACGCGGTGATGTGCGCTCCCTGCAGATAAATAGTGGCCTTCGCCTGCGGTGTGGTGACATCGGCGTAGATGAGACCGCTGGGCGTCTGGTGGAAGGCGAGAATGCCGGGGATGGCGAAGTGTTCGTTAAGCTGGGCGAGATCCATTGAGTCAGTTTAGAGCGTGTCTGCAAGAGTTACCGGGTCCCGCAGGTGTCTACCCACAGCGCCACGGCGCACCTTGCCCCATTCACAGGCTACAGAAAAAGTCCGTTTTGCTTAAGGGCACGGGCCGGGTGCGGGTGCCCCACATCTCGATTTTGAGATGTGGGCATTCGAGCAAAGCTCGAACCGTCTTGCTTTAGAAAGCGCCAACAAGTCGCTTTGAAAGCGGGCACCTTCAGCCGCACACAAATGCTCAGAAAAGCAAGGGATGAAGAGGACACTGAAAAGGCGCTGTTTTTGAAAGGACGTGGAATTAGAGGACGCTGAAAAATCCGTTTTGCTTAAGGGCACGGCTTCAGCCGTGCCGTCAGTGCAAATGTTAACAATACGGCTTTAGCCGCTGAGGGACTCTCGCCGCCGCAACAGACCTTCACTCTCTGCATTGACGAAATATCGTGTCAAGCCCATAAAATGCATAAGCCAAACAGAATCAGCTAGATACGCGTGGCATACTAATTATGCTCCATCAGCTAAACTAGATATAGAACAGTAAAAAAAGAGCTCCGGGCCCCATTACCCGGAGCTCTTTCTGTTATGAGCTGAATAAGTCTTTTATAATGACTATTTTGGCCGTAAGTCTCCTGCAATGAATATTTTGCAGGGATAGCTTGGACTTAAGTTATTGAATCAAGAGACTTTAATACCAGAAGTAGGGGGAGGGGGGTACCACGTAATTGCATCGTCCGCGAACGCAACTCAGTGAACCTGACAGAGGAGACCATCATGCTGTGCACATGCCCAGTCATCGCCTTCATTCCCACTCGGGACGCGGCAAAGGCCCGTCCTTTCTATGAGAACGTCCTCGGCCTTCGCTTCGTGAGCGATGACACCTTTGCCGTCGTCATGGACGCGAACGGAACTATGATCCGCATCGTGCGTGTCGGCGAGTTCACACCCATGCCGTTTACGATCCTCGGCTTTCAGGTAAAAGACATCGACCAGGCAGTAGCCGAACTCACCGGCAAAGGACTCGTCTTCGCCCGTTACGCCTACTTCGAACAGAGCCCCGGGGGCATCTGGACAGCACCCGGCGGAACAAAGGTAGCCTGGTTCCTCGATCCTGATGGCAACACCCTCTCCATCTCGCAGCACTAGGTACGCGGCGTTAAAACTGCACTCGCAAACCAAGCTGCATCTGCCGCTCCCGGACTCCACCCGTCGCCGCTTCAGTAAATGCCCCGAATGGCCGAACGTTCAGCCCTTCCGCTGCCACAGTAGCCGCATCCTGAAAGACCAAGGGCGTGATGCCATTCACAGGGGCGCCCACAAGAAACGCTCTCTGCGTAACACCGGAGTAGTTCACATGGTTCGTCAGGTTAAAGACCTCCGCCGTCGCCCGAACTCGGACCGCCTCCGTTACACGCACAGCCCGGCTCACGCGCAGATCGACGTTGTAGGCATCCGGCAACCGCAGAGTATTCCGCCCCACGGTAGGTAAATACACCGCGCCGCCCGAACCGTTGATACTCTCGCGCCCACCACTGAGCCGTGTGCCGCCGAAGATGTCATAGCTATACGGCCCCCCACTGCGCTCCATAAACAAAGAAACGATCTGCCAACCATTAGCAACGGTTCGCAGCCAACCGAGTTCGGACGCGAGCCGCGGCTCCCAAACCGCGCTTGCCGACACTCTGTGCGGATAGTTCAAAGCCGAAAGCCCCTTGTCGTACTGCACCGTAAACGGATCGAACTGCGCGTTGATCCGCGGAGTTGCGCCGCCGTTCTGCCCGTAGTCGATCGACTTTGCCCAGGTCCAGCTCACGTGGAACTCAAGCCCTCTACGGCCTCTGCTCCGCGCCTCGAGAACCAGAGCGTTGTAGCTCGCATTCCCGTTTGACGCGATGTCGGTCACCGGCCCGTAGGTCGCGCTGACCCTCTGCGTGTACACCGGCACCACAAACGTCTCACCATCCCGAACGCCCGAAGCGCCAGTACCAACCTTGATCTGAAGCGTTCTCGTGGACACCGCGGGAGCGATGTTGATATCCACCGAGTTCGGAAGCTGCCGGTCCAGATTCATCAGATAGGTCGCGCTCCCCACAACCCCACTCCACAAACCCCGCTCCACACTCAAACTCCCTTGCTGTACCTAGGAAAGCCGGAACCTGCGGTCGAAGACCATCGCCGACGTCGTCGCGCTGACAGCAGCCGGTGGAGCCGTCAGGTAGGCACAAGCGTAACCGAAGCCCTGATTCGCCACTTGGGGGCAACCTGTAACCGTTTCAGGCACAATCCGGATATTGACGGTCGAAGACGCCAGCGCCGTGTTCGCCAGAGCACTCCGAATCGTCGCCCCGGGGAGTCGCCCGAAGTACAACCCATACCCAACGCGCACCACTCCCCGCCCCCCACCAAACGGCTCCCATGCCGCCCCTAGTCGAGGTCCAAAATTATTTCGATCTTCGGGAAAGACACTCGTCGCGCCTGTTTTGCTGAAGACTGCGTCCAATGCGGAATTTGGTCGTTGCGGGAACGGCAGCAACTCGTACTCGAAGCGCACCCCAGCGTTCACTGTCAGCCCTGACCGCACGCGCCAGTCGTCCTGAACGAAGCCTGACCACTCCTGCGTGTTGAACGTGACCGATTGTTCACCGAAGCTCTGCGTGAACGACCGGAAACAGAAGTCATGCACCGTCGCATGGATCGACGGACAACCGCCGTTCGGGTACGCATTGACGTTGAAGGTGTAGTCCGTGATCCAGTCCACGAGGCCGCCAGCGTGGCCGTTGGTAGTGCTGTCATAGCGAAACGTCCCCTCTGCATTGCTCAGCGAGTCCGTCTCGTCACGCACAGCGCTGAACTCCGCGCCCAAACGCACCACATGACCTCCGTGGACCCAGGTCAGCATGTCACCAACTTCGATGCGGCGCTCATTCGGGAACGCCTTAAGTCCGAGCGTTGCTGGTGTCCCGAAGATGAGTCCCTGCGGGCCAATCGAGACCTCGGGCGCATACCCTCCCGGCCCAACTGCTGGCTCCCGTGGCAGCGGCTTCTGCGCCAGATCGAACTGGAGATCACGCCCGTATTGCAGGCTCAGCTGATTGGTCACATTCGGTGTCGCGACCCACGTCCACCGTCCCATCACCGCGTCCACGTGGGCAAAACTGTTTCCCAGGCTAGCGGCGCCGCGGTCGACTACGGGGGCCAGTCGTAGGGCCGCGGGTGCGCTCACACGTGCTCGGTTGTATTGGAGGCTTACGCGATTTTTTTCTGTGGCTTTCCAGTCGAGTTTGCCGAAGTTTACCGTCTGATCGGAGCGGCGGGGCAAGGTGCCTGTCAGGCTGTTGAGGTAGTTCAGGGCTGCGTTTATTTTTGTTGTGGTCACGCCGCGGTTTGCGAGCAGGGCCGTTTGGGTGGGTGTGAGGGCGTAGAAGTTTGGGTCGGCTGGCGTTGATATTGCGGGGAAATTGCGGCTTTGCTGGTCGTTGGCATAGAAGTAGAACAGCTTGTCGTGGATGATTGCGCCGCCTATGCTGCCACCGAATTGTTGTCGCAGATCATGTGGTTTTACCGTGGCGTTTGTTATTGCGCCGTCCGTGTAGTTCGTGGCGATGGAGAGTGGATTTGTGGCTGCCCAGGCGCTTGCGCGGGCTAGATAAAAGGCGGTGGCGTGGAGCTTATTTGTGCCGCTTTTTGAGACGGTGGTGACTACGCCGCCGAGGGTATGGCCGTAGAGTGCGGAATAATTTTGGTCGTTTACGCGGAACTCTCGTACGGCTTCGTGGGAGAAGGTATAGGCTTCGCCGATGCGGTGGCGGGAGTTTGCGCCGGGGGTCTGTTCGGCTTCTTCTTCGGGCTGGCCGTTGGGTTCGGCGGCGGTTCCACGTGGAACGGCGTTGAAGCTTTGGTCGTCGCTGGCTCCGTCGATGCGGGTGCTGTTCTGGGTTGGGTCGCGGAGGCTTGGTAACTGATTGTTTTCAATGGGGTTTGCGGTTGATGTTTCTTCGGGGCCAGTTGCGGCGGGCTCTGTGGCGGCTGCGATGCTTGTCCAGGCGACTTGGAGGCGAGTCTGGAGCTCGGTTACGCTGCCGACTTCGACGGTGACGGTGGGCAGGGTGAGGCTGGAAAAGCCTGATGCGCTTATGGTTAGCTGGTATTGGCCGGATGGGACGGTGGGCAGGATGAAGTCGCCTGTCCGGGTGGTGGTTGTGTGGAGGATTAGGTGGGTGGCGAGGTCTTCGGCCTGGATTGTGGCGCTGGACATGGGTGCTCCGGCGGGGTCGAAGACGAGGCCGTGGATAGCTCCGTCGGCTGCGGTCTGGGCGTGGACGTGCGCCAGCATCACTAGGTGGAGGAGGAGCGCGCCTAAGCCGGCGCGCTTCATACTGCTCAACATGCTTTCTCCCGCGAACTCAGGTACTTAGAGCGTTTGTCCTCATCATAGCGTCTTGCGCAAATGCGGAGTTTTTTTCGGGGAGGAAGGGTGTGATTTTTGAGGGGGTTTTGGGAAGAGTGGTGGTTTGGTGGTGGTTTTTGGTGGGTGCTTCGTGGAAAAGAGTGTGGTAAACGCGGTTAGCGGACGGTTGTTTTTTGAGGGCGAAAAACATGCCACTTTTTTGAGGTTTATTTTTGGGCGAGAGAAGAGGATAGGTCGGGCCTTTGGCCCTGGAGTTGATGAAAGTCTGTCTGGCCGCAGAAGCATTCCCTCAGGGGCTAAAGCCCTATTGAAATTGAGCTGCTTGCGGCGTGGCTAAAGCCACGCCCCTTTCAAAACGGGACTATTCGGCGGTCTCTAACGCAAGACGGTTCGAGAAAGCAAGACGGTTCGAGCTTTGCTCGAATGCCCACATCTCAAAATCGAGATGTGGGGTACCCGACCGTTGTGGTTGAAAGGTTTGAAGAGCTGTGGTGAGTTTAAACCTTCGGGGTCCTTCGACTTCGACGCGCAAAAGCGCGCGTCTCCGCTCAGGATGACGCTTTGGGAGTTGCAAGGGGCCACGGATGATCTGAAATCGGCTTTCGGCACTTCCTCAATAAAGCCTGAACAAACTTGATCATCCTTTTACACGGATTCTTCCCCTTCCCCTAGCTCAGGGTCAGAATGACGAACGTAAGGTGTGCTCTTTTAGAACTGGGCGCGGACTCCTAGTTGAAGCTGTCTTGGGGCGAAGGAGAAGCCGCTCGAGTTGGAGTTGGTTGTGGATTGGAAGAGGGGCAGGGCGGCGTTCGCGGAGCTGGTGTTGAAGGTCAGGGTGTTGCCGGTGATGGCGTTGGCTGCGTTTCTGCTGTTGCCGAGTGTGTAGCCAAGCGTGTTGACTGCGGTTACGTTCTGGCGGTTGAGGATGTTGAAGCTCTCAGCCATCAGCTCCAGCTTGAGCCGTTCGTACACGGTGAAGCGCTTGGAGAGACGCAGGTCCAGGACATTGGTCATGGGCTGTGTGAAGCCGTTTCGCTCGAAGCCAGGCACGCGGAAGGTTCCGTTCGACCCATTGATGCCGCCACCGATTGCACTGAGCGTCGGGCTGCCGGTAGCGACAAACGCGGAGGAGAGTGTACCGCTGGTGGTAATCGAGTAGGGAAATCCGCTCTGAAGCTGATAGCTCGGAGAGACCTCCCAGTCGTTGGCGAGGTAGGCCACCCAGCCGGTGTACTTCCAGGGAGCGGTGAGGACGGTATTCGCCACGAAGCGGTTGGTGATGTTGGTAAGCGAGTTGCCATACTCCGCGCGAAGGTTGGCAGGATCGAGCAGGTTGTTGGCGACGGTAGCGGTATTGTTGTTCTGCCCGAAGTCGAGTGCGTGAGACCAGGTGTAGTTGACGCTGAACATCACGTGGTTAGAGAAGCGGTGATTGAGCTGCGCGGCCATGCCTTGATAGTTGGAGTTGACGCCACTGAAGATGTCAGTCAAAGAGCCGAAGTTGCAGTTTGGACGCTGGCTGGGGCAGACCGTCGTGCTCTGCGTGTTCTTTGCATAGAACTTCGACGTATACGTGCCGGGAGCGACGGGCCCCTTGCCGGAGGAGTCGATGACTGTGTAGTTGACGGTGGTGGGCGGGTTGAGATTGGTGTCGACGAAGTTCTGCAGCCGGCGGCCCCAGGTTCCGATGTAGGAGAGGCTGAAGACGGTATTCCAGCCAAGGTCCTGCTCGACGGTGAAGTTGGCCTGATGGAGTTGAGGAGCCTTGAAGTTGGGATCGAAGAAGACGGAGTTCGGCGCACCTGCGAGGCTTCCGGACGCGATGATCTGTGGGAAGGGCGGCGAGGCTGATGAGGTGGCCGTTGGGCTTACGGTGAACTGACCGGCCGGGGATCCGGTGCTGGTGAGCGCGTTGTAGATGGTGCCGTTGAGAATACGGGCGAAGAACATGCCGTAGCCGCCGCGGACAACCGTCTTGCCGGAGCCGAAGACATCGTAGGCAAATCCGAGACGGGGGCCAAAGTTGGTGTTGTTGTTTGGAAAGACGCCGGTCTGAGGGAGAGATGGAATGACGAGAGCGCTGACGGGCGAGGGTAGTCTCTCGAACTCGTAGCGCAGCCCGATGGTGAGGTTGAGCCTTCGGGTGGCCCGGAAGTTGTCCTCAGCGAAGAAGCCCCAGTCGGCGGTTTGGAATTCAAGGCCCGAGATGCCGAAGCCCTGCACATAGCTGCTGAAGTTTTTTGCACGTGCGCGGTTGGCGGCGAGGGGATCCTGCGAGAGGTAGAAGTCGGTGAAGTAGCTGGCGAGCGTGGAGTAGCTGTAGACACCGAAGCCGGAGAAGAGATTGTTGACGACGTCGTTGGTGTGGATGTAGTCGCCGCCGAACTTGAAGTTGTGGCGTCCGTGGGCCCAATTGACAGTGTCGGCGACCTGCCAACGGCGCTCATCGGGCAGGGCCTGGCGGTTCAGGAAGTTCGGCGTACCGAACTGAAATCCGTTGGTGATGGTGACGCTGGGTGGAAGGCCGAGAGGATTGGTGTATCCGCCGGGGGTGGGGCCAACGAGGTAGGTCTTCTCGTAGGCGGCGGGGGGCTGGTTGAACTCAAACTCGAAGTCGCGGCCGTACTGGTAGCGGACCTCGTTGGTGAGGTGATCGTTGATGACGGTATCGAGCTTGGCGATGCCGAAGGTGACGCGTACGTAGTCGTTGCCGAAGCTGTTGGTGCCGAAGGCGACGGTGGAGGCGGTCTGAATACCGGCGGGGGAAGACCAGCGGAGACGGTTGACCTCGAATGAGGCGTGGTTGCGGGAGTTGATCTGCCAATCGATCTTGGGGAAGAGGATGGTCTGGTCGCCGCGGCGAGGTACGGTGCCGAGCATGGTGTTGAGCCCTGAGAGGCCATTGCTATAAGCCGTAGACGCTGCAGTGTATGTTGGCAGGCCAAGATTCGTCTGTAACGTGCAGGCTGCGGCGTCGATGGCACTGGGAGCAGCTGGGTTTGTCGGACCATTTGCAGGCGATGTTTGGCCGCAGATTTTGCCGGCCGGGAGTGTGGAATCGGGAATCGCAAAGAAGCTGCCGGGGTTGCTTGCGACTGCGAACCCGGGGAAGTTTCGCTGGAATCCATCACCGGCGAAGAAGAAGAAGAGCTTGTCTTTGAAGATGGGGCCGCCGATCGCGCCGCCGTACTGCTTGCGGACGTCGGTGGGCTTGAAGTTCTGCGAGACAAAGGGTCCACCGGGCGTCAACTGCACGCTGCGGGCTGTGAAGGCGTTGGCCGCGCCCCAGGAAGCGTCGCGATCGGTGAAGTAGAGTTCGCCGTGAATGGAGTTGCCGCCGCTCTTGGTGATGGAGTTGACGACGCCGCCAGCGGAACGGCCGTACTCAGCGGTGTAGTTGGAGGTGTTGACCTGAAACTCCTGAATGGAGGCCTTGGCGGTGGAGTAACCGGCGCGGGTGCGTCCACGTTCTTCGGAGAAGTAGGCCTGGTTGTCGTCGGCGCCGTCGATGGTGACGTTGTTGAGGAGAGTGCTCTGGCCGCGGAAGCTGAGGAGGCCGAAGCCGCTGGTGTCGCTGACTACGCCGGGCGTCAGGAGGGCATAGGACGACCAGCGGTAGTTGTTCATGGGGAGATCCTGCAGGACGCGCTGGGAGATGAGCCCGCCAAAGTCGGGCGACGTGGTGTTGATGGCTGGCGACTGGCTGAGCACTTCGACGGTCTGGGTTGCGGCGCCTACGGGCATTTTGGGAGAGAGATCGGTCAAGAGGCCGACCTGCACGATGACCTCGGGCGAGGTGAATGTCTGGAAGCCGGAAGCGGTGACCGTTACGGTGTAGGTGGAGGGCGGGAGGTGGATGGCGCGGAAGTAGCCCTGGTCATCGGAGAGAACGGTCTGCTCGGCGTTGGTGGCGTTGGAGCGAATCGACACGGTTGCGCCGGGGATAACGGAGCCTGTTATATCCTGCACGATGCCGCCAATGGCTCCGTCAACCGCTGACTGTCCGTGCGATTGAACTGCAAGACCGGCGCACACCATGGTAGCGAGTGCCCATCGCAATATTTGCTTAATCATTGTGGTCTCCTTAGGAGTGATACGTATTCGAGCGATACGTAGGGGCCCTCAACAGCTTCGTTTCCCAGTCAACGGCTGTTGTTTCGCACTTACCTTTGGATGCGTTCAGAGTTGCAGATCGTGATTAACGTACGATAAAGCGTTCTCACGGCAGATCGGTTTTGTAGGTCGCGTCGCCGTTATGGGGGCCGACTTGCTCGGCGATCGTGGATCTGCGTATGCCCAGCAGTTTAACCCCTGAGCGAGTGCACTGGATACTGAAAAATGGCTTTTGAAGCAGGGTGAATGTGCGTAAGAGGGTATATTCGCTGGCTTTAAGCGATCCCGTGACGGTTTTGTGACAAAAGAAAGACGGCAGCCGAAGCTGCCGCCCCTGGGTAGAGTCCTCTCTGGTTAGAAGAGTAGCTTGAAGCCGATCTGCACCTGCCGTGGCGTGTACAGGAAGCCGCTGGAGTTGGAGTTGTTGGCCGAACCGAAGAGAGAGGTTCCTGATCCTGCCAGGCCGGTCTGATAGGTTGCGGTGGCCGTGTTTCCGGAAGACTGGAGCGCGTAGGCCGTGCTCTGTACGCCGGTCACGTTCTGGTGGTTGTAGATGTTGAACAGGTCGAGACGAAGCTCATCGCGATAGGCGCAGGCTTTTCCCAAAGCTCGTGGTTCAAAAAACTAAGCTGGATCGATACAGGGCGGCATACCGCGATTAATATGCGGTAGACCGCCAGGAGGGGAGGTCCAACGTGCTGTTTTGCTACAGATTTCGGATATAAAGCGAGTATATCGCGCGGCTAGTACACTAAATACTGAAAAATGTTTATTGATGAAGCGCGAATCCGCATAAAGGCCGGGGATGGCGGGAATGGCTGCATGGCCTTCCGGCGAGAAAAGTTTGTCCCTCGGGGGGGCCCCTCGGGGGGCGATGGCGGGCATGGCGGTGACATTCTGATGTCGTCGTCGCTGAGCCACAACACGCTGGTGCACTTCCGGTTCAATCCGGAGCACAAGGCTCAGCGTGGGGGGCATGGACTTGGCTCAAACTGCTCGGGTTATGCGGGCGAGTCGACTACGCTGCGGGTACCGGTCGGCACGCTGCTGTATAACGACGAGACGGGCGAGCTGGTGCACGATTTTGCACGCGCCAACGAGACGATCGTCATTGCCAAGGGTGGGCGCGGGGGACGGGGAAATCAGCACTTTGCTACGTCGACGCACCAGGCTCCGAGAGAACACGAGCTGGGGCGTGCTGGAGAGGAACGGGTCTATCGGCTGGAGTTGCGGCTGCTGGCGGATGCAGGGCTGGTGGGGTATCCGAATGTGGGGAAGTCGACGCTGATCTCGAGGTTGTCGGCGGCTCGGCCTAAGATTGCGAACTATGCGTTTACAACGCTGGAGCCGAATCTGGGCGTTGTGTCGGTGGGGGATTGGCCGCACGAGCAGTCGTTTACGGTGGCGGACCTGCCGGGGCTGATTGAAGGCGCTCACCTGGGCGCTGGGCTGGGGATTCAGTTTCTGAAGCACATTGAGCGGACGAGCGTGATTGTCCACCTGGTGGATGTGTCGGATTCGAGTGACCGTCCTGATCCGGTGGAGGACTTTAAGGTGATTACGGAGGAGCTGCGGAGCTTCGATCCGGCGCTTGTTGCGCGGCCTACGATTCTGGTGGCCGCCAAGGTGGATGTTGCGAATCCGGAGAAGCTGAAGAAGCTGACGACCTTTGCGAAGCGGCGGAAGCTGCCGTTTTATGCGATCTCGGCAGTGACGGGCGAGGGAGTTGAGGCGCTGAAGTTCGCGATCGCTGAGATGGTCGCGACGCACAGGCCTTTGGCGATTGAGGTGGAGGAGGCCGCTCCGGTGAAGCTAAAGCCGAATTATCCTCCGCCGCCTAGTTCGGCCCGCCGCCGCAGCAGCTGATCGTCTACGGATTGGAGCGGATTGAAACGGATTAAAGGCTCCCTCTCGATGTGAGCGGGGCGTTCTGGCGAAATACAGGGCTGACCGTCTTCAATCAGGTTCCATGCGGAACAATATGCAAAACTTTGCGTCGCGGTTGGGGTAGCGTTAATACAGAGGCCCTCCCCCATGATGAGTCTTAAGTTCAAAATTTTGCAGTGTCGTAAGGGCGTCTTTTTTTCGGCGCTCTTTGTTCTTCTTTTTGCCGCCAGTGTGGCGCGTGCGCAGGTGGCCGCTTATGGCGGATTTAGCGGTGGGCCGATTGGTGGAACCGGTATCTCGGCGGCCTATGGGGCTACTGTCGGCGTTTACGCGCAGAGTGGACATTTCGTTTCGCTGGGCGGGGATGCTCGCGGGACGTTTTTGTCGCATAACGGATTCCACTACTACACCGGGGCTGCAGGTCCTCGCCTGGCGATCAAACCGCCGATCCTTCCGTTTCGGCCTTATCTGGAAGGGCTGGTGGGTGTGGCCAATTTCAACAACGGGACCGGTTCGTCGAGTTCGACCAATTTCAACTATCAGGCTCTTGGCGGCGTCGATTTCACCTTCTTTCCGCACCTTGACTGGCGGGTGATCGAGTTTGCTTACAGCGGGTCGTCGGGGAGTTCGGTGAACGCGAAGATTTTTACGACTGGGTTGGTCGTACGGCTCTGGTGAGTTGGGACGACCGCGGATCGGCACGGATGAGGGCTTCGGGTGATCAGGGCCCCTCCGCGGCAGTGCGGTACGATTGCTGGCAGCTATGCGCGTAGCTCTCTTTGGCGGAACCTTCGATCCGCCGCATCTTGGTCATATCGGCGTGGCACGAGCGGCCGCGGATGCCTTCGGGTTGGATACGGTGCTGTTTGCGCCCGCGGGGCGACAGCCGCTGAAGGTGGATGGCCATGCGACCTCCTTTGAGGACCGGCTCGCGATGACAGTGCTGGCCTGCAGTGCCGATCCCCGCTTTGCTCTTTCGACGCTCGACGCTCCGCGTGCAGATGGCGAACCGAACTACACCGTTGATACTCTCGAAAAGCTTCAGACGGGAGAGGCCGGTTGCGACAATCTTCAACGTTGCGGGGGCTGACAGTTTTCTGAGCCTGCCACGATGGCGTGACCCCGATCGTCTGCTTGGAATTGGCTGAGTGGATTGTGGCCAGCAGGCCGGGTTATTCGCTTGGCGATCTCTCGACGCGGGCGCTGACGGCGGAACAGCGCGGCCGCGTTCATCTGCTGGAGACGGTGGACTATGACATTGCCGCGACTGATCTGCGGGAACGATTGCACCGAGGCGATCCCTGCGATGACCTGCTACCGGCGCCCATCGTGACGTACATCCAGACCCATCACCTGTACCGCTAGGGTCTCGCTCACCGTTCGTCCGACCCTTTTGGGAATTTTCGTGTTTTCCCCTCCCGGCACATTGGCCTTTTTCCACAAATTGGCCGATACTGAAAAAGTAGGGTTACTTTGTTCCAAGTGACTAACTGCAAAGAGTTACGCAAAATAGCGAAACTTATAAACCCTCGCGGGTTCCGTCTAACAAAGCAGAACAGGCCCCAAATCCTTTGAGCAGCACGGGGGAGGACATGATCCACAAACTGAAGTACTTTGCCGTTACTCTAGCCCTTTTTCTGGCCCTCAGTACCTTTCTAGAACGGCCCGCTTACGCCTACGTCGATCCGGGCTCCAGTTTGCTGGTTTTCCAGAGCATCAGCGCCATGATCACCGGAGCTTTGTTCTACTTCCGCCGCCGTTTGAAGGCACTGATCACCAGAACTCCAGTTGATCCTGCCGACTACTCGCGAAAAGTAGTGTCGCGATGGCTGATCTTGTCTCCCTTCCTCTTCTTCCGACCTTTCGCGATCCCGCTGGGAGTGTAGAGATCAAGCCCGACGGCGTCTATCGACGGATTCGCGCGCCCTTTGATGCAGAGATTCTTTCCTTCCTCTCGCTTCCGCTTGCATCTGAGTTGGTCGCCAATGGTCACCTTGTCGCAAGCGAAGTCGTGACGCCCGCTGCCCAGACGCTTGTCCTCCGGCATCCTCGCGTGTCGTTCCCGTCCTATCCCTGGGAATGGCCGCCTGCCCTTTGGCTTGCCGCGGCGAAACTTACTCTCAACCTCTGCAGCGATCTGGTGAAGGAAGGTTGGCTGCTGAAGGATGCGACCCCGCTGAACGTCCTCTTTAAGGGCACTCGGCCTGTCTTCGTCGACGTGCTCTCCATCCGGCGCGCTGAGCCGAACGAGTTGATCTGGTATCCGTATGGGCAGTTTGTCCGTACCTTTCTATTGCCGATGCTCGCTCACTCGCAGTTGGGGTGGCCGCTGCAGGTGGCTCTGACACGGCGCGACGGTTATGAGCCTGAGGAGATCTACTCTGCCTTGTCGTGGCCTGCACGGCTGCGGCAGCCTGCGCTGTCGGCTGTTACGCTGCCGACGCTGCTTTCGCGTAGAAGCAGACGTGACAACAGAGGACTCGCAACTCATACAGTCAAGGATCCTGAGGTCGCCAGACATGTCCTCCTGAGGACGCTCCACAAGCTGCTCTTGCAGATGCAGAGGGCGACGCCGATGCCGACCGCTTCAACGTGGAGTGAGTATACGGAGACTGCGACCCACTATACAGAGGCGGATCACGCTCGCAAGAAGGCCTTTGTCGCCTCGGCGCTTGATGCAGCACGGCCCGCGCGAGTGCTGGATGCAGGTTGCAATACGGGTGTGTACTCGATGCTTGCCGCCAACACGGGTGCAGAGGTGGTCTCAATCGACACTGATCTGCAGGCTGTCGACCGGCTGTGCACGACGCTCAAAGGTAGCGGGAAGAACATTCTTCCGCTCTGCGTCGATCTTGCGCAGCCTACGCCCTCTTCGGGTTGGGAGAATCGTGAGACCGCCTCTTTTCTGAGCCGCTGCACCGGCCACTTCGACACGGTGATGATGCTGGCAGTTCTGCATCATCTTTTGCTCGGGAGCCAGGTGCCGATGGACCAGATCGCCGGCACTCTGTAACAACCTGACCACACGCCACCTCATTCTCGAGTGGGTGCCTCCAGACGGACATCAAGTTCAAGGAGCTTCTCCGCGGCCGCGACAAGATCTACGCCCACATCACAGAGGGCCGTTTTCCGCGATGCCTTTACGAAGTACTTCACCACTGTCGGCGAGATGACACTTCTCAACGGCCGCATCCTGCTTCATCTCGAGAAAAGATAAAAATGAAACTACTCACTCACCCGGCGATCACCGCGCTTGGACTGGCTTATCTCTGCCTTCGGGCTCGCTGGTCCATTGGTCGCTCCACCGACACTACGTGTCTATCATCTCAGCGGATCCGCTTCGGCCGTATTCGTGCCTGTCATTGTGTCCTTTTTGCGTCGCTCTGGCTCGTAATGACCAACTTGATCGCGTTGGTGTCACAGACGCCCGAAGATGGCCACGTTCTGCTCTGGTCGGCGATCCTGTTCTTCGGAGCCGTGGATCGTGCTGAAGGAACTACGCGAAGTTGACCGGTCGGCCAATGCCGCACCGCGTTGAGTGTGTCGGTCTTCGCGGTGTGTCTGACTGGATCTCGCTTCTCTTCCGCTTTTTTGGAGACCGACGTTTCTCCCCTGTTCGAGCGCACACAACATTTCTGGCCACCCTGTTCGGATTCGCTGGTCTCACCGGATTGCTCGTTCTCGGCCAATTCTTTGGTTCGCATGGCAGGCCCGTTCGATCAATGTTCCGCGCCACTTGCACGTGCGTCAACGGTGTCTTCCACCCGCCCACAAAGACACGGGTGGTTTGGTTGTGCTCGACGAACTCTCCTACCAACAGGTCTACGAACAACGTTTTTCAGGTTTGAAGCTTGACCCGCCTTCGATCAACTCGCAACGATTCGACCGCTCTTTACCCATGTCGTTCCTACTGCCAGCTATACCGAAGTAGTTATTCCCTCGTTGATGACCGGTATACTCGCGGATCGCATCAGTTCATCCTCCAGCGGCTTCCTCAGCCTGCACAATGCCAACACAAACAGATGGCAACCATTCGATCCCCACCAGACTATCTTTCAGGACGCCCTGAGCGAAGGTTATAACACGGGCGTCGTTGGTTGGTTCAACCCCTACTGTCGTATTCTGCCTTCGGTTCTTGACCGGTGCTACTGGACAGACCATATCGTTGTCGTCGAGCCTGGCCTTTACGATGACAACCGCTTGCGAAAACGCTCATGGCTCCGCTACTCCAGACCTATCATGCTGCAAAGTCTCTCTTGCGACGGCAGAAGCAAGCATGACCGGGACACCGACCTTGGAAGTAAGCTCATATCGCTGACTACCGCGACCTCTCGGTCGCCACTGACCAACTGCTCGAGGATTCGTCAGTTGACTTTCTATTCCTGCACCTGCCAGTGCCTCACCCCGGCGGTATCTATGACCGCAAAACATCCAGATTCACGACCAACCACTCTTCCTACATCGACAACCTCGCCCTCGCCGACCAATGCATAGCCCGCGTTCGGCAGGTACTTCAGCGAAATGGGGCATGGGATTCGTCCGCGGTGATCGTGATGGGAGATCACTCCTGGCGGACTACGCTTTTGTGGTCGGACAGTCCAATCTGGACGCCAGAGGATCAGGCGGCCAGCCACGGTGGCAAGTTTGACGATCGGCCGGCTTATATCGTCAAGATGCCCTACCAACAGACGGCAGTGCGGGTTGATTCTCGCTTCGAAGCGATTCGGACTCGTGCTCTGCTGGACGGGATTATCGATGGACGCCTGAAAACGGCTGGAGACCTTGCCGCGTGGGCCGCGCAACAACCCTGACACCCAACCCGGAGATAGGTTCGCGCATCCCATCCGCAATACCAGCAACTGGCAACAACGGCCTCAACCCGCTACCATGGATATTCCAAGGAGCCGCATGCCATCCATTGAAAGCAATCAGCTACTGCTCGCCGCCGCCTCTGCCGCCGAAGACAAAAAAGCTGAAGACATCCGCATTCTCGCCCTCGATCCCGCCGAGAGCGGCCTCACCGACTACTTCCTGATCTGCAACGGTACCAACGAACGCCAGAATGTGGCGATCACCGATGAGATCGAGCTTCGCATCAAGCGCGAGTTCGGCGTCTACCCTAACTCGGTTGAGGGTAGGAGGCAGGCGGAGTGGATTTTGATGGACTATGTCGACTTTATCGTCCATGTCTTCTCGCCGGAGAAGCGTGCGTTTTATGGGCTGGAGCGTCTGCGCAAATCGGCGACTACGCTTAGCGTGGCGGAGTTGAATGCTGAGGTAAAAGCTGCTGTCACTGCTACCCGGGCGAAGAGTCCGAAGAAGGCGACTGCTCCGGCGAAGACAGCTGCAAAGAAGTCCGCAGTGAAGAAGACTGCGCTCAAAGTAACGGCTAAGACCACGAAGAAAAAGTCTGTAAAGACTGCGGCAAAGACTGTCGTTAAGAAGGCCACCAAAAAAACTGCGACGAAACGGAAGAAGTAACGCTTCTATCGTCATACTTAACGATGGTTATGTTCACCCTGTGAACTCTTTGCATCGTTTCATGGGGCGGCGGGTATTTCAAGACAAAGAAAGGGCGGGGAGCATGCTCCCCGCCCTTTCTCCTGCTTGTATCCAGCTACAGCTAGAAGACAAACTTTGCCCATAGCCTGAAGCTCTGGAAGGTGTTTTCCCGAGCAAATGACTTGTCGAGGAAGGACGTTGTTCCGACATCCAATAAGCTGCTATCGAGTGGACCTACATTGTTGTGGTTACCCAGGTTCTGGCATTCGCCCCGAAATACAAACTGGCTACCCTCAAAATGCTTGAAGGACGTTGGAACCGCTTTTTGCAAGGCGACGTTCCAGAATGACTGGCCCGGGTTCTCGAAACTGTTACGTCCAACTTCCTGGTTTTGATACTGTGCACCGTGTGGAATCAGGAAATGAACCTGACTCGCCGTGACAACATTCATAGCATTGCTAGCGTTATTGGCCGCCAGGTCGTAGTAGACACCGGAAGTGCCGCCGAGGTAGTATCCATCGATTCCAACCGCGGTGATCGGTGCCTGACGATTGCCTACGATAGGACGATCATTGGCTGTGCTGCCGTCTCCGTTGGTATCAAGGCCAAGCAGGCTAAAGCTTTGATAGGACCCAGAAGAAAATTGAGTCGTCCCGGAGATGGTGTAGTTGCGAGTGAATGCTCCCAACAACAAGTTGGCTGCGAAGTTATTGGAATGGAGACCCGCGGGCGACCAGGCATACGCAAACGACGCCACATGCTGGCGATCAAAAGCTGAATGGCCGTAGTCCTGGTGGAGGCCATTGCCAGCCAGATTTGCAGAATAAGAGGTTGGTGAGGCAAACGTAGCGAATACTTCCGAAGCGTCATCCAACAATTTCCCGAAGGCATAGGACGCGCGGAAGAACAGGCCATGACCAAAGCTACGAGAGGCTTCTAACTGGAGGCTGTTGTAGTTTGAGTCTGCCCGGTTGTCTCTGATATTGATTGCATTTCTGTTCGGGTTCAGGCGGGGCTGACCGAATCCGCTGAAGTAGTTGAGTTGACGGTTTGAGAACAGCTTTTGTCCGCGTGCACCTACGTAATTCACCGATAGTTTGACCTGAGCGGGAAGTTCACGTTCCACGCCGAAGTTGTACTGATAGGTAAGGGGATTAACGAGGTTACTCGCGACACTCTGCACGGATGACTTCAAGCCATCGAGGACGGGGGTAATCAGGGCAAGCTGACCGGTGGCGTTTGTGAGTCCCCCTGTCGCCGTGGAGGTATTTGTGCCCGTGGGAGCATTAGGTGAGGACTGCGCCGAATTGACGAGAATGTTCGTGAAGTCGGTGTCGTAGAAGATTCCAAATCCTCCATGAATGACCGTCTTCCCATCGGAAAGGAATCCGTAATGGGGGACGAAGGCGAATCCAACGCGAGGAGCTATGTTGTTTTTGTCGGCCTGGACCTTCACCACTGTGGTGATGGGAGCATAGGGGTTGTTGGGATCGACCGCGGGGTAAGGCAGAACGTTATCCGGAACGGTAATGTAGTCATACCGTATTCCAAGATTGATAGTGAGGTCAGCCGACAGCTTGATGTCATCCTGACCAAACGCTCCAATCTTCCACATGTGTGGATCGACTCGCGTTGGGCCGAAGGACTTGCTGGCAGAACCCGATGTGCCAAGTCTGTTCTGGAGGAAGTTATCCAAGGACGACAGGCCTCCACCCGCTGCAATTGTGAGACCACCAAGGGCGTTCTGGGCGATCAGGTCTGTTTCGTGATCCCGACCCACGTCAACGCCCATCCGGAGGGAATGTCTTCCTTTGGTCCAACCCACAGCATCCTGGAACTGATAGAGCTGCTGGGCTCGTCCCTGAGGAATATTCTGGGAAACCCCGAGTGTGGGAAGTCCGCTGCCAGAGAGAGTAACGTTGTAGAGCTTCGCGAGAGGATTCGCGAGAGTCTCAGGAGTAGGCACGAACTCTGCGTCGAGCCTAACCTCGGAGGCGCGGAACTCGTTAAGGAGATTTGGAGTGAATACGTGTGTCCAGGTGCCTTGCGCCAGTTCGGAAGGACCACCGACCTCGCCATCGAAGCCTGGAAGACCCGAGGTATTGAGACCGAGATCAGGCGTGAAATTCGAGCGGTCGTGAAGGTACCGGAAGGTGAAGGTATCTGCAGAGCGAGGAATGAAGTCAATGCGATACATCCATTGTGTGTCCGGCTCTTGCTGCGCCACGGGGGGCCGCTGGAAGAAACCTGTCTGCACTGTGCAAGTGGCGCCGGTCCGGCATCCACCGGCCGCACTTACCTGTAACGGCCTGACGTTATCCTGAAGCAGCGTAAAAGTATTGAGATAGCTGCCGTTATTCAGCAGGCCCTGAAGTATAGCGACTTGCGGACCACCAATCGCAGTCAGCTGCGCGTAGCCTGCTGCATTAGGAAGCTGAATCTGATTGGACGTCGATTTTCCGTAGAAGCGGCTGAATTGGGTTCCACCAAAGGCAAAGAGCTTATCCCGCCAGAGTGGGCCACCCGCAGTGAAACCAAATTGGTGCTGATTGTACCGGGCTTTCGGATTCGGCTCTGAAGGATCGAAGGGGCCACCTTGGCGGGTAACACCGTCCAGGGCGTTCAGGCCGGAGCCGGAGTAGAGCTCCCACACGCTACCGTGAAACTGATTGGTACCACTCTTTGTAACCAGGTTGACAACGGCTCCGCCCGAGCGGCCATATTCAGCGGCAGAGGAGTTCAGAAGCGTAGTTGTAGATTGATACATGTCCGGGACTTGAGGGTTGAACGACTGACCGCCAATGCCCACGTCATTGATGTCCTGACCATCGAGCATGTAGTTATTGCTACGCGGCCGGGCTCCGTTTACGGAGAGTTGCTCGTAGTTTCCACCAATGCCACCGAGATTCAGCGAAGGATTCATCATCTGTACGCCGGGCAAGGTTGCTACGAGCTCAATGGGGTTAAGAGAGAAGATCGGAATCAAGGCCAATTCCTTGGTCTCAATCGTTCCGGACAGATGCCCATTCTCAGTATTGATGGAGTTTGTATTTGCCTCCACACTGACGGTCTCGCCAACAGCACCGACATTGAGGGTGGGATCAAAGGCCGTAACAACTGAGGGCAATACCCGAAGGTCTTTTATCTCAGTGTTGTTAAAACCGGCCATTTCGACTCTAACCCTGTAGAGACCGGGGTTAATCGCGTCAACACGATAAGCTCCCGTCGATGTTGTCGTCGTTGTTCGAGTCTCGCCCGTGTCCTGACTGGTGACGGTAACCGTCGCACCAGGAATGACTGCGCCCGTGGCATCGCGAACTGTCCCTGTGACAATTCCCTTGCTCGTTTGCGCGATTGCGACGCCGAGCATCATCAGAGAAACCATCAAGGCTATTGCTAGGCTTTTCAAACGCATAAATTTACTCCATCGTTTTTTAACAAGGTTGAAATTGAAAATTTCGGTTGTACCAGGCCAGTGGGGGTTGATAAACAGGCAGCTGATACAGAATTCATGGGCGGTAAACGTACGCAACCCACTTTTCGACATGCATTTTAAGGGCCAGATTGATAATCACCAGAATTGGTTATCTACATAGATCGAATGCGATAGAACATATGAAATTTGGAATAATCTCACGCGCGAATCTGCAAGAATGGAAGCTTAACTAATGAGCTGATGAAGATAGCCCTTACTGCAATCGTCCCGCGCCGAGCCAGGACCAAGTCAGAGTCGATAGATCGTCTGCTTGCGGATTATGTTGATCGAGCTTCCCGTTACATGCCCTGCAGCTCCCAGCTCTTCGACTCCGAGCCGCTTTTTCTGGAATGGCTGGCGCGCCAACCGGGTCGCGCACCGGCTTATAGGGTTCTATTGGATAGCCGAGGTAAGCAGTTCACTTCCGAAGATTTTGCTGCCCAGATCGGCCGACTTCGTGATTCCGGAACGCAGAATCTAGTATTAGCCATTGGTCCCGCAGATGGATGGTCGGCTAGCGCTCGCACGCAAGCTAATCTACTTCTTTCCTTTGGGGCAATGACGCTGCCCCATCAACTCGCCCGCGTCGTTTTGGCTGAACAGGTCTATCGTGCGTTGACTATTCTTGCGGGGCATCCGTATCATTCCGGGCACTAGAGAATTTGTAACTTAAGATATGTTCTCCTGTTTGGTATGACTGAGACCTCGCGACGTGGACTGATTCTGATCAACACCGGCCCTGGGAAGGGCAAGACGACTGCTGCGCTTGGGACGGCGTTTCGGGCGGCGGGTAATGGGATGCGGGTGCTGATTCTGCAGTTTCTGAAGGGCTCGTGGCACTATGGGGAGCTGGATGCCGCCAAGGCTCTTGGCGAGGCCCTGGGGCAGGACTTCGTTATGAAGCAGATGGGGCGGGGCTTTGTGAAGGTGGGTGGGGCGGAGACGGATCCTGAGGACATCCGCATGGTCGAAGAGGCGTGGGATGAGGCGGCGGCGGCGATTCTTTCGGGAGACTGGGACCTGGTGGTGCTCGACGAGATCAACTATGCGATTGGGTACAAGATGCTCGACCCGGAGAAGGTTGCCGGGGTTTTGCGCGCCAAGCCTGAGATGGTTCATGTGATTCTTACCGGGCGCAATGCTCATCCGTTGCTGGTAGAGCTGGCTGATACCGTCACCGAGATGCGTGAGGTGAAGCATGCTTATGAAAAAGGCATTCTTGCGCAGCGGGGGATTGAGTTTTAGCCGACTCTTTCATCAAAAAGCAAGCAACTACTTGCGTCTGGCGGCATTGGCCTTATATTGTTTTTCTTCCACCGGAGAACGTTTTCTCATGCCATTGAAATCCTCGCACTTCGCGACGCTCTTTCCTTAAAGCCTCCACTCTTGCTGCCTCTGCGGTTGCGCTGCGCGGTTCGAATGTTCTTGCTCAGGCAACGCAGGCTGACGCGCATATCGAGGTCATTCCCGGTGAACCCATTGCGACTATCTCGCCTGAGATCTACTCGCACTTTATCGAGCACCTTGGCGGCGTGATCTATGACGGCGTCTGGGTGGGGGAAAAATCGAAGGTTCCCAATCAGGGCGGCATTCGCACCGCCTTTATCGATGCGATGCGGGCTGTACGGGCACCGCTGCTTCGCTGGCCCGGCGGCTGCTTTGCCGATAGCTACGATTGGCGCGATGGTATTGGACCTGCGTCCAAGCGTCCCGCGCGTACCGGTTTCTGGAACCAGCAGGACACTAATCAGTATGGGCTGCACGAGTTTATGCGCACGTGCCGCGCGATCGATTGCAAACCTTATCTGGCTGCAAATTTGCGCACTCTGCCCGGGCGTGACTTCTACCAGCAGATCGAGTATTGCAACGCGCCGTCGGGGAATGTGCCTTCGAATTCCGCTGCACCGGCTGTGCCGAACTCGTTTGCTGCTGAGCGAGCGGCCAATGGCGACTCCGCGCCGTTCAACGTCGATATATGGGGCGTGGGCAATGAGAGCTGGGGCTGCGGCGGCAATCTGACTCCTGAGGAGTACGCTGCGGAGTATCGCCGGTTTACTGCCTGGACTCCGAGCTACAACCATGAGCCGCTTCGCTTCATCGCCGTCGGGCCGAATGGGGATGATGTTGACTGGACGACGCGGCTCTTCAAGGCTCTGCATGCGAATCCCGAGCGGCGGAATCTCTGGGGGCTTTCGGTTCACTACTACACGTCGGGCAGCCCGAGTAAGTTTGCCGCGGGCGATGCGCTGCAGTTCAACGATGCCGATTTCTATGACCTGCTTACGCGGGGAAGCATTATGGAGCGCGTAGTCACCGACCATTGGAATGCCATGGCGGACACTGACAAGGAGCACCACGTAAAGCTCGTCGTCGATGAATGGGGAGCCTGGTATGGCAAGGGTACGGAGCTTGCGCCTGAGTACAACCTCTCGCAGCAGTCCACCATGCGTGACGCTCTATTGACCGGGATTACGCTTGATATCTTCCAGCGACATGCGGATAAGGTAGCGGTGGCTAACGTTGCGCAGTCGATCAACTGCATCCACTCGCTTATGCTGGCGCAGGGGGACAAGTTTACTGTTACCCCAACCTTCCACGTCTTCAAGATGTACCTGCCTCATCGCGGAGCGCAGGCTATTCGTGCAGAGTTTACTGCTCCTGATATTGCGAATCCTTTGGCCAACGCGGCGATCCCTGTGGGCGGTAACAGCTATCGAGGGTCGCTTGAGGCTGTGAAGAGCCTTGCCGGGTTGAGTGGCTCGGCCTCGATTGCGACTGCCGGCAACGGCAAAGTGCTCACGTTGAGTGTGGTGAATCCGCACCTCGACAAAGCGCTTACTACTGAGGTCGCGGTGCGCAGCGCCACGATTGCATCGGCGAAGGGGACTGTACTCGTCAGCAAAGATGTGCATGACCACAATGACTTTGCGCATCCTGATGCTGTGAAGCCGGCGGTGGCTACGGTAGGCTCACCTGCTGGCGGCCGGCTGCTGCATACTTTTCCGGCGGCGAGCGTGACGACGCTGCAACTTACTCTGGCTTAAACACTGTTGTCAGCGGTTGAGTTTGAAATCGACCGTAACTGTCGTTGCAACTTCGACTGGCCTTCCGTTGACCGTGTAAGGCCTGTAGCGCCACTTCGAGACCGCCTCGGATGCTGCGCTGCGCAACAACGGATCGCCTTGGATAACGTGAAGGTGACCGACTGTACCGTTTTTCGAGATGATCGCCTGCATCACGACGGGGCCCTCGATATGATCGGCCTTTGCGACATCCGGATATGCAGGAACGCGTGATACGACCAGATTTTCTTCCATCACACCGGGGGCAACGGACACGGGCGACTCTAAGGCGCTGCCAACAAAGGTGCTCGTGTCCGATGCTACCTCTTTCTCCACCGAAGTAATGGCTGGGTGGCCTTTGTGCTTCAGAGGTGGTTCGGGGGGCGGGTTGGTTGCCAGCGGCTGAGGGGCAGCGTTCGTGGCCTGAGGTGGAGTCTGTAGCACTGCGTTCGGAACTGGTGTTGCTTGAGCTTCAGTGTTCGCCGGGACAGAGTCCGATTCTGCGGGGACCGATTTGTCTGATGGATGCCCCTTCACTGCATCATGCAGCTCATGAAGAGCAGCGTTGTACCGCTCGCGAAGCGAAGGACCGAAGTCCGCCCACATGGATGCGCCGTACTGGCGATGGAGGAAGAAAAATCCTGCCAGTCCAACGAGCAGAAGCGCTGCGAAGAGACCGACGCTGCGGCTGAATCGTCGTTGCGAGTAGCCTTCGAGCGGGATTGAAATCGAGGGATCGTCGTCGTCGATTGCCGCTTGATTCGGGGATGCCGGCTGCGGCTCAAGCACAAGCCTGGATTTTTCGAAGCCTCTACCAACTGACTCCTGAATATGCCGCTGGTTTGCCGGGAATGGTTCCAGCAATGTCTCATGGCCGCGTTCGGGAACCAGTTCCGGCTCTATGTGTTTTCTCTTGACGTTCTCGCGCGCCGCCAGGACCCTCGATGCCAGCTCTTCAAGGTGAGGCTCCATGCGGCTCATGCGGCTGTCGATATTGTCGAGATGCAGCTTCAACTCAAGGCTGCTTAATTCCAATCTCACCAGGGCTTCGTCCAGTTGATGTTGCGTGAGCACAGCCTCGTCTCGGTCGCGCTCCTGTCTACGATCTTTAGCCTTGACTTCGGGTTCGGCCAGGGGCGATGGTTCAGCGAGTTTCTTTTCAGGTGCCGGTTCTGCTGAGGGCGTAGCGGAAAACTTCTGTAGCGCTTGTGTCTCTATAGGGAGAGTAATGGGAGGGGGAGTAGAGGGGAATCTCTGCATAGGTGGAGCGGGTTCCATTGGAGGACCGAAGGCATCTTCAGCCGCGTCGTCCAGCACGACGGGACTCTGAACATCCTCGCCTGCGAGCATTCTTGCAAGCAGCTCGATCGGTTGTCTTAAGGTGCCATCGACGGCTGCCGCTTCGCAACCGGCGATCTCGTGAACGATGACGTGCAGCATCTGGTCGTCGAAGAGTGGACCGCCTTCGCGGCTGCTGAACCTTCCAGCAAGCGCCCAAAAGTCCATCGCGAATTTTCTGTCTTCTGCGATCTGCTGCATAAATGCTGTAAAGCTTTCCTGCGACCCGAACCGTACGCTGTGCATGTCGCAGACAGACCGGAATTTCTTCACAAAAAGCGCAAAAGGATCGTCGTCGATTTTGACCGTAGCAATCATGCGGGATTAGATGCCAATCCGCGGCTACGCGCTGTCAGGCGGCGATGGCGTCAACATCTCAAGCGATGGCAAAGAGATACGGGCAGTCGATGCTGCGTGCGCACCGCACAACTCATTTCAGTACAATGGTCGAGGCACGTTTCCGGAAGGCATCCAAGCATGAGCTGGTTCAAACGCGAAGACAACGAGATCGTCAACGACGCCGAGAAGACGGTCCGCACTGAAGGCCTCTGGGTCCGCTGCCCAAGCTGCCGGCAGGTCATCTTCAAAGCGGATCTCGAAGCCAATCTTCGAGTCTGCCCCAAGTGCGGCCACCACTTCCGCATCGACGCCCGCGCCCGCATCGAAAATCTCCTTGAGCCCGGATATGAGCTTGTTGATCTTGAACTGCGCTCGACTGATCCGCTTCACTTCACGGACTTGAAGCCTTATAAAAAGCGCCTGGCTGAAGCCCAGAAGAAGACCGGCCTCAACGATGCAATCATCAACGCCATCGGGCAGCTCGGCCCGCATCCGATTGTTCTCAGTGTGATGGAGTACAGCTTCATCGGCGGCAGTATGGGCTCCGTCGTAGGCGAGACCATCACCCGCGCTGTGGATCGTTCGCTCGCTACGCGGCACCCGCTCATCATCATCTCGGCCTCCGGTGGAGCGCGCATGATGGAGGGCATCGCCTCGCTGATGCAACTGGCGAAGATCTCCAACGGCCTCTCTCGTCTCGACGATCAGAAGATCCCCTATATCTCCGTCATGACCGATCCCACTACCGGTGGAGTTACTGCCAGCTTTGCGATGCTGGGGGACCTGAATATCGCCGAACCGGAGGCGCTGATCGGCTTCGCCGGTCCTCGCGTCATCGAGCAGACTATTCGTCAGAAGCTTCCCGAAGGCTTCCAGCGCTCCGAGTTCCTCCTCGAACACGGCTTCCTCGACGCTATCGTCTCCCGTAAGGAGATGAAGCAGTATCTGATCCAAGCCCTGACGTGGATGAACGGCCAAGCAACGAAGGAACCGGAAGATGCGACCGCGGATTACGCGGAGAAACACGGATAAAAACAGGTTCTACGCGCACAAATAACTCTGGATCAGCGAGATATCCAGACCGTCTTATGGAAGCTCTGAACAAGTCTGAAAACCTGAGAATTCTTGACAAGAGAAGAATTCCCTCAGGGGCTAAAGCCCGGCTTCGGCGCCATTTGCGGCGTGGCTGAAGCCGCGCCCTTTCAACCTTGGTTCGGGACTTATTCATGTTTTTTGTCTTTATTCGTATTTTCGTCCTTATACGTTTGTATCCGCGAGATCCGCGGTCGTCGCTTTTAGTCTGATCCATGGAACCCGCCTGCCCCTCCCGTACCGCACTCCGAGTCGCTATGCGCCGTGCTGCCCATCAGCTGTATGACGCGCAGCCTCTCGTCCTCGACGATCCGATCGCCGTTCCTATCCTCGGTAGTGAATATCTTCCCGAGGTCCACCGTACCGCCACCAAACTTCATAAGCCTTTCTCGGTTGCTCTCCGCGCTTTCCTTGTGGTGCGCAGCCGATATGCCGAAGACAAGCTAGCCTATGCCGTAGCCAACGGAGTGACCCAGTACGTTCTCCTGGGAGCTGGTCTCGACACGTTCGCCCATCGTAACCCGCACCCAAACCTCCGCGTCTTCGAGGTCGATCACCCCGCAACCCAAGAGTGGAAGCGCGAGCTGCTCCAGGCCAGCGGGATTTCCACGCCGCGCACTCTCACGTATGCGCCGGTGGATTTCGAACACCACTCGTTGGCCGAAGGGCTCGAACTTGCTGGTTTCAATCGAGAACTTCCGACCTTTTTCGCGTGGCTTGGCGTCGTCCCCTATCTCACTCACGCGGCGTTTCGCTCGACGCTCAACTTCATCGCCGCGCAGCCCTCGGGCACCGGTGTGGTGTTTGATTACGGCCAGCCCCGCTCCGCCCTGCCATTCTTCGAACAGTTGGCTCACGACTCCCTCGCCTCGCGGGTTCAGCTGGCTGGAGAGCCCTTCCAGCTCTTCTTCACCCCCGACGAGATCGCCACCGAGCTGTCTTCGAACGGCGTGGCCTTCCACAGCATCGAGGATCTGGGGACCCCTGAGATTAACGCCCGCTACTTTATCCACCGGGCCGACAACCTCAAAGTTCTGGGTTCGTCCGGCCGTCTCCTGAGCGCGTGGCGCTAGACTTTCCGATCGCAGCGGACCGGGCGATGGCGGCTAACCCCTTGTGCTGCCTGAATTAGCCCACTTTTTCGGAAAGTTTACCGTAAAGAAAGCAGGGACTACGGGCAACCGATCAAAAAAAAATCCCCAATCTGCTCTCAATCGAGATATCTTCTCTACTTACACCTGAAAGCCGGCTGTAGACCCTAAGGGTTAAGAAAAGTTTCGGTAATTTTTGTTGAGATTACGAGAGGGTCGCTAAAAATGTGTGGAATTGCGGGGTTTACCCATATTGCCCACGATTTTCTGCCGGAGCGAATCCACCAAGCGGTCGCTTCGATCATTCATCGTGGCCCAGACCAGCAGGGTGTTCATCAAACCGCAACTGTCTCCCTTGGAGCGACTCGCCTCAAAGTCATTGATAAAGAGGCCGGGGCCCAACCGATGCGTTCGGATGATGATGACTATACGCTTGTCTTCAACGGCGAGATATACAACCACGCCGAACTGCGGAAAGAACTTATCCGGTACGGCCACCAGTTCAAGACCTCGTGCGATACGGAAGTCGTCCTTCGGGCCTTCATCCAGTGGGATACGGCCTGTATTGAGAAGCTCCGCGGGATGTTCGCCTTCGCCGTCTGGTGCGAGTCCCGGCAGCGCCTGGTGCTGGCCCGCGACCGCATGGGGATCAAACCCCTTTATTATGCTCGACGCGGCCGCGATCTTTACTTTGGATCGGAGCTGAAGGCGATCTTCTGCCACCCGGAGGTGGACCGTAGCATCGATCTGCACGCTCTGGATACCTACCTGGGGTTGAATTACGTCGCCGGGCATCACACGCTGGCGGAGGGCATCGTCAAGCTGATGCCGGGATGCTTTCTGACGTGGCACGACGGAGATATCTCCTCGCACCGCTACTGGCAGGCTGACCGTGCGGATGCCGTGACGCCAAGCTCGTTACGAGAAGCTACGGAACGCCTCGACCACCTGCTGACTGAGTCGGTCAAAGAGCATCTTGCTGCTGACGTTCCAGTCGGGATATGGCTCAGCGGCGGGATTGATTCTTCTACCGTTCTGCACTACGCGAGTCAGCACACCAGCACGCCGCTCAAGACCTTCTCCATCACGTTCGACGGACGCGAGTTCGATGAGGCTCCGTACCTCCGCGAGATGGCGGCGCGTTACTCGACGGAGCACCACGAGCTGGATCTTGGCCCTTCGACTGTTACGCCGGACTCGATCACCGAGCTGGCCTACTACTCCGATGAACCAAACGCCGATGCCGGCGCCGTTCCGGTGTGGCATCTGTCGCGGATGTCCGCCAAACAGGTCACGGTGGCGCTGAGCGGTGAAGGCGCCGACGAGCTCTTTGGCGGGTACATCACCTATCTCGCCGACAAGTATGCGCGGCGCGCTCGTATGGTTCCGCGAAGCCTCAGGCGCTTGTCTCTGCGTTCGGCGAATCGTCTGCGGGCTTCTAATAAAAAGATTGGCCTCGATTACAAATTACAGCGCTTCCTGCACGGAACGCTCATGGATGAACGAAGCTCCCACATCTTCTGGAATGGCACCTTTTCGCAGGAGCAGCGCAGCCAGTTGATGGTCTCGCACAACAGCGCCCATATGCTCAAACTGCTGGCGACCATACCGGCGCGCGGGGACCTCAGGCGCTTCATGGCCTTCGATCAGGCGTATTATCTGCCGGATAATCTTCTTGTGAAGGTCGACAGAATGAGCATGGCGCACTCACTTGAGGTGCGTCCGGCGTTTCTGGATCATCGCATCGTCGAGTTTGCCGCTACGCTTCCAGCGAAGTACTGCATCCAGGGTCGCACGCTGAAGCTGCTGCTGCGCAGGCTGATGAAGGACAAGCTGCCCCAGAGCATCCTTGCAAAGAAGAAGCAGGGATTGGATATCCCAGTGCATGACTGGCTGCGCGGCCATCTAAAACCGCTGCTGCTCGATACACTGAACAAAAAGACGGTGGAAGAATCCGGACTTGTTTACTGGCCGCATCTCGATTCCCTGATAAAACTGCACATGGAGCGAAAGGCGAATTATGGGTATCACCTATGGGGCATGTTGATGCTGTTTCTCTGGATCAAACAATGGAAGATCCAATGCGGACAGGACATTCAGGCCCTCGAGGATTTCTCGACCGTTTCCGTGTAGACCTCCTCGTTCTGCTGGTCTCGTGCGCTATCTTTCTGCCGCTGGTTGTCAGCCCACCTCGCCTGATGGACGATGTCGATGCGGTTCAGGCGCAGATTGCTCGCAACATGCTCGAAAGCGGCGACTGGGTAACAGCCCGGCTGGATGGGATCGCTTATCTCGAAAAATCACCGCTTATCTACTGGATCATGGCGGTGTCGTATCGCGTCTTCGGCGTCCATGACTGGGCGGCGCGACTTCCGCTTGCGTTGATCAATATTGCTCTGTGCTGGGTCACGGCTCGCTTTGCCATGTGGGCTTTCGGCAGACGCGCCGGCGTCTATGCGGGAACGATTCTCGCGACCTGCATCGGAATGTTCCTTTTTACTCGAATCCTGATTCCCGATGCAGCGCTTACATTGACCATCACCGTTGCGCTGTGGTCCATGCTGCGTTTGATGGATGATTCGGAGACGAGACAGACACTGTGGTTCTTCCTGCTCTACGGCAGCCTCGCGTGCGGACTACTGCTCAAGGGATTGATCGCGGCTGTCTTTCCGGTTGTGATTGGAGTCATCTATTTCGCGATCAGCCGCGAGGCTTCCTTGAAGACGATCTGGAGCCGTCTCCGGCCGATCTCGGGAATCCTGCCGGTGTTTCTGATTGCCGCGCCGTGGCATATTCTCGCGACGCTTCGCAATCCGCCGTACTTCGATTGGACGATGCATAGCGGACCCGGCCAGTACCACGGCTTCTTCTGGTTCTACTTTCTCAACGAGCATCTCTTCCGCTTCCTGAACATGCGGTATCCGCGCGACTACAACACGGTTCCCCGGCTCTGGTTCTGGCTGCTGCATTTCGTGTGGCTCTTCCCCTGGAGCGCGACGCTGATCACCGCGTTCAGGCAGAGCTACCGTCCCATCAGCCGCGCGGGGAAGGTGCGTTTGCTCGCGTTGATATGGATCACGTTTGTTTTGGTGTTTTTTAGTCTCTCGACGACGCAGGAGTACTACTCGCTTCCGATCTATCCTGCGCTTGCAATGCTGCTGGCAAGCGATCTTGCTTCGCGCGAGAACTATCCCCGCGCTGCGAACATCGTGCTCGCCACCATCCTTGGTCTCTGTCTGGGCGCGATCGTATTTCTTCTTGCTTCGAACGCGAAGTGCCCGACGCCCGGAGACATCTCCTCGGCTCTCACGCAAAATCCTGACCTCTACACGCTCTCGCTTGGGCATATGAGCGATCTCACACTGCGGGCCTTTGCGTATCTTCGGGTGCCCCTTGCTCTGGCAGGATGCGGCCTGCTGATTGGAGTGATCGGACTGGCCCGCGCACGCAAAACTGCAACAACTGTCGCGGTACTTGCCGTGATGATGGTCGTCTTCATACAAGCTGCACGACAGGCGCTGATCACCTTCGATCCTTACCTCAGTTCAAAGCAGTTGGCCGATGCGCTTACGCGATCCGAGCCCGGTACGCTGATTGAAGGCGATGCCTATTACGCCTTCTCCTCGGTCTTCTTCTACACCAACAGGACGGCGCTACTGTGGAACGGGAGGAGCAACAATCTTGAATACGGCTCTTACGCTCCCAACGCGGCGAGGGTCTTTATCGATGACGCGGAGTTAAAGGCGCTATGGTTCGGCGCTCAACGAACCTACCTCCTGGTCTACGGCTCCGATATGCCGCATCTCGAAGAACTCCTGAACAGGCAATTCCATGTCGTGGCATCCAGCGGCGGCAACTATCTGCTGACAAATCGCTGAACGTCCAGATTTGCACGCGAACCGGCCGGTCCAAATACACTCATGGGTGTGCATTAACGTTCCGTTTGGCGGCTAACAGGATATTTAAGGATGAAGCGTTTCGTATTTGCAGTATCTGTGGGGCTCTGTGCTTTGGCCTGCTCCGCTCACTTATTGGGGCAGGATACGGAACGCGCTGCCGCCAACTGGCCCATGATCGGCGGAACCGCCGGCAACTCGCACTATTCGAATCTCAAGCAGATCAACCGTTCCAACGTGGCGAAGCTCGAGGTGGCGTGGAGGTTCGACACCGGGGAAGCAGGCGGACTCGAGACGACGCCACTCATCGTCGATGGAGTTCTCTATGGCATTACTCCTCGGCAGGAGATCATCGCCCTCGATGCGGCAAGTGGAAAGCTGCTCTGGAAGTTTGCCTCCGGAATCAACGGTACCGGACCTGATCGTGGGCTGACGTATTGGACCGACGGCAAGGAGAGACGGCTGCTCGCTGGAGTCATGAACTTTGTCTATGCTCTTGATCCGGCGACCGGCAAAGTCGTCTCCAGCTTTGGCAAGGATGGAAGAATCGATCTGCGCAAGGATCTGGGCCGCGATGCCGCTGTTCAGTCGGTCGCTCTCACCAGCCCCGGAGTGCTCTATAAAGATCTGCTGATCGTTGGAGGGCGCAACCCTGAAACTCTCCCCGCGCCGCCCGGCGATATCCGCGCCTACGACGTTCGCACCGGCGCGCTTCGCTGGTCGTTCCATACCATTCCGCATCCCGGCGAGTTTGGCTACGACACCTGGCCAAAGGACGCATGGAAGACCAGCGGAGCGGCTAATAACTGGGCCGGAATGGCAGTCGATCAGCAGCGCGGCATCGTCTTCGTTCCTACAGGGTCTGCTGCGCCCGATTTCTACGGCGCATCCCGGGTTGGTGACGACCTCTTCGCCGATTCGCTGATCGCACTGGACGCCGCGACCGGGAAGAGGCTATGGCACTTCCAGGGCGTGCATCACGATATATGGGACAGAGATTTTCCTGCTGCTCCCATCCTCGTCTCTGTCAACCGCGGCGGAAAAGACATTCCCGCTGTGGCACAGACCACCAAGCAGGGGGCCCTCTACGTCTTCCATCGCGTCACCGGCGAATCACTCTTTCCTATTGAAGATCGAGCTTACCCACCAAGTACAACACCGGGCGAGGTTGCAGCGACTCATCAGTCTCATCCTCTGAAGCCCGAGCCATTCGCGCGGCAAACCGTCACCGAAGACACCCTGACGACCAGAACGCCGGAAGCGCATGCGTGGGCGGTCAAACGATTTCGTGAGATGCGCAATGACGGCCAGTTCGTTCCGCTCAGCGTCGGCAAAGACACGCTCGTCTCGCCCAGCTTTGAAGGTGGCGCAGAGTGGGGCGGCCCTGCACTCGACCCTACGACGCATATTCTGTACGTCAACGCGAACAACTACGCGTCCATCGGAGCGCTCGCCGTTCACAGCGGAGACTCACCCGGCCGCGCGACCTACCTGAGCCAGTGCAGCATCTGCCACGGCGAACATCGCGCCGGTACGACTGAGTTTCCATCGCTGCTGAACATCACGCATAAGCTCACGACCGAGCAGATCACCGCCGTCATCCATGATGGTCGCGGACGTATGCCCGCCTCGCCCAACCTTCAGGGTACGAAGCTCACGGCGCTGCTCGAGTACCTTCAGACCGAGAAGGACCTCGTTCCCATCAACGCCAGTGAGGAACGGGCTGCCGCAGCGCCGCTTGAAAGCGATCCTGCGCGCACTGCCGGAGCGCATGTCTACGCGACTAACTGCGCCATCTGCCATGGCGATACGCGCGAAGGCATCGCACCCTCATTCCCCGCGTTGATCGGCGTGGTAGACCGCTACAGCGACGAACAGATCCTTGCTCTGATCCACACGGGTAAGGGGCGCATGCCTGCCTTTACGAAGCTATCTGAGCGTGATCTCGATCATCTGATGCGCTTTCTCCGCCCGCTCAAAGTTGAGGCACAGACTGCCGCCTCCGCGGATCCACTCGCGGCGCAATACTCCATGACGGGCTACCGCAGGTTTCTGGACCCCGACGGCTACCCGGCCGTTGCAACACCGTGGGGAACGCTGAATGCGCTCGACCTCAACACTGGCAAATATCTGTGGCAAATCCCGCTTGGCCAATATCCGGAGCTGGTCGCAAAAGGAATGCCCGACACGGGCAGCGAAAACTATGGCGGCCCCATCGTCACAGCAGGAGGGCTGCTGTTCATCGGCGCCACCAACTTCGACAAGAAGTTTCGAGCCTTCGACAAGACCACGGGCAAGCTGCTGTGGGAGACTACCCTTCCCTTCGCCGGCAACGCGACGCCGGCTACCTACGAGGTCAACGGGCGTCAGTATGTTGTCATCGCAACTGGCGGCAGCACGATGAATCCGAGAGGCCCTATAGGCGGTGTCTACGTCGCCTTCGCTCTTCCACAATAATCGGTTTCCGAAGACGCCGGGGATTCAAAGGACTCACTCCCACGCAGATGTCCACCAACCAGAAAAGCCCCGGCTACTCACCGGGGCCTTAGTGTTTATGCTTCAATCGGTGCAATCAGGTTAAGCCTACTTGCTCTCCGGTTTTGCCACCGCTCCCGGATAGATACCCGGAATCGGAGCCGTCATGTCCTTCTCGTTCTCAGGATGCGGGAACGGCTTGCGTGGCAACATCACCTCGCGCTCGCTGGTGTTGTAGAGGAAGATTGCCTCGACAACCGCAGCCTGCTCGAGGTCAAGCGGATGCAGCCGGTCGTACGTGTCCATGTTCGAGTGATGCGTGCGGGTCTCGTAGTCCATCGGGTCCTGGATGAACTGGAAGCCCGGCAGGCCAACTGCGTCGTACGATAGGTGATCCGTCCCGCCTGTGTTGCGGAGCGAGATCGTCGATACTCCCAGGTCCTTCAACGGCGCAATCCACTGACGGAAGATCGGAGCGATCGCCGTGTTCTCCTGCGTGTAGACGCCGCGGACCATGCCCGTGCCGTTGTCGAGGTTGAAGTAGGCATCGAGGTTCTCCCACTCCTTGGTCGGAGTCAGCTTGCCGCGCTGGCGCATGAAGCCGGGAACGCTGGCTGGCTCCGGATGCTCCGGCTCCGCAAACGTGCCGAAGTGCTGCTTCACGTAGCCCTGCGAGCCGTACAGACCCTGCTCCTCGCCCGACCACAACGCGATCCGGATCGTGCGCTTCGGCTTCACGCCCAGCGCCTTCAGGATGCGCACAGCCTCCATCGCCACCACGGAGCCCGCGCCGTTGTCGGTCGCGCCCGTGCCGGAGATCCAGCTATCGAGGTGTCCGCCGACCATCACGACCTGATCCTTCAGCTTGGGGTCGGTGCCGGGAATCTCGGCGACCGTATCGAAGCCATGCTCGTGATCGCCCGTGAACTTCGTCTCGATGTTCACCTCAAGCGTCACTGGCACGTGGTTCTGCAACAGACGCGCGAGGCGGTTGTAGTGCTCGACCATCATCACAGCATTCGGAATCGTGACCGCCGTCTCCTTTACCTGCGCGCCACGCACGAGGTTGGCTCCGTTGTCGTCGAAGATGATTCCCGTGCCGCCGCCATTGCGGCCATCGCGCGAAGGCGTAATGATCGTAGCCACGCCCTCTTCAGTCATCATCTTCAGCGCCGCCGTGCGAACCGCAGTCTGGCGCGCACGATCAGCCAGCAACTGCTGAACGTTCGGAGCACCCGCGCGTCCCGTACCCGTCGGGTATGTCTCCATCTCCGCCAGCTCTTCTGTCGTATACCGATGGAACAGCGGCTCGGTCAGGTCGGGCGTTGTACGCATCGCACCAAACAGAACGATCTTGCCCTTCAGCTTGCCCTTGTACTTATCGAGCTCTTTGACATCCTGAATGTCCAGGTACACCGCGTCGCCCGATACCGGGCCGCTGGTGGCCGGAGACCACGGTGCAGCCTGCGCCATCAGTGGAGCCGTATCCGGCGTCACCATCCGGATCCATGTGTTGATCTGCTGCCAGCCCATGCCGAACTCGCCCCAATCCTCCAGGTGCGCATTCTCGAGGCCGATCTTGGTCAGCGTGTCTCTCGTCCATGCGTTCGCCTTCGCCATGTTCGGCGAACCCGTGAGACGCGGCCCGATCCCATCCGCCAGCGCACCAGCAAACTGCATCACATGCGAGTGCTTGAAACCCTCGTCGCGAATCCGCTGGTACATCGCCAGGTCGATGTTCTCCTGCGCTGGCTGAGCACCATAGTAGGAAGGCGTCTCGGCTACAGCAGCGACCGGCTCCTTCTTTTTATCGGCAGCAACTGACGGAATAACGAGACTTGCGATGGTAGCCGTACAACAGCTCCAGCGCGCAAACGTGCGGGCGAATGACATACGTGATGGTCCTCCGGGAAATATGTAGGTGTGCGGGAAGAATAGCAGAACAACATAAAGACGGTAAGCAGCGCTGAATGGTTTCGCTGAACCTTCTAAACTAAAGCGTTGTGGCCAAACAAATAATGTAACTACAAATGTAGTATAATTAGTTATGGAGTTTGAGTGGGATACCAACAAAGCCGATGCGAATCTGCGAAAGCATAGCGTCAGCTTCGAGGATGCCGCCCGAGTCTTCCTGGACCCGCAACGGATCGAGACCTTCGATGACCGGGAAAACTATGGGGAAGATCGCTGGAAGACTGTAGGACTGGTTGAACCCGCTTTACTCGCCGTCGTCTATACCGTTCGCGGCAAAGACAGCAATGTCATCCGATTGATTTCAGCAAGAAAGGCAGATGCCCATGAGCGTGCACAATACCGTGAAGTTCAAACTTGACCCGAACCATCCGGCGCCACTGACCGCGCAACAGCGCAAGCGGTTAAAGCGCGTCGCCGTAATGCCAGATGCTGACATCGACTACAGCGATATCCCGCGGCAGACGGGAGCTGTGCACTGGACACGACCCGGTTTACTTGTTCCATCAGAAAACAAGCAGCAGGTCACCCTGCGTCTCGATGCCGATGTCCTCACCTTCTTCAAGAGTACGGGCAAACGTTACCAAAGCCGCATCAATGCTGCTCTTAGAGAGTACGTCCGGGCACACAGCAAATCGGCTTGAGGACGAGAATCGACTAACAGCGATAGGCCTTGCTTCAGACCAGTCCAGCGACTAGCCTCGGCGTAGATGCCGCCGGAACCATAGCGTTGCCAGATACCCCTGTGCCGCCACCAGTACCACCAGCCCGACCGTGAGCCCGACCCACCGGTAGCTGATCGTCAGGTCCACTGCGTGATGCGTGGCCAGGTTGTAGGTCAGGATCGTGATGATTCCGCAAAACGTCGCCGCGAAGAACGCCGCAAACCCCGCGGCCGTTCCCATCAGCAGGCTTGCGAACCATCCGAGGTCGCCCAGCGGCACTCCAAACAGGTAGCCTTCTCCAAACGTACGTGGAGTGGTCGACACTCCGCCCTGCGTTGCATGCGCCATACCAGTAGAATACTGCTTTATGGCTGAAGGCGTTCAAAACGGACTGGTCCAGGCAACCCAGGTTGCCCTCGAAACTGCTGTGCGTAAAGCACCTAACGGCGTCAACTACGCATCCTTTGGCGAGACCAGCATTGACGATCACGACCTCCAGCGGATGGTCCAGGCCGTCCCGAACGCCATCGCGGCCGCGCTCTCTCGCAAGACCTACTACTTCGTCCCGCTCGCCATCAGCGAGAGCCGCACCAGCGAAACCACCCTGGTCGCGCCCTCCTACACGCCCGAACTGGGCGATCAGGCCATCTGCCATCGCAACGTTACCCTGACCGACACCGAGGGCGTCTTCATCTCGACCCGCCTGCTTGGCGACCGATTCGCCCTTGCCTTCGAGTTCTTCATCAACGTAGGCCATGCCTTCGTCGATGTCGCAGGAGTGCCCGAGGCCTTCGATCAACTCGTCTGGAACCAAGTTCTTGCGGATGTTCGCGGCGAGACCAGCCAGGACGCATGGGAGAGCCGAGCCCAGGCCCTCAATGGCAGCGCCACCGCAGGCAAATCTCCCCAGGTCGACGAGAAAGCCAAGAGCAGCTTCCTTGAGGCTGCCTTCTCCGACGCCGTGGCCATCTACCAGTTGTCCCTCTCCGTCGACTTCGACTACTCCGAGCTGCGCGAACGCGAATACCCGCTTCTCGCCCCACAGCCCCTTGCCGAACGCCTCCGCCTCGTCGCCAAGCTCTTCCCTCCCAATCCCGGCTACGAGTTTGCCATCCGTTACCGCCGCCGAGCCTGATCGCCGCACCCACAAAGCCGCCGCACAAAACTGCTAAAGTAATCGGGAAGACCGGAGCTTGCCCATGCCCGTGATCCGCACCTGCAAACACTGTGGCCGCAAAAACCGCGTCGCCGCAAAGCATCTGGCCGATACCGGCCGCTGCGGCGAGTGCAAGAACCCCCTCCCCGCCATCGACGAACCCCTTCCCGTCGACACCCAGCTCTTCGACGAGATCACCCAATCCGCAACCGTCCCGGTCCTGGTCGACTTCTGGGCCGAATGGTGCGGTCCCTGTCGCATGGCCGCACCCGAGGTCGCCCGTACCGCTGCCGATATGGCTGGCCAAGCTGTCGTACTCAAGGTGGACACCGAGCAGAACCACCAACTCTCAGCCCGTTACAACGTTCGCGGTATCCCCAACTTCGCCGTCTTCCATCACGGCCGACTCGTCAGGCAACAGGCCGGCCTCGTCGATCACGATGTTATGGAGTCCTGGCTCCGCTCTGTTGATCCCGAACCCGTGGCCTGAAACCGAAGGCCTAACACCGATCTTCACCGATCACACCGATAAAAACAGATTTAAAAGGGCAGTATCTTAACGGGAATCTTTTGTCGTTGGTTTTATCGGTCCTTATAAATCGGTGTCATCGGTGAAGATCGGTGTTAAGTTCTACGGTCATACCGGGCCACAGCGCGTTAAGGAGGCTAGCGATGTCTGTAAGCCTGATCGGGTGGGGACGATTCGCCGGTGGACCCGGCCAGCGAATCACGGTACCCGCGCCCAGCACCAACCGAGGTAAACCCTGGCTATGGGACATGCTGACCGACGAGATCACAAATCTCGCCAGCGTAGGCTTCGATCGCATCCAACTTCCGCCTGCGAGCAAAGCCCAGGGTGGAGCGGGCGCTGGCTGTGACGGCTATGGCGTCTACGATCCACGCGATCTCGGCACCAAAAACCAGCAAGGCAGTATCCCTACGCGTTACGGCACGGCAGAGTCACTACGCAGGCTGGTGGCAGTTGCGCACCAGCACGGCCTCGCCGTCGATCTTGACCTTGTCCTTCACCAGCTCATCGGCGGTAAAAATGCCCACTATGCCTACCTCGGAGCCGACGGCAAAACGCTGAACGGCCGCGGCGCCATGCAGCCCAGCTGCTTTCGCAAATCCACGGGAGGCGGCACACAGCCGCAGGATAACGTCCCGGTTCCATCCGCCGACTTCGCCTTCGGAGACGAGAAGGTCTACCAGCACTGCAACCCGGCCCGTTACACCATCAACGACGCGCTCGACTACGGTAACTGGATCTTCCGCACTACCGGCGCGGACGGCGCAAGGATCGACGACGTCAAGGGCCTCTGGACACCCTTTGTCTCCGAGTTCATGCATCAAGGAGCGATGGCCAACAAGACTTTCTACTCCGAATACTTTGACGGCAACCCCGCAAACCTCAACTGGTGGGCGACCTCTTCACCGATTAGCAGCCGCAGCGGAGTCGAAGACTTCAACATTCACTTCGCCATCCAGACCGCATGCAACAACCTCAACGCGCGTGCGCTCGACGGGGCCGGTTACTCGCAATGGAACAGCGGCCTGGCCTACGGTTTCGTCGACAATCCAGATACTGACACCAGCCCGGGGCAACAGGTGATCACCTCGAAGCTGCTGGGCTATGCCTATCTCCTCACCATCAGCTGCAAGCAGGTCCTCGTCTACGGCAAGGACTACTTCTCCGACGCCGTCTGGCCCGGCGCCTACGGCCTCAAGCCGCTGATCGACAACCTCGTCTACATCAATCGAACCTTCGCCTACGGCAATCAAACTACACGCTGGGTCGATAACTCCGTGATCGTCATCGAACGCGACGGCAATGGCGGCGCAGTCGGCAACAGCCCCGGCCTGCTGACGGCCTTGAACTTCGATACCTATAACCGCCGCCAGATCACCTGCGCCACCAGCTTCGGAGCAAACGTGCAACTCCACGACTACACGGGCCGTCATGATGACATCTGGACAGACGGTAAGGGCAACGCAACCTTCACCATCCCATCCAATGCGTACGCCGGCGGCCAAAGTTATCTCTGCTTCTCACGAGTGGGGGCGGACAAGCCACTCGCGCACCAGCCACGGCGCACTACCCAGGTATTCTTCGGCGCACCCGATCTCGATATCGCACCTGCTACCTTTGGCGGATGGCAGACCATCGCCCGCATCTATGTACAGAAAGACACTCCTGTCTCCTTCTCTAAACAGGTCAACCTTCAGACTGCGCTTCTGGATCAAACGACTCCAGTTCCCGGCAACAGGCCCTCAAAGACAGGTTGGTACGGCATCGGAGTCAGTACAAGCTCTGCCGCCCCGCTCAACTTGACACTCAGCGTGACCTACAGCGGTGGAACGACATAGTCTGTTCGTCTTAAAAAGACAGCAATGGAGTATTTCCTTTCGTATTTTTTTGCCCTCTCGGAGGCAAGCTGAGTACGAGGACGATTATCCCGTAATGATTCCCATTGCCAGGATCGCGCACCCTATGGCAAACACATCCTCGACTACGGCAATATGCCAGTTTCTGGTTCCAGTCCACTGGACAGCTTCGCGGCGCAACAGGTGAGTGCAGGAAGCACCGGCCAACGCACAAGCGACGGTTAGAAACACACCCTCAAACCCGGCCCCGTTGAGTGCCGCCGCCGCAATGGCGCCAAGTAATCCGGCGATGATCAGTTTCGCAGCGAGTGACCAGGGAGCGACTCGGCTGGAAGGCTTCGACCGCTTGTCCATAAAGAATTCGAGCGCCGCCAACAAGGTAAAGATCAGTGCCGTCGGAAGTTTTCCAACCCAGAAAGCCCACGTCCCATCTACTGGCAGGTACCCAAGCCACGCAAACCAGCACAGCACTGCCATCGGCGTCATCATACGCAACCCGGTGATAAATCCGAGCAGGGGGATCGCCATGATCCACGACAACACGGCTAGCGCCATTGAATTCCTCGATCGTCGCTCTGAACTTCAGGCGCTCCTAAGGCCAGCAAAAGAACACCACCAGACTATAGACCAGCGTGGCCATACATCACGTCAAAAAAAGTGACGCGGCAGACGCAGCCTGGCCCATAGTTTGGTTATTCGAGGATTTGAAAGCAGATCGTTGCCGGCTAGATCACCGGCGAAGCTTCACGTAGCCATCCGTACAGCGGGAAACGCTCGGCCAGATCACGCACCTCGCCGCGAATCTTCCTTAACGCGGCCGGATCGCCGCGACGATCCAGCGCCTGTGCGATCCAGCCTGCGATCACGCGCATCTCCGCCTCCTTCATCCCGCGCGTCGTCAGAGCCGGCGTTCCAATCCGGATTCCGCTAGGCTTCATCGGCGGATTCGTGTCGTACGGAATCGCATTCTTGTTGACCGTAATCCCAGCCTCGCCCAGCGCGTGCTCTGCCTCTGAGCCCAGAATGCCCTTCTGGAAGACATCGACCAGCATTAGGTGTGTATCTGTTCCGCCGGAGATGATGCGGTAACCCTCAGCAGCCAGCGACTCCGCAAGAACCTTCGCATTGGCCACCACTTGGCGCGCATAACCAGCAAATTGTGGATCAAGCGCCTCCTTGAAGGCCACCGCTTTTGCCGCCACAATGTGCATCAGAGGACCGCCCTGCTGCCCCGGAAACACGCTACGATCGACAGCAGCAGCGAACTCCTGCTTACACAGAATCAACCCACTACGCGGTCCACGCAGGGTTTTGTGCGTCGTCGTTGTCACCACATGAGCATGCGGAACAGGCGAAGGATGCGCTCCACCCGCGACCAGGCCTGCAAAATGCGCCATATCGACAACGAGATAAGCACCAACCTTATCGGCAATCTCGCGCATCCGGGCAAAGTCGAACTGCCGCGGATAAGCGCTGCCGCCGCCGATGATCATCTTCGGCTTCTCGCGGACCGCCAAGGCCTCAAGCTCGTCGTAGTCAATGGTTTCGGTGTCTTTGCGGACGTGATAGCCCACAATTCGATACAGTTTGCCTGAGAAATTGAGCTTATGACCGTGCGTGAGATGTCCCCCATGCGCCAGATCCAGCCCAAGGACGCAATCTCCAGGGCTCAAAAGCGCCATATAAGCAGCAGCGTTCGCCTGCGAACCAGAGTGAGGCTGCACATTCACATGCTCCGCCCCGAAGAGCTGCTTGGCACGGTCACGCGCTATGTTCTCCACCACATCAGCGAACTCGCAACCACCGTAGTAACGCTTGCCGGGATAGCCCTCAGCATACTTGTTTGTGAACACCGTACCTGCCGCCTCAAGGACAGCACGACTTACGAAGTTCTCTGACGCAATCATCTCCAGCCCTTCATGCTGGCGTATGATTTCGTTCTCGATTTGCGCGGCGATGTCAGGGTCAGCGGATGTCAGGTTGGCATTCAGATCAATGGACATAAAAGTATTTTATGCCCTGCATTCCAAGTCCACGATCCGTTTTCGCGCAAAGAAAGGCGGGAGGGAGCTGTTCCAGCATGCAGGGCGAGTAAGCTGTATACCAGAACGGCGAGGAGCGAATCGAGGTTTAGCTTAAAGGGCCATTTCGATGGGACAGTTTGCAAACTCCGGTGGAGGCGGCATGCACACTCTGATTGAATCGATGGCCTTTTGGAGGATGGTAGAAAGCGAAAATCGGGTGCACGACACCATTGTCGCTCTGGCCTTTATTGCCATACTCGTGGCTCCATGCATCGCGGCGATTTTCAGCAGCTCATCAGATTCTGAGGAGCCGAGCTAGGGAACGGTCTTCTGTTCGGCCAAGTGCTTGAAAGCCTGGTAGACGAACGATCCCAGATACCAGCCGTCCATGTATTTGTAGGGTGTTTCTCCTGTCGTGTAGTGGCCGCAGGGAAGTACTTTCGAGACGTAATCCACGTTGTATTGATTGAAGTTTTTTAAAACGTCGAGGGAGAACTCGCGCAAAAACGTTAAATCGTAGGTCGCATGGACGACGAGAACACGCTTCGGATTTGCCGCGAAGCGCTGCATGTACGACATCGGACTGATCGCTGTGAACATCTGACGCACATGGTTCTGCGTGAGGGATGCCTGTTCAAAGGCTTCACGAATATGCCGCGTGCTCTGGCCTGTCCAGACAACATCGCCAAACCAGGTTGAAGCGTGGTTGAATGCGCAGACCTGAAGGCGAGGATCATGGGCAGCGGCAATGAAGGCGTAACAGCTGCCGAGGCTTGTTCCCAGCACGCCGAACTGCTCGTACCCTTGCGATTCGAGCCAATCCAGGCAACTGCGAATGTCGATAACAGCCTGTCTGCAGGCCTCGATAGTGCGGCCTACGTTTGAGCTGACGGCATAGTCGGATCGCTCGAGTTCGGCTGGTCGCCGGATATCGTGGTATGGCTTTGAAAGGCGCAGGGCAGAGATTCCGAAGCGATTGAATAAGGTGCAGAGCGCGTTGTGGCTGAATGCATCTGCGTTCCACTGCGGCATTACTATGATTGCCTGTTTTGGCTTGTTGCCCTGTTTTGCCTTCTGCTTTTCTGTTGGTTCGGGTGCGGGATACCAGCGGGCGTTGACGATGTCGTTCTCGGGATAGCGGGTGCGGATGGGGGAGGTGAAACGGAGAAATTCTGCTTCTTCGAGTTCGCCTTCTGCGGCCTGGCGCTTTAGTTCTGTGTCCTGGGCGAGGGTTTCTGGGCGGACGTTTGTGGGAAAGAGTTGGGGGTGGCGGGTTTCGAGGCGGAAGTCTGTGGGGGTTTCGTAGCCGAAGAAGTCGTCGGAATGGTTGACGATGACGTCGTTGATGGCGATCATTCGCGCAAGATTATCCGCGTCATTGCTGGGCAGATTTGCCAGCGGGCTGAAGTCCAGCCAGTCAAAGCCCCATTCGAGGGGCCTTACGATTCGATTGGTGTCGCGTGTTGTAAGTGCAGTCTCCCAGGAGAACATCCACTTCGCGTAAAGCCTTGAGAGCATTTTTTAAGTGTAGCAATCAGAGCTCGGAGAGGACGAAACAGACGCGTCCGATGAGGTAATCGGCTGGAGATTCGTGGTTAGCGAGTGGTAAAAGCTGGACAGGAAACTCCCTTGAGTAGGGGCGGAGGATGAGACGGCCCTCGTCGAAGTCGACGAAGCGGAGGAGGAGGGCTGCTCCGTAACGGACGGCGTAGAGGGTGGGCTGGTGGGCGCGGTAGGGGGCGAGGGAGTTGTAGTGGCGATCGAGGACGGCGATGGCTCCGGGTGTGAGCATGGGCTCCATGGCGGCGGCTTGCTGGGCGTCGGCGCGGATGGCGAGGAAGCGCTCCCAGTGGGCGTGCTTTGTGGAAGGGCGGGAGCGGTTGTCGTGGAGGCGGGAGGCGGAGACCTGGACCGTCTCGATGACAGCGGAGGGGGGGATGCGAGCGTCGTCCATGGCGACGGATGCGGAGACGACGGGGACGACCTCGATGGGGTTGGTGGTTTGCTGAGGGGCGGCGGCGGTTAGTTCGAGTGGGAGGATCTGCTCGATGGTGAGGTTTTGCGACTCGAGGACGCGGTCGAGGCCTTCGAGAGAGAGGGCTCGTTTGCGATTGAGGAAGTTGGAGATGTGGGCCTGTTGAAGAGTCAGATGGAGCAGTTGATGGGGATTGGTCAGCCGGGGCGGATCGCTCAGATTGAAGAGCGGGTTGAGCGGCATGAGCGAAGTGTGCAGCGCATTAAGGGTGTGTTTGCGGCGTTTGGTGGGCTGCTGACGATGGTGCATCTGGCGATCGCTTATCTGAGACGTTAAGTGAAAGAAAGAGAGAGAAGATGGATTTCTTGAAGATGTTTTTGCGCGGTGTTGCGATGCTGCCGGGAGTGATTCAGGGGACGGAGGCTTTGTTTGGCGCTTCGACGGGTGAGCAGAAGAGGAAGGCCGCGGTGGAGGTCGTCGACGCGGCGATCAACATCACCGATGCGGTGACGAAGAAGCAGATCGCCGATGCGGACAAATTCACTGCGGGGTTGAACGCGATCATCGACGGCGTGGTGATGTGCCTGAATGCGAGCATCTGGGCGAAGCAGTAGGCGGCGGCGTTCATGGCCAGGAATGTACATATTTTGCACGTATAATCGAGGGCTATGAGCGCCAAGCCGTTGGTTGGAATTGTGATGGGAAGCCGCAATGACTATGCGGTGATGCGGAGTGCGGCGAAGATGCTGACGGAGTTCGGCGTGGCCCATGAGGTGCGTGTGGTTTCGGCGCACCGGACACCGGATCTGCTGTTTGAGTATGCAGAGACGGCAATCGAGCGCGGGTTGCGCGTGATCATCGCAGGCGCTGGCGGCGCGGCGCATCTGCCGGGGATGATTGCGGCGAAGACGGTCGTGCCGGTGCTGGGTGTGCCGATTCCCGCGACGGCCCTGCAGGGGATGGATTCGCTGCTGAGCATTGTGCAGATGCCGAAGGGTGTTCCGGTAGGGACACTGGCGATTGGCGCGGCTGGCGCGGCGAATGCGGGCTTGCTTGCCGCGGAGATTCTGGCGACGACAGATAAGACATTGCAGGAGAAGTTAGTCGCGTGGCGAGCGGCTCGGAGAGATGAGGTGCTGGCGCAGGTCGTAGGCGATGAGGTCGGCGCGTGAGCACTGCTTCTTCTGCAGCGAAGCCCATTCTGCCGGGGGCGACGATCGGCATCTTCGGCGGTGGGCAGCTTGGCCGCATGACGGCAATGGCAGCGCGCGCGATGGGGTATCGGATTCTTGTGCTTGATCCTGACCCTGCGTGTGCTGCGCGGTTTGTGGTGGATGGATGCATCGAGGCCGGTTGGGACGATTCGCGTGAAGCTGCGAACCTGGCACGCGGATGCGATGTTGTGACGCTGGAGATCGAGCAGATATCGATGGCGAGCATGGAGGCAGCGGCGAGCTTTGCCCCAGTGCGGCCCGGCGGGGCGATGCTGGGAATCATTCAGGACAGGATTGAGCAGAAGGATTGGCTGCAGCGCAATGGCTTCCCGGTGGGGGAGTACCGTGCGGTGCGAACACTCGAGCAGTTGCGCGAAGCGGTGAAGGCGCTGGGCGGCAAGGTCTTCTGCAAGAGTGCGACGGGCGGCTACGACGGACGCGGGCAGGGCAAGGTTGGATTCAATCCCGGCGCGAAGGCTGAAGCCGAGATTGGCGGGGCCTGGGAGGCTCTGGGGCAAGGGGCGGGTGTGGTGGAGAAGGCTGTCAATCTCGAGCGCGAGATCTCGGTGCTGGTGGCGCGGGCTCCGAACGGCGAGGTGAGGGTCTTTCCGGCAGCGTGGAATCATCATGAAAATCAGATACTGGCGTGGAGCGTAATGCCCGCGCCGCTGAGCTCCGCGATGGAGGCCGAGGCGCGGAAGCTCGCCGAAGAGATCGCTGACACCTTCCAGCTGGAAGGAATCCTGGCAGTGGAGATGTTCTGCACGACCGACGGAAAGCTGCTGGTCAATGAGCTGGCTCCCCGTCCGCACAACAGCTACCATGCGAGCGAGCGTGCCTGCGTGACAAGCCAGTTTGAGCAACTTGTTCGCGCCGTGTGCGATCTTCCGCTGGGCGATGTGGATGTGGTGCAGCCCGCGGCGATTGCCAATCTGCTGGGCGATGTCTGGATCGACGCGGACGGAAAGCCGCGTGAGCCGCACTTCGACGCTGCGTTGGCGGTGCCCGGAGTGCGACTGCATCTCTACGAGAAGCACATGCCGCGCAAGGGCCGGAAGATGGGACACCTGAGCGCCGTCGGTGCTACGCCAGATGAGGCAGTGGAACTGGTTCTACAAGCGAAATCGCTTCTGTGACGTGTCCTCGGATACGGAAAGGCTCAGGCCCTTCCAGCAAAGTCGCGGGTTTCCGTCGATACTTTGACCTTTTCGCCCTCTTTGATGAAGAGCGGAACGCGTATCTCGAGCCCTGTCTCTAACGTCGCAACCTTGGTTACGCTGCCGCTCGATGAGTCGCCGCGTACACCGGGCTCGGTCTGAGTGACGCTCATCTCGACAAAGATGGGCAGCTGCAGCCCAATCGGGTTGCCGTTGTACTTATGCAGCTGGATCAACAGGCCTTCGATGAGAAAGTCGAGCCCGCTGCCGACCATCTCGTCGGATAGCGTAAGCGTCTCGTAACTCTGCTGGTCGAGGAAGTGATAGCCGTCGCCATCGCCGTAGAGATAGATCGCGGGAACCAGCTCGAGGTCCGGCTCCTTGAACTTTTCACCAGCCTTGAAGGTCTTCTCAAATACCGCGCTCGTAAGAAGGTTGCGCATCTTCAGACGCACAAGGGTCTGGCCGCCGCGCGCGGTCGGGGAGTTCACCTCGGCTTCCATGCAGTAGTACGGGGCGTCTTCAAACTCGAACAGGGTCTTGCGCTTTACGTTGATTGCTTCGATCAGTGCGGCCATTCGCTCCTCAATGGCCGAACGCAATAAACAACGATGCGCAGGCCTTCTCTTCAAGTATAAGTTGCGGAGGTCATTGCATAAAGGAGACTGGCGCAGCTTTCATTACCCTTCGGAGGCTGGCTGCTCTCGTTCCCGCGATTCCATCCAGTCGCGCAGAATGACGACTGCCGCCACCTGATCGATGACGTGTTTGCGGTCGCGCCTGTCGTGTCCCGCCTCGTCGAGAATCTCGTGCGCGGCGACAGAGCTCAACCTCTCGTCCCACAAGTCGACTGGCAGCCCGGAACGCGTGCGCAGATCCTCGGCGAACTCCTGCACCTTGGCGGCCCATGGGCTTAAATCACCCGACATGTGGAGAGGATTCCCTACGACGATGCGCACAACCTCGTGCTTGCGAATCAGCCGCAGCAGACTGCGCAGGTCTTCACCGCGGCTCTTGCGCCAAAGCGTCAGCAGCGGCTGCGCGGTATAACCGAGTGGATCCGAGAGCGCGACGCCGATGCGCACCTTGCCGACATCCAACGCCATCACGCGATCCGCCGTCATGCGTCTAGTCTACCGCTGCGCCAGGAACCGAAAGGCGAACTACGACACTCAAAGGAAAAGCGGCAGCCTCAAAAGAGACCGCCGCCTTTGTGAATGATTCGCAGCGAACACGCTTCGTCATCCGCGAAGCACTACCCGATGTCTTCGTTCCAGTTCTCGAGGTACGCCTTGAAGTCCGACATAAACTTCCCAGCGTCGGCACCGTCAACGATGCGGTGGTCGAAGCCAAGAGCAAAGCGCTGGATCGAACGGATCGCAATGAAGTCGTTGCCTTCCTTGTCGGTGATGACCTCGGCTTCCTTGTTCAGTCCACCGATACCAAGGATGGCGCTCTGCGGCTGGTTGATGATCGGCGTGCCAAACTGCTCACCGAAGATGCCGGAGTTGGTCAGCGTAAAGGTACCGCCGGAGATTTCGTCCGGAGCAAGCTTCTTGCCGCGCGCACGATCAGCAACATCGACGATGCCGCGGGCGATCCCGAGGAAGTTCTTCTCCTCGGTCTGCTTCAGGACGGGAACGATTAGCCCCCAATCCAGCGCGACGGCGATGCCGATGTTGATGTTCTTGTTGTAGCGAACCGCCTCTCCTTCAATTGAAGCGTTGACGATGGGGTGCTTGCGCAGCGCGACGATGGCGGCACGAGTGATGAACGGCATGTACGTCAGCTTGACGCCGTTGCGCTGCTCGTATTTGGACTTCTCCTTCTCGCGGAGCTTCACGATGCGCGTCATGTCCACCTTGAAGACCGTGTGGACGTGCGGGCTAGTGCGCTTGGACTCGACCATGCGCTGCGCGATGATGGAGCGCATCTTCGTCATCGGCACGAGCTCGCCAGGCTGAGGCTGGGCAGGCGCCGGAGCAGCAGGCTTGGCCGCAACCGGTGCAGGAGCGGCTGGTGCAGCGGCGGCTGGCTTCGCCCCACCCTCGAGGTGGCCGAGGATGTCACTCTTGGTGATGCGGCCAGCGGATCCTGTGCCTGCAACCTGGGTAAGATCGACCTCGTTCTCGCGCGCAATTTTGCGGACGAGCGGCGAGGAGCGTGGGTGATCGCCAGCTGCGGCGGCTGGAGCCGGAGTGGCTGCAGGCGCAGAGGCTGCGGGAGCAGGTGCCGCAGCGGCAGGTGCACGAGCAGCCTTAGCGGCACCCCCACCGATAACGGCTACAACCGTGTTGATCGTGACGGTCTGGCCTTCACCGACCTTGATCTCGGTAAGGGTTCCAGCGACGGGGGACGGAATCTCGGCATCAACCTTGTCGGTGGATATTTCAAAGATGGGCTCGTCGCGCTGGACGGTGTCGCCAACCTTCTTGAGCCACTTGGTGATGGTGCCCTCGGTGATGGACTCGCCCATCTGCGGCATCAGAACCTCGGTGCCAACGCCCGATTCAATCTTGGTACCTGCAGCGGCGACATCAGCGGCTGCTGGATTGCCTTGGGTTGCGGCAGGCGCATCGACAGCGGACGGGGTCGCCGTATCTGCCGAAGGATTCCCCGCACCGGAACCACCTTCTTCGATCGTGGCGACGACGGTGTTGATCTGCACCGTTGCGCCTTCAGCGATCCTGATCTCCTTCAGGGTTCCGGCCGAGGGCGACGGAATCTCAGCGTCCACCTTGTCGGTAGATATCTCAAAGAGCGGTTCGTCACGCTGGACAGTGTCGCCGGGCTTCTTGAGCCACTTGGTGATGGTGCCTTCGGTGATGGACTCGCCCATCTGGGGCATAACTACTTCAGTCGGCATGAATAACCTTCCAGAAAGTTCTTTAGAGACGCGTAGACGCTTCACAGCGCGCAACTTTGGATTATAGAACGTACGCGCGGAGTTGGCCCGTTGTAGCCGGTAATCGGCGGGGGCCTCCTTTGCAGCCTGCTGGCTCGCTGCCGACAGGAGTTTGTCCACGGATTTTGACGTTGACGAAGAAAAAATGAGCGAGGCCGCGGATGTGCGGTCTCGCTCGATGGGGTTTATCGTGCTACTTCTTCTTAGGCTTGGCCGCTTTTTTTCCTGCCGCAGACCCGCCCGGGATTGGCGTGGGGACGGGAGGATTGACCGGGATAGGATGTGGGACCGGCGGCGGTGGTGGCGTCGGCTCGGGGACCGGTACCGGCTTGAATATGATCGGCGGATCGACCCTGATCGGAGCGCCGGTAATCGGGAGTGGCGGACGCAGCTTCTGCAGTTCGTCGATCGGCATGTCGGGATCGATGAGCCAGGGCGGAACCACGACAGGGACATCCTTCTTAAGCGTGCCGACGGAGATGTGCGGCCAGCTTAGGCCGTTGAAGTTGAGCATGACCAGCTGGGAGTACTGAAGCTGGAAGAAGTTCGGCGTGCCCTGGACAAGCTCGATCCAGAAGGTGGCGTTCATGAAGGCGGAGATGGCGTTGGGGCCGCTGGCTCCTCCGGCGAGGAAGGCGGTGTTAGCGGTGCCTCCACCGGTGACCGGCGCGGCGGGCTTGGTTGAGACCTGGAGGGTAGTCGTAGCGAGGATGGTCTGTCCTACGATGGCTGCCTGAAGGACCGAGTTGGGGTTGTCGACCATGCCCTGGGTGATACCGACGATCTGCGGGGCGGGCGAGCGGAAGGGAGTGGGGTTGGCGAGGATCTGTTCGGGAAAGTGAAAGACAGCCGCCGGATTTCCGATGATGAAGGGCAGGATGTTGATGTTGGGGATGACGGGCGGACCTGCGACTCCGGTGGCCAAGCCCTGCGCGAGGACGGTGGTTCCGTGCGGGATGGAGGCCATGCGAACGACGGTCGCGGTCTCGGCGGGGTTGGTGGTGGGTGGCACGACGGCCCAGATGCCTGGCTCGATGTGAAGGCCAGCATTGAGGTTAGCGTCGGAGATCTGCTGCAGGTAGGTGATGCCGAACATGTTGATGTCGGGCTGCAGAAAGCCGCGGTTAGGAATAGCGCCACTAATGCTGTCGAACTTCAGGGACTCATTGGTGAGGTTGAGCTCAAGGAACCGGTCCTGCCCCGGGGTGTGGTTGGGGCGCCAGATCATGTTGAAGCCCTTGCCTCCCCAGGTGCCTGGCAGATTGGCCAGCGGACCGAGAGGGTTGAGGATTGGGAAGGGGAAGTGGATGGTGGTTTCGAGCGCAGGTAGCGGTCGAAAGACAAAATCGTCGTCAAGTTTTGGCATGGTGATGCTCCCGTCAGAGAAGTGATGGAACGGGCCCGGGAGGCGCACAGCGTTGGAAAACTATTTTGGGGAAGGACCGAAAGAAGAATGAGGTTATACCACGGACGCTCTGTGATTCACAATCCGCGCTGGTAGCGTGGTTATGGCTGAGGCGAGACGGTGTTCCGGTCTGCCGCCACGGCCAGCAGTTCGTCGAGCGTGTCGACCCACAGCATCTGCCGCTCAAAGACCCGCCCGAAGTTGCGCGCCGTAGAGTTCAGCGCGTTCTCCATCGTGGGCTGGCGCGCCGAATCAGGACCATGGTCAGATTCGAGTTCAAGGCTTGTGACATCGCGATCCGTAATCCCGCACGGCACAATCCACTCAAAATCACGTAAGTCGGTGGTGACGTTCAGCGCAAATCCATGCGAAGTTACTCCCTGCGAGACATGCACCCCGATAGCCGCAATCTTCTTTTCAAGAATGCTCCCGCCCGCCATCGTCCAGACTCCGGTGCGCTTCGAGATGCGCTGCGCCATAACGCCAAAATCGCCGCAGGTACGGATCAGGACCTCTTCGAGCAGACGAACATAATCAACCGGCCCAAGATGCGGGCCTTTCTTGCCCGGAAGGTCGCCGCGCAGGTCAATGATCGGATAGCCGACGAGCTGCCCCGGCCCATGATAGGTAACGTCGCCCCCGCGGTTGATCTCATACAGCTCAATACCACGCTGCTTCAGGAACTCATCGGACGCAATCACGTTCGATCGCACAGAGTTCCGCCCCAGCGTAAGCACCGGCGGATGCTCCAGCAGCACCAGCGTATCGGCGATAAGGTTCTGCTTGCGCGCCGCAATCACCTGCTGCTGAATCGCAAGGGCCTTCCCGAAAGGCACGCGTCCGAGATTGAGAAGATTGATATGCATCAGTTCTTCGCGACCTAATCTCGCCAGAATTCAACGAAGCGATATGGACCTTCTTCCTCGACTGTCAGTCCCTCACCGAGAAATATGACTTCGCGGCCATCGTCTCCAAAAGTAATCTGTATCTTGACCGGACTCGCTACCTTGAATGGAATTGGAATCAGATCATTCTGATTGAGACCTTCGCAAAATATAGTCCAGTCATAGATGCCTCCCGGAAGCTTGCCAAGCTCACCTTTTATCTGAAGATCTTCGAATCGGAAAAGAGCATGTTGGTAGCCGCCCTCTCGCCGAATATCAATGCCACTCCGATGAACATATGCGTCGATCAGAAGCTTCCCCGCTTCCATGTCAACATGCAGCAACTCTGAATCGTGTAATTCGATCTCTGTATTCATGACTTTTAAAAGAGAACGGGGCAGAATGCATAATGCACCCTGCCCATTCTTGGGAATCCTTAGACATTCACCGCCATGCCCTCAACACTGCTGAACGCATCCAGCAGAGCCTCGGCCACCGTGGGGTGCGCATGAATCGTAAACATCATCTCCTCGACCGTCGCCTCAAGCTCAAGCGCAGTCACTGCCTCCGCGATGATCTCCGTCGCATAAGGCCCGATGATGTGCACGCCAAGAATCTCGCCGTACTTCGTATCCGTAACCACCTTCACGAAGCCATCATGCGAGTCGACGATGGTGGCCTTCGAGTTCCCCACAAACGGGAACTTGCCCACCTTCACCGAGTAGCCCTTCTCCTTTGCCTGCGCCTCCGTTAAGCCAACGCTGGCAATCTGCGGCTCGGTATAAGTACACCCGGGAATGCGCAGCCGATTGACCGGCTTGGCATACTTGCCCGCTATCCGCGCCGCAACCACCAGCCCAGCCATCGAGCCAACGTGCGCCAACTGCGGCAGCCCGCCGACGATATCGCCGATCGCATAGATCCCCGGCTCTGTCGTCTCCATCCACTCATTCGTCATTACGAAGCCACGGTCCGGCTTGATATTCGTCGTCTCCAGACCGATCCCTTCGGTGCGCGGCGCACGGCCCACAGCCATCAGCACCTTCTCGGCCTGCTTCGACTGCGCCTTACCGTTCGCATCCACCCACGTCACCAGCGCGCCGTCCTTGTTCTTCTCGACCTTCGTGTCGTTGATCGACAGGTACACGTCGATGCCGCGCTTCTTATACTGCCGCAGCAGCTCCTTCGAGATCTCTTCATCCTCCACCGGCACCACGCGCGGCAGCACTTCGAGAACCGTCACATCCGCGCCAAAGCTCTTGAAGATCGACGCAAACTCAACCCCCACAGCGCCCGAGCCAATCACCACCAGCGACTTCGGCGCCTCGGCGATCTTCAGAATCTCGTAGTTCGTCAGGATCGTATCGTCCGGCTTATATCCTGGCAGCACACGCGCGTCCGAACCAGTCGCCAGTACCACCTTCTTCGCCTTGATCTTCTCTGTCTTGCCGTCGGCCAGCTTCGCCTCAATCGTATGGATGCCGCCCTTCGCCGGCCCCGTCAGCTTGCCAAAGCCCTTGAAGGTCGTGATCTTGTTCTTCTTCATCAGGAAGTCGAGACCCTTCACGTGCCGCGAGATCACGTCGTCCTTGCGCGCCAGCACACCCTTCCAGTTCAGCTTCGGCGTCACACCGTCAATGCCATACCGCTCAGCATGCTTCAGGTGATCCCAAAGCTCCGCCGAGAAGAGCATCGCCTTCGTGGGGATGCATCCCCACAACAAGCACGTTCCGCCAAGACGGTCGTTCGCGTCGATCAGAGCGGCCTTCAAGCCATACTGCGAGGCACGGATCGCACACGTATACCCGGCGGGCCCGCCGCCAACCACAACCACATCAAAAATCGTATCTGCCAAGGGAATCTCTCCGTTTCTGCGTCTATCCAAACATTCTAGATTACGCTTCGTGTCCAGCGCTCCTCGACGACCCATCTGGCTGGCAGCCCACTTTCAGATTATCTTTATCGCACCCGCTCTCTTACCAACGAACCGAAAGTCAAAATGAGCGAAGGACGAAACCCATGACCGCAGCAAAGACCCCTCGATTGCTTTGCAGGCTAATCGTACTTTTGCTGATAAGCGCAGGCTGCGGACTGGCCCAGGCCACCATCCCCGATACACCCGCCGGCCACACCCTCCAGGCCTGGCTCGATGCCTTCAACAGCGGCGACCGCGCCAAAATCGAAACCTACGTCAAAACCATCGATCCCTCAAACTCTGTCGACGGCATACTCTCCTTCCGCAGCCAAACCGGCGGCATGGATCTTCTATCCATCGAGAGCAGCGAGCCGCTCCACATCCGCTTCCGCGTAAAAGAAAAAGGCGGCCCCACCACCGCGCTAGGAAATCTCCTCGTAAAGGACGGTCAACCCCCGACCGTCGGAACCTTCGGCCTGCAAGCCCTGCCCCCGGGAGCCGTATTCGAAAACGTAACGATTGACGCAGACATGCGCAAAAAAGTCCTCGACGGCATCGAGTCCAACCTCAACGAGTACTACATCGAGCCCACCGTAGCGCAGCAGATGGTCGACGCAATGAAGGCCCACGCAGCCAAAGGCGACTACGACAAGATCTCCGACGGCGATGAACTGGCAACTCGCCTCACCAAAGACCTGCAGGACGTAAGCCACGACAAGCACCTCCGCGTAAACTTCAGCCCCTTCAAGATGCCGCAGCGCACCGGCCCCACCCCGGAAGACGAGGCGCGTTTTCACCAGCAGATGGAGCACGCCAACTGCGCCTTTCAAAAGGTCGAGATCCTTCCCAGCAACATCGGCTACATCAAGTTCGACGGCTTTATGGACGCCGGGTTCTGCGGGCCCACCGTGAACGCGGCGATGGCCTTCATAGCCCACACCGACGCCATCATCTTCGACATCCGCCAGAACGGCGGCGGCCAACCCGCCATGGTCACGCTGATCGCCAGCTACCTCTTCGATCAGCCAAAGCACCTCATCGACATCTACAACCGCAAAGAAGACACCACCACGCAGAACTGGACGCTCTCCTACCTTCCCAGCCCGCGCCTCACCAAGCAGCCCGTCTTCGTCCTCACATCCAAGCGCACCTTCTCCGGTGCCGAAGAGTTCGCCTTTGACCTCAAGAACCAGAAACGCGCGACCATCATCGGCGAAACAACCGGCGGAGGCGCACACCCAGTCTCAGGCCACACCATCGCCGATTACTTCACCATCGGCGTGCCCTTTGCAAAATCGCTCGACCCGATAACAAAGACCAACTGGGAAGGCACCGGCGTTGAACCAGACGTAAAGGTTCCCGCAGCCGACGCTCTCACGACCGCACAAAAACTGGCAGTTGAAAAGATTCAAGCGGCGAAGAAAGACAGCAAGTAGCTACTTCGCCGTCATCGCCTCTAACAGCGCCACCGCCATAGCATTGTTCGGCGTCGCCATCCCATGCCTCTTACCCGCCCGCACAATCACGCCATTGCGAGCATCGATCTCCATCGGCCTACCCGCCAACCTGTCCGCAAGCATCGAGTTAACACCATCCGGAGAAGCCTTCCGATAAGCCGCCAACACCTCATCCGGAACCGCATCGCTCAACACCGCACCCTCCGCCCGCCCCACCGCAACGCACTCACGCACAATCTGCAATGCAACCTCACCGATGGCCTCATCGTGCATCACCTCATTCGGCCGAAGCAGCAGCGCCGACAGCACACCCGCCGAGTTGTGACACAACTTCCGCCACGCAACAGTCACCCAATCAGGAACAGAAGCCGCATCCGCCGCCGTCCCCGCAAATAGCGCCACAAACTCCGCACCCAACCCACCCTCCGACACCTTCAGACTCATCCCGCCACGCTGCACAATCCTCTCCGGCGACTTCCTCTCCGCAGGACAATCCACAATTACCGGCACGATCTTCTCCGCAGCAACATAAGGAGCAAACCGTTCACGATGCTCCACGCCATTCTGCAACACCGCCACCGGGGCACCCTCTGCACACAGTCCCTTCAGCCACTTCGCCGCACCCGCAACGTCATAAGCCTTGGTAGCCACCATAACCCAATCAACAGCAGGCGCAGCATCAGGATCGGTAATGACCGTCGCATCGATCCGCATCACGCCGCCCGGCGTCTCCACCACCAATTCCGCTAGCCGCTTCCGTACACACAACACCAACTCATGCCGCCCCGCCGACTGCACCAGCGAGGCAACCACCCCACCAATCGCCCCCACGCCAACAATCGCAATTCGCGCCACGCGTTTTCCTCTCGCGCAAAAATTCGTTAGCCCAACACTTTCGCCGCAGCCTTAGCAAAGTACGTCACAATAAAATCCGCCCCAGCTCGCCGAATCGAAGTCAGCGACTCCATCATCGCCCGCTCCGGCTCCAGCCATCCACGCGCAAACGCCGCATGCAGCATCGAGTACTCCCCCGACACCTGATACGCCCCCATTGGCACGTCATACCGCTCCCGCGCCGCACGAATCACATCCAGATACGGCATCGCCGGCTTCATCAGCACCATGTCCGCGCCCTCGGCAATATCCTGATCGATCTCCCTCATAGCCTCACGCAGATTCGCTCCATCCATCTGGTAGCTCCTTCGATCACCAAACTGCGGAGCCGAATCCGCCGCCTCACGAAACGGCCCATAGAACGCGCTCGCAAACTTCGACGCATAACTCAGCACCGGAATCTGCTCCTTACCAGTCGCATCCAGCGCCCCACGAATCGCCTCAACACGCCCATCCATCATGTCCGAAGGAGCAACAACATCGGCCCCCGCCGCGGCCAGTGAAGCAGCCGTCTTCGCCAGCAACCCCACACTCGAATCATTCTCAATCTCATAGTGATCGCCATCCCGCGCCACCACCCCACAGTGTCCATGCGACGTGTACTCGCACAAACAAACATCGGCCATCATCACCAGCGAATCCAACTTGCGATTCTTCTTGAAGACCCGCAGCGCCGTCTGCACTACCCCATCCTCAGCCCACGCACCGCTCGCCTGCTCATCCTTCTCCGCCGGCAGTCCGAACAACAGCAACCCACCGATCCCCAGCGCAGCGCAAGCCTCCGCCTCCTTCACTGCCTCATCAATCGACAAGTTGTACACCCCCGGCATCGACCCAATCTCTTTGCGGACACCCTCACCCGGGCAGATAAACAACGGATAAATCAGCGCTCCAGGATGCAGATGCGTCTCACGAACAAGCGACCGCATCGCCTCAGTCCGGCGCAGCCGGCGCATACGCGTAACAGGAAAGTTCATACCAATAGTCTACGGCTCCCGCGCGCAACTATAGAAAAGGATAAGAACGCAAGAAAAGAATAAGAACGCAGCCGTTTTGAAAGGCGCGGCTTCAGCCGCGCCGTAAGTGGCTCGAATTCCAATGTGGCTTTAGCCACTGAGGGAATGTATCCACTGACCACAGAAACCAAGCTGCAAGCTAACTTTCACCTCAGCTACGGTCCGCAATCGCGTCATACTCCATCCCCGACGCCATCGGAGCCAGCACCCAAAGCGTATAAATCCCCAGCGCCGTCCCAAACGGCACCTTGAACAGGGACAGAACCGCCACGATGATAGCCAAAACTCTTCCCCACGGCCGCCGCGTCAGCAGAGCATAGCCTGTCAGTAACGCCAATCCAGATGCCAGTACAGCCGCCACCATAATCACCGGCAGCAAAGCAGCCATCCACTGAGGCCCAAACGGCCCACCGTGATGCCCGAACTGCCAATTGTCGCCCAACCGCTGGAACCAGATCATCTTGACAAAGAACATCGCCATCAAGCCACCCAGCAGCCGCAGCGCGCCAAACGCACACCACAGAATCCCCAGCAGTTGCAGATTCCGCTGCACACGCGGAACCGGCCTGTACATCTGGGGCGGAGGAAAGCCCGCATACATAGGCCGCGCGGCCACAACCTGCGCCCCGCACCTCGGGCAAAAGTGAACACCCTCGCCGATCGCAACACCACAGGCCTGACAGACCATCGCACACCTCTGACTTTCCAGCGTCCCCATCGTTCCGGGACAGGCGCTTGTATCTGCTACGCGCACACGCAGCCGGTTGTTCCCTGCGAGATTACGATAGTAAAAGTGAATTCGCCACAACTATTGCCGACCATCCCCGCTATCCTCCATGAATCCAGCGCCGCCGCGCTCGAGTGGCCCCGCCTCCGCGACCACATCGCCGGCCGCACCTTCTCCCCCCTCGGCCGCGCCTGGATCCTCGCCATCGAACCCTGCGCCGACCTCACATGGATCGATCAGCAACACCGGCGCACCGCCGAGATGCGCAGCTTCCTCACCTCCGGCGGCACCTTCGACTTCCACGGCCTCTTCGACCCCACGCTCCTGCTCGACAAAGCCCGCATCGAAGGCTCAGCCCTCGAAGGCCTCGAAGTCCGCGACCTCATCACCGTCACCGAGCGCATCGCCGCCTGGCACGCCCTCATCTTCAGCCCCTCCGCAGACCGGGTGCCCCATCTTCGTGCCGAAGGCGCTAAGGTGGGTTCGCAGGATGCCACTGGCTCACCGCAAACAAGTGCCATAACGGCCCTCTCCGAACCCCTCCGAGCCAACAACCTCGGCCCACTCCTCCACCAGCTCCGCGGCAAGATCGAACCCGATGGCTCCCTCAACGACGACGCCTCCCCCGAGCTCCGCCGTATCCGACGCGCCATGGAGCGCCAGCACCGCGCCATCGAAGAGAGCCTCCGCAAATCCCTCCGTGGCTTAAGCGAAGGCGGCAGCACCCAGGACGATCTCATCACCGTCCGCGGCGAGCGCTTCGTCATTCCCGTCAAAGCCGAGTTCAAGCGCAAAGTCCCCGGCGTCATCCACGGCTCATCGTCCTCCGGACAAACCGTCTTCATTGAACCCCTCGAAACCATCGAGCAAAACAACGAACTAGTCCGCCTCCTGGACGAAGAACAATCCGAGATCCACCGCATCCTCGTCGCCATGACCCGCGCCCTCGGCGACAACGCCACCGCCATCCTCACCGGCACAGCAATCCTGGCCGAAGTCGAATCCCACACCGCCCGCGCCCGCTTCGCCATCGACCTAAACTGCACCCCCCCCACCTTCATCCCCTCCTTGCCCTCCGAAAAACCTGTCATTTCGACCGAACTCCGAGCGAGTGAAGCGAGTCGAGGAGGGAGTGGAGAAACCCGCTTCTCTACCACCACTCTTTTCCAGACCCCCGTCATCCTGAGCGAGGCGCGCAGCGCGGAGTCGAAGGACCCCGAGAGTGCTAACCCTGCCAATACCACTCAGAGTCTTTCAGCCACAAAAGCCCAGTCGAACCGCTTCCCCCAACTCACCCTAACCGCCGCCCGCCACCCCCTCCTAGAACTCCGCATGAGAGCATCAGCACGCGAAGCGGGTACCGAAGCAACCACACCAGTCCCCCTAACCATCACCCTCACCAGCGAAGCCCGCCAGCTCATCATCAGCGGCCCCAACACCGGCGGCAAAACCGTCTCCCTCAAAACCCTCGGCCTCCTCTCATTGATGGCGCAAGCCGGAGTCCCCATCCCCGCCGAAGAAGCACACCTCCCGCTCTTCACCAGCGTCTACGCCGACATAGGCGACGCCCAATCCATCGAGCGCAATCTCTCCAGCTTCTCCGCCCACGTCGTCAACCTCGACCGCATCTCCCGCGAAGCCACCGCCTCCTCCCTAGTCCTCCTCGACGAGCTAGGCTCCGCCACCGACCCCGAAGAAGGCGCAGCCCTCGCCGTGGCCATCGCGCAGCATTTCCTCGACATCCACGCCTGGTGCTGCATCACCACCCACCTCACCTCGCTCAAGGTCTACGCCGCTAACCACGCCGGAGTCCTCAACGCCGCTGTCGGCTTCGACCAGCAAACCCTGACCCCCACCTACCAACTCCGCCTCGGAGTCCCCGGAGCCTCCGCCGGCCTCAACATCGCCAGCCGCCTCGGCCTCTCACCCGAGATCATCGCCGCAGCCCGCTCCCAAATGTCCACCCAAACCGCCGACATAGGAGCCTTCCTCGACCAGCTCCACGACCAGCTCACCGCCGCAGCCACCGAGCGCGAAACCCTCCGTCAGCGCGAGCAGCAACTAGCCCGCGAAAAAATCCGCCTCGAGACCGAAGGCCGCGCCGAACAAAAAGCCCGCACCAAAGAGCTCGAAACCAAGCTCAACTCCCTCATCGAAGACTTCGCCTACCAGCTCCGCGAGACCGTCAAAGCCATCGACGACAAGACCCTCGCGCAAAAGATCGCCCGCGACTCCGCCACCCGCATCGCCCGCCTCCGCCGCGAGTTCTCCGAGCAATTCAACTCGACCGTCGTCGCCCACAACACCGGCGCCGACAAGACCGACCCCAACGCCCAGCCCCACATCCCCAAGGGCATCAAGGTAGGCGACCTGGTCAAGCTAAAGTCCCTCGGCCGCCAGGCCCGCGTAGACCGAGTCATCGACTCGAAGACCTACGAAGTCTCCATCGGCCCCATGAAGATGCGCGCCGCCATCGACGACATAGCCGAAGTCGAGACCGTCAAAGTAGCCACCCCCCTCGAAGCCGCCCGCAAGCGCGGAGGCATCACCATAGCCACAGCACAAGACCCCGACTACATGACCTCCGAGATCAACGTCATAGGCCGCACCGCCGACGAAGCCCACGCCGAAGTCGAACGCTTCCTCGACCGAGCCTTCCTGGCCGGCCTCCCCCGCATCCGCATCGTCCACGGCACCGGCATGGGCATCCTCCGCCGCACCCTCCGCGAATACCTCCGCAACCACCCCCACGTAGCCACCATCACCGAACCCCCACAAAACCAAGGCGGCCAAGGCGCCACCGAAGTCGAATTGAGACAGTAACGGTCTGCCGCACTCGTTTGCGTTGTCGTTGTTTTGGTTTTTGTTGTTGCCGTTGCTTTTCTTGCTCGTCATCCCCCAAGGGGATCTGCTTTCGTCTTTGCAGTTTGCCGTTGCTGTTGCACTTGCCCTTGTCTTTCTTGTTTGTCATCCTGTAGGGATCTGCTTATGCAGTTGTTCTTGCACTTGCAATTAATCGTCATTCTGACCCTCAGCGAAGCCGAAGGGGAAAAATCCATGTATTTCGCCTGTGCAACCTCAAAATCCATCCCGAAGCCGGGGGTGCCCCATCCTGAGCGCGCCTGACCGCGCGAAGGTTGGGGATACACAATCGCCCTACTCCCTACTCCCTACCCTCTACCCCCTACTCCCTACTCCCTACTCCCTACTCCCTACTCCCTACTCCCTAAAGTAAGCTACCCACATGAACCCCCTAGTCGACCCCACCTGGCTCTCCACGCGCCTCCAGGACCCAAACACCATCATCCTCGACGCCACCCTCCCCCCCGTAGGCGTCACTCCCCCCATCGACACCCACGCCCGCTACCTCGCCCGCCACATCCCCGGCGCCATCTTCTTCGACATCGACCAGCACTCCGACCACACCACCCCACTCCCCCACATGCTCCCCACCCCAGAGGTCTTCGCCCAAAGCCTGTCCACCCTGGGCATCTCCGACACCGCCACCATAGTCATCTACGAACAAGAAGGCGTCTTCTCCGCCCCGCGCGCCTGGTGGATGCTCCGCACCTTCGGAGCAAAAAATATCTACATCCTCAACGGAGGCCTCAACGCCTGGCTCGCCGCCAATCTCCCCACCGAATCCGGCGAAGTCCACCACCCTCCCGCCACCTTCCACGCCACCCTCAATCACGAAGCCGTCAAAAACTTCGCCCAGATCCAGCACCTCATCGCCGAGCACAAGCAAATCCTCGACGCCCGCTCCGCAGCCCGCTTCAACGGCACCGCCCCCGAACCCCGCCCCGGCATAAGCTCCGGCCACATGCCCGGCGCAACCAGCGTCCCCTTCACCGAGCTCGCCGAAGCAGGCCGCCTAAAATCCCCCGAAGCCCTCCGCGACCTCTTCACCGCAAAGCACGTAGACCTGCATCAGCCCATCACCACCACCTGCGGCTCCGGAGTCACCGCCGCCGTCATCGCACTAGGCCTCGAAATCGCCGGAGCAAAAAGCGTTACCCTCTACGACGGCTCCTGGGCCGAGTACGCCCAACACCCCAAAGCCATCATCGAAAAGGACAACTAACACCCAGCGCTGGGTCGGCGTTGTCGTTGCCTGTTCTTTTGGTTGTCATCCCGTAGTGATCTGCTGTTGCTCTTGCCCTTGTTTCCCCTCAACCAGCCTCTAAAAGATCGGGTGCCCCATTCATCGCGGTCTCATCGCGATGAGTGGGAATGCAAAACCTCTCCCAGCCTCGGCCCCGCCGTTGCCGTTGTTTGTTTTTGCTGTCACCCCAGTCCTAAACTCCCATCCAAATGCGCTCTTGCTCCTGCCTCTTTTGATCGGTGTCATCGGTGTAAATCGGTGTTAAGTCTTCAACTCAGTTGTGGAGCTCCTGCTGCCCCAACCTCCCCTAACCAACCCTTTCCCCGCCATCCCCCTCCAAACAAAGACGCAAACCGAAAACGGCGTACCATGACGCCATCGCTGTATCGATCCCCGGAGACCCATGGCGACCACGGCAATCGAACTCGATCACGCCCTATGGAAGCCGAAATCCAACCCATGGGCCATCGCCGCCACCGTAGCCCTCGCCGCCTTCATGGAGGTCCTCGACACCTCCATCGCCAACGTCGCCCTCCCGCACATCGCCGGCTCGCTCGGAGCCAGCACGAACCAGGGCACCTGGGTCCTCACCAGCTACCTCGTCGCCAACGCCATCATCCTCCCTGTCGGAGCCTGGGCCTCATCCGTCATCGGCCGCCGCAACTTCTTCCAGCTCTGCATCGTCATCTTCACCGTCTCCAGCTTCCTCTGCGGCATCGCCCCCACATTGCCAATGCTGCTGATCTTCCGCGTCTTCCAAGGCATCGGCGGTGGTGGCCTCCAGCCCATGGCGCAGGCCATCATGGCCGACTCCTTCGAAGAAAAGAAGCGCGGCCTCGCCTTCTCCCTCTACGGCCTCGTCGCCGTCCTCGCCCCCTCCATCGGCCCCACCCTCGGCGGCTGGATCACCGACAGCTACTCCTGGCGCTGGATCTTCTACATCAACATCCCCGTCGGCGTCCTCGCTCTCGTCCTCGTCGGCCGCCTCGTGCAAGATCCCCCCTGGATCAAGCCTGACATGAAGAACCTCCGCCGCCTGGACTACGTCGGCCTCGCCCTCCTCACCATCTCCATGGCCGGCCTCCAGATCGCCCTCGACAAAGGCGAAGACAACGACTGGTTCGCCTCCAACTTCATCCGCATCTTCTTCACCATGTTCGTCGTCGGCATCATCGCGCTCATCCTGTGGGAGTGGAATCACGACCACCCCATCATGAACCTCAAGCTCTTCAAGTACCGAAACTTCGCCGTCTGCTGCTTCCTGATGCTCCTCGTCGGCGGCGTCCTCAACGCCTCAACCGTCCTGCAGCCCCAATTTCTGCAAGGACTCCTCGGCTACAACGCCACCAACGCTGGCAAAGCCCTCACCATGGGAGGCCTCGCCCTCGTCGTCGTCATGCCCGCCGCCGGTGTCGCAGCCGGAAAGTTCCCGGCGCGAAACCTCGCCGCCATCGGCTTCTCCTTCTTCGCCATGTCCTACTGGTACAGCTCCAACCACGTCACGCTCGACATGAGCTTCCGCTTCGCCTCCTGGCTCCGCATCATCCAAGTCCTGCCCATCCCGTTCTGCTTCATCGCCATCACCAACGCCGCCTACGTCGGTCTGCCCCGAGAAGCCAGCAACCAGGTCGCCGGTCTCATCAACTTCGTCCGCAACGTAGGCGGCAGCATCTTCATCGCGGTCACAGGAGCCCTCGTCACCAACCGTTCCCTCTTCCACCAGGCCCGCCTGCAGGAGCACATGCAGTCCGCCAACCCCCAGTTCGTCGACCGCGTCTACACCCTCGGCAAATTCTTCGGCGGAGGCCCCGACGGCACCTACACCGCCAAGGCCTACATCTACCAACTCCTCAACCGACAAGCCGGAGCCCTCGGCTACCAGGACGTCTACCGCATGCTCAGCTGGATGGCCTTCGGCATGGTCTTCTTCGCCTTCCTCCTCAAGAAGAACCGCCCCGGCCAGGGCCCCGCCGCCTCCGAAGCCATGCACTAGGACGCTGAAAAGTCTTTGTTTTGAAAGGGCGCGACTTTAGTCGCGCCAAAAAGTAGCTCAATCTCGACGGGGCTTTAGCCCCTGAGGGGAATCTCCCCCGCCGCAGCAGACTTATTCACCCAAAGCGCCAACGGCGCACCCCATACCAGCATGGGGCGAAGCTGTTGCTATTGTTCCCACACCCAAAAACCCTGTCATTTCGACCGAAGCTGCTCGCAGCCTCACCGCGAGCAGCGCAGCGGAGAAACCCGCTTCTCCCCCAATGCCGCCAACCCAGTCCAAACGCCTTTGCACTTGCGTTTCTTGTTGTCATCCCCGAAGGGGATCTGCTGTTGACACCTTGATCGTCACCGTTGCTGTTGTTCCCACACCCAAAAACCCTGTCATTTCGACCGAAGCTGCTCATAGCCTCACCGTGAGCAGCGCAGCGGAGAAACCCGCTTCTCTCCCAATGCCGCCAACCCAGCCCAAACGCCTTTGCACTTGCCTTTCTTGTTGTCATCCCCGACAGGGGATCTGCTGTTGCCCTCGCGATTGTTCCCCAACCAAACCCATTTGCCAATATTCTATATTTCCATTATATTGGAAATATGGATAACAAAGCCGCTGTATCACTCCTCACAGCTCTCGCTCAGGAATCCCGTCTGGCAGTCTTTCGCCTGCTCGTGGAGCAAGGGCCAGACGGTCTGCCTGCAGGCAAGATCGGTGAGCATCTCGGCATTCCCCCGGCAACGCTGTCTTTCCATCTCAAAGAACTAAATCACGCAGGCCTCGTGCAATCCCGGCAAGAGAGCCGATACATCTTCTATTCGGCCAACTATCCCGCGATGAACAACCTGCTCGCCTTCCTCACAGAGAACTGTTGCGCAGGATCGACCTGCGAAGCGACAACAACCGCATGTGTTCCCAACTGCCCCTAATTCAGAAAGGAATCATCATGAAACGTCTCCATGTGCATGTCTCCGTCAGCGACTTGAGCGATAGCGTTCGTTTCTATCGCGGTCTCTTCGCCGCCGAGCCCACCGTCCTTAAGCACGACTACGCCAAGTGGATGCTCGAAGACCCACGAGTCAACTTTGCGATCTCGACCCGCTCCAACCAGCCAGGCTTGAATCACCTGGGCATACAAGTTGAGAGCCTTGCCGAACTGGACGAGATCGAGCAACGCGCAACCGACGCAGGCCTCATGTCATCGCCCGAAAAAGGTGCGAACTGCTGCTACGCGAAATCCGACAAGCAATGGCTGACCGATCCTCAAGGCATCGTCTGGGAAGCATTCCATACCGTCGGAGAGATCCCGACCTACGGCGGACAACGTAATGCCAAAGACGCCTGCTGCGCCCCAGAGGATGCTGAAAAATCCGTTTTGCTTAAGGGCACGGCTTCAGTTGTGCCCCAAACCTGCGGCACAAACTCCGGCTGCTGCTGACGAGACAGTCATGACCAACAAGACATACAACGTACTCTTCCTATGCACGCACAACTCCGCGCGAAGCGTACTCGCGGAAGGTCTGCTGAACCAGTTGGGCGCAGGCCGATTCAAGGCGTACAGTGCCGGAAGCTCCCCCTCCGGCACTGTAAATCCCCTCGCCCTCAAAACCCTTCAGAGCCTCGGCTGTGACACCGCAGGCATGCGCAGCAAAAGCTGGGACGAGTTCGCCTCCCCCGATGCACCCAGAATGGACTTCATCTTCACCGTCTGTGATAACGCCGCTGGAGAAGTCTGCCCCTTCTGGCCGGGGCATCCCATGACCGCGCATTGGGGCTTTGCCGACCCATCGCTAACTCAGGGCGATGACGACACGCGGCTCGCTGCATTCGCCCACACAGCCCAGCTCATCACAACCAGATTGCGCCTCTTCACCAGCCTCCCGCTAGAAACCCTCGACCACATGTCGCTATCGGCCGAACTGCGTAAGCTGGGCGGGCAAACGGCATGAACCTGCAACGCCGCCTCTTCGCCGAATGGCTCGGCACCGCTTTTCTATTGGCCACCGTAGTCGGCTCCGGCATCATGGCCGAACGCCTCTCCGGCGGGAACGTCGCCATTGCCCTCCTGGCGAATGCCATCGCCACCGGCGCTGTCTTGTGCGCCTTGATCCTGACGTTCGCCGAAACCTCAGGCGCACATTTCAATCCCGCAGTCACCTTCGCCGCAACCCTGCGACGCGAACTCTCCCGTAAAGAAGCCCTGCTCTACATTGCGGTTCAGATCATCGGCGCATTCTGTGGCGTAGCTGCGGCACACGGCATGTTCGGCGAGCCAGTGTTCTTTGCCTCACAACACATGCGTGCCGGCCCCGCACAGTGGTGGAGCGAATTCATCGCTACCTTTGGGCTGTTGGCCGTAATCCTCGGCTGCTCCCGAAGCCGCCCCGACGCTGTGCCCTTCGCCGTAGGTTCCTACATTGTCGGGGCCTACTGGTTCACCTCGTCCACCTCGTTCGCCAACCCAGCGGTCACTCTCGCCCGAGCCGCCACCGACACATTCGCCGGAATACGCCCCATCGACGCACCGGGGTTCATCGCAGCCCAACTCGTCGGCGCGGCTACCGCGACGTTGACTTTCGGATGGCTGCTAAAGGAGACGACGACTCACCCCGAGTCCGATCCTGGCCCAATCCAAACCCGCAAAAACCAAACATGTGACAACCGCTAACCACGATTGCCACACGTTTCACCACCAACTCACCACGAATTACCACCCACTACACCACAACGCGAGAATTAGACCGACCGACCCACGTATCACGAACAAGCGTCCAGGCATCCCACACGAACTTCAGGATGGTAATCACGAGTGCGACCCGGAAACCCATATAAACAGCGAGGTTTATAGAGTTCAGCACATCGGCCGACGGAGGCGTGAAGCCTTTGACCGGAACGAAGTAGATCTGCGCATGAACCATCACCGCAAGGATGCCGATTCCAAGCGCATGGACCACCAGGTCGATCACCTTACGCCAGGTCTCGAATCTCCTCACCGCAATCATCACAGCCTTCAGCACAATCTGCGCAATAAGCAGCCCAATGATCTGCCAGTAGAACGTATGCCACTGTGGTGTAAGGCCGATCGACTGATTTTTGAAGTACTCCACCCCCGGACCAAGGATGAGGAATGGACGGGTGGGGATCGCCAGCAGCCAGACCAGCATCACTCCGCTGACGATCACGTCGGCGATTCCGCCTACCAGAGAAGGAGTCTTGCTACGCTCCTCAACGCGGGGCAGATCGCGTGGGTTCCAACCCTGTGCGTAGCTGGCGCAATAGTGTTTCCCGGCAAACTCCAGAGCAGCAAACGCCAACGTAATGAATCCCCAGAAGATGAACAGCGTCGACGGAAGGCCTCCTATGGCAGAGCCAATGGCAGTACCTAGATCGAAGCTGCCGTGGTCCTGAAGGAAGAAGCGCGCAGCTTGCCCGCCGGCGTAAAGGAGCAGGACGAACGGCAGGCTCTTCCGCAGAACGAGCCAATAGAAAGGGAAGAGCTCAGGCCCGATGAGCGAACGCTGCGGCAGATAGCGCGCAGCGACAACGATAGGACGGCCGTGGCTGCGAAGAATGTCCGCCTGCTCATCCTCGGTGAGCGGTCGGCCGAGCGCCTCTTCGCGGTCTTCGATCAGCGCCAGAAGGTTAGCGCGAAGCTCGGCGAGCGTGTCGTCTTTGCTGGCAGCGGGAAGGTGTTCGCCAATAGCGTAGAGATAGCGGTTGAGAAGATCCATGGTCATTTCTCCTGATGGCCCGCGGACTCGGGCTGGGATTCAGCATGGGATTTGAGGATCCGGTGCAGTGATTCGTTGATACCGTTCCACTCGGTCAATAGCTGGTCAAGAATCCGTTCGCCCATGGGAGAGAGGCGGTAAAAACGCTTGTTCCGTTTCTCCTCCTCGCGCCACTCGCTGGTCAGCAGGCCCTGGGTCTCGAGCCTGCGAAGCAGCGGATAGAGCGTGCTCTCCTCGATGGCAAGCCCATGATCGGCCAGCGCCTTGCGCAACGTATAGCCATAGTGCTCCTCGCGAAGCTGCGCCAGAACAGCCAAAACAAGGCAGCCGCGCCGAAGCTCAAGCCGTAGCGAATCGAACAACTCGCTCTGAACGGGATCGGATTGAAGAATGGATTCCATACTACACCTCGCATACTGTATTACACACAGTGTATGGTGTCAAGTATTAATTGAACATCCTCCAGAACAAGCAAAAGCCCGGCACTAAGCCAGGCTTTTATCCTTTATTTTGTTTTGTTTACGCCGTAAATCCCGCCTCGACAAGAGATCGTCAGATACGCATCGGCATCAGAATGTACCGATACTTAACGTCCTCATTCCCATCCTCAGGACGCATCTGCCCAGCGCTCTGAGCATCCTTGAACTCAAGCCGCACCTCGCCGGTGTTCCCAATAGCCTTCAAAAAGTCCAACAAATACTGGCTATTGAACCCCACAACAAGCGGATCGTAGTTGTAAGGAGTCTCGATGGAGTCCTCCGACTCACCCGCATCGGTGCTTGAAGACGAGAGCTTGAGCTCGTTCTGCTCCAGGCGAATCTTGATGGCTCCGCTGCGCTCATCGGCAAACTGCGCAACGCGCTGGATGGACCCCATGAGGTCCTCCGAACGCACAATGACGAACTTGTTGTTGTCACGCGGAAGAACAGCCTCGTAGTTGGGGAACTGACCGGTAAGCTTGCGGCTGGTAAGGACGCGGCCGCCGACGCGGAAGAAGAGCGTCTGGTCATCATCAGCAAAGTCCAGCGTCTCAGCGTCAGTATTGCCCAGCAGACCAGAGAGCTCGCTGAGAGCCTTGCGTGGAATCAGTGTCTTCTTCTCGCCGGAGATACCTTCCAGCGTCTCGCCAAGCTTTTCGATATGGGCCAAACGGTGCCCATCCGTCGCGACCATCGCCATCGACTCCGCCTTCAGCACAAGCAGCGCACCGTTGAGCGTGTAGCGGCTCTCCTCGTTCGAGATGGAGAAGATCGTCTTCGAGACCATGTTCTTAAGCGAAGGCACTGATATCTTCACCGAGCCGCTGGCAGGAAACTCCGGCACCTGGGGAAAGTTCGCGCGAGCCATACCAACCATCTTGGTATTGGACCGGCCAGCACGAAGCTGCACCCAATGATTGTCCATCAGCTTGATCGAAATATCGCCCTCTGGCAACAGCTTGATGTAGTCGTACAGCTTACGCGCAGGAATAGTGCAGGCTCCGGCTTTTTTCACCTTGGCCGCACAGCTGGTACGCAGGCTCTGGTCAAGGTCAGTGGCAGTAATGGTCAGCTTGTCGTCCGCAGCCTCGAAGAGAAAGTTCGACAGGATGGGGATGGTCGTCTTGCGCTCGACGACGGACTGGGCCGCGGTCAACTCACGCAGCAACTCCGCGCGGGAGACGGTGATCTCGAGGTTGCCGGTGGGGGCTGCGGTCTCGGCCATCTTAGGCTCCTGGGACTCTTGGGTAGCAATCGTCACGGTCGGTCTCTCCGGGTCTGAATCGTTAGGTGCTGGCCAAACTGTACACCGAATCGAGCGGTGGATGCACACAGTTGGGCGTCTGCTCGATTCTAGGGTCGAGGGCACTGTTCAGGCGATAGATTTCTTTGTGGAAAGCAAGGTCGCTTGTGTGTGACGCCGAACCAGGCGATGCCGGACGTATGACGTGTGCTGCTGGAGGGAAGAATGCCTGCCGCGCGGATGCTTCTAAGAATTAAGACTTTAAAGAAGATAGATACCAGTAGCCTTAACCGTTGTCGCTTGAAAAGTGGATAACTGTCACATCTACTTAGGAATCATCAACCTGGATGCCCATCCTCTTTTAGAAAAGTGGACAGCAGAAGAGGCAAAAGAAGGAAGAGTAGTCTCGAAGCCAGTTACCCTGTACCCGCTTATCCCAGTTCTCCACAGCGAGAATCGCAGATAGTTGAGAAGACACACACGGATTCGTGGGAATTTTGACCAAAGGGAACAGAATCATTCGTTTAGCCCAACCTTTAATTTCACAGGTTCATCGAAACCCAGAGGATAATGAGTCCGAATTGTCCGGAGAGGACTTGCCATGAAGATCGCCATCTTCGGTGCCAGCGGAGCCACAGGAAAACTGTTGACGGAGCGGTGTCTCGCCGCAGGGTACAGCGTTACGGCGCTCGTTCGGAAGCCAGAGAGCTTTGCCCTGCGTGACCAGGTTCGCGTGGTTCAGGGGAGCGCATTCGATGCAACTTATGTTCGAGAAACGGTCGAGAGCACCGATGTTGTACTGTCGGCATTAGGGGCCCGGTCGCTGAAGAAAGAAGACGTACTCGAGCGTGCGGTACCCCTGATCATCGCTGCAATGAAGGAGACTGGAGTACGCCGAATCATAGCGCTGGGTTCGGCAGGCGCGCTGCCAGATTCGCTGAAGAAACAACCCGCGTGGCGCAGGTGGATCGTCGAGAACATCGTCTACAAAACCATGCTGAAGTGGCCGGTAGCGTCGCAGATCTCGCAGTATGCAACACTCTCTGCAAGCGGGCTTGACTGGACGATGGTGATGCCACCAATGCTCACCAACGCGCGAGGCCGCGGCGTATACCGGATCGACGGCGAGGCCCTGCCACGTAACGGCAGCAAAATCTCGCGGGAGGACGTGGCGGACTTCATGATGCAGCAGATCCAATCGCCACAGTGGGTGGGCAGGGGTGTATACATCACTTATTAACTGCCGCGCTTAAGGCACCGACCGCGCAGCTACACGCGTATTTACCTCATGCTCCACGTGGTCGAGGTCCTGACCCGCCAGCTTTCCTCGCTCGACCTTCAAGTCGCCGCCAACGTAAACGCGTTCGAGATCTGGCAGGCTGGTAACAAAGACCAGCGTGGCGTAGGGATCAAACACATGCCCATATAGGGTAGGATCGATTACGAGAAAATCGGCGAACTTACCCTTCTCAAGGCTACCTAGGCGATCCGCGACACCCAGCACATCGGCGCTGCCCATCGTGTGTAGATGTAGCACATCGTAAGGGCTCATCACCCCCGCGTTCTCATACTTGTCGCGAATGGCATACAGCCCGGTGCGCAGGTTCTCAAATGGATCGGCCAGATCAGCACTAGCCTCGCCATCGACACCCATCCCCACCCTCACCCCGGCCTTCAGATAAGCCGGAATATCCGCCACACCCGAAGCCAGCCTGCCGTTCGAGAGCGGATTCCAGCTCATCGCTGCGCCAGCCTTGGCCGTTGCAGCGATGATTGCCGGGTCGGTGTGGATGAAGTGGCCGAAGATCATCCTATTGGTCACGAGACCTGCGTCAGTGAACCACTGGAAGATCTTGCGATCCTCCACCCGCGTCTCCGGCTGCTCGAGGTAATGGCTCTGATTGCCCAGGTCGAACTCCTTCATCAGCGCGGCCTCCATCACGGCCTGTTTTGGCGTGTCGTTGAAGGCCGTACCCCCGTTGATCATCACAGAGAGCAGCCTGCCCCTCGTCTGCTGATCTTTGTTCTTCGCTTGCTGGGTCGCTATCCAGTCCAGAAGTGTTTGGAACCGCTTGCGAGCATCGTCCAGCCCATAAGTCGCACTCACCTTGCCAGGCTCTACCCCAAAGACGAACCGGAAGCCGGAATCCATCTCGCCGCGAAACTGTTGCTCATCGAATTCGACTGCCTGTTCCGGCGTGTGGCCGCCATAGTTGAAGCCGTAGGCGGAGGTGATGCCGTGCCGCAGATGGTCGAGCGCGCCCTCGAGCGCAAACCAATAAAGATCTTCCGCGGTCGCCCTCGTCACTGCCTTGCCGTACAGCGCGTCGATCCACCCCAGCAGCGTCTTGTCCGCCCGCAAGGCCGCGATACGCCGACTGCCAGAGGTGGCTATGAGCCGAGATGAAGCCCGGTATCACCCAGTGGCCCTTCGCGTCCCACACGGTAGCGGCTTTCAGCGAGGCCGGAGGCTCTCCTTTGCCCACAGCGAGGATTTTGCCATCGGCGCCCACTGCGATGTATCCGCTAAAAGGCTCCCGCTCTGAGGGTGCCATCGTGAAGATGTACGCATTCCGCACCACAAGCTTCGCCGGGGCCTGCGCGATCGCCTGCGGCGACGTCACGATCCCCAATAGACACGCGATGAATATCCAAACTGGGCGAGTGAGGGAGTTCATACCCTTTCTTAGCCCTCTCGCGTTGCGAAGGCAAGGATATTTATGTCCAGATTGGGGATGTTCACGCTCAGGAACAACCTCTCGACACGCGTTACAGCGTTCCAGTTAGCATAGGAGTTCTATGAAGAAGGCCATACTCCTCCTCACCCTCGCCTGCACCGCAGCGGTTGCGCAACAGCCGTCCCCTGCACCGGCAGCAGCTCCCAAGCCACTTATCGGCTCCATCGCAGCGCACCCGGCGTGGCCCAAGGCGAAGCCGGAAGACGTAAAGTCGATCGACGCAATTCTTGCTGCGCTCTACGACGTCATCTCCGGCCCCAAAGGCCAGGCACGCGACTGGGACCGCATGCGCTCACTCTTCATCCCCGATGCGCGGCTGATTCCATCTCGCCTCAACAAGGACACGCAGCACATCGACGCTATCGTGCTCTCAGTCGACGACTACATCGCGCGCAGTGGCGCCACCGTGACGACGAACGGCTTCTTCGAGCACTCCATCCGCAACCAGGTCGAGCAGTTCGGCAACATAGCCCACGTCTGGAGCACCTACGAATCCCGCCACAACGCCGACGATGCAACACCATTCGCGCGCGGCATCAACAGCATCCAGCTGCTCAAAGACGGCGACCGCTACTGGATCGTCAACGTCTTCTGGGACAGCGAAACACCAACGAATCCCATCCCGCAGAAGTACCTTACAAAGTAGTCGGCAATAGGCAAGGACAACCCGTATGCTGCGTTGGTCGTTGTCCTTGCCATTGTCTTTTTGTTTGTCATCCCCGAAGGGGATCTGCTTTTGTTCTTGCCTTACCGGACGCTAGCTCAACGTCTCCATCAGCTTGTTGATGGTGCGGTTGAGATCCTTATCCGCCCGCCGCTGCTCATCGATCTTCGCAATCGAGTGCATCACCGTCGTATGGTGCTTGCCGCCGAACTGCCGACCAATCTCAGGCAGCGAGGCCTCAGTCAACTGCTTGGCCAGATACATCGCAATCTGACGTGGCACCACGATCTGGCGTGAGTTGTTCTTCTGCTTCAGCTCAGCCACGCGCATGCCGAACTGCTCGGCCACCGTGCGCTGAATCGTCTCGATCGTAATCTTGCGCACCTGCGTGTCGATGAACTGCTTCAGGCACTGTTGCGTGACGGCCAGCGTGATTTCGACGCCATGCATCGAGCACCACGCAATCAGTCGCACCAGCGCGCCCTCGAGCTCACGAACGTTGGTCCGCACATTCGATGCAATAAATAGCGCAACATCGGTAGGCAGCTGCGTCTGTTCGCTCTCGGCCTTCTTCTGCAGGATCGCGACCTTGGTCTCGAGATCAGGTGGCTGAATGTCAGCGATCAATCCCCACTCGAAGCGCGAGCGCAAGCGGTCTTCAAAGTCGGCAAGCTCTTTAGGCGGCCGGTCGCTGGCAATCACAATCTGCTTCATGCTCTCGTGCAGCGCGTTGAAGGTATGGAAGAACTCCTCCTGCGTACGCTCCTTGCCCGCGAGGAACTGGATATCGTCGATCAACAGCACGTCCACGTTGCGGAACTTGTCGCGGAAGCTGGTCATCTTGTCGTAGCGGACCGAGTTGATCATCTCGTTGGTGAACTTCTCGCCCGAGACGTAGCAGATCGACGCGTGCGGCTGTCTGCGCTTCACGTCGTGGCCAATCGCATGCATCAGGTGAGTCTTGCCCATGCCGACGCCGCCGTACAGGAAGAGCGGGTTGTAAGCCTTCGAAGGACGCTCTGCGACAGCCTGTGCCGCGGCCATGGCGAACTGGTTGCCACTGCCGATCACGAAGGCGTCGAACTGATAGCGAGGATTGAGCTGCGATGCCGCGTTCCAATCAAAGCGCGACTGCTCAGGCGCAGGACCTGCCGGCGCACCGCTCGTAAGGCTGCCCGCACGGTTCTGTCGCGGTGCGTTCTGGCTGTGGCTCGGCACAGGAGCGAAGCCGCCATCTTCGCGAAGCTTCTTCTCCCTCGGGTCCTGTTCAGGCGTTGTAAACGTCACCGACTCAACATCGAGACCGAGGTTATCGATCGCCTCCTGAATCAGATCCGCATAGCGATCGCATACCTGCTGAAAGTCGGCGGAGGGTATCCGCACGAAGAGCTTCTTGCCCTCAAGATGGGAGAATCGCGTTGGTTTCAACCAGGTCTCGTACGACTGCCGATTGATCTTCTTCTCGAGAGCCGCCAAAATGCGGACCCAGTAATTCAACACGGCCGTTGCCGTCGGAACGAATGACATTCTTTTCTATTTCCTTGTCTTTTCCCTGTTCCAACCCAGATGAACCGCACATTCGAACACACTTGCGCAAATAAAAAATCTGCAACGGCAAACAGAAGTCCTTGCCCGCCGGAGCAGGTTATCGGGACGAAATCTGTGTTGCCAGAATTCCCTCCGCTGGGCAGCAATTGCGTGCGGGCAGAGAGGAGTAATTCAACGTAAGTCAGAGTGCGGAACAGCTGGACCTGCAGAAAAACGTCTTACTAAACGGGTTCGATGGTAGCACGGAAAACAGGACGTTTTTCAATGCATTGTTTCAAAAAAATTAAGTTGCACCATCCACGGTGAAGAACGCGAAACGAAGCGCTCCTACGCGAAAAAAATCATTCGAACATCGACACAAGCCTCTATGCCGAAGCCGTCTCCTGTGGTATCGGAGGCGAGAAGCGAAAGGCCATCGCAATCCTGTTCCATGCATTGATGCCAGCGATTGCAGCAGTCAGAAACACCAACTCACTCTCGCTGAACTCTTTGCGCGCATCGGCGAAGTCTTCATCAGTCACCCCTGATGGGGTTACATGAGTTAACGCCTCGGTCCATGCGAGCGCAGCCATCTCGCGCGTTGTGAAGACACCCGCATCGCGCCACACCGCTACCAGATCGAGTTTTGTTTGCGGCACATCAAACTTGCGCGCAAAGTTGAGATGGAACTGCACGCAGAAAGCACAGCCGTTGACCTGCGAGGCGCGAATCTTGATCAACTCGGTCAGCGCCTTATCAAGTCCCGAGTCACCCACTGCCTTGCTCAACGCCGTCAACGCCGCTCTTGCCTGAGGCGCTGTCTTTTCAAACTCCGCAAACTCCATCCGTGGATCCGTTCCCATCGTTTCTCCTCATCACAACTTTAGGTCACACACTAGATTCCCGAAGTCACCTAAACGATGCAACCGCTCGACACGTCTGGTCTTGACTCATCCAAATCGCGATCTACAAACGCACGCATCCATGCGGAACGTCGTCCTTGGCGTCGGCATCAGCCTTGACGGTACATCGCCCGCCCCGACGGCAGTGTTATCTCGCTTATCTACGAACGTGTTCGCCCAAAGGCCAAAGGGAAAGCCCATCTGGCGATAGGAAACCCAAAGATCTACTCTGACTGTCGCGGAGTTAGGAAGCCTTCCGCAATCCACCCGCTGACCCACAGGCAGCCGCCGATAATCTAGGGCAAGATCCCCAGATAGGGGATCATCATCACGCTCAAGATAACCGTGAACTGCGCGAACGAGCTCTGAATCGATAATCTGTGTACGACGGAAAACCACGACGCGAAGAACGCAGCAGATCCAAGGACCGTGACAGTCAGGCCTCCTAGGACAAAAAACTTCCCTATGCTTTTCATTCGCAATGCGCCCTCGACACTGACCATCGCTTCCTTCGCCCGCCAATAATACACCTATTGTTTTGAGAGACCTACGCATTCAAATAGATCTCTCGCAGGCCCTATCCCCTGTGAAAATCCCGTCCAATCAGGTATACTCAGAGATTGTTGCAACAAGCCTAAAGATTCAGCAGGAGTTCGTCCTGCGCAGGGAGTTTTTCGATGCCGAAGCGTACCTTTCAACCGAACCGCCGTCACCGCGCCAAGACCCACGGCTTTCTGAGCCGCATGAAGACCAAGTCCGGTGCCGCTGTACTCAGCCGCCGCCGCGCCAAGGGCCGTCACAAGATCGCCGTCAGCGCAGGTTTCCGCGACTAGTCTCTTCACTCTGTCTCTTCTCCGTAACCTTCGGTAAATAGAGAGTGTTGCAGCAGGACCCATCTCGTTAGAACTCTCGTGCTCAGCTCTCCAGCAGTTTAGGTGCAGGAGCTTTGATAGCCGCGAGTCGCAGGTCGGGTCCCCTTTAGCTCCGGCTAAAGACCAGTCCAGTAAATCAAACTACACGCATGACCAAGGAGGACGAGATGCTCTTCGTTCTCCGTGGGCCACCTCCGCATTGGAAGCACAGATGCAGACGGCGCCTCTTTGTCTGATTCTTCGAAGGCCCGCTGACATCTGGCGGGTTTTCTTGTGCTCGCTCAAGTTGTAGCCGATTCAGCCGATAGAAGCGTAGATGGACCGTCCAGACGAAGCTCGCAAGCTGCCGCGTCACCCCTGCTACGGCCCCATCGACTTCCGCGTCGACAACTGGCACGTCACCGGCAAAGTCATCAACCTGTGTCTTGAGGGCTGCCTCATCCGGCCGCGACAGCGCCCAGTATGCAGCGTCGGCGACACTCTCGATCTCCGCTTCGAGGTAAACGGCCTCAGCTTCCGCGCGCATTGCATCGTGCGATGGGTCGGTGCAGACCACATGGTTGGCGTCGAGATACTGCTGCTCAGCGAACGAGGCCGCCGTCAGCTGCGCGACTTGATCGCTCAGTTAGCCTCCTCGCGGCCACCCGAGCGATAGCCCTCAGCGAAAAAGGTAAACTGAAGCTTGCAGGAAACCCCTTATGATGGCGCTCACCTTCCGCCTCCGCAAACACTCCGACTACCAGCGCGTCTACAAGGCCAGCCGCAAGCAGTTTGCGAAGCAGATGACCTACTTCTTCACCCTCCGCCCGCAGCTTGGGCCAGACGGCACACCCCTGCGCGATGCAGAGGACTCGACCCCCCGCATCGGCCTCACGGTAGGCAAGGTGATGGGCAAGGCCGTCGATCGCAATCGCATCAAGCGCCGCATGCGCGAGGCCGTCCGCAGAAACATCGGTGCGCTCAGCCTCCCGGTCGATGTTGTCCTGCACCCACGCCGCAGCGTCATCGATCTCGACTCCGCTGTACTGGACCGCGAGGTCGCCCAGGTCTTCCGCATGATCCAGAAGGCAGCCGAGAAGCAGAACGCATCGCCCCCAGTGTCATAAACGGCGTCATGACCGACCCCCAGCCCACACTCGCCGCCCGTATCATCTTTCGTATCTACAAATCTGTGCTATCGCCGGTGCTGCACGCCTTCAGCCCGTCGCAGTGCCTCTACCTGCCCACCTGCTCGGAGTACGCCTACGTCGCAATCGTCCGTTTCGGCCCCATTCGCGGTTCGTGGATGGCCCTCCGCCGGGTCGCTCGATGCCATCCCTTCGCCAAAGGGGGCTTCGATCCCGTCCCCGAACGAAACTCCGGCACGGCCCCATCCGTCTCCATCTCTTCAGACCGTTTACCATAGAGAGTGCGCCTGCGTTTATGCGGCACAGCCTCGGTTTTCACAAAGAATAGGAAGTTTCTCTTGGCAGAGTTTAAGAACCCCAATCAGCAGGGCGGCGGGCAGGATAGCCGGTCCTTCCTCGTCATGATCGTCGTCATGGTCGCCGTCTTCTTCGGCCTTCAGTATTTCCGCTCGAAGAACCCGCAGACCGTGGCCCCCACGGCTCCTGCTGCCACCCAGACTGCCCCCGCGCAAAATGAAACCCCGACCAGCGCCCAGCCCGGAGCCGCTACTCCAGCGACAGTTTCCGCTGCTAGCAATCAGGTTGCATCCGCCATCCCCGCCGTCAAGGCCCAGGCGGAAGCCACCACCACGGTCGAGAACGAGCTCTACCGCATCACCTTCACCAATCGCGGCGGCCACGTGGTGAGCTGGATCCTCAAGCAATTCAAGGACACCGACGGCAAGCAGCCGCTTGACCTCGTCCACCACCAGGCGGCTGAGCCCTTCGGTCACCCACTTTCGCTCTACACTTACGAGCCTGCCCTCACCGCGACAATCAACAACGCGCTCTACGTCCCCTCAGCGACAGGCAGTCTGGCCGCACCCACGAGCCTGACCTTCAAATACTCCGAGGGCAACGTCGAGGTCATCAAGACCTTCTCCTTCGACGAGACCTACGTCCTGCACGCCGACGTTCAGGTCCTTCGCAACGGTTCGCCCATCCGCGCTCTCGTCAGCTGGCCCGGCGGCTTCGGCGATCAGGACTCCGCACAGGCCTACGCAAGCGCACAGGTCGACTTCTCCCGTGACGGCAGCTCCACCCACCTCGCCCCGAAGAAGGTCTCAGGCGGCGACACGCTCAACGGTCCATTCGACTGGGCCGGCGTCAGCGGCAACTACTTCGCTGCGATCTTCCTTCCCGACGCCCCCGCCAGCGCCACCGTCACCACCTTCCACAACCAGCTCGACGTAGCCAAGACTATCCGGCGCACTGGCCTGGGCAGCGGCTCACCCGCCAAGGGCTCCATCGAGGTGTCCATCCTTGGCGCTGCACTCGGCGACGTCAACGGCCACACCCAGACCCGCGTCTTTGTTGGTCCCAAGGCGGTCAACGTCCTGCGCAACATCCGCGCCACCGGCAGCAACGCCACGCTCGAGCCGTTGCTCGACTTCGGCTTCTGGGGCCCGATCGGCAAGTACCTCTTCCTGGCCCTGCAGTTCATTCACTCCCACGTCGTCTCGAACTGGGGCTGGGCCATCATCATCCTCACCCTGATCGTCAACACGCTCATTCTCCCCCTCCGCATCAAGACCATGCAGAGCGGCCTCAAGATGCAGCGCATCCAGCCTCAGATGGACGCCATCAAGGAGAAGTACAAGAAGTACAAGGCCACCGACCCCAAGCGCAACGAGATGAACATGGAGATCATGAAGCTCCAGAAGGACAACGGCGTCAACATGTTTGGCGGCTGTATCCCAACCCTCGTGCAACTGCCGCTGCTCTTCGCCTTCTTCAGCATGCTGCCCCGCGTCGTCGAACTGCGCCACGCGCATTGGTTCTGGATACCCGACCTCACCGCACCCGACCCGTGGCACATCTTGCCCATCCTCATGGTGGTCAGCTCGTTCCTGATGCAGTACTACACGCCGTCGCCGGGAGTGGATCCCCAGCAGCAGAAGATGATGGCCTTCACCATGCCCGCCGTCACCGGATACTTTGTCTGGAACTACGGCTCTGGACTCGGCCTCTACTGGGCGGTCGGCAACCTCTTCGGCATCGCCCAGCAGATGGTGATGAACCGCACCTCGCTCGGCCGGGAGATGCGCGAGATCGCCGCAAAACGCGCCAGACGCAAAGCAGGCGCGCCAGCTACCTTACAGGGCAAGCGCTGAAGTATCATCGAGATAGAACCAATTCGTATACTTTTTATATATAGAAACGCAGACCATGGAAGAGCCGGAATCAAGATCAAAAAAAATCGCTGACTTCCTTCAGACCGTCATTGCAACCGGCGGTCTGAAGCTGAAGTACAGCATCCTCGCCGGCGACAGCCAGGCTCATTCAAGCAACCCAACCGCTACTGCCCCCGATCCCGAGATTCGCGTCGAGTTCAGCGGCCCCGACACCTCCCTGCTGCTGGCCCGAAACGGCGAGCTGCTGCTGGCCCTTGAGCACGTAGCCGCCAAAATCCTCCGCTTCGAGCACGAAGAACACGACCGCATCTCCTTCGATGCCGACAACTTCAAGGTCCTCCGCCAGCGCGAACTCCAACTGGCCGCCGAGGTCGCCATCGAGAAGGTCCGCCACACCGGCCTCCCCTTCGCCTTTGCGCCCATGACCTCGCGCGAACGCCGCCTCCTGCACCTCGCACTCTCGACCTCCGGCTTGCCTACCGCGTCATCCGGCTTTGGCTCCCGCCGCTTCGTCGTCCTCTACCCCGAAGGTCAGAAGCCAGTGGAAGACCCAGCACCCACGCCGACACCCGACCGCGTACGAGCCATCCGGAACACCTTCCGCCGCCGCTAAAACGACGCCGCCAACAAAAAAAGCCAGCTCAAACGAGCCGGCCTTTTGTCTTTGAATTTGATAGCTTAGCGCGCCAACCTGCGCCGCATCGCGCCCGCGGCACCTGCTATGCCCGTTAGAACCAATACAATGCTGCCCGGCTCCGGTACCGTTGATGCCGGCGGCGGAGGTGGGTCAGGCGTGCCCCCCTGAGGAGGCGTATCCGGAATATGTGGTGTCGGCCCACCCGGGTAGCCACCACCGCCAAATCCACCAAATCCTCCACCCCCCGGCCAGCCTTCATTGGGAGGATATCCACCCATGGGTGGCAGAATCGGCAGCGCGTTCTCTGCGATCAGCGGGCCATCGCCATCGCCATCGCCGAAATCCAGCCTGACAGGAGGAGGTGGCGGTACATCCTCGCTCTTCAGCATAAGGTCAGGCGAAGAACCGTCCGGCAGCTCATCTCCACAGGCCAACTGGAAATCGTGGAGCATCTCCTCACGGGTCTTCGGACGCCGGTGAGTACGCGCACGCAGTACCTTGGGCTTATTGTTTGGCTTAGGCTTGGTCAGCTTAACCAGTTTGCGATGAATGTAACGGTGCAGACGGTGATTTGCCGCCCGAAGTTGATGGACGGGTTTGCTATGCGCCAGGGTGTTCTTATACGCGATGAACCAGCGTTCGCACTCCGTGGAGGCGTGGACACCCGTGGCGGCGGAAGCAACAACCAGAAAAACAACCAGAGAAAGCAGAAAGCGACGCATAATTGGCAAGGCCCAAAGTAGAAATTCACTTCGTAGATGCCTGATAAACAAGCAATCGCGTCGCCAAACAGGAACGCACCATAATGCATGCAATTTGCACACACAAGGGCAAACATTTCCGTCACTTAGGGAAACACGCTGCTTTTAATGTGCAAAAAAATGCGACTTGGTTTCCACCTGAGAGCCAAGTTTTTTCCCACCCCCCTGAAACTCCGTGGCCACCACTTCAGGGCTGCTCTCCAAAAACCGCTTCCACAGATCCGACTCCGCCGCCTCCTTCAGAGCCTCATTTTGCCACTTGATCAGCACCGCCACGCGGTGCTTTAGCATCGCCTTGTCAATTAGTTTGCCGAAAGGTCCCCACCCGACGGAAAAACGAACCTCGTCTTTGACCCGCGTCCCATCATCCATGGCAGCAAAGTGCCGTTCATGTTCATAAGCTTTGAAGCTGCCCGACACCATCTTCTCGAAGAGATGGCTAAACGGCCGGAATACTTCAACACGATTCGTATGGATCCGCCCAAGGCCAAACATCGGTCCTTGCCACGTGACGGTGACGCCCTGCTCAAGGAAACCGCTCTTGGTTCCTGCCACAACCTTTACATTTTTATTTTTAGAGGCGGCCAGTTGAAAATCCACACTGGTCGCGAGCCTGAAACAGCGTTCTACCGGAGCGTCAATCCACGTTACCGTTCTGATTGTGACCATAGACCTAGGTGAGACCAAACATTACGCCAACAACAGGATCTTTCCAACTCCGCCTTTTTCTGCCGCTGTGTGCGCCTGCGCGACTTCGTCCAAGGGGACCATTCGATCGATCGGAATCACCAGCCTACCGGCAGCTACGTCTTCTGCCAGAGCCCTCAACATTACAGCATCCGGGTGCATGACGACGGAGTTAACCTGAATCGTTGGATGCAGCTTCGCATTCGCGGGGCCTCCCACAACGGAAGCAAAGATGCCGCCGGGCTTTACCTTCCCCAACAGTTTTTCCCCAGTCGGGCCCCCCACCACATCGGCAACCGCGTCGACAAACCCCAGCTTCTCCATGGCAGATGCGTCGTCCAGGGCAAGAACCTGATCGGCCCCTAAAACACCGGCTGTCTTGACTTGCGACCCTCGGACGCCCGCAATCACCACCGCCCCAATCTTCTTGGCCGTCCACACCGCCGACCGCCCAACGCCCCCCAGCGCCCCCGTCACCAGTACCGTCTGTCCCTTCTGAATCCGTGTCCCGAGCCGAATCAGCTGCTCCCCCGTCATCGTGACCACGGGTAGCGCCGCCGCCTCAACCGGGTCCAACCCTTCAGGAACCTTTGTAATAGCATCCGCATTCGCCGCTACCAGCTCCGCATACGACGAACCCGCCACCCCCATCACCTTGTCGCCCGGCGCAAAGCCCGTTACACCCGCCCCAACCTCGCGCACGATCCCTGAAAAGTCATTCCCCAGGATCGCCGGAAACGTCAGCGGCATAAATGACTTGTAGGCCCCGCTCCGCAGCTTGTAGTCCACCGGGTTGATGCTGGCCGCAGTCACTCGCACAAGCACCTGGCCCTCGCCAGCCACTGGATCGGCAACATCCTCATACGAAAGCTTCTCCGGCCCACCATACTCACGCAGAACGATCGCCTTCATCGCAACACCTCTGCCCCATCATATCCTTCGCACGTGACAACGCCTCTTGGCCGACCTGCAACTCTTATGCTTCGACCAGTTCGCTTCTGCGAACCTGGGAACGCCTAATAAAGACCAAAGGAAGGGATAGATGTTCTACGAGTTTGATTTTGATCGGTGTTAGGTCTCTAGATACGCCCGCCATTCCTCGCTCTCGGCTACGATCTTGAGCAGCGACAGCCGCCGCCGCAGCAGCTTCACGACAAAAGGCACCAGCAGACGGCGTCCCACCACCCGTCCCAGCACACCCAGAGGCAGCGAAAAACGCATCCGATCGACCAGCAGCGTCTGTCCGTCGATCTCGATGAACTGGTGATCGTGCTGAAACCGCCGGAAGCGCCCGCGCACCATCGTGTCCTGAAAAAACCCAGGCCGTTCATACCGGGTGATCAGGCTCTCATGCATCTGCGGCATACCCAACAACCACCCTCGCCACACAATCCTGTCGCCCCCAACGACTTTGCCGGCAGTTTTACCCGCCGTAGGCTGCATTCCCAGCGTCTGCTGCACCAGCCCGATATCAGTCGCGAGCAGGAAGCACCGCTCGATAGGAGCCCTGATATGAACGCTGTCGCTGACTGTAAACAAGAATCATCTACCTCTAACCGCTGGCGTAGTAAAGAGCGGAGTCCTCCCACTCTACCTAACCAACCTTCTACCAAACAGTGCCTCCCAATACACTCCAACAAAAGCTGTAGCCAGGTGCATGGCAGACCATGGCTGCGCGAACATGGCGTCCAATCCGGCGTCTTTATCGGAAGTTCTTCAGCAATCGCCGCTCGCGCATTATCTATTTGCCAGAGACACTTTCTAAGATTGCGGGGGAGCAAAACTGTTTAACATCAGCATCAGTTTCGAAGGAAGGCTTGGCCTTCTTGAGAATATCCGCTGCTCCCTCGACATCGTGAGAAGCGCAACGAGCAATTCCCAGCGTCAACAGATTCATTGCATTCGGCTGGTTTTGTGACAATGTTGCGGCAAACTTCAATGCCTCACTTACATTGCCATTGAGAATCAATGCCTTGACCAAGCCGCGACTCATGTAAGTATCTGTAGGAAACGCCGTGACCCCATCCCTAAAAAACCGTACGGCGATCTCATATTGTTTGACTCGTATCAGATCCAGTCCGCCGTTGAAATAAACAACCCCGAGCGTCTCAGTAGTCTGGTCGAGTTCGTTCTGTTTTTCGGCTAGTTCCCGAGCAAGACGCTTTTGCAAAGCTAGCTGGTCGCTCAGCTTAGTCCTGAACTCGAGAAAAATCGTAACTGTTGCACCAATACATAAGAGAACGAGAACTGCCTGAACAATGAATGCAATTAGCAGAATTCTTCTCTCTCGCTTTCCGATGGATGCACCTGTCACTTAGGCATTCCTTTCGCGGCTGCAGTTATCGCTTTGATCATCACGCCTGCACAGGTCGCTGCAAGTCCCAAGAACCCAATCCTCGCTCCGCCAGCCACCGTTTTGAAGCGCGTGGGCGCCCATATCGCTATTCCGATGACCGTAAGAACGATAAGCGTAAAACAAAGACAAGCCGTCACCGCGATCAGTATCTGGATGATCGGCCCCGAGTTGATTGGGTTCAGAATCATGCTGGGTTCGTGTAGTAGCGATTATCCGGGCTAAGTATTAGAAGTCAAGTCTATTAACTTGCAAGAACGTCCCTTTAGCTAAAGCCCCACGCTTCTCGAAGCCAGCAGTCCGTTAGCGCGCTCAATAAAGTCGACGAGTGCCGCACTACCCTCATCGCCCTTCCCGCGAGTTCGAACACTCACAGCCTCGCTAGCCGCTTCCTTATCACCCATCACAAGCACAAACGGCACCTTCTGCAGCGTGAACTCCCGAATCTTCGCATTCATCTTCTCATTGCGAGCATCCAGCTCCACGCGCAGCCCCGCGGCCTCGAGCTTCGCCTTCACAGCAGTCGCATACTCAAGATGCTTCTCCGAGATCGGCACCAGCCCGATCTGCACCGGAGCCAGCCATAGCGGAAACGCCCCGGCATAGTGCTCAATCAGCACGCCAAAGAACCGCTCCACCGAGCCGAACAGCGCGCGATGCACCATCACTGGCCGGTGCAGCTCGCCATCCTCGCCCTTGTATTCCAGCTCAAACCGCTCAGGCAGGTTGAAGTCGAACTGCACCGTCGAGAGCTGCCACAACCGGCCCAGCACATCCACCAGCTTGATATCGATCTTCGGCCCGTAGAACGCACCCTCGCCGGGTATGGCCTTGAAGGCCACGCCGCGTTTCGTCAGCACGTCATGCAACACCGACTCAGCCTTCTCCCACTCGTCAGCATTGCCTACAAACTCGTTCGCCTTCTTCGGGTCGCGCAACGAGAGCTCCACCCGATACTCGGCAAACCCAAAGTTCTTTAGCACAGCCTCGGCGAAATCGAGGCAGTCTTCGATCTCTCCCTCAATCTGCGACGGCGTGCAGAAGATGTGCGCATCATCCTGCGTAAACCCGCGCACGCGCAGCAGCCCATGCATCGTACCCGACCGCTCATACCGATAAACGTTCCCCAACTCCGCATACCGCACCGGCAGATCGCGATAGCTCTTCGGCGAATTCTTATAAATCAGAATGTGCCCGGGGCAGTTCATCGGCTTCAGCCTGTACTCCGCATCATCCAATTCCATCGGCGGATACATGTTCTGCGAATAGAAACCCTCATGCCCCGAGATCTTCCATAGCTCCCGTCGCATAATATGCGGCGTATAGACCATCTCGTAACCGCGACGGATACATTCATCGCGCATCCAGTCTTCCATCGTCTTCCGAATCAGCCCGCCCTTCGGATGCCAGAAGATCAGCCCCGCACCGGCGACCTCCTGTATCGAAAACAGATCAAGCTGCTTGCCGAGCACACGATGATCGCGCGCCTTGATCTCCTCCAACCGCTTGAAGTGCGCGTCCAGATCCTTCGCATTGAAGAACGCCGTCCCATAAATTCGCTGCAGCTGCTGATTCTTTTCATCGCCCAGCCAGTAAGCCCCAGCGATGCTCGTCACCTTGAACGCCTTCACCCGTCCCGTCGAAGGCACATGCGGCCCACGGCAAAAGTCGCTGAACCCGCCATTGCGATACAGCGAAATCTCGTCCCCAACCTTGGTGAACTTCTCGATGAAGTGGACCTTCATGAACTCGCCCTGAGCCGAGTAATCCGTAAGCCCCTTCTCCCGAGATTCCTCAACGCGCACAAACTTCTCATCCCGCGCCACAACCTCCGCCATGCGCTTCTCAATCGCAGCAAGATCATCCTCGGTAAAAGGCACCTCGCGATACACGTCATAAAAAAATCCGTTATCCGTCGCCGGCCCATGCCCCAGCTTCGTCTCCGGGAACAGCTCAAGAATCGCCGTAGCCATCACATGCGCCGCCGAGTGCCGCACCACCTTCAGGGCAGTCTCGTCCGTCTCCTTCAGCAACTCCAGCGCAACGTCCTCATTCAGCGGAGCAGTAAGGTCGACCACCCGCTCCCCACCCGCAGCCGCACCATACATCGCAGCCTCAGACCCCTCTTCGCCCTCAACAGCGGTCGTAGCTGCAACCGGAGTCAGCGGACGAATCCGCGCCACCACCACAGCCGCAGCCAGCCTCGGCGAGATGCTCATCGCAATGTCATACGGAGTCGTACCGCGCGAAACCTCGCGCACGGAACCATCAGGAAGCTGCACTTTAATCATCTGTTCACTCATAAGCGTTATCTCTAAGCATATTTCCTTTGCTCGCCCCGCACCAACTTATCGCCGGCCATCCGCATCCATAGAGAGCAAGAGCATCAAACCGGCTGACTATCGCAATCAGCAGACCGAAGCATCCCCCGCAGGTTGTAGTCCGGTATTCGGTATCCATTTCGGACCAGCGCCTAAAGCACTGATAATGACCATAGGGCCAAAACAGGCCGGCATAACCGAATCACCCAAAAAGGAAACTCATGCAGGTCTTGTGCAAACTCTCCGATAACTCCCCCGATGTCCAATGTCCCGTCTGCGGCCAGGGCTTTCTCCTCTACTGGGAGCGCACCTCTCGAGCCCAGCAGGAGGACACCCGCCACAGCATCCACCAGGCCCTGCGCGACCACCACGCCATCAGCACCGCGACCGAAGCCCACCCCGAAGCCGCCTTTAACATCCCCAGCTGGTCCGGCTCACCCAAATTCTCCGCCGCAGCCCTCCTCGGCGGAGCACCTCTCTAATCATCGTTTCTCCGTCGTCATCCTGAGCGCATACGCCACGAGCTCAAAGCCCCAAACAAAAAAAGAGGACCGCTGTTAGCCCAACAGCGGTCCATATCATCTTTCGCGGAGAAACCTACTTCTAAAGCTAAAGCTACTGCTTGAAACCTACTCAGGCCGCCTTCGGAACCGTTTCGACGGTTCTTTCCGTCGGCATGTTCTTCCTCAGCCATACATTGGCCCTCCACCGCCCAATAAACGGAGCGGCGACAACCAATGCAAACGACACTGCCAAAGCAATGCGCATCTACATCTCCTTTCACCCAGAGGGCCAACCACTCCCACCGGTCGAAGAACCCCGAATCGACCCCTTGCATACAACCAGCCGGTCCGGGCTCCTGCAACTGCGACTAGGCCAACTATCTGCTCCCCGAACCAACTTCGACATCCCCCATTCGGGTCATAGACCAGCCTGTTCGGGCCATGCTCATAACCCCTCCGTTCAGCCGTAAAAATTTAGCAGTGACAAAGTCATATCCCGCCTATATCCTTCGCCCCGGTCAGTTTAGGAGCGATTCACCGTGATCAATTGGAACCGCCGCACCTTCCTTAGCAAATCCACGCAAGCCGCCGCCCTCACCACCCTTCCGTGGACCAGATCCGGCCTCGCCCAAAAAGCCCACGCCACCACCTTCCCCGCTGGCTTCCATTGGGGAGCCGCCACCTCCGCCATGCAGATCGAGGGCTCACCCTACGCCGATGGTGGCGGACGTTCCATCTGGGGAGTCTTTGAAGCCAAACCCGGAGCCATCAAGGACAACAGCACCAACTGGGTCGCCGACGACGAGTACAACCGTTTCTCCGAAGACATCGGCCACATGCGCGACATCGGCCTCAACTCCTACCGCTTCTCCTTCGGCTGGCCGCGCATCATGCCCCAGGGCAAAGGCCAGCCCAACGAAAAGGCCCTTGCCTACTACGACAAGCTCATCGACGGCCTCCTCGCCGCCAACATCACTCCCTTTCCCACCGTCTTCCACTTCGACTACCCCGAAGCCCTCCAGAAGCAAGGCGGATGGCTTAACCCAGACAGCTCACACTGGCTCGCCGACTACGCCCACCTCCTAGCCACCCGCTACTCTGATCGCGTCACCAACTGGCTCACCATCAACGAGCCCAACATTCATTGGGGATTCGGCTCCGAAGTGGGCCTCATGCCCCCAAACCTCAAGCTTCAGGAGCCCGACCTCGCCCTCGGCTGCCACAACATCCTCCTCGGCCACGGACGCTCCGTCCAGGCCATCCGAGCCGCCGCCAAAAAACCCGTCAAGGTCGGTCTGCCCTTCGCGGGCGTCTTCTCGCTCCCGGCATCGTCCTCCGCGCAGGACGTCGCAGCCGCCCGCACCGCCTCCTTCTCCGTCGAAAAGCGTCCTCTCATTCCCAGCCTCCCGGCCATGATCCTCATGAACACCGCCTGGTGGCTCGACCCCATCTACCTGGGCCACTATCCTGCCGAAGGCTTCAAACTCTTCCCCTCGGCAAAGAAGCTAGCCACCCCAGCCGACATGCGCATAATCCACCAGCCCGTCGACTACTGCGCCGTCAACCTCTACTTCGCCCCCACCGTCAAAGCCGGAGCCGACGGCAAGCCCGAGACCGTCCCCGACCCGCCCAACACGCCTCGCAGTCACTACGGATGGGCCATCACTCCTGACGTCCTCTACTGGGCGCCCAAATTCCTCGCCGAGCGCTATCACAAGCCGATCCTCATCACCGAAAACGGCGTCTCCCTCGACGACGCCCCCACCCCCGACGGCAAGGTCCACGACCCCAAGCGCATCGCCTTCCTCAACAGCTACCTCGGAGCCTACAAGCGCGCCCACCAGGAAGGCATCCCCCTCGCCGGCTACTTCCACTGGTCCCTCCTCGATAACTGGGAGTTCATGAACGGCTACCTCGAACGCTTCGGCCTCATCTACGTCGACCGCAACACGCAGCAGCGCATCGTCAAAGACTCCGCCTTCCACTACAAGGAGATCATCCAGACCAACGGAGCCACCCTCTGATCGTCTGGCCGCTTCTCTCAGTTCGGGTTATTCTCGTTGAACAAAGGGCTCCGTGCGTGAGGTTGGTATCGCGACATGGGACGCATCGAGAAGACCGTCTTCATCAGCTATCGCCGCACCAACGCACCTTGGGCGCTCGCTGTCTTCCAATACCTCACGCAGCACACGGCTATGACGTCTTCTTCGACTACAAAGGCATCGCCAGCGGCGACTTCGAGCGCGTCATCCTTGAAAACATCGCGGCCCGTGCCCACTTCGTCCTGCTCCTGACCCCCGTCTGCCCTTGAGCAGTGCAACGAGCCCAACGACTGGCTCCGCCGCGAGATCGAAGCCGCCATCGCCGCCCATCGAAACATCGTTCCGCTCATGCTCGAAGGCTTCAGCTTCACCTCTCTCGCCATCGCCCCGCAGCTCACCGGCTCACTCGAGCAGCTCAACCGCTACAACGCCCTCTCCATCCCGGTCGATTACTTCTTGGAGGCCATGGACCGTCTCTGCGACCGCTTCCTCAACGTCCCCCTCCAGGCCGTCCTGCACCCAGTCTCTCCCTCCACCAACCTCGTCGCTGTCGACCAGAAGTCCGCCGCCTCCACCGCCGCCCCCGTCACCCATCAGGAGCTCACTGCGCAGGAGATCTTTGAGCGCGGCGTCAGCACCATACCCCACGAGGAGAGGGTCCGACTCTTCACCGAGGCCATCCGTCTCGACCCGACCTTGCCTCCGCGGATACGCACGCGGCAAGCTCGGCGACCTCACCGGGGCCATGCACGACTGCGAAGAAGCCATCCGCCTCAAGCCCGACTACGCTGCCGTCTTCATGAACCGCGGTCTCGTGCGTTTCCTGTCCAAAGATCTCGATGGCGCTATGCACGACTGCGACTTGGCCATCAGTCTCAAGCCTGACCACGCCCTGTCCTTCATGAATCGCGGGATCATTCGCACTCAGAAAAAGGACCTCCCCGGCGCCCTCGACGACTACACCAACGCCATCCGCCTCGATCCCAAGCTTGTCCTCGCCTACAAGAACCGAGCCGTCGCGCGCTCCGAGAATGGCGACCTTTCCGGAGCCTTCGAGGACGCCAACGAAGCTGTGCGCCTCAAGCCTGACGACGCCAACGCCTTCGAAATCCGTGGATGGCTCCACGCCAAGAGCAATGACTTCGCCGCTGCTATCGACGACTACAACGTCGCCCTCCGTCTTGACCCCCAGCTACACGACGCGACCATAAAACGCGCTGCTGCCCACCTTGCAGCCGGCCACTTCGGCTCAGGCCTGCTCGATGGAATCGCCGGCGTGACCGCAAAGCTCAAGAACAAGACACCGACCAATCCATAACATCCACTCAACGAACACAAACCCACCCACCTCTTTAGCCTTCATCGCCTAAAATACCTCCATGTCATACGCCGCAGCTGTCGACCATCTCTACGCCCTCGGGCATGAACTGGGCCCAGCTCCGAATCCAGCCAACGCCGAGACGCAATACCCAGCTCAAGCTCCAACCCAGCTCCACCCCGCGCACCGCCGCAAGTTCGACCTTGCCCACATGCGCATCCTCGCTGCGGCCCTCGGCGACCCCCAGGCCACCTTCCCCTCCATCCTCATCGCCGGAACCAACGGCAAGGGCAGCACCGCCGCCACCCTCTCCAGCATCCTCACCACCGCCGGATACCGTACGGCCCTCTATACCTCACCGCATCTCTCCCGCGTCAACGAGCGCATCCAGGTCGATGGCACACCCATCCCCGACGACGACTTCGCCCGCATCTACTTCCACGTCGACGACACCGCCCGCCGCCTCTACGCACACGGAGCCACCGCCGACCACCCCCTCCCCCAGGACGCCGTCCTCCCGCACCACCCCAGCTTCTTCGAGACCCTCACCGCCATCGCCTTCTTCTACTTCGCCGAGCAAAAAGTCGACATAGCCGTTCTCGAAGTAGGCATGGGAGGCCGCCTCGACGCCACCAACATCGTCCAACCCCTCCTCTCCGTCATCACCGATATCTCCCTCGACCACCAGGACTACCTCGGCGACACCATCCGCGAGATCACCCGCGAAAAGGCCGGCATCCTCCGCCCCAACGGCACCCTCATCACCCTCCCCCAGCACCCCGAGGCCAACCAAACCATCGGAGAAGTCGCCGCCACCCTTCACATCCACGCCATCAACGCCGCCCCCTATATCCCCCACACCCCCGTCCCCCAAAGCGCCAGCAAGGACCGTCTCATTCTGAGCAGCACAAAGCCGGGTGCGGGTGCCCCACGTCTCGATTCTGAGACATGGGTTTCCGAACCGCCACAAATCTCCCCAGAAGCCCCAGCCAATCCGAGCAGCCCCGTCATTTCGACCGAAGCGGCGCAGCCGCGCAGTGGAGAAACCCGCTTCTCTCCCCCGGACCTCTCCCAGTCGATTCACCCTAACCACTACACCCTCACCCTGGCCGACGAACTCCTAGAAGTTGACTCCCCTCTAAAGGGACAACACCAGCAGCGAAACATAGCTCTGGCCATAGCAGCAGCCGAAGAATTACGTAACCCAACCGGTCACAATACGGCAAAAAGTAACGATGAAGGTTACATAATCACCAACGCTCAGATCGAAGATGGCATCCGAAACACCTGCTGGCCCGGCCGCCTCGAGCTCCTCCGCTTCCCCGAAGGCCCCAGCCTCCTCCTCGACGTAGCCCACAACCCCGCCGGAGCCTGGACCCTCCGCGCCGCCATTGCCCAACTCCCCGAATCCCAGCCCCGCACCCTCCTCTTCTCGTGCCTCCGCGACAAAGACCTCCGCGAGATTACCCAGGTTCTCCTCCCGCTCTTCGACTCCAGCAGCCCCGACCGCCCCAACGACCACATCCTCTTCGCCCCCATCGACAGTCCCCGCGCCACCACCCTCGACGAGCTCCGCGCCGCAGCCGCCGCCCTCGACATCCCCGCCCAAACCGCCCCCACCATCGCCGAAGCCCTCACCCAGGCCCGCGCCATCACTCCCGCCGACGGCATCATCCTCGCCACCGGCTCCATCTACCTCGTCGGCGCCATCCGCACCCTCGCCCTCAACGGAGGCGCGAACCCCGCATGACTCCCGAACCACATCATCCATCCAACAGCACCGTAGAACCGGCCACAAACACTGTCATCTCGACCGGACGCCGAGCGGAGTCGAGGGCGGACGAAGAAATCCGCTCCAATGAACCATCCCCTACCCCTGTCATCTCGACCGGAGTCCCAGAGAACACAAACCCTGTCATTTCGACCGGAGGCCCAGAGAACACTAACTATGTCATTTCGACCGGAGCGCAGCGGAGCGGAGAAACCCGCTTCTCTACCTCAGACGACCGCCCAGCCACCTCAGCATTCCTCCGCTGGCTGACCTATCTCCTCCTCCTCCCCCTGATCGCCCTGTCCACAATCTTCTTCGGCTGCATCTCCCTCATCTGCGGCTTATGGGACAAATCAGGCCGTCAGCAGCACTTCATCGCCCACCTCTGGGCGCGCAGCCTGCTCCTCATCAGCCTCTCCCCCGTCACCCTCGTCAACAAAGAAAAGCTCCACGAGCACGAGACAGCCGTCTACGCCTCCAACCACCTCAGCTACTACGACACCCCCGTCCTCTTCGCCAAGCTACCCTTCCAATTCCGCATCCTCGCCAAGCAAGCCCTCTGGAAGGTCCCCTTCATCGGCTGGTACCTCCACCGCTCCGGCCAGGTCCCCGTCGACCAGTCCAGCGCCCGCAACGCCGTGGCCAGCCTCAACCGCGGAGTCCACACCCTCAAACACGGCCTCCCGCTGGTCATCTTCCCCGAAGGAGGCCGCGCCGCCGACGGCCGCACCCACCCCTTCGTCTCCGGAGCGGCCTACATGGCCATCAAAGCCCAGGTCCCCCTCGTCCCCATCACCCTTGTCGGAACCTACGAGCTCCTCCCCATCCACACCTACCACCTCAACCCCCGCCCCCTCGCTGTCATCGTAGGCGACCCCATCCCCACCACCGGCCTAACCACCCGAGACGCCGACGCCCTCACCCAGCGCCTCTTCGAAACCATCACCACCACCTACATGCAGCACCATCAAACAAGGGATTAGGGAAGAGGGAAGAGGGGAGTAGAAGACCAGAAGCCTAAACTGGCCACCTATTCTTCGACGTTTGTCCTCTTCCCGCCTCCGCGATGTACCATCGAATATCAATCATGAAGATGACCCAAACAGCCGGTTTGCTCTTCCCTCTTCCCTCTTCCCTCTTCCCTGCCTTATGACTCCCCGCATAGCCATCCCGATCCCCACCAGCACCGACCCCGACTACAACGCCAAATCCTGGCACCAGTACGCCGAAGCCGTCACCCGAGCCGGCGGCATCCCCATCGAGATCCCCCTCAACGCCACCCCCCGCGAGACCGCCGACCTCATCAACACCTGCCAGGCCGTCCTCCTCCCCGGCTCCCCCGCCGACGTCAACCCGCAAAAGTACGGCCACGACCCCATCCCCGAGTGCAAACCCGCCGACTCCGCCCGTGAAAACGTCGACGAACTCCTCCTCCAGGACGCCCACAACCTCTACAAGCCCATCCTCGCCATCTGCTTCGGCACCCAATCCCTCAACGTCTGGCGCGGCGGAACCCTCGTTCAGGACCTCGCCCCCATGCCCGTCAACCACCCCGCTGGCCGCACCGTAGCCGTGGCCCACAGCACCGCCATCGCCCCCGACTCCCTCCTCGGAGCCATCATTCCCCGTGAAGAGGCCCCCGAAACCGAAGGCTTCCTCCGTCTCCCCATCAACTCCAGCCACCACCAGGCCATCGGCATCCCCGGCGACGGTCTCCGCATTTCCGCCCGCTGCCCCCAGGACGCAGTCATCGAAGCCGTCGAAGGCGGCCAGGACGCCACCAACCCCAACGCCCACTTTGTCCTCGGCGTCCAATGGCACCCCGAGCGCAGCTACGACATCAGCCCCGCCTCCAAAGCCCTCTTCGAACGCTTCATCTCCGAAGCCGCTGCCTGGACCCCCCGCCCCATCCACACCTCCGTCGCAAATTCCTAACCGGTCAAGCGGTTATCACTCTTGCCAATAGCTTCATAGGTACCTCGTTGGAGACCGCCGGCATCTAAGCACTCCATGAGACCAAGGTCCGATGGTCGGAGCCAGTCCTGGAGTGGGGACTCGGACAGATTCTCCCTCTGAAGAAGAACTTCAGCCAGCTCCTTCAGGTTGGAGTAACCGGCTATGACCAGTGGCAGGTCACCCACAATGGCGGACTTCTCGCCCCCAACATACCGGCAAGTGCTGTCCCCTTCTACTCAGTTCATGCCATCGGATTTCAGACAAACTACCTCGTTCCCCCAAAAACAGTATGTTCTACTTCAAGTTCCTGGATGAATACCGCGCCCTCGCACGCCCACAAGGCCGAACGATCGTCTTCGGCGGAACCTACACCTTCCGGATCCCAAAGCCAGCACCACACCCAAACGCTAGCGTTCTTATTCTTAGCCCGCTCCAGTAGGCAGTTGCGCAATGTTCCACGTGGAACATTACTTGATCCCCAGATTATTCGACCGGATACTCTTCACCACATGCCAGTCATTCACCGAGTGCCCCGCCGCACTCGCCGCGTCAGCAGCCTGTAAAACCGCATGAATCATCGGCTTGAATTTATCTACCCGTGCCGTATAGATCGTCGTACCCTCCCCCGTGTCGAAGACCTCCCCGCTCCGGGTGTTCGCTGTAGCTGCGATCATGAACTTCACCCCGCTCCCTCCCATGGATTGCCCCACAACGCCCTGATCACTCCGCGCAACGCCCCTCATAAAGCCCCCTGCGCTACTCCCGTGATACACCAGGTCGAAGTCCATAGCCCCTCCGTAGCCCAGCGGCCAATGAAGCTTCGCATGCTCCTTGTCCACAAACGTCACAACCGTCCCATCTGGAAAGCTGGCCGTATTCGTAGCCGCATCGAACGTAGGAGTAACCCCCTCAGTCCCGAGAATCGGCTTAGCCCCCGCAGGTGCAGCCGGTGAACCCTTCGCGCCGGTCGCAGGGCTCGCAGCCCCAGCCTTATACATCCCATAAGCCACAAGAACGTCCGACGGCGGCTCCATCGTGCTGACTCCCATCACCTTCTCCCCGCCGCTTCCATCCGGAAGAATGGTCCCCACCACCTGTCCATCCTTAAGGATCTGCCCCATCCCCGATCCAAGAACCTTAAACGTATAGACATGGCTGTTATACGAGACATCTTTCTGCGTTATTCCACCCGCCGACTGGCCCGAACCAGAGCAGGTAAAGGAAAAAACCACAGATATCGCAAAAAGGACGGCAAACAGGGCCCGAGAGACACGATTCCAGATCATGGCTGCCCTCGTAGCAAAAGAATGGAAGCGATTCTACCCCCAAAAATGTTCCACGTGGAACAATCGGGTTCTAAAGATCGGTGTAATCGGTTCAAATCGGCGTCAAGCCATCCTTGATGTTCCACGTGGAACAAGCCTTATTAGAGCCAGGTATCTTGCCTCTAGGTACCCCAAGGCTTTAGCCTTGGGTCTCTCAGCCCAGATAAAGGAAAGGGGCTTTAGCCCCTGGAGTATGCCTTTCTTATCCCGAACAAATCGGATGCCCTATCTATCAGAAGCCCAAATCGCCTCGCTCTTGAACCCTTACCTGGTCCCCGTCCCGCCACCAAAGAACCTGATGCCCCGGTTCTCCGCCTATCTCGACCTCCTGCTCAAGTGGAACGCCCACACCAACCTCACCGCCATCCGCGATCCCGAAGAGATCGTCCGCCGCCACTTCGGCGAAAGCCTCTTCGCCGGCCAGCACCTCGGCCCCTGCGAAACCCTGCTCGACCTGGGCTCCGGAGCAGGCTTCCCCGGTCTCCCTATAGCCCTCCTACACCCAAACCTCCCGGTAACCCTCGCCGAATCCCAGAACAAAAAGGCCACCTTCCTCCGCGAAGCCGTGCGCACCCTGGCGCTCCCCAACGTCGAAGTCTGGGCCGCGCGAGCCGAATCCCTCCCTCCAACCCGTCAATTCCACACCGTAACCCTCCGAGCCGTAGACAACATGGCTGCCGCCCTCACCGCCGCCGCCCCCCGAGCCACCCACCAACTCCTGCTCCTTACCAGCACCCCACCCACCCTTCCCCCCACCTTCACCCCCGCCCCACCCATCCCCATCCCCAACTCCCAATCCACCATCCTCCTCCGTGCCACCCGCAACTGAAATGTTCCACGTGGAACAAAAGCATAACGGTGATCAAAGGATAGAAGAGGATCAGAGCAAGCGGCAGATGGATAGGGTGCTTAGATTCTGTTCTTATCAGCCTTTATCTTTTTGATCACCGTTACGCCTCTACTCGCTATCCCAGCCTCCCAAAACGTTCCACGTGGAACAAAAGTTTTCCACACCATCCCGCCCCAAACCCCTCCATTCCCGCAGCATTTCCGCCCTTCCACAAGTTCTCCACAGCCAGTAACCCTTCTCCACAACCCCTCCGTCCTTGCCTCCCGTTCCACCTACCGATACCCTTCTCCATACGCCGATGATCACCATCCACCCAAAAAATAAGCCCGTCCACCCTGATCAGGCTAAGCCAGCCGCAGAAACCCCAGCCACAAAAGCCCCGGCCACCCCAGCCGAACCGGCTAAACCCTCCAAGGTCATCGCAGTAGTCAACCAAAAGGGCGGAGTCGGCAAAACCACCACAGCCATCAACCTGGCGGCGTCGCTCGCCCTTGAAGGCCTCCCCACCCTCCTCATCGACTGCGACCCCCAGGCCAACACCACCGGAGGCCTCGGTTTCGGCCGCGACGAAGCCCGCCCCAGCATCTACGACCTCCTCATGGACCACCACGCCGCCGACAAGGTCATCGTCCCCACCGACGTCGCCAATCTCTCCCTCATCCCCGGCAGCAAGAACCTCATCGGCGCCAACATCGAGCTCGTCGCCCAGGACCGCCGCGAGTACCGCCTCCGCGACGCCCTCGCCCCCGTCCGCGCCAACTACCCCTTTATCCTCCTCGACTGCCCCCCGGCCCTCGACCTCCTCACCCTCAACGCCCTCGTAGCCGCCGACGGCCTCCTCGTCCCCATGCAAGCCGAGTACTTCGCCCTCGAAGGCATCTCCGAGCTCATGTCGACCCTCGACCGTGTCTCCCAATCCTTCAACGCCTCGCTCGCCCTCGAAGGCGTTCTCCTCACCATGTACGACGACCGCACCAACCTCTCCCAGCAGGTCACCGAGAACCTCTCCTCCTTCTTCACCGACAAACTCCTCAAAACCAGCATCCCCCGCAACGTCCGCCTCGCCGAAGCACCCAGCCACGGCAAGCCCGTAGCCCTCTACGACCCCAAATCCCGAGGAGCCGAAGCCTACCGCGAACTAGCCCTCGAACTCCTCGCCCGCAACAACATGGAAAGCCCTGAAGTCCTACGCCGCAAGGCCGCCGCAGCCGCCGCAGCCAGCGCTCTCAAATCCTTCACCCAACCCGAAAAGAAGACCCGTTTCTGGCAATCCTCTAAAAAGGAGCATCAGTCTTGAACCGGAAAGAAATCGTAGCTTTGAAAGGGCGCGGCTTTAGCCGCGCCGTAGACAGCTTAAATCCCGATGGGGCTTTAGCCCCTGAGGGAAGCTCTCTCCGACCCTCCAAAAAAACTCCTATTGACTTCCTGATTAACAAGCGGCTTTGAAAACGACGTCCATTTACCATCTATTTCCACCTTCTAACCACTAATAACCACCAGTGAGCCATCGAAAATGCCGACCGCCACACACGATCCAAAACGCCGCGCCCTGGGCAAGGGCCTCGAATCCCTCCTTCCCGCACGTCCCGCCGCGCCTCCACCCGCACCCCCAACCCATGTAGAATCAGGCGGAAAGCCCCTCGAGATCCCCCTCGACCACATCGAGCGCAACCCCTGGCAGACCCGCACTCAGTTCGACGAAGCAAAACTCCAGGAACTCGCTCAGTCCATCGTAGTCTCCGGGGTCGTGCAACCCATTGTAGTCAGGCCACTTAGCGGCGGTAAGTACCAGCTCATCACCGGAGAACGCCGCTGGCTGGCCAGCCGTAAGGCGCAAAAAACCACCATCCCCGCCATAGTCCGCCAAGTCGCTGATGAGCAAGTACTTGAGATGACCATCATCGAAAACCTCCAGCGCGCCGACCTCAACCCCATGGAGCAAGCCCGCGCCTATCAACGACTTAGCCAGGACTTCCAGCTCACCCAGGAGCAGATGGCCACCCGCACCGGCAAAGAGCGCGCCAGCGTAGCCAACTTCCTTCGTTTGTTACGTTTACCCGAATCGGTCCAGCAAAAAGTAGAATCCGGCGACCTCTCCTTCGGCCACGCCCGTACCCTGTTGGCCCTAGATTCCCCAGAATCAATCACTTCCGCCGCACAAAAGGTCCTGGCCCTCTCACTCTCCGTCCGTCAGACCGAAAGCTACGTCCAAAACCTGATCAACCCAGAAGCCAAACAAAAGAAAGAAGATAAGAAAGATATCCAACCCGAGGACCCCAACGTCCGCGAAGCCCAGGACCGCCTCCAACGCACACTAGGCTTAAAGTTCGCATTGAAGACAAAAAAGGCAAAGGCAAAGTAATCATCGAATACTCCGGACTCGAAGACTTTGACGCCATCCTCACCGCACTAGGCCAGGAAAAATAAAATTAGCGAGAACGAGAAAACACCCATGCGCAAGCTCTATTTGCTCCTCATCGTGTTACAAATTGCAGTTCTCTCTGCTGCTTCCCAAACCCCACCCCAAACGCGAACCCTCCTGCGCACTGGCCATATCCTCGACGTAAAAACCGGAGCCGAGCCCGCCGCCCAGACCATCATCATCACGGGTGACCGCATCACAGCCATCGCCCCCACGGCCTCCACGCCCAAGCAGCCCGGCGACACCGAGATCGACCTCACGAAATACACCGTCATGCCCGGCCTGATCGACGTCCACACCCACCTCACCATGGCCAACAACTTCGACCCATACTTCGAGCTCTCCATGACGCCCGCAAAAGAGGCGATCATCGGAGTAGAAAACGCCAAGGTCACCCTCGAAGCCGGCTTCACCACCGTCCGCAACGTCGGCGCCAACGACTACACCGACGTAGCTCTCCGCGACGAGATCAACGCCGGCCACATCCCCGGCCCGCACATGCAGGTCTCCGGCCCCGCGCTCGGCATCACCGGCGGCCACATGGACGAGAACCTTCTCCCCTACGAGTACCACGTCCACGGCCAGGGCGTAGCCGACGGCATCGCCGGCGTGCAGCATCAGGTCCGCGAAAACATCAAGTACGGCGCCGACCTCATCAAGATCGCCTCCACCGGCGGCGTCCTCTCCAAGGGCGACGACCCGCAAGCCAGCCAGTACACCATGGAAGAGCTCCAGGCCATCGTCGCCGACGCCCACCGTCTCGGCCGCAAGGTCGCTTCCCACGCCCACGGAGCCCAGGGCATCCTCTGGGCCACCCAGGCCGGCGTCGACTCCATCGAGCACGGCTCCTACATCAACGACGAGTGCATCGCCGCCATGAAGCAGCGCGGCACCTACCTCGTCCCCACCGCCTACCTGGTCGACTGGATGCGCGAGAACGGCCATCTCCCCGCCCTCTACCAGCAGAAGATGACCGACGTCAGCGCCGCCATGAAGGCCAACCACAAGCGCGCCATCGCCGCGGGCGTCAAAGTAGCGCTAGGCACCGACGCCGCCGTCTACCCCCACGGCCTCAACGCCCACGAGATCGACGTCTACGTCAACCAATACGGCATGTCGCCCCTGGCAGGCATCCAGACCGGCACCATCAACGCAGCAGACCTCATGGGTTGGACCGACCGCGTAGGCACCCTCGAACCCACCAAATACGCCGACATCATAGCCATCGAAGGCGACCCACTCCAAGACGTCCGCCTCCTCCAGCACGTCCCCTTCGTCATGAAGTCCGGCACTGTCTACAAGAACGAAACCAAATAGCACATGAATATCGTTAGCTACAAAATGCGAGCCGGATATCCGAAGGACAACTGTGCAGAGGAATGGACGAAGCATCGCAAGTACAAACGGATTGTCTGGATACTATTTGCCGGATGGATTCCTTACGGTTGCCTTGTCGTCTTTATCCTGAGTCGGCTGCACACGACCGCCGCGGCTGCCTTTGTGGCTGCGCTTATTCCATATATCCTCGCGCTCGTCATCTTCGCCAACTTGGTGTCGATATTCCGATGTCCAAAATGCGGAAGCCGTTTCTACGCTTGGGGTCCTTGGGGCCTTGGACACAATAGCTTCGCGAGAAAGTGCCGTAACTGTGGTCTGCATAAATGGCAATGCGACGGAGCTACAACCAGCTCGGATTTCCAGCCAAGATAAACTGTCTTCATCCATGCTTAAAGCCTCCGCCCTGGAATTCCGTTTCCGCTATCTCGTCCACTGCATCATCTACGTGCTCGCATTCTGGGCTCCGTGGAACTATCTCCTGCATCTCGACTCAGGCATCAGGCCCCGGCAAGTCATCGCCGCATGGCTGGCACGAAACCACTGGATGGGCTTTGAAGCGGCAGTCATTGCAGTCACTATCGCAGCCATTCTCTTCGCACTAGCTGGAGCCCTCTTCCGCACCTGGGGCACAGCCTACCTCAGTGCCTTCGTCGTAAAAGACTCCTCCATGCACGGCGACACCGTCGTAGCGGACGGCCCCTACCGCCATCTCCGCAACCCGCTCTACCTCGGCACCTGGCTCCACACCTTCGCCATCGCCATGCTGATGCCGCCCAGCGGAGCGATCTTCGCCATCCTCGTCATCGGCATCGAGCAACTCCGTCTCATCGGCGGCGAAGAGTCATTCCTCGCCGAAAAGCTAGGCCCACCCTACCTCGCCTACAAAGCCAAAGTGCCGCGCCTCTGGCCATCCCTGCGCCCCCGCGTCCCAGCCTCTGGCAATCCCCCCAACTGGCCCAGCGCCTTCCTCGGCGAAATCTACATGTGGGGAGTTGTCCTCTCCTTCGCCATCATGGGCTGGCGCTACAACGTCTTCCCCGTCATCCAGGGAGTCCTCATCTCCTTAGGCGTCTCGCTAGTCGCACGGGCCTTCATCCCCAGCCCACAAGCGACCCCACAAACAAAAGCGTAACGGTGATCGAAAGATAAAAACAGATAAAAAGAACCAAACCAACGAGGACGAAATCCACTCCAATCTCAAGTCCTTAGCCCTAGTTCTTATCTGTCTTTGTCGCTTTGTTTCTATCAGCCTTTATCCCTCTGATCACCGTTACGCCTTTCATCCGCGCGCATCCGTGCAAATCCGTGGTCGCCCCAAAGTGGAAGCCCGCTGCACCCGGTAGTGAATCAGGGCGCAACGGGCTTGTCTTACTCCAGCACGCGCATTCAGCGTCAAACGCGCGGCTAATCGGGAGGGCTACTCCACAATCGAAACTACTTCTTGACCGGCGCGATCGTGTCCTTCGCAACCTTGGCCACGCGGAACTTGACCACGGTCTTGGCCTTGATCTTGATCGTCTCACCTGTCTGCGGGTTGCGGCCCAGACGAGCCTTGCGCTCCGCCTTCACCAGCTTGCCGATACCAGGGATCGTGAACTCACCGTTCTTCTTGGTCTCCTTCACCGCGGTCTCTGCCAGCAGCTCCAGGCCGGCCGCTGCCTGCTTGTTGGTGATCTCAAGCTTCTCTGCCATGTGGCGTACGAGCGCTGTCTTCGTCATTCCCTTTGCCATTGTGTGTTGCTCCTTCTAACTTTCAGAAATGTACTGCATCGGTCCGCTCGCCTGACCCGCTCGAAGAGGTTAAAAATCGCATCATTTCAAATGCGGAATCACCAATGTTCATGCGGGTGCGGAGAACCGTACCGCAATTCACCTTCGGCTTTTCTGAGAACTTTGTCAACCCGATTTCTTCGGTTTCCACAGGTTTTTTCCGGTTTTCATTGGTTTTGTTCAAATAAACGCACATCCAACACAAAAAACCCCGCCAAAAACGCCCATTTCGCAGCTCAAAAACCAACGACGTAACGATGATCAAAATGAAAAAAACTGATAAAAAGAACTCACTTTCGGTACCAAAACTCTGGCCTCATCTCCACGTTTATGAGTCATTGTCTTTATCAGCCTTTATCCCTTTGATCACCGTTACGCCTTCCAATCCGCGTTTATCCGCGCCAATCCGCGGTCGCCTAGAACATCGGCTTCCGAGGCTTTGCCGCCAGCGGGGCATTAAGCAACGCCACCAGCGGAGCCGCCACCTTGAACCGCTCCACAATCTCCTTCACCAGCCCAGGCTTGGTAGCCGTCTCCGCGGGCAGATGAGCGACCACACCCCACTGCCGGCACAGCAGAAGATCCATCGCCGGATCATCCGGAGCGAACCCCTTCGGCGCCCTCGTCAGCGGCATCCCATCATACGGCTCCAGCAGCTTCTTCATCTTCCTACCCGCCAGCACCGCCCGCATCTCCGCATGATGCTCCACCAAATATCTTCGAATCGCCAGCAACTGCTCCCGCTCCGGCATAAACACACCCGCAGCAATCGTGACCTGCGTCCCACCCAAATCGAAGTAGAACCCACCCCCCGAAGTCTTCTCCAGCCCCGTCCTCGCCCACCACACTCCTTGATGAATCTTGTAAGGCCGCTTATCCGCACTAAACCGGATATCCCGATAGATCCGCATCATAGTCTTCTGCGGAGGCCTTACATTCTCTGGCGCAAACTCCAGCATGGCTTCATTCACCTCGGCGACCAGCGCCAGCATCGGAGCCTTCACCTCGCGCTCATACACATCCTTCCGCGCGTTGAACCACTCCCGATCATTATTCCGCTTCAACCCCCGCAGAAACTTCAACGCCTCATTCGAAAAGTGCGTAGCCATCCCCCAATCTTAACCGCTCCGTCCTGACACTCCCTGCCACACTCATCGATTCAACCTCGGTCGCGGAAAGAAGTAGGCCACCCCCACCAAAAGCGCCAGCGCTAACGCCATTGTGGCCAACCGAAGCACAGGAAGCTGAAACTGCCCGACCAAAGTCAGCACGCCAGAAGCCAGCATCAACCCGGCGATCGCTTTGATCCAAAGCCCCCGTTGTTGAGCAAGCGCAACACCCAGCACAAACGTCGCGATGCCGAAGAAGATCCACTTAACGTGCGAGACAACTCCCGGTGTCCGCCCATCCAAAGCGCCGGCCGAGACGGAGTTCAGCGCGTGCAGCAAAAGAAAATTCTCCGCAAAGTCAAAGATCGCGGCAATCGAAATTGCCATAATCACCCACCGCGACAGAGCCCCATCAAACGCACGCGCAAAGAAGAAGAAGACGCTCCAATACAAAACGATGAACAGAAAATCCATCAACGTATTCGTGTGGACAATCTGGATATTACGCGCTGCATTCGCTGGATCCCCTTGCTCGATCCATTCGCGAAAGCAGGAAAAGCGAGTGGAGAGTTCAAGCGCCGCGATCGGACTTGACCGCGCGCAATCCTTCAAGCACCCGGAGTCCGTCCCCGGACAGGGCTGAGCGTAATGTTTCACCTCAACCCCCATCACAATCGCCAAGGCCACCGTAACCACAATCGACAGCCACAGCACACGAGTCAGCTTGCTCATCACGCACGCTCCGGTTCCTCTACAGTGCAAAGCTCGAAATCAATGTGAAGCTTGAAAACAGTGCGAAGCCTAAAAACGTAGAACAGAAAGATAGCTCTCTCCAAGGACGAATTCCAGTAAATATCTCTGGCGCGCTTGCAATCCCAGACCCAATCCATGCAGAATTGGACGGACTCCCGGCCCCCAATCTTCCCCCATTGAACTCTGATGAGAGTCGACCCTACAGACTCCATCCGGTACCCGAGTCCACTTCCCGAGCCCGACTTCTCCCCGTCCCTCATCAGGTCCGCAGCATCGGAGGATCACATGGCAACAATACGAAGCACCTGGACGTTATCCACTCCCCCACCCTTGACTGGCCTCTTGCCCTCGGCCCAATGGTCGGGTGCCGCGCAAATGACCATCCCGCACGGAACCCTTCTCGCCCAGAACGACGCAACCCACCTCTACATCGGCCTCGACATCACCGCCGAAACCGGCGTAGCCAACACCAACGACTATTTCTGGTTCGTCGTCGACATCAACAACAACGGCGTCATCGACGCAAACCGAGACAAGCTCTTCTCCATCCTGCCCACGAATCAAAATCGTCTCTACATGTTCTACATGCTCGGCCCAAACACGACCACACCTGTAGCCACTACCCAGGTCATCCCCTCCAAGCTGCAAAGCGGCTTCGGTCCGTCATTGCTTTCGTCCGCCAACCACCGTCAATGGCAGATATCCTTCGACCTCACCGACCTCGGCATCACCGTCGACCCATCCAGTCCTGCTCCCGTAGTCAACTTCGGCCTAAGAATCGCCACCACCGGAAGCTTCACCGGCGAGGAGCCACCTAACCCGCTCGGCAACTTCGCCGACCTCGACTCTATCGTCCTTGCCACAACGCCCGCCATCTCAATCACCAGCGCAGGCCCGGTCATCGCGGCCATAGGTCTCATCGGCACCGGCGACATCGCCGCCGACGGCTATTGCACCATCACCCCGCCCTACTACCTCAACCCCACGGCAGCCGCCTTCTCCGGGACCCTCAACCTCATCGGCAACGTCGCCACATTAACCTCCCTCTGGGCCGCAGGAGCAGCGAAATACCAGGTCCTCCACCGCTACGGAGCCACACTCGCCGCCGCAGCCACCGCCCCCTGGAGTCCCAAACTTCAAGCCTGGGCCAACTTCGAAGTCGTAGGCTCCGTCGACGTATGGCAATCCTTCAGCCCCGACCCAAGCGGCTACTACACCTTCATCAACCCCGCTCTTCCGTACACCATCCAGAACCTCATCTTCCAATGGACGACGGCAGCCGAACCCGACGGCGTCCATCAGTTCTTACTCAACTTCTTCACCTCCGCAAACGTCCTCGTTCCCGCAGCCGCGCAAACCGTGACGCTCGCGCTGGATAACCAGCCGCCAACCGTAAAACTCCTCAACGTCCTCCACGCCGGAGCAGCCGTTTCACCCTGCGCCATCGTCAACCTCACCTCCATCACCGACGGCGTGCAAATACAGTACGAAGCCTACGATCCCGAGGGCGACCTCTACAGCCTCGCCGTAACCGCATCCTACGGAGCAGGCGTCACCTCCACCATCTACAGCGACAACTACAGCGCACACGCCAGCCCCACGCACATCTGGCAGGGCGTCACCAGCGACACCCGCCCCGTCCCACCCGCCGTCTGGGTTCCCCCCTACACCTGCGCGTACCTGTTCGAGATCACAGCCTGGTCGCGCACCACCAACGGCTACAGCTACCCGGTCATCTACAGTCAGGACTTCCAGACCGTAACGCTGATCAAGCCCGGCATCATCCTCAGGCCACCCCTACCGCTAGCCGGACCCTCCCATATGTCATCAGCCGGATTCGAAAAGCTACCCGAAACCGGAGACCCCGCCCACATGAAAGCGAAAGCACTACCAGCAAAATAAGCACGACAACAAACCGAACGCTCCACCTCAGCCGCGTCAATCACCAACGCGGCTGAGGCTGGAGGTAAGTCAACGCAATGCAAAATTCATAGGAGTCACAGACAGAAGCTCCTAACGCGTCATTCGCTTCTGCCTGTTTTTAATCGGTGCCATCGGTGTAAATCGGTGTTAAGCCTTCGGCTAACATAGACATTCTCGCGAATACACTACTTCGGCTCAATTACAGTCAGCCCCTTCACCTGGGCAAAGTGCCGTTTGTTGAACGTGGCCACAGCATCACCGCGTTCCAGTGCTGTCGCCGCGACAATCACATCATAAAAACCAATCATCTTACCCGAAGCTTCCAACTCCGCCCAGATGCGAGCATGTTCGTAAGCGGTCTGCTCCGTGTAGGCGACCACGGGCAAAACTCCCAGAACCCCTTCCAGAAATTGTCGCCGCTTGACCTTGTGCGTTCCGGAAGCCCGCTCCACGCCATGCCACAGTTCCGCCACCGTGACAGCTGCGACGCAAAACTGATCGTCCGTCCGTGACGAGACCCATCGCTCAAGATCGAATTGACCTTTATCCGCGCGAATAATGACATCAGCGTCCAGAACTATCGCCATTTGTCGACCGGCGCCTTCAGGCTCTTGCGTGCGCTCCGCAGGTCCCGCCGCCATGCCTTCGATTCCTCATCTGTCAGCCTGGTCTTCGCCAGCACTGCGGCAAGATCGCGTCCCGTACAGACCTTCTCGTTGTCCGGCACAAGCCGAGCCATAGGCACTCCATTCTTCAGCAGCACAAAGGTCGTGTTCTGGTAATGAGCACGATTCACGCAATCCGAAAAATTGCGCGCCGCATCCGTAACGCTTATGACGGCTTTTTCCATAAAATCAGATTATCAGATTTTACTAAATTAGGAATCGCATTTTCTAAAGGGCACTCTGAACAAAACCCGTTTTGCTTAAGGGCACGGCTTCAGCCGTGCCGCAAGTAGCTCAATTTCAATAGGGCTTTAGCCCCTGAGGGAATCTCTCCGTACCAAATACATGCTTTTTTCAGCACTCTCTTTAGTCCTGAGGAATATCTCTCCTTCCAGAAATCACGCGGCATTCCACAAAATAAAAAGAGGTGAAGAGCAAAGCTCCTCACCTCCATCCATCAACCAGTCAATCTTTACTTCTTCCCATCCGCCAGCAGAGCATACGCAGCCCACATCACCGGAGCCTGCCCATGGAAGTCCCCGGTCCGTCGCTTCCGTGCAAGGTAGTAAGCAAGATCATCCTTCTTACCGGTCCCTTCGCACACCTGCGTCACATCGTGGTTCTGGTCGACATACCCCACCACCCCGATCCACGCCTTCTTCGCCGCCGGCCCATACGTCGCGGCATCCAGCCATCCGTGCTTCACGCCCATAATCATCGCAAAGCTGAACATAGCCGAGCTCGAGCTCTCCGGCCACGCCTCATCATGATCAATCAGCTCACGCCACATCCCATCCTTGCCCTGGTACTTCAGCAGCGAGCTCATCATCAGCCGGTAGCCCTTCATAATCCGCGCGCGATCCGGATGATTCTCCGGCAGCTCACTCAGTACCTCAGCCATACCCGCCGCAACCCAGCCATCCCCACGCCCCCAGAAATACTTCACATCCGGAGCATGGAAGAACAGCCCATTCGGCTGCTGCAGCTTATCCAGATACGACACCATCTCCTTCGCCACGCGATCCAGATACTTCCTGTCGCCGCTGGCTCTGTAAGCCTCCAGCTGCAGCATCGTCAGCATGTACATATCGTCAATCCAGTACCGGGTCTCCGCCGACAGCCCATCCGGCTGCGGATTCTCCCACTGCCGGTCCGCCCACCAAAGCCCTTCCTTCAAAAACCTCGGGTCCTTCGTCTGCCGAGCAATCTCCAGCGGAACCACCCCAAAAATCGAGTCATCCACATGCCTCCGCAACGGCCGCCGATCCGCCTCCGCGCCACCCGGCATCAGCGGCTCAAACTTCTTGATCAGCGCATCCCGCAGCGCATCATCCTTCGTCAGGTACGCATACCGCAGCGCACCGTACCACGAAGCCACCTCTGAGTAATGAATCGTCTTGGTGTACTGATGCGGACTCGTCACAAAATGCTCCGCCAGCGCTTTCCCCACCTCTTGCGGCGAAGTCCCCGGAGTCCAATTCGCAAACGTATCATTCGCTGGAGCACCCTGCTGCGCCCCCGCCACACCCAAACAACCCATCAACACAAAACCACACAACGCCAACCGTAACTTCATCCCGCCTCCACGAACCCGTTATTCCATTCGCGGAAAAGTTTACCGGACGAAATAGACGTTTGACTAGAGAGTTACCTCCAGGACTCGCCCCAAAAATCCCAAGACCCCCAAGCACTCCCTCAAATAGCGCGTCATCCTGAGCGCAGCCCCAAAGGGGCGAAGTCGAAGGACCCCGAGTCCGCCAACCTCACCCCAACCGCTCAAACCTTTTCACCACAAACCCAACTCTCCACTACAGCGAGAGGCGGGCACACCCGGCTCAGGCGTTTGTCCCGCCATCAACGGTAAGATTCGCCCCGGTAATGTACGAAGCCTCCGGACTAGCGACGAACGCCACCAGAGCGGCGACCTCATCAACCTGTCCGTAACGCCCGAGCGCAGTGGCAGCCTTCTGAGGCGCCGCCCAATCCCCCGCGGCAGGATTCAAATCCGTGTCGATCGGGCCCGGCTGAACATTATTAACCGTGATCCCCCGGCTCCCCACCTCTCGCGACAACCCCTGCGTAAACATCTTTACGGCTCCCTTCGTGGCCGAGTACGCCACCAGCCCCGGCGTCATCAAACGCTCGCCCACGCACGATCCGATCATGATGATGCGGCCGCCATCATTCAGATGTTTCAGCGCCGCCTGTGTCGTCGACAACACGCCGCGGAAGTTAAGGTCGATCATGTGATCGATCTCCTCCTCCGTGGTCTCCTCGAACAGCTTCGGAATAGCCGTCCCGGCATTGTTCACCAGCACATCCAGCCGCCCAAAGGTTGCCACGGCCTTCTCCACCGCATCCTTCACTGCCTTTGTATCGGCAGCGTTCGCCTGAATCGCCACAGCCTTTCCGCCATCCAGTTCAATCGCTTTCACCACGTCCGACGCCGCGCCAGCGTCCTTTGCATACGTGATGGCCACGCTCGCTCCATCCGAGGCCAGCCGCTTCGCAATCGCTGCGCCAATACCCCTCGAACCGCCCGTAACCAGTGCCACTTTTCCGGATAACTTAGACATGAAATCTCCTTGTTTTCTATGAACGATTCACCACTGCACTGATTCAACTGAATACGATCTTCTTCTGATCTAAGACTCAGTATCTGATGCGCGATAGCCGTTGTTGTTGCTTTTACTTTTGTTGAACCAGCAAAACTGATAGGGTGCCCCATTCATGGCTGCAGTTTCACCGCGACATGAGTGGGAAAGTATCCCATCACCCAGCCGCTTTTGCCGTTATTGCAACAACATGAGCTATCTAGCCGTTCTCAACACGCGCCTTAATATCCGAGTACGCCGTCTCGATAAGCCTGTTTAGCGCTGCGTCGTTTGTGTCCGTTCCCGGTCTCAGCTTCACATGACGCATGAACTTCCCGCTGCCTTGCAACAAGCGAGCCGGATCCGGCAGTCCTGCGCCGTGAAAGAACCCCACGTTTACGTGCGAGGTGAATACATTCACATAGCCAAAGGGCGCATCTCCCAAACACGCAACCGGACAGCCGTCTTGCAAAAGCTCCCGGACTTCGTCCCCGCACTTTCGCATCACCTCAAACCACTGATGCGCGATGGCTCCCAATTCACCTGCATGCTCTTTCATCCACCTATCGATGGCGGGATCACGCTCGACAGCGCCATTGAATCGCAGCAATTCGCCCGACATAGTTCCTCCTGCATCGCGGCTGCGCAGCACACTAATGTACGAGCGGATCGCTTTGAATGGGCGGCGGAGCGCGGTCGATGTACTTGATGAGCAGGACTTCGTTGCCGATCTCGTTATAGAGCAGCTCGTCGACGGCGCCTCTGGCGAGGAGGAGACCGAAGCCGCCGGGTGGTAAGCCCTTCTCTTCGCGTCTGCGGATGTGGGTGCTGATGTTGTCGGTGGGATTGCTGAGGTCGTCGGTGAGATCGGAGATGAGATCGTTGGCGGCGAGATTAGCGATGAGACCGTCGGCGGGATCGACGATGCGATCGGTGCCTGCCGATTCCTGGCGGAAGCCCGAGCCCGGGTCGCGGACGTAGAAGACGAACGATCTGCGGGTTCGGATGGCGGTGACCTCGATCATCTGCTCGGGATTGAAGGCGGCGCCGTGCTCCATGGCGTTGAGAACGATCTCGCGGAAGCTCACCAGGATCGCATCGCGCATGTCGTCCTGCATTTGGGAGCTGAGCTCCCGGGCGAAGGACATAAGACGCTCGGCGGTGAGGAGGCGGCAGTTGGCACGGACGGTGACCCAGCCGGGGCGGGCGGAGATGAGGTGGATGTCATCGTCCGCGAGGCCGGCCGAGGCTGCTTCGCGTGCGATGTCGGCGATGGCTTCAGCGTCGAAGGGCGCGGTGAAGCAGGCGAAGACGCGGGCGCGGAGCGCGGCGATGATCTCCTGGGGGGTGCTGTACGGGGCGAGCACGACGCACTTGATGCCGGGCCGGATGAGGCGCATCTCGGTGAACAAGGCCAGGTCTTCGTCGATGGAGGTGCCGGGACTTGTGATGGTGATGGCGAAGGACCGCGCGCGCATGCATTGCAGAGCGACAACGGGTCCGGCCGCGAATTCGACCGGGACACCCGCAGTAGCGAGGAGATCTACGATCGCGTGAGTGACAGGGTTGTTGCTTCCGATGACGAGGACCCGACCCATAGACAAGACTCCTGGCGCGTGACGTCGATGCTGCTGGTTCGTATTTGAGAAGGCCCTGGGGATTGATGATAGACGAAGCCGGAACGTCTATGACCGCCTCGTCGTGGCTATAGGTAAATTCATGGATGGGCCGCAGGACGAGCTTGATCCTGAGACCAGATTCCAGGACTAAAGGGAGAATTGTCTGCTTTGCGGCCTTCTCTGCGCTTGCCCAACAATCGCGCCACGTTGCCTATGTGTGATCGGAGGACTGTCGCTGGCGCCAGAGATCAGCGCCACCCCGGCCCGTCAAGCGAAGTTGCCGAAAACCCCGTTAATGAGATGGTCCGCCGCTTGATCTCCACATTGCAGTGAATGATCTTGTTGGCAGATTCAAGGAGGATCATCGACATGCAGATACGTTCGGTTGGCATCGATCTGGGCAAGACGACTTTTCACCTCGTAGCCCTGAACGCAGCAGGCAAGGTGCTGTTGCGGAAGAAGTTCACTCAGAAGCAGCTCATCACCTTCACCGCGAACATGCAGACCTGTTTGATCGGGATGGAGGCTTGTTCAGGCGCTCACTTCCTCGGACGTGTTCTGCGAGAACAGGGCCATAACGTGAAGTTGATCCCGGCCCAGTTCGTGAAGCCGTTTGTGAAGTCCAACAAGAACGACTTCCTGGATGCCGAGGCCATCGCCGAGGCGGTGGACCGGCAGAACATGCGCTTCGTTCCGATCAAGACGGACGACCAGCTTGATCTCCAGGCGATGCATCGAGTGCGCGACCGGCTTGTCGCCCGTCGCACGTCCGTCATCAACCAGCTGCGAGCCTTCCTGCTCGAGCGTGGCATGGTCTTCGCCAAGACTCCGTTCAAGCTAAAGCAGGCGATGCCTGAGATCCTCGAGAACGCAGATGCGAACCTCACACCACGCATGCGTAACCTCGTCAGCCTGCTGTGGAGCGAGTGGAAAGACCTGGAGCAACAGATCGTCGCGATGAACGCGGAGGTCGAACAGATCGCCTCTTCTGATCCGGCCTGCCAACGACTCAGGCAGATCCCCGGAATAGGCCCCTTGGTTGCGACCGCGATCGTCGCCGCAATCGGCAACGGAGCGGCTTTTCATAAGGGCCGGGAGTTCTCCTCCTGGCTGGGACTTGTCCCAAGACAGCACTCGACCGGCGGCAAGGCAAGGCTCTTCGGCATTAGCAAGCGCGGCAACAGCTATCTGAGGAAGCTGCTTGTGCATGGTGCTCGATCCGCCGTCCTCCGCGTCAAGCGAGAACGATCGCCGTTCGGTCCCTGGCTCAACGCTCTTGAGCGCCGGGCTCCGGTCAAGGTAGTGATCACAGCCGCAGCCAACAAGCTTGCCCGTATCGCGTGGGCCGTTCTCTCGAGCGGGCAGGACTATCGAGCGGTTCCGGACGCAATAACTGCCTAAGCAAGATTAACCACCACCGGCATCAAATTTTCCAACCAAGGTCTGCACCGGATAACTAAGACGAACGAACAGTTCCCAACGGCGTGCTCGCAACCTGCTCCCGAAAATGGTCTTCCATGACCGTCCCGTTTATCAGGAAGAGCACGCAGCGCAACTCATCATGGCCAGGAGTCTCCACTTTCCACACAAAGGCCGAATACATTTGCGCAGATCTGTCGATCCACTCTTCGCTTTTCCCTTGCAGTCAGACGGCGGACCATACATTTGCAGGGAGTGAACAAAAGATGTTGCCGCCAACTGAGAATTTGCACATGTCTTTCCTTCAATTGTCAGCGGGCATCGGATCTGCGGTTGGGAGCAATTCTCTGGCATCTTTGCACCCTTTGAACCTCCATAGACACCCGTAATCGTAGGCGGTATAACGCCTACGGTCCTCTGCAGTCGCTTTTGGAGTCATGTATACAGTGAATTCGTAGTACCGAAATAACTCAGAGCTAGACCAACCTGCCATGACTGGTTCCGGAATGCGTCTTTGTCCCCAATGCTCCTGCTCGACAAGCCCTACAGAAGATGGACTGAACGCATCTATTCCGCTGCCTTCTATCCCGTAACCGGTGTTCTTCCGGATGACTATTGAGTTCTCAACGGCGAAATCAACGGCGAAGACTTCTCCAGAGCCTCGCCACCATCGAGGAAGACTTGCATTGTCCACTCTTGCATGCCAACTGCACTTCGACCGCTGACAGCCATCGGAAGGATAGGCACCAATCTTTCTGGCTAATCGCTGAGCGTCGTCGAATGTGGAATGTCCTAACTGGAGACTTTCCATTTGGTTGAAGAGAAAACGGGCAAGAATTGCTGGATGCAACAGGTAAAAAAGAGAAAATGCGATCAGCACAGAGACAGTTAGTCCGCTCATTATTGCAATACGAAGCCGAGATGTCTGCTTGAAGTCCATTGGGATCTAGGGTTCCTGTCATTTTGATGGATCGAACCAAACCGAAGACTAGAAAGAACAAAACGTAGCAATCGCAGTCAACCCCATCCCAAGCATGGTAGCTACGTCCCTCCTTCCCGCAAAGTCGGGTTTCTATGAGCAGGTCATGTTCGTCAAGGGTTTCTTTCTGGTTTCTCTTCATAGGGCTTTTGTTTCTGTTTTTGTTGTGACGCATGTTGTTCTCCACCATGTTTCTATTCGCACTTTGAGTGAGCCGCTGTGGCTCTGTGCCGGTTGGGGTTCAGTAGAGAATTCGATGCTGCCAGTTTTCGGTCGGCCTCGTTCAGGGCCCAACCCGACACGCAGTCATCGGAACACGGGGTCGTCGCAACAAGTAACATGATCTCCTTCCTCAGGCTGCTACGGCATGGAACGGGACGTATGGCTCCTGGGTGATCCAGATGCGATGGAGCAGTATCGCCAGCTTGCGAGCAACGGCAACGATGGCACGATTTCGAGTCTGCTTGCCTCCGCGTGAGGCCAGATGAAGGCCCCACTGTCGTAAGCCCGAATCCTTTCCATGCGGCCCAAGCACGTGGTTGGCACACTCGACCAGCAGGCTACGGAGATCGATGTTGCCGCCTTGGTGATTCCAAGTTTCGGATCTCGGTCGCCAGACTGGCTGCGTCTTGGCCGCAGGCCCAGGTAGCAGCCAACATCCCGACTTCGTTGGAACCGTTCCTTGCTCCCCAACGTCAGGACATACGTCAGTGCTGTGAGCTGGCCGACACCGTAGACCTTGATCAGCGCTTGCGTCTCCGGATACTCCGCCTCAGTGAGGCGCTTGATGGCGCGATCGTAATGCTTGATCTTCACCGTCATCTCCGCAATCTGTTCGAGCCCGGGCCAAGCGCCAGAGCCAGACCTGGCGGCAGCACGGCCACGCATCGCTTCGCGAAGCAGAGCGTGGACGAGGCTGGCAGACGATAGCCGCAAGGCTTCGCCAACCCGCGCACCGCATTCACCGCCGCCGTCCGCAGACGAACGATCAGGTTGCGGGCACGAATCAGGGTGAGAGCTTCCTGTTGAGCGACCGTGCGATGGGCAATCGGACGTAGAATCTTCGGGTCCAGCCGCGCGTATCGAGCCAGCTTCTCCGCATCCACCTGGTCGCTTTTCCGATCGCTGTGAGAGATCGCCCGCAGCTCGCGCACGTTGGCGACGATCACATGGTGACCCAGCTCCTGAAGTTGCTCGCTGATCCAGATCGAGTGTGTTCCCGCTTCCATCGCTATCCGCACCGGAGGCAGATCGGTAAACCATGTCTCGACTCCCGATGGACTGGTACGAAACCGGCCTCGATCAACAACTTCCCCGTCTTCGTTGAGCGTGCAGTAATGGCTCCAGACATCCCCAAGATCGATCCCGATCGTCATCCCGACCTTGGAGTCTCTGCGTGGTACTTCCGCGATGAGGTGCTGCTTAGGTTTTTTCATGGGCATAGTCTCTCTCTTCTCGGAGTGACCTGCTCATGCCATTTTTCGGCAACTTGCTTGGGTTGGTAAGCATAAACGCTCTTCTCGGTAGCGACTCGCTTGGTCAACAGAAAACGACCTCTCCATACAAATATTCTGTCTGGAGATAGCTAGAGAAGGCTCTCAGTTCTCTCGCGCAGCGGCTTCCAGCGCGGGCAGGTCCATCTTGATCATCCCCATCATGGCTTCCATGGCTTTGGGATGACTGATCAACTCGCCGATATTCCGTGGCACAACCTGCCAGCATAGGCCAAAACGGTCTGTGAGCCAGCCGCAGGCCATAGGTTTGCCGCCTTCGATCAACTTGTCCCAGTAGCTGTCGATCTCCCCTTGGGAGTCGCACCGGATGAAGAACGAGAAGGCGGGGCTGTGCTGATGCGCAGGGCCGCCGTTGAGGAAGACCATCTCCTGGCCCTCAAGCTCGATCGTGATCGTGGCAATCTTGCCCACGGGCCACGGGCCGACGCCTTTGGAACGCAGCTCATCGAGCTTGCGCGCATGCGGGAAGACGCTCAGGTAAAACTCAGCGGCTTCTTCAGCGTTGTCATTGAACCAGAGAAATGGCGCAACTTTGTTCATGGCTGGCATGGTATCAGCTGGAGGGCACTTCCTATAAGCAGGTGGCCACATCTCGAATCCCACAAATCCGGGTGCCCCATCTTCGCGACGGTCTCATCGTCGCTAAGGTGGGCAATCACTGCGAAGCAGCCTCTCCCCCGAAAGTTGTCAGACCGGCAATCACTCAACAGCCCTTTCGAGTTTTCCAGGCACTTCATGCCAGATTCTCTGATGATGAGCACTGGCACAAAGTGCGCTGGAAACCCTACTGGCTACCGCCGCGGCGCGAATTCCACGGTCTGTTGTAGGTGCATCATGTATTAGCCTCAACCGTTTTCATGAGCCCGAACTACTAGTTGCTCGAAACAGCGTTGTTAGCCGCAACATAGCTGCCGGAGGTGACGTACTCATAGTCATGCCAGCCGGTGTTGGTGGGATTGGCACCCCTGCTGGAGATTTCCATGCGTAACGCGTCATACTCCACACCTTCCTGGGCATTATTACCGACGGTGAGGGTTAGAGTGTCTTGGCTGCCGGGAGCGGCCAGGTCGGCGGCGGGCCATTCAAAGACCACCCACTGGTAGTAGCCGGAGAGACCGCTGCGCACCATGCAGTCGCTGGGATTGATAGCATTCCAGGTCAGCGGGTGGCCGTTCAGCGAGGCCGTCAGGTTCGATTCCACACAAGGCAAACCGATCGAGATATCAACGTAGCCACCCGAGGAATCCTGCGCCGAGGTCGTCGTGAAGTAGACATTCCATGGCGGAGTCGGGGTAGTGACGCCATTGGTCCCGGTCGCACCGGAGAGACCAGCGACGTAACTGGGAATTACGTGTTGATAATTGTCGGTAGTGTCGTTGCTGGAGTCATACAGGCCGGGATTGAAGTAGTTCCACTGGGTGTAGTTCCAGGCCAGTAGATTGTTGGTTGCGGGCGTGGAGCCGACGGCGGTGGCGTAGTAGACCACCGAACCCTTATTGGCGGCAAAGTCATTCCAGTAATTCCAGTTGCCCCAATATTCTCTGTCGTCGCATCCCGAGCAGGCTTCCGGGCCGCCGTAGTTGTTAGTGCCATGCAGGAACTTGTTGGAGGAACGAGTCGGTGTGCCAATGGTCCATACTGTAGAACCGCCGCTGGCGGCGAAATTCTCAGGCGTGAAGGTGAGGCTGGGGGTTGTAGTACCGCCTGCCGTAACACTGACGCCGTCATAACGTAACTCGCCCCACTGGCCGAGCACATATGCGGTTAGTCGGTAGGTTCCAGGAACAACGTTGGACATGGTTCCTGTCCCGCCGGAGTTGAGACTTGTCCAGTACTCGTATCCCAGCGTCGTGTATTGCATGTTCTTGTTCTGGTCGCCGAGAACCGCCCATGCGGTATTGGCTGTGCCCGACCCGCCGCCGCTGATAGTCGGCGTTACCGTGCCTCGAGTGCTGCCAGTCGCAACCCAGCCGGCAGTTTTCAAGATGCTGTTGCCGTTAAAGTTTGTCAATGCGCCGGGAATCGAATTCACAGCGTCGGTGTACGCCGTGGCGGCAGAATTGCCCTCCGTATATTGGAAGCCCACCGGGCCGTAGATGCGCGTCGCACCGTTCGTGGTGGGCGCATATCCGATTCCATTGTCGAGGTGGTTGGAGTTCAATTCGGCCATCAGAATATTCCCCGTGAAGGCTAAATTCTGCTTCGTCGGGCCGCCCTGATTGGTCTCCGTGAGGGGGAAGATCGCACAGGCGGAGAACTGGCTGCCGTAAAGGCAATGCGCCTTGTGCAGATACTCATAGGTCGAGTAGTCGTACTTGGTGTAGAACTCGCGGCCCCAGTTTGAGGAGGGCAGCGTGAAGCCGTGCAGATCCACGGCGGCATTCTGCACCGCGCGTCCCGTATCGCTGGAGTTGACATCCGCGCTGGCCGGAAGCGTCAGCGACCAGGCGCCCAGGTTGTTCAGCCCCGAGTTGTACTGGTAGGTGTCGTAGAAGTAATTCCAGCTCACGCGATTCACATACTGCACCTGGCCGAAGTTGCCGCTCCCGTACGACGAGTTGTAGGTCGTCACATAGTAGGTCCATATCGTCGGATCGTTCGGAAAGAGCATATAGTGCAGGGCGATCGTGAACGGACAGCTCGAGCTGGCGGCCCAGGTCATCGACCAATCCAGGTAGTGGCCGGTGTCCAGGTGATAGGTCGCGGTGGGAGTGGAGGAGCTGCCGATCCCGGCGGACATACACGTGCCATCGTTATCCATGTACAGGCCCTTGGGATGGCCATCGCCGCCCGTCTGGGTGGTATCGACCAGATTGTCGCTCGGATAGGCATTCAGGTAGATCTGATAGATTTCCCCGCCCGAGGATGACGGGTTGAAGACCGCCGTGATCGTGCCGTTGGTGGCAGTCCACTCGGTTGAACTGTTTTGGGTGAGGCTGAGTTGTGCGTGAGAGGTTTGCGACGCAGCGCCCAACAGGCAGACTGCGACGATCAAGAGGCCCGTTCCAATTTTCATGGTTACTCCAAAGGAGAGATATGCAGACCTGAAAGAAGAATCTTTATTCAACTTTGTCGCACCGCCGATCAGCTCCGGAATAGGTGCGCTTTTGTTAGTTTCTATATAGAAAGAGTTTCACAATTGGACGAGAGCATAGGGAAGTCGATTTCGACTTGTCAACAAAAATCTGTTTCGCTCTCTTTGAAATTCCAAGCTCTTCTTGTAACTGTTGCAGGAACATAATTTAGACTTCGGTTACCCCTCATGAAGACTACGAATCACTTCCCACAAGCCGACTTATCGATTCTGTAGATGCATGGCTCGGCGATGAACTTTCCGAAAACCCCGTTTTGCGGAAATGAGCACTGCCCGGACAGAGCTGGTCGCCCAACTGTGAGGGCGCGAACGTCGCACAATTGCCAGACGCAGCGATGATCGATTGGTCTGTTGCCGGTGTCTAACATCTTAGGAGCGTTATGTATCTTCTCAAGCAGCGCCATTCAACCGGCAAGGTTGCGCTCGCCTACACCTTGTTGGGTGCGCTTTGCTTGGGTACTTCTCCTTTACTTAGCGACCGCAATGCTTTGGGCCAGTGCTCCCTTCTGCAAGGCGAGCAGGTTGGCAGAACACTGGCTACGCTCACGATGCAGACGGACCGCTCAACCTTTCGACAGGATGCGCCGTTGGAAGTTACGCTCACTCTCAAAGCTGGATCGAACGGTGTTTACCTTCCAGCGTACTTTGGTGACTTTATGAAGACCTGCGAGCACGGGTTTTCGGCAACGCTACTGACATTTGCAGGCAAGTCTGCTGATCTACATGCGACCGGCTGCATGGGCGGAGGTCTTCACTCTAGCCCGGGCATTGACACTGCGCAAGCCGAGCTTACCAATTTTATTCGCCTTGAACCCGGCGAGATGCGCACATGGCATACAACATTGAAGACTTCCGCTTTGAGCCGTGGTCGCTATTGTTTGTATGGGGAGTATCTTTCCTACGCGTACATGATCGATGAGGTCGCGCAGCTCCGAGAAGTTAAAGGAGTGATGGCTAAAGGCCGGATTACGGCCACGCCGATGTTGATCGATCTGCGTTGAGAATCTCTCCTGCACCCAGGGTTCTACATTCCCCATGACGCCGGTCCGGTTATGTTCGTCGCACGTTCCCGAAAACCCCGTTTCTCGTGCGTTATACAATAACGTGTCGATTCAGAGTTCAGAATGAATAGTTTTTGAGGGCCCCGATGTTGAGTTGTAGAGTTGCTCTTGCCTGTCTGTCCCTTTGTATTTTTCTGACTGCCGGTTGTGGGAGTTCGAACCCGCCGTTGTCTACCGTTCCATCGCCGTCCACTCCATCGCCCTCAACAGGCAACCAATGGACCTGGATCTCAGGCTCCAATCTTGCCAACCAGCAAGGCTCCTATGGACAGCAAGGAATTCCTGCCTCCTCCAACGCGCCCCCAGCCCGATACGGTGCCGCCACTTGGACAGATGCCGCTGGCAACCTGTGGCTCTTCGGGGGAATGACTGCACCTACCTCCAGTTCAGATACTTACTTCAACGACCTCTGGAAATTCAGCGGAGGCCAATGGACATGGGTAAGTGGCTCGAATATCCCCAACGCGCGCGGAGTTTACGGCACTTTGGGCGTATCCGCAGCCCTCAATATCCCTGGTGGACGAACCAACGCCGTCTCCTGGACGGACAACGCTGGCAACTTCTGGCTCTTTGGTGGGCTAGGGTTGGATGCGAACGGGCGGAGTGAGGATTTGAACGACCTTTGGCGGTACGGCAATGGCCAATGGACTTGGATGGGGGGACCTCAAACCACTATCTCTGGAACTCCGGGGATATACGGAAACAAAGGAATCGCCGGTGCGGGAAATCTTCCCGGTGGACGCACCGAGTCGATGGGTTGGATAGACACCGCAGGCAATTTTTGGCTTTTCGGCGGCTTGGGCGAAGACTCCGTCGGCAACTGGGGCTTTCTTAACGACCTTTGGAAATACAGCAATGGCCAATGGACTTGGGTTGGCGGTACCAACCTAGTGCAGCAGGCCGGGGTCTACGGCACGATGGGGGTTCCCGCCTCTGCAAATACTCCTGGCGGACGGACGGATAGTGCCACGTGGGTGGATGCCTCCGGTGATCTCTGGCTCTTCGGCGGAAGCTACAACCAGCCCTTGGGTACCCTACACGGGTTGAATGACCTCTGGAAGTACAGCAACGGTCAGTGGACCTGGATGGGAGGCTCTGACCAGCCCGACCAACCCGCCGTTTACGGTACACAGCGCGTTGCGGGGCCAACAAACAACCCCGGAGTCCGCGGAGGCGCATCCTCGTGGGTTGATGGTTCCGGCAACTTCTGGCTCTTCGGCGGTGGCCGAACATACCGCAACGATCTCTGGAAATACAGCAACGGACAATGGACCTGGGTCGGAGGTTCACAAGCGAACTCGCCCGGAACCTACGGAACTCTCGGTAGTTCTTCGGGCACCAACATCCCCGGTTCACGCCTGTGGGCTGCCACGTGGATTGACTACTCAGGCCATACATGGCTCTTCGGTGGCCTAGGCTACGACTCCACCGGAACCTCAACGCAATCATACGGCTACCTCAATGATTTATGGATGTACCAGCCGTAGGTTCAGTAGAGGTTGGGAGGAGGGTCGGTTTGGCGGGTGGGCGGGTGGCCCATACATAAACCCGCCGACACATCGGGTGCCCCAATCATGCGGTCTCATCGCATGATTGGGTCATTCGCGCAGAGCGCGAACCGCCCTCCTCAGGTCAGCAACCGAACTCATGTGCCGGGTGCTTAGCTGCCGTCCGCAAACCACATTTGCCACACATTTCTCCATCAACACACCACAAAAAACCATCCACGAACACCCAAAATCCCCCAAAAACCGCCACTTTTCCGCACAAAAAAATTCGCCGCGTTACCCTGAACAAAATGGCCTCCACCCCCATCAACGAAGACACCATCGTAGCCATCTCCACCCCACCCGGCCGAGGAGGCATCGGCATCGTCCGCCTCTCCGGCCCCGAAGCCCGCACCATCGCCGAACCCCTCCTACGCCTCCGCCACCCCCTCGCCCCCGCCCAGGCCCGCTTCGCCCAAGTCATTGATACCGAAGGTGAAACCCTCGACGAAGCGGTCGTCACCTACTTCGCCGCCCCCGCCTCCTACACCACCGAAGACGTAGTCGAGATCGCCTCCCACGGCTCCCCCGTCCTCCTCGACTACCTCCTCCGCCAGTGCATTACCCGCGGAGCCCGCCTCGCCGAACCCGGCGAATTCACCCAGCGAGCCTTCCTCGCCGGCCGGCTCGATATCACTCAAGCAGAAGCAGTTAGCGACCTCATCGAAGCCAGCACCCTCCACCAGGCCCGCATCGCAGCCCAGCAACTAGGCGGCTCCCTCTCCCGCCAGATCGCCCCGATCAAAGCCCAACTCATAGCCCTAATAGCCGCCCTCGAAGCTGGAATCGACTTCGCCGAAGACGACATCGACACCCTCCCCGTCACCGAAATCACCAATCAAATCAATACTATCCAGACCCCACTCACCGCCCTGGAGCAGACCTTCGCCTACGGCCGCATCGTCCGCGACGGCTTCACTCTCGCCATCGTAGGCCGCCCCAACGCCGGCAAATCCTCCCTCTTCAACCGCTTAGTCGAGCGCGACCGAGCCATCGTAACCGCCACCCCCGGCACCACCCGAGACCTCGTTACCGAACGCGTCTCCCTCAGCGGCATCCCCGTCGAACTCATTGACACCGCAGGACTTCGCCACACCACCGACGAAGTCGAAACCATAGGCATAGCCAAATCCCGCGAAGCCATGGCCGAAGCCGACATCGTCCTCCTGGTCATCGACGCCACCGCCCCCCCGCACCCCGAAGACGAAGCCACCACCGCCGCACTCACCACCCGCCCCCTCCTCATCGCCCGCAATAAATCAGACCTAACCACCACCCTTTCACCAGCTGTAACCACCCACCCCACCATCGAAACCTCAGCCCTCACCGGCTCCGGAATCCCCGAACTCCGCACCGCCATCCTCGCGCAAATCGCCACCGCCACCCCAACCGCCGAGACGGCCCTACTCACGAATCTCCGCCAGCAGCAAGCAGTTTCAACCTCCCTCACCGCACTAACCCAGGCCCGAGAAGCCGCCGCTAACGATATCCCCCACGAGATGATCCTCCTCGACCTCTACGACTCCCTCCGAGCCCTCGACTCCCTCACCGGCGCCACCACCTCCGACGACATCCTCCACCTCATCTTCAGCAAATTCTGCATCGGCAAGTAAGCCGCCGTCACACCCGCCACTCGAAACGCCTGAATTCGAATGAGATAATCGAAGAAGCATAACCGAGCTCCAACCCGAAGGATTCGGCGGAATCTGCCGCTTTTTTCATTGCGCGCAGGAAATTACACGGGGTGAAGCCCAAATTATTGATGCGAAACCGTGCCTAAGGCCATCAGGAAGACATGACAATAGTCCACGAACATCCTCTTCGAAAGATACTCGAGAGTCGAATCGCCATTATTGACGGTGCAATGGGCACGACGATCCGTACTTACGGGATGACGGAAGCTGACATCCGCGGGCAGCGCTTCGCCGACTCGAAAAAGGACCTGCTGAACAACGGAGACCTCTTTTCGCTGACGCAGCCTGAGATGATCTGCGACATCCACCGTCGCTTCCTTGAGGCTGGCGCGGACATCATCGAGACGAACACCTTCGGTGCAACAACCATATCCCAGAGCGAATTCTTCGTGGACGATCCGCGCGAGCATGGCGGCCGGAAAGATCCCGCGTTCTATCAGAAGATCATCGACGAACCATTCCTCAACGATCTTGCCTGGGAAATCAATGAGCAATCGGCGCGACAGTGCCGCGAGTGGGCCGATCGCGTTGCAAACGAGACCTCGCGTCAACGGTTTGTGGCTGGTGCAATCGGGCCCCTGACCGTGTCTCTTTCAAACTCGCCCGATGCCGACGATCCAGGCTTCCGCGTAGTGACCTTCGATCAGGTCAAAACTGCCTACAGCCAGCAGGTACGCGCCCTCATCGCCGGGGGCTCGGACCTTCTTCTCGTCGAGACCATCTTCGACTCGCTCAACGCCAAAGCAGCGCTCGTTGCCATTCGCGAGGTGTTCGATCAGGATGGCAAAGAACTCCCCGTGATGATCTCAGCGGCCGTGGGACGTGGCGGCGAGACGATGATCTCCGCACAGACCATCGAGGCGTTCTGGAACGCAGTGCAACACGCGAAGCCGCTCTCAATTGGCCTCAACTGCTCGCTCGGCCCCGATCTGATGTACCCGTTTCTAGATGAGCTCTCGCAGAAAGCGAACGTGGCGATCTCTTGTTACCCGAATGCTGGCCTGCCCAATCCGCTCTCGCCGACCGGGTTCGATCTCGAGCCATCCGACATGGCCCGTTATCTGGGCGACTTCGCGCGCGATGGACTGATCAATATTGCCGGTGGTTGCTGCGGCAACACGCCCGAACACATCGCGGCAATCGCCAAAGCACTCGAGGGCAAGACTCCGCGAGAATTGGAAATGAAGTCCACTGAAGTATTTTCCGCCCCCCAGATCGAGAGTAGAGCATGAGCAGTGTGGCCGAAAGTGTAACTGTGGCGACGGCCGCGGAGACAAAGCCCCTTCGTCTATCGGGATCACAGCCATTTAGCCAGCAACCCGGCGTTTACATCATGATCGGCGAGCGGACCAATGTTGCCGGTTCGCCCAAGTTCGCGAAGCTGGTTAAGGAAGGCAAATACGAAGAAGCCGTAAGTGTCGCCCGGCAGCAAGTCGAGAACGGGGCTAACGTCATCGACATCTGCATGGACGAAGGCATGATCGACGGCGTCGTAGCAATGACCCGTTTTCTGCAGCTACTGGGAAGCGAGCCCGAGGTCGCCAAAGTCCCGTTCATGGTGGACTCCTCAAAATGGGAGGTCATCGAGGCGGGACTCAAGTGCCTGCAGGGCAAGGGCATCGTCAACTCGATCTCGCTGAAGGAAGGCGAAGAAAAGTTTCGTCAGAATGCCGCTACGGTACGTAAGTATGGCGCCGCAGTGGTGGTAATGGCCTTCGACGAACAGGGCCAGGCTGCAACTTATGAGGATAAGATCCGCATCTGCGAGCGCGCCTACCGGATACTGATCGACGAAGTCGGCTTTCCACCCGAAGACATCATCTTCGACCCCAACATCCTGACCGTTGCCACGGGCATGGATGAGCACAACAACTACGCGGTTGACTTTATCAACGCCACGCGTTGGATCAAAGCCAACCTGCCGCACGCGAAGATCAGCGGTGGCGTCTCGAACATCTCGTTCAGCTTTCGAGGCAACAACAAGGTTCGCGAGGCCATGCATTCCGCGTTTCTTTACCACGCTATCGCAGCGGGCATGGACATGGGTATCGTGAATGCCGGAATGCTCGAAGTGTACGAAGAGATCGAGCCTGAGCTGAAAGTACTCGTCGAGGACGTTCTCCTGAATCGCAGACCGGATGCGACAGAGCGCCTGGTGGACCACGGCGAAGCGTTGAAGGCCGCAGGCGCCGGCGGAGTAGCGAATGAAAAGAAAGCCGAGGAATGGCGCAACGGCACAGTCGAGGAGCGCCTCTCTCACGCGCTGGTCAAAGGCATCGACGCATATATAGATATCGATACGGAAGAAGCCCGCGCGAAGCTCGGCCGCCCTCTCTTGGTGATCGAAGGCCCACTGATGGCAGGCATGGGCGTCGTGGGAGATCTGTTCGGAGCCGGCAAGATGTTCCTGCCGCAAGTGGTCAAGTCCGCCCGTGTGATGAAGAAAGCCGTGGCCTATTTGACGCCATTCATGGAGGCCGAGAAAGCGGCGATGGCAGCGGCTGGCCAGGAGGTCAGGACGCAGGGAAAGATCGTCCTCGCAACGGTCAAGGGTGATGTTCACGATATCGGCAAGAACATCGTCGGCGTCGTCCTCGCCTGCAACAACTACGAGGTCATCGACATGGGGGTGATGGTGCCCGCCGAAAAGATCCTCGAACGCGCCAAAGCTGAGAAGGCGGACATGATCGGCCTCAGTGGCCTGATCACCCCGTCTCTCGATGAGATGGTGCATGTAGCTCGCGAGATGGAGCGCCAGGGCTTCAAATTGCCGCTGCTCATCGGTGGTGCAACCACTAGCCGCGCGCACACGGCCATTAAGATCGCGCCACACTACAGCGAGCCAGTAGTTCACGTGCTCGATGCCAGCCGCGCAGTGCCCGTGACGACCAACCTTCTCAGCGATGAGCGCAAGCCGGAATTTGTGGCGCAGCATCGTGCCGAATACGAAGCGGTGCGCAAGGCCCACACGGCGCCCCGTCAGAAGGTCGTCCCCCTTGAGACTGCTCGTGCAAGGCGGACCCCGATCGAGTGGCGCGCTGAAGACCTGCCCGTCCCCGCATTTACCGGCGTGCGCGTGCTCGACAACTTTCCGCTGGCAACACTCCGCGACTTCATCGACTGGACCCCAATCTTCCACGCCTGGGGCCTCAAAGGCGTTTACCCACGCATCCTTGAGCACGAGGAGCAGGGTGAGCAAGCGCGCCAAATATTCACCGATGCCAATGCTCTCCTCGACGTCATCATCGAGAAGAATCTGATCACGGCGCGCGGCGTATACGGCTTCTTTCCCGCCAGCGCAGTGGGCGACGACATTGAACTCTACGCCGACGACACGCGCGAAAAAGTGATCGAACGATTCCACTTTCTCCGCCAACAAGCAAACCGCGAAGGCAGCGAGCCATGCCGATCACTCGCCGACTTCATCGCGCCAAAAGAGACAGGGCTGCCCGATTACATCGGCGGTTTCGCCGTCACCAGTGGCATCGGCCTGAAAGCCCTATGTGATCGCTACAGAGCCGAGCACGATGACTACAACGCAATCATGGCGGAGGCAGTTGCCGACCGTCTCGCGGAAGCCTTCGCCGAATGCCTGCACAAGCGAGTACGCGACGAATGGGGCTACGGTCTTGACGAAGGCTTGAGCAACGACGATCTCATCCACGAGAAGTACCGCGGCATCAGGCCGGCCCCGGGTTATCCTGCGTGCCCAGACCACACGGAGAAGGGCACAATCTGGCGTCTGCTCGATGTCCAGGCAAACACCGGAATGCTCATTACCGAGTCGTTCGCGATGTGGCCCGGCTCGAGCGTAAGCGGACTTTACTTCGCTCACCCGCAATCGCGCTATTTCAGCCTCGGTAAAATCGACCGCGACCAGGTCGTCGATTACCACGCACGCAAGGGCATGAGCGTAGCAGAGGTTGAGCGATGGCTCGGGCCCAACCTGAACTACGATCCCGCCCAATAAGCCACTGGCCATGCGATAACACTCGCCCGATCCAGACGACAGGAGTAACCTGTCATCTCTAGGAGAGAAGACGCATGCCCGCAGATGCACGCAGAGCAATCTCTGACCTGCAGGAACTCCGTGCCCTGACCGCGGACGATCATGGCGCCCAGCGCATTGCATGGAGCCCGATGTGGCTCAAAGCCCGCGCCTGGTTCCAGACCAAACTGGAAGGCCTGCCCGTCAAGCACCACTACGACGCCGCAGGCAGCTCGTGGACGACGCTTCCCGGCGCCTCCGATCAAACCCTCATCCTCGGCAGTCATCTCGACTCCGTCCCCAACGGCGGCTGGCTCGACGGATGCCTCGGCGTCCTCGCCGCGCTAGCGGTCTTGCGAGGCATCTCAGAAGAGTTCAACGGCAAACCACCCATCACGATCCGCCTGGTCGATTGGGCCGACGAGGAAGGCGCACGCTTCGGCCGCAGTCTCTTCGGCTCCTCAGCCTTCGCCGGAACCCACACCATCGAAGCCGACCGCAACCGCACCGACCGAGATAGAATCCGCCTCGAAGATGCCCTCAAGCAATGCGGGGTCAACATCGATCGCATCGGAGACGCCGCCATGGAACGCGGCAAAGCAGCAGCCTACCTCGAGCTGCACATCGAGCAGGGCCCCGTCCTCGAATCCATGCAACTCCCGCTCGGCGTCGTCCTAGGCACCAAGGGAGTCGAACGCCACGCCATCACCTTCCACGGACAGGAGGCCCACTCCGGCTCAACCCCCATGGCCGCACGCCGAGACGCACTGGCCGCCGCAGCAAAACTAGCTCTCGAGATTCGCCCCATCGCGCGCAAACATCCCGACTCCGTCGCAACCATGGGCAGCGTAAAGACCTTCCCCGGCATCGTGACCGCCGTAGTCGGACGCTGCGAAACAACCCTCGACATGCGCGATCTCGACACCGCAGTCCTCGCCTCCATGCTGGCAGACGCGCGCAACGCCAGCGAACGATTCGCAGCAGAAGAACACTGCACCGTCGAATGGTCAAAGATATGGAACATCGAGCCAATTCCATTTCACCCGCGACTCATTGAATTCTGCGAAGAAGCCATCCGCGAGACCGCAGGCACCTCGCACAAGCTGCCCTCAGGGCCACTCCACGACGCCGCCGAAGTCGCACGAGCAGGCATCCCAACCGTAATGATGTTCACCCAATCCCTGGCCGGCCTCAGCCACAACAAAGCCGAGGACACAAAGCTCGAACACCTCGACCTCGCCGTGCAAGCCTTCGACCGTCTCGTTAGAAAAACAATGACATGGGTGAGCGAAGGAATATAAGCCGCCTGAAAATGGAACCAGAGTGATCGTATTTAATGGAGAGCGTCCCAAAGCGCCAAACGCGCGCCCTATACCAGCATGGGGCAAAGCAGGTAAGGTCAGAGACGCAAGGGCTGAAACTGAAAAAGGATGCTGAAAAAGCCCGTTTTGCTTAAGGGCACGGCTTCAGCCGTGCCGCAAGTAGCTCAATTTCAATAGGGCTTTAGCCCCTGAGGGAGTCTTTTTCCGGACCCCATAAGACTTTTCAGCATCTTCTGAAAGCCCGCCCTATTAGCCTGCCATGCCTCGACCATTAGTAATTACAGACACCTCCTTTATCTCGTTGCACTGCCATGAGGTGTCTCTATTGCAAATGGTTCGGCTCTATTCGCGGGCGTATTTCTGCACCGCAATGGTGCATAATGATCACTCCTGATACCGAACAGAGCAACATCGCAAGGAGGATCATGCTGTCTTCCATTTCGAAACGTCTACTAGTTTCGGAGAACGTATCCAGGCACCAGGAGATCGTCTCATGAGCGATCGACAAGCCTTCCCGCAGCAGGTCCAGGAAAATCCCGAGATCGCCTCGCGCTTCGGAGACCTTCATCCTCCCTTCGACGCGCAAGCCGCAATTCCCGAGGCCAATCGCTGTCTCTTCTGCTTCGACGCACCCTGCACCACTGCCTGCCCAACACACATCAACGTGCCACGCTTCATCAAGAAGATCGCTACAGGAAATCTCTCCGGCTCAGCCCGCACCATCCTCGACGCAAACATCCTCGGCGCAAGCTGCGCACGAGCATGCCCCGTAGAAGTGCTCTGCGAAGGAGCCTGCGTCATGCACCGCTACAACAAGCAGCCCATTCAGATCGCACGACTGCAGCGGTTCGCAATGGATGGGTTCCATCAAAGCGGAGCTCCGCTGCCATTCGAGCCCGGCCCGGACACCGGCCTCTCCGTCGCGCTGATCGGCGCTGGTCCAGCCTCACTCGCATGCGCTGCCGAACTTCGCCGCCGCGGCATCCGCGCCCAGATCTACGACGCCCGCCCGCTGCCCGGAGGCCTCAACACCTACGGAGTCGCCGAGTACAAACTCCCGTTCATCGAGAGCCTGCGCGAGATCGACCTGCTCTCACAACTCGGCGTCGAGTTCCACATGGAGACCACGATCGACGCCGCCAAGCTGGCAGAGTTGGAGCGCGAACACCACGCCATCTTTCTCGGAATCGGCCTCGGCGCAATCCACAAGCTCGGCATCGACGGCGAAGAACTTCCAGGGGTGACCAACGCACTCGATCTCATCGCAGGCTATAAATCCGGCGAGCTCACAACAATCCAGTCGCGCGTCGTTGTCGTAGGAGCAGGAAACACCGCAATCGACGCGGCAATCGCGTCCGTCCGGCTCGGCGCTACGGAAGTCCACATCGTCTATCGTCGCGGCCCCGAGCAGATGTCAGCGTTCACCTTCGAGTACGAACATGCAAAGAACGAGGGAGTAAAGTTTCTCTGGCACGTGCAGCCAACCAGCATCACCGTCAACGAAGCCGCGAAAGGGCTTAGCCTGACAAAGCTTACGCCCAGCGAAGATGGCTCCCTCGTCCCACAGCCTGACTCGGAGTTCATGCTGGCAACCGACCTGATCGTGCTCGCAATCGGACAAGCGACACACGCAACCGCTCTTGCACGAAACGGAGACAACTCGGCGAAGATCCATCTCGAACGAGGATGCATCGTCATCGACCGCGCAACAGGCCAAACCTCTCACCCGAAGTTCTTCGCCGGCGGAGATTGCACCAACGGAGGCCGCGAAGTAGTGGACGCTGTCGCCGACGGAAAGCGCGCGGGCATCGGTATCGCCGCGTGGCTGGAGGGCCAGCATGCTCAAACCTAAGCCAACTCTCGAAACCACATTCTGCGGCATCAAGTGCCCCAACCCCTTCTGGCTCGCATCCGCTCCACCAACCAACTGCGGCGAGCAGATCAGGCGAGCCTTCGATGCAGGCTGGGGCGGCGCCGTATGGAAGACCATCGGCGAGCCCATCACCAACGTCAGCTCGCGCTACTCCTCCATCGATTGGGAGGGCCGCCGCATGATGGGCTTCAACAACATCGAGCTCATCAGCGACCGCTCCATCGAAGTCAACCTGCAGGAGATGGCCGAAGTAAAACGACGCTATCCAAAGAACGTCGTCATCGCCTCGCTTATGGTCGAGAGCAAACGTGAGACATGGCACGACATCGTGCAGCGCTCCGAAGACGCCGGTGCCGACGGCCTCGAACTCAACTTCGGCTGTCCCCACGGCATGAGCGAGCGCGGCATGGGCTCCGCAGTCGGCCAGGTCCCCGAGTACTGCGAGCAGATCACCGCATGGGTAAAGGAGAAGGCCCGCACACCCGTCATTGTCAAGCTGACCCCAAACATCTCCGACATCCGCATGCCCGCACGCGCAGCCAAACGCGCCGGAGCCGACGCACTCTCCGCCATCAACACCATCAACTCAATCACGGGCATCGATCTCAACACCCTGCAACCAAACCCAAACGTCGACGGCAAGAGCTCACACGGTGGCTACTGCGGCCCAGCCGTCAAGCCCATTGCGCTCAGTATGGTTCAGCAAATCCAGTCCGATCCGAACGCCGCCCTCCCGCTCTCCGGCATCGGCGGCATCGCCACCTGGCGAGACGCTGCCGAATTCATCCTGCTCGGCTGCACTACAGTGCAAGTCTGCACAGCGGTCATGCACTTCGGCTACCGCATCGTCGAAGACATGCAGGACGGACTCCTCGCCTGGATGACAGAAAGAGACTACGCCACCATCGACGACTTCCGCGGCCTCTCACTCCCCAACGTCCGCGAGTGGAAGCACCTCAACCTGAACTACAAGATCGTAGCCCGCATCCACGAAGACCTCTGCATCGGCTGCCAGCTCTGCTACACCGCCTGCTGGGACGGCGCGCATCAATGCATCCATCTCGACCGCACCGCGTCCGCACCCGACACAACACGCACGCCAGCCATGGTCGAGTCCGAAGCCGCACGTCGCATCTCAACAACACCCATCCCCAAACTCGACGCTGGTTTGAGCCAAACCAACGCAGTCACGCCACTCGAACGTATCCCACACGTGGACGAAGAACACTGCGTAGGTTGCAATCTCTGCTCGCTGGTCTGCCCCGTCGAAAACTGCATCACCATGGAGCGCATCGACAACGGCTTACCCCCGCAAACATGGGAGGAGCGCACCGCAGCCGGTCTCGTTCCCGGAAACTCCTATGAAGTCCTAACCAACGGATAGCCAGATCAACACAAAGAGAGACGCAGTATGGGAACACTCATTCAGAACGGCACCGTCGTCAACGCAACCGGCCAGCAAAAAGCCGACGTCCTCATCGAAGGCGAGACCATCAAGGAGGTCGCTCCCAACATCGCCCCCGACGGCCACACCATCGTCGACACCACCGGCCTCTTCGTGATCCCCGGCGGAATCGATGCGCACACCCACATGGACATGCCCTTCGGCGGCACCGTCTCCGCCGACGACTTCCTCACGGGCACCCGCGCTGCAGCCATCGGTGGCACCACCACCATCGTCGACTTCGCCATTCAGGCACGTGGTACACGCATGCGTGACGCACTCGACATATGGCGCGCCAAGGCCGAGGGCAAGGCCTGCATCGACTACGGCTTGCACATGATCGTCACCGACCTCGGTTCCGACGCAGGCAAACAGGGTCTCGCCGACATGGACGACATGGTGCGCGAAGGCGTCGCGAGCTTCAAACTCTTCATGGCCTACCCCAACGTCCTCATGGTCGACGACGGCACCATCTTCAAGGCGCTCCAGCAGACCGCCAAAAACGGCGCGCTCATCTGCATGCACGCTGAAAACGGCTCTGTCATCGACACCATCGTGCAGCAGACGCTCGCCGAAGGAAAGACCGCGCCCATCTATCACGCGCTCTCACGTCCAACCATCGCCGAGGCCGAGGCCGTCAATCGCTGCATCGCCATGGCGGAGATCGCAGGCACGCCCATCTACATCGTCCATCTCTCCAGCGAAGACGCGCTGAATCAGGTGCGCGAGGCGCGCGATCGCGGCCTGCCCGCCTTCGCCGAGACATGCCCGCAGTACCTCCTGCTCTCCATCGAAGACCAGATGCCCGGCAAGAGCTTCGAAGAAGCCAAGTACGTCTTTACCCCTCCGCTGCGCGAAAAGAAGAACCAGCCCAAACTCTGGGACGGCCTCGTGCACGACCATCTGCAGGTCGTCTCCACCGATCACTGCCCCTTCTGCTTCGCCGATCAGAAGCAGCTCGGCAAGGATGATTTTTCCAAAATCCCCAACGGTGGCCCCGGCGTCGAAAACCGCATGCAGCTGCTCTTTCATCACGGTGTCAACGCCGGAAAGATCACCCTCGAACGCTTCGTCGAGATCACCTCCGCCGCGCCCGCACGCATCTTCGGCATGTATCCCAAGAAGGGCGTCATCGCCGCAGCCGCCGATGCGGATATCGTCCTCTGGAACCCCACAGCCGAACACCTCATCTCTGCCGCGACGCACAGCATGCGCTGCGATTACTCCATGTTCGAGGGCTGGAAAGTGAAGGGCAACGCGCAGAAGGTCTTTTCGCGAGGCGAGCTCGTCGTCGACAACGGCAAGTACATAGCGGCAACCGGACGCGGCGAATACATCCGTCGCGAAGCACGAGGAGGAGCCTGGAAATGATGCCGACTGCGCCCAGCCCCGACATCGTTGATCACAACACGTTGCACGACCCACGCCTCTACAACGCCGACCTCGCCCCCACCACGCCAGCACAGCGCACCTGGACCACCTACAACTACATCGCTCTCTGGTTCTCCATGTCCATGGAGGTCACCACCTACATGCTCGCCTCGTCCCTCATCGCAGGCGGCATGAACTGGAAGCAGGCAATCCTCACCATCCTCCTCGGCAACCTCATCGTCCTCATCCCCATGCTCCTCAACGCGCACGCCGGAACGAAGTACGGCATCCCATTCCCCGTCTTCGTGCGCGCAAGCTTCGGCACCCGCGGAGCCAACCTTCCCGCGATGCTCCGCGCCCTCGTAGCCTGCGGATGGTTCGGTATCCAGTCGTGGCTCGGCGGACAAGCCATCGCCGCCATGCTCGCCGTTCTCTGGCCCGCGACCGCACACATCCCCGCAGTCCTCTGGGCAAGCTTCCTCGGCTTCTGGCTGCTCAACATGTTCGTCGTCTGGCGCGGCGTCGAATCCATCCGCTTCCTGCAAAGCTTCTCCGCGCCCTTCATGCTCATCATGTCCCTCACGCTGCTCTTCTGGATGCTCCATAAAGCCGGCGGCTTCGGCCCGATGCTCTCGGCGCCCAGCCAGTTCAAGACAACCGGCAGCTTCCTCCACTTCTTCTTCCCGTCGCTCACCGCCATGGTCGGCTACTGGGCCACGCTCTCGCTCAACATCCCCGACTTCACCCGCTACGCAAAAAATCAGGACGCGCAAATCGTCGGCCAGGCATTCGGCCTTCCCGTAGCCATGACGCTCTACTCTTTCATCGGAATCGCCTGCACCTCGGCATCCGTCACCATCTTCGGCGAGCCCATCTGGTCGCCCATCACGCTGCTCGGAAAATTCCACCAACCCTTCGCAGCAATGCTTGCCCTCGTAGCTCTACTCGTCGCAACGTTGAACGTAAACATCGGCGCCAACGTCGTCTCCCCCTCCAACGACTTCTCCAATCTCGCCCCAAACCTCATCAGCTTCCGTACCGGAGGCCTCATCACCGGCTTCCTCGGCCTCGCCATGATGCCCTGGAAACTAATGAGTACCTTCGGCAGTTACATATTCGGATGGCTCATCGGCTACTCCGGCCTCCTCGGGCCTGTCGCCGGCATCATGGTCGCGGACTACTTCTTCATTCGCGGCACCCGCCTCGACGTCGTCTCGCTCTATCGCCGCAACGGCCCCTACGAATACACCCGCGGCATCAATCCCCGAGCCATCATCGCGCTTGCAGTCGGTGTCGTCGTCGCCCTCATCGGCCTCGTCATCCCTTCCCTACGCTTCCTCTACGACTACGCCTGGTTCGTAGGCTTCTTCGTCGCCGCTACCAGTTATATTGCCCTTATGCTGAGATACAATTCCGTCGCACAGCATCTTGCTGAGCCACTTGGCGCCACGCCAAACCTAGGAGGCTCTGAATAATCTCCAAACCGAATCCGTTTTGAACCGGCGTGCCGACCGGACTGGACGATGGTGATGCCGCCGATGCTTATTAACTTCGTCTTTGCTTTGAAAGGGCGCGGCTTTAGCCGCGTCGCAAGTGGCCCCAGAAAGCGGGGCTTTAGCCCCTGAGGGAATGCTTCTCTGTCAGAATTACCCTCATGAAACTTGTTCAGAGCTTTCCTGAGCACCAGCGAATAGGATCACCATCATGAGCCTCACAGATACCACCGAAACGAAGCAGCAAACTCTCACCAGCCAACAAGTCGTAGACCTCACCCGCCAGTACAACTACGGCACATGGCGATTCCAAAAAAACTGGAACCCCATGCACATCGCCGACGCCGAAGGTTGCTACCTCATCGACGGCGCAGGCAAGCGCTACCTCGACTTCTCCTCGCAGCTCATGTGCTCCAATCTCGGCCACAAAAATCAGGCCGTCATCGACGCTATCGCAAAGCAAGCGCAACAACTCAGTTACGCCATGCCCGGCTACGCCACCACAGCCCGCGCCGAACTCTCCCAACTCCTCGCCGAAATTCTCCCCAAAGGTCTCCGCAAATTCTTCTTCACCACCTCCGGCACCGAGGCCAATGAAGCCGCCTTCAAAATCGCCCGCATGTACACCGGCAAGTCCAAGATCATCGCGCGCTACCGCTCCTACCATGGCTCCACCATCGGCTCCATCGCAGCCACCGGAGACCCGCGCCGATGGGCCACGGAACCCGGCGGCAAAGGCCCCGGCGTCATCTTCGCCCCCGAAGTCAACTGCTACAAATGTCCCATCCGTCACACCTACCCCGGCTGCAACATCGCCTGCGCCGACTACATCGAGCACATGATCCGCAACGAGTCCGACGTAGCCGCAGTCCTCGTCGAACCCATCGTCGGCACCAACGGCGTCCTGGTCCCACCCGACGAGTACATGCCAAAACTCCGCCGCATCTGCGACGAAAACGGTGTCCTTCTCATCGCCGACGAGGTCATGACCGGCTGGGGCCGCACCGGCGAATGGTTCGCCATGAACCACTGGTCGGTCATCCCCGACATCCTCGTCACCGCCAAGGGCATCACCTCGGCCTACGTCCCTCTCGGCCTCTGCGCCACCAGCGAAAAGATCGCCGAGTTCTTCCAGGACCACTTCTTCTCTCACGGACACACCTACGAAGCCCACCCCATCACCCTCGCCCCCGCCGTAGCCTGCATCCGCGAGATGCGGCGCCTCGGACTCGTCGAACGCGCTCGCGAGTTAGCCCCCTACGTCGAAGCCAAACTCAACGACCTCAAATCAAGACACCGCAGCATAGGCGACGTCCGCGGCAAAGGCCTCTTCTGGGCCGTCGACATGGTCAAAGACCGCACCACCAAAGAACCCTTCAACACCTACGCCGACAAAGTCTCCGGCAAAGCACTCGTAGTCGACCAGATAGCTGCCAAAATGCTGGCCGACGGAGTCACCATCCAAGCCTGGGTCTCCCACTTCGTCATAGCCCCACCCCTCATCGTCACCAAAGAAGAGATCGACCGAGGCATAGCAACCCTCGACAAACATCTCACCATAGCCGACGAAGCCGCATCACCCAGCTAAAGCAACGCTGCTGTTTTTTGCAGTTGCCTTTCTAGTTGTCATCCCGTTGGGATCTGCTTCTGTCGTTGCTTTTGCAGTTGTTCTTGCTCATTGCCGAGGGGTGTCCTACCCCAGCGTAGGCATAGAAGTATCAACCCCAGTCCGAATCCCCGTAGGCCACCGCGAGGTCACCGTCTTCAGCCGCGTATAAAACCGCACCCCCTCCGGCCCATGCACCGAGTGGTCCCCAAACAGCGACCGCTTCCACCCGCCAAAACTATGGAAGGCCATCGGCACCGGAATCGGCACATTGACCCCAACCATCCCCGCCTGCACCCGATGCGCAAAGTCCCTCGCCGTATCGCCATCGCGAGTAAAGATCGCAGTCCCATTCCCATACTCATGTTCATTAATCAGCTTCAAAGCCGTCTCGAAGTTATTCGTCCGCACGACTCCCAGCACCGGCCCAAAGATCTCCTCACGATAGATCCGCATCTCCGGCTTCACATGATCGAACAGGCAAGCCCCCAGGAAAAACCCTTCCCCGCGGGTCAGCGCATGCTCCCGCCCATCAACAACCAGCTGAGCGCCTTCCTCAGTCCCTAGCTGAACATACCCAGTCACACGCTCCAGATGAGGCTTCGTCACGAGCGGCCCAAGCTCCGCGCCCTCCTTCATCCCATCGCCAACCTGCAGCTTCTCGATGCGCGTCTCCAGCTTGCCAATCAGAGCATCCGCCGTCGCACTCCCAACCGTCACCGCAACCGAGATCGCCATGCACCGCTCGCCCGCCGAACCATACGCCGCGCCCACAAGAGCATCCGCCGCCTGATCCAGATCCGCATCCGGCATCACGATCATGTGGTTCTTCGCCCCACCCAACGCCTGCACACGCTTCCCATGCTTCGTCCCCTCGCGATACACATACTCCGCAATCGGCGTCGACCCAACAAAGCTCACCGCCTGCACCGTAGGATGGGCCAGCAGCGCATCCACCGCCACCTTATCCCCATGCACCACGTTGAAGACCCCATCCGGCAGCCCTGCCTCCTTCAGCATCTCCGCCAGCAGCAGCGAAGCACTCGGATCACGCTCGCTCGGCTTCAGCACAAACGTATTCCCGCAAGCCAGCGCAATCGGAAACATCCACATCGGCACCATAGCCGGAAAGTTGAACGGCGTAATCCCCGCCACCACACCAAGCGGCTGCCGCATCGACCAGCTATCAATCCCCGATCCCACCTGCTCAGTAAACTCACCCTTCAACAGTTGCGGAATCCCCGTCGCAAACTCCACAACTTCCAGCCCACGAGTAGCCTCACCCCGCGCATCCGAGAAGACCTTGCCATGCTCACTCGTCAGCAGAGCTGCAACCTCATCCAGCCGCCGCTCAAAGATCTCACGAAACCGAAACAGCACCCGAGCCCGTCGCAGCGCCGGCTGCGCTGACCACTCAGGAAACGCACCAGCCGCCGCGACAACAGCAGCATCCACCTCTGCAGCCGTAGCCATCGCGACCTTCGCCTGCACCTCACCGCTGGCAGGGTTGTACACATCGCCAAACCGCCCCGACGTCCCAGCCACCAGCCGGCCGTTGATCCAATGTTGTACCTGGCGAAGCTGACGATCTGCAGTGGAAGCAGAATTGAGCGCGGCTAGAGTAGACATAAGCGCCTCCAATCGAGACGACCATCCTATCAGTTGTCCGCGTCCCTAGCGATCATCCACTCACGCTTCATCTACGGAAGCAGCGACCCAGAACCATGAAGTCTCTGCTGCAACAGACGAGGCATAAAGAAGCCAAAGAAGTTATCCGAATCAGACCGTAGACAGACGAACGTATTCGCCGTCCCCGGCTCCTCACGCGTATACCCCTTATCGTCAATGCGAAGCCGCAGAGGCTCAACCGGACACACCGTCGGATCAATCGCATAAGCAACCGCAACAGCATCGAACATGGTCGGCGTCTGGTTCTTCGTCTCACGCGACCACTGCAGATACAGCAGCGCAATCGCATCGGTAAGGTCCGTGCTCTGAGTAAACAGGAGCTCCCGCTTCGTCTCGTCGAGTTTCAGCTGCGTCGAATCCAGCGGCATCACATACAGCGGAACCCCCGACCCAAACACCTTCTTCGCGGCATCAACATCCATCGCGATGTTGTATTCAGCCTCTGGCCCACGCGTAGGCAGATAGCCAAGATCGTCATATCCCCGCCGCACCGATCCACCCATCATCACAATCCGCTTAAGCCGCTTGAAGGTCTGCGGATCGCGATCCAGCGCCGCACCCAGATTCGTCATCGGCCCCAGCGAGATCAGCGTAAGCTCCCCAGGCTGCTTCCTGATCTGCTCCAGCAGAAAGTCCACCGCCTTCGGATGCTCACGCGGTGGCTGCCGCTGCGCCCACCGAGCCTGCGAGAACGAGCCGCCTCCCTTGCTATGTTTCTCGATGCCCACCGCAACCGGAATATCGCTGCGACCCGTCTCGTTGAGCAGCCGGTCGAGCAACCGCGCCCGAAGCTCCGTATCCCCCCAGGCCGATGTAATCCCCACAATCTTCAACTCAGGACTCGACAAAGCCAGCCCCACCGCCAGCGCATCGTCGATGTCATCTCCGATATCCGTATCGATAATCACTGGCTGAGGAGCAGCCACCGGCCGCGCAGCCCCACCAACCTGCGCCGCACACGAGCAGCACATCAGTCCCACCGCAAATCCGGCAAACGTTATCGAACGCCTCAAGCGCCACTGCGACAAAATCCTATTCATCGGCCCATCCCTTTTCTGCGGAGCATGATCAAGATCATATCGTCACACAAAAAGGAGCCCACCCTCTCTCCCCGAAGGTGGGTCAGCGATGCAAGGGCATCAGTAGCGAATGCAGTTCGTGTAATTTGTCGTTGTTTCTTTTGAAAAATGCTCCTGTATCCGTCGTACGGCTGTAAAGAAAAGTCCGGCACAGACCAGCGAGGGGGTAAAGCGGTAGTTGGCTCCAAATCCTTCCCAATCGGTAACGATCCGCTTCAAGAAGGCGGCCCATGCAAAGTGTTCAACGGGAATTTTGATTGAGGAAGTCATAGAGTCCATCCAAAGCAAAAATGAATTCAACGATTCAACAAAAAACAGGGGCGGTCGGCCCTATCAGCGCGGCCGCCTCATCATGCATAAACATTTACCGGTACGTGTTCAGCGCGACGATCACAGGGCTTGCATCCCGGTTCTCGGCTTCCACTCTCTTCTCGATGCGGCCTTTCTGGCACTCGAGCCCATCATGGTTGCCCGCCGTCCAGATCTGACGCAGGAAGTACTTACTCCCATACCGATCAAAAACAATCGAGCTCCCCGTCGGAGCGTTGGAAGCATATGCTTCGTGAACTAACAGGAACTCATTCGCATTCTTACCGGTAGCCCGCAACAGAAGCATGTGCTCAGACGATTTCGAGATCTGATACTCGCCTGCCGGCATCACCAATTGGCCTGCCTGAAAATCAAACGGAATATTTGCCTTGACCACCGTATCGCCAGTTTGGGCTACGGCTGACGGCGTTGAAGCAACCATGCCAATCGCCAGGGCAGAAGCAAGAAGACTGGACCCGAAGATTGAACTGATTCGTAGGCTTTTCATGACGTTCTCCTTTTAGGGAGGCAGTCTCATAACTGCCTTCACCCGTTAAAGCGGAGACAACGAATCCTACGGGCCACATTTCCAAAATTTATTTTCCGAATCGATCCCAGCGCGAGACACCTTGTCGAATCCATCCAACCCATCCGCACGATTTCCGTTGACAACACATCCGTCAACTCGATAAATTTTCGCTCGCAGTTCTGATGTGGTCATACCAATATCTCAACGATCACTCAATCTGCAAAACCGGAAAGATTCTCACGCGCCATTCTGCGCCGATTTCAGGATCAGGCCGCTTTTATAGGAGAAACATGAAATTTTTGGCCCTCTTTCGTCGCCTCGGCTTCGCAACTCTTCTCCTCGCCGGAGTCCCCTGCTCCACACTCCTCGCACAAGCGCCTGCCGTCGCAACCGGCGATACCCGCGCAGTGGTAGAACCAGCCTTTCCAACCACCTGCCAAACCCTCACAGCCTCCTTCCACGATGTCGCCGAAGACGTGCCCGCCTCCGTCGAAGCCGTCAGCACCCAGCTCGACAAATCCCGGCTCCAAACCGCGCTCAACGCCTGCCAGGGCACCAATCAAGCGGTCGAGCTCTCGATGGACGCCTCCGGCAACAACGCCTTCCTCACCGGCCCCATCACCATTCCCACCGGCGTCACCCTCCTCGTCGATCCCGGCGTCACCCTCTACTTCTCCCGCAACGCCCAGGACTACGATGCCAATCCCGGCACCCACACCTGCGGCACCGTCAACAACAACAGCAACACCGCAAGCTGCCAGAACCTCATCACCATCAGCAACGCGAACAACTCCGGCATCATGGGCTACGGCAAGCTCAACGGCCGTGGCGGAGACGTCGTCCTCAACAGCTTCCCCACCGCCGGCTTTGAAGGCTCAACCGCCGGAAAGACCTGGTGGAACCTAGCGACCGACGCCGACAGCCTCGGAGCCAGCCAGCAGAACCCCCGCGGCCTGCAGATCTCCAAGTCCACCAACATCACCCTCTACAAAATCACCTTCAAGAACTCGCCCAACTTCCACGTCGCCCTCAACACCGTCACCGGCTTCACCGCCTGGGGCGTAAAGATCGTGACTCCCTACAACTCCCGCAACACCGACGGCATCGACCCCGGCAACACAACAAACGCCACCATCACCAACTCCTGGATCTCCGACGGTGACGACAACGTAGCCGTAGGCGCATCCAACTCCCTCTCGTCGAATATCTCCGTCATCAACAACCACTTCTTCGCTGGCCACGGCGAGTCCATCGGCAGCTACACCACTGGTGGCGTCAACAACGTCCTCTACGACAACAACCTCATGTACGGCGACGCCGAGGTCGACGGCAGCAACTCCACCGCCATCCGCATCAAGTCCGCCAACGACCGCGGCAACACTGTCCAAAACATCCAGTACTCCAACTCCTGCTTCGCCGACCACGGCACCCAGATCCAGTTCACGCCCCTCTACAACACCAACGCGGGCACCCTCACACCCAACTTCAAAAACATCCTCCTGCAGAACCTCCGCTTCTCCAACCAAGGCCCCACCGCCACCGGCTCCTTCACCTTCCTCGGAGCGAACAACAACGGCACCATCAACCCGCTCATCGTCACCCTCGACAACATCACCGTCGACACCGTCGCCGCCTCCAATATCGTCGCTCCCTCCAACGCCCAGATCACCTTCGGCCCCGGCCAGGTCTCCAGCAATCTCGTCTCTCTGCTCTCTACCTACAACGGCACCAACGGCAACGTCATCGTCGACAACCGCACCGCACCCGCGCTCGTCCCCCCAGCCTGCAACTTCACCTTCCTCGCACCCGAGCTCACCGGCCCACAGGCATCCAGCCAGAACGTCACCGCCGGACAATTCCCCACCGCCGTCGTCATCCTGACCCCCGCCTTCGCCAGTAACTCGTACCCCTACCCCTCGGGCACCGTCACCCTCACCGACGAGGCCAGCAGAACCTTCACCGCTAGCCTCCCCGGCAACACCGACACAGTCTTCATCCCCATCACCAACGCTCCCTCGGGAACCCACACCTACACTGCGAGCTTCTCCGGTAGCGCACCCTACGCAGCCATCCCAACCTTCGGCAGCTACACCGTCACCGTAGGCGCAGGCAGCCTGTCCTCCACCTCAACATCATTAAGCGGAGTCGTCTCCCCCACAACCTTCGGAGCAGGCTTCACCGCCACCGCCACCGTCTCCGGCTCCTCCAGTCCATCCGGCTCCGTCGGCTTCCTGATCAACGGAGCAGTCTACGCAACCGCCCCTCTCGTCGGCGGCGTAGCCACCTACACCTTCAACCTGCCCACCGGCACCTACTCTCTCGGTGCGGTCTATAACGGAGACCAATCCAACGCTGGCTCCTTCTCCGCCGCAACCCCCGTCACCATCAGCCCAGCCCAGACCCTCACGACGCTCACCGCATCTACATTCACAACCACCGCAGGAACCCCCGTCTCCCTCACCGCAACCGTCTCTTCCGTCGCGGGCACTCCCACCGGCTCTGTCAGCTTCAGCTACACCACCACCACGAACACCACGCCCACGCTCATCGGCTCAGCACCAATGACCAACGGCACTGCAGTCTTCAGCGCTCTCCTTCCGCAAGGTATCGACAGCGTCAGCGCAAGCTACGTTGCCAGCACAAACTTCGCAGCCTCGACCTCCAGCCCGGCGATCACCATCACGGTCAACGCAGCGCCCATCATTCCGTTCTCCGCCGCGCCCGTAGCCATGCCGTACACCATCGGCACCATCGTCGGTGGAGCCACATCCTCCACAGCCAACACAACCTGCGCCGGACACCTCGACACCTTCGGAAACGGCTGCCAGGCCACCGCCATCATGATCACCGGCACAGGCACCGCCGCCGATCTCCGCAGCGTCGCAGTCGATCCGTTCGGTAACGTCTACTTCACCGACGCCAACGCCGCCCAGGTCCGCAAAGTCTCCACCTCTGGCATCGTCACCAACTTCGCCGGATACGTCTCCGGAACCGCCTGCGTCCCCACCGGCACCGTAGGCTGCACACCCACGCTGGTCAAACTCAGCAGCAAGCCACGCGGCAACTACGCCGACCCCTTCGGCAACATCTTCATCGCTGGCTATAACGACAACAAGGCCTACGAGGTCCGCGTCTCCGATGGCAAAATGTACCTCATCGCCGGAACCGGCAGCGCCACAGTCAACACCACTGATCCCGCAGGCGACGGAGGCCCAGCAACCAGCGCCCTCCTCAAAGGAGCCCGCGGCATTTGGACTGACCCCGCCGGCAACGTCTACATCGCCGACTCCGGCGACAACCGTATCCGCGAAGTCCTCAACCCAGCCTCCGGACTCCCCGGCGCTGGCAACATCCAGACCATCGCAGGCACCGGCGTAGCCTCTTCCACCGGGGACGGCAACCTCGCCACCCTCGCCACCATCTCCAACCCGCAAGGCGTCCTCGTCGACTCCAGCAGCAACGTCTACATCGCTGAATCCTCCAAGGTTCGCGTCGTCTGCGTAGCCTGCACCCCCGGCAGCGGCCTCTACAATCTCCTCGTAAAACTCGGCGTCGCCTCACCCGTCAACGGCAACATCTACACCATCGCCGGAACCAGCTCCTCCAGCAACGCAGCCCTCACACCCGGCCTCGGCAACACCGTCAACATGGCGCCGCAAAAGCTAGCCATGGATGCCGACGGCAACCTCTATATCGCCGACTCCACCAACAACGCCGTCTGGTTTGAGGATGGCCGCACCGGCTACACCCGCGCCATCGCCGGCGGAGGCACCCCCACAAGCTGCGCCGCTTCTCCCATCGGCGACACCTGCACCGGCACCCAGGCCATCGTCGGCTCCAACGGCGGCAACGGCATGGGCGTAGCGCTCGATCAGCAAGGCAACCTCTACATCAGCGACTCCACCAACATCCGTATCCGCAAAGTCTCCAACAACCTTCGCTTCGCCTCCACTGCCTTCGGCACACCAGCGGCACAAACCGTGAAGCTACACTTCGTCCCATCCGACGCTCCATCCCCCATCGCGCTCTCCTCGCCGGATTTCACCCTCTCCACCGGAGCCTGCACCACCAACTCCGACACGACCCAGGACTGCCTCTACACCGCGACCTTCACCCCAGCCGTAGCAGGTCGACGCGCCGCTCCACTCACCATCAACACCGCGCTCAACAATCCCGCCAACCTCGGCCTAACCGGCACCGGCCTCGGCGCAGGAGCCACCCTCGACCCAGCCCGCCAACTAACCTTCGGCCAGAACCTCGCCGTCAACGCCCTTGCCACCGATAACGCGGGCAACATATACGTAGCCGACGGCAACAGCAAATCCGTCCTCAAGTTCGCCGCCAGCGCGATCGGCTCCGGCACATCCGCAGCCTCCACCAACCTCGGCACCTTCACCAACCCCTCAGCCCTCGCCGTCGACTCCACCGGAAACGTCTTCGTAGCCGACGCCGCCACCGGCGAGATCACGCAACTCCCACCCACCGGCACCCCAAAGACCCTGCCCGTGGCCTTCACCTCGCCCCAGGGTCTCGCCATCGACTCCCTCAACAACCTCTACGTCTCCGACGCATCCGCCAAAACCATCACCGAGATAGGCTCCAACCAGCTAGCCTCGCGCATCATCGCCAGCACTGGCCTCTCCACACCCACCGGCATCGCCGTCGACACCAACGCCAACATCTTCGTCGCCGACCCCACCGCCGCAGCCGTCTATCGCTACGACGCTCAATCTCAAGCCCGCACCACCGCAACCTCCGCCGTAGCTGCACCAACAGCAATCGCGGTCGATGCAGCCGGAAACCTGCTCGTCACCGACTCATCCACCGCCAGCATCATCGCTGTTCCGGCAAGCGCCAGCAGCCTGCCATTTACAATCGCGCCCGTCCCATCGATCAACGCCTTAGCGCTCGACAGCATCGGCAATCTCTACGCCCCCTCATCAACCAACCAAATCCTCGCCCTCGAGCGCACCCAGGCCCTCACCGCATTCCCATCCACCAGCGCACCCCCCATCACCGTCAACCTGCTCTCGACCGGCAATGCCGCAGCCAACCTAACCCTCAACGACCCCGACCAGACAAACTTCGCCCTCGCCCCAGCCCCCACCACCGACTGCGCCGTCGCCCCCTCCATCTCCATAGCCATCGGCGGAGCCTGCCAGTTCAACTCGCAGTTCACCCCCGCCTCCTACGTCAACTTCACCAACACGGCAACCTTCTCTGGTAACGCCGCCAACGCCGCCCTCGCCAATCCCGCCGCGCTTCAGATCGTCCAGACCGGCAACAACGCACCCATCCCCGGCACCGTCCAGCTCATCACCACCGCGACCCTCAGCAAACTCGCCGGAGGCGGCTATCAAGCCGTCGTCACCATCACCAACAACGGAACCGGCACCGCCCAGAACGTCAAGCTGACCGCCGCAACCCTCGGTTCCGCCACTGGCTCCCCGCTCCCCATCTCCCTCGGCAACATCGCCCCGGCAGGTGGATCGGCCATCACAGTCGTAACCTTCTCCTCCTCAGCCGGAGCCGATGGAGCCCCCGCAGCGGAACGCTACACCGGCACCTACACAGGAGGCAGCTTCGGCGGAAGCATCCGCACCACCCTACCCTGACACCAATAACCCTGAGCGACAATGGAGAGGCCTCACGAAAGGGACCTCTCCATGTCGTTTAAGCGCCTTCGCAAGAAGACAGCCGAAATCCTGTCCATCATTCTCCTTCTAACAACCGCACTAACCGCACAAAATACCATCCAGCGACCACACATTCTGGGCATCTCGCACGCTGGCTTCTTCGTCTCCGACCTCCCCAAAGCCCTCGATTTCTGGCAGAACTTCCTGGGCTACCCCCAACCCTACGACCTCAAGAAGCCCGACGGAACCACCCGCATAGCCTTCATTAAAATCAACGACCACCAGCACATCGAACTCTTCAACGAAGCCTCCACCACGCCCGGCAACCATCTCAGCCACATCGCCTTCATCGTCGACAACGCCGAACAAATGCGCCTCTACCTGGCCTCGCACGGCATCGCCGTCCCCTCCAAAGTAGGCAAAGGAAAAACCGGCGACGCCAACTTCGAGATCAAAGACCCCGACGGCACTCTCGTCGAATTCGTCGAGCCTCAACACGACGGCCTCGAAGCCCGCAACGCCGGCAAGTTTCTCCCCGACACCCGCATCTCCAACCAGATCCTCCACCTGGGCTTCCTCGTCGGCAACAGCCAGAAGTCCCTCGACTTCTACGCCACCCTCCTGGGCTTTCGCGAGTTCTGGCGCGGCAGCTCCAACGGCAAAGAGCTCAGCTGGATCGACCTCCGCGTCCCCGACGGCCAGGATTACGTCGAGTTCATGCTCTACAACACCCTCCCACCACCCGAACAATGGGGAGGCAAAAACCACGTCTCCCTCATGGTCCCCGACATCCAGCGCTCCATCGACACCCTCAAGACCCGCCCCGCATACGAGACCTACGGCAAGCCCCTCGACATGCACGTAGGCGTCAACGGACAACGCCAGGTCAACCTTTTCGACCCCGACGGAACCCGCGTAGAGCTGATGGAACCCAATACCGCCAGCGGAAAGCCCGTCCCACCCTCCACCGCCCCGCCACCACACTAAGCAGCCCCGTTATCTCCTTCTGTCGTTGCGGTTGCTTTTGCCGTTGCCCTTCTTGCTTGTCATCCCGCAGGGATCTGCTTCTGTCTTTGCTTTGCCGTTGCCGTTGTCCTTCTTCAACCCTTATCTAAAAATCTCATCTAGCCGGATGCAGCTTGCCCAGATTGACCAGCGTATCCGGATCATCCGGCCTTAGCGCAAGCACCTTCTTATAAAACCGCAGCGCCACATCATCCTGCCCACGCTGCTGAAACATCACCGCCAGATCAAAATACGGAGTCGGATCGGAAGGATTGTTATCAATCGCCATCTGGAAGGCCTTGATCGCGTCATCGAGCCGCCCCTCCTGCCGGTACAGCACACCCAGGTCTGTATAAGCCGCGCTCCCCCTGGGATCAAGCTCAATCGCCCGTTGCAACTGCTCCTCCGCACCACGATTATCCCCAACCCGCTGTAACGCCACCGCAAGATTCATCGTCGTTCCGGCGTCCGTCGCATTCAGAGCCACCGCCTTCCTGTATGCCTCCACCGCCTCCTTTAGCCGCCCCAGTTGCGAATCGACGTCACCCAAACTAGCCCACGCCCGCTGGTACTCCGGCCACAGCCTCGTCGCCTCGCGATAATTCTCCTCCGCCTTAGCCAGATACCCCTTCTCCCGATAAGCAAACCCAAGGTTATAAAACAGCGTCGGACTCGTCGGCGTAGCCTCCAGCGAGCTCTGATACAGCCTCACCGGATCACCCCAATCCCCCACACGAGCGTTCACCCGCCAAGCACCCCAAACCACCCAAAGCGCAACGCACCCCAGCACAATCTTCTTCGCATCACCGGCATACTCCAGCGCAAGCGAAGCAATCGCCAAAGCCAACCCAGCCGCCGCCAGATAACAAAACCGCTCCGCCATACCCTGATAGATAAAGACAAAGCCACAAAACGGCAGCAGCGAAATCATCATCCAACCCAATCCTGCCGCAACGATCGGCACACGCCTACGCAGTAGAACCACCAAGCAAATCAGGGCCAGCAACCCAATCCACCCCACCACAGCAGCCACCGAAAAAACATTCTCAGGAGTAGAAGTCGACCGCTCCACGCTCATGTGAACCGGCGCAATCATCCAGAAACAGTACTTCCAGAACGTCAGCCCAATCGCCCAGAAAACACCAGCCCCCTTCGTTCCCGAAGCCCCCACAAAATGCTTCAGCGCAAAGTAAACAACCCCCACCAGAACCGCGGCCCCAACCACCCCACGCCACAATCGTCGCGACACACGCCCCGTCGCATACGCCACCAGCACCGTCAGCGGCAAAACAAGCAACCCAGCCTCATGGCTAAGCACCGCCGCCAGCGAAGCAACAAAATACCCAGCCAGAGCCAGCCGCTTCCCATCGCGCAGATAAGCATCCGCAGCCCAAAGCCCCAGCAGCAGAAAGAACCCGCAAAGTAGATAAGCCCTGCCACTAACCCAGGCCACAGCCTCCGAATTAATCGGCATCCCCAGCCATACAATCGCCGCAACCGCCGCCGTCAACACAGGCATACGCAACCGCCGCAGCAGCAGAAACCCAACCACCCCATTCGTCCAATGAATCAGCAGATTCGTAAAGTGAAACCCACCCGCACCCCCGGCCCCCCAAACCCTCCGGTCAAGCGCAAGACTCATCCAATACAGCGGACGATAAGTCGACCCACCCCCCGTCCCACGAAACTCACTCGTAAACGCAACCGGAGCCAGCCAGAACCTGTGAAACGTCGCATGCAACGAACCAAGCGCCGGATTATTAACAATCTGATCCAGATCGTCATAAATAAACGGAGCACCCAGCGCCCGCCAATAAAGCGCGATCACCCAAAGCCCACTCAACAGCGCAAAGCTCAACCCCTGATGCGCCTCACACCACTGCCAAACCGAACTCCAAAAGGAGACACGCGCGCGCCCAGAATCCCGCGCCGTCTTCACTGAAGCCTTCAATGAGCGTGCAGCCATAACTCCGCTTACGCCCTGCTCGCCACAGCCTGCTTCACGCGCAGCCGCACCACCTGATCCAGAATCCGCCCCGCCATCTGCGCCTTGCTCATCGCAGGAATCTCCACCACACTCCCCCGCGTCACAAAGCTCCCCGCATTCCGCTCCGAATCAAACCCCGTCTCCACACCCGAAACATCATTCACCACCACAGCATCCACACCCTTGCGCTCCAGTTTTGCCCGCCCATTCTCCAGCACGTTCTCCGTCTCGGCCGCGAACCCAACCACCAGCGTCCCCGCCCGCCGCCGCTCAACAATCTCCTGCAGAATATCCTCCGTAGGCTCCAGCTCCAGCACACGCGCTCCCGTCCGCTTCAGCTTCTGCGTCGCAACCTTGGCCACGCGATAATCACTCACCGCCGCGGCCATCACCACCACCGTCGCCTCAGGCAGTCGCGCCATCACAGCCTCGCGCATCTCCGCCGCCGTCGTCACCTCAACCAACTCACAAGCCGCAGGAGCCGCCACAGCCGCATTCGCACGAATCAAAATCACCCGAGCACCACGCTGCGCCGCTACCTCGGCAATCGCAAACCCCATCCGTCCACTCGACCGATTCCCGATAAACCGCACCGGATCGATAGCCTCCCGCGTCCCACCCGCAGTCACCAGCACAGTCTCTACTGCCAAATCCGCAACCGGCTCAGCCTGTCCCTCCGCAGCCAGCACCTCACCCACCGCAGCAACAATCGCCGAGTTCTCCGCCAGCCGCCCACCCCCAACCATCCCGCAAGCCAGATACCCACTCCCCGGCTCGACCACCCGCACACCCCGAGCCTTCAGCGTCTCAACATTAGCCCGAGTAGCCGGGTGCTCCCACATATTCACATTCATCGCCGGAGCCACAATCACCGGAGCCGTAGTCGCCAGAAACATCGTCGAAAGAAAATCATCCGCCAGCCCATGCGCAAACTTCGCCAGCGCATCCGCCGTAGCCGGAGCCACAATCAGCACCTTCGTAGTCTGCGCCTCATTAATATGTTCGATAACGGAGCCATGCTCAATCACCGAAGCCCCACCGCCCTCATCCCCCAACTCCACCGGAGCAGCCCCCGCATCCTCACTCCACAAGCTCGTAATCACCTTATGCCCTGAGATCGCCGCAAACGTAAGCGGCCTTACAAACTCCTCCGCCGCCCGCGTCATCACGACATGCGGATCCAACCCCGCATCCTGCAGCAGCCGCACTAGTTCCACGGCCTTATACGCGGCAATCCCCCCGCAAACCCCAACCGTAACCTTCAAGCGCCCAGCACTCATCGCAGCACCTTCCTTTAATATGCTACGCCGTTCCCTTCTGCTAGTCCTGAGCTGTGTTTGAACGAATCAGAGTTGTTGCTTCTGGGTAACCCAAGGCTTCAGAGGATGCTGAAAAGTCTTCGTTTTGAAAGGGCGCGACTTCAGTCGCGCCGTAAGTGTTCTCTTTACAATGGGGCTTTAGCCCCTGGGGTATGTCTTCTTATCACTCTGCCTTCCTCCTGAAGCGAGGGGAAATGGATAGGTCGACGTTGCGTGGTCGCAAATCTGTAACCCGATCTTAACCTTCATCCCCACAAAAACCCGCTAATTTACAGCTAGACACCTCCATGAACGTGCTGGTTATCGAAGACGACAAGCGGATCGCCGCCCTTGTCGAGCGTGCCCTCATCGGCGACGGACACCGCGTCACCCTCTCCCACAACGGGCGCGAAGGCGCCGACATGCTCCTCGCCCAAAAGTACGACGCCGCCCTTCTCGACATCCTTCTCCCCGGCATGGACGGCTTCGAAGTCCTCGAGCGCGTCCGCGTCCGCCACTGCAAGACTCCCATCCTCGTCCTCACCGCCGTCGACAACGTTCCCAAGATCCTCCACGCCTTCGACCTCGGCGCCGACGACTACCTCGTCAAGCCCTTCATCCTCGAGATCCTCCTCGCCCGCGTCAGCGCCATCGCCCGCCGCATCTCCAACACCGAGCAGCCACCCGTCACTGCCGCCGGCATCACCCTCGACCGCAACCGCCGAGTTGCCATCCGCGACGGCAAACACATCCCCCTCACCCGCAAGCAATTCGAGCTCCTCGAAACCCTCATGCGCCGCTCCGGCCTCATCACCTCACGCGAAGAGCTCATCGAAGCCGGCTGGGGCAACCTCGCCGAGGTCAAAGAGAACACCCTCGACGTCTACATCCACGGCCTCCGCGCCAAGCTCGAAGACCACGCCGACGGCCGCCCCCTCATCCGTACCGTCCACGGCGCCGGTTACATGTTCGTCGCGGCCTAGTCGCATGCACGCCCTCTCCGTCCGCGCCCGGCTCATGCTGTGGTATCTCCTCGTCACCTTCGCTGGCCTCTGCGTCTTCGGCCTCATCTCCTACGGAGCCCTCCGCTACGCCCTCCTGCAAGGCAAAAAGACCCACCTGCAAGGCCGCGAAGACCGCCTCCTCACCTTCCTCAGCGACAACAAAGCCAAAGGCGACACCTCACCCCTCAACGACCAGCTCCGCGATTTCGCCCTCGTCACCCACGAAGGCAACCTCTTCCACATCCACCGCGCCGACAACTCCTTCCTCTTTCCCGCCGAAAAGAACCCCGACCAACCGACCCCCGACTGGCTCCCGCCAAGCAGCGAAGACTGCACCCAACCCACCTACACCACCGTCATCCTCGACCGCCAGCCCATCCTCGTCCTCTGCCACATCATCCAGCTAAACGGACAACCCGTCGGTCTCCACCTGGGTGGCTCGCTCGAAGAGCAGTACGAAATCCTCCAGACCTATCGCAACGTCCTCCTCCTCCTCATGCCCGGCCTCCTCGTAGCCTCCGCGCTCATCGGCTACTTCCTCAGCCGCCACGCCTTCAAGCCCGTCGACCGCATGACCCGCGCCGCCCTCGGCATAGGCATCGGCAACCTCTCCGCGCGCCTCCCCGTCCCCGCCGCCAAGGACGAGATCCAACACCTAGCCGTAGCCTGGAACCAGCTCCTCGCCCGCCTCGAAGCCGCCGTCTCCCGTCTCAGCCAGTTCTCCGCCGACGCCTCCCACGACCTCCGCACCTCCATCACCGTCATGCTCGCCACCGCGCAGCTCTCCCTGCACCGCGAACGCACCGACGCCGAGTACCGCGAAGACCTCGACAAGATCGTCACCGAGTGCCGCACCGCCGCCACCCTCCTCGACGCTCTCCTCTCCCTCGCCCGCAGCGACAACTTCATCCACGAGGTCGCCTTCAAGCCCATCAACCTCTCCGACCTCGTCGTCCACTGTTGCCGCCGCGTCGAAGACCTCGCCGAATCCAACGGCATCCTCCTCGACTGGCATCTCCCCCGCGACCCCATCCACATCGAAGGCGACGAGCTGATGCTTCAGCGCCTCCTCGGCATCCTCCTCGACAACGCCATCCGCTACACCCCAGAGCACGGCGAAATCCGCGCCGAAATCTCCCTCATCGACAACGAACCCACCGTCACCGTCCGCGACACCGGCATAGGCATGTCCGAAGACGTCCGCCAACGCGTCTTCGACCGCTTCTACCAGGCCGACCTCCGCGAGCGCAAAACGCAAGCCGGCAGCGGCCTAGGCCTCTCCATAGCCCGCTGGATCGCCAACGCCCACCACGCCTTCCTCACCGTCGAGAGCACCCCCCTCAAAGGCTCCGTCTTCCAAATCCGCTTCCCCGCCACAATCCCAACTCCCACCCTTGAACCCAGAGAACAAGCCCTCCTGTAACCAGCAGCTCCCCCACGCTTGTCATTTCGACCGGAGCTGCTCACAGCCTCATCGTGAGCAGCGGAGCGGAGAAACCTGCTTCTCTACCACACTGCTTTCCGGCCCATAAGCCTTGTGCATTTGCTGTTGCCCGTTTCGAAAAACACACCCCACGGGAGCGACCCGAGCCCCCTTACCCCGAAATCTTAAATCCACCTTATAAAAAATCCCACCTCCACCAGAGCCGCCCAGACCAACCTCCGTTACCGCTGAAGCCCACAAACACCCAATAAAATCGCGGCATTCGTAACACCGCCTCGAAGCCCTCCCAGCTCATAGCTCCCAGCTCATAGCTCCATGTAACACGCCATTCACGCGCGCCTTCTACGTTTGCGAAACACACCTTGCAAATTTGCAAAAGTCTTTTGGAGGACTTGTGAACACTTTCGCCCCTCGTCTGTGCCGGATACTTACGGTCAGCGTATTTCTACTTATCTCCTTTGCCAGCTTTGCGCAGCAGCCATCTGGAACCCTCACTGGCACTGCAGTCGATCCCAAAGGTGGTGTCCTGCCCAACGCCGCCATCATCATCCGTAACGAGGCCACCGGAGCCACCCGCAGGGTCACCACCGACTCTCAGGGCCACTTCTCCGTCACCGGACTCCCCCTCGCCAAGTACACCGTCGAGGTCTCCGCTCCCGGCTTCTCCGACACCGTTCGCCACGGCATCCAGCTCACCGCCGACCAGCCCCAGGACGTCTCTCTGTCCCTCAACCTCGGCAACGTCAGCCAGCAGGTCACCGTCCAGGCCGATGACTCCCACTCCGTCGCTGCCCGTCTTGCTCCAATCGATGCGCCCCTCACCGAAACCTCCCCGCGCAGCGAGATCGGCGCCACCTACATCCGCAACTACGCTGCTCCCACGGCCGATTTCGGTGAGCTCACCCAAATGGTCCCCGGAGCCTTCACTACCAATGCCAACGGAGTCGGCCTCGGCCAGAGCAACACCAGCTTCCGCGGCTTCTCCGACGGCTCCTACGACATTGACTTCGACGGCATCCCCTTCTACGACACCAACACTCCATCCCACCACTCCTGGGCTTTCTTCCCCAGCCAGTGGATCGGCGGCGTCGACTTCGACCGCAGCCCCGGCACCGCCTCCACCGTTGGGCCCACGCCGTTCGGCGGCTCCATCCACCTCCTCTCCCAGGAACTGACGCCCCAGCGCAATATCCGCGGCGGCTTCTCCTACGGTTCCTTCAACACCGTCCTCTTCGACGGTGCATTCAATACCGGCGACTTCGGTGGAGCCAACAAAAAATCCAACCTGTTCGTCGACGTCCACCACATGTCATCCGACGGCTACCAGACCTTCAACCTCCAGACCCGCAACGCCGGCTCGCTCAAGTACCAGTACAAGCTCTCCGACAAGACCATCCTCACCGGCTACAGCGGAGTCGTCTGGCTGGACTCCAACTCCCCCAACCTCTCCTCCACCCGCCAGCAACTCATCACCAACGGAGACAATTACCTCCTCCAGAACACCGATCCCACGCAGGCCAACTACTACCGCTACAACACCTACCACGTCCCCACAGACTTCGAGTACGTCGGCGTCAACCATGAGTTCGGCCACGGCTGGCTGCTCTCTCTCAAGCCCTACACCTATAACTACGACAACTCCGAGTTCTACGCCAAGCAGCCCAAAACCGGCGCCATCAACACCGCCAACTGCAATCCCGTCTCGTCAACGGTCACCGAGGGAGGCGTCAAGGTTCCCGTCGCCATCAGCCCCTGCGCCGTCGACAAATACAACAGCTACCGCAAGTACGGCGAGACCGCAGCCATCAGCCAGACCTCGAAGCTCGGCACCTTCCGCACCGGTCTCTGGTACGAGTGGGCACGCACTAACCGTCACCAGATTCCCTCCAACCCCTTCACGCACGCCGACGACACGCTCCCCAACTTCAGCGAGAAGTACTACACCAACTCCTACCAGCCCTATGCTGAGTTCGAGGTTCACGCCACCCGCAAGCTCACCCTCATCCCCGGCGTTAAATTCGCCTACTACACCATGGACTTCACCCAGCTAGCCGACAACGGCGGCAAGATCGGCAGCATCAACCCGGTCACCAAGCAGCCCTTCACCTCCGTCACCAACTCGGCCAACTATCACTCCGTGTTGCCCGCGCTCAGCGCCAGCTACCGTCTCAAGCCCAACTGGTCCGTCTACGGTCAGGGCGCCGAGGGCAGCGTCGTCCCGCCCACCAGCGTCTTCGACGTAGCTGGTGGAGTCGTCGCCGTCCCGCCCAAACCGCAGAAGTCCACCACCTACCAGGCCGGCACCGTCTTCAAGCTCAACCACCTCGCCTTCGACGCCGACTACTACCACATCCATTTCCAGAACGGCTACTCCTCCTCCACCGACAACAACCCCAGCTCGGCCACTTACGGCGAGTCCCTCAACTACATCTCGCCCAGTTCCATAACCCAGGGCTTTGAAGCTCAGGGTAACCTCTACATCGCTCACGGTCTCAGTGTCTTCCTCAACGGCAGCCGCGGCCAGGCCACCTACGTAGGCACCCTCAATGTCACTTGCACCAGCGGAACCACCGGTTGCAACTCCTCCGCGCCGCAGTTCGTCCAGAAAGCGCCCTCCGGCCTATGGGTCTCCGGAACCCCCACCGACACCGAAGCCCAGGGCATCACCTATCAGGACAAGGGGTGGAACCTCGGCTACTTCAACAAGCGCGTCGGCTCGCTATGGATGGACAACGGCGCGTACCACAACCAGCTTCGCGTCGATCCCTTCTCCGTCTCCAACATCTATCTCAACTACACCATCCACGCCGGTTCCCACTTCGAGCGCTTCGACCAAACCAAGATCCGCCTCAGTATCAACAACCTCACCGATTCCCACAACCAGACAAGCATCACGGCAGGCGGTAAGCTCATCAACCAGACCATTACCGCAAACGGCACCAGCTACGTCGATCCCTTCAACGCAGCCACGACATCCTCCGCTGGCTACACAGGCGGTTACAACCTCGCCGACAGTCCCACCCTGCTTCCCGGCCGCAGCATTATGCTCTCCGTCACCTTCGGCCTCTCCCCCAAACGCTAACGCCCAACCGTTTCCCTCACTCAAATGAGTCCCGGCCACCACCGGGACTCTGCTGTTTAAGTCAGCCACAAAAGATCGGGTGCCCCATCCATCGCAGTCTCATCGCGATGGGGGGAATGTAAGACTCTTCCCGGCCAGCTGAGACCAATTCAGCGAATTGAAGTCCGCCATCAGCCCATGCCGATTCAGCGGAATTGTTGTCGTTGCCTTTCCAGTTGTCGGTACTTTTCACCCACCCACACCAATTGTCATTTCGACCGAAGCTGCTCACAGCCTCTCCGTGAGCAGCGCAGCGGACAAACCCGCTACTCTACCCAGACTGCACCCCAGCCAAGACAAGCCTTTGCATTTGCCTTTCTCACCTGTCATCCCCACCACGATCGGGTACCCCATCTCCTATCCAGAAATCGGAGCGTCATCCCAATGGGAGTGGGCAATCCTCACGACAGCGGAAAATCCACCCACCCTACCCGCACAAACTCCCGTTCAAATAAAACTTCACCGGCCGCCGATTCACCCCCCGATAGCTCGACTGGAACGAGATCCCCGCCACCCTTCCCCTCGCCGGAATCACGCCATTCGAGTCCGTATTGCTCATCATCACCATATCCCCACGCTGCATCACCCTCGCGTTGGTCGCCTGTCCAATCTCCTGACTATCCGCATACAGCCAAAGCAGCGTCCACCCCTCAATCGCCTTGCCACCCATGTTCGCAATCTCAATCGTCCCCGTAAAGCCACTACGCGAATCGTTCTTGCTCCGATACGAAACATGGCAAGCCTCGCTCCGGCTCTCTCGTCCCTCCATGGGCCTCGCCGCGTGCTGAGGCACATAAGGTACCTGCTGCAACCGCGGAGCGACAGGCATCTCACGCCGCGCTACGACAGCCTCCGCGGGAGCCATAATGCTAGCCAGCATCTCCTGCTTCAACCCATTCGCCATCGCGTCATAGTGCGCATTCAGCAACCCATTCGCATCCTCGCCATTCAGAGCCCACGAGCTCCAGCCCAACTCCTGATGCTTTCCTAGAAACGCCACCAGGCTCTGAAACCACTGTCCCTCCGACCCCGGCGCATTCCCGCGAATATCCTCCGTCCTGTTCGTCGTCCCAAACTCCCCCACCCACACCGGAGCGACCCCGTTCAGGCTCACATACGCCCAATACTTCATCCACACCGCCTCAAGACTGGCTGGCGTCGTCGCCGCATTAAACCAGGGATGCGCATACTCGTTCGGCCCATACGTATGCGGCGAATACACCAGTTGATTCGGCACCTCCAGTCGCACCGGCGAGCGCTGCACGCCCTCCAGATTCCCACCCCACCAGTAAGAGTCGTTGCCGTAAGCGTCCACACCTTCCACAAAAACAATCAACCGCGGATTCACCCGCAACACCGCATTCCCGCCGCGCTCCGCAGCCTCATGCCAGTCGCGCACCCCGCCGCAATCCCAGCAAGCCCCGCCGCTGTTCGCATTGTGCGGTTCATTCCGCAGATCAACTCCCACCACAGTCGAGTTGCCCGCATACCGCCGCGCCAGCCTCTCCCAATCAGCAATCCACGCCGCCTCCGGATACTCGCTCGTATACCAAAGCCCGTTCTGCTCCGCGCTGTTACCCGCCTCCGACCGGTGATTATCCAGAATCACCTTCAGCCCCAGCGTCCCCGCGTACTCCACAATCCGATCCAGAATCTCCAGCGAGTTCAGCCCCCGCAGGTCTGTATTGATCGCCCCACGCTCATTCGCAAATCGAATCTTCTCCGGCACCACCGGCCGCTCCACCATCTCGTTCGACAGAGGAATCCGTACCGTGTTGAACCCATCCCCTTTGATCGTCTGCAGAATCGCCCGGTAATCCTGCTCTGTCAGCCCACCCGGTACCTGCCGCGCCGTCTCAAACCCATACCAGTTGATTCCCGCAATCCGCACCGGCTGGTTCCGTTCATCCAGAATCCGGTTTCCACTCGTATGCCAGTACTCCGCATCGGAAGCACGCGTCGCAGCGAGAACCACACGAGGCTTCAGCGTCGGAACCGTCTGATGGCCAGCAACCTGAACCGTCTGCACAGCAGAAGCCGGACGAAAGGGACCCAGAGCCAAAACCGCAAATCCAAAAAGAGCCAAAAAGAAGGAAGTAATACCGTTCATCAAAGTTCTCCGTTTCAACGACTTAGTGCTTCAAGGTCAGATAAAACGATCACGAACTTTGCCAAAGTAACCATCGATGGCAATTAATTTGCTTGTAAACCAAACCACTACAGCAACTTAACAGGTAACTATCCTGTTGTTGTAAAGTAACCACACGGTCATTACCATTAGCAAGATTAAAAGGTGACCCAAGTAGAGAATTATTTTTTATCCAGCAGGATCAGCGACTTACAGAAGCCCCTTCTGGGAATTCCCAACCCTGGGCCTCTAGTCAGCCCAAAGCCGCCCACCCGGCCTTCTGTGGCTCACTGCTTGTCAAGCGGCCAGCATTCACCGAACCACCAATTGCCACACCGTTACCACGTTTTGCCGCACTTTTACCACGTACTACCACCCACTTTTATGGAAAAACCCCCGAAAAACCCCATCTCCACCATGCAAAAAAAACGCGCCACAAAATCTACCGAATCGCCGCCATAGCCGCCCTGAAAAGCGTCTCAAAGTCCGCTCCAGCCGCGGGATTCTTCTCCATCGCCGCCTCAATCGCCTTCTGCGCCACAGGCCGCGGATAACCAAGATTCACCAGCGCCGAAAGCGCATCATCCCCAGCCGCCCCGTGATGCGGAACCCCACTCACCGGAACCGCCAGATCATCCAGTTTGTCCTTTATTTCCAGCACGATACGCTCAGCCGTCTTCTTCCCAATTCCCGGAATCCGCGTCAGCGTCCCATGATCCCCACCACGAATCGCCGCCACCAGCCGCTCCGCCGAAATTCCACTTAACACCGTAATCGCCAATTTAGGCCCTATCCCACTGATAGTAAGGAGCTTCTCAAACAACCGCTTCTCCCGCGTATCCGCAAATCCAAACAGCGCAAGCTGGTCTTCACGAACATGCGTATGAATAAAAAGCGAGGCCTCCGCACCCTCCGCCGGAAGCTCAGAAAACGTTGTAACGCTTATAGTTACGTCATACCCGACACCACCGCAATCAACGATGGCTTGATTAGGATTTTTTGAAATTAAACGTCCACGCAGATGAGCAATCATTCGCTGATTCTAGTCATTTTCTATGGTTAACAAGCTGGTTCTTGGTGGTGAACTGGTGGTAAAAATGTGGTTCTTAACCGTTCTTACGCGAAGGCTCGATGTTCGGCAGTAGCCCAGTGAGCAGGCCAATCGCCGGCAAATAGGAGCAGACGCGATAGACGAAAATAATGCTGGTCGCATCGGCAAGCCGGCCGAGGACCGCTGCACCAATTCCACCCATCCCAAACGCGAAGCCGAAGAACAGGCCCGAGATCATGCCTACACGTCCCGGCAGCAGTTCCTGTGCGTAGACCAGAATCGCTGAAAAGGCGGAGGCTATGACGAAGCCGATGACGACGCTCAAGACTGCAGTCCAAAAGAGGTTGGCAAATGGCAAAACGAGGGAGAACGGAAGGACGCCGAGGATGGATATCCAGATAACCAGTTTGCGGCCGTAGCGGTCGCCAGCCGCGCCGCCGATCAGGGTTCCTGCGGCGACAGCGCCGAGAAAGAGGAAGAGCAAAATCTGCGACAGCCGCACGGACACCTGGAACCGGCTGATCAAGTAGAAGGTGTAGTAGCTGGTCAGGCTCGCGAGATAGAAGTACTTGGAAAAGACCAGGGCTATCAGCACCGCTAACGCGCCGGTAATCTGCGGCTTCGATAGCGAGTGATGCACATGCGATTCCTTCTTGGCTCGAAGGCCGCCCTCAGCCTGCCGGGTTTTTTTGTACCAGCGTCCCACCCGTATTAGCAGAATGATGCCGAGGATGGCCGGAATCAAAAACCACGCCATTCCTCGTTGACCACGCGGCAGCACGATAAAGGCGGCCAGGAGAGGCCCAATCGCTGAGCCCGCGTTTCCGCCGACCTGAAAGAACGACTGCGCGAACCCGTGCTTGCCCCCTGAGGCCATGCGGGCAATGCGAGAGGACTCGGGATGGAAGATCGCTGACCCAACACCGACCAGCGAAGAGCCAATCAGTAGAAAACCGAACGTGGGCGCGAAGGCCAGCACTACCAGTCCAAACAGCGTGAATGTCATCCCGACGGGAAGCGAGTAGGGGACGGACTTGCTGTCGGTAAAGTGTCCGATAAAAGGTTGCAGCAGGGAAGCGACGACCTGATAGGTAAGGGTCAGAAATCCGAGGTGCGTGAAGTCCAGATGAAACGAACTCTTCAGGATCGGATAGATCGATGGCAGCAGTGACTGCACCATGTCGTTCAGCAGGTGGCAGAAGCTGACGGCCGCGAGGACCCGGAAGAGGGCGCCGGAGGAGTTGTCGAGGCGCGGGGCTTTGAGTTCGGGCATGATGTCGACGGGGTCGGCGGCGGGGAGAGTCGCTGAGTAGGTGGTCTCGCTCATGGGGAGTATGTCCAGTGTACTCGGGAGCATCCCCATCCGTTGGCGTCTTCGCGGCCCTCAGGTAACAGTCGGCCTTTTGTGCAAACCCAGATAAGAAGCATCAGTAACACTCGTTTGCTACGACGACTACTGGGTGACCTCCGAAGCCGATTGCAGGCCTCTATTCCCGTTTGCCTGCAATCGGAAGCCAAGTGAAAAACGGCGCATTTGTTTGGATCCAGTCGCGGCGATTTTAACAGTCGAAGTTTGGTCGCGGTGCGACGGTGCGTCGTCTATTCGGGCAGTTTCGTCTCCCCCTTCACGCTGAAGGCTTTGGTTAGCACAGGCACACCGGAACCAGGCTGACCACCGCCGACCGAAACGGTATATTTTCCTTCGGCAACAATCGGGTCTCCTTTCTCGGTAACCATGCTCAGGTCGCGCGGCTGCAATTCAAAACGAAGCTTCTGCGAGGCGCCTGACTCAAGGTGAATACGCTGAAAGCCCCGCAGTGCCCGCAGTGGCGCTCCTGGAACGCCGGGAAAGTTTAGGTAGAGCTGGGCGACTTCATCGCCGGGCCGCTTGCCGGTATTCGTCACCTTCACCTCAACGATGACCGGGCTTCCAGCCGAAACGTTGGCGGGACCCGTGAGGTCGCTGTAGGAAAAGCTGGTATAGCTGAGACCGTAGCCGAAGGGATAGAGTGGCTTGCCCTCGAAGTAGCGGTAGGTGCGGCCTTTCATGGCGTAATTCTCAAAGGGAGGCAACTGGCTGACGTCCTTATAGAAGGTAACGGGCAACCGACCAGCAGGATTGTTCTTGCCGGAGAGTGTTTGGGCCACGGCCGCACCGCCCTCTTCGCCAGGATAGAACGCGTCGAGAATAGCGTTAGCGTGGTCCTTGGCCCAGTTCACGCCGAGGGCACTGCCGTTCGTAAGAACGACGATCAGCGGCTTGCCTGCGGTGGCGACAGCTTCAAGTAGTTCTTCTTCAGGTTTGGGCAAGTCGATGCTGGTGCGGTCGCCACCCTTGAAGCCCTCTTCGCTGACCTGCATCTCTTCGCCTTCCAACTCACTGGTGATGCCAACCACGGCGACAACTATGTCTGCGGCTTTGGCCGCTTCGATAGCCGCAGGCTGCGGTTTGAGGTCTACTTTCGACCAGACCAGCTTCGCCGCTGGCGTCTCGTTTTCTCCGGGCGAGTACTCTACACGCAGAGCAGCCGGCTTGCCCGCCTCAAGGTGCACGCGGCCCAGCTTGGCTTCAGTGCTACTGCCGCCGTAGGCGGAGGTAACATTCTTGCCATCGAGTTGCATGCGAAAGAATCCATTGGCCATCAATCCGAGGTTGTAGTCGCCGGTCTCCGGGGCTGTCAGCGAACCCTCCCAACGGATACTGAGCGGGTGAACGCTCGCGGCCTCGGCGGGTAGCGCGTTCGTGGCCTCGTCCAGCGCGGACTCTACGCGCTGTGCCACCGGCTTGGTAGCGGCAGGATTATTAAGGTTTGACATGTCGAGCTTGGAGTAGCTCGCTTGGATGCCAGGTTTGCCATCAACTGTGAGCGCGGAAGGAGGCACAGGCTCTGCCTCATGGCTTAGGAACTGGGTGCCGGGAACATAGCTAATGGTGGCTCCAGGAAACTCGGCGCGGAGCCCTTCGAGGATGGATACCGTGTGGGAAGGAATACCGTTGTAGTTGCCAAGAAGGACCTTGGTCTGATCGGCGAGCGGGCCGACCACAGCGATCTTGACGTGCGAGGTCTTGAGCGGGAGAACGCCGTCATTCTTCAGTAGAACCATCGACTCATTGGCAATTTTGCGGGCCATGGCGCGGTGCTCGGCGGAGTCAAGCAGGTTCTCGTCGATCTTCGTGTAGGGGACCATCTCCGGCGGATCAAACATACCGAGCTTCATTCGCGCCGTGAACAGGCGCGTCACAGCAATGTCGATCTCGCTCTCTTTGAGCAAGCCCTGCTTCACGGCATCAAGGTAGGGTTTGTAGTCGTGATCGTCGTTCACCTTGAAGGTAAAGTCGACGCACTCGTTGTCCATGCCACGCTGCAGGCTGATGGCCGAGGCCGCAGGCTGGGAGGGCTTGAAGTTGTGGCCGTGGAAGATGTCGAGAACAGCGCCGCAGTCGGAGACGACGTAGCCCTGGAAACCCCATTTGCCGCGGAGTTGGTCCTGAAGGAGAAATTCGCTCGCGCAGGCGGGCTCGCCATTGATGCTGTTATAGGCGCACATCACAGAGTCTGCCTTAGCTTCGGTAACGGTGGCGCGGAATGCGGGCAGATAGGTATCGAGTTCGTCGTGCTTGCTGACATTGACGTTTGCGCTGTGACGCGTGGACTCTGGACCTGAGTGCACGGCGAAGTGCTTGGGCGTAGAAATGACACGATAGTATTTGGGGTCGTCGCCCTGCATGCCCGTAACAAAAGCGACGCCCATGCGCGCGGTCAGGAATGGGTCTTCGCCATAGGTCTCTTGGCCGCGACCCCACCGTGGATCGCGGAAGATGTTGATGTTCGGCGCCCAGAAGTCGAGGCCTTCGAAGATGTTGCTGTGACCAGCGCGGACGGACTGCACATGTTTGATGCGGCCCTCGGTGCCGATGACGACGGCCATCTGGTGGATGGCTGTCGTGTCAAAGGTGGCGCCCAGGCCGATGGGCTCAGGAAACTCAGTGGTGCCATTCCGGGCAACACCGTGCAGGGACTCGCTCCACCAGTCGTAGGCGGGGACGTTCAACCGAGGAATCGCACGGGCCTGATTAACGAGTTGCGTTGCCTTTTCTTCCAGGGTCATGCGCTTGACCAGGTCAGCCGCACGCTGCTCAGCAGTCAGATCGGTATTCAAGTAGGCAGGCTTTTGTGCATCTTGTGCACCAGCTGTCCAAACTCCCACTGCACAGGTCATCATCGCCGCAAACATCCGCAATCCAATTCTTCTCATTAAATTCCTCGTGGAAACTCTGATTGGCAAGCTACCAACGTTATTGCTATTTGCAAGGCAATGTCAACGAGAGCGGCAATCCACTTCTGGCCATAAGGCTCGTTTTATTAAAGAGATCGAGGATAGATCGCTGAGCGTTTGAGCATTGAGTGCTTTCGGACGTCTGAATGGGGCGCGGGGAGGCTTTCTGGCATTGAAGACTACCAAACCACGTTCGATCTCGTCGTCGTCCACGCTGTTCCGTTGAGGTTCCGAGTACGAAGCACGGCGCGCGGATAGGCGCTTAAAGCGTTCGCTTACGCGCGGGGAAGCTTACAGCAGAAGGCCCTCAAGGGCTCTATGCACGATAAGACCTTGTGCGATCACGGATTGCGCAGACAAACGGGTCAAGACTTGCCTGACCCGTATCTATCTGCGAAATCCGCGATCGATTTTGCACGTCAGTCTTATGCGTCGAACTCTGGGGAAGGCTTGATCTTGCGCTTCAACGCAACGATCAAACCGGACAGGCCGGTGCCCAGCAGCAACAGCGAACCGGGCTCCGGAGTTGGGGCTGTGGCCACACTGACGCTCATCCCCGAAAACGGTTCGCCATAGGTATTGAGCACGGTTCCCTTCAGAGAATCGCCTACTCCATAGGTCACACCTGTTATCCCGGGAACCACGCCATTGCTCCACAGATCTACGCTGTATCCGCCCTCCACGTTAAAAAGCAGTCCGTAAATGTCGAACAGGCCGCCACCAAAGGGATACGGAGGCTCCGGATCACCCGGGCCGGGAGGAGGGCATACTGCAGGAGAGTTTCCTTCCGGAAAGAACAGGTTGTCATAGGAGAATCCGAAACCACCCGTTGGCGAGCCGGGAGGGATAAATGTCCCGTCAGGGTTGATGCCGGAAGGGAGCGACGTCGTCTGGACTCCGGTGATCGCGCCAGTGAAACCTGCGATGGTGTCCGAGAAAGTGCCGGTGATTCCAGTAACCTGATGCGCACCTGGGACTCCAGGAACGACCGCATTCGAAACAGTGATCACGCCGGAACCACTAAGGCCGCCACCGCTGAACGAGAACGTAAACGAATCAGCCCTTGCCGTTAACGGCGCTGCCGCAAGGCCAATCGCTATTGCCGTACACGCGAAGAGCTTTGAGCACGCTAACCTGTCCTTAAATGACCGGTCCGCCACATTGGCAGTCCGCAGTTTGCAAAATGAATTCATAGTTTTCCCTCATATGAGATAGAAACGGGGCCCGGGGTCGTGGGGATACTAGGGAGGCTCACCAGAGTAGCATGCTGAGCGGGGATCGTCCCAGGTCGCCTGCCCGAATTCGATTCTGAGATCTTGGCCTCCGCGGTGCCCTCGCAGAGGCAAAGAGCAGAATGACGTCGAACTAAGCCTCGACGTCGTCGTCTGGAAGCCGCACTTTGGAAAAGGAAGCGGCCCCGGTGTCCTTTGGGACTTTACCGGGGCCATCAGGTTTGCAGACGGCCCGTAAGCCGAATTCTGTTTTAGACGATCATTCCTCTAGGCGACACATTACTGAGCCGCTCCAGCAACCTACCCGCAGGTTTCGGCTCTCCCTAAGGAGTCTCTCCGCCTTAGCGCATCGGGCCGATACGCTTTCTGCCGCCTGGAGAGTAGCGGCAGAATCCCTGCCTATTTGGTCTTGCTCCGTGTGGGGTTTACCCTGCCGTGACCATTACTGGCCGCGCGGTGCGCTCTTACCGCACCTTTTCACCCTTACCTCAGGCCGCGTGCGGATCTGCCGAAGCGGATCACCAACCTGGGGCGGTATGTTCTCTGTTGCACTTGCCGTCCAGCCGCCTTGAAGCGGCCGTCCCGGACGTTATCCGGCACACTGCCCTGCGGAGTTCGGACTTTCCTCTCCCGCTCAACGCCTTGCGGCCCGAGCGGCAGCGATCATCCAGCCGCCTGCATCTTCAGTGTATCGCACGTCAACTGAGGGAGGCTGTCGGGAAGGCTTAACACCGATTTACACCGATCAAATCAAAATGACAACGGCAAGAGCCGCTTTACTGTTTCTTGAGGGTGACCAGAACGGTGCCGTTCTCGTGCATCTCGAACGCGTGATCGAAGGAGCCCTTTGTGATGGTTACGGTTCGGGTCTCTGTCGGCGCTCCGCTTGCCGCGGACTGAAGCGTTGCGACCTGCTGGCGGATGAGTTGGGATGGAGAGCCCAAATGCAGCCATGCGGTGTAGGCGTCGTTCTGCCCGTAGCCGGTGCGATAGATGTTCATCGTGTAAGAACCGTTGGTCATGCCGGTGATAGAGAGGGTCGTCGGCGCGGCGGACCTGGCTGGCTGCTCTCTCTTGTAGAAGACCTGGTCGCTCTCGTCGGCGGGAGGAACGACGGGCGTGTAGTTCCAGAAGAGGGCCTGCACGGAACCGTCAGCGCTTCTTGTGATCCAGCTCTGCTGGTCGCTGGTAGCGATGTCCTCGGGGCCTAACTGGGCGAGGAATTTATAGGCGAAGAACGACGGCTTGCGGATGCCCTGATAGTTGATGAGGCCGAAGCCGCCGTGGAAGGGCGTGAAGCGGGGGCCATTCTCTTCGAAGATGTCGGTGAAGGTCCAGTACGACATGGACTGTGCGAGGGGCGATGTCCCGCGGAGTTTTTCGAGGATGAATGCGGCAGAGATGTACTGGTCGTGGATGGGATCGGTGGGAGTGTAGCTGGTGCTCCATTCGGTGTAGTGCAGCTCGAGCTTCGGAGTTGCGGAGTTGTCGATAAGGCTGCGGGAGTTGCGGACGCGCTCGATGATGACATTGGGGCTGGACTCCAGAACTGTACCGGCGTGCCCGTCGGCGTCGAAGGCCCCGCTCTTTACGCCATAGGTGTGGGTGGAGAGGAAGTCGGCGGGGACGTGATTGGCGGCGATGAAGGCGAGCCACTCGGGCTCGATGGCGCTGCCGGCAGAGGCCGGGCCGCCGACACGGCACCTGGCGCAGACGGCTTTGATGGTTTCGACGGTGTTGCGGTAGAGCTCGAAGTATTGCTGGTGGGTCCCGCTCCAGAAGAAGGAGAGATCGGGCTCGTTCCAGACCTCGTAATACCACTGGACGATCTCGTCTTCGCCGTAGCGCTCGCGCCAGTGCTCAATGAGGGCGCGGACGAGGCCGTTCCACTTGGCCATGTCTTTGGGAGGCGTATTGTTGCCCTTCCACCAGAAGACGGTGCTGGAGCCGCTGGCGAGCTTCGAGGGCATGAAGGACAGCTCGACAAAGGGCCGGATGTGGTGGGCCAGGAGGGCGTCGTAGAGCGGGTCGATGTACTGAAAGTTATAGGAGGGATTGCCTTTAGCGTCTTCGGTGTAGACGCCCATGTCGTCGTGGAGAAGGCCGTGGAAGCGAAGATATTTGAATCCGATCTCCTGCTGGACAAGGGAGAGCTGCTGCTGCCAATCGGCGCGGAGGCCCTCATTGGCGCGGCCTGCTCCAACGGTCATCAGAGGCGTTGTCGAGTGCGGTCCTGTGACGCGGGAGGCGTCCGCCTGTATGTGGCGAGGGGCAGTTTGCGCATCCAGCGGCGCTGCCAGGGAGGCCGCGGCAAGGATGAAAGCGTGTAGGCGCAGCGACATAGGGCTTCGGCTCCCGGTGTATGGGTGGGGATAGTCGCTCCAAATCATACCAGCGGTCGGTCGGTCGGTTTTTGGCGGTGCGAACGAAAAAGAGGTGGTTTGCGTACTGTGAAGATAGGGATAGCCTCGCTTTGCAGGCGCGGGGCTGGTAGTCTCAAGGCCAACCCCCGGAAGCGGTAAGTTATGGAATTCAAAGAGGCCGTAAAGATCGCGCTGCAGTCGCTATGGGCGAACAAGCTGCGCTCCATATTGACGCTGCTCGGCGTCGTGATCGGCGTTGCCAGCGTGATTGCTGTGGTGACGCTGGTGAATGGCGCGAATACGTATGTCGCAACCAAGTTCAGCAGCTATGGCGCGGATGTGTTCACGGTGTCGAAGATGCCGCAGATCATCACCAGCCCGGAGGAGTATCAGCGGTTTCAGAAGCGGAAGGACATCCTGTTCCCCGACTTTAAGTATGTCGAGGAGAACTGTAAGCACTGCATCGGGATTGGCGCGCAACAGGCGGTGACGGGAAAGATCGTGCGGGGGACGCAGTCCACAACCGATAGCAACATCCGGGGGTATACGTGGCAGATGCCTGCGCTGCAGAACCTGAACATTGTGCAGGGGCGCGGATTCACTGAGGCGGACGAAGAACATGCCTCGCATGTGGCGATCATCGGCACGGATATTCAGGAACACCTTTTCGAGGGAATGGATCCGCTGGGACAGGAGTTGCGGGTAGACGGCACTCCGTACACGGTGATTGGGATCAGCGAGAAGCAAGGGAGCACGTTTGGGGCAAGCCAGGACAACTGGGTCGGAGTGCCGCTGACGGCGTTTCAGAAGAGCTATGGCTCGGCGAAGACGCTGACGATCTATGTGAAAGCGGGCGAGGCCGGACCGGTGCTGGAGACGGCGGCGGACGAGGTGCGGGTGCTGATGCGGTCGCGGCGGCATGACGCTCCTGGCGTGCCGGACTCGTTTGAGCTGGATACGAACAATACTCTGGTGGGATTTTTCAGCATGGTGACGCAGTCGTTTGGAGCGGTGGCTGGGGCCGTGGCGCTGATCGCGCTGGTGGTAGGGGGTATCGTGATCATGAACATCATGCTGGTAAGCGTGACCGAGCGGACACGAGAGATCGGGATACGGAAGGCGTTGGGCGCGCGACCCAAGGACATCATGATGCAGTTTCTGATTGAGTCGGGGACGATGGCGTTGGTCGGCGGAGTGTTCGGCGTCATGGGTGGGATCCTGGTGGCGCAAGCGATTACGATTCTGGCGGGATTTCCTTCGACCGTTGCGTTTTGGAGCGTGCTTGCCGGACTTGTGATGGCTACTGGTACAGGAGTCTTCTTTGGTGTCTATCCGGCGCGGAAGGCTGCGCAATTGGATCCGATCGTGGCGTTGCGAGCGGAGTGAGTTACGGGTAGGGCAGGAACAGGGATCAAGGAGAAGATTGATGCAGATCGCCGATGCGAAAGAAACGGTAAGGATGGCGCTGGATACGCTGCGGGCGAACAAGCTGCGCAGCGGGTTGACGATTCTGGGGATCGTGATCGGCGTGATGACCGTGATTATTATCTCGTCGGTGATCAATGGGTTGAACTCGCGTGTGTCGGGCCTGGTGGAGTCGCTGGGGACGAATGTGATCTGGGTGTTCCGGTTTCCTGTGATCGGGGTGCGGCCGACGACGGAGATGCTGACGCGGAAACAGCTGACCTATGACGATGCGATGGCAATGAAGGCGCTGCCGCATGTTGTCGCGGTGACGCCGGGATTGCAATATCGGGATCAGCGAGGGATGCAGGGCACCGTGGCAGTGAAGTTCGGCACGAAAAAGATGGAGGGAACGGTCCTGGAGGGGGACACGGCGAGCGTAAAGGATGTGTATGAGCTCGACCTGAAGGATGGCCGGTTCTTCACCGATGGCGACGTGGAGCGGGCAGCGAACGTTGTCGTGCTGGGAAACGATACGGCGGACACGCTGTTCGGCACGGTGAGTCCTGTGGGCCAGGATGTGACCATCGCGGGCATGGTGTTCACAGTGGTAGGAGTGATGGACAAACGGCCGATGGCGTTTGGGGGAGGTAAGAACCCGGAAGACAACAAGGCGTATTTTCCCGTGACGACGTTCCACAAGATCCATCCGGAGGTATTGGATTACTGGATCAGCCTGAAGTTCGACGACCAGAAGAACAAGGCGTTGGTGCAGGATGAGTTGCAGGAGTTGCTGCGGCTCCGGCGAAAGGTGAAGAACGAGGCCCCCGACAACTTTGCGATCTTTGGGACGGACTCGCTGACGCGACTGTGGGACCAGATCACGTTCGGGCTGTTCGCGTTGATGCTGTCACTGTCGGCAGTGGGGTTGCTGGTGGGAGGGGTGGGGGTGATGAACATCATGCTGGTGAGCGTGACTGAGCGGACGCGGGAGATTGGTGTCCGCAAGGCGATCGGCGCGAACAAGCAGATGATCCTGACGCAATTCACGCTGGAGGCGATGACGCTGTGCGCTGTCGGCGGCGTTATCGGGGTGCTGGGCGGGAGTGTGATTGGGTATGCTGTGCACTTCTTTTTCCCTGCTGCGCTATCGGCAATATGGATCGGTGCGGCGTTCGTGAGCTCCTGCGGGATCGGGCTTATCTTCGGCATCTACCCTGCATGGAAGGCAGCGAACCTGAACCCCATCGAAGCACTCCGTTACGAGTAAGCGGGCGTAGAACAACTCCCGGGCAGTCCTTCGGGTACGATGGTGCATCGTACGATCGCGACCGTTCCCGGGGATAACTCATGCTGCGTTTTGTTGGCGGTTTAATCCGGCCCTACCGTAGTACCCTGGCGATCATTCTTTTCTGCATGCTGGTCGAGACGGCGATGAGCCTTGCGGCTCCGTGGCCGCTCAAGATCATCCTCGACAACGTAATCGGCGACCATAAGCTCACTCCCTGGCTTCATCATCTGATTCAGCCGTTGCTGGAGCGGGGCGACAAACTCCACGTCGCCGCCCTTGCTGCTCTTGCGCTTGTCGTGATCACGATCATTGGGTCTGCCGCCTCGTACATCGACAACTACTACACCGAGAGCGCTGGCCAGTGGGTCGCACACGATCTCCGCATGCGCATGTATCAACATCTGCAACGCCTTTCGCTGCGGTACTACAGCACGCACGAGACGGGCACGATCCTCAGCACCCTCACCACTGACATCCAGACCATCCAGGCCTTCGCCTCGTCCTCGACGCTCAACATCCTGGTCGATCTCCTCACCATCGTTTGCATGCTGGGCCTGATGTTCTGGCTCAACTGGGACTTCACCCTCATCGCAGTAGCCGTAACGCCCTTTCTTCTCCTCTTCGTTTCGAGATTCAAAAAATCCGTCAAAAAGGCCACACACGACGTTCGCAAAGAGCAGAGCCAGATCCTGGCCGTCGTCCAGCAGGACCTTGAATCCATACAAGTCGTCAAAGCCTTCGGGCAGGAGAAGGCGGAAGAAAAGCTCCTTTACGATGTCAGTCAGGCGACCGTAGGCGCAGCCCTCAAGGCTCGCAGCATCAAGGCGCTACTTTCTCCTGTGGTGAACATTACCGTCGCCCTCTGCACTGCTGTCGTGCTCTGGCGCGGAGCAGCGCTCATTCTCGCCGGCTCCATGACGATAGGAGAGCTGACGGTCTACCTGGCTTACCTCGCGAAGTTCTTCAAGCCCGTCAAGGATCTTGCCACCACGACCAACGCCATTGCTCAGGCAGCCGTGGGCGCCGAACGCGTTCGTTCCATCCTCGACACCGACGCCATGATTCCTGAAAGTCCGGACGGTCTTGAACCCGAGACGCTCGCGGGAGACATCGAGTTCAACCACATTGCCTTCGGCTACGATCCCGATAACCCGATCCTCACCGATCTCAACCTAAAAATTAAGCCCGGCCAGTTCGTAGGTATCGTAGGTCCCACCGGCGCAGGAAAATCCACCGTCGTCAGCCTTATCCCACGCTTTTACGACGTCCAATCCGGCACCGTCCATATTGATGGCCACGACGTCCGCGACTACAAGCTCAAGCCGCTGCGCGACCAGATCGGCTATGTCCTGCAGGACACGGTCCTCTTCCGCGGAACGATTCATGAAAACATCGCCTTCGGACGCCCCGACGCCACCAAGGACGAGATCATCGCCGCCGCCAAGCTGGCTAACGCGCACGACTTCATTATGGCCATGCCCCTCGGCTACGACACCCTCGTCGGTGACCGCGGCTCCACGCTCTCCGGCGGTCAGCGCCAGCGCATCGGCATCGCCCGCGTCATGGTACGGAATAGCCCTATCTTGCTGCTCGACGAACCCACCGCCGCGCTCGACAGCGAATCGGAAAAACTTGTCATAGACGCCCTTGAGAAGCTCATGAAGGGCAAGACTGTCATAGCTATTGCACATCGTCTCAGCACTATCCGCGATGCTGATCAGATTGTCGTTATTGCCGGCGGAGGCGTCGCAGAAAGCGGCACCCACGACGAGCTCATGACCCGCAACGGCCTCTACGCGGAACTACACCGCACCCAGTTCGACGCTGGGCAAGATAAAGTAGAGTCACATCTACCCTAGGGGCAGTACAGTACTAAGCGTGGTAGTACAGCGCTGTAAGCGAATCCGGTAGCCAGCCAAGGAAACGCCATGTCCCGCTCTATCATCGTTCTGCCCGACGACTCGGCTCAACCCCTCCTCGACGCCATCGCTCAAGCTACAAAATCCATCCGTATCAAGATGTTTGTCTTCTCCGACCCCAGCCTCCTGCAGGCCGTCATCGCTGCGCATCAACGTGGCGTCGACGTGCGCGTTATGCTGAATCCTGCCCGACGCGATGGCAAGGAAGAAAATGGCGACTCCCGCAAAGCGCTTGCCGACGCGGGTATTAAGGTCATCGACAGCAACCCCGCTTTCGACCTCACGCACGAGAAGTCCATGGTCATCGACGACACTACCGCCTTCGTGCAATCGCTTAATTGGGAGACTGAAAACCTTACCACCACCCGCGACTACGCCATCGCCACCACACACAAGCACGAGGTGGAAGAGATCGCGCAGTGCTTCGATGCCGACTGGAACCGCACCGCGTTCGACACCGGCGACCAGTCCCATCTGATCTGGTGCATTGGCAACGGCCGCCAGCGCCTCGGCCAGCTCATCGACCAGAGCAAGCACTCGCTATGGCTGCAAAACGAGCGCTACCAGGACCCCGTCATCATCGAGCACCTCATCCGCGCAAGCAGCCGCGGCGTCAAGATTCACATCATGGCCCGCCCTCCGCACAAGCTCAAGAAGGAGAAGCTGATCGAAGGCGTCAGCGGTCTGCGCTGCCTTCAGGACATCGGCGTCAAGATCCACAAGCTGAAGCACATCAAGCTTCACGCCAAGCTGCTCTTCGCCGACGATGCACGCGCCATCATCGGCTCCATAAATCTTGCGCCCGGTAGCTTCGACAGCCGCCGCGAACTCGCCATCGAAGTCGATGACGAGCACATCATTCACCGCATCCGCAAAACTCTTCGCGAGGATTGGGAAAACTCCCATCCGCTCGATCTATCCGATGCCGGCCTCCTCGCCGAACTCGAACAATACGACCCCAACGTAAAAGAAGACCTTGCAATCGGAGCCAACAGCCAGCACAAAAATAAGTAATGCTTAGGTTTCAACTCCCGTTAGCAAGCACGCAGTTCGATAAACTAAAAACAATGCTCGCCATCGGTATCGAGGTCTTCACTGCGCTGCTCACGCTGGCAGGACTTGCCTATCTGTTGCTGGCGCTCTGGGCCGCGCGAGACTTCAACCGCTACTGGCGACGCCGCACACTCGATACCGGCTACGCCCCCGACGTCTCCATCCTCAAGCCAGTCAAAGGCGTCGATTCGCAGATGTATGCCGGGCTGGTCAGTCACTGCCAGCAGCAGTACTCCGGTCGCTTCGAGATCCTCTTCGGTGTCAGCGCACTCGACGATCCCGCTGTGGCTGAGATCAAGCGACTACAGGCTGAGTTTCCCGGCGTAGCCATCCGGCTCATCGAGTGTCCAGAATGCCTCGGCACCAGCGGCAAGGTTAGTAACCTGATCCAGATGCTGCGCGTGGCCAGCTACGAGCACGTCCTGATCAACGACAGTGACATCCGTGTCTCTCCGCGCTATCTGACACGCGTCATGAGCGGATTTGCGGATAGCCGCGTTGGCATGGTGACGGCACCCTACATCGGACGCACGGCTGAGAGGCGGCCTGCACTCACGCTCTGGGCGCGGCTGGAAGCGCTTGGCATCTCGACCGACTTCATGCCCGGCGTTCTTACCGCACGCAAGCTTGAGGGTGGGATTCACTTCGGCCTCGGCTCAACGCTCGCCACCAGCAAGACAACGCTCGCCAAGGCAGGCGGCCTTGAGTCTCTTGTCGAATGCCTCGCCGATGATTACGAAATGGGCGCACGCATTGCCGCTGCTGGCTATAGGATCGAGCTCTCGGCCGAGGTCGTTGAGACGACGATTCCGGCTTACACGTTCCATGGTTTCCGCGACCACCAACTACGCTGGGCCCGAACCGTTCGCGACTCGCGCAAGCTGGGCTATCTCGGCCTCGCGATTACATACGCGCTACCGTGGGCCGTAATGACTTGCATCGCCAGCGGCTTCGATCTTTGGAGCTTTACGCTTCTCAGCATTGTGCTGCTTGCGCGAGTCTCGGTTGCGCTTTCGGTGGGTGTCGGTGTCCTGCGCGACGGCCAGGTTCTACGCGATCTCTGGCTGCTTCCGTTGCGCGATTTCTTCGGTCTTGCATTTTGGTTATGGAGCTTCGCAGACGATACGATTGTGTGGCGCGGAGAGCGCTTCCACCTGCGCGAAGGTCGGTTACACCGCAGCTAACGAGCAGAGGCCACGCAGCAAAAATCTAATATGGATTTGGCTGATTGCTGATGATCTGCTTGCCTCCGCTCTGCGCAATGAAGAAGGTCTTGCCCGGCAGCTTGGGGACGTGATCGAGCTCGGTCCACAGGAAGATGCGTCGCGGCTCGGTCCATTTGAGCGCAATCGACAGATCGTCCTCGAAGATTGGCGGAGCGTCCGGGAAGAAGCTGCCGTACCAGAGATTCGAACTGCGTCCATTGAGAATGTGGAGGTCGTCGCGCCGCAGATAAAAGCCAAGCGTGCTGGCCGACTCGTACTCGCCGTTGATGACGATCAGATCATCGTGCTTGAGCTCAGGTGCGACGGCATCGGCGAGCCGCTTGGACGTAAGTACCGGCGAAAAGATCTGCAGCCCAAGATGCGCCGCCAGCAGAAACCCGAACGCGGCTGCAGCCAGCCACAGGTTCGCAGCGTGGGGTTGGTAATCCCGCCGAAGCAACCAGCAAGCCAGCGTTCCGCCAAACAGCGTAAACGCCGTAATCATTAGCGGGACGTGGAACGCTCCCATAGCTTGAGCGTTCAGGTCAAGAAAGTGGCCGAACGAAAGCGCATAGTCCTGAGGATTCTGCTTGAGCAGCACGGCAAGATCCACGTTAGTTCCAGCCTGGCCATGCAGCACAAAGAAGCCAGCAACCAGAGCAGCAAGCGAACCGAACACCAGCAGCACAACCGAGACACGCTGCCCAGCAACGACCAAACGATTCGGAACCACAAACAACTCTGCCTCGTCGGCCTCGCGATTCAGCCATCCGGCAATCAGCAGAATCAGTGCAGGCAGCGAAGGCAGAACGTAGTACTCCTGCCGCGTAGAGAGGCTGAAGAAGAGCAGCGGGATCGCAGCCCACAGGCCAAGCAGCCACACTGTCGATTCGTTCTCGTTGAGTGCAACGTGGCGCAGAGCCTTGCGCCATGGGACTGCAGCGACAGCATGGAAGAGGAAGCCGCTCCAGGGCATCAGCCAGACGAGTACCAGTCCCCAGAACAGTGCGAGCGGAACCGTGTCGTAGTCGCGAGGCACGCGCAGGTTGAGGTAACGGAGCAGGTGTTCGTTAATGAAGTAGAACCAGAACCATCCGTGGACGTTCCCGTTGCTGGGCTGCGGAACGATCCAATGACCATGCGTGAAGGCGATGCTTCCGGGGGTGCCTTGCGTAGGATTCGCAAGGCCAATCATGACGTGCCAAGGCGCAGCAATAGCCAGAAAGACGAGGAAGCTGGAAAGTGGGTGCAGTTGTCGAATCTGCGCAAGAGTGCCACGAGCGCCCCGGGTGAGCAGCAGATGCAAGCTGACGATCGCGATCGGAAAGACGATTCCGATTAGGCCTTTGGTGAGAACGTTCAGCGCGCAGCAGGCGGCGAAACCGTAGCAGAGCAGGCGATTCGGTGAGGGCTGTTGCTCGGTCAGCCAGTAGCAGAGAATCGCTAGCGCGAGCCAGAGACAGACCGCGGCGTCGGGAATCGTGATGCGGGTGAAGATGAAGATGCCAAAGCTTGAGAGCAGGATGAGCGCGGCATAGAGTCCTGCGCGAGATGACGAAAAAGCTCGACGGGCGAAGCCTTCGAGTGCGAAGGTAAGCGCCAAAACAGTCAACGCAAGTGGCAACCGAGCTGCGGCGGTGTGGACGCCGAAGATCTTCATGCTGGCAGCCATGCTCCAGTAGAGGAGAGGAGCCTTTTCGAGGTAACGGATGCCGTTGGCGTAGAGGGTGGTCCAGTCCTGACGAAGGAGCATCTCACGGGCGACCTCGGCGTGGACGGAGTCGGCGTCGTCGAGCAGCGGGGGAGTGATCAGCGTGAAGCTTGCGTAGAACAGGAACCAAAGAGCGAGCAGGATCGCGCGATTGCGTGGTGGGCAGGCTGGGGTCGGCACGTGTCCAGTGTATTTGCTGTACGCCGCGAATCTTTACGGATTAGTGCGGATAAAAAACGTAACGGTGATACAGGGGCAAAGGCGGATAAGATTGCATGGTGAGCGATCTTGTCCAACTCAGTGCTGGCTTGCAAACGCCGGGGCCGCCGGCAGAGCTGATCTTTGGCGATTGGTATCCCGCACTACGTGTCCGTGAACTGCGCACGGGCAAGATGACCAAGGCTATGTTGCTTGGCGTTCCGCTGGTGCTTGGCCGCAAGAGCAATGGGCGAATCTTTGCGATGCGCGATCTTTGTCCGCATCGTGGAATTCCGTTATCGGCCGGGTGGTTCGACGGCGAGACGGTGCAGTGCAAGTATCACGGCTGGCGGTTCGAGCCTTGCAGCGGGCAGTGTACCGAGATTCCTTCGCTGACCCAGCACGAGACGCTCGATCCGACGAAGATCTACGCCGGCGCCTACCCTTGCGAGGAGCGCGATGGCTATGCCTGGGTCTATCTGCCCGAGCCGGGAACTGGCCGAGCTGGCGGTACGTTGCCCTTGATTCCGGAGCTGCCGAAGTTCTCTGCACGTTTTCGCAGCGCGCACCTGGTGGCCGATCTGCCGTGTAACGTGGATCACGGGATCATTGGGTTGATGGATCCTGCTCATGGGCCGTTCGTGCATCAGGCCTGGTGGTGGCGCAGCCGGGCGAGCATCCATGCGAAGGAAAAACATTTTGAGCCGATCCCTCAGGGATTCAGGATGTCGGCGCATGCTCCGTCGGGCAATAGCGCGCCTTATAAACTGCTCGGCGTCTACGGCGAGCCGATTACGACAACGATCGATTTTGTGTTGCCGAATCGGCGGTACGAGACGATCCGTTGTGGTGACAAATGGTTCTCCAGCCTGACTACGGTGACGCCTGTGACGCCTTCGACCTGCCGGATCGATGTGATTGCTGCGTGGAATATTTTTTATTCCATTCCTTTTGTGACCTCGATTGCTACATTTTTCGGCGCTCGATTTGTGCGGCAGGATCAGCAGACAATGATCGAGCAGGCCGAGGGACTGCGGTTTCATCCCGGGCTGATGCTGATCGATGATGCGGACAAGCCGGCAAAGTGGTATTTCGCGCTGAAGCAGGCTCGTCTGAAGGGAAGCGGCGAGCATCCTTTGAGTGGGCCGGTTACGCTGCACTGGCGCAGTTAGAGTGTGAATGCCAACGCACTCGGGACCGAGGGTAAGCAATGGCTTCTCTCTACAAGGCCTTTATGTCGTACAGCCGTGCTGCGGATGGCAAGCTTGCTCCTGCGTTGCAGCGGGGGATTCAACGTTTGGGTAAGCCCTGGTATCGGCGACCTGTGGTTCGGGTCTTCCGTGATGAGACAAGCCTGTCGGCGAATCCTGGTTTGTGGGCCGGGATTCAGAATGCCCTGGAACAGTGTGAATATTTTTTGTTGATGGCTTCGGTCCAGTCTGCGGCTTCACCGTGGGTTCGGAAAGAGGTGGAGTGGTGGCTTGCACATCGCTCGATCGAGCGGATGTTGATCGTTATTACCGATGGGGAGATCGCATGGAGTGCGAGCGCGACGGATTTCGATTGGAAGAAGACTACTTGCATGCCTGATGTGCTGCGGGGACGATTTCGCGAGGAGCCATACTATGTGGATCTTCGCTGGGCCCGGGACAGGAGCGATCTCACGTTACGCAACCCGAGGTTTCGCACTGCTGTGCTGACGCTGGCTGCTCCGCTGCACGGGCGGCCTATGGATGAACTGGATGGCGAGGATATTCGGCAGCAGAGGGCACTTCGTATTACGGCCAGTGTCGCGGTGGTGGTGATGGGCGTGCTGACGTTGGTGTCAGTGGTGGAACGGCGCAGTGCGCAGGATGAGACCAGGATGGCGGAGTCGCGGAGCATGGCGGCGAAGTCAGTGGAGCTTCTGGGGCAGAAGGGAGGCGTGGACAAGGCGATTCTGCTGGCGGTGCTTGCGTGGAGGTTGTCGCCTACCGAGGAAGCTCGGGCTGCACTGGAGAAGCTGGGGAGCGCGTCGATGGATGTTGCTACGATCACGGGACAACATACGGTCGAGCAGATTGACAGCATGGCCTTCAGCCCAGCGGGAGGTGAGCCCTCGTTGCTGGCTACGGGCAGCGTCGATGGCGTGACGATGCTATGGCATGTGCCGGATGGAACTTCGGCTGGATCGCCTATCGGGAGCGATCAAACAAGGATATTTGAACTGCAGTTTTCGGCCGATGGGTCGCACCTGCTTTCGCGGGGTCCTGCTGCTCCGACGGAAGATGAGCCCAATCACGAGACGATCGTGCTTCACGACCTGAGGTTGAGAGCAAGGAAGACTGTGCCCACCGACACCTTGTTTCAGAAGCATCACACCTCGAGTGACTTGGAAGGAGCCGCATCGCTTAGTCCGGATGGCCGTCTGGTGGCGTTTTTTTCCGATAAAGAGATTGCGGTATGGGACTCCGCGACAGGTGGGTTCCGGTATAAGGCGGTTCCGCGCAGGTTGATTGGCTTGCACTTCGTGACGAACTCACGACTGGTGATCGTGATGCAGGACTCTGCCTCGTACAAGATGGGCTACGTGCAAGGATTCTGGGATCTCGGGACGGATGCGATTCGCCTTGGCCCGGTGGCTCGAAAAGAAGGTGTCGAGTTGGGCAGCGCGGTTTCTTTTAGTGAGGATGGATCGAAGATGGTCATCTGGGGATTCAACGGCGGGAGCATGTTTCTCTTTGGAAGCCCAGATGGTGTGAGCTTGCAGCCGTTGCCGTTTCCGGGAAAGGTTCGGATGCGGGATGATATTCGCTTCTCCGTGTCGTTTGATGCGGTAGGAAAGCGAGTCGCGGCAGGTGGAGAAGGCGTGATTGCAGCGTGGGACCTGGCGGAGCAGAAGGTGCTGAAGGAGATTGAACTGGGCGGCGCGCAGACAGAATCGCTGGTCGCACTAAGCCCGGATGGGCGGTGGTTGGCATCGACAGAAGATGGCAAGGTGGTGGTATGGGATTTGAACGCGAAGGACTCGAAGGAGCCGGCTGGGAGGCTTGAGGTAGCTTGCAGCCTGTCTGGGAATAATCAGCGGGAGTGTATACGACGCCTGTGCGAGAAGGTCTCGCCTCTCATCAACGACAAGGATTTGAGCGAAGCACTCGGCAACTACGATTACGAACGGCTGAAGCGGACGGCTCTGAGCCAACCTTGTGCCAATCGGTGACCGGGAAACCCATGTCTCCACTGGTGTCATATTATCCGGCGTTTATTTGGCGGCTTTTTCGGGGTGATCTTTGAGCCAGGCTTCGATACCCTGCTGCCACTCTGGGCCACTCTTGCTGTCGTGCTCACCCATGGCATGCACGTTGTCGTTTGAGTCAGCCTGCAAGGCTGTGCGGACGTAGGTGACGTCTACGGTTGTGGCAGAGGCATCGACGGGCGTGAGTCTTACGTCCACGGTCGTTGCGAGCACGCCGGGGATGACATACACGTACTGCATCCTTCCGGCAGCGAGGTCGAAGAGGGTATTGATCCAGATGGCTTTGTGAAGGCCGTGCTGGATGGTGAAGACGGCTCCCTGGATGTCCTCTGCGGGCTGAGGATAGAGGAACTCGGGATCCCAGTGCTGGCCTGCCCAGCTTCGTTCGGCTTCTGGGCCGAAAAGAGGGGCTATGCGGCCGAGCGGAGCATGGACAGTAAAGCGAAAGCTGTTGCTGACGTGACCGAGCGCGGCTAACGGCTGGTCGATCTTTCGTGCTCCGGTTGCCGGGGGCATTGCGAGCGCGAAGAGCATGAACGCTGTCAGTGTCATTTGCGATCCTTTAGGGTATGGCTGTCTGAGGCGCGGAGGGTGAGACCGTAGAGAGCTCTGAACTGCTCGATCTCTTTGAGGGTCTGAGGGGAGAAGGCGGACTTGCCTTCGAAGGCGTGCAGCACGATGCCTTCGAGCAGGTCGCCGAGAGTCATGTCTTAAGCTCGGCGACGGCTTTGAGGACCTTGAGGAGGCGTTTTTCCATGCGGACCCCGGTCTGGATTCGTTCGACTTCGATGATTTTGCTGGGCTGCGGATGTGAAGGCATATGTACCACTGTACCATGGTACATAGTTAAACAATGAAGCCGCGCCGAAGATGGGAAAGCGGCGGGCATCCCATTAGGCCAATAAAACGGCGGACGCTCCGCGAAGGAGTGTCCGCCGTCGATTGACCCGATCTTTGCAGACGGGCTATTTGAGTTGGAGCGCGGGAAGAACGCTCGTTCCCTCAGCGCGAACGGCATCGAGGGCTGAAGGATTGATACCCAGGGCTTTGAGGATGGTAGGCGCTACCTGCGCGGTGCCCACTTCGGCGCGGACCGTGCTGGGTTCGAAAGACGAATGGGACAGCAGCAGGATGACATTCGTGTCATCATGGGCGAACCCGCCGTGTTCCTCCTGCTTCTTGGTGCTACCCGTGTAAGTAACACCGACGTTCGGGGTCACGATGATGTCGGGCGTGCGCGGGTCTTTGATTGGGTCGTTGTAGTTGATCGCCAGTGAGGGGCCGTAGAAGATCTGCCCAAGCGCGATTCCGGTGGCGGAAGCATTATCTTCGAGGATTTTGACGCTGGCTGCAGTATCGGAAGAGCTCTTCAGCCAGATCAGCGAGACGTCGTCTTCCGTCGGTCCAATGCCCGTAGGATTGCTGGGAGCTTCAGAGAACGGAATGTAGCCGGCATTGTCCAGCAGAGTGGCAGGCGAGGTGCCGACGTTGAGTTGAGGGACATACCGGGTGGGATCGATGGGCGACTGGCCGTGCTTGGCAGTGATCACGATCAGGGTCGAATCGTAAAGACCCTTGTCCTTCAGCTCATCGACGAATGCCCCAATCGAGGCGTCGACGAACTTGAACTCGTCCAGAAGCGCCGGGGTGGGGGTGCCTGCGGCATCGAGATAGCCGCCCGTCACACCGTTGGTCTTCTCATTGAGCTTCTGGCCCACGCTGACGGCCTGGAAGTTCATGCCAAAGATGGTGGGGACTTCGGTCTTCTTGGTGCCAAGATGATTCTTTCCATCGATCTCATTGAGGATTGCGTTGACCTTCAGGGTGTCGTAGCACTGAATGTTCTGGAAGCTGTTAGTCCAGGCTGTAATGTCCGAGCCTGGATCAAGGACTGTCGAGCAGGATACGCCGGTGGGCGTCTTGACGCCGGGAAGGCCGATCACGTTCGAGTTGATCTCAGGCGCGTAGAAGTCGTCGAGCGCACCGGGGCCAATACCGGAGGCGACCGAGGAGTACGCAGGGTGCTTGTCGGACCAGGCTGCGTATCCACCCGCCTGGTGAATGACGCTGAAGATGCTGTTGGCGCGGACGAACTCCCACGGGTAAACGGGAGCGCAGCCTTTGCCTGGGTCGCGGGGCAATTTCTGGGGATCGATGGAGGCGAGGCCGCCGTCGGTCAGCGATGCACCGGGAGCTCCGCCGTTCACCTTGCTCTGATCAATGTCGATGCCTTCTTCATATTCGGTTGTGGTACCGGTTGGCTTGGTATTAGGAGTGCAGGGGCCTGCCGCGACACCGTTTCCGGTAGTTTTCGCAGGAGCGTCATAGTTCCGGGAATAAGCAACGTCGTAGTAAACGCCAGTCAGAGCTGGGCTTCCGCCGGTGATGATCGCGGTGAGGCCGGGGAAGGAATCGGAGGGCTTTGAGGTGCTGGCGGCGACATAGTTGACGCCGGTCTTGCTGAGGGCCGCAAGCGCCGGGCAATAGGGTTGGCCATTGTTAGCAGTGGTGATACCGTTCGCGCAGTTCGCGAAATCAACAGCATGCATGCCATCGACGCTGATCAAAAGAACGCGCTTAATGCGACCCTGACCGATGTGGTCATGATCGTAGTCATGGTCTTGCGCGATCGCGGAGACAGCCGAACACGCGGCTGCGAGGGAGAGTAGAGCGATTATCTTTTTCATTAATGCCTCCGGGAACAATAGGTACTAGAGTCCCGGCAGTGCATACATTGCTGGCATATGAAAATTGGTTGAACAAAAGTTAACGGCCGATGAAGAGGGAAAAACGCATCAAACGATCCACAAGCGTGTTGATAAGGCGCTTAGAAGGCGCTGACGCCTTCTTCGACAACCAGGTGGTCGACCTTGATGTTCATGGCTTCGCCTAGCTTCTTGAAGCCCTCTTTCCAGTCTTCGGTCCAGTAGTTCTTGTCGCTGCGGCGGAGGAGGTCGTTCCAGATGTTCTGGGCTTGCCAGATGTTGACCTCGAAGGGAAACTTGCGCAGGGTTTCGGCGATCACGACGGCGTTGCTCAGGGCGCCGTTGGCGGAGGGGTCGCCTGCTGCTGCGGCTTCAAGGCGGACCATGGCACGCTTCATCCTCTGGCCGCCGATGTAAGCAAGCTGCTGGGCGTTGAAGGTGATGTGCTCGGAGTCGGCGCGAGTGAGGAGCGATTCGATCGCTTCGGCGTCGAAGGTATCGGCTTCAAGGGCGCGACGCATGCTGGAGTTGATGGCGTAGTTGGCGGCGACTTCGAGGGCTGGGGGCGGTGCCATGCCGGTCTGGGTAAGGAAGTCCAGCAGTGAGGCGTGGTCCTCGTAGATCTTGCGGAGGGAGTCCTCCATCTCGGTGAGGGTCTGGTTGAGGATCGTCTGGACGATGCGGTGCTGCTCGTCGGTGAAGAGCGAGGTGAGGGAGTAGCCCATCTCGCCGAAGATCTTGTCGATGAGGCGGATGACCTCAGCGAGATTAGCGCGGCGCATGGCTGTGCCAACCTCGGCGGCGAAGGTGTTGAACGTGGCGACCTCTGCTGCATTCGAGGAGTCGTAGCGCTTGACGGCGGCGGAGAGGTTCTGGTCGCCGAGATGGAGGACGGCGAAGCAGATGTCCTCGGCCTCCTCGGTGATGCGGGAGTCGACCAGTGCGCGGCCAATGGCGACGCGGCCGCGGCCGGAGGTGAAGACCTCGTGGCTCTCGCGGTGGACGTCGAAGCAGAACAGCTGGCCGTGCTCAGGGTAGGCACGGAAGATGGAACTGATGGCGTAGTGAGCGCCGACCTGTTCGAGGCCGATCTTCATGCTGGTGACGTAGCGGCGGTAGACCTCGGCGCCGTCGCCGATCTCGGGGACGTTGCTCTGGCCTTTGCTAAGGATGTCAAGGAAGCCGGTTTCAAGCGCGGCGCCGGGCGAGCCGAAGAGCTTGGCGGAGAGCTGGAGGACGCGGCCCGCGTAGGCGATGACCTGCACAGTCTCGATGCCGGAGATCTCGTCGAAGAACCAGCCGCAGCTGGTGTACATGAGCTGGGTGTGGCGTTCGAGTTCGAGCAGTTCAAATGCTGTGATGCGCTCAGCCTCGGTGAGCTGGTGGGTGGCGTGGGCGCTGAAGAAGGCTTCGATGCTGGCCGGAGTGCGGTCGAGGATGATCTGGATGTAGGCGTCGCGTGCGGCCCAGAGATCCTTGAAGAGATTGGAGGAAAGCTTCTCGGCCAGCGGGGCGGTGCAGTCGCGGAGGTAGTCGAGGGACTCGCGCAGGGGGCCGCGCCATTGCTGGCTCCAGTCGGGCTTGCCGCCGTTACAGCCACAGTCGGAACGCCACCGTTCGACGCCATGGGCGCAGCTCCAGGAGGTGTCTTCGACGACCTCGGCCTCCCACAGGGGCGGGAATTTCTCGAGGAACTCGCCATAGTTGGTGAGCTTGGCGTGGTGCTCGTCTTCGATCCAGTGCATCGCGTAGGAAAGAGCCATCTCGCCGTGTTTGTGGTGGTGGCCGTAGCTCTCGCCGTCTGTGGCGACGTGGGAGAGCTGCGCCTTGTCGGTGCTGGCCGGAGAATGGAAGGCAGAGATGAGTCGGCTGCCGAAATCTTCGCCGCTGTTGAGCAGGCCTTCGAAGGCGATGGCGCGGGAGCTGGGTCCGTCGTAGAAGAAGACGGTAATGCTGCGGCCTTCGTCGAGCTGGATGAGGTAGGGACGGGCTGGATCGACGGTGGCGCTGGGGGTGTCGGACCACGGGAATTCAGGGTCGCCGGGCTTGGCAGGGAGCGGGCGGACACGGGCGCACTGGTGTGGGGCGAGGATGGTGAACTTGATGCCCTCCTGCGCCATCAGGTCGAGGACGTGGCGATTGGCGGCGGTCTCGGCGAGCCACATGCCCTCGGGCTTGCGTTTGAAGCGATATTCGAAGTCTGCGATGCCCCAGCGTATCTGGGTGAGTGCGTCGCGCGTGCTGGCCAGCGGCATGATGATGTGGTTGTAGACCTGCGCGATGGCCGAGCCGTGTCCGCTATAGCGCTGGGCGCTGGTCTTGTCGGCGTCGAGGATCATGCGGTAGGCGCGGGGGGCCTTGTCGTTGAGCCAGCTGAGCAGCGTGGGGCCGAAGTTGTAGCTCATCCGTGCGTAGTTGTTCATGATGCGGATGATCTTGTTCTCGGCGTCTGTGATACGCGAAGCTCCGTTGGGCGCGTAGCACTCGGCGGTGATGCGTTCGTTCCAGTCGTGATAGGGCGCGGCTGAGTCCTGAACCTCGACGGTCTCGAGCCAGGGGTTCTCGCGGGGTGGCTGGTAGAAGTGGCCGTGGACGCAGACGAACTTCTCCGGCTCCGGTACGAGAGGTGCAGGAACGGCGGTCTTCGCGGGTGTTCTGGTCTTGGCCATAGAGGTACTGGTTTAGAGGGTATCGCGTGCGGCGGGGTTGGGTGTGATGCAAGAGGCAGGATTTTGTTGCTGTTGGCGTGTGATGAAAAAGTGATCTAGCGTGGCGGCGATCACTATGGCGAGGATGTAGGCGGCGATGTTCTTGACGGAGAAGTAGCGCCCCAGGAGCATTTTGCCGGCGAAGGTAAGGCGGAAGGCGTCGATAGGCGCAATTGGGACGAGGCGGCTGAACTCGACCACAGTGGCGATCGCCATAGCGAGTGAGCCGACCGCTATAGGGCGCAGTTTGGGGAGAACCGCGGCCAGAAACCAATACAGAGCCATGGCCCAGAGGATGGAGCCTAAGTACTTATAGAAGAACCATGGCAGACCGATAGGAACGAGTCGGATGGCGAGTCCGATTGGAATCGTGATGAGCAGGAGGACTAGGCAAAAGAGCGGGCGATGGCTGATGTTCGTCATGCGACCCCTGGCGATTTCTATTTTGCGGATGGAAGCTTGCCGTTGGCGAGATCGCAAGCCCGCCACATGTACCAGCTTGCGATGGAACGCCACGGAGCCCACCGCTTGGCACGGCGATGCATCTCCTCCGGTTTGGGCAGGTCGAGCGGGGTGACCTTGTCGGTGGGCTTGAGCTTGCCGAAGGTGAGGGCGAAGCCTTTGCGGACGCCGTAGTCGGAGACGGGTAGCACGTCGGGGCGGCCGAGGCGGAAGATAAGCAGCATCTCCACGGTCCACCGTCCGATGCCGCGCACCTGGGTGAGGTGCTCGATGATGTCCTCGTCCGACATGCGGCGAATGCGGACGAGTGTGGGCACGGTGCCGTCGAGTGTCTTCGCCGCCAAATCGCGCAGAGCAAGAGACTTATTGTGAGAGAGTCCGGCGGCGCGGAGCTGCTCATTCGGGCAGTCGAGCAGGTGCTGTGCGGCGAAATGCTCGGTGCCGGTGACGGGGTGGAAGCTCTCGAGCAGGCGGCGATGGATGGTCGCGGCAGCCTTGCCATGAAGTTGTTGATAGATGATGCTCTCGACGAGGGCTTCGAAAGGAGACTGCGCGCTGGCCACTTTGAGGGTGAAGGGCCCGGTGCGCTCGATCAGTCGGCCTAGCTTCGGATCGGCGGCCGTGAGTTCGCTGAGTGCAAGGGTGGAGTCGTAACGGGGCGGGCGAGGGCTCGTAAGCGGACGCGGCATGAGAAGACGGTATAGCAGAAGAGGGAGTAAAGTCTTCTGGTTGATTGGGAATGTCGGCAGGTGATTGGTGAGACGCTTAACACCGATCGTCACCGATGACACGGATTAAGACCGATAGGAATAGGGGAGGCTCCCTTCTCTTTGATTTGCCTTGATCGGGGTGATCGGTGTCTTATCGGTGTTAAGTTTTAAATTCGGACTATATTGGTTCGCATTTACAAGAGCGATACCTTTCGGGCAACGTAGATGTTGTGGTGAGTGGGCCCCGGAACAGGACCATGCACGAGATGTAGTGCAGGAGCTTTTGGAGTGGGTTCGATAATCGGATGTTGCAGGTAAAAAAACAGTTGCGCACCGGCTAACACCACGCAGGCAGGGCTTTTCCACTGGTATACTCGAAATTTCCAAGGGAAGAATTTCGGGCGTCGTTAACCGCGATGTCCATCAGGGCCGGCGCACGGAGCATCGGCAAAAGCAGCAGGACGAAACACAACCATCGAAAGCAACCTTCTCGACCTTAAAGACAGGTAACGCAGAGGAAGTAGGAACGCACTCATGGCGCAAGTTTTTGACCGCAGTTCGAACGCGCTGGCCCGTATGAGCCTGGTCTTGACGGGACTGATCGTCATCGCACTCGGCGTCGCTCTGAACCAGCTGCAGCGATCACCGTGGGTGACGCGGCAGGGCCAGCGGCCGGACCAGCCGATTCCGTTCAGCCACAAGCACCACGTCGAGGGCCTCGGGCTCCAGTGTCAGTACTGTCACACGTCGGTCGAGAAGTCGAGCTATGCCGGCATCCCGCCGACCAAGACCTGTATCAATTGCCATGCGCAGATCTGGACCAACGCCGAGCTGCTTGAGCCGATCCGCCAGAGCTGGGCAACGGGCGCTTCGATCCAGTGGATCCGCGTGCACGATCTTCCGGACTTCGTTTACTTCAATCACGAAATCCACGTGAACAAGGGCATCGGGTGCGCGAGCTGCCACGGCCGCGTGGACGAGATGCCGCTGATGTACATGGAGAACACGCTCCAGATGGAGTGGTGCCTGAACTGCCATCGCAACCCCGCGGCGAATCTGCGACCCACCAGCGAGATCTACAACATGGCGTGGTCTGGTCCTTCGAGCCGCCGTCCAGTGTGGTGCGCGAGCACGGGCCAGGATGCGACGACCGCTCAGAGCGTGACCTGCACCTCGACCGATCCTTCCGGCAGCGCCGGAGCTGAGCTTGCAGCGCTGCAACTGACGCCGCCGCAACCGACGAGTCAGGGAGTAAGGCCGCAGGCGGGAACGAGTAATCTGCAGGGGCATCCTGCAACTGGCGCAGGAACGGTCAGTGACGCTTCGCCGATGATTCTGCCGGGCAGCTACCAGAAGTTTACGAGCCAGATGGAGCTGGGCAGATACCTGACGGCTCAGTACCACATTCGCACGCCAAACGAACTCTCCAGTTGCGAGACGTGCCACCGATGAAAACGACTGGGATTGGAACAGAAGATACGATGGCTGAGACAAAGTCACAGACGGACGCAGTAGTGGTCACCCAGATTGCACCGGCAAAACTGACGCTGGCCGAGGTTCGCGCGAAGCTGGACGGCAAGACGGGGCGACGCTTCTGGAAGAATCTGGATGAGTTGGCCGAGACGCCGGCGTTCCACGAGCTAATGGCCGAAGAGTTCCCTCGCCAGTCGACCGAGTGGGTCGATGCGGTCAGCCGCCGCGGCTTCCTGAAGGTGATGGGCGCATCGCTGGCATTGGCTGGCCTTGCAGGTTGCACCAAGCAGCCGGATGAGCCGATCTTCCCGTATGTGAAGCAGCCTGAGGACCTTGTTCTCGGCAAGCCGATGTATTTCGCGACGGCGCACCCGTTCCCGACCGGAGCAATTCCGGTACTGGTGAAGTCGGATGCGTTCCGCCCGATCAAGATCGATGGCAATCCTGAACACCCGGTATCGAAGGGGCGTTCGGACGCCTTTACGCAGGCGACGCTGCTCGATTTGTACGATCCGGACCGCTCGCAGCATGTTCTGCGGCACGGGCAGACATCGAGCTGGGGTCAGTTTCAGGAAGCGTTCCAGGCAGCAGCAAGGACGATGCCCGGCGGACAAGGCCTCTACTTCCTGAGCGAGACGATCACCTCGCCCACGCTGGCAGAGCAGTGGAAGCAGCTTCAGGCAGCGTATCCGCAGGCGAAGCTGGTGCAGTGGGAGCCTGTAAATCAGGATTCCGCGCGCACGGCATCGAAGGCAGTCTTCGGTAGCTATGTGGATGCGCAGTACAAGCTCGAGGCGGCGGACGTCATCCTCTCGCTCGATGCGGATTTCCTCGGCGGCATCGCACATCCGGGCTTCCTGCCCTTAGCTGCGGCCTACGCTGAGCGGCATCGCTACGAAGAAGGCAAGACGATGAACCGGCTGTACGTCATCGAGTCGACCCCGACCGTGACAGGATTCAAAGCCGAACACAGGCTGGCGCTGAAGCCGAGCGAGATCGCGAGCTTCGCGCAGGCGCTGGTAAGTGGTACCACTCCGCAGAGCGCGAACGAAGAGACGAAAAAGTTCTTTACAGGCCTGACCGCTGAGCTTGAGAAGAGCGGTGGCCGTTGCGTCGTGATTCCCGGCGAGCAGGCTTCGCCTTCGGTGCACGCCTCGGCCTATCTGCTGAACGCCTCGCTGGGCAATGTCGGCAAGACGGTTATCTATACAGATACAGTGAATCCGCTGCCGAGCGAGCAGGTCGCCGACCTGAAGGCTCTGGTTGCCGACATGAACGCGCGCAAGGTTCAGTGGCTGGTGATGCTGGGTGTCAATCCGCTGTACTCGGCCCCGGCCGACCTGAACTTCCTCGATGCGTTCAACAGGGTGCCGGTCACGGTGCATCTGGGCTCGCATGTCGATGAGACCGGCGTAGTCTCGAACTGGCACATCAATAAGGCGCACTACCTCGAGAGCTGGTCGGATGCGCGCGCCTATGACGGCACGATCTCGATCGTTCAGCCGATGATCGATCCCCTATATGGTGGCAGGTCGGCGCACGACGTCTTCCAGACGCTGCTCGCCAATCCGGTGGCCTCAGCTTACGACGCTGTTCAGGCTAACGCGCGCACCTATATTAAGTCTGACTTTGCCCCGAGTTGGCGCAAGGCGCTCCACGACGGATGGGTTGAGGGCACAGCCTTCACGGCGAAGACGACCGGTGCGCCGAAGAGTGGCGCGGTGCCGGTTGGGTCGCTGCCAGGCAGCTCGGATGGGCTAGAGGTCATCTTCCGTCCCGATCCCTCGCTCTACGACGGCCGTTACGGCAACGTCGGCTGGTTGCAGGAGCTGCCCAAGCAGGTCACGAATCTCAGCTGGGACAACGCAGCCCTGATGAGCATGGATACCATGGGCGACCTGAAGCTCGAAGAGAGCGATCTGGTCACCATTGAGCTGAACGGCCGCAAGGTAATCGCCCCGGTGCTGATGTCTCCGGGCCATCCGAGCGGTGCGGTGACGGTGCATCTCGGCCTGGGACGCAGGGTTGAGGCTGGCCGCGTCGCCGCTGGCGTGGGCTTCGATGCCTATGTGGTGCGCTCCTCGGACGCTCCTCTCTTCTCCGGCGGCGCGAAGCTGACCAAGGCGCCCGGAAGCTACGACCTCTGCGTGACCAAGGTGCACGCGATGGAGACACGCGGCAAGTTCGCCCAACTCCACTTTGAAACTCCGCACCTTGAGGGTGCAACCTCGCTTCCCGGTAATGAGGCAATGGAACGCGGCGTGATCCGCTACGCCACGCTCGAAGAGTTCAAAAAGACACCCGGCTTCGCGCACGAGGGCAGCCCGATGAGGGAGACCCCGGAGCATGAGATCAGCATGTTCCCGGATGCGTGGGACTACCAGAAGAAGGACCCGTCCACGCTGAAGGTGCAGAACGCCTGGGGCATGGCGATCGACCTGAACAGCTGCGTTGGCTGCAACGCCTGCATTGTGAGCTGCTACGCGGAGAACAACATCCCCGTCGTCGGCCGCGAGCAGGTGAAGGTAGGTCGCAACATGCAGTGGCTTCGCATCGATACTTACTTCGAAGGCGATCTTCACGCTCCTCGCGCACACTTCCAGCCGATGACCTGCCAGCACTGCGAGAACGCGGGCTGCGAACAGGTCTGCCCGGTCGGCGCAACGGTTCACACGCCGGAAGGCATCAACACGATGGTCTACAACCGTTGCGTGGGTACCCGCTACTGCTCGAACAACTGCCCATACAAGGTGCGTCGCTTCAACTTCCTTCTGTACTCGGACTTCGATACGGAAAGCTTGAAGTTCATGCGCAATCCGGACGTCTCGGTTCGCTCGCGCGGCGTGATGGAGAAGTGCAGCTACTGCGTGCAGCGTATCGAAGCGGCAAAGATCACCGCCGACAGGGAAAATCGCGAGGTACGCGACGGCGATATCGTAACGGCCTGCCAGCAGGCATGCCCGACCGATGCGATTGTCTTCGGCAACATCAACGACAAGGCAAGCAGGGTGGCGAAGCGCAAGGCTGAGGAGCGCAACTACCAGGTGCTGGCCGACCTCAACTTCCGTCCTCGCACCAGCTACACGGCTGGCGTCATCAACCCGAATCCGGAGCTGGCATAAATGGCTACCAAAGGACCCATCAACGACCCGATGATTGACCCGCGTACCGGCGAGTACGCCGTCATCGCTCCGGGCCACAACTTCAAGTCGGTCACGCAGAAGATCGCCGGGGTCGTGCTCACGTCGAATACGCCGCTGGGATGGTTCTTCGGCCTGATGGTGGCGGGCGGCTTCGTGACGGCCTTGGGAATCGGCCTTACCTGGCTGGTTCTGAAGGGCGTCGGCATCTGGGGCGTCACTATTCCGGGAGCCTGGGGCTTCGCGATCATCAACTTCGTCTGGTGGATCGGTATCGGTCACGCCGGCACGCTGATCTCGGCGATTCTATTGCTGTTCAAGCAGACCTGGCGTAACTCGATCAACCGGTTCGCCGAGGCGATGACGATCTTCGCGGTCGTCTGCGCCGGCATGTTCCCGCTGATCCACGTCGGCCGTCCGTGGCTGGGATACTGGCTGTTCCCGTACCCCAACACGATGAACGTCTGGCCGCAGTTCCGGTCGCCACTGGCCTGGGACGTCTTCGCGGTCTCGACCTATGCCACGATCTCCGTAGTCTTCTGGTACCTCGGTATGATCCCGGACTTCGGCACGCTGCGCGACCGGGCGAAGCTTCCGCTGGCCAAGTACTTCTACGGACTTCTCTCATTGGGATGGCGTGGATCGACTCGCCACTGGATCCGTTACGAGTCTGCATCGCTGCTGCTGGCGGGCCTTTCGACGCCACTGGTGCTCTCCGTGCACACAGTCATCAGCTTCGACTTCGCTGTGGCGGCGCTTCCGGGCTGGCACACGACAATCTTCCCGCCCTACTTCGTTGCGGGCGCCATCTACTCGGGCTTCGCGATGGTGCTGACCCTGGCGATTCCGATCCGCAAGTTCTACCACATGGAAGACCTGGTCACGCTGCGCCACCTGGACAACATGGCGAAGGTCATGCTGGGAACCGGCCTGATCGTGGGTTACGGCTACGGCATGGAAGTCTTCATGGCGTGGTACTCAGCCAGCCACTGGGAGTGGTTCATGATGTGGAACCGCATGTTCGGCCCCATGGGCTGGGCCTACGGCATCCTGATCCTGACCAACCTCGCGATTCCGCTGACGACGCTATGGTCGCGCAAACTCCGGGTCAACGTCGGCTATCTGTTCCTGCTCTCGTTCATCATCAACACGGGCATGTGGTTTGAGCGCTTCGTCATCGTCGTCACAAGCCTCTATCGCGACTTCCTGCCGTCAAGCTGGGGAACGTATCGCGCGACGCGGTGGGACTACATCATCTATGTCGGAACGCTTGGCCTGTTCACCTTCCTGTTCTTCCTCTTCGTGCGCTTCCTCCCGATGATCCCGATGTCCGAGATCCGGATGATGCTGCCGCAGACCAAGATTACCCGTGGCGGCGCGACCGCCGAACAAGTCAGTGAGGAGTCAGCCTAATGCCGCCGCGCGAAGGAATCTACGGTCTACTGGCGGAGTTCAATACTCCAAGTGAGTTGGTGCATGCGACGGAGGCGGCCCACAGCGCAGGCTATCGCCGCATGGAGTGCTACACGCCCTATCCGGTGGAAGAGGCCGCATCCGCGCTGCACTTCCATAAGACGAGGGTCCCGCTGGTCTGCCTGCTGGGCGGCATCATCGGCGTGACGACTGCGTTTACGATGGAGACGTGGATTGCGGTGTGGGCTTATCCGCTGAACATCGGTGGACGTCCGCTGTTCTCCTGGCCTGCATTTATTATTCCGGCCTACGAGTGGACGATTCTGTTCGCCGGCCTCTCAGCTGCCTTCGGCATGATCGCCCTCAACGGCCTGCCACAGCTCTATCATCCTGTCTTCAATGCTCCGAACTTCCGTAGCGGCGCGACGACGGACAAGTTCTTTCTTTGCCTGGAAGCGACCGATCCGAAGTTTTCCGTGACCGAGACGCGGGCATTCCTCGAACAGTTCTCCGCGGTCTCCGTGGTGGAGGTGGATCATTAATACGAAAGCAAACCAAACCTCCCGGCGCATCGGCCTTGCCACGGCGGCTCTCGCCCTGATCTTTACAGTCGGTTGCCGCCAGGACATGCACGATCAGCCGAAGTTCTTTCCGCAACGCGGTACGGATTTCTTCGCGGATGGACGTTCGGCGCGCCCGCAGGTGCAGAACACTGTGGCCCGTGATCAGTTGCATGCGGATAGCTACTTCCAGACCGGCCTGATCGACGGCAAAGAAGGTAACGCTTTGCCTTTCCCGGCAACCTTCCAAGTGCTCCAGCGCGGACAGGAACGCTTCAACGTCTACTGCACGCCCTGCCACTCGCGCGTAGGCAACGGCGCCGGCATGATCGTGCAGCGCGGCTACGCTCCGGCGGGCAACTTCCACACGGCCCGTCTTCAAGCTGCTCCGCTGGGACACTTCTTCAATGTAATTACCAATGGCTATGGCGCGATGCCTGACTACTCGGCACAACTAACCCCGGCCGATCGATGGGCAGTAGTTGCCTACATTAGAGCGCTCCAGTTAAGCCAGAACGCGACCGAGGCCGATGTTGCTCCGGGCAGTCACGTTGAGCCGCTCGGCAGCATTGCCAAAGAAGAGGGATTGCCCGCAAGCTTCGCTGGAGAATGGACCCTGCCCGCAACGGCCGTTCACGGCACGCCCACTGGCGATACGTTTGTGCTGCCCCAAAGCTCGACCAGTTCAAATCCCGGCCCGGGAGCGCCTGCTGCCTCCCAGCCGAAAACAGTAAATTCGCCGGCCGCCGCTGCGCCAGCCGGACAAACCGCACCGAAGCAGTAACCTCGGAAGCTTCCGAACGAAGGCTTGAAACGCATGTCATCTGGACACGAACATAACGGGCACCACGACACCCACCACGGGCCGAAGACGTTGCCTGCGTCGCTGGCTGCGCCGGAGATTGTCTCGGCCTGGCGAACGAAGGCGCTGGTCGTCGCCGCTTTCGCTGCTCTGCTGTCGCTGGTCTTTGCCTTCTCGTCTCAGGGCAGGCATCACATCCTCCGCGCCTACCTGATGGGCTACATGACCTGCTTCGGTTTCGCTGCCGGCGGTCTCGGGCTCCTGATGCTGCAGCATGTCTCGGGTGGCAAGTGGGGTCTGTTGCTGCGCCGTCCGCTGGAGGCCATGTCGCGCACGCTGTGGCTGGTGGCGGCAATGTTCCTGCCGATCGCCTTCTTTATGAAGAAGTTGTATCTCTGGGCTGTCTACACGACCCCGGAGGCAACGGCCCAGGGTCTGGCCAGCGGAACCATTACGGCGGCCCAGGCGCATGCCCTCAACTTCAAGCGTCCGATGCTGAACCCAACCAGCGTTGTGCTGCTGAGTGCGTTCGTCTTCCTCGTCCTGCTGACGTTTGCATACTTCGTCAACAAGTGGTCGCTTGACCGCGATGCCGATCCAGCCGCCGGAACACAGGCCAGCTTCGACCGGTGGCGCGTCAAGCTTGAGAACATCAGCGGCCCGGGCGTTCTGGTTTACGTGATCATGATCACCATCGGCTGCATCTCCTGGATCATGTCGCTCGATGTGACCTGGTACTCCTCGGTGTGGGGCCTCAAGTTCCTGGTCGCTCAGGGATACGGCGTGCTGGCTGTCGGCGTCCTCACGGTCATCCTGCTCTCGCGGTATGAGCCCATCAAGACCATCATGCGCACGACCGAACAGCACGACCTGGGCAAGTTCATGCTCGCCTTCGTCATGCTGAACATCTACCTGACCTTCGCCGAGTTTCTGATCATCTGGTCAGCCAACTCGCCGGAAGAGATCCCCTGGTATCTGAATCGCATCCGTGGCGGTTGGTGGATCATCTGCACGCTGAACTTTATCTGCCACTGGCTGATTCCGTTCTGCCTGCTGCTGTCGCGCGACCTTAAGCGCAACAAGAAGAAGATGATCTGGCTGACGTGCTTCATGATCTTTGCCCGCTGCGTTGACATGTTCTGGCTTATCGAGCCTGGCTTCCCCGATGCGCACTGGAACTTCCGCATCATCGGGAACTTCAGCATTCTCGCTTACATCACCGTTCCGATTGCAGTGCTCGGCGTATGGACGGCCTACTACCTGACGCAGCTCAAGGCACGCCCACTGGTCAACGTGAACGATCCGCACCTCGAGGAGATTTTGGAGCCCGAACATGCCCACTAACGACCACGATCTGAATCAGCCGCACCGTAAGAAGTACCTTCGTAGCTCGGAGACGCCGGGTTACGAGACGACCGACGTCAACGTTGGCGGCGTCGTGGTCTTCCTGTCCGGACTGATGGGCTTCCTCGTCGTCTTCTTCGTCTTCTGCTACGTCATGGGCAAGGTCATCAACAGCCAGCTCCAGACACTCGATGGCAGAGCCGACAAGTGGCACCAGTCCCCCACCATCGGTAAGCGCGAAGACCTGGCCAGCAATCCAGAGATGCAGCAGAAAGAGCTGAACCGGCTGACCACCGCCTTCCCTGAACCGCGTCTCGATATCGACGACGGCAATCAGGCGACGGCCGACCTGCACGCGCGCGAAGATCTTCTGCTCGATCATTACAGCCGTTCGCCAGTGGAGGGTCAGGCGATTCGCATACCGATCGAGCGTGCCATGGAACTGATTGCGCAGCGTGGTCTGCCGGTCTTTGCTCAGACCTCCACGACTCCTCTCATGGTGGGCGATGCAAGGCCTGAGGTGCAGGCACCCCTTACGACTGGATTCGCCCGCACCGGATACGAACTCGATACCATCGAAGCCCGCAAACAGCAACTGGACTTCGGCAAGGCGGAGAGCGCAGCACACGCAGAGCTGACTCCCACGCGGTAACGCAAGCAAAGGTTCGAAGAGAAAGACATGAAGAACTGGCGGACAATACGAGGCGGTTGGCAGGCAGCGGCTCTTTGCTGCACTCTGCTGTGTGCGCCTGTGTTCGCACAGGTCTCAAGCTACGGCGACAAGCAAGCCGGCGACAACGCGGGCGACCAGCTTCCGCAGGTATTGCAGCGCGTCGGCGTGGTGCAGCGCCTCAACCAGCCTCTGCCGCTCGATGCTGCATTTGTCGATGAGACCGGCAAAGCAGTCAAGCTGGGGGACTACTTTGGTAAGCACCCCGCCATCGTTTCGCTGGTGTACTACACCTGCCCAATGCTCTGCTCAGAGGAGTTGGACGGTCTGACCGGAGCGCTCTCAATGGTGCATCTGACGCCGGGCAAGGACTTCGACGTCATCGTCATCAGCATCGACCCGAGCGACACGCCTGAACAGGCCGCGAAGAAGAAGGCCTTCTATCTGAAGCGGTATGGCCGCCCGGAGACGGCCTCCGGCTGGCACTTCCTCACCGGGCAGCGTCCCGCAATCGACGCGGCCACCAACGCAATCGGCTTCGGCTATGTTCGCGTTCCCGGCCCCGACGGAAAGCTCTCGCAGTTCGCCCACGCCAGCTCGATTGAGATCGCGACGACCGACGGCAAACTTGCGCAGTACTATCTCGGCGTCGAGTACTCCCCCAAGGACATGCTGCTTGGGTTGATCGAAGCGTCGGGCAACAAGATTGGTTCTCCTGTCGCGAACATTCTCACCTACTGCTACCACTATGATCCGCAGACCAACAAGCACTCGCTGATTGTCGCGCGCGTCGTGCAGTTTGGCGGCATGATCACCATGGCGGGACTGGGTGGGTTCATCTTCCTGATGTTCCGAAGAGATTTGAAACTCGGGCGCGACCACGACTTGACTAAGAAAGAGAATGGATAAAGGGTAACGATGCATATCAGTCCAGTACTGTGGCAATTTCTAGTGAAGTGGCTCAACGCCTCAGCGCTCTTCCCGCGCGAGGCATCGACCATTGCGCCCTATACAGACGCGCTCTACTTCTTCCTGCTATTGATTACGGTGGTCGGCCTCATCGTCGTCGGAACCCTCATCTTTGGCTTCGCCCTCCGCTACCGCAAGGAGCGGCACCCGGTGGCCGTGCCAGATCGAAGGCTCGACGCTGCTCGAGGCGACGTGGACCATCATTCCGCTGGCGCTCTTCCTCATCGTCTTCGTATGGGGCGCGCTGCTGTACTTCCGCATCTATACTCCGCCAGTCAACTCGATGAACATCTACGTCGTTGGCAAGCAGTGGATGTGGAAGGCGGAGCATCCAGGCGGACAGCATGAGATCAACGCCCTGCACGTCCCCACCGGCCGGCCGATTCAGCTGACCATGATCTCGCAGGACGTCTTCCACAGCTTCTCGATCCCCGACTTCCGCGTAAAACGCGAGGTGATTCCGGGCCGCTACTCAACCGTCTGGTTCGAGGCCACAACACCCGGCACGTATCACATCTTCTGCACGCAATACTGCGGAACCAACCACTCGGCGATGATCGGCGAAGTGACCGTCCTCAGCCCCGACGACTACGAGAAGTGGACACGTGAATCCACCAGCGGCATGTCGCTGGCCCAGAACGGCGAGCGCCTCTTCGCCAGCATGGGCTGCAACGCCTGCCACTCCGGCAGCGCAACAGCACGCGGGCCAAATCTGGCTGGAGTTTACGGATCCAGGCTGAAGCTGACCAACGGCTCTGAAGTTCTGGTAAACGAAGCCTATCTGCGTGATGCGATCCTCAACCCATCGCAACACATCACAGCCGGCTACGCGCCGATCATGCCAACCTACCAGGGACAGATCAGTGAAGATGGCCTGATCGACCTGGTCGAATACATCAAGGGTCTCCAAACCAACTACCGTGTGCAGCAGACGCTGACCACATCCGAGTCGAACCAAGCGGCGCCGACAACGCCGGGGGTGGTAAAACCATGAGCGCTACCAGTTCCACAATCCTGAATCTGCCGGACCAAAAGACGGCCACGCTGCCGAAGCGTAACTACATCAACGCCGAGAGCGGCATGTTGAGCTGGCTGTTTACCGGTGACCACAAGCGCATCGGGATGCTGTATCTCATCTCGATCACGTTTTTCTTCTTCATCGGCGGAGCCTTTGCCGGCCTTATTCGCCTTGAACTTCTGACGCCGCAGCCGGACCTCGTCGCGTCCGACACGTACAACAAGCTCTTCTCCATGCATGGCATCATCATGGTCTTCCTATTCCTGGTGCCCTCGGTACCTGCAACCATAGGAAACTTCCTGATCCCGATCATGATCGGCGCCAAGGACCTGGCGTTCCCGAAGATCAATCTGCTGAGCTGGTACCTCTACTGGATCGGCGGCCTCTTCACGCTGACAGCCATGGTGCTCGGTGGCGTCGACACCGGCTGGACCTTCACGACTCCGCTCTCGACCCACTACCTCAACACTCACGTAGTCACGGCAGGCCTGGGCGTCTTCATCATCGGCTTCTCGTCCATCTTCACCGGTCTCAACTTCATCGTTACGATTCACCGCATGCGTGCCCCCGGTATGACCTGGTTCCGCATGCCGCTGTTCGTATGGTCGAACTACGCGGCCTCCATCCTCATGGTGCTCGGCACCCCGGTTCTGGCCATCACGCTTGTGCTCGTTGTACTCGAGCGCACCATCGGCATCGGAGTCTTCGACCCGACCAAGGGCGGCGACCCGCTCCTCTTCCAGCACCTCTTCTGGTTCTACTCCCACCCGGCCGTCTACATCATGATTCTTCCGGGCATGGGCGTAATCTCCGAGGTCATCAGCACCTTCAGCCGCAAGCGCGTCTTCGGCTACACGGCGGTCGCGTTCTCCTCAGTGGCCATCGCGCTCTTTGGATTCTTCGTTTGGGCGCACCACATGTTCATCATGGGCGTGTCGAACTACTCGGCGCTGGTCTTCTCATTACTGACCATGCTCGTCGCCGTCCCATCCGCCATCAAGACCTTCAACTGGGCATTCACCCTGCAGAAGGGCTCCATCACCTTCGAGACCCCGATGCTCTACGCATTCGGCTTCCTCGGACTGTTCACCATCGGCGGCATGACGGGCGTCTTCCTCGGCGCCCTCGGCATGGACATCCACCTCACCGAGACCTACTTCATCGTGGCGCACTTCCACTTCGTCATGGTCGGCGGTATGTTGATGGCGTTCCTCGCCGGCGTGCACTTCTGGTGGCCCAAGATGACTGGCCGCATGTATCCGGAGTCGCTCTCGAAGCTGGCCGCCGTGACGACGTTCATCGGCTTCAACCTGACCTTCCTGCCGCAGTTCATCCTCGGCTACCTTGGCATGCCGCGGCGCTATCACTCCTACCCACCGGAGTTCCAGGTGCTCAACGTGCTCTCGACCGCTGGCGCGACGGTGCTCGGCGTTGGCTACATGCTGCCGCTGCTGTATCTGGCCTGGTCGCTCAAGTACGGCGCGATCGCCGGCAACAACCCCTGGCAGGCAACCGGCCTTGAGTGGCAGATTCAGTCGCCGCCGCTGACGGAAAACTTTATCGAGATCCCCATCATGGATCATGAAGCCTATGACTACGAATGGCTGGCCCACAAGACGGAACAAGAGGTGACGACCGTTGGATAATGCGATCGTAGCAACAAATCACGACACAGCGGCCGCAGAAGAGCACCACCACGTCGCTCTGCCGCAGCACCGTCATCACTTCGAGACGGAGGAGCAGCAGCGCGAGGCCGGAACCTTCGGCATGTGGCTCTTCCTGCTGACCGAAATCATGTTCTTCGGCGGCCTGTTTTTCGCCTACCTGCTCTATCGCAACTGGTATCACGATGCCTTCGTCGCAGCCTCCAACCAGCTCAGTATTCCACTGGGAGCAACCAATACTGCGGTCCTCATCGGCTCAGGTTTCTTCATGGCGCTGGGAGTTTGGGCTGCAGAGGTACGCAAGAAGGGCCTGCTGGTTCTCTTCCTGATCCTAACCACGTTGCTGGGACTCGTCTTCCTTGGCATCAAGTATGTCGAGTATCACGAGAAGTGGGAGAAGCACCACATCCCCGGCGCAAACTTCGACATCTCCGAGTTCGTCAATCCTCCAATAAACCCCAAGACAGGCAGGCCGACCGAGCAGCCTCTGGCTCCCGACATGGCCCAGAAGACGCAGGTCTTCTTCTCACTCTACTTCGCCATGACCGGCATGCACGCGCTGCACATGATCATCGGTATCGGCCTTCTATTCTGGCTCCTACGGCGATCGCAGCGAGGCGACTTCTCCTCAGGCTACGTCGCGCCGATCGAAAACTTCGGCCTGTATTGGCACTTTGTCGATATCGTCTGGTTGTTCCTGTTCCCCTTGCTCTACCTCATCAACCGACACCCCGGCTCGTAGCCGCGCTCGAAGGAGAAGACCATGTCCGAATATCATGATGCGTCGAATGTGACTAACCCCGAGCACGGCGAGCATCACATCGTTACACCCAAGACCTACTCGATGGTCTTCGCGGCGCTGCTGATCGGCACGGCCATCACCGTTGCCGCGGCGTATGTCGATCTCGGAATCTTCAACCCGGTTGTGGCCCTTGCCATCGCGTGTACCAAGGCCGTCATCGTCATCCTCTTCTTCATGCACGTCTTCTTTCAGTCGAAGCTGATCAAGATGACCGTCGCGGCTGGCTTCTTCACGTTCCTCGTTCTAATCATCATGACCCTCAGCGACTACATGAGCCGCGCGTGGGGCCTCTGGTAATCGCATCTTCAGTTTCACAAGAGTGCGGCCTCCGGGCCGCATTTTTGTTGCTATAAAACTCACCGAAACATCCTCCGTACACTGCACGTATGCCTCAATCGCAGTCCCAGATACCGCAAGAGCTTCGCGCACTCGCCGACGACCCGCGCATCACCATACGGCGCGACGGCCCACCCGACCCAAAAGGCAAATGCGTCGTCTACTGGATGCAACGCGCCCAGCGCGGCATCGATAACCACGCCGTCGACATCGCCGTCACAGTAGCGAATCTGCTGGAGCTGCCGCTGGTAGTCTACTTCGCCGCCATCTCGAACTTCCAGCACGCCAACCTTCGCCACTACACTTTCCTCAACCAGGGCCTCGCCGACATCGAACACGACCTTGAGCGCAGAAACATCACTTTCCTCATGCGCCGCTCTCCTGCCGAGTCGCACGAGCAACTCCTCGCCGACGTCCGCGCTGCTTTCCTCATCGGCGACGAGAACCCCATGCGCATGCCCGAGCAGTGGCGCAAGCAACTCGCCTCCCGCATCTCCATTCCGTTCTGGACCGTAGACGCTGACGTAGTCATCCCCTCAAAGCTCATCGAGAAGGCCCAGTACGGTGCCTACACCATCCGCCCACGCCTGTACCGTCTCCTCCCCGACCACCTCCATCCCTACGAGAACCCACGCGCAAACCACGAGTGGAAGCGCCCTCGCAGCTTCCACTCCGATTCAGTACACGAGGACATCACCCGCGACTGGAAGGAACTCGACCGCAGCGTCGCCCCCGTAGAAGCCTGGCAGGGAGGCACGCACGTCGCGCTGAAACGCCTGCACCACTTCACCACCATGCTGCTCGCCACCTACGATGACACCCGCAACCACCCCGAGACCGACGGCACCTCCTGCCTCTCGCCCTATCTTCACTTCGGCCACATCGGCCCCATCACCATCGCGCTCGCAGTCGAAGCCGCAGCCGAGTCCAATCCCAAACTTCGCCCCGCCCGAGACAGCTACTTCAACGAGCTGATCGTCTGGCGCGAACTAGCCATCAACTTCATCCGCTACACCCCCAACTACGACTCACCCGCCTGCGCCGAAGCCTGGGCAAAGCAGACCATCGCCGAACACGCGCGCGACGAGCGCGAACACCTCTACACGCTCCGTCAACTCGAGACCGCTGACACGCACGACCCCCTCTGGAACGCAGGCCAGCTCCAGATGCTCCGCCACGGCTGGATGCACAACTACATCCGCATGTACTGGGCCAAGAAGATCCTCGAGTGGACGCCCGATATTGCCACTGCAATGAAGTACTGCATCCACCTCAACGACAAATATTTTCTCGACGGCCGCGACCCCAACGGATACGCCGGAATCGCCTGGGCCCTCCTGGGCAAGTTCGACCGCGCCTGGGGAGAGCGCCCAATATTCGGCAAGATCCGCTACATGTCCGGCGCCTCCACCGGAAAGAAGTTCGACTCCAAACGCTATATCGAGCAGATGGGCCTGCTACCCCAGCAAGCCACGCTGCAATTCTAGGTACATACAACTACGGCGACATTGTGGCACAGTCGCACCCGATGGTAGATTCGAAAACACGCACAATCGATTCACCAAGATCGTGCGCCGCTAAGAGAGTCCCGAAATTTCTGAGAACACTCTCATCGTTTTCTGGAAGTGTCCCTAATTTTTGACCAGCTCTAGCGTTGACTCATTGGACATCGGATTGCATCAGCGAATCCTGATGTCTGCAATATTGTGATCTCGCGCTATGGGCCTGTTCGCTTCTCCTCAACCCGCGCCTCCACGACCTCTCCGCCTGAGCCGGACCGCACGCCTCGTCCTCCTGCTCTCCATCGTCGTCTCTTCGCAAGCCCAGTCCATTCCACTGGCGACCCCAGCCACTACACTAGAAACCCAGCCATCCTCCGCACCCGCAGCCCACACTCTCCGTGCCCGTCGTTTTCTAGCTGGCCGAGCCCTCGGCAACACCTCCGCCGCGCAAGCCATGGACGCCGCACGCCAACAACAAGCCCGCGCGCTCCTCCAGCAAGCCGCCCAACCCCGCGCCACCAGCCTCAGCGCCACCTGGCAACCGCTTGGCCCAAATCAGATCGCCACCGCGGCCTACGGAAACGTCACCGGCCGGATCACCGCCATCGCCATCGACCCAGCCGATCCAACAGGCAACACCGTCTACCTCGGCACCACCGGCGGAGGCGTCTGGAAGTCCACCAACGCCGCAGGCCCAGCCATAGGCGTAACCTTCACCCCACTCACCGACACCCTCCCCGTCTTCAGTGCCAACGCCCGCAGCGCGGCAATCCCCTCTCTCAGCATAGGAGCCATCAGCGTCAACTCCGGCGTCATCCTCGCCGGCACAGGAGACCCCAACGACGCCACCGACTCCTTCTACGGCGACGGCATCCTGCGCTCCACCGACGGCGGCCTCACCTGGACCCTCATCCAAAGCTCGCAGGACGGCGCCACGGGCAACCACTCCTTCCTCGGCCTCGGCTTCTCCGCCTTCGCATGGAGCACCACCACACCCAACCTCGCGGTCGGCGCCGTCTCACAAGCGGCCGAAGGCACCCTCGTCAACGCTCCCGACCTCACCAACAGCGTCATGGGCCTCTACTACTCCACCGACTCCGGCGTCACCTGGCAGATGTCCACCATCATGGACGGCACCCAGACCGTACAAGACCCCGAACCCAGCGGCCTCAACGCCGGAGGCAACGCCGCCACCTCAGTCATCTGGAACCCCATCCGCCAGCGCTTCTACGCCGCCATCCGCTACCACGGCTACTACGAGTCCGCCGACGGCATCACCTGGACGCGTCTCACCCACCAGCCCGGAACCGCCCTCACCACCACCGCCTGCCCCACCAGCCCCGGCACAACCGGCAGCCTAGCCTGCCCCATCTTTCGCGGAGCCCTCGCCGTCCAGCCCGTCACCGGCGACACCTTCGCCCTCACCGCAGACCGCACCAACACCGACCAGGGCCTCTGGCAGGATCAGTGCTCTCTCTCCGGGACCACCTGCACCAACGCCATCACCTTCGCCACCCGCCTATCATCCACCCCACTCGAGACCGGCAACGGCAACGCCACCATTCCCCAGGCCGACTACAACCTGACCCTCGCCGCAGCCCCCGCAGGTACCGACACCTTCCTCTACGCCGGCACCATCGACCTCTACCGCTGCTCACTAGCGGCCGGATGCGCTCTCCGCAACACCACCAACGCCCTCAACGGATGCGCCGCCCCGGCCCAAGTCGCACCCGCGCAACACGCCATCGCCACACTGGCTACACCCACCCAGCCCCTCCTCTACCTGGGCAACGACGGAGGCCTCTGGCGCTCCCTCGACGGCGTCAACCAGCAATCCACCCCCTGCTCCCCCGACGACGCCACTCACTTCCAAAACCTCAACTCCGGCCTCGGCTCCCTCGCCGAGATCATCAGCTTCGCCCAGCACCCCACCGACCCTGCGACCCTCCTTGCAGGCCTCGGCGCAAACGGCACCGCCGCAACCTCCGCCGCGACACCCGGAGCATGGTCGCAACTCTCGGCAGGCGAGGGAGGCACAGTAGCCATCGACCCCGCCAACCCAGGGCTCTGGTACGTCTCCACAGCAGCCGGAGTCAGCATCCGCCAATGCGCCCTCGGCTCCGCCTGCACCGCCGCCAACTTCACCGGTGTCCCCACCATCGGCCCCACCCAAACCTCCGACGACACGTCTCTCACCGACGCCCCCTGGCTCCTCGACTCCGCCCTAACCTCCAACGTTGTCATCGGCACCTGCCGGATCTGGCGAGGCCCAGCCGCCACCGGCCCCTCATGGTCCTCCTCCAACGCCATCAGCAAGATGCTTGGAGGCACCCAGTCCACCGCCTGCACCGCCACCAACCCCGCAGTTCGATCCCTCGCCGCCGCCGGCCCCGCAGCAACATCCACCTCCGCACAAAACTCCGGCTCCCCCATCCTCTACGCCGGACTAGCCGGTAGCCTCGACGGCGGCCTCACCCTCGGCGGCCACATCTTCACCACCACCAGCGCCGCCACCGCAACCAACACCACCGCCTGGACCGATATTGCCACCTCTACCGTTACAAATGTCGTCGGAGGCATCTTCAACCCCGGCAACTTCGACATCTCCTCCCTCGCCGCCGACCCCCACGACGCCACCGGAAAAACCATCTACGCTACCATCATGGGCTTCGCCGGAAACGGCATCAACGCAGCGCATCTCTATCGCTCCACCAACGGCGGAGCCAGCTGGACCAACATCAGCAGCAACCTCCCCAACGCCCCCGCCAACAGCGTCGTCATCGACCCCAACGACGCCAACACCCTCTACGTCGCACTCGACACCGGCGTCTACGTCACTACCCAGGTCGCCACCTGCCCCACCACCAACTGCTGGAGCATCTACGGCACCGCACTCCCCAACGCCCCCGTCATCGCGCTCGCCGCCTCCGCAACCCTTCCCACCGGCGACGGCCGCATCGGCGAACTCCGCGCCGCCACCTACGGCCGCGGCATCTGGCAGCTCCCCCTCCTCACCGCCGCCACCGCCACCCAACCCGCCATCACCCTCAACCCCACCGCACTTATCTTCGCGTCACAACCGGTAGCCACCGCCAGCACCCCACAAACCATCACGGTGACAAATTCCGGCAGAGCCCCCCTCACCGTCACCCAGATCACAACTACCGGAGACTTCACCCCTACCAACACCTGCACCACCACGCCCATCGCCATCAACGCCACCTGCGCCATCCAGATCACCTTCGCTCCCACCGCCACTGGTACCCTCCCCGGAACCCTCACCATCTACGGCAACGTCGCCGGAGGCCAGGCGACCGCAGACCTCTCCGGCACCGGAACCCCCGCCGCACCCATCGTCCTCACGCCACTTACCCTCACCTTCCCCGCAACAACCATCAACGCCACAACCGCCGCACAAAACATCACCATCTCCAATACCAGCACAACTCCCATAACCCTCAAAACCCCGACTATCACAGGCGACTTCGCAATCACCATCAACACCTGCACCTCCACCGTCGCCTCCAGCACCGGATGCACCGTCTCCATCACCTTCACACCCACCGCCTCCGGCACTCGTACTGGAACCTTCAACCTCATCGACGACGCAGGCACCCAGACCGCCTCGCTCACCGGCACCGGGACCGCCCCCGCCACCGACGCCCTCTCACCGCTCGCCCTCACCTTTGTCCCGCAGCAACTCACCACCGCCAGCACCCCACAAACAATCACAGTGACAAATTCCGGCGACGTTGCCCTCACCCTCATCGCCGCCCAAATCACCACCGGCGACTTCAGCGTAGTCAACGCCTGCGGCAACTCCCTCAACCCGCATTCTTCCTGCGCCATCAGCGTCACCTTCCAGCCCACCACCGTCGGCCCCGCCACCGGCACCCTCACCGTCTCCGACCAATACCGCACCCAAACCATCCCGCTCACCGGCACCGGAGTAGCCCCACCCGGCGTCTCCCTCTCACCCACCTACGGGATCACGTTCCCTGCCACCGGCCTCGGCATCACCGCCCTCTCCCCCATCGTCACCCTCACCAACAACGGAGGCCAACCCCTCGTCATCAACACCACCACCGTCACCGGCGACTTCGTCATCGTCCCCGGAACCAGCACCTGCCCGGCCACCCTCGCCGTAGCTGCCGCCTGCACCCTGCAACTCGCCTTCACCCCCACCGCCGGAGGCCCACGCACCGGCACCCTCACCCTCACCGACAACTCACCCACCTCTCCCCACACCCTCCCGCTCACCGGCACCGGAGTCGACTTCGCCCTCACCCCCGACGGCAACACCACCGTCACCACGCAGAGCGGCCAAAACGCCGTCTTCCCCCTCCTCCTCAGCCCCGCCACCAACGACCCCACCACCCAAACCGCCACCTTCACCTGCACCGGAGCCCCGGCCAACTCCACCTGCACGGTCAACCCATCCACCACCACCCTCGACGCCCCAAAGACAATCTCCGTCACCATCCTGACCGGCGTATCCACAACCTCACAGACCGCCCCGCATCAAAACCCCACCTTCTGGTTAGCCCTGTTCGTCCCAACCACCCTGCTCGCCCTGCGCAAACACCGCCACTACCCAAGCCTGATCTGCGCCCTCGTCCTCAGCAGCCTTCTCGCCACCTCAGGTTGCGGAGCAGGCCGACGCATTCCCGGCTCCGGCAACTCCGATCCCACCCAGCCCAGCCAAACAACAACGCCCGCCGGAACCTACACCATCGTCGCCTCAGCCACCAGCGCCGGCCTCACCCGCACCATCGACCTCACCCTCATCGTGCAGTGAGGTACAAGCCCAGTAAAGTACAAGGCCCAGTCTCCACAACCCGCCTTATTTGGCGGCTGGAGGTTTAGAGTCTTTTTTTGTATCAGTTTTAGTGTCAGTTTTCGCGCCACCCGCAGGGCCTCTTCGCGCTGGTCTTATCGTTCGTCTTACTAGTGGTCGTGGGCGCATCCTTCTTAGGCGCATCGAACGCCTCCCCCAAAGCCACACCGCCCCCAACCGACACCCCAAGCGCAACACCCAAAAACACTACCCCAGCTCTCCGAACCATCATGACTCCTCCTGCTGACTAATCGTCCAACCGCAAGCAAAGGACAAAAAGAGTCAACGAACTGTGTGCCCACGAGGAAGCGCGAACCGTCTCCCATCCCCGGCAACAAACCCCGGAAAATCCTGTCAAGCCTCTAACCCAGGTAAACAACTGATTCAAAATAAGATATAGTTGGCATGTTTACCCCTTTCGATTCGCTACAATAGAAATAGAGCTAAACTAAAAAACAAAAAAGGCCTCGGGAGCAATCCCGGGGCCTTCATGTTTTATCCATAAACCACAAATTATGAATACTTTACAAACCAAATCCGCGCAAAAATGAGAACTTTGGACCGGAGGTCCAGACCTATCTAATTTGCAATCAGTACTTTATGGTTTTTCGTAGGGGGGAGGGGGTACCTCAAACAACCTGCCCCGCACTGAACCCAGACGCCCATGCCCACTGGAAGTTATACCCCCCCAGCCACCCCGTCACATCCACCACCTCGCCGATGAAGTACAGCCCCGGAACCCTGCGGCTCTGCATCGTCTTCGCATCCAGCTCAGCCGTGTCCACACCCCCAGCCGTCACCTCAGCCTTGGCATACCCCTCGGTCCCCGCCGGAGTCACCCGCCAAGCATGCACCCCCCGCTCCATCGCGGCCAACGAGTTATTCGTCCAATCCGCAGGTTCATTCAAAGCAACCCATCGCTCCGCCATCCGCCCCGGCAGAACCGCCCGCAAAGCCTGCACCGCCGCGCCGGCATCCCGCCGAGCATTCCGCTCCAACAACGGCCCCGTCACCGAAGCCCCCGGAGCCATATCTATCTCAACCGCCTCACCCGGACGCCAGTACGACGAGACCTGCAAAATCGCTGGCCCGCTCAACCCACGATGCGTCACCAGCATCTTCTCCCGAAAACTCCCTCGCCGCTTCTCCTCCCCGGCCGAAGCCACCACCTCAGTCGAGACGCCCGAAAGATCGCACCACCGCTCCCGGTCCGCCTCACTGAAGACCAGCGGAACCAACCCCGGCCGACACTCGACAATCCGCAACCCAAACTGCTCGGCAACGCCATACCCAAACCCAGTGGCCCCCATCTTCGGAATCGAAAGCCCACCCGTAGCAATCACCACCGACTCCGCGCGAAATACTCCCTCCGTAGTCTCCACCCGAAAATCCCCATCCCGCACCACCGACAAAATCCGAACCCCAACCCGCACCCGAACCCCAACCTCGGCACACTCCCGCTCCAGCATTGTCACCACATCCATCGCCGAGCGATCACAAAAGAGCTGCCCCAGCGTCTTCTCGTGATAGCGAATCCCATGCTTCTCAATCAAGGCAATGATGTCCGCAGGTGTAAACCTCGCCAGCGCTGACTTGGCGAAGTGAGGATTCTCCGAGAGAAAGTTCTCCGCCCGCGCATGAATGTTGGTGAAGTTGCAGCGCCCACCGCCCGAGATCAGGATCTTCTTCCCAATCTTCTTCGCATGATCGAACACCACAACACGCCTGCCGCGCTTACCAGCCTCCAGCGCACACATCATTCCCGCTGCGCCCGCACCCAGCACAGCAACATCAACCTTCTGCGCGCCACTTCCCATCTTCCCATTCTAAGGTTCTCCTAACAGAAGGCCTCGCCAGAACGGCCCGCCACTTGCACTCATCCATCGATCGCCACTGGTGCAACTTTAGGGTCATTGAGACACCCTCCTGCATGCTTTACACCTGAACAAGCATCCAAAGGAGAGTCTCGGCCATGCACATTCCAAATCGGTGGCCACGCTCCGCCGCCCTCGCGGTGTTGACGACGGCGATCATCACCGGAATCGCCGGCTGCGGCGCCTCCCCCTCAATATCGACGCCAGTCACGGGCCAGGCATTCGCGGGCCAGATCTACGGCGGCAGTCAGCCCGTAGCCAACGCTAACATCCAGATCTACGCGCCAAGCACCAACGGATACGGCACAGCCGCAACGCCCCTGCTTACCCGCACCGTCACAAGCAACTCCAGCGGAGGCTTCTCCTTCGCCGGAGCCTACACCTGCCCCTCCGCCTCAACCCCAATCTACCTCGTAGTCACTGGCGGCAATCCCGGATTGGCTGCAGGCACCAACAACAACGCGCTCGCGCTCATGGGTTTGCTCGGCCCTTGCGGCAACCTCGCTTCCGGCTTCTTCAACATCAGTGAGCTGACGACGGTCGCAGCCGTCTGGTCGCTCGCCCCGTTCATGGTCGACTCCGCGCACATCGGCACCAGTCCCGGAAACGTGCAAGGCTTGCTGAACGCCTTCGCCACCGCGCAGAGCCTGGTCTCCGTCTACACCGGACGCTCCCCGGGCACAGCGCCCACAGTAGCTAACATCCCCTCCGGAACTATCAACACGCTGGGTGACATCCTCTCCTCCTGCGTCAACTCCAACGGAAGCACCGCGCTCACCGATCCCTGCGGACGCCTCTTCGCAGCCGCGACTCCCACCGGCGGCACGACACCCAGCGATACCATCGCCGCAGCGCTCGATATCGCTCGCAATCCCAGCCACAGCGTAGGCTCCATCTTCAGCACCCTCGTTGCGAACGGCCCTTATCAGCCCACGCTGACATCCTCTCCCGGCGACTGGACCCTCGCCATCAACTACACGTCGAGCTCCTTCAGCACGCCCGGCGATCTAGCCATCGACTCTCAGGGCAACGCCTGGGTCCTCAGCACCACCGGCAACGCCAGCACCGTCAGCGTCCTCAACAGCACATCCGGCATCACCTCCACCTTCCCGCAAACCGGAGGAGCCTTCGCCCGCCTCGCGATCGATCCCTACGACGACCCCTGGCTCACCAACAGCCTCACCTCCAGCGTCACCGAACTCAACAGTGCCGGAGTCCGTGCCACACTCAACCCCTTCAGCGGCGCAGGAATCCAGGGCCCCAATCTCCTCGCCTTCGACGGCCTGGGCAACGTCTGGGTCTCCAACTCCGGACCAACCGTCAGCAAGCTCAGCGCGAACGGCGCGTCTCTCTCTCCCAGCACCGGCTTCAGCACCGGTGGCGTAAGCACCCCTGCCGCCCTCGCGCTCGACACCTCCGGCAACGCGTGGCTCGCTGACACCGGCGGCAACGCCATCACCGTACTCAGCAACTCTGGCGTTCCCATTCCCGGCTCGCCCTACACCGGAGGCGGCATCAATGGCCCCTTCGCCGTAGCCATCGACTCCGCGGGCGGCGCATGGATCGCCAATCGCCTCGGCAGCAGCCTCAGTCGTCTCACCAGCTTCGGCGACCCCGTCGCAGGAAGCCCCTACTACGGCGCTGGCCTCAACGCACCCATCGACATGGCGGTCGACGGCCTCGGCAACGTCTGGCTCGTCAACTCCGGCAGCAGCACCGTCTCGGAGTTCCTCAGCAACGGCAGGCCACAGTCCGGCGGAACAGGCTACGGCAGCTCCGTACTGACCAATCCATTCCGTCTGGCACTCGATAGATCAGGCAATGTCTGGGTCGCCAACCTCGGTTCGCAGATAGCCGGGCAGGGCACCATCACCAAGATCGTCGGCGCAGCAGCCCCTGTCGTAACGCCTGTCTCCATTGCGATCCAGAACAACGCCCTGAATCAGCGTCCATAGCTCTCCTCAGATCACCTCATCTCGCACACGCAATCTTCGTTTGTGCGACGATTAACCATGCTCAAAGAGGTACAGAGTCGTGGCCCACAATTAGTCCCAGGCCAGCCGCACGGACCGGCAGCCATTGTCACCCGGCGCGCCGCGGACCGTCTCCGTGCAGGCCATCTCTGGGTCTACAGCTCCGACGTCGCCTCGCTGATTCCCCACTCAGACAGGCCCGAGATCCCTCCCGGCGCGCTCGTCACCGTAGCCGACAGCCGCGGAATCCCCCTCGGCACAGCCCTCTACAGCTCAGCCTCGCAGATCATGCTGCGGATGGTCTCCACCGACACGCCTCTCACGCGATCCGTCTACCTCAAGCAACTCCGAGAACGCGCCCTCGCTGCCCTCGCCTTACGTGAAGAACTCGCACCATCGTCCCCAACCGACAACTCCTGTCGCCTGATCTTCTCCGAAGCCGACAACCTCCCCGGAATCGTGGCCGACCGATACAACGACCTCATCATCCTCCAGCTATTAGCGCAAGGCACAGCGCAGGACGACGTCCGCCACACACTGGCCGAAGTCTTTCGCGAACAGCTGCAACCGGCCACCATCGTCGAGCGTCCCGATCCAAAGATCCGCGAACTGGAGCAACTGGCCCCAGCCCCATCCGCCCCCCTGTACTCCAACAACCCCGAAGCACCACAACTGACTACCATCTTCACCATCAACGGCCTGCACTTCCACTACGACGCCAGCGCAGGACAGAAGACCGGGGCCTTCCTCGACCAGCGCCTCAACTACGCTGCCGCAGCCCGATACGCACACGGAACCGCGCTCGACATCTGTACCTACCAGGGAGGATTCGCCCTCCACCTCGCCCAGCACTGCGAGCGCGTCACTGGCGTCGATGCCAGCCGCACCGCGCTCGTCGTCGCAGACCGCAACCTCGAACTAAACCCCACCCTCCGCGCACAGGTCGACTGGATCGAAGCCGACGCCTTCGAACTCCTCCGCGAATACGAAGCCACCGACCAGCAGTTCGACACTATCGTTCTCGATCCACCCGCCTTCGCCAAATCCAAGCGCGCAGCCGAGGGCGCCTTGCGTGGCTACAAAGAACTCAACCTCCGAGCCATGAAGCTCCTCCGCCCCGGCGGAACTCTCGTGACCTGCTCCTGCTCGCACCACATCTCCTTGGCAGACTTCACCGAAGTAGTTGCAGCTGCGGCCTCCGACGCCGCGCAACGCGTGCAGCTCCTGGAAACTCGCGGCGCAGCCCCCGATCACCCAGCCGTCCTGACCTTGCCGGAGACCAGCTACCTCAAATGCCTCATCTGCCGCGTAGACTGATAAGAGCCGCCTCCGCGATTTAGCAGGAAACCCCGAACCGCTGCGATACGAAAAGGCGTCTAATATTCAATAGATGGCGACCGCACAACTCCCGAAGCTGAGCTCATTCGACCGTACGCTGGCCAGCGCGCGCTCGACCATGATGTTCAGCGAGGTCGTGAGTCTGGCCGTCGACAGCTTCAAGGCCAGCAAGGTTCGCTTTCTCCTTACCATGCTGGGCATGATCATCGGTTCCGCGTCGATCATCCTCGTCACCACTCTAGGCCTCACCGGCAAACAGTACGCGCTCAATCTCATCTCGAGCATCGGCCCCAATATGATCGAGATGCAGTATGACGGTGGCACAACGGCAGGTCCGGACAACACCATTACCCCCGACTACATGACGCGCGAGGATATGAATCAGGTCGTTGAGCAGGTCCCCGGCATCACGTATGCGTCACCTATGCTTGAGTTCCACGACCGCATCACCTTCCCCGGCGGCATCGTCAAGGACACCATGTTGCTCGGCGTCGCCCCGGAGTACAAGCAGGTCCGCAACCTCGCCGTCGTTGCTGGCCGCTTCTTTGACGATCAGGACGCCATCGCTCACACCAAGGTAGCCGTCATCGTCGCGTCTTTCGCCAAAGCGCTCTTTAGCAGTCCCGACGCTGCCATTGGTCACACCATCACAGTAAGCGGCATTCCATTTGTCGTAATCGGCGTCTTCAAAGAGAGCGTCGAAACCTTCGGGCAGTCTGAAATCAGCGACCAGACCATCCTGATCCCCTATCAGGTCGCCCGCTATTTCACCGGAACCGACACAGTAAAGCAGATCTTCTTCACCATGAAGGATCCCGCTCTTGTCCCGGCAGCGTCCGAAGAGATCCTCAACATCATCAAGAGCCGCCACCGCGCCACCTCCGTCTACACTGCCTTCAACCTCACGCAGGTTCTCAATGTAATGTCGCAGATAGCCAATATGCTGACCATTGTCCTGACGTTAGCCGCCGCCATCACCCTGGTCGTTAGCGGAGTCGGCATCATGAACAGCATGCTTGCCAACGTACAATCCCGCATCAAGGAGATCGGCATCCGCAAGGCTCTCGGCGCTACCAGTCGCGAGATTCGCCTGCAGTTCCTCACCGAAGCCGTCTTTCTCTCGCTCAGCGGAGGCATAATCGGCACGCTCATCGGTCTCGCAATTCCCATGTCGGTCAGCTTCCTGACGCCCTTCAAAATCCCCATCTCGGCGTGGTCCGCCGTCATCTCGCTATCGACTTCAGTCCTCGTCGGCGTACTCTTCGGAACGCTTCCCGCCAACCGTGCAGCCCGCCTCGACCCCGTCCAGACCCTCAAGTACGAGTAAGCCAAAGCACTCCCAACGCTGCAGGACATTTGAATCGTCATTCTGACCCTGACCCTGAGCTTGTCGAAGGGGAAGGGGAAGAATCCCTGTATTTTGCTTGAGGCGCCTCGCGTTCTGCGCTGCCGAGGAATGCTCTGGCGGATCAGTTTCAAGCCGGGATACAATTCACCCAAAATCGGCCCTTGCATGCACTTGGTTCCGTCCCCAAAAAATGACAGACCATGGAAGTGCCCGTGATCGAGCGACGACTCCGAATCCTCATCCTCATCTTCCTGTGGGCAGCCACACTGGAAGACACATTTCTCTTTTTGATGGCTTGGTTCGCCCCCGCCCTCTGGTTCAAAGTCTTCCACGCCTCCGTCCCCGCAGGCCTTGAGATCGCATTCCTCCGCCGCTCTGCAGGCCAATGGGCGGCATTCGCCCTCGCTCAGGCCATCACCCTCTGGCGGTGGCGCAAGCAACCCATCTGGCTCCCCATCACCGCCGGAATCCGTTTCTCCGACCTCTTCACCGACATCTCCTACATCCTCGCCGTCCCATCGCTCACACCCATCGGCTGGATGCTCCTGCTCCCGCCGCCGCTCCTGAACCTCATCGGCGTAATCATCCTGCTCCGCGGCTACCGCCAGATTCAGAGCTCAAGGCAAAAATAAAACGCATCCGTCCCACGAAGACAACTCGCGGAGACGGATGCGTCTGTATCTTAGTTCGTTACAAATTACTCGGCAGCGGCAACAGCCTCGGCCTCAGGCTGATCGCCCTTGACCGTCACCTTCACGTGGCTGGTCACCTCGCGGTGCAGCTTTACGGGAACGTGGTACTCGCCGATCGTCTTCAGCGGATCCTCAAGCGAGATCTTGCGCCGATCGACCGTAAAGCCCTTCGCCTCGAGCGCGTGAGCGATGTCGCCCGACGTGACCGAACCGAACAGGTGATCGTGCTCGCCAACCTTGCGCTCGAACACCAGCTCAACCGCGGAGAGTTGCGTGGCCAACTGCTCGGACTCGGTCTTCTCCTTGGCCGACTTGCGCACAGCCGATGCCTTCATCTGATCGATCACAGCCTTGTTAGCCGCAGTCGCCTCAATGGCGAGCTTGCCCGGCAGCAGGTAGTTGCGCCCGTAACCGTCGGCGACCTTCACAACATCGCCGCGATGCCCGAGCTTATTTACGTCTTCCTTCAGAATAACTTCCATTGCATTTCTCCGATTTCGTGTCTCGTAAGTTAGAAGCGCGCGGCAAAGGCAAGCAGGGCGATGTTGCGCGACTGCTTGATGGCCAGGCTAAGGCGGCGCTGGTGCCGGGTGCAGACACCCGTCAGGCGGCGAGGAACAATCTTGCCGCGCTCAGCAACGAAGCCCTGCAGCAGACGGACATCGCGGTAAGAGATCGCGTCGATCTTCTCCGTGCAGAACTTGCAGACCTTCTTGCGGCGGAAGAACTTCCGTCCGCCAGGACCGCCGCCGGGACCGCCGGTCGGGCGTGGAGTGCGCGGTGCGCCCGGACCGCTGGGGCGTGGTGCGGATGAGTGCTCAGTGGAGTGCGTGCTGGTCGTTTCGTCAGCCATGTGTATTTCCTCTCAGGTACGTTGTGCCTTCGCCGCTCCAGACACGCTGTGGTGTCTCTGAACATTCCATCCCGCAGGATCGAACGGAAGCGGTATACGGCGGATCGTAGTGCGTTATGCGATACAGCAAGTGCGGCATCGCCAATCTTTCAGTGCGAAGCTTCGTTAGACGGCAGCAGCATCAGCGGCAGGCGCTTCAGCAGCGACAACATCGGCCACTTCAGCAACCGGAGCCTCAGCAACCTGGGCCGGAGCAGCAGCAGGCATAGCGGAGCGCTTCACCTTGGTGTCGCGGATCGCCTTCACCTTCGCCAGACGCTTCTCTTCTTCGTCCATGCGCACGGTGATGAACTTGATCACCTGCTCCGACACGCGCAGACGGCGCTCGATCTCAGTGATCAGCGAGCCAGCGGCAACGATCGTCAGCAGCACATAGAAGCCGTCATTGAACTTGCGGACCGTGTAAGCCAACCGGCGGCGGCCCATCTTCTCTACGCTCTTGATCTCGCCGCCACCATTGGTGACATTGGCCGAAAAACCTTCAATCAGCTTGTCGAGGTCGGCTTCTTCAACGTCCGGCCGGACGATGAACATGATTTCGTAAGTGCGATTCATTCGTTTACTTCTTTCTGCGAAGTTCTGCTTCGCACCGTGCTGGCGTCTGTTCTGCCAATCCGGTCTGGAATCTACTGCGTTGTACTGCCTACTTCTCCTTCGGCTCGTCCGAATCCTTTTCAGAATCCGTCGCCCGACGGTTGAACTCATTCATCGCGGCGCCGACACCTTGCGTCAGCACCATCTCGACTGCATCTTCCACGCGGTCGAGCACCTCATCCAGCACCGCAAGCTCTTGCTTGCGCATCGGCGTCAGCAGATAGTCCCTGCCGCCTGCCTTAATCTCTCTTCCATCCGACAGAGCAGGCTTGCCCACTCCAATGCGGATGCGAATCCATTCTTCCGTCCCAAGCACACCGGAGATCGACTTTACTCCGTTATGCCCATTCGCCGATCCACGCTCCCGAATCCGAATCGTGCCCAGCGGAAACGCCAACTCGTCATAGAGGACGATCACATCCTCCGAGACGTTCTCAATCTCAAGCTCACGAACCAGCGCGGCCACCGAAAGCCCGCTCAGATTCATGAAGGTCTCAGGCTTGGCCAGCAGAACATCCTGTCCCGCAAGCCGTACCCTGGCCGTAAGAGCCCTGCCTCGCCGATTCGTGACGGCCACACCGCAGTCTTCTGCGATCCGATCCACCGCCAGAAACCCGGCGTTATGTGGCGTGAACTGATATTCGATCCCAGGATTTCCAAGTCCGACAATCAGCTTCACGCCACCACTCCAAACGAAGTGTAGAGAGTTGTCTTCTACTCCCTACCCCCTATCCCTACACCCTGTTCTTTACTTCTTGCCGCCCTTGGCATCGGCCGCAGGTGCTGCTTCCGCAGTCTCCGTCTTGCCCTTCTTGGCAACTTCAGGCTCAGCCGGTGCAGCCTCCAGCGTCTCCGCCGGAACCTCTTCCTTGATGATCGTGACGTGAGCCACAGTCGCATTCTCTTCAGCGAGGAACTTGATGCTGCCCGAGTGCGGCAGGTCCGACACATGGATCAATCCATGCAGCTCAAGACCCGTAACGTCGACGTCAAGGTGGCTCGGAATATCGCCGGGCAAGCACTCAATTTCAACTTCACGCATCACGTGCTCCAGAATGCCGCCCTGGTTCTTCACGCCCGTTGGGATACCAATCAGCTGAATCGGTACCGATACGCGCATCGTTTTGTCCATCGCAATCCGCTTCAGGTCGATGTGCAGCAGCTTGCCCTTGATCGGCTCATTCTGCCAGTCCACGATCATGGCCTTCACAACGCCCGTACCCTCGACGTTCAGGTCGAAGATCGTGTTGTGGCCAGACTCGGAGTGCAGAATCCGTGTGATCGCGCGGGGGTCAACCGTAACAGCAACCGCGTCCTTGCCCGCACCGTAAACAACGGCGGGAATCTTGCCTGCAACGCGAACCCGGCGAGCGGCATTCTTGTTGAATTTGCCCTCGCGGACGGTTGCGACGATTGCTTCAGTGTTTGTTGTTGCTGCCATGATCTTCTTTTCCTTTCGGGCACGAGGTTGAGCCTCGCTCCCTTTGCTACTTGGTTATTCCAAGCCGCTAATGCAAACTTGGTTGAACAGCGCACAACAAGCCGCCGTTTTCTGCTCCCTACTCCCTATCCCCTACACCCTGCCTCTAATCGAAGAGCCTGCTGACGCTGGTCTCCATGTGAATACTCTCGATCGCCCTGCCAAGCAGTCCGGCAATCGAAAGCACCTTAATCTTCGGCACCCGCAGCGCATCTTCCCGCAGCGGAATGGTGTTCGTCACGATTAGCTCTTCCAACCGTGATGTTGCAATGCGCTCAACCGCGGGCCCTGAGAGCACCGCATGCGTCGCGCACGCATAAACTTTTGCCGCGCCCTGATCCAGCAGCGCATCCGCCGTCTTCACCAGCGTTCCGGCGGTATCAATAATGTCGTCGAGGATCAAGCACGTCCGGCCGCGTACATCGCCGATCACGTTCATCACCTCAGTCACATTAATGTCGGTCCGCCGCTTGTCCACGATGGCCAACGGTACTTCCAGCTTCTTGGCGAAGAATCTCGCCCGTTCCACGCCTCCCGCATCCGGTGAAACCACTGTCAGGTTCGGCAAATCCAACTCCCGGAAGTAGCTCACCAGCACCGGGCTGGCAAACAGATGATCTACCGGAATATTGAAAAATCCCTGTATCTGCGCCGCATGCAAATCCACCAGCAGAGCACGGTTCGCACCGGCAGTCTGCAGCAGATCCGCAACCAGCTTCGACGTAATGGCAACGCGTGGACGGTCCTTGCGGTCCTGCCTCGCATAGCCATAGTAGGGAATCACAACCGTGATGCGCCCGGCCGATGCGCGCTTCAGCGCGTCCATCATGATCAGCAGCTCCACGAGATGCTGATCGACCGGCCAACACGTAGGCTGCACGACAAAAACGTCCGCACCGCGAACGTTCTCGAGCAGCTGAAAGTGAACCTCGCCGTCGGAGAATCTCTGCATCCGGGTCTCGCCCAGCGGCACACCGACGAACTTGCAGATCTCCTCGGCCAGCGGCCGGTTTGAAGACCCGCAGAAAATCTTGAAGCGCTTTGGCTCTGGAATCCGTCCGGAGCGCTTCCTCTCCGAACTTGTCTTGGCTTGTCCGCCGGGTTGACCCTGCGCGGAGAGCGCTGGTACAGGCTGGGAGCTCTCTTCCTGCTCCTCAACCTGCCCTGAAATAGGGGAAAGAACTGCAGTCGTGTCTTGTTTGCTCACGTTTGAAACCTCCAGGTTGGTTGACCTTGAATAGTTCCTGCTGCTTTGGTCTTGCGGAGCCTTGTTGCGGCTCCGTTCTTCTTGCAAATCCTGTTGCGAATCCTGCAAAACGAAAGATCAATCTTCCAAACTTCTAACTTCTTCGTCCGCCCCTGCGTCTCTTGTTCTTCCTGCAGGCTGCGGCATCCAAAAATCGTTCAACTTCTGCGGCACATTGTTGCCGCCAAAGAACCCTAACTTGCTCCTCGCATATGGCGTCGACTTGTTGGTTGGGCGACTAGGATTCGAACCTAGACAAAGAGATTCAAAGTCTCTTGACCTACCGTTAGTCGATCGCCCAGTAAACCGCCGGATACTATCGCGATGACCGGCGTGGTCACCCTGCGAACATTCTCGTCCAGTAATCCTCTCGAGGCAAGGTACTCGTTACAAATGCCTTAACCCCGGACGCCTGAACGCGCCGTTGAGCAGCCTCTGCGTCCGCCTCGGACCGGTAAAGTCCAAACAAGGCAGAGCCCGATCCCGACAGGGCTGCGTAGATCGCAGGGCTGTCAGTAGCACCCGATTCATTACCCATCAATTCACGCTTGGTTATTCGCAAGGAGGGATACTGAGGAAACACCACATCTTCAAAATCGTTATGAAGACCACGGTTTCCAATCCCGGTGCGGACAAGCGCGAGAAGGGTATTCTCGGCCAGATCGTTCAGCGCATAACTCTGGCTCTCACCAGATAAACCCTGTTTTTTCTCAGGATTAGGATCGCGAACGATACCGGAGGTGCCGGGCTTACCATCACCTGTCTTTCCAGGGCTAATGCCTGACTGGGCAGAGAGAGACGCGTAAGCAAGACTCAACTCATTTAGTCTATCGGCTTTAACCCCCGAAGTCAATCCAGCCCTTACCGCGCCTAATCCTTCCGATGCCGCTTCTTCCCGTTTTGTTAAGGGCACGGCTTCAGCCGTGCCGCTAGAGCCCCCCACTGAAAGGGGGGCTTTAGCCCCTAAGGTCCCAGCCACCAAAGCATCCCAATCCCGAAACGCCGCCGGAGTCGAAACCCCCACCTCCGGAACCGCCACCACACACCAGGTCTTAGGCAAATCGGGCATAGGAACCACCAACTCCCCCCGCCCCAGTCCCAAAACCGCCCCACCGATCAGAAACAAAGGCACATCCGACCCCACCTCACCCGCCAGCTTCAACCGTTCCACCCCCGGCAGAGCCACCCCCAACTCCCGTTCCAACCCAATCAAAGAAGCCGCCGCATTCGCCGACCCAGCCCCCATCCCCCCCTGCACCGGCAGCCGCTTCTCTATATGGATATCGACCTCAGCCGTCACCCCCAGCTGTTCCAACGCCCGTTCCACCATCTTCCAAGCCGTGTTCCGTCCATCCGTAGGCACCCGAGCATCATTGGTTGTCAGCGAAATCCGCGTAGCCGAGCCGGAAGCCACTTGAGCCGTAACCGTAACCAAATCATGCAGATCAAGCGTCTGATACAGCGTAGTCAACCCATGGAACCCATCGCCACGCACAGGCCCAATCGCCAAACCCAGGTTGATCTTCGAATACGAACGAACACAAGTAGCCATCGCTCTGATTCTAAACTCCGCTCTTACTGCTACTGATCTTCGCCGTCACCAGAACATGCTCCGCCGAATCCCCCGCCAGATCGACCCCAAACAAAAGTGGGGATGCAGAACGGTGGTCCAGACCTAAGCGGCATGTTTCGAATACTTTACATACTTATTGACCGGTGGGGGTCACAAGTCCGCCGAACATTCTTTGTATCCCCGAGTATCAGCGTCTGCACTTACCTGTTCTTAATCCGCGCAGTCCAAGCTATGCTGTTTCTTAATATCCCTGCTCAATCCAGCCAGGAGCCACCCTTGCGCCCAGCCCACGCCCGCATCGCTGCATCTCTCGTTGGTCTTGCCTTCCTTACGACTACGCTTCAAGCCCAGCAAACCGGCCTTGCCCCCACACGCGCGCAGCACGCTATGGTGACCTGCGTCCAGCACGATGCCTGCGACGCGGGCGTTGCCATCCTCAAACAAGGCGGCAATGCTGTCGATGCAGCCGTCGCCGTTGGATTCGCCCTCGCCGTCACCTATCCCTTCGCTGGCAATCTCGGCGGAGGCGGCTTCATGCTCATCCGCGACAAACACGGCAAGACCCATTTCCTCGACTACCGCGAGAAGGCTCCCGCCGCCGCCACCCGAGACATGTACCTCGACGCCCAGGGCAAGATCATCCCCGGCATGTCGATCGTCGGCTACAAAGCCTCCGGCGTCCCTGGCTCCGTCGCCGGCCTCACCTACGCGCAAAAGCACTTTGGCAAACTCACCCTCGCCCAGGACATGGCCCCCGCCATCAAGCTCGCCACCGAAGGCTTCGTCCTCAGCGCTCCCGAAGCGACCATGCTCCAGACCCGGAACGTCACACGCTACCCCGCCTCCGCACACATCTACCAGCGCGACGGCAACTTCTATAAAGAGGGAGAAACCTTCAAGCAGCCCGTCCTCGCTGCCACACTCACAGCCATCTCCAAAGACCCCACCACCTTCTACAGAGGAGCCATGGCCCAGCAGATCGCCGCCTTCGAAAAGGCCGGCGGAGGCATCATCACCGCAGAAGACCTCGCCGCCTACGAGGTCAAGGACCGCACTCCCATCGTCGGCCACTACCGCGGCTACGACGTCATTACTTCGCCGCCCCCATCCTCTGGGGGCATCATCCTCGTCGAAATCCTCAACATCCTCTCCGGCTACGACCTGTCCAAGCTAGGCCCCGGAGGCACCGAGACAAAAGACCGCTCCGCCCCACAGGTCCACATCATCACCGAGGCCTTCCGCCGTGCCTACAAAGACCGTAGCGACTACCTCGGCGATCCCGACTTCAACAGCCTCCCCCTCAAGCAGATGGCCGACCCCAAATACGCCGCCGCCTGGCGCACCTCCATCGACCCCACCAAACCCACACCTTCCAAAGACCTCGTCCGCCCTGCAGGGTTCCTGCCCCCTCCACCCGACGCCACCCCGCACAAGGAATCCACCGAGACCACCCACTTCTCCATCGTCGATAAAGACGGTAACGCCGTCTCCAGCACCTACACCCTCAACGGTGGCTTCGGCAACGGCATCGTCGTCGACGGTCTCGGTTTCCTCATGAATAACGAGATGGACGACTTCACCTCCAAGGTCGGTGCACCCAACATGTACGGCCTCATTCAAGGCTCCGCCAACGCCATCGCTCCAGGCAAGCGCCCGCTCTCCGCCATGACACCCACCATTGTCACCACCCACGCCCACTGGTACCGTCCCGGTAAGCTCTACCTCCTCCTCGGCTCTCCTGGCGGCTCCACGATCATCACCACTGTCGCCAACGATCTCATCTCGGTCATCGACAACGGCCTCGACATCCAGCAGGCCGCCGACGCCCCGCGCTTCCACCACCAATACCTCCCCGACCGCCTCGACCTCGAAAAGAAGTTTCCCGCCGACATCGGCGACCAGCTCAAAGCGATGGGCTACACCACCAACCGCATGCAGGCCGCTGACGACAAAAGTCCCGGCCTATGGGGCGACTCCGAACTCATCGAAGTAGACTTAAAAACCGGCGAACTCCTCGGCGGCCACGATTCCCGAAGAGCCTTCGGCAAAGCGGCAGGTTATTGAACAGCGCTATTTACTCAGAGTCTTATCAATCGCCGCTTGCGCCAGCGGAGCCATAATCGCATACCCCTTCGCATTCGGATGTACGCCGTCGCTGCTCAATCCAGCTTTCATCCCACCATTGTCATCCGCCATCGCCGAGTAATAATCCAGATAAGTAATCGAGTGATTCAGTGCATATCCGACTAGCCACTGGTTCAGCGTCTTGATCTTCCCCGCCGGAGCCATCCCCGGCTTCCACGGATAATCCGCTGCTGGCAGAATCGAAGCCACAATCACCCGAATCCCATTCGCCTTCGCCAAATCCACCATCGAGCGAAAATTATCCTCCGTCATCTCCGGAGTCATCGGCCCAGTATTCCCGGCGACATCGTTCGTCCCCGCCAGAATCACCACCGCCCTCGGATGCAGGTTGATCACATCCTGCCGAAACCGCACCACCATCTGCGGCGTAGTCTGCCCACTGATCCCGCGATTCACATAAGGCCTCCCCGGAAAAAACTCCCCCGTATCCGGCCTGCGCCCCCACGCATCCGTAATCGAGTCCCCATAAAACACCACCCGATCGTCACCCGCAGCCACCGGCCCAAGCGTTGCATTCGCAGCCTTGTAGCGATCAAGCTGCGGCCAGTCGTCCAGCTTCGCCTTCATCGAAGCGATCTGCTTATCCGTATCGACAGCAGGAGCAGCTGCAACTGTAGTCTGACCCCAACCCACCGCACCACTCAACATCACACACGTCAAAACCGCACGCACCGCACTCTTCATCCATGCCTCCCTGTCACTTCTGTCCTAAAGCCTTATCGATGGCCGCCTGCGCCAGCGGAGCCATCACCTCATACCCCTTCACACTCGCATGAACACCATCCACGGTATATTCCGCCTTCATCCCACCTTCTTCATTCGTCAGCGCCGAGTAGTAATCCAGATAGACCAACCCATGGCTCGCGCAGTACCCCTGCAGCCAAACATTCAGCGCACGAATCTTCTCCGTCGGATGCAACCCTCTCCGCCACGGAAAATCCGTCGTCGGCGTAAGCGAAGCAAAGACCACCTTGATCCCATTCTCCTTCGCCAGATCAGCCATCGACTGCCAGTTATCCTCGGTCATCTCCGGAGTCATCGGCCCCGTATTCCCGGCAACATCATTTCCTCCACCAAGAATCACCACCACCTTCGGATGCAGGTTCACCACATCCTGACGAAACCGCGCCACCATCTGCGGCGTAGTCTGCCCGCTGGCACCCCGGTTCACATAAGGCTTCCCCGGAAAGAACACACTCCCATTCCTTCCCCAGAACTCCATCATCGAAGCCCCATAGAACACCACCCGATCTTCTCCCGCAGCTGCCGGAGCCAGCGCCTTATTCGCCTCCCGGTAATGCCCCAGCTGAGCCCAATCCGCCAGTCTCGTCTGCATCGCGGCGATCTGCTTCTCCGTATCGCTCTGCGCAGTCGCAGTCGCAGCCGGAGTCTGCGTGCATCCCGTCGCCACCGAAACCGCCAAACCTGCCAGCAATCCAACCCGCACCAGAATCTTCACCGTAGCTCCACGTGCCCTCAATTTCGCGTTCCGATTCTAGCCCACCCAACACGTCCTAAAACCACGAACCTCTCCCGCAACCCAATGCGTACCTACGCACCGCTCTACTGCTGTACCCTTAAAGAGATGCAACCCGGCCTCTCTACCCACGTCTTCCTTCAGCAGCGCCTGCACCCCGGCCTGCTCGACGCCCTGCACCACGGCGGCGCCCGCACCATCGAGCTCTTCGCCGCACGCCACCACTTCGACTACACCGACCGCTCCGCTCTGCGCGAGATCGCCTCCTGGTTTCGTGATACAGGCACCACCGCCACACTTCACCAGCCCATCTATATCAGCGACCGCGCCGACGCCCAGTGGTCCCGTCACGTAGCCCCCAATCTCAACCTCATCGACCCCGAAAAATCCCGCCGCATCGACGCCATGGACGAGGTCAAGCGCGCCCTCGAGTCTGCCGAGCAGATCCCCATCCAATCCATCGTCCTTCACCTCGGCCAAAAGGACGAGCCCTGGAACACCCGCGCCCTGGAAAACTCCCTTACCGCGATAGAACACCTCAAAGCCTTCGCCCACCCGCTCGGTGTCCGCATCCTCCTCGAAAACCTCCAAAACGAGATCACAACCCCCGAGCATCTCCTCGAGATCGTCCGCGTCGGTCACTTCGACAACGTCGGCATCTGCCTCGACATCGGTCACGCCCATCTATCCGCACCCGAAAAGAACATCGGCATCGACCACGCCTTCGAGCTCCTCAAGCCCCGCATCGCCGAACTCCATCTACACGACAACCACAGCGTCAAAGACGACCACCTCTGGCCCAATACCGGCAACATCGACTGGACAAACATAGCGCGTCACATCGCCACGCTGCCGCCCAACATTCCAGGCGTTCTTGAAATCGCGTACGACCTCAACGAAACCGTCAGCTCCGCCGCGAAGAAAGCCACCAGAGCCTTCGACCACCAGCTACGACAGGCCGAACAACTCGAGGCCTAAAGAGACTCGGACAATTTTCTGATTCAGCAGAATCACCAGACGCGGCATTGCTCCGCATGCACCATAGGCTGACCAGCCTTGCAGCTGAACGCCTTGTGGAACTCCGGCATGTTCGATACGACATTATTAACCCGCAGCTCAGGAACCGAGTGCGGATTAGTCAGTATCTGTGTTCGCATTGCCTCTGGACGAACCTGCGTACACCAGGTATTCGCGTACGCAAGGAAGAACCGCTGCATGTTGGTCAATCCGTGTGAGTCGGTATCCGCCATCGTCTTGCCCTGCTGTTGCAGATCGGCAGTCAGCGCCGCAAGAGCCAGATAGATACCCCCATTGTCCGCCGTGTCCTCGCCCTGCGTCAGCTTCCCGTTCTGCTGCACCCCGGGGACTCCCGGGACCGGCCCTGTGTATTCCTTCGCGATGCAAGCGCCGCGCTGGTCATACTCCTTCGCGTCGGCTGCCGTCCACCAGTCGCGCAGGTTGCCCTTCTCATCAAACTTCCGGCCCTGGTCGTCGAAGCCATGCGTCAGCTCATGTCCCACAACCATTCCCTCCGCCCCATAATTGATCACATCATCCTGCGACGCATCGAAGAAGATGGGCTGCAAAATCCCTGCTGGGAAATTGATGGTATTCGTCTGCGGATCCTCGTAAGCGTTCACCGTCGGTGGCGTCATCAACCACTGCGTGCGATCCAGCGGCTTGCCGGTAAAGTTGAGTTGCCGCTTCAGCTCGAAAGCCGTAGCGCGCTCGACATTGGCGGCGTAGCTCTCTCGCGTCACCGTGAGTGGGCTGTAGTCAATCCATTTGTCCGGATAGCCAATCTTATCCAACACCGCTGCAAGCTTCAGATGGGCCTGGCGCTTGGTATCAGGCTGCATCCACGTCACAGTATCGATGTCGCGGCCCATCGCTGCTTCAATATCCTTCACCATCTTCTGCGCGCGGGCCTTGCTATCGGGTGGAAAGACCTCGGCAACATACACCTGCCCCAGCGCCTCCCCAAGGTACTGATCTACCGCCACCGCGCAGCGGCGCCACGCTGGCGGCTGCACCTTTGCTCCCGTAAGCGACCGGGAAAATTCGAAGTTCGCCGTCCGCCAATCGTTGCCCAGCGAAGGAGCTGCAGTCTTCAACAACTGCCACCGCAGGTAGAGCTTCCACGTTGCCAGATCCTCGTTCACCAGCAGCTTATTCAACGCGCGAAAATAGTCCGGCGCACTTACCTCATACAGAGGAACTGCCGGAGCACCAATGCCCTTGAAGTAGGTGGCCCAATCAAAAGCCGGCACCAACTCCTTAAGCTGTGCCTGCGTGTAGCGATTGTTCGTCTTGTTAGGATCACGCCGCGTGATGTTGTCCATCTGGGCCTGTGCCATCGCCGTCTCAATGCGAAGCACGGTAGCCGCGCTCTTCATCGCATCGGCCTCACTCATGCCATCCATCTTCAATAATGTAGTGATAAGCGCGACATACTTATCTCGTGTGGCCTTCATCTCCGCCTCGCTGCCCAGATAATAATCACGGCCCGGCATACCAAGCCCACCCTGATCGACACCCGCCACAACCCGGCTCACATCGTTATAGTCGGGCGTAGGCCCATACCCAAACATGGCCACATTGGTCTGGTTATCATCGCCCTGCCACACCTGGCCAAACGAGCTATGAATAGCCGCAAGCACCCCAGCGATCTCGCGCTTGTCATTTATCCCATTAATCTTCGCCAGCAACGGTTGAATCGCCTTCAAATCATTCGCGCCGGAGCTCTCCTGCTCCTTGCAGGTTGCATACATGTCGCCAATCTTCTGTTCGTTCGGCGAACGCGAGCCATCCGCCGTTTCATGCTTCTCCAAAATCTCGCGAAGCACCTGGCGATTCCACATCTGCAGCTTCGAACCCGCACCCCACGACACTTGATCCGGCGGAATCGGATTAGCCGCGTTCAGCTTGCCGCACGCGTATTGATAAAAGTTATCGCAGGGGCTTACAGCAGAATCCACCAGCGTCACATCGATATGATCCAGCTTTATCGGCGCAGGCGATGGAGACTGAGCAACACAACACGCCGCGGATAAAGCACAAACCAAAACCGCACAATAGACCTTCATGGAAGTCTCCATATCTGGCATCTGCCCACTCGCACCTAGAAATCGATACGGCACATAATAGCGCGAGCGGTGTAACCACTCCACTCAAATGTGATCAGTTCACTCAAATACGATCCGAACAGCTTTTCAAACTTCACTTCCGCACCACGGCAAAGCGTCTGTGCCAACGCCTCACCAAAAAAACTGTTGAAGCTCCAACTCAAATACTCCATCAGCTAAATTTGTTTCCGCCATCTCGCATCACGACCTGTATGATCGGAACGCTTACTCCTCCCCCAGGAAATCCTGCACTTATTTATCGAGAAGGAAGTTTTTTTCATGAACGAACCAAGAGCAGATCACATCATGCAGGTAGGGCTTGGATTCTGGTCTTCTAAAGCTCTACTAAGCGCTGTCGAGCTTGAGCTCTTCACCGAACTCGCCAAGCACCCCGAAAACCTCTCCGACCTGAGCGCCCGCCTGGGTCTACATCCCCGTTCCGCACGCGACTTCCTCGACGCCCTCGTCGCCCTCAACTTCCTCGAGCGCCGCGACGGCACCTACTACAACACGCCCTCCACCGATCTCTTCCTCGACAAGCGCAAGCCTTCCTACATTGGCGGCATGCTCGAGATGGCCAACCACCGCCTCTATCCCTTCTGGGGCAACCTGACCACCGCTCTCCGCACCGGCGAGCCGCAGAGCGAAGCCCGCAATGGCGACGCCTCCGACCCCTTCAAGCAGCTCTACGCCGATCCCGAACGACTCCGCAACTTCCTCAGAGCCATGACCGGCGTCAGCCACGGAGCCAACATGGCCATCGCCCGGCAATTCCCCTGGCAGGGCTACAAAACCGCTGTCGATGTCGGCACAGCACAGGGAGACCTCATCACCCAGGTAGCCCTCGCCAACCCGCACATCGCCGGCATCGGCTTCGATCTCCCCGAAGTAGGCCCCATCTTCGAGGACTACGTCGCCGACAATGGCCTCTCAGGCCGCGTCGAGTTCCACCCCGGCAGCTTCTTCGACTCCCCCATCCCCCACGCCGACGTCGTAATGATGGGTCACATCCTCCACGACTGGAACCTCGAAGACAAGAAGATGCTCATCCGCAAAGCCTACGACGCCATCCCCTCTGGCGGCGCCCTCATCATCTACGAAGGCATCATCGACGACGATCGCTCCCAGAATGCGTTCGGCCTCCTCATGAGCCTCAACATGCTCATCGAAACCCCCGGCGGCTTCGACTACACCGGAGCCGACTGCATGGGCTGGATGAAAGAAGCCGGCTTCCACTCAACCCGCGTCGAGCATCTCGTTGGCCCGGACTCCATGGTCATCGGCATTAAATAAAGCTGCATCGCAAAGCCCCGGGCCCTGGGAAACTCATTTCGAAAGGGCCCGGGCTTTAGCACACCGCGACGCGCCGATTTCAGCAGTCCGATAGCCATCCCGATAGCCCAATACTTCAAACCCATTGCAATTCCGCTCTTATCCTCCTTTATCCCTTCGATCACCGTTACGCCATTATCCGTGCCAATCCGCGAAGATCCGCGGTCGCCCTCGAAACCCTCCCGACGAGTAAACTTGTTAGGACATGTCTGAATCCGCAACCGTTCCTATCGCCACCATAGCCTCCATCGGCCAGTACGAAGGCCAGACCGTCACCCTCCGCGGCTGGCTCTACAACCTCCGCGCCTCGGGCAAGCTCCTCTTCCCCATCTTCCGCGACGGCACCGGCACCATCCAGGGCATCGTCCCCAAAGCCGCCGTCCCCGAAGAAGTCTTCAACACCCTCAAAGAGCTCACTCTCGAGTCCTCCCTCACCGTCACCGGCAAAGTCCGCGCCGACTCCCGCGCCCCCAGCGGCTACGAGCTCGACGTCGAAGACATCCACGTCATCTCCGCCGTCGACGCCGCGAACCCCTTCCCCATCCAACTCAAAGAAGCTGGCGTCGACTTTCTCATGGAGCACCGCCACCTCTGGCTCCGCACCCCGCGCCAGTCCGCCATCCTGCGAGTCCGCGCCACCATCATGCGCGCCGCAGCCGAGTACTTCGACACCAACGGCTTCATCCGCACCGACCCACCCATCCTCACCCCCAACGCCTGCGAAGGCACCTCCGAGCTCTTCGAGATGGACTACTTCGACGACGACAAGGCCTACCTCACCCAATCCGGCCAGCTCTACATCGAAGCCACTGCGCTCGCCCTCGGCAAGGTCTACAGCTTCGGCCCCACCTTCCGCGCCGAAAAATCCAAAACCCGCCGCCACCTCACCGAGTTCTGGATGATCGAGCCCGAAGTAGCCTTCCTCGAACTAGACGGCCTCCTCGAGCTGGCCGAAAACTTCATCACCCACATCGTCACCCGAGTCCTCGAACACCACCGCGCCGACCTCAAAGTCATAGGCCGCGACGTAACCAAACTAGAAGCCATCCTAGCCCCCGACCCAGCAACCAACCCCGCCACGAACCAACCCCCCGTCATCCTGACCCTGAGCTTGCCGAAGGGGCAAAGCGCGCAGTCGAAGGACCCCGAAGCCGTCAGCCCAACCAATACCTCTCAGACCCTTTCAGCCACCAACCCAACCACAGATGTGTCATCCCGACCGGACCCTGAGCAAGCGCAGCGCGCCGAAGGGGCAGTGGAGGGACCCGCTTCTCAACCACAGCCGTCAACCCAGCCAACGGCGAACCGCTTCCCCCGCCTCTCCTACGACGAAGCCCACGCCATGCTCGACGAGGCCTACAAAGCCGGCAAAATCGAAAACCCCCACAAATACGGCGACGACTTCGGCTCCCCCGACGAGACCTACATCAGCAGCCAATTCGACAAGCCCGTCATGATCCACCGCTACCCCGCCGCCTTCAAAGCCTTCTACATGCAGCCCGACCCACTCGACCCCACCAAGGCTCTCTGCGTCGACGTCCTCGCCCCCGAGGGCTACGGCGAAATCATCGGCGGCTCCCAGCGCATCGACAGCTACGACCTCCTCAAGCAGCGCATCGAAGACCACAACCTCCCGCTAGCCGCCTTCCAGTGGTACCTCGACCTGCGCCGTTACGGCAGCGTCCCCCACGCCGGCTTCGGCATGGGCATCGAGCGAGTAGTAGCCTGGCTCTGCGGCCTCGACCACGTCCGCGAAACCATCCCCTTCGCCCGAACTCTCAACCGTATCTATCCATAGACGTGGTCATCTTTTTCTCATCCACAAATACCGTCATCCTGAGCGGAGCGCGCAGCGCGGAGTCGAAGGACCCCGAGGGTGCTAGCCCTGCCAACGTTGCTCAGAACCTTTCAACCGTAGAATCCCGTTCTTCTTTCCGCGCCGGGTGCCGGGTGGCCCATAGATCAAACCCACCCATACTTCGGGTGGGCGGGTGGCCCACATCTCTAACTCGCTACAACCTCGGGTGCCCCATCTTCGCGACAGTTTCATCGTCGCTAAGGTGGGACATTCGCGCGACGCGCGAACCGCTTTACGAACCACACCCCGAAACCCACCCGTCCCACCTCCAGCATGACAAACCACCCAAAAAAGCGTCTCATAGTGTTGGCCCATGAGCAGCCCTGAAACCTCGAACAGAACAATGGCATCCTAGACCAAGAAGCCAAACCCACACTGCCACCCGAACCACTGGAGCGAAGCCATGGCAATGAACGACTACCAGATGAACCCCTACCCCACCACCATCGAAGGCGCCCGCGAGGAGACCGCCTCCCTGCTCGCCAAGGTCCTCGGCATCACCTCGCTCGGCTTCCTCATCACCGCCATCGGCGTCGCCACGTCACCGCCCTGGGGAACCCTGCCCGGCCTCATCATCGTCTTCGGCCTCGTCTTCGCCATCTCCCGCACCCGCAAAGCCAGCCCTTCCCTCGCGCTCGGACTCTTCCTCGCCCTCACCTATTTCATGGGCTGGCAGATCGGCCCCCTCATCCAGCACTACATCCATAACTTCGGCACCGGTATCGTCTTCAACGCCGCCGCCACCACAGCCTGCGGCATGGCCGTCATGGGATGCATCGCCTATCTCTTCAACATCAACTACCGCCGCATCGCCGGCATCGGATTTGCCGCGCTACTCCTTCTCATCGTCGCCGGCATCGCCAGCATGTTCTTCCGCTTCCTCAGCCCGGACATGTTCTCCTGGCTCACCCTCGGCATCTTCTCCCTGCTCACCATAGGCGACTTCGCCCGCATCCGCGCCGGTGGAGACGGTCAATCCGCAGTCTCCCTCGCCCTCTCCATCTATCTCGACGCCATCAACATCTTCCTCGCCGTCCTCCAGTTGATGGGTGGCCGCCGCAGCAGAAGCTAATGCCCGCATAGGGCCTCCGTTCGCCTTCACAATCGAGCCAACGGGCCCCCCGCTGAACAACCTTCGGAACCCTTCGCCTCTCTAATCCGGCTATGGTAGACATCGATCTTATCGTCCAGACGCTTCGCGATCATGGCCACGATGTTCAGGGCGTACACCACGTCCCGGACAATGCAGGCGAGTATGAGTTCACCATCGACGGCAAAGCCTTCAACCTCGAAGGCGCGCGAGGCGTGCTCGAACAGGACGAATTGAAATAGCGGCGCAAGCTCCAGCACCACACGCATCCCGCCGCTCGGGAGGCCAGCCAGATGTCCATCACTCCGCCCTCCGCCCTATTCGCCGCAACTCTCCTGCTCCTCGGCTGCCGCTCATCCACACCCACCGCCGCCACCCCAGTCACCGACGCCTGCGCCGTCCTCACTCCCGCCGAAATCGGCGCCGTCCTCGGCATCCCCATCGACCCCGGCCAGCACATCCCCAAAACCAGCACCATCATGTGCGGCTGGCCCAAAGCCGGCGTCACCGGCGAGTCCGTGGTGATGCTCAACTTCACCACTCCCGACTACTTCGAAAAAGAGCGAGATCCCCACCCGCGAATCACCATGACACCCGCACCCGGAATCGGCGACGACGCCTACTACATCACATCCCAGTTCGGGACATCCCTCTTCATCAAGAAGGGCAACACCGTGATCGGCTTTGCCATACGCGATAACACCATCCCCTCCACGCAGCTCATGGAGAAAGAGAGAGCCCTCGGCCTCAAAGCCGTCACGCGCCTCTAATCCGGAGCTTGCAAAGTCGCCCCAGCCAATCCTTGATCTCTACCTCCGCACGTACCGGCGAGCCACGCCTCCCATAAAGCCAATGCCCGTCAGTACCAGCGCCAGTGTTCCCGGCTCGGGCACTGGTCCCGGCGGCGTCGCCACAGTTCCCACCTCTACATCAACGTTGTCCAGCCCAATGTACTCGCCCCCCGCAGTCGACAGCCCAACAAGATCGAGAGTTGTCGTAGCCGAAGTCGCCATAAACGTGAACGTCTCTGAATTCCACACCGCCGGATTCGGCGTGCCGCTCCCCGAAGTAAACGTAGCCGAGGTTCCCGCTGCCGAGGCAGTCACTTTCACCGGGCCGCCGAATGCCCCAGAGTCGCCGCCATACCCCAGGTCGAAGGTAACCACATAGCTCGTCCCTGCCGTCGTGGCAAACGTCTGCATAACGCCGCCATATGTTCCGACATCCGAATAACCCGTTAAATCCAGAAAGAAAGAGCCATTCGATGCCGAGATGCCATACGGGTTGCCATTCTGAAGCCACGCCGTCGGCACACCATTAATCGTTGTCCAGCCCGGAATCGCCGTCGAACCCGAGGCCAGCAAATCCACATGATTCCCGTCGCCCACAAAAGTGCCGCCGGTATTTTCAAAGCTTCCGTTAGTGATCAAATCAGCACGAGCTGGTAACGTAGCTAGCGCAAACCCGAGTAGAAGGTAGGTTACAGTTTTTCGCATGATTGCTCCTCATCGTCTTTCGAACTACTGAGGGCCCATGTCCTTATGCTCTGGGAGGAAGGGTGTGTAGGGGCGAAACACTAACACATAAAATCGATCAAAAGCAAGGAAACACGCGGCAAAATCGGTGTTTTGCATTCATGCCAATTCGATCGCATCGACAGCATCAAACAGACGCAAACTCTGAATCTCCACCTAAGTAATCCTCATCCTTCACTTGCAAGCTTGGGAGGTCATCCGATGATCCGCCGCTGCGAAGCCCACGACTTCGACCAGATTTACGCCATCGTTAACGACGGCGCACAGGCCTACAAAGGCATCATCCCTGCCGACCGCTGGACCGAGCCCTACATGTCCCGCGACCACCTCCAGCACGAAATCGACTCCGGGGTCGTCTTCTGGGGATACGAAGATGCCGGCGCACTCATCGGCGTCATGGGCATCCAACACGTTCACGACGTCACCCTCATCCGCCACGCCTACGTTCGCACCACAAGCCAGAAGCAAGGTGTCGGCGCACTCCTTCTCTCCCACCTGCGCGAGTTAACCAGCAAGCCCGTCCTCATCGGCACCTGGGCCGATGCAACGTGGGCCATCCGCTTCTACCAGCGCCACGGCTTTCGCCTCATCGACCCCGAAGAAAAATCCCAGATCCTCAAGCGCTACTGGACCGTCCCCGACCGCCAGATCGAAACCTCCATAGTCCTCGCCGATTCAAACTGGAACTCAAAATAGTCCACTCGATCCAAATCTCGGGTGCCCCATCCTGATCGCGCCTGATCGCGCGAAGGTTGGGGTTACCGACCCTTACGAAAAGGCGGGAGATTCGTGCAGAAATGCGCGATCCCTGACCCGATATCCCCAGGAAAATCCTGTCAAGCCCCAAATCCAATAACATATTGAAAACAAACCACTTTCATGTGCAAGGTAATTTCACCCAATCCGTTATACTTAATACAGACACAAGAGAAGCCCCGGGCCTGACGCCGGGGCTTCTTCTATTAACACGGTGACCGGTACACCCGAAGTCCAGACCTAAGTGTCATAGATGGAGGACTTTACCAAAAAAGTATGGGGGAGGGGTACCCAGCTCAAGTGGAAGAAGAGGAGAATAGACGCCGTAAAAAATCCTCCTCGTGAAGGTCTGGGCCGATCAGCCTAAATCCGATCCAAAGTCCCCCGATCCAGCTCCCCACCAAAGTACTTTTCCAGAGCCTCCCCAAACACCCCGGCCTCCTCTGCCGCCTTCGCAAACAACGTCATCGACGAGTGAAACTTCAAATCATCCGGATACCCGAAGATCTCCTCCACAGTCTTTCCCTGAACTCCAACAACAATCCCGGCACACGCCCTCAGTCTCGGCCCGAGCACCGGATGTTCCAGATAAGCTCGAGCCTCTTCCATCTCCGAGATCGCGAACCGCATCGCCATCGGACTCGCCCCCAGCCCCCGAATCTGCGGAAACACGAACCACATCCAGTGACTCCGCTTCCTCCCCGCTCGTAGCTCCGCACAGACCTGCTCATACACCGGTTGCTGCGCGTCCACGAATCGTTGCAGCTCGAAATGATCGCTCATCCCGCCTCCTGGATCATCAGATGCTGTTCAGCCTGTTCGGCAATGATGCGGTGATCGCAGGTTTAGTATGGGGCGGTGCAGCTTCCTGTGAATCCGCCGGTGCCACCTATGCTCGCCAAGCGAGTAGATGAGATTCCGGCGCAAGGTGACTGGATCTTTGAGCCGAAGTGGGATGGATTTCGGGCTCTGGTGTTTCGGGATGGGGATGAGCTGCTGATTCAGAGCCGTGATTTGAAGCCTCTGGACCGGTATTTTCCTGAGGTGGTGGAAATGCTGCTTACGCAGTTGCCGGAGCGGTGTGTTCTGGATGGTGAGATTGTGATTGCGGGTGCGGCTGGACTGGACTTCGAGGCGCTGCAGTTGCGGCTGCATCCTGCGGCTTCGCGGGTGAAGATGCTGGCGAAGGAGATTCCGGCTTCGGTGGTTTTTTTTGATCTGTTGTGCGTGGGGGAGCGGGATCTTCGAGGGGAACCGTTTGAGGTGCGGAGGGCGGAGTTGGAGCGGGTGCTGGCTTCGGCGCGGCCTCCGGTGCATGTGACGCCTGCCACGCATGACCGGGCGCTGGCTTTGGATTGGTTTCAGCGGTTCGAGGGTGCGGGGCTGGATGGGGTGATGGCGAAGCCGGTAGCGGGGGTGTATCAGTCGGACAAGCGCACGATGCTGAAGGTGAAACATGAGCGGGATTGTGAGTGTGTCGTGGCTGGTTTCCGGTGGCATAAAGATGGTGAGATGACGGCGATTGGGTCGTTGTTGTTGGGACTGTTCGATGAAGGAGGGGCGCTGCAGCATGTCGGGGTGTGCGCGAGCTTTACGAAGGCGAAGCGACGTGAACTGGTGGAGTATCTGGAGCCTTATCGGAAGGATGCGTTGGAGGGGCATCCGTGGCGGAGTTGGGCTGAGGCGATGGGAGATGGGCAGCGGATGCCGGGTGGGCAGAGCCGGTGGAGTCAGGGGAAGGATTTGTCCTGGGAGCCGTTGCGAGTGGAGTTGGTGGTCGAAGTGGCATATGAGCATATGCAGGGGAGACGGTTTCGGCATATGGCGCATTTTCGGCGGTGGCGGGAGGATAAGCGGCCGGAGGATTGTACGTATCCGCAGCTGGAGGTGGTGCCAGCGCAGGAGTTGATGGAGATCTTTCCGGAACGGCGGTGAGTTGGTTTGCTGCTTGTACAAACCGACCCAACCAATTAGCCTCCTGCCATGTTCGCTGCCCGCCGAAGGCCGTTTACCACGCTGATCGCTGTCCTTGTTGCAGTCATCGTTATTTTCGCTGCCGCGATTCTCATCCCTGCCTGGCAAGCGCGATATCACGCTTCCCGCCTCCTCACTTGCCTCTCCGATCTACACCCCGGGATAGCCACCGAAGCGCACGCCCGCGCACAATTAAAACCACTTTCCCGTTACGAACTATCTTTTGCAGGACATGACGGGGGGACACAGTTCCAAGAAGTGAGCTATGCCTTCTACAACGTCTCCGAGCCTGCCTCGACGATTGCCGATGTTCTGCCCCTTGCGTTGGCGCAACGCCTCACCCTTCCCTGGACTGTCTTCGAGGCCACAGTTCGCTATCAAGACGGCTTATTGAGGAGTGTCCATATCTTAGAAATGCAGGAAGACATTCCCGGTGGGCCTCACCCTAACTCAGCCTCAACATCGATCCTCTCCACGCGCCTTGGACAGCAGATTCACTACCTGCCTCCCGTTCCCTCGGGTTTCAACGGCTACTCGGTTTACACACGAAGCACCGGCCGAGTAGACGCAAATGGCAATTCGACAGGTTTCAACTGCTGCCACGCCCGCTTCATCACGCTCGACGAGCGAGCCACGCCAGTCCAACTCGCCGACTCTCTCAACTTCCAGCTCCGCTGCTTGACCTCTTGGCGTCGATGCAAAGACGACCGTCAGATACTTCCTTAAGCATTGGGTCAAACGAATTTCACACAGATACTGTTTGTCACGGAGGGTGAGCTTATTTCCAACCTTCGCGCCAGGCGCGGGTGGGGTCGTCGTCGGGATCGGGGGTTTCTTGGGATGGGCGTTGGTCTTCGGGGACGTGGCGGAGGTTGATGCGGATGCGGGTCCAGGTGGAGGAGCGGCCTCGCATGGAGTCTATGAGGATGTCGTCGATGGCGAGGAGGCTTGCGGCTTCGGAGTGCTTTGCCTTCCAGCGATCGAGGCCTTCGAGGGCGGCTTCTTTGCTGGGGGAGTTAGCGATGGTGATGAGTGGTTGGGTTGAGACGCGCGTGCGGCGTGGTTTCGGGGCTGAATCTGCTTGAGGGTGGTCTGAAAGAGTGGCGTCGCCTTCTTCGATGGCTTTGGAGCGCTTGCGGAAGCGTTGGGAGCCGAAGCCTTCGCCTAGTTGTTGGGAGAAGGATTTTTCTGTGGTGGATTTTTTGGCTCGGGACGGGGCCACGCGGGGTGCTTCACCTTCCATCTTGCGGAAGTGTGGAGGCCAGGGAGCGTCACCGAGGCCGGTGGATTCGTCGTGTGCGGCCAGTTCCAGGAGGGGTTCGAGAGTGCCGGGGTGGGCGTCCATGTCCGCGTGGGGGTCGCCGAGAGTTGCGAAGCGGGTGGGTACGGTGAGGACGGTGAAGCCGGCGGGTTCGCAGTCGGCGACCTCGTGCCAGTGGAGCGGGGTGGAGACGCGGGCATCAGGGAGGGGGCGGACGGAGTAGGCGGAGGCGGTGGTGCGATCCTTGGCGTTCTGGTTGTAATCGAGGAAGACTCCGTGGCGCTCCTCTTTCCACCATTTGGAGCTGGCGAGGGAGGGGATGCGGCGTTCGACGGCTCGGGAGAGAGCGAGGGCGGCGCGGCGGACTTCGGTGAAGTTCCAGCGGGGGTGGATTCGGATGTTGATGTGCATGCCGCGAGAGCCGCTGGTCTTGGGCCAACCTCGAAGGCCCAGGTCGTTGAGGAGGGCCTGGACTTCGAGAGCGACAAGGCGAACGTCCGACCAAGGGACGCCGGGGATGGGGTCGAGGTCGACGCGGAGCTCGTCGGGGTGATCGAGGTCGGCGGAGCGGACGGGGTGGGGGTGGAGCTCGATGCAGCCGAGGTTGACGATCCAGGCGAGACCGGCGGGGTTGTCGACGACCAGCTCTTCGGCGGTGCGGCCGGAGGGGAAAGAGAGAGTGACGGTGCGGAGGTAGGCGGGGTGGTCGGAGGGAGCGCGCTTTTGGTAGAAGGCCTCGGCCTCGGCTCCGTTGACGAAGCGTTTGAGGACGATGGGGCGGTCGCGGATGCCGTTGAGTGCTCCGGGGGCGACGGAGAGGCAGTAGCGGACGAGGTCGAGCTTGGTGAGCTGGACTTGTTTTGAGAAATAGAGCTTGTCGGGGTGGGTGACGCGGACTTCGTGGCCGTCGATGGAGAGGAGTTCGGCCTCTTCTTTGGCGGGTTCTCGCTTCACGTAGGAAGGCTACACCTTTTTGAGCGGGTGGGTTGGTGGGATTTAGAGGGTAATGAATAAGTTCCTTGGCGGAACAAAAGGGCGACCTCAGCGGCTAAAGCCGCACTATCGCTAAGGACGTACGGCACGGCTGAAGCCGTGCCCTTAAGCAAGACAGTTTTTAGCGACCTCTTAGCGTTGGGCTAGGTCTTTGCGGAAGAAGTTGTTGAGTTCGGCGTAGGGGACGGCGTCGTCGAGGCCGGAGAAGTCGGAGTCGAGAGCGATGCGGCGGGCGGCGTTGATGAAGCCGGTCCATGCGGCGCGGGAGAGTGCGGAGCCTACACTGACGCGGCGAACTCCGATGGTGGCGAGATCGTCGAGTTGTAGGTTTTTGCTGGAGGTGAGGAGGACGTTGACGGGTTTAGGGTGGACAGCATTGACGATGGCTTGGATGTCTTCACGGCTGGTGGGGCCGGGGGCGTAGAGGACGTCGGCTCCTGCGGCGGCGTAGGCTTCGAGGCGGCGGAGGGACTCGTTGAGTGGGTCGGGGTGGCCGACCAGGTAGCATTCGGCTCGGGCAGTAAGGAGGACTCCGGTGCCGGAGGCGTCGATGGCGGCGCGGGCGGCTTTGATGCGTTCGACGGCGAGGGGAAGATCGTAGAGCGGGGACTCGTGGTCGCCGGTGGCGTCTTCGATGGAGAGGCCTGCGATGCCGGTGGCGATGCAGAGGGTGATGTTGTGGGCGAGGGCTTCGGGCTCGTGAGCGTAGCCGGATTCGAAGTCGGCGTTGACGGGGAGATCGACGGAGGAGGCGATGGTAGCGATGTGCTGGAGGGCCATGTCGCGGGGGACGGCCCAGTCGGTGTCAGGAAGACCTTGCGTGAAGGAGAAGCCGGCGCTGGTGGTGGCGAGGGCCTTGAATCCGAGGGCGCGGAGGTAGCGGGCGGTGCCGATATCCCATGGGTTAGGGATGACGAAGAGTCCGGTTTCGTGGAGTTTACGGAAGGCGTCGCGGCGGGCGGCGAGATCTTCGGGGGCGGGTAACTGCCGATTCAGTTGATCCATTCAGGGCAACCTCTGCGAGTCCGATTGTTGCATGGATGGTGCAATTTGTTCGTGGGGCTAGGTTTTTGACGGCTAGCTGCGGGGCGGCTTCCTTGACATGGTGTGGCGGTTACGCGATGCTTAGGGGCTAGGCGTCATTTTTAGGCCTTAAGCCAGTGGTGCGCATTCGTGCGACTACTGCTGCGTTATGGAATGGAGCTACTGGATGTTCGCGATGTGGTTGCAGAGTACGGCCGGGGGATTCGCCCTTGGTAATTTGGGCGGACTTGCTCTACCGCTTCTGTTCTTCGCGGTGCTGTACTTTTTGATGATCGCTCCGAACCAGAAGAAGCAGAAAAAGTGGCAGGAGATGCTGAGCCAGTTGAAGTCCGGCGACCGCGTAACCACCAATGGCGGGATCAAGGGAACGATTCTGACGGTCAAGGACGATACTGTTGTGCTGCGCGTGCAGCCCGATGGGGTGAAGCTGGAGTTTGTGAAGAGCGCGATTGCCGCGGTTACGACCGACGAAGCGGCTTCGTCTTAGCGACGAGAAGCATTAGCAGCAAGGAATTTTAGATTCAACCGTAGAAACGACGAGGAAGAAATAAGGATCGCGGCGGCGGAGTGTTGCAGGCTGCACCTTCGATAAAGATCATGGGCAAGAATCTGGCCGGTAAGACGGCATCCATCATTGCGGTACTGGTGATCTTCTTTTATGGGATCTTTTTTGGCTTCAATGCACCGAAGCTGGGATCACTGAGAACACTCATCAGCAATAACATCAACCTTGGACTGGACCTGAAGGGCGGCACGCACCTTGTGCTCGAGGTCCATGTTGCGGAGGCGATCGCTTCGGCTGTGGACCGCGATGCGGCTCGGCTGGAAGCGGACCTGCAGAAGGCTGGAATTACCGGCGCTACTGTGGGCAGAACCGATCCGGCGCATCCGCAGACGATCGTGGTCACGGGTATTCCCGCGGCCCGGCTGGGCGATGTGCGCAACGTGGTGCAGGGCGTCGATTATGCGAGCTATGACGTGACGACAGCGCCTGACGGCAGCCTGTTGCTTACGATGAAGCCATCTGCGGCGCGGGATCTGGCGACGCGGACGCTGGATACGTCGATCGAGACGATCCGGGAGCGTATCGACAAGCTGGGTGTGGCCGAGCCGGTGATCCAAAAGTATGGGCTGGGCGAGAACCAGATCCTGGTGGAGCTGCCAGGTGTGAGCGATCCGGCGCGCGTCGAAGAGGTTATTCAGTCGACGGCCAAGCTCGAGATTCATGCTGTTGCGGGTGGGCCGTGGCCGACAGAGCAGGATGCGCTGCAGGCAAATAACGGGGTGATTCCGCCGGACTCGATCTTGGTGAGAGGTTCAGGGTCGGCTGGGGCTCCGGAGCAGGTTTGGTTGCTGAAGCGGGTGAGCGAGGTGGAAGGTACGGACTTCCGCGATGCGCAGCCTTCGCAGGACCAGAATGGACGGCCGAATATTCGCTTCACTCTGACGACAGAGGCGGGTGACCGCTTCTACAAGTACACGAGCGAGCACAGCGCCAATAGCGCCACGCCGGGGTCGATGGCGATTGTTCTGGATAACCGGGTGCGCGAGGTTGCGGGGATTCAGTCGGCGATTCGCGATAGCGGCGAGATTACGGGCGGATTCACACAGCAACAGGCGAATGATCTTTCGCTGATGCTGCGGACAGGCGCGCTGCCAGCGTCGATCTCGTACCTGGAGACGCGTGTGGTTGGGCCGAGCCTCGGTGCGGCTTCGATTCGGCAGGGCGTGATCGCTGCGGTTGCGGGCATGTTGGCTGTGATGCTGTTCATGCTGGTGTACTACCGCGGCGCGGGTATCAATGCGAATTTGGCGTTGATTCTGAATCTTGTGATTCTGCTGGGGTTCATGGGCTTTACCGGCTCGACGCTGACACTGCCGGGTATTGCGGGCGTGATCCTGACGATTGGTATGGGCGTGGACTCAAATGTGCTGATCTTTGAACGTATCCGTGAGGAGCTGCGGTCTGGAAAGACGGCGGCGGCTGCGGTGCAACAGGGCTTTGCGCATGCGTGGGTAACGATCATCGATACGCACGTGACGACGATTGTGTCGGCGGCGATCCTGTTCCTGTTCGGTACAGGGCCGGTTCGCGGATTTGCACTGACGCTGGTGTTTGGTCTTCTGGCGAATCTGTTTACCGCGGTGTTTGTGTCGCGCGTGATCTTCGATGCGCACTTGTCGAAGAAGGAACGCGGCGCGCCGTTGTCGATTTAGTAGAGATTTTTGAGAGATTGCGGACCCTTGAAGGGCTTCCGCCGAGGATTGAAGAGCGTGGAACTGTTTCGTAGCACGAATATCGACTGGCTTGGGAAGAAGTGGTACTTTCTCGGGTTTTCACTGATCTTTTCGGTGGCGGGCATTCTTAGCCTGCTGTTCTGGCACCATCTTCCGCTGGGCGTGGACTTCAAGGGCGGGACGCAGATACGGGTGGAGTTTACCCAGGCGCCGAACGAGGATCATATCCGGCAGGCTATGGATCGGGCTGGATTGCATGACGCAACGATCCAGCGCATCAGCGATCCAAGCGGACATGCGGCTAACAAGGTGATCATTGCCCTGCCTCAGTCGTCGGCAACGGATGCGGCGCACGATGCGGGACGGCAGAGCGTAGAGAATGCACTGTCGACGAACTACCATGACTCGACCTTCACCATCGAACAGGTAGAGATTGTCGGGCCGACGGCAGGTAAGCAATTGCAGCAGCAGGCCTTTCTGGCGACGATGTATTCGCTGGTCGGGATGCTGGTGTATCTGTGGTTCCGTTTCGAGCTGATCTATGGCGTGGCTGCTGTGGTGGCGGTGTTCCACGACACGCTGATTACGGTGGGAGCATTCAGCTTGACGAACCAGGAGATTACGCTTACCGTCATCGCAGCGATCCTGACATTGATTGGTTATTCGATGAACGACACGATTGTCGTCTTCGACCGTATTCGCGAGAATCTGGCGCTATCACGGAGGGAGTCGCTGGCGGATGTAGTTAATCGCAGCATCAATCAGACGCTGAGCCGGACAGTGATCTCATCCGGTCTGACCTTTCTGACGGTGCTGTCGCTGTATTTATTTGGCGGTGAAGTGCTGCATGGGTTCTCCTTTGCTCTTGTGGTTGGCATCCTAATTGGAACGTACTCGTCGATTGCTGTGGCGGCGCCGATGCTGGTGGCGTACCAGGAATGGCGAGCAAAGCGGGGCAAAACAGCTACGTTGCCGGCAGGAAAAAAGGCAAAGGCGTAGTTCGTCAAAAAAGTCTGTAGTTGAGTTGTCTGGACTCTGCAAACGGGAACAAATCTGAACGGTGTGGTGTCTAAGTATCAATAGCTCTTCCAGTAGAGAGGCTGCATATGTTTGAAGACTCATTGATGGAATCCGGCGGGAAGCTCAAGACGAAGTCCAAGTACTGGATGATCGCGACGTTCGTATTCAATGCCGCGATTCTGGTCACGATGATCCTGATCCCGCTGCTGTATCCTGAGGCGCTGCCCAAGACGGCCATGACGGCCATGTTGACGGCACCTCCGCCTCCGCCTCCACCGCCACCACCTCCGCCACCGGCACAAGTTATCAAGCCAATCAAGATGGTGTCGGAGATCGATCAGGGCCTTCACGCTCCGACGAAGATTCCCAAAGACATCAAGATGCTGAAGGAAGATGCTGCACCGCCTCCGACTGTGGCGGGCGTGGCTGGCATGTCCGGCATGGGTAGTGGAAGCGGCGTCCCCGGTGGCGTAATGGGCGGCATTGGAAGTGCGCCTACGCCGGTGGTGAAGGTTGCTCCGCCGAAAGGGCCGATGCGTGTATCGAGCGGCGTTATCAGCGGTCTGGCAATCTCGCAGCCGAAGCCGATCTATCCTCCGATTGCCAAGGCGGCTCACGTCTCTGGTGCCGTTGTGCTGCACGCGCTGATCTCGAAGGAAGGTACAGTTACGAACCTCCAAGTGATCAGCGGTCCCGAGATGCTGCGGGCAAGTGCGCTCGATGCTGTCCGGAACTGGCGCTACAAGCCGTATCTGTTGAACGGTGAACCGACCGAGGTTGAGACGCAGATTACTGTGAACTTCAACTTCGGCGGAGGCTAAACCCAAGGTTCTGTTATCGCAATTGTCCTCTCGCGTATTCCTCAGGCAGCGAACTTTTGGGGGATACACGGGTCAAGATTCGGAAAGTTAGAGTTCTACCAGGAGGAAATATCCAAGTGATTCTCGCTCATCTCGCAAACTTCGCTCATGTACCTACCTCGCTCGCCATGTTCTTCGATGAGGCGCAGGTTGGTTTTAGTCCGCTGCAGCTCTGGGGCAATATGGGTAACCTTGCCCGTGCGGTCGTTATTCTGCTCTTCATCATGTCGATCTGGTCGCTTGCTGTGATCATCGACCGTGCGCTGTACTTCTCGGCAGCCCGTAAGCAGTCGCGTGAGTTTGCGCCGAAGGTTGCTGGAGCACTCAAGGATGGCCGTCTGGATGAGGCGATCAAGGTTGCTGACCGCTCCAAGAAGTCGCACCTGGCAGAGGTTGTCGTGGCCGGTCTGCAGGAGTTCCGCAGCTTCGGTTCGGGCGGCAGTATCACCGAAGAGCAGGTAGAGAGCTCCAAGCGCGCACTGGAGCGCTCTGAGGCAATCGTTCACGCCAAGCTGAAGCGCGGTCTCGGCGGTCTGGCGACGATCGGATCAACGGCGCCATTTATCGGCCTGTTCGGAACCGTCGTCGGTATCTTGAACGCCTTCCAGCAGATTGCAACGCAGAAGACCTCCGGTATCGGTGCAGTCGCCGGCGGTATCTCGGAAGCCTTGGTGACAACAGCATTCGGTCTGCTTGTCGCCATCCCGGCCGTTATGACGTTCAACTACTTCACCGGTAAGGTCGAGGCGTTCGACGTCGAAATGGACAACAGCTCGAGCGAATTGGTGGACTACTTCATCAAGCAGAGCCACCGGTAAGACCTGCGTTTTAAGAGGTAATCGAAGACAGCAGGAACCTGCGAGAGTTACAGCTCTGAGGACCTCCGGATGCCGCCAGCGAACGGCATCCGGAGGGCAGAGTAAGCCGCAGAGGAGTACAGACACAGCAAGAGCCGGGCAAAGCCGGACGGAGCCGACGTTATGAGTATCAATAAGCGGGAAGAAGGCAAGAAGATCAACTCAAACATTAACGTGACGCCAATGGTGGACGTGATGCTGGTGTTGCTGATCATCTTCATGGTCATTACTCCCATGTTGAACAATAAGGTGAATGTGGACCTGCCGAAGGCCGACGCCGCAGTAGTGATGGAAGATGCGAACAAGGAAGACGCGGTCGTAGTGGCGGTGACGCGGGACGGCAGGACGTTCCTCGGCGGCGACCAGGTGACGATCGACGACCTGGGGAGCAAAATCTCAGCGAAGCTCGAGAACAAGACGAGCAAGCAGGTGTTTATGCGCGCCGATACGCGGGCGAATTACGGCAAGGTGATGGATGCAGTAGATGGTATCCGTTCAGCCGGGGTCAGCCAGCTTGGGTTGTTGACCGAGAAGCGTGAGACGGAAGCGTCTGCGACGAAGAAGTAGTAAGAGATTCTGTAGAACGGCAGCCTCACAGGATTGAGCAGCCGGAGTTATAAGGAGATTTGCTATGGGAATGGGCGGTGGAAATAAAGGCGGAGCGATGTCGGACATCAACGTTACGCCGATGATCGACGTTCTTCTGGTGCTGCTGATCATCTTCATGGTGATCGTACCGGTGACGCCGAAGGGTTTGGATACGCTGGTTCCTCAGCCGCCCAAAGATCCTTCGCACGAACAGCCGAACGACCGCACGATTGTGGTGCAGGTCCTGTCGAATGGAGCTGGAGCTCCGTCGTACAAGATCAACGATACGGCCTTCAACAGGCAGGACCTGGAGTCGAAACTGGCAGAGATTTTTGCCACGCGGCAGGAAAAGGTCATGTTCGTGAAGGGCGACAAAGATCTGGACTTCAACAAGATTGCGGAAGTGATCGACTTTGGGCATCAGGCTGGTGTCGACAACATCGGTCTAATTACACCGCGGGTTGAAGCAGGACAGTAAAAGGTTGGAGAAGCTCTCGCACGGGCGGTGCGGCCGGTTTGGCCCGCCGCCCGGAGCTTTTTGAGTAGTCAAGATAGATAGAGTGCTCGCTTGCCCAATTCTGGATTGGGAGATGATAGCGATGGCCTTTACGACGAATGGGTCTGGAAATGGTTCCGGTGCGAGGTTCTCTTCTGAGATCAACATGACTCCGCTGATTGATGTTCTGCTGGTGTTGCTGATCATCTTTATGGTGATTGTGCCTGTATCGCCGCGTGGGCTTGATGCGGAGCTTCCGTCTGCGAGCACTGAGCACCCGTCAGATGTAGCCGCAGACCGGGCGGTCTTCGTGCAGGTGGTGGTCAATGGGGCTGAGACACGATACTTTGTTGACGAGCGGCCTGTGGATGAAGCCCAGGTTACCTCGCGGTTGGTTGAGTTACTCGGGCAGAAAGTAGAGCGGAGAGTCCTGTTAAAGGCGGATGCGACGTTGGATTTTGGGGTGATTTCGAGGGTAATTGACGCGGGACGGGCGGCAGGTGCCGAGAACGTGGCCTTGATAACCCCGGGAAATGAGGCAGGTCTCCAATAGGTATGATTTAGAGGGAGGTGAGACTACTTGCCTCCCTTTTACGTCTAAACCTTGCGCTTCGAATCCTGTTCAGACAAGGTATCTGAAGAGAGTTTTAGCCTAAGATCGGTCTATTAGAAAAGACCGAGGGACCGTAGTTTGGCCTCTCGGAGCAATTTATTTCAAGTCGGAAGCACGTAGAGGGTTTTGCCAGCATCAGAAAAGATAGATACTCTGGCCAGATTGGCAGGTATACCGTTACAATCAAGCGGCAAGCAGAAAATTTCCCAGTTCGATTCACCGTTCCACAACATCGCGCCCTTTTGAAGGAGAGAACACGTCCAATGAAATTCACCGCACGGATTCCGGTTACGGCCGCTATGCTAGCGCTGCTGCTTTCTTCTGCAACCGGATGTAACCGCCTGAAGGCGCGCGACCAGCTCAACAAGGGTATTCAGGCGTTCAAGAATGCACGCTATGAAGAAGCTGTGGGACACTTCCAGAACTCGATCGAACTGGATCCTAACTACGCGCAGGCGAAGCTGTATCTGGCGACGGCGTACTCCTACCAGGTTGTTCCGAATCTGGATACTCCGGAGAATCTGAAGATCGCGCAGAAGGCGATTGATGGCTTCCAAGAGGTGCTGGCGAAGGATCCGAGTGATCTTACGGCGCTGAAGCAGATCGCATCGATCGACCGCAACATCAAGAAGCTCGATGAGGCGAAAGAGTACGAGAAGAAGGTTATTGCTCTGTCCCCGAACGACGCTGAGGCCTACTACACCATTGGCGTCGTGGACTGGATGCAGGCCTACAAGAACGCCATTACGATTCTCGCAGCCGATGGCCTAACCGATGACGGCAACGGCAATGTGAAGAAGAGCAAGGGTGCCTGCCTGAAGCTGCAGGAGGCCAATTCGGCTCTTGTTGAAGAAGGGCTGAAGTTCCTGCACAGGGCGGTGGAAATCAACCCAACTTACGACGATGCGATGCAGTATCTGCAGCTGACCTATCGGCGTAGAGCGGACTTGGCGTGCGGAGACGAGGCAGCTCGTAAGGCTGACCTGGCCAGCGCGGACGAGTGGAGCCAGAAGGCGATGGGCGCTCGCAAGGAAAATGAGCGTAAGAAGGAAGAGAAGGCTGGCGGCGGCGTAACAATGCAGTAGCCCCAGAGCTTCGCAGAAAATAAGAAGGGCCTCCCAGTTAGGGAGGCTCTTTTTGTTATGCGGCGAAGATGGTGGATCGGGTGGGATAGAATTGCCGCTTGCGGCGAACGATACAAAAGGTTTTGATTGCGAATCGCGGCGAGATTGCGCTGCGGGTCATTCGCTCGTGCCGCGAGATGGGCCTCGCTACGGTGGCCGTGTACTCCGACGCTGATCGTGCGGCGTTGCATGTGCTTCATGCGGATGAGGCCTATAGGTTGGGACCCGCGCCGGCGGCGGAGAGCTATCTGCGGGGCGATCTGATTTTGGAGATAGCGCGGCGGGTGGGGGCGGATGCGGTGCATCCGGGGTATGGGTTTTTGTCGGAGAATGCGGAGTTTGCTGAGGCATGTGGGGCGGCGGGGGTGACGTTTGTGGGGCCTCCGGCGGGTGCGATGCGGATGCTGGGGTCGAAGACCAGGGCGAGGCAGGCGGCGGATGGGGTGGGGATGCCCAGAGTGCCGGGAAGCGTGACGGGGCTGGGCAGCGTGGAGGAGGCTGTTCGTGTGGCGGCTGAGATTGGGTATCCGGTGATGCTGAAGGCGGCGGCTGGTGGTGGTGGGAAGGGGATGCGGGCGGTGGCGCGGGCTGAGGACCTTCCTGCGGCTTACGCAGCAGCCAGCAGTGAGGCGGAGCGGAGCTTTGGGTCGGGTGAGGTGTACCTGGAGAAGCTGATCGAGCGGCCTCGGCATATCGAGATCCAGGTGATGGCGGATGAGCATGGTGCGTGCGTATATCTGGGGGAGCGTGAGTGTTCGGTGCAGCGGCGGCACCAGAAGGTGATTGAGGAGGCTCCGTCGGCGGTTGTCGGGGAGGGTCTGCGGCGGAGGATGGGTGAGGCTGCGGTTCGGCTGGCGCTTTCGGCGGGGTATGTGAATGCGGGGACGGTGGAGTTTCTGGTGAGCTGCGACCCGAACAGTGGCGAGGAGAACTTCTACTTCCTGGAGATGAATACTCGGCTGCAGGTGGAGCATCCGGTGACGGAGATGGTTACGGGTTTGGATCTGGTTCAGATGCAGCTGCGCGTGGCGATGGGCGAGCCTCTGGGGATTCGGCAGGAGGATGTGAGGCTACGCGGTCATGCGATCGAGTGCAGGGTGTATGCGGAGGATCCGGAGAATAATTTCTTTCCTTCGCCGGGGTTGATTACGCGGCTGGTGCAGCCGGGGGGGCCGGGGATTCGGGAGGATTGCGGGGTGTATGCGGGGTGGTCGGTGCCGCTGGAGTATGACCCGATGCTGTCGAAGCTGGTGGCGTTTGGGGAGACGCGGGAGGTGGCGATCGACCGGATGCTGCGGGCGCTGGGGGAGTATGTGATCGGGGGGATCAGGACGAATCTCTCGCTGTTCCGGCGGATTTTGATGGATGCGGATTTTCGGGCGGCTCGGATCGATACGGGGTATCTGGAGCGGCTGCTGGCGGGCGAGTCGATGGTTGAGGGAGCGGAGGTGCCTGAGGACGTTGCGGCGTTAGCGGCGGCTTTGTTTGTTGCTTTGGAGCGGGAGGCTGGGCCGGGTGGGGTGAGCGCTTCGGAGGAGAGCCGGTGGGGTTTGGCTGGGCGGCGGGAGGGGTTGCGACGGTGACGGTTTGGCTCGAGATCGGTGGGAGGAAGCGGCGGGTGGAGGTGCCTTCGGGTGCTGCGGATGGTGTGCTCGAGTGTGTCGTGGATGGGCAGCCCATGACCGTGGATGTGCGGATGTTGCAGGCGGGGGTGATGTCACTGGTGGTTGAGGGGCGGCAGTACCGGTGTGTGCTGGATGGGGATGGGGTGTTGGTGGGGGAGCGGAGATTTGAGTTTGAGCTGGAAGATCCGCGGTCGCTGCGGGGGCGGCGTGGGGCGGGTGCAGGCTCGGCCGGGCCTCGGGCGGTGAAGGCTCCTATGCCGGGGCGAGTGGTTCGGGTGTTGGTGAGCGTGGGGGATGAGGTCGCTGAGCAGCAAGGGTTGGTGGTGATTGAGGCGATGAAGATGCAGAATGAGCTGAAGTCGCCAAAGGCCGGACGGGTGGCTCGGGTGGCGGTGGTGGTGGATGATACGGTTGGGGCGGGTGAAGTGCTGGTGGTTGTGGAGTAGACGAGGTGCCCCCTACCCGGTACATAAGTATCCAAAGTATTCATGGTATGGGACTTAGGTCTGGACTTCTGGTGTGGGGTGATGCGTCTGGTGCTTGTTGCTCGGGTTGCTGTGGACGATACGTTTGAGGCGGGTGACGTGCTGGTGGTTGTGGAATAGACGAGGTACCCCCTCCCCCATACATAAGTATCCAAAGTCTTCATGGTATGAGACTTAGGTCTGGACTTGGTGTACGGGTCGGGGTGGTACATTTCGCTTTCGGACTCCTTTCTTATCGCTTTACGGTTAAAGAGAACAGCCCCGCCTTTCGGACGGGGCTGTTCTTTCTTCTGTATATCTAGTTTAGCAAATTGACTCAAATTGATCGGCAGGCGTAATTTGCTTATTTGCAATGGTTTACGGCGATGCCCCCTTGACAGGTTTTGAACCGGACCACTTGGAGTTCTCTTGTTAGAGATGATTGAGGATCTTGGTACCCCCAACCTTCGCGCGCTCAGGATGGGTCACCCCGACCGCAGAAGGGGGCATGCGAAGTTGTGGGGGGCTGAGATGTTTGGAGCACCCGCAGGTTAGATTTTCACTTTGATATACTGCATGGTATATATCAAAGTGAGGACGAGATGCGGGAGATAAAAGCTAAAGCCAAAGTCTTTATGAGCGGCCGGAGTCAGGCTGTGCGTATCCCGGCGGAGTTTCGCTTCAACACCAAAGAGGTCTACATACGCCGCGCCCCCGGTGGAGATGTGATCCTCTCCGCGCAACCCGAAAAGAGGTCCTTGAAGGAGGTCTTTTCGATGCTGGATGCAGCTGGAGTGCCGGATGACTTTCTGTCTGACCGTGACCGCAGCATCGCCAAGGATCGGGAGATTCTTTGAGACCGATCTATCTGCTCGACACCAATACGGTGTCCTACATCCTCAATGGGCGCTCGAAGGCTGCAAGGTTGACGCTCGATGCCAACCTTGCGGAATCCGCTATCTCTGCTGTCACTGAGGGTGAGTTGCGGTTTGGACTGGCGAAGAAGCCGGATGGTGTGAAGCTTCGCAAGGCGGTTGAGAGTTTCTTCGCGGTAGTCCCTGTTTTGCCGTGGGACTCAGACGCAGCGCGTGCCTATGGTGTGATGCGCGCCAAGATGAACGCAGCAGGAACGCCGCTGGCTACGCTGGACATGATGATTGCGGCGCATGCGGCATCTCTTGACGCTGTTCTTGTAACGACCGACAAGGCCTTTCGCCATGCGGAAGGATTGAATGCATCCACCAACTGGGCGACCGATTTGTAGGTCCAGTCTCGATTATTCGGGGCGGGTTCGGTTGCTTATTCTTCTCGCAAGGTTTTGACTTGTATTTCCCCAACTTTCGCCCGCTCAGGATGGGCACCCGGCGCTTTGCGCGAATGACCCACTCATGCGCATGAATGGGGCAACGCGGTGCAGACATTACTCTGCGCATGGGCCACCCGCCTGCCTGTGATGGAAAGACCTTCACGAAGAAATGGATCAGGGGAGGCATTGAATGGGGCGAGGTGAAGGTCCACGGAGATATCGTTCTTCTCACGTACGTGAAAATCTTTGTAAATGGCATGAGAACCTTTTCTGAAGACCCGATTCGCTACCGTGAGGTTCTCCATGTGACGCCGAAGGGGCTGGAATAGGGCTGAGTGTTCACATCAAGTCTGGCAAATGGGGCCTAGAGGCATGGTGGAGCCTTATCGATAGGATAGGAGGGCAGTTCGCGCTTTGCGCGAATGACCCACTCATGCGATCAGACCGCATGAATGGGGCACCCGGCGATTAGGCGCTCAGGATTGGGCACCCGCTGTGAGATTACTCTGTGCATGGGCCACCCGCCGCTTCGCATGAATATTCCACTCATGCGATGAGGCCGCATTAAATGGAGCACCCGGAGTGCAGAGATTTACTTCATGCATGCGCCATCCGCCCGGGAAGCGTAGCACCAATCTTGCTGGCTTTCTTAGGTTTTACGTACTGGCTTTGCGGTCGGTTTGACGATAGACTTCGTCACACGAAAAAGATGGGTCGCGAACTTCTCGAACCTCTCTTTTGTGTTCGGGCCTTCGTGGTATTCGTGTTTCATACGACCTCACTTATACAGAGGACGCCGCAAGATGTCCGAGTCAACAAGCAAGACCCCAAGCAGAAAGCCCGACGATCCTCAAGACAAGCCTTTTCCGTGGACCAACATCCTTTTCGTCGATGGCAAAAAAACCGAAAAACCTGGCAATCTGGACAAAAACGAAGGTCCTAAAATTGAATACAAAAGGTCCGACCATATAGGGACGGGTAAAATAATTGAACTTATTCTCGCGTTTGCTATTGCAATCTGCGCCTCCCTTCAATTGGTTACAACTTTGAGCAACAACTCCAACACCACAGAGCAAACCAACCAACTTATCGCAGCTGCAAAGATCAATGCCTACGCAGCCCAACAAAGCGCTCTGGCTGCTGGAAACTTCGCGAATAGCGCCCAACACATCAATCAGGGAATTAGTGATGCTGTTGACAAGCTGAATCTTCAAGCTGCCAACACTCAGGACCTTGTTCAACAAGCCATAGTTCAATCTGCTGCTACTAACAATCTTGCAACGAGCGCGGCAGGATCAGCAGAAACTGCCTCCAAGCAACTTACAATTACGCAGACGTCCCAGCGACCCTGGGTCGGAATTGACGATCCGTCTGATATGGAGCCAAATGGGCGTGGAATCAAATTCGCCTTGCGGCTTATCAATTACGGACAATTGCCAGCAACTGAAATCCCTAACAAATCATCGTTTGCGCTGATTCACGCGAGAGGAGGCGGTCTCGAATTATTCGATAGATATAGTGTCTGCCCCCAAAGAGATAAGGCTACCGGCTCCAACCTTGAGCATCCTAGAGGTAATGTCGATATCGTGTTCCCAGGAATAACCGCAGGGGTGTCGCAGAAGGCCGATGCTGAGCCGACGCCATTCGATCCCAATCCTACGATCTCGGAGAGCTACAATATTCTTCTCGGTTGCATCGCTTATAGCAGTTCGCTCGGCGGTTCTTACCGAACCCGAGTGATCTACTACATCTCTGGCTACATTTCTGGGCCAAATGCGCCGCCAAACCAGAATGTGACCATTATTCGGCGATTTTTCTATGACGCTCGATGAGAACGTTACTAGAACGACGGCAATCAAAGAAATGAGGACTGTCCCGATGTGAATGCTGCGGAGCAGGTCAATTGATGCGTACTGCCTGCCACTCGGCGTGCCAGCCGTGAAGTCCGTTAAGTCCCGACATCTTTATCTCCTTCGACCTGTTTTGGAGCGAGTCCTCGTGCTGAATTCGATGTGATGCCTGTTTACCGATGCCTTGAATTCCTCACGACTGATTGACTCCTCGCCCAAATGTTGGAGATGTTCATTGCTTTTTGTGGGTGACTCGCTCCAAACTGGCATCATGTCGTTCGCAAAACTGCTTCTATTTGGTGCTGGTTTGTTTGCGGTTCTCGTGTTTTCGGTTTGTACCCCGGCCCAGCAATTGACGCCGCATCCGATTCAGCTTGCAAACGGTAAGACGCTCACTCTTAATCTTCCTGAGAAGTTTGAGATCAACGTTGCTGCTCAAGGCTTGAGACGTGTTCGCTTCATGGCGAAGTCGCCGGACAATCGCATCTTTGTTACAGACATGTACAACCGAGCCGACAACAACCTTGGCAAGGTTTATATTCTCGACGGCTGGGATGAGAAGACCGGGACGTTTGCGAAGATTACCCCGTACCTGGAACATCTGCGGAACCCGAACAATCTTGCTTTCTATACGGAACCGGCGGAGAACGGAAAGGCGGGCCAATCGTGGCTGTATCTGCCACTGACGGATAAGCTCGTTCGCTATAAGTACAACGCGGGTGACGATGTGCCGTCCGGGCTGCCTGAGGTGCTCGCGCATTATCCGGATTATGGGCTGAACTACAAGTATGGCGGCTGGCATCTTACTCGCACGGTCGCCTTCGCAACCTTGCATGGGAAGACGCGTCTTTATGTTTCGGTTGGGAGTTCGTGCAACGCTTGTCAGGAGAAAGAGGCGATCCGCGCTACGTTGATGGTGATGGACCCGGATGGCAAGCATCAGCAGATTGTCGCGCATGGTCTGCGTAATGCTGTTGGTGTGGAGTACGTTCCGTCCGTTGATGGCGGCGCTCTCTTCGCTACGAATATGGGAGCGGACCACCTTGGGGGTCATGATCCCGAGGACACGTTTTTTGAAATGGACAGCGATGTGCGGCCGGTTCCAGCGGGCTCGGATTATGGGTGGCCGACGTGCTACTTTGAGCATGGGCAGCCCCATCCCGATCACTTCGTGTCCGATCCGAAACCTACGGATCATATCTTTCCGCCACCGCCAGCCGGGCCGCCTCCGCTGCAGTTCGACTGCACGAAGATTCCAGCGGTTTATACGACCTTTGCGGCTCATAGCTCGCCGCTTGGTCTGGAGTACTTCGATTCTGCTGACGCGATTCTTGCTGACACGTTTTTAGTTGCGCTGCATGGTGCTGGGCATCCAGCTATTGGCACGGGGTATCGCGTTGCCCGTTTCACAGCGGCCGATCGCAGGCCTCAGGACTTTATTACGGGCTTCCTTGTTGATGGCAAGGTCAAAGGACGTCCCTGTGGCATTCTTCGTGTTGGGCGGGATGCTTTTCTGCTGACCGATGATCTTGATGGAGTTGTTTACTATGTCCACGGTGGTTGATGGCCTATTCCTCTCGCAAGGTTTTGGCGGGGTCGATTGCTGAGATTCGGAGGGTGGGGATGGTGGTGGCTACCAGCGTTACTAGTGCGAGTGTTGCGACGACTGTGACGATGGTGGTTGCGTCGTAGACGGCTACTCCGTAGAGGACGCTGTGCATGGCTCGGAGTGCTACGGCGCAGAGGAGCAGGCCGAGGATCAGGCCTAATGCTGAGGCTCGTGCTCCCGGCGCTGCTATGTGGAGCATGGCTTGGCGGATGGTGGAGCCCAGCGCGATGCGGATGCCGATCTCGCGGGTCTTTTGGGCGACGATGTTGGCTACGAGTGCGAAGATTCCGACCGCGCTTAGGAGTAGGGCGAGGGCGGCCATTGTGCTCAGGAGGGCTACTTCTATGCGCTGGGTGGCGAGCGTTTTGGCCAGCAGGTCGCGCATGCTGTAGAAGCCTGAGAAGGGTAGGTTCGGGTCGACGCTGGTCAGGGCGCGTTGCATTTGCGCGGTCAGGCCTTCTACGGGGGCGGCGGTGCGGACGATCCAACTGGGTTGAAACCAGATGTGGACGATGGAGAGCATCTTCGGGTCCATCTGGGCGGCGGGGATGTAGAGGGCTTCTTCGCCGGCGAGGGGTGCGGTGACTTCCAGGCCGGGTGCGATGGCTACGTCGGCGACCATGCCTACGATCATGGTGTCTTTGTCGACGTAGCGGCCGATGGGGCTTGTGCCGTGGAAGAACTTGCGTGCGAAGATCTGGTTGACGATGGCTACGTGCTGGGATTCGGGGCCGTCGGCGTCGGTGAAGCTGCGTCCCATGAGGAGCGGGATCTGCAGGGTGTTGAGGTAGTCGGGCGTGATGTAGTTCATGCTCGTCATGATGGTTTGTCCGGCTTCTTTGCCATCGCTGAGCTTCATGCCGGTGTTGAGGGCGCGCTCGTAGGGGAGGCTGAGGCCGACGGCGGCGTGTTGGACGCCGGGGATCTGGCTCATGGCGAGGGTGCTTTCGTTCAGGAGCTTTTGGAAGGCTGCGGCGTCGTGGTAGCGGACGTCGTCGAGTGATGCTCTTGCGGTCATGACTCCGGTTGGGTTGAATCCCGGGGGGAGATTTTGCAGGTGGATGAGGGTGCGGATGAGCAGGCCTGATGCGGCTAGGAGGACTACGGTTAGTGCGACCTCGCTGACGATGAGGGTCTGGCGTAGTCGGAGGCGGTCGCCGCCTGCTACTGAACGGCTGGCGATGGCGGCGCGGAGATCGAGACGTCGCGTTGCCAGTGCGGGAAGCATGCCGAAGAGCACGCTGGTGAGGAGCGAGAGGACGAGGGTGAATGTGAGGACTCGGCTATCGAGTGGGACGGTGGCTACGGGGAGGAAGTGTTCGGGCAGAAGGAGGAGTAGTCCGCGCAGGGCGAGGAAGCCGACGGCTATACCTGCTGCTCCGCCGATGAAGGCGAGGAGGAGGTTTTCGATCCACAGTTGCCTTTGAATCTGCCAGCGTGAGGCTCCGAGGGCCATGCGGGTTGCGACCTCGGGCATGCGGCGGAGCATGCGGACTAGAGTGAGTCCGGCGAGGTTGGCGCAGGCGATGAGGAGGATGAAGGCTGCGGCCAGCATCAGGGTTAGGGCCTGCGGGCGGAGCGTGGCGGCTTGGCCTTTTTGGAGCGGCACGGAGTAGTAGGTCACTTGCGCGCCGGGTTTGTTCGCTAGTTCATAACTTACGGAACGGTGGGACCATGCTCGGTTGATCTGAGTGTCGGCCTCCTGCCATGTGGCTCCATCGCGGAGGCGGGTGATGGCCTCGAAGTTTGTGCCGCTGCCTTCGCCTCCGCGGGTGGCCTGGAGGGCTGTGTAGAGGTCGGCGTTCTGGGGCGTCGTTATGCCGTCGGGGAGGATTCCGATGACGGTGTAGGGTTCGCCCTTGAGCAGGATGGATTGGCCTACGAGGTTTGGGTTTGCGGCGAAGGTGTTTCGCCAGAGGTTGTAGGTCAGGATGGCGGCTTTGGGGCCGTGGGGGCGGTCTTCGGTGTCGGAGAAGTTGCGGCCGACGATGGGCTGGATGCCGAGGACATCGAGGTAGTGCTGCGAGATGCGTCCTGCCTGTAGGTACTGCGCGTGGGCTCCGGACTGGAGATTGACGCCGGAGGGTCGGCTGCTGGAGACGGCTGAGAGCAATGCGGGAACGTTGTCGCGGAGGAGCTCCCACTGCTCGCCGTTGACGTGGTGGCGCTCGTCGGAGGATCGGGTGCCGGTGACGCGGGTGTAGATGGTGCCCATACGCTCGGGATGCGCGTAGGGGAGGCTCTTGAGCATGAGCGCGTTCACGATGGAGAAGATGGCGGTGTTTGCGCCGATGGAGAGCGCCAGCGTAAGGATCACGGTTAAGGTGAAACCGGGATTGCGGCGTAACTGGCGGATCGCGAACTTGAGATTCTGTGCGAAAGCATCCATGATGATTCCTCTTGTCGGACGCAGAATTTCTACGGGTCAATGCTATCCGGGGATACGTTGGTCGGCTGGAGGAAGTTCCGACGCAGGTTGTGCGGCAGCTTCTGCGCTATGGCGACGTATATCTATTTACGCGTCAAGTTTTGCCAGAATTGCCTTCGCCGCTGCTTCACCCGTCAACAATGCGCCCTCGAAAAAACCGCCCCAGCGTTCAGCGACTTCTGAGCCTGCCCAGTAAATGTGTCCGACTGGTGCAGCGAGCGCGTCGCCGAAGCTGGTCCACACGCCAGGCGGCATAAAGGCAGCATAACCACCTCCGGCCCAGGGATCAGAAGCCCAGTCAGCCTCGTCGTAGGTGACGGGAGAAAGGGCTTCCTCTCCAAAGTACGCAGCAAAGTCAGAGAGGACTGCTGAACGGCGGTCGTTGTCATTGAGGGATCGCCAACGTTTGTAGCGATCTCCTACGACGAAGGCTGCGAGGACACCTTTGCCACTCTCTGGATCAGAGCTATCGGCACACAGTTCGATGCAAGGTCGGTTCCCAATTCCCATTCCGGCCAGTCCCTTTTCGCGCCAGAACGGGGTTTCGTATGAGACGAGGATCTTTGCCAGGCATCCCATCGGTATCCGCTGAGTAAGTTGCTGCCGCGACGCTGGGAGAGGTGGATCGTAGCGAATTTGACCGGCAAGATGGGGTGGTGTCGCAACGATCGTGAACCGGGCAGCGAAGCGGTTGTGGGCTGTTTCTATTTCAACCCCGGTCTCGTGGCGGTGGATACATAAGGCCGGTTCGTTGAGGCGAATTCGATCGCCCAACTCGGCTGCGATCTTCTCCGGAACCTGTCCAGCTCCACCATGAATGAGGTCTGCCTCTGGGTGTTCAGCTTGTGGAGCGCACTTCTGCCCCCAGAGGACATGTAGAAGCGACACCTGATTGGGCTCTGCTGGCCCCATGAAACCAACTGCACGAGCCATGTAGGCGAAGTACCAGCGACCGAAGTCAGTCTGAGTGTTCTCCTCGATCCAACGCGCAAAGGTATCACTATCGAGTCGTTGGTTTAGTTCGCCTGCGACGGGGTGTCCTGCGTCTAAGGCCTCCGAGAGCGCGTGAAAACGTTCCCACCCCTCGGTAACTTCGTGCCATTCAGCATCGGTTACACCTGGCGCTTCACACTCGTAGAAGCCTTGAAATAATCCACGGAATTCGTGGCGCTCCCCATTGAACACAAGAACGGTTTGTCCGTGAACCGGCGAAGGAAAACGACGCACTCCATACTCGTCGAGCAGCGCCAGGATGCGATGCTGGGTTGGTCCAACCCACTGTCCTCCAAGATCAATCCACTGTCCGGATGCCAGACGGCGACCGTGCATGCGACCACCAATGCGGTCGCGTGCTTCGAGGAGCAAAACACTTTTCCCCGACCGATGTAGATTGCGAGCCGCGATGAGTCCGGAAAGTCCAGCACCGACCACGACGCAATCGTAAACACCTAGACTTGATTTCGACATTCCTTGTCTCCAGAAGGAAAAATCTGGCCCCGGCGCTCAGGTAAGGACTACTACTTAAAATTTTTGTTGTCCAACTTGATTGGGAGACTGCCCAAAGGTTGGCTTAGAAGCAAGAACGGTTCGCGCTTTGCGCGAATGACCACTCATGCGATGAGACCGCATGAATGGGGCACCCGGCGTTTGGGGTAGATGTACACGAGATGAATGAGTATCTTGTGTATCCCCAACCTTCGCGCGATCAGGCGCGCTCAGGATGGGGCACCCGACCGCATGAATGGGGCACCCAAAGTATGGGTGGGTTTGATGGATGGGTTACCGTCCATGGCGATATGAGCGGTTTACCTTCCCACCCTTCGCAAAATACGCGAAGGATGGGGCACCCGATCAGTTGGGTTGGTTTGGAAGTGAAGGGTGGGGCACTCGGCAAGGTCGGGGTGAGAATTATATTGGGCATGGTATGGGGACGGGCTACAATCCTGCAACGGATTTTTCCAAATTTTTCCGAGACGGAGAGCCGGCATGAGCGATGGCGCAGTTGTGGGTGGGCAGGGTTTGAGCGAAGCCGAACGCGTGGTGAATACGTTTGTTGCGCCCAGCAAGACGTTTACGGACATTCTGCGCAGTACGAGCTGGTGGCTGCCGTTTTTGTTGATGGTGCTGGTGACTCTGGGGACTACGGTGGTGGTCGATAAGCAGGTCGGCTTTGATCGCGTCGCCGAGAACCAGATCCATCAGAACCCGAAGCAAGAGGAGCAACTGTCGAACCTCACGCCACAGGATCGGGCTGCGCGGATGGCGATCTCGGCAAAGATCACGCGCTACTTCACGTACGGTTCGTTTTTATTGATTCTGGCGTTCGTGGCGATTGCAGCGCTGCTATATTGGGCGAGCTTTAACTTTGGACTGGGCGCACAGACGACGTATGGCCAAATGTTTGCAGTGTGGATGTATGCGTCGCTGCCGAAGTTGCTGGTCGGCGTGCTGGCGATCGTGATGCTGCTGTTTGGAGGTAATGCGGAATCGTACAACGCGCAGAATCCGGTGGGGACGAATCCCGCTTACTTTATGCCGGACGCTGCGCCCTGGCTGAAGGCGTTTCTCAGCTTTTTTGATGTGATCGGGCTGTGGTCGCTGGTCCTGCTGGTGATTGGAACGGCGATTGTGGCCAAGGTTTCGAAGGGCAAAGCTGCTGCGGTGGTTGTGGGATGGTGGGTTGTGGGATTGATCGTCATAGTCGGTATTGCTGTGGCTAGCAGCTAGCTGGTTGCAGCTGGTTGCAGGTTGTCAGTTGCAGGATGTTAGTTGTCGTGTTGTTTATGGTACTGGGTATGAGGTGAAGGTGGAGGCGGGGAGTCCGGCTGCGTTGTAGAGGTTGGCCTGGGGGAAGCCGGGCCATGCGTAACGGACGTAACGTGGGTTGGGGATGGTGGGGCTGCTGGCGATGATGGTGTCGCCTTCGATTTTGGCGGTGGCGGGGACGAACGCGCCGTCGGAGCCTGCTACTTCGAAGCCCTGAACGGGACCCTGGGCTTTGAGTCCGGCTGCGTTGTCGAACCAGACGTGCATCGCGCCGTGGTCGGGGTAGGCGAGGCGGAAGAGGGGGCCGGAGGCGACGAGGGTTTCTCCGTAGGAGATGTTGCGGGCGAGGAGGGAGAGGCGCTCGCCTACGGTTTGCTTGTCGGAGGGGTGGACGTTGTGCTCGCTGCCGATGTCGATGGTGACAGCCATGCCGGTGTTGACGAGGTGGAGGGTGCGGCGCTGGGCGTCACGGAGGAGACCCCAGTTTTCTTTGGGGCTGTCGAAGGCGGAGATCTGGGCGAAGAGGAAGGGGAAGTTGCCCTGACGCCACTGGGTGCGCCAGTCCTGAATCATGGCGGGGAAGAGGCGGCTGTAGAGGGGGGCGCGATTGAGGGAGGAGTTGGTCTCGCCCTGGTACCAGATGACTCCGCGGATGGGGAGTGGGGTGAAGGGGGCGATCATGGCGTTGTAGAGGGCGGCAGGGCGCCAGGAGACGGGGTTGGGGTGCCAGTCGCGGTTGGGGATGGTGGGCTTGCCTTCGGCTTTGAGTTCCTTGTCGGCGAGGTCGGCGCGCTGCTCGGTGGTTTCGCGGTTCATCTTCTCGGCTCGGGCGGCGAAGACCGGCATGAGGGCTGCGTCGGCACCGAGGGCGTCGAGGCTGGTCCAGGCTTCGGCGGGGGTGCCTCCCCATGTGGAGTCGATGAGGCCGATGGGGACGTGTTGGTGCTGCTGGAGGGAGCGGGCGAAGAAGTAGGCTACGGCGGAGAAGTCTTTGGCGGTCTCAGGGGTGCAGAGGGACCAACCGGTGGCGGCCTTGACGTCCTCAAGGGGGTAGTCGGCGGTGTCTTGCTTGACCAGCAGGAGGCGGATCTGCGGGTGGTCGGCGGCGGCGATCTCTTTGTCGGCGTCTTTGACTACGGCGTTGCCGGGGAAGCCTGCGAGGGGCATCTCCATGTTGGATTGACCGGAGGCTAGCCAGAGGTCGCCGATGAGGATGTCTTCGAACTGCATGGTGTTGGTTGCGTGGATGGTGAGGGTGAAGGGGCCTCCAGCGGGCTGGGCGGGCAGGAAGAGGCTCCAGCGGCCGAGGTTGTCGGTGGTGGCGGTGTTGGTTGCGCCGTGGAGATCGACGGTGACTTGCTCGCCGGGTGCTCCGTTGCCCCAGATGTGGATGGGCATGTCGCGCTGGAGGACCATGTGGCTGGAGAAGACTTTGGGGAGGGTGACTTCGGCGCGGGCGGCGAGGGTGAGGCAGAGCAGGGCGACGGTGTAGAGCAGCTTCATGGGCGAAAGTCTCCGGAGAACCTTTATAGCTGAGAGTGGGAGGTGTGGGGAGTTAATGCAGATGTATCCCGAGGGTTACGGCCTAGAGCAGCAAAAGTCTGTTGCGGCGCAGAAAGATTCCCCTCAGGGGCTAAAGCCCCATGGAAATTGAGCTACTTGCGGCACGGCTGAAGCCGTGCCCTTAAGCAAGACGGGCCGGACTTTTTCAGGATCCTCTTTCAGACTTTTGTGCCTCTTGACCTTCTACATGGAGTTTGCCGGTCAGCTTGTCTTTGTTGGGGGTGGGGTTTGGGTGAGGTTGGAAGATGAGACTCGGAAGGAGTCGGGTTGGTAGTCGGGGGGGCGGTAAGTGGAAGGGATGGCGATGGTGTTGCCGTCGCGCAGGGAGCTGTAGTGCGGGGACATGATCTCGACGCCGGCTTCGTTGAACTGGTCCTGGATGTTCTGGTTGAGCTCGCTATAGGCGGCAACCATGCCTAAGGGCGTTTTGGTGTAGGCGTTGATCTGGTAGGAGACGTAGAAGTCGTCGAGGCTGGTCTGGAGAACGAAGGGGGGCGGGTCGTGGAGGAGGTTCGTGGTGCGGGTGGCTGCGGCGATGAGGAGGGCGTGGATCTGGCGCCATGGTGCGTCGTATCCGATGGTGACGGTTACGTGGAGGATGAGGGGCTTGGTCTCAGAGGATTGGCTGTAGTTGATGACCTGGCTGCCAAGCACGAGGGAGTTGGGGATGGTCACGATGACGTTTTTGATGGTGCGGATTTGGGTGGCGAGGAGACTCTTCTCGATGACCTGGCCCAGGGTATCGGAGATCTTGACGACTTCACCGACATGAAAGGCGCGGGTGTAGGTCAACAGGACGCCGGCGACGACATTGGAGACTGCAGAGCTGGAGCCGAGCGAGAAGAGAACTCCCAGGAAGATGGAGACGCCTTTGAAGGCGGGTGAGTCGGAGCCAGGGAGGTAGGGGAAGGCGACGACCACAGCGAAGGCGATGATGAGGAGCTGGACGATCTTTTGGGTGGGCATGGCCCACTCGGGATAGAAGCCGGGCCAGCTGATGGAGCCGCGCTCGAGCTCACGGAAGACAACGCGGGCCACGCGGAGGGCAACGTAGGCGAAGAAGATGATGACGAAGACGACGAGGAGCCGCGGCAGGTAGCTGACGAAGGCCGTCCATCCGGCCCTGACGGGCGAAAGGATGTAGGCGATCAGCATGCGGCCGTAGCTGCGTGTCCAGGGGAAGAAGCTGAAGACGAGCGGGATGTAGAAGTAGAGGAGGAGAGCGGTGAGGGTGAAGCGGAGGATGCGGGCGAGATTGAGGAGCAGTTGGACGAGGCGGTCTTCTGAGATCAGCTCGAGGGACTGCAGCTTGATGGCGTGGAGGCGGGTGCCGCGTGAGCGTCCGATGAGAGCGTAGAGTGCGGGAAAGATGCGGCGAAAGAGGGTCAGGATGAGAATGAGTGCGATGGTGGTGAGGGTGGCGTAGAGGGCGTCGAGGGTGAGGCTGCGGGTGGAGTATTCGCCGCGGACTTTGATGATGGCTTCGCGTATCAGGCGGAGGTTGACCTCGGCGAGGATGGCGCGAGAGGTGGCGTTGGCGGCAGCGTCGGCGTCGGTGACAGTGGTGATGATGACGTCCCCGGAGACGATCTCGGTGGCGCCGAGATGCTCGAGGGTGTGGATGTCTTTCGGGTCGTGGTTTTTGTCCTGCATCACCTGCTTGAGGCGGGTGCTGGTCCCTGAGGCGCGTGCCTGGGGGGTGTAAGGACCGACGGGTGTCTTGATTGTGAAGACCGTCTGATCGCCGAGTGTAACGACGCCGGGAGGTGGAGGGGCTGGTTCTGAGGATTCCTGGGCTGCGAGGCTATGCGCGGAGAGCGATAGCACAAGGGCTATGACGAAGAGGTGGATGCGTTTCGAGAGAACGCGAGGCTTGAGAAGCGAGGCTAAACTGCGCGTCTGAATGAGCATCCAGCGCCTCAGGTTTTCTTTAGTCGGTCCAGCGTTTGAAGATCAGAGAGCCGTTGGTTCCGCCGAAGCCGAAGGAGTTGGAGAGAGCATAGTCGATTTTTGCGGCCAGCGGCTTGTTGGGGACGTAGTTCAGGCGGCAGGCCGGGTCGAGCTCGACGATGTTCATGGTGGGCGGGGCTGTCTGCTCGAGCATCGCCATGATGGTGATGCCTGCTTCGAGGCCGCCGGCGCCGCCGAGGAGGTGGCCGGTCATGGACTTGGTGGAGCTGACGAGAAGGGTGCCGTTTTTGGCGCGTTCGCCGAAGACGTTCTCGATGGCCTGGGACTCGAGTGCGTCGCCGAGGGGGGTCGAGGTGGCGTGGGCGTTGACGTAGTCGATCTGGTCGGGCGAGATGCCTGCGACCTTGATAGCGGCGGCCATGGCGCGGCGGCAGCCTTCGCCTTCGGGAGCCATGCCGGTCATGTGGAAGGCGTCGGCGGACATGCCGTAGCCGATGACCTCGGCGAGGATGTGGGCACCGCGGGCCTTGGCGAACTCGAGCTCCTCCATGATGAGGATGCCGGCGCCTTCACCGACGACGAAGCCGTCGCGGTCTTTGTCGAAGGGGCGGCAGGCGTGGGTGGGGTCTTCGTTGCGGGTGGAGAGGGCCTTCATGGCGGCGAATCCACCGACACCCATGGGGGTGATGGCGGCTTCGGTGCCTCCGGCAATCATGGCGTCGGCGTCGCCGCGCTGGATGATGCGGAAGGCGTCGCCAATGGAGTGGGCGCTGGAGGTGCAGGCTGTGGCGGTCGCCTCGTTGGGGCCTTTGGCGTTGAAGCGGATGCTGACGTGGCCTGCGGCGAGGTTGACGATAGAGCCTGGAATGAAGAAGGGAGAGATCTTGCGGGGTCCACCGGCGAGCATGTTGGAGTGCTCGCGTTCGATGACATCGAATCCACCGATGCCGGACCCGATATGAACGCCGAAGCGATCCGCGATCTCGGGGGTGACCTGGAGGCCGGAGTGCTTCATGGCTTCGTCCGCTGCGGCCAGAGCGAAGTGGATGAAGCGGCCCATTTTGCGGGCCTCTTTTTTGTCGACGAACTGCAGCGGGTCGAAGTCTTTGACCTCGGCGGCGAAGCGGACGGGGTGGCCAGTGAGGTCAAAGGCCTTGATCTCCGCCATGCCGCTTTTGCCTGCGAGCAGGCCTTGCCAGACCTCAGGGACGGTGTTGCCGACCCCGCAGATGAGGCCAATGCCTGTAACGACGACGCGACGCTGCTCCATATGCTACTTAGCCGCCTTTTGGTTCTTTTCGATGTAGTCGACGGCGTCCTTGACGGTCTTGATCTTCTCGGCGTCTTCGTCGGGGATCTGGATGTCGAAGGCCTCTTCGAACTGCATGACGAGTTCGACTACGTCGAGAGAGTCTGCGCCCAGGTCTTCCTGAAAGCTTGCGCCCGGGGTGACTTCAGCTTCATCGACCTGAAGCTGCTCGACAATGATCTGTTTTACTTTTTCGTCTACTGCTGCCATGTGGTTCTCCTGTTTTCGTTCGAAAAGACAAATATCGTATGTGCGCGGGGACAGATGCAGTCCTTCAGCAAAACTCCAGAATACTGAGCGCCTTGATGAGTGTAAAGCAAACCTCAGCGTTGGCGGGTGTGCGTGGCGTTGTGAGAGGTGTGTTTTGCGATACGTTCAATTGTTCGATCGGGCGCATAGTACCCCCCCCTACTTAAAGTACGTAAAGTCTTCTATTTGCTGGAGTTAGGTCTGGACTACTCCAGCAAAGTATTGATAATAGATACTTTATATCTAAAGTATTCATTATAAACGAGAAAGCCCCGGCCGAGGCAGGGGCTTATTTTTGAGCTAACTCCATTATAACGGATTGGGGGAAATTACTATGCCACGCGAATCTCCTTGATTGGCGCGGGGATTTGTAGTTTTGGGGCTTGACAGGTATGGCTGGGGAGGTCAGGGACTCTGGAACCTAGGACATATCGAAATTTCTGAAGTGAAGTTTCCGCAAACCCGACTTTCTGGGAACTTCAACTTACCTTGGCTTGAGACTTTTGATTGTTGCAGCGATCCGAGCAGTGATCGGGTTGGCTTTCTCTTCAGACCGTATCTGGAGTCGTTGCGTCGCAAGCCCAGGAACATAGTTGCAGATGCGTTTTGTCTCTTTACCTAGCCATGGAGCAAGTCGCTCCTCGTTCGCCGCCCATCCAAGCCACTCTGCCACCTCGACCTGTAACAGCGCCTCCAAAGCGCCGTCATGGCAGGCAGCGGTCGAAACATCCTCCAAGAATGCGCAGATTGGCAAAATCGTCCCCAGTTCTCCATTCTCCAGTGCAGCGGTCAGCGCAGGTGTGAGGATCGAGCCGAAGACAATGTATTGCCCGGGTTCTTCGTCTCCCATATATGCGAACTCTGCACGATAAGCAGCTTCTAACTTGGGAAACCGGCTGAACAACTCAGGCACGACAGTCGCGTAGTTCATGGGTTGAGAATATCCGGGGTGGGACGTTCCCTCAAAACGGGTTTTTGGGAAACTACCGGATCGAAGTTGCCGAAAACGTGACTTTGAAGGAGACGACAGAATGTATCTTTACCTCCTACCCTGCTCCAGCCGCTGCACAGTTTCAACCAGGGCCTTGTCCTTCTCTTCATCCATTCGCGCAACATTGTCATCGTTACCGGAGTACATTCTCTGGCTTGCCCTATTCTTCTCTTCGATCTCCATGGCCCTGCTCAGACTCGCGTGCGCTTGCTCCAGATCGCCACATCTCAAAGCGGCTTGGGCCTTCGACTCTAGGTCCGCGTAATGTGTTGCATTGTCGTCGAGCGAGATGGCTCTGGCATAGGATTTCTCCGCTGCACACGCATCTCCGGCTGCCTGTTGTGCTCGACCCAAAGCCGAAACTACAAGAGGTGAGTTCGGGTCCTCCTCGACCGCCTTCTCACAAATCCGCTGGTCCTTGTTCAAATCGCCACTGCTTCCCGCCCAAAGACACCGACGGCTCCACGCGTCCGTATTCGCGGGATATAGCTGCACGACGCGCTCCATCGCGGCGTGCGAAGCAGGATCGTGGGCGAAGTCCTCTTGGTATACCGCTGTTGAAACCGCTTTACGCCAGACCTGCGGCATGCGTCGTGTAAACGGATCCATCCAGGGAGCCTTCACCGAAATTACGAAAGTCGTTGCCACAATCAGGATTAGGAGCAGTGCGAAAAACTCACCCATGACAAATCTTCCCCAACCGGACTTGAAAGCTTCGCGCGCCTGAGTTTCTGCACTTTGCGACCGCGTTTCGCTTTGCTTTAGGACTACGCTTCCAGGCAGCGTCGTCAGGATTGTTCCACACATGCCCACAGTCACGAATATGAGGCGGAGTGTCGGAGTGAGGGTGTTTCCTCTGAACATGTAGTTGAGGATTTCAAAATGTATGAAGAACAGAAACGCAGCAAAGATGGGATAAGTCCAGACTCGTCCTGAGTTCCAGAAGAGACGCGAGAGGGCTGTCGTCACGGCGTAGCCTGCAATCCCGAAATAAAGCAGGATAATCAAGCACAGCTTTATGAGGTCACCGATCGCTACTAAGCCTCCAGGGTCCGCCATGACCAACAAGACCGCCCCGGCGACCATGGACTGGGCAACGATTTCGGCTGACCAAACGGCAAATCGCTTTACTCTTCGGATGAAGACTTGAGAGCCAACAGTCTTGGTAGGGCACACGATGGATTCATTCCGATCTGCCATGCGATATTGATCCTTAGCCAGAAGGATAGCTGAGCTTTACGGTTCCCCGGAAACGGCGTTATCGGCAAGAACGTGCTGTCTGGAGACGTGACTGGCGGAGGTTCGCCAATGTGGCTTTTCAGGTGGTGAAAATAGCCGGTTTTACCGGCCGAGTTGCGCGACGGCTGCACGTAATGTGGCGCTGGAGATGTGAAGCAGTCCCACGTAGGGAGAGTACATTTCCATGATCAAGAGGATCGCGCTCGAAACCGCCAGCGCGGCGGCGAAATAACTGGCGGCGACGGTGAGGTTGGCAGGCGCGAGGAGGCCGAAGCTGATGAAGACCGTGGTGAGCCAGAGAATCAGCACGACGAGCAACGGCACGGAGACCGGTTCGACTGTTTGTTCGTACATCAACCAGCGTGTTTGTCCGATGCCAATCATGATCGTCAATGCCAGGGCCTTGAGCGAGCGCTGTGAATCGTCCGTGGGCGTGAGTGCCTGTAACTTGTCGTAGAGAATCTCGGCGCCACCCGGCGGCTCCAGCCGTGAATGGCCGGTACTGTCTTTCGACCATGTCTGATCGAGAATGCGAGTCGCTGCGCTGCGCAGAAGATCGCGCACTTCCTTTGTCTCCGGCCCGTAATGGGCCAGGGCGCGGTCGAGCAAGACGATCTTGCTCGATAAGTCTGTCATTTCGTTGCGCTGTTGATCGTAGGAAGTCTTGGCGGAAGCGACCAGAAGGCCCAGGACAAGGGCTGCCATGGTGGCTACTAAGCTCATCCCTACCTTTACAGCATCCTTCGTCTCCGCACTCAGGTGGTGCGTCGGTAAAATGGTACGAAGCGCGAGGCCCAGCAGCGAGCCTCCAAAAACGCACACAAAAGCGATCGAGCTGACTTCCAGGGGACTCATGATGGGGGGGGGCTCCTTGAGGGGCCGGGGCACTTATAGGGGAAGTGTATGAATGACGTATCATCTCCTGCAAGAAGAAACGCATATGATAAAGATTCAGATCAATCGTAGTTTTGCGGTGGGTGCGGTTGCCTTTGGAGCAGTGGCTCTGGGGGCTACGGCAATCGGGGCGCTCGCTATTGGCGCGCTCAGCATACGACGGCTTCGCCTGATGGAAGGACGGCTTGAAGAGCTTTACATTAAGCGCCTGACCGTCGGCGAGCTTAATATCCAGTCGGATCGATCGTCGCAGAGGTTGTAGTGATTTGCAGGTTCACATTGGGCGTACAGCTACCAGCGTTGTCCGCTCCTGAACCGTGGAAGTTTCACGAGACGACTGTCTTGATTGATGGCGTCAATTTTGTACCACTCCTTTTTCTCGTTGATTCGGCATCTAACCGCAGGAACGCAGGATACGACACAAGGTTCATAAATTACTTGCACCCCTCTCCACTCTTTTTGTTCTGCCACTCTATTCTGGGGGGAGTTATGAAGAGGTGCGTTGCGAATGTGCAGGTACAGGATTATTTCCTCTCCCAATCAGCCTGTCCCGAGGTTTGATAGCAGTCGAAATCATTCGAAGTCGAACGGACACCGCAACCTTAGTTTGCTTCAAACAGCTATGGCTGCTTGCCTAAGCGTCGTAATGATCTGCTCCATCATCGGTGCTGGCTTTTCCAGCGAGGGTGGAAGCTTTCCTGCAGGGCAGAACCCGAGTCAGAACTATGGTTCAGGTGGAGGTCGATCCAGGCACCACAGCCCCCAGTTGACCGTCAGCGCCAGCAGTCTCAGCTTCGGAAATGTGCCGGTGAATACAGCGACGACGCTATCGCTCACGCTTACCTCGACGGGTACGTTGCCTGTAACGGTCTACTCCGCTTCGATCACAGGAGCGGGGTTCTCCATCGTTGCACAGAGTTTCCCGGTAACCCTCAATCCTACTCAGTCGCTTACCCTTCTAGTGCAGTTCGATCCGACCATGGCTGGCAATGCCAGCGGGCAGCTCACAATCAACAGCAACTCCTCTACCGGTAGCACTACGGTCGTAAGTCTGCAAGGCAGTTCGGCGGCGGCCAATCCCGTGCTAACAATAAGCGCGACTAGTCTAAGCTTCGGCAGCGTGACGGAGAACACGGCATCGACGAAGCCGCTGACCCTCACCTCGTCGGGGACGTCACCGGTGACGGTCAACTCCGCTTCGATCAGTGGAGCGGGATTCTCCATCGTGGGCGGGAGCTTTCCGGTAACGCTGACTCCTACGCAAACTCTCACGCTTCAGGTGCAGTTCGACCCAACCTCGATTGGCAATGCCAGCGGACAACTCACCATCAACAGCAACTCGAGCAGCAGCAGTACTGCGGTTGTAACTCTCAGCGGTGTAGGCACTTCCATAGCCCACCAAGTTGGCTTGAGCTGGGATGCACCCGTAAGTTCACCCGATTTTGTGGCCGGATACCACATCTATCGATCTCCAATTAATGGATCCTTTGCGCTCCTAAATACTTTGGCTGACACTGCAGTTACTTATGTGGACAGCACCGTCGTAAGTGGCTCCAGCTACAGCTATGAAGTAAGGTCCGTCGATTCGAGTGGCGAGGAAAGCATTCCGTCAAATCAGGTCACGATAACTGTCCCGTGAAGAATCCTCCAAATGAAAGGTCGCCCCGCAGAGGTGCGACCGAAGATCGAGGGCTCGATTTGAGAGGCTTTAGTCGCCAATGGTTTCCGCAAGGAGGGGTTTGAAGGGAACTGGTAACTGCAAGAGCAACTGCAGACGCAGATCCCCTTCGGCTGCGCTCAGGGTCAGAATGACGAACTAGAACAGACAACTGCTGCGCCTCGGGTGGAGAGCGGTATGGGTAGAGAAGCGGGTTTCTCCGCTGCGCTGCTCACGGTGAGGCTGTGAGCAGCTCCGGTCGAAATGACAGGTTTTTGGTTGGTGGAGGAGGAGAACAAACAACGGCAACGACAACAGCAAGTCCCCTTCGGGAATGACAAGCAAGAAATGCAAAAGCCGCGGCTCTAGCGGGTGTAGTTCTGGGTGTAGATGTCGCGGGCCAGTCCGGCGGCGTGGGCTTTTAGCTTGAATGCTGTGGCTTCGTCGTGGGTCATGGGGCCTCCCAGGGTGACCAGGTAGGGGGCGCGGCCGGTGGGGGTGAAGACTTCAGGATTGAGAGTCGGATGGCGCCTGGCTATGGTGGCGACTTTCTTGCGGGCTTGGTCTTCGTGGTTATAGGTATAGGCTACGACTCGCCATTGGTTGTGGGGGCTGGTGGTGGGTGAAGCGGAGGGGGTGTTGGTTGCTGGTGGGGTGGGGGTTGCGTCGGGCTGCGTGGCGGCGAGCGTGGTAATGGGTTGCTCGGTGCTGGATTGCGTCGTCGGGTTGGGGCTGAGGAAGTGCCATAGGATGAGGGCGATCAGGATGGCTCCGATGGCGGCGGCGATCCATAGGCCTTTGCGTTGCTGGGGTGCGGGTTCGACGGGTCGGACGATGCGGTGCCTTATGTCTTTTGCCTGGGTGGGGGGCTCGGGTTGCTGGATGGGTTTTGAGGGGGTTGCGGTGATGGTTTCGACGAGGCGGGGGCGGGGGGCGGGGGACGCATCCTGCGAAGGCGCCATAGTGGTCAGAGTCGGGCGCGAAGGTTCTGCCGCAGGCGCCGATGGGATACTCGGGGTTGGGGCCGCGGGTGCTGGTCGTTGTGTTGGGATAGGCGTGAAGGTTGGGTTGAGGGCTGCGGCGATTTGGGGGAGGCCCCAGACTCCGCTGATGCCGTTGCGGATGATGGCGTCGAAGGGCGCGGGTAGAGATGAATCGCTGGGAAGGGTGCTTCGCTGGGTGAGGCACTGGAGGAGGACGAGGGCGAGGTCGTGGACGTCGCGGGTCTTGAGGATTTTGCCGTCGAGGTGGGGGTCGTCGGATGTGGTGGGAACTTCGCGGATGCAGTCGCTGCGGAGTTTGACGACTTCGCCGACGGCGAGGACGTTGGCGGGTTCGATGTGCTCGTGGACGAGGTTGCGGGCGTGGAGGGCTTCGAGTGCGGCGACGAGGCTGGTGGCGACCTGGCGTGTCTCTTCGGGGGTGAGGGGGCGGTCGCTAAGGACTTCGGCGAGGCTGCACTCGGTGGTCTCCATGACGGCGTAGACGAGAGGGGTCTCGTCGAGGGTGGTCTGGCCGTATTTTTTGAGATGGACGAGGTTGGTTTGGTTGATCTCGGCGACGACGCGCCAGCGGTTGAGGATCTCGGATTCGTCGAAGTGGGCTTCGATCAGGCGAATGACGGCGGGCGTGCCGGTGCCGTTGGAGGTGGAGAAGAATGCGCTGCGGCCCTCGGGGCGGAGGAGCTTTTCGAGGGGGTAGGCTTCAGCGATGGTTCTTCCTTCGTAGTCTGTCCAAAGTTGCATATAGACACCAATCCTGGGGAAATTTGTTCAAGGAAGAGAGCCCGGGAGGCAAGAGAAACAAGGGACGCGTTGGGCTGCCCGGAGACGTGCACGGGCGAGCGTCTTAGTGCTTCTCATTATGCGCCAAAGTGGTTGTGTTCTCAACGTGGGTTCGGAGTGGTGGGGCTGGAGTGGTAGACTTCGAGTTTTCCGCTGGATGGTTGATTTGTTTTACGCTGACGGTAGTGATGGTGAGGTGTTGGATGCATCCGGATCTTGAAAAGATGATGGTGTTGCAGGGGCTCGACGTAGAGGCGAAACGTCTGCGGGATGAGATGGTCGCGTTGCCGAAACAGGTTGCCGAGTTGGAAAAGAAGTTGAAGGCGACGCAGGGACAGCGGGCTGTGGTGGTGGATCTGATCGCGAAGGAAGAGGTTTTGCGGCGGCGGCAGGAGCTGGACATCAAAGACCATCAGGCCAAGATGGCGAAAGTGAAGAAGCAGCTGGATCAGGCGACGACTACGGTGCAGGTGACGGCGTTTGAGCATGAGATTTCTTTTGCCCAGGGTGAGGTGAGACGGTTGGAGGACGCCGAGCTGGAGAGCATGGAGCGGAGTGAGGCTCTGGAGGCTCAGAAGGCGCTGGCGGATGAGGCGGTGGCTTCGGACGAGAAGATTCTTGAGCGCGAGCGAGTGCGGGCGGCGGAGACCATTGCGGCGGACAAGGTCGCTCTGGCTGGGGTTGAAGAGAAGCGTGCTGCGCTGAGGCCGGAGATTGGCGAGGGTTCGCTTTCCGTCTATGACCGGATTTCGAAGGGAAAGGGTACGGCCGTGGCCGAGGCGCTGAATCAGAAGTGTATGGCCTGCCAGATGATGCTGCGTCCGCAGAAGTGGAATGATCTGCGGGACCGGAGCCTTGACGAGACGATGATGACGTGCGAGAGCTGCGGGCGGCTGCTGTACTATGATCCCGCACGGGATGCTCCGCAGAAGAAGGCGGTTCCGGTGGAGAGTATTGCGGCTTCGATTATTCGGTCTCTTTAGGAAGATGGTGCGTACGCGGTGAAGCGAATTTGTGTCGACATGGATGAGGTGATGGCGGATGCGTTGGGGGAGCATCTGACGCGGTATAACCGGGACTACGACGAGCAGATTACGATTGCCGATCTTGAAGGCAAGTGGCTGTGGGATGTGGTTTCGATCGATCGGCATCATTCGCTGGAGAGCTATCTGCGGTCGGAGGATTTTTTTGAGGGGCTGGCGGTGATGCCGGAGTCGCAGAGGGTGCTGCAGCGGCTGCAGATGAACTATGAGGTGTTTATCGCGACGGCGGCGATGGAAGTGCCGACCTCGTTTCAGCAGAAGTTTCGGTGGCTGGGGAAGTACTTTCCGTTTATTCCGGCTTCGCACATTGTGTATTGCGGGGATAAGAGCATTCTGAAGGCGGACTATTTGATTGATGACAATCCGCGGCAGCTCAGGCGGTTTCAGGGTGAGGGGATCTTGTATAGCTCGCCGCATAATGTGGGGGTAAAGGGGTACAAGCGGGTGAAGAATTGGCTTGAGGTGGAGAAGCTGTTCCTGGGGTGATGGGCGACCGCGGATTTGCGCGGAGGAGCGCGGATTTTAAAGGCTTGGTATTGGCGCAGACAGATTCCCTCAGTGGCTAAGGCCGCACTGCAAAGAAACCGCATACGGTGCGACTAAAGTCACGCCCTTTCAAAACAAAGACTGCTTAGCTGGCTCTATTTGCGAAGACCACGTGGGCGAGTGGTGCGGTGGAAGCTGGTGCGGGCGATGGCGGCGAAGGCGTGGACGATGGCGCGGTCTTCGGTGGAGCGAAAGGCTAGTTCGATGTCGCTGGTGATGTGGGCGTTGTGCAGGCTGGGGCAGACGATGTTGGGCTCGGCGATGCGGCGGACGCAGGCGGGAGCGATGGAGACGCCGAGGCCGGCTCCGACGAGAGCGAGAATGGTGAGCCATTGCGGGGCTTCCTGAACGACGTGCGGGCGGAAGCCGTGTTCTTCGCAGAGGGAGATGGGCTTTTGGTAGGCGAGGCTTCCGGCGGCTGGTGAGAAGAAGACGAAGGGTTCGTCGCGGAGCTGGGCGGCTGAGATGACTTTGCGCGTGGCGAGTGGGTGGGTGTGGGGAAGGACGGCGACGAAGGGTTCGGAGAAGAGAGGCTCGACGTGGAGGGTGTCGGAGGGGCCGCCGTCGCGGAGGAAGCCGGCGTCGAGGTGTCCTTTGTGGAGCGATTGGATGACGCCGGAGGTGTAGGACTCGGAGAGCTGGAGCTGGACTTTGGGGTAAAGACGGCGGTACTGGCCGAGCATGGCGGGCAGCGGGGTGAGCATGGCGGAGCCGATGAAGCCGACACGGAGGAAGCCGAGGTCTCCGTTGCCGATACTACGGGCTTCGGCGAGGTCTTCGTTGACGTTGCGGAGGGTGCGGCGGGCGCGCTCGAGGAAGACTTCTCCGGCGGCGGTGAGCTTGACGGCGCGTGAGGTGCGGAGGAAGAGCGGGTAGCCGAGGATCTCTTCGAGCTTGCGAATTTGCTGCGAGAGCGGGGGTTGGGCAAGGTGGAGGCGATTGGCGGCGCGGCCGAAGTGGAGCTCTTCGGCTACGGCGACGAAGTAGCGGAGATGGCGGAGTTCGATGTCGCGATCATCCATATCTGAAACATCATAATGCGAACGAACAAGATATTGGACGTATGGCTGGAGGGAGCTTAGGTTGGAAGAAGAAGGGGGAAATGTTATGACGTTGACGTTTGCTTTGGCTGACATACCATCGGATGAGAGTATTTCCCTGTCTATGGAATCGATTGAGTTGCGGGCGTATCAACCCGAGGATGCGAAGGCCTTTCGTGAGCTGAATGAGGCCTGGATCAAGAAGTACTTTGGACTTGAGGAGCATGACCGCGAGATTTTGGGAGATCCTGAGAGTTATGTGATCCGGCCGGGTGGGCATATTTTTCTCGCGTTCCTGGAGGGGCGGGCGATTGGATGTTGTGCGCTGATTCCGATGGAGTCTGGGGTATTTGAAGTAGGGAAAATGGCTGTCGATGAGCGGTATCGCGGGCGCGGCGTGGGGCGGAAGGTGCTGGCGTACACGATTGAGCAGGCGAAGGAGCTTGGTGCTACGGGGCTTTATCTGGAGACGAATCGCAAGCTGGCGAATGCGGTTCATCTGTATGAATCGCTGGGCTTCAAGCATCTGCCGCCGAAGCAGTCGCCTTATATGCGGGCGAATGTCTTCATGGAGCTTCGGCTAGGGGCGACCGCGGATTTGCGCGGATAATCGCGGATTAAAGACTTAACGCCGATTTTCACCGATTGCACCGATCAAAGGCGATCAAAAGGCGATTTTGTAATGAAGGATCCAGCGGTTTGGGCTGGATTCTTTTGTTTTGGTTTTTATCCGTTTGATCCGTGGGAATCCGTGGTCAGGCCGTAGAGTTCGGATTCAAAGCGCTGGATGGCGGATTCGGACCAGGCGTGGGTGGTTTTGCGCCAGGTGTCGCCTTGTTCTTCGAGGAAGTTGGGGAAGTTCATACGGCAGTACCCGCAGCGGGCCTGAAAGTCGTAGAGGGCCTGCGGGGTGCCGTCGAGGTAGAGGACGGCCTCGAGGCCGTCCCGGGACCACTCGACGGTGGCGATGCGCTGGGGTTCGGGGCGGTCGAGTTCGGCGTCGGATTTGGCGAGCGCGGCGACGTTGTAGATGAGCATGGCGTCGAGGATGCTGTTTTCGTGCTTCTCCTGGGAGCGGTCGCAGGCGTAGAAGTAGGCGGCGACGCCCTCGTCCTCAAAGACTACGGTCCAGGGGACGATGGGGGAGTTGACGGAGAGAAAGGCGCGGCCGGGGGTGAAGGAAAGCGACTCCATATATCTCACGATACGATAAAAGCAGGGTGTAGGGAGTAGGGTGTAGGAAGCAGATGACGAAAATGGAGGCAGTTGGAGTGGATCGGTGTGCAAGTGAGGGATGGCTGGTGGTGTTCGCGGCATGAAGTTTCCTGAGATTAGGATTGGCCGGGCGCAACGGCTTGCTGGGCTGCTTCTGGTGGTTTTTTTAGCGCAGTGTTTTTGGGTGGTGAGTCGGCAGCAGATCTCGTCCGATGATTATCGTTTTGCGCGGTGCGGGCGGGAGATGTGGGAGCGGCCTTCGCCGCTGGCTGGATACTTTACGACGTGCGGCAACTTGAATGGGGATGGGACGTTTGCTTATCGGGTGGCGGGGTTTCCGCTGACGGTGCAGCGACTGGTGCTGCTGGCGGGAGATAGGCTGCGCAGTCCGGAGAACCGGGTTTATGCGGGTGGCTCGCTGAATGGGTCGACGTGGGAGGCTCGGCATGAGCTGACGAATGTGAAGTATCTGCTGCATCTGCCGTTTGTGTTTTTTGCAGCGTGGCTGGGCGCTGGGCTGTGGTGGGTGGCTCGGAGATTGTTTGGGAATGAAGGCGGGTTTTTTGCGCTGGGGCTGTATTGTTTTTGCCCGGCGATTGTTCGCTCTGCGGTGACGCCGAATAATGATGTGCTGGCGATGTGGGGGCTGTATGGATTGGTCTATACGGCGATGGGCGTGGCGCATGCGATGCTGGGGCCTCGGCGAAAGTGGCGGCCGCGGATTGTGCTGCTGACGGTTGCGCTGGGGTTGACGGCGGCGGCTCATCTGGTGGCGGCGATGATTGGAACTGTGGCGGCGCTGGTGTTGATGCTGTATCTGGCGGAGGGACGGCGGAGCTATGTGATGCAGATTTTGATCTTCTCGGCGCTGGGGGGACTGGGGATTCTGTTTGCGTTTTACTCCTTTCATCTGGCGGCGTTCAGTTATGTGTTTACCGGGGGTGCGGGGCGGTTCTGGTTTTCGCTGGATGGGGCGAAGAGCTTCTTTACGAGCGTGACGAATGGGCCGATTGTGGCGGCTGCTGGTGTGGCGATGGTGCTTTATCTGGGAGTGCGGCGGTGCCGGTACTTTGGCAATACGGCTCCGCTGGTGATGGCGGCGGTACTGTTTCCTGTTGTGGTGACGCAGGTGGTTGCGCAGCCGTGGCTTTGGGCGCTGCCGTTTTTGTTTACGTTTCTGGGGGGCGTGTTTGCGGATGCTCTGGAGACGCAGTATCGGAAGATGTTTCTGGCGCTTACGGGAATGGTGCTGGTGACGCAGGCTTTGATCTGTCTGTCGGTGTTGCCGGGGATTGCCCGATAGGTTGAGAGGCATACCCCAGGGGCGCGGAGAGATTCCCTCAGGGGCTAAAGCCCTATTGAAATTGCGCTACTTGCGGCACGGCTGAAGCCGTGCCCTTAAGCAAAACGGGCTTTTCAGCATCCTCTGAAGCCCATTTTTTTGAACGCGGAAAGAAGCCCAAGGCTAAAGCCTTGGGTTACCTAGAAGCAATGCATTGAATCGTTAGCTGTAGCTTTTCGTTGCAGCTGTGTATTGAATTTCGTTGAAAGTGCTGCATACTAGTCGCGCGTGTAGTCCCGCTCGAAGGATGGTTTTCCTGCAATGATGAAAGTTTCTCTCCGTGTTGGTGGCGCTGTATGCGTCCTTGCTCTGCTTGTGACTGTGGATGGATGCAGGCGGCATCGTAAGTCGAAGTCTGCGCCGAATACGACTCAGTATGCGGAGAACGTGCAGAAAGTTGTGGCGACCAAGCAGTTGCCGAAGGAGATGCTGGACGCGAAGGAGATGCCGAGCCTGCGGTGGCCGGACTTCTCGGACTACCAGACGATCGTGGCGACGTTCTATGACGACCGCAACTATGAGATTGCCTGGACGCGCGATGGGGAGCCTACGGCTGCGGCGAAGGGCTTTATGCAGGCGTTTCATGAGGCCGCGGCGAAGGGGTTGATCCCGGAGGACTATGACGACTCGCGGTGGGCGGAGCGGGTGAAGCGGCTGAAGGACAACTCGGCCGATACGTTTGCGGCGTTCGATGTGGCGATGACGGTGAATGTGATGCGGTTCATCTCGGACCTGCGGATCGGGCGGGTGAATCCGCTGCACTTTAATTTCGATATCAATGTGCAGGACAAGAAGTACGATCTGGCGGAGTTTGTTTCGGACAACGCGGTCGATGCTACGGATGTGCCGGGGTTGATTGCGAAGGTTGAGCCGGACTCGGAGCAGTATCGGAAGATGGAAGAGGCGCTGGGGCGGTATCTGGATCTGGCGAAGGAGCAGGAGGCGAAAGGCGCGCAGCCGCTGCCGATGGTGGAGAAGGTCGTTTCGGTGGGCGGGAGTTATGCGGCAGCACAGCCGTTGTGGGAGCGGCTGCGGCTCGAGGGTGATGTAGCGGGGGATGCGCAGAAGACGACGGTGTTCGATAAGGAGCTATCGGATGGCGTGAAGAGTTTTCAGGCGCGGCATGGGATTGAAGTGGATGGCAAGCTGACGCCGCAGACGGTGAAGAGCTTGAATGTGCCGCTGGCGGAGCGGGTGGGTCAGATGCAGAACTCGCTGGAGCGGTGGCGGTGGCTGCCGGATCCGTATGTGAATCCTCGGCTGATGGTGAACCTGCCGGAGTTTGTGCTGCGGGGGTTTACGTCGGATCACAAGGTCGACTTCACCATGAGGGTGGTGGTGGGCAAGGTAATGGGGCAGCATCAGACGCCGGTGTTTACGCACATGATGAAGTATCTGGTGTTCCGGCCTTACTGGAATGTGCCGGTGGATATTGCGCGGAAGGAGCTGGTTCCGCATATGACGTCGAACCAGGGGTATCTGGCGAGCAAGAACTTTGAGGTGACGGACAGCAAGGGAACAGTGCTGACGAACTATACGGCCAAGCAGGTGGCTGCGGGCGGTGTGATGGTGCGGGAGAAGCCGGGGCCGAAGAATTCACTGGGGCTGGTGAAGTTTATCTTTCCGAATCAGTACGATATTTATCTGCATTCGACGCCGGCGGTGTCGCTGTTTGAGCGGACGCGACGGGACTTCAGCCATGGGTGCGTGCGGGTGCAGAAGCCGGATGAGCTGGCGGCGTGGGTGCTCGCAACGCAGGGTGGGGACTGGGATCTGGAGAAGGTGCAGGCTGCGATGAACAGTGGGCAGGATAATCGGACGGTGAGTTTGAAGACGCCGCTGCCGATTGTGATCTTCTATGCGACGGCGTGGGTGGAGGAGGATGGGCAGGTTCACTTCTTCGACGATATCTACGGGTATGACGCGCAGATGGAGAAGGTGCTGCAGAAGGGGCCACCATATCCGATCAAGCCTGACGGGGCGACGCCAAAGATTAAGCCGGGAGACACGATGTAGGGTTGGTGTAGACTGCTTCCGTGAAAAAGACTGCGAACCTGAATCCGAAGGTGGATGCCTATATTGCAAAGGCTGCTCCGTTTGCGCAGCCGGTGCTGGAGCATCTGCGTGAGCTGGTGCATACGGCTTGTCCCGATGTGGAAGAGGCGATTAAGTGGAGTATGCCCTTCTTTGTGTACAAGGGGCAGATTCTGGGGAATATGGCGGCGTTCAAGGCGCATTGCAGCTTTGGGCTTTGGGGTAAAGAGATTGTCGAAGTGATGCGCAGGGATGGGGTGCATACCGGCGATGGGATGGGATCGACGGGGAAGATTGCCAGCGTAAAGGATTTGCCCGCAGACAAGAAGATGCTGGAGTATGTCCGGCAGGTGGCGGCGGCTATCGAGGGCGGGGCGAAGACGATGCCGAAGCGCACTAAGACAGCCAAGGCGGAGGCGGAGGTTCCGGTGGAGTTGGCTGCGGCTTTGAAGAAGAATAAGGCTGCGGCGAAGGTGTTTGCAGATTTCAGTCCGAGTTGCAGACGTGAGTATGTGGATTGGATTGCCGAGGCCAAGCGGGCGGAGACGAAGGAGAAGCGGGTGGCGCAGGCGGTGGAGTGGATTGCAGAGGGGAAGCAGCGGAACTGGAAGTATCAGAACTGCTGATTTTCCTGCATATGTTGTGACGGATGGGGAATAGTGCCGCGGGGGTGCATGCTACTCTCGTTACGTCTTCCCGATGCAGCCGGTCTTTTTTTCATAGACGATACCTACTCTTCCTATCGGTTGGAGGGATGTATGCGCCCAGTGGCTCTCGCTTTTGTGCTGTCGAGTGTGGCTTCCTTTGCTGTGGCGCAGGCGAAGGTTGAGGATCTGGCTAAACCGCCGGCTAACGCAGAAAAATTCACGATCATGTCGACGGCGGGTGTTCACGGACAGTTTGCCCGCTGGACAGGCCCGGGCGGGGCGCGCTATGGGCGTGAGAGTCTGCTTCTTCGCGGGCAGGTATCGGAGACGGAGAGCGTCGTTCGGCTGGGCAAAGACGGCATGATTGAGCATCTTGTGATCAGCGGCTTTACGCCGTCGGGCGACTCGGCTGAGACGTTCGATATCAAGAATGGCATGGCGAGTTGGAAGACTCCGATTGATGCGGGGTCGGTGGAGTACCAGCACCCGGCGAGGTATGACTCAGTTGGCGGACCCATGGATATGAACGCAGGTCTGATCGAAACTCTTGTGGCTTCTTCCAGCAAATCGCTTGCGTTGTTACCGGGAGGAGAAGCACATGCGGAGCCGTTGACGACGCTGACTGTTGGGGAAGGCTCGTCCAGGGTGGCTTTAAAGGCTTATGCGATCACTGGATGGGCAAATACACCCATACCGGTGTGGATGGACTCGCAAGGGAAGTTTTTTGCGTACGACGGAGGGTTGACCTGGATTCGTGCAGGGTATGAGGCGTATCAGCCAAAGTTAGACAAGGCGCAGGATGAGGCTCTGGCGAAGCGGTCCCCGGCGATTTTGAAGGCGTTGTTGAAGACTCCCTCGGGGCCGGTGGCGTTTACTCATGTGCGTGGGTTTGTCGATGGCTCGCGGTTTGCCGAAGATCAGACGGTTGTGGTGGACCACGGGGTGATTACGCAGGTTGGAGCATCAGCAACGACGACTCCGCCAGTGGGCGCACAGGTTATCGACGGTACGGGCAAGACGCTGGTTCCGGGGCTTTGGGATTCGCACCAGCATGTGTCGGACGATGCCAGTGGTCCTATGTTGCTGTCGCTCGGAATCACTTCGGTGCGCGATCCGGGGAATAACAATGCTTTGACTTTGGCGCGGGCGAGCCGCAGGGCTAACAGTGAGCTGCTGATGCCTCATGTCTATCCTTCGGTGCTGATCGACGGAAAGGGACCGAATACGGCGCAGTTGGGAAGCGTGGCTACGTCGCAGGATGAGGCTCTTGAGATTGTCCGGAAGGCCAAGGCGGACGGCTTTGTTGGGATCAAATTTTATGGCACCTTCAATCCGGCATGGGTTACGGCAACGGCGGCGGAGGCGCATCGGCTGGGTCTTCATGTGCATGGGCATATTCCAGCTGGGATGCGAACGACGGATGCGATCAACGATGGCTACGACGAGATTACTCATATCTATTTTGTGATGATGCAGGCGATGCCGGATGAGGTTGTGAATAAATCCAACGGGATTGCGCGCATGGCCGGGCCGGGTCGATATGCGAAAGATGTCGATCTGAATGCGGATCCGATGAAGTCGTTGATTGCGACGATGGGGGAGAAGAAGATTGCTTCTGATCCGACGCTGGTGGTTGTCGAGGCGTTGTTAGTTCCTAACAATGGTGATCTTTCGGCAGCTTATACGCCTTATATCGGCACGCTGCCGCCCTCGGTGGAGCGCGGGTTTCGGCAGGGCGGGTTGGCTGCGCCACCGGATCTGACGCGGGCGGATCTGCGGGCGAGCTTCGCGAAGATGTGTGCGCTGGTGGAAGCGATGCATAAGGCGGGCGTTCCCATTGTGGCTGGAACGGATGGTTCGGGACTTGAGCTTGTGCGCGAGTTGGAGCTTTATGTGGACGCGGGGTTTACGCCTGCGGAGGCACTGGCCAGCGCTACGATTGCGACCGCTCATTTGGTGGGTGCGGATGGTAAGACGGGGTCGATCGCGGTGGGGAAGAACGCTGATCTTGTGCTTGTGGAGGGGGACCCTTCGAAGCATATCGGGGACCTACGTCAGACTCGGGTGGTGATGATGGATGGCAACATGATGGATGCTGATGCTCTGCGGAAGGCGAGCGGTATTTCGGGTAGGCCGAAGACTGTTGCTGATATGGGCAGTAATTAGCGGGGCTCTACGGCGCTAGATTCAGATCGTGTGCTATGGCTAGTGCGGCGGCATAGCTATCGCCTGTGGGGGATGCGGAGTACTTAGTCGTTTTTCGGTTCCATTCGTCGCCGAAAGCGTACCAATCGATTGGCTTGGGTGGGGATTTTGTATCGAGCGATGTGGAGAGGGTGTCGAAGAATAGCTTCCACCTTGGAAGATAGTAGTCGGCGGTGAGGCCGGCCCAGTCGCGGTTTGCGTACTCGTGTAGGCCGAACTCGCTGGCTTTGCGGTCTCCCCAGGTGGTGAGGATGGAGCGGGCGTCGTAGTTGAGCTGTGCGAGTTCTGCGGGTGATGATGCCCAATGTGGAACGAACTGAAGCCATCGTCCTAGGAGGAAGTATTCGTTGGTCTGGAGCAGGGAGTCGAGCAGTTGCATGCGATGGAGCCAGTGGGTTGTGAGTTCGGAGAATTTTGCACGATCACCGGCGTCGTAGGCTGCTTTGATCTGCGGGAGCATGGTGCGGCTCTCGTTCACCATTACCTGTCGGGCGAGATCGACGAGGTCGAATTTGTAGGTCTCGCTTGTGCGCAGACGGGGTGCTACCTGAAGCAGCTCGGTTAATGCGGGTTGGAGGTCTTCCGGGCGGTATCGCATTACATCGGGTGACCATGTTGCGGCGTGCAGGGTGGTCAAGGACGGTTGTGCGCTGAAGAGTGAGTCGTGTGCGGCATCGCGCTCTCCGTGATTCTTGTCGCCGTCGGCGCGGTATCCGTAGGCGGTCTTCAGGATGATCTGCCAGGCGCGTTTTGCGTGTGGGTCCTCTTTGCCGTAGCGGCGTAGAGCGTACTCATCTGTCCATGTGTTGAGATCGACGGGGTTGCTGTGCCATGCCATCTCGGTGTAGAGATCGAATGCGAAGGGAGTGGTGTCGAGGCCTTCGGTGAATAGAGCGGTGCCGACGATGCGGCTGCCGGGGAGCTTTGCCATCTTTGGCATGCGGACGGCGTAGTCGTAGAGTGGGGCGCCCATGGTGGTGCGGCCTCCGAACTCCCATAGGCCGCCGTAGAGCCACTGGGCTCCGCGGAATTCGCGGTCGCGGTTTTCGCGGGGGATGCGGCCTTGTTCGATGTCTGCGACGAGTACGTGGCTGGTGTCGACGGCGTCCATTACAGCGGGCATGGGGTTGTCCTGCCAGCCCATCATCAGCCACAGGACTTCTGGGTGGGCTTTTTCGAGGGCGGTCTGGATGTGCTTTGCGGCCTCGCCTACGGGGACGTTGCCTGCTGCTCCGCCTTCCTGGAAGATTTCCATGTCGTAGATGGTCGAGTCGCCGTAAAGCTCGTGTTGATGGCGGTAGAAGGATGCGGCGAGGGCTGCGAAGTTGGGGTCGCGAGGATCGATCCAGCCGGGGCGCGTGAAGCCGTTCCAGTCTCCCTGGGTGATGACGTGTGCGCCTTGATGGAGGGTTGCGAAGTCTGCGGGAACGATGCCGTAGTAGCCCGGCAGGACTGGGGTGATGTCGAGTTCGCGCAGCATGGCTATCAGTTTCTTTGCTGATTCGGCGCGCTTATGCAGCAGCTCTGTTGAGATTGGCTCGATGAAGCAGCACATGTTGCCCATCAGCTGCCAGTTTTGGTGGGCGGGTTGGGTGATCCACTGGCGAATGGCGATGTCGCTGTATCCTGCATCGCGGAAGGTCTGGTAGAGGACTAGGTCTGCGCCGCGCTCGATGAGGATGGCGTTGGTGCCTGAGAGGGCCAGGACGTCGATCTCGTGGCGCCAGCGGGCTTCGTCCCAGTAGGGTGCGGAGTATCCGTCGGCGTTCTCGTTGAGGGCGTAGCGCCACTTGTAGAGGGCGGGCTTTTCGATCGGCTCATGTGGCGCTGGCAGCACCAGACCTGCTTGGCCAAGCTGCATTCCGTTGGTTGAGACCTGGAGGTGCGCGACGTACTTCAGGTACCAATTCACTCCGTAGAGGAGCGTTGGCAGGGTTGCTGCTTCAACCTGGATTTGCCCTGCGGTGCCGGAGATCCGGAATGAATCGCCCCCGGCCGTTGGTGGCCGGAGTTTGAGGTGAAATTGCGGGGCGAGGGTTGGCATTACTCGCTGAAGGACTTCTTCTGCGGGTTTAGTGGTTTGTGCGTCTGCAATGTGCCCGCACAGCATGATCAGGAGACCGATGCAAAGGTATCTGGCGCAAGACATCCAAACACTATAGATGGTGGGGAGAAGTCGTGGTTGTGACTGAGTGTTGATTGGTAGCCGTGTAGAGAAGCGGGTTTCTCCACTCCGCTGCGCTCCGGTCGAAATGACAGAGTTGGGGTGGGTGCTTGGGGGGAGAGTTGCATCACAGGAGTGGAAAGGCACTGCGGACTTCATAGTGGGCGCCGGTGGGTTTGGTGAAGCTTTCATAGAGGCGGAGTTCGTGTGCTGGGAACGACTGTTGGAAGGTGGGGTTGTCTTGCTTGTGCGGCAGGATATTGATACGTCCTTTGCCGCGCGCCAATGTTATGTGGGGTGTGTAGGGGCGTTGTTCTCTTAGGAAGCCGCAAGCTTCCATGGATTGGAAGACCTGCTCGGCCAGGTTGAGAAGACCGGTCGATGGCCTAACTTGCGCGAAGAGTATGCCTGCGTTTGGAAATGTACCGGCGCCGTCGAGTTGCAGATGAAGCCGGGCGGCCTTGATGGTTGCGAGGGCTTGCTCGATGTTGCTTAGGCGCGAGGGCTCCACTTGGCCGAGGAAATTTAGGGTGACGTGCAGGTTCTCGGGGCGGGTCCAGGTGATGCGCGTGCGGCTTTGTGCTTCAGGGGCGATCAGGGTGTGTGCCGCTTTTGCGAGTGCTTCGCTGAGCGAGAGTGGCAGGCCGATGCCGATGAAAAGTCGCATCGTAGATCATGTTGCCTTGATGGGAGGGCCTACCAGTTCCATGTCATACCTGCGGAAGAGGGCTGCGTCCATAAGGTCGACTTTGCCGTGGGCTGTGTCGCGGAAGAACTGCTCCATCTTGCCTGCGGGGGTGAAGGCGATGAGCATGTGCGCGGGTTTGGCTCCGACGGCAGTGAAGGTGTGCGGGACTTTGCGGGGCGCGAGGACGGAGTCGCCTGGCTTGAGCTGCAGCCGCTTTTCGCCGACCTGAAAGAGGACCTCGCCCTCCATGATGTAGAACCACTCTTCCTGCTCGATGTGGAAGTGCAGGGGCGGGCCGCCGGGGAGGAGGTTGCTGTGTTCGACGAGAAAGACGTGGCCGCCGGTTTCTTGGGTGGAGGTCTTGAAGGCGATGTGGCTGAAGCCGAGCGAACGGGTCTCGCCGAAGAGGTCCTGTCCTGCGGGGACGACGTGGGCCTCTTTTGCAGGCGAGTTGGGTGACTCAGCGGCGAGGTCGAAGGGTTGCGTGAGGGCTAGAGGAAAGGCGGATGCTGCGGACTTGAGAAAGCTGCGGCGCTTCACGGTGGTCTCCTTACTTGCTGGGCCTGGGGCTGTTCTTAGGCAGAGGCTGGCGGTTTATAGCCGGTTTTTGCGGCGGCTTTCATTGCGGAGATGCCCTCTTCGACGGAGAGCAGTGGGGTGGTCTTGACGCTCTTGCAGGCGCCGCCGGCTCCTATGGCCATGGCAAACGCCGCAGCGGCTACGTTGTCGGGCAGGTGCACGATGAGGGCTGTGTCGTACTCTCCGAACGAGAGCCAGCCGTTGACTACCTTTCCGCCCAGCTTCTTGACTACTTTGGAGACGACGACGATGCGGTCTTGCGGATTGTTGACCAGGGTGGCGATAGTCTCAGAGGTATATGCGACCTGCACCAGATATTGAGCCATTGAGTTGCCCTTTCGTTCGACGAAGATTGGCGCGGGCGAATTATGTTCTGGGGAGTGAGCCTGAAGTATGGGCTTGTTGTGCCCTGGAATCAAGTATTTTCAACAAGATATATTTTTGCCCTGCGACGGCTGGACAAAGCCGATGTTCGGGGAGCAGGATGTTGAAAAAACGAGGTAGTTTTTCGTGAGGGTGGTGGAGCACAGGTGATGCAGAACAACGCAGCCTGATTGATACTCCGCCACCCTTCTTCACTGTCACGTCGACGATTACGTTGGTTGGTTGAGGCGGCGGGTGAAGTCGAGGAAGACGAGGGCTGCGGGGGAGTAGCCGCTGGGGTCGGCCTGGGTGAAATCTCCGGTGAGAGGGTCCATCTGCTGACGGAACTCGGTGTGGCGCATGATGGCTTCGCACCATTGGCGCATGAGGTGGTAGAGTTCCGTTTGTTTGCCGTAGTAGGGCATCCAGCGGGGGGCTCGGAGGGCGGTGAGGGCCTGGGTCGCTCCTCCCCAGCTATTGCGGGGGATGGGGCGGACGAAGGTGGGGTCGTCCAGGGCGATGGATGGGAATGGGTAGGGCGCCCAGAAGGCTTTGGGGTTGTGGAGCTGGCGGATCCAGATCGCGTCGAAGATGGCTTTGTCCTTGGGGTCGTTGCGCTTGAGGACATGTTCGCCGAGGACGCGGGAGATGACGTCGGAACGGACGCGGACGAATTTGTTCTGGGCGTCGAGGTCGTAGAAGGCCGCGTCTTCGGGGCTGTAGAGCTTTGTGATGATGAGCTGGCGGATCTTTTCGGCGTCCTCCTGCCAGCGGCTGGCTTCGTCGCCTTTGCCGAGCGCGGTGGCCATGTGGGCGAGGGCGACGCGGGCTCCGTAGACGGTGGCAGAGAGGTCGGGGCAGAGGCGCGGCATGGAAGGGATGGGAGGGACTTTGCGGGCGTCGGCGTCGGGACAGCGGTTGGGGATACCGGCCCAGCGAGGGCTGTTGTCGTGGCCGGTGTCGTAGGCGCAAAAGCCTTCGACGAGACCCGTGTTGCGGGTGTCGCGGTATTGGCGGAGCCAGGCGTCCCAGCGGCTGCAGGCGTTGTAGGCGGTGACGAGGAGCTCGTCGTCGTCGGTGAGCTGGGCCAGCTCCCATGCGGTTGCGGCGATGGGGACCACCATCTGGATCTGGCCGAAGCCTACCTCGGTCATCTTGATGGAGGCGGGGATCTGGCCGGCCGATTCGTGACCACGCGGACGTTGAAGCGCGAAGAATGCCATGTGGTTGTTGCGAGCGATCTCGAGCGGGGTGGGATCGCCTTCGTTCTGCGTGATGTATTTACTGAGGGTTCCGTAGACGAGGCCTTCGTGGGGGCCGCACTCCTGCCAGATGCCGGGGTAGACGCTGCCTTCGAAGAGGACAGGGTGGTCGAAGCTGGGGACGGTGTCGATGTTGCCGGAGAGCGTGGCGAGAGCTGCGTCCCATGTGCGCTGCCGGACGGGGTCGTTGGCGGGGATGACGGGATGTTTTTGGGGAGCGGTGGTTTGGGCTTCTGCAGGCAGGAGGGCGGCTCCGCTGACGAGTGCGGAGAGCTTAAGGAAGTCTCTCCTCTGGAGAAAGCGTTTTCGGTGGACTTCGCGTGGCATCATGACGAGGATTAGTTTAGACCTTGGGCCGTGGACGGGTAGACTGACAGCCATGCGTGCACATGCAAGAGCGGAACGCTTGAATGACTTTAAGGGACTGTCGGTGGTTCCGACGGATGCGGGTTTGAAGGATAAAGGGCTGGATGCCGCTGCTTTTCGGCGCAAGCTAATGAACTGGTACAGGATCCATGCGCGTGAGTTGCCGTGGCGCGGGATCAGCGATCCCTACCGGACGTGGGTATCGGAGGTGATGCTGCAGCAGACGCGGGTGGCTGCGGTGATTGAGCACTACGAGAATTTTCTGCGGCGGTTTCCGACGATTGTTGCACTGGCGCTGGCGAGCGAGGCGGAGGTGCTGGCAGTGTGGTCGGGGCTGGGATACTACCGGCGGGCGCGGATGCTGCACAAGGCGGCGCAGTTCATCGTGAAGGAGCGGGGTGGAGTGCTGCCGGGTACGGCGACGGAGCTGAGGACATTACCGGGTATCGGCGAATATACGAGCGCAGCGATTGCGAGCATTGCCTTCGGTGAGAGCATTGCCGTGGTGGATGGGAATGTCGAGCGCGTTCTACTGCGGCTGACAGGAAGGGACGAGGTAGGGACGGCGGCCGGGCGGGCCTTCGTGCAAGCGCAGGCGTCGGCTCTGGTGCCAAAGAAGAGAGTCGATGAGCGGGGGAATGCAGCGGGGGACCACAACCAGGCGATGATGGAGCTGGGGGCAACGATCTGTCTGCCTAAGGCTCCGCTGTGTCTGCATTGTCCTGTGTATGCGATGTGCAGGACTCGGGGTGAGCATGTGACTCCGCCGCGTGCGGTGCAGAAGAGCAGGCCGGCGGCCTATCTGCTTAGCCTGCGGAAACGTGGCACGGTGACGGAGGTGCTGCTGGAACGGAGGGCAAATGACGCGAGTCTGATGGCCGGGATGTATGAGCTGCCTCCACTGCCGCAGGATGCGATTCAAGGCCGGGAGCCGCTTTTGCGAGTGCGGCACGTGATTACCAATACGAACTACTATGTGCAGGTGTTTGCCGCGAGCGGAGCGCAGGATCAGGGGCTGCGGCGGGCGGTTCCGGCGGCAAAGGGCGATCTGGAGTGGGTGCGGACCAGCCGGTTGGGAATGGTACCGCTGACGGGACTAGCGAGGAAGGTGTTGCAACGGTTGGATGTGATGGAGGTGAAGCCGGTTCGGTTGCCGGAGGTGAGTGACGGGATTTCTGAGGGGTAGGACGGTAGATATCGTTGACCGTTGTTTTGCTGGTTGGATGTGAGATTAGGCGGTTTTGCATGAAGATCGGATATCGATGGACTGCATGGCTGATTGCAGTGGGGTTCGTACTTGGCGGGTTGCCGAAGGTTGCGGCTGCCGCGATGCAGGATCATGCGCCTCATTCCTGGACAGCGCAGTGGATTGCAAGGCCTGATGGACCGGCCAGAGATTTTGATGTTGTCTACTTTCGCAAAGTGATTTCCGTCGCTCGTGTTCCGGCACAGTTTGTTGTGGATGTGAGCGCCGATACACGGTTTGAACTTCATGTGAACGGCAAACGGGTGGGGATGGGCCCGGCGTTGGCAGATGTTCATCACTGGAGATACGAGACATTCGATCTGGCTCCTTTTCTGCATGCGGGGGAGAACGATGTTGCGACGATTGTGTGGAACTTTGGAACTGCCGCCGCTATCGCTCAAATGAGCTCTCAGACGGCGTTTTTGTTGTTGGCTGAAGATGCTGCAAATTCATCCATCAACACTGGAGACGGATGGCAGACGAGTGAGGAGCCGGGTCGTACGTTGGGTGAGACCAGCGTGAAGGGCTACTATGCTGCGGGTCCGTCCGAGGCGATGGACGGAAGGAAGATGAACTGGGATTGGGATAAGGCAGGTGGATCGGGCCAGTGGGTGCAGGCGAAGTTGTTAGGACATGCCGGCCCCCGAGGCGCGCGGGATAGTCCTACGCGGTGGATTCTGGAGAAGGATGAGCTGCCGGCGATGGAGTATGAGTCTGTGCCTGCGGGGCGTGTGGTGCGGTTAAGTGGGCTGCCTGATGGTTCGGTTGCTTCGCTGGAGAAGGCTGTGACGGTGCCGGCTCATTCGAGTGCGACGTTTTTGCTGGATCGCGAGACGCTGGTGACGGCTTATCCGTCGCTGGAGCTTGAGGGCGGAATAGGTGCGTCGGTGGAGTTGACTTACGCTGAGGCGCTTTATGACACGAAGGGTGCGAAAGGGAATCGCAATGAGGTGGGGGATCGGCATATCGAGGGGCTTCGCGACCACATTGTGAGCGATGGCGCGCGGAGAAGTTACAGGACGCTGTGGTGGAGGACGTGGCGATATCTGCAGGTGGACGTGAAGACGGGGGATGCCCCGCTGACGATTGAGGGGCTGAGTGCGTTTTATACGGCCTATCCGTTTTCGGCTGTGGGGCGTTTTGCGAGTGACGATGCGGAGTTGAGTCGTATATGGGATGTGGGCTGGCGGACGGCGCAGTTGTGCGCTCATGAGACATATATGGACACGCCGTATTGGGAGCAATTGCAGTATGTCGGCGATACGCGGATTCAGGCGCTGATCTCTTATGGTGTGACGGGCGATGACAGGCTGGCGCGGCAGGCACTGAAGGCTTATCGCGATTCGGTGTTGACCCATGGTTTGACGCAGAGCCGTTATCCTTCGTCGCTGACGCAGGTGATTCCTCCGTTCTCGCTGCTATGGGTGGGGATGCTGCATGACTTCTGGATGTATCGGGATGATCCGGGGTTTGTCAGGGAGCTCTTGCCGGGAACGCGTGGTGTGCTGGATTGGTTTGCTGCGCGGCAACGCGCGGATGGGTTGATGGGACGCGTCGAGTGGTGGCCATTTGTCGATTGGAGTCCGCCGCAGTTTGACGGTGGTGTCCCGCCCCAGGATGAGGATGGTGGGTCGTCGGCGCTCACGCTGCAGTTTGTGGAGGCGTTGCGGTATGCGGCTGAGTTGGAGGATCGTTTCGGCGAGAAAGACAGAGCGGTGCGTTATCTTGAGCTGGCGAAGCGGGCTTCCGCGGGTTTGCTTCGACTGAACTGGGATAAAAAGGCTGGGATGCTTGCGGATACGCCGGATAGGAAGAACTTTAGCGAGCAGGCGAACTCGCTGGCAGTGTGGCTGGATGTGATTCCGAAGGAGAAGCAGCGAGCGGTGATGGAGAAGGTGCTTGCTGCGGCTGATGGTGGAGCCCCGCCGGGGATGGCGAAGGCTAGTTATTATTTTCGGTTTTATGTGGTGCGAGCGATGGTTCATGCGGGGCTTGGGGATGAGTATGTGGCTCAGCTGGAGCCCTGGCGGAAGATGCTTGGGCTGGGTTTGTCGACCTGGGCAGAGACGCCGGAGCCTACGCGGTCGGACTCTCATGCGTGGAGTGCGCATCCTACGCTGGATTTGCTGGGAATCGTTGGAGGTATTGCCCCGGATGCTGAGGGATTTCATCGTGTGCGGATCGCTCCGCATCTGGGCAAGCTGCAGCATGTGAGTGCGGCTATGCCTACGCCTAAGGGAGTGGTAGAGGTGGATTACACCAAGCAGGGGAACGGGTGGGTTGCGGTGGTGACTTTGCCTGAGGGGCTGCCGGGGGATTTGAGCTGGGGCGGTAAGGTGCTGCCGCTGCATGAGGGAAAGCAGAGTGTGAGGCTGGAGTGAGGTTGCGCTCTGTGTCTAGTGCGGGGTTTGTGTGTGCGTGGTGATGGGGTGGGCGAGGCTTTCGACGATGACGCCTTCGGTCTCGAAGTGGGTGATGCGGTGGTCGGTGCCGTGTCCCATGAAGATGGCTTTGGCGAGGAGCTTGATGAGGGGGCGAGAGTCTTCAGGGAACCAGCGGTCGGTGGATTGTTCGTAATCGACCATGAGGTTATAGGTGGCGTCGCACTTGGGGCAGATGAGTTGGGTTTCGAGGGCTCGATGGAAGGAGCCGCCGGTTAGTTTGCGCACGGGGTCGGAGCCGGAGCGAATCGCTGCAATCCTGAGGTTCATCTATTTGTCAGACTATCACCGGGGATAGCGTATGGCCCCGGCATCGTGATCGCGTAACAACGCCGTGTTAGATTTCAAACCTAAAGGTTACGAGGAGACGCTTCAATGAACGCTGCTGTTGTCCGCTCTTATGATGCTCCGCCAAGCTGTATGACGTTTGACGAGCCCGTTGCGGGAGAGGGAGAGGTGTTGGTGACGGTGACGGCCGCGGGGCTGCATCCGATTGTGAAGGCGCTGGCGAATGGAACGCACTATGGCAGCACCGGTATCCTTCCGTTCGTGCCGGGCGTGGATGGTGTGGGGCGACTGCAGGATGGGACGCGAGTTTATTTTGGGATTGCTCGGCCTCCGTTTGGCTCGTTCGCGGAGAAGACTGTGACGGGAGCGGCGACGTATATTCCGCTGCCGGATGGCCTTTCCGATGAGTCTGCTGCGGGGCTGGCGAATCCTGGGATGTCGTCGTGGGTGGCGCTGACGGCACGAGCGAAGTTCGTGGCTGGGGAGAGCGTGCTGATTCTTGGTGCGACAGGGTCGGCAGGACAGCTTGCGGTGCAGATTGCTAAGCGGATGGGTGCGCGGAGGGTGATTGCCGCAGGGCGAAATCCTGAAGCGTTGGCGAAGGCGAAGGATCTGGGTGCGGATGAGACGATCTCGCTGGAGCTGGGACGCGATGAGTTGGTGGCTGCGTTTCGGAAAGAGATTGCGGGAGATGGGGTGGATGTTGTGCTGGATTATCTGTGGGGGGCGCCTGCTGAGGCGGTGCTCGCGGCGATCGCGCAGAAAGGGCTGTCGCACGCGGCTCCGCGGATACGGTTTGTGCAGATAGGGTCGAGCGCGGGAAGAACGATCTCGCTCGACGGTGCCACGCTGCGAAGCTCAGGCTTAGAGCTGCTGGGGAGCGGGTTTGGGAGCGCTTCGATGAAGCAGCTATTTGTGGCAATTGGCGAGATGTTCCAGGAGGCTGCGACGAAGCCGTTTGTGAATGGGGTGAAGGTGGTTGCGCTTCGTGATGTGGAGGCACTGTGGACGAGTAAGGAAGAAGGCTTACGGCTGGTGTTTCAGCCGTAAGGGTGCCCTGAGTATGTAGAGCGGGATTAGACTGGACGGGTTGCGAATTTTGTTTGTTTGAGGAGAATCGACGTGCTTAAGGATCGTCTTGCTTGCGCTGCGGTGGTGGCGTTGTTTTCTGCTGCGTGTGGGGTGGTGGCGCAGGAGCTTCCTCCGGCAGTGAAGGCGGCGGAGGCTTCGATCGATGGGGAGAAGATTCGGGCGCATGTGAGGTTTCTGGCGGACGATCTGCTGGAGGGTCGCGGGCCGGGGCTGCGTGGCAGTGAGCTGGCGGCGAAGTATATTGCGACTCAGTTTGCGGTGTATGGGTTGAAGCCGGGTGGGGATAACGGGACCTATATGCAGCAGGTGAACTTTGTGGGGATGAAGGCGATTCCGGAGAAGACGACGATGTCGCTGGTGCCGAAGAGGCCTGAGGGCCAGATGTCAATCGCACTGTTCTCGATTGATTTGAAGTATGGTGATGACTTTACGGTGAGCAATCGTACGCTGACGCCGGTTGTCGATATCGACGCGCCGATTGTGTTTGTCGGGTTTGGGATAACGGCTCCGGAGTTTGGGTGGGATGATTATGCGGGCGTGGATGTGAAGGGCAAGGTGGTGCTCTGCATCGTGGGCGATCCACCTTCGGATGATCCAAAGTTTTTTGGTGGGAAGGCGCTGACGTACTACGGGCGGTGGACGTACAAGTTCGAACAGGCTGCGCGGAAGGGTGCTGTTGGCGCCTTGATTATTCATCGGACGGATCTGGCCAGCTATGGTTGGGAGGTGGTGCGGAATTCTAATACCAGCGAGAAGACTTATCTGCGAGATGATAAGGATCCGCAGTTGCAGGCGGCGAGCTGGATTCAGCTGAATGTGGCGAAGCAGCTGTTTGCGGCTGCAGGAAAAGATGTTGACGCGGAGATGACGGCTGCTGGTAAGCGCGGTTTCAAGTCGATGGAGCTGCCGGTGCGATTGCACGCGCGTGTGGAGAGTGTTGTGCGGCCTTTCCAGTCGCCGAATGTGGTCGGGATTTTGCCGGGGACGGAGAAGGGGAAGGATCAGGCTGTGTTGTATACGGCGCACTTCGATCACCTGGGGTTTGTGCCGGGAATGGCGGGGGACAATATCTACAACGGCGCGGCGGATAATGCTACGGGCTGCGGGATGTTGATCGAGATGGCGCGGGCGTGGACGTCGATGAGTGTGAAGCCTCCGCACTCTGTGATCTTTGCGGCGGTGACGGCGGAGGAGCAGGGGTTGCTTGGGAGTGAGTATCTGGGGCAGAATCCTCCGATTCCAGCGGGGCAGATTACGCTTGGTATCAACTACGACATGATTCTGCCTATTGGTGTTCCGCAGCAGGTGAATGTGAATGGCGCGCAGCGGATGAGCTTCTATCCAGTGGTTCAGGCTACGGCGAAGCGATTTGGGTTGGAGATCGTTCCGGATCCGCGTCCTGAGGCGGGAACCTTCTATCGATCGGATCACTTCAGCTTGTCGCGGGTGGGAATTCCCGCGTTTTCAGTGGATCCGGGTGAGCTTTTTGAAGGGCACGATCTGGCCTGGGGACAGGCAAAGATGGAGCACTTTGTCGCGAACGACTATCACAACTTCAGCGACAACTATCGCGAGGATTGGGACTTCAGAGGGAATGCGAAGCTCGACCAGTTCGGCATGACTTTGGGCTGGGAGGCGCTGACGGCTCCGAAGATTGTTCAGTGGAACGCGGGTGATGAGTTTGAGGCGGCTCGGAAGGCGAGTCAACATTAGGTCAGTTACGTTCAGATACTGAGAAGGCTAAGGTGGTCGACCTTAACAAAGAAGCAGGGAACGAGATCCAGCTCATTCCCTGCTTTTTTGATTCACTACTCACAGCTCTAAAGCAATGTCGCGTCCAAGGTAATCTCAGCCGCTTTCAGGACTCGCGAAACCGGACACCCAATCTCGGCGTTGTGCGCGAGCTCGTCAAACTTGGCCTTATCCAGATTCGGCACTTTTGCCTTGGTCGTCAGATGAATCTTCGTGATCGTCGGCGCCTCACCGTGCAGATCGAGTGTCAACAACGCCGTCGTTTCGATCGAGTCCGCCGTAAAGCCTGCCTGCGTGAACTGCGCGCTCAGCGCCATCGTGAAGCAGCCTGCATGAGCCGCTGCAATCAGTTCCTCGGGGTTCGTCCCCACGCCATCGGCAAACCGCGAGGTGAATCCATACTGCGTCTCCTTCAACGTTCCGCTCTGCGTCGAAATCGTGCCTTTGCCTTCCTTCAGACTGCCATGCCACACTGCGCTAGCGCTGCGATCCATCGTGTTTCTCCTTCGTGATTTTTTTCTGCTATCAAACGGTACATCATTCGATGCAATCTCAGTCTGCAACGACAGTTGAAAAGTCAGCAAACTGCGTTACGCTATCGGAATGCAGCTCCCCGAACCCATCGCCGGGCAAGCTCTGGATGCAACGGGCGAAACTCCTCCCGAGTGCCCGCTCACCACCAGCGAGCACCACTCTGTCTTCTGCCCTACCTGTTCATCGCGCCTGGAGGACAACCGCTGCAAGCTCATCTGTCGCACTTGCGGCTACTTCCTTAGCTGCGCCGACTTTTACTAGAGCCAAATCCCGACCCATCCGCTACAATTCCGCACATCGCTCAGGGCCTGAACTCACTCTCCGCAGTCGGAAAGGTGTGCATGAATCCCACCCGTCACAACCCAATTGCCATTCTCCTTGCAACGCTCTTGTATTTCGTCCTCGGAGCTTTCTGGTTTACGGCCTTCCGACAGGCGTGGCTCGACGGCATCGGCCGCACCATGCAGTAGCTCTCAGCCAGCGGCCAAAGTCCCTTCTTCATCTACGTCATTGCCCTGGTGGGAGCTTTCATTCTGGCGCTTTTCCTCTCGTGGCTTATTCAGGTCACCGGTCGCCAGACAACAAAGGGCGGGATCTTCGTCGCGGTCCTTACCTGGGTCTGCGTCGTCTTTCCCACCTGGTCCACGGAGTACGCCTTCGAGGCCCGCAGCCTAAAAATCCTTGCCATCAACACCGGCTACATCCTCGTTGGCATGACCATCATGGGCGCCATCCTCGGCGGCTGGAAGAAGAAGATATCGGGCTAAGAGGTTCCTCAAGCACGAGCCTCTTCAGTACCCCTCCCCCCCCCAAGGGTTGAGTTGCAAGTCTATTATTTTCAGACAGGTGCTAAATTGAGCACTCGTAAAGTCTTCTAAACAAATAAGTTATTGGTAAAGTATTCATTCTAAATACTTAATGCCGATTTTCATCGATTTGGATAAAACGGAAAGCCCCGGTGGTTGTTCCCGGGGCTTTCTTTACTATCTATATCCAGTATAGCGGTTTGGGGGAAATTACTATGCCACCTGGATCTATTTTGTTTTCTTGGAGATAAGTAGTTTTTGGGGTTGACAGGTTTTCTGTGGATAATCTTGCGGCTGCTTCATTTAAGAAAGCCCGTCCCATGCCTCATGGGCAGGTATAGATCGCGCCTTCAGCGCTCGGCCGATTGGCTGGACCGTAAACCCAGCGCGTTGCGCTGGGCTGATATAAGCCGCGCCCTCGGCGCTTTTCAACTACGCCGGAGCAAGCTTGATAGCCATTTACACGGATTCTTCCCCTTCCCCTTCGACAAGCTCAGGGTCAGCGTCAGAATGACGAACTAAAAACAGGCAACTGCAACGACGACCTAGTGCGAGTGGGTATGGCCGTGATGGTGATGGTGGTCGTGGGCGCCTACGGCTTCTAGTTCGGGTGGGGCGCTGCAGCCGTGGGTGGTCTCGCAGCCGGTGGTTTCGAACTGGATGGTGGTGTGGGTGATCTTGAAGCGGTCGCGGAGGGTGCAGTTGATGCCGCCGAGGATGGAACTGCACTCGGACATGGGCATCTCAGCGATGGTTACGTGGCTGGCGAGGGCGTGGGAGTTCGAGCCTAGGCTCCAGACGTGGAGGTCGTGGACGTCGAGGACGCCGGAGACGGATTGCATGGCGTCGCGGATGGTGCCTAGCTGCAGGTTGCGTGGGGTTCCTTCGAGGAGGATGTTGAGGGTCTCGCGGATGATGCCGATGGAGCTCCAGAGGATCATGGCGGCGATGAGGATGGAGAGGACGGGGTCGATCCAGGTCATGCCGGTGAAGAGGATGGCTGCGCCTCCGACGATGACGGCGGCTGTGGAGAGGGTGTCGCCGAGCATGTGGAGGAAGACGCTGCGGATATTGACGTCGCCGGAGAAGCGCCAGAGCAGGGTGGCGACAGTGCCGTTCATCAGGACTCCGGCGGCGGCGACGACCATCATGATGCGCGGCTGGACGGGGACGGGAATGGCGAGGCGGTGGATGGCTTCGAAGGCGATCCAGGCGGAGAGGACGACAAGGGTGGCGGCGTTGACGAAGGCTGCGAGGACTCCGGCGCGCTGGTAGCCGAAGGTTTTTTGCTCGGTGGCGGGGCGGGCCTGGAAGTAGACGGCAACGAAGGAGAGAAGGATTGCGAAGAGATCGCTGAGGTTGTGTCCTGCTTCGGAGATGAGGGCCAGGGAGTGGGCGCGGAGGCCGAAGACGAAGGTGGCGATGACGTAGGCAAAGGTCAGCACCATGGAAAACTGCAGGACGCGCTGCATCTTGCGGTTCGGGGTGGCGACCATGTGCATGATTTAAGTGTAGTCCGTACGGGGGTAGGGTTCAACGTGGACTTGCAACCGCGGATTTACGCAGAGGAACGTGGATTAAGGACAACGATGCTGGTTTAGCTGGAACGCCACAATTGAGTTAAGGCATAACACCGATTTACACCGATGACACCGATCAAAAACAGACGACTGCAGATGACTGGAAGAGGCCCTGTCCGCATTTCAGATCGATTTGCTTTTATCCGTGTTGATCTGTGGTCATCCGTGGTCGATTTGGGCTTCGGATTTGTGGGGGTGGTGAGCGGTGAGGCGGAGGCCGCTCCAGGATTCGGAGACGACGATGCTGTTGGCGGGGTTGTGGAGGTCGTAGCGGACCTGGATGGGGAGGTCGGTGCGGATGTCGCGGACGTGGTCGGCGAGGGTGGTGACGTCCTGGGCGCACTCGTAGGTGACGCCTGCGATACGGTAGTCGTACATGAGGAGGCGGGGGGTGTGGGTAGGGTCGTCGGGCGCGGCGGGGGCGTCGGTGATGGTGCCGTCGGTGATGCGGCCCATGGTGGCGAGGAGGTCGCGGCGGGCGCGTTCGATCTCTTCGGGTGTGGGCCGGGGGCGGCGGATGATGTACCAGGCCAGGCCGATCAGGGTCGCGGCACCAACGGAGATGGCGGCGATTGCTCGCGGGGTGCGAAGGGCGAGAGGCAGGTGGTCTGGAAGATATGGAAGCACTAGAGTCTGGCCAAAGAATAGCCTATTGCGTTTGATGCAGGGGAAAGAGGAATCTGCATGAGAACGTCTGTTCGGGATTAGATTGAATGTATGCGAGTTGCGATTGTTACCGGAGCGGCGCAGGGGATCGGGCGGAGGACGGCGGAGACGCTGGCGAAGGCGGGCTATTCGGTTGCGCTGATGGATATCCAGAGTTGTGCTGCTACGCTGGCGGCGGTTCGTGGCTATGGTGTTGATGCAGAGGAGTTGGTGGGCGATCTCTGCGATGAGGATGTGGTGGCTCGGGCGGTTGAGACGGTCCGGGGGCGGTGGGAGCGGGCGGATGTGCTGGTGAATAACGCTGGGATCAGCTTTATCTCTCCGGCGGAGAAGGTAGAGGCGCGGGCGTTTCGGCGGGTGCTGGAGGTGAATCTGATTGCGCCGTTTGTTCTGGCGAAAGGGTTTGGAGCGCTGATGCTGGCGCAGGGGGAGGGCAGCATTGTGAATGTGGCGTCGATTGCCGGGCTGGTGGGAGTTTGCGATCGGACGGCTTATAACGCTTCGAAGCATGGGTTGATTGGATTGACGCGTACGCTGGCGGCGGAGTGGGGCGGGCGTGGGGTCCGCTGTAATGCGGTGTGTCCGGGATGGGTGAAGACGGAGATGGATGTCGCTGACCAGGCTGGGGGAAGCTATACGGATGAGGACATTATCGGGGTGAATCCGATGGGGCGGTTTGCTTCGCCGGACGATATTGCTCAGGCGATTTTGTTTTTGGCTGATCCAGCGAAGAGCGGGTTCGTCAATGGGCAGGCGCTGGCGGTGGATGGCGGGTGGACTACGGATGGGAGCTGGCAGAGCTTGCGGATGCGGCATCGCTGAGGCGGGCCGGTGGTTTTCGATGCGCGGCGAAGAACCGGGATTTCCCAGCTGATTTTTTTATAGAGTACAAAGCTTGTGTTCGAGGTATAGAATTCCGGCGAAGTTCAAACTAAATAACCGGGGTGGCTGAAATGAAGAAGGTGCGTTCTGAAGGCGGCGTATTGGCGGCCTTTTTTGTATTTGCCAGCGTTGTGGTTACGCCGAGTCTCTTTGGGGACCCGCCGGCCTCGGTAACACCGGCAACGATGCCTCGTGTTGGAACGATCGACGAAAGGTTCCAGTCGTTCAACATTGAGATGGTGGAGGTGACAGGCGGAAGGTTCTGGGCTCCGTATAAGAAAAGTGCGAACGCTGCGGAAGAGCCATCCGCGGCGAAGCTTTCTGTGCCTGCGGGGATGGATCCGTCGTTATACCGATACAGGTCGCCGATTGATCTGACGAATGCGAGGTTGCGCAAACTGGCGGCGGCGCTGGGGCCTGCTTATGTGCGGGTGAGTGGGACGTGGGCGAACTCGACTTATTTCCAGGATTCGGATGCGGCGGCTCCGGCTGCTCCGCCAACGGGTTTTGGCAGTGTGTTGACGAGGAAAGAGTGGAAGGGCGTGGTTGATTTTGCGCATGCGGTGGATGCGAAGATCGTTACGTCGTTTGCTGTGAGTGGAGGTGTCCGTAACGCTGAGGGTGTGTGGACTCCGGATGAAGCTGCGAAGTTTCTGACGTATTCCAAGAGTATTGGCGGAGACATTGCTGCCGCGGAGTTCTTCAATGAACCGACTTTCGCGACGATTGGCGGCGCTCCGAAGGGCTATGACGGTACGGCGTATGGGCGCGATTACAAGGTGTTTCATACCTTTGCCAAGGCGAACGCGCCGGGAATGGTGATTCTTGGGCCGGGGTCGGTGGGGGAGACGGGACTGGCTACTGGATTCACTCTTGTTAAGACGGAGGACATGCTGTCTCAGCCGGGGTCGGAGGTGGATGCGTTCTCGTACCATTTTTATGGAGGAGTTTCGAAGCGCTGTTCCCGGCCAGGGATGGGTTCTCAGGTGACGGCTGAGGCGGCGTTATCGGAGGATTGGTTGACCCGCACGAACAGGGACCAGGCCTTTTATGCCGCTCTGCGTGACAAGTATGAAGCGGGTAAGCCGATCTGGCTGACTGAGACGGGAGAGACGGCTTGCGGGGGAGATCCGTGGGCTTCGAGTTTTATTGATAGCTTCCGGTATCTGAACCAGCTTGGCAGCCTGGCAAAGCGCGGCGTGCAGGTGGTGATTCACAATACGCTGGCGGCGAGCGACTATGCGCTGATCGATGAGAGCACGCTGGAGCCACGGCCGAATTACTGGGCTGCGCTTTTGTGGCGGAAGCTGATGGGGACTACGGTGCTGGATGCAGGGCCATCGCCTGCGCCGAACGTGTATTTGTATGCTCATTGTCTGCGGGGGCGTCCGGGTGGGGTGGCGCTACTGGCGATCAATGCCGACCGCAGTGCTGCTAAGGAGCTTGCTGTACCGGTGAAGTCAGAGCGCTTTACGCTGACGGCAAAGGATCTGATGGACAACCGGGTGGATCTCAACGGGCGTGAACTGATGCTGGGGGCGAACGATGCGCTTCCTCAGATGAAAGGTGAGACGACCAAGGCAGGCAATGTCAGTTTGGCGCCGGCAAGCATTACGTTTCTGGCGGTTCCAGATGCAGGAAACGCCGTTTGCCGGTAGGTTGACGTGCGGAGAGGGCGGCGGGGATTGGCGATATACTGAGGAGTGCCAATGTCTCGTATTTCTTCCTCTGCCAAGCCGTCTGTTCGCCGAAATGACTCTTCCCTGCTGAATGTTGCGCATCCACTCGATCTGGGTGAGGGACGGCGGATTCGTTCAACTACTGTGATCTGCGTGCGCCGGGGTGACTCGGTAGTGATGGCTGCGGATGGGCAGGTGTCGATTGGTTCTACGGTGATGAAGGGGTCGGCGAAGAAGATTCGCAAGCTCTATAACGATAAGGTGTTGGCGGGCTTTGCCGGATCGACTGCGGATGCCTTCAGCCTGTTTGCGCGGTTTGAGACCAAGCTGGAGCAGTATGCGGGGAATCTTGGCCGGGCTGCGGTGGAGTTGGCCAAAGATTGGCGTACGGATAAGATGCTGCGTCAGTTGGAGGCTCTGCTGATTGTGACGGATGCGAAGCAGACTTTTTTGCTTTCGGGTACGGGCGATGTGATTGATCCGGATGAGGGGATTGCGACGATTGGGAGCGGCGGAAGTTATGCGCTGGCTAGTGCGCGGGCTCTGATGGAGAATACGAATCTGAGTGCGCGAGAGATCGCGGAGAAGAGTCTAAAGATTGCTGGACAGATCTGTATCTATACGAATGATCAGATGACGATTGAAGAGTTGAAGGCAGAGCCTGCGAACCAGTAGGGGCGCGGCTTCGTACACCACTCTGGTTTCACCGTAATTTTTAATTTTTTAGGAGTACCGCATCATGGCAATTTTTCTACCGGGAACGGCTGACGATCAGGCGCTGGCGCTGGATGAGATGACGCCGCGCGAGATCGTTGCGGAGTTGGATAAGTACGTTGTGGGACAGCATGCTGCGAAGCGGGCCGTGGCGATTGCGCTGCGCAACAGGATGCGGCGGCAGAAGCTTTCGCCCGAGTTGGCGGAAGAGATCATGCCGAAGAACATCATCATGATCGGGCCTACGGGCGTGGGCAAGACGGAGATCGCACGGCGACTGGCGAAGCTGACGAACTCGCCGTTTTTGAAGGTGGAGGCCTCGAAGTTTACTGAGGTGGGGTATGTGGGGCGCGATGTTGAGTCGATTGTGCGCGATCTGGTGGAGATCGCGATCGACATGGTTCGCGAAGAGAAGATGGAAGAGGTTGAGGACAAGGCGGAGATGGCGGCTGAGGACCGGCTGATCGATCTGCTGCTGCCTCCGACGCCTGCTGCTGCTACCGCGGCTGCGGCGACGCATGAGCCGGGGAGCAATGTGATTCAGCTGCCTGCGGCTACAGCTGTGGATAGTGGTGAGGAGAAGCCGGGTGAGCGCGAGCAACGGACTCGGGAGAAGCTGCGGCAGCAGTTTCGCGAGGGTAAGCTTGATGAACGCGTCGTTGAGTTGGATGTGCGGGATCGTAATACGCCGAGCTTTGAGGTGATTACGAATCAGGGCACGGAAGAGATGGACATCAACCTGAAGGATATGTTGCCCGGGTTGTTTGGCCAGCGCACGAAGAAGCGGAAGATGAAGGTGGTGGAGGCTTTCGATTATTTGGTGCAGGAAGAGGAAAATCGCCTGATTGATATGGATCAGGTTACGCGGCTGGCGGTAGAGCGGGTTGAGGATTCGGGGATGGTTTTTCTCGATGAGATCGATAAGATTGCCGGGCGTGAGGGTGGTCATGGACCGGATGTTTCGCGGGAAGGGGTGCAGCGGGATATTTTGCCGATTGTTGAGGGGACTACGGTTAATACGAAGTATGGAATGGTTTCGACGGACCATATTTTGTTCATCGCGGCGGGGGCTTTTCACGTGTCTAAGCCCAGTGATCTGATTCCGGAGTTGCAGGGGCGGTTCCCTATCCGTGTTGAATTGCAATCACTTACGGTGGATGACTTTGTGCGGATTTTGACGGAGCCTAAGTCTTCGCTGGTGAAGCAGGCGATGGCGTTGCTGGAGACGGAGGGGTTGAAGCTGGAGTTTACGAAGGAGGCGATTGCGGAGATGGCGCAGTTTGCTTTTCGCGTGAACGAAACTACTGAAAACATTGGGGCTAGACGGCTGCATACGATTCTGGAACGGGTGCTGGATGAGATCAGTTTCCAGGCGCCGGATCTGTTCAAGAGTCCGCGGGCTGAGGTGACGGAAGAGGGAGTAGTTGCGGAAGTGCCTGTATCTGCGCCACTTACGGGGGAGAAACTGCCTTCGCCTCCTTTGCCGGTGATTGAGCGACAGACGGCGGGTGGGGTGGAGAAGGTGATCGTGGTCGATCCGGAGTATGTGAGGCTGCAAGTGGCTTCGATTGTGAAGGATCAGGATCTTTCGCGGTATATTTTGTAGTTTTTTATGGGCCCTGATTTGGCGAAAAACGGTGTCCCGTAGGTGGTTTTTGGGCGGTAAAACGTGGAAGCCGCTGGCAAAGTGTGGTCAATTGACGGCGCTTTTTCGGAGGTTGGATTGCGCCAGTTTTGAAGTCGGTGTTCTGGTGCTTTTTTAGGACAGGAACCAGAGCAGATGTATTCCGAGGATTGCGGTAGCAAAATAGGGCGGGCTTTCAGCCCTTGTTCCTCTGACCTTCCCATACATGGGGCTTCGCCCCATGCTGGTATAGGGCGCGCCGTTGGCGCTGTGGGACGCTCTCCGCAGACATGATAACTCTGGTTCCGCTCTAGCCGCCTGAGGAGGCTCAAAGTCGCGACGGACCTGCCGGTCGAAGCGGGTTTCATATCTGAAAAAGCGCGACAGGTAACATTCGTGGTTCATCAACCGATTCATCACTCGCGGCCGAGATCGCATCGGCTATCTGGAAGAAACTTGTAGAGGACCATTTACAACGCAATGAAGAAAAAACTACGTATCGGTGTCCTTTTTGGCGGCCGCTCTGGCGAGCATGAGGTTTCACTTCTCTCGGCGGCGTCCATCCTCAAGGCGATCGACAAGAAGAAGTATGAGGTTATCCCGATCGGGATCACCAAGCAGGGTCGCTGGGTTACTGCGCACGACGCACAGGCTCTCCTTGCCGGGAAGGCGGCACCCGAGAATCCCCGGCTCGCGGGAGACCCCCAGGCTACTCCCACTGCTGCCGTTCTCAAGCGCGGCGACGAAGCCATCATCATCCCGCCGGTGCCTGCCGAATCGCTTCAACCGCTCCAGATCAATGTGAACGCTGACCTTGCTCCGGCACACTCGGCTCTCGATATTGATGTCATTTTTCCGGTTCTTCACGGGACGTTCGGCGAAGATGGGACGATTCAGGGGTTGTTTGAGCTTGCAGACATTGCTTATGTGGGGTCGGGTGTGCTCGGGTCAGCTGCCGGTATGGACAAGGATGCGATGAAGAAGCTCTTCTCCGCCGCCGGCCTTCCGCAGACGCCTTACCTGGCTCTTCTGCGCAGCGAATGGCGTGCGAATCCAAAGGCCTGCACTAAAAAGATTGAAGGCGCGCTGAAGTACCCGATCTTCGTTAAGCCTGCGAATCTGGGTTCTTCGGTTGGCATCAGCAAGGTTCACGATCGGAGCGAACTTGCCGCCGCCATGGACCTTGCTGCGGGTTTCGACCGCAAGCTTGTGATCGAACAAGGCGTAGGCGGCCCGGGAGCTAAGCCTCGGGAGCTTGAGGTTGCGGTGCTTGGGAACGACGCGCCCGAGGCTTCTGTTGTGGGCGAGATTGTTCCGGGGGCTGAGTTCTATGACTACGAGGCCAAGTACCTCTCCGATGCCAGCGTTCCGATTATTCCGGCGAAGCTTACCGCCGCCGAGTCGAAGCAGATTCGCAAGATGGCCATTGAAGCGTTTCGCGCATGCGACTGCTCGGGGCTTGCTCGCGTCGATTTTCTGATGGAGCCGGTGCGGAAGGGTAAGAAGAGCCGGATCTATCTCAATGAGATCAATACGCTGCCGGGCTTTACCAGCATCAGCATGTACCCCAAGCTTTGGGGAGCGACTGGTGTTCCATATAAGCAACTCATTGACCGGCTCATTCAGCTGGCCATCGAACGCCACCGGGAGAAACAGCAGACCACATTTACGCGGAGTTAGAGCGGCTATAGGCGGAAGGGCGATTGGCTGATAAGAGCTAGGCGAATGGTAGAGACTGATGCTCTCCCTGTTTAATGAAGCTCTGAACAAGTCTCATGACTTGATAATTCTGACAAAAAGAGAGGCATTCCCTCAGGGGCTAAAGCCCCAGCTTTTCGGGCCATTTGCGGCGCGGCTGAAGCCGCGCGCTTTCAAGGCGGTGACTTTTAGCAGTCTGTAAAGCCGCCCTTTCAAAGCGGCGACTTCAGCAACCTGCAAAGTGTGCTTTTTCAAAACGGCTTTCCCTGCTACCCGCACGCAAACCTCTCGTTTCGGAGTTGTTTATGTAGGGAGCTACTGTTGCGCTTTGAAATTCAGATTACTCGGCTGTGCTTGTAGCCTTCTGCGGTGAGTGCGGCGAGCAGTTCTTCTACTTGTTCTCGTCCGCGGGTCTCCATGGTGATATCGATGACTGTGTCGCCAAGGTTTACGCCGTAGTATGCGCGGTTGTGCAGGGTATCTACGATGTTGGCGCGGTGATTTGCAATCAGTCGCGTCAGTTCCGCCAGTGCGCCTGGCTTGTCCAGCAGATGGATTCGCAGGCGGATCATGCGGCCATCCTGTACCAAGCCGCGCTCGATGATTCGCGAGAGCAGCGTTACATCGATGTTGCCGCCACCGATGACAACCGCTGCCCGTGCGCCATTGAGCGAGGTCTTCTTTTGTAGCAAAGCTGCCAGTGCGGTGGCGCCAGCGCCCTCGGCTAATGTCTTCTCGCGTTCGAGCAGGACGAGAATCGCCGATGCTATCTCGTCCTCATCGACGGTTACGATCTCGTCAACGTACTTTGCGACGACAGGAAATGTGACATCGCCAGCGCGACGCACGGCGATACCATCGGCAATCGTAGTCGCCGGATCCAGTGTCACTGGACGATGCTGTTCAACGGCCATCGCCATCGAAGGGAGCCGCGAGGTCTGGACTCCGACGACACGGATATCCGGACGCGATTCCTTGATGGCGCAAGCAATGCCGCCAATGAGGCCGCCTCCGCCGATTGGCACCACTACCGCCTCGAGTTGCGGTACCTGTTCGAGCAGCTCAAGCCCAATCGTTCCCTGACCGGCCATCACGGCGGGATCATCGAACGGATGGATAAAGGTCATTCCCTGCGCTTGGCAGAGGCGCGTGGCTTCTTCGCAAGCTTCATCGTAGTTGGCACCGTGAAGTACTACTTCGGCGCCGAATCCGCGCGTGGCTGTTACCTTCACGAGCGGAGTCGCGAGCGGCATTACGATGAGGGCACGGATTCCCCGCGACGTAGCGTGGTAGGCCACTCCCTGGGCATGGTTTCCGGCACTGGCGGCAACGACGCCGCGCGCAGCCTGCTCGGGTGTGAGCATGGCGATGCGGTTGAGAGCGCCACGCTCTTTGAACGATCCGGTCATCTGCAGGTTTTCAAGCTTGAGATAGACCTGCTGTCCGGTGAGCCCAGACAACATCTGCGAGTGCGGACAAGGGGAGTAGTAGATTGCGTTCCGCAGGCGCTCGCGTGCAGCAAGCACGTCGGCAAGGCTGATCATATTGTTCGTCGAATCGCTCACGGGTTAGTTGATCCTATTGAACCGCATAATTTGTAACTATTTCTGCACTAATGACGTTTGCGAAACTCATTCGCCAGCTCGAACTCTTCTCTCAAACCCGGCGTCCGCAGGTTTTCTCGAACGTGCGTGAGACGCTGTTCCAGCGCCAGCAGTGTATCGGCGATCGGCTCGGTATTGGTCATCGCGACATCGCGCCACATGCTGTAAGGGCTTGCGCCGAGCCGCGTGGTTTCGCGCAGGGCTCGTCCGCCAATTGCGGCAATCTCGGTCGCATCGCCAAACCTGTCCTCGAGCAATGCAGCCAGCGCGGTCGACAACATCTGGGGGAGATGGCTCACCCAGGCGCAGAGCTCGTCATGCCGAGCCGCGTCCATATCGAGTGTGCGTGCGCCGAAGAAGCCGACCCACTTGCGCCACTCCTTCTCGATTGCGGTCGGCTCTGCGGTAGTCGGTGTGAAGAGCCACATCGCTCCGTTGAATAAGCCGGCTTCGCCTAGCAGCGCGCCGCCGGACTCTTTGCCTGCCATCGGATGCCCGGCCAGAAATGCAGCCTTATCGTCTCCGCCGAAAAGCTGCGCTCCCAAGCCAACGATTTCGAGCTTTGTGCTTCCAACGTCGGTGATGAGTTGGCCGGCTTGCGCGATCGGAGCGAGCAGCCGCATCCAGTCTTTGATCGCGAGTACGGGCACGGCCAGCACGATGACGTTCGCGGTACGTGCAAGTTCCAGCGCGGCGTCGCGATCCGCAGCAACGCCATCGACTGCGCCCATCTGCAGGGCCGCCGCTCTCTCGAGAGAACTCAGGTCCCAGCCATCGATGCGGCCAGTGAACCCTGCGGCACGCATGGCCAAGCCAGTCGACGCGCCGATCAATCCTGTTCCGACGATGAGTACACGCTCTATCACGCCAGCCGCCATGCTACGCCATCTTTCGTCCAACGATAGGAGCGAGCTGACGTAGTTGCGCCACCAGCTTCTCCAACTGCTCGGGATACATGCTTTGTGCGCCGTCGCTCATCGCCTTGTCGGGGTTCGGATGCATCTCCATGAGGAGGCCATCGGCGCCTGCGGCCACGCTTGCGAGAGCCATTGGAGGCACGAGGTCGCGGATGCCTACGCCGTGCGAGGGATCGGCCATCACGGGTAGGTGCGTCAGCTTCTTCAGGACAGGGATCGCCGAAACATCCATGGTGTTGCGGGTGTAGGTCTCGTAGGTTCGGATTCCGCGCTCGCACAACATGAGGTCGTAGTTGCCGCCTGACAAGATGTATTCGGCGCTCAGGAGGACCTCTTCGATGGTCGCCGCAATGCCGCGCTTCAGGAGGACCGGCTTGCGCACGTGGCCCAGTTCGCGCAGGAGGTTGAAGTTCTGCATGTTTCGGGCGCCGACCTGGAAGCAATCGATATAGGGGAGCATCAGCTCGATCTGCGAGATCTCCATGACCTCTGTAATGACCAGCAGTCCTGTCTCGTTGCTTACCTCGCGCAGCAGCTTCAGGCCTTCGAGGCCCATGCCCTGGAAGCTGTAGGGCGAACTGCGCGGCTTGAATGCACCACCGCGCAGAAACTTTCCGCCGGCTGCGGCGACCTGCTTCGCGCTCAGGAGAATCTGCTCGCGTGATTCTACGGAGCATGGGCCGGCCATGACGACGACTTCTTCGCCGCCGACGACAACGCCGTTCGAGAATTTGATCTTCGTTCCTTCAGGCCGGAAGCTTCTGCCCGCGAGCTTGTAGGGCGATGAGATTCGGTAGGCATCATGCACGCCGGTCAGTACCTTGAACTCCGCAACATCAAAGTGGTCGGGCGTTCCTACGCCAGCCAGGATCGTTTGTACGGCTCCAGTGGTGCGGTGAACGTTGAACCCGAGCTCGACCATCCGCTCGATGACGAGTTGTATGTTTTCTTCGGTTGCGTGGTCCTGCATCGCTACGATCATGATCTTGGCTTCACTCCGTCACTCTATGCAACCTAACCAGTCACATATTATTTTTGAATCTTGATACCAAACTCGTCGAAACAGTTAGTCTTTGCGCTTCTGCAAGGTGCGCATTACGTCGATGATCCGTTCATATACATGCAGCAGCTCGGCATCGTCCAGGGGGCCGGGATTGACTGCGCGAACGTGGTCGAAGACGGCCTGCTCGCGCTTTGGTTCGTAGACGGGAAGATCGGAGGTGCGCTTGAGCTCGCCGATCGCCTGTGCGGCCTCCGCGCGTTGGCTGATAAGCCGTACGATCTGTTCATCCAGCTCATCAATCTTCTGTCGCCAATCGGAGATATCCATGCAATCGCCCTCGAGATGCAACGGCGTTTGCCCCGGTCTTGCTGGCCCGGCATCGCGCGCTGCGAAATAGTTTGGTACGCCTCATGATAAACGTCGGCGCGGGGCTTCATGCCAATCCCTGTTGCTTGCGCGCTCATGCTCGTAGCCCCGCGATGAAGCGTCCTACTGCTGCGGGAGCTTCCTTTGGCTCAGTTTTCTCAATCAGAGCGACCAGAGCGCTGCCGATGATTGCGGCGTCAGCAAACTCACCGACGGCCTTTACGTGCTCCGCGTTCGAGATGCCGAAGCCGACTGCAATTGGGAGTTGGGTGTACTGGCGCAGCCTTGCTACCAATCCGGCGGCGTCTCCTGCGACCTTCTGCTGCGTGCCTGTGATGCCCACGCGTGAGATCGCGTAGACAAATCCCTGCGACGCTCCGGCGATGGCCTTTAGCCTGGTATCCGGGCTGGTCGGCGCTGCGAGGAATACGGGAGCGAGCTTGTTTGTATGCATGGCTTCCAGGTACTCGGAGGCCTCTTCGACGATCATGTCCGTCAGGAGCACGCCATCTGCGCCGACCTCGGCGGCCTTGGCGCAGAAGGTCTTCATCCCCATCCGCACTACGGGGTTCAGGTACGAGAACAAGACCAGCCCTGCCGAGGGTCTCGCTGCACGTAGTTCGCGCGTCAGTTCGAGCACATCCGTCAGCCGAGTTCCCTTGGCCACAGCGCGCTCGCTCGCCCGCTGAATCACCGGGCCATCCGCCAACGGATCGCTGAACGGTACGCCTAGCTCAATTACATCCGCGCCATTGTCGATTGCCGCTAGTGCGATATCGCGGGTTGTTGCTAGATCCGGATCACCGGCCGTCAGGTACGCAACGATTCCTGGTTTCTTTTTGAACTCAATTGGCATCAGGCGTACTCCTGTCTTTTGTCGTGCGGAACTAAGGAGTAGCCGCTAAGATGAGCGATTCTTAAGGAATCACTCTCCACCCAAATATCAAGGCCCGAGCCAGTGCACTCGAATAGCAGTCCATTTCCGCTTTTGCGAAAGGAGCAAACTGCACTGCGGTCATTGGTGGCCTGACTAATAGAAACTGATGATGAAAGGACCGTCCAAAGCTGAAGTGTAAGCGACAACGCATTTGCGTTAGCTGGCCACCTGAGGGGTCGGCTCTGGGGCATCTCAGCAAGCGAAAGGTCAATCTCGAATACAGCTCCGGACTTAATGAATCGACAGTGCAAGAACTCCACATTCTCCAGCCGAGGAAGAGTGTCATAGATGGAGAGGGCTCTCAGGATTAGTTGCGAATTCAGACCAATGACTCATTAACTCTTCGCCTCCATCGACGTCGCACCCCGCAAATCCAGCTCTCTGCGACAAGATTCCCATGTCCTTATCGCCGCGTCCTGAGAGGTTCACCATCAGCACATCCGTCTTGGCCATCGTTGGAGCGATTCGAATCGCTTCTGCAATTGCATGCGCACTCTCAAGCGCTGGCAGAATTCCTTCCGTTCGTGCCAGCGTTACTGTGGCCTTCAGCGCGTCGGCGTCTGAGCACGAAACGTATGTTGCGCGGCCTGAGTCATGCAGCATTGCGTGCTCCGGTCCTACGCTTGCATAGTCCAGTCCCGCGCTGACCGAGTGGGTTGCCGCGATCTGCCCTGCGTCGTCCTGCAGAACGTAGCTGTATGTGCCTTGCAACACGCCCGGCACTCCGCCGCCTACCTTCTGGAACCGGGCTGCATGTTCGCCCAGCGCAGTCCCGCGTCCGCCGGCTTCGACGCCAATCAACTGCACGTTCGCATCGCCGAGGAACTCATAGAATGCTCCGATTGCGTTCGATCCGCCGCCTACACAGGCGACAATGGCTGTCGGCAGCTTGCCCTCGTGCTCCATCACCTGACGCTTTGCCTCTTTGCTGATCACGCGATGGAAGTCACGCACCATTGTCGGGTAGGGATGCGCTCCGAGTGCCGAGCCGAGGATGTAGTAGGTCGTCCTGACGTTCGTGACCCAGTCGCGCATCGCCTCTGAGATCGCGTCCTTGAGCGTCGCAGACCCCGCCGACACGCCGCGCACCTCAGCGCCGAGCAGCCGCATGCGGTAGACATTCAGTTCCTGCCGCCGCATGTCCTCTTCGCCCATGTAGATGACGCACTCCATCCCGAACAGCGCGCACACGGTTGCCGTTGCGACGCCATGCTGTCCTGCGCCTGTCTCGGCGATGATCCGCTGCTTGCCCATCCGTCGAGCCAGCAGCCCCTGGCCGAGTGCATTGTTGATCTTGTGCGCCCCCGTGTGCAGCAGGTCCTCGCGCTTCAGGTAGATCTTCGCGCCGCCGCAGTGCTCCGTAAGCCGCTTGGCGAAGTACAGCGGAGTTGGCCGGCCGCAATAGTTCCGCAGCAGATCGTCCAGTTCCGTCTTAAATGCCGCGTCCTGCTGAGCCTCGCCGTAAGCCGTTTCCAGTTCCTCGAGCGCCGCCATCAGGGTCTCGGGGACATAGCGCCCGCCGTAGATTCCGAACCGTCCCACTGCCGACTTGACTGGCCCTGCCGGGTTCACTATCGCTGCTGTCGTACTCATAAGGTCTCCTTACGCTCGAAACAAAAGCACAAACAAAAGCCGCAACCTTATCGGGGTCGCGGCTCGTGTGGATGTCGATCTCAACTGAAACTTTCAGCTATCTCTCAGATGAACCTACTCCGCCGATGCCGCCACTGGACGCCAGTAGCGGTAGATAAAGCTAATTCGGCTGGAAGAAATAATCATCTTGCCTTCCACGATACATTGCCTGCGCAATCATCGCAAGCGTTGCCTTTTGGCAGGCTACTCTGGGTTGCCCCGCCTCTCGCTTGATACGGAGTGAAACCAAAGGTTCTTTCCCGGGATTTCCTCCTATTTCGAGAATTGCCGAAGGCTGAAAGAGATGGGTAGCCCGATAAGGATCATATGGACCAGCAGCCCGAACCTCAGTCCCGACGCGGTGAAGGGGCCTACAGGAAATGGGAACGCAGAGAGCGGCAAAACAATCAGATTCATCACCAGGTAAACCGCAATGCCGTAGAACAAGCCACACACCAGCCAATGGTCCTTGAGGAATCTGAGTTTCAAGCTGGAGAGGCAATAGATGGCGGCTGCGGAAAATGCGATGAAAAAGTGAAGAACGAGACCCAATGTCCATGTGCCTGCTCCTCCCTGGAAGGCAGGCTTCCCAAGCAGACCGCTGGCGACCCCGCGAGATACACCCCAGCCAAAGCTGTGGACTGCGGAGAGATAGTCGAAGAGGCCAGCTGCAAAGCCGCCCACAAGAATCGAGGTCAGCAATTTTGGTCTCTGAATGGGTGCAGCGGTTGAGGTTGTGTTCAAGATGCCCTCCCTTATTTGGCAGTATTCAATCGATTTAGTCGATTCTGGCAGAGAGTATAGCCGGGCGGCGCGCGAACATTGGAATCGTTTGTCACAAAGAGATGCCAAATCTTCGGCTGGAGTCCGGGTGCCTCGGGCTGCCGGGGCACCCACATGTCGCTTCTGAGATGTGAGGTTGGAAGCGCTGCACTTTTCGCATCCCACCCCAACGCTCGATACTCTAAGCAGCATGCCCACCGCTCAAATCAACGGCCTCTCCATCGCCTACCGTGACACCGGCGCCGGCTTGCCCATCCTGTTCATCCACGGCCATCCCTTCAACCAATCCATGTGGGACTCGCAAGTCGCCGCACTGAGCGGGAAGTATCGTGTGATTACCTACGATATCCGCGGCTATGGAGCATCTGAAGTGCCTGCGGTCGAAGCTACTACGCTCGAGACCATGGCGGACGATATCGCTGGGCTCCTCGACCACCTCGGGATCGCCACTGCTGTTGTCGCCGGCCTCTCGATGGGTGGACAGATCGCCATGGCCTTTGCTGAGCAGTATCCGCAACGCCTCGCAGGGCTTGTGCTTGCTGCGACCTTCCCGCAGGCTGATACGCCTGAAGCTGCTGCCACACGCCGCGCAACCGCCGATCGCTTTGTTAAGCAGGGCTCCATTCCGCCGGGCCTCGAGATGCTTCCGAAGCTCCTTGCCGCTGCCTCGATCAAGAACCATCCGGAGATCGCGCTTGACGTTTTTACGATGATTGCTCGGACACCACCAGCAGGGGCGGCGGCCGCTCTCCGGGGACGTGCTGGGCGCAAGGATTACACGAGTAGTCTCGCCAGCATCTGCGTTCCGGCACTCATCGTCGTCGGCACGGAAGATGCCTATACCAACGTCGATACTGCGAAACAGATGCAGCAGGCTATCCCTAACTCGCGCCTCGAGGTTTTTGAGGGTATCGGCCACCTTCCCAACCTCGAAGCTACCGAGCGCTTTAACGGTGTCCTTCACCGCTTCCTCGAGGCTGTCCAGCAGCCAAGCTGACGCTGTTTAAGGGAGCAGCACGAACCGGCGAATCGCAACCTGCGCTCCTGCTCTTGCCCTTTCGGGTGCAGGCCGAACAACGACGGTGATCTCATCGAACTCGCGCCCCACCGCACTTGCCGGTACCGCAAACGCCATGGTCTCTTCCGCCGGACGCTGCTTCGCATCACCGTCGTCTTCACTGGAAGGAATCGTTACTGTTCCTAAATAGCTTCTCGATTGGGGCCGCACGCTGTCGGTAAACCAAAGCTCCAGTGCGATGGCGCCGGGACGATGATCCGCGTTCTGCAGCACTATCTGAACGCCGCTGCAGCAACCCAGATCGATTTTCGATCCCAGCCGCTGGTGCGCCTCCATCAGCAGCGGATACCTGTCCGACGACCGAATGACAGCCTTCGTCGAACTGCCTCGCACCACGCGGGCCGACGGACGCGGTCGACGGTCAGGCGCCTTGAAGTACCAGTACACTCCATCGAACGGAATTACCATTGGCTGCGCCGGATGGCCTCCTGTACTTGCTGAATCTTTATGTCGCGGCGCAACGAGTGTCGTATGGGTCTGCGTCAGCGGCAGCAGGATGATTCCCGAATAGCCATCGCTCCCGTTTGCTGGCTCGGGTCCTTTTTCGCCTCTATGCCCGCCCAGAGCGTTCTTGGCCAGGATGTCTCCCGTAGAAAACAGCCTTTGCCCCTTTAGATACGGCAACAAAACGACCACGGTGAAAAGAAGCGCCAGATTGAGCAAAGCAATCTTCTGCGACCTGGGAACACTCCTCGCCGATCCCTTCGACGCAACCCGCCACATCAGGGCCGCAGCGCAGACTCCAGCCAATAGCGAGGCCAGCCGATACCGCTCCCCAACCATCGCGATCAATGCGCCTTCTGCAATCACAGCCGCCGCAAGCGAAGGCAATATCACCCGAATCAGCGCCTTCGAATCATCCATCCAGATCGGGGTGCCTGAGGGCCTTTCGGCGGGGATGCTGCTGCGCTCCACGTCATATCGTTTCAGCGACCATGCCACACTCGCCGCACAGAGCAGCGCAGCCAGCGCGGTCAACACCGAAGGAGCCTGCAAGCCGAGCACCCAGGCAGGAGTCCACAGCGCTCCCATCCAGGCAGCCTCTGTCATCCCAGAAGAAGAACCCGCCCCGCGACTCCCAATCCACCGCGCGATGCCAGCGCTCGTCACACCTGAAAACGCCACGAGGCCTACCGCAACCAGTAACAAGCTGCGCAGGGTAAGCGAATGCGGTCGTAGTGGAGGGAAGAAAAAGCCGATCAACCCAAACACTGCAGCCACCCCAACAATCACGGCGACACAAGCAGACGAGAGCGGCGGGGCCCCCGTCGGAGCCGCATCAGGACCTACCCGCACCTCTTGCCAATTCTGTTCCGCCATTGCCCCAGCCCAGAACACGTTGGAAGGCTATCTCTCGGCGAGCCACAAAGTCTCAACAGGTTGGGCCCGGGCATTGCAAGATGCCGAAGCCCATCTGGCCTCAAGCCCCAACAACCAGATAGTAGCAAGACCACAACCAAGGCGGTGAAACAATTCAAATCGATAATGGTCGCTGCGCGTTAGTTTATGTGAGTTTGTTTGGTTTCTTGGAGATATCGGCGGAAAGAGTTTAGAAACGTCCAACCAGTGGAATCTCTGCATCAGACAAGTACAGAAGACGAAAGCTGAAGGCTGCGATGATCCTGAATGTGAGATGCGCTTTGTTGAATCAGCGGAAACAGACCTGGGTCAAGGCTGGAGCGGTTTGGTGCGTTATGTCTGCGGCGATTGCGATGCGGGCTGGGAGCCTGACCTCGTCACGGCAGATTGTAGAGACGGTGGTGGCAAACGAGAATACGGCGGAGCTGCATCGTGGACGGTATCTGTATCTGTCTGAGGAGCGGTCGGAGAGAACAGGCGGTCATCTTTGGAAGGAGTGGGTGGCGGAGACGTCGGCGGGGAAGGTGCGGATGTTGATTGCTGAGGATGGGCAGCCGTTGAACGGCGATCGTGCTGCGTCGGAGAAGGCGCGGCTTGCGGACATTGCCGCGCATCCTGATGCCTTTGCGAAGAAAGAAGAAGCACTGAAGAACGATGAGAAGCACGCGAAGCAGATGCTGGCGATTTTGCCGAAGGCATTTGATTTTGGTGTGCCGAAGGAGGAGGGTGGTTTTCTGCGCATCGACTTCAAGCCGAATCCGCTGTATGAGCCACAGTCTATGGAAGAGCGTGTGCTGCATGGGATGGAAGGCTCGATCCTGGTGGACGAGCATGGGATGCGGCTGCACGGTATAACAGGCAGGCTACCGCAAGATGTCAGTATCGGGTACGGATTGATTGCAACGATCCATGCAGGCAGCAACTTTAGTACGACACGCGACAATGTGTATGGGAACGAGTGGAAGACGGCAATGTTGGATACGGACATCAACGGACGGGTGATCTTCTTCAAGGCGATCGGCAAGAAGGAGCATGCTGTGCATAACAGCTTCAAGCAGTTGCCGGATGACATTACCGTTCCTCAGGCTGTGGCGATGCTCCTCAAATAGAGATAACCGCAGTGACAAAAGCCGAAGCAGATCCCCTTCGGGGATGACAAGCAAGAAGGGCGAAGGCAACTGCGACTGCCGTGTCCACTTACAATCGATAGAGCATGTCGATTTCGTTTGAGGTACAAAGGACGGCCGAAGGTGGTGGGCGCAGGGCCGCGCTGACGCTGCCGCATGGTGTGGTGCAGACTCCGGTGTTTATGCCGGTGGGGACGGCGGCTAGCGTAAAGGCTGTCGAGCAGGGTGTGGTGGAGAAGATTGGGCCGGGGGAGCGCGGGGCGGAGATCATTCTGGCGAATACGTATCATCTGTATCTGCGGCCGGGGCATGAACTGGTTGCGCGGATGGGTGGGGTGCATCGGTTTATGAGCTGGGAGCGGCCGATGCTGACGGACTCAGGTGGGTTCCAAGTGTTCAGCCTTAGCAGCTTGCGGAAGGTGACGCAGGATGGGGTGGAGTTTCGGTCGCATCTGGATGGGTCGAAGCATTTCTTTTCGCCGGAGCATTCGATGGACGTGCAGATTGCTTTGGGCGCTGATATTGCGATGGTGTTCGATGAGTGCGTGGAGCATCCGGCTACGTATGAGCGGACGCGGGATTCGATGGGGCTGACGCATGACTGGGCGCGGCGGTCAAAAGATCATTTTGAGTTACATAAGCATCGCGTGCCGTGGCATGAGGCGTTAGGTGGAGCTACTCAGAGTTTGTTCGGGATCGTGCAGGGTGGGATGTATGTCGATCTAAGGAAGGAATCGGCGGAGCGGCTGGTGGAGATGGATCTTCCGGGGTATGCGATTGGCGGGCTGGCTGTCGGGGAGCCGCGTGAGGTGACGCGGGAGATGATTGCGCGAACGCTGGAGTGGCTGCCGAAGGATAAGCCTCGCTATGTGATGGGTGTTGGATATCCGGACGAGATTGAAGAGTACGCGAAGATGGGTGTGGACATGATGGATTGTGTGCTGCCTACTCGTGCGGGGCGGCATGGGTTAGTGTTTGCTCGCGATGCTGATGGAAGTGTGGTGCGGATGAATATCAAGCGCAAGGAGTATGCGGAGGATGGGGGGCCGATCGATGTTGCTTGTGGGTGCATGGTTTGTCGCCGGTATTCACGGGCTTATCTGCGGCATCTGTTTGTGTCGGGTGAGCCGCTGGGGCTGACTTTGAATTCGGTGCATAATTTGCATTTTTATTTGGCTACGATGGAGCGGGTGCGGGGGGAGCTGGCGTTGGCGGGTTGAGAACTCTTACTGCCATGCCCAGTCGCTTGTTTGGATCAGATGCGAGAGCGGGAGGGTTCATCGCTTCGGGCGTGGAGGGCGATGGGCGTGGGGTGAGATAGGAAGAGCCTCTAGACTAGCTGCGCTTCTATTGAAGAGAACAGATAACTTGGAATTGGGTCTATGCGGTTGAGATATCTTGTGTGGACGTGCGTGTAGTTTTTGTATTGTTTCCGGTCGGGGTTGTTCTGGATATAGAGAAGCTGGTTTTTGAAGTCCTCGCATCTCTTATGCGGTGATCATGGTGTTCGCTGTGCCAGATTTCGCCGTTCGTTTGTTGCCTTGCCGCGAAAGAATATCCGCCTTTGATGTATTGCATGCACTTTGATGTGGATTGGTCGATTGCTGGAGTGATGAGGACGTGGATGTGATCGGGCATGACCACGAAGCCGTGGAGTAGGAAGCGGCCTTTGTCCCGATGTTGGAAGAGCGTTGTGATAAAGAGTTCGGCGTTGGCTGTGCGCTGGAAGTGGCGGTGTTGCTGGAAAGTCGAGATAGTTATGGCATAAGTGTTCTGCTTCTGGCGGATTGTGGGCATGTAAGGAGAGCATACCCCAGGGGCTAAAGCCCCTTTCTTTTAGGCTGTGAGAGAGGGCCAAGCCTAAAGGCTTGGCGTACCTAGAAGCGGTTTGAGCTAAAGTCTCACTCAAGGGGCACCAGCTTTATCGAGTTTTTGACGGCTTGAGATTATTGCAAGGACCAGGGAGAGAGGGATTGCCAGGTGGCTAGCTGCTTGAGGGACCAGGTGGTGTCTTTGTCTTGATGGCACTGGTTGCAGGCGTTGGGCATGTTGAATTGCTGGGTCATCTTTGGCGAGATGAACTTACAAGCCTACGCATAGACCGAAGAGCGAGAGGCGAGCTGTTCCGCGCGTCATTGAAGTGTTCCTTATCTGTCTACTTTATTGAGCGATAGGGACATCATCATAGCGTCGAGGATGGCTAGCGTCTGGATAGGATTGCGGTTTGGAAGATTTGGGAGATGCCCTTTGGGGTGGTGTGGATGTGCTCGGACGTTTCGCGGAGATCGAAGCGGGTTGCGAATTGCTGGGCAACTTCTTGAGGGCTGGGGCGATAGACAGGCAGGCCGCTACAGAATCCAGGGCCGGTTGGAGCAAAGGTCTGCAGGACCAGGCTGCCTCCGGGTTCGACCGTGCGGGCGGCTGTGCGGACATAACGTTCGCGGTCGGCCGGTTCCGTAAAGAAGTGATAGACGGCGCGGTCGTGCCAGAGGTGGAAATGGGCGGGAGGTGACCACTCAAGAACATCATCTTCGATCCAGGTGACTTGTTCCGCCTGTTTGCCGAGACGACTGCGGGACTGGGCGAGAGCGTGCGAGGAGATATCCAGCACGCAGATGCTGCGGTAGCCTTCCTGGAGAAGGAGATCAACGAGGTGTCCGCTGCCGGCGCCGATGTCCAGAATGGAGTCCGCGTGGTTTGGGACGAGGCGGCGGACTTCGGCGAGCGATCTCTGGGGTGACTGCTCGAACCAGCTAAGGCTGGCTTCGGGACTGGTGGCGTAGATGTTGTCCCAATGCGTTTTGCGCTCGGCGGATGTCATGGATATTGGATGCATCCGCTGGGCTCACGGGAAGATGTTGGCGGATTTGAAGTACTCGTAATCGTCGAACTGCCTGGCTTCTTTGAGCATGTCTTCGACCTGGGTGTGGGTGTAGTGAGGGGCGAAGGGCTGGGCGGAGTCGGCGATGGCGTAGGCCGTGGCGGCTGTGGTGGCGGCTCCCTGGTTGAGGTCGGCCTGGACTACGGAGTCGAAAGAGTCGGAGGCTTTGTGGTGGAGCTTGAAGTATTTGTCGGTGTCGTTCCAGAGGACGAGGGTGGGGACGCCGAGGAGGTCGAAGGCGATGTGGTCGGTCTGGAAGAGGAACTCGGTGCTGGGGGTGGTTTTGTCGGAGCCGAGGCCGGTGAGGAGCGGCTCGATGTTGGTGAGGGCCTTCTGCTCGTCGTTGCGGCCCATGACGTACCAGCCTTTGGCGGGTTGCGCGCCGGTGTCGGAGATGAGGACGGCGGCGATGTTGGGCAGGTCGGCGATGTGGTGCCTGACGTAGGAGGTTGAGCCGATGATGCCTTGCTCTTCGCCGCCGAAGAGGATGAAGCGCATGGTGCGGCGAGGCGGGCGTCCGATGGCCTTGATGGCGCGTGCGACTTCGATGACGGTGGCGGCTCCGGTGCCGTTGTCCTGTGCGCCCGTTGCGGGGTGCCAGGAGTCGAGGTGGCCGGCGACGATGACGATCTCGTTAGGCAGGTCGCGGCCGGGAATCTCGGCGATGACGTTGTTGACTTGAGTAGTTGGGCGGATTCGGTTCTTGAAGGAGAACTGGACGGTGACGGGGCCGTGGTCGAGCAGGCGTTTGATCAGGAGTTCGTCTTCGAGGCCGATCTGGGCGAGGGGGAAGGGTGAGATGGTGCCGTCGAAGGTGAAGGCGGTGGCCGATTCGGTACCGTTGGGGCCTCCGGCTAGGATGATGGCCTGGGGGGCGAAGTCGTTGAGGTGGGCGAGGGACTTGAGGATCTGAGTGATGGTGGGCTGCTCGCCGAGGCTGGACTGGTCGATGAGGATGATGTTGCCGCGGAGCTTGTCCTTCTGGGTATCGAGGGCTTCGTTGGTGAGTTGCGGAAGGTAGACGACGCTGCCCTTGATGCCGCCTTCGGGAGTGGAGGGGCTCCAACCCATGGAGTAGATGTGGAGGGTCTGGAGGCGGGGCTCGAGGATTTTACCGGTGGCTGCGACTTCGGGCTCCCAGAGTGCCGGCATGGTGAAGGGCTCGGTGTGGACGTTGGTGAGTCCGAGGGATTTGAACTGATCGACGGCCCAGGAGACGGCGTGGACGTAGTTGTCGGAGCCGGTGAGGCGGGGGCCGATGTTGTCGGCAAGCTGGCGATCGTATTCATAGGCCTTACCGCTGACCATGATGTCGCCGACGAGCTGGGTGACGGCGGCGCGGGTCTCGGGCGAGACGGGAGCTTGCGCGCGGGCGCTGGGGACAAGCATAGCGGCGAGGAAAAGGCTTGAAAAAAGACGCATGGCGGAAAGTTATCACAGGGCGTACGCCGATATTTCTTTGGGTTGTCGCGGATTTTGTTGGAGGGCTGTGGTTTGGAGAGAGGGCCTACCGTAGTTTTGCTGAATCGCAGTAAAATGAAGGCGATGGCAGGTCGCTTACCCATTCTGAAGCGGTTCCGCCACGGTCGCCCTGACCGCGGCCGCTGCTAGTCCTACCCCTTCCCTGGAAATTTGATAGGCTTCACCCGTCGCCGTCTGAAAAAACGGCCCTCACGTCTATTGGAGAAGACACCATGTCGAGCCCCCCGACTACTTTGCATCCCGATTCGTTCAAGAGCAAATCCACACTGAAATCCGGTTCTACGACCGTCAATCTTTTTCGCCTGAAGGCGCTTGAAGGGACCGGCGTGAACCTTGCGCGACTTCCCTTCTCGCTGCGCATATTGCTGGAGAACCTGCTGCGTCATGAAGACGGTCGCACGGTGACTGCCGATGATATTAAGTTTCTTGCAACGTGGGATGCGAAGGCTGAGCCCTCACGCGAGATTGCTTATATGCCGGCGCGTGTGCTGATGCAGGACTTCACTGGCGTACCTGCGGTCGTCGATCTTGCTGCGATGCGCGATGCGATGCGTGCGCTGGGCGGGAATCCGGAGAGGATCAATCCGCTGCAGCCTGCGGAGTTGGTGATCGACCACTCGGTGCAGGTGGATGAGTTCGGGACCAAGCGGGCGTATGACATGAATGCTGCGCTGGAGTTTCAGCGGAACCGCGAGCGGTATGCGTTTTTGAAGTGGGGGCAGACGGCGTTCCGGAATTTTTCGGCGGTGCCACCGGGGATGGGGATCTGCCATCAGGTGAATCTGGAGTATCTGGCGCGGGTAGTGTTTACGACGCAGCCGGATGCGGCGGGCAATGTTTATGCGTATCCCGATACGTTGGTGGGGACGGACTCGCACACGACGATGATCAATGGATTGGGCGTGTTGGGCTGGGGCGTTGGTGGAATCGAGGCCGAGGCGGCGATGCTGGGGCAGCCGGTTTCGATGCTGGTGCCGCAGGTTGTGGGCTTCAAGCTGACGGGCAAGTTGAAGGAAGGGACTACGGCGACGGACCTGGTGCTGACGGTGACAGAAGCGCTCAGGAAGCTGGGAGTTGTTGGTAAGTTTGTGGAGTTTTATGGTCCGGGAATCGCAGAGCTTCCGCTGGCGGATCGGGCGACGATTGCGAATATGGCTCCGGAGTATGGAGCGACGTGCGGGATCTTCCCGGTGGATGCGGAGACGCTGCGGTATCTGCGGCTGACGGGCCGGACGGAAGAGCAGATTGCGCTGGTCGAGGCGTACTACAAAGAGCAGGGGCTCTTCCATACGACGGATGCTGCTGAGGCGGAGTATTCGGCGACGATTGCGCTGGATCTGGCGACCGTGGAGCCGAGTGTGGCTGGACCGAAGAGGCCGCAGGATCGGGTTCCGCTGTCGAAGGCCGGGGAGAGCTTCAAGGAACAGTTGCCTGCTCTGCTGGGACCGAATGCGAACAATCAGACGGTGCGGCAGCTGGTGCGCTGGGAGGGCGAGGGTGGGCATGCCTCGGCTACCGGCGATGTGGCGAGTGCGGTTGGGGCTCCGGCCCCGGTTGTGGGTGCTCCTACGGTTGCTGTGGCTACGTTGGAGGCTGAGGGCGGCGGTGTGGCTACGCTCGAGGCTCCTGCGGTCTCGATCAAGAGCCGGTTTGGGGTTGATCCTGATCCGTACCTGGGGCATGGGTCGATTGTGATTGCGGCGATTACGTCGTGCACGAATACCTCGAATCCCTATGTGATGATTGCCGCTGGGTTGTTGGCGAAGAAGGCGGTGGAGAAGGGGCTGAAGACTCCGCCTTGGGTGAAGACTTCGCTGGCTCCGGGCTCGCGGGTGGTGACGGACTATTACGTCAAGTCGGGTCTAATGCCTTACCTGGATGAGTTGCGGTTCCAGACGGTGGGTTATGGTTGCACGACTTGTATTGGGAACTCGGGGCCGCTACCTACGGATGTTTCGAAGTCGATTGAGGATCATGGGCTAGTTGCGGTTTCGGTGCTGTCGGGGAACAGGAACTTTGAGGGTAGGATTTCGCCGGAGGTAAGGGCGAATTATCTGATGAGCCCTCCGTTGGTGGTGGCTTATGCGCTGGCGGGGCATATCGGGCATAACTTCGATACGGAGCCGCTGGGTAAGGGCAAGGATGGAAGCCCGGTGTTTCTGCGGGATATCTGGCCGACGCAGAAGGAGGTCTCGGAGACTGTGGCGAGCTCGATTGATTCGGAGATGTTCCGGCATGAGTACAGCACGGTGTCGGATGGTGATCAGAACTGGCAGAATTTGAAGTTTCCGGAGGGGAATACGTATGGGTGGGAGGGTGACTCGACGTATATCCGGAAGGCTCCTTACTTCGATGGCATGAAGGCTCAGCCGGATGCGGTGGAGGATATCCATGGGGCTCGCGTGCTGGCGGTGCTGGGTGATTCGGTGACGACGGATCATATTTCTCCGGCGGGGTCGATCAAGCTGAATGGGCCGGCGGGCAAGTATCTGACGGAGCATGGGGTGAAGCCTGCGGACTTCAACAGCTATGGCTCGCGGCGCGGCAACCATGAGGTGATGGTGCGCGGCACGTTTGCCAATGTGCGGCTGCGGAACAGGCTGGCTCCGGGGACCGAGGGTGGTGTGACTCGGCTGCTGCCGGATGATAAGCCGATGTCGATCTATGACGCATCGGTGGAGTATGCGAAGCGCGGGACGCCGCTGGCGATTCTGGCGGGTAAGGAGTATGGGTCGGGTTCGTCGCGTGACTGGGCTGCGAAGGGGCCTCGGCTGCTGGGGATTCGGTTTGTGATTGCGGAGAGCTATGAGCGGATTCACCGGTCGAATCTTGTGGGGATGGGAATTCTGCCGCTGCAGTTCTTGCCGGGCCAGAATGTCGAATCGCTGCACCTGACCGGCGAGGAGGTGTTTGCTCTGGGCGATACTCCGGGCCAGTTGAAGGCGATGCTGGACGGCAAGTTTGCCGATGGGAAGACGCTGACAGTGTTTGCGGAGTCCGACAAAGGCAAGACGACGGAGTTCTCTGCGACGGTGCGGATCGATACCCCGCAGGAGATTCTGTACTACCAGCATGGCGGGATTCTGCAGTATGTTCTGCGGCAGCTGGCGGGGAAGGCTTAGGCTTCGGGTTCATTTGGGGTGCTCCTTTCTGTGAGGGCCCCCCCATACTTGTGGTGCTAAAGTCTTCGAAACAGATACTTTAGGTCTGGACTCCGGTCCGGACCTTGTAGACAGCAAAAAGCCCCGGTTCTGGGATCTTCGATCCTGAATCGGGGCTTTCTTTTTTTGCTCTAGTTCTATTTTAAGGGATGGATGGAAATTAATATGCCAAGTTTGGAGAGACTTTATTTGGCTTGTTATGTGATAGTTGGCGAGTTTTTAAAGGCTTTGGGGGCTTGACAGGGATTTTGAGAGGTATCGGGGGCCGTCTTGTTCAGCAAGAGGGACAACGTCTATCGCTATGAATCCTTTAGAGCTCAAGACTTACCCAAGTTTCCGAAAACCCCTGCCAGCTCAACCGGTCGATGCAACACTATCTTAATCAGCTGATCCACAAATGCTTACCCTGAAGAACCGATCTGTTTGGCTGATGTGGCCAAACCTAGCCAGGGTAAGGTTCCGGCTGATCTAGCCCTAGCCAGCGCTTTTAGCTTTTGTCTTCAATGAATGTGGGTCTGAGCTGAGTGTTGCATCGACCCATTGAGACCACCCCGTTTTCCAGGAACTGATCTGTGCTGCCGGAAAATGTCCAGCTACTCAAGAGGTTTATTAAAGCCCGTATAGGTAATGTCCACTGTGCCGCTTTTAGCTACTTCGCCGAAGACGTCGCCTTCGTTCAAAGGGCAGCTTTCGCAAATGACCTCAAGTCGTTCATTGGTTCGCCACATTAGCTTGGAAGGTCGAGCCTCGGTTGTGTACAAGATGGGTTGCCCCTTCCCGAAGTCTGCCCAATAAGACCATGCCAGAGGATTTCTAGTATTTTTGATTCGCAAGACGTATACATCTGAGCCATTCCCCCGAAGGCTGCCTCGCACGACTAGAGTTGAGCAGTGGGATTGGTCGAATGAGCAGCTCGAAATCATGGATCTCTCTTTAGAGAACAGACCCGATCGGGCACCAATGATCCAAACAGCTAAGAGTAGAGCCAGTATTCCCATTCCAAATGCGATTCGAGTAAAGGTCTTCACTGGGAAAGTATAAGGTTCCCGCAAAGTCGCATTTTCGCCTCAATTTCCTATAACCCCTTTTTACGTGCACTACAAAAGTGCAGTCCATACAAGCGCGTTTCACAGGACTGATGATCCAAACGGCATGGGTTGCACTCGATGAGTACTGAGGTCCCAAAACCAAAATCCCCGCCCATTCGCGCAAACGGCGCGCGATAAGGACGGGGTTATCTGGTCTCTTGAGCTTTACTTCTTGGGCCGCGACTCCGGCGGCACAAGCCCTGCGAGGCGGTAGTACACAACGAGCTGGCCGTAGTGTTCTCCGCTATGCTCGATGATGCCGTATGCAATGTCGATAACGCGCGCTTTCTGCTGAGGGTAATAAACAACCTCCGTCATCAGGCCTTTTTCGCCTTTCGACTGGATGGCGGCTGCGCCATCGGCGAAGGATTTCTTGACGAACGCAACGATGTCGGCCTTGGTCTTGTATTGCTCTCGCTTCGGATCTTCTGCCGCGGGAGGCTTCTGCCCCATCGCAGGATTCGTGAAGTAGTAGCATGAACCCGCCGCGTGCAGTAATTGCTCGGCGAAGCTCCGCTGCGCGGGTGTCGGCTTGAAGTCATATTTGTCCTCAGGAAAATCTTCGGCCAGCGCCGTCAGCTTGCGGCCAATCTCATTCCAGGAATCGAGCACGACTTTCGATTCCGGATCGGCAGGTTTGACGGCTGCATCTTTCTTCATCGTGTCCTGGGCATGGGCGGCAAATGCAAATGCCAGCAGGACGATAGCGAGAAACGTTGTTCTTTTCATTTCTTTCTCCACGCTTGAGTTTCGGAATCAAAGCTTCATTGTCTTATTTCGCCTGCGCCAGCTCCGCAACAACTGCGGCAACTTTCTCGAGTATCTCGTTCCAGCCCTCGAGTTGACCGCTATTCTTCGCGCTCTCCATGGGTTCATTGCCAATGTGGGTGAGTCTCGTCTGGCCGTTCCCGAGATCCTCAAAGATGGTCACGTCGTACGCACCCTCGATGGCCTCTTGTTCTATTCCTAATTCCCCAGGGTCAACCTTGTTTCCCTCCGCGTCGGAAAAGTACATGGAAGAAACGATCTTCTCGTGCAGAACAATCTCGTGGTATTCCACCGCATTCCAGCCTTCCCACCCATCCGGCGATCTCATGCAGCAGAGAAGCTTTCCGCCTACGCGAAAATCCATCTTGCAAACAGGCGCAGTAAAGCCCTTCGGTCCCCACCACTGCATGATGTACTTCGGGTCTGTCCACGCCTTCCAAACCAATTCGCGTGGGGCATCAAAAACTCTTGTGACAACCATCCGCTCAATTTCGCTAACCGTGTTTTCTTTCATCTCAGACCTCCTCTTTCTTCATTTGATTTACGACCACTTCCAACTTGTCGAAACTCTCTTCCCAGAATCGGCGATAGCTGATCGCCCAGTCACTGACCGTCTTTATCGCCTCTGGCCTAAGCCTGCACACACTCTCTCGTCCGCGCTTGGTCTTGATCACAATCCGCGCCCGCACCAGGTAGGCGATATGTTTTGAAATCATCTGCTGCGAGAGCGCAAACGGTTCCGTCAATCCATGCACAGAGGCAGGCCCACGCGAGAGCCGTTCCACTATTGCCCGTCGAGTCGGATCAGACAAAGCGACAAATGTTGTACCCAATCTATCCACAACCATATGGTAGTGAATTATCGGGCGATGTCAAATGCAAATTATGCGCTTCGTGGTTTCTGTCCGAATGTCTTAGCCCTGAAAGCGGTGCTGATGATGCTCGACGTGCCAGGACCTCAGCGACGAATCGCAAATCGCTACGCGCTCACCGACACCGGATTAGTCCCGACAAGTCGGCTTATAGGAAGTAATCCCGTAGTGTCCCTAAAGTCAGCTTTGCGGAAACTACGGCTGAACGTGCCGAAAACCCCGTTTCAGGGAACTTCAGCCCGGTTAGGTAACGCAAGGCCTCAATGAGTGCATTGCCCTGCTGGCGACAGTTGACAGTTCGCGCTGCGGAAAATCCCAGAACACTAGCCGACTTAAGGGGGGCAATCGGAGCCGTCATCTACTTCATAGCATTTCCCCCACAGCAGATCGAGCGGCGCCCGTTGGGATATAACGATGCCCGTTCCTGACCGCAACGTCCAATACGTTCGTCCAACGCGCTTCTGCTAATCTCCTCTTGAACGGCCACTCGCTCTCACATCGAAGGGAGTACAAAATGGACGCGACAGATGGAATGAAAGAGACCACTCGCGTGACCGCGCCTGTCGCGTCGAACACGCTGAGCGTGAACATTTTTACCGCCCCGGGGAAGGCTATGGTCGGCGAGCGGCCGAGGCCCTTCGGCGAGCCGCTCGGCTTTGATCCGGCCACGTCGACCTTGATCTTCGGCGAGCACGACGCGGTACTGGTGGACGCCATGACCACGGTGGCTGAGACCGAGGCGCTCGCGGACTGGATTGCGCTGCATAACCGGAACCTGGAGACCATCTATATAACGCATGCGCATTTCGACCACTTCTACGGTTTGAGTGTTTTGCTCGACCGTTTCCCAGGCGCTCGGGCGATCGCAACGCCCAAGGCGGTGGAGGGCATACAGATGTATTTGTCTCCCCCAGTTCAGCAGTTAGCCCGCCGAATGTTTCCTGGGCAAGTGCCCACGAAGTTGCTTGGACCTGAGCCCTATGAGGGCGACACCTTCACGCTTGAGGGCCACGAATTGCGCATCATCGAGCAGGGCCGCACCGATTGTCCTGATTCGACGTCTCTCCACGTTCCATCGATCGGTCTGATCGTCGCTGGCGACGTTGTGTACAACCAGTGCCGCATGTACGTCGGCGACACCACCCCCGAGAGCCGGCAGAATTGGATCGCGGCGCTAGACCGGTTGGCGGCGCTGAACCCGGCGATCGTTGTCGCCGGTCACAAGAAGCCCGGCGCGCCCGACTCTCCCTCGGCGATCCAGGACACGAAGCGTTACCTGCAAGATTTTGATCGGCTACAGAAAACCGCGAAGTCCGACCAGGAGTTGTTCGATCAGATGACGGAGCTATATCCGCATTGGGTAGCCAATCAGTCGTGGTTGATGTTCGGATTCCCCGGCGCATAACTCACCGATTTCAAAAAGGAGAACAAAATGGCAACAAAAGGAAAAATCCTGGCATTGATCTCGAGCGGTCGCGGTTTGCCCTTGAAGGATGGCAAGATTTATACCGGCGCCGGCTACTACCTCAACGAAGTGACAGTTCCGGTTCGCGCCCTGATGAAGGAGGGCTACGAAATCACCTTCGCCAACCCCACCGGCAATACGCCGCAGGTGGATGTCCATTCCGAGGTCGTCGGCTTTTTCGGCGGGGACGCGGCCAAACTGCAGGACTACATGCTATTCCGCGACGGCTTGCTTGGGCTCAGAGATCCAGTTCGCATCAAGGATGTCATCGCGTCGGGCCTGGATCAATATGACGCTGTTTTCGTTCCGGGCGGCCATGGCCCGATGATCGATCTTCTGGATGATCCGAATGCCGGCATCGTGCTTAGACACTTTCACGAAACGTCCAAGCCTACGGCTGTGCTCTGCCATGGCCCGATTTCACTGCTTTCGGCTCTTCCGAATTCGTGGGAGTTCGTCGCAGCGCTGGCAGCGGGCGATGTCGCCGGAGCGCATGCCAAGGCTCAAGGCTGGATCTATGCCGGGTATAAGATGACGATCTTTGCGACGGCGGAAGAGCAGCAGCGGGAGCCACTTGAGATTGGTGGCAAGGTTCTGTTTTACCCGGACTTCGCCTTGCGTACGGCGGGCGGCGACGTTAGTGTGGTCGCTCCATGGGGGAGCTACGCCCTTCAAGATCGAGAGTTGATCTCGGGCCAGAACCCGTTCTCAGACGAAGCCGTTCTGAAACTTCTTCTGCAGGCACTCAACGAGAAGAAAAAGTGAGCCGGTAAGTGGGGGCCGGTTCCGTGGTTTTCTCTGACGGTAAATCTATCCGAATTGGAGTCATCAATGAGCAGCGTACAAATCGATCAGAAGGTCTATGAGATGCCCCCGAAGGAGGGGATGAGCATCGCGCATTTTATTACTGTGAAAGACATTAGCCGATCGCTCGATTACTACGAGAAGGTCTTCGGCGCTCGCATTCTGAGCAGAGGCGACGGCAACGCGCCTGGATACCTTCAGCTTGCGAATATCTGGATGATTATCAATGTCGGGGGCGGGCCGACCCCGGATAAGCCGACGGTAACGCTCAGCGTCCCCGACCCAAATCACATCAACAGCTTTATGAATTTCCGCGTTGCGGATATTCAAGCGTGCTATGAGTTATGGAAAAGCCGAGGAGCGGAGTTCATCACGGAGCCGATCCCCAAGTACGGCGAGATACGCTGCTACCTCCGCGATCCTGATGGATATATTATCGAGGTCGGACAGAGCACTGACCAAACGTACGGTTGATGCTCGGCCCGGAAAAAGCATTCTCATCCCGGGCGAGTTTGAAGGGAACACGCTGGTGGCGTGCTCACCGTTGTCATCCAATGAGCCGTCCAAGGGGAGAATGACGGGCGGCGGCTCATTCTTCACGCCAGACGGGACTCGTGTCACTCACGGATTGGAGTTGCATTGCTCCGTGGCGTCGCATCCGAACAATCTGGAAATAAACTGGCCAACGGACAATAACTTCCATCTGGACAGCCTCACCAACGCGGCGTGCTTCCTCGACCCGGCAATTTCCGCGGGCAATCCCTCTGCCACTTTCAACACTATGGTTGGCTCCGGCACAGGCACGTTGAACGGTGCGTCCGCCACAATCAGTTTCGAATTCACCGATGCCGGTGAGCCCGGAACGAGCGATCAGGCCAGCGTATCGATTCACTCCGGTACTACTACATTCACCGTTCCTTTGAACGTGCTCGATAACGGCAACCAACAGGCACACAAATAACCGGTCGCGCACCTGGATATCGAACCGACATCCAGGTGCACCCTTTCGACCTCAGGGTCGAGATAAATTTGTCTTGACATATTCCGATATGGGAATATATTAAGGGAATGGCACGAGCAGCAACAACAGCAGATGTCTTCAACGCCATCGCGGAGCCCCGGCGGCGTGAGGTCATCTCTGTGCTGGCAGATGGCCGGGAGTACGCCGTCAACGAGGTTGTGGTGCGATTGCGGATGCCGCAGCCGACCGTCTCGAAGCATCTCGGCGTCCTACGCAAAGTTGGCGTGGTCACGATGGTGAAGCGCGGCCAGCACCGGATGTACCGGTTGAATGCGGCCGAGTTGAAGCCAATACATGACTGGGTCAAGACGTTTGAGCGGTACTGGACGCATCAACTGGGCCAGATCAAGGAGCGTGCGGAGCGCAAGGCTCTGGAGCGAATGATCTCAACCGACAAGGGAACGAAGGAGAATTGAATGGCAGCGACGATTCAGGAACATGTGGTTCAGGCCTTCGAAATTGTGAAGGAGGAGGAGATTGCGGCGCCGGTCGACATCGTCTTCGAGACGATCCTCGAGCAGATGGGTCCCTTAAATTCGACACCGGAGAAGGCGATGCCGATGAAGCTCGAGGCATGGCCGGGGGGCCGGTGGTTTCGCGACCTCGGCAACGACACCGGACACTTCTGGGGCGTGGTGCAGGCCATCAAGCCGCCGTCGCTGCTGGAGATCTCCGGTCCGCTTTTTATGTCGACTCCGGCCGTCTCAAATATCCAGTACCGACTCACCGAGGAGAACGGGGTGACGCGCCTCCGCTTTGTGCATCGGGCGATGGGGTGGGTCGGCGAAGCGGACCGTGGAGTGGACGTCGGCTGGACAGACCTGATCAAGCGAATTCGTTCCGCGGCGGCGAACAAGGCGATAGGCAGCTAGCCATGTGTCCCCTATGTCTCGCAACCGTGGCATGGATCGCTGCGGGGGCTACCTCAACCGGCGGCATCTCCGCGCTTGCCGTCAAGAGGTTCCGTGGCATGAACAGAGAACGCAGCAACAACACATTCGTGAAGGAGAGAAGTGATGGAGATCAACAAAGAGACTCTCGCAAACATGAAGACACCGCCCGTCGTATCGCCTGAGCAGTGGGAAGAGGCGCGGCAGCAGCTACTGGTCAAGGAGAAGGAACTGACTCACGCGCGTGATGCGATGGCCGCCGCGCGTCGGCGCATGCCGTGGCAGGCTGTCGAGAAGGAGTACTTCTTTGAAGGCCCCTTGGGCAAGGTCAGCCTGCTGGATCTCTTCGAGGGCCGCCCGCAGCTTGTCCTCTACCGCGCCTTCTTCGAGCCCGGCGTTTTCGGCTGGCCCGATCATGCGTGCCGCGGATGCTCGCTGGGCGCCGACCAGGTGTCGCATCTGGCGCATCTCAACGCGCGGGACACCACGCTTGCTCACGCCTCGCGCGCTCCGCAGGCCGAGATCCAGCGCCTGAAGAGGCGCATGGAATGGGAGATGCCCTGGTACACCATCACCGACAGCTTCGACAAGGACTTCGGCGTCGATCAGTGGCACGGCCACAACGTCTTCTTTCGCGACGGCGACGACCGCATCTTTCGGACCTACTTCATCAACAACCGCGGCGACGAGGCGATGGGTAGCACCTGGAGCTATCTCGACCTCACCCCGCTGGGTCGTCAGGAGCAGTGGGAGGACTCACCCGAGGGCTACCCCCAGACCGTGCCGTACAAGTGGTGGAACTGGCATGACGAATACGACGCCGGTGCCTCGACCGACCCCAGATGGGCCAAAGTGGTCGACAACGCTGTGGTAACGCTGAATCTGAACGACTAGTATGGAGTTCCCATCCCCCCATGCTTTATGGTCCTAAAGTATTATAAACAGATGGTTTAGGTCTGGACGTCGGTCCGGACCTTTGAGGCAGTAAAAAATCCCGATCCGAAATCGAGGCTTTCTTTTTGCTCTAGTTCTATTTTAGTTTGATCGATGGAAATTAATAGGCCAAGTTGAGTCAACTCTATTTGGTTTGTTATGTGATAGTTGGAGAGTTTTTAAAGGTTTTGGTGCTTGACAGGATTTTGAGAGGCAGTGGAAGGGCCGTCTTCCTAAGCGAGAGGGATCTCTGTCGCTCCGAACCCCTTCAACGCCGACCAACTTTCAGACCACCGCGTTTTCCGGGAACTATGACGCGAAGTCGGATCGTCGGTCGGCACGGCCCCTAACCTTCTTTGTGGCCTTCAACTTTATGGACGGGTTCGATTGGGATAAGCACATCAAAGACGCCGAGGGCTGCCGCTGCCAACGGTGCAGCGAGTGCCAGGCCGAGGGGGCCTGCGATGACGGCGAACAAAAGCTGGGCAGTCATCGTGAGAGCTGGAGGCAGACGGACGATCCTCCGTTCCAGCAAAGGAGTGATGACGTTGCCTTCCAGAAAATGGACCGCTAGAAATAGAAGCACGGTGAACAGCCCCTTCATCGGACTGATGGCAACGGCCAATAAAACGGCGGGGACAACCGACAGGATAGGGCCGATGTTCGGAATGAAGGTAAGCAGTGCCGCGATCATGCCGAGTAAACCAGCAAGCGGTACGCCCAGCATCCACAGTCCCACCGCCACAATGACTCCCACGGCGGTCATGGAGAGCATCTGCGAGAGAACCCACCAGCGTAAGTTCCGCACTGCAGCGGCGACGCAGGCGTTGAGCTTGGATTTGTATGCCGAGGGCGTCACCCTTTGAACATAGGCGAAGTAGACTTCGGGCTCGGCCGCCAGATAGAGGCCGAGAAAGCCGACGAGCACGAGTCCTGATAGTACAGTCGCGGTGCTTAGAACAATGCCTCCGATACGGGTCAGAGCGGAACTGACACTACTCGAAAGCTGGGAGTAGCCGGACCACTGTGCAAGCAACCAGCGTCCCCATCCGTACCCGTTGACCCTTCCCATGAGCTGATGTGCCGCTTGGGAGAGGTCGGTTTGCAGGTCCGCGAATTGAGCGATGATGCTGGGGCCACTAAGCCAGACGGTCAGACCAACGAGTCCGCCTGCCACACAGAGAATGAGGGGAAAGGATAGTCTTCGCCCAAGCTTGAATCTTGCGCCAAGCCACTCGACCACCGCGGTCATGAGAGCTGCAACTACAATCGCTGCAAACAGAAGCATGAGGATGACTCTTCCGAGCCAGGCCAGCAAAAGTGCAACGATCAATCCCACGCCCATAAGTAAAAGAGTCGTCGGCGAGTGGTCCTTAGGACTTGCGATCGAAGATGGGGTGGAGTCGCGCACGCCACACGAGTATAGGCATATTGGAGCTAAGTTGCTGCGTCATAGAACACATCGTTAACGACAGAAGGGTTGTAAGCTGCTCCCACCGGAGTGTGCGATGAACGAACCCAATGCGATCACGAAGTGGCTTGACAGTCCTGTCGCGCACATTGCGACGGCCAGCTTCATCGCGGCTGGGATGATTGCGGCGATGATGGTGAAGCTGCTGTTACACGATCCGCACATCCTCAATATCGTCCTGCTGGTCGCCATCGCAGGCGCGAGCGTTCCATTGCTTCTCTCCCTCGTACAACAGGTGTTCAAAGGCAACTTCAGCGTCGATATTCTCGCGCTGCTCTCGATTGTGACCTCTCTGGTGCTTGGGCAGTATTGGGTGGCGGCCATCGTAGTCTTGATGCTCTCCGGCGGTCAGGCGCTTGAGGGCTTTGCTACACGCCGCGCCTCTTCTGTACTGAACGCCTTGGCAAAGCGAATGCCGCAGACCGCGCACAGAGCCGGTACTGCCGTGGAGGACGTGTCCATCGACACGATTGTCGTCGGCGACGAACTCCTCATCTATCCCCATGAGATCTGCCCTGTCGATGGGCTCGTCGTCAGCGGTCAAGGCAGTATGGATGAGTCTTATCTCACAGGCGAGCCCTTTCTGATCGCAAAAGCGCCGGGGACGAATGTGCTTTCCGGCTCCATCAACGGTAATGTGGCACTGACGATCCGAGCCACGAAGATCGCAAGTGACTCCCGCTACGCGAAGATCGTGGAGGTGCTCCATGCATCGGAGGAGAACCGGCCACAGATACAGCGACTCGGCGACCGGCTTGGCTCCTGGTATACGCCAATGGCCATTACCATCGCGTTGACAAGCTGGTACTTCAGCGGTCAGTCGGAACGTTTCCTCGCCGTACTGGTCATCGCAACACCGTGTCCGCTGCTGATTTCGATTCCAGTGGCGATCATCGGTGCTATTTCAGTGGGAGCCAAGCTCGGCATCATCATCAAGGACCCATCCATCCTCGAAAAGATGGACACATGCCACACTCTGATCGTCGACAAGACTGGCACGCTGACCTACGGCGAGCCGGCTGTCACATCCATTGATTGCTTCGGCGGGATGACACGCGAGACGGCGCTGCAGTATCTGGCAAGCCTCGAGCGCTACTCGAAACATCCCCTCGCAAGCGCCGTGCTCGCTGCTGCAGAGAAGAATAAGCTGGAACTGTTCCGTGTCGAGAATGTGTCGGAAGCGCCTGGGACCGGTCTCACGGGTCTGGTCGCAGGACGACAGGTCACAGTAACGGGGCGCGGCAAGCTATCCCCCGAAAACCTGGCAGCGATGCCTCCCGTCTCGCCTGGCTTGGAGTGCGTCTTCCTCCTCGATAGCAAACTAGCTGCCGTTGTCCACTTTCAGGACGAACCCCGCAGAGAGAGCCAGTCCTTTCTCAGTCATCTCGACTCTAAACACTCTATCTCCAAGATCATCCTGCTCTCCGGTGACCGGGCTGCCGAGGTCGCTCTCTTCGCCGCGCGCATGGGCATCGCAGAAGCCTACGGTGGCAAGAGCCCTGAAGAGAAGGTCGAGCTCGTACGCGAGACTACGCTGCAAGGGAGAACGCTCTACATCGGTGATGGAATCAACGACGCGCCCGCGATGATGGCTGCCACGGCTGGAATAGCACTAGGCGTCAACAGCGACATCACCTCCGAAGCAGCCGGTGCGGTAATCCTCCAGTCGTCACTGGTCAGCGTCGACCAGTTGATGCACATCGGTCGCAGGATGCGTGGCATTGCGCTGGTTTCCGCAGTTGGTGGCATGGGGCTCAGTCTCATCGGCATGGCCGCCGCGTCCTTCGGCCTGATTACACCCATTCAGGGAGCCGTCGCTCAAGAGGCTATTGATCTTTTATCCATCCTCAACTCGTTGCGCATGATTCTGCCGGCGGGCTCGCTTACGGACTTTGAAGCACCTTCAGAGGGTATAAAAAAGCTTTACTAGGGACTAAGCAATTCAACACTGCAAAACGTGCGTTCGTGACCGTTGTTCTGCTCGACCTGCGAGTTCCCGATCACGGGCAATCCGGAGGTAATTCTGTAGTGCCCTCAAAGTCGGCTTTTCGGCCACTTCATTCAGCAACCCTGAAACACTCCCAATGGAACCCTCCACGGTCGTCATCTACGTATAAGTATTGCTCGTCGCGGATGCGCGTTATGATCCCGGCATCACCCGGGTTCAACCGTACTCCGTCGAAGGAGGAATAGCACCACCCAATCGTTCTTTCGTCTGGTTGGAAGGAGACCCGATCTCCGACCCTGAAAGGATTTTCACTTCAGCACCCATCGAACTAGATCATAGCTCCTGCAAAGTCGCATTTTCGGAAACTACGTAATAGGGGGCGTTCAATGAGGCACCAGAAATCACCGATTCGCGAATTGCTGCGCGCCGTGCCTCGATTGGTTGGAGATTGGGGTTGGTGGTTGGTTGAGCTGCGTTCATAACTCCTCCCACATCACATGATCAAGCGCCCAGTGTCAGAGCCTTTGCCACTGACGGCGCTTGCTGTCGATTTGTTCCATATTGATCTGTCCAGGGAAGCTCTGAATTGCGCGTTTTAGAAGGAAACCCGGGCCTAGAAGTCTTTGTAATCCACCTTTTCGCAGGGCTAAAGCTGTGCGCTTCCATCGAAAAGGAGCATCGATTGGGCTTGCAGCCTATAATGACCTATGGCAATCGCTAACCCGGCCTCTCCGCAGGTCGGCCCCGAGCCAGAGTCGCACAACGAACCTAAGGGCCAACCGGAGAGCTTCCAGACCGATGCAGGGGATTCGCAGAATGCGGCTCCTGCTGTCGCGGCTCCGACTATACCCGCTGGGGCGGCGGGTGGTGCTGCGGCTCCGGATATCTCGGGTGTGCTGATGCCGGTGGGGACGGCTGAGGCGGGGGGCGTCGTGGAGCCTGCTGCGGTGGAGGCTGAGTCCTCGGCTTCGCACCTGCCGGGGCTGGCGGTAAGCGATATCAGAACAATCGACGACAAGTTTCAGAAGTTGCTGGAGACGGTGCATGCGAACCGGCCGGGGGATGATCTCGACATCATCCGGAAGGCGTGGGCGTTTTGCCTGCAGCAGCATGAGGGGCAGAAGCGGGCCAGCGGTGAACCTTATGTGATCCATCCGCTGGAGGTGGGGCAGGTGCTGGCCGAGCTGAAGATGGATTCGACGGCGATTGCGGCGGGGTTGCTGCATGATGCGGTTGAGGACACGGATGTAAGCTCGGAGGAGATCGGCAAGCGGTTTGGCGAGCAGGTCGCGCACATCGTTGAAGGCGTGACGAAGCTGGACAAGATCAAGTTCGCGAATCGCGAGGATCATCAGGCAGAGAATATTCGCAAGATGCTGCTGGCGATGGTGACGGATGTGAGAGTCGTCATCATCAAGCTGGCTGACCGGCTGCATAATATGCGGACGCTGGAGCATCTGAAGCCGGAGAAGCAGCAGAAGATTGCGCGGGAGACGCTGGAGATTTACGCTCCGCTGGCGCATCGGCTGGGGATGGGCAAGCTGCGCGGTGAGCTGGAGGATCTGGCGTTTCGGTATACCGATCCTTATGCGTATGAGCAGGTGTCGCATGAGGTGGATTCGCTGCGTGGGGCGGGCGAGGAGTTTCTGCGCAAGATCGTTGTGCAGATGGAAGCGAAGCTGAAGGAGTTCAAGATTCCGGGGCGGGTGGAGTCGCGGATCAAGCGGCTGTATTCGATTCAGCAGAAATTGCAGGACCAGAAGATTCCGGTGGACCAGGTGTATGACCTGCTGGCGATTCGGGTGATCACGGATACGGTGCAGGATTGCTATGCGCTGCTGGGGCTGCTGCATTCGATATGGCGGCCGGTACCGGGGCGGATCAAGGATTTTATTGCTATGCCGCGGCCGAATTTGTATCAGTCGCTGCATACGACGCTGATTGCGGAGGGTGGGCATCAGTTTGAGGTGCAGATTCGGACGGAGGATATGCATCGCGTCGCAGAAGAGGGCATTGCGGCGCACTGGAAGTACAAGGCTGACGACAACGTCAGCGCCAAGGATGAGCAGCGGCTGGCGTGGGTGCGTCAGTTGATGGAATGGCAGCGCGAGATGAGCGACCCGAACGAGTTCATGTCGACGCTGAAGATCGATTTGTACCCGGAGGAGGTCTACACGTTCACGCCTAAGGGTAAGGTCGTTGTGCTGCCGAAGGATGCGAGTCCGATCGACTTTGCTTATGCGATCCATACCGAGGTGGGGAATACGACGGTTGGCGCGAAGGTGAATGGGCGGATTGTTCCGCTGCGGACGAAGCTGAAGAATGGAGATATCGTCGAGATTTCGACGCAGACTGGGCATACTCCCAGCCGGGATTGGCTGAGCTTTACGAAGAGCTCGAAGGCTCGGAACAAGATCAAGCATTGGCTGAATGAGCATCAGCGGCAACGGGCGGTGGAGATTGGCAAGAAGCTGCTGGATCGCGAGGCTCGGAAGTACAAGCTGTCGCTGAATAAGTATGGCGCGGCGGACTATGACAAGGTCGCCGTTGAGTATGGGATGGGCTCAGAGGCGGAGCTGCTGGCGGCGGTGGGCTTTGGCAAGTACTCGGCGCGGCAGGTGCTGAATAAGCTGGAGCCGGGTTCGACGATGACGGCTGAACCGGCGGCGCCTGAGAGTGGCGTGGGGAATGCCGTCGGGCAGATGTCCGAGGCGGTGAAGCGTGTCTTCTTTGGGAAGGGGTCGGACTCGCTGCAGGTGGAGGGGCAGGATGATCTGCTGGTGTACAGGGCGCGCTGTTGTAACCCGATTCGTGGTGAGGAGATTATCGGGTATGTGACGCGCGGGAAGGGCGTGGCGGTGCATGCGAGGAGCTGTCCGAATGTGCAGAATTTGTTGTATGAGTCGGACAGGCGGATTCAGGTGGAGTGGGCTCCGACGCCGAGTGAGCCGGGTACGGCAAAGGCTCAGACGTATCCGGTGAAGCTGACAGTGATCTGCGATGACCGGACGGGGATGCTGAAGGAGTTTACGGCGATCATCTCGGATGATGGGACGAATATTCGGAGCGTGGATTCGAGGCCTTCTCCGGATGAAGATGGGACAGCGATTGTTGACTTTGTGATTGAGACGGTGGATGTGCGGCATCTGAACCGGCTGGTGGAGCGGTTGAGGCGGGTTTCAGGTGTGCGGGACGTGCAGCGAGTGCAGAAGATTTAGGCTCGTTCAGGGCGATTCGTCTTCTCCGACTTGATAATTACTGCGGCACTCAAAGAGGCCGCTCCTGCCAAAGCTGCGGCCAGCCAGAACACTACGCGGAAGCTCGCGACGAATGCCTCATTCACCGCGGTTCTTCCTTGTGGGTCGTCCGTTTCAATTGCAGCCAGCTTTGTGCGTTGATCATCGATCTGCTGTGCGACTTCAGCCGAGACCTCCGCGCGCTTCAGTCCTCGATCTAAGGATGGGGAGAACACGTGGAAGAAGAGCAGTCCAAATACGGCCAGCGCCAAGAGTCCGGCCACCTGCGATGCGGCGTTATTTACGCCGGATGCTGCTCCTGTGCTGCTCTCATCGACGGAGTTCAGAACGACTGTGGTTAAGGGCGCGACGCTTATTGCCATTCCCAATCCGAGAATTACGATTGCCGGGAAGTAGGTTGTCCAATACGAACCGCCGATGCCCGGCCTCGTCATCAACGCATAACCCGACGCGGCAATGAGTGGGCCGGCGACCAAAGGCAAGCGTGGCCCGTATCTGTCCAGCAATCCGCCCGACCATCGCGACAACGCAAAGAGCAGCAGGACCAGAGGGAGTAGCGCAGCTCCCGCAGCCGTAGGGGAGTAACCCTGCACCTGAATCAGATTCAGCGGCAGGTAAAACAATGCTCCGCCGAGAGCCGCATACAGAAAGAATGTAAGCACATTCGCACCTACGAAATTGCGGCTCTTGAACAGGCTCAGCGGCATCATCGGCGCCTCGCATCGCTGCTCGACCCACACGAACGACAGCAGCAGCGCAGCACCTACCACTGCCGCTACCCGCGTGAGGACTCCTCCCTGGGTCCACTCGATCAGAGCAAACGTAATGCCGCTCAGCCCGGCGGTGGCCAGGACGGCTCCTCTCCAGTCCAGCGTGTGAGCGGCGGCACCGCTACGGCTCTCGGGTAGCTTCCGGAGAGCGATCGTTACTGTCACGACGGCGAGTGGAGCGTTGACAAAGAACACCCATCGCCAGGATCCATGCTGTACGAGCCAGCCTCCCACTACGGGGCCAAGCGCTGTCATCATAGAAGAAAATCCCGACCAGGTTCCGATTGCCTTCCCGCGTGTCTCCGGCGGAAAGCATGAACTGATGAGCGCCAGACTGCTCGGCACCAGGAGCGCGCCACCGACTCCTTGCAGGCATCGGGCAGCGATCAACTGCTGTATCGTCGGCGCGATTCCGCACCAGATCGAAGCTGCGGCAAACAAGCTTACACCGATCACGAAGATTCGCCGCCGTCCGAAGATATCGCCCATCGACCCGCCAACCAGCAGCAAGGCCGATAGAAACAGCGCGTAGGCCTCCACCACCCACTGCACCTGCGAGCCGCTTGCTCCCAGCCCTGTCTGCATCGCCGGCAGCGCGACATTTACGACGGTGCCGTCGATGAACTCCATGCTTGTGCCAAGCACCGTGGCCGCCAGCACCCATGCACCTGCGGGCATCGCTGCTGGTATCGCGGCCGGTATCGCCGCGGGGGCAGGGCGCTTTGCAAGAATGACGGCTTCATCGCATGGCAGACGAGCGCAGTTCATCCACTCCCTCGGAACGGCACAGCAAGGTTCACCCTACACCATTCGTCTTTATCGGAGCGAACTCAGTCCACGCTCATCCCGGCATCGACATCGAGAACGAGCGACTGGCCTTGCACCAGCATCGAATGAATCTTCAGCGATGTGAGCGACAGTGCATACCCCATTGTCTCGACCGAGTGGCTCAGCGCCTGGCGCATCAGGTCGGCCGCATTCACCTTCATCTGCTGTGGGAGTTTGTGGCTCAGGAACGGCACCAGGAGATAATCGAGCTCCTTGGAGCCGCTCAGCTCTTCAATGCGCGCATCGCGAAACCCGATGGTCTCACCCTCCGCATCCGGAATGACGGACACGTCTGCCTCACGCGTCAGTGAGATTCCCACGCAGGTTCCGTGCATCGATGTGCCCAGCTTGGCTTTCGTGTGGACATGCACTACCACGCGATCCTGTACAAAGCTCACCTTCGGCGTGTCCGCGTAGACGTAGCAAGGCGAGTTCATGTCGCCGCGAATGTAGTAGCGCCCCTCCGGCCCGTTGAAGAGCTGAGCCTTCAGGGTACGCTCCAGCGCTTTGGCTGAGATCTTCACCTCAGTCGCCGAAGCTCTGCCCAAAGCAGTGAACATCACTATCAAAAGAAGAACCAGGAACCGCAGGAAAACACGCATCGTTCTTTAAGCATAAAGGCAGCTGCGCCGGAGCGCACCCGCGTCTCCATGAGGACTGGATGATGAGGAACGTTAACCGGCGGAAGTGGTTGTAAGCTGATAAGGCTGTTTAGGGAGGACCTTTGGATTCGGAACAGTACAGTGAACTGGCTCGGCTTTATGCAGAGTACGGCGATGATGAGTTGATTGCGTTGGGGCGTCAGGCGGGTGATCTTACTGAGGCTGCGCAGGAAGTGTTGAAGGGTGAACTGGCTCGGCGGAGGCTGAGTGTTTCGCCTGAGGTGAAAGAGCCGGTCGACGAAGAGGTCGGGACGGAGGATGATCGCTCGCTGCCGCCGGGTTTTGGACGGCTGGCGCCTGAAGGCTGCATCAAGGAGTTTGCGGATAGCGAAGATGCGCTGGCAGCGGGTGAGATGCTTCGTGCCGAGGGGATTGAATGCGAGGTCATGCTACCGCAGGGCCTGGATATGCGTGCGCCCAGGCTGGCGGTCGCGCCTGCGGATGCGGAGCGAGCGGCGCCGTTGCTGGCGATGCCGATTCCGGAGGAGTTCAGGGTTTTGGTGCGTATGCGGGATCAGTTTGAGGCGCCGACTTGTCCGGGATGCGGGGCGGCTGATCCTTTGTTGGAAGAGATCGAGCCTACGAATAAGTGGCGGTGCGAGGTTTGTGATCGCGTTTGGGTGGATGGTTAGTTAGCGATTTCGCTGGAAGGAGGCGCGGTGTACTGCGCCCCCTCTGGCGTCGGATCGCTAGCGAGGATGGTGGTCATCGCCGTGAGGCTGGGACTGTTGATGCGACTGTGGCGGTGCTGAGGGTCTGGGCTGTTGCGGCATTGGGTGTGACTGCGGTTGTGGTTGGAGGGTGGGCTTTGGCTGGGATGGTGGCTGGTACGCGGGTCGCATCATCGACTGCGGAGCCGGATGTATCTCGGGCGTGGGTCTCGGTTGAGGAGTTGGGCGCACCTCGGGTTGAGGGTGCGGCTGGGTGGGTTCGACGATGCCGCGATTGAAGGTTGGCCGGACGGTCTGGTTAGGTGGCGTGAGGTCTGAGTGAGGCTGCTGTGGCCGAATGTCCTGATTCGGTTGGATGGGGCGTAGTTCCTGATTGGGGTGCTGCTGCGGCATCGCAGAATTGACCGGTGCCGGGTAGTTCTGGGGCTGGACGGGCCTTATCTCAGGACGAGGCTGTTGCGGCGTTGCGAGACGTACGTATGGTTGCGGAGTGGAGTGGTTGGCCTGAATCTGCGGTTGAGCCGGTCGTGAGGGCTGCGGATTGGCAGACTGGATTGTGCGCGTCCCCGGTTGATTAACCGGCATTGGCCGGGTCTGCGGGTGGACGTTGCGGTCGGCGGTGAAGGGACGCGGTGATGCGACGATGGCGGGGCGGCCGCGGTTGTCTGAGTAGAATTGGGCGCGATTCTGGGCGGCCTGACGCTGATTCTCGAGTTGAGCCGTCATGGGTGGGGTGCGGGGGCCGTGCATCGCTGCGAGTTCGGCGGGTTGCGGGCGGACGGCGATGCCGCCTCTGCCGCCGTTGTAGGAGACGCGGGTGTTGTTATTGACGACGACGGTGCGGTTGTAGACGTTGGTGATGTTGGTGACGTTGACGCGGTTGACGGCGCGGTTGTAGTAGAAGCGGTCTCTGTTCCAATAGCCGCCTTCATAGCCGTAACCGGTGTATCCGAAGCCGTAGTTGATGCCTCCGTAGAAGCCGATGTGCGGACCCCAGAAGCCGTGGCGGAAGTGATAGCGGTTGCCGTAGAAGAACCAGTAGCCGGGGGTCCAGAGGGCTCCGTAATATGGCGCGGCGACCCAAGCTCCGGGGACCCAGTAGTATCCGACGGGGGCGTAGCTCCAGTAGCCGGGGGTCCAGAGGTAGTTGGGGGCGGGGGCTGGAGGCTGGTCGTAGACGGGGAGTGGGGGCGGGGGTTGGTCGGCCTCGAGTGCGGCCTGGCCGGCGTCGACCTGATCTTCGTAGTCCTGGTCCGTGTTGTCGTAGGGTGGGTTTTGCGGTTGGGCTGATTGATCAGCTTGATCAGCTTGATGCGGGTGGCGCTCCGGCCTGGGCTCCGGTCTGGGAGTATTCTTCGGCGCGCTGCTGGCTTTCGTTCTGGATGCGCTGGCCGAGGACTCGCGCGGGTGCAGGCTGGGTTTGGGCTGGAGCGGAGGCGGGCTGTTGGGCCTGATTAGGACCGACGGGAGCGAGGTTAGCGGCGGCAGGATCGGTGCCGGATTGAGCGGCTACGACGGTCGCGTCCGCCGTTTTATGGCAACCGGTGATAGCTGAGATGGCTGTAAGCCCGATGGCCAGACCTAAGAGATATTTGCTGCATGTGTTGCAAGATAAGGGCCCTGGTGTACGCATCTTGTTGTAGCTCCTTCCCGGGATATATAACCCGGAGTTTGTTAATGAGATGCGGTTTTAGGGTGGGAGCGGGCGTTATTCCGGAGGATTGATATGGCAAATCCTCCAAATAAAGGGGTTGTGGGTGGCTGGTTTTGGGTGGGTCAGTAAGTCGATGTTTTGAAAGCGAGTGAATGACATAGACTGTGTTGCATTGCGTGTAGTCGAAAACCGGGCCCCTGCGTCTTGCGATCGCGATGACTCCGACAGCGAAGAAATATCTACGCGGCTTCTTTATAGGCGCCTTGATTGGTGTGGCGCTTGTCGTGGTGGTGTTCGTTCTCAGGTTGACGTACAGCTTTCCACCGCGTGCCGCGGACGTGCAGCAGAGTGCGGTTGTGACGACGGCATCTCCTGGCGGGTTGAAGGGGCTGCAGGTGCGGATGTGGGTGAACGAAAGCGTCGTCGAAAGCGGTGAGAAGATACGGCTGCTGTTGCGGTTTGAAAATGGTACGGATCAGCCGCTGCAGGGCCTGAAGATTATCGACACGCAGCAGCCGGGGTTCTGGTTCAAGCCGCTCAAGCTGAGAGATTCAGTCCTTGCGAAGAACGGGTCAGTTGAGACGGAAGCCGTCGAATTGGCGCCTTCGACGAATCGGGGCAAGTTCCGGATAACGGTCCGCTACCAGGTGACCGACCAGCAGGGCATGGTGCATGAAGGAAGCATCGCATCGAGCCCGATTACGCTGCGGGATGAGGCGAGGGAGCGGCGGTATCTGTTTATCCGGCGTATTGTCTCGTTCTTTACGCTGCCGCTCTTTCTGGGGATTGCGGGGATATGGTTTCAGCGATGGCAGATTGCTCGCGATGAAGATTCAAAGACGAAGGCAGGTGTCGAGTCGCGGCGGCAGGAGATATGGAAGACGATTCTGCCGCAGTTTTATGCGCTGTCGGAGGAGTACTACCTGCCGGTAGTGCGCAGCCTGCGAATGATCGACCAGTTCCGGATCGAGAAGCCGAGCAAGACACCGAACGATGAAGAAGCGAAGAAGATGAATCGCCTGCTGTTTGAGTATTTGTTTCTGTTGCTACGGATGGATCTGTTGCGGAGAAAGAAAGGCCAGCTCTTCTTCAAGAGCCGAGGGGGCGAGAAAGTGGCCTCGCTGGCGTGGAAGGTGATGATCCTGGGGAGCGAGGCGCATATTGGGCGCGCCTTTATGGACGCGGCGCTGGAAAAGATGACGGTCGATACGACGTACAAGCAGTTCAACTTTCTTCTGAAGGAATCTGCGGCGCTGCGGGAGGTCGAGGAGAAGTTTCGCGATTGGAACCTGAAGGCGCATGAGAGTCCTGACCCGAAGCAGGACTTCTACCGATATACGCATCTGGCGGCGATTATGCAGGCGACGATCTACTTCGAGGCCAACCGGCCGTTCGACCGGGATTGGTATGAGGAGCCGACGGACTTCACGCTGGATGAGGTGAAGGATGACCAGTATCCCGTCGGGCATGACAACGACATCGTGAAGATAAAGAAAGCCTTGACCGCTTATCGCAAAGAGATCAAGGCTTATATGGATTCGTTTGAGAGACCGGTTGCCTAGGTCTCGCGAGATGTCTTAGAGGACGTCGGTACCCTTCATTGTTTACCTCTCGCTTATTAGGATACACCGGTTGTCAAATGGTTGTTTGCGGTACGGGGGCGTGTTTTTTCCCGTCCATAGGCTTGAGGCTGGAGAGCCAGAAGAGGACGACGACAAGGTACGCTCCTGCCAACACGGAGGTCCAGGCACCATAGCGGGCGGGGTAGTCGTAGAAGGCGGCCCGGACCCGGCCAATATTCGAGACGATGTTGATGAAGCCGTATATGGCGAAGCCCTGCGTTAGAACGAGGCCGTTAGAGACGTGCTCGTGAAGCGCAAAAGTCCAGAGCCAGAAGAAGACCATGTAGAACGAGAAGAAGACGGTGCCACGGTCGATGGGAACTTCGCGGTGAGGCGTCAGTTCGCCTATGAGATAGGCACTGATCGCGCTAACGCCGATCATGATGATCGGCACCACGATGTTGCGGCGGGTCCACCCGCCATGGGTTGTTACTAGCCAGTGCGTGAGGCTGGCTGCTACACAGAGCTGCACAAACATCTCGATCCAGAGAAAGAAACTATACAACCAGGAATAGGAGGAGATGCTGACATGGCCGAGCAACAACAAAAATAGTAGTGAACGCACAAAATAAAAGGCGACAAGGTTGGCAAAAAACGGGGCGTATCCAGCGATGCGGCGGGAGAAGAGGGAGATGAAGAGGGTGGCCTGGAGTATGAGGCTGACCGCCCACATCAGGATAGAGAGGGGGGTGCGCCCGGCATGCTCTAAGAACTCAGGCAACTGGTGCATGGCATGAGTATGAGCCTGATTTGCCTGAATCGCCAGTGAGCGCAGCCTAATTGCTGGGCAGGCGGAGGGAGTCGTGGTCGCGGCCGAGGTGGAGGCAGAGGGCTTCGACGACGAGGTTGTGGTCTTCGCGCTGGGGAAGGCCGGAGACGGTGACGCTGCCGATGATGCCGGCTCCAGTGACGTGGAGAGGGAAACTACCGCCATGGGCGGCGTAGTCGGCTTCGGGCAGGCTGTATCTTTCGGTAAAGGTGAGTTTGTTCTGCTCGAGATAGAGGCCGACGTGGTAAGAGCTGCGGTGGAGGCGAGCGACTACGTTGGATTTTCGCTGGACCCAGCGGGCATTGTCGGGGGTTGTGCCGGGGAGGGCGGTGTAGAAGAGGGGTTGGTGGGGCGCGCCGAAACGGCGGATGTCGATTACGATGGCGTGATTGCGGGCAAGGGCGAGTTCACGGAGAGCGAGACCGAGAGTCCAGGCGGTGTTGTTGTCGAAGCTGGGGATGCGGAGTTCGGCCTCCTGGTGGATGATGGTGGCGATATCTTCTGCTATGGCCATGGGTTCCCCTTGCTGACTTTTATGAAGCAGTGCGATCGATCTGGACTGACTCCCTTCGGAGGAAAGGCTCCGAATCTATCGATTGCGGAGCCTTTTTTTGAAGCCGCGCCTTCACACTTTACAACACCCTTTGATGACGGTTGTGAACGCTCCGCTCTACTTCTTGTTCTTCAGGATTTCTGCGACGCGATTTGCAAGTTCTTCAACCGGGTCGACGGGGAGGGTAAATTCTTTTTCTTTGACGGTCTCTTTGTATTCCTTCGCGAAGTCGGGCTTGTAGTATTCGGGCTTGTAGTAATCGGGTTTATAAAACTCGGGCTTGTAGTGCTCGGGTTTCAGGTACTCGCGGTTGGCTGCGACGTGTGAGCTGAGATGGCCGATTAGCTCGCCTAACTTCATACCGGCGACCGGGGCGTCGTAATCGATCGGCGAGGGCCGGCTGGATTTCCCGATCATGGGTTCTTTCTTTTCTGCCATGGCGTCCTCCTTTGGAGACGATGGAAGTGGGTTATGCAAAGACATTGGTCTCTGTGGCTTGATGTTGGATGAGGTAGTCCACGACTGCTCGCGTGATGGGCTGGCCGGAGCGGCGGTCGTAGAAGGTGAATTGTGGGTAAGGGTTCAGCTCGAGGGCAACGAGGCGTCCGCTGGGCTGGTGCTTGAAGTCCATGCCGCTGGCTGCCAGACCGAGGCTGTGAGTGAAGGCGATGCAGCGATTGACGGTCTCGGAAGGAAGGGTTCCAGGTTCGACATGAATCTGCTCGTTGTCGACCAGGGAGGAACGGCGGTAGTCGACGTTTTGTGCAACTATGCGGGTTACAAATGTTTGATCACCGATGACGTGGACGCGGTAGTCGTCGCCGGAGATGTACTCCTGGAAGAGAGTGGGGCTGCAGGAGAGGTGGTCGAGGCGGGGCAGGGTTTCGGGCGTGAGTAGCTGGGCGAGCGTGGTGACGTTGCTGACTCCTTTGAAGACGACCTCGCGATTGCACTCCTCCCAGAAGGCACGGGCCGCTTCAGGGATATTGGTTACGAGGGAACGGGGGACGTCAAAGCCGGCTCTGGCGAGCAGCGCTCCCTGGTAGGCCTTGGAGTAGTTGGATAGAGAATTGGCGGGAGGATTGAGGACGGGGCAGCGGGCGACACGGAGCATGAAGTTGAGCTCGGCTTGTAGCTGTCCCATCTTCTGGAGGTACTCGGGTTCGAGTTGGCGGGCGACGGCGTGGCGGACGAAGATCGATTTGACCGGGGTTTTGCCGTCGCAGCCGTCTCCAACGATGCGGAAGATGGAGTTTCCGTTTGCGGGCTCGCACTGAACGGAGTAGCGGGTGGGGGCGTCCTCATCGATGGCGAGAAAGGGGTGGCCGCTCTCCTGCAACTGGCCAATGAGTTGGGGGAAGACTCTGTCGCGGCTTGAGCCCAGGACGAGGATCATGTGAGCATCTCCACGGTGGCTGCGGCGATCTGGTCGATGAGAGCGGGTGGTTCGTCTTCGAGCCAGGGGAAGATCTCGACGTGGTGCAGGCTGAGGTTGTCGGGGTCAGTCGATTCGTGGTTGAAATCGAGGCGTGCGAGCTGGGTGCCGGTGGCGCGCTGCCAGGCCGTGAGTGCGGGGAGATTTTGGGAGAGCCAGCGGGATAGGGCATGGTCTTTGGGGGAGCGCGGGATGAGGGTGCTGCCAGCGAGGTAGACGGAGGAGCAGTTGGGTTCTGGAGCTGTGGGAAGGATGCGTGGCGGCGGGGTGGCGGGAAGGGGCGGCGCGCTGGCAGGGACTTTGAGTTTGTCTGCGAGGTTGTAGGTGAGCGTGCCGGGGTAAGTGGTGTCGTTGAGCCACCAGGCGAGGTCGAAACGATTGACGACAGGGCAGTTCAGGCCTTCGAGCAGGGCGAACCATGCGGCGGAGCTCTCGTGGTAGACGAACATCTGGTCTTGCAGATCGAGTTCGGTGGAGGGCCACCAGATCCGCGGCAGCCGGACGAGGACGCCGGAGAGCTGGTCGAGGCGGAGGGTTGTTGTGTCGCTGCTGCCAGCTTCGGTGATGTGCAGATAGCCGGTGGTTGTGGTCCCGGTCTGCTCGAATGCGAAGGGGGTGGAGGAGAAGAGATCGGGCTCGTCGATGCAGTGGATGGGCGTCCCATGGCTGATGGCGCGGCGGTAGACCTGCTGGATGAGGGGATCGTCGGGATGTCCGAGGACGAGTAGCATTGCGGTCTACCTGAGTGCGATGACCGGGAAAGAATTTTCCTTGATTTTGCTTACGTTGCGATTTCCGTATTCACCGTCAGCCGGGCCGGGCTTCCACGTGGGAAGTCAAGGCGGAATTGTACTCCTCTTTGTTGGTTGAGGGCGTTGTTGGAAAGGGTGTCGAAGATCTCAAAAAGCCCAGTTTACGGGGCGGAATGGCGGGCTAAGGGAGACAAAAGGAAAGACCGCGCTGGTGGGCGCGGTCTTTGTGAGGATGAAGAATTTTGTTAGCGGGCGGCTGCGGGTTCGCTGATCTCGGCGAGGCGCTTTTCGAGGGACTTTTCGAGGTCCTCGAGAGCCTTGGAGAAGCCTTCGATGCCTTCCTTTAGCTTGTCGTTCGCCATGCGGTCTTCGGCGTGCATCTTGTCGAAGGTGGCCTTGTCCATGGGGATCTTTTCGAGGTTGAGATCCTTGGCCTTGGCGGGGTCAAGCTTGCGGACGAGCGTGCCTTCGGCGGCTTCGAGTTCGCCGAGGAGCTTGGGCGCGATGGTGAGGAGGTCGCAGCCCGCGAGTTCGATGATCTCGCCGGTGTTGCGGAAGCTGGCTCCCATGACGACGGTCTTGTAGCCGAAGTGCTTGTAGTAGTTGTAAATCGTGGTAACGGAGATGACGCCGGGGTCATCGGCACCGACGTAGTCCTTACCGGTGTCCTTCTTGTACCAATCCAGAATGCGGCCGACGAAGGGGGAGATGAGGGTGACCTTGGCTTCGGCGCAGGCGATGGCCTGGTGGAGACCGAAGAGGAGGGTCATGTTGCAGTGGATGCCTTCCTTCTCGAGGATCTCGGCGGCCTGGATGCCTTCCCATGTGGAGGCGAGCTTGATGAGGACGCGGTTGCGCGAGATGCCGGCGGCTTCGTACTGGGCGATGATGTCGCGGGCGGTGTCGATGGAGCCCTTGGTGTCGTAGGAGAGGCGGGCGTCAACCTCGGTGGAGACGCGGCCGGGAACGATCTCAAGGATCTTCTTGCCGAAGGCTACGGCGAGTGTCTTGAAGGCGAGGTGGGCGACGTCTTTGTCGGAGGCGCTGGGGCCGGCGGATTCACGGGCCTGCTTGAGGACGTCGTCGACGATGGGCTGGTACTCGGGCATGGCGGCCGCGGCTGCGATAAGGGAGGGATTCGTGGTGGAATCCTGCGGCTTGTACTGCTCGATCGCGTTGATGTCGCCGGTGTCGGAGACGACGGTGGTCATGCCACGAAGCTGTTCTAGTAACGATGCCATTTTCTTGCTCCTTCGCTGTCTTAGGTTAGATTTTATCAAGCTCTGGGGGGTTGCGTTTGGGTGAATTCTCGTAGAGAGAGGCTTAACACCGATTTTGCACCGATTTAAGGCGCGACCGCGGATTAGCGCGGAGGAACACGGATTAGCGGCGTAACGGTGATCATTTGGATAAAGGCTGATAAAAGAAAAACGACTGATTTGGTTGGGTTTGATTGTCATACCTCGGCGGCGAAGGTGTTTTGGAGAGTGCCGAGGCCCTCGATTTGGACTTCGATGTGGTCGCCGGGTTGGACGGGGCCTACTCCGGCTGGGGTTCCGGTGGGAATGAGGTCGCCGGGTTCGAGGGTCATGGTGGCGGAGATGTAGCGGAGGAGATGGGCGACGGGGAAGATGAAGTCGGCGGTGGTGCCTTGCTGCTTGACCTGGCCGTTGAGGCGGGTGGTTACGGTGACGGGGGTGGCGTTGACGCCAGCGAAGCCGCAGGGGTCGATCTCGTTGGAGACGATGGGGCCGGTGGGGCAGAAGGTGTCCCAGCCTTTGCCGCGGGTCCACTGGCCGTCGGATTTTTGGATGTCGCGGGCGGTGACGTCGTTGACGGTGGTGTAGCCGCGGATGTAGGGGCGGGGGTCCTCGTCGGGGCCGAGGTTGCGGCAGCGGCGGCCGATGACGATGGCCAGCTCGCCCTCGTAGTCGACGCGCTGGGAGAGGGCGGGCATGAGGATGACTCCGTTGGGCGCGAGCAGGGCGGATGGGGGTTTGAGGAAGAGGAGCGGCTCTTTGGGGACTTCGTTGCCTAGCTCGGTGGCGTGTTCGCGGTAGTTACGGCCGATGCAGAGGATCTTGGACGGCATGACGGGGGCGAGGAGGCGGAGGTCGGTGAGGGGGGCTGGGTTCAGGGGGGCGATCGGGAAGGAGCGGGCGAAGAGGTCCTCTTCGGGGGCTTCCATGGGGGCGACGGCCCAGAGGACAGCCTCGCGCTCTTCAACGTGGGCGTAGCGGGGGACGGGGGTTCCGTGTTCGGTGGACAGGAATTTGCAGTAACGCATGTCAGGGCTCTCTCAGGGTCTCCTGCACTTCGGTGCTGGGAGGGGATTGGTTGCCGGATGCGTCGACGGCGGTGACGCGGTAGGTGTAGGTGTGGCCAGTTTGGGCGGTCTGGTCGCTGAAAGCGGGACCGACGACGGGGGCGGTGGTGAGGCGTGTGAACTGCTGCGACGGGAGTTCGCGGCGGTAGACATGGTAGCCGACGAGGTCAGGGTCGGCGCCGGGCTGCCACGAGAGGTCGATGGAGCGGTCGGAGGGGATGGCGGCAAGGCCGGTGGGGGTCTGTGGGGGGAAGATATCCGTCAGCTGGACGGTGACAGGTGAGGAGATGGGGCTGCGCAAGTCGAGGGTGTGGCCGTCGAGGGTGACGGTGCGGACGCGCTGGGCGGTGTAGATGTAGGTCAGGCCCTTGATGGCGGTGGCATCGAGGGTGCCTCCGATGTCGGGACGGTCCTTGGCGGCGAGGAGGCGAACCTCGGTGGAGGTTTTTCCGGTGAACTGGAGCGGGAGCTTGGAGGGAGGCTTAGATGATGCGGTGGGCGGGGTCTTTGGTCCGGGTGGCGTGGGTGGTGTGAGGAGGGTGCGGTGGAGTTCTATGGGGAAGGTTTGCGGGCTGGGCTGCCACTCGATGGTTGCGCCGGTGCGGGCGGGGGTGGCGCGAAGGCTTTGGATGTTCGGGGGAGCAGCTCCGGCGGCGGCGAAGGCGGGCTGCGAGAGACCGGCGGAGTGGCTGGCGGTGTTGAGGATCTCGACGCGGTAGGCGAGGAGGGTGACGGGATCGGTGATGAGGTTGGGTGGAAGGGAGTCGATGGTCTGCGAGGGGCCTGGGCGTACGGCGAGGCGCGGTAGCGGTGTGCAGGTGCTGGAGGGTGTGGTGGCTGGATTTTCCTGGCGACAGAGCTGCGCTGTGAGCGTGCCCGGGATGCTGATGCCGTCGGTGGTCTGCGAGGGAGTGGTCCAATGAAGCTGGACGTGATCGCCGATGCGCTGGGCCGTGAGGTCTGTGACGATCTCTGGGAGATTCAAGGATGGTGGGCGCGGTGGCCCGGGACTGGCGCACCCGATCGCGAAAGACAAAAGCAGCGGAGTAGCGGATGCGATGAGGAGTGGGCCAGTTCGCTGGCGATGAGGTTTGGCTCGGAACGTCACTTGTGACAGCCTAGCATTTTCAGCAGGATGGCTTTGTGATCCATAAGATTCATGCGATCCAACCATAGAGCATCCAATCGCGTCGATAGAAAAGACAGAAAAAGATGGATGGTCAGGCATCGTTTGATTGCATCACACCATCTTTTTATAGACCAAACACACAGGGGCCTTTATGTCTAAGAATGGTTTTGCACACCGGGCCCCGCATAGCGCCGATATGACAGATATTGAAATGGTTTCGCTTACAGCGGAGACGGCGGCTGCAAAAGTGGAATATTCGAAGTTAAATGTCAGGGACCTTCAGGTCGATGGCGGCGTGGTCGAGGATTTTATCTCGGAGAAACGCATTGGGAAGCGGATCAAGGATCTGCGCCTGAAGAAGTCGATGGGATTGGTGGAACTTGGGCGACATACGGGACTGTCTGCCAGTTTTCTGTCGCAACTGGAGACTGGTCGCGTGGTGCCGACGATACGCAATCTGGCGCGGATCGCAATGGTCTTCTCCAAGGACCTGAGCTACTTCTTTGAGCCGGAGCCTACGACGCTGTTTCGAGTGCATCGTCGCAAGGACCGGGTTCGTCTGCCGCAGACGGGGGTGGATGATCCTTCGTACTTCTTCGAGAGCCTGGGATACCTAGTGCCGGACCGGCAGCTGGATCCATACTTTGCGGAGTTTCTGCCGGTGCGAGGTGGACGGGTTCCAAGGGCGCACCAGCATGCCGGTTGCGAGTTTCTCTATCTGCTGACGGGAGCCCTGGAGCTGCAACATGGCGGCGACACGCATGAACTGAAGGCGGGAGATGCGGTGTACTTCGATGCGAACACGGTCCATAGCTATGTGTGTTGCAGCGACGAGCCGGCAACTGCAGTCATCGTGACGTTGCAGCATCCGTTGGTGGTTTCACGCACGGAGAGAGTTCGAGGTGTTACGGCGGCTATGCTGCGGACGGTTCTGGAGAAGGGTGCGCCGGAGCGGAGAGAGCATCAACGAATGCATTAGGCGCTTTGGTTGGCTGTGATTTTTCAGACGCCGCGATGCAATAAAGTGGGGAGATGTCCTTTTTGATACGAGATGCTCGTCCGGACGATGCGCGGGCGATTGCGGGGATCTATGCGCTTTTTGTGCTGACCAGTACGGCTACGCTGGAGCTGGAGGCTCCGGATGCGGCTGAGATCGAGCGCAGGATGAGGACTGTGCGGGATGCTGGGCTGCCGTACCTGATTGCCGAGGCTGAGGGTGGGATGGTCGCAGGGTATGCGTATGCTACGGCGTTTCGGCCGAGGGCGGGGTATCGGTTTACGCTGGAGGACTCGGTTTATCTGGACGTGAAGTTCGCCGGGCGTGGGCTGGGGCGGCGGTTGTTGGGTGAGTTGATTGCGCGGTGCAAGGCTGCGGGGTGTCATCAGATGGTGGCGGTGATCGGTGGAGAGAATCCGGCGTCGGTGGCGATGCATGCTTCGCAGGGGTTCGTGGATGTGGGTGTGCTGCGTGAGGTGGGGTTCAAATTTGATGCTTGGCAGGATGTTCGATTGATGCAGCGGGAGCTTTGATGCTCTTGGGTTTGGTATTGTGGTGCGCATGTGGATGAAGCGTATCTGTGCGTCGGCTGTGGTTGCGGTGAGTTTGAGTGTGGTGGCTGGGGCCCAGGAGAAGGTGCTGGCTCCTGCTCCGCCGATGGGCTGGAATAGCTGGGACTCGTATGGACTGACGGTGACGGAGGCGCAGTTTCGCGCGAATGCCGATGTGGTGGCGGCGAAGCTGAAAGCGTTTGGGTGGCAGTATGTAGTGGTCGATGAAGGGTGGTATTTGCGGAATCCAGAGAGTGCGACGAAGCCGGAGACGCTGGAGTACACCGCGAATGCCGAAGGGCAGTACACACCGGCGACGAATCGGTTTCCTTCGGCGGCGAACGGAGCCGGGTTCAAGCCGCTGAGCGATGCGGTTCATGCGCAGGGGCTGAAGTTTGGGATTCATATTATCCGGGGGATTCCGAAGCGGACGGTTGCGGCGGATACGGCGATTCCGGGGAGTGGATTTCATGCGAGTGAGGCGGCGGATACGGCGGATGTGTGTCCGTGGAATCCGGATAACTACGGCGTGAAGGATAATGCCGCGGGGCAGGCTTGGTATGACGCGCTGATGAAGCAGTATGCGGGCTGGGGCGTGGACTATGTGAAGGTGGATTGCATTGCTTCGCATCCGTTCAAGGGGGCGGAGATTCAGATGATTCATCGGGCGATTGTGAAGACGGGAAGGCCGATTGTGCTGAGCTTGTCGCCGGGGCCGACAGCTCTGGAGAACGCGGCGCTGGTGGGGGAGAATGCGCAGCTGTGGCGGATTTCGGATGATGTGTGGGACAGGTGGGAGAAGGGGAAGGAGTGGTCGCAGAGTTTGAAGGCGCAGTTTCCGGTGATCGCGAGCTGGCAAAAGTATGTGAGGCCGGGGAATTGGCCGGATGCGGATATGCTGCCGCTGGGGCATCTGGGGCCGGTGCCGGGAGATGGCAAAGAACGTGACACGAGGCTGACACACGACGAGCAGCGGACGATGGTGACGCTTTGGGCGATCGCTCGGTCGCCGCTGTTTCTGGGGGCGAATTTGACACAGATGGATGAGTGGACGGAGTCGCTGGTGACAAATGCTGAGGTGGTGGCAATGAATCAGCGGGGGCATGAGCAGAGGTTGGCTGGGCAGGATGGCGAGCTGGTCGCGTGGGCTTCGAAGGAGGATCGCGGGCAGGAGTATCTTGCGCTGTTTAATTTGGGGGATGCGGAGGTGCGGTTGGAGGTCCCGTTGGCGCGGTATGGGTTTACGGCAGAGAGGTATGTCGCGCGGGATGTGTGGGAGAAAAAGGATCTGGGAAAGATTGGTAAGGTGGCGGGAGTAGTGGCTCCGCATGGGGTTTTGTTGTTGGAGTTGAAGAAGTAGAAGCGTGGGTTCGACAATAGCTGGAGGTTACAGTCTCCCTTCACATGTTAGTGAGGCAATATTCGCCGCTTCACACCAGTTTGGAGCGGTGGGCGGTTGCGATGAGGCCGTAGGTGGGGTTGTGAACGATGTCGTTGCCGAAGGTTGAGAGAGAGGCGAAGGTGCTGTCGGTGCTTAGCTGGCGGGCGGCGCAGTTGTCCGGTCCCCAGGACCAGACGAGCCAGCCCAGCCCATCTTTCTGCAGGAGCGTCAGCAGCGACTGATAGGTGAAGCCGTTGGTACTGCCTGGGCCGGCGTGGGTGCCGTCGAGATCGTAGTAGCAGTAGGTGGTGGTGCCGTTGACCTGCTCGTCCTGCTTGTTGGCTACTTCGCCGAAGACGATGGGGAGTTTGGCTGCGACGCACTTGGGGATGAACGAGAGGCCGTCGTAGGCTGCCCAATAGGCGTGAGCGCTGAAGAGAAGATTGTGGCTGCGGTCGGCGGTGATGAGTTGTGGAGCGGTGGTGAGGAAGGCATCGAGTGAGGTTCCACAGTCAGGCGCGTCGATCATGAGAGGAACGGTGAGGCCGGCTCGGCGGATGCTGGCGATAGCGGTTTTATAGGCCGCGACGTAGGAGGTGAGGGCGGTCTTTTGGTTCTCGGCCCAGCGATAGAAGCCGACCTCGTTGGCGAGGTTGAGGATGATATATTTCGCGTGCTTTTGGAGGACTTTGACGACACTGGTAGAGGTCCACCAGGGGATGAGCTTTGAATTGACCAGGCCGGCGTCGGATGCGCAGGTGAGGTCGGAGAGCATGAGGATGGGAATCATGCCAGCGGTGGCGCAGCGGAGCAGGAAGGAGTCGAGATCGTTGAGGGAGTAAGGGGGCCTGTCGGGGCTTCCGTAGTTTATGTACCACTGGATGCGGAGGGCGTTGGCTCCGGTCTTCGCGATTTCGGCAAGAGAATCTTTGCCGGGGAAGTTCCAGTCGTCGAGCAGAGGATAGTTAACTCCGCGAAGGATGATCTTTTTGCCGTCGAGGCCGCAGAGATCGGCGCCTGAGGTGTAGAGCGTTGTGTGAGTGGCCATGGAGCCTCTTGGTGAGACAGGATACTCGCAATACACTTTGCTTCGCGGATGGTTTCGCCTTACTATCGCCGTAGTGGACTTCCCAAAGAACAAGACGAAGATTGATTTGAACCGCGGTGCGAGCGCGGAGGCGGAGCGGCTGGTTTCGGCTGGCAAGGTGGATGATGATGCGGCGTTTGAGCTGAAGCTGCGGCCTGCTCGGCTGCAGGAGTTCATCGGGCAGACGAAGGCCAAGGAGCAACTGGCGATTGCGCTGGAGGCGGCGAAGTCTCGTGGGGAGGCGCTGGATCATGTGCTGCTCTTTGGGCCTCCGGGGTTGGGGAAGACTACGCTGGCGACGATCATTGCAAATGAGCTGGGCGTAGGGTATCAGCAGACGAGCGGGCCGGCGTTGCAGATTCAGGGGGATCTGACGGCGATTTTGACGAACCTGCGGGAGAAGCAGGTGCTGTTTCTGGATGAGATTCATCGGTTGCAGCCCGTGCTTGAGGAAAAGCTGTATACGGCGCTTGAGGACTATAAGCTCGACATCATTATTGGGCAGGGGCCGGCGGCGCGGACGCATGTGATGGAGATTCGTCCGTTTACTTTTGTGGCGGCTACGACTCGGCCGGGGTTGCTTTCGTCGCCGCTGAGAAGCCGGTTTGGGATTCTGCTGCGGCTGGAGTTTTATACCGATGATGAGCTGCGGTTTGTGGTGGAGCGGTCGGCGGAGGTGTTGGGAGTTCCGATCGATCGCGATGGCGCGGCGGAGATTGCGATGCGGTCACGGGGGACTCCGAGGATTGCGAACAGGTTGCTGCGGAGGGTGCGAGATTATGCGCAGGTGCGGGCGGCGGGCGTGATCGACCGGCCTACGGCTCAGGCGGCGTTGACGCTGCTGGAGGTGGATGCGCATGGGTTCGATGAGCTGGATCGGCGGCTGCTAAGGACGATCATCGAGAAGTATGATGGGGGACCGGTGGGGTTGAATACGCTCGCCGCTGCGCTGGCGGAGGAGCAGGATGCGCTGGAAGAGGTGTATGAGCCGTTTCTGATTCAGATTGGGTTTTTGGATCGGACTCCGCGGGGAAGGGTGGCTACGCGGCTGGCTTATGAGCATCTGGGGATTGAGATGCCTCGGAAGTTGAGTTTGTTCTGATCAAAAATGGAACTTCAATAGGAGCTTCGTGGATTCAGAAGAGAAGTATGTGAAGATAGTCGTCGACCTGCCGGATGCCGAAGACGGAGTCGGCGGCGAAGGACTATGGGCGGTCAAAGTTGGTGATGATTTGTATGAAGTTCATAATTCACCGTGGCATACGCTCGAAATCAATTACATGGATATTGTGAAAGCCGTTGCACCGGATGAGGACAAGAAGCCGCAGTTCGTGGAGGTTGTTAAGCGCGGCGGACATCGCGCAATTCATGTGATCTTCTTCGAGAAGGGATTGCCCTGCAAAGACGACGTGCTCAGTCACATCAATAAGCTTGGCGCTACCTACGAGGGTAGTCATGAGACGTTGTTTGCGATCGACCTAGAACCAGAAGTGAACTTCGACGATGTCGCCAACTATCTGCATAAGTGCTGCGATAAAGGTTGGTTGGATATTCGGTATGCTCCTCAGCCGCAGCCGAAGGGAACGGGCGAGTTACTGAATTGAGGATTGCGGTCAGCTATGAGCTGTCTTAAAGTCTTCTGATGCACCGGAAGCTGGGTTTGTTCAAAACACTTTGCCGAGGCGTAGGGTCGTGGCGCTTCGAGCAAAATACAGGGATTCTTCCCCTTCGGCTTCGCTCAGGGTCAGAATGACGGCTCCTTATCGAAGTAGTGGTGCGAGTGAGAAGATGAGAGCATGAATGCGCTTGTCTTTGACGCGTTTGGGGATGCTGGCGTTCTGCGATATCGGGAGATTGATGAGCCTGTGTTGGGTGCGGGGCAGGCGCTGATTCGAATGAAGGCCATTGGGTTGAACTTTGCCGATATCTACAGGCGGAGGGGGAACTATCATCTGGTTGGAGAGCCGCCTTACATACTGGGTTACGAGGGTGCGGGGGTTGTTGCGGCTATCAATGCGCAGGGAGAGGACACGCGTTATAAGGTGGGTGATCGCGTGGCCTTTGCGGATTCTCCGCATGCGAACGCGGAGTATGTTGCGGTTTCGCTGGATCATCTTATTCCGCTTCCAGATGACATCTCGTTTGAGACGGCATCGGCGGTTCTGCTTCAGGGGCTTACTGCGCAGTATCTTTTGCGTGACAGTTACCGTCTGGTGAAGGGTGAAAGTGTGCTTGTGCATGCGGCGGCGGGAGGCGTGGGTTTGTACCTGACGCAGCTGGCGAAGAACGAGGGAGCGTTTGTTGTGGGGCTTGTTTCGACGGAATCGAAGCGGGAGCCGGCGCTCAAGGCAGGGGCTGATGTGGTTTTGTTGTCGGGGTCCGATTGGGTTGAGGGGGCGCGGTCGGCGACTTCAGGTGGGCGGGGTTTCGATGTGGTGTATGACTCGGTGGGGGTTACGCTTCGCGATAGTTTGCGGGCTGCGCGGACGGGAGGGCATGTGGTGTTTTATGGGATGTCCGGGGGCGACCCTGAGCCGGTTGATCCGCGCTTGTTGATGGATGAGTCGAAGTCGCTGACTGGAGGCGATCTTTGGAATGTTCTTACCAGCGCGGAGGAGCGAATCGCGAGATCGCAGGCGCTGTTTGCGATGATCTCGGAAGGGAAGCTTCGGGTTCAGGTTGCGAAGAGCTTTGCGTTGAGTGATGGCGCGGCGGCTCACCGTTTTCTGGAGAGCCGCCAGGCGATTGGCAAGGTTCTACTAATTCCCGGTTGATGGTGAAGTCTGGCGCAGGGCGGGTGGGACGAAGGCGGTGCTCAGCATCTTGGGGCTGCCGGTGAGGTAGTAGGTTGGGATTTTGGGGTACTGCTCTTCGGAGAGGATGAGAGTGCGGAAGTCGAAGCTCTGGATTTCGGCGCGGCTCTCCATGTGGTTGCGGGCGATGGCTCCGGCGAGCGTTGTAACGAAGGTCTGCGGGTCGACGGTGTGGTTGGTGGTGGGCTCGCCGGTTGCGGAGGGCAGGGGTTTGCCGGGTTCGTCGTTGGGGAGGGGGAGGATCTTGGTCTCGATATTGAAGCGGACCTTGGCTGCGTTGGCGGCGCGCTCAGCTGCGTGTGGGTGCGATTTGCCGGGGCCTTTGCTGTAGTAGTCGAGATAGAAGTCGGTGAACCGGAAGAGCTGCTCGACGTAGGTGGGGACGTAGGGGCTGATGAGGTGCTCGTGCGCGGCGAAGGCTACGGCTACGGGCGAGAGGGCGAGGTCGTTCTTCTGGTCGGGGAACTGGGCGGAGTGGAGCTTGTCGCAGATGAAGGTGCGCTGGGCGTCGGCGCTGGAGATGTCGCGTATGTAGACGCGGTTTTCGAGGGTGTAGGGCGCTCCGTCGGCGCGGCGGCAGGACTGCGGGTTGAGGAACTGATCGTGCCAGATGAGCGAGACGTGGTCGGTGGTTACACCGGTGTCGGTCTCGAGGGTGGTGCTGAGTTGGTCGAGGCCGGATTCGAAGGAGGGCAGGGTGTTTTCGGGGCGCAGACCGCGGCCTCCACGGTGCGCGGAGATATCGAAGGAGGCGAAGTAGGCGGCGTCGGCGGGGTGGGCTACGGCTTCTTCTTTGACGACGGCGCGGAGGAGGTCGGGACGGTCGGAGATGATGCCGTCGACGCGGAGGTCGATGAGGGCGCGCATCTTTTCGGGGTCGTTGGTGGTCCAGGGGACGACCTGGAAGCCGGCTTTATGGAGCTGGGGGACGTCGACGGGAGGATTGGAGCTGACGACAGTGGCGTCGACGGGCGAGAGCACCGGGGTGGGGGCGCCGTGGGCCTTCGCGTGGTCGCGGGCGGCGGTCATAAGGCCGAGGTAGGGATTAGTGGGCATGGGGGCGGATTGAGAGATGGCTGAGGAGGTAAATGCTAACATCGCGCAGGCGAAGACAGTGTAGATTCGAATAGAAGCCATAAGAAAAGATAGCCGAGCTATGTTGTCGCCATGTCAATAAGATGCGTGGCGCGATGGTGTGACATCGTCCGCTGTTGGTGGCGGTATGAGTTCATGTGTTCGGTTGAGCTTATTTCTGACAGTCAAAAGGGGTCTTGTTGTGAGTTTGCGTTTTCGATGTGTCGCTGCGGTCTCTCTGCTGCTGGTTTGCAGTGCAACGGTTGCTTTCGCGCAGAGTGAGAGCGACATCAAGACGATAGAGAAGGCGCGGTCTATGTATCTGACTGGGCCTGTACCAAGTTCGATCTCGTGCGGAGTTGCGCTGGATTGGGATGCCTTCTTTCAACAGCTGAAGCTTGAACAGACGGATGAGACAAAGGCTCGGATGGAGAAATTTAAGGGGCTCAAAATCTCGGTGGTCTCCCGTGATGCGAACCACACTGAGGTGAAGATCGACGGTGACACGACGAATCAGTTGTCAGATGGACTTCGTCAGCAGTTGCAGGGCTTCTTTCAAATCTTTTGGACGCAATCGTACGGGCGACTGCTTGAAGTGAAACCTGAGGAGCATTTTGAGTTGGTCACGACGCCGGAAGGCTATGCGATGAAGTCGGTTAAGGGCGACGCCAAAGCTATTATCGAGATGGATAAGAACTATCGGATTACGCGAACCAACTTTGAGGCCCTAAAAATGAGAGGAGCGGGAACGATGGGTTTTGTCGCCGGTGAGGATGGATTGTTTCGCCTGCGAAATTTTGATGAGACGGTCGAATTTGGAGCGAACAAGCTTGTGGTCAGCATTAATCTCGACTATCAGAAGGTTGGACCTTACGAAGTGCCGCAGCGTATTCATATGTCCCTGCCGGGCTCCTTCAGCTTTGATTACACGCTGAACGGTTGCGAGGTGAAGGGCGATAGCGCTGCTGTGTCGGCTTCCAAATAATTGAAGGTAGATTTGGAAGTCAATGCTGCAACTTCGCAGCATCATTTTCACGGGTATTTTTCTTAGGCCTCTGCTATCGTTGAGGCGCTCCTGAACTGGGCTCCGCGGTCGTTCTGATCAGCAATTGACCCAAGGAGAACTCCCAATGAAATCGATGCTTGTTGGATTCATAACAACGGCAACGCTCTTCGGCTTCGTGTCTATCGTTGCGCAGGAGGCCGAACATCATGCCCATTGGGCTTACGGTGGCAATGATGGCCCGAACAAATGGGCAACGCTTGATCCTGCTTATGCCGAGTGTAAGGTTGGCCACCGCCAATCACCGATAGACATCCGCCACACAGAAAAGGCAGACCTTCCACCGATCCAATTTGACTACAAGTCTTCGCCGCTCACCGTTATCGATAATGGTCATACCGTTGCGGTGAACTACGCGCCTGGGAGCTTTATTACCGTCGGCTATCGTCGGTACCAGCTTACGCAGTTCCATTTTCACCATCCGAGCGAGGAGTATATCGACGGAAAGGGCTTCGACATGGTGATCCATTTGGTTCACACGGATGCGAGTGGAAAGCTGGCAGTCGTAGCTGTTCTGCTGAAGCCAGGGAAGGTCAATGCAGCGCTGCAGGCCGTATGGAATCATCTGCCGAAGGAGAAGGATAAGGTGACCACAGTCGAAGGTGTGTCGATTAACGCGGCTGATCTTCTACCGGTCGATCATGGCTACTATACGTTTGTCGGGTCGCTGACGACGCCTCCCTGCACGGAACCGGTCATCTGGTTTGTTCTGAAGACGCCCGAGGAGATTTCAAGCGGAGAAGTTGAGACGTTCGCCAAGCTCTACCCACACGATTCGCGGCCTACGCAAAAGCTGGACGGCCGCGTCATCCTCGAATCAAAGTAATTTGGCTATTTCGTTAGCTCTGCCCTAATGCTGCGGCGAGCCTTCCTTTTGCGGCCAGGAGTTTGGCCTCGGCGGCTGAGCGGCTGAGGATGAGATTCTGCATGACAATGGCGGTCTTGACGGAGCCAGCCTGTTCGAGCAGGTGTGCGGCGGTGGGCTGGTCTACTCCGGTGGCTGCGGCGATGATGCGCTGAGCGCGGTCGACCAGCTTGGCGTTGGTGGGCTGCACGTTGACCATGAGGTTGCCGTAGACGGCTCCGGCCTTGATCATGACGCCGGTGCTCAGCATGTTGAGGACGAGCTTGGTGGCGGTTCCGGCTTTGAGGCGTGTGCTGCCTGTGAGGATCTCGGGGCCAGTGACGGGGGCGATGGCGATGTCGGCGACGGCGGCGATCTGCGAGTTGGGGACGCAGGTGAGCGAGATGGTGAGTGCGCCGATGGAGCGCGCATGGGCGAGTGCGCCGAGGACGTAGGGGGTGCGTCCGCTGGCTGCGATGCCTACGAGGGTGTCCTGCGGGGTGAAGTCGGATGCGATGAGGTCTCGCTCGCCCTGCTCGGGGGAGTCCTCTGAGTGCTCGCTGGATTTGCGGAGCGCGGTGTCGCCGCCGGCGATGAGGCCTTGCACCAGCGTTGACGGGACGGAGAAGGTGGGCGGGCACTCCGAGGCGTCGAGTACGCCGAGGCGGCCGCTGGTGCCGGCTCCCATGTAGAAGAGGCGGCCTCCCTGCTCGAAGCGGGATGCGATGGCGTCGACGGCTTTGGCGATGTTGGGGAGTTCGGTAGCTACGGCGGCGGCGACCTTTGCGTCTTCTTCGTTGATGACGCGAAGCATGTCGAAGGTCGAGAGCTGGTCGATGTTCTCGGAGACGGGGTTGCGGGCTTCGGTGGGGAGCGTGGCGAGATCCATGTGCTCCATGATGGAGGATGGAGGGTGTTGGCGGCAATTCGGAACGAGGATTGCCGCCGTGGAGTCTTCGCTTAGCGAGAGGTGATCTCGACCGGAACAGCTGACTTTGAAGTGGCGATGGCCCCGACGAGGCAGAGAGCGATCAGGACCTCGGTGATCACCGGTGGCGGGAAGAAGTACGTCCAGGAGACTACGGCGAAGGCGAGATAGGCCACTGTGAACGTGACGAGGATTGGGCGGAGGCGGAGCGCGTCTGTCTTTGCCAATGAGGCAAGCTGCCAGAAGACTATGGCCTCGGCCGTTAGAAAGATACTGACGGCGAGGCCAAGGCCCATGTGGAAGTCCCAGAAGCTGCGGGTCGCTCCCATGACTGGAAACGTGGTCGCCTTCATTACTGACACTACTGCCTGTTGGGCGCCTGGGGTTGGAGCGCCGAAGACGCCTCCGATGGTGTGCAGGACGGCGTGGATGAATGTCACGACAGATGCGATGCGCAGGAAGATGACGGGCTTCACGCTTTGGCCTCCGAGTGCCTTTGGCGAACTCTGTAAGGGTACGGCTCCAGGCGTCTGAAATCCATGCAAAAAGCATGATTGACCGCGCGCTCTTTTCTACGGAGCGGTGACGGAGGCTCGGTCTGAGGTCTCCTGCTTGACGAAGGACACGACGTCGTTGGCCTGGACGAAAGGGGGCGACTGTATAGTAAGCGCTGGCATCCTACAGGCAAGAGAATCAGGAATCCGGCGGCCACCTTAACATTGCATATGAGCCCTTCACGCTACGCGCTTTTTGCTGCACTGGTCGCGGTTGTGCTCTTTCTCGTCTGGCTTGTTTGGCCGGTGCGTACCAAGCCTCCCGCCTCAGGCCAGCCAACGACCAGCGCGGCGCCTGTGCCGGCACCAAGCGTTGTGATCGCTCATGACGATGGAGCGACGACGGTTTACGCGCACAACGTGATGTTGCGCAAAGGGCCGGACTTTCGTATCTACATCCGCTGGATCCGCGGTCAGATGCTGCGCACCCGAAAGGAGGATGAGCCTTCGCTCGATGATCCGGAGTCGTTTGTCTTTCTTATCGAGAAGGGCGTCATTCACGCGAATCTCGGCGACATCGGCATCTTTGTCAACACGAGCATGCCCAGATCTCCACTCAAGAAGATCACCGTGACGGGCGAAGGAGATCAGCTCAAAATCAGCGGTACTCTGCATAAACTGTTGATGCCGCTGCCAGTCGAGATGGTCAGCACGATCTCGGCCATGCCGGATGGGCGCGTCCATCTGGATGTCACCAGGATTGGCGTGCTGAGGGTCCCGGTGAAAGGGTTGATGCGCGGGCTTCATATGGACATCAAGGACATTGTGGGTTCCGCTCCCGTGTCGGGGGTCGAGGTGTCGGGCAACGATCTTTATCTGGATACGACGAAGCTGCTGCCGCCGCCCCACATTCGTGGCTGCTGACCAGTATTACGGTGGCGGCACCCGATCTTGTGCTGATCTACGGCAACGCTCCGAATGACGAGACGAAGCTCGCTCAATGGCATAATTTTCTGCGGTTCGAGGGGGGTACGGTCGACTTCGGCAAGCTGACCATGCACAGGTCTGACCTAACTCTGATCGATGCATCGGATGACGCCTGGTTTGATCTTGATCTGGTCAATTACCAGGCGCAACTCGTCAATGGTGTTAGCCGGATGACGCCAGAGGCTGGACTCGAGATCTTCATGCCGGACTTGAGTGAGCAAAATAAGTCGGTTAAGAAGATTCCTTTGGATTGGCTTAAGGATCGCAACCGCTCACTGCCGCAGGGCGTGCCGATGCCGGCGAAGTAGACAAAGAGCTTCCTATGGAACGATCACGACGGCTCCGTCGGCGGTCTCGTGCTTGACGGCGAGGACGGCTTCGTTGGCCTGTGCGAGGGGGAAGACCTTGATGTGGGGTTGGAGGTTGATCTCTCCGGCCAGTTTGAGAAAGTCGCGGGCGTCGGCGCGGGTCATGTTGGCTACGCTGCGTATCTGGCGCTCGCCCCAGAGGAGCTTGTCGTAGTCGAAGGCGGGCATCTGGTCGAGGTGGATGGCGTTGATGGCTACGACGCCGCCTTTGCGCAGGCTGGAGAGCGCACTGACAACGACGGCTCCGCTGGGTGCGAAGGTGATGGCGCGGTCGAGCTCGATGGGAGGGCTCTGCTGGTCTGTTCCGACCCAGGTTGCGCCGAGTGCGGTGGCTGAGGCGCGGTGGGCTTCGCCGCGGGTGGAGACGTAGACCTCGCAGCCCCAGTGACGGAGGACGGCGATGGTGAGGCTGGCCGAGGAGCCGAAGCCGAAGAGACCGACGCGTTCGCGGGGTTTGACGCCGGCTACGCGCAGGCTGCGGAAGCCGATAATGCCGGCGCAGAGCAGGGGCGCGACGTGAGTGTCGTTGAGGGCGGCGGGCAGGAGGAAGGTGAAGCCGGCGCGGACCAGGACGTACTCGGCGTAGCCTCCGTCGACGCTGTAGCCGGTGAAGACGGGGTTGTCGCAGAGGTTCTCTTCGCCGCGGAGGCAGTAGGGACAGATGCCGTCTGTTCCTCCGACCCATGAGACGCCGACGCGTGCGCCGTCTGGTAGCGCAGGAGAGCCGCCTTCGACGACCTCGCCGACGATCTGGTGGCCGGGGATCAGATAGGGGCGGATGGGCGGGAGGTCGCCCTCGATGATGTGCAGGTCGGTGCGGCAGACTCCGCAGGCGAGCACGCGGAGCAGGACGTATCCGGGCGCCAGCTTTGGGCGGGGGACGTCCTGGATGGTTAGAACGGGTGGAACTGTGTGGCGGAAAGAGTTGAAGACTGCGGCCTTCACGGGACTCCTCGACAGATGTGGGCGTTGCCAGCAGTTGCTGGTTGTTTCGATGCACAACAGATGGGGGACGTACCGGGCTCTCGGTAAAAGGTAGTTCAGTACTGGCCGTAGCGGCCCTTGATGGAGTCGAAGAGCTTGGCGGAGTCGTAGCCTACTCCATCTTTGAACACGATCTCTACGTTTTCGATGTCCGAGATTTTGGTGTTGGGGTCGCCTTTGATGACGACGAGGTCAGCGTTTTTTCCGGGGGCGATGGAGCCGATGTGGGCTTGCTGGTTGAGGTAGGTGGCTCCGTTGAAGGTGGCAATCTTGATGGCTTCGACGGGAGTGAAGCCGGCCTGGACGAGGAGTTCAACTTCGCGCTGGTCGCCATAGCCGGGCAGGACGTGGCCGTCGCCGGTGGGGTCGAGGCCAGCGAGGAGGGTTCCTCCGGCAGCGGCGAAGGCTCGCTCCATGTCGAGTTCGCGCTGGAAGAGAACGGCGCGTGGGTTGGGGTTCTGGCGGGCGGTGGGCGCGGTGCTCTGGATGTTGCGGACGTAGAGATAGGCCTCGCGGGCCTGTGGTGTCATGGCGGCGAGGACGCGGGGCTCAAGTGGCGGGCGGCCGTTGCCGTCGGCCTCGAAGACCGGCAGGGTGGAGGTGATGGCGACGTGGTGGTCGATGAGCAGCTTGATGAGCGCCTTGGCCTCAGGGCTGTCGGGGGTCATCTTCTGGCGTGTGGGCGTACCGATGGTCTCGGGGCAGAGATCGGGCTGCTTGTCGGGGTCGAGCTGGGTGTTGACGAAGAAGCCGTGCTCGAGATCGTCGATGCCGAGCTCGGCGGCCTCGGGGTAGGTGACGGAGCAGAGATGGCCGGTGACCTTGAGACCGCGCTTATGCGCCTCGTCGATGGCGGCTTTCAGCTCGGCGCGGGTGATGTTCATGTAGGCCTTGAACGGGTGACTCCCTGGTCGGCCCAGAAGCGCGACGGTGTGGCGGGCGTCGTCGGCGTCGCGGAGGTGGTGCATCTGCATGAAGGGCGCTGTCGGGGCCTTCGAGGTAGGGGCCGGTGACGTCGATGTGCGGCCCGGGGAGGTGTCCGGCGTCGATCTCACGGCGGAGGTTGAGGTCGGTGTAGGGCTCGACGCTGCCGGTGGTGCGCAGGGTCGTGACGCCGGCGGCGAGGTACATGCGCGGCGCAGAGAAGGCCATCTGCGGAACGATGAGTGGTGGCTCGCTGTTGCCATGCGCGTCGAAGTTGGGGCGGGCGATGTAGTACATGTGGTCGTGCATGCCGACCAGTCCGGGGATGACGGTGTAGCCGTGGAGGTCGAGGACTTCGGCTTGGGCGGGAGTGGAGGGGCCTTTCGAGATGCTGGCGATCTTGCCGTTCTCGATGAGGATGGACTGGTCTTCGAGCGGGGCGGCGCCGGTGCCGTCGATGACACGGACGTGGGTCAGCAGGACCTGGGGCACGTTGATTCTGATGAATTTGGCTACGGCCGGAGCGGCTGCGGGAGCTTGCGCGTGCAGAGCAGTGACGGCGGTGGCGAGGCAGATCGCGAGGGTGACGGAGCGGCGTCGGACCATTCTGTTTATGTTCTCCAAGGGGCGAGTTTACGCGAGTTTTGGCCACGCGCGGCCGTTTTAGAGCGCTTGGAGCCGTAAAATAGAAAGGATTGCGAAAAATCTGAATGGCGCTTGGCGCAAAGGACGAATCAGCGGAATGAGCATTGAATCGAAGGCAGTATTGGCAGGACAGGTCGAGGCAGCGGCGAAGGCGGCGGGGCTGATGGTGGTTTCGAGCGAAGTGGGCAAGGACTTCTCCGGCAACCCGACGACGCGGTTTACGCTGGCGCTGGCCGGAGATACGTCGAAGACGCAGGTGTTGGAGCTGAGCGATAAGTTCGATTTCAGCCGGGCCGACCTGCTGGAAGAGGTGGGCGCGTACCTTGCGGAGACCGCCAAACGGCTGAGGAATCCTCGCCCTGATTGCTACCTGACACTGCACGGGTTCCCCCTGAGCTTCGGCAAGTTCGAGTGGCCGTTCCACCTGTCGACCTCGGGCGCGGATACGTACCTGGTGCACGGTGAGGTAAGGCTTGAGGATGGGAACGAGAGCGTGCTGCATGCGAAGGTCGCCGCGTCGATGACGGTGACGTTTGCCGAGATCGTGAAGGCTCCGGAGCAGCCGTTTGCCGAGGGCTTTATTTACAACGCGGTACGCAAGACGATGGATCAGGGGCAGCTGGAGCTGGTCAAGAGCGGCAACCGCCAGCCGGTTCCGGTAACGACGCGCTACTACAGCCCTTGGAAGAAACGGTTCAATTTCAATGACGCCTCGGAGGCGCAGCGGCAGGAGTTCCTGGCGGCGAAGGCCTTTTGGCTATCGGGCGTGCTGGGGGGCGGACAGCCGGTGTGGCTGCTGGATCCGCGGGATGCTCAGTACCTGAACACGACGGTCGATGAGCTGCAGAAGTCGGCGGTTGCACTGGCTCGCGAGGGTGTGTTGCTGCTGGCTGCGGATACCGAGTATGCCACGCCGACCGAGGCGCTGATGGGGCATCGCGACAAGTACGAGGCTGAGGTTGCGGCGCAACTGGCGTTTATCAAGCCGTCCTTCAACGAGGAGATGCGCGGCGGCCACACGAATATGTAACCGGCCGATAGCATGTCCGTTTTCGATGAAATTGAGGCCGCGTGGGCAGGATTCACGCGGCTTTCATATTGTCCGGCATCGGATTTGCTGTGACATTTCTGGGTCATGGTCGTCCAATAGCCTGTATTTACTGGGTTTGTCCATCCCTCTTTTGTCGATTTGCCAGTGATTACGCGGTTATGTTAGTGTCCCTGTCGGCCTTAAGGTGAACTTCGGCCTGTAGGCAATGAGGAAATGATGAAAAAGCTAATTCGCATTGCAACGCCACTGATGGCAGTGGCTCTTATGAGCGGCGCCCCGATTTTCGCGCACGCCCAGAACCAAACCTCCCCCGCACAGACGCAGGAATGGAATACTCCGCCGCAAGGCACAGAGCAAGCCCAGCAGGGCTATCGCGATGGTGTCGAAGCAGCGCAACTGGATCGGGCAGCCAAGCGCAAGATCGACGCCAAGTCGTCGCATCTGTACCTGCACCCGCCAGTGAAGGGCGCGGCTCGCGACGAGTATCGTTCCGGCTTTACCGCAGGGTACGAGGCAGCAATCAAGCACAGCAACTCGGGCGTCTAGTCGGAGAGATTCCGCACGGCGTTTGCCAAAATTGCTGTTACAAAGGAAAGTAAGAGAAGGGTCCCAAACGCGGGCCCTTTTTCTTTGGCCTTTGTGATTCACAAGACGATGCAGTGTACGGGGAGATGCTTACGATGCGGGTAACAGGAGTGCTGTCTGCGGTGTTGTTGGCTGGCTATGCCGGTATGGCGTTGGCGCAGGATGTTTCTCCTGCGAGCGGAGCGACTGCGCCGACTGCTCCGGTGGGCAGAGCCGCAGAAGCTCCGATCGATGGGCTGGTGCGGAAGGATCCATATACCGTCGCATTAACGCTGCCGGGCAAGCATGGGGGGCGTGGCGTCGATGCCGGACCTGACCTGCTGTTGAACGACTTTGAGTTTGAAGGCAACCCCGTGATGACCGACAAGCTGCATTTCAAGCAGCTCGCGCCGGGGGTGGTCGAGATCACGAGCATTGCGTACTCGGTGGGAGACTGGCGGTTCCGCGTGCGCGATGCGGGGAACTATTATGGGCTGGGCGAGCGCTTCAATACGCTGAACCATGCGCACACCATTGTGATGAACTCCTCGCAGGACAACGGCAGCGCAAAGGGATCGTCAACCTATCAGCCGATCCCGTTCTTCATGAGCACGACGGGCTACGGCCTGTGGCTGGACACGACGTCCGAGGCGGCCTTCGACATGAATGCCACGAGCGTGTCGGATGTGATTGTGGATGTGCCCGCGCAGAAGCTTCGGCTGGTGCTGTTCACGGGGCCGGAGTTTCCGAAGATACTCGAACGCTTTACCGCGCAGGCAGGACGGGCGATTCTGCCGCCGTACTGGGCTTTCGCGCCGTGGATGGGACGTGACTACCACCAGAATCAGGCGCAAGTGTTGGAGGATGTCGATAAGACCAGAGCGCTTGGATTGCCGGCGAGCGTGATTCTGATCGACTCGCCGTGGACAACGTCCTATAACAGTTACAAATTCAATCCGAAGCAGTTCGATGATGCCGCAGCGATGGTGAAGCATCTGCACGGCGAGGGCTACAAGCTGGTGCTATGGCATACATCGTGGATCAACTCGCAGTCGAATCCGCCGTATGAGGCAGGCTTCGCGGACAAGATGAATCCGCATGCGGAGAACTACGATGAGGCGGCCGGTAACGGATTTTTCGTGAAGACGCCCGACGGCAAGCCGTACGTGGGGAGATGGTGGAAGGGAACGGGGTCGATGATCGACTTCACGAATCCTTCGGCAAAGCGCTGGTGGCAGGATCAGGTGCGGCAGGCAATCGCTGCAGGGGCCGACGGCTTCAAGGACGATGATGCGGAGGGAAGCTTCCAGGGTGAAGTGAAGTTCGCCGACGGGACCGACAAGCGGCTGATGCGAAATCGTTATGCAGTGCTCTACAACAACGCGATGGAGGAGCTGATCCAGAAGGACTTGAAGGGCAATGGCGTGTTATTCGCTCGCAGCGTGACGACGGACGGACATGCTGGCGCAAACGGCATCGGCTTTCTGTGGGGCGGTGACAACGAGTCGAGCTTCAGCCCGGAGAACGGATTGCCGACCGCTGTGACATCGGGACTTAACGCGGGCATGAGCGGACTGCCGCTGTGGACGGCCGATCTGGGCGGATATCTGAAGGTGGCCGACACACAAGACCCGCTGGTGCAGATGCGGTGGACGGAGTACTCGGCGTTTTCGCCGACGATGGAGATTTTGTCGCAGACGAATCAGCAGCCGTGGAACTGGGATGAGAAGACCGGTGGAACGCGAGCGCTCGACGTGTATCGCAAGTACGTGACGCTGCACATGAGCCTGTTTCCATACCGCTATGCCGCAGCGCAGGAGGCGGCGAAGACTGGTATGCCGATCATGCGGGCGCTGGTGCTGACGAATCAGAACGACGACCGCGCGCGCATGGCGAAGGACGAGTACATGTTCGGACCGGATTTTCTCGTGGCTCCGGTTCTCGATGAAAACACTCTCCGCATCGTCTATCTGCCTGAGGGCGACTGGGTGGATTACTGGACGGGCGCGCGCATCACCGGAGGTCGATCGCTGCCGGTCGATGCGCCGGTCGATGTGCTGCCCCTGTATGTTCGCGCCGGAGCCGTGATCCCAAAGATTCCGGAAGATGTCATGACGCTGGTTCCGCAGGGTGAGAGCGGGAACAGCAACGTGAAGTCGCTGGACGCGCGCCGCGTGTATGAGTTGATTGGCGGCGCAGGCGCTGCCGAGGCAAACCTCACGGACTTCGAGGGGCGCAAGCTGTCGCGGGGCGTGAACTCACTGAAGATCAACGGAGACTCCGCGGCGCACATCATTCTGCGTTGGCGGTTCGGCAAGGTAAATAACGTGACTGTCGGTGGTTCACCGGTGCAGGTACAGACCGGGCCGACTGGGGATTTCGTGGAGTTCGACCATCTGAAGGAAAGCGCCGTCGCGTGGCAATAAACTAGACGGCAGGCTGACTGGTTGCCGCCGCCCCGCAATGAGGGCAGAAGGTTGCAGCGGATTCGACGGGGCCGCCGCATGCCCGGCAGTACGGCGCCGTCGATATCGATGTAGATGATTCTGCTGTGGATTGCACTGGGGCCGCGAGGATCTGGCTGGCGATATAGGCGGCTTGTTCCATGTTGTAACGGCGGACTCGGCCCGGCATAAAGAATGCGTCGATAAAGCCAAGGATGGCGGAGATGCCCGTCCAGAAGAAGCAGAGATAGAGGATGCCCAATCCGGTTCGGCGCAGATAGAACTGGTGGACGCCGAAGTTGCCGAGAAAGATAGCGAGCAGGACACCGATCACCTCGTCGCGGCGCGCGTGCGCAAACTCAGCGTAGAACCAGGCGCGCTGATGGTCGGTCATATTGGCAGTAGGGATAGGGTCGGCGTAATACATAGCGTTGAAATCTCCGATCTTGCAGAAGATACGTGGCTTTAGCCCACAAGGTTCCCGGATGGCACAGAGGACTATCAAAGGCAGGGCTGGTCGCACTTTACAGCCTGATCGAAGTCACCGTAAAGTTTTGCTTAATCGCGGCGTCGAGGCAACGGCGTGTCGCGGTCGCCACTCTGAATAAGAAAACGCAGGAGGTCGTCTATGCAATCGGTACACGCTGGGCAGTGCGGGCTCTGCACGCATTTCGGAGAGAACCATGCGAAGAACTCGGCGCTGGTGACGATCCTCACAAGCCATAAAGCGCCGTTGAATATGCTGGATGATTGCGGCCACCCGAAACATGCTTCGTTGCACTTGAAGGTAACGCCGATCAGTGGGTGCGATGGCTTCCATGCGGCCGCGCAGGCTTAAGACAAACGACTATTGCTGGTTAATCTCAAAAGCCCCCGCCAATGCGAGGGCTTTCGAGTTTTTGACGCAGGCTTACATTTCCTTGACGCCGTCGACGAATGCCTTCACCTCGCGCTGCCGACGGAATACGTCCAGGGTGGCTATTAATGTGGGCTACCCGCCCACCTGCCATGTACGATGCACCTATGCGACAAGTAAGGTTTGTTGTTTTTCTCACTCTGTTGAGTGGGTTGTTACCGCTGTATGCACAATTTCCGAGTTTTCCCCAGCCTCAAGGAGAGCGGCTAAGTGCGGATGTGGGGCTAGACCGTGCTCTTAAGACGTCTTCACTGACCGATGATGGCAAACCGTTTCATGCGGTGCTGGAGATTGGGCAGCCTGGGGCAAGCCATAGCGGCCGTGTCGAGGTATGGTGGGCGGCAGCAAAGAAGTATAGGAGCGTGGTTACGTCTTCGGCCTTCAGTCAGACTCGCATTGTGAACGGCGATCAAGTGATGGAGACCAATGCAGGCGACTACTATCCGCGATGGCTTGAGAATTTTGTGGACGGTCTCCTGAATCCGATTCCAATAGTCGGTAATTTCAGAAACGGGGGCGGGGCGGTAATAGTTGGGCCGAGCATCACCAATAGCTGTCTGCGACGCGAAGATCGGCCGGGCGGCATCACGGACCAGATGACCTGGGGTATGGTCTGCTTTAGTGGTTCGGAACCTAAGCTTGAGTCGGTCCTTACGACGAACTATGACATCAACTTTGATGATTGGAAGGGATTCGGCAAGAAGAAGATTGCACGGATCTATAAGACTTCCGTACTGGATTACAAAGAGATTGTTGGTCATCTAACTACTCTGGAGGAGTTGCGCAACGGTTCGGACGACATGTTCGCTATTACGAATCCAACGCCGGTTGAGCAACAGATAAAGACGGCCTACGTGTCGACGCTCAAAGAAGAGAGTATGGTCGAGATCGTCCCGAAGATCGACTGGCCTACGGTGCGCGAAGGAAGGGCCGATGGTTACATGATCGTCTATGCGCGTACAGATCGCACGGGTCAGGTGAGAGAAACGGCGAAGCACAATTCAGACCAGCCGGGGCTTGAGAGCTTCGGAATGGAGCAGGCTCTTCGTTATAAATTCAAGCCCTTGATTGTGGATGGTGCGCCGGTGCAGATGGAGATGCCGCTTGTGTTGCACTTTGTTTCGAAGGTTGCGGATCCATTGCCTACTCTTCGGGGCGAGGAACTGCTAAAGCAGATAAGCGGTTGTAGCACGAGGTTGGTAACGAGTGTTCCCTCTGGCATGACCGCGATTCACGTTTCGGTCAATGAGGAAGGAAAACTTACCGGCGAAGGATATGGTCCGAAGGTAGATCCCGGCCTTCCTGCTGTGACGATAAGCGGACGCCCCGTCGATTGTCACTTTGCACCTCTCGTGCGCGATGGTGTGGTGACCTACTATCATGGCGATCTCTACGGTAGGGATTGACGTTAATGGTCCGCTAGCTTGGATAGGCATGAACTCAAAAGGGCCGCGATTGCTCGCGGCCCTTTTGTTATTGAAATGACTCTGAAAGCTACATCTCTTTGACGCCGTCGACGAAGGCCTTCAGCTTACGGCTGCGGCTGGGGTGACGGAGCTTGCGGAGTGCCTTGGCCTCAATCTGGCGGATGCGCTCGCGCGTTACCTGGAAGCTTTGGCCGACCTCTTCCAGCGTGTGTTCGGAGCCATCCTCTAGACCGAAGCGCATCTTGATCACGCGCTCTTCACGCGGTGTCAGGGTGCGCAGAACCTGCGAGGTGTACTCCTTCAGGTTCACCGAGATCACAGCGTCGGACGGGCTGACGGCCATGCGGTCTTCGATGAAGTCGCCGAGGTGCGAATCTTCCTCTTCACCAATCGGCGTTTCGAGCGAGATGGGCTCCTGCGCGATCTTGAGGACCTTGCGGACCTTCGCAACAGGGATGTCCATACGACGGGCGATCTCTTCCGAGGACGCTTCGCGCCCAAGCTCCTGCACTAGCTGACGCGAGGTGCGGATGAGCTTGTTGATCGTCTCGATCATGTGCACCGGGATACGGATCGTACGTGCCTGGTCGGCGATAGCGCGGGTGATGGCCTGACGGATCCACCACGTCGCGTACGTCGAGAATTTGTAACCGCGACGGTACTCAAATTTATCGACCGCCTTCATCAGGCCGATGTTGCCCTCCTGAATCAGGTCGAGGAACTGCAGGCCGCGGTTGGTGTACTTCTTCGCGATCGAGACGACGAGGCGAAGGTTAGCCTCGATCAGCTCACGCTTGGCGCGCTCTGCGTCCATGTCGCCCTGGATCATCTCGCGCTGCGTGCGCTTCAGGTCGGCGATGGCTATGCCGGCGTCCTGCTCGATGCGCTCGAGGTCGGTGCGGCAGTTCTTCTGCTGGCGCTTGTACTCCTTGCGCAGCTCTTCAGACTTCGAGGCCTCGTGCTTGGTCTCGAGCGTCTTGATCTGGCGCTCCAGCGTGCGCATCGCGTCGACGGTCTTGTTGACCTTGTCGAGCAGCCGCTTCTTCTCGCCGTTGGTGTACTTCAGCTCGCGAACGATGCGGTTGATGTAGACGTGCTCGCGGCCGATCAGCCAGCGGGTTTTGCGAACGTCCTTGGCCTTGGCCTTGGCATCTTTGCCGTGCGGCGTGGCGAGCTTCTCTTCCAGCGCGTGAATCTTCTTCTGATGCTTCAGAATCACGTCGATGCGGGAGACAGTTGCACGAACACGCGCAGCAAGGATCTCTTCGGTCAGTTCTTCTTCGTCGAAGGTGACTACTTCCTTGATATTGCGCACGCCGCGCTTCAGGTCTTCGCCGAGCGCGACGATCTCGCGGATGACAATGGGCGAACGCGAGATGGCCTTCATCACGCGAAGCTGTCCACGCTCGATACGCTTGGCGATTTCGACTTCACCCTCACGCGTCAGCAGCGGAACGGTGCCCATCTCGCGCAGATACATGCGCACGGGATCGTTGGTCTTCTCGAGCGTACCGGGCGAGAGATCAAGCTCTACGTCCTCGGACTCTTCGCCGGCTTCGGGCTCATACTTGTCGCGGTCTCCGCTGAACTTCGACTCGCCCGAGAGTACATCGATGCCCTGCGTGTTGATGGTTGTCAGCAGATCGTCGAGATCATCCGGCGTAGTGATATCTCCGGGCAGCAGGTCGTTGACCTCGCCGTAGGTGAGATACCCCTTCTCCTTACCGGTGTCGATGAGCTTGTCTATGTCGTCTTCGTACTTGTCGATTTCTTCAGCCACGGCTGTGCGCACTCCTGCGAAAGATTCTTATAGTTGGGATGCCGTCGGGCGTAGTAATTGATACCCCCGGGCGGATTAATCCCTTGGTTGTTGCGTAAATGGCAGGGAGCAGATGGCGGTTTAGACCGCTTTGGCCAGCCGTATGACCTTCAGGAGGTCAGGGCATTCAAGGGCACACTTCCCCAGCGAATCACAGCATACCACATTATTTTAGACGTTTTGCGTGGAAAAAAGATTCGGTGGTGGTGTACGTAACGGTTCTCCCTTAGCGCCGTCCTGGTGCCGGGGGCAACGCCGGAGGTGTATATCCTTGCCAGCAGAGCCATAATCGTGGCTGCAATGGCTGCATCGCATGTGGTAAATCGTCTGTCCCGGGAAGTTTTCCGAGGGAAAACCGGTCCTGGCGATGACGATTTGGCCGTGTTTGTTCTTATATCCGGGGTCTGTGGTCTGAAAACGGGTCATTTTTCCAATGGAACAGTGTGTTGGGTGAACCAGGCGGTCAACTCCTCTTCGCTCAGAGAGCCATCCGCCAAGTGCAGGAAAATGAAGTACTTCTCTTCGGGAGTCGAAACGACCTTCAGTCCGTTCAGGCGCAGAAAGCCTTCGGAAATGACTAGCGCAGTGCGTTTATTCCCGTCGATAAAAGCGTGGTTTCTGGCCAGCCCGAATGCATATGAGGCGGCAAGCCTAGGGAGGGACGCATCGTCGGCATAGGCAAAGACGTTACGCGGTTTGGATAGCGCCGAATCGAGAAGGGTCTCGTCACGAAGGCCATCCGAGCCACCGTGCTCCGCCAACTGCCTTGAATGAACGACGAGAACCTCTGGTTTATCAATCCAGATCGGCTCATCCATTATTCCGCCAGTTTCTTCAGAACATCGCGATTTTCCCGCATTACATGTTCAAATACGTCGAGTTTCTCGCCGAACGAGGCGTTATAAGGGGACAGGCGAATCCCATCCGGGGCTTCTGTGAAATAGACCGTATCGCCCTTTTCGACATGGAGCCGGTTCAGAATCTCTTTGGGCAAAATAACCCCTACCGAATTTCCAATGGTGATGATTTTGGCTGCCGTTGCCATAAGGGTTCTCCAATCCAGAGATTATAACAATCGTTATAACGTAGCGAAAAAGGAACTTCAGGCAAACTTCCGAAACAGCTGCCCGGACATCTTCTTCACCACATCCCCAACCCCAAACAGCGGCCAAGAGATGCCTGCGACGATCACGCCCACGGTCGTCGCGATGCCTAGTTGCCAAAGCAACGGGTAGGCCGACGTCCGCTGCAGAAGCCCCAGGGAGATCACCAGCGACGCCAGGCAGAACCCCAACAGGCGGCGCAAATAGGTGAACTCCAAAGCGTCATAGGCAAAGAGCTCTGTATTGAGCTTGATGATCCGCACCACCTGAAACGTCTCCACTGCCAGCCACGTCCACAGGAACCCTGCGACTCCTGCGAAGTGAACCATACCGACCGACAGCACAACCATCATCACGTAGCTGGAGAACATCGTCCGGGCCAGCGACTCGTGTGTATTGGTCGAAAACTGGAACTGGAACTTATGCTCCTTCAGGCTGATGACCATCGAGATAGCCGCGCTCAGAACGTATGGGTATGGCGAGAAGAGTTCGGCGCGCTTGTGCATCCAGACCGTGATCAGGATGGGCGACATCAACAGGACGCCTGTGTTGACCAGCGGGATCAGGAAGAAGACGAACCGTTCGGAGTAGTCGTAGAGCCGCGAAAGCGCTGGCCAGTCCTCGCGGCCGAACAAGTGGGTGATCTCGGCCCCCATCGACTGCGTAAAGATCGATAGCATCTGTCGGCACATGGAGAAGACCAGTCGCATGACGATGAAGCCGGCTACGGCTACCGGCCCCATTACGCGCTGCAACACGATCAGTGGTGCCTGGTAGGTCAGAAAGGTGGATACCGCGATCAGGCCGAAGTAGCCGCTGGGCCTCAGGATATCCTTGACCGCGCTTCGGTCCCAGTATCGGATGTTAGGAAATAGATCGGGAGCCGTCCGGTGAAGATCGAAGAGGACGCACACAATCGAAACGCTCATCACCAACAGCATCGCGCTCGCCAGCACTGGGAACGACATTCGCATCGACACGCAAAGCAACAGCAAAAGAGCAGAAAAAAATGCCTGGAAGTTGCTCCAGTAAGCTCCGCGGTGGGCCCGCGCGACCCCCATGTAGATTCCCGTGAAATATCCAAAGAGGATATTCAGTAATACCTGGCAGGCCAGAAGGTATGCGGTAACCTGCGTCGCCCGCCTGCCGATATCGAGCTTCAGGATCGTATCGACCGGCAGTACGAAGACGACGAGTGAAAGAGCCATTGCGCAAAGGACCACGCCCCCCAGCAGACGCAGGGCCGTCGATTGCCGCACCTGGTATCCCCCGGCCTCGCCCCGGTTGTAGCGCACCGCGAGATCCTGGTTCATGTATGTCTGCACGCCAAAGTTCAGCATTCCCAGCGCAGCCACCGCACCCGACAGTACCCCCCACTCTCCGAACTGTGCCGTCGAGTAACGATGAATGAAGATAGGCGGAATGATGACCTGCTGGATGATCGTCAACAGCCGGCCCGTGAACATGGCGCCCAGATTTTTCAGGATACGTTGGAATCCGGCCATAGGTGCGGTTCAGCAATCTCCAGGGTCTTGAGCGACGAGGCCAGATAGTATGCGGAATCATTCTAACGTGACCATTTCGGGGAAGGCATACAACCAATCAGTGATTGCGCAGCCAGCCATCAACCTCTAATTTCTCAGCCGTCAGCTTCCGCAGCATCTCCTCGTCGTTGCGCCGGTAGGCCTCCGCGATCAAGCCGCGAATCTCGCGCTGCCGCCGTTGCATGTAGCGAAGCTCGAGTTTGTCCAGCGCATGCTGCACCTGCTCAGTCAGAGGTTGTTGCGATTCGGCAGCGTCATCGCCGTGCCGCAGAGCCAGGGCCAGCAGCGCACGGCTTGGTTGGTCAGGCGCCGCGTCCAGCGGATTCGATGGAGCCGGTGCATGGGCCAGCGCCTCCATGACCGACGCGGCAGTCAGGCCGTCGTACCACTCCGGACGCCCGGAGAGTCGCTCAGCTGCCAGCCTCCGTGCGGTGTCGTCTTCAGGCAGAACCAGCGCGCGCAGCAGGATGCGCTCCATCTCGCTGGCCGGATCATTCGTATGGGCACGCACACTCTCCACCCGCTGTGCGGCGGCCTGCTTCAGCTCCTGCCGCAGAATGGCCGAGTCAATCCCCAGCTTCTGTGCAGCGTCGGCAGCAAACTCATCGCGCTGGATGCGGTTGGGCATGCGGCGAATGTGCGGCAGCAGAAAGTTCATCGCCTTCACCTTGCCTTCGGCCGTGCGCGGTGGAAACTGGTGACGGGCCCGGTCAATCAGGAAGTCGCTGTACCGCTTTGCCGTACGCAGCGCAGCCATGTAGGCCTGGATGCCATGCTCGCGAACATAACGGTCCGGATCGAGCCCGCCCTCGAGCGTAATCACCTTCACTTCGAAGTCCTCTTCTGTCAGCAGAGCGATGGCCTTCTCGGCAGCGCCCGCACCGGCGTTGTCAGGATCGAAGTTGACCACAACGCGCTTGGTAAAGCGGCTGATCTGGCGCACCTGCATTTCGGTGAATGCGGTGCCGGACACCGCCAACACGTTCTTGATCCCGGCCATGTACACCGAGATACAGTCCATCTGCCCTTCAACCAGCAGAACAAAGTCATGGGCGCGCATATCGGCCTTCGCCTTGTCGAGATTGAACAGCACCTGCCCCTTCGAGTACAGCGCAGTCTCGGGCGAGTTCATATACTTGGCAATCGCCCGCCCCTTGTCGTCGACCTCATCCAGCGCTCGCGCGGTAAAAGCAATCGTCTTGCCCTGCTCATTCGCAATAGGGAAGGTGATGCGCTTGCGAAACTTCGCATAGAGCTGTCCCTGCGATCCATCGGCCTGCTCCTTCGAACTGAAGAGCCCGCTGGCCCGCATCACCTCCTCGTTGAAGTGCGGCTTTAGTCGCTCGCGCATATCGTTGAAATCATCCGGCGCATAACCGATGCGAAACTTCGCAATCGTCTCCGGGGTAACGCCACGTCCGGTCAGATACTCACGCGCCCGTGCCGCCTCAGGACTCTTCAGGTGCGCTTCAAAATACTGCGTCGCCGCCTCGTGGATGTCGACTAACTGCCGCCGCAGCCCAGCCTCGCGCGCCTCTTCCGGCGAGCTAAATTCCCGCTTCGGCAGCGGAATACCAGCCTTAGTCGCAACAGCACGCACAGCCTCCGGAAAGCTGATGTTCTCCATCTTCATCACGAAGGTGAAAACATCACCTTTCTCATGGCAACCAAAGCAGTAAAAGTACCCGTGCGTCGCATTCACAGAAAACGAACCCGTCTTCTCCTTATGAAAAGGACATAGCCCGGTGTGATTCTGCGCGCCCGTCTTACGCAGCTTCACGTATTCGCCGATGATGCGGACGATATCGGCCTGCTGCTTGACTGTCTGGGCGAAGTTATCGGACATTGAAATTCAGGGGCGAACCTACGATAGTTAAATTGACTCAAACTTGAGTGTAGATGAGACGTCTCGGCGAGGCCCTATCATGCCGAAACTCAGCTGTCCACTGCCACCTTCGTTGTATCCCTGCTCCCCAATCCAGACGAATAAACTGGGAAACTTCCACGCTGATCACGTGTTTCAACGTGGGGTAGGCTGAATAGAGGACACATTCAGTTGGTCTAAATTTTGAGGCGGCGCTTACTTTTTAGCGTTATGCCGTATCCCAGGGGTAGATGCATGAAAGTCAGTGGTTTGATCTGTAAGTCTCTTGTAGCAGCAGCTTTGATGCTTGCACCGGCAGCATCTTTTGCGGGAGTCATTATCTCCGTCAACATTGCGCCCCCTGCATTGCCTGTTTACACGCAGCCACTGTGCCCCGGCGAGGGCTATCTCTGGACCCCGGGCTATTGGGCCTATGGACCGGAGGGCTACTACTGGGTTCCCGGCGTATGGGTCCAGCCGCCAGCCGTCGGTATGCTTTGGACCCCCGGCTACTGGGGCTGGACCAATGGAGCGTACCTCTTCCACGCCGGCTACTGGGGCCCGCACATCGGCTTCTATGGCGGTGTGAACTACGGCTTCGGCTACGGCGGGGTCGGCTATGAGGGCGGCTACTGGAACCACGGTGTCTTCGCCTACAACCGCAGCGTCAACAACATCAACATCGTCAACGTTCACAACGTCTACACCAAGACCGTCATCGTGAACAACAACTACAGCCGCATCAGCTACAACGGCGGCAATGGCGGCATACGGGCGCAGGAGCGCGAGGAGGAGCGTATCGCTCTCCACGAGCAGCACTTCCAGCCCACAGTGAACCAGTTTAGCCACGAACAGGCCATGCAGCACGATCGCGGACAGCTTGCCTCGGTCAACGGCGGCCGGCCGAACACCATGGCCATGGCGACCGTGAATGACCGTCGCGCGAATCAGCAGCAGCGCATCGCCAACGGCGTAGGCTCCGGCCAGCTCAATGCTGGAGAGACCAAAAATCTCGAGAATCGCGAGGCCAGCATCAACCACCAGGTCGCGGCTGATCGCGCCGCCAATGGTGGCAAGCTCACCCCGCAGGAACGCCAGCAGGTCAACCAGCGCCAGAACAACGTCAGCCGGTCGATCTATGACGACAAGCACAACGCCGCAACCCAGAACTACGGCAACAGCGAAGTCGGCCAGCGGCAGAATAATCAGCAGCAGCGCATTGCCAACGGCGTCAGCAGCGGACAGATGACCGCCGGCGAAGCAGCACGCGCCGAGAACCATCAGCAGCAAATCAACCAGCAGGTACACGCCGACCGGCAGGCGAACGGCGGCCACCTGACCCAGCAGGAACACCAGCAGGTCAACCACGAGCAGAACCACGCCAGCCAGCAGATCCACAACGAAAAACACAACGACGAAAAGGCTCCCCGCTAGAACGGAATCATCACCGATCAAGCTTTGCCTGAGTAAGCAATCGAAGCGGCCTGTGCAGTTCAGCAGGCCGCTTCTTTTTGTGCAGCCTAAAATAGCCATAGTGGAGTCAGGCCAACAACTCGACCGCATCACGATCGTGCTGGTTCGCGCCCGCAATCCCAGCAACATCGGTGCGGTGGCTCGGGCCATGCATGATTTCGGCTTCTGCCATCTGCGCGTGGTCAACGACTACGCTGTCCCCTTCGAAGCCGCTCGCTCCGCAGTCGACGCATCCGCCATTCTCGCCGAAGCGAAGTCCTTCGCCACAGTAGCCGAAGCCGTTGCTGACTGCACCCTCGTGGTGGGTACAACAGCGGTAGGCGAGCGTGCCCTCCAGCATCCCCTGCACGCCCTACCCGAAGCCTCCACCGCAATCCACACCGAGCTTGCGCGCGAAGACAGCCGCGTTGCCCTCCTCTTCGGTTCCGAGAAGACTGGCCTCAGTAACGACGAGCTCAGCCACTGCCACTGGCTCCTCACCATTCCCATGCAGCAGCACGAAGACCTTCGCCACCCCTCGATGAACCTCGGCCAGGCCGTCGCGGTATGTCTGTACGAACTGGTGCGCCAGATTGGCGTCCACACCGGCACCGGCGTCCCTGAAGCAGCCCGCGCAGACGAGGTCGAACGCTTCACCATCCTCCTCGACGAAGTCCTCGAGAAGACCGGCTACACCCGCCGTCATCCCTCGAATTGCGATGAAGCGCAGATTCGAAGACTGGTGTTGCGCATGGGCCTCACTGCCAGCGACGTCCCGGTATGGATGGGGATTCTACGGCAAATTCTATGGAAGGCACGATCTTCCGGCGACCGTTAGAGCGCGAACCGCGCTACCGAACCTGTCTTCGACGCGTCCATCAAAGTGCTGACACAGGGACTTCAATCGCCCGAAATGACGGTAGACTTAGCTCTATCCATCCCCCACAATTGGGTGTGCAAAAATCGGAGGCTGTAACTATGGTGTTTTTTGGTAAGTGTCGCTCGGCGATAGCGGCGATGATGATCGCAGGCTGTGTCGCAGCCTCAGCAATGGCAGAGCCCGCAAAGCAGCTCACAACGGACGACTACGCCCATGCCGAGAAGTTCATGAACTACAACGTGAACCCGCTGGTCTACCACGGCGTCAGCAATCCCACATGGCTGGCCGATGGCCGGTTCTGGTATCGCGACCGCGGCCCCGAAGGTGTCACCTTCACTCTGGTCGATCCCGCCAAGGGCACCAAGGGCCCGGCATTCGATCACGCCAAGCTGGCCAGCGCGCTCACCGCAGCCTCCAACGGAAGAATGACGGCCGACGCCCACCACCTCGCCATCACGGATTTCACGCTCTCCGGCGATACAGTCGTTGCCTCCCTCCGTGGACGTCAATTTCGCTGCGACCTCAGCGGCGCCGGCGTCTGCACTCCCGTAGCCTCACCGCGCAAGGCCGAAGCCAGCGCTCCGGAACGCCCCGCCGGAGGCCGCAACCGCGCCTCATCCGAGATCTCGCCCGACAAAACCAAGGCCGCCTTCATCCGCGACAACAACCTCTGGGTCCGTGACGTCGCCACCGGCAAAGAGACCCAGCTCACCACCGACGGCGTCAAGGACTACGGTTACGCCACCGACAACGCCGGCTGGCAGCAGAGTGACAGCCCTATCCTCGTCTGGTCTCCCGACTCCAAAAAGATCGCTACCTTCCAGCAGGATCAGCGCAAAGACGGTGAGATGTACCTCGTCCCCGTCACCAACGGTCATCCCCAACTCAAGGCGTGGAAGTATCCCTTCGTAGGCGACAAGAATGTGACCATGATCGAGCGCGTCATCATCGACGTCGATTCATCCAAGGTCATCCGCCTCAAGATGCCGGCCGATCAGCACCGCTCCACCCTGTGCGACGACATCAGTTGCCGCGGCGGCAGCGGCTGGGACGACGTCCAGTGGAGCCCCGACAGCGCCCACCTCGCCTTCGTCTCCACCTCGCGCGACCACAAGCAGGAGTGGTTCCGCATCGCCGACGCTTCCACCGGAGACGTCCGCGAAGTTATGGGCGAGACCGCACCCAAGTTCTACGAGAGCGGCAACAACAAGGTGAACTGGGCTTACCTCCCCAACTCCAACGAGCTTCTCTGGTTCAGCGAGCGCGACAACTGGGGCCAGATGTACCTCTACGACCTCACCACCGGCAAGCTCAAAAACCAGATCACCCACGGCGAAGGCAACGTCACACAGGTCCTCGCGATCGACGAAGCCGCTCGCAAGATCTACTTCCTCGCCGTCGGCAAAGTGCCCGGACGTGACCCCTACTTCTCGCACTACTACTCCATCAACTTCGACGGCTCTGGTCAGAAGCTCCTGACCCCTGAGAACGCCGACCACTCCATCACACCCTCACCCGATGGCCGCTACTTCGTCGACATCTACTCCACGCCAACCCAGCCCCAAACCACGGTCGCTCGCGACATCAACGGCAAGGTTCTGGTCGATGTCGCCAAGCAGGACATTTCAAAGCTCGTAGCCACCGGCTGGGTTCCTCCCACGCCCATCACCGTCAAAGCGCGCGACGGCAAGACGGATCTCTACGGCTTCCTCTTCAAGCCCACGAACTTCGATCCATCAAAGAAGTACCCCATTGTCAACAACGTCTATCCCGGCCCGCAGACCGGCTCTTGCGGCAACCGTAGCTTCTCTGCCGCGCACCGTGATATGCAGGCGCTGGCCGAGCTTGGCTTCGTCGTCGTCTGCATCGACGGCATGGGCACACCCTGGCGCTCCAAGGCCTTCCACGAGTTCTACTTCGGCAACCTCGGCGACAACACCATCCCCGACCAGGTCGCCGGCATGAAGGAACTCGCCGCGAAATATCCCTGGATCGACATCGACCGCGCCGGCATGTACGGACACTCCGGCGGCGGAAACGCCACGGCTGCCGCTATGTTCAACTATCCCGACTTCTTCAAGGTCGGCATCGCCGAAAGCGGCAATCACGATCAGCGCGTCTACGAGGACGACTGGGCCGAAAAGTGGGCTGGCCTCGAGGTAAAGAACCCCGACGGCACCAGCAACTACGACAGCCAGGCCAACCAGAACATCGCGAAGAACCTGAAAGGTCATCTCCTGCTGGCCCACGGAACCATGGACAACAACGTTCCACCCAACAACACGCTGCTCGTGGTCGATGCCCTCATCAAGGCCAACAAGGACTTCGACCTTCTGATGATTCCCAACGTCGCTCACGGATACGCGGAGGCTTCGCCCTACATGGCCCGCCGCCGCTGGGACTACTTCGTCCGCAACCTCGCCGGCAACATTCCACCGAACGAGTACCAGATGAAACCCTACTCTGAAATCCAGACCGCAATCTCCATGAGCGGAGGCCCCAGCGACGACGATCAGAACGATCAGGACTACGCTCAGTAATCAAATCCTGAAAGTAAAAATGGACCAGCGAGAGACGCATCATCTCGCTGGTCCATTGTTTTGCCGGCAACTACTTACTGGACGATCCTGCCGTCGGCACTTGTACCAGTATTGCGATCGCCAGGTGCGCTCGAGACCACCCATCCGTTGCTCGTATTGCTCAACGTCGCCAGTCCTAGCTGCGGACCATTTAGATCAGCGCGAATCTGCGGATAGGCATTTTGCGTCTCAGGCGCAGTAGCCCATCCCGGTGCGTCGGAAAAGGCGTAGTGATAGTGAACTTGAGTCGATGCCCCTACATCGCTCGTCGTCGGTGTAGACGAGTCGATGCTATCGACCTTCCGGTGTCCGTAGCAAAAATTGCCGAACCCAGGCTGCTGCACGTCTGCCGTCCACGCTGTGCGCCCCTTATCGGAGAGGTCGTAGTTGTTCACTTGCTTGCTTGCGATAATCAGCTTCTTCTTCTCGGCGGTCGTTCTCACCAGCAAGCCCTGATCTACCAGCGCATCGTATCCCGAGGTTTTGCTCGTATCCGACGTATCGGCCTGCACCGGAAACTTCACTGGCTCCGGCCAAACGCATGCTGGATGAGAGCCGTAGTAGGTATTGAGGGCGCTCGTAAAGTTAAGGTGATTGTCGTCCTTCTTGTTACAACCCGTAGCAAGCAAAATAGCCACACCGCACAGGGCTACAGAGCGGAGCGTGAAACGAATAGCGTGGATGGTCATTGTGTATCTCCCATTTCGTCGGATGCAGGAGAGTCACAAAGCGTTTAATCGCAAATTGGTTGCCTGCGTTGGCGATCTTTCAGAGCCAGCCCTTAGCCCGTGCAATCCTCGCAGCATCCACGCGATTCGCGGCACCCAGCTTCGCAATCGCATCCGATAAATAATTCCGCACCGTGCCTTCCGACAAATGCAGCTCAGTACCAATCTCCGTGCTGCTCTTCCCATCGCCAGCCCGTTGCAGAATCTGCCGTTCGCGGTCAGTCAGCGGATCAGGCTCCGCGCTCCATGCCTCTGTTGCTAACGCAGGATCGACTACACGCAACCCCTGATACACACGGCGAACAGCATCTGCCAATTCGGCAGCCGGCCGATCCTTCAGCAAATACCCGCGAGCTCCCGCATCCATCGCCCGCCGCAGATATCCAGGCCGCGCAAAGGTCGTCAGAATAATCGTCCGCACCTCAGGATGGCTCGTCTTCAACGCAGCAGCGAGCTCAAGCCCCGTCATCCTTGGCATCTCAATGTCAGTTACCAACACGTCAGGCGAGCAGCTAGCCACTGCATCCAACGCGGCACGACCATTCGCCGCGCGAGCCACCACGCTGATGTCCGCCTCCAGATCGAGCAGCGCAGCCAGTGCGCCCAGCACCATACCCTGATCTTCCGCCAGCACAACTCGGATCTCTGTCATTACTGCACCATCCCTGTAGTCGAAGTGCCTGACCTGACCGGAAGCTCCACCACCAGCGTCGTCCCATGTTCACTGCTGATCGAAAAGCGTCCGCCCAACGACTGCACTCGTTCCCGCATTCCGCGTAATCCATTGCCCTCCTGCTTGATCGGATACGGACCATCGTCCTCTACCCGCAGCGAGTGAAAGCGATCCTCCGTCGTAGCGAAGCGCATTCGGCACTGCGTCGCATGAGCATGGCGAACGATATTTGTCACCGCCTCGCGCAGCGCCAGGCACAGTACCGTCTCCTCAGCGGCCGTCAACTTCGGCAACGCGGATTCGCAAGCCAGCGCCACACCCGCAGTCTGCAGCGTATTGCGCGCCATCTCCACCTCGGCGGCGAGTCCCTGCGACCGATACCCTCCAATCGCCTCGCGAACCTCCTTCAGCGCCGTCCTCGCAGTCTTCTCCACGTCTGCAATCTCCTGCGCCGCGCGCCCCGGATCGCGTTCCATCAGCCGTCCCGCCAGCTCCGCCTTCAACACAATCACCGATAGCGTATGCCCAAGAACATCATGCAAATCGCGCGCAATCCTCTCCCGCTCGGCCAGCGCAGCCAACTGCTCGACCTCCTCCTGCGCTCTCCGAAGTTTGGACTGCGAGCGCTTCTGTTGCGCAACGAAGATGTTGCTCGTCCCCACAACAATGACCATAAAGATCGTTATCGCGATCGGAATGAGATTGATATGCAGCAGCAGGCCTTGGACCGCAACTCCAAGGCACTGTGCGGCCATCACTGCAATTACAGTTGGTACAGAAGCAACGGCGAACGGAAGGAACGCGGCGCTATAAACAAAGAACGCTGTTGAACTGGAGTTGATCGGAAGCGACACCATCCCCAGAACGTAAAAAGCAGCCAGCAAAACGTACCGCTGCTTTGCCGATCGTGCCCGCATGTAGTTGATATAGACGACTAGAAAGACGGAATAGATCGCTAGGCATATCAGCCAGAATCGAAGGTTACGACGCATAATCGGATCGATAAAAAAGAACACCGAATACGCAAGCCAGATATAACCCGTACCGCTACGGCCTCCGATGTTCGGGTTCTGATATTGGGGCTGATCTTGTTTGCTCATAGCGTCCCCGAAAGTGTATCGCGCATCAGGCATTCTGCTGCGCCCGGTTGAAGACAAGCCAGCTAACTCCCAGCATGACCATCGTGAACCCCGCAAGACTCAACCAATGGCTCACCGCCGAGCTATGGTCTGCATATCCAAAGATGCGGAGCATCAACTGCGCCAGATGATACGTCGGTAACGCCGCCGCCACGCGTTGCAACCAGTGCGGCAGATATTGAATTGGCATCCACAGCCCGCTCACGAACGACATCGGCAGATAGATCAGATTCACGATACCCGGGGCCGCATTTGCCGGAACCAGCAGCGCCAGCAGAAAGCCCATGCTCGCAAACGAGATCGATCCGACGATGCTTACGCCAAACATCCGCAGCACCTCACCTAAGCTCAACGACACTCCACCCATCGTGAGCGCAAGCGCAATCAACGCCGTGACAATAATCAACCCAAAGCTGACAGCGCCCATGCACTTCGCAAACAGATAAGCCATCGGCGGCATTGGGCTGGCGCGCTTCACCTCCAGCCATCCCGCAGCCCGCTCACCGGCCAGCCCCACGCCGATTCCGAACAACGCCGCGCCAATCACGCCAAAGCACGCGTATCCGCCCAGCAGATAACGAGCCATATGAATCCCGCTACTATTCGCGCCCCGATTCGTCACACCGAACAACAGATAAAACATAATCGGAAACGCAACAACCGCCAACGAAAACGACCGGTTCCGCAGCAGCTTCAAAAACTCGTACTTCGTCTCCTTGCCGAATATCCGCAAACCTCGGGCAAAGCCGCCAGCCGGTACTGCTCGATAAGCAAAAGCTGTTGTCGACATAATAATTCTCCTGGGAAGCCTCTGTTTTGAAAGGGCGCGACTTTAGTCGCTCCGCAAATGCAGTCGTTGTCCTGCGGCTTTAGCCGCTGAGGGAATCGTCGCGCGACGAGGTCAATTTAAGAAAAGCGTCTTCCAGCGCCGGACTGGCTATCTCGAGACCGCTCAACGTCGCATCGCGCAACAGCATCTCGCGCACGACGTCTTCGGCCCGTGGAGTCATGACGACAACGTCATCGCCGCTCTGCTCCACGCTCGTGACCCCAGCCAGCCCGGAAAGAAACTCCACCGTCAACCGCGTGCGGCACCGAATCTTACGACCCGCACTCACGCTCTTGATCTCAGCTGGCGTCCCTTCGCTGACAATCTTTCCCTTATTGATCACCACAATCCGATGCGCCAGTGCATCGGCCTCTTCCAGATAATGCGTCGTCAACAACACCGTCTTGCCACGATTCGCCAGCGTACGAATCTGTTGCCACAGGCCGCGCCTCGCCTCAATGTCCATGCCAACCGTAGGCTCATCCAGAAACACAAGATCAGGATCGCCACACAGCGCCAACCCAAACAGCACACGCTGTTTCTGCCCACCGCTGAGCGCGCTGAACATCTTGTCTTCAATGCCCTCAAGCTGCGCGATCCTCACCACCTCCGCCATCGAAAGCGGATTCGCATAATAGCTGCGAAACAAATCGAGATGCTCACGAACCCGCAGCGTCTCCGGAATCCGCGCAACCTGCAGCATCGCGCCCACACGGAGCCGCGTCGCCGGATTCTGAGGATCGCCGCCAAACACCCGCGCCGTCCCCGTCGTCGGAGCAATAAGCCCGAGCAGCAACCGCACCGCTGTCGACTTACCCGCGCCATTTGGCCCGAGCAACGCAACAACCTCGCCCGGTCGCAGCGCAAGATTCAACCCATCCAGCGCGAGCGTATCGCCGTAGCGCTTCGTCACACCGGTCAACGCAGCAATCGCCTGTTGCGGCTCTATCGCTGAAGCATATTGCTCAAACTCCGTCTCTCGCATCACTGCAGTAGCGGGCATCCTATGCCTCCTGGTTATCTGCTTACACAAGAGATCATGTTCCCGTCCGCAGCATCGCAACAGTGGAGAACGTCACGAAACAACATGACAACTGTCATGCGCCCATCAACAGCCGAGCATCGCCAGCACATCCTCGCGGCTCAATCCACGCTCACGCAGCGTACGAATCGCCAGAGCATCATGCCGCTTGGCCAACCGCACACCATGCTCATCCACCATCAACCGCGTATGGAAATAATCCACGCCCGGCAAACCCAACGCACGCTGCAGCAACATCTGTCGCGCCGTAGACTTCAACAGGTCAGCCCCTCGCACAACCTCAGTAATCCCCATCGCTGCATCATCGACAACACAAGCAAGCTGATAACTCGGCAACCCATCCTTGCGCCAAACCAGAAAATCACCAAAGTCCACACCCGCAGTAAACTCTTGCTCTCCCACATTGCCATCGACAAAGCGAACAGCCTCGCCATCCGGAACCCTAAACCGATAGTTCATCCCTGGCACTAGACTCCGCGACAGAGCCTCACCAGCAGGTCGACACCGCCCGTCATACACCGGCTCATCATCCACATCTTCATGCGGAGCATGCATCATGCGAGCCAGATCCTTCCGACTGCAACCACACGGATAAACAAACCCCGCCTCAAGCAATCTCTCAAATGCCTGCCGATACAAACCCACACGTTCCGACTGCGAAACCATCGGCGATTCCCACCCAATCCCCAGCCAGGCAAGATCCTCAACCATCGCGTCAACAAACTCAGCCTTCGACCGCTGCGGATCAAGATCCTCATTGCGGAGCAGTAGAGTACCGTTGTGTTGCCGCGCACGCTGGTATGCAGTCCAGAACGTCGCTGCATGGCCAAGGTGGAGGAGTCCAGTAGGGCTGGGGGCAAGGCGTCCTCGATATGTAGTGCTCACCCGCTGATAATACGTGCGCTGATCATGGTCTAATTTGCTTGTGGAGAAATGCCTGACTCAATGAAACAACCGATAAGCCGAAGATTGTGGTCCATTCTCATTTTTTGCGCCGTTCTCGTTCTGTTCCTTTTTTCGCCCGCGCAGGCCGTCATTTGGCATTGTGTACACGGCAATTACTTAGTGATCAGCGGAGAACGCATGAAAGTCCCACTGCTCTGGTGGGGAGTCGCCAATTCAAATGACGGGAGTATCGAGCTGAGGAAGGCGCGAATCGCAAGCCCTTTCCGCGAAGTTTCGGAAGGCTTAGAAATTCGCCCGATGGAGAAGGCTGAGATGAGATCGCGGGCCTCTTATGAGCTTGCGTTTAAAAACGCCGATGAAATGATAGCCTCCGGAAAGCTTAAAACCACGGCTCCCGAAAGTCTCATCACATCGCGCGGCTCGTTCTACTGTTTTAAATCAGTTGCCAATGCTGTCGGTCCCGTAGATATCTTCTGCGGTTCACCCGACATCCCACTGCGATGGAGCTTCACAGGTTCAGCGAAGGATATGAGCGAAGCAAGAAGGATCCTCCAGTCGATAGAGCCATATCCTCAGTAACTTCATTCAAACTACATATAATCCACCCCATACTGCACCGGAATCTGCGTAAACGCGATCCGCGTCGGCGCACTCTCCCGCGCCGGAAGCATCCCCGCAAAGTGCAGCGTCGTATGCCCATACTTCAGATTCAGCTTATCCATCGTCGCCGAAAGCTGCCCACGATTATTCGGGTCACCAAACAGATCCTCCTGATGCTCATTCTCCGGAATCAGATCCCGCAGTGTCACGCCCACAAAAAACGGCCGCTGAAACTCCACCCCCACAGGCCGCTGCTTCCAAATCCCGCGCAGCACCTCCAGCAGCGTCAGCGTATCCTGACAATCCCTGAACCGCGCCTCCATCCCCCACCCCGAGTGCTTGATCCCGCTGAAGTGTTTCTTCGCCTTCGCCATCCCCTCCGCTTGCTCCCGCGTCAGCTGAAACCGAATCGTCACCGCCATCGACCCCGCATAAAACTTCTCCATCCTCAGCCGCATCGCCGCCTTGTGCAGCAGCTTATGCGCCACCGACCACGCACCCTCCTGCGACCGAAACTCCGGAGCCATCACATGCGAGTGCCCCAGCGACTTCTGCACCCCATTCGACACCGGCGCTCCATCGTCCCCCGTCGCCTCGCCCCGCAGCCAGTGATACAGCCTGTCACCCCACACGCTGTCCCAAAGCTTATGCATCCCATTACGGTCGAGCGCCAGCAACTGCTCCATCGTCGTTATGCCCTTCGCATTCAGCCGAACCTCAGTCCGCGCCCCCACCCCCGGCAGGTCCCGCAGCTCAAGATGCGCAATCGCCCGCGGCAACTGCGACGGCAGCAGCCCAATCAGCCCATCCGGCTTCTGCATATCGCTGGCAATCTTCGCCAGATAACGATTAGGAGCCATCCCAATCGAACACCGCAGCGCCACACCCACGTTCTTATAGATCGACTGCTTAATATCCAGCGCAATCTTCCGCGCCCGCGGAGGCTCCTGCTCCCGCCCAATCAGCTGACACACCATCTCATCGATCGAAGGCGTATGCGCCACCGGACAACACAGCTCCACCGCATCCGCAATCGCCTTCGAGTACTTCGCATACTCCGTATGATTCCCCTCGATCAGCACAATCTCGGGACACTTCTTCTTAGCCTCCCCCACCTGCGTCCCGGTCTTGATCCCCAGCGCCTTCGCCTCATAGCTGGCCGCAATGCAGCAAGTCGTATCCGCCATCGTAGGCACCACAGCCAAAGGCCTCCCACGATACTTCGGCTCCAACTGCTGCTCCACCGAAGCAAAAAACGAGTTCAGGTCGATATGCAAAAACCCAAACCGATCGGGATAGTGAGTGAAGTCCATAAACAAATATGAACAGATTGTATTCGCTTTTTATTTGCTTCTGAATGACGGCAGATTTGGCTGGTCCTAGAACGTTAGTTGCAGTGATTCCAGTCAGTATCGGTGTAGAACAGGACGGTATACCAGTGATCCTCCAGGCGCCGTACTTCTGGGACTTCACAAGGGATGCCATTGAATTTACCGGGCTGACCGCTCTTGGCCGCCATAGCAAGTGAATCATGTGGATCGAAAACGAGATACACCGTGGTGTCGGATCCCGCAAACCCCCAACCATCCCACTCTATATGCTTCAATTCTTCATTGGTGGGGCTTGCTTGAGCGAGCACCTTAGCTTTGTAAGCCTTCGAATGGATAACCCAACGACCAGTCGTGTGCACGTAATCAGAGATAGTCCATAAGAGCCATAAGACGCTGCAGAACACCACTAACATTGAAAGAGTCGAAAGGCTTTGGCGTCGTATCGTTCGAACAGCAAGAACCACCACGATCAAGCTGATGATTGCTGCGATCACAACTGTACAAAAAATTGGGCCGATATCGTTGCCGAAAATCATCCTTGGGAGCACGGCAATCATTGCTCCCAAGGCGCCACAAAATGGAAGCCGCCAGTTGAATCGGTTAGCCGCCGTCTCGGTCATTCACGAATGATACGTTCCGAGTATTCGTCAGCCCCAGGCGTATCGATAAAAAACCCTCCTACGGAACCGAACACATATTGTCACGGGAGGCTCGCTAGTCGCCCGTCTTCTCTTCCGCCACGCAATAGACAATGCCAAACGGATCCCTGAAGCAGAGCGAGTCCCCATTATCCAGCAGGATCGTGCACCCATTCGCGATCAGCCCTTCCTTAGCCGCCCGAATATCTTTCACCGGAAAGCTGGGAATCGGTGGCCCTGGATTGAGGTCCGCGTTCACCCTCAGAAGGAAGGCCCCCGCGTTGTAAGCGACGCTCGTCTCCGTCCGGCTCACCATCTCAAACTTCATCACGTTGGTGTAGTAGTTCTCCGCCGCCGAGATATCTGTAAGGTGGATCGCCACGCAATTATTCGAAGGAAGCATAAGAGCCTCAGCTATCTACTGACGCAATATACGCCCCGCCGATAACCTCTGTCCCGCAACTCCGTATGGAGTCGCCGAATACCCCCGCAACAAAAGCCCACACCCCACCAGCGCAAACTAGCCGAGCTAGCCGCCCGCTCACGACATTGCGGAAGAAGGTTGAGGCCCCGAGCGTCGCGCTCACTGCCTAAAAATAATGATATTTTCTAACTATGCAGATCATCGTCCAACTTCCCGACGATCTCGCCCACCACCCCAATCCGGGTCGCGAGGCGCTGGAGGCTCTTGCACTGGAGGGTTACCGGTCCGGCAAGCTCTCGCGCTTTGAAACCAGTCAATTGCTCGGCCTCTCCAGATTTGAGCTAGACGCTCTACTCAAGGAACGGAACATTCTGGAGGGTGCCTATGATGTCGAAGATCTCGAACGCGATTTGCACTCTCTAGATCGCCTTCGAGCCACGGGCCTTCCGCCGGAATGATTGTCGTTGCGGACACAAGTCCTCTCAGTTACCTGATCCAGATTGAAGCTCACGGGCTTCTTCCCGCTCTCTATCGACAGGTCATCGTACCTCCCGCCGTCTTCTCGGAGCTCCAGCATCCGTCAGCGCCGGCGGCTGTACAGGTGTGGCTTCAGTCGTTGCCGTCATGGTTCGCCATCAAACAGACGATCCACCCGCCAGACAATGTCCTTCGCTTACTGGATCAGGGAGAAGGTGAAGCGATTCAGCTTGCGCAGGACGAGCGCGCAGACCTTTTGCTGATTGACGAACGCAAGGGATGGGAAGAGGCGCAGCGTCGTGGTCTGGTGACTACGGGAACACTGGGTGTCTTGCTCGCTGGGGACGCCCGCGGTCTGATTGATTCGGCCGGTGCCTATGAGCGTCTGCTGTCCTCAACGACGTTCCGGAGTTCCCCGAAATTGCATGCGACCTTTTTGGAGGTGCTTGAAAGAAGGAAGCGTGCAAGGCAATAAGCCTCATCGTGGCCTCCGCTTGCTAAAATCGCTCCCTATGGCCGCCGCCGAACATCCCGCTCCCCCGCAACAAAAGCCCACACCCCGCCAGCGCAAATTAGCCGAGCTGGCAGCCCGTCACACCATCGCCGAAGAAGGCGGAGGCCCCGAGCGCCGAGCCCGCGAGTCCAAATCCGGCAAGCTCTCCGCCCGCGAGCGCATCGACCTCCTCCTCGACGAAGGCACCTTCGAAGAGACCGACAAATTCGTAACCCACCGAGCCACCGACTTCGGCATGGCCGACCAGCGAGTCCCCGGCGACGGCTTCATCACTGGCCACGGCCGCATCCAGGGCCGCGTCGTCTTCGTCTTCGCCCAGGACTTCACCGTCTTCGGCGGCTCCCTCTCCGAGTCCAACGCCGCCAAGATCGTCAAGATCATGGACACCGCCCTCCGTGTCGGCGCCCCCGTCATCGGCCTCAACGACTCCGGCGGCGCCCGCATCCAGGAAGGCGTCGTCTCCCTCGCCGGCTACACCGACATCTTCCTTCGCAACACCCTCTCCAGCGGAGTCATCCCCCAAATCTCCGCCATCCTCGGCCCCTGCGCCGGCGGAGCCGTCTACTCCCCCGCCATCACCGACTTCACGTTGATGACCGAGAAGACCAGCTACATGTTCGTCACCGGCCCCGACGTCATCAAGACCGTCCTCCACGAAGACGTCACCAAAGACGCCCTCGGCGGAGCCGCCACCCACAACGAGATCTCCGGCGTAGCCCACTTCATGGCGCACGACGACCGCGAGTGCCTCGCCACCATCCGCGAGCTCATCTCCTTCATCCCCTCCAACAACCTCGACGACCCACCCCGCCGCGCCACCACGGACGACCCCGCCCGCGCCGACGCCGCCCTCGAGACCATCATCCCCGACGAATCCAACCAGCCCTACGACATGGTCGAAGTCATCACCAAGATCGTCGACGACGGCTACCTCTTCCAGATCCACGAGCACTTCGCCCGCAACCTCGTCGTAGGCTTCGCCCGCATGAACGGCCGCCCCGTAGGCATCGTCGCCAACCAACCCGCCGTCCTCGCCGGAGTCCTCGACATCAACGCCAGCGTCAAAGGCGCCCGCTTCGTACGCTTCTGCGACGCCTTCAACATCCCGCTCATTACCTTCGAAGACGTCCCCGGCTTCATGCCCGGCACCCAGCAGGAGCACGGCGGCATCATCCGCCACGGCGCCAAGCTCCTCTACGCCTTCGCCGAAGCCACCGTCCCCAAGCTCACCGTCATCACCCGCAAAGCCTACGGCGGAGCCTACTGCGTCATGAGCTCCAAACACCTTCGCACCGACGTCAACCTCGCCTGGCCCACCGCCGAGATCGCCGTCATGGGTCCCGAAGGCGCCGTCAACATTGTCTATAAGCGCGAGTTCGACGCCACCCTCCGCCGCGCCGAAGCCGTCATGCCCCAAGGCGTCCCCCTCTCCGAAGAGCGAAAACTAGAAATCCTCGCCGAGATCCGAGCCGAAAAAGTAGAAGAGTTCCGCGACCGCTTCGCCAACCCCTACGTAGCCGCCGAGCGAGGCTACATCGACGCCGTCATCCGCCCCAGCGAAACCCGCCGCCGCCTAAACACCGCCCTCGACATGCTCTCCACCAAACGCGAAAAGAACCCACCCAAAAAACACGGGAACATCCCGCTGTAGAACCTCTATCAAGAGCAACATCACCTTCAAGCACCACCTACACCATCACCATAATGTGTCATCCTGAGCGACGGCGAAGCCGGAGTCGAAGGACCTGCGGTTGTAGTTGCCGTTGCTTTTCTTGCTTGTCATCCCCGAAGGGGATCTGCTTTTGTCGTTGCCGTTGTTTTTTGCTGTTGCCTTTTTATGAACCTGCAATTGCCGATAACCCTGGCGGGAAGTTCGGTTAGGATGCTTCAAGTATGAGTATCCAACTCTTCGACATTGAATACGTTAGCTCGCTAAGTGATGTTGATCCTGAGAATGACAACCTTGACGTTCACGTGCGCCTCAGCGACGGACGGGTATACAGTTTTCTAATCGCAACGCCGAACAACATCTACAAGTGCATGACCAACGACGGGAATGAATACTTCTTTGGCACTCCTCCGGTCTTTGTAAGGGTCTTAGATCGAATGCACGTTGAAACGGCGCTCAGGGCACTTCTGTCGGAATACGACGGGAGGTGGCTCGAAACTTACGGCACACTCCAGATAGCAACCAGCTAGCCACTTCGATACCCGTCGCATTTGCCGAGGTAGTTATCTCCCGTGAAGTCGTATTTTCGGAAACCTCGCTTCGTCGGTTCAAACCGATCCACAACCCATTGCTCTTGCTTTCGCTTCTTCCATACCTCTACCCTGAATCGATGCCCGCAAAAACCATCGACACCACCACCGCCGAGCACTACACCTGGGGCAACAACTGTGACGGCTGGCACCTCGTCAAGACCCCCGACCTCAGCATCATCGAAGAGCTCATGCCCCCCGGCACCAGCGAGACCCGCCACCACCACACCCGCTCCCGCCAATTCTTCTACGTCCTCTCCGGCGCCCTCACCATCGAGATCGAGCACCACGACTTCACCCTCCATGCCGGACAGGGCATCGAAGTCGCCCCCGGCCAATCCCACCAGGCCATCAACCGCAGCCCCGACCCCGTCCGAATCGTCGTCACTAGCCAGCCCCCCAGCCACGGCGACCGCATCGACGGCTAATTCGCCCCACGCACAGAATTTATTGCGATATCAAAGCGTACCAAGCCAAAAAAGCTACAGATGTCTATAAACCCATATGCATCAATATTTTTGGAGTCTATCCTAAACAGCTTTACCGGTCCGCAGACGCTATTCGTCACAAAAAGTTGCGTCTCGTCACAATTTTTTTATTGACCTGTAACATTAGACCCTGTAGTTTCTCCCTCATTACTAAAACCTGACGGAAGGTGGCCAAAAAGCCGCTCACTGTCCTTTTGCAGACACCGCAAAGCGTGCCTGAATGCACGCTCCTGTCTCTGCACGTTCCATGCTGCGCCTTTGTACAGCGGTCACAGAATCGCGACAAGGTCAAACGATCAACTCCACGCAAACGTTCGCGTGGAAAACATCTTTTCTAGAGGCCAAACGAGATGAGAATCATTTCCCGCAGTCTGTCAGCAGTGCTCTTCCTGCTGCTGCTTGCTTTCGCGGCGCTCCCCATCGCCAACGCACAAGAGACCACCGCCGCTGTCCAGGGCACCATCACCGATCCCACCGGCGCCATCGTCCCCGGCGCCAAAATTATCGCGACCAGTGAGAGCCTCATCACCCCGGCAATCACCACGTCCGACAGCCATGGCTACTATCGCCTCAACGCACTTCCTCCCGGCAAATACACCATCAAGGTGACCGGAAGCGGAATGACGGCGACGGCCACGGCCCTCTCCCTTTCAGCCGGAGATCTCCCGAATCTCAACATTCACCTCACCGCGTCAGGAACGGAAGCCGTCGTCGATGTTAGCTCCTCTGTCGCCATGGTCGACGTAACTCAGAGCAAAGTCGAAACCACGATCTCCAATGACGTCCTGCAGGAGATTCCCAAGGGCCGTTCCTTCCAGTCAGTGATCGCCTTCGCTCCCGGTGCTCGTCAGGAGCCCCTGCAGAGCACAACCTCCGGCGTCGTCAATGGTGCGCGTCAAAATGGCTACCAGATCGACGGAGCCAGCGACGCAGAAAACACCTACCTCTTTGAGGGCCTGAACATCACCAACGTCACCGGCGGCGGATCAGGCACCGGCACCGGCGCTCAGGGCGGCTTCAACGTCCCCTTTGAGTTCGTCCAGGAAGTTGCAGTCAAGAGCTCCAGCTTTGAGGCCCAGTACGGCGGTGCCATGGGCGGCGTCATCAACGTGGTCGGCCAGCGCGGAACCAGCAATTGGCATGGCTCTCTCTTTACGTACTATCGCTCCAGCGCAGCTAATGCCAACGACCAGTGCGCCTTCACCTACTCCACCCAGTGCGGTCTGCGTCTCGATCCCACTACATCGGCAAACTCCACCACCCGTACGGACGGAGCAGCACAGTTCTACATCGCCAAGCAGGATCACTACCGGCTCGTCGAGCCGGGCTTCACCATTGGCGGTCCGCTCCTCACCGACAAGCTCTTCCTTTACGCCAGCTTCGCGCCGCAGTACTACCGCTCTCGCCGCGACGTCAACTTCACCTTCAAATCCAACCCAGGGCCACGGGCTTTCTACACGTCGCAGGACACCAACTACGCCTATACCCGGCTCGATTATGCCCCAATCAGCAAAGTCCGCCTCTTCGCCGCATGGGAGTATTCGATGGCTCGCCTGATTGGCAACTCGTTGCCTAATCCGGACAGCAAAATCGGCCAGTTGAACTCCAGCGCGTCCTCTGACCCTGCCAGCTTCCGCGCCGATACCGGCACCGTCAATCCAGGTGCCCTCTACCTCTTCGGCGGCGACTACACCATTACCCCACGCATGCTCCTCTCCGTGCGCTACGGCTACACCTACGCCAACGCGGAAGATCGGGGCAAGCCAACCGGCCTCCGCTATCTCTACTCGTCGTCGGTAGTTGCTGATGCTCCTGGAAAGCCCGGCACGACCACCCTCTCGGGACAGACTTTCACCCAGGCTGGTGTTCCCACGACGTACTTCCAGCCCAGTGGAACATCGAACATCCAGAGCAACTCTCAGAGCCTCTTCAACGTGCTGGCTCGCAACCAACTCAACATTGACCTCTCCTACCTCAAGACCGGATGGGCTGGAACCCACAACTTCCAGGGCGGATATTCGCTCACCCATACGCGTAACGATCTGCTCAGCGCCTTCAACCCGGCAGAAGTCGATCTCTACTACGGCCAGGACTACACCGTAGGCACGTCGGCGACGGCCTGCGACGCAGTCATCGCAGCCAACCAGGCGAAGTACGGAGCGGCAGCTGGTAACCATTGCCGCGGCAACTACGGCTACTTCATCGTCCATGACGGTGTGGACAACGTCGGCACCGCGCGCGGTAAGAACTCTGCCTTCTACTTCCAGGACCAATGGCAGGTTGCCAGAACGGGCCTCACCATCAACGCCGGTGTCCGTATGGACAGCGAGTACCTCCCCCCTTACTCCCCCGGAGCCTCCAGCATCTCCTTTGGCTACGGTCAGAAGATCGCTCCCCGCATCGGTGGCGCATACGACGTCCTTCACAACGGGAAGTTGAAAGCATACGCCAGCTACGGTCAGTTCTACGACACCGTCAAGTACTCCCTGCCCGGCGGATCTTTCGGCGGACAGTACTGGCACGATTGCGCCTACGCCTGGGATGCCTACGACTACACCACCATCCTTCCGACGGCTCCCAACAACCATGGTTGCCCAACCTCCGGCCCTGCGCCTGGAGTCAATGTCGGATCCTTCATCGAGAACCTGGACTATCGCAAGAACATCATCAACACCCAGGATCCCGGCGTCGATCCCGACATCAAGCCAATGAAGAAGCATGAGTTCATCGCTGGATCCGACTGGGCCATCAGCCCGACCCTGTCCTTCAGCGCGCGCTATGCTCGCAACCGCCTCGACAACACCATCGAAGATATGGGAGTCAGCGACTCGCTCGGCTTCTACATCGGCAACCCCGGCTCTAACTACGCCAACCTGTTGCAGAGAACGCTCTACGGTAGCGGCCTCAGCGCACCGATGTGCCCCCAATGCCCGCTCCAGCCCAAGGCCACCCGTAACTACGACGGCCTCGAGCTGCGCGTCAACAAGAACGTCGGGAGCAAGTGGTTCATCTCGGCCTTCTACACCTACAGCAAGCTCACCGGAAATTACCCCGGCCTGACCAGCACCAACATCTCGGACGGAAGCGGCGGACGCCAGAGCCCCAACAACAACCGCTCCTTCGACGAACCCCAGATGCAGTTCACCTCACACGGCAAGTACTTCGGTGGACCCCTGCCGACCGACCGTCCCAACACCTTCCAGGGCTTTGCTTCCTACCGGCAGAAGTGGTTTGCAGGCGAGAGCCAGATCGGTTGGTCGCAGTCGTTCTATCAGGGCACCCCACTTTCCACCTGCTGGCCCACGCTGGCTTCTACCTCAAGCTGCCAGTTTGTTGAGGATCAGGGAAACTGGGTCAACCTTCACCGCGACGCTGCCAGCGGCAATATTGTCCTCGACAGCATCACCCAGGGCCGCCGTACTCCCTGGTACATCCAGTCCGGTGCCAACCTCACTCATTACGTCCACGTCAGCAAGGAGCACGAGAACCGCAAGTTCGGTGGCGAGGTCAACTTCTACAACGTCTTCAACCAGCACGCGGCAACCTCCTACTACGACCTGCCGATCACAGCAGGCACGTATCCAACCGACCGTTCCGAACCCGGCAACTACGACTACAAGTCGCTCACCAGCGGATGGGATTACATCGCTACGAGCAACAGTGCAGGCGGCGGAGCCAACAATGCTGTTTCGCAGCTCAAGACGCTGTCTAACCGCTACGGCCAACCAGCGCTCTTTCAGGCGGCTCGTCAGATCCGCTTCAAGGTCGCCTACAGCTTCTAACCGCTCAGCCTAACCGGCCTGCATAACTCAACGGGGACTGCGCAAGCAGTCCCCGTTTCTTTTCCAAAAGAAATCCACAGAAATATTTCCAAAAGCTGGCACGATCTCAGCCACCCGGATAAGACCCGCCAATTACCACCAGCAAACCAGCATTACCACACTTTTTACCGCTTATTGACCACACAAAACGGCCACAACTCTCCCAACCCCCTGAAAAATCAGGCGAATCCGCTCAGGGTCGAAGCCCCAAAGCAACTAAAAAAAGGTGCTTATTTTTCGGTATCAATCTTCAGATTGATCACAAACTGGTTCTTGGTATCGAACGAGCTGATCGTCTTCACGGCACTCTTCTTGCCATTGCTCTCAGCCCAAAGCTCATAGTCGGTATTCTGCGCCAGCTGCCCAAAACGATACCCACCCTGATCATCCGAGATAAAGCTCTTCACCGACAGCGAGTGCCCATCCTTCAGGTACACCACCGCGCCCTTGATAGCCGCTTCGCCCTTATCCATCACCTTCCCCTGCACCACGCGCTGCACAGGCCCACGCTGCTGCCCACCGAACAACTGTGCCGGAGCATTCAGGGAAAAAGTCGCGAACGAACAGGACAGAACCACCAACCTGCAGGCAAGAGAACCAACCACAAAAGGAGAACGCTTCATAAATTCAGTATACGGCCACTACCCCTTGGAAATAGAGACGTTTACTCATCATCCTCTTCGCCAAGATGCGCCGAATCCTCATCGTCGTAGCCTGCTTCTTCCATCGGTGCAAGCTCCAGCGGATCGGTCGCCACAACCTCCAGATCCACACCGCACTCTTCGCACTGGAGCGTATCGCCCTCTTCGACCTCGTCTACGTCAACATCCAGCGGATTATCGCACTCAGGACACACAACGGCCATAACCAAACCTCCAAAAATTTCAGTTCACCGCCGCCTATAAGATGATAGGAACGGCGTTTGCGGACGCATCCGCTATTCTTTTATCGGCCACACCGCCGATACGTCAAGCTTACGATTTTTCCAGCACTCTGGTTTCCACAAAAGGACGATTATCGTGACCATCGCACTCCGTTCCCTTGCTCCTCTCAGCCGCATTTTATTGCCATTTCTCCTCTCTCCCGCACTCCTGCAAGCCCAGCAGACAGGCGCGCCCATCACTCCAGCCCCCGTTGATCCAGCCATTGCTCAAGCGCTGCAGCAGGTATCTGCCGATCACATCCGCGCCACCATCGAAAAATTAGTCTCCTTCAACAACCGCAGCACCCTCTCCAGCATGGAGACCGATCTCGCTCCCAACACCGGAGTTAGCGCCGCCGCCGATTGGATCGAATCCGAGTTCAAGCGCATCTCCGCCGACTGCAACAACTGCCTCGAGGTCAAGCGCGACGACTTCATCGAGCCGCCGCAGCCCGGCCCCGCTTCGCGCATCCTCAAGCCCACTAAGCTCACCAACGTCTACGCCATCCTGCGCGGCACCGATCCCGCACAAGCCGACCGCAAGGTCCTCGTCACGGGCCACTACGACTCCCGCAACTCCGACAACTTCAACACCCACGACCCCGCCCCTGGAGCCAATGACGACGCCAGCGGCGTAGCCGTCTCCATCGAGTGCGCCCGTGTCCTCTCTAAGCTCAAGCTCCCCAGCAGCATCGTCTTCGTCGCCGTCGCTGGTGAGGAGCAGGGCCTCAACGGCAGCCGTCACCTCGCCAAGCTCGCCAAATCCGAGGGCTGGCAGCTCGAAGCCGTCCTCAACAACGACATCGTCGGCGGCGACACCACCCCTGGCAACACCATGCAGGACAAGGCCGCCGTCCGCGTCTTCTCCGAGGGCGTTCCCGGCAACGCAACGCTCGATCAGCTCCACGCCATCCAGACTCTCGGAGCCGAAAATGACTCACCCTCCCGCGAACTCGCCCGCGTCGTCGCTGATGTTGGTGCCACGTACTTCACCACCACTCCCCACCGCGTGGCCCAGGGAACGCCTCCCGGCCGAGCCCACAGCAACCTCGTCCACGTCGAGCCTGCCTTCCACCCCGTGCTCATCTTCCGCCGCGACCGTTACCTCCGTGGCGGCGACCACACCAGCTTCAACATGGAAGGCTTCACCGCCGTCCGCATTACCGAGTGGCGCGAAAACTTCGACCATCAGCACCAGAACGTCCGCGTCGAAAACGGCACCCAGTACGGCGACCTCCTCCAATACGTCGACTTCAACTATGTCGCCAACGTAGCCCGCCTCAACGCCGCCACTCTGGCTACTCTGGCCGCAGCTCCCGGCTCCCCGCAGAACGTTCACGTCCTTACCGCCGCGCTCGACAACAATACTGAGCTCACCTGGACCGCCCCTGCCGGCATGCCTGCAGGCGCAACGTACGAGATCGTCTGGCGCAACACCGAAGACCCTACCTGGACCATGTCTCTGAACGCCGGCACCGCAACCAGCATCAAACTTCCCATCTCTAAGGACAATGTCGTCTTCGGAGTCCGTTCCGTCAGCCAGGGCGGCCACCGAAGCCTCGCCGTCCTGCCCACGCCCACCCGCCCAACGCGGAACTTCGCTCAGCCGCAGACGCCGCCTAAGTCATAGCCCACCAAGCCAGAAGTCACACAGCTATGGTGAAATAGAAGCCGAGGAAGCCATGCCCCGTTCCGGACCCATCACGATGGCACTGCCGCCCTTTGCGGGTACAGTCCGAAAGCTGATATTCCTCAACGTCGGAGCCTTTTTCGCGCTCGCCATCCTCTCCTGGCTTGCCCCGCACATCGCCGGATTGCTCCTCAGCCATCTCATCCTCGAACCGCTGGCCGTGGTTCGAGGAGAGATCTGGCAGCTCTTCACCTACTCTCTCGTGCAGCAGGGAATCCTCAGTGTTCTCTTCGGCATGCTCACCCTCTGGTTCACCGGCACCCTGCTCGAAGGCGCCTATGGCAGCCGCTGGTTAGCCGAGCTCTACTGGACCTCCGTCATCGGCGGAGCCATCATCGCCACCGCCATCACCTTTACCCACCTCTTCGGCCTGCGCCCCGAGGTTGGCGCTGCGGGCGTCTGGGCCGGTGTCTTTGGACTACTCCTAGCCATCGCCATGCTCTTCGGCGACCAGGAATTCCTCCTCTGGTTCCTCATCCGCATCAAGGCGAAGTACCTCGTCGCGATCTACATCCTCATCGCCATCGCCGTCCTGCTCAAACAAGCCGACAGCTTCGGAGCCCTGCTGCAACTCTCGGGCGCTCTCAGCGGCTATCTCTTCGTCAAGTTCGCACCACGTCGTGGAATAGCCTTCGGCTTCAGCGAGCGCCTGTTCGGCCTGCGTAACAACTACTATCGTTGGAAGCGTCGCCGCGCTGCCCGCAAGTTCGAGGTCTACATGCGCAAGCAAAACCGCGAAGTCCACTTCGACAAAGAAGGCCGCTACGTCGACCCCGATGAACTACGCCGCAACCCCAAAGACAAACGCTGGATGAACTAGTCGCGTAAGACGTGTTGCGGAAAAAGGAGAGGCCATCCACTCGGGATGGCCACCTTCACCTTTTTAAGCGAATTTAGCTTCTTGTTACCGTCTTCAAATGCAACTCCCGCATCTGCTGATCGCTCACCGGAGTAGGCGCATCCACCATCAGATCAATCGCCTTCGCCGTCTTCGGGAAAGCGATCACCTCACGCAGGCTCTGCGCTCCAGCCAGAATCATCACAATCCGATCCAGCCCCAGCGCAATCCCGCCATGCGGAGGCGTACCGTACTCCAGAGCATCCAGGAAGAACCCGAACCGCTCCTTCGCCTCTTCGTCCGACATTCCCAGCGACCGGAAGATCTCCGCCTGCACATCCTGCCGGTGAATACGAATCGAGCCCGATCCAAGCTCCGTGCCATTCAACACAATGTCGTAAGCCAGCGCACGCACCGCACCCTTATCACTGGTCAGCCGCCCAGCCTTGATGTCGTCTTCATGCGGAGAGGTAAACGGATGGTGCGCCGCGTTCCACACCTTCGCCTCCTCGTCCCACTCGTACATTGGAAAATCCGTGACCCACGCGAACTTGAAGTCCGCCTCGGTCCCAGTCTGGACGAACCGTCCATGCTTGTCTGCAAACTTCTGTGCCAGTTGCAACCTCAAAGCACCGACGCGCTTGTAAATCCACTGCGGGTCGTGGTTCCACTTTGCTGGTGTCCCCAGCTTCGGCGTGATCACAATCACAAGATCATCGCCGGCAGCCGCAAGCTTACTCTCAATCGTCAGCGCCAATGGAGCGAACGCCTCATTCGTCTTCAACCGCGCCACATCCAGAAAGTCCAGCCCGCAATCGCCAAAGCTCTTGCGAATTTCATCGACCAACCCACGACGCTGTGTGCCGCTCAACATGCCCACACCCGGAATGACAAACCCAAGCACAGGCAGCGCCTGCTCGATCTTCAACGTCTCACGCAACGCTGGAGTCACTTCGTCCGTCAGCGAAACCATCGCCGGCAAACGCATATCCGGCTTGTCGATCCCATAGTTCCGAATCGCGTCGTCATACGTCATCTGCACAAACGGAGTCGTCAGCGAGATCCCCGCCGTCTTGAACGCCGCCGTCAAAAACCCTTCGACTACACGAAACACCGTCTCCTGCTGCGGAAACGTCATCTCCAGGTCGATCTGGGTAAACTCCGGCTGCCGGTCAGCGCGCAGGTCCTCATCGCGGAAGCATCGAGCAACCTGAAAGTACCGATCAAACCCCGAGATCATCAGAATCTGCTTAAAAATCTGTGGCGACTGCGGCAGCGCATAGAAACTGCCTGCATGAACCCGGCTCGGCACCAGATAATCTCGCGCCCCCTCCGGCGTGGACCGCGTCATAAACGGCGTCTCAATCTCCAGGAACCCATTGTCCGAGAGATACCCGCGAATCGCCTGCGCCACCCTATGCCGCAGCGCGAAGTTGTGCTGCATCTCCGCGCGCCGCAGATCGAGATACCGATACTTCAGCCGAACCTCTTCGTTCGCAATCGCATCCTCGGCCGGAGAAAACGGCGGAGTCTTCGCTTCGTTCAGCAGCAGCAATTCTCTTGCGACGACCTCGATCTCCCCAGTCGCCATATTCGGATTCTCAAGTCCAGCCCCACGCCGCCGCACCGTGCCCTTGACCGCGACAACATACTCCGACCGCGCCGCCTCAGCCTTCGCATGCGCCTCCGCGGAGACCTCTTTATCCAGCACCACCTGCGTAATGCCCGTACGGTCACGCACGTCGAGAAAGATCAAATTCCCATGATCGCGCCGCCGGTTTACCCAGCCCATCAGTACAACATCCTGCCCATCCTGCTGGGCGCGTAGTTCGCCACACTGATGCGTCCGCTGCAAATTTCCTAAAAAATCAAGCACTGTCGCTTCCTTACTGATAATTTCGGCAGCAGAACTCAGCTCACCGTATCTCGTTTATTACTCGAAGCCTGATGCAGTTCACTGGCGCAATGCTGCGGTCAACTCAGCTCGCGGAACCTTCGTCTGTTCTCCCGCCGCAAAGTCTTTCACGGTCAGAATACCGGACGAAACCTCATCCTCGCCGACAATCACCATCTTCCGTGCAAGCTTATCGGCTGCTTCAAACGACTTCTTCAGCCGGAACGACCCGTCCCCAACCTCAATCGACAATCCAGCCCTACGCAATTCACTCGCCAGAACCAGCGCCGCAGCGTTCTGCCCCACGCCCATCGGCGCAATAAAAGCATCCAGCTTCTTAGCCTCAACCTCAACAGCCTGAGCCTGCAGCGTCAAGATCAGCCTATCTTCGCCAATCGCAAACCCAATCCCCGGAGCCTTCGGCCCTCCGAGCATCTCGCTCAGCCCGTCATACCGCCCGCCGCCCAGCAGTGCATTCTGCGTCCCCAGCCCGCTACCATCCGGAACCGTAAACTCAAACGTGGTCCGCGTGTAGTAGTCCAGCCCCCTCACCAGCCTCGGCTCGACCACATACGACACCCCGCAAGCATCCAAAGCAGCCTTCACCTGTGCAAAGTGCGTCCGCGAATCCTCATCCAGAAAATCCGCAATCTTCGGCAGACCGTTAATGATCTCCTGATCGTTCGGGTCCTTCGAGTCCAGCACCCGCAGCGGATTCGTCTCAGCCCGCCGCTGATTGTCCTCGCACATCAAATGCTTCACCGGACCCAGTGCCTCTTTCAACGCCGCAACATACCGCGGACGATCCGTCGCAGACCCCACAGAATTCAGCGCCAGCCGCCACCCCTTCACGCCCAGCTCATTCAGCAGAGTAGCCAGCATCTCCAGCACCTCAGCATCCCGCAGTGCGCTCTCCGAACCCGACCAGGCCGGCCCCAAAACCTCCGCGCCAATCTGCCAGAACTGCCTGTATCGCCCCCGCTGCGGCCGCTCCCGCCGAAACTGCGGTCCGATATAGAAAAGCTTCTGCAGCATTCCGCTATCACCCAGCTTGTGCTCGATATAAGCCCGCACCACACCAGCGGTATTCTCAGGCCGCAAGGTCAGAGACTGGCCCTTATCACTGTCCGCCCGTCCCCGATCCTCCCACGTATACATCTCCTTCGAGACGATATCCGTCTCCTCGCCCACCCCACGTGCAAACAGTTCCGTCGCCTCAAACACAGGCGTCCGAATCTCCCCAAAGCCATACCGTGCAAACACCGCCCTCGCGGAAGCCTCTACGCGATTCCACAACTCTGTCTCGGGCGGCAAAAGATCGCGCGTCCCACGTACTGCCTTCAAAATAGCCATTTCTTCAAGTGTAACGAATCCGCTACCTAGGCCCTGGTCTCCTTCAGATAAATCGCCGTGTAATCCAGGTAATTCTGCGCATACATCAGGATCATCTTCCGATCCTCATCGCCCAGCGTCTTCTTCACCTTCCCCGGAACTCCCGCCACCAGCGAGTTCGGCGGAATTACCGTTTGCTCCGGAATCACCGCGCCCGCAGCAATAATCGATCCCTCGCCGATCCGCGCATTGTTCAGGATCGTCGCCCCGATTCCCACCAGCACAGCATCCTCCAGCACGCATCCATGCACCGTGGCATTATGGCCAATCGTCACCATCTCACCCACAATCACCGGATACAGATACCGCATCCCATGCAGCACCGCACAATCCTGCACATTGCTCCGCGCGCCAATCCGAATCGCGTTCACATCGCCCCGGATCACCGCATTCATCCACACGCTGGCCTCGGCGCCAAGAACCACATCTCCGATAACCTGCGCTGACACATCCACATAGCAGCTTGCCGGCACTACCGGCGTAACACCCTGATAGCTCCTGATCATGCAGCCGATTCTACCGCCGGAAGCCTGTCCACCAACTGAATCTTCAACAAAAACAACCCCGCGCCCGTCAAAATGCATCGCAACTGAGGTTCCACAAAGGTTAAAAAACGTTTCAGATTACCAACGATCCATTTCTTTTTTGGGCTCACCCAGCGTATTCTGGTATTTATCCCGATTAGGGAGTGGTTGGAGGTGTATTTCCGTGGCAGAGGTTCGAGTTCAAGAAGGCGAACCCCTTGAGAATGCCCTGCGGCGCTTTAAGCGCAAGGTGCAGACCGAAGACATTATCAAGGAAGTAAAGCGCCATTCTTTTTACCTGAAGCCAGGTGAGAAGAAGCGCGTGAAAGAAGCGCTCGCTCGTAAGCGCAATCGCAAGAAGGTACGCAAGGAACAGGACTAAGCGGTTCCTTGAACTATGGCAGGCCGTCTCCTATCTCGTATGAGAGACGGTCGCCTCAATCCGCCAGCGCATGGACTCCCGCCGCGCGACTGGCCCCGGCAGCAGACCTGAAGACCGGCCTGCTGGCGACTAACCTGTAATCCTGTCATCGCAAGACTTGCGACCCCGGGCCCCCTGTAGCTCCGCAGTAACGACCAGCTAGGTTGACTTCGGTGAAGCCACAGCTTTTCAGGTTCACCATAAGTCCACCCCGCACAACGGGAGAAGCGGCTATGGAATTTGTGGATCGGTTATTAACTTGTGCAGATTGCGGTGGAGAGTTCATCTTCACTGCGGGCGAACAACTCTTTTTCTTCGACAAACAATTCAAGAATGACCCCAAGCGCTGCAAACCGTGCAAGTCAAAACGTGCCGGTGCAAGCATGCGTCCTGGTGCGGGTCCGGCTGCGGCTGGTCTCTCTCGTACCGAGACTCGTACTCATTGCTCCGAGTGCGGCATCGAGACCACCGTACCCTTCAAACCTACACAGGGACGTCCCGTCCTCTGTCGCCAGTGCTTCCAGAGCAAACGCGCTCCGGCTGTCGCTGCCGCAACCGCTGAACTGGTCGCTGCCGATCATCCAGCAGTCAGTTCGGAACTCATCGCTGCCGCCGCCCAGGCTCCACGGGCTTAGCGACCCCATGCTCTCCTAACTCACATCAAGATGTGAGTCAGGAGAGCCCTGTTATCAAAAGCCAACTCTTGCTCCCGTCTCTTCTGTTTGCCATTCTCTTTTGTTGTCATCCCGCAGGGATCTGCTTTTTGCAGTTGCTATTGCAGTTGCCCGTCTTCCAGCCACCCAATCGCGGGTGCCCCATCCTGAGCGCGCCTGATCGCGCGAAGGTTGGGGGTCTCAACCAAGCGGGAAATGTACCCCCTTCCCGCTAGCCGTCGCTCTTGCCCTTACCGTGACTTTTCTAGTTGTTATCCGGTATGGATCTGCTGTTACCGTTACTCCTGCTGTTGCCGTTGCTTTTCTTGGTTGTCATCCCGTAGGGATCTGCTTCTGCCGTTGCTGTTGTAGTTGCCTTTCTCGTTGTCATCCCCGAAGGGCAGTTGCTGTCGCCTCTGGGTAACCCAAGGCTTCAGCCTTGGGCCTCCCTCTAACCCGCAGAAAAGGGGCTTCAGCCCCTGGGGTATGCTCTCCTAATCCACCCCGCCAAAAAACTTGTCAAGCCCCCAGCCCACCCAACTCATTGCAACCAAAGCACATCCAGTTGGCATAGTAATTACCACCCGCCACCTATAATAGAAAACAGACACAAAAAAGAAAGAGCCTCGGCGCAGCCGGGGCTCTTCGCATTTAACTAACAACCTGCAACCTGCAACTAACAACCGGACCAAAAGTCCAGACCTAAACCATCTACTTCGAAGACTTTGAGACCAAAAGTACCCAGGGGGGAGTACACACATCATGAACACACCAAAGCGCTACCAATGCCGCCACATCTTCACCGAAGGCCGCCGCTGCGGCAGCCCATCGCTCCGCCACGAGAACTTCTGCTACTACCACCACACCACCCGCCGCCCCGCGCCCGACCCGCGCACCCGAGAAGACCGCTACGCCTTCGACCTCCCCCTGCCCGAAGACCGCGCCGCCATCCAGCTCGCCATCGGCCACATCCTCCTCCGCATCGCCCACAACCAGATCGACGCCAAACGCGCCGGCCTCCTCCTCTACGGCCTCCAGATCGCTAGCTCCAACCTCCCCCGCCAGAACCCCGAAGACACCCCACCACCCCAGGTCGAAGAGATCACCACCCACCCCGACCTTGGCCTCCTAGCCCCACCCGCCGAGTACGACGAAGCCACCGCCTCAGGCCGCCCCAAGAGCATCATGCGCCAGCTCATCGAAGACCTGACACGAAACCAACCCGAACCAGACCCAGAACAACCCGGATGCCCCATCCTGAGCGCGCCTGACCGCGCGAAGGTTGGGGTGTCGCCGACTAAGAGTACAGGGACGGATACAGGCACAGGAACAGTAACGAATCTGGGTGCCCCACAACCTGCCCTGAGCCTGTCGAAGGGTCTCGATTCTGAGATGTGGGTTCCTTCCCAACCCCCACAACAACCGGAGACCGACCCCACCACACAAATCCTACCCACCCTCCAGGCCACCGCAGAAGCCGTAGCTCCGTTGACTAACAACTGCACGAGCACAAAAGCCAGCAAGCGCAATTTCTATCTAACTATAAACAGGATGCTTACAAAATCGATCCCCCCAGGGGGAGGGGAATCGTTGACCCACAAGGCCGAAAAAGGTACACTCATTAAGTTTGGCGCTGCAGCCCGTTTGTCTCAACGTCAGGGACGGCAGGTGGAAGCCAGCTTCGGTTCAGCCCAGTTGACCTGACGCAGTGCTCCAGTATGCGCCCCTTGCAGCACAATTCATGAAGGAAGCGGTCAGCGCCACAGCGCAACGCTTGAGGTTTTTCGTTATGTACGCAGTCATCCGCACCGGCGGCAAACAGTACCTGGTCTCCCCAGGCGAAAAGTTGAAAATTGAGACCACTGCCCACCAGAACGGCGCAGTCGAGTTCTCCGATGTCCTCGCCGTCAGCGCAGAAGAGGGCAAGTTCGAGTCCGACCTCACCGGCGCCAAGGTGACTGGCACAGTCCTCGGCGAAGGCCGTGGCGACAAGATTCTCGTCTTCAAGCTGAAGCGCAAGAAGCAGTACAAGAAGATGCAGGGCCACCGCCAGAACTTCGTTGAGGTAAAGATCAACGAGATCGTGGTCAACGGCAAGAGCTTCAAGGCATAGAGAAGCTTCTCAGCAAAGCTTTGTTTTTGGATTTCAGCTTTTCAGCAAAGTCTTAGTTTCAGATTTCAAAGCGCGGCTTTGAAGCCAGCGCGAAAGAGGCAACGGAATGGCACATAAAAAAGGTTTAGGTTCTTCTAAAAACGGCCGCGATTCAAACGCACAGCGGCTCGGCGTCAAGGTCTTCGGTGGCCAGACGATCCTCGGCGGCGGCATCATCGTCCGTCAGCGCGGCACACCACTCAAGCCAGGCGCCAACGTCGGCCGTGGCTCTGACGACACCCTCTTCGCGAAGGTTGACGGCAAGGTTCGCTTCCAGGACCGTGGCCAGCACGGCCGCTTCGTTAACGTCGATCCCGTCACCGCGTAACAGGTTCCCTGTACCGCAGAAGAGCCCTGCCTCGGCAGGGCTCTTCTGTCTCCGCTTCACGACGCAGTTTTTGCTTTGAAAGGGCGCGACTTTAGTCGCGCCGCTAGTACTGAGGGAATCTTTCCGCGCCGCAACAGACTTTTTCAGCACCCTCTTTTTAGCCGCTGTGGGAATGATTCGCGGCTGTCTGGCTCCGGAAAGTAGCTGACTGAAAAAGATAGACGCCCAGCACAGTCAGTAATGGTTCCAGCGGATGCCGAAACCGAGGCAATGCCATCACCAGGTAGTACGGAATCGGCACCAGAAGAAAGGCCCACAGAAACAACCCCGAGCCGACAACACGGTGCCTGAGTGCGAGCGCCAGTCCCATCAGTCCGGCGAGACTGATAAAGCTATAGCTCAACATGCGCGGAATCTCGAGCGCCCAGGCCGCGTCCGAAGGTGTCCCCACCCAAAAAAAGTAAGCGCGCTTCAGGCTGATCGCTAAAAAGTGTCCTCGATGGGCGTGAATGTAGTTCTGGGCCATCGCTCCGCGCATGGCAGCGTAGCGAACCTCTCCCATCACGGCGTACTGGCGCAGCTGATCGATGGCGAAGTTCGGATGATCGAAGGTCATCACAAACCCGTTCGATCCCGGCCCATTGCCGAGGAAGGCTTCGACGCCAAGATTGCCGCGAATCGGAATGAAAGCATGAAAGACCTGCCAATTTCTGCAGCATCCACGGTGTCAGACAGGCCACGAAGACCAGTCCTGCAAGCACAGCGTCGCGAAGAGCATGCGGTCGCTTCCACGTTCCAATCAGCACCCACAAACCGCAAGCAGGCAAAAAGAGCGTCAGAGTCGAGGTAGAGAGCGCAATTACTCCCCACATCAGCCCAAACAGCAGCCAGCGCATTGTCTGGTGCGATGAAACCTCGACGGCAGCTTCAGAGTTGCCGTCCCGGTCCGAGCCAACGCCTCGCATTCTGAGGGCCAGCACGATGACCCAGGCGAAGAGCGCTGTGCTGATCGACATCTCCCAGAGCCAGCGCGTGGCGTACTGCATCGCCGCCGGATGCAGCGCCCACAACCAGCCCGACCACACCGCAACGCGACGGTTGAAGCAGCGCGCCGCAATCTCCCACGTAGCCAGCGCAGTGGCCGCCGAGAAGACACAGTTGATCGCCAGCAGCACCCATGCAGAAACAGCCGTATAGACGCCGAATACCTTGAAGACCGCCGCAATCAGCAGCGGATACATCGGCGGGAGCCAAGCTGTCGGGCCGGTGTGCCCAAGACTCTCAATGGCGAAGGGATTGCCGTAACCATAGCCAGTAGCGAGCGACTTGGCGATGCGCCCGGCCTCCCACCCAAATTGAAAGTGATCAGTGCCCAGTCGGATGCGGTAGGTATGAGCGAGCGTCATGTAAAGCAGGCGAATCAGGAATGCGACCCAGAAAAGACGCCACGGGAGCACGTAGGCCGCGTTCGGCCGCGGTGTCACCTGCATCCATCCAGATCCAAAGCCTCTTCAGCATCGTGGATTGATTCTAGCTGCCGATTCGCCCGAATAAGAATGGTTTGCGACAATGAAGGAACCGATCGAAATTACTGGAAGGAATTGGCGAGGATGAGTTTGGCTGTAGTACGGATTAAGGCTATGAAACTGCGTGAGGAAGCTCAACTACCTCGATACGCTCACACAGGACCATTCGGCGATCTGGCCGCGGACCTCTACGCCGTAGAGAGTGTCACACTGGCGCCTGCCGCGACGATCGGGGTTCCGACCGGAATTGCATTGGAGTTTCCCTCCACGCACGGAGCCCTGGTCGAGGATCGCTCTGGACTGGCCATCCGCGGACTGACAACGCTCGCCGGAGTGATCGACCCCGGTTATCGCGGCGAGATCAAGGTAGTCGTGACCAATCTGAGCCCGGTTTCGGTGGAGATCAAAGCTGGCGACCGCGTGGCGCAGCTCCGGATTGTCCAGCGAATCGAGGCAGAATTTGAAGAAGTTGCGGAGTTGATCGAAGCCCCGCGCGGAGCCAACGGCTTCGGAAGCACAGGCGCTTAGCGAGACCGGCAAGGGAGAAGCACCGACAGGCCGATGCATGCGACAATCATAGTAGCGAGCCATGCCAAATCAGCAAGCCCAGCACCCCACAGCAACCCCCTCTCCAGCCACCATCACACCGGAGCTGCTCAAGCAGCACAGCATCACGACGGATGAGTATGCGCGCATTGAAGCGGCGTTAGGGCGCACGCCGTCGCTGACGGAGCTGGGCATCTTTTCTGTCATGTGGTCGGAGCATTGCTCTTACAAGTCGTCGCGCGTGCATCTGAAGCGCTTGCCGACGGAGTCCGACCGCGTGGTGCAGGGGCCGGGCGAGAACGCAGGCATCATCGACGTTGGCGACGGCTGGGCGTGCGCGTTCAAGATCGAGTCGCACAACCACCCGAGCTACATCGAGCCGTATCAGGGTGCTGCAACGGGCGTTGGCGGGATTCTGCGCGACATCTTCACGATGAACGCTCGTCCGCTGGCCGTGATGGACTCTCTGCGCTTCGGCCCGCTGGATGAAGCCGAGCCGGATGAAGCGCTTCGGCGCAAGAACCATCAGATTGCGACCGGCGTGGTGCACGGCGTTGCGGGATACGGAAACTGCTTTGGCGTTCCGAATCTCGGCGGCGAGACGCGCTTCGAGACCTGCTATTCAGGCAATCCGCTTCTGAATGCTTTCGCGCTGGGCTTAGTGAAGATCGATGAGATCTTCTATGCCAAGGCGGTAGGCATCGGGAATCCTGTGATCTACGTTGGCGCGAAAACAGGCCGCGATGGTATCCATGGCGCCACGATGGCATCGGAGGAGTTCACTGAAGGTTCGGAGCAGAAGCGACCGAACGTGCAGATGGGCGATCCGTTCATGGAGAAGCTGCTGCTGGAGGCGTGTATCGAGGCAATGGCGACGGGAGCCGTACTCGGCATTCAGGACATGGGCGCTGCTGGACTGACCTGCTCGACGTGCGAGATGGGCGCGAGAGGCGGGCTCGGGTTGACGGTGGAGCTCGATCGCGTTCCGCAGCGCGAGACGGGCATGACGAGCTACGAGATTATGCTGTCGGAGTCGCAGGAGCGCATGCTGCTGGTGGCTGACAAGGAACGCGCTGTCGAGGTATTGGATGTCTTCTCGAAGTGGGGACTGGACGCGTCGATTGTTGGCGAGGTGACCGCCGAACCGAATATGCACATCACGCAGCGTGGTGTGGTGGTGGCGAATATTCCGAATCAGTCGCTGACGGATGACGCTCCGCTGTATCACCGGCCTGTGGGAGTGTGGAAGGCTCCGGTGCCGTTGGATCCTCCCGCGGATGTGGTTGCGAAGCTAAACGAGCCTCGCGATTATGCGGCTGACCTTAAGACTCTGCTGGCCAGCGAGAATATCTCTTCGAAGCGCTGGATCTATGAGCAGTACGACTCGATGGTGCAGACGAATACCGTTCAAGGTCCTGGTGGCGAAGCTGGCGTGATGCGGATCAAGGGCACGGGCGGGACTTCCAAAATCGCAGGCGTGCAAGGAATCGCAGAGCTCGTAGCGGCGTCGACTCCTGAAGGAGTGGCGGCACATCAGGCCGATTCCAGGGATACCGTAAAGGGAGATCGCGGACTGGCGATGGCCTTGGCCGGGAATGGGCGATGGACGTATCTCAATCCGAAGCTGGGCGCGATGCATGCTGTTGCCGAGGCTGCGCGCAAGGTTGCTTGTACGGGCGCGACTCCGGTGGCGGCGACGAACTGTCTGAACTTCGGTAATCCGGAGAAGCCGGAGATTATGGCTCAGCTCTCGAATGCGATCGATGGCATTGCCGAAGCCTGCATTGCGCTGGGAACTCCGGTTACGGGCGGAAATGTTTCGCTGTACAACGAGACCAAGGGTGTTGGAATCTATCCGACCCCGGTGCTGGGAATCGTGGGCATCATCGAGGATGTGACGAAGAGCGTTCCGGCGTGCTTCCGCAGGGCCGGGGATGCGGTCCTGTTTATTTCGGCGTTCCAGGGTCGTGGGCGGAAGGCGCAGCAGGATATGGGCTCGACGGACTTTGCGAAGAGCGTTTTGGGCGAGTTGTGGGGCGCGCCTCCGGTGCTGGATTTGCAGGAAGAGGCGGCGCTGCACAAGGCGCTGGTTGCGCTTGCGGAGAAGAGATTGCTGGCTTCGGCGAGCGATCTTTCAGATGGCGGCTGCGCGGTGGCGTTTGCGAAGGCCTGCTTCCCGCGTGAGTTGGGTGTGCGTGTCTCGATGCAGCTTGGTTCGGACGATCCGTTTGCGGTGACCGAGCGGCTGTTCAGTGAGATCGGGTCTTCTGTGATCGCTTCGGCTGATCCGGCGAAGATCGAGGAGATAGAGGCGGTGCTGAAGGAGCATCCTGGGGTTTGGGTGTTCCGGTTGGGCGATGTGACGAATGGCAACGTGGAGATTGTGATCAACGAGAAGGTAGTGATCGACGAACCGGTGAAGGCGCTGAAGTCAGTGTGGGCGGATGCGATGGAAGCGCAACTCGCGGATGAGGTGGTGACGGCGTAATGGATAAGCTGCTGGCTCTCCAGAACAATCCGGGGTACGAGATGGATGAGGACGACGCTACTCCGTTCGACAAGCTGCGCGAAGAGTGCGGCGTGATGGCGGTTTATAACCACTCAGATGCGGCTCGGCTGACCTATTGGGGTTTGTACGCGCTGCAGCATCGCGGGCAGGAGTCGGCTGGCATCGCTACGGCCGATGGTACCGAGGTCAACGACATCAAAGGGATGGGTCTGGTGTCGGAGATCTTTACTGATGATGTGCTGGCGAGGCTTCCGGGTTATATGGCGATCGGCCATACGCGCTACTCGACTACGGGAGATTCGGCGTTGCTGAATGCACAGCCGATCTCGGTGGAGAGTACGAAGGGTTTGATTGCGATTGCGCATAACGGCAATCTCGTAAACCTCGGAACGGCCAAGGAGCGGCTGGAGCGCGATGGTGCGCTGTTTCAGACGACGAGCGACTCGGAGATCATCATTCAGTTGATCGCGCACTCGAAGAAGTCGACGCTGGTGGATTGCATTGCCGATTCGCTGTCGCAGGTTGAAGGCGCGTTTTCGATTGTGATGATGACGCGGAACCGTATCTTCGCGGCGCGCGATCCGCATGGATTCAGGCCGTTGTCGATGGGGCGGATCCCCGGTGTCGATGGTGCTCCGGATACGTTTGTGTTTGCCAGCGAGACGTGCGCGTTCGACCTGCTGCATGCGAAGTACGAGCGTGATGTGAAGCCTGGTGAGCTGGTGATGGTCTCCGAAGATGGCGTTACGTCGCGGTACTTCGATACGACGACACAGCAGGCCAGCTGCATCTTCGAGCATGTTTATTTTGCGCGGCCCGACTCAAAGATCTATGGCCGGTGGGTACAGCAGAGCCGTGAGCAGATGGGGCGTCAGCTTGCGCGTGAGTCCGCCGTTCCTGCGGATTTGATCGTGCCGGTGCCGGACTCCGGTGTAACGGCAGCGCTGGGTTATGCGGCGGAGTCGGGGATTCCATTTAATTTTGGGTTGATCAGGAACCACTACGTGGGCCGGACGTTTATCCAGCCGGAGCAGCGGGTTCGCGACTTTGGGGTGAGGATGAAGCTGAATCCGGTCCGTAACCTCCTCGAAGGCAAGCGGGTGGTGCTGATCGACGACTCGATCATTCGTGGGACGACGTCGCGGAAGATCGTGCGGATGGTGCGTGCGGCGGGGGCGAAAGAGGTGCATATGCGCATCTCGTGTCCGCCGACGATCTCGCCTTGTTTTTATGGAGTGGATACGCCGAGCAAGAAGGATCTGATTGCGGCGAACAACTCGATCGAAGGGATTCGCCAGTATATTGAGGCGGACTCGCTGGCGTACCTGTCGCTGGTTGGGCTAACGCATGCCTGTACGACAGGGGAACCGGTAAACGGGCTCTCGCCTGGCAGCTTCTGCACGGCGTGTTATACGGGCGAGTATCCGACGCAGTGGGTGGACGTGGCGGAGATTCTGCCTGCGGTTGCTTCGCGGTAGTCCGGCCGTGGATCTTCACAGATAGGCGCGGATCAAAGGCGGTGGGGTTGGTCTCTCATCGGCTCGGAAAACCTGTCAAGGGGCTTAGAGATGTAAGTTGTTGAAAATAAGCATATTAGGTTTGGCAACTAATTTAGGTCGATTTGCTAAACTGGATGTAGAGAAGGAAAAAGCAGCCCTCAAGATGGGGGCTGTTCCTCGTTAGCCACACAACTGACTGATACCAGGTCCGGACCTAAGTTACTTGGTTCGAATACTTTAGGACCTAGGTATAGGGGGGGAGGTGGGCCTGCCCGGCTGCGCGTCGAAGAGAACGGGAAATGGCAAGGTGGCGGAGAGTGATCAGTGACGGATGAGGCCCATGAAGAGGTAGTCGCCGGGCCAGTCGGCTGTGTAGCCATGCTGGCGGATGAGGGTGCCTAACTGGGCGTAGTGGCGGATGCTGTGGAGCACAGCGTGGAAGAAGATCGTTTTGCGAGTGGCGCTGGCGGGGCCGTAGGTGCGGGTGAGGAAGTCGATGGTCTGGTCCCAGTCGAGGTCGGCGGCGAGGGACTGGTGATAGATATCTAAGGCGCGGTCGTGTGTGGCGTAGATGGCGTCTACCGAGCCGAAGGGAACCTTGTCGTAGTCGGTTTCGGGGAGGCGGGCGATGCGCTCGGCGTAGCGGAGTTCGACGGCGACGATGTGCTGGAGAACCTGGGCCACGGTGACGGAGCCGGCGATGTCGCAGGGCAATGCGAGGATATCGGGGTTGGCGGCGAGGAGTTTTTTCCAGTTGTTGGCAGTGGATTCAAACCATTTCAAGGCGTCTTGGGCAGCGAGGACGGGTTCGCTCATGGGTGTCTTCTCCTACGTGGTTTTGGCGATTGGATTGGTTTGTGATTGTGAATGATTCATTCGTTTCTGAGCGGAACGGCAGCTAGATTCTGTTCATCGAGCGGGGTTGGATCAGCGAAGAGAGTCGCCGAGATTTTGATGGTCGGTTGCAGCTTTAGTCTGCTATACGCTATAGACATCCATGAAATTCAACTTGCTGAGCTGTTTCTTCCTGTCCTTGTTTTCTGTCAGTGTGTTTGGGCAAAGTACGACCGCAACTGTTCCGATAGCCCCGCCGTCTGCTGGATCGGTGTCTGGCTCAAAGGCGCCTGTCCTGGCACCGGACTATTCGGGCGAATCGGCAGTTATAGAACATTTCGATACCGTTTATCAGATGGCCGCAGACGGCACCGGATGGCGCCAGGCAACGATGGCGGTACGGGTGCAGTCCGAGGCCGCGTTGCGACAGCTTGGCGTTGTCACCATCTCTTACGCGGGAAATTCTGAGCGGGTAGAGATTGCCTATGCCCGGGTAAAGCGTCCGGATGGCACTGTCGTAGAAACTCCTGTCACCGAGGCGATGGAGATGCCGGATCCAGTGACCCGGGAAGCTCCGTTCTATAGCGATCTGAAGCAGAAGCAGCTTCCAATCCGGAGTTTGAGAGTCGGTGACACGCTGGAATGGCAGGCAAAGGTCGTGAGGACACGAGCCGAGGCTCCCGGCCAGTTCTGGGGACAGGAGAGCTTCGTCGAAGATGGAGTCGTACTATCTCAGACGTTGGAGCTCCGCGTTCCCAAGGACACCTACGTCAATCTGTGGAGTCCGAAGAATAAGCCGACTGAATCGATTGTTGGCGGGGAGCGAATTTTTCGGTGGAACGCCTCGCAGAAGAAGCCTTCGGTGGGGAAAGAGGCGGAGGCCGAAAAAGAAGCGAAGAAAAAAGAAGTTTGGACGGAAGATCAGGAACTCGATGCAACGCAAGGGAAGCTTCCGAGCGTGGCATGGACGACCTTCAAGAGCTGGGAGGCTGTGGGAGCTTGGTACAGGGGGCTCGAGGGTACCCGTATGGCGCCCGATGCGGAGATTAAGGCGAAGGTCGCAGAGGTGACCGCCGGCAAAGCCAATCAGCAAGAAAAAGTGCGTGCGGTTTATGGATATGTCGCTACTCAGATCCGGTACGTTGGCGTAGCGTTCGGCGTTGGCAGGTATCAGCCTCATTCGGCAGCGGAGGTGCTTCAGAACCAATATGGCGACTGCAAGGACAAGCACACACTGCTTGCGGCGATGCTGGCGGCGCTCGACCTGCACGCGGATGCGGTATTAATTGGTGCCGGCGTGCGATTTAATGAGAAGGTACCTTCTCCCTCTGCCTTCAACCATTTGATTACGGCTGTTCCGTTAGAGGGCGAGACAGTGTGGCTCGACGCGACAGCCGAGGTAGCTCCGTATCGAATGCTGATGTTCGCGATCCGCGACAAGTTTGCCCTGGAAGTGCCAGAGAGCAACGTGGCCCGGGTTGTTCGGACGCCAGCGACGCTTCCCTTTGCGTCCTTTCAGAAGATGGACGCCGTAGGTACGCTGGATAAGGACGGGATCTCGAACTCGCGTCTAGTGCTGACTCTGCGTGGGGACGATGAGCTGACAGTCCGCGCCGTATTGCGACAGGTGCCACCGGCGCAATACGAACAGCTGGTACAGCAGCTGTCGCGGAATATGGGTTACGGCGGAACAACGAGTCACGCCGAACTGAGCCGGCCTGAGGATACGGCGGAACCGTTGAAGATCAGTTACGACTACAAACGGGAGAAGGCCGGCGACTGGGATAACTATCGGATCATCCCGCAGGTTGCACCGGTGGTGCTTCCCAGGCCCGATGAAAAAGATCCGCCTATTCGCGCTATTTTGCTGGGCGTTCCGCGAGTGGAGTTGTCGACTTCCGCGTTGAAGTTACCCGAGGGTTGGGGTGTCGAGCTGCCTGAGGCCGTCCACGTAAAGTCTGCTTATGCGACGTACGACGAGACCTACCGATTTGAGAAGGGAACGCTGTACGCCGAGCGACGGATTGAGGTGCTGAAGGAGAAAGTCCCGGTCGCTGACTGGAAGAGTTATAAGAAGTGGGCCGATACGGCAGACCTCGGGAATGAGCTTTATGTGCAGCTCACACGGGCCGGCAAAACTGCATCGGGGGATACGGCCGAAAAGGGTCCGCCGATTGTTACTGAGACGAATGCGAAGGCCGGTACGCTGATCGCTTCGGCATACAAAGCGGTACAGCAGCATGAGCTGGCCTCGGCGGAGTCCATGCTGAACCAGGCGAAGGAGCTCAATGCGCAGCAGTCCTGGTTATGGCTTACCTATGGGTACCTGAAGTTTCAACGTGGAGAGATGTCGGCTGCGATTGAGGACTATAAGAAGGAATTGTCGCTGCATCCGGAGCAGTACGCGGCATACGCGCCGTTGGCGCAAGCTCAGACGATTCTGGGCGAACGCAACGAGGCAGAGAAGACGCTGCAGCAGTGGGCCTTTGTTGAGGAGAACAACCCGGCGCCATCTGCGCGCCTCGTAAGCATGCTTCTGGAAGATAAGGACGCGGCTGCAGCAGTAAAGGCGGCCGAGTCGGCGATTGCGCGGCTTCCAGAGGATAAGAAGAAAGATGAGACATTGCAGCTTCAACTTGGCAAGGCGCAGCTGATGGCCGGAATGAAGGAGAAGGGACGCGCGACCTTACTTGCAGTTCTGCAGACAACGCAGAGCCCGGAGATGATGAATGACAGTGCTTATGAGCTGTCGGATGCGCACATGGAACTGCCTCTTGCTGAGGCGACTACTCGCACGGCGTTGACTAAGATCTCCGAGGAGAGCAAGACCTGGACGCTGGATGAGAATCCTCAGGTGTTGAACGGGAAGAGTCGCCTTCTTGTGGCAGCGTGGGACACGATGGGGTGGATACTGTTTCAAGAAGGCAAATTGGATGAGGCGGAGAGCTACCTCAACGCGGCTTGGCTGAACGCACAGGGAGCGGAGGTTGGCGAACATCTTGGCGAACTACAGACCGCAAAAGGAAACAAAAATGCAGCGCTGAATGCCTATGAACTTGCGCTGGCGACTATTCCGCCCTACGACATGATGGGTGTGAAGAAAACTCCAGGGGCTGAAGAGAAAAAGCTCAAGGAGCGTACCGAAGCGCTTCGGCAGGCTGGAGCGAAGTTGTCTTTGCACGATTCGCACAAGGCGTTGCAGGAGATTCGGACAATTTCTCTTGGGCCAGCGAACGGGCTGAATGGCACAGCGGAGTACCGATTGCTCTTGAGCGAAGGCGGGATCAAGCGAGCTGAGGCGATGGGGCTTAAGGAATTAGAGGGCGGGGCAGAGAGAGTGAAAAAAGCACGGTTTGCAGGGTTCTGGCCTGCAGGGTCCAATGCGAATCTTGTTCGGACCGGGATTTTGAACTGTCATTCGGGGGTATGCGAGTTGGTTCTCGAGCCCTAGGTGCGGAGGGCTCGGTGGCCTATGTCGCGACGGAATTGCATGCCTTCGAAGGAGATTTTTTTGAGCTGGTTGTAGGCCTTTTCCAGTGAATTTTGCAGGTTAGCTGCGTGGCTGGTGATGGTGAGTACGCGGCCTCCTGCGGTTAGCAGACGGCCATCTTTCAGGGTTGTGCCGGAGTGGAAGACGACTACGTCGGGGTCGGTGGGTGCGGCCGGGTCGTCGCCGAGGCCTTTGATGGGGAGGCCGGAGGTGTACTTGCCAGGGTATCCGGCGCTGGCGGCGATGACGCAGGCGCTGGCTCCGGGGAGCATCTTGATGGTGAGCTTGTGGGCGGTGCCGTCGATGGAGGCGTTGAAGAGGTCGAGGATGTCGGTCTCGAGACGGACGAGGATGGCCTGGGTCTCGGGGTCGCCGAAGCGGGTGTTGAACTCGAGGACCATAGGGCCGCTGGGGGCCATCATGAGGCCGATGAAGAGGATTCCGCGGAAGGGGTTGCCCTCCTTGGCCATGCCGGTGACGACCTTCTGGGCGACGCTGTCGATGATCCACTGGCGAAGCTCGGGGGTGACGAGGTCGTCGGTGGAGTAGGCGCCCATGCCGCCGGTGTTGGGGCCGGTGTCGCCTTCGCCAATGCGCTTGTGGTCCTGGGCGGCGGCGATGGGGACGGCGGTTGCGCCGTCGCAGAGAGCGAAGAACGAGAGCTCATCGCCGGTGAGGAACTCTTCGAGGACGATCTCGGTGTCGGCAGTGCCGAGGAGGGCGCCGGAGAAGATCTCGGCGGCGGTGGACTCGGCTTCGGCGTGAGTGTTGCAGATGACGACGCCTTTGCCGGCGGCGAGGCCGGATGCTTTGACGACGACGGGGGTGGCGAAGTGGTGTAGTTGCTGGCGGACCTGGTCGAGCGAGGTGCAGAGGGCGTAAGCGGCGGTGGGGATTTCGTGGCGCTGCATGAAGTCCTTCGCGAAGGCCTTGGAGGACTCGAGGCGGGCGGCGGCCTGGGTGGGGCCGAAGACGCGGTAGTCGTGGGCGACAAGCTTGTCGACGATGCCGAGGGCGAGCGGAACCTCGGGGCCGATGACGGTGAGATCAGGGTTCTCGCGTACGACGACGTCGAGGAGGGACTGGAGGCTGTTGACGTCGACGGGGACGCAGCGGGCGATCTGGGCGATGCCTCCGTTGCCGGGCGCGGCGATGACTTCAGTGACACGGGGGGAGTGGCGCAGGGACCAGACTATGGCGTGCTCGCGGCCGCCGCCTCCAATTACAAGGACCTTCATAGACTTTCAGCGTAGCATTTTCGGGAAGGTGTCTCCTGACCCGTCGATTTCTCAACACCAGTAGCCGCTAGAACAGGGGCTTTCGCGTAAGGTGGAGCTTTCGCGGATGCCCATGGAAGCCACTCTATTAGCTGTCCCGGAGAGCGACCATGGGATCGATACGCGTTGCTCTTCGCGCGGGCAGGAGGCATGCTGCGGCCGAGGCGAAGAGGAATACTCCTGCGATGATTGCGAGGACGGAGGCGTCGCGCAAACTGCTCTGGGTCCAGCGATGGACGGCGTCGCTGAGGCCGATGCTGAGGAGAATGCCGAGGATGAGTCCCATGCCGGTGGTTCGAGCGGTCGAGGCCAGGGTGAGCAGGAGAATATTCCACTGCGGGGCACCGAGGGCCATGCGAACGCCAAATTCGCGGGTTCGCTGCTCCACAGAGTAGGCCACAACGCTGGCGAGACCGATGGCGGCGAGACCGAGAGCTACGAAGGAAAAGACGGCGAAGAGGACTGCGATGAAGCGCTCATGCGACCAGGTGAACAGGGAAAGATACTCGTCCATCGAATAGGCGAAGCTGACTGCCTGATTTTGATTGAGGGCGCGGATATTGGTGCTGATGACGTGGAGAAGCGCGGTAGGATTGCCGGTGGTGCGAATCAGAATGCCTGTGCCGGGGGTGGCGAGGATGGACGATGGGATATAGGCCTGAGGAAGGATGGGAAGGTGCAAGCCGTCGTTGCGCACATCGCCGACTACGCCGATGACCTGGTAGGGCTGGTCCATGTTTGGTGCGCGAAGCAGGGTAGACGGAACCTGCGACAGCTCGGTGGGGAGTATCTGTCTTCCGATGGGATCAGAGTCAGGGAAGTAGCGTTGGGCGAAGGTTTTGCTGATTACGGCGAGGTGCGCTCCGCGAAGGACCTCCTCGCGCGTGAGGGTGCGTCCTTGCAGGACTGGGATGCGGAGGACGGAGAAGTATTCCGAGCCAACTAGATTGACTCCGCTTTTGCGGCTCGGATCGAAAGCGCCGCCGACGATTTGTACAGGCTGGCGCCAGTTACTGGAGGGCGGAATGCCTACTACGGAGTTAGAGGCGCTGGTCACGCCGGGTGTGGCTTTGATCTTCTCGATGAGTGCGTCGTAGTAGTTCACCCTCTCCTGCCAGGTTGGGAAGGACTTCTCCGGGAGGTTGATTTGGAGCAGGAGTAGGTGATGCGAATCGAAGCCGAGCTGGGCGGCGTAGGCCTCGAGGAAGTTGCGCATGGCGGCACCTGCACCGGCGAGCATCAGGACGGTGAGCGCGACCTGTCCGACGATGAGCGCCGTGCGGGTTCGCGCCCCATGAGAAGTTGTGCTGCGCGAGCCGGCGGACTGAACCATCTGGCTGATGTGGGGACTCGAAAACTGCAAGGCGGGAGAGAGTCCGGCGAGGATTCCAATGGCGACCGAGACAGCGGTGCTGAAGAGAAGAACCGGTGTGTTCAGACTGATGAGTACTTCATGTGGGATGGAGTACTGAGGGATCAAGCCGGTGATGAGGCGTATGGCGGCATAGGCAAAGCTCATGCCAAGCACGCCGCCGATAACCGACAGGATAACGGCCTCGGTGAGCAGCTGCTGCACGATGCGGCGGCGGGAGGCTCCGAGGGCGACGCGAGTTGCGAGCTCCTGCAGGCGAGCGGTTCCACGGGCGAGCATCAGGATGGAGACGTTGCCGCAGCCGATAAGAAGCAGGAGGGCGACGGCGACAAAGAGCAGAATCAAGGTGCCCTTGAACTGGCCGAGTATCCAGTCGTTAAGGCTTTCAACCTTGATGCGATAGCCGTCGCGCGGCAGGAGCGATGGTTCAGTGTGGCCAACCTGTTGCACGAAGCTGGTCAGTTCACCGGCAGCAGCATCGGTCGAGACTCCAGGGCGGAGGCGTATGACCGTCTGGAAGCGGCTCTTGGGATCCCCGCCTGCGGGCATGGGCACGTACACCTCGGAATCATGCCAGGTGAAGCGTGGGCCGGCGACGCCGATGACGGTGTATCTCTGGTGGTTGAGTTCGAGGACCTTGCCGAGGACGTCAGGACTGGAGGCGAAGTGAGTCTTCCAGAACGGGTAGCTGATGACGGCTACAGGAGGAGGGGCAACACCGGCGGGAGCTTCGGCCGCGGTGAAGAATCGGCCCATCAGAGGAGGTGCATCCAGGAATTGAAGGCCATTGCCGGTCATCTCCAGCACCTTGACCGATTGCGGTATATCGCCATCGGTGGCGACCATGCTTGCGTCGCCCTGCGCTAAGACGTCTTCGACCGATTTTGCCTGGCGAAGCTGGTCGAGTTCAGAGAGGGTAAAGGGAATGTCTCCGTCGCGGCCTTGCTTGTTCTCGATGGTGATGAAAGCGATGCGATCGGCATTGCGATATGGGTAGGGGTCGATCAGGACTCCGTAGAGGACGCTGTAGACGGCTGTGGTGGCTCCTATGCCTAGCGCCATGGAGAGAATTGCGGTGAGGGCATAGACGCGATGCTTGGTGAGCTGCCGGAGCGCAAACGAAATATCCTGGAGCAGTGTGAACATGACGCCTCCACCTTCCGAGCGAAGCTATTCGTAACCAAGATCAGAAGCAATTAGGCTGCCGATTCTGCGCGGACTAAGCCTAGCAAAGTCAGCACCGCGGGCGGGAAAGGTCTTGCCAGAGTGCCCGGAGATGAATCTGAGCGTTCAGATTCGGACAGTTTATTCGTGAAGCGGCCTGGCGCGAAATGGCATTCGATAGGGACACGCCGAGTGGCAGGTGTCATCGCCTGGGAGCCATCCAAAAGCTCTAGCGACAAGACCTCACCGCCAGCTTTTTAGTTTGGGCCAGGCTTCCTGGAGGTTCCACTTGAAGCCTCGGCAGTGGTAGATGGGGAGCCAGTCGTCGGAGCGGGAGAGCGGGTGGTTGGTGTGGCCGATGATGGTGTAGCTGGCGCACTTGGTCTGCATGTTCTCTTCGTGACCCTCGCCCAGGACGATCATGCTCTCGCCAGTGTAGTCGCGGGGGCCCCAGAGCCAGTAGGACTGGTGGCCTCCGATGGACTTGGGCAGGCCGTAGCGGGGGCCGAAGAAGTCGATGGCACCGGCGTAGCCGTAGTTGTTGGCGAAGATGGCGGTGCGGCGCTGCTCGTCGGGGGAGAGGGTGTTGTAGTAGGCAGCGACCTTCTGGGCCATCTCGTCCCAGCCGAACATGTCGGCGTAGAGCTGGGGGAGGACGCTGGGTGCGGTGTGCTCGAATTTTTGCTGCTCGATGCCGAGGGCGTGCTCGTAGGCGAGGAAGTGCGGGACGGTGAGGACGGGGATGATGGTGGGGGCGTAGATGGCTCCAACGGCGAAGATGCCGAGGGCGAGGAGAGGCTTGATCCAGAGGTTGCTCCAGAGCCAGAGGGGGCGGCGGGTGACGCGGTCGATCCAGACGGCTCCGGCGGCGAAGATCATGGGGTAGACGGGTGCGACGTAGTACATCTTGCCGCGGAGGAGCATCATCTGGGCGAGGAAGAAGAGGTAGGCCCAGCCGAGGGCTCGGTAGGGGCGGCCTTGTTTCGAGAAGAAGAAGAAAAGTGCGAAGACGACGAGGATGGCTGCGATGTAGCCGAGCATCTCGGCCTGGGCCTTGAGGTAGGGGATGGGTGGAAGGAGGATGTCGCGGCCGCTGGCTCGGACGTTGCGCATCAGTTCGAGGAAGGGGAAGTGGTGACGCAATTCCCAGAGGAAGTTGGGAAGGGCGATGAGGGTTGCTATGGCGCAGGCTCCCCAGAACCAGCGCGTGCGGAACGAACGGCGGAGGGGTGTGAGGACCATGCCGACGAGGAGTCCGGCTAGCCAAAAGAGGACGGCGTATTTGTTGAGGATGGTCAGGCCGGTGAGGGCTCCGACGGCTAGCCAGAGGTGGTCGCGGCTGGCTGGCGGGTCTGCTTTAATGATGCGGACGATGAGGAAGGCGATCGCGGTCCAGAGGAGCGGATCGAAGGCGTTCATGGTGAAGAGGTGCGACAGGGCGAGCAGGATCGGGGCCATCAGGGTGGCGAGTGAGGCGAGGAACATGGCCCAGCGGTGGCCTCCGAGAGCGCGCGCGAGCAGGCCAGCGAGAATGATGGTCGCGGCGCCGGAGAGGGCGGGCAGGAGTCGGAGCGCCCAGAGGGAGGTGCCGATAGTGTGGGCGAGGAGCCAGGCGGTCCAACCGATGAGGGGAGGCTGGTCGACGTAGCCCCAGGCGGGATGCTCGCCGCATGCGAGGTAGTAGAGCTCGTCGCGGAAATAGCCGTAGTTGGGGCCGGCGAAGAGGTAAAGGATGATGCGGACGAGGGCGACGGCGAGGATGATGACTGTTCCGGAGATGACAGGGGTGCGGGCGAGGCTGGGTGTCGCGACGACAGAGGTGGAGTTTGCGGCCATGACGGTTATTACGGACTGTATAACAGATTGTTCCGGCTGAATGGCATCTGCAAGCCCGCCTTAGTGTCCTACGGATGCGAGATGGGGCACCAGGTGGCGACCTACGTCTGCTGACTTGATAAGGGACCAGACAATGGCCTGTTACCGAAAGGCATGGATTCTCAGCAATTCAAAAATTGAGTCCGATGATTATCCAGTAGCTCAGGCAGCCACAGGAGATACCTGGGCTGTTGTGGTTGAAAGGTTGAAGAGTTGTGGTGATTGTAAAGCTTCGGGGTCCTTCGACTTCGACGCGCAAAAGCGCGCGTCTTCGCTCAGGATGACGCGCGGGGAAGGGCAAAGTGGAAGAAGGTGCAGATGATGCTTGGGGGAGGCCAAAGTGGAAGGAGCTGCGGATGACGCACTGGCTGGTATAAATCGGATTTCGGCACTTCCTCAACAAAGGCTGAGCAAACTTGATCATCAAAATTGACTCATTGTCCGGATCTGATGGTGAGTATCAGATGATACTTGTGTCAATAAGCTAAGTCCGATGCTGAAGAAAACTACAGGGGTGAATCGCGAAAAGAAGCTTCTTCGAGGGCCTCGGCCACGGCGTGGCGATCCTGCGCAGACCCGTCAACGCCTGATCGTCGCGGCGGCCACGCTCTTCAATCGTGTTGGCTACCATGGGACGGATTCAAACCGAATTGCCAAAGAGGCGGGGTACTCTCCGGGCACGTTTTATAAGCACTTCAAAGAGAAGCGCGATATATTTCTTGCGGCTTACGAAGGCTGGATCGTCTCGGAATGGGAGGCTTTTCAGGTCGAACTCGCCTCCGGGGCTGAGCCGCAAGAGATGGCGCGAAGGCTGGTGGAGCTTCAGTTGGACTTCCATACCCGGTGGCGCGGCCTGCGTGCTTCGTTGCTGGAGCTTGTCTTCTCGGATGCAGTCGTCACGCGGTTTTATCGGGATCAGAGACGCCGGCAGCTGGATCTGATGGCAGAGCTCCGAGCGAAGATGAACACCAAGTATCAAAGCCGTGAAGAAGACGCGATTTACATCTATACGATGGAGCGTTCGTGTGACGCTATCGCGCAGGGAGAACCGTCGTACCTCGGCCTCGATCGAGAGGTGATGGTTGAGGTGTTGGTGCAACGGGTTGCGAGTCTTCTAAACAAGCTCTGAACAAGTGTCATAACTCGACAAATTCTTCACAAGGGAAGAATTCCCTCAGGGGCTAAAGCCCAGTTTTTCTTGGCTATTTACGGCGCGGCTGAAGCCGCGCCCTTTCAAAACGAACTTGGCGGGACTTATTCAGGGTGTCCCTAAAGCAATAACTGCTTTGCAGCCAAAAAGAGCATTGTGCTTGGCGTGACTTAGTGATAAATATATTACTAAGTTTGCCTTTGGCTCTTCAGAAGAAAATGGGAGGACTTAGAATGCGCTACATCGTTCTTGCCGGCCGCGTTTTGTTCGTTCTGATCTTCATCTTCGCTGCGCCGCGGCACTTCTCACATGAAGGTATCCAGCATGCAGCCGATCTCGGAACACCTTTGGCGGGCATCCTGGTACCGTTGTCGGGCGTGATTGCCATCCTGGGCGGGTTGAGTGTGGCTATTGGGTACAAAGCCAGATGGGGAGCCTGGCTGCTGGTTGCCTTTCTCGTACCGGTGACGCTGGTGATGCACGCCTTTTGGAGAGTGGGAGATCCTGCCCTGCATCGCGTCCAAGTGGCCATGTTCAGCAAGAATCTATCGATGCTTGGAGCGGCGCTGCTACTCACTCAGTTTGGTGCCGGTCCGCTTAGCATCGATGAAAAAGAGGAGCGCAGATAGCTGCTTCATTTCGATTCAGCTGGTTTGACGGAGATCGCGTCGGCGAGGTGTTCGCTGAGCAGGGCCGGCTTTGGGGAGCGACCGACGCGGACCTGGTAGGCGCCCTGGAAGGGTAGGCGTTCGGTGAGGGTGAGGGCGACTCCGGGGCGGATGCCCTGGGTGGCGAGGTAGCGGAGCATCTCGGGGTCTTTGTCGGAGACGCTGGCGACGTTGGCGGTCTGGCCGGGGCGGAGTTGCGAGAGGGCCTGGGGCTCGGGGCCGGGCAGGGAGCCGTCGAGGGCTGGGATGGCGTGGCCGTGGGGGTCGAACTCGGGGTGACCGAGCTTGGCGGCGATGCGCTCTTCGAAGCGCTCGGAGATGAAGTGCTCGAGGCGCTCGGCTTCCTGGTGGACCTCGTCCCAGGGGTAGTCGAGGATCTGGTGGAGGAAGGTCTCGATGAGGCGGTGGTGGCGGATAATCTCGAGGGCGCGCTTCTTTCCGGCTTTGGCGAGCTTTACGCCGTGGTGCTTCTGGTAAAGGACCGTGGGGGGCTGTGCGGCGGCGAGCTTCTGCAGCATGTTGGTGACGGATGCCGCGGTGATGGCGAGGTGGGTGGCGATCTCGGTGCTGGAGACCTGACGCTCTTCGGGGCCGCTTAGCTGGAAGATGGCTTTGAGGTAGTCGTCGACAGCTTCGCTACCTGTGGGAGAGGTGGTGGGTTTTGCTTCAGGAAGCGGCTTCACGAGAGTATTTGTCATGGCTGCGACTTGACTTATCTTAGCACTAAGCTAGAATTTAGGCATGGCTAATGTTTTAGTCAGCGAAGAGAGCCTGCTCCCAACGTTTCGGCGCAAGGAGATGTGGGCTTATTTCGGTCCGGCGTTCGTGGCTTCGGTCGCGTATATCGATCCGGGCAACTTCGCAACGAACATTGAGGGTGGGAGCCGGTTTGGATATCGGCTGCTGTGGGTGCTGCTGTGGTCGAATGCGATGGCGATTTTGATCCAGTACCTCTCGGCCAAGCTTGGGATTGTTACGGGGCATACGCTGCCGCAGAATTGCCGGAAACATTTTTCGCGACCGATGACGCTGTTTCTTTGGGTGGCGGCGGAGATTGCCGCGGTTGCGACCGATATGGCGGAGTTTCTGGGAGCGGCGCTGGGGTTCTATTTGCTGGTGGGTCCGGCGATGCTGGCGCATGGATGGACGCGGACGGGGACGATGTTTGCTTCGGCGTTGGTGTCGGCGGTGCTGGTGTTTGTGATTCTGGCGCTAGACCTGATGGGGTTCAGGTGGCTGGAGCGCGGGATCATGGCGTTCGTGGCGATCATCGGGCTTTGCTATGGGTTTGAGATGTTTCTGGTGCATCCGGATTGGAAGCTGGCTGCGTTCCATACGCTGGTGCCTACGCTTGATCCGAAGGATTTTCATGGGAGCCTGTATGTCGCCGTCGGAATGCTGGGTGCGACGGTGATGCCGCATGTGGTGTATCTGCACTCAGCGCTGGTGCAGCCGCGACGGAAGGAACTGATTATGCAGCCGAAGCGGGAGGGTTTTTCGCGGCGGCGGAGCTATCTACGGTTTGAGCTGATTGATGTGTTTGTAGCGATGAATGGGGCGTGGCTGATCAACTCGGCGATGATCGTGATGGCGGCGGTGGCGTTCGCGAACATGGGAGAGCCGGTGACGACGATTGAAGGGGCGCACCATACGCTGGGGCCGCTGCTGGGCCCGGCGTCGGCTACTGTGTTTGCTGTGGCATTGTTGTGCTCGGGGCTATCGTCGTCAACCGTGGGGGTGATGGCGGGGCAGGTAATTATTGAAGGCTTTCTGGATATTAAGTTTTCGATCTTTTTGCGGCGGCTAATTACGATCATTCCGGCGATGGTGGTGATTGCTGTGGGATTGGATCCTCTGAAGATATTGATTTTGTCGCAGGTGGTGTTGAGCTTTGCGCTGCCTTTTGCGCTGGTTCCGCTGCTGGTGCTGACGAACCGGGAAGCGGTGATGGGATCGTTTACGAGTGCGCTGCGGACTCGGGTGGCTGGGTGGGTCGCGGTGGGGATCATTGTGACGCTGAATGTCGTGCTGCTGGGGCAGATTGCGTTTGGGAGTTGAACGGGACACCGTTGCCTGGATACTCGATCAATAATTGAAGATAAGTGAGTTGGTGAAGCTGCTTCTTCGGCTGCGACATCAGATCGCTGGAGGAGTGCGCGATGATCGATGGGTTGCCGGGGTTGGGGGAGCTTCAGGAGGCTGCAACGCTGGTGTATCGGACGATGCCTGCAACGCCACAGTACACATGGCCGCTGATCAATGCGCGGGCGGGGGGCGAGGTCTGGGTGAAGCACGAGAATCATGCGCCGGTGGGAGCGTTCAAGATTCGCGGTGGCCTGGTGTATATGGACTGGCTCAGGCGGGAGAGGCCTGAGGTGACGACGGTGGTATCGGCTACGCGGGGAAATCATGGGCAGTCGATTGCGCTGGCGGCGGCGAAGAGCGGGATTCGGGCTGTGGTTGTGGTTCCGCATGGCAATAGCGAAGAGAAGAACAAGGCTATGCAGGCTCTGGGTGCCGAGCTGGTGGTGCATGGCGAGGATTTTCAAGCGGCGCTGGAGCATGCGGCGAGTCTGGAGAAGGCGAACGGGTGGCACTGGGTTCCGAGTTATCACCGGATGCTGACGACGGGTGTGGCGACGTATGCGTTGGAGTTTTTGTCGGCGTGTCCGGAGCTGGATACGGTGTATGTGCCGATCGGGATGGGGTCGGGGATCAGCGGGATGATTGCGGTGCGGGATGCGCTGGGGTTGAAGACAAAGGTGGTGGGGGTGACGTCGAAGCTGGCCCCGGCGACGGGTCTGTCGTTGGCGGCGGGGAGGGTGGTGGAGCATGCGGTGTCGACACGGATTGCGGATGGAGTCTCGTGCAGGAGACCGGATGAGTCGGCGCTTGCGGTGTTGCGAGCGGGGATGGAGCGCATCGTCGAGGTAGATGACGATGAGGTTGAGGAGGCGATGCGGATCTACTTTGCCGATACGCACAATGTGGCGGAGGGTGCTGGAGCGGTCGGATTGGCAGGATTGCTGAAGGATCGTGCGACTGGCGGGCGACGGGTGGGAACAGTGCTGACCGGGGGTAATGTCGATAGCGGGGTGTTCGCCAGGGTGCTGCGGGTGAGCGCGTGACCTGGCGCGGAATCCGCACAGAGAAGGCCTTTTGAAGGCGAGGTGCCTCTTTTATGGGGCATAGTGGCGCTGTTTTGTGCTGTCAGGGAAGGGTTTGGCAACGACGAACCCAAGGGTAAACTCGCTAACTGCGGGGGCGCTCCCATATAATCGAGACTCCCCCTACAGGAATTTTCGGGGTGCGATATTTAGAGCAGTGAGGGTGTGCGTATCTTTACCGTGAATCGAGAGAGCGGAAGCTCCCTGAAGAGAAAGACCAAACCTGTGTGCACGCGCTCCAGCCGCTCCCGCATCGCTTATGCCGCGTCCATTGCTGTCCTTGCTGTTGTTGGGGTGCCTTCGATGTTTGCCCAGGCGGTGCCCGCTCCAGCTGTCTCCGATCAGGGATCGGCCCAGGTGCTGTGCCAGCCGCAGGTTGTGGGGAATCGGCGCATTCCGAAGGAGTCGGTGCTTGCCCGGCTGTTTTCACACCAAGGGGATCTTTATGACCCTCTCGTCGTGGAGCGGGACTTCAACTCACTGTGGAACACCGGATATTTTGATGATGTGCGAATCGAGCGAGTGGATACGCCGAAGTGCGTGCAGCTGGTGATCTACGTTCGCGAGAAGCCTACGATCCGCGAGATCAATTACAAGGGCGTGAATGCCGTCTCGCAGTCGGACATTCTGGAGCGGCTGAAGAAAGAAAAGGTTGGACTTTCGGTTGAGAGCCAGTATGACCCGACCAAGATCAAGCGGGCCGAGGTGGTACTAAGAGAATTGCTGGCCGAGCACGGACACCAGTTCGCCACAGTGAAGACTGAGGTGAAGACGATTCCTCCGGCGGCCGTGTCCATTACCTTCACGGTGAAGGAAGGGCCTACAGTGAAGGTGGGCAAGATCGCCTTCGACGGCAACTATAACGTCAACGATCGGACGCTGCGCAGCGCGATGAAAAATCTGCGGCCGGTCGGGATTCCGCGGTCGATCATCTTTGAGAATCTGTTTGCGCGGACGTTCGACTCGAGCAAGCTGGATGAGGATACGGAGCGGGTTCGGCAGGCGTATCGCGACCGTGGGTACTTCAAGGCGCTGACGAGCGAGCCGTCGACACATGTCCGCGATGCGGGCGGGATCAATCCGTTTACGCTGCGTCCTTCGAAGGGCAAGCGGATCGATATTCTGATGCCGGTCGAAGAGGGTGAGCGGTACAGGCTGGGCGGCATCACCTTCAAGGGCAATACGCACTATCCGAATACGAAGGCGCTACGAGCGCAGTTTGCGCAGAAGGACGGCGAGTTCTTCAACGCGACGCTGTTCGGCAAAGGTCTGGAGCAGTTGCGGAAGGCCTACGGTGAAGGCGGGTTTATCAACTTTGTGGGAACGCCGACGCCACGCATCGACGAAGCGAAGAAGCTGATCTTCCTGGATATCGATATCGATGAGGGCAAGCCGTTCTATGTCTCGCGCATTGAGTTTACGGGTAATACGATCACGCGCGACAAGGTGATCCGGCGCGAACTGTTGCTGGACGAGGGCCAGATCTATAACAGCCGGTTGTGGGAGCTCTCGATTCTGCGGCTGAACCAGCTGAACTACTTTGAGCCGCTGAAGGTGGAGCAGGACTCGGAGAGTCGGCAGAATGCGGACGACCAGACGGTCGACTTGCTCCTGAAGCTGAAGGAGAAGGGCAAGAACTCGATCGGACTGAACGGCGGCATCAGCGGTCTGCAGGGAACGTTTATCGGCTTGAACTATGAGACGAACAACTTCCTTGGCCTGGGCGAGACGCTGTCGGTTGAGGCGAACGTCGGCGACTTGTCACGCAGGCTGACCTTCGGATTTACGCAGCCCTATTTGCGTAACAAGCCAATTTCGCTGGGCGTGCAGGTCTTTACGAGCAAGTATGACTACAACCCGGCGAAGGCCTACTCGATTACGAATGGGCAGAGCCAGAACCTGACGAACGCGCAGAATTCTCTTCTGACGAATTACAACACTTCTACGACTGGCGTCACGTTGTCGGCGAGTACACCGTTGCGGCACCTGTTTGCGCATACGGGTGTAACCAGGGTTGGTGTCTCGTATGCGCTGTCGCGGTCGTCGGTAACGACGTTCAACGACAATACGCGTAATGTCTTCCAGACGCTGGCGTTCCGGTCGGGTGTGGCAGGGTTGAATCAGTTGAACGGTATTGTCAGTTCGGTGCTTACGCCGAGCTTCTCGTTCACGAGTATCGACCGCCCCGTTGGCCCACATAGCGGTAAGGATCTGAACGTTGCGGTGCAGTTTGCCGGCGTGGGCGGAGATGTGAAATACGTCTCGCCGGCGGTGAGCTTCCGCCAGTTCTACCCGATGAAGGGACTGCGTGTGAACCGCGAGGGCCACAATGTGCTTGGGTACCGCGTTCAGGTACTGCACATCGCAGGCTTTGGGGGTGAGGTCGCTCCGCCGATGCAGCGTATCTATGGCGGTGGTGAATCGGATATTCGCGGCTTCGATGTGCGCTCGGCGTCGCCGTACACGTTTATTCCGAACAAAGTGCTGTTCAACCTGACAAACCCGGATGGAACGACGGTTCCGCGTGACCCGACGAATCCGAGCCTTGGTAACGTGCAGATTCCTTTGCCGCTGTACCGGCTGGTCTCGATTGGCGGTGACACGGGCTTGACGGCGAACGTCGAGTACAGAATTCCGATTGTGAACCAGGTGACGTTCGCGTTCTTCACGGACTTCAATATGACGGGCAATATGCTTCCGAACCAGTTGCGGCAGAGCGTGGCGGGACAGTCGCAGATCGCAAGCCCGCTGTATGGCTGCCCGACGTTCATCAATGGAGCATGCTTCGGTGGCCAGCAGGTTGAGTTCCCACAGCCGCTGAGGACGGTGCCGGGTACTAACTGGGTGCCGCGCATGTCGAACGGTGCGGAGCTGCAGGTGATTCTGCCGATCGTAAATGCGCCGTTCCGTATTTACTACGCATACAACTCGCTTCGTCTGTACAAGAGCGTTCCGCAGGCGCTGGCGACGGATGCCGCGACGTTCCGGAACTTTTTCCCAACCTCGGGCGCCGGCGAGTTCACGTATCAGGAGGCAGTCCAGCTCTATGGTGCGGACTATGTTCTGCGTGAACCGCGTAAGACATTCCGGTTGACGGTCAGCACGACGTTCTAGGCTGGATCGTTTTTGAGAGGGACCTGCTTCGGTGGGTCCTTTTTCATTTGGGCAAAGGCTTAACACCGATTTGCACCGATGACACCGATTCAAGGCTGCGACCGCGGATTCTCACGGATGAATGTGGATTGAAAGGCAAGGGAATGCTGGTTACCTTGCCGGGAGCAAAGCAAAAGCAGATCCCTACGGGATGACAACCAGAAAGGCAACGACAAATGCAAAAGCAACGGCACATGCACGCAAATGCAGATGCAATAGCAAATGCAACGGGGAAAGGTTGTGTGGGCTAGTAGCTGCGCTGGTACATGCGGGAGATGCGGTCATGCCAGCCCAGGCGGTCGTCGTCGAGGAAGGCCCAGAGGAAGCCTATGCCGAGGGGACAGGCGGAGAGCAGGCAGGCGACGAGACGACGGCGCATGGCGGCACGGGTTGGGTTTTCGTCGGAGAAGGTGCAGAGGCCGATGCGGGCGAAACGCATGCCGGGGGTGGCTTCCGAGAAGGTGAAGAAGAGGGTCTGATAGACGAGGTAGAGAAATGCGAAGACAGTCAATGTCGCGATGGCAGCGAATTGCGGGGGCATGTGGCTGGAGGCATGAGCTGCGGGAAATCTTTCGAGGAGCTTGCCCGCGGTGAGGGCGAAGGCGGTGATAAAGGCGAGCAGCCCGGCGGTGACGATGCAGATGTCGACGATGGTGGCCATGAGGCGGAGGCGTAGCGGCGCCGTCATGAGGGGAAGGACCGGGTTGAAGGGGGCTTCGGGGGTCTCAATCGGAGCGGCGGCGGGGAGGGCGCCGAGCATGATGGAGGACCACTCGGGTGCAGCGGATTCGACGGCGGGCGCGCTGGAGATCTGAGTGGGCTCGACCTCGAAGATGCGGAGTTGTGCGGGGTCGGGAGTGTGAGTGGCGGCGTCTTCGCGCAGAGGGCCTTCGGCGAGTCGCGGGCGGGCCTTGCGGGGGGCGACGAGCTGTCGGGGGAACTCGATGAGGTTCGCAGGAATGTCGATGGGGGGCGTGGCAGGCTCGAAGACGGGAGACTGGCGGAAGGCAATCTCTTCGTCAAGCGCGAGGCCTTCGGCTTCGTCGAGCCGCGGCGCGGGCTTGTGAAGAGGATGAGCAATGGCGAAGGGTTCGGAGACGATGGGGTGAGCTGCGTCTTCGTAGAGGCGGACGGTAAAGATAGGGGAGGCGGTTTGGGTGGGAACCTCAGTGATGGTGAGGGCCGGTGATTCGGGCGCGGCTTCTGGAGGAGAGATTGGCGTGGGAACGAGGACCGGGGCCGGTGCAGGCGCTTCGGCGGTGAGCTGGTCGAGCTCGAATAGGAGCTGGTTTTGGGCCTCGGCGACGGCGCGGGCGTTGAGGGCGGCGATCTCGGCGGCAGCCTTGGCCTGGCGGATGGCGCGCTCGGCTTCTTCGGCGAGGAAGGCGCGATAGCTTTGGGAGTGGGCGTAGCGCTCGGCTACGGCAGCGGCGATACGGGAGGAACGGGACTTGGCGGGCGCGGCTGGGGTGATCGGTGTGGGGGTGCTGCCGGGAGTATGGGTGCGGCGGGCGCGATGGGCGGCGAGACGCTCGGCAACCTGCTCCTTGAGAGCGAACGGGGTGGCTCCTTCCATCTGGCTGGAAGCTTCGTCTAGCGGGAGTATGTCCAGTTGTGCGGAACTCATGGTGCTCAAACCTAAACTCGCTTCCGTGAAATCGTTTAGCCTCAAAGAGTGGTACTTCTGACAAGCCTCGAGCCGAATGAACAAGATGTGAGGGCCCAACGACAACGCTGGCTGGTCTCGCATGGTCTGACTTGCTGCGGGAACCAAATCGTCGGCGTCCTGAAGACCGTTTACCTCTTGATAACTATCACGCTGGTTGCGGCAAGTCATCCACAGTTGGGGGCGCAGGAGGTGTCGAATCAGGCAACCCCTGTTGCGAGTGCGGCGGCTGCGCTGCCGGATGGTCCGGACGCAGCGCAGTTGCAGGCGAAGTTTCCCGAAGCCGTGATGCTCCCGCCAGCCGAAGATACGACAACGCTGGTGGCGGAGGCTGATACACAGTCGAGGATTGGCAACCGGCTGGTGCTGGACGGAAACGTCGTGGTGACGTTTCGCGACCGGAGGGTTGAGGCTGACCACATCGAGTATGACGAAGCGACGGGTGAGCTGACGGCGACGGGGCATCTGAAGGCCAGCGGCGGGGCGAACAACGAGGTCATCACGGCAAGTCACGGGGAGATGAACCTGAGGACGCAGACGGGGCGGTTCTACGATGTAACCGGGTCCGTGGGACGGAAGACGGTCGCGCATAGAACGTTCTATACGAATAACAATCCCTTGCTGTTTACGGGGCGCATGGTGGTGAAGACGGGACCGCAGGAGTATGAGGTATATGACGGGACGGTGACGTCGTGCCAGCTTCCGCGTCCGGATTGGCAGCTCTATGCAGGAAAATTCAGTGTAGACAGCGAAAAGGCACGCGCGAGCCACAGTGTGTTCCGGTTAGTGAATGTGCCGCTGCTGTATCTGCCATACGTGACGCATCCGGTGGATACGGGGAGCCGGCAGAGCGGCGTTCTGATCCCTGAGATAAGCAACTCGTCGACCAAGGGACTGGTTTTGGGCGAGCAGTTTTACTGGGCCATTAATCGAAGCTCGGATCTGACGGTGGGAGCGCAGTACTTTTCTCGGCGCGGATGGGAGCAATCGGGGACGTACCGGTATCGCGGGCTGGACAGTAACTTTGCGAAGGGACATTACAGCGGGCTGTTGGATCGCGGTTACTTTAACAGTGCCGGGCAGTATGTGAATCAGGGCGGTGAGGATGTGACCTTCGCCGGGAGGTACGATTTCTCTCCGGAGACGCGAGTGGTGGCGGATATGGAGTATCTGAGCTCGTATGCCTACCGGCAGGCGTTCACGGAGAACTTCAATCAGGCGGTCTCGACGGATATTCTCTCCTTTGCGTATGGGGTGCATCAGGCGGAGGGATACATGACATCTCTGCTCGCGGATCGCTACCAAGGGTTGAAGGCTGCAGCAACGGCCACTACGCCTGAGGAGCAGGTCAGGATATTCCATGCGCCGGCACTGGAACTGGCGACGACAGAGCACAGGCTGGGCACAACGGACCTGCAGTGGAACGTAGAGAGTTCGATTGCCGGATTGAAGCGGGTACAGCCGAACTTTGCCACGGCGGGACTGACGAACCGGTTCGATCTGTATCCGGAGCTAGCGCTGCCGCTATCGGCGGATGGATGGCGCTTCCGGCCCTCGATCGGAGTGCGCGAGACGATCTACAGCCGCAGCCGTATAGTGCCGTATACACCAGGGCCGCCAAAAGAGAGCGGGCAGGCGGTGAATCGCTCAGACCTGGAACTCGGGTTTGAGGCGCGGCCTCCAGTCATCGAGCGGACATTTGACTCGAAGCTAGTGGAGAAGCTCTTCGGCTCGGAGGTGAGGCACACGGTCGAGCCGGAGGTCACGTATCACTATGTCACGGGGATCGGCACGGACTTCCTGAAGGTACTGCGCTTTGATGATGTAGACATCGTGAGCAATACGAATGAGCTGGAGTATGGGGCGACGCAGCGGCTGTTCGTACGCAAGCCAAAGAACAAGCCATGTAAGACGCCGGAGGGCGATGCTCAGCAGGACAGTGAGCAGTACGGCGATGCGGACATGGGCGGCGGTGAGCCGCCTTCGACCGGATGCGGCGGGCGTGAGCTGATTAGTTGGCGGCTTACTCAGAAGTATTTTTTCGATAGCTCATTCGGAGGCGCGGTTATCAACGGTCGGCGCAACATCTTCGATACGACGCTGGCGCTGTCGGGGATCGCGTTTCTTACGGAACCGCGTGAGATCTCGCCGCTAATCTCACGGTTACGGGTGCATCCATCCTCCAAGCTGGACGCCGAATGGGACTTCGACCTTGATACCGGCGCAAAGAAATTTACGTCTAACAATGTGCTGGTCGACTTGCACGAAGGGAACACCTTTGCGGGGTTTAGCTATGCGCGGCTGAATGCGCCGGGGCGGTTCTACACAGAAGGGGTCAGCTCGTCTGTGTCGAACTTCAACCAGTTGCGTGTTCTGCTGGGGTATGGAGCCCCTACGAAGAGCGGTCTGAGTGTTGCGGCGAATGTGGGGGTCGATTTACGCATGAGCTCGCTGCAGTACGCGGCGCTGCAGTTCTCGTATAACTGGGATTGCTGCGGGTTCAGCGTGGAGTATCGAAAGTACGAGCTCGGTTCAGTACGAAACGAGAGTGTAGAGCGCTTCAATTTCACGCTGGTGAATATTGGCACGGCGGGGAATTTGCGCAAGGCGGAACGGCTTTTCTGAGCACCGCCGAAGCTGTGTTTGAGCAGTCCGGGCGGCGGGATGTAATCCGTCGCATGAGATAATCGAGGTATTGTGTTTACTGGTCGTAAGCTGATTCGTCCTCTTCTTTTTGCCCTTACGTTGGCGCCCCTTGGCTGCCACGCACAGACGCCTGCGCAGAGCGGGCAGGGGCTGTCACCTGAGATGACGCGGCGCGTCGAGGTGCTGATCCGGGCGAAGACGAATGTTCCGCCAAACTACGACATCCATATCAGCCCGCGGACCAAGAGCGATGTGCCGGGCTACGACGAGATTATCGTGACCTTTACGACAGAAGGGCAGGCGAGCAAACCGCTCCGGTTCCTGCTGTCGCAGGATGGCAAGACCCTAGCGCAGTTCACCAAATTCGACATCAGCCAGGACCCGAAGGAGATGGTGAGCGGGGCGAATCGTCCAGCGCGCGGTGGTCCGGCGAATGCACCGGTGCTCATTGTTGGCTTCGACGACCTGGAGTGCCCGTACTGCGCGAAGATGCACGCGCAGTTGTTTCCGGCGCTGCTGGACCGGTACAAGGACCAGGTGCGGATCGTATACCGGGACTTCCCGCTCGACCAGCACCCCTGGGCGATGCGCGCGGCGATCAACGCCAACTGTCTGGCGGCGCAGAGCACCACAGGCTATTGGAATCTGGTGGACTACATCCACAGCCATGCCAGCGTATTGGGTGGCGAAGAGAAGAGTCTGGCCAAGGCCAACGACACGCTTGATACGCTGACCCGCGATGAAGCCAAGCGCCAGAAGGTCGATATGACCGCTCTGAACGCCTGCATTGCCAAGCAGGACGACTCAGCCGTAAAGGCTTCCGTAAAGGAGGCCGAGGCGCTGGGAATCGACTCGACCCCGGCGCTGTTCATCAACGGGGCGAAGCTTGAGGGTGCGGTTCCGCTTGAGTATGTGTACAAGATGATTGACAATGCCCTGACGGCTTCTGGCCAAACGCCGCCGCCACCGCCAGTACCTTCACCGACCCCGGCGCCCTCGACGGCGCCTCCGGCGAAGCCCGGCAGCTAGCACGATGCAGGAGAGTTTAGACGTGACGAAATGTTTGACTGAAAATACCCTTCCCTCGACTGTGGGCTCGTTCCGCCGAGGCTCGCTGTACTCCGCTCCGGTCTCGACCGCTTTGCTGGTCATCGCGGGCCTGCTGCCTGTTGCCGGGTGCAATCGAACGCATAACGTTGATGTCGTCGCCACGGTGAACGGCAAGGCCATCATGCGCGCCGATATGGACAAGGCCTATACGGCACAGCTCGGCGATGCGCAGCAGCAGCAACAGCAGCCGACCTCCGAGCAGGCCGATTCGCTGCGGTTGAATGTGCTGCGAAGCCTGGTCGACGAAGAGATCGTGGAGCAGCGCGCCGCTAAGATGAACCTGACGGCCACCAACGAAGAGGTGGATGCGAAGCTGGCCGAGATGAAGGCTCCGTACTCGGAAGAGCAGTTCGACCAGAAGCTGAAGGCCAGCAATCACACGCTCGACGATGTGAAGCATGAGCTGCGGCGGTCGCTGACCATCGACAAGCTGTTGAACAAGGAGATTAACTCCAAGATCACAGTTACCGATGCCGATGTGACGAACTACTACAACCAGCACAAGGCCGAGTTCAATTTGCGCGAGACGCAGTACCGCCTGGCGCAGATCCAGGTGACGAGTGTTCCTTCGGCGCAGCCGGGCAACCTGCAAAACAGCAAGGCCACGAACGATGTCGAGGCGAAAAAGAAGATCCAGGCACTGAAGAACCGGCTGGACAGCGGCGAGGACTTTGGATCCGTGGCGATGAACTTCTCGGAGAATCCTGAGACGGCCTCGAGCGGTGGGGACATCGGGTTTGTCGGGGAGTCGCAGATGCACTCCGACCCGGCGATCTATGCGGCGGTCACAAAGCTCAAGCCCGGTCAGATCACCGAGATTCTGCCACTACTCGACGCGCAGACGAAGAAGCCAGCGGGATATGCGATCTACAAGCTGGTGTCGCAAGAGCCGGCCGGACAGCGCGAGCTGAGCGATCCGCGAGTGCAACAGGCGATTCGCCAGCAGTTGCACGATGGGCGGTCGCAGTTGCTGAAGAGCGCTTACCTGGAGATGCTGCACGATCAGGCAAAGATCGAGAACTTCTTCGCCGAACAGATCTTCAAGAACGACGCACACTAACACTCAACCATCGGGAGAGTCCGCGTGGCACAGACGCCTGTCCGCTTTGCGATCCTTGGCTTCGGCCATCATGCAGTGCGCAGGCTACTGCCCGCCTTTGCCAAATGCGAAGGCGCAACCCTGACCGGGATGTGGCGCCGCGATCAGGCGGCTGCTGCGAAGAACTGCGCCGAATATGGAATCGCGCACTGCTTTCCTTCGACAGAGGCTCTGTGCTCATCGCCTGAGGTTGACGTGGTCTTCATTACGTCGCCGGATGCGATGCACAAGGATGACACGCTGCTGGCGCTCCGACACGGCAAGGCTGTGTTGTGTGAGAAGCCGCTGTCGATGAACGCTGCTGAAGCGGAGGAGATGGTTACGGCTGCCGCATCGGCTGGATTGCTGTTCGGAGTGGCGCAGAACTTTCGCTACAACCATACGCTCGAGTGGATGAAGGATCAGATCGAGGCAGGGCGCATCGGCGAGCCACAGCTTGCACATGCGCAGTATGCATATCCTGCGTCAAAGGCCCCCCGAAAGTGGATTACCGATCCGAGTCTGGCGTGCGGCGGCCCTATCGCGGACGTAGGAGTGCACTGCATCGACGCGCTGCGGTTCGTGCTCGGCGAGGATCTGCGAAGCGTGAGCACGCTGGCCCGTAAGGACGAGTCTTCCGGTCCGGTAGAGGCGCTTGCTTCGCTGCAACTGGAGATGACCGGTGGGGTCTACGCGAATGTGACGGCGACCGCCCGCGCACCGTATCGCACGCTGGTCGAGATTACCGGAAGCGATGGCGTATTGGTCGCTGAGAATGGTCTCACTGTCGACCGCCCCGTGAAACTTGAGCTGTGGCGAGGCGGCGAATTGATCGAGACCGTTACGCGGGACAACGGCGATGGTTATACGCGGATGTTGGATAGCTTTGCGCTGGCATTGCGTGGTGAGGGCACATTCCGGGCGACGGGTGAAGATGGTGTCCACAACATGCGAGCGCTGGATGCAGCCTTCAAGAGCTGGACATCAGGAACGCGCGAGCCGCTCTAGCGCTGGGGGTGACAGCAAGAACAAACAACGGCGAAGGTGGGGAAAGGTTTTACATTCCCACTCATGCGATGAGACTGCATGAATGGGGCACCCGATCTTTTGGGGCTGTTTGAGGCGAGACAACGGCAAGAGCAGCGGCAACAGCATATCCCTGCGGATAACAATCGAAGCAGCGATTAGCGTATCGCAGAGGCGAGAGCAGATGTTCCGCTTCCATGAGTCGCGGCGATGCTGCGGTTGGGGGCCGTTGAGGAAGGCAGATATTTCTTATAAACGCTGATGTGGAAGCAGGACTGCTGGAACTCCTCTTCAACATCGACTTTGCCTTGCTGTACGAGCGGAAGCAGGTATCCACGCATCCAGGCGATCTCGGTAAGCGAAAGGCCGTGCTTGGCGATATCGATGGCCTGGCCGGTAAGGTGTGGCGATGCGGTCTCGCCCTCGGCTGGAGCGGCGTTGCCGTTCGTGTGCAGGAGCCGCTGCTGAAACTCGACGGTGCGGACAGCAGAGTTGACCTGAAGCGGCCTGTGAAAGCGGGCGTAGTAAGTGCGAGACATCGTGGCAAGAAACTGTGCGGTCCAGGGTCGGCAATAACGGCGATTGGCAGGGAGACGCTCATCGACCTGAAGCGAGCCGCTGCTGGGGATGGCGACGAGTAGGTTTTTTTCGCGCATGTCCGCCAGATCGTCATCGTCGCGAATACGGTCGAGTCCGTCGCGGTCGGCGACCTGGTTCTGGCGCAGAAGGATTTCGTGCGAACCTTTGAGCGGCGCGGGTACGATAAGGCGGCCCCGCTTGTTGTACAGCGGAGGTAGGATAACCGGCGTCGCAGCGGCCTCCTCGACGCTTTCAAGCTGCGGTCTCTCTGCGGTGGCGCCGCGGGCCACGCTGATCACCGAGGCCGGCCTGGCAGCGGGAGGTCTGGCCGAGGTAGGCACGGGAGCGGGTCGAGTATCTTCGCCGCTAGCGGTTGAACTTGCAACGATAGGCTGGGGGATGTCCTGAGGTTCCTGTTGACCAGCGGCCCGAAGGAAGTCAGCGGAGGTAGCCTTACGCGGGGCAGAGTCTGCGGCGGCGAGGGTAGATCGCTGAGTTGATGGCGGGGTGCGCGCGGCGCGATTGATGATCGGCGGATCGGCCGTCTCTTCCTGCTGAGGATGATGCTTGCGCCGCTTGGTGGTGTGCTTGTTCGGGGTCGCAGGAGCGGGTGCATCAGCCTGACCGTCAGCCGGCTTATGGGCGCGCTTCTTTGTAGTGGGCGATGTGACGGTTGCCGTCTTATGTGCGGGATGATGCGCCGCTGGCTTGGCGAACAACGCGGCGGGCAATAGATACAAAGCCGCAAGCGCCAGTGTGGCCGTGATGGGGGCGTTTGAACGCATCATGATTTCAAGAGGCGCGGAACGCCAGAGCATCTTCTACCTTAGTGAGGGTCTATGGATAGTGTAAGTAATCAGGCGGGTTCCGTATACTCTTCGATTAATAGGAGGGTGCATGAAGGGGTTGGTCGCCGGGTGGGGAATAGCAGCTGCATCATTGATGGCATTGAGTTTACGGGTCGCCACCGCGCAGGCAGCAGGACAGGATGAGGCGGCCAGGCCAGAGTTTTATACAATCAAAGTGCGACCCATCTTTCAGGCAAACTGCTACCGGTGCCACGGCGGAATGAATCATCGCGGCGGCTTGAATATTGCCACCCGCGCAGGAATGATGAAGGGCGGACACGATGGGGCGGTGCTGGTGCCGGGCGATCCAGCGAAGAGCCTGCTTGTGCGGCTGATCCGGCACGAGGGGCCGCAGAACAATCCGGGGCCGATGCCGCCAAAGGCGAAGCTGTCGGATGCAGATATCGCCACCGTGGAGCGATGGGTAAGGGCAGGTGCCATCATGCCAGCGGACGTGCCGCCGCAGTGAAGGGCAGATAGCGGGAAGGGTTGACGACTGCCATCGAAGATGAGGAGACGTAGTTGACTCATTCCGGCCTCATGGTCAGATTGGGATATTTTGGATTGTTCGGAAGCCCTCCCGCGATTGGTGGTGGAACCTATCGTCGCGCTAAATTGAAGCTTCGTTATCCCAAATGGATCCGTAAGGCCGGTGGGTGGTCTCTGTTGATCCTCGGGATGGCGGCGTGCGCGCTGCCAGTAGCTCCGGGGATTCCTCTTGTGTTGGCTGGGCTGGTGGTGCTGGCTCCGGAGTATGCGTGGGCGCGAAAGTCACTGCGGCGGTTGAAAAGATCGATGCTGCAGATGCGCCAGATGGCGAACGCTAAGCGCGAGGCAAAGGTAGCGGTGGTGCGCGCGAAGAGTGCGGAAGAGTCCTAGGCGGGAAGCGCCTCCAGTCGTTTGCGATAGGTGCGCAATGCGGACTGGCATTTCTTGGCGAAGGATTCGGTGAGTGGGGACGATTTGCCGAGTTCGTCGCGGGCGATGGTCGATAGGATGAGCCAGTCGTGCCAGTCTCCTCCGGCTTGCTGGACGGACTCGAAGGTGCGAGCCAGTTTGCGCGGGGTGCGGGCTGACTTTGGTGCGTTCTCGGCGAGGTAGCGGGCAAGCTTCGCAGTCTTGCGGATTGCGTGGAGGTGCTCCGGGTCGTCGGGATCGGATACAGGTTCGTTGGGCATGTTCTGGGTGAACCAGCTATGGATGAGCGCGGAGAGCTGGGTTGGGGCGAGGGTGAGGGGTTCGGCAGGGGCGAGCGTGGCTAGAAGCGACTCGAGTGTAAGAGCCAGTTTGGCCTGATGCTTCTTTAGGATTTGGATAAGGCGCTGCGCTGCGGCGGTGCGTTGTCTTTCGAGGGCTTCGCGAAGCTGACGGGATTTTTTCTGGATGGATTTGGGAGCGTCTTCGGGTGTCTCTGCGGCGATGAGATCGCTTTGGACGTCGATGTCGCGGACCTGCCCGGCGGCGCGGCGGAGTTTTCTGAGCAGACGGCGGGCTTTGCGGGTGTCCTTTTCGTGTGGCGGTAACGCGGGCAGGAGTTCGAGCAGCATGAGTTGTGCTTCGATCCGACGGGTACTCGTGCGTAGGCGGTGGACGGGTTTTGGGGCCGGTTCGGCGAAGCAGAGGGTGATGGCGGCTTCGAGGGCCGTGACATGCTCGCGCAGAGTGCGGATGGGGTGCGCGATGGTGGAGGTCGCCATAGGTGTTGGATGCTGCCGGCGGGTTGTTGGCGACTTGGTTGCGGTTGGAGGCGCATATTTGCGCTCGCCAATCCGGACGGTGTGGAATCGGGCTTACCCTTGGAAGATATAGCTTTGTTCGACTTCTGATTGTTCAGCATCAAATGCTTTTACTGGTTGCGATGGAGGTGTGTGTGAAGAAACGGGTCATCTTGTGGGCTGGTCTTGCGGGGATTTTGCTTACGAGCGGAATGGGTTTGGCGCAGCAGACTCCGGCCAAGTCGAAGAGTTCTGCAAAGACTGCCATGGCACAGTGGACGCCGGAGGTGCAGCAGACGCTGGGAATTTCGGCCAGCGGGTTTGCAGCGACGGGATTGAGCAAACTGACCAAGGCTCAGTTGGCAGCCGTGTTGACTTTAGCTAAGCCTGATCCGAAGAAGGCTATGCTGACTTGTGCGGGTGGGTCAGCTACTCCGGGCAAGGTGCATGTACTGCTGAAGGTCGCGGGACAAGATGCCTCACAAGAGGTAGTGAGCCAGATCCAACAGAAGATTAGCGGACTTGCCGGAGTGGAGCTTGTCGATACACCCGCTGCGGCCGATATCGCGCTGCATGTGGTGATTCAGGAGCAGACGATCGGAAAGCGGACGATCGGATTTACCGCTTCTTACGTCACTGGAACGCCCTGCGTGCAGGAGACGAGGGAGAAAAAAACGGATGTGGAGTTGAAAGGGCAGCTGGGAGTTTATACGAACCCTAAGAGTGTGGGGGTGGCACAGGATCTGGCTACTATGTTCGATCAGGAATTGCAGCCCTTGCGCGGGAATGTCGGTCAGTAGATCCCCTTATTTGGCTGGGTGGAGGATCCCCCTCCCCCGTACTTAATTGTGCAAAGTATTCATAAAATTAGACTTATGCCTGGACTTCCTTGCCGAGGTTCGGATATCAGAAGAAAAGCCCCGGGGTGTGCCGGGGCTCTCCTTTTGATCTCTGACTTAATTATAGAGGATTGAGAGAAATTACTATGCACCTCGTATGTTACTGGTAGGGAATGGGATAGGCCGATTTGGGGCTTGACAAGGTTTTTGGTCAGTCTTTGGTGGCGAGGTCTGGATTGGCGGCGGCTCTGGGGGCGAAAAACAGCGCGTGGAGTTTCCCCGGGCCCAGCACGACATGAAGCTCCCTGACGGCGAAGAGGGGAAGGAAGGTGCAGAATACGATGATCGACCGGGCGAGCAGCTCGTTGGCGTCGATCTCGTGCCAGACGGTTCCGAAGGGCTTGCCGTGGATGAGGCGTTTGATGAACTCCTCGAGGAAGTGGAAGGCCAGGACAAACAGGCTGAAGATGACTGACTTGAAGAGAACAGCCTGATACAGGGGTCTGGTTTCGGCACGCCTGCCGAGGTGCATCAGTTCTCCGATCAGAATGACTTTGCCGATGATCAGAGCATTGATGATCGCGAAGGCGTAGTTCAGGGGAGAATCGATGTCATGCTCTCTTAGCAGCAGCATGGTGTAGGTCACGAGTGCGCAGAAGAAAAAGGCCAGATAGAGGGAGACCATGGCGAAATCTATAAGCTCTTCCCTGGCTTTCTGTTTGAAACTCTTTGCTGCGGGATCCTTGCTGGTCATTTGGGGTTCTCCTGTCTTCCGTGACGAGGCCTTTGATCCGGTGGGACCTGTCGCTTTGAGGGAGCCTGAACTTAGCCCGAGTGCTGCCGGGTGCCTGAGGAGGAACCAGCAAAGGATAGCAGGCTCGGAGTCGCTGTGGCTGCTTTGGATGTGGGCCACCCTAGCGCCGCAACTAAAGAAGGCAATTAGTCGTTCCGGCCGCGCCTCCACTCCGGCCTCCGGCAGAGTGGAACCAGCTCATCGCATGATGCCGCGATGAATGGGGCACCCAAGGTCGTGCCTCAACTAAAGGAATGGCCCCACCCGCCATGGCCCGCTTTTCTTCCATTTTGCGCTTATACAAGTGAAGGCGTTCTTGGAAGCAACGCCTTGGAGAAGGAGAGACTACCATGAAACGCATTCTTGCAATCTTCGCGGTCGCTGCCGCTCTCTTCACAGCACAGTTCGCATCCGCGCAGTCGACGCAACCACATTATGTTCCTGCAGTAACCTACGCGGGAGCAACTAACCTGAACTGCTATGTCAACGGAGTCATCTACCCGGTTGATGATGCATTCAATGTCTGGGGACGGAATGGCTATGGGACCTGGTTCATCGTCGGCGAGTTAGTGTCTACCACCAGGGGGTATGCTGTGGTCCGAAACGATGGAGTTGTGTTCGCTGCGTATTGCTACTAAACCCCAGTCAGGCAAATGGCCTGGAATTTAATTTGAAATGGCAGAGGCCGAGCACGTTGTGGAGCTCGGCCTTTTATTGCGAGCGGTAGAAAACCTCCAGGTCTCGAGGCATGAGATTTGGATTTCTGTACCGGCAAGCTGCCGCAACTGAAGAAGGCAATTTAGTCGTTCCGGCTGCGCCTTCACTCCGGCCTCCGGCAGAGTGGAACCCACTCATCGCATGATGCCGCGATGAATGGGGCACCCGAGGTCGTGCCTCAACTATATGAATGGGCCACCCGTCCGCCCGAGATCGTGCCTCGACTATATGAATGGGCCCGCCGGAAGTATTGATATGGGTCATTCTTCACTTGAAATGTCCATATATTTTTGTATATACATATTTGTATAGGCGGCCCGATTGCGTTTTGAATGGAACGAAGAGAAGAATCGCATCAACCTGCGGAAGCATGGGATCAGCTTTGCTACAGCTACGAGGGTGTTTGACGATGTCGATTATGTGACGGAGCAGGACCGCGAGGTTAATGGCGAGGAGCGGTGGCAGACGATTGGCCGTATTGGAGACGCAATGGTGCTGGTGGTGGCGCATACGGTTGTGGATGACGAAGGGGATGTAATTTTCCGGATTATTTCGGCGCGACGAGCGACAGCGCATGAGAGGAGACGCTATGAAGCCAACACCGATTAAGGGTAGGCCGGGGATGGTCTCGTACCGGCGGGAGCCGGGAACGCCGCTCACCAAACGGGAACGGGTGGAGTTGGAGAAGCTGGCGAAGTTGCCTGAGGATGAGATCGATACTTCGGATATTCCCGAGTGGACTGATGAGATGTGGAAGCGGGCGGCGCGTGGGAAGTTTTATCGTCCGGTGAAGAAGGCGGTCAGTCTGCGGTTGGATGCGGATGTGATCGCGTGGCTGAAGAAGGATGGGAAGGGGTATCAGAGCCGGGCGAACCGAATGCTGCGGGAACGGATGCTGAAGGATATGGCCAGTTAGGGAGTGTGGGCTGGTTTAGGCTCCTCGGGATCGCGCGTTCGCGCGATTGACCCACCCCTTAGTCGCGATGCAACCGCGCCGAAGATGGGGCACCCGGCACCCAGGAGGTGTTTATATTTGATGTGTGGGCCACCCGGCCCACCCGCCAAATAGCCCGATATATACTTCGATAGACAGAACACTGATTGATGGTTGCCAACGCGATACATTTCGACAACGCCCCGATAGTCGAGGCTATAGTCGGTATTGATTTCGAGGAGATCTTGCCAATCGAAACGTTGGAAAATCTCAATAGCTTGAGCGCGGCTTTTTCAGTTGATTATCCGACTGTTGAGAAGCTCATAACCGGAGAATACAAAATTCAATTTGGGTCGCCAGTCGAACAAGTTGAGACGCAAATCGGCTACTTTTTTAAGAGCGTGGATGGTCTACAAGTTGTTCACGCTAAGAGAAATGGTTTTGCTTTCAGTCGGTTGAGGCCCTATCAAACTTGGGAAAAATTTATCGCAGAGGCGAAGCGAACTTGGGATCTATATAGACATGCTTTGAGCACCCCCAGTCTGGCAAAGTTCAGTGTTCGTTATATCAATCGGTTGTCCTGGCCAAACGGAGAGAAAATCGAGGATTACCTTGCTGTTTATCCATACATTCCTGACGGCCTTCCTCAATCGCTAAGTGAATGCTTCCTTAAGTTAGAATTCCCATTGTCCGAACCACATCAAGGAAAGCTGACACAGCAAATAGCAAGTGTCCCCGAAAGCCAACCGGAACTGGCATCTTTCGTGTTGGATAATGAGTTCAATTTCGCTGCAACCGGGTTGCAGGATTATGAGGTCTGGCAGCGAATTGAAACATGTCAAGATTTAAAGAATAAGATTTTCTTGAGTTCTATAACGGAGAAGATGAAGGGATTGATTTCCTAATGGGCGTGATGATTCGCAATGCTAGCTTTCAGGGCGGGGGGCACTCTGCAGGAAGTTATACGACCGCGCGAACGAATTCAAATTTGCGAATATTAGAGCGAGAAAGAGCTAGAAGCATTTCGCGCAGCGAGTTTCTCAGGCGTGAAGAGGCAATTGCAGAAATGATTGCAGAAATGTGCAATTTCCTTAGACTCAACGACAACTGGGATTCGTACGGCGCAGAAGCACCTAGGGGCGACGCAATCCGTGCCGCGTGTCAATTTTTGGGCAAATTAGGAGCGTCTCCAATATTCCCATCGCGCGTAATGCCTTCATCGGAGGGCGGCGTCGCTTTGAGATTTAGGCACAAACAGCATCGTGCTCTGTTGGAGTTTTTCAATAGTGGTGAAGTGGGCCTGATTCTTTACCGATCAGATGGAAGCGTGGAAGATACTTCCGATCAGTTAGGGGACTCAACTAGCATAGCCAGTATGATCGAAAACCATTTGACGAGGTAAGTATTGCCCCCACAGGCTACGGAGCAACGCGCCAGCAACCCAACATTTGCACCGGATGAAGAACTTTTTCGGAGGTACTTAGCAAGTCACCTCGAAGATGGAGAACTCGACCCAAGTGCAATTCGTTTTAATGAACCTCCTTCATTCTTAAGAAGTGCCTACAGTGTTGCTTCGGACGCTCTCCATGCTAATTGTGCTGGAGGTCAGGAGGTCTCAAAATTTGGCGTTCTCGCAATGCCTGTAAGTGCTATTACCCAGAATCAAGTTTCAGGTAATGGAGACAGCTTTGAGTTTGCGCCCACGCATGAGCCGCTTCCCGCTTGCTACGCGCATTCGGAAGTACGTTGCTCTAATGCTGATGACCCGAACAAACAGCACATCGAACCCCCTAAAGATGTTAAGAAAGCTTTCAGAGTGGGAGTAGCGAAGCTGCTTTCAGTGTCAATCCCTGCTCCTTTCTCTCGATAGAAGTCAGCGCAATCGGCTGATCTTTCGATCATTGCAAATGAAAAAGGAGAGCCTAGAGGCTCTCCTTTCAATTTCACGAATAGACCGATCATCACTCGATCAATTCCTACTGAAGTAAAGTCCCTTCTTCGGGTAGGGTTTTGGCTTCTTCTGGGGGGATGACTACGGCGGCGGCTACTTTGTCGTCGGAGTCTAGGTCGAGGAGTTTTACGCCGCTGGTGCTGCGGCCGGCGGCTCGGACGCTCTTGGTGTCGATGCGGATGATCTTGCCGAACTGGCTGATGACCATCAGCTCGCTGGTCTCGTCGACTAGCTGGATGCTGGAGACTTTGCCGATCTTGGGCGTGGTCTTCATGTTGATGACGCCGGAGCCGCCGCGGGTCTGGAGGCGGTACTGCTCGGCGTCGGTGCGCTTGCCGAAGCCGTTCTCGGAGACGGAGAGGATGAGGCAGGGGGTGAGGTCCTTGCCTTCGGCCTGGAGCTCCTTCTGGCGGGCGGCGCGGGACTCTTCGGATGGAGTGACGGCGAGGCCGACGACGTAGTCGGTCTTGCGGAGGGTGATGCCCTTGACGCCGTAGGCGGGGCGTCCCATGGAGCGGACGTCGTTCTCGTCGAAGCGGATGGACTGGCCGTCGTGGGTGGCGAGGAAGACGACCTGGTGGCCGTCGGTGACGCGGACGTTGATGAGCTCGTCGTCCTTGTCGATGCCGATGGCGATGATGCCGCGGGACATGACGTTCGAGAAGTCGGGCAGCGGGGTCTTCTTGACGGTGCCTTTCTTGGTGGCGAAGAAGATGAACTTGCCGGCTTCGGTGAGGTCGCGGATGGCGAGGATGGTGACGACCTTTTCGCCGGGCTGGAGGGCGACGAGCGAGGCCATGGCCTTGCCCTTGCCTGCGGCGCCGACGTCGGGGATTTCGTAGACCTTGAGCCAGTAGACGCGGCCGGTGTTGGTGAAGCAGAGCAGGTAGGCGTGGGTGGAGTCGACGATGAGCTGGGCGACGAAGTCCTCTTCGCGGGTCTTCATGCCGAGACGGCCGGTGCCTCCGCGACGCTGCTGACGATAGGTGGAGATGGGCGTGCGCTTGAGGTAGCCGGTGTGCGAGACGGTGACGGCGACCTGCTCGTCGGCGATGAGGTCTTCGAGCTGGAGCTCGGTGGTCTCGTCGAGGATGTGGGTGCGGCGGGCGTCGCCGTATTTGTCGCGAACCTCTTCGAGCTCCTTGACGATGACTTTGCGGAGCTTCTTCTCGCTGGCGAGGATGGACTCGTAGTTGGCGATGTTGTCGCGGACTTCGGCGAGTTCTTTGAGGAGTTCGTCGATGGAGAGCTGGGTGAGGCGGTAGAGCTGCAGTTCGAGGATGGCGTCGACCTGGCGGTAGCTGAGGATCAGGGTGCCGGTGGTGGAGAACGTCATGTCGACGCCGTACTTGGCGGGATCGAGGGTGACGCCGGCGAGCTCGTTGCCGCGGAGGTTGATGGACTTGCCGGAGAAATATTGGAAGAGGCGCTCGCGGGCTTCGACGCGGCTGCCCGATTGGCGAATGATCTTGATGACGTTGTCGAGGTGGTCGAGCGCGATCTGGTAGCCGAGCAGGATGTGCTCGCGGTCGCGGGCCTTGCCGAGGAGGAAGGCGGTGCGGCGGCGGACGACTTCGATGCGGTGTTCGAGGAAGGCTCGGATGGCCTGATCGAGCGGGAGGACCTTGGGCTGACCGTTGTGGACGGCCAGGAAGATCATGGAGAAGCTCTCCTGCATCTGGGTGTGCTTGTAGAGCTGGTTGAGGACGATCTGGTGTTCGGCGCCGCGCTTGAGGCCGATGTGGATGCGCATGCCGTCGCGGTCGGACTCGTCGCGGAACTCGTCGCGGGCGATGTCGGTGATGACACCCTCGTTGACAAGCTCGGCAATGCGCTCGATTAGCTTGGCTTTGTTGACCTGGTAGGGGATCTCGGTGACGATGATGGCCTGACGTCCACCGGAGATGTTCTCGATGGAGCACCTGGAGCGCATGATGAAGCGACCACGGCCGGTCTTGTAGGTCTGGGGGATGGCTGTGCGGCCGTAGAGATAGCCGCCGGTGGGGAAGTCGGGGCCCTTGACGTGCTCAAGGACGGTGTCGATGCCGGCGTGGGGGTCGTTGATGAGGGCGATGCAGGCGTTGACGACTTCGGTGAGGTTGTGTGGCGGGATGTTGGTCGCCATGCCGACGGCGATGCCGCCGCTGCCGTTGACTATGAGATTGGGGATGCGTCCGGGGAGGACGGTGGGCTCGAGGGTGGACTCGTCGTAGTTGGGGGCGAAATCGACGGTGTCGGAGTCGATGTCGGCGAGCATTTCACCGGCGATGCGGGTCATGCGGGACTCGGTGTAACGCATGGCGGCGGGTGGGTCGCCGTCAACGGAGCCGAAGTTGCCCTGGCCGTCTACGAGGGGGTAGCGGAGGGAGAAGGGCTGGGCGAGGCGGACCATAGTGTCGTAGATGGCGGAGTCGCCGTGGGGATGGTAGTTACCCATGACGTGGCCGACAACCTTGGCAGACTTGGTGTACTTCTTGTTGAACTGGAGGCCCATCTCCTGCATGCCGTAGAGGATGCGGCGGTGGACTGGCTTGAGGCCGTCGCGGACGTCAGGGAGGGCTCGGCCGATGATGACCGACATGGAGTAGTCGAGGTACGACCGGCGCATCTCGTCTTCAATATTGACGGGGAGCAGGAAAGCGGCGCCCCGGCCCTGGACGTTGGAGCCGTCGGAGCCATTTGGATTGTCGGAGTTAGGGCCAAGGGGGAGTTGCGGATTCTGATCGTCTGCCATGGTTTATGTATCTATTATAGAAGGTTTGGCAGGATGACGCCGAAGTAGAAAGAGCCTTGTAAGTCACTGGTTTTTTGATGGTTTGCCGAGGGCGGTGAATGAGTAGAATTTGGCTCGTCGACCACTGCCGTCTGGAGCCTGCGCCAGGCTCAACTATGCGCGATAAGAAAGTGACAGTCACACCTCAATACGGGACGAAATGCATGGTCTATTTCGCTCTGACAGTCACCACCTGATTGCATGCCGTTATCCCAAAAAAAAACAGTTCATCCCACTTTTCATAATCTCTGGATGGCATGCGACGATTTGTGGAGAGCCTCGGACGACGTATCCCATGTCGAATGTTGGAGATATGAATAACGATTCAGAAGCCTTATTTGGCATTCCAATTGCCTTATATGCTGCTAGTGCGCTTGAACAAAGACACCTGTTTGCGTACCGGGCCCCTGCACTCCGCAATCACGTCATTCACGACTTGAGGGGGAATAATGAAACAAGCACTGAAATACCTTTCGCACCTATGTGTGTTGCTACTCCTAGTGACGTTGACGGCCCACGCGCAGCAGCAGGGCGCAACCACCGGCGGTCTTAATGGACTAGTTACGGATCAGACAGGTGCCATACTTCCGGGAGCTAGCGTGACCCTGGTTGGTCCTCAAGGTACTCGTACCTTGACGACTGATTCCCTGGGCAGGTTTGCCGCGAATGGGCTTACGCCCGGCTTCTACGACGTCGCCGTGACGATTGCCGGCTTCAAGAAATGGGAGTCGAAGCACAATGAAGTCGTGGTTAATGTTTCCTCCACACTGAACGTTTCCATGCTGGTGGGTAATGTGGGTGAGACGGTCGAAGTAACTGCAAATGCGGTGGGAATCGACACGCAGTCGACCGCTATTACGACGACCCTGACCGACACCTTCTACAACAGCGTTCCGATGCCGAGAAATGTTTCGGCTATCTTCTATGCGGCGCCGGGTGTGGCAGCAGGCCAAGTGGCCGGATCACCGGGGCAAACCGGCCCGGGGCAAGCGAATCCGTCGATCGGCGGAGCTTCGGGGCTTGAGAATCTCTATGTCGTGGATGGTGTAACGATCACTGACCAAGCCTTCGGCAGCATTGGTACGTACAACCGGTACCATGGTGCGCTCGGCACCGGAGTCAATCTCTCCTTTATTAAGGAAGTCAACATCAAGACGACGGCATTCGAGCCAGAGTACGGCAAGGCGCTTGGCGGCATCGTTCAGATCGTTACCAAATCCGGCAGCAACCATTTTCACGGAGCGGTGGGAGCCTATTTTGGGCCGGGAGCCTGGTACGCAAGCAGCTTCCAGTACTACCAATTTGGCTTCAAGCAGGTAACTCCCCCTTCGACGCTCTCGAGCCCGCAGTACGATGCAGTCGCCGAGTTGGGCGGATACATTCCCGGTCTTCAAGACAAGCTGTTCTTCTTCGGCTCGTTCAATCCACAGCTGAACCAGACCATGATGCAAGCTAACCCGAATTCTCCGGCTCCGAGCGTTGCGCTTGGCCCATTGGCATACAGCACGACGACTCTTAGTTGGGCGGGTAAGCTGACCTATAAGCTTGGAAGCTCCACCACATTTGAAGCGTCGAGCTTCGGCGATCCGTCGAAGCACAACACGCAACCCTTCGCACTGGGCTCCAGCGGGCTTGCTTCGTTTTTCCCGCATTCGACTGCAAGTTCGTGGCGGTACGGCTCGCGGAACTCTGTGGCGCGTATCACGACCGCGGTTACGCCGACCTGGCTGGTCAATGCCGGGTTTGCTTACAACTACAATCACTTTGATGAGACGCCGGCGACGACCGACTATGGAATTACGGACGCAAGCGCCAACTCATTGCCTACTCCCGGTGCATCTGTTACTTCCGGACTCGGCGCATACGAGCCCTCGAAGAACGATACCTGGAGCATTGAAGCCAACACATCCAAGACGTTTGGTCTCTTCGGCCAGCACACTATCTCGTTGGGTTATGCCTACGATCACACCAACTTCAACGATAGGCCTTCACGGTCAGGACAGCTTTTCCCGATTCCGGGTCATAATGCAATTGGGCAGGATTTGACGACTTTGTTTACAAACTTCCCCCCCGGCGCAGTTGGCTCTCTTACGAATGCGACGTTCCGGATTTCGGCAACCAACTCAAATTCGGCCCTTACCCAGACAGACCGGACCTGCACACAGTGCCCCATCAATAGCCGTGGTCAGCAGGTCTATGCTTCCATCAGTCGGGGTACCTATAACGGCCTGGTTGTGGAGGCTCTTGGCCGCTACCACACGGCCTACTTGAACGATGTTTATCAGATGAACCGATACATAGCGATTAATGCTGGGGTTCGCTGGGAGCAACAGCGAGTTGCCGGGACCCTTCTGAGTTATGTGTTCACCGGAAACTGGTCGCCACGACTTGGCATCAACATTGATCCTGTGGGTGACCACAAGAGCAAGTTGTTCTTCAACTTCTCCAGGAACTTCTGGGCGATGCCTCTGGACGCGGCGATCCGCCAGCTTGGCAATGAGCAGGACGACACCAGCTTCGCCTTCGCACCCGTGATCAATTCCGACGGATCGTTTACCGTTATCCCCGACGCAGCACACACTTTGAACGGCCTGCCTCGATCGACAAGCGCAGCCGGAACAGTCGCGAGATTTGGCTCTCCGAGCTTCGCCTCCTCAACCGGCGAAGGAATCATTCCCGGAACCAAGGGACAATACGGAGATGAGTATGTCATCGGCGTCGAGCGCGAGATGACTCCCTCAATTGTCGTCAAGGCGCGTTGGACCGACCGACGGCTCATCAGGGTCATTGAGGACATTGGTTCGCAATCCCCTGAGGGTTCGACGATTGTTCCTAATTTCAACGGTGGAATCTCCAATCCTGGTCCTTCCACTGATATTGCGGTGAATGAGAAGTCAGTGTCTTATACGCCGGCGCAGTTTGCGGCCAAGAACAATCCGAATACGGTCACAGCAGCGACCTATGTCCCTGTTCAGCCCGGTTGCACAGCAGGGAATGACACCTTCTTCGGTATAGGCGGGTTCTTTATCAACGGCCTCAACCAACCAGTCGGTGGTGTTTGCATCCTGAATATCGATCAAGCGGACGCAGGTCCTGGCGATGGAATTCCCGATGGGTTCGTAAAACCGGTTCGCCGCTATCAGGCAGCCGAGTTTGAGGTGGACAAGCGGTTCTCCAATCACTGGCTGGCCGTCGCCAATCTCCGCTGGGGTACGCTCTACGGCAACTATGAGGGTGCCTACCGCAACGATAATGGACAGTCTGACCCAGGGATCAGTTCGCTGTTTGACTTTACACCGGGCATCCTGAATCTGCTTGGCGACCAGTTTGCAAATGGAGTGCTCAGTACCGATCGCCGAACGATTGGCAATCTTTTCCTGAGCTATAACGTCGGCAACGACACCCCGTTCCTTCATAAGGCACGGGGCTTGACACTCGGTACGGGCTTACGTGGCCAGTCAGGCGTTCCGTTGAGCTTGCTGGGCAATCATCCGATTTATCTCAATCAGGGCGAGGTTCCGATCGGAGGCCGTGGCGCTGCGGGACGCACTCCGTCGACGCTCCAACTCGACCTGCATACCAGCTATGATGTGCCTCTCGGGGCGCGGTTTGCTGAGAAGTACAAGCTGAGGCTGGCGATGGATATGTTTAACATGACCAATAGCCAGTTCCAGTTGGGTCGGGTTCAGTACACGCAGACAACGACAACTCTTGTCGGCGTTGCACCGCCGCTGAACGCGGATTACAACCGGCCGACTGCATTCCAGACGCCGTTTTATGCACGCGGTTCTGTGCGGCTTGAGTTCTAGATAAAGTGAATTAAACTAATGGGGAGAGAGTGAGGCTCACTCTCTCCCGTTTCCTTTTCTGGAGGGTTCCTCCTTGCGTCTGCATCATGTGCGAATTGGCCTCTTCGTCTCCTTTCTCTTCCTGATCCTCGCGTCCTCCGCGCTCCATGCCGTCGACCCGACGAAGAATCTATCTCCGCGGTTCAAGCACTGGATCAATGAGGAGGTGCCGTACATCATCCAGACGGAGGAGCGTAAGGAGTTTCTGGCGTTGGCTAACGATGCAGAGAGAGAGAACTTCATCAAGGCCTTCTGGGAGGTGCGCAACCCCAATCCAGGGTCGGAGGTCAACGAGTACAAGGAAGAGCACTATCGCCGGCTGGCGTATGCAAATCAGTACTTCGGCACTATCGCCGCACAAGATGGCTGGCGCACCGATCGCGGCCGTATTTACATCGTGCTTGGCGAGCCGAAGCAGAAGGCTACCTATCCGGAGCGCAAGAATGTGCGTCCTCTGGTGATCTGGTTCTATCAGGCCACCACCCCAGCGCTGCCGACGCATTTTTATATCGTCTTCTACAAGCGCAGCTACGCCGAAGACTACACGCTGTACTCGCCCTATCAGGATGGACCGTTGCGGCTCGTCACTGGTCTTGAGGGCAAGAACGTCCAGGCGAACAGTCTCGACATTATCAAGAGAACGCTTGGAGATGAGGTCGCCCGAACGACGATTTCGTTAATTCCGAGCGAGCCGGTCAGTTTGACTGACTACACCCCGAGTCTGCAGTCCGATGTGCTGCTGAGCACGATCAAGGGACTGCCTGATAATCCACTGACCAAGCAGATGTTGAACCAGCGCAGAGCCAACGAACGGATTACGACGAGCGTCTTCACCGGGAGTAACCCCGCGACACTTCAGGCGGCTGTTTTTCGGGACTCGGCGGGGAGAATGACCGTGCACTCATTACTCTCTTACGAGCGTCCGGATGGCGACATTATTGGCGTTCTCCCTGACAAGCAGATCGGCTATTCGTTGACACTCCAGACCTCGGTTCTGACGGAGGATGGGAGGCCGGTCTATGTACAGAATGAAAAGCTTGGCGGGGTCGTGAACGAAAGCCAGGCTACGGCAGCACGGAGCAAGCGTTTTGGCGCAGAGAGCCGTGTGCCGCTCTCGCCGGGCAAATATCGAATCGTCGCTACGTTGACCAATGACCTCAATCACCAGGCTGTTCGTCAGCATGCTGAGGTTGTGGTGCCTGATCCTACACAGGCTGGTTGGAGTGTCAGCAAAGTGTTGGTCTTCTCGGCCCAGCCTCCGACGCACGATCCAGACGGGGTTCTTCCTTTCAGCGTCTCGGGCCTGCGCTTTGTCCCCAAGGGAGTGCAGCAGGTCTCGGTGCATGCGGGTGAACCGGTGCGGCTGCTGTATCAGCTTTGGAGCAAGCCTTCGGACCCAGCCTCTCGCGAGGGGCATGTGATCAAGGTCCACTATGTTTATGGCACGATGCAGGCCGGGCAAACACCGCATCAGGAAGACGAAGAGATCGACGCTGCAAACTTCGATGCCTCGGGAACGCTGCTGACCGGACGTACGCTTTCGACAGAAGGGCTGGCGCCCGGAAACTATCGCGCGGTCATTACTGCTACGGACGAAACGACTCAGCAGAAGGCGTATGCGTCCTTGAGTTTCCACGTTACCAGCGATGTAACCGATATGTGGACCGCTTACGATGCGAGTGAGTCAGGCGGGCGCGGTAATGCGATTGATGACTACAAGCGCGGTCTCAGCGCAGTGATGCAATCGCAAAACGACAGCGCGATCTCGTGGATGCAGCGCTCGCTCGCAGATGACCCGCACTATCTGCCTGCGCTTACCAAGCTTGTGGACCTGCTTTCAGAGAGCAACAAGTACAAGGAGATCGTGGAGCTCTCGACGAAGTTTCCACTTACTCATGAAGTGAGCCAGCAGACCGCGATTCAGATGTCGCAGGCGAATGAGCAAGCGGGAGACTATCCGCAGGCGACCCATATTCTTGAGTCGGAGCTTCAGTTCCAACCGCCAAATGCAGACCTGTACCTGGCGCTCGCAGATGTCTACCAGAGGCAAGGTAATCTCTCCAAAGCGGAAGACTATAAGCGCCAGGCTGCGAAACTCGCGAACTAGTCAACTTTGGAAAGTCGATATGTTTGCCGCTATTGTTTTGGTGACGCTTGTCCGCGGGCAGGGATAGATTCCATTTTTTTGTAAGCCGGATTGAATGGAAATACAGGTTTTTCGCATTTTCTGGCAGAGCGCGGGAGTCAGTGACCAGAGATCAGGTAGGTGGGATGAGTAACCCAATTTTTTCCTTGCAGACTATCGCTCGGAAATTACTCCTCGTCACCGCGAGATGCTGCTTGTCACGAAGGTCAAAACCGCCTGAGCGAGTTGCGGTCGTAAGTTGCGCGAAGAGTCGTTTTACAAACTTCTTTGAATCATATGGTTGCAGTGGATTTTCCCTGTAAAAATGCTGTTTTGGCGTGTTTTGGGGTGATCGTCAAATGGCGATTGGATTGCGATTACTGCATGTGTGGGTCGAACGGACGATAGCTCGTCTTGCTCCTTCAGAGTCGCAACTTACAGGGAGGATCCGAACATGCAGACCATATTTCAATTACATTCGAGGAATTTTCTTCGCAGGTCGATGCACTGTATCGGCTTGCTTCTACTTGCGGTAGCCGTGCTCGGCGTCGTTGCGTACGCGCAGGAGACAGGCCAGATCGCGGGTACTGTATCTGATTCGACAGGAGCTGTTGTCCCAGGCGTGACTGTCACGGTGACGAATACAGGGACGAATGCCTCGCGAAGTGTGAAGGCGACCGACACGGGTTCGTATGTTTTCACAGGCTTGACGCCCGGACTCTATAGCGTCTCAGTGGCTGCTACCGGTGGGTTGGGTGCGTTTGCGGGTAAGGCAGAAGTGACAGTGGGCGGCAGGTTGACGCTGGATGTAACGCTGATTCCTGCTGGCTCGATGGAGACAGTTACGGTGCAAGGCGAGGGCGGAGTTGCGGTGAATACGCAGAGCCAAGAGGTGTCGCAGGTTGTTGGCAGTCAGCAGGTTTCTCAACTGCCGAGTCTGTCACGGAATCCTTATGACTTTGTGACGATTGCAGGAAATATCAGCTCCGGCGATAAGGTGACGTCGAGTGGCGCAACGTCGACGACTGGCGATCAGAACCAGACTACGCGCGGGGTGGGGTTTTCACTGAATGGGCAGCGGTCCACGGGCACGCAGATTCTGCTGGATGGCGTGGAGAACAACGATACATATCTGACAGGGCCTGCGTTGATTCAGATTCCTATCGACAGTGTGCAAGAGTACCGCGTGATTACGAGCAACTTCGGGCCGGAGTATGGACGCGCTTCCGGTGGCGTCGTTAATGTTGTAACTAAGAGTGGAACAAATCGATTCCACGGCGGAATGTGGTGGTACAACAGGCTGTCGGCTTACACGTCGAATACGGTGACCAATGCTCAGTCGGGCATTGATAAGGGGAAATTCACACGCAATCAGTTTGGCTATGACCTTGGCGGCCCCATTATGAAGGACAAGCTCTTCTTCTTCCAGAGCACGGAGTGGATCAGGGTGCGGGGCGCGGCGAACAATCAGTCGTTGATTCCGACTCCGCAGTTTATTTCGGCGTCTGCATCGAATCTTCAGGACTACTTTGCGGCGCATGGGAAGAATCCGCCCGCGTATGCAAACACCTTGTTGAAATCGGATTTGCTATTCAACTCGGTTACGAATCCGGGCGGAGTCAGGCCGACGCCGGGCGGTGCATTTGACCTCTTGCCGAACAGCACTCCGGTGTTCGGCGTGGCGGCGTTTCAGGCGCCGGCGAATGCGGGTGGCGGAAATCCGCAGAACACGTATTACCTAGTCGTGCGCGGAGATTACAACTTCTCCGACAAGACGTCGATGTATGGCCGCTATGCAAACTATCACGAGATCGATGAGCCGGGCGGTCTCTTCAGCTCGCCCTACTCTCAATTCAACGTGGGACAAGCGATCAAGGGACAGACCTATCTTTATGGTTTGACTCATGTGTTCAATACTTCTCTCGTTAGCAGCACGAAGCTGAGCTTCACGCGAAACTCTACTGATCAGAGTTATGACACGTCGCTGCAGAATACCCCGGCGCTTTACATGAGGAGTGGCGCTACCTATCAGGGTATTCAAGTTCAACTGCCGGGCTTCTTCTCGATCAATGAAGGTACGGGCGGATTACCAGCGCAGGGTCCACAGAATACCTCGCAGATCAATCAGGACTTTGATTTTACGAAGAGCCGCCACTCGATCAAGGTAGGGGTGCAGTTGTTCTATATCCAGAACAACATCTCTTATGGTGCGTATGCGCAGGCAGTGCAGGGGCTTGGATCGAATGCAGCGAACTCGCTGGATGCGTTTCTGAATGGGCAGCTTGCTGTGTTCAAAGCTGCCGCGAATCCCAACGGCGCTTTTCCGTGCTTCAGAGACTACACTACGGGCAATTTGACGATAACGCCGGCTTGCTCCGTTCAACTGCCGGCGTCTCAGCCGAACTTCGCGCGCAGCAATCGGTATAAGGAGTGGGCCGTCTACGCGCAGGACTCGTACAAGATGCTGCCGAAACTGGTGGTCAACTATGGGGTTCGCTACGACCACCTTGGAGTGCTGTATGAGAATCATCCGAGCCTGCAGGCGAATTTCTTCCCCGGAACGGGGTCGAGTATTCCCGCGCAGATACGCAGCGGGCAGGTGCTGACGACTCCGAATAGTCCGAATGGACGTCCGTGGAATCCGCAGTATGGGACGGTGTCGCCGCGCGTGGGCTTTGCGTATGACATCAAGGGAGATGGGAAGACGTCGATTCGTGGCGGGTTTGGTATCTCGTACGAACGCAACTTCGGCAACGTCACATTCAACATTATTCAGAATCCACCGAACTATGCCGTGATCACGATCAACAATACGCCAGTGACGCCGAGCAATCTGGGACCGCTGGGCGGTTCGTCGGGAAATGTGCCGCTGCCCCCAACGTCGCTGCGTGCGGTTGATCCGAATATCCGTGTGGCTTCAACGCAGTTTTACAGCCTGACACTTGAGCATCAGCTTGCCAACAGTGTTGTAGGGTCTATTGGCTATATCGGATCTCGAGGTATCCATCTCTACGACATCAAGAACTATAACCAGCAGGGCGCGGGCAACGTGTATCTGGGCGATCCGATCGTAGCGCCTACCGCGTCATCGAATGGATACTCACGATCGAACAATCAGTACAGCGATATCAACGATCGTGGGAGTAACGGCGACTCTCACTATGACGGCATGAACATTGGGTTGCAGATGAATAATTTCCGCCGTACGGGGTTGAGCCTGACGGCTAACTATACGTTTGCACACTCGCGGGATGACATTAGCTCGACGTTCTCTGAGAGCAATTCTTCCTCGAACGGCGTGGGGAATCTTGGCTATCTCAATCCGTTCAACCCTGCACTGGATTATGGCGCTTCGGACTTCGATACGCGTCATCGTTTTGTGATTGCGCCGATCTATCAGACGCCGTGGTTTAGTGGCAATAAGAGCGCGAGAGGCCGTCTGCTGGGCGGATTTCTGCTGACGGGTATTTACACGGTGCGGACGGGTACGCCATTTGGATATTCGGACAGTGGTCCTTCTTTGAATGCAGGAGCGGGGTCGGGTATTCCGCGGTATCTTCCTTCGGCTCCGATTACGAACACAAGGTTCAACCAGATCGCAGCAGGAGGGCTGTTGGCTCCTAACCTCTACAGCCTTGGAGGGCTGCCGGCCGCGATGGAGTTTCCAGCGGCGAGCTTACCGTATGGTGGCATTGCAGACTTTGGGCCCTATCCTGTGGGCATGACTCACCGGAACTCGTTTTATGGACCCGGGGCGTGGAACTTCGACGCTGCGGTAAGTAAGACCGTACCGATCACAGAACGGGTCTCCCTGGAATTACGTGCAGAAGGATTTGATCTTTTCAATCATCACAATCTATATGTGCTTGAAACCGCTAATGATGTTGGAGGGGTATATGACGGCAACCCACTAGTTATTCAAGGTAGAAAGGGCGGCGTGAATGGTGGAGCGAACGACGAACGACGATTCGGTCAGTTCGCCGCGCGCATTACGTTCTGAGGGTCGGGCATAGTGAAGAAGGGTTATGGACTGTGGTCTTCTCGCAGCCCTTTATTTTTCCTACGAGGAGTGTATTGCTCGTAAGTAACTGGTTTTATTGTTTTATGCTTGAGGAAGCGCAGGATATCCAAGAAAACAAAAGTGACCAATGGTGTGTAAATAGGGATGAAGTGCGTGAAATAGTGACGAATGGTATGGGAAATCCTATTTTCTGTATTTTTTGTTCATAGGAGTACAGTTTTTGTACTTATGCGAAAACTCACAAAAAATATGGTGAGATTGGGTTTCATTTTGCTTAAACGCAGAGTTCGGACAGAAAATTTCAACTTCAAGTGTAGGGTCGCGCAACTTGCCGCGAATTTTTGTGTCTTTTGTCCGTTCTTAATATCCAAGTCATGATTGGACTGGCTCTGCCACCGGAGCTTTTGAAGGCATGTATATATTTTTTTGACGCTGAGTGCTTTCCCAATCGATCACACTTTACTAAGTGGTCTGATGTCAGCGGCTTGAATATCTGCGGCATTTTTCGAAAACAAATGGCACTAAAGTTGCAAGCGCACGAAATATGAATTTTAAATATTGGCGTTCTGCACTTCTGGGGGGAGCACTGTCCCTTGGGGTCCTCGGCTCAGTTTGTACCTTTACTCCCTCTGTTCATGCTCAGGAAACGACCGGCGGCCTACAAGGCACGGTCAAAGATGCTACTGGCGCAGTTGTACCTGGTGCCCGGGTGCGTGTCTCAAGCCCGTCGCTGGTCGGCGGCAAAATAACAGAGACGGATAGTAAGGGGAACTACCGGTTTGCGAATCTTCCTCCGGGCCCCTACGTTGTTGACGTTGCAGCGAAAGGCTTTTCGACGCTGAGGCGGGAAGGCCTGGTCATTGAGGTCGGCCATCTTCCGACGGTCGATATGACTGTTACGGTCGGCTCTGACACTACCGTGGTCGAGGTGAGCACGGAGTCGCCGGTGATCGACGTCACAACGACCACAACGCAGACAAACATCACCTCGGACGTTATTAATGATGTCCCGCATGGACGGTCATTCCAATCGGTCATTCAATTTGCTCCTTCGGCACGCAATGAGCCTCTGATGGGAATGACTCCCATGGCGACGGGCAACGGAAATGGCGGCACTTCTCCGGGCAGCGGCAGCAATGGCAGTGGAGCTGGCTACTCGGTAGCGGGCGGCTCCGACTCAGAGAATTCGTACCTGGTCGAAGGGCAGGAGACGGCGAATGTCATTGGAGGCTATTCGCATACGAATGTGCCCTTTGATTTCATCCAGGAGGTTCAGGTAAAGAGCTCCGGAGTGGAAGCGGAACATGGCGGTTCTTTGGGTGGCGTCGTCAACGTCATCATGCAGAAGGGCAGCAACAACTGGCATGGCGCGGCGTTCATGCAGTTTGCGAACGGTGCAATGGCTGGCTCGCGCACCGCACACTCCCGCTACAACCCGGCAGACTCAGGTACAACCCTGGCGAATGGGATCTTTCTTGATCCCGCGTACCAGGAGTACCAGCCGAAGAGGGACAAGACGAGCGATGTCTTTCCCGGTTTCAGGATTGGCGGACCGATCATGAAGGATCGCGCCTTTTTCTTCTTTGGGTTCAATCCGGAGTTCAATAACCTCGAACGCAAGGTGGACTTCAGCTCACAGGGGCTGGGCGTGCTGCCGTTCAGCAGCAACCAGCAGACCTATTACACAAACGCTCGTATCGATGCCAGCGTGTCGAAAAAGATACACGTCTTTGCTTCCTGGCTTTATCAGGGCCAAAGGGAGAGCGGAGAGAGCCTTCCCGAGGCTGACTCGACTACTGGTTTGATCAATCCCTCGGCCTCGGTTCTGCCGATTGCGTACTCTCACGCGTTTGGCTATTCGGCTCCGAATAGCACGTTCAACTTTGGCGGAGACATTACCCTTACGCCGACTATCGTTTCCACCAGCCGTTTTGGATACTTCTTCGAGAACTACCATGACTTCGGCTACCCGACGACGGGAACAACCTACTCATGGTGGGCAAACGGACAGGGCGGTACCGATGTAAACGGCAATCCTCTGCCCGCAGGTCTCCAGCAGGTTGCAGGTTACTTCACTGCCGGTAACGACCAGAACTTCACTCTCTACAACGCGAATAAGCACATCCAGTTTGATCAGGACATTGCGGTGTTCAAGAGCGGATGGGGCGGTACGCATAACTTCAAATTCGGCTACCAGCTGAACCGCGCATCGAACAAGATCTTCCAGCGTTGGAACCAGCCCTTTGTCGAACTCTTCCCCGGTGGCAATCAGTTTTACGCTGCGGCAGGCTCAACCGGCGCCGCTAATTGCGCCGCTCTGATTGCCGCTAACGGCGGTTGCACGGGCACATATGGCTATGCCATTGTTCAGGACTACGGTTCCGCCGGGCAGGCTGTCAGCTACAACCACTCCCTTTTTGCCCAGGACGCCTGGACCCTTGGCAAAGGCATCACCATCAACGCTGGCGTGCGCATCGAGAAAGAGTACCTACCCGGCGAAACTACGGCAGGCGGTTTCCCCGCGCAGCCGATTCAGTTCGGATGGGGAGACAAGATTGCTCCGCGTATTGGTGTTGCGTGGGATGTCTTCCGGAACGGCAAGATGAAGGCGTTTGGCGGCTATGGCGTCTTCAACGATGTGATGAAGCTAAATCTGGCGATCAGTTCGTTTGGCGGCCAGTACTGGCAGAATTGTGCGTACGCTTTGAATTCGCCCAACTACACTGTACTCGATCAGTCCTTCAATGCCGGCGGGCGCTATTGCACGGGCGACAGCACCGGCGGAGCTAATTTCGCAAGCGGGTCCACTCCCGCGGGTGTAACGTTCCTGGAGAATCTTAACAACCGTGGCATGGAAGGGGTTATGCCGGGTCTGAAGCCATACCGGCAGCACGAAGGAAACATTGGAGTTGACTATCAGTTGTCGAACTCCGTTGCCCTCGAAGCGCGGTGGGATCGCCGCCGGCTGGATCATGTGATTGAAGACGCGGCGCTGTTCGACTCCACTGGCAGCGAAGTCTTCACCATCGTCAACCCAGGCGAAGGCCCGAACAAAACGAATACGACGTGCGATGCTGCCTCCGGGATTACACCCGCGTGTCCGAATAACATCAAGCCGGCGCGCAGCTACGATGGTCTGGAACTTCGTCTAACCAAGAGCGTCAGCAACCACTGGTTCGGACTGTTTTCCTATACCTACAGCAACTTCCGTGGCAACTATTCGGGACTCACCAGCAGCGATCTTGCTGATGGCGGTGGCGGCCGTAATGCTCCGAACAATAGCCGGTCCTTCGACGAGACGTACTTCCAGTACAACGCCAATGGCGGTTCCTCCAGCGGTCCGCTGGCGACCGATCGCCCCAATGCGTTCAAAGGATATGCCTACTACGATTGGGCCTGGAACAAGCGGAACACCACGGACATCGGGATCTTCCAGGTGGCTTACAGCGGTTCGCCGGTAAGCAGCTACCTCGACGTGGGCTACAGTTCGGCAGGTGGTGGAAACGGCGGCGGCTTCCCGGTTTACGTAGAAGGCCGTGGAAAGTGGGTCGACGTTTCGCAAGACCAAACTACGGGTGCGGTCACGGTCGGCAATGCGTATTCCCGGCGCACACCATGGTATACGCAGTCTGACCTCAACCTGAAGCATACGGTCAAGGTGAAAGAGTCCATGGCGCTTGCTTTCGATGCGACCATCTCCAACGTACTCAACCAGCGTTCGGTTACGGCGTACAACGAGCAGATTGACAGTTCGTATGTTCCATCGTTCGTCGCACCAGGCGGTATCCCGTTCTACTACGGCGGATCAGCTTACTCGCTCTATGAGCATCCGTATAACTACAAAGCGCTGCTCAACACGGATGGAGTGACAGTCGGCAGTATGTACGGAAAGCCTTATCTGTATCAGCTTTCCCGTAATATTCGCCTGCAGATTCACTTCAATTTCTAAATAAGCGTACTGATTTTTCCGCGAGGGAGTCGGATCATACGACTCCCTCTTTTTGCGAAAAATCTAATCAGGACTGATTTAGTCTGATATTTGCCTTGAATGGCGACTGATCTTGTCGTATATTCAAAAAGTCCGATGTTTTACAGGGATATTTGAGGATTTGAGTAGGCGGGAATTGAAGTGAAGGCACCAGATCCCCGCGGATTAATCTCTTGGCGGAGACCGCGAGGACCTGGGAACTACAGTCGACTCTGACTGCAGATTGTCTGCATTATAGAGTCGTGGTTCGACCGGGTTCAATCGGGCTTCGTCGATCCCTTCTCCATCCTTCCTCGGCTCTTTAGATCAATGTGCGTTCCGGTGCTTGGGGTGACTATGACTGTCATCCCGAGGGAAGCCGGTGAGCGGTTATTGCCCCTTTGCGCGACTTTTTCGGTTGGGCGATGGGTGATTGAGGTCAGGAGAAAGACGATGAAGAAGCGCGCGAAGATTGGTAAGACGCGAGTTGCCGGACGGTTTGCTGGTTCGAGGGGATGGATTGCGGCAGGAACTCTAGCAGCCTATGCAGTGATGGGTGGGACGAGGCAGGCGCTGGCTTATGAGGAGAAGGTTGGTGGGACAGGGTCGGGTGCAGCTGGTGGCTCCGAGGCGAGTTTGCCGTTGAAGCGCTTCAACATCGGCGCAGGGCCGCTGGATGAGGCGATTTTGGATTATGAGAAGGCAACCGGGCTGACGGTGAAGGTGGTGTTGCCGACGGGGACGCTTGCTGGCTTCAAGTCGCAGGGAGTGGTGGGGTTGTATCCCGAGGAAGAGGCGATGCGGCTGCTTCTGGAGGGGACGGGGCTGAACTACCGCATTGAAGATGCGACGACACTGGTCGTGGGAGTGCAGGCGAAGGATTCCGTTTCGGTGACAGCTTCGGTGACGAACGATGTTCAACTGACCAAGTTCACAGAGTCGCTGCTTGAGACGCCACAGAGTGTGAGCGTGGTGCCGCAGTTCGTGATGAAGGATCAGGGTGTGTCAACGCTGCGTGATGCGCTGAGGAATGTGCCGGGAATCAGTCTTGCCGCGGGCGAGGCGGGTGCGCAGGGAGATAATCTGACGATTCGTGGTTTTACGGCGCGCAATGACATCTTCCTCGATGGGATTCGCGATTTTGGCAGCTACTATCGTGACTCGTTCAACTTCGAGCAGGTGGAGGCACTGGAAGGCCCGGCCGGAGTTCAGTTTGGGCGCGGCTCGACCGGCGGCGTGGTGAACCAGGAGAGCAAGGTTCCTGCGGTGAAGCAGTTCGTGAACGTGCAGGCGCAGTTCGGTACGGACAAGACGCGGAGAGTGACAGCGGATATCAACGAGCCGGCGCTGGACGTGATGGGTGGTACGGCGTTTCGCGCGAATGTAATGGGGCAGGCAGGCGGCGTGGCGGGTCGTAACTACGCGGAGCTGCGACGGTTTGGAGTTGCACCTTCCATCTCGATTGGGCTGAATACGCCAACGCGGGCCACGTTGAGCTACGTACATCTGACGGAGAGCGATACGCCGGACTATGGACTGCCATGGCTCTACAACGGCGTCGCGCCTGCGCCAATTCGGCATTACTATTACGGATTTCCAGACCAGAATTATCTGAAGACGAATGACGACGTCGTTACGTTGAAGGCGGATCATGAGTTTTCGTCGAATGTGAACCTGCATACGATCTTCCGTGCGGCGCACTATCCGCGGCAAGCGATGATTACGGAGCCGCAGATATGTTCGAATGCTTCGGCCAGCGTACCAGAGGGTGGCTTTGTGAGCGCGCTGCCGACATCAGCCGTGAATTCGAAGCTGCCATGCGCATTTACGCCCACGAGCGATCCCAGCACGATCATTGTGAACCGCAACCAGATCCAGGTGAAGAGCGTAGAAGGTGATCTGTGGAACCAGACCGAGGTGACGGCACGGTTCAAGACCTTCGGTGTAAGAAATGCGCTGGTGGCGGGTGTGGAAGGCGGGCAGGAGATCTCGAATCCGATTCGGACCAGCTACACGATCAACAATATCAATACCGTACCGTCGGCATCGCTGTTGAATCCGAATGCACAGCAGCTGTTTGCGGGGACGGGATATATCACGTCGATCGTGCATACGAAGTCGAAGAGCGTGGGATTGTACTTTGTCGATACGCTAAAGCTGGGACGGTATTTCGACCTTAGCGGTGGCGTGCGGTGGGATAGGTTCGATACGGGCTACAACCTTTATCAGCCAACGCCTCCTACGGGCGGAACGGTGACTCCGGCGGTTCCACAGATCAACCGGATCGATCAAAAGCCAACGTATCGAGCGGCCTTTGTCTATAAGCCTTCGAGCCATGGCAGCATTTACTTTGACTATGGGACGAGTTTCAATCCTGCGGCGGAGTCGCTGAGTCTGAGTGTTGGCTTGGTGAACGGAACGGCCGAGCCTGAGGAGAACCAGACGTACGAGCTTGGTTCGAAGTGGAGCTTCCTGAACGAACGGCTGCTATTCGAAGGTGCCCTGTTCCGCACCGAGAAAGACAATGCACGTGAGACGGACCCAACGAACTCGAACAATATTGTTGCAGCCGGCAATCAACTGGTGAAGGGCGTGCAATTCAGCGTCGTGGGGAGACTGCCGGAAGGAATGGATATCGTTGCCGGCTATGCGTATCTCGACAGCGAAGTGATCTACTCGAAGTTCTTTCCGATCGCGGTTGGGTATCCGCTGGCGAATGTGCCAAAGCAGACTTTCAACTTGTTTGTGACGCATAAGCTGCCGTGGCGGTTGAATGCCGGAGTCGGCGGCAACTATGTCGCAAGCAGAACGGCGAGTTCGACCGTGCCGTTTGTTCCTACGAGCTATGGGCCGGCGCAGAAGTTTACTGCTGGCACAGCACCGTGCGGAGCGACTGCGACGACATGTTATGAGGTGTTGTCCACGGCGATGAAGCAGGTGCCGGGGTACTGGATGTTCAATGTGATGCTGCGACGTCCTGTGACGGACCGCCTGGAGTTGCAGGCGAATGTGTACAACCTGGCGAACCGCTTCTATATCGATCTGCCGCATCCGAGCCATCTGGTTCCCGGGGCTGGATTGAGTGCGCTGATTGGTGTGAACTTCAAGTTCTAATTTGAAATGGGTGAGTAAGTCGGCTTAGCAATATTCTGGGCCGACTTACTTTTGTAGTTAGTAAGCGAATTAGAGGAGTAAGTGATGCTGATTACGATTCCTGATGTGTTGAGTGTGGGTGAAGTGGCGCAGGCGCGGGCGAAGCTCGATGCAGCCGAGTGGGTGGATGGTAAGGTGACTGCGGGTTATCAGGCGCAGCGGGTGAAGGAGAATCTCCAGTTGCCGGAGGGGCATCCGGTGGCGGTGGAACTGGGAGAGATGGTACTGGGGGCTTTGGCGCGGTCACCGTTGTTCATGTCGGCTGCGCTGCCGTTGCGGGTGTTTCCGCCGATGTTCAACCGGTACACGGGAGGAGGGCACTTCGGCACGCATGTGGATACGGCGATCCGTGCCATGGCTACGACGGGGCAGCGGATTCGAACCGATGTTTCGGCGACGCTGTTCCTGTCGGCTCCGGAAGAGTATGACGGAGGGGAGTTGCTGGTGGAGGATACGTATGGGTCGCACTCGGTGAAGCTGCCAGCGGGTCATATGGTGCTGTATCCGGCGACGAGCCTGCATCGGGTGGAGTCGGTGACGCGTGGGGCGCGGGTGGCCTCCTTCTTCTGGGTGCAGAGCATGATCCGGAGCGATGGTGACCGGACGTTGCTGTTCGACCTGGATACGGCGATTCAGCGGCTGGCTGTGGAGGTCCCGGGCAATGCTGCGGGGGTGCAGTTGACCGGGGTGTATCACAACCTGCTGCGGCGCTGGGCTGAGATGTAGGCGCGCATGTAGGATAGAGCGGTCTATGAATAATCAGCCCCGCCGGTCCTTTGTAATTGCTGGAGTATGCCTTCTTCTGCTTGTGTTTGGGTTGCAGATCGCCTTCACCGTTCATCAGGAGTCGCTGACGTGGGATGAAGGCGACCACATCTTTGCTGGGTACATGATGTGGAAGACGCATGACTATGGGCTGAATCCTGAGCATCCACCGCTGATGAAGCTGCTTGGTACGCTGCCGTTGCTTGGGCAGCCGTTGCATATACCTGCAGATCAACATCGCTACTTCAAGACCGAAGCTTATATGGATGGGCGGGACATGTTGTTTGCCCGCGGGCCCGAGTATGCGAAGATGCTGACGTTTCGCATGCGGATGGCTAATCTGACCGTGGCGATTCTGATGGGCCTGCTGGTGTTTCTGACAGCGTACGAGATGTTCGGCTTTGGCGCGGGGTTTGTGGCTCTGGTGCTGCTGGTGTTTGAGCCGAATGTTCTGGCTCATGGGGCGTTTGTCACTACGGATGTTGGGGTTTCGTGTTTCTTCCTTGCTTCGGTGTATGCGTTTTATCGGTATTGCAAGGTGCCTTCGGTGGGAAGGCTGGTGGTTGCTGGTTTGGCTGTTGGTTTGGCTTTGGCCACGAAGCACTCTGCGGTTTTGCTGCTGCCGATGCTGATTTCGCTTGCTGCCTGCGAGGTCGTTTTTCGTTTCAGCGGGGAGGGCCGGGGGCGGAGGGTTTTACGGCTGGCAGGTTCGCTGGCTTGCGTTGCTGTGATTGCGGTGGTGGTGCTCTGGGGGTTCTATGGGTTTCGATACAACGCCCGGCCCGGTGCGTTGCGGCTTGATCCCACGCTGGCGCAGTATGTGCATCCTTTGCGGCCGGCCGAAGCCAAGGGGATTTTGTACCTGGCGCGGTTGCATGTTCTGCCGGAGTCGTATCTGTATGGACTGGCGGATGTGCGGTCGATGGCGAATGGTATGCCGAGCTTCTTCTTCGGCAAGGTTTATGAGCATGGGCTCTGGTATTACTTTCCGGTTGTGTTGACGATCAAGTCGACGCTGGGCTTTCTTGGGTTGGTACTGCTGGCTTTGGCTGCGGTGGTTGCGGGACGGTTTCGGCGTTGGCGGGAGATCTTGTTTTTGCTGGTGCCGGCCGGGATTTATCTGCTTGTTGCGATGACCTCGCATTTGAATATCGGGGCTCGGCATATTCTGCCGGTCTGGGTGTTTCTTTGTGTGTTTGCGGGGGGTGGGGCGTGGGTCTGGATCTCGTCGCGGAGTTGGAACAAGGGTTGGGCTTATGTTGTGGGGATTCTGCTGGTGATGCATGCGTCTGCGTCGTTGCTGGCTTATCCGAACTATATGGCTTACTCGAACGTCCTTTGGGGTGGGTCGAGCAAGACGCACAAGTATCTGACGGACTCGAATACAGACTGGGCGCAGCAGTTGATTGCGGTGAAGAAGTATACGGATGAGCATGGCATCAAAGACTGCTGGTTCGCTTACTTTGCCGATCCGTTTTTGCGGGGCGAGGACTATGGGATTCCCTGTAAGCCGCTGCCTACGCCGGATTCGTGGTTCTCGCGCGTGCAGCATCCGGTTCCTCCGGTGATCGATGGGCCGGTGCTGATCAGCGCGGGGACGCTGACCGGGTTCGAGTATGGATCGAGTGTGCTGAATCCGTACCGCGGGTTTGAGCAGCTTGAGCCGGTGACTTCGATCCAGGATGGCGTGCTGGTCTTCGAAGGGCGGTTTGCGGTTGCGGAGGCCTCGGCGATGAGCCATGTGCAGCAGTCCGAGTTGCTGTTGAAGCAGAAGCAGCTCGACGGCGCACTGGCCGAGGCGCAACAGGCGGTGGCGATCGCTCCCGAGGGCCTGCTGGCGCAGATGGCGCTGGGCAACGCTTTGGCAGCGCTGGGCCGTAAGGACGAGGCCAAGGTCGCGTATGTGAAGGCTGCCGGTCTGGTGAGTACGATGGAACCGGGAGCGCAGGAGGAGTGGACTCCCAAGGTGGAGAAGAAGATTGCCGGGTTTTGAGTTCGTATGTTCGGGTTCATCTTTCTCCTTGGGAGGTACTCCCCTCCCCTCGTTTTCGTATAAAGTATTCATTCTGCAATCTTTAGGCATGAACTTGTACCTGAAAGTCCTGTAAATCAATAGGTCGTTCCGGCAAAGTATTCATAAAAAATAATTTACATTTATTGATCATCCAAATAGAAGAAGCACTCCGGTGAGTGCCGGAGGCTTCTGTTTTTTGGTCTGATTTAAGGATAGCTGAATCAAGGTAATTGTTCGGCCATGCGTATTGAATGGAAAGGAGATATGCCATTTTAGGGCTTGACATGCGAATTTGCTGGGGTTTTTGAACGAAAAAAAGATTCGGGATGGCGTGGCTAAGGTTGAACCAGGATATTCCCGAAGACTTGCGCAGGCCGATAGGGCGGGCTTTCAGAGAGTGCTGAAAAGTCTGTATTGGCGTGGAGAGAGGCTCCTCAGGGGCTAGCCCCGATTAAATTGAGCCACTTATGGCGCGGCTGAAGCCGCGCCCTTTCAAAGCGACGACTATTTCAGCAGCCTTTTTCAGCCCTTGGCCCCCTGAGTCTTTCTTACATGGGGCTTCGCCCGATGCTGGTATGAGGGCGCCGTGGGCGCTGCGGGGCCGACGCTGTGGGGTGCGCTCATCGGAATACGTAGCTTTGATTTCCGCTCTGGCCATTGCTTAGAGGTTTGTCGCGGCGGTGTGGAGGGCGAGGCGGATGGTGGTGAACTCAGCGGGCTTGGTGGGGGCGAAGCCTACGACGAGGTTGGCGATGCTGTGGTCGATGTCGAGCTGGGTGGTGGTGGTTCGGTCGCATTTGACGAAGAAGGCTTGCGCGGGGGAGGTTCCCATGAGCTTGCCCTCGACGAAGAGGCTCATCATATAGTTGGTGGCGGCGATGCGGATGGCTGACCAGAGTGGGTCCGCGTTGGGTTGGGACGGGGTCCACGAGAGGCAGGCGGTGAGGTGGAGTTGGATGGTGAATTCAAGCGACTGCGTGGGTAGAAGGGATACTGGCGTCTCGATTGGGCTGGGATGGAGTGAAACGGGCATGGCGTTTCTCCTGTGATGCAGACCCTTTTGAAAGATAGAGTATGCCCCAAAGGTGTGGTTGGGAAGAGGGGAAATCTGGTATCTGGATTGGTTCGGGGTGGGTGAGAATTCGATTCGTTTTCGTGCCGAGGCTTCAGAGAGCGCGGAAAAGGTGCTTCTGTGGCCAGAATGACGAGGGCCCGGGGCTGAAGCCCTGTGCTTCCACTGAAAAGCAACAGCTCTTGGCTAGGTTGGCGGTGTCGGTAGAGAAGCGGGTTTCTCCGCTACGGCGGCAAGTGCGTCGCCTCCGGTCGAAATGACAAGTTTGGGTGAGGGATAGAAAAAGACAAAGAGCAACTGCGACGACAGAAGCAGATCGCCTTTCGGGGATGGCAAGCAAGAAAAGCAACGGCAGATACAGGGATTCTTTCCCTCCGAGTCCGCTCAGGGTCAGAATGACGGCTCGCGGAGGGTCAGGCTTCGGGGGTTTCGGTGTAGGGGAGGAAGAGGCTGAAGATGGTGCCGTGGTGGACGGGGTGCTCGGTGCTGCGGAGGGTGAGGCGGCCCTGGTGGCGGTTGACGATGCCGGTCGAGATCCAGAGACCGAGGCCGGTGCCGTTGAGGTCTTTGGTGGTGTAGAAGGGCTCGAAGATGCGGGCGCGGACGGCGGGGGACATGCCGTGGCCGGTGTCAGCGATGGTGATGCGGACGCCTTTGCGGCCGGTGGGATGGTCGGTGGCGTCGTGGGCGCGGACGATGAGGCGGCCTCCCTGGCGCATGGCGTCGATGGCATTGGCGATGAGGTTGTTGAGGACCTGGCGGATGTCGTTTTCGAAGCAGTGGATGGTGCTGGAGGTCTCGTAGCGGGTGTCGACGGTGATGTTGGAGTTGGCGAGGCGGCCCTGGTAGAGGTTGAGGACGGCGTTCGACCAGTTCGCCGGCAGTGACATCGGTGGCGCTGACGGCCTGACGGTGGAAGCGGAGGGTCTGGGTGGCGATCTGGCAGACGCGTGAGAGCTCGCTTTGCGCAGTGTTGACGTAGTCGGCGATGTCGGAGGGGAGTGCGTCGGCGGTGGCGATCAGATAGAGCAGATTGGTGATGGCTTCGAGGGGGTTGTTGATCTCGTGCGAGATGGAGCTGGCGAGGCGGCCGACGGCGGCGAGCTTCTCGCTCTGCATGAGTGCGGCTTCGGCCTTGCGCTGGTTGGTGATCTCGAGGACGACGGCGGCGATGGCTTCGACTTGGCCGTTGGCGCTGTAGATGGGGGAGTAGCTGACGTTCCAGCTGCGGTGTTCGCCGGGGCGGGTGGAGAGCTCGCCTTCGAGCAGATGATTGCGGACGGGGTGGCCGGAGGCAGCCTGCTCGAAGAGCTCGGTAATGCCTTTGAGGGGGGCGATATCGGTGATGCAGCGGCCGATAATCTGGTCCTTGGGGAGGCCGATGGTCTCGGCCTGACGGGTGTTGACGCGGATGTAGCGGAACTCGACGGGGTCGAAGAGAGCGAGGCCGACGGGTGCGGTCTCGTAGATGGTCTCGAGCTCGGCGCGCTGGCGCTCGGTCTCATCCTGTCGCTGCTGGAGTGTTTCGGCGAAGGTTTTGCGGTCGTCGATGTCGATGTTGACGCCGAGCCAGTGGAGGATGTTTCCGGACTCGTCGCGAACGGGCTGGGCGCGAAGCCACCACCAGCGGGCACGGCCGTCGTAGGGGCGGATCATGCGGGCTTCTATGTCGAAGTCGTTTCCGGTGGCGACGCACTGGTGCCATGTGTTGTGAACCCGCTGCTGGTCGTCAGGGTGGAAGGCTGTCAGCCAGATATCGCAGTCGAGGTTCTGCTCGGTGAAGCCGACCGAATCGAGCATGATCTGGTTGGCGTAGGTGATCCGGCCATCGACGGGAGAGCCCATCCAGATGGCCTGGGGGTTGAGGTCGGCGAGGATGCGGTAACGCTCCTCACTGGTGGCGAGTGCGTGTTCGTTGCGCTTGCGGTCGGTGATGTCGATGCTGAGGCCGCGCAGGCGCGTACCAACACCATCGATCTGAACGGCGTGACCACGGCTTTCGACCCAAACGATGCTGCCATCCGCGGCGCGGAGAGGGCAGTCGACGACGATCATTTCGCCGGTGGCGATGGTCTTCTGAATAAGAGCGTCGATGATCGGGACGTACTCGGGGAGGATGATCTGCATGAAGGAGTCGAGAGTGGGCGTCTCGGCCAGAGCATGGCCGAAGATCGGGTAAGAGCCGGGGCCGTAGGTAACCTCGCCGGTGGCGATATCGATGTCCCAGGTGGCGACGCGGGCGGTGTGCTGAACGTTGGTGAGCAGCTCCTGCTGGATCTGGAGGTCGTTTTGGGCTTGCCGGCGTGCGGTGATGTCGCGGAAGAAGATGACGACGCCGTCGGTGGAGGGGCGTATCTGGATGGCGAGCCAGAGGTTGAGCGGATCGGGGTAGAACTCTTCGAAGTCACCGGCAATGCCCTCATACATAGCGCGGTTGAAGTGATAGAGGTAGCCGCCTTGTTCGAGGCCCGCGGGGAACTCGTTCCAGATGTTCTTGCCGATGAGATCGCCTTTGACGGCGAGGAGCTGGCGGGCGCGGCGATTGAGGAAGGTGAAGTTGCCGGAGCGGTCAACGCTGGCGACGGCATCGGTGGTTGCCTCGAGCACCTGCATGAGCTGGTGGGAGGCTGCGTCGCGGAGAAGCTCGGCGCCCTTGCGATCGGTGATATCGCGGAAGTAGACGGCGATACCTTCGTCCATAGGGAAGACGTGGGTATCGAGCCAGACGTCGTAGGGCTTGCAGAAGTATTCGATATGGGAAGGCACACCGGACTGCATGACGGCGCGATAGGTTTGCTCGAGCTGTGTGCCTACCAGCTCCGGAAAGAGATCCCAGTGGCTCTCGCCGTTCAGGTCGCCGGGTTGGATGCGGCTGATGCGGAAGGTCTCCGCATTTGCAAAGGTGATGCGCCACTCGCGGTCGAAGCAGACAACGGCTTCGGGCATCTGACTGATAAGACGGGCCAGATACTCCCGCTGGATGTCATGCGTGCGTCGGCCGGTGCCCTGTCGTTGGATCGACGGTTCGACTTGGATGGTTTGCGAGTCGGGCATAATCCTGACCTGTTGTGTTGCACTATCTTACATAGCGAACTTGCAATGTGGCGGCGTTTTTTAATGCACCCCACCGCTTAGGGGTTGGACTCCAACTGACTGACGCGCGCCTGAAGCGCCTGAAGGCTGGCGGAGAGAACGGCGATCTCGGTCTCCATCTGAGCGATGCGTTCGAGGGCGGTGGGCTCGTCAGCGTTGGCCGGTGCGGGACGGTGATGTGTAGCGGATGGCTCGGGCTGGCCGCCCAGGAGATGGGCGTGGCGGGATTCGCGCGAACCGGGCTGGCGGGGGAGGATCATGGTCAAAGGGCCGCTGGTGTTGGGGTTACCGGGATCTCCCCCGACGGGTGGGCGGGAGGCTAGACGGTCCAGCGTGGACTGGACGGCGGCGATGTCGTCGAAGGCGTAGAGGCGGTCGGCGCGGCTGCGGAGCTCGCCTGGAGTCTGAGGGCCTCGGAGCATCAGGAGGCAGAGGACGGCGGTCTCGTCGCGGCGCAGGTTCAGCACGGTGCGGATGCGGTGCTCGAACTTGGGGACACGGCTGTCGTGAACGGTGGAGGTGAGATTGAGCTCGGCGAGGGTGTGGAGCGCCTGGCGGATCTCGTCCTCAGTGAGCTCAAGTACCGGGTCGCGGCTTGAGCGCTGGTTGCAGGCGTTAACGAGCGCGTTCAGGGAGAGGGGGTAGTTCTCCGGGGTGGTGATCTCTTTTTCGATAAGCGAGCCGAGGACGCGGGTCTGGACGGGGTCGAGCTTCATAGTTATAGGTTGCCATAAAGCGGTTTACGGTGTGTTAGCGGGCGGTTTTCGCGGTTTTTGGGGGCGAAAGCGGGTTAATGACACAAAAGTTACACTCGGGCGGTGGTTCGTGGAAGGGTGTAGCGTGCGGTTTCGGTAGAATGAATAGAGCAAATGGCGGAAGCTGAATCTCATTTGAGATTTCCGATTTTGATTGTTCGATGGCCTTGGAGTGTGGATGCGGATCTCTTTTAAACGAAGCTTGGCTGTAGCGACGGCGGCCGTGTTGTTCGGGCTGAGCGGCCTGATGAAGGCGGCAGAGGATCGAACGACGGCGAGTGCGTTGGCGGGAGCGGGGGAGCAGTACCATCTGCGGCTGCATCATCTGCATACGGGCGAGAGCATCGACGTGGTCTATCGGGTGGGGGATACGTATGTGCCGGCGGCGCTCGACAAGCTGAACCATTTTTTGCGCGACCATCGCACGCAGGACGCGAGCACGTATGACCCGAAGGAGTTCGACGTGCTCCACGCGCTGATGGCGAAGCTGGGCAGGCCGGATGGGGTGATCGATATTGTCTGCGGGTACCGGACGCCCTGGAGCAATGCCTTTCTACGGCAGGGGCGAGCTTCGAGCGGCGTGGCGGAACATAGTCAGCATATGCTGGCCAAGGCGATCGATATTCGCGTTCCAGGTGTGGCTACGACGACGCTGCGGGATGCTGCGCTGAGTCTGCATGCCGGTGGGGTTGGGTACTATCCGGTGAACGAGTTTGTGCATGTGGATGTAGGGCCGGTGCGGCAGTGGGCTTATGGACAGGCGTCGCATCGTGCGGTCGCACACAACTCTGTTCGGCCTGCGCGTTCGTCGGCGCGTGGAGCTACGGCGGGCGAGTAGGCTTTCTTTTGATTCGACAGAATGCCCCGGCTTCGGCTGGGGCTTTTTGATGTCTGGTCGCCACGTCAAAAGGTGATGCTTGCTATACTCCGCCGCATGGAGACCTTGGGTGCTGAGATGCGTCGGGGTAGGTGGGGCCTAGAGCGGGCGCAGGCGACGGCTCGGCAGATCGAAGGGGATGGACGTGCGGTGAGGGCGTTGGTCGCGGCCATGTTCGATGATGAGCCGGAGATGCGCAAGAGGGCCTCGGATGTTGCCCGGAGGATTACGGAGAGGGATCCGGCTCCTCTGGAGCGTTATGCCGACGAGCTTGCCGGTTTGCTGGCCGAGGTGTCGGTGGAGGAGTCGCGGACGCGGTGGCATCTGGGGCTGGTAGTGGCGCGGGTGGCGCATACGAGCCCGCAGCGGTTGCGGGCCGCTCGGCTGATGGAGCTGATGATGGAAGAGGAGAGCAACGTGGCGCGATGTTCGGCGGTTGAGGGGATTGGGTTGCTGGCGGTACAGGAGGCCTCGTTGCGCGAGGTGGCCGAGGAGATGATTGCGCGGGCGCTGCAGGAGGGGACGCTGGCGATGAAGTGTCGGGCTCGGGAGGCGAAGCGGCGGCTGGAACGGTCGCTTCGGAGGGAAGGGCGACGGTAAGGATAAGCCGGAAATTTGGGACGAAGTGCAGATCTCGGCGAGCGGCGGTGGGCTAGACTCGCGCTATGTCAAAGTGGCTTCTTCCAGTGGGGCGCACCTTCTACGCTGTCGGGCTGGCTTCGATTGGCCTGATGCACTTCTACTTCAGGGACTTTCCCTGGGTGATCATTCCGAATTTTCCGGCGTGGCTACCGCTCCGGCTACTGTGCGTGTTCGTGGTGGGAGCGGCGCTGACTGCGGCTGGGATCGCCATCCTCTTCAACCTGAAAGGCAGGACGGTGGCGGCGTGGACTGGCGTTGCGCTTCTGGTGCTTGTGCTGATTGCGCATATCCCGAATCAGTTGTCGGGCGCGTATACGGCGGTGTTGGGAGCGTGGACGAATACGATCAAGGAGCTGGCGCTTGCTGGCGGGGCGTGGATCGCGGCGATGTCGCTGCCGAAGCAAGGGGAACTACCTGGGTGGCTTGAGAAGGCGTTGCCGCTCGGAAGGTACTTCTTTGCGTTCTTGCTTATTGTCTTTGGCATCGACCACTTCCTCTATGCCAAATTCGTCGCCATGATTGTTCCGGGCTGGGTCGGCGCGCCGATGTTCTGGACGTACTTTGCTGCTGTGGCACTGATCGCTGGAGGTCTCGGGATCATGGTGAAGCGTGTGGCTCCGCTGGCCTCGCTGCTGGTGGGAGTGATGATCTTTCTCTGGGTGCCGATGCTGCATATCCCGCGGGCGATCGCCGATCCCTATACGAACGTGGGGAACGAGTGGGCGAGTGTGTTTGAGGCTACGGCGTTTAGCGGGATGGCGCTGATGTTGGCAGCCCTGCCCGCGTCGAACCGCTTTTTTCAATCTCGAAACAATTTATGACCTTTATGGTCATTATGACTAGAATGGTCACTTGGAGGAGCGACCAATGGGAACCTGGGGAATCGCTGAGGCGAAGGCGCATTTCAGCGATGTAGTGGCGAAGGCTATGACTGAGGGGCCACAGGAGATCACGAAGGGCGGTAAAGAGGCAGTCGTGCTGGTATCGAAGAAGGAATGGGATGCCAGAGCGAAACCGAAGCAAAGTATGGCTGAGTTTCTTCTCAATTCTCCTTTGCGGGGTTCTGGAGTGAAGATTCCGAGTCGCGGCTGGAAGACCAGGCCGGTGAAGTTTTGAGCGTTCTTCTCGACACCAATGTCATATCGCAACTGGCGAAGGGTGAGCCAAATCCGGCGGTTCTCGGATGGCTTGCCGAGGCTGCCGGTGAGGATATGTACCTCAGTGTCATCACCGTGGAAGAGATACGGGAAGGCATTGAATTGATGCCGCCGGGTAAAAAGAAGAGGCGTCTCGACCAGTGGTTGAGCGAAGAGGTCTTGCAGGACTACCGTGACAGAATCCTGCCTGTGACCGTTGAAATAGCCGATCTATGCGGTCGGATACTTGGCGGGAAGGAAACGAGAGGGTTTCGTCCTGAGACAAGCGACGCCTATATTGCCGCGACAGCGCGAGTGCATGGATTGGCATTGGCGACACTAAATCGAAAGCATTTTGAGCGGCTGGGTGTGGAGTTGGTGGAGTTTTAAGAATAAAAGGTTTGGCAAAGAAAAGTTCGCAACAAATTCTACGTACGATAGCATAGTCCGCACCATGCTTCCATACTTGCTTGCAATTGCTGCTGGCTGCTTTCTGCTAGAGCGAATATTTCCTGGGTGGCCCTTACCTCGCGTTAAGACCTGGCCGTTTCGCGTTATCATCGTCAACCTTGTACAGCTTGGTGTCGTGATGCTGGCTGGCTTGTCGTGGGAGCGATGGCTGTCTTCGGCTTCTGTCTTCCGTTTGCGTGATCATGTTTCGCCGGCTGTTGGCGGTGTGATCGCTTATTTCATAGCCACGTTTATCTTTTATTGGTGGCATCGGTGGCGGCATCGGTATGACCCACTGTGGCGGCTCTTTCATCAGATTCATCACAGCGCGCAGCGAATTGAGGTGATCACCTCGTTCTACAAACATCCTCTGGAGATGGTTGTGAACTCGGTCATTGGGAGCCTCCTTGTTTATTCGCTGTTAGGGCTGAGCCTGAAAGGTGGAGCAATCTATACGCTATGTACTGCGCTTGGCGAATTTTTCTATCATACGAATGTGAAGACGCCGCAATGGATCGGCTACTTCTTCCAGCGGCCGGAGATGCACCGTATCCATCATGAGTATGCCAGCCATAAGAACAACTATGGAGACATCGTATGGTGGGACATGCTTTTTGGGACGTACGAGAATCCGAAGGAGTTCAAGACTTCATGCGGATTTGATGATGAAAAGGAACAGCGGTTGGCAGACATGCTGCGGTTTGAGGATGTTCACAAAGTCTAGAGCGTTAGGAATGATCCAAATAGAAAGGCCGCCATTGCTGGCGGCTTTTCTGTTTGATGCGAGTCGATGGCGATTAGTCGCCGGAGACGGTCTCTTCGACCTTCGGTGCAGGTGCGGGTGCGGCCTTGATCTCGCCGAGCGAGATGAAGCCAGGTACTTCCGCTTCCTTGAGGACTTCCTTGCGGTAGAGCTTGGCCATGCGGGCGTTTTCGGCGTCCTGCTTGATCTTCGCGTCGCGCGCCCGGATCTTCTCTTCGCGGGCGTTCTTGGCGATGCCGGACTTGTCGAAAGTGTCGTTGGCGGCAGCGTTGACGTGGGCTTCGTTGAGGATCAGGTCGTACTTCTCCTGCTTCTCGATGCCCACCTTCTTGCCGCCGGCGAAGATCTCGTGACGGCCATGCTCCTCGTACCACTTGGTCAGCGTGGAGGTCATGTGCATCTTCTCGATGATGTTGCGCCAGCCCACGCCCGTGTTGTAGGCGCAGAAGGAGATTTCACCCTCTTGTGTGGCGTAGGGGATGATGCACTGTTCGGTGCGGCGGAAGTCGTAGTTGAAGAGGTCCTGGAACCACATGCCGGCGATGAAGAGGAAGTTCCAGCGGTCGGCGCGGCGCTTGTTGATATCGTCCATGGTGCGGTCGGCAGTGACCTTACCGTAGTTCTTGCCGGTGGCGCCGAAGCACTTATCGAACTTCTGCAGCAGGTCCATGATCTTGAAGTGCGTGGGAGCCTTGGTGGGATCGTAGTTGCGCAGCAGCGCGAGCGAGACACCGAGGATCGAGAGGAACTTACCGCGGGCGGCGTCGTTGATCTTGGCGACGTCCTTGGCGAGCTGCACGGCGTCGAGGAACGCGGTGACGGGAACAGCTTCCTTGGTCTCCTTGTCGATCATGAGCGCCATGCCGATACCGCAGTTCGGGTGGCAGCCGCAGGAGAGCTGGCCCCAGTCGTGATCGGGTCCGTGGACGAGGTCGGCCCAGTCGGAGAAGGTGGACATGAAGGAGATGGGGAACCAGTCGCGTGTGCTCTCGCCGAGGCCGGTCTGGTTGCGGATGTCGTGGGCGAGGTGCGAAAGGGTGTAACGCTGTGCGTGACGGCGCTCGTCGGAGACCTCTTCGTCGCGGCCCGTGAACGAGACCGGCTGGAAGGAGAGGAAGTTGATCTTCTTGGGGTTATCGAGCGCGAACTCGATGATGCGGCCGACCTGCTCGTTGTTGATGCCGTTGACGATCGTCGTTACGGGGACGATGTCGACGCCGGCCTCGTGCAGGTTGTGGATGGCCTGGAGCTTCACGTCGAACGCGTTGCCAACCTTGCGGTGCGAGTTGGCGGCGTTGCCAATACCGTCGAACTGCAGGTAGGCGTAGCGGAGACCGGCTTCAGCGGCAGCCTTGGCGAACTCCTTGGACTTCGCGAACTCGATGCCGTTGGTCGCGGCCTGCACGGAGTTGTAACCAACCTTGCGGGAGTAGGCGACGGCGTCGAGGAAGTACGGGCTGAGTGTGGGTTCGCCACCGGAGAACTGTACGCTCATCTGACGACGCGGCTTGATGGTGATGGCGTTGTCCAGCATGGTCTTGATCTCGTCCCATGTGAGCTCGTGGACGAAGCCGACCTGGTTGGCGTCCATGAAGCAGGGGTCGCACATCATGTTGCAGCGGTTGGTCAGGTCGATGGTGAGAACCGAGCCGCGGCCGTGGGTGACGGTGGAGGTGCCGTGGTTATGGAGCTTCTCGTCGTTGTGGGCGCGGATGTCGCGGCCGGGGAAGACATCTTCGAGGTGCTTCATCATCGGCGGGTCAATGGACATCAGGTCCTCGAAGTGGCCGTGGATCGGGCAATCCTTAACCATAAGGATCTGGCCGTCGCGCTCGATGATCTGGGCCTTGATCTCGCCGACCTTCTCGTTGAGCAGGATCTCGTGGGGCAGCTTGCCGTCGACGATCTGCTGGCGGATCTCAGGGATACACTTGGGGCAAAGTGAATCGGTGGTACGGGGCCAGCCTAGTGGGGGCTTCTCTTTCTGGTAGCTCTTGAGGAGGGGCTTATCGCTCCACTTGGGGGTAAAGCTGGCGTTGGGGCTGATGGAGTTCAGCTTGTCGAAGACTGCCCATCCTGCCTTCGCTCCGTAGGTGAGAGCCTTTTCGGCTAACTTCGCTGCCTTTGCCATGTGTTTTCCGTCTCCTGAAATCTTTCTCTAATTCAAAACTTGTAAATAGCCGGTGCCAGCTTATCGAGGCCTAATGCTTGAGGAAGTAAGCAGCCTGATTCAAGCCAGTTGCATTTCCATAAATAGATGCAGCGCAATGGCTTGGAGTCCCTCTTAAGAGTACGCAGCCGGACCCTCAGACCGAAGCACACACAATCGAACGGTGAAATTCTGCATTGAACGGTAAAGAGTTACGGCTGAGTGGAGTGATGAAAAAAGGTGCAGAAAATGATCGCGGGGTCTATCACCCGTAATGGTCATCCGAATTTACGGCAGACCACCGGGGTTGGCGGCGATGTTATTGAGGAACCGCTGAATGAAGATGACGCGGATACGCACATGTTTTGCGACGTCGGGCAGAAATTCGGTAAGGACGTTGTTGATCGGATCGAGAGCGTAGCCGAAGAGAACGCGCTTTACGGTAGAAGCGCCGTCGGACTCGATACCCGGCACGTAGAGGTTGCTGAGCTCGGCGTTGATGGGGTATTCCAGCAAAGTGCCGTAGTTGGGCATGGGGCTGCCGTCATCGTGGCGGGAGATGACGGTTCGCGAGATGGAGTAGATGAGGCGCTTTTTGAACGGCCGGTCGGGCATACGGTAGTAGCGCGGGTCCTGATGCACGAGGGCGGGGACAGCGAAGGTTCCGAAGAACTCGACCGTGGCGTTCTGCAGGAGGCTGACGCCGGCGTTCTTGCCGAAGCCCTTGAGGCCTGGACCGTAGGCCGAATCGGGGTCGACCGCAATGGTGATGCCCGAGGTGAGAGCAATGGTGGCGAGGTTTCCCGGATCCGCGACATTGTGCAACGCCACATAGCCTTTTTGTTGCCTGGTGAGCGGAATCACAACCTTGGTATCAAGGAAAAGCTGGTAGGGGTAGACCAGTTCGCTGCAGGGTTGGGGTATCTCGCCTGCACGCTTCGGATCGACATAGATGAATCCCATTGCCCTCATCGCGTTGCAGGAGGGTCGTGACTTGCCGCTTGCCTTCAGGGCGGCTTCGGCCACCACAACGACGTTGTCTTGATTCTGGGCGACCGCGCTTGGAGCGTCGGGCAGGTCATCGGAAGAAGGGAGAGATGATGAGGTGGGCTCGACGGACGTTGAAGCTGTTACGGGAGAGGCGATTGCGGGCGTTGCGTCAGGTGATGGCTCTGGCATTTGCGCCTCAGCCATTCTCCAAGAAAACAGTAAACCCAGAATCAGAGCCCAGTACATTCGCTCTGCTCTCCCTCGTCTCAGTTTCCAACCCAAAACCAGGAAGAATTACTGGTTCTTCGTAAGGTGCAGCTTCTGAATAATATCGCCGCCGAACTCACTGATAAGGTTGCCGAGTGCCGCGCCGCCCAGTGACGTGGCAAATGTCCAGCCAACTTCGCTAGCGCTTGTATTCTGCTCTGGATAATAGGCAACGGTCAGACCCGATGAACCTCCTGTGGCGAGGAGGAAGGCATAGTTCGGGATATTGCGGCCTCCGTCGGTCCTGCCGATGATGGGACGCGTGCCAGCGTAGATCGCTCGGTGGAAAAAGTTGTGTCCCTTGCCGAGCTGATAGTAGCGCGTATCTTGATGAAAGATGGGTGCCAGGACAGAGTCGCTGAAGATATTTCTGCTGGAGGATATGGCAGCCGAAGCTCCCAAACGCTGGGCAAAGGCTTTACCGTTGGTGCCATAGTTCGGGCTGCCGTCAATCAGCTGCGCCCAGCCTGCAGAGACCAACCAGCCAAGCATGGAATAGGGAGTCACTGCTTCGCGCAGTCCCATTACGACCTTGTCAGTTGCCGTCTGTGGCGGCGCGGTTCGATCGGCCGGGACGAGCTTTACTCGAGGCAGCAATACCGGACGAGTCGTTGTGACTGGGTCGGCTGAGTCAGCGGGCTCATCCGCTGTCGAACTGCTGGAACTGACGAGGACCGCGCCCGGTGAGTCGGGAAGACTGGGAGGGTCGGGCAGCGTCAGCAACGCCTCTGTGCTGGCTGGAGTTTCGGAGGCCTGCTGGGCTATCGAAAAGGGAGCCGCTATGAAGAGTGCAAGTGTGACGACGAGGATGACAGACCGTCTCACCCCGGGAACCTGTGAAGAGCTATCCGAATATACCTTGGTCAAGAGAAACACCTCGTCGACTTCCCGGTTCGCAGTAGGGCAAAGCGAATCTGGGTGTGCGCTTTCTATTTGGATAACGCCCTATGTCCTATCTATATAAGGACGCAATTGGATGGCCCGAAGTTGTATTCGCTTTGTGTCCATGATCTTACGCCTACATTCGTTACCAGGAGAGCACTAACAGCAAAATAGCCTGCAATTGCATTGACCATGCGTTTTCCTCGTCCCGATAATCAACTGTGGAGAGGTCTGCCATGTCGAACGAAGCACCGAAACGTCCGTGGGAGCAGCGTTTGCACGAGGCAGGCACCCGCGTGGAAGACGATCTGCGCAGCGTCATTAACTACATTAACGACGAGGTGGTGCCCGACGTACGTCGCAATGGTTCTCAGGCTCTGCGCGCTGCCGCTGCCGAACTGCAACGTCTTGCACAGCGCATGGACGAACGCGCTGGCCGAACCCCGCCACCTCCAAAGGACACGCCAAAGCCGTGACCCACGCCCGTCTCGTCTACGCCGCTGGACTGACGGCGCTTGCGCTGACGGCTTCCGGTTGTCATAAGAAGACGACACAGGCTTACCATCCACCCCCGCCACCCGCTACGACCTCTGCCTCGAATGTGCACGGCAAAAATACGCGGCCGACCGCCCAGGGGTCCGGTAGCGATACAGCTGCCTCGTCGGGCAGTACAAAGTCTCTCCCTTCTCCCCCGCCTGATCTCCACGGCAAGCCCATCCTGACCGAGGTTGGCATGGCAAGCTGGTACGGGCCTCCCTACGCCGGACGCAAGGGAGCCGACGGAACCGTCTACGACCAGAACGCCATGACGGCTGCGCATCTTACCCTGCCCCTGGGTACGACGGTTCGTGTGACCAACCTCACGACCAATCAGTCGGCCATTGTGCGCATCACCGATCGCGGACCGTTCGTCCATGGCCGTATCATCGATCTGTCGCTTGCGGCAGCAAAGGCAACCGGCCTCTATCGGATGGGCGTTGCCAAGGTTCGCGTGGAGGCCTACGCGGGGCCCGCTCGCCCGAACGCCATCCCCGGCGGCCACTGGTGTGTACAGATCGGGGCCTTCGCTCATGAAGAGGATGCGATCCAGCTCAAGAACCACCTGATGCGCAAATATGCGACGGCCAAGGTCATTGAGTTCGCCGGACCGACCGGGCATTGGGTAAGGATCAATCCCAAGGAACCTGACAAGGCCCACGCTACGGAGGTCGCCGACGGCATTCACGTGCCCGATGCCGAACCGTATGTCATCCGCACGGATTAGACAGCATTGATTCTCCATAAAAAACGAACCGCCGGTGGAAACGTGGCGGCAAGAATAAAATGAGAGGCGTCCTTACCGGCAAGGCGTAGGACGTAAGTGGTTTTGCAGTCAGATATTCGGCCCCGTAAGCGGTACCCGGTCCTCAAAACGAACAATCACCTTGCACGAAGAATTGATCGCTATGGCAGCTATAGATGGTGATCACCTCCAACCGGGAGACTTCAATGAAGGCGATGCGAATCATCTCTGTTCTGGCTATAGTCCTGTCTGCATCCACGCAGCTCATGGGGCAGATAGCGCCAACCACAACGAAACCTGTTGGTATGCACACGAGCCAGAATTCGCTCGACTGGGCCGGCACGTATGAGGGCGTCGGCCCCTGCGCAGACTGCTCCGGCATCAAGGCCAGGCTGACACTGAACCGCGACGGCACCTACGAACTCATGACTCAATATCTGGGACGGCAGGTTGCGCCGCAGACGGTGCGTGGGCGATTCACATGGCAACCGAGTGGTAACGCCATTACTCTCGATGCCCGTGGCGGTGGGCAACAGTACTCCGTGGGCGAGGGTCGCCTGTCGCTGCTCAACCATGGTGGGGGGGCACCGATCGTGCTGACGCTCGTAGCGCAAACGACGGCAGCAGATAGCCTCTCACGAACATTGGAACGCCACCGCTGGACGCTTGAATCCGCAGCGAACAGCCATAATCGTCCAATCGCTATGCTGCCGCCTGATAAAGACCATCCGGTTGTCCTCAATTTTTCAGGCAACAACAGGCTGAATATCCAAGGCCCCTGCAACCGAATTATTGGTGCTTATCAGATCAATGCCTCGAACCAGCTAATCGTGCGGGGAGCAGGGTCCACGATGATGGCATGCGATCCTGCACTCATGAGGGCTGATACCGTACTGTCCGGCATACTGGCCCAGCCACTGAATGTCACGATAGACAATGCCCCATCGCCGCGACTGCTGTTGCGCTCTGCGTCTAACGGTACGCTGACATTTGTGGGTCAAGCGACGCCGGAGGCTCTCTATGGACCCGGGACCATCATGTTTCTCGAGATTGCGCCCCGACATATAGCGTGCGAGCATCCACCGGCGCCTCAGACAAACTGTCTTCAGGTTCGCGAACGGCGCTTTGACGAGCAGGGCCTTCGAGTCGGAACACCTGGAGAATGGCGGCCCCTGCACGAAAATATTGAGGGCTTCACACACAAAGAAGACACGCGCAATGTAGTCCGGGTGAAGCGCTTCGAGCGCAATCCCGCGCCTGCCGGATACTTACCGACGCTGTATGTATTGGATCTAATCGTCGAGTCAGAGCTTGTGAACCCGCCTAAGTGATGCGATGGTAAGCCATCGATGCATGATCGTAATGCGCTACCCCGGTAGGCAGGAGAGCAAATTGATCTCACGACGAACAGGCTTAATGGTGTTGTTCGTAATCACAGTGATAGTGGCTGTGGTCGACTTCATGTTGCCGCGGATTCCGCAGCCGCAGTCGTACCACATGTTCGCCGACCAGCGCGGTTTTATGGGCATCCCTAACTTCGGAGATGTCGTCTCCAATGCACCGTTCGCCTTCGTTGGAGTGTGGGGCCTGATTTTTTTGCTGCGACTAAAACCCGATCAGATCTCACAGCACTTTATTGATACGCGGGAACGCTGGTTCTATCTGATTATTTTTTGTGGCCTGTTTCTTACTGCATTCGGCTCTTCGTACTATCACTGGGATCCCAGCAATGCACGGCTCGTATGGGATAGGGTGCCCATGACAATCGTGTTTATGTCGCTAGTGGCAGCGCTAATTGCTGAGCGCATTAATTTACGCGCCGGCCTATGGCTGTTGCCAATCCTTCTATTGATAGGCGTCGGGAGCGTGTTTCAGTGGTACATAAGCGAACTGAACGGAGTGGGCGATTTGCGCTTCTATGCCACGGTTCAGGCCTACTCAACCATATTTCTGTTCATGGTACTTCTATTCCCGCCCCGCTACACCAGAGGATCGGATTTAGCGATTGTGGCAGGCTTCTACGTACTCGCGAAGGTTCTCGAGACCCTCGACAAACCAATTTTCAGGTTAGGAAACATTGTGAGCGGCCATACCTTGAAACATCTGGCAGCCGCACTTGCGGGCTATTGGATTTTACGAATGCTGCAGAGACGCCGGCCGATTCCTGGCGCGGCTATCTAGCGCTCACGGCTACTTATCCTTCGGAGATCAGATGCTGTCGAATTGCGAAGCGAACGAGATCGGAGTTGGTCTTGAGCCCGAAGTCTTCCATGATGCGATATTTGTGAAACGCTATCGTTCGCACGGCGATGTTCAGAACTGTTGCTGCCTCTTTCATCGAGCGGCCTTCTGCTAAGAGCTGCAAGACCTGTCTCTGACGTTGCGTGAGTTCTTTGGTTCGATCATGGCGGGGATCACGGACGAACTCATCCATTAATTTCTGCGCCATGCTTGGTGTTACATAAGTACGGCCACCCAGGACTTCGACGATAGCTTTTTTTAGCTCGATGCCAGCGGACTTCTTCAATAGATAGCCGGATGACCAATGGCGCAGGGCTTTCGATGCGACATCTGGATCTTCATTCATGGTGAGAACAATAAGTTTGGTTTTGGGCAGCAGTTTTTTCAGCTCTTGTCCTGCATCAATTCCATTAAGCAACGGCATATTCAAATCCAATAGAACGACGTCGGGCTTCATCGCCAACGCAGCAGAGAGCATGGCTCTTCCGTCTGTCACTACTTCAATGACATCGCATTCAGGCTCAAGGAGACTCTTGAATGCCTCGGCAACCATTGTGTGGTCATCTGCAATCAGAACTCGTGGCCGGTCCATTCGCCCTCTTCCCAAGCTCCACTTTTCAGATACATTTATCGTGGAATCAGCATGTAGCTGTGTGAGACTTTACGCGAAACTCCATGGAGTCCTAATTATGGTGCATTCCGGACAGTTTTCTCATCTGCTAAATCTGACAGTATGCCGAAACATTCTCAAGCGCTACCGTAGCGGGTTAAAGACGGTGTTACGTTCAACAGCTCAGTTGCCACTTGAATACATCCGAATTGCCAGATGCTCCACACGTCAATTTTAGGAGGTGCTGTGTGGCGAGCGTGGACTCAACATTTCTACGTCCTTGTGGGCCATGCAGGCTACACGAGTTTATGGAGTTCGCTTCACAAACGTTTTGGTTTATTTATGACAGGGAACTCGGAGGCCCTCCGACCATGGCCGGTGACTATTGGTGTCGGACGTCTCTATATCCGGCAAGTTGTACCCGTGCCACAATTCGCTATTCAGACCCCGCAGCCGCCTTCCGTGTCAGAATCGTGTCCACATTGCCCTTATCCACCAATGCCACGCCCGTGTCGATGAGCGCCGGAAAGGGAGAGAACGGGTCCAGCGCATAGTCTGCTGCCAGAGGTTTCACCGGGTAGTGATAGATATCATCCAGTGCCTTGAGCCCAAGAAACGCCATCGTGTAGGGCTTTTGTGAGACGGTTGAGTCGATGATCCCGTCCTTGATCTGTTGCAATGTGGTTTGGTCTGTATCCATGGCCACCACCAGTCTTCCTGGGTCTCCTTTGGCCTTGGCTCGCTTGACGGCCTCACCTACATCTCTGCCTGACGCGGACTCAAGCGAGATAAACCCATCGATCCTTGCCGGGCCGGTTCTCGCCAGGTACTCCTCGGCCTTGTCGAAAGCCGAGCCCGACTCTCCCTTGATGTCGAACACCTCAACAATCTTGATCCCCGGATAACCGGAGAGCACATCCCTATAGCCCTTCAGCCGCTCATCCAGGTTTGGCTGCCCCGGATTGGTGAAGAACACCACATTCCCCTTGCCGTTCAACTGTGCTGCCACACGATGACCGCCCAGCCGGCCCGCCTCAAGGTTGTTCGTGCCGATAAAGTACAGCCGCTTGCTCTCAGGCGAATCCGAATCCATCGTGATCACCGGAATCCCTGCCGCTAGTGCCGCATCGATCTCCGGGGCTAACAACTGGGAATTTGCCACCGACACAAGAATCCCTGCAGGCTTGCTTGCCACCACCTTGCGAAACTCCTCCACCTCGGCCTGAGCGTCAAATGACGTGGGCCCGCGCACGTCGGTTGTAACACCATACTTGGCGCCAGCAGCCTGGAACCCTTCAGCGGCTGTCTTCCAGTAAGGCAGGCTGGTATTGGTGGCAATAAGGTAGTAGCGCTCACTCTTGCTGTGCCGCGAGCATCCTTCAAGAAGCGGAAGCACCGCAATAATCGCTAAGATGAAGCTCTTGCTCCACATGCTCATCATCAACCTCCAACGAGACATGCTGTCCGATCATCCGGGGCCCCCGATAAATCGGGCAGCAGTGCAGGTTATATTCCCTGCGGCTGCAAGATATTACTCCTGTTGCAGCAACACTGGCACCAGGTTCCACTAAAATCGGTAAAGAATGGTTCTTCCCTTCGTCCGTGAGATCCTTGCGGACCTTGAACACTCTGAAGCCTTTGAGCGTGTACGCCGCCACCTGAGCGGGGGCACGGGTCGCCGTCGTGTGTCAGGACTCACCGCAACCGCCCGCGCACTTTACCTTCCATACTTCGTCCGCGCCGCCGGTGCTCCATCGGTGATCATCGTCCCCGACAACAAAGCAGCCGAGACCCTCCACGCCGCTGTCCTGGCTGCCTGCGACCTCACAGGGGCCCTTCCAGCCGAGTCCGTCCTCCGCCTGCCCGCTCACGACGTCCTTCCCTTCGAAAATCTCTCGCCGCACTCCGAGATCCAGGAGACGCGCGCCTCGACCCTCTGGAAGATCAGTCATCCCTCCAATTCGCCGCGCCTCATCATCGCTCCCGTAGAAGCGGCCTGCATGAGGCTCTTCTCCCGCGACTACTACCGCGCCCTTGCCCTTCATCTTCGGCTAGGAGAAGAACACTTCCCCGACATGCTCGTCGAGCACTTGCTCTCAGTCGGCTACACTCGCGTCGACGTCGTCGAGATGCCCGGCCAGGTCACCATTCGCGGTGGCATCATCGACGTCTACTCGCCCGAGCAGGACCGTCCCGTCCGCATCGACTTCTTCGGCGACGAGATCGAGTCCATCCGCAAGTTTGACCCTGAGACGCAACGCTCCTCATCGCCGCTCGACGATACTTTGCTCCTCCCGCTTACCGAAACTCCCGTCACCGAAAAGCTTCTCTCCGCGATCAACGCTCGCCTGACCCGTGCAGGCGCAGCAGGGGCTGCTCTCGAAGGTGGAGAAGAACCTGTCGAACTCCAGACCCACGTCGCCACGCGCACCGGCGAAGCAACGGTCTTTCCGGGTTGGGAGTTCTTCGCCCCAGTCGCCGGAGCCAACCAGACCCTCCTCGACCTCCTCGGCTCTTCCACCCGCGTCTTCATCGAAGAGCCCGCCATGGTCAAAAACCAGGGAGAACGCTGGTGGAACAAGGTCGAGCAGCGCCATGACCGCTCCGGCATCGGCAATCTCGTCCGCCCAGAGGATATCTATCTCTCACCGTGGGATCTCGACGACCGGCTCCGGCGCTTTACCGGTTGTGAGCTGGACCAGCTCGGTGCAGTGGACATCCTCGATGCCGACCGCAGCGATCTCTCCGAGGTAGACTTCGCCACTCGCCCCACGCAGCGCTTCCATGGGTCGATCCCGGCGCTGATTGACGCTCTCAACGCACTCATGAAGCAGGATGCGCGTATCCTGCTCACCGCACCGAATCAGGGCGAGGTCGAGCGTCTCGCCGGTCTGCTTCAGGAGTACCACCTGCCGTATCGCCTTGGCTCTCGCAGCGAGGCGCATGGCAGCTCGACCGTCTACAGCGAGTCCAGCTACCTTGCCGGAGACCTCCGCACTCCGGTCATCGTCAAGACGCCTATCGCCGCCGGCGTCCAGATACTCGATCTCGACAAGACCACCGCGAGCCAGATCATCATCTTCGGCGCGCAGGATCTCTCGGACGAAGCGGACGTCACCGCCCGCCCCGTTCGTCGCAGTAAATCCAAAACCGCCGCATTCATCTCCGACTTCCGCGACCTAGCCGTTGGAGACTACGTGGTCCACGTCGAGCACGGCATCGCACAATACTGCGGTCTGCGCGTAATCGAGGAGAACGATGCTCCGCCGCTAGAGCTGATGATCCTCGAGTTCGCCGACGAGGCAAAGCTCTACGTCCCCCTCACGCGCCTCGACCTCATCCAGAAGTATCGATCGACGGACACTGGTCCCGCACCGCAGCTCAACAAGCTTGGCAGCCAGTCATGGCAGAAGACCAAGGCGCGCGTCAAGAAGGCAATGGCCGACATGACCGCCGAGTTGCTCAAACTCTACGCTCAGCGTGAATCGGTGCAGGGAACCCCCTTCTCGCCTGACACCAACATGCAGCGCGAGTTTGAAGACGCCTTCGACTTCAACGAGACCGACGATCAGCTCACCGCCATCGCCGACATCAAGCGCGATATGGAATCCACGCAGCCGATGGACCGCCTACTCTGCGGCGACGTAGGCTACGGCAAGACCGAAGTGGCAATGCGCGCTGCGTTCAAGGCTGTGCAGGATTCGAAGCAGGTCGCCGTATTGACTCCAACGACCGTGCTCTCCTTCCAGCACTACGAATCCTTCAAGCGCCGCTTCGCCAACTTCCCCGTGAACATCGAGATGATCTCGCGCTTCCGCACACCGAAGGTGCAGAAGGAGATTCTCGAGAAGGTCGAACAAGGTAAGGTCGATATCCTCATCGGCACGCACAGACTTCTGTCGAAAGACCTCAAGTTTCAGGATCTCGGTCTGCTCGTCGTCGATGAGGAACAGCGGTTTGGCGTTCGCCACAAAGAGCGGCTGAAGCAGATGCGAACCGCGATCGACGTACTTGCCATGTCGGCCACGCCGATTCCTCGCACTCTGCATATGTCGCTCGTTGGCCTGCGCGATATGTCCGTCATCGAGACGCCGCCGAAGGATCGCATGGCGATTCAGACAATCGTGGCGAAGTTCGATGAGAAGCTTGTCCGCACCGCGATTGAGATGGAGCTGGAGCGTGGCGGCCAGATCTACTTCGTCCACAATCGCGTCGAGACGATCTACGATCTCGCTTCGAAGATTCGCGAGCTTGTGCCGCAGGCGCGCATCGTCATCGGCCACGGACAGCTCCCGGAGGCAGAGCTTGAGCGCGTGATGCTCGCGTTCATGAACCATGAGTACGATGTGCTGGTTGCGACGAGCATCATCGAGAATGGCCTCGACATTCCGCTGGCAAACACGATCATCATCAATCGCGCAGATCGCCATGGGCTCTCGGAGCTGTATCAGCTACGCGGGCGCGTCGGCCGCTCGAATCGGCGCGCTTACAGCTACCTCCTGATTCCTCCGGAGACCGAGCTCACTGAGATCGCTCGGCGGCGACTTGCAGCGCTGAAGGAATTTTCCGACCTGGGCGCCGGGTTCAAGATCGCCGCGCTCGATCTGGAGCTGCGCGGCGCGGGCAATATGCTTGGGGGCGAACAGTCAGGCCATATCGAGGCCATCGGCTTTGAGCTGTACACGACCATGCTCGAAGAGGCCGTGCGCAAGATGAAGGGCGAGGAGGACAAGCCTGCTCACGCGACTACGGTCCTCAATCTCGGCATCAGCGTGCGGATCGACTCGGACTACATTCCCGAGGAGAACCAACGACTGCGGATGTACAAACGCATCGCCGGAGCCGAAGATTACGCCACACTCGCCGATGTTCGCGCCGAGCTGCAAGACCGATATAGCACGCCTCCCGAATCAGTGCTCAATTTGCTGGCGGCTGGCGAGATTCGCCTCCACTGTCAGCAGCTTGGCATCGCACAGATCGATCGGAAACGTACTCAGGTCGAACAGACCAAGATCAAGACCTTCGTCGAGATGCTTCACATCAAGTTCGCCGAGCGGAATAACGACGGCGCTTCCGACGTTCGTTCCATCGACCCCGGAGTCCTGATGAAGCTCGTCAGCCGGAATACAAAACGCGGTGCGCAGTTCACTCCGCAGGGCGTCTTGCGCTGGCCTCTAACGAGCGCAAAGGCAGAGGATGTTTTGACGGAGACACGCTCTCTGCTGGATGCTTTGGACTCGAAGTGAACTGGCTTTCTGGAAGCTCACTCCTTGTCATAGACCGTCTTCGTATCGAACTCTCCCGCACTCATCGACACATGCGTCGCCTTTCGCAGCACCTTCCCGTTCGGCGAGAGCGAGTAACTGGCCTTCAGGGTCCCCTCCTCACCCTGAAAACTGACCTTCTCAGTAACTACCAGCACCGCCCGCTGCCACTCCCCTTTGACGCTCAACACGCGAAACGGTGCATCGTCAGCAAACGATCCCTTCGCCAATGGCATCTCTGCTCCGCCCACCTGAAACCGCAGCGTATAGTTCTGCTTCAACTGTTCGCGTTCGAGCGTAATGGCGATCGCGAACTCATCGCCCGCCTGCGTCACCACCTCGCTCTGTCGGATCGGCGGAGGCACGCCGCCAAAGTCGCTCTGTGCAGCGTTCAACTTCCACGTTCCATTTAGATTAGGCTTCGCCCCAGCACGCGCCCCACCCTGAGCCCACCCCATCGTCGCCACACCAGCCAGCAGCACTGCAAGCCACGCAATCTTCCGCATTTGACATTTCTCCGATATTAGGTCAATATTGACACTGTCATGAATGACCTAATAATCTTAAGCCTGCTTTTGGAAGGCCCCAAACACGGATACCTCCTCAAACAGGACGCTGCTATGTTCTCAAGCGAGCAGCAACTTCACAACAATACGATCTACCCCCTCCTCAAACGCTTCCTCAAGAGCGGTTGGATCGCCCAACAGCAGGCCGATGGCGAACGAGGCCAGACCCGCCTCCTCTACGCTCTCACCAAGGCAGGCCGGCAGACCCTCATCGACAAGCTCACCGACTTCTCCGAATCCGACGCCATCCATCCGCAGGCCTTTCAACTTCGTGTAGGTCTCTTTGGCCTGCTCGATACGCCAACCCGTCTGCGCATCCTCGAACTTCGCGATAGCCATCTGGCTTCTCGACTCGACCGCGTTCGCAAGATCGCCAAAGCCCACGTCATCGAAGGCTGGGCCGCCAGCTCCATCCAGCACGTTATCAAGCAAATTCAGCTCGAACGCAAATGGATCACCCAGCTCAGGGCCGAAATCTAAACCACCTCCAGACAAGGAGAAACCACCATGCAATCCGTCATCCTATGGAGCGAAACCAACAGCCTCTGGCTCCTCTTCGCCGTCTACTTCGTCGCCAGCATGCGCCGCGTCCAGGTCAAGCGCTCGGTCCCGCTGCCGTCGCTTGAACGCGTCTGCCTCCTTCTCACCACCGCCCTTCTCTTCTTTCCCCGCACTCATATCTCCTTCCTGGCCATCCGCTTTCACTCGAGCCGGAACATCGCCATCTTTGGCCTCATCCTGACGATCCTCGGCCTTGCCTTCGCCGCATGGGCCCGCGACGTCCTCGGCCGTAACTGGAGTGGCCGTATCATCATCCAGGTCGACCACCAGCTCATCACCGCTGGGCCCTACGCCTACGTCCGCCACCCGCTCTACACCGGTCTCATCACCGCCCTTGCCGGTACAGCCCTGGTCGCAGGCGACTATGGCGCAATCCTTGGCTTCATCATCGCCGTCAACATCTTCCGTCTCAAGGCTCGCCGCGAAGAGCAACTTCTGGAAAGCGAATTCGGCGTCACCTACTCGACCTACCGGGCACACACGGGCGGCATCCTGCCTCGCATCGCCCACATCTAGCGATACACTCCACCGTCGCGGCCCGTTTGACCACCCACACGGGTCGCGGCGATCCAGTCATCTACCAACTCCGGCTGCCACCTGCTACCATGTGCTCGCTTACTGTACGCCTTCGGACCTCACCACCTGGAGGAGCGCCGCATGCCCGACAAAGTCGAACTCTATGATCTGGCGTACGAAAACTACGCTTCCGATCTATATCGCCAGATTCGCCTCGAAACCTACGGCAACGATCTGGGGCAGACCAGCTGGGTCGGGCCCCACGAGTCCAACCAGATCCCCAACAAGCTCAAGATCACCCACGACTCCAACGTCCTCGAACTGGGTTGCGGCTCCGGCGGCTACGCCATCTATCTCGCTGAAAGAACCGCCTGCCGCATCACCGGCATCGACAAAAACGCACAGGCCATCCGCAACGCCAATCGTCTGGCTCGCTCCAAAGATATGCTCCCTCAGGTGCGCTTCGTCCGTGCCGACATCTCAGAGAGACTCCCGTATGACGCCGCCGTCTTCGATGCCGTCTTCGCCAACGACGTCTTCTGCCACATCCCCAACCGTCTCGCTCTCCTGATAGATATCTTCCGTGTCCTTAAGCCCGGCGGCCGCCTGCTCTACAGCGACGCTCTCATCATCAACGGCCTCATCTCTCACCAGGAGATCGGCATCCGCACCTCCATCGCTCTCTACGTCTTCAGCACGCCCGGCGAAAACGAGCGACTGCTCGCGGCTGCAGGCTTCTCCAAGCCAAAGGTCATCGACACCACCGAAGAGACGGCTCGCATCGCCCAGCAATGGATCGACGCCCGAAAGAAGCGCAAGCGTGCGCTCCTCATCCAGGAGGGCGAAGAGATCTTCGCGCAGCACCAGAAATTTCTGTTCTGCACCCACAAGCTGGCCGAAGAAAAGCGTCTGCTGCGCCTCGTCTATATCGCGCAGAAGCCGTCAGCCTGATCCCGATCACTCTCTAGATCGCAGCCGACGCAGCATGTCCCTCCGGAGTGGCCGCCAGGCTCAACTCCGCCGTAGGGTTCACGCTATACGTCACAATCTGCGGACAACGCATGCAAGCCGCCCGCCCCTCCTGCGCAAACCACCTGCAGTCCTGGCGAATCCTGCAGGCCGGCAGCGAACTATCCACCGCTGGCATCAGTTGCACAAGCTTGTTGGCCAACCTGCAATCGGCCCCATCGAAGTGGCAGCAGGCTCCCTCCGCGCAAGGCGCAGTAAACCGCAGCACCTGTGTGGGCGGCACAGGGCCCGTCATCGCCAGCAACTCATCCGTTACAGGAACAGGCCGTTCGAGCCACGCCACCCGTGGCTCTTCCGGGCTTCCAGCAACCACGGCGAAGGCCATGCTACCCGCCATCGCCGGCTGTGCGCTGGGACACAGAAGCGTCTTGGCCTCCCGCGCCTCCATGCCTATTTCTTCAGTTGAGGTTGGTAGACGATGCCGATAATATGCCCCGGCGGCTTCGGAACAGTGCCCGCGGCATGCTCCCCGCCAGCAGCAGCCAGTTGGCCCACAGAGCCAACCGCGCCTTGAATGCCGCCCGCCTTGCCCAGGAGCGCCGCAACCTTATTTGCATTCTCTATCGTCGCCAGATTATCCGGCGCGACAAATCCAACCCAGATCTTGTTGATAGGAACCGCGCCATGCTGCGCAAGAACCTGCTGAACCGCACTCTGTACTGCGACTGCCAGGTTCTCTAACTGAATCGGTGGAGTGGACATACAACTTACCTCCTCATCCTGCGAAAACGGAAAAATTCCGGGGTAAGGGGCCGCTCGATAAAACGAGTGCACAACACTCTGCGACTTTCTTCTGTCGCTGTCAAGTCGGCCCCTCCCGGCCTCAGCCCTAAGTCCCCGGAGGCAGTTGCGACGTCATCAATCCATTCTCAAACCCTGGTCCTGACCCATTGAAGAGCAGGTACACGGTCTTCTCATTCCGCAGAATCGCATGGCAGTTTTCGAAATCCTCCAGGTGATACTGCACCTGCGCCTGCCCGCCCGACACCGAGTCCGGAGGCAGCGTCGATCCATCCGGATGAAAAATTAGCTGCCCGATAAACTTCCCCGAATTCAGCAGCCATATCCGCGGCGGAAATGTGTTCGCCGAATACATCACCTCATAATCATTGATCAGCGTAGTAGCCATCGTTCGTCTCCATGATTTCTCTCCCGGCCCGGAGGACGCGAATTATAGGCCCGTGCTCGAAGATTTCGCCGAAGTTGTTTCTTCTTGCACCGCCCCGCTGTAGAATCCCCCCACCCCCGGGTCCCAGCAAAGCACATCACACAAGGAGCCACACTCATGGCCGTTCAAGCTTACGCAGCCGTCACCGGAGCCAAACAGGGAGCCTTCAAAGGCGAAACCACCCAAAAGGGCCGCGAGAACATGGTCCCCATCGTGGCCTACACCTACGGCGTCCTCAGCCCCTACGACGTCGCCACCGGTCAGGCCACCGGCAAGCGCCAGCACAAGCCCGTCGTCATCACCAAGGAGTGGGGCGCATCCTCACCGCAGTTCTACACCGCCGTCTACACCAACGAAATTCTCACCACCGTCACTCTCAGCTTCTTCACCGCGAACCCCACCGGAGTCCAGCAACTCAGCCACACCATCAAGCTCACCAACGCCCGCATCGTCTCCGTCCAGCAATCCCTTCACCTGCCTCAATCCAACGGCCCGGTCATCGACTCCCGCGAACTCACAGAGATCTCCCTCGTCTTCCAAAAGATTGACATCGACATTCCCAACGGCTCTGAAGCCATCGACGACTGGAGCGCCATCACCTAGTTTCTCCCCAGCTTTGTCTCCAGAATAATGAGAGAACCCAGATCAAGGAGCGCAAGCATGAAGCATCAACCCGCTCGTTCGCTCACCAGTCTAGTCGTCTTCCTGGCGGCGACGCTCGCCCTTAACGCACAAGCACCGCAGCAGTCCGGTACTCTCGCCATTGCAGGCCACTCCGGACAGGCTCCACTCATTCAAATCAATGGCAAATCCTATGTTGATATCGAATCCCTCGCACGCCTCACCAACGGCTCTCTCAGTTTTCAACCTAACCAGATCACCCTCGCCCTCCCTGGCTCATCCCCCAACTCACCAACCGCGAAGAGCGCACCCACCGGCTTCTCCACCGGCTTCCTCAAAGCAGCCATCGAGGTCATGACCGAAATCCGTGAGTGGCGCGTAGCCATCGTCAACGCCGTCCAGACCAACAACCCCGTCGAGGAAGTCTGGGTCTCCCGCTTTAGCAGAGCGGCCCGCAGCAAACTCGCCCTCGCCTCAGCTGCCATCGAAACCGATACAGACCGCAGCGCCTTCCAACTCGTCAGCAACGGGTTCAACAACATGCAGCAGCTGAGCGACCACTATCTGCAGCGGCGCCAAAATCACCAATTTACCCCGACCAACTCCTTCGACAACGACCCCCTGGATCAGAAGGTTCTCAGTTGCGCACAAGGCCTCGCCGCCTTAGCCGTCAACAACAAATTCAATGATGTCCCGTCCTGTCACTGACAGACGTGTCTCCGTCCGTGTCTTTACCGAGTCCCTTTTTGATATCGTTCAATTCACTCAAGTGGAGATCACAGGCAAGACATGGGACGCATCGAGAAGACCGTCTTCATCTCCTACCGCCGAGCCAACCCATGGTTCGCGCGCGCGATCTTCCAGGACCTGACCCATAACGGCTACGACGTCTTCCTCGACTACAACGGCATCGCCAGCGGCGACTTCGAGAGCGTCATCATCGAAAACATCCGCGCCCGCGCCCACTTCCTCGTCTTGCTCACCCCATCCGCGCTCGAACGCTGCAGCGATCCCGCCGATTGGTTCCGCCGCGAAATCGAAACGGCACTCGACTCCCGACGAAACATCATCCCTCTCACGCTCGAAAACTTCGCCTTCAGCGCGCCCGCAATCGACAGTCAGCTTCAGGGCTCCCTTGCTCCGCTCAAACGCTACAACGCGCTCAACATCCCAGCGGACTACTTCGACGAAGCCATGACCCGCCTTCGCGAAAAATTCCTGAACATCCCCCTCGACACCGTCCTGCACCCCGCCTCTCCTTCCGCAGGAAAAGCCGCAAAAGATGAACAGGCCGCTGCCAGTACTGCCCCAATCGTCACAGAAAATGAATTGACCGCCCAGGAATGGTTTGAGCGAGCCTTCAATGCAACCGATCAAGATGAAAAAGTGCGCTTCTACAGTAACGCCATCAATCTCAATCCTGACGATGCAGAAGCCTTCTACAACCGCGGCAAGGCACGAAAAGCAAAAGGCGACGTAGGTGGCGCGCTTCAGGACTACGACGAGGCCCTTCGCCTTAAGCCCAGCGATACCGACGCATTAGTCAATCGTGGCAATGCGCGAAAAATAAAAGGCGATCTAGATGGCGCACTCCAGGACTACGACGAAGCGATTCGCCTCAATCCGGACGATTCCGAAGCCTTCTACAACCGCGGCAATGCGCGAAAAGCAAAAGGCGACTTAGGTGGCGCGCTCCAGGACTACGACGAGGCCCTTCGCCTCAAGCCCGACAATTCCGACGCGTTGGTCAATCAAGGCAACGCGCGAAAAGCAAAAGGCGACTTAAATCGCGCACTCCAGGACTACGACAAGGCCATCCGCCTTAAGCCCGACGATGCCATCGCCTTCTACAACCGGGGCGTTGCGCGAAAAGCAAAAGGCGACTTAGATGGCGCACTCCAGGATTACGACGAAGCCATTCGCCTCGACCCCGACTATTCCATCGCCCTGGGCAACCGGGGCGTTGTGCGAAAGATAAAGGGCGATCTAGACGGCGCGCTCCGGGACTACAACGAGGCGATTCGCCTCAACCCTGACCATGCTGACGCCCTCTTCAACCGCGGCATCATCCGGCAGCACAGAAATCAGCACGTCGCTGCCATCGCAGACTTTCAGAAATACCTCGACGTGGGAGGCGGTCAGCAGCACGGGGACACCAGACAAGTCGAACAGATGATCAGCGATCTCAAGAAAAAGCTATAAGTCCTGGTATCTATCAAAATTATTCGAAATGATGATCAGTTAGCTCCGGCTTTATTGAGGAAAATCCGAAGCCGATTTATCGCAGCCAGTGCGCCATCCGTGGCTCTTTCCAACAGCGCCCCCCCAAGCGTCATCCGTGGCTCCTTCCAACGTAGCTCTCTCCCCCAAGCGTCATCCGTGGCTCCTTCCAACATAGCTCTCTCCCCAAAGCGTCATCCTGAGCGGAGACGCGCGCTTTTGCGCGTCGCAGTCGAAGGACCCCGCAGGTTTACACTCACCACAGCTCTTCAACCTTTCAAGCACAATAGCCCGGGACTCCACCCAAGGCCGCGACTCTATACGCACTTTCAGCCCTCAGATGACGTGGTTTACCGGCACAAGGTAAGGAACCCGGTCCAGCAAAAGAAGGGCTGTGGCTCCCGGAACAAACTTGATCATTATATTTTCCTCGAATTAGAAAGAGGGCTTTGCGCGATAGACCCAACCTATCTCATTTAGATAGAATACTTTGCATGATATCGGTACCCCCGGGAGTATCCACAATTGTGTACTCTTGTGCCTAGGCCGACGTGATCGTACCAATCTGCTTTGCCTGTACCCATCGCAAGAGTGGTGTGGATGGAATTTCGGAGAGCCACCTCACAGCCTTGCAAGACTCCATAGAGAGCTTCGGAAAGCCTCGTATTTTTTTCATAGAGTCTAATCGCCGAGGGAAGATTACCTTTTGTTTCAATCAAATACGAGGTAAGACGATCTGACGTCAGAAGTTTTATCAGCTCTGAATGGGCTTCTTGAGAATATGTGAAAGACATTGACTTTTCACAATAATACCTATAATGTATTTTCTGTGCGCCTCGGAATCACCGATGTCCCGTACTCGTACGGAATATGTGCCCGTAGGCAACGGATTAAGCAAAGGCCACTTCGGTGGCCTTTTGCGTTGCCGCCAAGCAATTCCAGGTATAAATCCCTGCTCTAGTGCCAGCTAGACACTCTCCCAAAAGACCCACCAGGGCTGCCTGCCCCCGCGTCACGGTGCCGTCATTTGACCCCCAACCCGCAAAGTCCTAACGTTAAACACGTGCTGATCACTCCAATCCAACTCGTAGACGAGCCCCTCCAGATCGACGAAGCCATCGCCCCCGGGGTCCTCGACTATGCCCCCGACATCCGGCAGCTCACCCCCATGCCCGTCAAAGGCGAGGCCGACCTCATCGTCGAACACCGCGGCCCCCGCAGCCACGTCAACGACATCCGCCTGCGCGCCGGCTACCAGGGCGACTTCGAGATCCTCTGTGCCCGCTGCGTCGAACCCGTCCCCACCCCCCTCAAGGGCGACTTCGACCTCATCTTCCGCCCCGCTGGCGCCGACGACAATCCGCGGCGAGCACGCGATTACGGAGGATGAGACCGAAATAGGGTATTATCAAGAGAGCGGTCTTTTGCTCGAGGATGTCGTGCGCGAGCAGGTGTTACTCTCCCTGCCCAGCCGTACCCTCTGCAAACCGGACTGCAAAGGGCTTTGCCCCCGCTGTGGTCAGAACCTGAACCTTGCAAAATGCTCCTGCGACGAGGCCCCGGCCGATCCGCGTTGGAATGCGCTAGCGGGCCTGGCTGACAAGCTCGAGCTAAAGCACTAATCGAGTACTACCAAGTTTTGCTTCGTCGCCTGCCTCGCGCATGGCCGCGAGCGCGATTGAAAGGGATACCGCAATGCCTAATCCAAAACGGCGCCACTCCAAGCAACGGACTGCCAAGCGCCGCAGCCACGACTTCCTCACCCCCACCGGCCTCTCCGAGTGCCCCAACTGCCACGAGCGCAAGCTGCCCCACCGCGCCTGCCGCAAGTGCGGCACGTACAAGGGCCGCGACGTCCTCGTCACCAAAGAAGCAAGCTAACTTTCACCAATAATCCTGTTATCTTCTCCTAATGCCGATCGACATCGTCGTTGACGCAATGGGTTCCGATAAGGCCCCCGAGCCAGAGATTCGCGGGGCCATTCTCGCTGCGCGTCAGTACGACGTCCGGGTCCACCTCGCTGGCCCCGAAGACATCCTGCGTCCGCTCCTTCGCCAGCACCTCCGCGGTCAGCACCTCCCCATCTTCGTCGTCCCCGCCTCCGAGTGGATCACCATGGACGACAAAGCCGCCCAGGCCGTCCGCTCCAAGCGCGACTCCACCATGCGCGTCGGCCTCAAGATGGTCCGCGAAGGCCTCGCCTCACTCACGCCCCGCACCCTCACGGACACCATCACCATCACCACGGCCCGTCCGGCCCGGGCAAAGCCGCCGGCTTCTTCACCGCAGGCAACACCGGAGCTGCCATGGCTACCGCCAAGATGGTCCTGGGGATGCTCTCCGGCGTCGACCGCCCCGCGCTGGCAACCATCCTCCCCACCGTCCGCGGCATCCCCTCGCTGCTCCTCGACGTAGGCGCCAACGTCGACTCCGACCCCGACAACCTCGTCCAGTTCGCCGTCATGGGCCACATGTACGCCCAGAACGTCCTCAAGATCCCCCACCCCCGGGTCGGCCTCCTCTCCATCGGCGAAGAAGACTCCAAGGGCAACTCCCTCACGCGCGACACCCTACCCCTCCTCCGCGCCTTGCCCGGCATCAATTTCATCGGCAACGTCGAAGGCCGCGACCTCTTCAACGGTCACGCCGACGTCTCAGTCTGCGACGGCTTCGTCGGCAACGTAGCCCTCAAGACCTCCGAGGGCATCGCCAAGCTTGTCAGCACTTCACTCCGCGAGTCGCTCAAATCCACCGTCACCTCGCAGGTAGGCGCCCTCCTCTCCCGCCGAGCCTTCGACGACTTCAAAAAGCGCCTCGACTACTCCGAATACGGCGGCGCCCCCCTGCTAGGCGTTCGCGGAGTCTGCATCGTAGGCCACGGATCCTCCAATGAAAAAGCAATCATGAACGGCATCCGTGTAGCCGCCGAGTTCGCCCAGGCCGAGGTCAACTCCGCCATCGAAGCCGCCCTCCATACCGCCTGACCACGGTTCAACGTAGAGGAGACTCCGCAAAATCTTGTCAAGCCCCTAAACCACCTATCTCCATATAAACAAACAAGATCCACGTGGCATAATAATTATGGCCAAACCGCTATACTAAATAGAGATTAGGAAAAGCCCAGGTACACCCACCGGGGCTTTTCCTGTTTCATCAACACAAATCGGTGTAATCGGTGAAGATCGGCGTTAAGTATTTTAGAATGAGGATTTTGCCAATAACTCTTTTGTTTGGAGGATTTTAGCGACACCAATTTTTCTATCTAACTGAAAACATTATCCTTATGAATCGATCCCCGGGAGGGGGGAGGGGTAGTCACGAGGAATGCACTATCCCGAACACCAGAATTACTAACACGACCACACTGATCGCCACATACAGCCAATCCCGCTCCAGCGCGAAGCTGACCACCGCGAATAGCACCCTTGAAATCGGCGTCGCGATGAGCAGCAGCACGCCCAACTCGATCACCGCAGTTCCATCGCCCCTGGTCAGTTGCTCGAAGATTTGCCTCGTATCACGCAGACCGACCGGTTCACTCGCAAACACCTTGTAGTCGGGCACGCTTCCATGGTGCGCCTTCAGATAAATCGCGCCACCCAGCGCCACGACAAACGAAGCCAGCAGAACGCCGACCTGCAGCAGCCTGCCCATGACTGTCTCCATCCGGCTGTCATCAAAATCGAGGCCATGTGAACTCATAGCGTTCCCCTCCAACCGTTGACGATCATCTCAACGCCCAGCATCAGAATCACCAGCACGAAGACAGCGCGAAGCACAGACACTCGTGCGCGGACCAGTAACTTTGCACCTAGCAACGATCCAGCCAGCACCCCAAGCATCACTGGAAAAGCCAGCCCGGGATCGACATAACCGCGATGCAGATAAATGCCCGCGCTGGCCGCCGCCGTAACTCCGATCATGAAGTTGCTCGTCGTGGTCGAAACCTTGAAAGGAATCCGCATGATCCGATCCATCGCCAGCACCTTCACCGCGCCCGACCCGATCCCCAGCAACCCCGAAATCGTTCCCGCGCCAAACATCGTCGCAAATCCGCCCGAGATGTGATCGACCGTGTAATGCTGCTCGATGCCCGCTCGATCCGGATACGATCCCGAGAGCCGCAACCGATCAGACCACGGATTCACTGGCCTCTCAGCCGCATCCGCATGCTGCCCGCTCCACGAGAGCCACGCCGAGTAGATCAGCACCGCGCCGAAGATGACAGCGAGACCACGCGTCGGAACATAAGCCGCAATCAATGCTCCGAATACAGCTCCAACGGTTGTCGCCACTTCAAGGAACATGCCGATCCGCACATTCGAGATACCCTCGCGAACATAAGCCGCAGCCGCACCCGAGGATGTAGCGATCACCGAGATCAGCGAAGCTCCAATCGCATAGCGCAGGTCGACATGAAACACCAGCGTCAGCAGCGGAACCAGCACAACACCGCCGCCAAGCCCGGTAAGCGCTCCCAGCAGACCGGCAACAAACGACCCGGCGAAGACCAGAGCGGTAAAGAGCAGCAGCGACATTCGTTGGCTGATTATGGCACATCGAAAGCCGGCAACTCTTCTGCATCCAAATGGACAGATCTCTCAACCAACAAACCCAGACAATTGCAATCTTCAGGCGGCACTGAGCATCCAAACCTTATGAGCAAATCAGCTACAGGCAAAACCTGGACCGCGGCCGAGATGCCTTCGCAGGTTGGCAAGCGCGTCCTGATCACAGGAGCGAACAGCGGCATTGGCTATCACGCCGCCCTCAAGTTGGCGCGCAAGGGAGCAACCATCATGCTCGCCTGCCGCAACCGTCAGAAGGGCGAAGGCGCTCTTGATCGCCTGCGAACCGAGGCTCCAGGAGCACAGACCGAATTGGTCTTGCTCGACCTGGCCAGCCTCAAGGACGTGCGCGAATTCGCCGCTCGCGAACTTGCCCACCATCGCCCGCTGAATGTTCTCATCAACAATGCTGGAGTCATGGCTCCGCCAAAACGTCTCGAAACAGCTGATGGCTTCGAACTGCAGTTTGGCACCAATGTCCTCGCTCACTTCGCTCTCACTGGTCTGCTCATGCCCGCGCTCGAACAGGCAGCCGCTGAGTCTTCTGAACCACCACGCATCGTCACTATAGCGTCCATCGCCCACAAGCGAGGCGTGCTCAACTTCGACGACCTGCAATCGAAAAAGAATTACTCGCCGATGAAGAGCTACGCGCAGTCCAAGCTGGCCGACCTCATGTTCGCATTTGAATTGGACCGCCGTCTCCGCCGTGCATCCTCTCGCGTCATCAGCATCGCCGCTCATCCGGGAGTAGCACACACAAACCTCTTCAAGGGTGGAGATGATCACTCCTCCACCGAGAAGGCTGTCCGTACCATTCTCGGTCAAGTCATCGGCATGGTCCTCAATACCGACGCAGAAGGTGCGCTTCCCACCCTCTACGCAGCCACCGCATCCGAAGCTGTCGGCGGAGGCTACTATAGCCCTCGAGGCTTCAAGGAGATGCGTGGCGATGAAGTAGTCGCTGCGCAGGTAGCGCCCCAGGCCCGCGACGGGTCTGCAGCAAACCGGCTATGGCAGATTTGCGAAGATCTCACGCGTGTGAGCTATCTGTAGGTAATTCTCTTTTGGTTGGTCGCTTGAATACGCTATCTTTCTGAGCGATTTATTAGGGATGTAATTTGACGAAGGTATATCTACCAGAGTTGGATATGTGGAGCAGTGGGGCAGGTAAATGAAGGCTATGTGAACACACGTACGAATCCAAGAACGGTTGTGTCCGGGGATAAAGGAGTAGACCGTAAGGCCAATTGTTTCTCTAAGTTTTTTCTGGTATTGTTTGTCACCCAAGGCGCTTACAGGTTGAGACGAGGCGCGACAGAAAGCCCGTAACCTGAAGGGGAGCCTGGGAAATGCAGTGGGGCTAATTTTTAGTGGACGGTGATGTGTTCGCACAAGCAAGACTCACCGTTACACGTCGAATGATCGAGTTCGAAATTGCGATCACTGTCCGTTGGGATGACGATCTCCCGCTCGGGATGTAGCGGGCACGTACGCGATCGAAGGGGCCATTCAGGGGACAAGTAGGCGATGCAAGGGTTGCATTGAGGAGGGACGGGATGGCTTCGACAGACCAGAAGATGTCGCGGATGCAACTGACCGCGATGGTGGTAGGCGGGATGGTGGGAGCGGGCATCTTCTCGCTGCCGCGCACCTTCGCGGGCGCCACCGGACCGTTGGGCGCGGTCATCGCGTGGCTGATCGCAGGCAGCGGCATGTACATGCTGGCGCGCGTGTTCCAGTCGCTGGCCGAGCGCAAACCGGATCTCGATGCCGGCGTCTTCGCCTATGCCAAGGCCGGCTTCGGCGACTACCCCGGATTCCTCTCCGCCTTCGGTTACTGGATCGGCAGCTGCATCGGTAACGTCTCCTACTGGGTACTGATCAAGGCGACGCTGGGAGCCTTCTTCCCCATCTTCGGAGACGGCAACACGGTTGTAGCGATCCTCGTCGCCTCAGTCGGGATATGGTGCTTTCATTTCATGATCCTCAAGGGCGTCCAGCAAGCAGCGTTCATCAATCAAGTTGTGACGATCGCGAAGGTCATTCCGATCCTGATCTTCATCGTGATCATGATCTTTGCCTTCAGGATGGACATGTTCCGCGGCAACTTCTATGGCGGCGACCTGACGGGAGGCTTGTTCCAGCAGGTCAAAGCCACCATGCTGGTCACGGTATTCGTCTTCATCGGCATTGAAGGCGCGAGCGTGTACTCACGCTACGCGAAGAAGCGCGAGGATGTAGGCTTGGCGACCATCGCCGGCTTCATCGGCGTCACCGCTTTGATGGTGCTTGTCACCCTGACCCCATACGCTGTGCTGCAGCGGGCGGATATCGCAGGCATGCGCCAGCCTTCGATGGCGGCTGTGCTCGAGGCGGTGGTGGGACACTGGGGCGCGGTCTTCGTCAGCCTCGGACTCCTGGTTTCGGTGCTCGGAGCCTACCTTGCATGGTCGCTGATCTGCGCCGAAGTGTTGTTCGCCGCAGCGAAGAACAAGGACATGCCCAAGGTCTTCGCTACCGAGAACGCGAACCGCGTCCCCGCGGCGGCGCTCTGGCTGACCAACATCGTCATCCAGCTTATTGTCATCAGCACGTACTTCTCCCGGGACGCGTTCTCGCTGATGCTCAATCTGACCAGCGCGATGTCGCTGATCCCCTACCTGTTCGTGGCCGCATACGGCTTCAAAATCTCCAAGCGCGGCGAGACCTACGACGCGCAGCCGCAGGGGCGCCAGCGCGATCTGATCATCGCTTTAGTTGCCGTGGTCTATACGACGTTCATGATCTACGCCGGCGGCATGAAGTTCATCCTGCTCTCGGCGATCCTCTACGCGCCGGGAACGCTGCTCTACATCTGGGCGCGGCGCGAACAAAATACCACGGTCTTCAAGACCGGGGACATGGTCATCTTCGGCGCTGCCATCGTAGGCGCCCTGGTCGGTGTTTACGGGCTCATCAGTGGCATGATTCAAATCTAGACAGGAGTTCATCATGACGAACGCGAATGACGTAAAGTTCGGCGTGCACTCAGAGGTCGGCAAACTTCGCAAGGTGATGGTCTGCGCTCCCGGGTTGGCTCACACGCGTCTCACACCGTCCAACTGCGACGCTCTGCTCTTCGACGACGTGCTATGGGTCGATAACGCCAAGCGCGACCACTTCGACTTCATCAACAAGATGCGCGACCGCGGCGTCGACGTGGTGGAGATGCACAACCTGCTCGCCGAGACCGTCGCCGTTCCGGAGGCCAAGAAGTGGATCCTCGACAACCAGGTCATACCCGACCAGGTAGGTCTTGGCCTCGTGGACGAAATCCGCGGTTATCTCGAAGGTCTGGATTCCCGTAAGCTTGCCGAAACATTGCTTGGTGGACTGTCGACCGAAGATTTTCCGGAGACCCACGGCGGCGAGATGCTCAAGCTGGTCAAGGACGCGGCCGGCGTCACCGAGTATCTGCTGCCCCCGCTGCCCAACACGCTGTATACGCGTGACACGAGCTGCTGGATCTACGGCGGCGTCACGCTCAATTCGCTGTATTGGCCGGCGCGTCACGAAGAACCCATCCTGACAACTGCGATCTACAAGTTCCATCCCGACTTCGCCGGCAAGGTCAACGTCTGGTGGGGCGACCCAACCAAAGACCACGGCATGGCGACGTTCGAAGGTGGCGACGTGATGCCCATCGGCAAGGGCAACGTCCTGATCGGCATGAGCGAGCGCACCTCGCGCCAGGCCATCAGCCAGGTCGCCGCCGCACTCTTCGCAAAGGGCGCAGCCGAACGCGTCATCGTAGCTGCCATGCCCAAGCTGCGCGCCGCCATGCACCTCGACACCGTATTTACCTTCGCCGATCGCGACTGCGTCCTGCTCTACCCGGACATCGTGTATGGCATCGATGCCTTCTCCTACCGCCCCAGCAACAGGCTCGGCGGCGTCGAGCTGCACAAGGACAACAAGCCGTTCGTCGACGTCGTTGCCGAGGCGCTCGGACTCAAAAAGCTGCGCGTGGTCGAGACCGGCGGCAACGCCTACCAGCGCGAGCGCACCCAGTGGGACTCCGGCGCCAACCTCGTCTGCGCCTCCCCGGGCGTCGTCTTCGCCTACGACCGCAACGTCTACACCAACACCCTGCTCCGCAAGCAAGGCATCGAAGTCATCACCATCGTCGGCGCTGAACTCGGCCGCGGCCGCGGCGGCGGCCACTGCATGACCTGCCCCATCATCCGCGACCCCGTCGACTACTAACTACACCACCCCAGCGCCGCCGGTCTATGCTCATCCGCGGCTCTGGATTCGCAAACGGAGGCTTGCATGCCGATAAAGGAATCGCAACGGAGGGGAGCGGTTGCCTTATCAATCGTCTGCCTAATCGTTGGGTGTTCATCGCAGCATCCGACGCCTACTGAGGAAGGTCGCCCTGTGAAGACGACGGTCGTGGCCGCTGGCGATAGCCCGACCGTGCGTTCTTTCCCTGGAAGAGTTGAAGCGTCGAAAATGGTCGATCTTGCCTTCCAGGTACCTGGGGTGCTCGTTCGACTGCCTATCAGAGAAGGAGAAAGAGCCTCCAAGGGTACAGTGATCGCTCAACTCCGACAGGATGAGTTTCAAGCCCGGCTCCAGAGCATGCAGGGCCAACTCGATCAGGCCCGCGCGCAACTGGGAGCCTCTGAATCGAGTCTCGCGAACGCCAAAACAGAAGCGGAACGCTTCGGACGACTCATCGACTCCAATGCAGTCTCACGCTCTGATTTCGACACCGCTCAAACCACTTACCGCGCTGCCCAGGAAGGTTACAACGCTCAACTCGCAGCGGTCCGTTCTCTGGAGGGCCGCATGGCCGAAGCGAAACTCCAACTTGGGGACAGTATCCTGCGCGCTCCGTATGATGGCGTCGTCGCGCAACGGCTCGTCGACGAAGGCCAGAACATCACACCAAACAGTACTGTGGTCAGGTTCCAGAACGTCAACGATATCGACATCGTAGCGGACGTGCCGGAGGGATTCATAGCCGCCGACATTCGCTCGGCCAACATTCAGCAGAGTGTCGCAGAGCTTAGCATCGCACCAGGACGGCAGTTTCCCGTACACGTCAAGGAGGTCGCACAAATAGCAGACCCTAGGACCCAGATCTTCGCGGTCCGCTTCGCGATGAAAACTCCTCCCGGTATCACAGCGCTTCCCGGCATGACGGCCAACGTTACCATCACCACTCGAGGAGCCAGGGGTCCAAGCAACCGTCTCCTTGTACCGATCTCCGCCATTTCCAAGCAGGACACTGGAGAGCAAGTGGTGTGGGTCCTTGGGTCCGATCAAACAGTCCATCGGAAGCCGGTGCAACTAGGCGCCCCGGCGGAAAGTCAGATCGAAGTCATTAGCGGCCTGCAACCCGGCGATCGCATCGTGGTGGCAGGAGCAACATTTTTGCGCGAAGGAATGAAGGTCCGTGATCTAGGCAACGCGCTTGGAGGCGGCCAATAATGAACCCGGGCGTTTATTCGATCAAACACAGCAGGATCGTCTTCGCACTGACGTTTATCTTCGTTATTGGCGGGATCTTTGCGTATCTAAATCTCGGACGCCTTGAGGATCCAGAGTTCACGATCAAACAAGCCTTGATCGTCACGCAGTATCCGGGGGCTAGCCCCGAAGAAGTGGCTAGGGAAGTCACGAACCCCATCGAAAGCGCCTGTCAGCAGATGGGCCAGGTTGACCGCGTCGAATCGGAGTCCACGCGCGGACGGTCGTTGGTCAGGGTCCACATCAAAGATCAATACCACAAGGACAGGATCCAGCAGGTCTGGGACGAACTTCGTCGCAAAGTCAACGACGTCCAACCCAGACTCCCGCCCTCGGTGCGCGGCACATCGCAGGTCGTCGATGATTTCGGTGATGTTTACAGCGTCTTCATGGCCATTACCGGCAAAGGTTTCTCGCAGCCCGAGCTTCGCCGCTACGTGGATGCCGTCCGCCGCGAGCTGCAGTTGGTGCCCGGCGTCGCTAAAGTCGACCTCTTCAGCGAACAACAGGAGGTTGTCTTCCTCGAAATGTCGCGGCCGCGGCTGGCACGGCTCGGCATTAACGAGAACCAGATCTACGCCCAGCTTCAGGCGAAAAATGTCGTCGCGGACGGAGGACGCGTGCGCATCGGGGACCAACATGTCCCGATCGATCCGACGGGCGGTTTCCGCTCGGCCGATGACATGCTCGATCTGGTGATCGGATCGGATAGCTCGGGCCACCAACTCCAGCTTAGAGATGTCGCGACGATCGAGCGTAGCTATGAAGATCCGCCGCGTCGCCTGTTACGGTACGACGGCCAGCCGATCCATCGGCATAGGTATTTCCACGGTGCCAGGTGGAAACGTCGTGACAATGGGCAAGGGGATCCTGAAAAAGCTCGAGGAGATTAAACAAAACCAACCAGTCGGAATCGAGTTTCACGACATCAACTTCCAGCCCACAGCGGTCACCGAAGCCACGAAAGCCTTCACGTTCAATCTGGTCAAGGCCGTAACGATTGTCATCGTGGTGCTCCTGTTTGCGATGGGCCGCAAGGCCGGGCTCATGATGGGCTTCGTCCTGTTTATTACGATCATCGGGACCTTTATGGTGATGAAAATCAAGGGGGGCCTCTCGTTGGAGCGCATCTCTCTTGGCGCTCTCATCATCGCGCTGTGCATGCTCACCGACAATGCGATCGTCATCACCGAAGGGCTCAAAATCGGAATCGAAGCGGGTAAGGACAAGCTCGAGGTGTGTCGAGATGTAGTAGCCCATAACCAGTGGCCGCTGTTCGGGGCGACAGGCATCGCAATCCTGGCTTTTGCGGCCATCGGACTATCAGAGGATTCAGCTGGTGAGTTGCTCAGCTCCCTGTTTTGGGTCATATGCATCTCCTTGTCTTTGAGCTGGGTGACAGCGATCACGGTCACTCCGCTGCTCGCGTACCTGTTTTTTAAGCCGAGCCCCGATGGTCATAGCGAAGAGCATGCGTACGACGGCCGGTTCTTTCAAACGTATCTTCGCCTCCTGAAGATGGCGCTCCGCTTTCGGTTTATGGTGGTGGCCGTGACGATCCTGATCTTCTTCTTATCGTTGTACGGCTTCACTAGGGTCGATCAAAGCTTCTTCCCGCCCGCGACCCGGCCGCAGTTCATGATAGATACCTTTCTGCAGTCCGGCACCCATATCCGCGTATCGGAGCAGTACGCCGACCAAGTCGAGCGGTACCTTCTGGCTCAACCCGGTGTGACGCACGTGACATCATTCGTCGGCGGCGGCGCTCTGCGCTTTCTGCTGGTGTACTCCGCAGAGCAGCCGAATACAGCCTATGTTCAGTTCCTGGTCGAGGTCGATGACTGGAGAAAAGTCGACAGTTTGGTTCCCAAGATCCAGAAACATCTTGAGGAGAATTATCCGAACGCCAACACAAACACCAAGAAGTTTCAACTGGGGCCTGGCAGTAACGGACGCGTCCAGGTGCGGTTCAGCGGTCCTGATCCTGCCACGCTGCGCGCCCTTGCCGGCCAGGCTCAAGGCATCATCGAAGATAGCGGCGAGGCCGTGGGCGTGCGCACCGACTGGCGCCAGCCTGAAAAGATCGTCCGCCCCAAAGTGCTCGAACTCCAGGCCCACCGCAACGGTCTCACCCGCGTCGATGTGGCCCAGGCTTTAGAATCCGGCTTTGAGGGTCGCACCGTCGGCTTTTACCGGCAACCAGGCGGCACGGGTACAGGAATCTTCCCCCAGGAGACAAGGATTCTGCCGATCATCGCTCGCCCCCCTCTGGCTGAGCGGAGCGATGTCGATCAGATTAACAATATGCAAATCTGGAGCCCTGTCGCTGGGAGGATGATCCCCATGAGCCAGGTCGTCTCCGGCACCGAGGTCGTATGGGAAGACCCGATCATCATGCGCCGCGATCGCATGCCGACCATTACCGTGCTTGCCGATGGGCGTGGCGTTCTCCCCAGCGTTTTGATGAACTCGGTGCAGGAAAAAATAGAGCAGATCAAGTTGCCTCCTGGATATTCGCTCGAATGGGGTGGCGAGTACGAGGACTCCAGCAACGCTCGGGAGTCTCTTGCCGAACCACTCCCGGCGGCAGTTCTGGGCATGGTGTTTATTGTCGTGTGCTTATTCAATTCCTTCCGCGCCACGGCAGTGATCTGCCTGGCCGTGCCGTTGGCGATCATCGGAGCCGTGGCGGGACTTCTATTAACAAACAATCCATTCGGCTTCATGGCTCTCCTAGGATTGCTCTCCCTGGGTGGCGAACAGGTCAAGAACTCTGTTGTCTTAGTCGAGGAGATCTTCCTTCAGATTCACCATGGGAAGGAGCCTTATGCAGCAATCCTGCAGGCGGGCGTAAGTCGGTTGCGGCCTGTGCTTCTGGTAGTCATAACAACGGTACTTGGAATGATTCCGCTCCTGATGGACCCGTTTTTCTCAAATATGGCAGCGGTCATCATGTTTGGACTGGCCTTTGCCGCAGTGCTGACCATGATCGTCGTACCGGCGCTCTACGCTATCTTCTTCCGCGTCCCCATCCCCGACCCCGAGTTAGCCGAGAATCAGTAACCGCTTTAAAAGGAGTGGGAACGTTATCTGAACCAAGGTTGGGCTTCAATAAAGGAAGGGGCTATGAACTCATTATCGTTTCGAAAGTTCTCCCTTAAGCCGCCGGGTCTTACGCGCTCAATGTCCGGCACGGGCCTTTCGCTGTTCCGGACGTTTGGTCGTGTGACATGCGTTGCTTTGTTCCTGTCGGGTTGCGCAGTCGGTCCCAACTACAAGCGCCCGACCGTAGCCGCCCCACCTACCTTCCGAGGCCCCACCGATGCAGCAGCGCAACAAGCCAGCCTTGCCGACCTGCCGTGGTGGGATATCTTCCACGATGAGACCCTGACAGGACTCATCAAGACAGCGCTGGCCAACAACTACGATCTAGCCGGAGCCGCCTCGCGCGTCGAACAGGCAAACCAGGTTGCCGCCTTGGCCCGGTCGCAATACTTCCCCACTCTTGGCTATGCGATCTATCCTAGCTACGGCCACAATCAGTTCATTTACAGTCCCATCAACCCTCCTAGCGGGGCTCAAGGGTTCCTGATGGCCATAGCCCGCGCATCATGGGAACCCGATCTCTGGGGTCGTATCCGCCGCACGAATGAAGGTGCACGAGCCCAGCTTCTCGCGACTGAGGAGGCCCGCCGTGGAGTCATGCTGACGCTGGTCAGCAATGTCTCCCAAGCCTACTTCGAACTACTCGGACTCCGCCTTCAACTCGACATAGCCAACGAGTCAAAGCAGTCATTCACAACAACCCTCACACTCGTGACGCAACGTGTTCATGAAGGTCTTGGGAATGAGCTCCAGACCTCGCGCGCCGCGAGCGATCTGGCCAGCGCCGCCGGCAGCATACCCGAGCTCGAACGGCAAATTGCGCTCAAGGAAAACCAGATCAGTCTATTGATGGGCAAGAACCCCGGCCCAATCGACACAAGGCCGAAATTCCTTGGCGAAGTCCCACCCGAAGTCCCTGCAGGATTGCCCTCCACCCTGCTCGAGCGCCGACCCGATATTCTCGCAGCCGAGGCGGCGATGAAGAGTGCAAACGCCCAGATCGGCGTAGCCCAGGCTGCTTATTTTCCATCCATTGGCCTCTCCACATTCTTCGGTAAATTAAGCACGCCGCTCGAGCGGCTCACCTCCGGCCAGACGAACGCCTGGAGCCTCGCCATGAGTCTGTCAGGTCCCATCTTTACCGCTGGCGCCACTACGGCTCAGAAACGACAGGCAATCGCTGCCTGGGAACAAACGAAGGCACAATACAACCAGACCGCCCTGAGCGCTTTTCGCGATGTCTCCGACGCCCTCATTACGCGCGAGAAACTTGATGCCATCCGCGCCGAGCAGGCCAGGGCCGTGCAATCGAACGAAGATTCGGTCCGTCTCATGACGCTGCGTTTCACAAACGGGAGGGTCAGCACGCTCGATGTTCTCGAGTCCAAGCAGAGGCTCTATTCCGCCCAGCTTGCCATTAGCCAGACCGAGATCAACCGTCGCCTCATCATCGTCCAGCTCTACAGGGCGCTAGGCGGAGGATGGAACCTCACAGACGCGCAATGGATGGCCGCAAACTCCGCGTCCCCGACGCAAACTTCCCCGACCACCAAGCCTTAGAGTTCGACGCGAAAATGGCTATTGGACAACGCCACCATACGGCAATATCAAGTCTGATTTGTAGTTCTTCGGCATCTTGATGGCCAGTCTTCATAACGGAGCATGCCGGAACTATTTCATCGCGATCCCGTGGGGACGCGCTGGTCCCGTTTTGAAGGCCGTGTTGAAGTCCAGTTTGAACCGCTTGTCCTCGGTGAGGGTGTCGTGCGTGACTTTGAGGACGTGCACTTTGTGGTCGCCTTCAAAGTGAATGATGCCTGCAGCGTCTTCGTTGAGGAAGTAGTCTGTCACCACCAGGCGATTGTCATCGCTGCTCAACACCAGGTTGTGCGGTCCGGCGTTCGCGCCGAAGCTGACAACCGACAACTGCTTCAGCTTGAAGCGGTCTGTGACGTCCAACATCACCACTTGCCCCGCCATGAATGTGCCAACGATCAGCCGGTCGCCGCATTGCGGAGTCGCCATGATCTGGCCCATTCCGCCGGGCACCGGAGTGTCTACGTGAGGCTTCACGGTCGAGAGATCAAACACCGGCACACCCGTGCCCCGTGTAGGTTCGATCAGATAGATGTGGCCGTCGAACATACCCGATGTGTACCCATAGCCATGCGGATCTTTGGGCAGCATCTTGACGTCCATAGTGCCCTGCGCAGGACCGCCGTCTGGCGAATATAGATCGACGGTCTTGGTGATCTTGCGTTCGCGGTAATCCCAGATGCGTACGGAACCTCGCAAGACCGGCCCCATCGAACCCATCAGCGTGCTGCTGGGCAGGATGAAGTCCGAGGTCATCATCAGGTTCAGGTCCGGACGCGCGGAGATGCCGTGGGGGTTGAACCCATCCAGCGGCGGCTCGGAGGGCCACTCCTGGAACAGCGACCATGGGCCAAAGTGGTTCGCGACAAAACGCATGTTGCCGTCGAATTCGGCGACGCGACCGGGCGCCATACCGTCGGCCGAGCCCATCTGTGTGATCAGGAAGCCGCCGTTTTCAAGGGGCATGAAGTCGTCTGTCATGCTCGATTCCACGGCTTTGGCGGAGAACATAAAACGCGGCTTCTTCGCATTGGTTACGTCGAAGAAAAAGATTCCGTTCTGATTTTTCAAGAGGCTGAGCAGCCCCCCGCATCCCAGGATGGTCTTGGTCGAATTCAGGTGGCAGTGATGCGGCTCGTTGCCGGTGTTGCCGGGAGGCGGTAGCGGTACAACATTAATCACTTCTCCATATTCCGGAGACTGCTCGTCAAAATCGATCACCGCAAGGAAATCCGGTGCAACCTGGGCCTGGTCCTGCGCCCAGATATAAAGGACCTTGTCCACTCCAGCGCCATGGTCGTCTCTGTCTCGCCCTCCGCCACGGTCGTTTTGCCGACTGCCATGATCGTCTTGCCCTCCGCCCTGGCCGTATTGGGCCAGCGCGATGGTCGATGCGCCGAGCACCAGCGCAGTGGTAAGGAACAACTTCGCGGTCGCCGCCGCAATTCCGTTCGCTTTCATGTCACACCGCCCCCGCGCAGCAAGCCGATAAGGCAACTCAGCCAAGGTCTGCAATTAATTGTGAGCCCGAATATCGCGCAAGAGTACCACAAGCCGCTAACTCGAGTGTCGTGGAGATGTAAAAGCCAACTGGTAACGTGGGCTTCGTCTACACATATCGATGATGATGCGGCGAGCTGAAAGTGAGTGGTCGGCCCTAGTGGACGATTTTCGAACTTTCTATACCTATGAGTGCGCGCTATAGATCTTTTTACCCCTTACGAGTTCACCAGCAACCTTGGTCGTTTCTGGTCAGGACTTGCCAGCGGCAACAGTGGATAGCGTCCTGCACTTTAGTCGCAATACTTTCGTAACCTAGACACAATACTGGGACTCCACTAACTTTTGGCTCATTCACACCGCATTATTACCTTTTTGTTTGCCGCTACTTAGGGCTTTGTCTTGGGAGAGCTTCGTTGAAATTATTTTCTGCTCCGGGCCGATGGGCAGGTCTTTACAGACCGCGCTTTACACTAAAACCCAAATTCAATTGGTTGCTTTCTGCCGTAGCCTTTAGCGCGGTTTTGGGGGGATTCGCTAACGCATACGGCCAATCTGCGCCGCAGACTTTAGATGTTCCTCTACCGACAACAAGCGGAGTTCTTGGGCACGTTGATCCAATAGCTTTGGCTGAAATATCGCAACATCGACTGGCTGTAGGTTCCACGCCCTGGACAGGCATGCAAGGGACTGGTCAGATTGTCTACGGAACCAAAGACCCAACCACCTACGATGCCACGCTCTCGATGATAGGGAGCGACCGATTTCGTCTTGATGCACAGACGAACAAAGGGGAGATGAGCATCCGTATTTCCGGGCGCGTTGGCAAGATTCAAGGCAGTGGAGCATCGTCGTCGACGATTCCTCCCGAGACGGCTGCAATCGGAATCTTCCCATTTGGACTTGTGCGAATGGCACATTTTCCGGGGCGGGAGACTTCTCTCATCGATCATGGCCTCATCGCTGAAGACGGCGTTGAACTTCACCGAATCACAGTCCAGATCGCTTCCATTGGCCGTGACCCGGCTACAAAGTCGAGGCGAACGATCCCAATGGACCTCTATTTTGATCCGACATCGCATCTTCTTGCCAAGAGCGCCAGTTCGGGCTTCATCGCGGAAGGCCATAGCGCCAGGTTTCTTCGCGTAGTCACTTACAGCGATTACCGCAAGGTGGGGACCTCCATGGTTCCATTCCGCTACAGCGAGAGTATGGACGGGCAGCAATACTGGGTCCTGCAGCTCTCGGACGTGCAACTCAATCCTTCCTTCGACGCCACATATTTCCAGTTCTAAAAAAGGCCAACGTGAGACGAACGACACGCCTGTATTCCTTTGCGCTCATCTGTCTGGCGCTTGCCTGCACTTCTGCCTTAAGCCAGAACAGCCAAAGTTATCTGAATGACATCGGCAGCACGGCCTATGGTGTAAACATCCCAGTCGAAAACGGCTTCATCAACATCAGCAATGGGAATCTGCACTTGGAGTTCCCCCTAGCTTCTCCCCCGCAGAGAGGTGCGCTGAAGCTCAATGAAAGGATCGTTTATGACAGTCGCATCTGGATGTTTTCTCCATTTGGATCGCACGGCAGTTATCACTGGTGGCCGTATAACGTTCCGGGAGCCCCACAGTTGTCAGGAGGTTGGCGCTTTGTAACAGGAGCGGAGACCGGCACGATATCGCTCGGGACAACCCAGCAAAATCTCAACAATCAGAACTGCATCATTTACGGAGGCGATAATGGCGATTATGAGAGTGTCGGCACGGTTATCTCGCAAATAATTTGGACGGAGCCGTCAGGAACAACCCACATCTTCAACGCGGAGGTCGTGGAGTCAATCAACAACTGTACGGGCTCAGACACCCAAACTATCTCAAGTGGAACTGCCGCAGACGGGAGTGGATATACGGCATCCGACGATGGCAGTGGCAGTCCTATCATTACCGACAATTCTGGCAATGAGGTGTATCCGCAGCATATCGACCGTTTCGGAAACTACTGGTCTACCGACAGCAACGGAAATTTGGTAGACGATACAGGTCGCGTACCTGTGATTGTCACCCAAAACGGAAATACGACTTATTACGATGTGTTAGCTCCAAACGGACCCATCAACAACAATGGAACGCGGGTTCGCTATACCGTCACGAGTGCTTCCGTACCCGTTGCTACCAACTTTCAGCAGAATAATGTCTATGAATGGAATCCAACCGTTCCATACCTAACGCCAGTTCAAAGCATTCTCTTGCCTGATGGCTCGCAATATACCTTCTCCTATGATAGCTATGGAGAACTTTCGAGTGTAACGCTCCCGACAGGCGGTGTTGTCCAATATGGGTACACCAATTTTGTGGACCCATCGAACACTGCGAATCGCTGGCTGACCTCGAGGACTCAAGGCAGTAACCCGCCTATGACCTTCACTCCGAGCGTTGTGATCTGCTCCGCCTACTGCATAGAGAACATCAACGTGCATAAGCCCAGTGGCGACGAGACCCTTTATCAACTTACGCTGGAGAACGGTGCGTGGAACACGTCCGTGGCTACGTACACCGGGTCCGTTGCGAGCGGTCAAAAGTTGTCGAATACTACGAACGTCAATACCTATACGAACGGTTGCAGCAATGCTGTCGTGTGCTCCGGGGCCAACTATCTCAGCCAGTCGCTCTCTACCACGGTCTTGTATGCCAATGGCTCTCCGTCAGTCTTCGCGCAGACGCAATCGATCTACAACGTATCCGTAGGTAAGATCAGCGCGTTCCAAGAATGGGATTACGGAGCAAATTTCAGCGGAACGCCGACACGGGAGACTGACTATACCTATACCGGCGTTGACGTTCAACAGGTCACGGTGCTCAGCAATGGAAGTGCGGTAGGCCAGACTACCTACGGTTACATCTCGAGTGCCACAGCAACATCGAGCGTCGCACAGCATGGAACCCAGAATGCCGGAGGACCGTATCTGCAAAGCGTTTCGCGCTGGGTCAATACAGGAGGAGGGAGCCAGCTGAAAACTACATATGTGATGGATGACACCGGGATGGTGACCAGTGTCACCGATCCTAAGGGCAATCCTCCGAGTACGGTTACCTACCAATGCGGGAATAGCCTGCCGTATCAGATGTCCAATGCTCTGGGACAAACGACAACTTACGGTTACGATTGCAACTCTGGGGCTATAACCAGCGTAAAAGACCCCAATGATTCAGCGGCGGGACGCTCTGGAACAACGTATCAATACGAATCCACTGCAGGGAGGTTGCAAGCAGTTAGCTATCCTGATGGCGGACAGACGAGCTACTCCTACCCCTCTTCCACAGAAGTAGATACGGCAGTTCTAGCTACTCCTGATCCCACAGTATCTTCTCAAACAATTGTTGACAGCTTCGGGCGACCGTATCAGCAGATCACAGCAGGAGTTTCCAGCGAGACGAACTATGACGCAAATGGCAAAGTGAACTGCGTGACCAACCCACACTTCACAGCGTCGTCGTCGTCAACAGACGGAAGTACCTGCATTACGGTCTACGATGGTCTGGACCGACCAAAGGTGCAGACTCAACCAGACGGAACGACGACATTGACGTGGGCGTATAGTGGCAACGTTGTCACTTCGACTGACGAGGCCGGAAACTCGTGGCAGCGTACCACTAACGCCCTCGGCCAGCTAACGAGCGTTGTGGAGCCGGGGAATCTTCTTACCAGCTATCTTTACGATGGTTTGGGTAATGTGTCGTCTGTAACCCAGAATGGCGTGTCAGGGGAGAACCCACGAACGCGTAGCTTTGTCTATGACAGTTTGTCGAGGCTAACATCTTCCACTAACCCCGAAACCGGGCCAATTGGCTACAGTTACTTGCTCAATGGCGTGCCGTGTTCTGGGGATGTCGCTTCGCCCTGTAGCAAGACGGATGCCCGAGGGATCAAGATCAGCTATAGCTATGACGCCCTCAACCGATTGACGCAGAAGACAGCATCGGACGGGTCCATCAATTATTCCTACATGTATGACGGGACAGACCGTTCTGGCGTCCAAAATCCCATCGGAAGACTGACTCACTCTTCGAATAACCTAAATGCCGCATCCAATTATGACTACGATCCGATGGGGCGAATTGTAGATAACTATGTGTGTGCTCCTTTATATTGCACGTACGCTAACGGAGCTGCAGCTGCATACGATCTTGCAGGCAATATGACTTCTTCAAGAAACGCCGTGGGACTGACTGTGGGAACGACGTACGACGTGTCCGGCAGAGTGAATAGCATAACCACGAATCCTTGGGGCAGTCCCACTATTTCAACGCTTTTCTCTAATACGGTCTATGGTCCAGTTGGCCTCACCAAGGCTGTTTTAGGGAATGGATTGCGTGAGGAAGTCACCTATGACCAACGCACTCGTATCAACTCCTATAGTGTTGGGCAAGCTGCGAGTGCAACAAGTGGCGGAGTGCCACCAAATGTAAACATTGATGCAGCGGTAAATGCCGGAAACGGAGGCACTTCTGTTCCTCAAGGAGGGACGATTCGTGCGCGCGGATGGGCAACTGACACTGAGGATGGAGCACCGGTTGCCGAGGTAGAAGTCATGCTCGACGGAAACGTAATAGGGTTGGCCACCTTAGGAGGCTCGCGTCCCGATGTAGCGACGGCATACAATCGCGGAGACTTCACCAATAGTGGGTGGGACTTCACAGGCTCCATTGGCAACGTGACACCGGGCACGCACATCATCAGGGCCGTCGCTTACGACTGGAGCGGAAACTCCACCTTGACAGCCAGCTATCAGACGATCAACGTGACTTCGGATAGCCCGCCGTTCGGTTATCTTGATAGCGTCAGTGGAGTTGCAACCGGAACTACAACGACACCCGCAGGTGGCCTGCTTACGATGCACGGCTGGGCTGCAGACAACCAGGACGGTTCCCCTGTGGCGACCGTACGTGTGCTCCTGGACGGTGTACCAATCGGCAATGCAACGCTCGGTGTAAGTCGGCCAGATGTTGCTGCGGGATACAATCAACCGGCCTACGCGAATAGTGGATGGACTTTCACTGGCTCAATTAGGACAGCATCCATCGGAACGCATACGATTACTGCGGCTGCCTATGATTCGAGCGGGAATGAGACAATTTTGTGGGGTTCGTTTCCTATCGTCGTCACTGCCAACAGCAATTCGATTGCCGATTCCCTGGACACCATCGCCAACGCTTCCAACAGCAATAGCAATACGATCACACTGGGAGGCAGTGTCCGGGCCAGCGGATGGGCAGCGGAGCCCGACGTGAATCCAGGCGCACCGCTTTCCAGAGTTGAGATTGAAATTGATGGTCAGTATCTTGGCTTAGCCACCCTTGGTATTCAGCGTCCGGATGTTGCGTCTGCGTATAGCCGATCTGACTTTACCAACAGCGGGTGGAGTTTCACTGGTCCAGTTACGAACGTAGACCCTGGGGAACACTCCATTGGAGCACGGGTGTACACGCAAAGTGGTGGATCGTATGTTATCCCACTTGTGAAACAGATTATAGTGGCCGGAACGATCCCGCCTCTTCCGGTGAGTTCCACTCCGTCAAAGTATTCCTATGCCCTCAATTACGCCCCCAATGGAAACGTGATTGACGCCGCCGATTCGGTCAATGGAAATTGGACATACTCCTACGATGGCCTGAATCGGCTCACCTCAGCACTATCTTCCTCAGCTGGGCTGAGCTGGACCTACGATTCTTTCGGAAACCGCTCTCAACAGACGGCTACCGTAGGGTCCGCCCCACAACCGGTGGCTAGCTTTTTTACAGCAACAAACCGTGCGGATGGGATTTGCTACGATGATGCTGGCAATATTCTTGATGATGGCCCTTGTCCTTACTACAATGGGCATAAATATGCCTATGACGCCGAAGGTAAGCTTATCTCCTCCAATTTCGGAGGGACGACCTACATCTATGACGCCGAAGGTAGGCGTGTAGCGAAAGCAAGCTCAGGTACGATCAGTAATGTTTATTTCTATGATGTGGCTGGGCATTTAGTGAACGAAGTGAACGTCTCCAACGCGACCGTTCGTTCAGAGATTTATGCAGCTGGCCGCCAGTTGGCAACCTATCAAGGTGCCAACATCTTCTACAATCACGCCAACTGGCTCGGGACAGTCGCAGCGAGAAGTGATGCAAACGGAACTCTGTGCGAAACCAGTGGTAATTTTCCATTCGGCGATGCACAGCAAACCAGTGGCTCATGTGTTCCCAACAACGTTTCTTTCGCTACCCTTGAACGAGACCAGGAAAGCGGCCTCGACCATGCCATGTTCCGGCAATACTCCTCCACCACCGGCCGATGGATGTCTCCTGATCCCTACATGGGCAGCATGGATCTTAACTACCCGCAGAGCCTGAACCGATATGCTTACGTTCGGAATAATCCCTTAGTTGCGATTGATCCATTGGGGCTTAACTGGTTGTGCGTAACCGCATATGACGGTACTGATGACACGGGCATTACATCGTGTGAGTCCGATGGCCAAGGTCCGAGTGGCGATCAAGGAGCACCTTCTTCCGGAGACAGTGGCGGAGGCGGAACGCAGAAAACCCAAAGTATTCCAGTCGTCCCGCCAAAGAAACCACAAACGCGACAGCAATGCTTGGCTAATTGGAAAAACTCGACTGCTGGAAAGGTGGCTGGATTTCTGAGCCTCTACAGGCTTGGCCAGGCGATTGCAAACACCCGGACAGATCCTAAGGAGGCGATAAAGTCCGGCGCAGAATGGACGATACTTCCAGCTCTCAAGATCAAAGCTCTGGGTGGCCTGACGAACTTAGCTAGCAATGTAGGAGGTCAGGAGTTTCTATCCATTACTACTGGAGGTGTGGCGGCGACCGTGGAGTCTCCAACAGCCTTAGGGATCGTTGCTGCCGAAGGGATTGGAATCGAGGTGGCACCGCTTGCTATAGGGCTGGCTACGTTCGTAGATTATGGAATGCAGCAAGCCTGCAATAACCTGCCTCCGGGCTAAGTACCTACCGTTTCGTAATGAAGGTGATTCGATGCATTTTGATGAGTTGTGGAGATTTATCGCGGATCACGCTGCGCTCCAAGCGCTATTCGGGCTGCTGTTGTCGTGGACATGGTCCGCAGACAGCGCCAAAGATTGGGCACGCGGAAAGGCATGGATGAGCGTTTCCTGGTTCGTCGTTGGACTGGCAATACTTTTGACCTTTGTAGTAGCTTTCGTGCGGGAGAAGGAGTGGTTAGCTCTTGCGATTGCATTGGCTGGCTTGTTGATTCAAGCGTGGCGACTTCACACAATTATTTCACGAGAACCAGGTCGTCCTCACCCCGAATAAATGTTGCTCGCCTTCTAGATATGGGAAGGCGAGGAACTTTTTTGCTGCCAACCAAACAGTCAGGACTCAAATAGCAAAGTCGCTTAATATAACTCCGGGCAATCTTCTAGGCCTCTCTGGGGTCGAATCAGCGTGGCAACAGAGGCGCACTGTTGACTCGGTCAGCAGCCGTTGTCAGCAAAACGATCCAGTCTCGTTAGAGGTGCTCCCACCATAGCAGCATGGTGGGGAGATGAATCTGATTCAAAAAACTGCAAACGACGTGAGAGAGGCTGTCAACTGTCGCTAAATCAGTTGATCGCTTTGTAAAGTTTCGTGACATAAATTGTGACATACAGACTCAAATCAGTCCCTGCAAAACCCAATAAAATCAATGGTGCGTGCCCCATTTTTTTCCGTGCGGAGCTGGGTGGTCTATCTGACCGTGCCAATCGTGTACCCATCTTCGCGGCGGCGAAAACCCTGCGAGCCATCATCCACTCAAGCCGCATGAGCGTAATCGAGATAGCGATTTGGTGCCGTAGGATCAGTCATTTTCAAGTGCAAGATTGCCACCACTCCAGCGCCGCCTTTTCGGCTTCTTCAATGGACATCTCGGGTCCATCGGAACTGCCTCGCTCCGCCCAGACCCGCTCCACACTGCGTACGCTGACACCCCACTTTTTCGATGCGCGTCTTTTGGCATCTTGCACAGAGACTTTGTTCCCATAGAGTTCTTTGATGAAGGCACAGATGAGCGGCTTCTCGCTTTCCGCAATCACAGGTTTGGGACCGGAAGGATTCTCAGGAAGGTTCTTTGCTGCCTCTTTCGCGACCTTTTTTACGAACCGGTTGACCAGAAAGGGTGCATAGTCTGTGACAGATTCACACATCCAAATAGTTGATGCCGAGGGCTCTGGTTCCGCGTCCAAGAGGGCCACAATCTGTTCCCGCGTGCGAACATTTTCGAGCTTCCGATGCACACGCCCGGAAAACTCCCAGAGCCATAAAACGACACTCTCAATTGTTGGGAACTGAGTGAGCCTGGCTGTTGCGCTATCGATCCCAGCCAACAGCCTGTCCCGCGTTTCAGGTTTCAAAGCTTAAATCCTCCGCCACAACTACCCCTACCAGTTATGGCGGATTCGGGCGCAATAGTCCACACCCTTATTGTGGCGGATGAACTCAGGCAAGCTCCTCTTCATGGACAGGAGAGAGCGGAATGCGGTTGAGTTGAATTCCGGGAACGCGGTTGACCCCTCCGCGCCGGTGCTGAACCAGCCTACAAGTCCACAACCGCCGGTCGAAAGCCGGAGGCTCTCTCCTGTTCAGCAAAAAAGGGGGCAGGAGTTTGAGGGCGGAGCCCTCATCAGCGCCGGAGGCGCTGTGCCTTTTCCTTCGCCAGATAGCTACGATATCCGCCAGCTGGCTGAATTCTTCCTATTACTAGACGCATGGGACCGGAGGCGCAATGAGTCTCCGGTCATGTAATGAATGCGGGCATCCCGCAGCTTTCTCCCCGTGCCATCTGCTTTCTACGGTGGCTGTGACTCCGCGAAAGCAGAAATGCGGCACGGCCATTCCTTACTGCTTCGCGTGTATACAGCGTTTGTCGGAGATTCTGAGAGTTTATGAGCACTCAGCCCTGCGAGCCCTGAGTCAATCGCTCAGTGAGGCGTATACAGCGTTAGCGACAGCATCTGAAAACGGCTCCGATGGCCGGACGGAGCGTTTGTCTTGATGCGCTGCTTTGAAGCCGAGGAGAGTTGCAGGCTATGTCTAATAGCCTGCAACTCACGTCAACTTGACGAGGTTGGGGTAAGCCTTTGATCGACAAGATCGAATTGCGCTTGCCTTCGCACGTCGGTTTTCGCAGGGAAATCCGCGCTCTGCTGCGCGAGGTGAATTACTCGACCGGTGCAAGCTTTCTCCGGAGATCCCAGCATTACACCGGGGTTGGCGATTTGAGGCCATTTGGAATCGATTGCCTGCTGCACTATCACTACAAGAGGGGCAACCGAGGCAATCACAAGCTCGAAATGCTGGATACGGGTAAAAAAGCGTATAGCGAATTGGCGGCTCAACTGGACGCCGTCATTGTTGACCCATCCGATGACTTAGGCATCATGCGAGTCGATCTTTGCGCCGACCTTCCCGGTGTTTCCGTGTCGTGGTTTCATCCCCGGCTTCGTGTGCGGTTCAAGCGCATGTCGCAACAGATTGGGCCAATGAAATGCCAGGTCATTGCAAAAGCGAAGATAGAGACGATCAGCGCCGGGAGAAAGCCAAACATGGTGAGAATTTACGACAAGGTCGAAGAGTGCAAGATGCAATTCAGAAAGATGGTCAAGAAATGCAGCAAAGATGCCGAGCCGCTCGACTTTGAAAAGGAATTCGGCTTTCGTTCCGACTCGACATTGACGCGGGTCGAGCGTCAGTTTGGTGGAGGCCGCATCCCGGACGTGATCTCTACCTTTGGCAAGCTCTGCCATGCCCCCCAATTCAACCCGTTTGATGTTCTCGAAATCACCGGCGACACAGGCGCAAACCTTCCAGTTGTCCATGAATGCGATAGTGTGACCGAATACTTGGCAGGTATGGAACTGCACCGGATGGTCTCAGAGATGGGCCTCCAACCCGCGAGGCGTTGGCTCAATAAGGAATCGGGCGGCAATGGGGCGCGTATGCTCAAGCGGTTTCACCGGTTTCTTCCCGGTTCCCATGTGAATTCAGTGACTGTTGAACGTATCTTCGATACCTATCGCGCATCGGTTACACGCCAGTTGTCGGCGTAATAGACGTTGTTTGGTATCCTCGTAATCCCACCGGAGGCAGTATGACCCAGGCCGTAATCTACACCCGCGTATCAAGCCGTGAACAGCAGCAAGAGGGATTTTCGCTGGATGCGCAAGGGAAACTGCTACGCGAGTACGCCGACCGTAACGGTATTCAGATCATCAAGTCGTTTGAGGATGTTGAGACGGCCAAGGCAACCGGTCGCAAACGGTTTGACGAGATGATGACGTACTTCAGACGAAACCGGTCATGCCGGGTTTTGTTGGTCGAGAAAACCGATAGGCTTTACCGAAATTTGCGTGACGCGGTGACAGTGGAGGACCTTGATATCGAGGTCCACCTCGTCAAAGAAAATCAGATTTTATCGAAGGACTCGAAATCGCAGGCAAAGCTCATCCACGGTATCCATCTCGTGATGGCCCGGAACTATTCGGAAAATCTGCGCGAGGAAGTCAAAAAAGGAATGCGTGAGAAGGCTTCACAAGGTACCTTCCCCGGTCATGCGCCATTCGGATACCGGAACAACAAAGCCGAGCGCACCATCGAAATCGATCCAGTTGATTCTCTCATCGTGAACCGATTGTTTGCGCTATATGCAACCGGTTCGCATACCCTCACGACGTTAGCTAAAAAAATACGTATCGAGACCGGCAAGACGATCAGTCGCGGAAACGTACATCGAATCCTAAAAAACCGGTTCTACATCGGTTCATTCGAATGGATGGGGCATACGTATCCGGGAACGCATCCGATATACGTAAAACCTCAACTCTTCGAGCAGGTGCAAACGGTTTTAACCGGTCACAACAGACCGAAGTATTCGAAACGAGAGATTGTCTTTCGTGGGTTGATGCAATGCGCCTATGACGGCTGCACGCTCACCGGCGATATCCAGAAGGCAAAATACGTTTATTACCGATGCACCGGACATCGCGGTAAATGCGATCTTCCACGCTTCCGTGAGGAAGACATAGCCCAACGCCTGGGAGAGCCACTAAAGGGTCTCCAGGTGCCAGCAGAGGTCGTCTCTCAGATCGTTACAACCCTACGTAAAGATCAGCAGCAATCAGCCAGCAGGGTCAGCGTGGAACGTTCTCGGCTTGAAGTCAGACTGACAGCTATTCGTAAACGGATGGATGGCGCTTATGCCGACAAGCTCGACGGGAAGATCTCCGAAGACTTCTGGGAACGAAAGGCGAGCGACTGGCGGATGGAAGAACAGCAGGTCAAGATGGCGATTCAGGGTCTGAGCGAGGCGGAAACCGGCGACAGGGCTCTAGACGCGCAAAGGATTTTCGAACTCGCGAATAAGGCCTATTTACTGTATGTTTCGCAAGATTCGACCGAAAAAGCCAAATTGCTCAAAATGCTATTTTCGAACTGCTCTGTAGACGCCGTAAGTGTAACGCCTACATACAGAAAGCCCTTCGACATGATCTTCAAAAGAGCTATTTTGGAAGAATGGTCGGGACGACTAGATTCGAACTAGCGACCTCACCCACCCCAAGGGTGCGCTCTACCAGGCTGAGCCACGTCCCGACTTTTTTTCTGCCTCCAGAACGGATGGCAGGGGTAAACAGCAGTTTCCAGTGTACACGAATCGTGCTCTTTGCTGAGGCTGCTGTGTTTGCTGAAGGTTGTTCCTTCGGCAATCTCTCTCTTACTCTCTTTCACTTATTTTTAGCGAAAGGGATGGAGTTATTTTTCAACATGTATCTATTTTATTTTCAATGACTTGAGGTGGTTCATGCCTTGGGAGCAGTTAGGCTGTGGGGGGGACGTATTCTTTGGGCAGGGCACCGCCTTCTCCGAAGAAGAACTCGTTCATTTGTTCTACAAGGAACTCCTGTGCTTCGCGGGTCCAGGGTTGGAGACGGTATTCATTTAACAGCATCTTTTGGCGCTCTACCCACTCGCCCCAGGCTTTTTTACTGACGTTTTTGTAGATCTTCTGGCCGAAGTCGGAGTCGAAGGGTGGTTCGTCGAGGCCTTCCATTTCGGCCTTGTATTTTGTGCAGAATACGGTGTGCGCCATTCGCTTTTCAGCTCCTTGAAAACTCTATTTTACGACGGATTTTTTTAGCGCGTTTTTCGAGGGGGTCTGGGAAGAGTTGGCGTTTGGCAGCTGGTTTCTGGTGGTTCGTTAGCGGTGAAAAGTGTGGCAAATGTGGTTAGTGGATGGTCGTTGCGGGTGGTGCTGAAATCAGGCCACTTTTTCGAAGTTTATTTTCGCTTGTCTTTGGCTCTTCGATTGCGCCGTTCTGGAGAAATTATGCGGATAGAGTTTGATCTGGAGTCGCTTCTGCTTCCGAAGGTAGCGGATCTGAATCGGTGGCATCGGCGGTCTCGACGCGATAACAGTTGATGGCGACGATGCGCTCCTGTCCTGGACCTGAGGGCGCCACTTCGTGTGGCACCAGGCCACCGAGGAGGATGATGGTTTGCCCTCGATCAAGCGGTATGAACGTGCCAGCAGCTCTTCCCGCATTTCGAACCGTTGATAAGGCCTCGCGAATGAATTGAGGATAGATGACTAGCTCACCGGTTGAGCCCTCGACCCTGGAGTGCGTAAGAGCGGTGATGACGGCAATGTCGCACTGCAGGACGTCGCGATGAACGGCGAGGAAGTCTCCTTCCTCCTCGTAATAGGAATACGTCCCACCGCCTGTAGCTGTAACTTTGGCCCCGCATACCCGGGTAAGCGTCTCGGCCATTTGCTCGCATCCATGCAGACCCCAATGCAGTGCGCCGCCTGCACCCGATCGATAGGACCGCGCTGGAACGCCGCCCCGGCCTTCGGTTCCGTCCGAATCCGGAACGATCGCACGTCGACCTTCAAGTCGTGCGGCGTCTGCTTCGGCACGCAGGCCTTGCAGGGTATCTTCGTCAAATAAGCCGGCCACCACGAGGTACCCGCCAGCGGCAAGCAGGCGAGATTGCAGAACTTCTTCCGGCGGGTTGAACTGCCACTCGTTAGCGGCCGTCGATGGATCGTCGTTTGTCAGCACTCCACAACCTCGCAGATCTGAGTGTCCTCAGCTGATGCCTCGCAGAAGCACCAGTTGAAGCAGACTAACTACTCGAGAAACTCATCGAGAGAGTCTTCGAGATTTCCGCGCGGCCCATTATCGCGCGGCTACTTTTCAGGCACCTCCGGAACTTCGATGATCGGTGGCTCGAGTGGTGGTAGTAGTGGCGGCAGCAGCGGTGGATGCACAATCGGTGGAATGACCGGCACGAGCGGCGGCAACAGCGGTGGATGGATAATCGGTGGTATGACTGGCACGACCGGCGGTAGCAGCGGTGGATGGATAATCGGCGGTATGACCGGCACGACTGGCGGCAGCAGCGGCGGATGGATAATCGGCGGTATGACCGGTACGACTGGCGGCAACAGCGGCGGATGGATAATCGGCGGTATGACCGGCACGACTGGCGGCAGCAGCGGCGGATGGATAATCGGCGGTATGATCGGCGGATGAATCGGCTGCAGTGGTGGTTTGATGGGCGGCACGATTGGTGGTAGTACCGGCGGATGAATTGGCTGAAGCGGCGGATGAATCGGCTGCAGTGGTGGCTGAAGTGGTGGTCCGACTGGCGGTAGTACCGGCGGATGCAATGGCGGCACGACTGGTGGATGGATGGGTGGGAGAATCGGCGGTCCGACTGGCGGTAGTACCGGTGGATGCAGTGGTGGCACGACTGGCGGATGGATGGGTGGAAGAATCGGCGGTCCGACCGGCGGCTTGATGGGCAGCAGTGGCGGCTTGATCGGTTCAAGCGGTGGCTTGATGGGCTCGAGCGGAGGTTTAATTGGCAGGATTGGCTGAATCGGTGCTGGCATGGATCACGCTCCGCAACTGAAGTTTTCTGGAAACTTGTACGCGGCCCACGATGCAAGTGCGAATCTCAGATGCGAAATCTTATATCAACATTTTTAGAATTACCAATGGTTTCTGTTTCCTGCTGGTTGCATACGTTGCGAAAGGTGGCAACGCACTGCCATGTTTGGCGAGCACCATTCAATTTCGGCTACGGCTGTTGTGCCCAAGGTCTATCTGTTGCCGTTTTCGATAAGCTGAACCAGTCTCATGACCCGACAATTCTGGCGAGAGCAGCATTCCCTCAGGGGAGACCCAAAGCTAAAGCATTGGGCTACCAGCCCCAGCTTTTCGGGCATTTTGCGGCGCGGCTGAAGCCGGCGCCCTTTCAAAACGGATTCGGATCGGGACTTATTCAGAGCCTCCTTCGATAAGAGCTTGAACTCATAAGCAACGCACTCTACACTGTCGCGGTGCGCGTAGTCTTTAGCTGCGAAAACACGACCTATATGTGGTGGCAGGCGGAGTTCCTCCAGTACACGTACTCGAGGGCAGGCATGCAGGATGAATTAACCGCGCTGGTCGCTGCCACAGATGAACCTGAAAAGAGATTTACGTGTAACGCCGTTCGCGTGGCCAATTACAAAGACGCTGTTCCGAATGCACCGCTGCTTGTGCTGAATAAACCGGGCGGGATTGCGGAGTGGGCGGCGATGGACGGACCCCGAGATGAGACGGTTCTGATTGTTGACCCGGACTCAGTGTTCGTACGCGGAGTGGGTGATCCTGGACCGATTGCGGGGGGCGAGGCTTACTCGGAAGAGCACAGTTACATGAACGTTGATATTCCGATGAACCGGACGGTGATTGATCGTCACTGCAGTGCTGAACTTCGTGCGAAGGTTCAGCCTGTGGGGATATATATCTTCATCAACAGGGGCAGTCTGGCTGAATTGGCTCGCCGCTGGCTGCAGAAGTCGATCGATATTGCATGCGATCCTGTGTGCCGTGAGGCGTTGTGTGGCACGGGGTGGCTGAGTGATATGTGGGGCTATGCCATCGCCGCAGCGGAGTTGGGGATTCACCATCATCTAAGAGCGTTTTCGCAGGTTACAGGCTCTGATTCGTTGAACAATCCGATTACGCATTACTGCTTTCCGCTGATGGAGAGGCGCGATGGGACGTGGGAGCCGGAGACGCAGAGACCGATACTGTGGAGTAAGTGGCACTACAGGCCGTGGGAAGAGCCGCCAACGCCGATGAGCACTACTGTTGAAGGCGAGTTGTTGTTGGAGCGGTTGCGGGGCATGGTGCATGCCAAGAGGATGGAGCAGGGGATATAGGGTCCTGAGTCTAAAGTTTCAAGTATGCGGGCGTGTACCAACATTCCCTCAGGGGCTAAAGCCCCATTGATTTTGTCTGTACTTACGGCGTGGCTAAAGCCACGCCCTTTCAAAACAACGAGTCAATTAGGGCTGCCAAAAAATCAGTGCTTCTTACGGCAACGTCATATTACTTTCGTTTGCCCTCAGATTTTGCGATTCCAGCGCTTACGCAGAGACGATCCCGATCGTCTTCAGCCAAGTGTCCACCAACTGAGGCCATGCGGTTGCGGGGAACTTCGTCCGTCGGAGCCCAAAGGCATGCCCTCCTTGCGCATACAAATGCATCTCCACGGGAACGCCAGCCTTCTTGAGGGCAGCGTAGTAACTCAGTGAATCTTCTACACGGTCTACGTGGTCGTCCTCGTTCTGCAGCAAGAAGGTAGGCGGCGTCTGGCTGGTGATGTGAGTGCGAATATCCGGATTCAACTCGAGACTGTTAGCGGCAATGTGTAGATGCCCCGGATAAATAGCCACCGCAAAATCAGGGCGGCAGCTTTCTTTGTCGGCTGCATCGACGGACGGATACAAACGCTGTTGAAAGTGCACGCTCATGGCTGCCACGAGATGGCCGCCTGCTGAAAAACCGAGCACACCGATCTTGTGCGGATCGATATGCCATTCGGCGGCGTGAAGGCGCACTAGCCCAAGGGTCCTCTGAGCGTCTTCCAATGCCATCGGTGATTGCGGAAAAGCTCCCCAATTGGGACGTGACCTTGGAGCGGGCACGCGGTACTTCAACAGTACACAGGTGATTCCTTTGGAGGTCAGCCAATCACAGGCCTCTGTGCCCTCAAGATCGATGGCAAGAATTTCGTAGCCTCCGCCGGGAAAGACGACGACCGCAGCGCCTGTGTTCTTTCCTGTTGGCGAGTAGACCGTCATCGTAGGCCGCGAGACGTTGCTCACTGCGACCCATGGTCGGCCGGCGACCAGCGAGTCCTTTCCGGTTGTCTCTACGGTCTCCGGCCCCTTGGCAGGACGCGCATCCGGCACGGCTCCGGGCCATATCGGTATTTGCGTATGTCCTGGTGATGGCTGCCAGACAGAGGTTTGCGCGTTTAGATCGCTAAATGTAAACACAACACAGAGAGCAAAGATCAAAAACTTCATCACAATCAATCTTACTTTCGCTTGCCTTTGGATTTTTTGTTGCGGTCGCGGGTTTTTGCTTTGGATTTGGTTTTGCCTTTTTTGCCGGAGCGGTTGGGGCTGGGCTGGTGTGATTCCGTGGCGCTTCGGCCCACCTTAGTCTCACCGGACCTTGCGGTCCGGCGAGCCGAAGATGGGACACTCGGTTTAGTAAGCTCGGGCTCTTCGAGGAGGGCGAATTGCAGGCGGCGCTGGGTGCGGTCGATGCGGTCGAGGAGGACGTGGACGTGTTGCCCGATCTTGAAGACGCGGCCGTTGCGGGAGCCGGCGATGGTGCGGTCGGTGTCGCGGAAGAAGTAGCGGTCGTCTTGCAGGGTGGCTATGGGGACGATGCCTTCGATGAAGAGGTCGTCGAGCTCGACGAAGAAGCCGTACTTGGTGCAGGAGAGGATGATGCCGGTGAAGTCCTCGCCTACGCGGTCCTGCATGAATTTGATCTTTTTCCACTCGATGAGCTCGCGCTCGGCGTCGTCGGCCCGGCGTTCGGATTGGCTGGATTCGGTGGAGATTGCTTCTAGTTCTTCGGCGGGGAGTGGTGGTTCGGTTCGCGCTTCGCGCGAATGCCCACCCATGCGATGAGACTGCATGAATGGGGCACCCGGTTTTGGGGCGAGTCGAGATACTGCTTTCTCGCCCCAGGGTTGGGGTTCGGTGCTTGGGATGGCGGCGCCTTGGGGGGTGGCTCCGGAGTGGAGGAGGGAGCGGAGTAGGCGGTGGACGATGAGGTCGGGGTAGCGGCGGATGGGTGAGGTGAAGTGGGTGTAGCTGGGGGAGGCGAGGGCGAAGTGGCCTACGTTTTTTTCGCTGTAGCGGGCTTGCTTGAGGGAGCGCAGCATGAGGTAGCTGAGGATGCGCTCTTCGGGCTCGCCGGCGATCTTTGCGGTAAGGCGCTGGTACATCTGTGGGGTGACGGGGATGGATTCGGCTACTTCGTGGGTTTTGACGGAGTGGCCTCGGGTGGTACCGCGGTCGTTTCTGCTACGTGCGTCGCGGCGGTCGCCTTTGGTCTGGATGCGTTTGACGGGGAGGCTGGAGAAGCCGAGGGTGTAGCCGAAGTGGGCGGCGGTGTCTTCGAAGTCGATGATGCGTTTGGGGTCGGGGGTCTCGTGGATGCGGTAGATGCCGGGGATGGATTGGGCTTCGATCCAGTGGGCGACGCACTCGTTGGCGGAGAGCATGAACTCTTCGATGAGGCGGTGGGACCAGCCGCGCTCGGAGCGGACGATGGCCTGCATGTTGCCGTCGGGATCGAACTGGACGACGGGCTCGGGGAGGTCGAAGTCGATGGAGCCGCGGCGGTGGCGCTTGGCGTTGAGCTTGAGGGCTAGCTGGTGCATCTGGTCGATGGCGGGGATGAGGTCGGCGTGGCGCGTGAGGTATTGGGTGTATTCGGTGCTGATGGTGTCGGTAGGTTGCTTGTCGAGGACGGCCTGGACGAGGGTGTAGGTGAGACGGGCGCGGGAGCGAATGATGCCTTCGCAGATCTCGTAGCCTAGGACTTCGCCTTGGGTGTCGATCTCGATGAGGCAGGAGAGGACGTGGCGGTCTTCTTCGGGGCGCAGGCTGCAGATGCCGCTGGAGAGATCGGGCGGGAGCATGGGGATGGCGCGGTCGGGGAAGTAGACAGAGGTGCCGCGGAGGCGGGCTTCGAGGTCGAGCGCAGTGCCGGGGCGGACGTAGTGGCTGACGTCGGCGATGTGGACCTGGAGTTCGAAGCTGCCGTTGGGGAGGGGCTGGACGAGGACGGCGTCGTCGAAGTCGCGGGCGGTTTCTCCGTCGATGGTGACGATAGGGAGGTGGCGGAAGTCGCGGCGGGGTTGAGGGAATGCGGTTCGGGCTTCGCGCGAATGCCTACTCATGCGGTGAGACTGCATGAATGGGGCACCCGGTTCTTTGGCTTCCGGTTCTTCAATGGGTAGGGCGGCGGCTTGGCCGGCTTCGGAGAGGACGTTGGTGGGGAAGGTGTGGGGGAGATGGTGTTTGCGGATGATGATCTCTACGTCGACACCGAAGGCGTCGGGTGGGCCTAGGACTTCGAGGACGCGGCCTCGGGCGGGGCGGCCGGGTGTGGGGAAGTCGGTGACTTCGATGTCGACGGCGAGGCCTTCGAGGCTTTCTTCGTCACTGGGGTTCCAGGCGCGCCGCTGGAGTTGGGCTTCTTCGCCGAGAACTCTGTGTGGCGTGGATTTTGGGGTGGTGGGGATCTCCATGCCCTCGGGGATGAGGATGGGTTGGGTGATGCGCTCGTCGAGGGGCGTGACGTAGTTGCCGTTGATGAGAGGCATGTGCTCCCATGTGCTGGCTCGGCGGTGCGGGCGGGCGTAGTGGAAGATGCCGACCACGGTGGGGTTGCGGCGGGTGAGGACTCGGGCTACGCGGCCGGAGCGGCGGCCTTCGCGGTCGCGTGGAGCTTCGTCGACTAGGACTTCGTCGCCTTGCATGGCGCCGTTGATCTCGTTGGGTGGGATGAAGAGGTCGTCTTCGCGGTTGGTGCTGCCGTTGGGGCGGACGAAGGCGTATCCGTCGCGGTGCATGTCGATGCGGCCGGCTACGAGGCGGTCTCGGGTGTGTGAACCGACCTTCGTCTCACCGAACCTGTCGGTTCGCTGAGCCGAAGATGGGGCACCCGCGGTTGTGGACGGGCGGGCGGTGCGTTCGGGGGCGGCGGAGGGGATGGCCCATTGTTCGCTCTCGGTTTTGATGAGGTCGCCGCGGGCGGTGATGCGGGCTAGTTGTTCGAGGAGGAGACGGCGCTCGCGGCCTCCTCCGAGGCCTAGCTCGCGGATGAGTTGCTTGTATCCGGCGCGGTGTCCGGCGGAGCGCTCGATGCGGCGGATGAGTTCGCGGTCGCTTTGTGGGTAGGGGTGGCCGGGCATCTTTGATGAGGATAGCGCGTGTGGGGGATGCTGGGTAAAGGCAGGACAAAAGTAGGTCCCTACGGGATGACCGACAAGAAAAGACAACAGCATGGGTCGATACAAACGGTATGGGTAGAGAAGCGGGTTTCTCCGCTGCGCTGCTCACGATGTGAGCAGCTTCGGTCGAAATGACAGTTTTTTGTTGTGGAGATAAAGGCAAAAGCAACAGCAACAGCAGATCCCCTTCGGGGATGACAAAGCAAGAAAAGCAACTGCAACTGCAACGGCAACAACAAAAGCAACAGCAACTCAGGTCCTTCGACTCCTATGCGCAAAGGCGAGCATCTTCGCTCAGGATGACACTTTGTTCGTTGGGTTGTTGGATTGGGTAGGGTAGATAAAGGCAAAGGCGAAAAGCAGATCCCCTACGGGGATGACAAGCAAGAAAAGCAAGTGCAAAAGCAAAGGCTAGCTATTGAATGACGAGCAACAAACTAGTGACAGGGCAGCAATTCGCAGCGTTGAGCGTTGAGAGATGTGGGCTCGTCTTTTAGGATGACGGCGGCTTGTTCGAGAGTCGTGGCGGGAGGGGTTCGGCGGAAGTCGGTTTTTACTTCGTCTTCTTGTTCGGTGATGGACTTGAAGAGGAGGACGTGGCCGTCGATGTGGATGTGGGATTCGGTGATGGTCCAGATGCCGGGGGTGATCTCGCGGCGTTCGACGTTGAAGGTGCCGCCTTCGTTCATGCGGCCAAGGAGGCCGTAGCCGAATTTGACGTCGTGGATGAGCCGGCCCTTGATGGTTTGAATGCGGTTCTGGGTTTTGTGGATGACGATCTCACCGGCCATGGCGGCGAAGACGCGGGCTTCCATGGAGGGAGCGGTAAAGTCAGGATCGGGCGTGAAGGTGAGGGTGATGGTGTCGGGTGTGTCGCTCTTGATGGTCCAGAGAAAGGCGTCGGGGAGCAGGTGCATCATGTTTTCGGCGCGCTTGTCGTCGAGTTCGCCGTCTTTGCGTTGCCTAGCTTGCTGGGCGGGGTCGTTGACGAAGGACTGAATGCGGGCGTCTTCGGCGCGGAGTTGTTCAGGGGTGAGGGGCTGGCCGTTCTGCTTCAGCTTTTTCTTGACGGCGCCGTGGTCGGTTTCGACGACCTGATAGAGAGCCTCGCCGTCGGGCTTGCGATCGAGGTCGCGGTATTGCCAGCGGGAGAGGTCGGCTCGGTCGGCGGCTAGCTCGGTCTGCATGGCGGTGCGGACGATCTGCTGGGCGTGGGGGTCCTGATGCTGCTGGGCGCGGAGGGAGATCGCCGTGAGGGAGAGAAGAAAAGCAGACACCAGTGAAGCAAACCGCATGCGTGGAGGCATCTTTTGACTCCTGTATTGATTAGACGCATTCTAGCGCGAGTGCGTTCGCCGATGGATCAGGAGCGGGGGAGGAAGCGGCGGTTTTGAATGATATAGCTACCACTTAGGACGCGGGCGATGGCTTCGGGGTAGGCGATGTGCTCCTGCTCGAGGATACGGGCGGAGAGGGTTTCGGGGGTGTCGGTGTCGAGGACGGGGACGGTTTTTTGGAGGATGATGACGCCGTGATCTACGGCCTCGTCGACGAAGTGGACGGTGCAGCCGGCGATCTTGGCTCCGTAGTTGAAGGCTTGATGTTGCGCGTCGAGGCCCGGGAAGGCGGGCAGGAGTGACGGGTGGACGTTGAGGATGCGGTTGGGAAAGGCGGCGACGAAGGCGGGCGAGATGATGCGCATGTATCCGGCGAGGCAGACGAGGTCGACGTGGTAGTGGTGGAGCTGGGCGATCATCTCGGCGTCGTGGTCGGCGCGCTTGCGGCCCGCGGAGGGGATGGCGAGGGTGGGGAGACCGAGGTCGCGTGCGGCGGCGAGGCCGGGGGCGGATTCGATGTTGGAGAGGACGATGGCGATTTCGGCGTTGAGGCGGTTTCCGTCGATGGCGCGGTGGATGGCGAGGAAGTTGGAACCGCGTCCGGAGAGTAGGATGCCTAAGCGTTTCATGGTGATGCTTCTATTATGCGGGTTTGGTTTTGAGTTGAGGAAATGCGGTTCGCGCTTTGCGCGAATTCCCACTCATGCGATGAGACTGCATGAATGGGGCACCCGGCATTGAGCGGAATGCCCGGCGATCTCGAGTCCTGTTTGCCGACAACACACTCGAACGTCACGAGACGCTCTGTTCAGGACTCAATGAGCAACTCGGCCTCTTTATCGCCAATTGGCAATTCTGGTGGTTATTTGTAACGAAGAAAGCATCGGCCCCGCGCGTTGATAACTAAAAATTGTTTTTTTATTTATTCATTGTGGGCAGCGGAACAATTGTTTGTGTTTCAACAACTCATGTAGAATCGGCGACCAAGATATCTCTTCGAGGCAGCCCTGAAGCTCGATATCATCTGCCGCTATTTATTGTTATTGAGCGGTTCAGACCGGCCTTGGGTCCCTTAGTCAATTTAGGTCATTCGACCGCGGGCAACCGTCCGCAGGGTGTTCCCCGTTTGCCGAAAGGAAATCGAGAAATGAATCATACGACTAAGCTCGTAATAACTGCTCTCGTCGTGGGGATTATCAGTTGTATCCCCTCAGCCGCCCAGGAGGAATTCACCTACAACGGGGATACAGGCCCGGGGTATTGGTCGGATCTCGAAAAGGACTTTGCTGCTTGCGCTCCATCGCCTACGGGACACCAGTCTCCTATCGATATCGACGCTGTGATTGAAGACCCGAGGCTCGGCCCTCTGAACCTCATCTTGAATGAGATGCCATTCACTTTGATCAACAACGGCCATACGATCATGGCCACACCGAAGTATGGGGGAACGCTGACGATCGATGGGGACGCCTACACTCTCAGCCAGTTTCACTTCCACACGCTCTCCGAACATGCCGTAGAAGGAAAGCGTGGCGTGATGGAGCTTCATGCCGTATTCACCGATTCACACAACAATTCTGCGGTCATTGGAGTGTTGTATAAGATCGGCAGGCCAAACCGATTCCTGGAGAAATTGATTTCCGCCAGTTTACCGAAACTTACTACATCCGCACCGGTAACAATCGATAATCTCGGTCTTGACGATGCTTTCACCGACACCTCACGGTATTACACCTATCAAGGATCCCTTACTACACCGCCATGCTCCGAGACGGTTAAATGGCTTGTCTTGCAGCAGTGGGCTGAGTTGTCGCCAGAACAGTTCGAAGCTTTTCGGACTATCCTCGGCAACGATTTTCGTCCGCTTCAAAAACGCAACCAGCGGGTGGTACGTGCCACCGTCAGGCGAGGATCTTTTGATGGAGAACAGGGACAGCAGTAAATCAGCCGTCGGAAGCAAGAGCGGGATCACTGGAGAAAAAAGCGGCAGAGCGAGAAAGAATCTCTGCGGGGAGCGGCAAAGGGTGGGGCGTCCGTATCCCCACCCTGGTAGGGCTGCGTTTCGGGAAGTTTGAACATGGTCAGGTTGAAACGATTTAACTTTGAAGTGTTCTACACTCGATACAAATACAGAGCGTTCTCGTGGTGCTCGCTGGTGAGGTTGGATACGGATGTCTGGTTTGAATGGGCCTGAGAAGTTGGTGGGTGGGTGGAGACGGTGGGTAGGATTTCATTGCGTTGCATCGGCGCTGTGCATCGTTGGGTTGGCGTGCGGTAGCGGTGTTGCTCGTGCGGCTTCTAATGATGGGAAGGGTGCGTATAAGACGGGGAAGTATCGCAATCTGTTTGCGGAGGCGGGGCACTCGCAGGCTGAGGTTGACGCGAAGATCAATGCGGCTTATCAACAGTTGTTTCATGGGGACGGGGAGACGCAGGCGATCTACTTTGCGGCGGGGAAGAATGCGAATGGGCCGCTGAGCTACATGACGGACTGGGCGAATCATGACGTGCGGACGGAGGGGATGTCGTACGGGATGATGATCGCGGTGCAGATGAACAAGAAGGACGAGTTCGATGCGCTGTGGAACTGGGTGATGACGAATATGTATATCTCGGACCCGGCGCATCCTTCGTATGGGTACTTCTCGTGGTCGTGCAAGACGGATGGGACGGCGAGGGAGGAGACGCCTGCTCCGGATGGCGAGGAGTATTTTGCGATGGCGCTGCTGTTTGCGGCGAATCGGTGGGGCAATGGGACGGGAATCTATGACTATCATGTGGAGGCGGAGCGGCTGCTGCGGGCGATGCGGCATCGTGAGGTGAAGAGCGGGCAGACGAAGTTCGGGCCGCGGAAGATTGGCCCGGAGATGAATGAAGGGCACGTGATGATCCTGTTTGTGCCGAGTGTGATGGAGCATCCGTTCAGCGACCCTTCGTATCATCTGCCGGCGTTTTATGAGCTCTGGGCGCGTTGGGGGCCGGAAGAGGATCGCGAGTTCTGGGCGAAGGCTGCTGCGGTGAGCCGGCAGTTTTTTGTGAGGACGACGAATCCGAAGACGGGGCTGGCGCCGGTGTATGCGAACTTCGATGGGACGCCGCATGAGACGAAGTTTGTGCAGTCGGGGGAGTTTGGGTATGACTCGTGGCGGACGGCGAGCAACTGGTCGGTGGATTGGTCGTGGTGGCGGAAGGATCCGCAGGAGCAGGTGTTGAGCGACCGGATTCAGGGGTTCTTTGAGTCGCAGGGGATGGGGAAGTACAGCCCGGTGTATTCGCTGGATGGGAAGGCGCAGGGGTCGACGAAGGGGTTTACGCCGGAGACGGATTCGCCGATTGGGTTGGTGGGGGTGAATGCGGTGGCTAGTCTTGCGGCTAAGGATAAGGCGCGGGCTCGGCTGTTTGTGGATGCGCTGTGGAATGCTCCGGTGCCTTCAGGGTATAGCCGGTACTACGACGGCATGCTTTATATGATGAGTCTGCTGCATGCCAGCGGGGAGTTTCGGGTGTGGGGGCCGAAGTGAGCTGTGAGTTGTGAGCTTTGAGCAGGTCAACTTAGTAGCCGGTGCAGGCAAACCGCAGGTCTCTTCGACAAACTGAGGGCAGACTCTTCGACTGCGCACCTCGCAAATGCGCGAGCATCTTCGCTCAGGATGACAGGCTTGGTGGAGTGTTGGGTTCTGGGCCTGTCGTGGTTGAAAGGTTTGAAGATCTGTGGGGAGTGTAGACCTTCGGGGTCCTTCGACTTCGCCTCTCGCGATGAGACTGCGAGAAGCTTCGCTCAGGATGACGGGCTTTTTTGGGGGAGGGCAAAGTTGGACGAGCCGTATAAGACGCGTTTTCGGTGCTTCCTCTCTAAAGCCTAAGCTAACTTGATCGTCATTTACAGGATTCTTCCCCTTCGCAAGCTCAGGGTCAGAATGATGAGCAAAAAAAGTCACCGCCTCTCAAATGACACTTGGGGTAGTGAAGCCTAGTTTCCGGATTGGGTTTTGTAGTCGGGGAGGCGGGGGGTTAGCTTGCGGACCAGGAACTCTTGGAAGAGGTTTTGGATGGCGCTGCCGGCGATGCCGAGGGCGGTGTTTTCGAGAGTCAGGGTGGCGCCGCTGCGGTCGGCTGAGGGGTAGTAAAAGTTTGAGATGACTCCTGCTGCCGCGCCTCCGGCGATGGCAGAGTAGTTGGGCTGCCAGTGGCCGTTGTCTCCCTTGCACATGACGGAGTTTGCCATGGCGTAGAGGGCTCGGGAGCGGGTGGTGCCGGTTCCTTTGTAGAAGTAGCGTGGGTCTTGTTTGAGGATCGAAGGCAGGATGGCGTTGCCGATGGCGGTGCCGACGATGGCGTTTCCGTAGGCGGCGGCGTAGCGCTTGGCGTAGCCCTGTGAGCCTTGTCCGTAGCCGCCGAAGTCGTCCTGCGCTTGCTCGATGCCTGCGATGAAGCCGGTAGCGGTGAAGGTGATGGGATCGATGAGGGTCTTCCAGGCTAGTTCGAATTTTTGCTTTGAGGTGAGTGGGACGGGGTTGGGTACGTAGCTGACGTAGAAGTTAGGGATGGCTCCGAAGATGCGCTGCTTCTCTTCGACCTGGATCTGGGCCTGGGCTACGTCCTGCTGGGAGGCGGTGACCTGCATGTCGATGGCGAGAGAGGCTGCGGGGAGGGAGATGTCGGATGCTTCGTAGGCTTCGCCGGGGTGGAGGGTGCCGGGGGTTTGGAGGGGGGAGAATCCGGGTGCGGTGATGGTGAGTCTGAAGGGGCCGGGGGTGATGTTGGAGAAGGAGAAGCGGCCGTCGGCGCCGGAGGTGGTTACGGGCTCGTCGGTGCGCTGAATCTCGGAAGAGAGGGTGATTTGAGCGCCGGAGACGATGGCTCCGTCGGGGTCGGTGATGGTGCCGCTGATGCTGCCGGTGGCGGGTTGGGGGAGGGGGGCGCTGGGGAGTTGCGGGTTGGAGAGAGGGGGCGATTGCTGCTGGGCGTGGGCGGGGATGTGCAGGGTGAGATAGATGGCCAGGCAGGCGAAGATGCTCCACCGGCGATGGCGAGAGGTCGGTCTGAACCCTGGATGCTTTGACGGACCTCTCAAACAATGCCCCTTCGGAGATTTTACTGGCGTGGCCACTGGTAGCAAAACATGGCCAGATGGGGGCGGCAATGGCTCGGAAGTTGGAGGAGAGCTAAATCTGGGGGACTGTCGCGAGAAAGCGGTTCGCGCTTTAGATCTGAAGGGTGTCTTTCAACGCGGTGGGAAAGCGATCGCGTGGATCGAGAGTCAATTTGAGCAAGAGATAAGGCTGACCTCAGCGGCTGAAGCCGCTTCGCCCCCGGATGTTTTGTTCGGCACGCTGAAGCTGTGCCCTTAAGCGAGACGGTTCGCGCTGCCCACTCATGCGATGAGACTGAACAATGAGACTGCATGAATGGAGCACCCGCACCCGCTGGTGCGATGAGGCTGCAGGAATGGAGCAATCGGCCGGAGAGGAGCGCTGAGGTGCTTACTTCTTGGAGAAGGAGCGCACGAGGATGACCATGTTCCAGAGGTCGTCGGGTTTGGCGCGCTCGCCTTCGCCGGGCATCTGGCCCTTGCCGTTCTTGATGATGTAGTAGATCTCGCCGTCGGAGAGGTCTTTGAGCGCGGCGGGGTCAGTGAAGTCCTTGAGGGTGAGCTTCAGATCGGCGACGACATCACCTTTGCCGTTGCCGTTGGCTCCGTGACACATGGCGCAGTCGTATCCATAGATTTTTTTAATGTGAGCCTGGGATTCGGGCGTGGCCTTTACGGGGTTGACGAGGGTTTTGGCATCCGGTGGCATGCTCTGGGCGGCTGGGGCGGCGGGTTGTTGCGGCGAGAGGGCCGAGAGCAATAGCGCGGAGAGGACGAACAATGACCGCAGCATATGAGGCTCCTGTGTTGTCGAGCGGAATCTTATGCCTAAGGGGGGTGGATGGGAAGCTTTATCTTGAGGGGGGTGGGTAAATGCTCCCGGCGGTTCATTTCACGTCAATTGAAGACCGTTAAAAAAATTGTGGAGCAGAGAAGACTAGCTTCCCTGCTCCAGTTGGTTGCGGTCTGTTTGCCTGACGCCAATTGCTAGCGGTCGTAGCCGTGATCGTAGTCGTGCCGGTCGTGGGCTACGGCGGTTCCGGGGGTAAGAGAGACTCCGCGAAGAACCTCTGCGTAGCCGGCTTCGCGCAAGGTGAAGAACTTCTCTTGCGCGGCTACGGTTGCGTTGGTGTTCGCGACGAGATCGCGTATGGCTACCAGGCGGTTGGGATCAGCACCTTGGTCTCCGTTGCCGCTGACGGTGGAGGTGATGGCCCAGATTGTGACGTGGCCATCGTTATCGACGTGGCCGGTTATGTTGCGGAGGCCGTCCGTTGCGGGTGCCCAAGGCAGGTTGGTGGCTGGGTTGTTACCGGTGGGGTAGTTGTGGACGGTGTAGGGTGTTCCGAGGTTGAGTCCGGTCTGGAGAGTGTAGGCGAGACTCCAGGTGTTGGTGGTGGAGTTGAAGACCCACTTCTGCAAGCCGGCTGCGGTTTGGGCAGCGGCGTGAGTGTAGAGGTCGGTGCCACCGGCATATCCGTCTCCTTCGTCAGCGATGTAGAGGGTGTCGGCGTTGGCGAACCAGATGCCGAAAGGAGCAGCGACCGGGTTGGCAGTCTTGGCCAGAGCGGTTGGGAAGCCGGCCAGGATGCACATGTTGCTAGGCAGGCCAGTGGTTTGCAGTTTGGTTGGGTCGTAGGCGAGCGGGGAGATGGGGAGTTTCGCTCCGACCGCTGGGATGCCTACGCCTTTGGGACACGCGGTGCCGGTGGTGTCGATGAAGTAGACGGTGTTGACGCCGTTGCTGCCGCTTCCCTTGGTGAAGTAGACAACATTGTTGAAGATGGTGAGGCCGCGAAAGTTGTCGTCCTTGCCGATCTTGTCAGCTTTGTCGCCGAGCACGGTGACGGAGAAACTGGCGAGCGGGGTGGGTGTGGAGGGGGTCTGGAAGCTCTCTGGAACGGTTGCGGGTTCGATGAACTGGGCTCCCGCTCCGAGGACGATGCCGTTCGGCTGAGGGTTGGCTCCGTTGCCTGCGTTGCCTGCGGTGTAAATGACGTTGGCGCCGTCACTGTTGTTCAGAATGGCAGCGCGTCCGTTGTTTCCGCTGTAGGCGTTGGTCTTGGTGAAAGTGAAGCGGCCGTTGCTGTCAACGGTTGCGACGGCGCGGAAGACGTTCTCTCCGACCGGGTTGGTGGGGTCGACGGCACCCTGGGTGTTGGAGTTCGATACGTCGATGGCGTCGATGGGCGAGACGTAGCCCATGAAGGTGAGGATGCGGCCGTCGGTGGAGAGGTTGAGTGCAATCTCGGACTTGGAGCTGAAGCTGGTGACGAGCTGATCGCTGGAGTTATTGATGTGACGCTGCGAGCTGTTGGGGACTTCGAGGGTGTTGATCCGCCAGCCGAAGGGCGTGATCTGATCGAGGAAGATGGCCGAGGTAATGCCGAAGCTGCTGTCGTAGACGTCGTTGTTGAAGACGGTGGGATAGGCTCCGTTGTAGGGAGCGCCGGTCGCAGCGGAACATCCGCCGGTGGTGCTGGCGCAGTTGGGAGGCAGGACGGTGCCGACCTTCACGTTATTGGGGTTGTTGTCGTAGACGCTGCGGCTGACGACGAGATTGCCAGGGTAGAAGAAGAAGTCATGGTCGCGGTTGAAGCGGCCGTCTTGTGCGATGGACGGAATGCTGGCGGCAAGCGAGCACAAGGAAAAAATGGCAGCGCTCTTTGCAGCGGTATGGAACTGGTTCATTGAAGCCTCCGGTTGGATAGGAATGCGTATGCGGTTCGTTCGCGGACTTTGCGAGATGAGATCGTCCAGTGGCTGATGAGCAGGTGCAATTTAAATGCACTCGTCGTTCCCCAAGGGCTCACGCAGAAGAGCCTAACTCCGCATTAATGCAGATCAGATGAACCGATTATGAATTTTCCGTCGGGTGCGCGATGGCACACGCGCAAGGTGCCATCGCTGGTTAGACCGGGCAGGTGCTTAGTTGTAGGTGACCTTGCGCTCGCCGCGTACTATGCGGCCGATGATGTGGTGGCGTTCGTTGGCTCGATTTAGGACGGCCTTTGCCTTCTTCACCTTTTCGGCGGGGACTACGACGATGAGGCCGATGCCCATGTTGAAGGTGCGGAGCATCTCGTCCTGCTCGACGTTGCCTAGCTGTTGCAGGTGTTCGAAGAGCGGTGGGACTGTCCAGGAGGCCAGGTCGACGACGGCGCCCATGCCCTTGGGGATGATGCGGGGGAGATTTTCGGTGATGCCCCCGCCGGTGATGTGGGCCATGCCGTTGACGAGCTCGGCTCCGGTGAGCTTTTTAATGATGGCGAGGTAGCTGCGGTGGACGCGCATGAGGGCGGCACCGGTCTTGTCCTTGAGCTCGTTGACGTACTGGTCGGGGCCGTATTTTGCAACTTCGAAGAGGAGCTTGCGGGCGAGGGAGTAGCCGTTGGTGTGAAGGCCGTTGGAGGGTAGGCCGATGAGTATGTCGCCGACCTGGATGTTTTCGCCGGTGATGATGCTGTCGCGGTTGACGGCGCCGATGATGGTGCCGGCGAGGTCGTACTCGTTGTCGGCGTAGAAGCCGGGCATCTGGGCGGTTTCGCCACCGATGAGGGCGCAACCGTTGGCGCGGCAGGCTTCGCTGAGGCCTTGGACGACGGTCTCGATGACGGCGTTGTCGAGCTTGCCGGTGGCGAGGTAGTCGAGGAAGAAGAGAGGGCTGGCACCCTGGACGGCGATGTCGTTGACGCAGTGGTTGACGAGGTCCTGGCCGACTGTGTGGTGGATGCCGAGTTCGAAGGCGACCTTGAGCTTGGTACCTACGCCGTCGCATGAGGAGACGAGGACGGGGTTGGGGTACTTCTGGAGGTCGAGGCTGAAGAGGCCGCCGAAGCCGCCGATCTCGGAGAGGACGTGTTTGTTGAAGGTCTTGCGGGCGAGCATTTTTATGCGCTGCTTGCTGCGATCGCCCGAGGAGATGTCTACGCCGGCGTCGGAGTAGGTGATGGGTTTTTTGGCGGTGGAGACTAGCTTTCGGGCGGGGCTCTTCACTGCGGTCTTCCTGCGGTCCGCGGCGGTATGGAGTGAGTTGCTGCGGGCTTCGGGTGATTGGTCCGGGTCGGGTGATTGCTCAGCGGGCGTGGGAAAGGTCTCATCCGGCAAGGTCATGTGCTCCGTTGTGTCTTGAGAAAAGAAGAATTTTAGTTTAGCAGGAGGATGGCAGGTGTTTGTTACGACAGGGTTTGGGCTCAGTCTTTATGGGGGTTGAGGCCGAGGATTTTATCGCGCTCGGGTGGGGTGGGGAGGGGGCAGGTGTCGTAGCGGCCGAAGAGACGGTAGCGGAGACGGGCAACGACGGTGTAGCCGAGCTCGCGCAGGGGGTGGGGGATGAGGGCGAGGGTGTGGCCTAGTTGTCGCCAAGGACTGGGGAGGAGTTGGAGGGCCTGGCTGACGGCGGCGGAGCGGTGGTAGAGGTGGGCGGTGGGGGTGAGGGTATCGGTGATGAGGGCAACGCCTTCCTGGGTGGGCTGCGGGCCGAAGGGAGCGAGGAGTTCGGTGGCGAGGTGGCTTTCCAGGGGAACGAAGCGGAAGAGGCTTTGCGTGTCGTGGTTGAGGAGGAAGCGGACGACTCGGTTGCAGAGGACGCAGACGCCGTCGAAGAGGAGGATGGGGTGGGAGGCGAGCTGGGTTCGTTCGGGGTTGGTCATCGGGGGTATCAGGTGTCAGGTATCAGGAAACTAGGCTTAGTCGGGTGTCTGTGACTTTTATACTGGAGGAATGACACGCTCTTTGACTCGCTCGCGGCAGTTGCAACTTCGTGCTGAACAACTACTCCCTGGGGGCGTGGATTCGCCGGTACGGGCGTTTCGGGCGGTGGGGGGCGATCCTCCGTTTGTGGCTCGGGCAGAGGGCGCGTATCTGTTTGATGCGGATGGGAACCGGTACCTGGACTTCTTTGGGTCGTGGGGGCCGATGATTCTGGGGCATGCGTTTCCGCCGGTGGTGGAGGCGATTCGTGAGGCTGCGGGGAGGGGTGCGAGTTTTGGGGCTTCTACTGCGGCGGAAGGGGATCTGGCGGAGCTGGTGCAGCGGTGCTTTCCGAGTGTGGAGAAGCTGCGGTTCGTGAGCTCGGGGACTGAGGCTTGCATGTCGGCGATACGACTGGCGCGTGGGTTTACGGGGCGAAAGTTCGTGGTCAAGTTTGAGGGGTGCTATCACGGGCACTCGGATGCGATGCTGGTGAAGGCGGGGAGTGGGGTGGCTACACTGGGGATTCCGGGGTCTGCGGGGGTTCCAGCGGAGACGGCGATGCATACGCTGGCGCTGCCGTTCAACGACCTGGGGGCGGTGAGGGCGGCGTTTGCGGCGAGGCCGGGGGAGATTGCGTGTGTGATCGTGGAGCCGGTGGTGGGGAATGCGGGGACGATTGCTCCGGCTGAGGGGTATCTGCAGGGACTGCGGGAGATTACGGAGCGGGATGGGGCGCTGCTGATTCTGGATGAGGTGATGACGGGGTTTCGGGTGTCGCTGGGTGGGGCTCAGCAGGTTTATGGGGTGAAGCCGGATCTGACTACGCTGGGGAAGATTATCGGCGGTGGGTTGCCTTGCGGGGCGTTTGGCGGACGGGCGGATGTGATGGAGATGCTGGCTCCGCTGGGACCGGTGTATCAGGCGGGGACGTTGAGTGGGAATCCGCTGGCTATGGCTGCGGGGATCGCTACGCTGCGGGAGCTGATTGCTCGGGAGGGCGAGATCTATTCGGGACTGGAGAAGACGACCAAGGCGATTGCGGATGGGGTTGCTGCGGTGGCTCGTGAGGCTGGCGTGACGTTAACTACGAATCGGGTGGGGTCGATGTTTACCTGGTTCTTTACGGGCGAGCCTGTGACGGATTTTGCCAGTGCGGCGAAGTCGGATACCGCGGCTTTTGGGCGGTTTCACCGGGGGATGCTGGAGGCTGGGGTTTGGCTTCCGCCTAGTCAGTTTGAGGCGGCTTTTGTTTCGACCGCGCATGGGGAGCGCGAGGTTGAGATAGTGGTTGAGGCGGCTCGGAAGGCGTTAGGTAGCGAGTAACGAGTCATGAGTTGTGAGTAAGTACGGTCGTGCTTCGCACGATGTCCCATATCTCAAAATCGAGATATGGGGCACCCGCTCCCGTACCCGAGTTAGATCGCGAGTAACGAGTTATGAGCCACGAGTAAGTGCTTTCAGGCTGCTACGGGCTGGCCTTTGGGTTCCATCCAGAGGCGGCCTACCGTGATGAGGATCGCGAGAAGGGCGGCGCAGACGGCGAAGACGTAACGAACGCCGATCTGGTTGGCGAGGATGCCGCTCAGGATGAGGCCGAGGATCTGGGCTCCGAAGATGAGTGACATCATGGTGGAGCCTACGCGGCCCATGAGGGCGGGCGGGGTCTCCTGCTGCATCATGGTTTGGGCGGGGATGATGATTCCGGCTATGGCTACGCCGATGATGAAGTCTCCCAGCATGGTCGACCAGACGTGGGTGAAGATCGTGAGGAAGAGCAGGCCGAGGGCTATTCCGGAGAGACCGGCGTAGACGAGGACGGTGTTCTTGACGTTCTTGGCGAGGGCGTTGAGGGCGTTGATGCCGATCAACATGCCGGCTCCGATGAGGGCGCTGGCGATGCCGAAGACGTTGGCGGAGGCGTGGAGGCTGTCGCGGACGTAGACGGCGATGAGGGGGCCGAAACATCCGACGACGAACATGGCTGAGGCCATGGCCAGGATGACGAAGAGCAGTCCGGCATGGTGGAAGATGAAGTTGATGCCCTGCTTCATGTCGGTCCAGATGCGGGTGAGGGCGGATTGTTCAGTGGGTTGTGCTTGTGTCGCGTGGGTATGTTTCGGCGTGGCGACGAAGGAGACAGAGGCGATGAGTAGGGCGGAGCCTACGAAGCTGGTGGCATCGGCGAGGTAGCAGACACGGGCTCCGAAGGTGGCTACGAGCCATGCTGCGATGGCGGGGCCGATGATGCGCATGCCGAACATGACCTGCTGCATGAGGGCGTTCGCGGAGCGCAAGCCGTGGAGAGGGACGGCGGAGCGGATGGCTACTCCCTGGGCGGGGCCGAAGAAGCTGGAGACGACGCTGATGGCGGCTAGGATGGCATAGAAGTGCCAAGTCTGATGGGCGAAGAGGAGCAGGAGGACGAGCGCTGCGCGGAGGGAGTCGCTCGAGACCATGGTGGGCTTGAGGGGCCAGCGGTCGACAAAGACTCCCGCGATGATGCCAAGGATGGCGATGGGCAGCATGTAGGCGATGGAGACGCCAGTGACCTGCTGGGGTGTCGCGTGGAGTTTGAAGGTGAGGACTCCGATGACGGCAAAGAGAGCGAGGAAGTCTCCGAAGACGGAGATGATCTGGGCGTACCAGAGGCGCCGCATCATGGAGATGCGGAGGACTGCTCCCATGGACATTGGAGCCGGTAGCTCGGGGTCGATGACGGGAGGTGTCGGATTGGTGGCGGTTGTGCTCATGTATGGGGTTATGGATGGGATGGTTCGGCGGTGGCCCAGGATTCTATGGTTACGAATTTTGCGCCGGTATTTTTATAGTGCTCGAGGAGTCGGTTCGTGGCTTCGACGGTGGGTGTGCGTGGGGCGTCGAGGGCGAGGCTGCCTCCGTCGTGGAGGACGATGTTAGAGGCTCGGTTGCGGCGCTGGTTACGGGTGATTCCGGTGGAGACGCGGGAGGCTATGGTGGCGGCGTCGATGGGCTTCCAGTCGCCGGCGATGATGTTCCACTGGACGGGGATGAGATTGAGTTCGCGGGCGGTACGGAGGACGTAGGGGCGGCGGGCTCCGTGGGGGGGGCGGAGGTATCGGACGGGGGCGCCGAGGGTGTCTTCGAGGGCGGCGTTGCAGTCGGTTAGCTCCCGGCGGATGCGGGCGGCGGAGTGGAAGGGCAGCCAGGGGTGGGTCATGGTGTGGTTGCCGATGAGGTGACCGGCGGCGGCGATCTCGCGGACGAGGGTGGGGCACTGGCGGACGAAGTTTCCGATTAGGAAGAAGGTGGCGTGAACTTCGTGGCGGGCGAGAACTTCGAGGAGGTGCGGGGTGGCGGCGGGGTTGGGACCGTCGTCGTAGGTGAGGGCGATCTCGTTGGGGCGGCCGGGGGCGATGAGGGTTGGGCCGAAGAGTTGCGACTCGGCCGAGAGGGCGGCGTAGGTGAGGGTGCCTGCGGTGGCGGTGAGGACGGCGGCAGTGGTCAGGATGGTTGATGGCATGGTTCGTCCTCTCCTTTCCGAGGTATCCCCCTCCCCGGTACTTTTGGCCTAAAGTATTCTTTCTATGTGGCTTAGGTCTGGACCTTGGGGCTGAAGTCCTTGTTTTTCAAGGTGCTGGCTTGTAAAGTATTCAAGATAAATGGTTTATTGCCTGCTAAAGAGAAAATCCCCGGTGGTGGCCGGGGGTTCTTTTTTCAGCTATTTCTAGTTTAGCAGGTTGGGTGAAATTGATCGGCACTCGATTGTGCTGGATTGGCGCGGGGTTTGGTGGATTGGGGCTTGACAGGTTTTTTGCTCGGCAAGTTCAGGGTCAGAGCGACGAACAAAAGCGAGAGCCTGGCCGGGATGGGTGGGTGGAGAAGCGGGTTTCTCCGCTGCGCAGCTCATGATGAAACTGTGACCCATTCGGCTACGCTCAGGGGCTTCAGTCGAAATGACAAGGTTTTTGGAGTGAAGAGAAACAGACAGCGGCAAAGGCAAGAGCTGGCCAGGGAAAGGCATACATTCCCACCTTAGGCGCGATGAAACTGCGCCGAAGATGGGGCACCCCGTCGGTGTGGCTGGTTGCGAAGAGAACAGGCAACGGCAACAGGAAAGACGAGAGCAAATGGTGGTTATTTGTGGGATTTTAGGAGGGCGAGGACCTCTTCGGCGTGGCCTTTGGGGGTTACGTCTTCGAAGGTGTGGATGAGGCGCTGGTCGGGACCGATGAGATAGGTGGTGCGTTTGACGCCTTTTACTAGCTTGCCGTACATGTTTTTTGGCTTGATGAGGTCGTAGCGGTTGATGAGGACCATGTCGGGATCGGCGAGGAGGTCGTAGGGGAGTTCGTATTTGTCTTTGAATTTTTTCTGGGCTTTGACGGTGTCTCGGGAGATGCCGAGGACTACTATTCCGGCCTTCTGGAACTGCTCGAAGGCGTCGCGAAAGCCGCAGGATTCGATGGTGCAGCCGGGGGTGTCGGCGCGGGGGTAGAAGAAGAGGACTACCGGGGAGCCTTTGAAGTCGGAGAGGGAGACGTCCTGGTCGTCCTGATTTTTTAAGGTGAAGTCTTCTACTTTGTCGCCGGGTTTCATGGTGTCTCCTATTGGTCAGTTTCGCTGGTTCGTTCGTGGAAAGATGTGTGGCAAGCGTGGTAAAGGCGTGGTAAAAAATGCGATGTTTTCTTGCTAGACCATTATTGAACGGGGCTTGAGGTGGTGTATAGAATCGTCCGAATTCATTCTGTTCCGTCTGAGGAGCTTGTCATGGGTGATCGTTGGTCGAAGTCGCTGGTGGTTGTGCTGGCCTTTGTGATGCTTGCTGCGGGTAGGGTTGCGTGGGCGCAGCAGCCTCCTGACAATGTGCAGGGGAATTGGACGATCTACTCGAAGAACATAGATAACGGCGAGACGGTGAAGAAGTTCGTTCAGATCAATCAGAATGGGAATCGGCTAACTGGGCATTTCAAGGGGCCGAATCAGTCGGGTGGGATTGAGGGCATGGTAAATGTGCATCACATCGAGTTCAGTACGAAGACTCGGAATGTGCTGACGTTTCGCGGGCAGGTGGATGGGGACCATATGTCGGGGATGTATGGGCTTCATGGTCGGCATGCTGAGTGGCGGGCTGTGCGGAATGAGTGACGTGCTTTGGCGCGTGCTTTTAAAGCAGGCTGACCTCAGCGGCTGAAGCCGCTTCGCCCCGGATGTTTTGTTCGGCACGGCTGAAGCCGTGCCCTTAAGCGAGACGGTTCGCGCTGCCGCGCGAATGACCCACTCATGCGGTGAGATGCATGAATGGGGCACCCGACGATGGCTGTACACAATCAGTTCTTCTTAAGCCAGATACCAGTGCCTGAATCGGGGTCTCCCAAAACCCAGTACAGGTTGTAAGGTCTGGAGTGGCCGGACAGTTCAAGAAACGAATAAGAGTCGGATACGCAAGAACCGGGTGATCCATCAGAGATTAGAACGAGGTCGATCTTTTCATCGTCGTCGGGTTCTCTCCAGTTTCCTTTTCCAGACAAAATACAAACTTGATCCGCAAACTGAAACGGAAGGTTGGTTACGATCATTGACCCATCGGCGTTTAGTGTCAGGCTCGCGGGTGGATGCGTGCTTGGTGCATCCCAATGGCGTTCAAATTCTGAATACCTGCCGACCAGGTCCGCCTGTGGCGGAGTGTGCCAAGCTCGATTCCAGATTGCCGGAGGTCCGATGATTGCGCCAGCGAGACTGTTCCCCATGAAAAAGAGCATAAGCAGCGCAGGGAACGCAACAATCAGTATTGGAAGAACTGATAAAAGCCACCAATTGGAAACCCTCTTGCCAAATACTCGCATTGCGAGAGTTTAGTTCAGGTGTACTTCCTCGAAAAGCGAGAGTTAGTTTTGGACAAGAGAGAGAGGCTGACCTCAGCGGCTGAAGCCGCTTCGCCTCGGATGTTTTGTAAGGGCACGGCTGAAGCCGTGCCCTTAAGCGAGACGGTTCGCGCTGCCGCGCGAACGACCCACTCATGCGGTGAGACTGCATGAATGGGGCACCCGCACCTGCGCGTGCGATGAGGCTGTAGGAATGGGGCACCCGCACCCGCTCGTCCGATGAGGCTGCATGAATGGGCCCCGCTTCGGGGTATCACGAGGTGGCTGAGGGATCTTGTGTATCCCCAACCTTCGCGCGATCAGGCGCGCTCAGGATGGGGCACCCGGCGGTTGAGTGTGAACATGCATTTTTGTGCGCATACTTTTTGAGAATTCGAAAAGGAATTGCAGTTCTAAAAAAAACTTTGACGAGGAGGAAGCAATAAAAGAAATGGGACTATGATTCGTACACTGATTCGATGAACGACGGGCCAGATCAGAAACACAGGGCGAGTATTCAGCAGAATAGACGCTACGGTGAACTGAGGCTGTAAGCGCCTTCCTGCCAACGTTGGCATTTCCGAGAAGGAGCACAGTATGGCAAACAAGAAGAAGGTAACCCGATCTCCGGGTGGCCGCAGTGTTCCCGTTCATGGGGAACTGAGATCCGGCCCAATAGCTGGGACAGCCCTGATCGACGGGGCGACTTTTTCGCAGAAGCCGGTCCTCTACGCAGAGGTAGATGGCCAGGCGATATTCGAAGGCGACATTGTCCTAGGAACAGTCAAGGATCTTCAACAGGCGCAGACGCCGGGCCTTGCGCCGCGCTCGATTGGAATTACAGGGTCGCAGTTTCGCTGGCCCAATGCACAGGTTCCTTACGATATTGACTCGGGTCTTCCGAACCAGCAGCGGGTTACGGACGCTATCGCCCATTGGGAGGCGCATACCCGGCTACGTTTCATTCTGCGGACGGCGGCGAATCAGGCGCAGTTCCCTGACTTCGTGCGCTTTGTTGCGGGCAGTGGTTGTTCGTCGACGGTAGGCCGTCAAGGCGGCATGCAAAACGTTACGCTGGGCCCTAACTGCACAGCGGGAAATGCTATCCATGAGATCGGTCACACGATTGGGTTGTGGCATGAACAGAGCCGCGAGGACCGGGACTCGTTTGTCACGATCGTGTGGGCCAATATCGATCCAGCGATGCAGTTTAACTTCAGCCAGCACATCCAGGATGGAGACGATCTGGGCGCGTATGACTACGGGTCGATCATGCACTATCCCCACGATGCGTTTTCGACGAACGGTAAAGACACGATTGTTCCAAAGCAGAGTTTGCCGAGCGGCGTGGTCATGGGGCAGCGGACGGCTCTGTCGGCGGGCGACCTGGCAGGTGTGGCGACGTTGTATCCCGGGGCGACGCTGAAGGAAGCGACGAAAGACCCGATTGTGGATACGACTCTCAAGGAGGCCTCGAAGGAGCCGACCGCCGATACGGTGAAGGAGGTACGGAAGGATCCGGTTTCCGATACGACCCTGAAAGAAGCGCGGAAAGATCCGGTTACAGAAACGGTCAAGGAGCTCTCCAAAGATCCGGCGGCCGACACCATCAAGGAGGTACGGAAAGATCCGGTCTCGGATACAACCTTCAAGGAGGTGTCCAAGGAGCCGACCCGCGACACGCTCAAGGAGCTGTCGAAGGATCCGGTTCGCGACACGACGCTCAAGGAGGCTGGGCTGGATCAGGGGCCAATCCCTGGACCTGTGTTGCCTGGTCCAATGACGCCTGGGGCTCATGTGTCTCCGTTTGTGCTGTCGACGCCGAGTCGTGCGGGTGTTGGCGGCACGAGTGATCCTGTTTCGGACGCGGCGCAGTACGTGCAACAGATTGAAGAGGCGATCGCGCAGACCGAGCAGCAGATGGCACAGCTGTTGGAAGCCTACGACCAGGCAGTGCGCGCCCTGCAGGCTTTGCAGGGAGGTCAGGGCTGACATGATACTGGCCGTCTCCTATGAAGGAGAGGAACATACTGAGGGCGTGGTTCGATTGCTGGAGGCAGAAGGCAGGGAGGTCGTCCAGATTGATCTGGCCGACTTCCCTATGAAGAATGGCCTGACACTTTCCTGGTCGAACGATACGGACGCGCGTTACCTGATTCATACGGCGCGCGGTGTGGTGGACTTGAGGAAGGCACGAGTAGGGTGGTGGCGCAGGGTGCGGCCGTTTGTGGTGCACCCTGATATCAAACGCGGGCTGGATGTTGCGTTTGTGCAGAGCGAGACGTCGCAGGCGGTGAACGGGATGCTGGATGCGCTGCCGTGCGTGTGGGTGAATCCGCGTGAGCAGGACACGAGTGCTCACCACAAGCCTTACCAGTGGGCTGTTGCCCAGCAGGTTGGCCTGCGCGTGCCGAGGACGCTGGTGACGAGTAATCCTGATGAAGCTCGCAAGTTTATTGAGGAGATAGGCGTGGGTGCGGTCGTGTTCAAGGCGTTTCTTGCTTCGACACAGGACTGGCGCGAGACTCGTCTGGTCGAGGCGGGTGACGTCGATCGGCTGGAGTTGGTGAAGTATGCTCCGGTGATCTTTCAGGAGTACATTGAAGGCGTCGACCTGCGCATCACTGTTGTGGGCAAGTCGATCTTTACGGCTGAGATCGATGCGCGTAAGACGCGTTACCCGGTGGACATGAGAATGGTTGTCGGGGAAGCTGCGGTAAAGCCCATCACGCTTAGTGCGGGGTTGAACAAGCGACTTCTTGCACTGCAGAAACGGCTTCAGTTGGTTTATGGGGCGATTGATATGCGCAGGACGCCAGATGGGGAGTATTACTTTCTGGAGGTGAACCCCGCCGGGCAGTGGCACTTTGTGGAGCATCGTACTGGGCTGCCCATTACGAAGGCTATGGCTGATCTGCTGGCAAACCTCGACGGCAACAATTGAGTCAGGATGATGCGAACCATCAAGGGCCAGATCGTCTTTCCAGCCAACGCGCCTGAGCAGAAAGCACGGCTCATCACGATTGAGTTGCACGATATGAGTGTTGCGGATGCGCCTTCGAAGATGGTGGCTGAGACTCGTCTTAAGGGTGTTCAGGTGCGGCCTGATGAAGATTTGCCATTTACGATCAAGGCTCCTGAGGAGTCTCGGGGGATGGCTTTTCGGGTGCATGTGGATTGGGATGGAGATGGTAGTTTTTCTGCGGGTGACTTGCTTACTACTCAGGTGATTCCTGTGCCGGGTGCGGGGGAGGCGGGGTTGGTTCGGGTTCCGGTTACGCTGATTTGATTAGACGGAAGTTTGGAGGGCAGGCTGACCTCAGCGGCTGAAGCCGCTTCGCCCCGGATGTTTTGTTCGGCACGGCTGAAGCCGTGCCCTTAAGCGAGACGGTTCGCGCTGCCGCGCGAATGACCCACTCATGTGATGAGATAAGGGGTCCGGCATGAGGTCGGCGAGGACTAGAGGTGCGTCCAAGTCCTTAGTCTTTGGGAACGATGGCTTGACTAATTAGCTTGCGAATACCGATAAATATTAGTCCTAAACAGGCCGCATACACGATGACATGGAAGATGTTGGAACTGATCGCTGCGCCATCCACAGGCGCATACATTCCAAAGTGCGGCTCTCCTAACTGCATCAACACAACGAACACGCCTAAAGCAATTAGGAGATAAGCAGAGACCTTCCGACTCCATTTCATTTGCATTCAAGTAGCATAAAGTCGATTTCGCTTCAGAAGTCCCTCAAAACCGCGTTTCAGGTAAGTGACGCGAGGGTTTTTTCCAGGGAGGCGGTGTCTTCTACGTTGAATGACGGGGTAGCGGCGTCCTTGCCGAGGATTTGGCGGTTGAGGCCGGAGAGGACTTTGCCGGGGCCTACTTCGATGAAGTGGGTTGCGCCTTGGGCGATGAGGAGTTGGATGCACTCGACCCAGCGGACTGAGCCGGTGACCTGGCGGACGAGGGCTTCGCGGGCGGCTGCGCCGGTGGTGATGAGCGAGGCGCTTACGTTGGCGGCTACCGGGAGGGTGGGGGCGTTGAAGGTGAGGGATTCGAGGTCGCGGGCGAGGGCGTCCTGCGCGGGCTGCATGAGGGCGCAGTGGAAGGGTGCGCTGACCTGAAGCATGACGGTGCGCTTGGCTCCGGCTTCTTTGCAGAGGTCGGCGGCGCGCTGGACTGCGGCGGCGGCTCCGGAGATGACGGTCTGGTCGGGGGAGTTAAGGTTGGCGGGGGAGACGACGGCGAGGTTGGGGTTGAAGTCTTTGGCCTCGGGAGTTGTGGGGAGTGGGGTGAGTTGGTCGGAGACCTGGGCGCAGATCTCGGTGATGAGTGGGGCGGCGAGGCCGAGGATGGCGGCCATGGCTCCTTCACCGGCGGGGACGGCCTGCTGCATGTAGCGGCCTCGGGCGCGGACGGTGCGGACGGCGTCGGCGAAGGTGAGGGTTCCGGCGATGACGTGGGCGGAGTACTCACCGAGGGAGTGGCCGGCGGCGAAGGTGGGTTGGATGCCTTTTTCCGCCAGGGCCGGGAGGAGGACTTGGGCGGCGGCTACGGAGACGGTGAGGATGGCGGGCTGGGTGTGCTCGGTGAGCTTCAGGGTCTCTTCGGGGCCTTCGAAGATGAGTTTGGAGAGGGGGAAGCCGAGGGCTTCGCCGGCCTCGTCGAAGATGGCTCGGGCGGCGGGGTGGTTGTCGTAGAGGTCGCGGCCCATGCCTACTATTTGCGAGCCCTGGCCGGGGAAGAGGAATGCTGGTTTAGTCATCGTGATTATCGTAAATCAGGGGGTAGGGGGTAGGGGGTAGGGGGTAGGGGGTAGGGGGTAGGGAGTAGGGAAGAGGGAAGAGGGAAGAGGGAAGAGGAAGAGCTTCCTCGCCGCTTCCAGTAGCCGCAGGCTCTTCGACTGTGTCACTCGCTGAGTGCTTAACTTCGCTCAGGATGACGGTGCTTAGGCGGTGGGGTCGTTTTGGTGGTTAGGGGGTTTTTACTGTGTCTCCTACTTTTACGGGGCCTGTTCCGGTGAAGGTTCCTACGGCGGAGCCTGCGTCTACGCTGGTGATGGTGAGTTGGCCGATGGGTGTTTCGATCGACCGCAATGGCTTGCCGGTGGTTGGGTCTTTGATGACGCGGCTGACGCGGGTTATGGCTAGTTTGTCGCCTACCTTGACTCCTGATGAAGATCCGACGTTGATGACGATGTCGTTGCCGGTTGCGTCTGCGACGAGGCCGGCGACGGGAACTGGTGCGGGCGCGGCGGCGACGGGAAGCTTGGCGGAGTTCGCTTCGAGGCCGGTGGCCAGCTGGGCGACGGAGGCTTTTACGGCTTCGCCGATGATGGTCTGGCCGAAGTTCGAGCTGCCCATATCGAGATGGCCGCCACCGCCTGACCAGCCGGATGCTCCTCCACCTGCGAGGTCGGTGCCGGAGCGGGAGGATTCGCCGGTGCCGGTGACGGAGGCGAGGATTTCGCCGGTGTTGACGTCGACCATGCGGGCGGTGACGGCGACGACGGCCTTGGCTTTATGTACGCCGACGCCTCCGAGGCCGTAGTGGCCTAAGGTGCTGCCTACGCCGCCTGCACTGGTGTTGTGATCGTCTCGGCCGAACTGGGTGATGTCGCCGACGATGATGGTGTCGACGCCGAGGAGCTTACCGATCTTTGCGGCGGAGGTGGGGTCGGCGCGGTTGCTGTTGGAGAAGTTCTGCTCGGCGATCAACTTGCTCATGGCCTGGCGTTCGATGACGCGATAGGTTCCGTCGTTGACGAGGCGGTCGACGAGCAGATCGACGATTCCTCTGCCGACATCCTGATTGGTGCCAAAGATGGCGGCGACACTGGTTGCAACAGTCCCGTAGTTGAAGTCCATGACTGCGACGCGACGTTTCTCCTGCGCGAAGAGCGAGGCAGTGCAGAAGAGAGAAAGGGCGATCAAAATATTTGTACGGCGCATGAGGCTGGCTCCTGATAGGGCTATCTGGTTACCTTCCTAAAAACTTCTCCAAGGTGTCGATCTCGACCTCAGCCTTATCCATCTCGAGTTGGGCCGAGGCGGCTTTTGATAACTGCAAATCCTGTGTGGCCGTCTGCAGGTAGGAATTGAGCTTTGCGTCGGCTGTCTCCATGTCGTTGCGGAGACCGAGGCCGTCGGCCTCCTGCTGGCGGCGTATTTGGGAGATTGCTCGATCCACGGTCTTGGCTCGTGCGTCGAGCTGGATGAGCCGCTCGCGGAGTTGTTCGAGCTCCGCCTCGGACGGTCCCGTGCTGATCGGAGGTGTGGATTGAGGATCTAGGGAGTGGATGGGGGTGATTCCGTTTTGAGGCGTGGCTCCCTGGTAGGGCGCGCGCGGCGGTTGTGGTTGTTGATGAACGGTAAGATCGCTGGCTGTTGGTAGAGCTGTCGCGGAGGGGGCGGGTGTGCTCTCCTGTTGCGTTGAAAAGGGGGCCGGTGCCGGTTGGGTTGAGGGAGAGTTGGCGGCGGGGACCTCTGATGCGTGGGTTCTGAGCAGTCGCGGCACGGCGATGGCGACGCATATGAGAGCGAGTACGGCGGCTAAAGCTCCGGTTGCGATCCAGAGCGGCTTGCTGGTCGTGCTTCTTGGCAGGGGGGCGCTTGGATACGCGGTCGCTGGTTGTTGTGGCACGACGACTGGTTGGAATGCGGGGTAGTCCGACGAAGGAGTTGGCGGCGGGGGCGGTGGGGTTGCGGTGGCAGAGCTGGCTGGTGCAGGGGCGCTTGCGGCCTCGGTACAGAAGGGCTTGAGGACATCTCGAAATGCGTCGGCAGTCTGGAAGCGCTCGGCTGGGTCTTTGGCCAGGGCTTTGAGGATGATTGCATTGAGCTGGGGCGGCAGTGCGGAGTTGAGCTCAATGGGGGGCTGTGGCGCGGAGTGGAGCTGCTTATCGAGGACTCCGTAGGTGGAGTCGGATTCGAAGGGCCGGCGGCCGGCGAGAAGCTCGTACAGGACGATTCCGGTGGAGTAGAGGTCGGAACGGGCATCGGCTTTAGCGCCGTTTACCTGCTCGGGCGACATGTAGTAGAAGGAGCCGATGGTGGTTCCTGTCCGGGTCAGATTAATGTCGACTTGTGATTTGGCGATTCCGAAGTCCATGAGTTTGACTACGCCTTCGGAGGTGACCATCAGGTTGGCGGGCTTGATGTCGCGGTGGATCACGCTGCGGGTGTGCGCGTAAGTGAGAGCGGAGAGAGCCTGGGTGATGTAGTCGACGACGGTTGGAGTGGTCATGGGGCTTAGGTAGGCGCGCTGTTCGAGGGTGTGTCCCTTGACGTATTCCATAACCATTACGAGCTGGTCGTCTGTTTGAAAGGCGGTGTGCAGGGAGGCGATGTTCGGGTGGTCGAGACTGGCGAGGGTGCGGATCTCGGCGATGAAGCGGTCGGCGAATTCGCGGTCGGCGGATAGCTCCGGTAGAAGGATCTTGAGGGCTTCGGTTCGATTGGAGATGATGTTGCGGGCGCGGTAGACGTGGCCCATGCCACCAGTACCGAGGAGCTCTAGGACTTCATAATCACCCACGCGTTTGCCCGGCTCGAGCGCCATGGAGGAGCTCCTTTGAGACCTGGAATGTTGTGACGGGGCCGGATGCGGTCGAACCGCATCTTAGCGGGAAGCAGCACTCTGCCTCTCCGCTAAATTTTCCGATTGGGGGAGTTTATATCATTTCAGGCTGCAGGTGTTTGCAGCTCCGGCAAGGAATCGGAGCAGGCTTGATCGCTTGCGCGGAATAGCTGCAGCTCACTGCTACCGCGGCTTATCGAGCAGGGCGCCGAGTCGCGCGGACTAGATGCCGAGGCCTACTTCTACGTCGTTTTCATCGCCGGCGTGGGAGTAGAAGTCGTAGGGTGTGCGGCGATTGAACTTGTAGCGCTGGCGGATCTCACGGCCGATGAAGAGTCCAAGTGCGACTGCGCCGAGGCCTGCGGAGACCCAACCGACGGTCTTGATGAGGGCGGATTCTTCGTCCTCTGGTTCTTCGGGGAAGGGGAGCGTTTTCACGGAGTTGGCAGGGTCATCCTCTTCGGGCCGGGTTTCGAAGATGCGGAGATTGGAGAGGAGCTTCATGCTATGGATGATAGCGCAGGTTGCGGTCCTCTGGTAGATAACACGATAGAGGGATGGGTGGGGACTCTTGGGTGATGCCTGGTGGCTGGGGGAAGGCTTAACACCGATTTTCACCGATGACACCGATTTGTCCTGGGCGACCGCGGATTGGCGCGGATTGACACGGATTAAGGCAAAAGAACTCATGGGAAGGCAGATGCGGTGTTTTTGCTTCGGGAAGACAGAATGGGGAAGACAGAATGATGGAGAAGGCAATGGGAGAAGCAGATCTCCCTTCGGGGATGACAACTAGAACGGCAACGACAAAGGCAACAACAACTGCAACAGCAGATCCCTACGGGATGACAACTAGAAAAGCAACGGCAACTGCAACAGCAGGTTCCCCTACGGGGATGACTAATGAGAAAACAATGGCAAAAGGAGGAGCTGTGTTTTGTGTCTGCGATGCAATAATGCGGGCATGAGTGAACAATTTGCTGGTGTTACGTCGCGGCGACGGTTTCTTGGGGTTTGTTCGGCGGTTGGGGTGGGACAGACTTTGCTGCCGGGAGTTTTGTTTGGGATGGCGGCCGGGGCGCAGACGGCTGGCGGGGGCGCGGCGGCGGGGTTGAGCGGCGCGGGGACGGATGCGCATGCGATGCCGAAGATTACGCCGGAGATGATCGATGCGGCGGCGGCGATTGCGGGGGTGACGCTGACGGCTGAGCAGAAGGAGATGATGCTTGAAGGGCTGGGGCGGCAGCGGGATTCGGTGGCAGTGATTCGGACGATGAAGATTCCCAATAGCGTGGCTCCTGCGTTTGTGTTCGATCCGGTTCCCGCGGGGATGAAGCTGGATACGGTGCGGAAGCCGATGCGGATCAGTAGGGCTCCAAAGGCTGGAGGACTTGCGGAGAGGGTTCATGCGGTGCGCGAGGATGGCGCGATTGCGCAAGAAGAAATCGCCTTCGCATCGGTGCGAGAGCTCAGCGACCTAATCAGGCTGCGCAAGATAACATCTGTCGGACTGACGAAGATATACCTCGAGCGTTTGAAAAAGTATGATCCACGGTTACATTTTGTGATCACGCTGACGGAGGAGCGGGCGCTGGCTCAGGCTGCTGCGGCGGATAAGGAGATTGCGGCGGGTAAGTATCGGGGGGCGCTGCATGGGATTCCGTGGGGGGCAAAGGATTTGCTTGCGGTGAAGGGGTATCCGACGACCTGGGGTGCGGCGGGATTTGAGACGCAGAGTTTTGATTATGACGCTACCGTGGTCGAGCGGCTGGATGCGGCGGGCGCGGTGCTGGTTGCGAAGTTGACGATGGGCGCGCTGGCGCAGGGGGATCTTTGGTTTGGTGCGCGGACGCGGAATCCTTGGAATGTGAGGCAGGGATCGAGTGGATCTTCGGCAGGAAGTGGGAGTGCGGTGTCGGCGGGGTGTGTGGGGTTTGGGATTGGGACGGAGACGCTTGGGTCGATCTCGTCGCCTAGTACTCGGTGTGGCGTGACGGGGTTAAGGCCGACGTTTGGGTTTGTGCCTCGGACGGGTGCGATGGCGCTGACCTGGACAATGGATAAGATTGGGCCGATCTGCCGGAGTGTAGAGGATTGCGCGCTGGTGATGAGCGCGATCTATGGGCCGGATGGGCATGATCGCAGCGTGAAGGATGCGGCTTTCAATTGGGACGCGGAGTTCGATTGGCAGAAGTTGCGGGTGGGATATCTGAATAGCGAGTTTGAGACGCCTACGCTGGCGGCGGATGCTACGGAGGCTCAGAAGAAGGGTTTTGCACGGCAGGTCTACGATGCGAAGTATGGGCAGGCGGCGGTGGCTGCGCTGAAGAAGATGGGAGTGACGCTGGTTCCGGTGGCGATGCCGAAGGGGTATCACTTTGGGGATATCACTCCGGTGCTGGGGGCGGAGGGTGCGGCGGCGTTTGATGAGTTGACGCTGAGCGGCAGGGACAAGCTGCTTACGGGACAGAAGCCAGGCGACTGGCCGAATCAGTTTCGGATTGCGCGGCTCTATTCGGCGGTGGATTATGTGCAGGCGCAGCGGGCGCGGATGTTGGCTATCGAGGCGATGGAGAAGGTGTTCGCTGAGGTGGATGTGATTGTGACGCCTAGCGGCGGGGCGCAGCTTTCGGGGACGAATCTGACGGGGCATCCGGCGGTGATTGTGCCGAATGGGGTCCGGGGAGAGGACGCTCCGAAGCCGGAGAGCGATGAGGATGGAGGGCGGGATAATGTGGGTGGGCCGGGGACTCCGGTGTCGCTGACATTTTTGGGTGGGTTGTACTCGGATGCCCGGCTGGCGGCTTTTGCGCGGGCGTATCAGGAGGCTACCGGGTTTCATTTAGTGCATCCGAAGATGGATTGAGGTTGAGTCTCGGGTTGACAACCAGTAAGACAAGGATAACTGCAACTGCAACAGCAGATCCCCTGCGGGGATGACAACTAGAAAAGCAAGGGCAACGGCACGGGCTATCCCATGTGGCGGATGGTCATTTGGGGGATGCGTAGGTTTGGGGGTTGGAGGCAGGCGAAGACTATGGCTTCGGCTACTTCGGTGGCGTCCATCATGGGGGAGTTGCGGATGGTCTCTTCGGTGCGGCCTTTGCCGAGAGCGAACTCGGTTTTGACGCCGCCGGGGAAGATGGTTCCGACTTTGATATTGTGTTTGCGGAGTTCGGCATCGAGGGATTGGGAGAAGCCGGCCTGAGCGAATTTGGTGGCGCTGTAGACGGATTCTCCGGGGACTCCTTGCAGGCCGGCGACGGAGGAGATGAAGAGGATGGTGCCGCTCTTCTGCTCGATCATGATGGGTGCGGCGTGGCGGGAGAAGAGGAAGCTGGACTTCATGTTGGCGTCCATGAGGGCGTCGTAGTCTTCGACGGTGGTGTCGACGAGGTTTTTGTAGTTCCCTGCTCCGGCGTTGTTGATGAGGATGTCGAGGCGGCCGAAGGTGGCGATGGCTAGGGCTACGGTTTGGCGAGCGGTGTCGTCGTGGGAGGCGTCTCCGGCGTGGAAGACGGCTTTGGAGCCAGGAGTTTGGAGAGCTTCGATCTCGTCGCAGAGCTGGCGGAGGCGGTCTTCGCGGCGGGCGGTGACGACGAGGTTGGCTCCGTGATGTGCTAGGGCGATGGCGGTGGCTCGGCCTATTCCGGCGCTGGCTCCGGTGACGAGAGCGGTCTTGCCGGTGAGGTTGATTGAGGGCCGAGGGGTGTAGGCGCTTTCCATGATTTTGGATGGTAGCATCCGGCTATGGCGATGGATGAGACGGTGCTGGTGGAGGCTCGGGGGCTGGTGAAGGAGTACGGGGCTGTGTCTCGTGGGGGGACGCGGGTGGTGGATGATGTTTCGTTTGCGATACGGCGTGGGGAGACGCTGGGGTTGGTGGGGGAGTCGGGGTCGGGTAAGAGTACGGTGGCGAGGATGCTGCTAAGGCTGGTGGAGCCTACGGCGGGTGAGGTTCGGTATGGGGGCGTCGATCTACTGGCGGCGAGTGCGGGTGAGATGAGGGAGATGCGGCGGCGGATGCAGGTGGTGTTTCAGGATCCGTTTGCGGCGTTGAATCCGAGGATGCGGGTGAGGGAGATTCTGGCGGAGCCGTTCGCGATTCATAAGGCAGGGAAGAGGGAAGAGGGAAGAGGGAAGAGAAAGATTGAAGAGCGGCTGCGAGAGATGTTGGGTGAGGTGGGGTTGGAGGAGTCGGCGCTGGAGCGGTATCCGCATGAGTTTAGTGGGGGGCAGAGGCAGCGGATCAATATTGCTCGGGCGCTGGCGCTAAGGCCTGAGTTTGTGGTGTTGGATGAGCCGGTGAGTGCTCTGGATGTGAGTGTGGGGGCTCAGGTGGTGAATCTGTTGCGGGCGTTGCAGCGGAGTTATGGGCTGACTTATCTGTTTATTTCTCATTCGATGCCGTTGGTAAGGTATCTGTGTGACCGGGTGGCGGTGATGCAGCATGGGCGGCTGGTGGAGCTGGGGGAGTGTGAACAGGTTTGTGAGGCGCCGGCGCATGAGTACACGCGGAGGTTGATTGCGGCTACCCCGGAGATGCCGGTTTAGGTCGGGGTTAGCCTGAGTCGATACAATGGAAGGTGGATGATAGCGGGATTTAATTTGCATTGGCATTACGTGTGGCTGGTGTCTGCCTCGTTAATTGCGGGGGTGATGAACGCTATGGCGGGAGGGGGATCGTTTCTTTCGTTTCCGGCGATGCTGGCTATGGGCGTGCTGCCGATTCAGGCGAATGCGACCAACACGGTTGCTCTGTGGCCGGGGCAGTTGACTTCGGTGGCGGCGTTGCGGGGGGACCTGCGACGGGACTTGCTGCCAGTGGTGTGTGGGGCTGCGATTCTGGGTGGTGTGAGCGGGGCGGTGGTGCTGCTGATGACCGGGCAGATGACGTTTTTACATCTGGTGCCCTGGTTGTTGCTGGTGGCTTCGCTGTTGTTTGGGATTAGCGGACCGATATCGCGGTGGCTGCGCAAGCGGTCGGCTGAGCCGCATCTGCCGAGGAAGCCGGCGTTGGTGCCGCTGTTTTTTGTGCTGCTGCCGGTTTGTTTTTACATCGGGTATTTTGGCGCGGGGGCGGGGTTTTTGATTATGAGCGCGCTGGCTCTGTTTGGCGTGGAGGAGATGCATGCGCTGAACTCGCTGAAGGTGCTGGCTGCTTGCCTGGCGAATCTGTGTGCGGTGGTGACGTTTATCCTCAGCGGTGCGGTGATCTGGCGGTACTGTTTGATCTCGATGGTGTTTGCGGGGTTGGGTGGTTATGTGGGGGCGCAATATGCGCGGCGCATGGATGCTGGTGTGCTGCGCACGATTGTGGTGGTGACGGGCTGCGTTACGGCGGCTTATTTTTTCTGGAGGAATGGATGACGTCGATCGATGCACGCATCGTGGAAGATATTGGATTCGTCGCTGCGTTCTGCACGACTGCGGCGTTTGTGCCGCAGCTGCTGCGGGTGATGAAGCTGCGGTCGGCGAGGGATATTTCGCTGGGGACGTTTCTGCTGTTTTCAGTGGGAGTGTTTCTGTGGCTGCTGTATGGCATCTATACGGGATCGAAGCCAGTGATCGCATCGAATCTTGTGACGCTGGTGTTGTCGATCAGCATTTTGATTTTGAAGATTAAGTATGACCGGCAGTGTTTGAAAGAGGAGTTGTAGATGAGTCACGAGGGGATAAGAATCGTGAGCGCGGAGCAGGCGCAGAGGGAGAATGCGGAAGAGACGCGGATGCACGAGGATGCGGTGACTCCGAAGAAGGTGCGTGTGATGAAGACGGAGGGCACTGGTGTCGAGATTGATTGGAAGGATGGGCATCATAGTGCCTGGAACTTTGCGTGGCTGCGGAATGCTTGTCCTTGTGCGACGTGCCATGAGGAGCGGGATAAGAGCGGGCGTCCGGTGGGGGTGGCCAAGCCTAAGGCGCAGACGCTGCTGGTGATGTATGAGCCTCCGGTGCGGCCGGTGGAGGTGACGCCGGTGGGTAAGTATGCGCTGAAGTTCAAGTGGACGGATGGACATGAGAGTGGGATTTATTCGTGGGAGTATCTGCGGCGGGTTTGTCAGTGTGGGGAGTGTGTGAAGCCTCGATAGGCCTCTTGCTGGAGCGATGTGGGTAGAGAAGCGGGTTTCTCCACTGCGCTGCTCACGATGAAGCTGTGAGCAGCTCCGGTCGAAATGACACGGTTTGGGTTGGGTGATAACAGGCAACAGCAAGGGCAAAGCCGATCCCCCTGTGGGGATGACAAGCAAGAAAAGCAAAGGCTGGTGCCTTGGCTGGGGAAAGGTATGGGTAGAGAAGCGGGTTTCTCCACTGCGCTGCTCACGATGAAGCTGTGAGCAGCTTCGGTCGAAATGACACGGTTTGGGTTGGGTGAGGAAAACAGGCAACCGCAAGAGCAGAAGCAGATCCCTACGGGATGACAACAAAAATAGTCTAGGCCGAGATGTGTGCGTTGAGCTGCGCGAGGGCGTCCTCTACGGTGTTGGCTACGAGGAGGATCGCTCGGTTCTTTGGCTTGAGCATGCCTTCGGCGACGCAGTGGTCGAGGAACGTGAGGAGCTTGTCGTAGAAGCCGTTGATGTTGAGTAGAACGATGGGCTTCTGGTGGAGCTTGAGGGTTTGCCAGGCGAGGACTTCGAACATCTCCTCGAAGGTGCCGAAGCCGCCGGGCAGGATGAGGAAGGCGTCGGCCTTTTGGCCCATGAGGGCTTTGCGGGTGTGCATGGTGTCGGTGATGTGGAGCTCGGTAATGCCGTGGTGGGCGACTTCGAGATCGACGAGGACTTCGGGGATGACGCCTACGACGCGGCCTCCGTGGGCGAGGCAGGACTCGGCGACGGCGCGCATGAGGCCTACGGTGGCTCCGCCGTAGATGAGGCCGATGTTACGTTGGGCGAGAGTGCGGCCGAGGTGCTCGGCGGCTTCGCTGTAGATGGGGTTGGCTCCGTTGGCGGAGGCGCAGAAGACTGCCAGATTGTGGATCATTAAGAAGAGGATATCAAGACGTGCGGGGAATTTTTTGTGGGGAGGCCGGCTGCTCCCTGTTGGTGCGGCCGGCCTTTCTGATGGTTGCTACTTGACTGTGAGTACGGCTCCGCTCAAATCTTTGGAGACCTGCGTGATCAGTGTGCCCGCCTGCGCGTTGGAGGTGGTGGAGTTGGTGACAATGCGTGTGCCGATTGGGAGATCAACCTTGACGATCTGACCGGCGGCGAGCGTCATTAGGTTGTCGCCGACTTTCAGTTCGATGGGAGCCGCGGAGCCGTTGTGAAGGCTGAGCTTGACTTTCTTCTCTTTGGCGAACATGGCGTTGATTGGCGCATGGAGACTGGTTGGCGCGGCGTGAACGAAATGAGATGTGGGGAGGGCGGCAACAACAGCAGCTGCGACGAGAAGGGTTCGAGAATGCATTCGTGAAGGCTCCTTGGCTTCTGAAAAGTCGAGCCCGGCTCTGTTGTTATCGTTCGGTGAGCCGGCTGAAGGAGGTTTACGCGTGCAGGTATGGAATAGTTCTGTGGATTAAAAACAATTGTGCATTCGCAGTTACTTAATGTGGCAATCGAAAAGAAGCCGGCCTCCCTGTCTCAATAAAAAAACAGAGCGACCGGCTGGGAGTGCAGTTACAACCTTTATTTGATGTGGAGAATCGCGCCGTTGAGAGAGTCTGACACCTCTGCGATCAGCGAACCTGTCTGATGCAAAGGGGTGGTGCTGTTTGCGACGACGCGGGTTCCTGTAGTCAGCTTTACGATGACGGGCTTGCCCGCATCCAGCTTGACGATGTCATCGCCACACTTGACTTCCATGGGAGCCCCGGAGTCGTTGATGAGAGTGAGTTTGACGGTCTTCGTTTTTCCAAACATCGCGTTGGCGGGCGAATGAAAACTTGCCGGCGCAGCGAAGACTGCCTGTGAAGCGAGCAATGAAGACGAGATGACGACAACAGCGAGGAGGTTACGACGTTTCATGGTTGCTCCAGGTACTTCGAAGATTCAAGGGAGCCCGCCGCCATGGTTCGGAAGGCTCGATTGGTGAAGACTTACGCAATTGGACTTATGTAAGTTCCTTTTGATTCGACGATGTGACGAGAGGTGTATTCGCGGTGACGAGCGGTGGAAAGATGGGAATGGTTCACGGGCGATAAGATTGAAGGAGTGGAGTGTGTAGCGCGTTGAGTGAACTTTTGAAGAATATGAACCCTCAGCAACAGGAGGGGATTACGTCGGTGGATGGGCCGGTGCTTTTGCTGGCGGGGGCAGGTAGCGGAAAGACTCGGGTGATTACGCACCGGATTGCTTATCTGATACAGGAGCGCGGTGTGCCCGCGGACTCGATCCTGGCGGTGACGTTTACGAATAAGGCCGCGAAGGAGATGGAGGAGCGGGTCAGCAAGATCCTTGGGCACGCATCATTGACCAAGCCGACACTGGCTACGTTTCATAGCTTCTGCGTGCGGGTGTTGCGGCGGGATATTGAGGCTCTGCGCGTGAATGGCGTGGGGCTGACGAAGACGTTTGCGATTTATGACGAGACGGACCAGCAGGCGGTCGTGAAGTCTGCACTGAAGAGGCTGGGGGTCGATGATAAGAGCCTGAAGCCGAGGGTGGCGCTGGGGAGGATCTCGTGGGCGAAGAATCACATGATCGATCCGCAGGAGTATTTTCTTGCATCAACTAATCCGCTGGAGGAGAAGATTGCGCACATCTTCGAGATCTATAAGAAGGAACTGTTCAAGGCGAACGCTCTGGACTTTGACGATCTGCTGTTGGAGACGGTGCGGCTGCTGAAGTCTTCGGCGGAGGTGCGGGAGAGATATAACCGGCGCTATCGATACGTGATGATCGATGAGTATCAGGACACGAACCGGCCACAGTATGAGTTGATGAAGCTGCTGGCCGGGTCGCATGGGAATATCTGCGTGGTGGGCGATGAGGACCAGTCGATCTATAGCTGGCGTGGCGCGGATATCAAGAACATTCTGGATTTCGAGAAGGACTTTCCGAAGGTGAAGACGATTCGACTGGAGCAGAACTACCGGTCGACCCAGATGATTCTGGAGGGTGCGGGTGCGGTGGTTGCGCAGAATACTCAGCGCAAGGGGAAGAATCTTTGGACGGCGCGCGAGGGCGGGAGCCTGATTGGGTACTATGAGGCTCCTGATGGCGAGAATGAGGCGCTGTTTATTGCCGATCGGGTGCAGCGGTATCTGCGGGAGGCGGGGCAGCAGGAGGAGCAGCCTCGGTGTGCGGTGCTTTATAGGACGAACTCGCAGTCGCGGCTGGTGGAAGAGGCGCTGCGGCGCTATCAGATTCAGTACCACATGGTGGGGGGCTTCAGCTTTTATGACCGGGCTGAGGTGAAGGATATTCTGAGTTACTTGAAGCTGGTGCAGAATGTGCATGACTCGATCGCGCTGAATCGCGTGATTAATTCTCCTGCACGGGGGATCGGGAAGACGACGATGGAGACGCTGGAGCGGATGGCTCTGGCGAGCGGGATGAGCACGTGGGATGCGATTGGGCGGGCGATTGAAGATAAGCTGCTGCCTCAGCGGGCTCTGATTGCTTTGAGTGGGTTCAGGCGGTTGATTGAGGATGCTAGGGCGATGCTGGGGCCGGGGTTTGCGGAGAAGTTGAGTGAGGATGTTGCTCCCCTTGCGGAGGAGGAGGGGGATACTTCGTTTGGATTTGGGGCCGAAGGTTCGGATGCGACTTCAGATGAAGAGGAAGTGCTGGTCGCTGGCGGTGGGGGTGAGGCTGCGGATACTTCTTTTGATACGAGTTTTAATTTCGGATTTGATTTTGGGCCGACTGAGGAGCTTTCTACGATTGCTCCGGAGAATGCCAGGGATTCGGATGAGTTGCACGGGATCGATGCGGCTAGTTTCAATCCGTTTGCTCCGGTGGTGTTGAAGGAGAGTCGTGGCGGCAAGCCCACCTTAGCGGCCAAAAGCGGCCGCGAAGATGGGGCACCCGGTTCCGTGGCTGATGAAAAGCCGGCGTTTCGTAAGCCGGGGGATGCGGCTACGCTGCCGGAGTTGATTAAGTTTTTGAACGATCGGAGTGGATATATTCGGGCGCTGGAGGAGGAGGCTACGCCGGAGAGCTTCTCGCGGATTGAGAATTTGAAGGAACTGGCGAATGCGGCTCAGGATGCTCAGGAGCGCGGTGAGACGCTGGAGGAGTTTCTGGATCATGCTGCGCTGGTGAGTGATGCGGATCAGTATTCGGCTGAGGCGAAGGTGACGTTGATGACGCTGCATGCGGCCAAGGGGCTGGAGTTTCCGCTGGTGTTTCTGGCGGGGATGGAGGAGGGGCTGTTTCCGCACTCGCGGACGCTGATGGATCCGTCGGGTATGGAGGAGGAGCGGCGGCTTTGCTATGTGGGGATGACGCGCGCGATGGATACACTTGTGATGACGCGGGCGCGGTATCGGCGGCGGTATGGGAACGATATGCCGGAGGCTAGTGTGGCTTCGCGGTTTCTGGAGGAGGTTCCTTCGCGGCTGGTGGAGGATTTGGGGAGTCCTCCGGCTCGTCCGCAGTTTTCGGGATCGGGGTATGGCGGGATGTACGCGACGCCTTATCCGAAGGCGAACCGGTTTGGGGCGGGTCGCGAAGAGGGTGAGCGGCACTATAGCTATGAGGATGAGGACCAGAGCGCTCCGCGTGGCGGATTTTCGGGTGAAGCGCGGACGAAGTCGGGTGCGAGGGCGGCGAGTGGTGGAGGGTCGATCGACAATATTGCGAGCTTCTTTGCTGGGCGGGGACAGGCCGGGGGGCAGAAGTTTTCGCGGCCTAAGGTGGACGTTCCGGAGCCTACGGGCAAGACGGGGCTGAAGCAGGGCTCACGGGTGCGGCATCCGAAGTATGGGGAAGGAATCGTGTTTCGTCGCGAAGGCGATGGGGATGATGCGAAGATTACAGTACAATTTCAACAGCATGGCGTGAAGAAGCTGGTGGAGAAGTTTGCCCAGCTGGAGCGCCTCTAGGTTCCGAATCGCAACTACAAGAAAGATTGGCAAAGCTACATGGCAAATACAAAGAGCATTACAGATAAAGACGAGCGCAAGAAGGTAAAGCGGGCAGCACGGAAGAAGGCTGCTCCCAAGGGACCGCGTACGGGCGCTCGCGGCGAGAACAAGCAGAAGGTCAAGAAGGCTTCACGCGGTCAGAGCAAGCGGTAAGCCAATAGACAGATGATGCTCCCTGAGCGGAGTGAAACGTTGATGAGGCTCCCGCTTTCTTGACGTCTCGAACGCTTTGCTCAGGGGGTAAGCTCCTCAGAATAAGCGATATGTCTCAAGTTGTGTTGTGAAGCCGGTGTAATCCGGACCAATTCTGTTTGAGGAGCGCACGCCGCTGGCCCGACAAATTTTTCGAACCAAGTCGATCGACAAACTGATCTCTGAATCGGAGCGGCCGGAGCACGCGCTGAAGAAGACGCTGGGGCCGGTGTCGCTGACTGCCCTGGGCGTTGGCGCGGTGATTGGGTCGGGGATTTTCACGGTCATTGGCGTGGCCATTGGCGGCAACCAGGCGGCGATGGCTTCGTTTGCGGACTCGCCGGTGATCGACCTGATTCTGCACCATGGTGCGGTTGCGGGGCGGCCTGGAGCTGGGCCCGCGCTGGCGGTTTCGCTGATATTGGTGGCGATTGTGTGCGCGCTGACCGGGCTCTGTTATGCCGAACTGGCGAGCATGATTCCGATTGCAGGGTCGGCTTATACGTACACGTATGCGACGCTGGGCGAGTTGGTGGCGTGGATCATTGGGTGGGACTTGATCCTGGAGTATGCATTCAGCAATATGAGCGTGAGCGTGGGGTTTGCCGCGCATGTGGTGGATCTACTGGATTGGCTTGGGCTGAAGATTTCGCCGAAGTGGCTTTCGCCAGCTTATCTGCCGCTGGGTTTGCAGGATTTGCAGGGGCGCGATATTTACTCGCCGGGGTGGCATGGGGGGTTCAATATTCCGGCGTTCCTGATTGTGCTGCTGCTGACGGTGGTGCTGGTGCGGGGCATCAAGGAGTCGGCGGAGACGAACAACATTATGGTGCTCGTGAAGATTGCGGCGATTCTGGTCTTCATCTTCTTCGGGATCAGCTTTATTCATCCGGGGAACTATGTGCCGTTCTCGCCGAACGGATGGAGCGGGGTGTTGGCGGGCGGGTCGATTATTTTCTTTACGTATATCGGGTTCGATTCGGTCTCGACGGCTAGCGAGGAGTGTAAGAATCCGCAGAGGGATGTGCCGATAGGGATTCTGGCGACGCTTGTGGTGTGCACGATTTTGTATATCGGCGTGGCGATGGTGCTGACAGGGCTGGTGCCGTGGCAAAGCGTGGCTGGCGATGGGGCTCCGGTGGTGAATGCACTGAAGCGGGTTTCGCTGACTCCGGGAGGGCATCGGCTGCACTGGGTGAGGCTGGCGGTGCTGCTGGGCGCGATTGTGGGGATGATCTCGTCGATCCTGGTGTTTCAGCTGGGGCAGGCGCGGGTCTGGTTTGCGATGTCGCGTGACCGGCTGCTGCCGAGTGCGTTCAGTAAGGTGCATCCGCGGTTCAGGACACCGGCGTTTGCGACGTGGGTGGCTGGAGTGCTGGTGGCGATTCCGGCGGGGCTGTTCGATGTGGGTACGTTTGCGGAGATGTCGAACATTGGGACGCTGTTTGCGTTTGTGCTGGTGTCGATGGGCGTGATCGTGCTGCGGTATAAGGATCCGAAGCGGCATCGTGGGTTCAGGGTGCCGTTTGGGCCAGTGATTCCGGTGCTGAGCGTCCTATTCTGCGTGCTGTTGATGGCGGGATTGCCGGCGAAGACGTGGGTGCGGTTCTTTGTTTGGCTGGTGATTGGACTGGTTGTGTACGTGTTCTATAGCCGGAAGCGGAGTGAGTTCTACACGCCGGAGGCCTAGGATAGAACGATGGCTCGGAAAGAAGTAAAACAGGCAGAGATCGATATTGTCGAGTGGCTGCGTGGGCTGCCTAAGGCGGAGCTGCATCTGCATCTTGAGGGGACGATCAAGCCGGAGACTCTGGTGGAGCTTAGCCAGCGGCATGATGCGGAGCCGCTGACGCTGGAGACTGCGAAGAAGCTTTATACGTATGAGGACTTTGTCGGTTTTCTGATGTCGTTCAAGGCTGTGACGGAGCGGCTGCGTGGGCCTGATGACTATGAACTGATTACGTACAACATGATTCGCGAGCTGGCATCGCAGGGTGTGGTGCATGCCGAGGTCTATATCTCGTTCGGGATTATTTATTACTGGAAGAAGGACGAAGTCGAACCCTATGTAGAGGCGATTGAGCGAGGGCGGCTACGGGGGGAGCGGGAGTTTGGGACCACCGTGCTCTGGATTATTGATGCGGTGCGGCACTTTGGGGTTGAGGAGGGGGCACGGGTGTTTCGCAAGGCTGCGGAGCTGAGGGCTACGTATCCGAGCATTGTGGGGATTGGGATTGGCGGGGATGAGGCCAAGGGGCCTGCGGACCAGTTTCGGGAGCTGTATGCGGAGGCCAAGGCCGCGGGGTTGCGGCTGACGGCTCATGCGGGCGAGTCGGTGGGGCCGAAGAGTGTGTGGTCAGCGATCAATATTGGTGCGGAGCGGATTGGGCACGCTCTTACGGCGCAGAATGACACGGAGCTGATGGATGTGCTGGCGGAGAAGCAGATTCCGCTGGAGCTGAATGTGACCAGTAATTTGAAGACGGGTTGTTGCCAGGGGCTGGATGAGCATCCGGTGAAGCTTTACTTTGAGTCGGGGCTGATGGTGACGATCAACTCGGACGATCCGCCGATGTTTGGAAGCGATCTGCTGGGCGAGTATGTGCTGGTGCAGGAGCGGTTCGAGTTCTCGCTGGAGCAGATGCGGGAGCTGGCGGCGAACTCGGTTGAGGCTAGCTTTTTGGAGCCGGGGCGGAAGCTGGAGTTGCTGAAGAAGGTGGAGCAGTATGGGTGGGCTTGATTCTTTGGTGGAGAAGCGGGTTTCTCCGCTCCGCTGCTCGCAAAGAGCGCGAGCAGCTCCGGTCGAAATGACAGATCATTTGCGAAAAGAACGGCAGTGATTTTTGATGTTAGCGGCCGTCGGGGGCGGGGACCATGACGGCGTTGGGGTCGACTTTGGGGATGCCGAAGTGGCCGCTTAGGTGGACGAGGTCGAGGGGGCGTAGGGCACCGGAGACCTGAATGAGGTTCATGTCGCGGGGGGCGCGGACGAGGACGGTGACGTCGTCGATTTCGGCTCCGTGGAAGTGCAGCCAGAGGTCGGTCATGGTGGCGCGGGGTTGGGCGCTCTGGGCTGGCGTGGCGTTGGCGTTGACGAGGTGCTTCCAGCCTGCGGCGTGGTAGGTGGCGATGATGGAGCCCATGGTCTCGGGGGTGTAGAAGGCGGGTTCGTGGTAGTGGTAGGTGTCGACGGTGATGCTGCTGAGTGCGGCGGCGGCACGCTTGAGGTCACTGTTGTCGATGAAGCTCTGGGCTTGCTGGAGCATGGAGCGGTCGAAGGTCATCGACATGTGCGTGGCGGGCTGGTTGGCCAGATCGTTGAGGCTCTGGGTGATGCCGGCGGGTTGCCGCGCGGATGCAAAGGGTGCGGCGATGATAAGCGCGTTGAGGAGAAGGGTGGGGAGACGACGGATCATGCGTAAAGCCTCTTCCCTGTCAGACACGGGTTTTGCGGGATAGTTCTAGTTCATCTCCAAATGTCAGGGGCGGCAGTCTGAGCTGCCGCCCCTCATTTTGATACTTACTCTAGTCCCGGTCGTGTCCGTGGCCATTCCCATGGTCATGGTGGTCATCGTCCCGATCATGAGGGTTTCCTCGGCGCACCCAGTACCCCTTGTGAAGCTTCCAGCCCTTGTCATCGTGTTCGTAGCGGGCTGGAGTCCAGTAGGCTCCGGGATAGGGAGCAGCAACGTACCGTCCCGGCACCCAGCGATAGTGAGGTCCGTGGGGTTCCCAATAGCCTGCTGTCCATGCATAGCCAACTGCTGCTGGTGGCGGCGGAAGAACCTCGTAACGAACTGGTGGAGGAGGTGTCCCGATGTAAATCTGAATCTGTCCGAATGCAGGAGCCGAAAGAGCCGAAGCAACGACAAAGCCCAATAACCATTTTGATTTCATGTCTATCCTGTCTTCCTTGTGAACTACACCAGTCTGGGAAGCATCTCGCTGGCCATAAGTCGTTTTGAATGAGATGGTGGTCGGTAAAGTATTGAATAGAAAGTGCTTTATCGGGGAAATAATCTCACCGCGTGCGTTTGATGGCCAAATGCTAGACGATTGATCCACAGCTCACCGCGAAAAATAGTTGGGACGTGCAGCATATTTTTCATGCGGGCGATGTCTCGTCCGGCCAGTTCAGCTTCCCAATTGTTTTGGGCTTGGGAAGGAACCCACGTCTCAGAATCGAGACGTGGGGCACCCGATTCTTCCTCTTCCTCAAAGGGTTCGCGCAGGTCTTCGGTGAAGATGTGGCGGCATTGGTAGCGCTTTATTGTGTTCATGATGTGGTACTCCCCCTGGGTACTTGAAGTCTCAAAGTATTCGAAACAAATGGCTTAGGTCCGGAGTTTTTGTCGGTTAAATGCGACGAGCCCCGGCTTGTGCCGAGGCTCTCTCTTTGTGCCTGTTTCTATTATAGGTGGCGGATGGTAATTATCGTGCCACGGGGATGTGCTTTGGTTGCAATGAGTTAAGCGGTTTGGGGGCTTGACAAGGTTTTTGGGGGGGGGCGTCTGGAGCGGTCCTTGGGCGGTTGGGCGCTTCGGGCGAAATACAGGGATTCTTCCCCTTCGACAAGCTAAGGGTCAGAATGACGAGCAAAAACAGACAACCTCAACGGCAACGACAACCGCAAAAACAACGACAACGACAGAAGCAGATCCCTACGGGATGACAAACAAGAAAGGCAAAGACGGATTCTCAGTCCGGGTACGGTATGGGTAGAGAAGCGGGTTTCTCCGCTGCGCTGCTCACGGAGAGGCTATGAGCAGCTTCGGTCGAAATGACAGATTTTTGGGCGGAGGAGAACAAAGCAACAGCACTGCAGAGGCAGCGCCTAAACGCAGGCCTTTGGGCACCGGGTTACTGGGGTGGCTTGGGGGCGAAGTAGCCTTTTTGGGCTCGGACTTTGTAGCGGGGGTCCAGGGCCTGGAGGTAGATGGTGCGGAAGGCGCCGTCTTGTTTGAGGTCGGCGGGGCGGTAAACGAGGGCGTACTGGCTGCGGAGCTCTTCCTGGATGTTGCGGAAGCCGATGGCTACGTCTTCGAGCTTGGTGGGGTAGAAGGGCTGGCCGCCGGTGGCCTCGGAGATGGCGCGGAGGGTCTCGTCGCCCTTGTCTTTGCTGGGGCTGATGTTGGTGCTGATGGTGTAGACGATGGTGCCGGCGCGCTGACACATCTTGATGGCGTCGGACTCCTGGACGCGGCTGTAGTTGTCATCGCCGTCGGAGACCAGGATGAGGGCGCGGCGAACCGCGTTCTCTTCCTGGAGGGTGAGCATCTGGTCGCGGCAGGTCTTGTAGAGGGAGTCGAAGAGTGCGGTGCCGCCGCCGGGACGGAGCCTGCGGATGCCCTGGTTGAGGAGATCGACGTTATTGGTGAAGTCCTGCTCGATGTCGGTCTGGATGTCGAAGCCCATGACGAAGGCGCGGTCATTGCGGTGCAGGATCTGGAGGAGGAACTCGACGGCGGAGTCCTGCTCGAACTGGAAGCGCTGACGGATGGAGCTGGAGGTGTCGAGCATGATGCCGACACGGAGGGGCAGGTTGGTCTGCTGATAGAAGTGGAGGACGGAGATGGGTGGGCGGCCGTCGTCGAGGAGACCGAAGTTCTCGCGCTTGAGGCCGGTGATGAAGCGGCCCTTCTTGTCGGTGACGGTGAAGATGAGGTTAACTTCGTTGGCCTGGACGTGGAGGGTTGTCACGGGCTCGTTGCTGGCGGGGGCCTCGTTAGCGGGGGCCGGCTGCGTGGGCGCGGGGGTGGTCTTCGGGGCAGCCTGAGGTGTTTGAAGGGTAGCCTGCGGGGCCGCGGCGGCTGTCTGGGATGGTGTTTGGGATGATGTTTGCGAGGCCGCAGGCGGGGGGGATTGCGGGGCTGGGGCGGCGGGGAGAGGCTCGGTTGCGTGGAGCGGCGCGGCGGCGAGTGCAACGGTGAGCGGAAGGGCCCAGGTCAGACGGGAGAGCGTGCGGGAAATACGGTTGATGGCGGTCACTTGTTTGATTTTACTCAATCCGGGTCTGAGTCCCTACGAATTACTGCTATGGATTGCAGCGAGAAACGATTTCAGCTCGGGCGGGAGTGGCGCCTCGATCTGCATGTTTTTTTGACTCTGGGGATGGGTGAAGGCGAGCCGGGCGGCGTGGAGGAAGTTTCGGTCGAGCGAGAGGGTGTTCTCGTCTTTGCCGATGACGTGAGGGGCTCCGTAGAGGGTGTCGCCGACGACGGGGTGGCCGAGGGACTGGAGATGGACGCGGATCTGGTGGGTGCGGCCGGTCTCGATACGGACTTCGACGAGGGTGAAGGGGCCGTATGGGGTGGTAAGGCGCTCGAGGACCTTGACGTGGGAGACGGCGGGACGGACGCCTTCGCTTTCGGCGGAGCGGCGGGTGGTCATGCGGGTGCGACGGACGAGGTCGCGGCCTATGGGGAGGTTGACGGTGGTATCGTCTTTGGCGATTTTGCCGTGGACGAGGGCGAGGTAGGTCTTTTCGACCTCACGCCGGGCGAACATGTCGCCTAGCTTGCGGTGGGTGCTGTCGTCTTTGGCGACCAGGATGATGCCGCTGGTTTGTTTGTCGAGGCGGTGGACGATGCCGGGCCGGAGGTCTCCGCCGATGCCGGAGAGCTTGTTGAAGTGGTGAAGGAGGGCGTTGACGAGGGTACCGTGGTTGCGGGAGTCGTCGGTTGCGCCGGAGCCTGCGTGGACCATCATGCCTGCGGGCTTGTTGATGATGGCGAGGTGCTTGTCTTCGTGGAGGATCTCGAGGGGGATGTCCTCGGGGAAGGCGTGGAGGGGTGGAGGGTGCGGGGTGCCTTCGATCTCGATCTGCTCGCCGCCGTGGAGCTTTTGTTTGGGCTTGGCGGGGAGGCCGGCGATGCGGACCTGGCCGTGCTCGATGAGGAGCTGGACGCGGGCGCGGCTGATGTCGGGGATGGCCTGGGCCAGGTATTGGTCGAGGCGCAGGTTTGCGGCTTCGGGGGCGGCAGTGAAGGTGTGGATGTGGTCTTCGGCGTCGTCTTCGAAGTCGATTTCGAGGATGGGGATGGGCGGCGGTGTTGTCTCTTCGACGCCCCGGGTGGCGCGATACTCGTGTTTGACGGTGCGGCGGCGCTGGCCCTTGGGGAGCATGTTCTTAGACGGCATGGGTGACCAGCTTTCGGGATTGAAGCGAGATGAGGGCGGCGAGTGCGATCATGCCGAGGGCGATCCACTGGATGGGATCGAGGAGATTGCCGAGCGGGACGGGATACGGAAACGGCTGACGGAGGAAGGTTAGGAGGTACTGGGTGACTCCGGTGGCGACGAGTGCGGAGGCCATGGTGTCTCCGGCTTGGCGGTGCGGGGAGAGGTAGCGCAGGAGGCCGAGGGTGATCAGGATCGCGGCAATGGCGGCGTAGAGGGCTATGGGGTGGAGTCTCAGCGCAGAAGGGGGGATAGCTATGCCCCAGGGCAGACGTGTGGGGAGGCCGGGGTCGGTGCCTTCGGCGAAGTGTCCTAGTGCGAGGAAAGCCCAGACGAGGGTGGCGCAGGGGGCCCAGGCATCAAGCGTGCGCAGGATTGGGAGGTGTCGGAGGCGGAGGTAGAGGATGGTCGCGATGATTGTGAGGAGGAGGCCGGCGGCGGTGAGTGACGGGACCATCAGAAGAAGGATGGGGTAGGTGAGGAAGTCGCGCAGGTTCGTGATGACGAGCAGCAATCGGGAGAGGACGAAGGCGACGAGGATGGTGAAGAGGCCCGCGTTCCAGATTTTTTCGCGGTCGAGGCCGAGTTTGGTGGCGGTGCGGAGGCTTAGGGTGAGTCCGGCGATGAGGCCAATGGCTGCCAGTGCGCCGAAGGTGGGCAGGGTGAAGTAGCCGAGGTGTAGGAGATTGGGGTGCACGAAGAGGAAGGACAAGAAAACCGACCCGCGGGGCCGTGTGCGAAGCGCTGGTGAACCCGTCCTAAGACGGCGGGACCCTGCCGTGGTTCTTTAGGCATTCCGGACTGGCGGACGTTGCACACCGAACCATATATACGAGCCAGGCCCCTGTTCAATGAATGTTGGTTCAACCAGCGTGGATCGCGGCACCTGCTTAGCAGGCCGGTCTCTTAGGTTGTGATGCTACCTACGATGGAGTCGCAATGCAAGTTTGACAAGGGCGCGGATTTGCCTGCGGGTTTAGGGGCGTTTGCCGCGGACGAGGTCGCGCATGGCGAGGGCTTCGGGAGTGTTGAGGTCTTCGAGGCCCTGTTCGACGGCGCGGAGGGTGCGCTCGGGCTTGTTCTGGCTGACCTTCCACTTGCCTTCGATTCGGGTGATGGGGATCTCGATGCCGATGATGCCTTTCATCTGCGATGCGATGTAGTCGGCGGGGGCGTCGCTGACCTGCCAGGGCGTGGGGAAGCTGGATTCGTGCTGCGTGGTCAAGGCGTCGAGGTGCGCGAGGAGCTGTGTGGGGTCTTCGACGAGACGGATGGGGCCGTACGCGTGGACGACGGCGTAGTTCCAGGTGGGGACGACTTTGCCGTCTTCGGCTTTTTCCGGGTACCAGTTGGGTGAGATGTAGTGATGGGCGCCGGAGAAGATGGCGAGGGCTTCGGCGGAGGGGGTTAGGTCGCGCCATTGTTTGTTGGCGCGGGAGAGATGGCATCGTAGGGTGCCGTGAGGGCCTTCGGTGCGATTCAGAACCATGGGGATGTGCGACGCGATGAGGCCGGAGCTGCCCGTAGTGACGAGCGTGGCGAACGGCTGCGACTCGATGAGGGCGTGCATGACGTCGAGCCGGGTCTCTTCGTTGAAACGGGGGATGTACACCTGGTCACCACTCGTGCTGGATTAATTGCCGGTTGGCTCAAGTGTAGCGGCTTTAGTGTCTGCGGAAGCTTTGGCGGCGGGTTGCGCTGGCGTGGCTGAGGACTCCTTCATGAGTGCGCGAACTCTTGTGCGGAGGTCTTTGAGGTCGCCAGTGGTGCGGTAGCGGATGATGCCGTTGCCGTCGAGGATGAGGTAGGTGGGGATTCCTGCGACGTGGAAGAGGTCGTGCATTCCGTTGTGGGTATCGCGGACCTGGATGCCGATCATGCGGTTCTCTTTGATGTGGTTCTTCCAGACGGCTTCGTTCTCGTCGATGCTGATGCCGAGCAGGACGAAGTTGTCCTTCTCGAACTCTTCGGCGATGGACTGGACGTAGTCGGGGTCGCGGGCGCAAGGGCCGCACCAGGTGGCCCAGAAATCGATCAGGACGACCTTGCCTGCGAGTGAGTCGAGGGTGACGGGGGTTCCGTCGGGACGGGTAGTGGTGAACTCGGGAGCCTCGTCGTTGGTGGTCAGGCTGATGTTTTGTGCGTAGGCGTTGGCGCGGCGACATTGGAGAGCAGTGGCGCCCGGAGTTGCGGCGCAGGCCTGAAACTGGGCTTTTGCGTCTGGTTCCTTCTTGAGAGCGGCGAGGACGCGGCCTTCGAGCAGGTGAATGGCAGCGTCGGAGGGGTCGTCGATGGAGGCCTGATGCAAGACTTGATCGGCGCGCTGAAGGAGGGCGTCGCTATGTTTTTCGTGGTCGGCGAGGACGAGTGCTCGGGCGTTCAGGTACTCGGCTTCAGCTCGCTCCCTGGGTGAAGAGACGTAGGAGGCCCAGGCGGTTGCGGAGGCTGCGGCGTCTTTCGGGAGGTCCATCTCGATCTGCAGGCCGACGATCTGGCGCTCGCATTCCACGCAGTTGCCTTTGGCAAGCTTGAGCGCTTTGCGGACGCTGTCGAGTGCGGAGGAGAGCTGGCCGCGCTGGCGGAAGTCGGCGGATTCATGCAACGCTGCGCGGACGGCTGGGTCTTCAGAGGTGGACTGGGCTTCGAGTGGAGTGGCGATGAAGGGTAGAAGAAGGATCGAGGCAAGGCAAAGGCGCAGGCGTGCAGAGGTATTCATTTGGGCCCGACGAAGAGGATTTGTAGTGCTGTTTGCTGCGAAGAGTTTAGCCGACTTTGCGGTCTTCGAGAACCTCGTCGAGGAGTCCGGCGAGGGAGCCTGCGCGGGAACGCATGGTGACCTGGGAGAGGGAGAGGCTGCCGGCGAGGGTCTCGTGGCGCTGTCGGAGGGACTGTAGTTCGTCGGCGATGTTCAACGCTGCTAGGACAGCTACGCGGAGGGAATCGACGGTGTTGCCGAGTGCGGAGACGGCGCGCATTTTGGCGTCGACGACGTGGGCGAGCTGCTGGATGTAGGCGGGATCGATGCCGCGGAGATGGTAGATCTGGTCGTAGATTTCGACGGCGATGGACTGACTCTCGGTGAGTTGTTCGGTTGGTGCCGGGGATGTGAGGGTCTGGTCCATCGTCGCTCCTGATGCGGGTTTTAGAGGAGGTCGTCCATTTGCTGGAGCATTTTTTCTACACGCAGACGAACGGCATCGCGATCCTTGGTGAGGGTGGTGACGGCGGTCTGGGCTTCGGTGGCGACGAGGGTCTGGAACTCGAGCTGCTCGCGGAGAGAGGTGACTTCTGCTTCGGCTTTGGCGCGGGCTTCGCGCTCACGCTTGACGATCTCTACGGCGCGGAGGACCTTCTGTTCAAGGGCCTGGAATTCGTCGACGCTGATGGTGGCTGTGCTCATTACTTGTACTCCTGTGGAAGAGTATAGAGGGTGAATCCGTGGATATTTTTTGGAGGTATCTTTCTGGGTTCGGATTTGTTGCGAAGTGGTGTTTCGTGTGTGGTTTTTGGTGGTGTGTTGGTGGAGAAATGTTGGGCAAACGTGGTAAGTGGGATGCATGTTTTGCTCGGGTCGCTTCGCTCCCCTCGCTAAATACAGGGATTCTTCGCCTTCGGCTCAGAATGACGAACAAAAGCAACGACAACAGCAGATCCCTACGGGATGACAAGCCAGAAAAGCAACGGCAACGACAACGACAACAACAGCAACGGCAACAACAGCAACGGCAACGGCAACAGCAACAGCAGGTCCCCTTCGGGGATGACAAGCTAGAAAAGCAAGAGCAACTACAAACCGGACCCACAACCGCGCCGGCGGCGGCTTGTTTGGGTCAGGCTCGGAGGGTGCCGCCTAGTTTGGTTAGGGTCTCGATGATTTGGGTGGACCAGGTGGCTAGTTCTTCGTCGCGTAGGGTGCGGTCGTGTGATTGGAAGATGGTGCGGACTAGGAGGGAGTAGACGCCGGGGTACTTCTTCTCGTTGCGCCAGACTTCGATGGGCTTGAGGCTTTGTAGCTCGGGGATGGCCAGGGCTTCGATGGCGGAGGCGATGGTGTGCCACTGGACGGCGTCGGGGAAGACGAAGGAGAAGTCGCGCTCGACGGCCTGGTAGCGGGAGAGGTCGCGGGCTGTGATTTTGCGGAGGGGGAGGTCGTAGAGGGTGGCGAGGTCGATCTGGGCGAGATAGACAGGCTGGCGGAGTTTGCGGTGCTGGGCTTGCGTTTGGGCCAGTTCGCCGAAGTGGGCGATGGGGTGGTTATTCAGGAGGACTGTGGCGGCTCGCCCGGGCTGGAGCCAGGCGGGGGCTTCGGGGGTGAAGGTGACGGCAGGCTTTGACTGGTTTGAGGGTATGGGTAGAGAAGCGGGTCCCTCCGCTGCGGCGGCAAGAAGCGCCGCCTCCGGTCGGGATGACACTTCTTTCGTTTGGGGTGAAGAGTTCAGATCGAAGAGGGAGAGGAGGGACTCGATGGCTCCCTTGAGTTCGAAGAAGGGGACGTCCTGCGCCATGTGCGGCGGGATGTCTTTCGGGTTTGCGGTGGTTAGGCCGAGGGAGAGCTGAGGGGCTTCGTGGACGTCGGCGATGTGGGAGGCGTCGGCGGGGATGGTGCCGGTGAAGATCTGGCCTTGTTCGAAGAGGCGGACCTCGCGGACGTCTCGGTTGAGATTGTGGGCGAGCATTGTGGCCATGCCGGGGACGAGGGATGGGCGGAGGAGGGAGGCCTCTTCGGAGAGAGGGTTCTCCATGGGGACTGGTTGCCCTGCGTTGGAGGAAGACGGATCGCGCTCCGCGCGATTGCCCACACATGGCGATGAGGCCGCCATGTATGGGGCACCCGCATTTTTGGCGCTGTAGAAGAGGTCGCTGTCCTGCTGGCTGGCGAAGGTGCTGGAGATGGATTCGCTGAAGCCGAGGGCGAGGAGGCGGGTGCGGACCGAGGCTTCCTTGGCTGCCGTGGGGTGGGCGATGACGGGGAGCGCAGTGGGCAGGGTGTTGGCGAAGCGGTTGTAGCCGTATACGCGGGCTACTTCTTCGATGAGGTCGATCTCGCGCTCGAGGTCGAGGCGCCAGGAGGGGAGCTTGGTGAGGTAGATGCCGATTCCGTGGAGGACGAGCTCGCAGCCCAGCGAGGAGAGGTAGCGAGCGACGATCTCGCCGGTGATGCCTTCGGGGTCGAAGGTCTTGCCGAGGTGGCGCTGGACCTGTTTTACGGAGAGCTCGATGGTGGGGCGGTTGGCGGTCTTTGCGGCTACTTCGGGGTCGATGACGTCGATAAGCTCGCCCTCGATCTTTCCTCCGGCCTGGAGGATGAGCTGCGCGACGAGGGCGTTGGCGACGGGGGCGGCGTTGAAGTCGGCTCCGCGCTCGAAGCGGTGGGAGGCGTCGGTGTGGAGGAGATGGCGGCGGGAGCTGCGGCGGACGGTGGCGGGGTCGAACCAGGCGGCCTCGATGAGGATGTTTTTGGTCTCGGGGGTGATCATGGAGTCCCAGCCACCCATGACTCCGGCGAGGGCGAGGGCCTTCTTTTCGTCGGCTACGACTAGGTCGTCGGCTTCGAGGGTGCGCTCGGTTCCGTCGAGGAGTTTGAGCTTTTCGCCTTTGTGGGCGAGGCGGACGACGATGCCTCCTTCGATCTTGTCGAGGTCGAAGGCGTGGGTGGGGTGGCCCATGCCGAGGAGAACGAAGTTACTGGCGTCTACGGCGTTCGAGATTTGCTTCTGGCCGAGGAGGTTGAAGTATTCGGCGATTTGGCCGGTGCTGGGGGCGATGGTGACGTTGCGGAGGACCTGCGCGGTGAAGCGGCCGCAGAGTCCTTTGGCGTCGGGGGCGATGCGGATGGGGAAGGGTGCGTCGACTAGGGTGCCGACGGGGAGCCTGGTGTTGAGGTGCTCGAGCGGGAGGTTGTAGATGGTGGCTGCTTCGCGGGCGATGCCGTAGTGGTTCATGGCGTCGACGCGGTTGGTGGTGATGTCCATCTCGAAAAGAGAGCCATATTTTTCTTGTAGCCGCTTGAGCTCTCCAGACGCGTATGAAGGTCGTCTTTCAGATTCGGGCGTGAGATCGTGGACACCCTCGACGGCGATGCCGCGCAGGGTGAGGTCGTCGGCTAGCTGCCGGTCGGTGACGGAGAGGGTGGGAAGGTAGTGGCGGAGCCAGCTTGTGAGGATCTTCATGGACGGTTATTAGTCTAAATGTTGGGCGTCGATGTAACGGAAGGATGGTGCGGAACACAAAGAATGTAACGTGTTCTGCGGCACTTGCTGTGGTAGGCTGCTCCTCTGAACATGGAGGAATATATGCCGAAGTTTGTTATTGAACGCGAGATTCCGGGCGCGGGAGCGTTGACCGAGGAACAGATTGCGGGGATTTCGCAGAAGTCCTGCTCTGTGATCAGGAGCATTGGGCCTCAGATTCAGTGGGTGCAGTCGTTTGTTACCGACAACAAGATTTACTGCATCTATATTGCGCCGGATGAGGCTACGGTTCGTCAGCATGCTGAGATGGGTGGATTTCCGGCGAACTCAATTGCGCAGGTTCGGCGGATTATCGACCCGACTACCGCGGAGTAAAGCTCTACATCAAGTCGCTTCAGGAGATGGCTCTCTGTTTGAAGATGCCGGGGGAGGTCCGTCGACGAGGTGCCGACGGGGGAGCTTGGTGTTAAGGGCTCGAGGCGGTTGGTGGTGATGTCCATCTCGAGTTTTCTGGTGGTAAATAATGCGCGATTTAGTGAAGGCATACCCCCAGGGGCTGAAGCCCCTTTTTCTTCCGGTGTCGAGAGAGGCCCAAGGCTGAAGCCTTGGGTTACCTAGAAGCCTGGCGATTCAAAAGAGTAGTCGGGTGTAGAAAATCCAGCGACGGTGGTTTCCGTGGTTTCTTTGATCTCTTCAAACATGCCGGTGGGGTAGCCGTCGATGCTTTGGGCGTTTTTCTGGCGTCGGTAGTCTTCGAGGGAGGCTTCGCCTTTGACTTCGGCCCAGCGGTCGAGCTGGTCGCGCTCGCTGACATAGTCGAAGAATGGAACGTTCATGCCGCAGGAGGTTTGGACGAGGTCGATGGCGAGGTGGACGATCTGGCGGGAGCCGGGGACCTCGGTGTTGTTGAAGTGTGCGGCGAGAAGGGTGTCGTATTCGGCGCTGTGGCGTGGGACGATGCGGGCGTGGCCGTAGAGGCGGAGGATCATGGGGCTGCCTTCGAAGGCGCAGAACATAAGGGTGAGGCGAGGGCTGAGGCGGAGGTGGGCTGCGGTCTCGTTGCCGCTGCCGGTGCGGTCGAGGTAGACGACGGTGTTGGGGTCGAGGATGCGGAGAGCGGCGACGTCGCGGGGTGAGACGTTGACGCGGCCTTCGGGGGCGGCGGAGGCGTTGAAGAAGATGTGCTGGCGCTCGATGAATTCGCGGTGAGTGGGTTCGATACGCTCAATTTTTTTGCCCATGTGTGCGGTTTCCTGATTTGAGTTTAATGCGGGTGAACATTCTTATAGATGCTTGCGTATTGCGGAGGGTGCTTATTTCTGAGCGGTGGAGGGTGCGATGAAGAGGTTTTCGGCTTTGGTGCTGGTGGGTTTGATGGCGGGGGCGTTGGTTCGGGTGGAGGCTCAGGCTGTTCCTGCACTGGATGCGATCAAGAGTGATGCGGAGTTGACGCGTGCGATTTCGGCGCTGGATACGCAGTTGTTTGATGCTTATAACAATTGCGATCTCGATAAGTTGGGGTCGATGGTGGTGGACGATCTGGAGTTTTATCACGACAAGACAGGGCTGATGGTGGGGAAGCAGCCGTTTCTGGTGGCGATCAAGAACAACATCTGCGGGAAGGTGCGGCGGGAGCTGGTGAAGGGGTCGCTGGAGGTGTTTCCGATCCACGACTATGGGGCGGTGGAGATTGGGGTGCACCGGTTTTATCATCCGGGGGTGCAGGACCGTGATGTGGTGGGCGAGGCGAAGTTCATTCACCTTTGGCAGTACAAGGATGGTGCGTGGAAGGTGACGCGGGTGATCAGTTACGACCACGAGGTGGCGAAGTAAGACTTCGGCTGAGAGAAAGATATGCTGGGCCGGGCTGGGTGGGGTATGCTCGTGTGGCGGAAACGCTGACGGCGAATCCGGGTTTTCAATTCTGCGGCTGAAAGGAACGAGCTATGGCGGTTCGTCTGCTTCTGCACTGGATTTTGAATGCTGTGGCCCTGCTGGTGGTTTCGCATATGGTGAGTGGTTTCGTGGTCAGCGGCTTTATGTCGGCTTTGATCGCGGCCATTGTGATTGGGCTGCTGAATGCGACGCTGGGGCTGTTTTTGAAGATCATCACGCTGCCGATTGGGATTCTCACGTTTGGGCTGTTCTTTCTGGTCATCAATGCGGTGATCCTGATGTTCTCGGGTAAGCTTGTTCCGGGGTTTGTCGTGACGACCTGGACGGCGGCATTTCTTGGAGCGCTGGTGCTGGCTGTGCTGCACCTGCTGTTTGGGTTTCTGGATGGGCCAAAGAAGAAACCCGTTTAGCTGGAGTCAAGCGCGTGGAGGCCAGTGTCTTGTGAAAGGCGCTACTTTTTCTGCTGTCTTTTTCTGATGGAAAGAAGTGCGCTCATGACGTGGTTTCGAGGGGGCGCAGGGAGAGTGAGTCATGAATCTTCTGGAAAATCCTCTTCCGATTTTCTTGATTACGTTGGTTGTTCTCTGGTGCGCAGCCTGGATTGGCAGTCGACTCGGCCTTCGCCGGCAACGCCTCGGAAAGGAGGATACGCGCAGGGATTTCGGTATTGTTCTTGGCGCGTCGCTGACGGTGCTCGGACTCGTGATCGGGTTCAGCTTTTCGATGGCAATCGGTCGCTATGAGCTGCGCAAGAACTATGAAGAGGCCGAGGCCAACGCAATCAGAACGACGTATCTTCGCACCGATCTGCTACCCGAGGAGGATTCCGTTCGGTTGCGTGCTCTTCTGCGGGAGTACACGGATCTTCGTATCCGGTACTACCTGACGCGCGATCATGAAGAGATGCGACAGATCTACGCGAAGACTTCAGAGATACACCGTCAGCTTTGGGCCATTGTCAGCCAGTCAGCGAGATCCAAGCCAACTCCTTTGACGGTGCTTGCCGTTACGAGTATGAACGAAGTTTTGAATGCAGAGGATTTCTCCCGGGAAGTGTGGCTGGATCGCATCCCTGGCGCGGCGTGGGGCCTATTGTTTGGGATGGCCCTATGTTGCAATCTTCTGATTGGCTATACTGCACGGCGCGCCGACTGGAAGGTCTTTATTGTGCTGCCGCTGGTGGTTGCGATTTCGTTCGGGTTCATCGCCGATATTAATAGTCCGCACGGTGGACTTGTACCGGTACATCCCCAGAATCTGGAGAGACTGCAAAACAATCTGCAGTCGCAAGCAAATTAGTCATTGCGATCGCGTTCTTTCTGATCGCGGATATTGATAGTCCGCGCAGGGGCGTGGTTCGTGTGCATCCACAGAACCTGGAGAGCTTGCGGGACAGCATGCACTAGAGCGAGAACGGGTGTAGTCTCATGCCTTGGTGGTCACGGGCTTTGTGGCTGAAAGGTTTGAAGCGCTGTCGTGGGTGTAAAGACTGCGACGCTCAAAAAGCGCGCGTCTCCGCTCAGGATGACGAGCTGGATAGAGGAAATTGCTCTATATCGATGGAAAACTGCTCTGAGAGGCGTCAAGCGAACTGCTCGTTAGGCGAACTGCTCTAAGAAGCGCATGTCTCCGGAGTAGAAGTGGCCTATGTCGGAGATGCCGTGCTGGATCATGGCGATGCGCTCGACTCCCATGCCGAAGGCGAAGCCGGTGATGCGCTCGGGGTTGTAGGTGTCGTCGGCGGGGTTGATCTTGCGGCGCTCTTCGGTGACTGCGGCGAAGACGGCGGGGTCGACCATGCCGCAGCCGAGGAGTTCGATCCAGCCGCTGTGTTTGCACTTGCGGCAGCCCTTGCCTCCACAGAAGATGCAGGAGATTTGGACGTCGGCGCTGGGCTCGGTGAAGGGGAAGAAGGATGGGAAGAAGCGAGTTTTGACGTCGCTGCCGAAGAGGGCCTTCATGGCGTGGTCGAGCGTGCCCTTGAGGTCGGAGAAGGTGATGTTGGTGTCGACGCAGAGGCCTTCGACCTGATGGAAGATGGGGGAGTGGGTGGCATCGGCGGCGTCGTTGCGGTGGACCTTGCCGGGGATGACGATGCGGATCGGCGGTGCCTGCGCGACCATGGTGCGGATCTGCACAGGGCTGGTATGGGTGCGCATTAAGAGGCGGTCGCGTGATGGCTTCGTGGATTGGTGGGCGATCTGGAGGGTGTCCTGGGTGTCGCGCGCGGGGTGATTCGGGGGGAAGTTGAGGGCTTCGAAGTTGTAGAAGTCGGTTTCGACCTGAGGGCCGAGGTTGGTGCTGTAGCCGAGATGGTGGAAGACCTGGACGATCTCCTGCATGGTCTTGAGGAGTGGGTGGGGGATGCCGGGCGTGCGGATGGCTCCGGGGAGGGTGACGTCGATTCCTTGTACGACTGCTGCGGTTGCGGCTACTGCGGGGGCTTCGAGGGCTTGCTCGATTTGCTGCTTGAGCTGGTTGAAGCGGATGCCGAGGGGCTTGCGGGCTTCGGCAGGGGCGGACTTGAGCCAGGCTTCGCTGATGAGCTTGAGCCGGCCTTGCTTGCGGCCCAGCCAGTGGAGGCGGAAGGCTTCCTGCGCCTCGGGGGTGGTGAGGGCGGCGGCTTCGGTGCGGACCTCGGCGGCGAGGGTGGCGAATGCGGCCTCGAGGGAGGGCTCGTCGTAGGTGTTGAGTTGGGGGATGGTGTCGCTCATGTGAGTAAAGATCAGGATAAATGAGGCGGTGGGTGTCGGTGTGCCCGGGAAGAACAAGTGTGTGCCCGGGATGAACCAGCAACGGCAAAGCTGGCTGGGGAAGGTTATACATTCCCACTCATCGCGATGAGACTGCGATGAATGGGGCACCCGATCTTTTTGTGCCTGTTTTAGAAAGGCACTTGCGGAGCGAGCGGCGGAAGCTGTGGGTTTGTTAGAGGGCGGAGAGGACTATGGCTATGACTAGCAGGCCCATGAGGAGGCTGCGGCGGTCGGTGATGGCGTAGACGACGGGGTCTTCGTCGAGTTCGCCGCGGGAGGCCTGGAGCCAAAGGTTGCTGAGCCAGAGAAGAAGCACGGGGACGAGGAGCCAGAGGCGGTGGATGTGGTTGTAGAGCAGGGCGGCGTCGGCGTTGAGGTTGGAGATGTAGAGGGTGAGGACGACGACGGAGGCGTATCCGCTGGCGGTGCCGAAGCTGCGGAGCTGCTCGATGTCGGAAATGTGGTAGCCGCGGCCCTTGGCAGAGACTCCACCACGTTCGCGAAGATTTTCGAGCTCGGCGAAGCGCTTGACGAAGGCCAGCGAGAGGAAGAAGAAGATGCTGAAGCTGCCGAGCCAGGTGGAGACCTCGACGCCCGTGGCCGCCGATCCGGCGAGGATGCGAATGGTGTAGAGGCCGGAGAGGACGATGACATCGACCAGAACGGCGCGCTTGAGGCGGAACGAGTAGGCTAGCGTGGTGACGGCGTAGATGCCGAGCCAGCCTAGGAAGGCGTAGTCCGTCGGTACCCCGAGGAAGTGGCCGGTTCCTCCGCGCGATGCGCCTAGAGCCCGCTCCATATGCGGAATAGTGATGGCGAGGGCGATGGAGGCGAGGAGGAAGATGATGATAACGAAGACGCCGGTGACGGCGGAGAGGTCTCCAGAGGCGAACGGGCGGCGGCGCTTGCGGGGGTGGTGGCGATCGGCCTCGATGTCCAGCAGGTCATTGACGATATAGGTGGCCGAGGCGCAGAAACCGAAGCTGAAGAAGGCCATGACGGCTGCCGCAATGACACTGGGGGTAAGGGCGTGGCCCAGCACCATAGGGAGGAAGATAAGGACGTTCTTGGCCCACTGGTGGATGCGGATGGCTTTGGGCCAGGCTTTGAGAGGGGAGACCTGCTCGGTGAAGCTGCGGGTGGGGGTGACGTTGGCTCGGCGGAGGGCGGCGCGGAGCCCGGCGGTGGGGTTGGCAACCATGGGTTCGCGGCTTGCCTGAAGGAGGGGCAGGTCGGGAAGGGCGTTGCCGATGTAGTCGAAGTTGTCGCCGAAGCGCTGGCGGAATGCGTCTAACTTATTGTGTCCAGAGAGATTAGTCGTTCCATCAGAGGCGAGGACGCCTGTGAAGATGCCGAGATGGTCGGCGACGCGATGGGCGGTGGCACCGTCGGCGGCTGTGGCGAGGTAAATGGGGCGGCCGGTGGAGCGCTGCTGCTCTAAAAATTGCAAAAGTTCGCGGTTATAAGGCAGGTGAGTGACGTCTAACTGAACAGTAGCGGCGATGTGCTGCTTGAGTGAGGCTTTGCCTTGGGCGAGCCAGCCTGGAATCTGAAGGAGTGCTGCGGGATGATGCCGCGCGAGGGCGAGAGCGGAGTCGATGAGCGTGTCCGACTTAACTAACGTGCCGTCGAGGTCGACGCAGAGTGCAGGAAGTGCGGACGTTTCGAGTTCAGGGGCCGGAGTGAGCAACGAGAAATCCTTCCTTTTGGCGCGATTACCGGACGAAACCATGATTCAGAACAGGATAGGTTCGGAAGAGAGAAGACTGCATTTTCGAAACCTTCCGGTGTCGGCTAACGTCATTATCATTTATTCTGAGGTATCTACGGAAAACTCAGAAACCTTGATTTCGAGAATCTCGTATCAATAACCTCGGTCAACCTAAAAAAATTTTGAGAGCACGGTGAGCGCACCCATGTCGTCAGCCCAGATAAGCGAACAAGAGACCAACGCAGCCCTGCCGGCCCCAAAGCCGCAGATATCGCTGCCTGAGCCGGAGAAGCCGAAGGGGTCGGGGTTCAGGAAGTGGATTGTGGTGCTGGTGATCGCGCTTGCGGTGGGCGCGGCGGTGTGGAAGATTCGCCAGAATCAGCAGGAACAGGTGACGCAGGGCCAGAAGATGGCTGCCATGATGGACCGTCCGACACCGGTGCAGGTGGTCGCGGTGCAGCAGAAGACGATGCCGATCTACCTGACGGAGCTGGGGACCGTGACGGCGTACAACACGGTAACGATCAAGTCCCGGGTGGACGGGCAGCTGGTTCGCGTCAATGTTACCGAGGGGCAGACGGTGCATCAGGGCCAGTTGCTGGCGGAGATTGATCCGGCACCGTTCCAGGCGGCGCTGGCGCAGGCCCAGGGGCAGTTGGTGAAGGACCAGGCTACCGCGGATAATGCTACCGCTCAAGCGAAGCGGTATAGTGCGCTGCTGGACGCTGGAGTGGTCTCGAAGGAGAACCAGCAGGCACAGGTATCTGCGGCGGGGCAGGCTCAAGGATCGATCGAGGCGGATAAGGCGGCGATCGAGGCGGCGAAGGTGAACCTGGCTTATACGAAGATTACGTCGCCCATCAATGGCGTGGTTGGGTTGCGGCAGATGGATCCGGGCAATATCGTACATGCTTCGGACGCGACGGGGCTGTTGGTGGTGACGCAGCTGCAGCCGATTGCGGTGATCTTTACGCTGCCGGAGGATCATCTGCAGGACGTTTTGAGGCTGACACACAATGGTCACTCCTTGACGGTTGAGGCCTATGACCGGTCGGGTACGACGCATCTGGCGACTGGAAAAGTGTTGACAGTGGACAACCAGATCGATACGACGACGGGCACGGTAAAGGTAAAGGCCATCTTCGACAACAAGGACGGGGCGCTGTTCCCGAACCAGTTTGTGAATGTGCGGTTGATTTTGGAGCAGAGGCCAGACTCGCTGGTGATTCCGGCGGCTGCGCTGCAGACCGGAACGCAGGGGAGTTTTGTGTACCTGGTGCATCCGGGTGATCCGCCTGCGGATCTGCAAGGCAATGGCGCGGCTCAGGGCGGTAGGCGTGCAGGTAGACGTGCCACCGGTGCTGCGAATGCTGGCGCTCCGAACGCAGGAGCTGCCGGTGCCGGTGCTGGTGGTGGCGCAGGTGCGGGTGGCGGAAAGCAGAATCAACAGCCCTTCTGGGCAGAGGCGCGGCCGGTGACGGTTGACGTAACGGAAGGCACGCAGGTGATCCTGAAGGACGGCGTGGCTGCGGGCGATTTGGTAGTCGTCGATGGTCAGGAGAAGCTGCGCAATGGAAGCAAGGTGATTCCGGCGAAGGCGACTCGTGTTTTTGCTGCGGATTCGGTTGGTGCGCAGACGGGAGCTTCCAACGGTAAAGGCAATGGGAGCGGCAACGCAGGACAGGCTGGTCAGCAGCACGGACAGCCGAGCGGAAATGCAGGGGGTAAGCGTCCATGAGCCCATCAAGGCCATTTATTCTTAGGCCGGTGGCCACCTCGCTTTTGATGGTGGCCATTTTGCTTGCGGGCTGGGTCGCGTATCTGCAACTGCCCGTGTCGGCGCTGCCGCAGGTGGACTATCCGACGATCCAGGTGATGACGTTCTATCCGGGGGCGAGCCCGGAGGTGATGTCCTCATCGGTGACGGCACCGCTGGAGCGGCAGTTCGGACAGATACCGGGACTAAGCCAGATGACGTCGACCAGCTCGGGCGGCGGCAGTGTGATTACGCTGCAGTTTGAGCTGTCGGAGTCGATCGATATTGCTCAGCAGGATGTGCAGGCGGCGATCAATGCGGGGTTCACGTACCTGCCGAAGGATTTGCCGAATCCCCCGGTGTATAGCAAGGTGAACCCGGCCGACGCGCCGATCATGACGCTATCGCTGACGAGCGACACGCTGGAGTTGTCGAAGGTCGAGGACCTGGCCGATACGGTGATGGCGCAGAAGATCTCTCAGCTTTCGGGCGTAGGTCTCGTGTCGATCAACGGCGGACAAAAGCCGGCGGTGAGGATTCAGGTGAATCCTACGGCGATGGCGAACTACGGCCTCAGTCTCGAGGACGTGCGGACCGTGCTGGGCACGGCGAATGTGGACCAGGCCAAGGGAAGTCTGAGTGGTCTGCGGCAGGCGTATACGATCGGCGCGAACGATCAGCTGCTCTCGAGCAAAGACTATAACCAGGTGATCATCGCGTATCGGAATGGGTCTCCTGTGCGGTTGTCGGATATCGCGACGGCTGTTGATAGTGCGGAGAATCTGTATCAGGCAGCCTGGGTTGGTAAGTCGGCAAGGCCAGCTACGAAAGATGAACCGGCGCGAGAGTTGAGCCTCAAGCCAGCGGTGATCGTCAACATCCAGCGGCAGCCCGGCGCGAACATCATCGGGGTGGTCGATGAGGTGCAACGGCTCTTGCCGCAACTGCGCTCATCACTACCGACCAGTGTGACGGTGCAGGTGCTTACCGACCGGACCAACACGATCCGCGCATCGGTGAAGGACGTGCAGTTCTCGCTGATCCTGACCATCGGACTGGTGGTCATGGTGATCTTCCTGTTCCTGCGGTCGATTGCGGCGACGGTCATTCCTTCGGTTGCGGTGCCCTTGTCGATTGTGGGCACGTTCGGAGTGATGTATCTGCTGGGATACAGCCTGAACAATCTGAGCCTGATGGCGCTGACGATCTCGACCGGATTCGTTGTTGACGACGCGATCGTAATGATCGAAAACATCGCGCGATATCTAGAGGAGGGCGACTCTCCGCTGGATGCGGCGTTGAAGGGATCGGAGCAGATCGGCTTCACGATTCTTTCGCTGACGGTCTCGCTGATTGCTGTGCTGATCCCGCTGCTGTTCATGGGCGATATTGTGGGGCGGCTCTTCCGCGAGTTTGCTGTGACGCTGGCGGTGACGATTCTCGTCTCTGCTGTGGTGTCACTGACGCTGACGCCGATGATGAGCGCCAAGCTGCTGAAGCATACGCCAGAGAGCGAGCAGAATGCCTTCTACCGCAAGAGCGAAGAGTTCTTCGAGTATGTGATCGCGAAGTATGGAAAGGGCGTGAAGTGGGTGCTGCGGCACCAGACGCTGACGTTGCTGGTGACGCTGGCGACCTTCCTGCTGACGGTGTATCTGTACATCATTGTGCCGAAGGGATTCTTCCCGGTGCAGGATACCGGCGTGCTGCTTGGTATCACGGAGGCTCCGCAGGACGATCAGCTTTAGTGCGATGAGCGCGCGGCAGCAGGAGCTGGCGAAGGCCATCCTGCAGGATGAAGATGTGGAGAGCGTCTCGTCGTTCATCGGAATTGATGGTACGAACGTTACGTTGAACAGCGGGCGCATCCAGATCAACCTGAGAGACAGGGATACGGGTAGGGCTTCGGCACTGGACGTGATTCAGCGGCTGCAACCCCGGCTGGCGCAGATTGAGGGAATTCAGTGCTTTCTGCAGCCGTTGCAGGATCTCACGGTAGATGACCGCGTGAGCCGGACGCAGTATCAGTTCTCGATTGAGGACGCCAATGCGGAGGAGCTGGCAGTATGGTCGCAGAAGCTGGTCGATAAGCTGAGGCAGATTCCGGTGCTGACCGATGTTGCGAGCGATCAACAGTTGAGCGGTCTCGAGGCGCACCTGGTCATCGATCGCGATACCGCGGCTCGGCTTGGCATCACGCCGCAGAACATCGACGACACGCTGGACGACGCGTTTGGACAACGCCAGGTGTCCACCATCTTCACGCAGCAGAATCAGTACCACGTCGTACTGGAGGTCGCGCCGAAGTTCCAGCGAACTACGGACGCGTTGAACAATATCTACGTGAAGAGCTCGAACGGGACGCAGGTGCCGCTGTCGACGTTTACGCACATCGAGGAGAGGCAGTCGGCGCTCGCGATCAACCATCAGGGACAGTTTCCAGTGGTGACGATCTCGTTCAACCTGGCGCCGGGCAAGTCGATCGGCGCTGCGGTGGAAGCGGTGAATCGTGCCAAGCAAGAGCTTGGGTTGCCACCGAGCGTTAGCGCTGAATTCCAGGGCTCCGCCCGCGCATTTGAGGCTTCGCTGACCAACGAGCCGCTGCTGATTCTTGCGGCGCTGATCGTCGTCTACATTGTGCTGGGTGTGCTGTACGAGAGCTACATCCATCCCATCACGATTCTTTCGACGCTGCCTTCGGCCGGTGTGGGCGCGATTCTTGCGCTGCTGATCTTCCACATCGACCTGAGCGTGATTGCGCTGATCGGCATCATCCTGCTGATCGGCATCGTGAAGAAGAACGCCATCATGATGATCGACTTTGCTCTGGAGGCTGAGCGCGAGCATGGCATGGCGCCGGAGGAGGCAATCTATCAGGCGTGCCTGCTGCGCTTCCGGCCGATCATGATGACGACGATGGCGGCGCTGCTCGGTGGCCTGCCGCTGGCGATGGGACGTGGCACGGGAAGCGAGCTGCGACAGCCGCTGGGTATCTCGATCGTCGGCGGATTGATTGTGTCGCAGGTGCTGACGCTATTTACGACGCCGGTTGTGTATCTGTTCTTCGACCGGATTGGACGGAAGTATCTGAACACCGCGAAGGCGGATGCGGAGTTCCGTGAGCATGAACATGCGGTGAGTGCGGACTGATGGCCTACGAGGAAGGGAATCACGATCTCGCTGAGGCGAGGAAGACCGCGGATAAACGCTCGGCAGAAGGGGTGCACTTCTCTGCGCCGTTCATCAAGCGGCCGGTGGCGACGACGTTGCTATCGATTGCGATCATTCTTGCGGGTGCCGTTGCGTACACGCTGCTGCCGGTGGCAAGTCTGCCGCAGGTCGAGTATCCGGTGATCTCGGTGGGCGCGGGCCTGCCGGGAGCGGACCCGGAGACGATGGCGTCGGCGGTTGCGACTCCATTGGAACGACAGTTCGCAAAGATCGCCGGCATCAATGAGATGACGTCGTCGTCCGGGTTGGGCAATACCTCCATTACGCTGCAGTTCGATCTGAGCCGCGATGTGAACGGAGCGGCGCGCGATGTGCAGGCGGCGATCAACGCGGCGCGGAGTCAACTGCCGGCAAATCTGCCGAGCAATCCGACGTACAGGAAGATCAATCCGTCGGATTCGCCGATCCTGATTCTGGCGTTGACCTCGGACACGCTTTCAGTACCGCAGATCTATGACGCTTGCGACAGCATTCTGGCGCAGAAGATCGCGCAGGTGGACGGGGTTGGACAGACATTCTGCGGCGGCAGCGCCAAGCCCGCCGTGCGCATTGAGGCCAACCCGACGCAGTTGTTCAACTACGGGATAGGGCTCGAGGCGTTGCGCGCGGCTATCGGCACGGTGAACGTGAACCAGCCGAAGGGGTATCTGCAGGATGAGACGCGGCGCTGGATGGTCAGCACGACAGACCAGCTCTACGGCGCGGCGGCGTATGCTCCGCTGATTATTGCGACCGACCGAGGGCCGGTGAGTTCTGCGGCTGCAGCTACGGGGTTGCCCGCGTCGGCAGCGAGTGCCGTGGCCAACGTTAACACAGCAACCGGGACAGCGGCTGCTCCGGCCGCATCAACATCAAAGGCGGGTGCAGCGGGGGCCGCGCATGGCGTGGTGCGGATTCAGGACGTGGCCGATGTGATCGATAGTGTGGAGGACATCCACACGGGCGGCATGTTCAACGGCAAGCCGGCGATCCTTGTGGTCGTCTTCAAGACCTCGACGGCCAACGTGATTGAGACGGTTGACAAGGTGCTGGCACTGAAACCGATGCTGCAGGCCGCAATCTCGCCCGCGATAAAGATCAACGTCGCGCTGGACCGTACGACGACCATCCGTGCGTCAGTAAAAGATGTTACGCAGACGCTGATTATCTCGATCCTGCTGGTGATCCTGGTGGTGTTTGTCTTCCTGCGAGAGGTGCGGTCGACGCTGATTCCCAGCGTGTCTGTGCCGCTGAGCCTGCTGGGGACCTTCGGCGTAATGTATCTGCTGGGTTACACGCTGGACAATCTGAGTCTGATGGCGCTGACGATCTCGACGGGGTTTGTTGTCGACGACGCGATTGTGGTGATCGAAAATATCAGCCGGCATCTTGAAAGCGGCAAGACACCGTTTGAAGCGGCGATGATCGGGTCGAAGGAGATCGGCTTCACCGTGGTCTCGATGAGCACGTCGCTGATCGCGGTCTTCATTCCGATTCTGCTGATGGGCGGAATCGTAGGCCGCCTGTTCCGCGAGTTTGCCGTGACGCTATCGGTGGCGATTATGGTCTCGCTGGTCGTCTCGTTGACGACGACGCCGATGCTCAGCGCGAAGTTCCTCAAGCCCCATGGCACCGGGAAGCATAGCTTCTACTATCGTTGGGGAGAGAAGGGGCTGGCGTGGCTTACGGAAGAGTATGAGCGCGGCCTGAAATGGGTGCTCGGGCACCAGGGCCTGGTGCTGACTATTACGATTCTGACGTTTGTGCTTAACGTCTACCTCTTCATCCTTATTCCCAAGGGCTTCTTTCCGCAGCAGGATACGGGGAGAATCGGAGGGCAGATTCGCGGGCAGCAGGATGTCTCGTTCGACACGATGAAGCCGAATGTGGCGCGCCTGGCTGAGATCGTGGCGAACGATCCTGCCGTTCAGAATACGATGGCGTTTGTTGGCGGCGGTGGTCCGGGTGGTGGCGGCGCCAACTCCGGAAACATGTTTATCTTCCTCAAGCCGGATGCTGAACGGCAGAGGACGGGTGACAATGCTGAGGTCGTCATTAATCGCCTGCGCCCAAAGACCGCGGGGATTCCTGGCGTACAACTGTTTCTGCAGTCGCAGCAGGAGCTAAGGATTGGCGGCCGTAACACAGCGACGCAGTATCAGTACTCGCTGACCGCCGATAATCTGAACGACCTGAATGAATGGGCGCCTAAATTGATGGCGGCTATGCAGAAGCTGCCTGAGCTCAAGGACGTGGCGACCGATCAGCAGCAACAGGGCCTGCGCGCGCAGTTGGTGATTGATCGCGATACGGCCAGCCGCCTAGGTGTTTCGCCGCTGGCGATTGATGCCACGTTGTCGGATGCATTTGGGCAACGGCAGGTATCAACGACCTATCGGCCCTTGAACCAGTATCACGTGGTGATGGAGGTTGCGCCGCAGTATCAGCGCGACCCGGATGCGTTGAAGAATATTTACGTCAAGAGCAATACGGGAGCGATGATTCCTCTCAGCGCGATTACGCGCTATGAGGAGCAGCGCATTCCGCTGACGGTCAACCATCAGTCGCAATCGCCTGCCGCGACCCTGAGCTTCAATCTCACGCCGGGCGTGTCGTTGAGCGACGCCACCGTGGCGATCGAACAGGCACGCGTCGCCATTGGTATGCCGTCGACGATTCACGGAGGTTTCCAGGGAACAGCGCAGGCCTTCCAGGCGTCGTTGTCGAGCGAGCCGATGTTGATTCTGCTGGCGCTGGTTGCGGTCTACATCGTGCTTGGTATGCTCTATGAGAGCTTCATCCATCCGTTGACGATTCTTTCCACGCTTCCTTCGGCTGGAGTGGGAGCGATCGTTGCGCTGTTGCTGTTCAAGGTGGAGTTGAGCGTGATCGCCATGATCGGCATCATCCTGCTGATCGGCATTGTGAAGAAGAACGCGATCATGATGATCGACTTTGCGCTGGTCGCCGAGCGCGAGGGCGGCAAGACCCCGCAGGAGGCGATCTACGAGGCATGCCTGCTGCGCTTCCGTCCGATCATGATGACGACGATGGCGGCGATGCTTGGCGGTCTTCCGCTGGCGTTGGGGCGTGGTACCGGAAGCGAGCTGCGCCGGCCGCTGGGAATCGCGATTGTGGGTGGCCTGATTGTCTCGCAGGCGTTGACGCTGTTCACTACGCCGGTGGTCTATCTGTTCTTCGACCGGCTGCGAGGACGGTTTGCGAAGAACAGTTCTGCAGCGAAGCAGCTGCCACACCTAGTCGCGGGTGACTAAGCCGAATCATAAAGAAAGGGCGCGATCCATTACGGTCGCGCCCTTCAATCTTTAACAACTCATGCGGAACCTATCGAGCGGTGACTAGCGCAGGTTCCTTATCTGGTGTATCAGTTGAGCGGCGATGGGGAACAGCGCTGGCTGCTGTCTGTACGATCGGCCTCGGCGGATAGTAGGCGTTGGCGAAGTACTGGCCGAGCATCCGGTGCGTGTTGAAGAAGGTTCCGTTGATGCCGATGCAGTGCTGCTGCATCTTGGCCCAGGCGTTGGGATTGGCGTACAGCGGGGCAATGCGCCTCTCGAGCTTCTCGTACAGGCTGTTGGCCTCGGCGGCTTCCGTCTCGCCGTCTTCGATGGCCCAGCCGGTGACGTCTTCAGCGCAGCCCTCAATCCACCAGCCGTCGAGAATGGAGAGCGACGGGACGCCGTTCAGGGCAGCCTTCATGCCCGAGGTTCCCGATGCCTCGTATGGACGGCGCGGCGTGTTCACCCAGACATCGACTCCCTGGGTCAGCATCGCACCCAGCTCCCAGTCGTAGTTTTCGATGTAGTAGATCTTGAGCGCAGCGGAGTTGAGCTTGGCTGCTGCCGCGTAGACATCGCGGATGAGCCCCTTGCCAGCATTGTCGGCCGGGTGAGCCTTGCCGGCGAAGAGGATTTGCAGCCCACCAATCTTCTCGGCGATGGCGACCAGCCGGGCGGGATCTTGGAGCAGCAGGCTGGCGCGCTTGTACGTGGCGACGCGACGGGCGAAGCCAAGGGTCAGCACACTGGGGTTGAAAGTAGTGGCCGCTTCGTTTGGCAATGGTCGCAAACAGGCGATGTTTGTTTTTGACGTGACAGGCGGTGATGCGCGCCGGATCGATGCCGTAGATGGAGCGGAAGTAGCGATTATCTGTGCGCCAGCTCGCAACCTCCTTGTCCATCAGCTCCTGGAACGATTCGGACATCCATGTGGCAGCGTGGACACCGTTGGTGATTGAGTAGACCTTGTACTCCGGGAACATCTTCTGCGAGACCTTGCCGTGCTGCATCGCGACGCCGTTGACGTAGCGGGAGAAGCGCAGGGCGAGGTAGGTCATATTCATCAGGCCATTGTGCAGGCAGTTGGCGCAGTCAATGGCGGCGGCGCGGTCGTGGCCAAGCACCTGATACATGTGGTCGAGACCGAACTGGTCGTGGCCTGCAGGAACGGGCGTGTGCGTAGTGAAGACGCATTGCTGGCGTACGGCCTGGATGTCGGCCTCAGTGGCCTCGCGCAGGGGTTTGCCCGCGAGCTGTTCTTCGAGCAGCGCGATGGTGAGCAGCGCCGCGTGGCCCTCGTTCATATGGTAGACGTCGAACTTGCAGCCGAGCGCGTGCAGCAGGGCGATGCCGCCGAGTCCGAGCACGGCCTCCTGACAGAGGCGGTAGTAGGAGTCGCCGCCGTAGAGGTGATCGGTGAGGTGGCGGTCCCAGGGGTCGTTGCCCTCAACATCGGTGTCGAGCAGGAAGACGGGGATGACGTGGCCGGTGACGCCGACGACGTCGAAGCGCCAGGCGCGGACCAGCAATTGGCGTCCCTGCAGGGTGAGCGCGAGCAATTGGTTAGCGCTGGGAAGCGTTGTCTCGGGTGACCAGGGAACGTCGGACTCGGTCTGCTGGCCCATGTCGTCGAGGTGCTGGCGGAAGTAGCCGCGGCGATGCACGAGTGACACGGCAACCATTGGCGCGCCGGTGTCGGCTGCAGAACGAAGGGTGTCGCCGGCGAGTATTCCGAGGCCACCGGAGTACGTAGGAAGCTTCGGAGAGAGCGCGATCTCCATCGAGAAGTAAGCGATGGTTCGTTTGGTAAGGTCCGGTGCTTCGGGGGCGGGTGAGACAGGCAGGCTCATGCTTGGGTGCTTCCTTTTCTAGCCGGGTCGGTCCTCTTTTGACGTGCGCTCGGCAGCTTGGGTGCTCTCGGTCGAGCTGGAAACATGAATTGCATGATTCCCAGTGCAATAGAGCGAATCGGGCCCGTTAGGCGTGAGTTTACCAAATCGCCTCAATTGCGCTGTAAAACTTACGGTTATTGGGGTTGGTTCGGACGGGGTATTGACAGGAAAACGGCCTCCGTCGCGGATTCGATGCGCTGCCAGATCTGGTTGAGCCAGGCCAGGTGTTCGGGCTTCATCAGGACGGACCGGAGGCAGGTAACTGTTTTGGTTTGTTCGGCGTGCGGCCAGGTGTTTGCCGGGAAGAAGCGTACGGGCAGGTTGGCCAGGGCCAGGTGGAGATCGAGCCGGGCGGCTTCGTCGAAGATGTGCTGGGCGTAAGTGGAAGATTTTTTTGGAGTTTCGGCGCGGACGGCCCAGAAGACGATATCGAGCTGCGGTGGGGCGTCCGGGGTGACGAAATGCTGAGATTGCGCTAGTCGGCGGTTCAACTCGAGCGCGGCGGAATGGCCGGATTCGAGGCCCTGTGCGAAGGTTTCGCCGGGTGTGTAGGGCAGGAGGCGTTGGGTGGCCCAGAGAGCGACGGCGGAGGCTCCGGCGCGGGAGCATTCGAGGGATATCTCGCCGAGATGGAGTTCCTTCGAGGAGAAGTAGGTGTAAGGGGAGTCGTGTTTGTAGAAGCGGCCTACGGTGGGATCGCGGAAGAGGACGGCACCGCAGCCGTAGGGCTGGAGGCCGTGCTTGTGCGGATCGACGACGATGGAGTCGGCCTGCGGGATGGCGTCGTAGGCGGCGCGGGTCTCGGGGGAGAGATTGGATGCGAGGGTGAAGTAGCCTCCATAGGCCGCGTCGACGTGGATGCGGAATTTGTGGCGCTCCTGCAGGCGCAGGATTTGGTCGAGCGGATCGACGGAGCCGATGGCGGTGGTGCCAAGCGTGACGACTACGGTTCCGATGGTTCCGGTTTCAAGCTGGCGTTCGAGCGCGGCGAGATCCATGCGGCCGCTGTTGTCTGTCGGGATGCTGACGAAGGGCAGGCCGAGAACGCTCGAGATGCGGCTGTGGGTGTAGTGCGCCTGATCAGAGGCGGCGATGGTCTTGCCCGGTGCAAGTTGGCCGGCGACCCAGAGAGCTTCGAGGTTGGCGAAGGTTCCTCCGCTGCTGAGGTGGCCGAGGTGCTGCGGCCAGTGGAACATCTTGGCGAGTGCGGCGACGGCTTCGATCTCCATGGCGGAGCTGGCGCGGCCTCCATCGAGCGCGTGGTTGTTGGGATTGACCGACATGGCCAGCGCATAGGCAGCGCGGGCGATGGGATGCGGCGGCTTCAGCATCTGGCCCGCGTAGAGTGGATGCGCGTAGGGATAGTTATCGTGGAGGCGGGTGGCTGCTTCGTTGAGGATGGTCGCAGCACGCTCGCCCAGTGGCGACGCAGGGACGGAAGGAAGATCGTCGAAGCCTTCATCGAGACGGTGTTGGGCTGCGGCGAGGAGCTTGAAGAGTTCGTTGTCGGGCATCGCTTGTTTTATGTACGGGACTATTTATAAAGGATAATTTTTGAAGAAGGTGAAGTCGCAAAACGATGAGAAGAATCTATTGATGAATCAAGCTGTGATGAGTTTAGCGCGTACGACAGGGAGAGACGATGAAGGCGATGCGATTGAAGAATGCGGCCAGTGGAATGACGCTGGTTGAAGAGAACCTTCCACAACCGGCGCCGGGGCCGGGCGAGGTTCTCGTCAAAGTGTACGCAGCGGGGGTGATCCACACCGAGCTTGGGTGGTATCCGACGACGCACACCAAGGCGGGCGAGGTGAGGAGCGGCGCTGTGCCGGGGCATGAGTTCTCAGGGGTCGTCGCGGCTGTGGGGGAGGGCGTGACCGGCGTGGCTGTCGGGCAGGAGATCTACGGCATGAACGATTGGTTCGCGGACGGAGCGACGGCGGAGTATTGCGTCACGCTACCGAGTTCGATCCCGCCCAAGCCGAAGTCGCTTACGCACATTGAGGCGGCCTCCGTTCCCATCAGCGCGCTGACGGCGTGGCAGGGACTGTTTGACCGGGCGAAGCTGCAGGCTGGCGAGCGGGTTCTCGTGCATGGAGGCTCAGGGGCAGTTGGGATATTTGCCGTTCAACTGGCGAAGTCTCGGGGTGCGCGCGTGATCGCAACGGCCTCGGAGCAGAACGTTGCTTTCGTGTCCGGACTTGGAGCCGATGAAGTGATCGACTATCGCAAGGAGCAATTCGAAGATCGAGCGGGAAAGGTCGATGTCGTATTCGATACCGTTGGGGGCGAGACACTGCAGCGCTCATGGGGCGTGCTGAAGCCAGATGGCAGGATGGTCACTATCGTCTCCGATGTTGAGGGCACGGACGACGCGAAGTTGAAGGCTGCCTTCTTTATCGTGGAGCCGAATCGCGAGCAGTTGAATGAGGTTGCAGGGATGCTCGATGCGGGTACGCTGCGTACTTTTGTGGGCGCGACGGTACCGCTCGAAAAAGCAGAAGATGCTTACGCGGGCGGCCACGGCCTTAAAAGCGGACCGGGGAAGATCGTTGTTGTTGTGAGTGAATAAACCTATAGATCGCGGGTGATAAAGCCCAGCTTCATCACACAACCCATGATAGCCGCAAGCGCAAAGGCAAGCGTCGTCCACGGACCGAACGTGCGAAGACGCTTCATCAGAGCTTCCATGATGAGAATGAGAACGAAGAGGACGGCCATCAGCAACAGGCCATCAGGGATGAAGGTACGATGGACGTTCGCCGAAGACGCAACGGCAAGATCCCAACTTAGATGAAATGGGCGCAAAAAGCTTCCGATGGCAAAGGTGATGAGGAAGAGGAAAAATTGCAAAATTGTGGAGAGGAACTTTTTCATTCTGGTCGCCTTGTCCTGTGCGTTCTTATCTCAGAGCATCTTAGCGTGATGGATTAGTCGTGGTAGCGTTTTTCGCCTGCAGGGATGGCGATGTTGAGGCGGTTCTGTTGTGGCGGCAACGGACACGTTGCATAAGCCGTGTACACGCAAGGCGGATTCTGAATGCGGTTGAAGTCGAGCACAACGGTGCCTGGCTTGTCGAGACCGTTGCTGGGAAGAGATGTGTAGAGGAAGCGGCCCGCTTGATATGTAGTGGTGGTGCTTGTGGTGTCGCGGAAGATGAAGAAGAGCTTCTTGTCGGCGGGGTCCTCGATGACGGGCTCGAGGCGGAGCGTCTGGCCGTTAAGGGTAAACTCAGCGACGCCAGGCGAGGGCTCGTGGCTGATCTGGCCAAGAACATTGGGGATGGTCAGGGTGTGCGGCGGATTCGATGGAATCCATTTTGCCGTGACGACGAAGCGTGGGTCGGGGGCGTACCAGTTGAGGCCGTGAAAGCCTGTTCGCGTAGGTGCTTGTGCATCCTTAACGCGAAGGTAGAGTCGGTCGCCACGTTTGATCACGATCATCAGGAGACCGTTGTAACGGAGTTCGGAGGGATGGTTGTCATCGTGCGAGAGCACAGTGGGAGCCGCAGGCTTTCCATCGAGAGTGGTGCCCGCAGAGAAGCCTCCGGCTGGCGCTACGAGGGAGACGTTGTCGTTGGCAAGGCGAAACGTCGCGAGGTGAGCTGGAGCGTGGTCGAGATGCAGCGTATTGCCGGGGGCCGAGCCAACGGTAGTGTCGCCTGGCTTGAGCCACTGGAGCGCGACGAGAGAGAGCCAACCCTCGGGCGAAGAAAGGCTTTGGGCCCGCTGGGTGCGGAACTGCGTGATCTGCTGGAGGTACTGTGGATCAGGTGTCGCATTTTGAGCTGCTGCAGTGAGGGCGAGGAAGGCGATGCAGAGGATTTTCTTCATGGAAGGTGGTCTCGTGATGAGTTTAGCGCGAGTGCCCGTGCAGAAAAACGCCGCCTCATCCCGGAAGATGAGGCGGCGCGATATTGCGTGGTTAGAAGGTGGCCGAATTGGCAGCCGACTGCGAGACCTCAACCGACCCTTTCAGATCGAGTGAGGCCGAAGAGTCGCCAACGAGAATGTTGAACTTGCCCGGTGCGATGCTCCACTTCTTCGCGTCGACGTCGTAGTACGCGAAGGCGCGGCTGTCGAGTTCAACGGTAACGTGCTTGGTCTGGCCCGGCTGCAGCGCCACCTTCTCGAAGCCTTTGAGCTCCTTCGCGGGACGAGCAATCTTGGCATGATCGTCGCCGACATAAACCTGCGCGACCTCTGCGCCGGTGCGACGCCCGGTGTTGGTGATATCGAAGCTCACCGTTGCATGAGTAGCATCCGGCTTGATCGACAGGTTCGAGAACTTGAACGTTGTATAGGAGAGACCGTAGCCGAACGGATAGAGCGGTTTGATGTTGTTATGCTCGTAGCCGCGATAACCAACGAAGATTCCCTCTTTATAGATGACGCGGTTCGAATCGCCTTCGGGATAGTAGTTCGCGTAGGTGGGGTTATCTTCAGCCTTGCGCTCGAGAGTGACAGGAAGATGCCCGGAAGGATTAATGGCTCCGAACAGCGTCTCGGCGAGCGCAGTTCCTCCCTCCTGGCCCGAGTACCAGGTTGCAAGGTAGGCAGGCACCCGATCGATCCACTCGCCTGAATCCACGTTGCCGCCTGCCGTTACGGCGACGATGGTCTTCTTATTTGCAGCCGCAACTTCGCGGATCAATTCATCCTGACCAAAAGGCAGGTCGAACGTGCGATCGCCGCCTTCGGTCTCGCTGTCAGCATCGAAGCCCGCAGCTACCACGACGACATCTGCCTTGGCCGCAAGCTCCTTCGCCCGTGCGTTGACGACCTTACCGTCATTGACGATCGCGAAACGCAGACGGCCGCCAACAGGTGAGCGACGCATGTCTTCAACGACAATCTTATGAAGCCCGGCCGACAGCGGTAGCGTGACGTGAGGCTGCATCGCTCGAACGAGCTTCCAGTTGTCGATGATGAGTTTGTCGTCCACATAAACGCGGTTGCCCGTGCCTTCGCCAGAACCCTGGAGTGCGACGATGTAATTTCCTGCATCGCCAGCCTTGTAGTAGCCCGACCAACGGCGCGAGACCGGATGCGGTGCGCCGGACTCAAAGAGAGCGGCTGCTGTCGCGGGGTCGTCCATGAGGCTCTCCCAGTTGGTGCCCGCGTAGTTGATGTGCGCCGCAACGGAAGTGTTGGCGGGAGTACCGGAGAGCTCTCCGTTCTGAAATATCTCCATCTTCAGGCCGGGTTTGCCATTCTCCTGCTCGGTGGTGAAGTCCGTGGTGCGGGCTGCTTCAGCGATGGTCGGTACTCCACGTTCGTAGAGAACGTTCACGCCTGAGCCAAGATACGTGTTGATGCCCTCAAGCACACTGACGGTATGGAACGGCACGACACGCGCACTGCCTCCGCCGACTGGAACTCCCGGATAAGCATCGGGTCCGACGACAAGAATGGTCTTCGTCTGCGCCTTATTCAGGGGCAGCAACTGGCCTTCGTTCTTCAACAGGACGACGCTCTCGCGTGCAGCGTTCAGCGCAATAGCATTGTTTTGCGCGTTGAAGAATGAGATGGAGCTGTCCGTTTGGGGGCGGTCGAGCCAGCCGAAGCGCGCCGCAGTCATCAGAATGTTGCGCACCTTCTCATCGATGGTAGCCTGCGTCACCTTGCCGCTTTGGATCGCGGGCAATAGATTTGCGCGGTTCATAAATCTACCTGTGGGCATCTCGAGATCGAGCCCGCCGTTGGCTGCAGCAACCGCGTCGTAGGTGGCGACCCAGTCGGACATCATCACACCATTGAAGCCCCAGTCCTTGCGTGCTACATCGATGTTCAGATAGCCATTCTGCGTCATGTGCTGACCGTTGGTCAGGTTGTAAGAGTTCATGATCGAGCCCACATGGGCCTTGCGCACGGCACTCTCGAACGTGGGCAGATAAATCTCACGCATCGTGCGTTCGTCGATGATGGAGTCCGAATCGTGACGCAGAAACTCAGAGTTGTTACCCATGTAGTGCTTCACAGTGGCGCTCACACCCTGCGACTGCATTCCGTTGATATAACCCACGGTCATCGCAGCGGCCAGAAATGGGTCTTCGCCGAAGTACTCGAAGTTCCGCCCATTGCGCGGCGAGCGATAGATGTTCACTCCAGGTCCGAGCATGTAGTGAACGCCACGCGCGCGAGCATCACGGCCGATCCCCTGGCCAACCTGCTGCGCAAGATCGCGATTCCACGTAGCCGCCAACCCAATGCCCGAGACATAGGTCGTAGAAGGGAAGCCGGCGTTGCTGCGAACGCCGTAAGGTCCATCCGACATCTGGAAGGCCGGAAGGTTCAGACGAGGCACAGCACGGATGGCGAATCCGGTACCGCCGATATAGTCAATCTTTTCCTCCAGCGTCATCTTCTCGACGATGGCGTCGACGCGAGCACGCATAGCAGGGATGTCCGGCTGCGGAGACTGCGCCAGTGCGGGCGACACACTCAGCAAAATGGCGGAGAAAAAAGATACAGCTACATTGGCTGCTCTTCGTGGGGTTGTTCGTTTTGGGTTCGTACTTTGCAGCATCTACGTGACTCCTGATTGTCTTGATTTTTGTAAGGTGAAGTACAGTTTGCAGATATGGCTTGAGCGTGGTGAATCATTGATGCGAAGGCTGGCTGGGAAGCACGTGAATGGTTCGAAGCCACGTCTCGACGAGCCCTGGCCAATGTGTCACCGGAAGCTCGGTAGGGCGAAGGCCGTAGCCGTGCCCTCCCTCCGCGTAGAGGTGAAGCTCTGCCGGGACTTTTGCTTCCTTCAGCGCCTGAAAATAAAGGAGCGCATTCTCTTCGTGGACAGGATCGTCTTCTGCCTGAAGAAGAAAGGTTGGCGGTGTGCTGGGGCTGGGGTCGATGCCATGCGCAATCTTGTTCAGCGCGGGAGCATCCGACAGATAGCCGGGATAAATCACAATGGCGAAGTTAGGGCGCGCATCGATCTCGTTCGCTGGCTCCCCGGCACGCTTGTAGTCAGGGTGGTTGCCCAGCACGACGACAAGATGACCACCTGCAGAGAAGCCGAGTGCGCCGATGCGCTTTGGATCGATGCCCCACTCGGCTGCGTGCGACCGCGTGATGCGCATGGCCTGCTGAGCGTCTTCAAAGTCGGCAGGATTTTCAGGAAAACGATCCGGAAACGGCACGCGATACTTTACCAGCACGCACGTAACCCCTACGGAGTTCAACCACGCGCAAACCTCCGTGCCCTCAAGGTCATAAGCAAGGATTCGATAACCCCCGCCGGGAAACACGACCACCGCCGCACCGGTGTTTTTCGCTGTAGGTTTATACACCGCAAGGGTTGGCTTGCTGACATTTGTTAGGTGCGCTAACGGCTTGCCCGCGACCAGACGGTCCGTTGGCTTGGTGATGTCGGTCTCGGGATCGCCGTGATAGGCCTCCGGTGCGCCGTTGGGCCAGAGCGGAAGAGTGATCTGTTGCGCAGAGACGAGAGGTGCAGCAATTAACAGGGCCGCAAAAAACACGTAAGTTCGCACGCCCAACATAGTACATGCGCCGATTATTCCCACGCCCACCGACATAGTCATTTATTGAAAGGATGAATCTTAGAGGGGACTAAAGAGGGGCAGCCATTGATGGGCCGATGGCCGAATGTCACCCGGGATCAGACTTAGACAGCAACCAATAGCCGGTCAAGCAGGAGACCAGGGCGAAAACGGCCGTATTTTGAGCTGTCAAGCCCCTATCTGGATCAACCCATTTATAATGAATAGTTTACGGGTGCAAGATAATTTCGCTCTATTTACTAATATAGAGATAGGGGGAAATTCGTACGAATCAGGTCGAAGGGATGGGTACCTTTTCGTCTGAACAAATACCTAGGTCAGGACTAGGTCCAGACATAAAGTATCTGCAATCAATACTTTGGACCAAAATTATGGGGGGGGGGGGTACCTCATTAGGGAAGGCTTCCCTCAAAAAGTTGATAACGGTGCTCAAGCTGCCACTGCTCCGCCGCCTTCTCGTTCGACTGTAGAAAGGCGAGGCACTTCGAAGTTGGGTTCGCTCCCCCGAGCGGTTGGGCAGCGCAGGCAGGGTTGATCGCAGTAAATACGTCAGGCTGCGCCCACAGACTGGCTCCGGGTAGGAAGCTGTGCTCGAGCGAGGTGCGAGCCATCTTTTTAAGGTCCAGGTACGAGAGATTGAAGTCGAGTGCCGCGCGGGCATACTCGTGCGTAATGTTGATGCGCGAGACACCTTCGTCGTCGGTCGAGAGCGCCACGGGAACTCCGGCGGCCCGGTAGATCGGCAGCGGATGCCAGGCTCCGGTGATCCCGAGGATCACGTCATTCGAGGTGAGATTGATCTCAGTCATGATGTGGCGGCTCGCCATCTCCTTAAGGAGGGCCCGCGGTTCATTCTCGTACATGACGGAGACCCCATGGCCGATACGCTCTGCGTGGCCAAGGTAAACCGCCTCGCGAATGTGAAAGCGGAGACCGTCGGGTGGAACGAGACCCGGCGCCAGTTCGCCCGCGTGAAGAGAGATGTGAACCTTCGGGTAGACACTGTGCAGGTAGTCGAGCATCAGCATCTGCCGGTGATACTCCGACATCGACATGTAGGCGTCTTCGGGCTGAACGAAGTTGATGCCGACGACGCGCGGATCCTGCGAAGCGACCTCGAAGCCGAGCAGTGTCTGGGCGAAGACCTGCTGCGGCGGGAACGCGCGAAGGACCTGATAGATAAAGCGGATTTTGACCGAGCATGCGCGGGTGGCGCTGGGGTCGCCACAGTGCTGGATCTGGTTGCGAGCATCGAGCGCATCATCGAGCTCCTTGCGGTCGGTGGCAACCTCATCGCGCAGACCACCGGCGAGCAGTGTGTCGCGGAGCTTGCTGAGATCCTCGCGTGTGGTGCCCGTGGCATCGCCAGTCCGGTTCATCACCGGATCGACGGGGGTGGCAGGCCATGCGATGGTGGAACTGAGTTTGGCAACATCGGAGAAGATGGGTGTCTCCATGATCTCGAGGTACTGCTCGTTCTGTGCAGCGGCACGGGTGGCCACCTCGTCGAGCCACTCGGGTACATGGGATTTGTCGATACCGCCGAAGCGTCCGAAGGTAGCGAAGAACTGGTCGTGTCCGCTAACGCCGGCACTGGGAACGAAGCTGCGCATCGAGAAGGAGTTGATCAGATCGTCGTAGAGCCGCTGATCTTTGAATGCATCGGAGGCGCGGGCGTTGCCTTCGCCACAGACCGGCTGAGGCGGCAGACTGCGCGTAGTTGCGGGCGGCTTAAAGAAGCTGTGATTCGCAGGATTGACGCAGAGCAAGTCAGTGGCTCCGTTCCTGATGAACGTCTCGGCGTAGACGGCTCCTGAAAGGTGCATATGAAGATCGCCCCCCTTGGGCATATTGACCAGGAAAGCGGTTAGCTCAAGGGGATTCTGTTTGGCGGCGTTGAATGCACGGATGGCGCGCTGCTCCTGCGGTGTGGACGCCGCAGTATTCGGAGAAGAAGCGCTGGGCCTGGCGGGCGCTGCCTGTCCAGATGCAGCGCCAGTAAGGCAGAGAAGGAGAGCGGCCAAAAGGCTCTGAGTGGGACGGGGCATGAGGCGTCCTTTATCGTGAATGATATGAGCAAGAATAGCGCGACCGGGCGGCGACTTGGAGAGAATGGCAAGAGATTGCTATACTTGAATTGCGTTTGAGTTGCTGGTTCCCCGCCGGTAGCAAGCTCTCCCTGAAAAGGCCGATGCGACAGACGTACGCTTCGGGCATCCTTGGCGATCCCCGAACAGAAGCGTTGCACCAAGCCAAGGCCAGATAGCTCAGTGGTAGAGCGCGGCCCTGAAAAGGCCGGCGTCGGCGGTTCGATCCCGTCTCTGGCCACCATTTAGAATCAGCAATTTACATGCGAGCGATCAGGAGCCTCCCATTCGGGAGGCTTTCACGTGTTTAGACTAAACCGCCTATTTTGAAAAACATGTCACGTATCGGGCGTGGTCGCGTATTGGTCGTGCGCTGCCCCCGCCGAAAAAAACGCCCTTCTAAATCTATGGGAATGTGATAAATGCACAGGTATAGGAATGGTCGACGCCAGCCTATTCCAGATCGCTCCTCAATTCGTTGGCGGCCTTGAACGAGCTGGGGAAGAAATCGTCGTCTGTCTGCTCCGCAGTGACGGGCATTTTTGAACGCGCAGCAGGTCAACCCAGACTCATGGGTGCAAGCCGCATCGCTAACAGTGAAGTAATTTGCCGAAAATGAATAGCGGTCGGCTTCTGGGGAAGATCACCTGTCCGGAAAGGCGACTATACAGACAAGTGCACCCTCGCTGGTAAATGAGTGACTCGGCGATTTGGCACTCGTCCAGACGCATCCCCTCCGAGAAGTGCGTTAGATTTGATTGCCAAGAATCAGAGGCACATAGCTCCGGGCGTCTTGCAGTAATTGCTCGCGCGCAATACCGGCCTTGGCGCGAAGCTGCAAACCCTGCAACAAGTCTACGAGCACATGGGCTCGCACCTTGGCAGAGGGTGTGCGCGTCAGGTGCCCCGCCTTCATCTCCTTGTCGAAACGTTTCGCGAAAATATCAGCGGATGCGACAAGGCGCTGGGCGAGATAGGAGCGGATCTCCGTTACTCGCTCCGACGTGCCCAGCGCGGCGGCGGCCATCATGCAGCCGCCGCAAGCGTCGCCGGTAGCGGTGTTGACGGTAGCCTCGCAAAAGGCGGTCACGGCCTTGTGGATGTCCGGCTCCGCTTGAAAAGCTGCCATTTTGGGAGCCCCATACGTCATCGTATAGCGCTCGACCGCCTTGAGCAGCAGGGTGGGCTTGTCTCCGAAGGCCCGGTACAGCGCGGGTTTGGTGACGTTCACGGCGCGCGCGATCCGATCCACGTCGACTCCTTCATACCCATGCTCCCAAAACATCTCAACGGCACGGTCGAGTGCTTCATCGGGGATAAAGCCTTTTGGACGTCCTCGGGGGCGCTTCAAAATATTAGTTACCATAGCGTACGAAACTCCTTGCATTGTCGCTGTGATTATCGTACTCTCGCGTCTGTAATACTTCAAGACGGATAAACACAAGAAACAACATGGATAGGTAAAGGAAAAACAGCACGACCTTCACCCTTCACCATGGAGACGCTCATGGAACATTCGATCGCACTCGTCACCGGAACCACCTCCGGGCTCGGTTATGCGGCAGCCCGCATGCTCGCCATCAAGGGCTACCGCGAGGTCATCGTCACCGGGCGCAGCCTGGCCCGGATTCAGGAAACGGCCGCTCAGCTCGCGGCTGAGACCAAGACACAGGTTTTCACGCCGCTGGAGCTGGATCTGGACGCGCCGACCAGCGTTCAATCCGCCGTCGCCGCGCTGGTCAAGCGAGGTCGGCCAATCGATTTCCTACTGCTCAATGCCGGATTGGTCCCAACCAAGAAGCGCGTGATCACTGCGGCGGGCGTTGAGGCTTCTCAGGCCCCGCTGATCGGCCATCATCAACTGACTGTCGGGTTGCTTCGCGCCAGCCTGCTGAGCCCGAACGCGCGGATTGTTATCGCCGGCGCGGAGCCCGCCCGCGGGGGCGTACCCATGTTCAAGTACACCGACGTGCCAGCCTTCGCGGCCAAATACTACCGGGGCGACCAAACCGCGGCTGTTGAAGCCCTGCTGCGCAACGGGCCGAACGTGAAGTACGTGCCCAACAATGCGTATGCTGACGCGAAGCTCATCATCGCTTGGTGGACCGCGGCGCTGGCCCTCCGGCTGCCCGCCGGTATGGCCGTGTACGCCGTATCGCCCGGTGGGGCGACCGACACCAAGGTGGTGCGAAACGCTGGCCCGTTGTTGAAGTATCTGTTTATCCCAATCGTAAACCTCATTCCCGGCATGAATCAGACGCCGGAGACCGCGGCCCGTCGGTACCTCCAGGCGTCGGAGTTCGGAACCGACGTCTCAGGGCAATTCTTCGCCTCGGCTCAAGGGAAGTTCTCAGGCCCAATTGAGGCGCAGCGCCACCCACACCTCCACGATCGCGCCAGCCAGGAAGCCGCGTGGCAGGCCGTCGTCAAGGTCTCCGGGATCGACTTGTCTAGCCCAGCATCCTTAAGTGCGGTGTCCTGAAGGAGCGCCGACTTGTCGTAATTAGTGAGCGGCGAAGTGATCTGGCTGTCGATTACAGCAGGTGTGCCAGCGTCAAATGGTCCGTTTTTGAGGAACAGGGCAAGTAGTCCAAGCCTGTTCGGTGTAGCGCAACCCACGGAGGAAACAATGAAAACGATGAAGCAGATTGTGGTAGTGGTAAGTTTAGTCGTCATCTCGGCGATGGCACCGATAGTGGAAGCGCAGCAGGGCGTCGAGAAGGTTGCTACAGGGACATTGGTCGCACCGGCCGAGGCGCTAAATTCGATCTTGAATAGCACTGAGAGCCAGATGATAAAGCTGGTGAAAGCAATGCCTGCCGACAAGTATGGATTTGCACCAAGCGCGGCGATTTTTGCACCTGGGCAACACACTGAGTACACGGGCGTCCGCACTTTTGGGGCATTGGTCATTCACGTGTCTCAGGCGAATTACGCTTTGGGTTCGTACCTGAGTGGACTAAAGCCCGATATTGATCCAACCACGCTTGCCAAGTTATCGAGCAAAGACGAGATTGTTGCTGCCCTTGAGGCCTCGTTTGCTTTCGATCACAAGGCGATTGGGACGCTCACGGCCGCAAACGCCTTCGAAAGTGTGGGTGGTCCGTCGGCTACGATCCCGTTTACTCGCTGCACTCAGGCCGCATACATCGCGGTGCACGCTTCCGATGAGTACGGGCAGATGGTGGAGTATCTGCGCATGAACGGGATCGTACCTCCCGCAAGCAGTAAATAAATTCAAGATCCTCGAAGGTCCACTTATCCCGCCACTTGAACGTCGATTTAGCTCTCAAGAGGAGAGAGCCAACCATGGGTATTACGCGTCGTGAATTGTTAAACACGAATCGGATCTGGCAGCGATTCCATTCAACCCGCTCGCAGGCGGATTTCTCACCGGCAAATATCGCAAGGAATATTGCGGTGAGATACAGACGTCAGGAGGCATATGAACTTGCATAACTTCGTAATGAGCTGTTTGGCGGTCGCTTATCTCTCAGCGAACGTATACGCCATCGTGAAGATGCGGGTGTTTGAGTTAGCCCGTTCGCGCAAGCATCTCCTACTCTATGGCGTCCCCTTCATATTGTGGGGCTCCGTCATCCTGTTGGGATGTTGGCTCATGGAGATCATGCGCCGATTCGATGAATGGGCCGCCTAATGGCCCATTGAGAGGACTTATTTTGCGGACAAAGCTCCGAACAAGTTAGCTGAGAACCGGAGTGCATTGTCAAATCCGGATACGAGCAGCATGGCCAAGTGTTCTCGACTGACGACTTCAGGCCAACTCACTCATTGAGCTGTTTTACCTGATCTCTGCCTGAGCCCAAGTGGCCGATAAACCTGGAGCCCAACCAGTGTTTGCTCTCGGCGACTTGTCCGGATAGGCGACTATACAGACATGTGAATTTCAAGTGAGTTGTTCGGTCCGCAACTGGACGCATAGCAGACTAATCAGCCACGTGAATGGCCTCAATGGTCAATGAGTGAGTTGGCGATTTGTCATCATTCGAGAGATTGGTAGCTACAGGGCGATATTGGGCCGCCGTCTACCTACGAGGACCTCGCGGAGCGTGGGTTGGTCTTGCTGAGCAGAAAGCATGCAAAGGACTTTACCATGAGAGAACGCCGTGCCAGAGATACTGGTCTGGAACGCCATACGTTACCGATTACAGGTGGTGTTCGTGTTGAGTGCATTGTCTGCAAGCTTCATTGCTAAGGAAGAGACCTCCGGGTCTCGTTGTTGGCATCTCAGCGGAACTAAATCAAAGGTCAGTGCCATAGCCGGCGGATGTTCAAAAGATATGCCTGATCGGGATCTGTTGCTTCAACTGATTGCAAACAGATGGGATGAGAAGGTCGGTCTCCAGCGGGATGCGTTAAGCTCCCAAGTTATCGACGCGCTCGAAGCGCGGGAGATAGAGGAGACCGGCGATGAAAGAGCTTAGCACCATGATGATGCAGCGGACACACAACAAGCAGGACGGACGCCTGACCATCGGCCTGGATCTGGGGGACAGGTCGAGCTTTTATTGCGTGCTGGATGAGGCAGGTGAGGTCCTGCTGGAGCAGAGGGTGAGCACGACGCCCAAGGCGATACAAGAGATTTTCGGAGCGATGCCTCGGAGCCGTATCGCACTGGAGACTGGAACGCATTCACCGTGGGTAAGCCGGTTGCTCAAGGAACTCGGTCATGAGCCGATCGTGGCACACGCGCGCAGCGTGCGGCTGATCGGGGAGAGCAGGCGGAAGGATGATCGGCTTGACGCTAGAACGCTCGCGCGGCTCGTACGGATTGATCCACAGCTGTTGTGTCCGGTGAAGCATCGCAGCGCCGAGGCACAAGCGGATCTTACGGTGATCCGAGCGCGAGCCGCTCTGGTCCGCACACGAACGATGTTGGTCAACGCGGCGCGCGGCCTGACGAAGTCCTACGGGGAGCGGCTCCGCGGATGCAGCGCACGCGGGATGAAGCCGAAGGCGGCTCAGGATCTGAGTCCGGAGTTGAAGAGTGCACTGGAACCGCTGATGAGAGAGATAGAGTCGGCCAGCGAACGCATCTGCGAGTACGATCAGATGCTGGAGTCCATGGCACGGAACAGATATCCAGAAGCAGAGCGGCTGAAGCAGATCAAGGGAGTGGGAACGCTGATCGCCCTCACCTACATGCTGACGCTGGAAGATCCACATCGTTTTCGCAAGAGCCGGGATGCCGCCTGCTACGTGGGTCTGCAACCTGGAAGGCGCAACTCGGGGCAGAGCGAGCCGCAGATGCACATCAGCAAAGAGGGCGATCCGTATCTGCGAGCACTTCTGGTGCAGGCTGCCCACCACGTACTTGGTCCGTGGGGAGTCGACAGCGACCTGCGCCGATGGGGCATGAAGCTGGCTGAACACGGAGGCAAACGCGGGAAGAAACGCGCAGTAATTGCCGTGGCGCGTAAGCTAGCCGTCCTGCTGCATCGACTATGGGTGAGCGGAGAGGCTTATGTGCCACTACGGCCAAGCGGTCGGGCAACACTGCCCGCAGTCGCATAGTTCACTCCAGGGATATGGAGGTTTAACGTCATAAGCCGAGTCCCGGTGACTGCGTCATTGGCCTGGCCCAACACTCCATCTGAGAGATCGAGTGAAAGGTCGCACTAACAGGTGGCAGCACCGGTTGAATCGAGAACACCCAACTTGCACCGAGCTATTGAAAGCTCCCTCAGAGTGCGGATGGAAGGGTGGCGACAAAAGCAGCTCGGCGTGCAAAGAATCGCGTTCAGATCAAGTAGGAGATGAACTTGTCTCAACAGCAGAAAAAACGAGTTGACACAGACCGGCCTTCTCATGGAAGGCCAATGCGCGTTTCCACCCGATTGCCTCTCGATTTGATACTCGACGATTGTTCACCGTTGACAAGCGAAGATCGTCGTGACGAAATCCGTTTAGAGGAGCTCCTTCGAAAGGTTCGCACTTACCCGGGGACTCGCAAGGGAGCGTTCAGCGGTTGAATGACGATTGTCCGATAGGGACGGCGGAGGTAAGTGGCGGAACCTGTTGGTTCGGGAATGCGCGACGATTGAGATCGTCCCGGTCGGTTGCGCCGTCCAGGATGGCGCGGGCTGTGCGGTCGTAAAAATGGATGCGAGCGAGGAGCCGGTCAATCGCCTTGATATAGGCAGCGAGAAGAGACTCGTACTCGGCGAGCTCGGCGCGCGGCATGGCGTCAAGGTTCGGCGGAGGCGCGGGGTAGCCGAGGTCGAAGGCCCCGGGCGAGTCGACGAAGCGCTCCTCGAAGCTTTGCAGCACGAAGGCGCTGTGCTGAAAGTCGTTGATCGCGGCAAATATAAGGTCATGTTGCAGGATGAGGCTGTTGTAGAGCTGGATCTCCTTGGTGGGAAGCTGGGTGATGGTCGCGTCGAGCTTGGCAGCCTCCCACATGGCGATGGATGGGGCGAACGGAATCTGTTGGCGTCGGGTATCGGTCGCGGCAGGCGGAGAAGCCGGAGATGGCTTACCGGCATGGCGCGCTGAGACTGCCGATTTCAGTTCCAGGAGATAGGCGCGAATCTCTGCGAACTTCCGGAAGTCGTCTTCATCCCTGCGGAGATTGCCGCGGAGTTCGTCGCGCAGGTGTTCTTCCAGCTGATGGCGCTGGTGGAGATGGTGAATTGCCTCGACGGTCTGTTCGAGGCCGATGGCGATGAAGAGCCCGATGGTGATCGTGGCGATGTGGATGAAGAAATCGCGCGAGGTGGTGGCGGCGTGGTGCGGCGGATGGATGTCGAGCATCAGTGCTGGAGGCTCCTCTGGAGTGGGCGCAGGTTCCGGAGAAGAATCAGTGGCAAATTCTCCGGGCAGCGGCGAATCGAGTGGCTTGGCGAATGACGGTTCGTGCACAGTGGACTCAGCAAAGCTCATGATTTGGGGAGGGTCTCAGCTTAGCAGTAAATCAGTCGCGTGTTGAGCAGATTCGATAGTGCGTCTGTGCCGCAATGAAGCCGTGTCACGAATGGGTAGCCTGTTCGGTGCATCTTGCGTAGAAATACAGGGTCTCTCCACAGTTGGCTAGCGGGCATAGATCCCCTTCAACGCCTTCCTCTCCATGTCGGCCGCGAACATAGGCGTCTCTCGCGAGCAGTGCGCCTGCACCGAATCCACCGCTCCCGCCGGCTGCCTCGCAATCGCGGCCAGCAACGCCTCGTCAGCCGTCTCCACCAAAATCTCGCAACGCAACTGACAGTCTTTCCGGGACAGCGGATCCAACCGCGCATCCCACGTAACCTTCATCGCCGTTGGCAGCGCGGGACCCCACCAAAGCTGCGAACTCGACGAGACCGCCCGCATCCGGCTGCGCTCTGCAATCTCCTCCACGTAATCATGCGTCATCAAGCTGCCGCCAATCGTCTCGACGCTAACAAACACTCTCTTGCCGCTCGGCAACGCCGCCTGTGCCGAACCATGATGTTCCGGGGCGCATCCCACATACTCGTCCGAGCTGAGATGGAAAGCCCATGCCGAAACATCCAGCGACTCAATCGGCGCACCGACCTTACCCGTAGCCGAGACGCGATGAATCACCTGAGCGGGCCTGGATTGGGTCTCCGCCTGACCCAGCAACGGCACAACCGTAGTCAAACCCGCGAGCAACTGCCTTCTATTCATAGCAACTATCTTAAGCATATTTCTTCGATTGTGCCCCAGCGTCCCCGCGCGCGCGTCGCGGCATCCTTCTGCCGCTAAGCTGTGAAACCGCTGATCTCGATGTCGAGATTCGCACGGCGTTGCAAGCTGGAATCCTCAGTGGGACAGCGGCACAGCAACGAATACTACACTTGGCCCCGTGAAACAAACGTTCTCAGGTTTGCGGAATCCAAATTGGCATGAATTCTCGCAAACTAGAGCTCCACTCGAGGCGTCGTTCACTCTCAAATTTCGCTACGTCAATTGTCAGTTGTCGCTAAATCGCCAATGCACTCACCGAGGCTGGATCGGTCCTGTCAATTCGACGCCGCGCGCGAATGCAATATGATCGAATGGATCCGACATGATTTGTCCAACACTAACATTTAATTACCGATTTGAAGTACAGGATTCGGGCCTACGGCCAGATCGGTGGATCGGCCAAGGCTCCGGCCGATCTGCCGTCGATGATGTGGAAGGGCTTGCCGGTTCCAAGCCGCGGTTCGAGTTACGTTCGGGTTGGCTGACGCTGCTTCCAACCGAAGGCTGGGCTCGCTCGTTCCCGACCCATTCGTTTTCTGATCAGCCTCAAATCCGCGATATGGACGAGGCTGAGCGTGCGGCCGCCTTTAAGGCGCGTGGAGAGGCATTCGAGGAGGCACAGAGAGAGGCATTCAAGGAGGCTGTAGAGAAGATTCCTTCGCCCAAGGACAACTTCGACGCGTTCACGAAAGAGAATAATGCCGCGTCGGAGCGTGCACTTCGGCGCCGTGGGATGGCGCGCGATTTCGCATCCTTCTCCCTCTTTGTAGGAGATACGTTGAGTAGCGCATTGCAAACCCGTGATGAACTCAAGTATTCACGCAACGGAAGCGGAGATTTCTACTATAGCGTCGAAAGAAATTCAGAGACCGTCTTCAGCGCGGGCAGTGTGGGTCGGTCCGACCTAGGAGGATCAATGGCGGTCTGGCAAGAATACGACCGTCGCCCCAATCCCGATGCCGACAGGCTGAAGGAACGACATCCAACATTCAGCGTTGCGGAATGGATCTATGTGCCTAAGCCATATGTGACCGCGCGCATCCAGCAACAACAGTTTCATCTCCTCGATGGTCAGGAAGCGCAGATCGATCGCTATTACGTCTTCCTAGCTCGTTCGAATCAAGAGGTACCGGCGATCGCATTCGAATTTACGCCGCGAGCCGTCCACTCCGCTGGGCGTTTGGACCTACTAAGCAAAGACCAAATTATTGAGGCTGGCCAGAAACTTACGGGGCAAAACGTCAGACTGCTATGACAGCACAAGGCGATCTTCGTTCCTACAAAGCCGATTCGCTGGCCGTTTTCAAACTTTGAACAACGGCTACCCAGTGAATCGAATCCCAAGTGGACTTCTTCTGGGAGATTACGAGAGTCGGCCATTCGGAGAGCGCCGGGATAAACCGGCATGTTGTAGGGGATGCAAGAGCCCTACAGGAAAGGAAGTAGCGAATCCATCCTGGCCTCGAGTCTTGCAGGGAACATCGCGAGGTGTTTCTTGAAGCGTAGACAGAGGTACTGATGGGCCGGGCTATTGAGCTTCGAAAAGCCGATGGATCAGGATGCCGACTCCGTTCCGAGTGGAGGAAGGCAACACGGCAGCCACGTTATTCGCGAGTGGCTATCGGTCCTGCGTAGTCTAAGAACCCGCGCACGCTAAGAAACAACATGCACGAGAACCGGGAGATCTCCAGCACGCCTTGGTCAAACGACCAAGGCCGGTCCGCGAAGGCCATGAACCGAACGGCGGGTATGCACGCGCTGGAGAAGTCGGACTGTGCCGTATTACCTGTGAAGCAGCCGAACAAGGAAGGGCAACCTTCCGCGGAGGCTGTGGAGGGAAGGGCACAGACGAAGGAGAACATCGTTCCGTCGCACATGCACCCGACACAGAGCGGGAAGCGCATGTCCCAGGGACTGGACGGTGTGCGAAAGGCGGCAAGGGAAAGGAAACAGGAACAGCTCACCGCTTTGCTCCACCATCTGAGCATCGAGCTACTCCGCGACAGCTTCTACGCGCTTCAGCGTAAAGCTTCGCCCGGAGTGGACGGGGTGACGTGGCAGGAGTATGAATCCAGACTGGAAGATCGGCTCATCGATCTGCACAGCCGGGTTCATCGTGGAGCGTATCGGGCAAGGCCCTCAAGACGAGTCTTTATACCGAAGGCTGACGGGCGGCAACGTCCGTTGGGCATCGCGGCGCTGGAGGACAAAATCGTCCAACAGGCCGTGGTGACGATCCTCAACCAGATCTATGAGGTCGACTTCAAGGGCTTTTCTTACGGGTTCCGTCCCGGTCGCAGCCCGCATCAGGCGCTGGACGCGCTGACTGCGGGCATCCAACGGAAGCGGGTGAACTGGGTGCTCGATGCGGACATCCGTGGCTTCTTCGATAACATGAGCCACGAATGGACCATGAAGTTCCTCGAGCATCGGGTGGCCGATCAGAGGATGCTTCGCCTGATCCAGAAATGGCTCAAGGCGGGAGTATCGGAAGACGGCCAGTGGTCGGAGACGAATCTGGGCACACCACAGGGAGCAGTCATCTCACCGCTGCTCGCCAACGTGTACCTGCATTACGTCTTCGACCTGTGGGCTGACGTCTGGCGCAAGAAAGCGGCAACGGGTGACATAATCGTCGTCCGTTACGCTGACGATCTTGTGGTGGGTTTTCAGCACCGGACGGATGCGGAGCGTTTCCTGAAAGAGTTCCGGGAACGGTTGGCGAAGTTCGGCTTGGAACTGCATCCGGACAAGACACGTCTGATCGAGTTCGGGCGGTTCGCCGCCCGCAACCGGAGACAGCGCGGAGAGGGAAAACCAGAGACCTTCACGTTCCTGGGGTTTACTCACTTCTGTGGGCAGCGCATCAGTGACGGAGCCTTCATCGTCTGGCGGATCACGGCGAAGAAGCGGATGGTCGCGAAGCTGATAGCCATCAAGGCTGAGCTTCAACGCCGGAAGCATGATCGCACGGCCTCGGTCGGTGCATGGCTTCGGACGGTTGTGCTGGGTTATTACCAATACCACGCTGTGCCCGGCAACACGACTCAGCTGCGCATCTTTCAACGACGTGTTAACCGGCTGTGGCGGAGTGTTCTCATCCGACGCAGTCAGCGAGCACAGGTGCGGTGGGAAAGACTTACCCCACTGTTGAACCGATGGGTTCCCCAACCTCGCCTCCTGCATCCTTATCCCGACGCACGCTTCTACGCCACTCATCCTTCGTAAGAGCCGTATGCGTAGACGCGCTCGTACGGATCTGTGCGGGGGGCGATCAGCGATGATCGTCCCTACCGCGACAGCTATCCGCCAGGCGTTCTCAGTGACGAGAAAGGGCTTGGCACTCATCGGGGTATCAGGGAGATGGATCCATCTCTTCGGCAAGTTGCTGTATAACCGTCTATCCGTTTAAGTGCTTGTGACGTAGTTCATGACCACTAACCGTACGATAAGCCGACCATTCGGCAACTTGCCTTGATCTCACTTGTCAATTAGTGACTCGGCGATTTATCACTCATTGCGAAAACGAGCCCGAAGCAAACCACGGTTGGTAGAACTTTTTATGCTCATGTAACCATCCCCTGCGGCGCCGACAAGGGCCAAACCGGTGTCTGTGTCTCCCGGAAGTGGCCCTTCAGGTGTCGGTAGACCATTCTTTCTCTCCCTAGTGCCGGTCCTCTTCGTGATCCTCGTCTTTGGCTATTCCGTAGATCGTTCCCGTAATCTCCCCCGTAGCGGCGAAGAAGACAGGGCTGTTAAGTGCGTCGGCCAGCACCGGCACCACCGTCTCGGTCAACGTGAGGGAGCCGCCCGCATCCTTGAAACGGCCGGTTCCACCAGTGATGAGAAAGGCCATAACACAGTGTGCCTGCCTAGCCGCGAGATCGATGCAATCGGTTTCTTCCGTGAGACTGACCTTCAATAAACTCCCATCCTGAAAGCGAAACACAGCCGCGCCGACAGAAGCTGAAAAAGCAATCTTATTTGGGCCCGAGCAGGTGCTGGATGGTTGCGGAAATGCTGTGAGGGCCCTGACATCGCGATAGGTGAATGAGCCTAGCGTACCGTTCCCGGCGTAATTATCTTCGCTGTTATTTGTGTTGGGCAGTTGTAGATTGACCGTGCTGGCCGCAGCAGTTCCCGAAAGCGTCATCTTTACGGGCTGGTGCTGTGCGTAAACGCTGGCGACACCGAGATTGAGCATCAGCGCCATGGTTGCTATGTATTTCATATGTTCCTCCTCTTTCGCATTTAGTAAGTACTTTCTGTCAGAGAACCGGTGAACCCAAGGGCGATCCAGCAGGGCCATCGAAACTCACACGGCTCTCAAGGTCAAAGGAACTCGCCATGAAGTCTTTGTTATCTGCTAACTTCATGTCGCTCAGGTGAGTACGGATGGCCTGTGAACGGGGCATAACGCGGTGATAGACTCAACTCCTCATTGGTCCTCTACGGCTTGGGGTGCCCAGGTGTGCAGACACATCCAGGAACCGTCTATCGATTCGGCCCGTTTGAGGTAAACGCCGCCTCAGGCGAGCTTCTGAAGAACGGGAGACCCATAAGGTTGCAGGAGCAGCCATTGCGACTCCTCCTTGTGCTCCTCGAAACTCCCGGAGAGGTCGTCAGCCGCGAGGAACTTCGCACCCGTCTCTGGCCCGGCGATACCTTTGTTGACTTCGACGGCAGCCTGAGGGTGGCGGTTCGCAAACTCAGGGACGCGTTGGACGATAACGCCGAAGACCCCCGATACATCGAGACCATCCCGAAGCACGGATATCGGTTCGTTGTTCAGGAAGTCCAGAGAATGGTGGCCGCGCCGGAAGTCGCGCAATTGAACGGCAATCGTGTGCCTTTGCGGACGTATGCAGTTCCGGCCGCCGTCAGCCAAACGAACAAACCGCTGTTCCGGTACGGGCTTGCTGCGGCCGTGCTCGTCCTTACCGCTACCAGCGTCTTTCTTTGGCAACATCGCACGCGAACCAGGCCGCTCACGGACAAAGATGTCCTGGTGCTCGCCGATTTCACCAATACCACCGGCGATCCGGTCTTCGACGGCACGCTCCGCCAGGGGTTGACCGTCCAACTCGAACAGTCGCCCTTTCTCAACCTTGTCACGGAGGAGCGTATCCGGCAGGTGCTGCGAATGATGGGTCAGCCGGCCGATGCGCGGCTTACTCCAGCGATTGCCCAGGAGGTCTGCGAAAGGACTGCAGGCGCGGCCGTCCTGAACGGCTCGATCGCACCGGTAGGCAGTCAATACGTATTGGGGTTGCGCGCGTTGGACTGCCGCAACGGACGCGTACTTGACGCGGAACAGGCGCAGGCAACGAGAAAAGAAGATGTACTGAACGCCCTGAGTCAGATTGCTATCAAATTTAGAACCCGGGTTGGCGAATCGCTGGCCACAGTCGAAAGGTACGACACTCCGCTCGTCGACGCTACGACGCCGTCACTCGAAGCACTGAAAGCGTACAGCCTGGGGCGCAAGAAGTTCGCAACGGGAGGGGATATTGCCGCTCGGCCTTTCTTCAGGAGTGCGGTCGAACTCGACCCGAACTTCGCTATGGCCTACGCGTACCTGTCGACCTCGTACGGCAACCACCGGGAACCGAGGCTGGCAGCTGAAAACATCCGCAAGGCTTACGACCTGCGGGCGAAGGTGAGCGAGAGGGAGCGGTTCTACATTGACTCACACTACTACTGGAACGGGACGGGAGAGTTGGAGAAGGCAGTGCCGGTGTTGGAGCAGTGGCAACAGACATACCCGGGGTACTACTCGCCTTACACCACCCTCGGATACATATACAGAACGATGCTTGGGAACCCGGAAAAGGCATTGGAGGAGGGCCTCGAGGAGATGCGTCTGGAACCAAACTCCGCTCGCAGCTACAACGATCTCGGCGGCGACTACATCGTCCTTAACCGCCTGGAGGAGGCGGAGGCGGTGTTCAAACAGGCCGAAGAACGAAGGTTGGAGAATGACCAGCTGCCCTGGCGCCGTTACACGGTGGCTTTTTTGAAGGGGGATACTGCAAGGATGGCGCAGGTCGCTTCGGCCGCCATGGGAAAGCCGGGCGCAGAAGAACTGATTCTGACCGCACAGGCAGACACGGAGTCATGGTACGGGAGGTTGAAGGCTGCACGGGAGCTGAAACGACGGGCGACGGATTCAGCCCTGCACGACAGTGGCAAAGAAGCTGCCGCTTCCTATCAGGCAGAGGGAGCGCTTTTCGAGGGAGTATCGGGCGACCTGAAGCTGGCCCACACTGATGCCAGTGCCGCACTGAAGCTTGCCCCAAACCGCGATGTGCGGGAGATGGCGACGCTCGCCATCGCTCGGGCAGGCGATACCGCAGCAGCTGAGAAGCTGGCAGCCGAACTCGACAGGGACTTCCCAGTGGACACGTTGGTACAGAGATACTGGCTGCCCGCGATCCGGGCGGCCATCGTTTTACAGCGCAAAGACCCGGGCCGGGCGGTTGCATTACTACAGGCAACGGACGCCTTAGAACTGGCGGAAACACCCCGGATGATCGCGGTCTATCTACGTGGAGAAGCCTATCTCATGCTCCACGATGGCAGCCATGCAGCAGCCGAATTTCAGAAGTTTATCGATCATCGCGCCTTGGTGACCAACAGAGAATGGGGCGCTCTTGCCCGCCTCGGCCTCGCCCGCGCGTACGCGATGCAGGGCGACACACCAAAAGCCCGGCTTGCCTATCAGGATTTCCTCACGCTATGGCAGGATGCTGATCCGGATATTCCGGTCCTGCGACAGGCCAAAGTGGAGTATGGGAAATTGCAGTAGCAAAGATTTCGCATGAGCGTCGAGTGCCGAGAATGAGAATGAGGAAGGAGTCTCTGAGACTGTTCCAGAGACTCCCTCTTCTCAAGGCCTTTGTAGGCGGCACGTGCCACTTTATCGTTCTTCATCGGAGTGCGGCGCTGCGATTTTTGTAAATACTCCTGTGATGACTGTGCCGGGATCCAGGCTGATCGAGTAGATGCGGTTTTCGCTTTCCACTATGACGAAGTACATCGTTGAAGTCATCCCTCCGGCGAAGTGAGCTGTCGCAACGCCGGTGCAATCGGAATTTACCGTGTAGGTGCCGGTGAAGGAATAGAGACCGATCACTCCCTCAACGCTGATGTAGTTTGTTGCGGAGAAGTTTCCTGCGCCATCAAAGGTTTGAGTGCCTACCGCCGCAAACCTGCCGGGAGCGGGCATGATTCCGGCACCGTCGATTTTGAATCCATACTGGCCACGCAGCTTATTGGCGGAGCACTGTGACCCGATCCCTGAGCATGTGCAGCTGAACCAGCCAGAGCAAGGACTACGAGGGCGAACGAGATTTTCCTGATGATGCTTTGCATATACTTCTCCTTTTTGAAGCGGGGGTGAGCTTTTCACCGCTTGGGAAGGAGAGTAGGGAACGCTATGGCCGGGCGGAAGTTACCGTGGGTTAACCCTGAGGCAGGGAACCGTTAACCGGCAGAAACAATGGTTTTATCGTAGGTGTATTTTTTGCAAAAGCGCCTGGAAGCGGGGTTCTCCTCGTAGAGGCTCGAATGCGGACTCTATCCCCAGGTACATTGCTGAGTCTCGCCCGTGCGGTCGGAGGATGTGGTTCGAGCACTCGATCAACAGACTTCGGAGATATGCGTTGCCGGCATGGGCGATGCCAAGTTGAGGATCATGGTCTCCGGACTGACTTCGACGAGGTCGTAGGCCAAGATAGCAACCGACATCACGACTTCGCCCGAACCGCTCCTTGCTGCCGAGGGTCAGCACGAAGGTCAAGGCGGTGAGGTGGCCGACGCTGTGAACCTTCAGCAGCGCCTGCGTCTCCGGATACTCTGTCTGCCCGAGCTGCTGAATCTGCCGGTCGTACTGCTTGATCTTCAGCGTCATCTCCGCGATCTGTTGCAGCACCGGGCCGAATGCTTTTGCAAGTCCTGGCGGCATAACAGCAAGGCTGCGCTGAGCAAAGCATGTCGTGGCGGAGGTAGGGATACGATAGCCGCAGGCCTTCGTTAGACCACGGACGGCGTTCACTGCCGCCGTGCGCAGCCGTACCAGCAGAGCTCGCGCACGAACCAGAGTGAGAGCCTGTTGCTGCTGGACGGTACGGTGGGCGATCGGCCGGAGGATGTTCGGATCAAGCCGCGCATATCTTGCCAGCTTCTCAGCATCCACCTGATCGCTCTTCCGGTCGCTGTGTGAGATCGCCCGCAACTCGCGAACGTTCGCCACGATGACTTCGTGGCCTAGTTCTTGCAATTGTTCGCTAATCCAGATCGAGTGTGTTCCGGCCTCCATCGCAACCCTCGCTGGAGGAACATCTGTGAACCACTTCTCGATCGCCTTCGGGGTAGTTCGGAAGCGTCCCCGATCAACGACTTCTCCGTCCTGGTTGAGGGTGCAGTGATGGCTCCAGACGTCGCCAAGGTCGATCCCGATCGTGATCTCAACCTTGGCCTGCCTGCGTGGGACTTCAGCGATAGGGTGCTGCGCTGGTTTCTTCATGGGTAACAGTCTCTCTCCGTTCCGGAAGACCTGCTCCCTCGAAAATGCCTACCTACCGAGCTTGTGGTTGCAGCGTGACACTGACGCCAAGGCTCTCTAGCCTCTTCACCAGATGTCGCTTGAGCCTTTCCGCGTGAAGTTGATCGAAGTAGTCGCCGCCGAGTTCCTAGTAGACGCAGCCTTTACTCTGAAGGTGGTAGCCGATGACCAACAAGCTGTGGGCCACAGCGATAAGGGCCCTCTTACTGCCTCGTCGCGCGGCCAGTCGTTTGAACTGAGCGGAAAGGTAACAGTTCTTCGTCCTTACCGCTGCCCACGCGGACTGACAGGCCATGCGGCGCAACCATGGACTGCCCTTGCGGCTCTTGCCGCTGAGCCGTTTGCCTGCGCTCTCATGGTTGCCGGGACATAGCCCTGCCCAGCTTGCCAGGTGTGACGCACTCGGGAAAGCTGCCATGTCCGATCCGATCTCGGCAACCAGACTCCAGGCTGCCACCCGCTCGACACCGGGCACCGTGATCCAGCGGGCCACCGCGTCAGCCAGTTGCTGGTGTTGCTCGCCGAGCTGCTCCAGCCGGGCGTCAAGCGACTGGATCTCCGCTTCGAGGAAGCGATACTGGCGGAGCAGGCTATCCAACAGGAACCGGTGGTGATCGCGAATGCGACCGTCCAGCGCGAGTTGGAGCTGCGGGATCTTGCTGCGCAGCTTACCCAGGGCGAGACCGGCCAGTCGCTCTGGACTGTCCTCGCCACTGATGATCGCGTCCAGCATCGCTCGCCCGCTCTTGCCCATGGTGTGGGTCACGGTGCTGGCAAGCTTGATGTTGGCGCTCTCCAGCAGCTTCTGGATGCGGCTGCTGATGCCCGACTGCTCCTGCGAGAGCGTGGCCCGGGTTCGCGTTAGATCCCGCAGGTCGCGGATCACCGGAGACGGAACATAGCTGCCACGCAGCAGACCATGTCGGAGCAACTCGGCGATCCACTGACAGTCCATCATGTCGGTCTTACGGCCTGGGACCGCCTTGATGTGCTGCGCGTTGGCAAGCACCATATGGAAGTGCTCTTCCAACACGTTCCAGACAGGCTTCCAATAAACGCCTGTCGACTCCATGGCGACATGTCGAACGTCAAAGCTCCTGAGCCACTCAGCGAGCTCACGCAGGTCTCGCGTCGTGCAACCAAAGCGGCGAAGATGCTTCTGGGGCTTACGCCCTTGATCGAGCAGAATACACGCCGCAACCGACGACTTGTGTACATCGATACCGCAACACCTCTCATAGAGCACTTCCATCCTTGCCTCCTCTGCCGTGCTCGCAAGGATGCAGAGTGCGAGAGTCTCCCTCGCGTGCTCTTCCGTGAGGAAGGCTACAGTCCGTTGTTCCTGAACGCATCCAGGGTCAAACTCATCAGCGGGTTCGAGACGCCAATGCAGGTCACGACCTCGTGCGGGCACGACCACAACAGCCTAACCCCATTTTCATCCGTCGTTGTGACCAAAGGTCATGAACAACTCATCCCATTTATCGGCAAGTTCGATGAAGTTTCCGACAACCCGTTTCCGGGAAGTTCGCCGCCCAGTTCCTTGGGCGCGCCCGCGAATCGCTGATAGTCTAGCGGAACGAACCTCACAAGAAACTGCATGCCAGAGACACCAGAATCCCCAAAAGAGCTTCCACTTGCCGAAGTCACGGCTGCGATTGCTGTGACAATGGCATCCGCCCACGAGTGCGAGACGCCGCAGACTGCACACGTTCCAAAGCCTACGAAAGAGAATGCTCCCATGCTCGACGTCCACCCCGCCCACCACGCAGCCACCACCTGGCGCGACTTCTTCATCCACATCGCCACCATCGTCCTCGGCCTCTTCATCGCCGTAGGCCTCGAACAGACCGTCGAGTACATCCATCACCAGCATCAACTCCACGACGTGCGACAGGGCATCCTCGCTGACGCCAGCCTTTATCTTCACGATGTGGATCAGCTCAGACTCCTCAACCGGCAACGAATCGAAGATCTGAGCACCCGCATCCAGCAATTGCAGGCGGCCCTGTCGCATCATCAGCAACTCGTCTCTCCGATCTACCGGCCCACGCCTCCTACAAACACCATCAGGCTGGGAAACTTCTCCGCTGCCAAGGCGAGCGGTCTCGTCCAGTTGCTGAATGAAGACGAAATCAATACCCTCAGCGATGCCGAGGTGGGGGTCGCGAAATCAGAGGCGTTCAAAGAGCTTGCTCAAGAGGCGACGCGGAAACGTGTCGCCTTCGAGCAAAGATTTCAGGCGAGTTATCCCAAGGGCGCATTTGATTTTGCAGCGGCCACTCACGTTCAACTTAACGAATATCTCGGCCTCCTCATCGAAGAACGAGTCAGAAGGGCAGAGTATCTCGCCTACCTCGACGAAATGCATGGAGGTGCAACAGCTTTCCTCAAGGGTCAGCGCGATATCGAGGAAATACGCCACGCTGAAGAGGATTCGTTGTCATCCACGCAACATTAGGAATTCAAGCAACAGGAACACCCCTTCGATGATTCGAGGTGGCGAGTTCCTGCAAAGTCGGCTTTGCGGCTAGTCACTTCTCATTTGGTGATAACAGGCCGATCACTCAGTGAGTGATTTGGCGATTTATCGCGAAGCCAGACGCACTCTTACTTCTCAGCGGTTGACCGCGAAGCATCCGGCTTGGCTACCATCCGGCACTATTCAGTCTCGAAAGCTGTTCGGCCTTCTGGACCCGCGCATGAGATGCGCGACCAAATCAAGCTTGCATGGGGGTTCACACCCATCTGAGAATCCATCTTCTATGCTTGGCGCGACATTTGTAATATCTGCCGCTATTTGGGTTTGCGTGTCCTATACTCCGGTCATGCGTCTGAATCTAGTAGTTTTCCTTCTGGGCACAGCGATCTGCTGTCCATCGTTCCTTCTTTGCCAACAGGCAGATATGGTGCTGGTGCACGGAACAGTGCTGACCGTGGACGCGCACGACTCAGTTGCACAAGCCATCGCCATACGCGACGGCAGCATCGTGGCTGTCGGGACGAACGCTCAGGTGATGAAGCTTGTGGGCGCGAAGACGCGTGTCGTAGACCTGCATGGACGCGCCGCTACGCCGGGCATGATCGACACGCACAGCCACTACGCGGAGGCGGGGGCCGAGGACCTGTTATACATAGGGCTGAGCGACGCGCCCAGCATCGCGGAAATTGTAAGCCGCGTGCAAAAGAGCGTGGCTTCCGCCAAGCCGGGCGAATGGGTGCGCGGGCGCGGATGGGATGAGGGCAAGCTGGCAGAGCGCCGGTATGTCTACGCCGCGGACCTGGATGCTGTATCGCCAAATAACCCGGTCATTCTGGTCAACACGACTGGCCATTATGCGACGCTGAACAGCTATGCGCTGCGGCTCGCAGGCATCGACGGCGCAACCAGAAACCCGGCCAATGGAACGATCGATCGCGATGCCGCGGGTCATGCAACCGGTGTGCTCAAAGAGGGCGCGCTCACGCCCGTTAATGCGCTGATCCCGAAGTTCACACTGAACGAGATCGAGCAGGGCATTCTGAAGGAGATCGACGACCTGCATCGCGAGGGGGTAACCGCGTTCAAAGACACAGCCACGCCACAACAATGGGAGGCTTTGCATGCGCTCAATGAGCAAGGCCGGCTGGATGACCGTGTGTGCATGTTATGGCGCGCCGGGGGAACGGTGGCCTCTGCACAGCAGGCACTGGCCGATATGCGGAGCGCCTCCCCCACGCCGCGCGACTATCAGCACGGACGTCTGGCGTCCTGCGGAGCAAAGATCTTCATGGACGGCAGCGCCATTAGCCGCACGGCCTGGACCTATGAGCCGTGGATGAAGAACGGTGTCGTGGACGCCGGAAACACGGGCTACCCGAACATGGACCCGCAGGTGTACCGGCAGATGGTGCGCCTCTTCCATCAGGCTGGCATCAGTGTAGACACCCACGCTATCGGCGACCAGGCCATCGACTGGGTGGTGGACACCTACGCCGAGATCGAGAAAGAAACACCAACCCGCGGGCTGCGACACTCGATCATTCACGCCTATCTGCCTACTCCGCATGCGGTGGAACAGATGGCGATGCTGCAAAAGCAATACGACGCGGGTTATCCCGAGGTGCAGCCGGTCTTCCTTTGGTGGTTGGGCAAGAGCATGCCACCCAGCTTTGGCGCAGAGAGGCTGGCCCGCACGATGCCGCTGAATACGTATCTAGACCACGGCGTGCGCTTTGCCGCAGGCACGGACTACCCCGTTGCGCCGCTGGCTCCGCACTATGGCTTATGGGCCTCTGTCCAGCGCGAAGCGATCGATGAGACCCACCCATTCGGCACAGCGGAGAGCATTGACGTGCACACTGCACTGCGCGCCTACACAGCCTGGGCCGCGCCGCAGCTTTTTCTTGAAAAGGAAATCGGCACGCTGGAGGTAGGCAAGCGCGCCGACATCGCGGTATGGGACCGCAACCCTTACACGATGCCTTCAGCAGAGTTGAAGAATCTGGCTTGCGAAATGACGATCGTGGATGGCAAGCTCGCCTACCAGCGATAAGAGAACTTTTGAGATCACCCTTGACGCAGACGTGGTTTTCGTTAAAGGAACACTTGGGCCAATTGCATACCGACCTATGTGTCCCATGTTTTGATTTGGCCCGGCGATTTTCGTGTGTGGTTCACGGTTCGGCAACCGCGCATGGCTGTGCACCGGCATTCCGGTGGTATCACCGACAAACCGGAAGCAACTCTCGATTGATGCGTACGGGGCTTAGCACTCATTGAGATATTCAGAGTTATCTGTCTCTTTTGCCACTTGATTTCATAACAGTGTTTGCTCTGTCGAGGCGCGATTAGACTCTGGGCATCGACGACCGAAGGTTCGGGAGAAGGAGCCGAACATGATCATCATCGGAGTAGATTTTCACCCCAGTGTGCTGTCAAGGGCGGAGTAAAAGTAGACCAGTGGGGCGGAGTAAAACCAGACCAGAGATGGAGAAGGTGGTAGGGTTCAGGGGAGGGTGCGGCGGAGGGCGAAGCCCGGAGCCGTGTCCTCCCCTGCGATGGGTGGGAGCCGATATCAGGGTTGGGTGAGGGGGGATGGTTTGCGCCTGCTTTGCTTGAGCCGGTAGCTGTCGCCGTTCATCTCCAGGATGTGGACGTGGTGGGTGAGGCGATCGAGCAGAGCGCCGGTCAGCCTCTCCGATCCGAGGACTTCTGTCCATTCGGCGAAGGGCAGGTTGCTGGTGACCAGGGTCGAGGCACGTTCGTAGCGTTGGCTGAGCATCTCGAAGAGCAGTTCTGCTCCAGTCTTGGACAGCGGCACGAAGCCGAGTTCATCGAGGATGAGCAGCTCGTAGCTGGCAATCTGCTTCTGGAAGCGCAGCAGCTTCTTTTCGTCCCGTGCTTCGATCAGTTCATGGACCAGGGCCGCAGCGGTGGTGAAGCGGACACGGTGGCCATGCTGGCAGGCAGCCAAGCCGAGGGCCAGGGCGATGTGGGTTTTCCCCGTGCCGCTGTTACCGAGGAGCAGCAGGTTCTCGCGACGGCCAAGAAACTCACATCGTGCCAACTCCAACACCATGGCCTTATTCAGCGAGGGGATGGCGAGGAAGTCGAAGCTGTCCAGGCTCTTGGTGATGGGGAACTTGGCCTGACGGATGCGGCGTTCGGTAGCCCGCCGTTCGCGGTCCAGCAACTCCAGCTCGGCCATGCGCAGCAGGTAGCGCGGATAGTCCACATCCTCGGCGGCGCACTGCCGCGCCACCCGGTCGTACTCGCGCAGGATGGTCGGCAGACGCAACGCCTTCAGGTGATGTTCGAGGAGAAGCTGTGGCGTCTCAGGTGTCGTTGTCTCGCTCATGCGGTCGCCTCCTGAAGGAGTGCCATGTAGTCGGTGGCTTGTGTGGTGCGAACCTGAGCCATCGGCAAGTGGGGATAGTTCTCCATGTCCAGCCGAGGAGGCCTTCGTTCGATACGGCACAGCAGCAGATGCTTCACCGCATCGAAGCTGATCGTACCCAACTGCAAGGCGTCTTCGATGGCGCGAGCCACTTCCTCGAGATCGAAGGTCTCCATCAGCCGTAGCACCTGCACATACTCGCGGCTGCCGTGCTTCTTCAGCCGCGCCTCCAGCAACCGTCGCAGAGTGGCGAAGCACTCCGGCAACTGCCAGCCCGCCAGCGGTGCAGCCTGATCGAGGGCGCGAGTCTTCTGTTCGAGCAGGGCCAGATAGTGCAGCGGATCGAAGACCACGGCTTCGCGTTCATAGCTGCGTGGGTGCCGGGCAATCACTTCACTGGCGCAGGCGATCGTCACTTCATGGACATAGCCCCTCACCAGCACTTGGCGATGCCCATGGCGGGTTGGCACCGAGTAGTCGTTGCCGCGATAGCGCACCAGCGCCAGCGAGCTAGCCCGCGCCGCGATCTTCTCGCAGGCTTCATAGGGCGCTGTGGGCAGCGGCAACAATGCGGCACGGTCTCGCTCGAAGCGTTCGCCGATCGTCTCCTGGTGTCCGCGTAGACGCCGCTGCCGGCGGTTACTGCACTGCCGCTCGAAATATGCGTTCAGCTCGTCCCAGGTGTTCACGCGCGGAATCGGCACCATGAAGTTCCGACGAGCGTAACCCACCAGCCCTTCGACCTTGCCCTTGTCGTTGCCCTTCGCCGGACGTCCGAACTTATCGGCGAACAGGTAGTGGCTCTGTAACTCGCTGAAGGCCCGCGTCCTCTGCCGCTCTTCGCCGCCAAGGATCTTGGCCACCGCAATCTTCGTGTTGTCGTAGAGGATGCGTGTGGGCACGCCGCCGAAGTAGGCGAAGGCCCGCACATGGCCTTCCAGAAAGGCTTCGGTCGTCTCCGCCGGAAACGCCGCCACAAAGCAGTCATCGGAGTGCGGCAGGTCCATCGCCAGGTAGTGTGCCTTCCGCTCCACCCCAGCCAACGACCACCAGAGCCTCGCCGAAGTCCGCCTGTGCCTCGCCCGGGGCATGCATCAGCGGTACGAACATCTCCCGACTTCGCCGCGTCGCCGTGCGCACATAATCCTTCACGATCGTGTAACCGCCCGTGAACCCGTGCTCTTTTTTTAGCCGATCGAAAATCCGCATCGCCGTGTGACGCTGCCTGGCTGGCCTCCGCTTGTCTTCCTCGAGAATGGCATCGATCATGCCCAGCCACGGTCCCAGCTTCGGCCGCTTCACCGGCTGCTGTCGCTGGTAGCCGGGTGGCACCGCGTAGCGAAGCATCTTCCGAACCGTCTCTCGCGATATCCCAAACTCCCGGGCTACCCCACGCTCACTGCCACCCTCCACCAGCACCGCTCGCCGCACACGCCCGTAAAGTTCCACCTTGAACATCCCTCCGGTGTCCCATGAACCCCGCTGTTCCGCAACAGCTCATGAAACTCACTCTCCGGCGGTGGTCTACTTTTACTCCGCCGTACCACCCCGCTCGCGCGACCTCTTCTGAAATACTCTCCTGTCGTTTGCGCAATCCGTACCAGATACAGGGTGGACGATGATAGCTCCATGCCGCTTCGACGACGATTCGTCTCAAATGCGCGTTGCCCGTTTTGGTGATGCTCCCGCGCCGGGTCCGCTTGCCGCTGGAATCCTCGCTGGGCACAGCACCGCAGTAACCCATCAGTTGCCGAGCACTGTCGAAGCGGGACACCTGGCCCAACTCGGCCGCGATGGTCACAGCCGAGATATCTGCGATACCGCGCAGGGCTTGTAGATCGTTGATGACTTGCTGTAACGCGGGCGAGGCCAGCTTGACCGCCTCGGTGATGGCTCGTTCCAGTCGCTCCACCCGCTCACGCATGTGTTCGACTTCGTGCAGATAATCTAGCCGCGTCGCCTCCTGAGCCATCTGTGTGAAGCGTAACTGCGCAACCCAAATCAGATAGGGACGCGTCCACGGCCTGATTCCAGTTGGCGGACGCTGACCCGAGCGCAGCAGGAATTTGCTCAGCCGGTGACGAGCTCGCAACTGATCCTGCTTCGCTGCTTCACGCGTACGCACCAGATCGCGCAATGCCTCGGAACCCTCATCGGGAACCCAGACCGCAGTCAGATCGCCAGATCGGTGACTGCGCGCCAGCTTCGCGGCATCACGCCGATCCGTCTTCACCCGATCGCCGGCCTTCACTGGCACCAAGGTTGGCGCTACCACGTCGCACTTAACGCCCAGCTCCGCTAACTGCCAGTACACGACATAGCCAGTCGGCCCGGCCTCGTAACAGGCTCGCAACTTCTCTGTCGGACCCAGCTTCTTGATCAGCTTGCGTATCGATTCCAAGCGGTTCGGAATCGTTCCCAGGCTTCGCACCTCACCATCCGACTCCGCAATCGCGACGGCGATCGTCTCGGCATGGACATCCAAACCCAAAAATCGTAACTTTTCCTTCATGACCGGCTCCCTTCCGCTTGTGGCTCTGAGTTGTGCGTCCTTACAAACTCACAGCCTAACCCACGATCAGCGCATCGGCGCCGGTCACTCCATACTGACTGTTTTCACCAATTGATATCGTATGTTGGGCAAACTAGGTCTTACGGGAGGGACCGTCGGGGCACAATCTTTTTGCACCTCAGGAAGAGCGGATCTAGAACTCAATCCGTCCTTGAAACGCGATACTGCGTGGAGAGCTATTGCCTCCCAGGCCCACACCGAGCAGCCCTGTAGGTGGCGAAATCGTGCTCGAGATCGCACCAAAGCCCGTCTGTGTCGCTGGTTTGCCTGGTGTCCCCGCCTGATTGGAGGGCAACGACAAGTTGGCGTGATTGAAGACGTTGAAGAACTGCGTGTCGAAGCGGAAGGTAACGTGTTCGGTGATCAGGATCTTCTTGGTCAGGTAAAGCTGCGAGTACGTAAAGTGAGGGCCGCGAAATTGATTGCGCCCAGAGTCGCCGAACTGGCAATTTGCAGGTGAATCGCCACCCGCGCAGGCTCCCGTACTTGGATCGACGACAGAAGCGAAGGCGTCCGGGTTCAACCACTGCCGCGCTCCTGTCTGTGTCACTCCAGAGACGGGTGTCTTGCGATAGAGCGGCACACCCGGAACACGGTTCGCATACTGGGGCCCGCTGCCCTGAAAGATGCCTTTGTTGTTCGCCGTGTAGGGGGCACTCAGAACGCTAAACGGCACGCCGCTGTGAAGAATTGCGGTCTGCGAAACCTGCCAGCCTCCCAGAGCGCGATTCAGGATGGCATGCCTCGAGTGAAACGGGACCTCGTAGATCCCGAATGCGGAGATGTTGTGCCGAATGTCATAGTCGCAGTTGCCGTACTCGCGACGCAGATCGCCCGGCAAGGGAGAGATGATGCCGAGACTCGAGAAGGGGAGAAGTCCTCCGTTCGAGATCTCATCGAGACAGTGGCTGTAGGTGTAGTTGCCGTGCAGCGTAAGCCCGGCAAACTGTTTCGTGACGCTGGTCTGAAGCCCGGTGTAGTTGCTACCAGCGTCGGTGCGGAACTCATTGACGTTGCCGAAGCGCGGGTCGAGCGGCTTGTTGTAAGCGAACGGCGCAAAGCATCCATCGCAGACGTTTTGATATCCGTTGAGCTGGACCTGGTAGGGCTCATGAACGGCACGAGTTCCTACATAGTCCACGCGAAGAGATCCGCGAGCGCCCAACTCTCGCTCGACGCCGAGGCCCCACTGCAGGAAGTAAGGCGTCTTCAGTCTTCCGCTGGGAAAGGTATTCAGGTTGACGGCTAGAGGACATGTTGGCGCATCCGGGGCCACTCCCGCACAGGGATTGCCGTTCGTCTGGAAGGTGCCCTGAAACAATTGATTTGCCAGTACGGTCGCATCGACTGCGCTGCCTGGCACTCCCGGCGCAATGCCGATCCCGCCGACCTGACCATTTATTCCGCCAACAAAGACGGGTGCATACGGAGGATTCATCGCTCCGAAATCAGCGACCTGTGCGGGGATGATGTCGTTGAAGACGCCCCCGCCTGCATGCAATGCCGTCTTCTCTGAAAGCTTGTACGCGACCGAAGCACGGGGCTGCCAACTGATGAGTGGAGTGTCCGGAAAGAGATTCCTCACGTTTGTGTGGATCGCCTGGCTCAGAGGCTGCGTCAGTTCGTGGTTCATATCGAGGAACGAGCCTGCAGGGCGGGCAAACTGTCCATGCTGATTCGTAAAATTTGTGTTCCATGTCGCCCGCAATCCGGCGATCAGGGTCAGCTTCTGGCTGACTCGGAACGTATCCATGGCATACATGTCCAGATTGCCGTTGGCGATTCGTTCTTTTTGTGTGACAGGAAAAGCCCGCGTTACCGTCGACGCAGCCCCGTAGGTGAACTGCGCGAGATCGTTGTAGATCACCGTTGGTACGACACCCTCACCCAGGTCGTAGTCGCTCACATCCAGCCGGCGAGTGTTCACGCCGAACTTCATGTTGTGACGCCCGCGGGTCCAAATCAAGTTGTCATTGATCTGCCACTGCGTCACCTTGCGACCCTGCGTATAGGTCTGGTTGTTGCCGCCCACTGTGGTGAAGGGAGCGTTCGAGCTACCTCCTGCAAGGACGATCGGGAACGTCTGCAGTACCTGCGCATAGTTGTTAGGGAGAAAGAGGCTTGAATACCAGCTTGCACCAGGGTTGAACTGATTTACGAGACTCGGCGTGAAGAGGTGCGTGTAGCCGACGACGCCGGTTCGCTGCGGTTGCGGCGAGTACGCGTTGAAGATGGAGTTGATCGGGTCCGTGTAGGCAGCCTGCAGGCCGGTGTCCTGCTGAAACTTGTACCAGATGTTGTCCTTCGCATTGATCGTGTGATCGATCTTCAGTACGATCAGGTCTTCCTTGTCGCTGTTGTTGAGCGACTGGGTGCGAATGTTGGCACAACCGCTGCCATTGAACAGGTTTGATGCGGTTTGTGTGCCCGGCAGCAGAGCGCCGTTGGCATCGAGCGGACAAGACAGAACGGGTGTTGGCGTTCCCGCCGTGTTGTTGTAAAGGCTGAACATATTGCGGTAGAAGTTCACCTCTGCCGCCTGGGAAGGCAGTACCGTTCCATTCACGGGGTCGGTGCCGCCCAGCGGGAGCTGCTGCAGAACATACTGTTGATAAGCGGGCGAGGGCACCGTGCTGCGCGCAACAATCGGGAGGGCGATGCGGATTCCTTCGTAGTGTGCGAAGAAAAAGAGCTTGTTTCGGAGGATGGGACCGCCTACGCTCGCGCCAAACTGGTTCACCGTCGAACGAGGCTTCCTGGCAATGTTTCCCGGGGTGTCATTCGCATGCAGGAAGTAGTCGGTAGCGTTAAACAGTGAGCCGTTCCAGATCGAATACACGTCGCCATGGAACTGATTTGTCCCTGATTTGGTGAAGTAGTCCACCTGCGAGGCGCCGTAACGGCCCTGATCGACCGCATAGGAGTTCGTATTGACGGTCGCTTCCTGGAGCGCGTCGAGGCCGATGACAAGGTTGGTCGAAAGTCCGATGTTGAGGCCGAGAAACGGGTCATTCGCATCGAACCCGTCGACGATATAACCGTTCGAGGTTGCAGGCAGGCCGTTGAACTCGACGTTGCCATAGCCCCCTGCAGCCTTCGCGTCGTTCGACGAACCGGCTGTATTCATCAGCGCACCCTGAGCGAACTGGGCAACGTAGGTGAGGTCCTGACCTGGGTTCGGCAGATTGGCGATAGTCTTTGCATCGAGAGTCGTGGAGGTGTTCGGATTCTCAAGGCTCATCAGCGCAGACTGTGCATTGACCTCGACCGCCTGACTTGCCCCCGCCGGTGAAAGAGTAAAATTTGCTGTCGCGGTCTGGCCTACGGCAACAACGATAGGCGGGGAATGCTGCGTCGCGAAGCCTGGTGCCGCTACCTCGAGCTGGTAGGTTCCGGGATTTACCTGGGCAAAGAGAAATCGCCCGCTGCCGTCGCTCTGGCCGGTCCGGATTGCCCCAGTATTTACGTCTCTTGCGGTCACGGCTACCCCGGGGACCACAGCGCGGGAGCTGTCCATGACCACTCCTGTCAAGGCGCTGGAGGTGCCGCTTTGGCCGTGGCCAGAAGAAATAACAGCCATCTGGCAGAAAAACAGAACCAAGGCCAGGGAGAGCCGCCTCTTTCCTGAGCTATTCCTAATCAAAAAATTAGTTATAGCTAAATATTTCATAATGGTAAGCTAATATAAAATTGAGATAACGGCAAGTACGGCTCCCAAACGAGGTCGCAAGGAGACCTTGGTCGTTCCAGTGCAGGTCAACGGGAGGAGCTAGCGACGCGAGTGATTCTGGACAGATGCGCTTCTTTACTTACTATTGCGGATTGGTTGATGAGAGTCGAGTCGCTCACTGAACAGCGGGCTCTGTCTTTTGCACTCCGACACCTTCCACCTTCCTTCGCCGCTTTATTCTGCAATGATTCACCCACTGGATGAGTTGTCCTGTAGGGCGCTCGCTATCTCTCCGAGGGGACAGTCAAGAGCCAAGGCTCCAATATCCCGTCCAAATTGGGTATCCGGGATAGTACCCAGGCAGTCCTCAGAGCAATCGCCAATGGAATTATTTAGGGTGCTCAACTGCCGCTGCGGTTAGCGAACTTGCGTTTGTGCCTCTTGCACCTGGAGTTTGTCCCCTTGAATGAATAGCATCGGTCGCATTTTTGACCAACTGATCTCCGACCTTCAAACTCGCCATAACCCGTTTATCGCTCTCAAGTCACTGCCTATCATGCTTCAGGGCGTGAGATGAGTCGGGCAATGATTGTTGACTTCTCGGCTATATTCTTGTGAGATCCAAAACCTCATGCTCCCAGGTCGAAATGATCCATGGCTTATCCGAGGTGGAGAAGTGTCGGAAAAAAGCTGCGCCGGCGGCGACTCCAGAGGATTGTCTGGAGTAGACGAGAAAAACTGAGTTTGATTCTTCTGTTCGTATTGATTTTATTGATTATCGGGGCATGGTTAGCACAATCGCATCCGTGATTTGTTGCCTTCGCTTAGTTACTAAGACCCAACGGAACACTCGAGGTCGCATGATGGCTTGGGTGTCGATTCGACCCAAGCCTCGGGATGGGAGGTGATCTTTCCCGGGCCAACGCCGACGGTATTCTATTTGGCCATGACAGCTGAAGTGTGCTAAACCTGTAACCATAGCGGCGGTCAATGCAAAATTTGTTCCAACGCGGACGAAGGGATCGGGAGTGGCCCCTATGGCTGCGCCTGATTGCGATTGCCTGCGTCCTCGTGGTCTGCGTGATGAGTACGGTCCAGGCCTTCCACACGCATGCCGAGTTTTCTTCAACAAAGCAGCACTCGCGCAATAACGGTCCGGCCCCCCGCCGACCATTGTCCGCTTTGTGTAGCGATGCATTCCGCCTTGCCCGTGTCACTACACTCTGCTCCTGCCCCGATGCTGCACGTCCACGCCCTGGATTCTGTCGCAGCCGATGCTCAGCGAATCTTCCGGTGGCGATTCGAGATGGCCAGCCGCCCACCTCCTGCTGACCACAACTGCGCTTAGTTCCCTGCAGGCGTCAGGATTCTTCAGAACAATTTAAAGGACCTGTCCTCCCTGTGATTTCGTGCCCCCTTTGGCACGCGACAGCGCTTTTCAGCACGATGCTCATTCGAGCTCGACAGGAGTTATTCCTATATGTGCAGGCCTACTCTTACTCGACTTTCGTTACTTCTCCTCTCACTGGCTCTGCTTGTCACTGAAGCACTGGCCCAGGGCACCTCAGGCAATTTAACTGGCACCGTGACAGACCCCAGCGGAGCGGTTGTACCCGGCGTCACCGTCCAGCTTTTGAATCCCGTCAGCGGATACGAGCGCACAACGAAGACGGACGCGGCCGGAACGTATCACTTCTATAACGTTCCATTTAATCCTTACCGCCTCGTCTTTAGCGTGACCGGCTTCAGTACCGCGACTCAAACGGTAGACATTGCCTCCGGTGTGCCTGTGACGGTGTCAATTCGGCTCGGTGTCGAGACGACTTCCACCAGCGTCACCGTAGAAACCGGTTCCGACCTGATCGAAAATGAACCCACCACCCACACCGATATCGATCGCGGGCTGTTCGATAAGCTGCCGCTGGAAAGCCAGTCGTCATCGTTAAGCTCTCTGGTCACGCTGGCTTCGCCCGGCATTTCGGCCGACTCCAACGGTCTGTTTCACGGCCTGGGGGATCACGCGTCGAACTCGTTCTCGCTCGATGGCCAGCCCATCACCGACCAGCAAAGCAAGGTATTCTCGAACCAAATACCGCTCGACGCCGTGCAATCGATGGAGGTGATCGAAGGCGCGCCTCCTGCCGAGTACGGCGACAAGACCAGCGTCGTGATCGACGTCACCACTCGCTCGGGGCTAGGCGTCACTCAACCGCACGGCGATATCACAGCTTCCTACGGCACCTTTGGCACCACCAATGGAGGCTTCGACCTTTCCTATGGAAGGGAGAAATGGGGCAATTTCATTGCGGTTAGCGGGCTGAACACCGGCAGATTTCTCGATGGACCCGAGTTTCAGGTCTATCACGACACGGCAACGAAGAGAACATTTTCGATCGTATTGATCTGACCAACCCTCGCAAGCCGACACCATCAACGTCAACTTCGGTTTCACCCGCTCCTGGTTCCAGACGCCCAATTCTTTTGACGCGCAAACCGCCGACGCATGGTCGGGACTGGTGGTGGACAACGGTGGCCTCGGCCCCAATGGATTGCCGGTGGGCGCGCAAGATCAACGTTCGAAGATTCGAACCTTTAACATCGCCCCTACCTGGACGCATCTTTTGAATCCGAACACGGTCTTCACGCTCGGGAGCTTCGTCCGGCAGGACCAATACAACTACTATCCGAGCGACAATCCATTGGCCGATCTCGCGCCGGACCTTCAATCGGAGAGCATCGGACAGAGTCGCCGGCTGACCAATGTGGGCGGGCGCGCAAGTCTTTCGTATTTAAAAGGGCATTCACAACATCAAAGCTGGGATCCTCTATGAGGACACGATCCTCACGGAACAGGATACGTTTGGCATCGTTGATCCCACGCTCCCTGTCGAGCCCGAACGACGATCCCGTGCTCGCGTGTATTGACTTGACCTTCACATCGCCGCTTCCAGGTTGCTCGAGCGGGGCCAGCGCATTGTACGCTTTCCGCGGACATGCGGACGTACGCGAACTGGCCCTCTTCTTCCAGGACAATATTATCGTCAAGAATTGGTCGTTCAATCTTGGCATACGATTCGACCATTACGATGGCCTCACCACCGCCAATCAAGTAGAACCTCGTTTGGGGATCGCCTACAACATCAAGCCGACCAATACTGTGCTGCGGATTTCCTACGCCCGTACGCTCGAGACGCCATTCAACGAAAACCTGGTGCTGGCAAGCAAGGGCTGCAGCGACTCGGTGGTTAGCGATCTGATGGCCACCATTCAGGGTTATCCATGCCTCACCCAGCCGCTGCGGCCCGGTTGGCGCAACGAGTTCCACGCCGGCGTTCAGCAAGCTTTCGGAAAATACTTCGTCATCGATGCAGAGTACATTTGGAAGTACACGCATCTGGCGTATGATTTCAGCGTGCTGGGCAGCACGCCGATCACCTTTCCCATCGAGTGGGCGAGTTCCAAGATCCCCGGCTACGCGGTACGCGCCAGCGTTCCCCCGACGCATGGCTTCAGTGCCTTCCGTCGTGATGTCGTCGGTAGCCGCCCGCTTCTTCAACCCGCAGATCGGCGGCGTAGGGGCAACCGTCAGCACGCCGGGAGGTTTGCCGTTCCGCATCGATCACGACGAGAAATTCAACCAGACCACGCACCTGCAGTACACGTTGCCCTTTCGCCAAAGCATGTGGTTCGGCTTCAACTGGCGTTATGACAACGGTCTCAGTCGCAGGTTCGGCGCCCTGCTATAACGTCATTGGCGCCAACACCCGCTGCACAACCACCTCCATCACCCTTCCAAATGGCCAGCCGGGAATTGACCTGAGCGGCCTTACGCCCGACCAGCAGTTCCAGGCAGGTCTAGCCTGCGACGGCGTGAGAGCTACACCAACCTCAGGCTTTACGCAGTGCGATGCGGCTGGCCTTACATCGACTCTCATCAGCATCCCCGCGCCCAACACCTCGGATGACGACCATAACCCAGCGCGAATCGCTCCAAGAAACCTCTTTGACCTCGCGATCGGAGAAGACAACCTTCTTCATGGCGACGAGTACAAGGTTGGCCTTCGCCTGACCGCAACGAACATCACGAATAAGTACGCGCTCTATAACTTCCTCTCCACTTTTTCGGGAACGCACTACGTTTCACCACGTGCGTTCACCGGGCAAATATCATTCAATTTCTAATCGCGGCAAAAAACGGCAACGCAAATAAAGGGCGGCACACAAAAAATTGATGCCGCCCTGCATTTTTGCCTGCCCCGTTTAGCGCTTCGCTGCCAACATGTGCTACTGCTTGACGATCAGTGGCACCCCACGAAAGGAACGCTCTAGAGAGAGCGCATTGCGTCTGGGACACTTTATTTATCGCATGTTCAGCAGCAACCGCAGCTCTCACCCGGAATGCGCGCCGTCCTTCCACAATGAGGAACGGAATCGCGCAGAGGGCGGCAACGGGATCGAGCCACCACAAAGGAAAGAAGGCTTGCAAGCGCGGCAAGGGTAAGTGCTGCCAGATACGCGCATGTAGCCGATTGAACTGCATCGGCCGCCAGTGCGCGGTCGCCGGTTTCGAGGGCCTTTCTTCGCTTCAGCCGCGCGAGTATCGGCATGATGAGCAACGCTCCAACAGTAATCGAGATGCCGAGTAGACTCCGTTCCGCCTTTACTCTTCCCGCCAGAGCCACGAACGCGATCAATCCCACCACTCCTGCCAGCACGAAGAGAAGACCGCCAGCCATTCGTGCTGCTCTTTCCCGGCTGATATGGAAGATGCGCGTGAATTGGAAGAGCACAATCGTCGCCGAAAGCAACTCCACCAGACTGTCGGAGCCGAAGGCGAGCAGTGCGACGCTGTGCGCCCGGCGCGCCGCGATGATAGCCCCGATACACTCCACAAGCATCCAGCCAATTGTGATGGACTGAAGCCACACCACACTCCGATTTGTTCTTGTCAGCACGGGGCAAGTGGATGGCGCGACTGCATCCCTGCGAAGCTGAGTGAGTTGTTCCATATCCGGTTTCCATCCTATTCTTCACCGAAACACTCGCATACGAAGCGGTTGGAACGCCGACGATCCGTTCCTTCGCACTATCTCATTCCCTACCGCGAGCACTTACATTGTCTGACCCGTAAACCCGTTTGCTAACTGGCCATTCAGTGATACCTGCCAGCGTCCATCCGTAAAGCTCTTAGAGCGAAGCTCCGGGTGTCTTTGAAGGTGACGTGACTTTCATGGCTTCTCCAGCCATTTGACGCAGATTTTCATGTCTTAGTAATGGAAGCGAAAGCGAACCTCGCCATAGATCTCGCGCGGATCGTTATAGTGGAAATCCACCAAAAGTGGTCCTCCAACAGCACTCTCCTATTGGCTACGTTCAGCGCATTGACGGAAACGGTGGTACGTTCGCCAATATTCTTGCCAACGGAGAGATCGAAGGTCGTATGCTCGGGCAGATAGTCGCCTGGATATTGGCCGTTGGGAGAACCATTGTGAAAGCCCGAACCGTAGTACACGTTGGTCGACGCAAATGTTCGGAAAGGCAATGGTGTGTTGTATCCAACGTTTAAGGTCTTGCGCTGATCGTCGTAAGCGGTGTGTAGGTAAAATCTGCTACGCAATCGGGTGAGGCGATCGGATAGCAAACAAGGCCACCTGTAATCGCACCCCGCTGTTTCGCGATCTGGTTGGAGTAGGTAAGGTACGCCTGACCGCCGTGCCACAGCCGAGCAGAGCGAAGCGTCAACTCCCATCCCTGAACCAGCGCACCGTCAATGGTGACGGGGTAGTAGATGCTCGACTCACCCAGATTGGAATGGTCGAGGAAGTTGTTGGCTCGCGTCTTGAAGGTGCCTGCGTCGAGGAGCCATCCCATGGAAAGGAATCTGCACTCCGAACTGATGCTCTTCGTCGCGCTCACCGTGCAGCGGCTGAAACGTTGTGTTCTGGCTGTTGGCGTAATCGACGATCGGTCCGGAGGCAGTCAGAAGCGGCGGCGGCTGGTAGAAGCGTCCGTAGAAGCCGCGGAAGACCCAGTTGAGCTTAGGTACCTGGAGAGCGACTCCGACCCGAGGGTTCACCTCGTTTTCGCTGAAGGAGCTGCGGAATTGTGATGCTCGCAGGCCGCCGATCACGGTCAACCAGGGCGTCACTTTATAGGTGTCGGAGATAAACTGCTCGACGATACCGCCGGTCGCCGAATCGTTGATCTTGAAGTTCGGATAGCTCCATCATTGAAAATGGAGCCGTAGATATAGCTGTCATGCTGGCCAAACCCATAGAAACCTGCCTGGAGGGTGTGCCGGGTAATCTGACTTGTGATCGATCCCTGCGCTCCGGCATAGTTTGACGTGCGATCAGATGTAGTCGCAACCGGCAGATCGTTGATGCCTGGCTGATAGTTTGCGCGGTTGTAGTGATAGAAGGGCGATACCTGCAGCAATGTTGAAGAGCTCGAACGTATGAGCCCACGTAGAGTCGACAAAGCCATCGGTCTCATGCTGCCCGTCGCGCAGGCCGCTGGAGTCATACAACTGGTTCTCCGCGCTGTTTTGATCTGGATCGTAGGGGATCTGAAAATAGTCGGTCCGCAACTGCGTCACTAACCGGAACTGATCCTGCGGCGTCCGGTTATAAATGAACGAACCAAAACCACCATAGCCGTTAGCCGCGTTGTGATACGGCTGGGCCACTGGAGGGGAAAGACCGTAGTCGCTCCGATTTCCGTTCAGGCTTGTGTAGTATGCGAACTTCTCCGTGTGGCTGCCAAAGCTGATCTGATTGTTCGTCTGGAAGAAGCTGCCAAGGCTCAGCAGGACCTCGCCCTCGTTATTGCGCTCAAATCCAGTCCTCGGTACGACGTGACGCCGCCATAGGTCCTGCCGCCGACGTCGGAGGTAGCTTCCGCGTTGAACTTCCAAATAGTCGATATCCTTCGGATCGATCTGCGCCCCGAGGTTGCTTGCGATGTTGGTGTTTGGAATTTGAACCCCATCGATCTGCCAACTCACCTGATGGCCACCGCGCATGTGGAGCATGTCATGAGTGATGTAGGCACCCGGCACGAAATTGGTAATCATCTGCAAGCTGTTAGTCCGCGCTGCTCCTGCGGCGTTTGCTCTATATCAATGCGGCTTACAAGGGTGGTCGGCGTTACAGAATCAACATTCACTGTTCCGCCTTGAGCAGAGACAGTGACTGATTGCTTTATGCTTCCGACCTGCAATTCGAAATGCAGAATAGGCGAGGTATTCGACGCGAGCGTAATTGTTTGCTCAACGGTACTGAATCCAGCCTGGCTGACTGTGACGATGTACTCTCCGAGTGGAATCGCAGACAAGCTAAAACCACCATCCTGATTGGTTTGCCCCGACGCAGTGAAATCAGAATGCGAAGCACGGATAACGATCTTCGCTCCGCTGACCGGGCGGTGCTGAGGATCGTGAACGATGCCCTGCACCTGACCAAAGATGTTGGCATGGGCAATTTGACTAGGAAGAATGCACAAGAAAATGAAGCAGCATACGAAGC
>CAVTYC010000005.1:0-683799 GCA_963738855.1 uncultured Acidobacteriaceae bacterium | reverse complement strand
TCGAGCAGTTCGTCGTGCGATTGTCGGCGTCGGCGGGCTGAGGCGCGCTTGTAGGGCAGGTTCCCGCCTGCCGCTTACAGAATGCGGCAGGCGGGAGCCTGCCCTATGAAGCGGATGGCCGGATCGCCGATTGTGCAACAGCGGGATTCATCTTGCTTGGCGGCCGGGGTTTGCTTAGAGTTCGCCCCGCTCGGGCAGATCCTGTCTCTATAATCCGAGCCTGTGTGTTGGCCTGTCCTCTGCCACCCCTGGTCATTCGTCAGGCGACGAGTGTTTCCAGCAAGTTTGCTCAATCGCGGTTGGCGCCGCGGGCACAACTCCATGCGCTGTGCGCTATCGAAACTCGTTGGGTCACTCCTGCTAGCAACGCTGGCGAGGGCAGCGCCGGCAAAACCGCGCGACAGTGCTTCATCCGCCAGCGCGCTGCTCAACGCCACGATGGAGTGCGCGGTGGCCGATAAAGCCAGACCGGAATGGCCAAAGATGCCCGCCCGTAACGGTCTTCACCCCGGTTCACTCGTCAAACGGTGTCACCAACTCCGGCACCAATCAGTGGCACGGCACCGTCTTCGAGTTCCTCCGCAACAACTACTTCAACGCCAATAACTTCTTCGCAACCACCAAGGACACCCTCCACCGCAACCAGTTCGGAGGCACCGTCGGCGGCAAGATCATCAGCGACAAGCTCTTCTTCTTCGGCGGCTATCAAGGCACACGCGAATCGCAGTCCACCAACGCCGCCAATCTCTGCGTACCCACCGCTGCCGAGGCCCTAGGCGACTTCAGTCAGCAGCCCAAAACTGGAAGCTGCTCTCAGTCCACCATTGCCGCCGGCAAGTCCCTTGTTGATCCAGTGACGGGTGCCGACATTACAGCAACTCGTAAGCTGCCCGCCAGCAGCCTCAGCCCTCAGTCCCAGGCTCTGAACAAACTCATTCCGCTCGCACAGGCCGATCCGGTCTCCGGTCTCATTCAGATCGCGCTTCCCGCCATCAACCGCGAAGACCAGTTCATCGGCCGCGTCGACTACACCATCAGCGGGCGCCAGAATGTCTTCTTCCGCGCCTACGTCACCGACTATTTCGCGCCTGCCTTCTTCCAGCCCAACAACCTGCTCCTCACCACGACCGCCGGTAACGACGAGCGCGTCATGAACTACACCCTCGGTCACACGTTCATCGTCTCGCCCAAGATCGTCAATACCTTCCACGGCGGATTCGCCCGTCGCCGCGACAATCGTGGACCAACGGCAGGGGGCATCAACGCACAAGCCGTCGGAGTCAACATCTTCACCTACGTTCCCTGCGGCACTTCCGCCTTGCCATCTCGAACGGCTTCTCTATTGGCTGCGGTACCTGCTCCCCCGGCCACTTCAACACGCAAACCACGCATTTCGTCGACGACGTCGATTGGGTCCATGGCAAGCACCAATTCGCCTTCGGAGGCGAGTACATCCGCGCTGCCCAAAACAGCAACGCCGGCTATCTCCAGAACGGTAACTTCAGCTTCAACGGCGGTCTCAGCGGCGTCAAGAACAGCAACGTCGGCGAACCGCTCATCGACTACATGACCGGTCAGCAAAACGCCTTCGGCCAGAGCCGCGCGCAGATCACCAACTTCCGTCAGAACATCTTCGGTCTCTATGCGCAGGACACCTGGCACCCTACTCAGCGACTCACCGTCAGCGGAGGTCTGCGCTGGGAGCCCTACTTCGTTCCCACCGATCAACTGGCACGCGGCAGCGTCTTCGATCAGAATGCCTTCAACGCCAACCAGCACAGCATCGTCTACCCCAACGCACCGGCGGGCTCCTTCTACTACGGCGACCCTGGCATCCCCAAATCATTCGTCGATAACCGTGTCGCCAACTTCTCTCCGCGCCTCGGCGCAACCTTCGATCCCACCGGCAACGGCAAGACCGTCTTCCGCGTCGGCGGAGCCATCATGTACGACTCCCCGGGCCTCTACTCGACGCAGCGTATGACCTCCAATCCTCCCGTCGTCAACGAGATCGACCTCACCGGCCAGATCAGCTTCGCCAGCCCCTGGAGCGGCTATCCCGGCGGAAACCCCTTCCCCGGAGTCTTCCCCCCGAACGCCAGCGCCACCTTCCCCACCGCCGGGCTTTTTATCCTCGTTCCTCGCAACGTTCACGTTCCCGTGGTCAATCAATGGACCGCCAGCGTCCAGCAGGATCTCGGCAGCGGATGGAACCTCTCGATCAACTATCTTGGCAACAAGACCTCGCACCTCTGGCTCGGACAGTCGCCTAATCCGGCCATCTACATCCCCGGTAACTGGACCGGGCCTGGTTCCTGCGGAGCCCTTACCATCTCTCCCGGAACCGGAAAAGCTTGCTCCAGCACCTCCAACACCGCGCAGCGCACTCGGCTCGCTCTGGCCAATCCCGTTCAGGGCGCTTACTACAGCACCGGTATGACCATCATCGATGACGGTGCCAACTCCAGCTACAACGGCCTTCTGACCGCTATCCAGCACCGCATGGCCAACAACTTCAGCTTCCTTGCCAACTACACTTGGTCCCACTGCATCAGCAACGGCGACGCCAATGGCGACGTCACCGGGCCCTCATACCAGAATCCCTCCAACCCCCGTCTGGACCGCGCCGCGTGCGGCTTTGATGTCCGTCATATCTTCAACACCACCTTCATCGCCGGCTCTCACTTCTCCAGCCTCCACGGCGTAACGGGTGCTCTCGTCAACGGCTGGGAGATCGCCCCGCTCGTCCGTGTCCTGAGCGGTGCCGTCCTCAACGTCACCACCGGTACAGACAACTCCCTCACCGGTATCGCCCTCGACCGTCCCAACCTCGTCAACCCCCAGGCCGTCTACTCTCATACGAAGATCACTCAGGCGGCTGCCGGCAACCGCCAATACCTCTCGGCCAAGTCAGCTGGCGCCTTTGCGGCGAACGCTACCGGAACCTTCGGTAATCTCGGTCGCAACGCCTTCCGTCAACCTGCCTACTATGATGTAGATGCCTCCCTTACCCGCACCTTCCCCATATGGGAGCAGCTCAAGCTCAACATCCGCTTTGAAGCCTTCAATATCTTCAACCACCCCAACTTCAACGGCTTTACCACCGGTCTAAACTCCAGCACATTCGGCTTCGCAACCACCGCCCAACCAGCGCGAATCTTCCAGCTAGCCGCCAAATTCACATTCTAACCCGCATCGTTACAACAACCAAATGGCTGTCCCGAGCTCTCGGGGCAGCCATTTTTTTTACCTCACAAGATGAAACCGCCCCGCCAGACCCAACGTCTTACAATGCACCATGACCACGTCAGAGCTTCAGGACCACCTCCACTCCCTGGAAGAACGCCTCCTGCACCCCGACCGCGAGCCTGACCGCCGCGCCCTGACCAGCCTGCTCGCCGAAGACTTCAAGGAGTTCTGTACCTCAGGCCGTATCTTCAACCTCCAGCAACTCACCAACGCACTCGTCACCAGCACCCCGCGCGCTGCCACCATGAGCCACTTCTACGTGACGCCGCTAGCCGATGGAGTCGCCCTCGCCACCTACCACATCACCACCGCGACCTCCACCTCCCACCACTCCTCCCTCTGGGTCAAACGCAACAACCGCTGGCAGCTCCTCTTCCATCAAGGAACCATAGCCTCCTAATCCGGCCCTCATCTGCCGTCGCTTTTCCCGCTAAAGTTGTTGTCGCCGAAGTTGTTGCAGTCGCAGTTCTTGTTGTCATCCCGCAGGAATCTGCTGTTGTCGTTGTCGTTGTTTTTCTTGTTTGTCATCCCCGAAGGGGACCTGCTTCTACTGGTTCGATCAGCGCTCCCACAACACCCGGAAAAAGCCCTACGAGTCCTCCCAATCCTCCCACTCCCGCTCCTTTTCGCGCCGCCCCCGCTCCAACCGATCATCTCGATCTTCCTGCTCTTCCCACCGTCGCCGCTGCTCCTGCTCTTCCCGTTCCTCGCGCCCGTCGCTCATAGCTCCTCCTCGCCCCCGAGAAGAATCTTAACGCAATTCCACCCTCATCCCCACCTCGCCAAGCCAACACCTCACCCAAACATCAAAGCCTTTAATCCGTGTCCTCCGCGAAACATCCGCAGCCGCCAGAAAAATCGGCGCCATCGGTGCAAATCGGTGTTAAGCCTTCCGCCGCCCAGACAAAAACTACTTCTTCTCCTCGTGATACTCCTGCTCGGTATTGATCCCCCAAAGCGCCGCCTTGTCCACATGGCCAGCGACGATCCCATCCACCACCGTCATCGCCGTCAGCATGCTGTGGTCCTGGTTGTTGTACTTATGCATCCCATTCCGCCCCACCAGAAACAGATTCTCGAACCCATCCGTAAACTCCCGCAGCTCATCGAACCGGTCATACGTCCCGAAGTAAGCCGGATACGTCTTCGGCACCCGAACCACGTGCCCATCGCTCACATCCTCAGGATTCAGAATCCCGATCTTCGCCACCTCAGCAATCGCAAACCGCTTCAGGTCCTCATCCTGCATCTTCCACAGGTCATCCGTGTCGTAGCAGAAGTACTCCAGCCCAATCCAAACCTTCGTCGGGTCCTGCCACCAGATACGGGCTCCAGTTATTGAAGATCTGTAACCGTCCCAGTAGCACATCCGGCTCCTGCACATAGATCCACGTATCCTTCAGCAGACCGCCATCCAGCTCCTTCACCTTCAGCCGATCCGCCAGCAGCCCCACCGTAATAAAGTCGCGATACTGCAGCCCCTCGCTCACCTCGCGCACATTCGCCGGCACCGGAGCATCCATCGCCTGCACCAGCTCCCGCATCGGCATCGTCGAAAAGAAGTAATCCCCCGCAAACGTCTTCGTCTCCCCCGCATCATTCACCGCGTCGATCGACACCACCCGGTCGCCCTCGCAGTGAATCCGATCCACCTTCCAACCCATGTGGATCTCGCCGCCCTTCTCCACAATCTGGTCCGCCACATGCTCCCACAGCTGCCCCGGCCCAAACTTCGGATACATAAACCGCTCAATCAAGCTCGTATCCGTACCCTTCTGCGAGAGATCCCCCTTCTTCGGCGCGCTGAAGGTCTTCTTCAAAAAGTGCTTCACCGCCGTCGTCAGACTCAGCCCCTTGATCCGCTGCGCTCCCCACTCCGCCGAAATCTCGTCGCACGGAGTTCCCCACACCTTCTCCGTATAGCTCTTGAAAAACGTCAGATAAAGCTGCCGCCCAAACCGGTTGATCAGAAAATCCTCGAGACTCTTCTCCGGCCTAATCTGGCTCACCTGCGACTTCAAATAACTCATCCCCACCTTGAACGTCCTCACTAGCCCAAGGTTCCTCAGCGTCGTCGCTGTCAGCGTAATCGGATAATCAAAAAACTTCCGCAGATAATAAATCCTGCTCTTCCGCGGACGAATCAGCATCACCAAATCCGAGTTCGGAGGCTCAGCAGCCAGCAGGATTGCTGCATCTTCCAGCGGAACAGCCTCTTCCTCAACTCCGGCTCCTCCACCTCCACATGATGCACAATCGGCCCCGCCCCGCGAAGCACCGGCTCTTCCGGCAGATGCGCGGGCACCGCCACCACACGCTTCTTTCCCTGATAGCTGATCTCCGGCGCAGCACCTTCCTCCGCAGTCACCTCAGGAGGCATCAGGTCAATCCACCACTGCATCACGCGGTCGCTCTTCGAGAAAAACCGATGGCCCCCAATATCCATCCGGTTGCCCTTGTACTTGATCGTCCGCGAGATCCCACCGATCTCCTGGCTCGCCTCCAGCAAAATCGGCATCACATCCGACCGCCGCAGAAGCTCCAGCCCAGCCGTCAAACCAGCCGGCCCCGCGCCAATAATCACCGCAGTCTTCTTCAAGATGATCCTGTCATTTTCGGGAATACCCAACGCGTCGAGTATAAATGCCTTCCCCATTGATACTTACCTATCCCATATCTACCTCGTAAGTTGTAGATCATCTCCAGTTACTCAGCACCGTAAAATGAATTGATGTCACATCTGCTCGTCACCGGAGCCTCCGGCTTCTTCGGCGGAGTCCTCAAGCGCCGTCTCCTCCGCGAAGGCCACACCGTCGTCAACATCGACCTCGAGCCCGACGAGGACACCATCCCCGGCCTCACCAGCATCCAGGGCGACCTCCGCGACCCCGCACTCCTCGACCGCGTCTTCGGCGAGCACCGCTTCGACGCCATCTATCACGTCGCCGCCCAGCTGGCCCACGGCATGAAGCTCGACGAGCATCTCCTCTGGACCTCCAACGTCGACGCCACCCGTCTCCTCGCCGAACACGCCCGCGCCGCCGGCATCCGTCCCTTCGTCTTCGTCTCCACCAACTGCCTCTGGGCCTCCAACCTCGGCCACCCCGTCCACGAAGACCGCGACACCCCCGCCCCCATCGAGCTCTACGGCAAATCCAAGCTAGCCGCCGAGCAACTCCTGCGAGACTTCACCAGAGACCTCGACGTCGTCATCCTCCGCTGCCCCACCATCATGGACGCCGGCCGCCTCGGACTCCTCGCCATCCTCTACGAGTTCATCGACGACCACAAAACCGTCTGGGTCGTCGGCAAGGGCGACAACCGCTACCAATTCATCTACGCCGAAGACCTCGCCACCGCCTGCATCCAGGCCGCCAGCTACGGCCACTCCGACCTGTTCCACATCGGCTCCGACGACGTAAAGTCCATGCGCCAGGTCTACGAAGCAGTCATCCAAACCTCCGGGAGCAAATCCAAGGTCCGCTCTCTACCCAAGACCCCCACCATCGCCGCCATGATGCTCGCCCACAAACTCCGCATCTCCCCCCTCGGCCCCTACCACTACAAAATGATCGCCGAAAGCTTCGTCTTCGACACCACCCGCATCAAGCAGCGCCTCAACTGGCGCCCCACGCTCACCAACGAAGAGATGCTCCTTCGCGCCCACGACTACTACGCCAAAAACCGCGCCGAAATCACCAACCGCACCAACGTCTCCACCCACCGCAAACCCGCCTCCATGGGAGTCATCCGCCTCCTCAAGTGGATCTCCTAGTCAAAGGGGATCACTCCTAAAAGTGTCATCCTGAGCGAAGTCATTGCAACGCAATGACTGAGTCGAAGGACCTGCGGTTGCACTTGCCTTTGCTTTCTAGTTGTCATCCCGTAGGGATCTGCTTCTGTCTCTGCCGTTGCAGTTGCAGTTGCCGTTGCTTCTGCAGTTGCCGTTGCAGTTGTTCTTGCTTTTCTAGTTGTCATCCCCGAAGGGGACCTGCTTCTGTAGTTGTTCTTGCACTTGCTTTTGTAGCTGTCGTTGCTTTTGCCTTTCTAGTTGTCATCCCGTAGGGATCTGCTTCTGTCGTTGTCGTTGCCGTTGCCGTTGCCTTTGCTCGTCATTCTGAGCGCAGCGAAGAATCCCTGTATTTCGCCCGATGTGCCAAGACCGCAAAGGGTAAACCTCAAACTCTCACCAGCTACGAATATCATGGCGGTATGGTGAAACGATTTGTATTTGAATTCGAGGACGGTTCCGCAAAAGCTACGGGTAAAAAGCACGATGGAATATCGATGACTTATTCGGGCGACGAACACCTTGCCCGTTTTGAAGTTGATGGTCTGCCTTATATTTATGGCAATCCGTCCGGTCTTGTGAAACTAGGCGAACTACTCATCCAAATCGGAATGAGTGAATATAAGAGCGGTTATCACCTTCACATTCGCGAGGATTTCAATGCTGACAAGGATGAAATCTTGATAATCGGCATCACCGATTCTCGTTGACTCCTTGAACCAAAGAAAGGGGCCGAGCCCAAAAAAGGACCCAGCCCCAACCACTAAAGAATCACTTCCGCCCACTAACCTTAAACTCCAGCCCATCCTTGCCAGCATCGACCACCACATGGTCCCCATGCAGCACGGAACCATCCAGTATCTTCACCGCCAGCTTATCCTGCACCATCCGCTGAATCGCCCGCTTCAAAGGCCGTGCTCCATAAGCCCGGTCATATCCAGCCTTGAAGATCGCCTTCCGCGCATCATCCGTCAGCTCCAGCGTAATCTTCCGATCAGCCAGCAGCTTCTGCAGATCCTTCAGCCGCAGATCGACAATATGCGTCAACTGAGACTCATCCAGCGGCCGGAACACAACAATATCGTCCACGCGATTTAGAAACTCCGGCCTGAAGTTCTGCCGCAGCACATCCATCACACGGCTCTTCGCCTCTTCGAAACCTTCTTCGCCCGAAGCCCATGCCGTCGCCAGCTTATCCGCGCCAATATTCGACGTCATAATCAGCACCGTGTTCTTGAAGTCGACCGTGCGACCCTGCGAATCCGTCAGGCGCCCGTCATCCAGCACCTGCAGCAGCACATTGAACACATCCGGATGCGCCTTCTCAATCTCGTCGAACAGCACCACGGCATAAGGCCGTCGCCGGATCGCCTCCGTCAACTGCCCGCCCTCGTCATACCCGACGTATCCCGGAGGCGCGCCCACAAGCCGCGACACAGCATGCTTCTCCATGTACTCGCTCATGTCGATCCGCACCATCGCGGCCTCGTCATCGAACAGAAACTCAGCAAGAGCACGAGCCGTCTCCGTCTTTCCAACGCCAGTAGGCCCAAGAAAGATAAACGACCCAATCGGCCGCTTCGGATCGGACAAGCCCGCACGCGAACGCCGAATCGCATTCGAAACTGCCGCAGAGTGCCTCATCCTGCCCAACCACACGCTCACGCAGACGATCCTCCATCTGCATCAGCTTCTTCGTCTCGCCCTCCAGCATCTTGCTCACCGGAATCCCCGTCCACTTCGAGACGATCGCCGCAATATCCTCCTCGTCGACCTCCTCCTTCAGCATCCGGCTCGGCTTCGACGAAACACCCGTCGCCGCCTCCGCAGCATCCTCACGCACCGCCGCATCCTGCAACGCCGTCAGATCGCGCAGCTCCGCCTCAAGCTTCGGAATCTCGCCATACTGCAACTCCGCCGCCCGCTGCAAATTGCCCTTGCGCGTCTCCTCCTGCATCTGGAACCGCAGACCATCCAGCTGCTGCTTCAACTCGGCAATCCGGCCAATCGCTCCGCGCTCCTTCTGCCAGCGCGCACGCAGGCCCGCAGCCTTCTCCTTCACCTCAGCCAGCTCGCGCTCAACAACCACTAGCCGCTCCTTCGATCCGGCATCCTTCTCGCGCTTCAACGCAGCACGTTCGATCTCAAGCGAAGTCGCCCGCCGCTCCAAATCGTCGATCTCAACCGGCACACTCCCAATCTGAATCGCCAGCGCCGCAGCCGCCTCATCTACAAGGTCGATCGCCTTATCCGGCAAAAACCGGTCGGATATGTAACGGTGACTGAGCGTAGCCGCCGCCACAATCGCCGAGTCCTTGATCCTCACCTTATGGTGAGCCTCATACTTCTCCTTCAGCCCGCGCAGAATCGCAACCGTGTCCTCCACGTTCGGCTCGCCGACATACACCACCTGAAAACGCCGCTCCAACGCAGCATCCTTCTCGATGTACTTGCGATACTCATTCAGCGTAGTCGCGCCAATCGCACGCAATCCGCCGCGAGCCAACGCCGGCTTCAGCATGTTGCTCGCATCCATCGCACCCTCGGCAGCGCCTGCGCCCACAAGAGTATGTAACTCATCGATGAACAAAATAATCTCGCCGTTGGAGTCTTCAATCTCCTTGAGCACAGCCTTCAACCGCTCTTCAAACTCGCCGCGAAACTTTGCCCCAGCCACCATCGAAGCCAGATCCAAAGCGCACACGCGTTTGTTCTTGAGGATGTCCGGAACGTCCCCCAGAAAGATCCTGCGCGCCAGCCCTTCGACAATCGCAGTCTTACCGACACCCGGCTCACCAATCAGCACCGGATTGTTCTTCGTCCGACGCGCCAGCACCTGCACCACGCGCCGGATCTCTTCGTCTCTCCCAATCACCGGATCCAGTTTTCCCTTTCTAGCCAGCTCGGTCAGATCCTTCGCATACTTCTCCAGAGCCTGGAACTTGCCCTCAGGATTCTGGTCCGTCACCCGCTGCGACCCACGCACATCGGCCAGCGCCTTCAGGATCGACTCATGCGTCGCCCCCAAAGCCGCCAACGCACTCTGCACCGGATCACCCTTCGCCCTCGCCAACGCCAGCAGCAGATGCTCCGTCGAGACGTAATCATCCTTAAAGTTGTCCGCTTCCTTGAACCCCTGCTCCAAAACCTTCTGCAACGCTGACGACAACCCGGGCTGCCCTCCACCCTGAACCTTCGGCAGCTTCTCAATCGCCGAGTTCACCCCACTCAGCAACTGCTCCACCGGCACCCCCACCTTCTCAAGCACCGGGATCACCACCCCATCACGATCCTCCAGCAGCGCCGCCATCAGGTGCAGCGGCAACACCTCCGGATTCCCGTTCTCAGCGGCATGACCCTGTGCCGCCTGAACCGCCTCCTGCGATTTAACTGTCAACTTTTCCCACTTAATAGCCATGCTTTACCTCTCTTTAACCATCATCTGACCATCAAAATTCACCGGATTCCGTCGCAGAAATCCTAACCTCTACCTTCGATACAAAAAAGCGGGAGACCGGTTAGTCTCCCGCTCGCTCCAAACACCAGAGACAAAACTTAGGCCGCGGAAGCTTCCACCTGCTTAGGCTTATCGGCCGCAGAGCCAATGCCGATCTTCACCTGCTTAGGCTTAGCCTCAGCCTTTTTACCCAGCGAGATCGAAAGCACACCAGCGTCATACGTAGCCGATACAGCATCCGCATCCACCGACTGGGGCAACGTAAAGCTCCGTACAAAGCTCCCATAACGCCGCTCAATTCGGTGGAAGTTCTCTTCCTTCTCCTCTGCCTCGAACTTGCGCTCACCCTTTACGGTAAGTGTCTGATTCTCAACGCGAATATCGAGATCCTCCTGCTTGACCCCGGGAACCTCCAGCTTCAAAACCACCTTCTGAGCATCCTCATAGACATCTACCGCAGGCACAAAGCTCCCTGCCGTCAGGCTCTCGTTTTCGCCTGCAGGATGGCTAAAGTCATGAAAAATCGAGTTCAACCGGTTCTGCAACAACGCCACATCGCTCAAGGGCGAGCGAAACGGTGTAAATCGAGTGATCGTCATAGCAATTCCTCCCAAAACTGATATTTGTCACCGGTCCAACCGACCGTGCTAGAGATAAGACGCAGATGTATATCAAATGGATGCATATTATCTGATAATAATACGCTCATATATCGATCCCTCGATTGTGGGACAGACCCCAACCTCCACTTTTAGCTATCCTTACCCCAAAGTTCCCCGTGCATCGCGCTTTAATCCAATCAAAACAATTACTTACTCTTGAAATTTCTGCTACCAATACTCGCCCTTCCCCTACTCCTCACCGGTTGCGGAAGCCCCATCTCCCAAACCGCCGTTCCCGCCGCATCGAGCCAACCAGCCGATATCGAGGGCAGAACCCACGGCGGCCTGCAGCCCGTCGGCAACGCTCACGTCTATCTCTTCGCTGCCAACAACATCGGCTACCGGGCCCCCAGCATCTCGCTCATCAAATCCTCCACTCCCACCACCGCAACCGACTCCCGCGGAACCTACATCCTCACCGACGCCACCGGAGGCTTCCGGCTCAACCACACCAATTACTCCTGTTCCCCCGGCCAACTCCTTTATCTCCTCTCCACCACAGGCAATCCCGGCCTGGCCGGAGAATCCAATAACGATGCCATCTCACTGATCTTCGTCCTCGGCCCCTGCCCCTCCGACGGCAATATCGGCGAGATCACGCCATTTATCAACATCAACGAAGTCTCCACCGTCACCGGCATATACGCCCTTGCCGGCTTTGTGAGCGACATCACCCACGTCAGCTCCGCCCCCACCCAGGCATCCCAGCAGGGCCTGGCCAATGCCTTCGCCGCCGTCAACAACCTCGTCGATGTCACCACCAGCCAGGCCCTCTCGCAAAACCTCCAGGGCAACGGAGTCATCCCTCAAGCCAAAATTAACGCCCTTGCGAATCTCATCGTTCCCTGCGTCAACTCGACCGGATCCTCCAATCCCTGCTCTACCCTCTTTAGCTACGCCCGCGACAGCAACGGCTTCGCCCCCACCGACACGGCCACTGCCGTCCTCAACATCGCTCGCAACCCTGCCGCCAACGCCACCGCGCTCTTCTCCCTCATTGGGAGCACCCCCATCTATCAGCCCACCCTGACCATCGCCCCCAACGATTGGACCCTCGCCCTTACCTTCTTCGCCGACAACATGGCCGGCCCCTACTTCCCAGCCATTGACTCCGCAGGCAACCTCTGGGTCCCCGCCTACGCCAGCAACACCCTCACCAAGTTCGATCCCCTCGGCAACATCCTCTCCAATCGGTCCGGCTTTACCGGCGGAGGCCTCAACCAACCCTTCTCCGTCGCCATCGACGCTTCCGACAACCCCTGGATCGTCAATTTTGCCCCCCTCGGAGCCTCCACCATCTCCCGCTTCTCCTCTTCCGGCACACCCATCACCTCCACCCCCTATCCCTGTGGCGCGGCCTGCTTCTTTGTGGCCTTCGATTCTTCCCGGAACGCCTGGATCTCCGGCTCCTCCCGCACCCTAGCCCTCAGCTCCAGCGGTGCCACCGTAGCCCAGTTCCCCATGAACGCCTACGACTCGGGCATCGCCATCGACTCCACCGGCCACGCCTGGACCCTCGGCCTCAACCGAGCCCTCTACCGCCTAAGCCCACCCTCATCCACCACCCAGTTCACCGAGTCGGCCACCTCCGCCACTGCCTCAAACGAACTCACCCTCGTAGCCATCGACTCCTCGGACAACGTCTGGTTCGTCAGCAACAAAAGCAACGCCATCGGCGAATCCGATAAAACCGGCAAGCCCATCTCACCCACCGGCGGATACACCGGCGGAGGCCTCAGCGCCCCATCCGGCATCGCCATCGACGGCGCCAACCGAGTCTGGATCGCCAACCGCAACAACAACTCCATCTCAGCTTTCTCGCCCGCCGGCACGCCGATCACCCCCGCCACCGGCTACACAGCCGACAACATCAGCGGTCCCCGAGGCATCGCCATCGACGGCTCCGGAAACATCTGGGTCACCAACTTCACCTACAACGCTGTCACCGAATTCATCGGCCTCGCCACCCCCACCGTAACCCCCGTCACGCCCACCAACCACGGACGCCTTCCCTAAAAGATCACGCAAACCATCAGTCTCCCCCAAGCGAAACCGAGGGAAGGGGCCCCTGTATTTGCTTTTAGCTTCCGAAGAGTCAAAATCTTGTCAAGTCAAATACACCATTAAACCATTTATTATCAGCACCATAAGCTTGGCATTTAATTTCACTACTCCCGCTATACTAGATAGAGAGACGAAAAAAGCCCCGGCTCTGTCCGGGGCTCTCTCGATTAACCTATTTATAAAGAAAACTTTACCAATAAATCGTCTGGAATGAATACTTTACAAGGACGGTATAAGGGGGTAGGGCGGCTCATCGCTGTCTGCAACTTGCCGCCATCGGACTAAAGGCAGAACCGCTTACTGAAGCCCACAAACGCCAGCCCAGCAAGCCCGGTCGCAACCAGCAGAACATTGCTCGGCTCCGGCACAGCACTTACCTTGAATGTCGTCGATGCAAGGATATCTTGTGCACCACCGTCAGCTCCTCCCAGGAGAGCGAAGAATCCTGAGTAGTCCGTGATCGGAGCAGTCGACGGAATCGTGATCGTGAAGAGGAGATCGGTAATGCTTGTACCCGGATCCACGCTCAAAAAATTGCCCCAAAATCCGCTGTCATCGAGCGTAAGCGGGCTATCGACATCGAAGCTGTCGCCATTCAGGTAAACCGTCGCCGCGTTGGTATTCGGAGCAGATACGGTAGCAATAAAAGACAAGGAAGAACCCGGAACGCCAAATTGCACCGGATTGCTCAAGGTCAGGTTGATTGTGTCTCCAAACGCTCGCGAGGACACCAGCAGAAGTACAGCGAATAGAAGCGTCGAAAAACTCAGGGCCGATTTTCTGATCATATTTCTTTCCTTAATTACTAGGTTTAGTAGTGTTGTCCGAATCTTGTTTCTGGGTAACTATGGCAGAACCGCGCGGATGCTTCCGCCGAATGTCCCGCCAGTATAACTGCCCGTATATCGTTCTGCAGCAGCCGCGCCCGACGCTCCCGCCGTCGAGGGGAACATCACCGTGGTAACGACCGATCCGCCACCCGGTGCAATGTCCCCAAGGGTCAACGGAATCGCGGCCCCGGTCGCGCTGCCCAGAGTCGCTCCAGTCAGTTGCACGTTCTGGGCCGTTCCGGTGCCGTTGTTCTTCACGGTCACGGTAGCCTGATAGCCGCTGGCCACCTTCGTCAGCGTCGCCGTCGTCAGCAGTTGCACCGTGCCTGCGATCGGCGGCACCGAGAAGTACGCCACCGCAGGATCGTGATCGCTCACCCGCTCTGGCCGCGTAGCGTCGTTCAGATACACCAGCGGGAAGTCCGAGTCCATGTGCGCATATACCAACCGAGTCTCGGTCGGAACCAGCTCGCTCGTCACGATCACATGGTCCAGCACCTGCGCGCTTCCGGTCTCGACGTAGCTCTGTCGTTCGGGAGCAGGCAGCAACGTCACCAGATCCACCAACGGCGGATTCGCCAAACCAGCCACAGGAGGCGTCACCACCTGCGATGCCGGCACGGGCGTACCCTTCGTCACACCGATCGTGTCCACAAACCCGTCCGAGAACTCGAACGCGTTATAGTCACCAACCGTGATCACGTGCTCGCCCGCAGCCTGGTACCCCTGGATCAGGTTCGCCAGATACTCCGCCTGCGCCTCACGCTTCAGACGAACCGTAGCACCCGTGCTCGTCGGATCATCAATATTAATCAGCGACCTCTGATGGACCGAGATCACCGTCACCGGATAGTCTGAGCCTCCGGCGCGCTTGATCCCAGCTTGAAGAACCAGCGGCGTACGATCATTCAAAATTGCCTGCGATCCCGTCGAGTTCGTAAACGTAGTCGCCAAGCCAAACTGCTGGACGTTCACGACATTGACTCGTGTCGTCTTCACAAGGAAGCCGGTGTTGATCGCCGTACCGTCATTGGCCAGGAATAGATAGGGCGCATACACCGGATCGGTCTGTCCCGCAGCCAAAGCATCTGCGCTGATCTTGTGCGCCAGGTCAGTCAGCACCGCAAGGTTCTCGATCTCCTGCGTCCCAATGATGTCCGGCATATTGAGCACAGTCCGTACCGCCAGCGAGGCCTTCGCCAACCGGCGCTGATACGCCGCCGTCGTCACCGTCACCGCAGAGCTACCCGGATTGTCCGCGTCCACAACGTCGTTATAGAAGCGCTCCATGTTGAAGCTCGCTACGGTGAACTCATTGCCTGCCTGCACCGGAACCGGCTGTGCCGTCATCAACCCGGTCACGGTCGGTGTGGAAGTCTTATCCAGCAGAATCTCAGGCGCGCCGAACGAGAAGTCCATCACTCCGGTAATTCCTGTCACGGTCGCATTGCTCGTCAGGTCGATCGCCGGTCCACCAAACGCCGCGCTATCGATAAACAGTAGCTCAGGATTCGAATCCCACAGCGGCACACCAGCGGGCAGAGCACCATACGTCGTATCTGTTACCGACACTCCAGGCTCCCGGAACGGCCGCGGAACATTCGTGGCCACGCCATAGAACTGGCCGTTCGATGTATTCGTCTCCGTCGCCTCATTCAGCGAAGCATCCGTTCCGCTGGTCGTCGTCAACGAGTCGATCGCTACCCCGCATCCCCTCGAATCGTGAGAACTGCCTTACACCCCCTACGGCGAATCCATCGCAGCCGTAATCTGAATCGGCGCTGGCAATGGATTACCGGTCGAGAGCAGCGTGAACGTCTGCGGCCCATCGATCTCTGTCGCAGGCGTCAACGCCGTCAGGGGATACGTGTTCACCGTCCCCGTCACTTGCACCTCGTTGCCGATTGCAATCGTGGCTGGCAGCTTCGTAAGACTCCCGTGTAAACCAGATTTCCCTCCGGCGTCACCGGAGTCATACGGCATTCCTTGGCCTCCAGATAGAATCCATCGGACTTCACCCCGATCACAATGCCGCTCGTCGTGACCGTCTGTGTCGCATAGGTCGAAGGCTTGTTGGTCTGGATTGCTCCGGATCGTCACAAAAGGCGGCGGTGTCTGCTGGACCGTCAGCGCAATCGTCGTCGCCGCCGTCCGCAGCTGTGAATCTGTCACGGTCACCGGCAGGCTGAATTTTCCAGTCGCTGTAGTCGTCGTGCTGTAGGAGAAGATATTATCCCCCGCCTTTACATCGCCATTGCTGCCGTCATCAAAGAACGACTGCGTCGTCGACCCGCCGATAGTACTCAGATCCGCCTGTACCTGGATGCCCGTACTCGCAGGATCAGTCCCCGGGACAACCTGTACCGTCAGCAAAGTCGGGTTGTTAACGTAGACGCTCGCCGGCGTCGCCGTTCCGGTAGCTGCCAGCGGGGTGGGAGCGCCGCACACCAACGGAGTCGAGCTTGAGTTGTGCGGATTCGGTGCCTGCGCCTTGAACTCTGTACCGCTGTTGCCGATCACGTCACAGGCGTTCGTCCGGATATCCGCAGTCGTCGTACGGAGCCGGAGCAGCAGACCCGAACGAGCAATTTGTCCCGCTCCCATACGCTACAAAGTCAACCAGTGTCGGGTCTGTAGTGGGAGACGTACCCGAGCACACTGAACTCAGTTTTGTTTGAGAGCTCACCAGCGCAATCTTGCCAGCCGTCGCCGCAAACGCAATATTCGTGTTCGCAACGTCCGGTGTCACCGGCAGCGCAGCCCCATTCGCGCCAGTGTTCGCTGCAATCAGGTAGTACTGCCCGGGAGCCAGCGTGATTGTGGCCGGCAGCAGCGTCACCGTTGAGATCGTCGTCCCGGCCGCGCTTGCATACTGAATGCTGTAGTTGTTCAAAGTCAGCGTATTGCCCGTGGGATTGAACAACTCCACATAGTCGGCATTGAGCACCGCGCCGCTATTTCCACCCGCACCGTACACCTGTGAGATCACCACATTTGTCGCTGGCGCGCCCCAAACCACACCGTTGACAAGCAATAAAGCAAGCACAAGCACAAAACGAGCGCACACAAGGCGACGAAGCATAAAGTTGATTGGCATGTCGGGATACTACCTTAAGGCATGCTGAAGCAGATCAACATAAAATCAAAAAAACGTATACAAAACTGATGTACTGTACATTGCACCTATATTCATGCATATCCCGTACGCGACACCTTTCCGCGGCAGGAGCAATTCTTTGCGCCGGGCAGGTATCGCGTATTAAACTTCAGAGAGGAAGAGTGGCCGAGTGGTTGATGGCTCCAGTCTTGAAAACTGGCGTACCTGAAAGGGTATCGGGGGTTCGAATCCCTCCTCTTCCGCCATTTCGTCTCCAATCCTCTATGCCTCGACAACCTAGACACCGCCTGAAATCCCGCAAATTGCCGCTTCTTAACAGCACTCTCTGACGCAGAGAAGCGCGCCGTCGACGTATTGTCTGGGCGGTTGGTGATTTCTTTAAAGGGCAATTGCATCGGCGGTTCGATCCTTCCGCTCTCCGCCGAGCAGCATTACATCGTTATCGCTGGAAAAGATGCTCCACCGCGGTGGTCACGCTCAGCACATTGCCACCGGGTCGAATTTCGTTGAAATCATCCATATGTTTACGGGCTCCCCCGTAGTTGGAGAAAGCGCGTCGCCTTGAGGTTGAGGGCACGTCAATTTACGTCGCACTTCAAAGGAGACGCAGCATGGGGAACCCCGGATGGTGTCGCTTATGAGTGCTAGCTTGAGCTTGCGGATGCGGCAAAGTTGGCGCGTGGCTAAACGACTCGGGTCCTATACTGTTTTCCCTGTTTGAACACGCCGTCATCGGTGAACCGAGCTGCAACTTGAACGTCCTCCGGAGCCTCGCTTGACCGCCCGATCCGGGAGGGGTTCCGTGTTCATTTGTTGGTCGGTCAATCTCACCTTCGCAAAGACGCTTCTAAAGAACGAAACATCCGGAACCTCTCCTATGAGGTCGTTTGAGAGAATTACCAACGGAATGCATGCAATGCGCGAGAGTGGGCAGCGGCCGATTCAGGATCAATCCCTTCTGCTTCACGTTCCAAGCGCGCGCTGGAACGTGAAGCAGAAGGGATTGATCCTGAATCGCACTACCGGCTACCGCGCATTGATGCAGTTCCTTCCGTTGGTAATTCTCTAAACGACCTCATAGGAGAGGTTCCGGATGTTTCGTTCTTTAGAAGCGTCTTTGCGAAGGTGAGATTGACCGACCAACAAATGAACACGGAAGAATTTCCTCCCGGATCGGGCGGTCAAGCGAGGCTCCGGAAGACATTAGAGTTGCAGACTCGGTTCACCGATGACACCGTGTTCAAAGCAGGAAGACGTCCTCAGACCCAAGTCGTTTAGCCACGCGCCAACTTTGCCGCATCCGCAAGCTCAAGCTAGCACTCATAAGCGACACCATCCGGGGTTCCCCATGTCAGCATAAGATCTGTTTGAAAATCTGATCGAGGTCGACGTAAATTGACGTGCCCTCAACCTCAAGGCGACGCGCTTTCTCCAACTACGGGGGATCACACAAGCAGACTCTTCGTAAACATATGAAAAAGAGTCGTAATTTCAACGAAATTCGACCCCGGTGGCAATGTGCTGAGCATGACCGCCGCAGATGTAGACATCTTTTCCAGCGATAACGATGTAATGCTGCTGGCGGAGAGCGGAAGGATCGAACCGCCGATGCAAGCCAAATTGCCCTTTAGAGAAAATCACCAACCGCCCAGACAATACGTCGACGGCGCGCTTCTCTGCATACAAGAGTGTGTCTAAGAAGCGGCAATTTGCGGGGATTTCAGGCGGTGTCTAGGTTGTCGAGGCATAGAGAGCGGATTTGGAGACGAAATGGCGGAAGAGGAGGGATTCGAACCCCCGATACCCTTTCAGGTACGCCAGTTTTCAAGACTGGAGCCATCAACCACTCGGCCACTCTTCCTCTCTGAAATTAATACGCGATACCTGCCCGGCGCAAAGAATTGCTCCTGCCGCGGAAAGGTGTCGCGTACGGGATATGCATGAATATAGGTGCAATGTACAGTACATCAGTTTTGTATACGTTTTTTTGATTTTATGTTGATCTGCTTCAGCATGCCTTAAGGTAGTATCCCGACATGCCAATCAACTTTATGCTTCGTCGCCTTGTGTGCGCTCGTTTTGTGCTTGTGCTTGCTTTATTGCTTGTCAACGGTGTGGTTTGGGGCGCGCCAGCGACAAATGTGGTGATCTCACAGGTGTACGGTGCGGGTGGAAATAGCGGCGCGGTGCTCAATGCCGACTATGTGGAGTTGTTCAATCCCACGGGCAATACGCTGACTTTGAACAACTACAGCATTCAGTATGCAAGCGCGGCCGGGACGACGATCTCAACGGTGACGCTGCTGCCGGCCACAATCACGCTGGCTCCCGGGCAGTACTACCTGATTGCAGCGAACACTGGCGCGAATGGGGCTGCGCTGCCGGTGACACCGGACGTTGCGAACACGAATATTGCGTTTGCGGCGACGGCTGGCAAGATTGCGCTGGTGAGCTCTCAAACAAAACTGAGTTCAGTGTGCTCGGGTACGTCTCCCACTACAGACCCGACACTGGTTGACTTTGTAGCGTATGGGAGCGGGACAAATTGCTCGTTCGGGTCTGCTGCTCCGGCTCCAAGTACGACGACTGCGGATATCCGGACGAACGCCTGTGACGTGATCGGCAACAGCGGTACAGAGTTCAAGGCGCAGGCACCGAATCCGCACAACTCAAGCTCGACTCCGTTGGTGTGCGGCGCTCCCACCCCGCTGGCAGCTACCGGAACGGCGACGCCGGCGAGCGTCTACGTTAACAACCCGACTTTGCTGACGGTGCAGGTTGTCCCGGGGACTGATCCTGCGAGTACGGGCATCCAGGTACAGGCGGATCTGAGTACTATCGGCGGGTCGACGACGCAGTCGTTCTTTGATGACGGCAGCAATGGCGATGTAAAGGCGGGGGATAATATCTTCTCCTACAGCACGACGACTACAGCGACTGGAAAATTCAGCCTGCCGGTGACCGTGACAGATTCACAGCTGCGCGACGGCGGCAACGACGATTGCGCTGACGGTCCAGACACCGCCGCCTTTTGTGACGATCCGGACAATCCAGACCAACAAGCCTTCGACCTATGCGACACAGACGGTCACGACGAGCGGCATTGTGATCGGGGTGAAGTCCAATGGATTCTATCTGGAGGCCAGGGATGCCGATATGACTCCGGTGACGCCGGAGGGAATCCTGGTTTACACGGGATCTACGAAGCTGCCAGCCACGATTGCAATCGGCAACGAGGTGCAGGTGACGGGGACGGTGAACACGTATCCCCTGACGGCGTTGACGCCTGGGACAGAGATCGATGGGCCGCAGACGTTCACGCTGCTCTCGACCGGTAATCCATTGCCAGCGCCGATTCAGATTACGGCTGCGATGGATTCGCCGTCAGGGGGTGTAAGGCAGTTCTCACGATTCGAGGGGATGCGGGTAGCGATCGACTCGTTGACGACGACCAGCGGAACGGATGCTTCGCTGAATGAGGCGACGGAGACGAATACATCGAACGGCCAGTTCTACGGCGTGGTCACGAGTGTTCCGCGGCCGTTCCGGGAGCCTGGAGTGTCGGTAACAGATACGACGTATGGTCCTCTTCCCGCTGGTGTGCCGCTGTGGGATTCGAATCCTGAGCTGCTGTTTATCGATAGCGCGGCGTTTGGCGGACCGGCGATCGACCTGACGAGCAATGCGACCGTGACAGGAATTACCGGAGTGATGGACTTCTCGTTCGGCGCGCCTGAGATTCTGCTGGATAAGACTTCCACACCGACCGTGACCGGGTTGATGACGGCACAGCCGGTTCCGGTGCAGGCAGGCAATGAGTTCACCGTAGCGAGCTTCAACATGGAGCGCTTCTATAACGACGTTGTGGACGCGGACAATCCGGGTAGCTCTGCGGTGACGGTGACGACGGCGGCGTATCAGCGCCGGTTGGCGAAGGCCTCGCTGGCGGTACGGAATGTGCTCAACATGCCGGACATCATTGGGACGCAGGAGATCGAGAACCTTGCGGTGCTGACTGACCTGGCGCACAAGATCAGCGCAGATGCTTTGGCTGCGGGACAGACCGATCCGGTGTATGCGCCCTATCTATTCCTGGCCAATGACGGTACGGCGATCAACACCGGCTTCCTTGTGAAGACGACACGAGTCAATGTCGTGAACGTCCAGCAGTTTGGCTTGGCGACTACGTTTACGAACTCGACGGGATCGCAGGCAATTTTGAATGATCGTACGCCGCTGGTTCTTCATGCTGGGATCAAGCGCGCCGGAGGCTCAGACTATCCGGTGACGGTGATCTCGGTCCATCAGAGGTCGCTGATTAATATTGATGATCCGACGAGCACGGGTGCTACGGTTCGTCTGAAGCGTGAGGCGCAGGCGGAGTATCTGGCGAACCTGATCCAGGGGTACCAGGCTACGGGCGAGCACGTGATCACGGTTGGCGACTATAACGCGTTCGAGTTCTCGGACGGGTTTGTGGACACGATCGGTGTGACGAAGGGTACGCCGGTACCGGCATCGCAGGTGGTGACGCTTCCTGTGGCTGGGTTGGCGAATCCCCCGCTGGTGGATCTGGTGACTCTGCTGCCTGCTCCTGAACGGCAGAGCTACGTCGAGACCGGAAGCGCGCAGGTGCTGGATCATGTGATCGTGACGAGCGAGCTGGTTCCGACCGAGACTCGGTTGGTATATGCGCACATGGACTCGGACTTCCCGCTGGTGTATCTGAACGACGCTACGCGGCCGGAGCGGGTGAGCGATCACGATCCTGCGGTGGCGTACTTCTCGGTGCCGCCGATCGCAGGCACGGTGCAACTGCTGACGACGGCGACGCTGACGAAGGTGGCCAGCGGCTATCAGGCTACCGTGACCGTGAAGAACAACGGCACCGGAACGGCCCAGAACGTGCAACTGACTGGAGCGACGCTGGGTAGTGCGAGCGGGACGACGATTCCGTTGACCCTTGGGGACCTTGCACCGGGCGGCGGATCGGCTGTAACGACGGTGACATTCCCCTCGACGGCGGGAGCGTCAGGAGCGGCTGCTGCGGAACGATATACGGGCAGTTATACTGGCGGGACATTCGGCGGAAGCATCCGCGCGGTTCTGCCATAGTTACCCAGAAACAAGATTCGGACAACACTACTAAACCTAGTAATTAAGGAAAAAGAAACATGATGAGAAAATCGGCCCTGAGTTTTTCGACGCTTCTATTCGCTGTACTTCTGCTGGTGTCCTCGCGAGCGTTTGGAGACACAATCAACCTTAGCTTGAGCAATCCGGTGCAATTTGGCGTTCCGGGTTCTTCCTTGTCTTTTATTGGTACCGTATCTGCTCCGAATACCAACGCGGCGACGGTTTACCTGAATGGCGACAGCTTCGATGTCGATAGCCCGCTTACGCTCGATGACAGCGGATTTTGGGGCAATTTTTTGAGCGTGGATCCGGGTACAAGCATTACCGATCTCCTCTTCACGATCACGATTCCGTCGACTGCTCCGATCACGGACTACTCAGGATTCTTCGCTCTCCTGGGAGGAGCTGACGGTGACGCACAAGATATCCTTGCATCGACGACATTCAAGGTAAGTGCTGTGCCGGAGCCGAGCAATGTTCTGCTGGTTGCGACCGGGCTTGCTGGGCTGGCGTTTGTGGGCTTCAGTAAGCGGTTCTGCCTTTAGTCCGATGGCGGCAAGTTGCAGACAGCGATGAGCCGCCCTACCCCCTTATACCGTCCTTGTAAAGTATTCATTCCAGACGATTTATTGGTAAAGTTTTCTTTATAAATAGGTTAATCGAGAGAGCCCCGGACAGAGCCGGGGCTTTTTTCGTCTCTCTATCTAGTATAGCGGGAGTAGTGAAATTAAATGCCAAGCTTATGGTGCTGATAATAAATGGTTTAATGGTGTATTTGACTTGACAAGATTTTGACTCTTCGGAAGCTAAAAGCAAATACAGGGGCCCCTTCCCTCGGTTTCGCTTGGGGGAGACTGATGGTTTGCGTGATCTTTTAGGGAAGGCGTCCGTGGTTGGTGGGCGTGACGGGGGTTACGGCGAGGCCGATGAATTCGGTGACAGCGTTGTAGGTGAAGTTGGTGACCCAGATGTTTCCGGAGCCGTCGATGGCGATGCCTCGGGACCGCTGATGTTGTCGGCTGTGTAGCCGGTGGCGGGGGTGATCGGCGTGCCGGCGGGCGAGAAAGCTGAGATGGAGTTGTTGTTGCGGTTGGCGATCCAGACTCGGTTGGCGCCGTCGATGGCGATGCCGGATGGGGCGCTGAGGCCTCCGCCGGTGTATCCGCCGGTGGGTGAGATGGGCTTGCCGGTTTTATCGGATTCGCCGATGGCGTTGCTTTTGTTGCTGACGAACCAGACGTTGTCCGAGGAGTCGATGGCTACGAGGGTGAGTTCGTTTGAGGCAGTGGCGGAGGTGGCCGACTCGGTGAACTGGGTGGTGGATGAGGGTGGGCTTAGGCGGTAGAGGGCTCGGTTGAGGCCGAGGGTCCAGGCGTGGCCGGTGGAGTCGATGGCGATGCCCGAGTCGTAGGCGTTCATGGGGAACTGGGCTACGGTGGCACCGCTGGAGCTGAGGGCCAGGGTGCGGGAGGAGCCGGAGATCCAGGCGTTCCGGGAAGAATCGAAGGCCACAAAGAAGCAGGCCGCGCCACAGGGATAGGGGGTGGAGGTGATGGGTGTGCCGGAAGAGGAGAAGCGGGAGATGGTGGAGGCTCCGAGGGGGGCAAAATTGACGATCCAGGGGTTGTCGGAAGCGTCGATGGCGACGGAGAAGGGTTGGTTGAGGCCTCCGCCGGTAAAGCCGGACCGATTGGAGAGGATGTTGCCGAGGGGATCGAACTTGGTGAGGGTGTTGCTGGCGTAGGCGGGGACCCAGAGGTTGCCTGCGGAGTCAATGGCTGGGAAGTAGGGGCCGGCCATGTTGTCGGCGAAGAAGGTAAGGGCGAGGGTCCAATCGTTGGGGGCGATGGTCAGGGTGGGCTGATAGATGGGGGTGCTCCCAATGAGGGAGAAGAGCGCGGTGGCGTTGGCGGCAGGGTTGCGAGCGATGTTGAGGACGGCAGTGGCCGTGTCGGTGGGGGCGAAGCCGTTGCTGTCGCGGGCGTAGCTAAAGAGGGTAGAGCAGGGATTGGAGGATCCGGTCGAGTTGACGCAGGGAACGATGAGATTCGCAAGGGCGTTAATTTTGGCTTGAGGGATGACTCCGTTGCCCTGGAGGTTTTGCGAGAGGGCCTGGCTGGTGGTGACATCGACGAGGTTGTTGACGGCGGCGAAGGCATTGGCCAGGCCCTGCTGGGATGCCTGGGTGGGGGCGGAGCTGACGTGGGTGATGTCGCTCACAAAGCCGGCAAGGGCGTATATGCCGGTGACGGTGGAGACTTCGTTGATGTTGATAAATGGCGTGATCTCGCCGATATTGCCGTCGGAGGGGCAGGGGCCGAGGACGAAGATCAGTGAGATGGCATCGTTATTGGATTCTCCGGCCAGGCCGGGATTGCCGGTGGTGGAGAGGAGATAAAGGAGTTGGCCGGGGGAACAGGAGTAATTGGTGTGGTTGAGCCGGAAGCCTCCGGTGGCGTCGGTGAGGATGTAGGTTCCGCGGGAGTCGGTTGCGGTGGTGGGAGTGGAGGATTTGATGAGCGAGATGCTGGGGGCCCGGTAGCCGATGTTGTTGGCAGCGAAGAGATAGACGTGAGCGTTGCCGACGGGCTGCAGGCCGCCGTGGGTTCTGCCCTCGATATCGGCTGGTTGGCTCGATGCGGCGGGAACGGCGGTTTGGGAGATGGGGCTTCCGCAACCGGTGAGGAGTAGGGGAAGGGCGAGTATTGGTAGCAGAAATTTCAAGAGTAAGTAATTGTTTTGATTGGATTAAAGCGCGATGCACGGGGAACTTTGGGGTAAGGATAGCTAAAAGTGGAGGTTGGGGTCTGTCCCACAATCGAGGGATCGATATATGAGCGTATTATTATCAGATAATATGCATCCATTTGATATACATCTGCGTCTTATCTCTAGCACGGTCGGTTGGACCGGTGACAAATATCAGTTTTGGGAGGAATTGCTATGACGATCACTCGATTTACACCGTTTCGCTCGCCCTTGAGCGATGTGGCGTTGTTGCAGAACCGGTTGAACTCGATTTTTCATGACTTTAGCCATCCTGCAGGCGAAAACGAGAGCCTGACGGCAGGGAGCTTTGTGCCTGCGGTAGATGTCTATGAGGATGCTCAGAAGGTGGTTTTGAAGCTGGAGGTTCCCGGGGTCAAGCAGGAGGATCTCGATATTCGCGTTGAGAATCAGACACTTACCGTAAAGGGTGAGCGCAAGTTCGAGGCAGAGGAGAAGGAAGAGAACTTCCACCGAATTGAGCGGCGTTATGGGAGCTTTGTACGGAGCTTTACGTTGCCCCAGTCGGTGGATGCGGATGCTGTATCGGCTACGTATGACGCTGGTGTGCTTTCGATCTCGCTGGGTAAAAAGGCTGAGGCTAAGCCTAAGCAGGTGAAGATCGGCATTGGCTCTGCGGCCGATAAGCCTAAGCAGGTGGAAGCTTCCGCGGCCTAAGTTTTGTCTCTGGTGTTTGGAGCGAGCGGGAGACTAACCGGTCTCCCGCTTTTTTGTATCGAAGGTAGAGGTTAGGATTTCTGCGACGGAATCCGGTGAATTTTGATGGTCAGATGATGGTTAAAGAGAGGTAAAGCATGGCTATTAAGTGGGAAAAGTTGACAGTTAAATCGCAGGAGGCGGTTCAGGCGGCACAGGGTCATGCCGCTGAGAACGGGAATCCGGAGGTGTTGCCGCTGCACCTGATGGCGGCGCTGCTGGAGGATCGTGATGGGGTGGTGATCCCGGTGCTTGAGAAGGTGGGGGTGCCGGTGGAGCAGTTGCTGAGTGGGGTGAACTCGGCGATTGAGAAGCTGCCGAAGGTTCAGGGTGGAGGGCAGCCCGGGTTGTCGTCAGCGTTGCAGAAGGTTTTGGAGCAGGGGTTCAAGGAAGCGGACAACTTTAAGGATGATTACGTCTCGACGGAGCATCTGCTGCTGGCATTGGCGAGGGCGAAGGGTGATCCGGTGCAGAGTGCGTTGGCGGCTTTGGGGGCGACGCATGAGTCGATCCTGAAGGCGCTGGCCGATGTGCGTGGGTCGCAGCGGGTGACGGACCAGAATCCTGAGGGCAAGTTCCAGGCTCTGGAGAAGTATGCGAAGGATCTGACCGAGCTGGCTAGAAAGGGAAAACTGGATCCGGTGATTGGGAGAGACGAAGAGATCCGGCGCGTGGTGCAGGTGCTGGCGCGTCGGACGAAGAACAATCCGGTGCTGATTGGTGAGCCGGGTGTCGGTAAGACTGCGATTGTCGAAGGGCTGGCGCGCAGGATCTTTCTGGGGGACGTTCCGGACATCCTCAAGAACAAACGCGTGTGCGCTTTGGATCTGGCTTCGATGGTGGCTGGGGCAAAGTTTCGCGGCGAGTTTGAAGAGCGGTTGAAGGCTGTGCTCAAGGAGATTGAAGACTCCAACGGCGAGATTATTTTGTTCATCGATGAGTTACATACTCTTGTGGGCGCAGGCGCTGCCGAGGGTGCGATGGATGCGAGCAACATGCTGAAGCCGGCGTTGGCTCGCGGCGGATTGCGTGCGATTGGCGCGACTACGCTGAATGAGTATCGCAAGTACATCGAGAAGGATGCTGCGTTGGAGCGGCGTTTTCAGGTGGTGTATGTCGGCGAGCCGAACGTGGAGGACACGGTTGCGATTCTGCGCGGGCTGAAGGAGAAGTATGAGGCTCACCATAAGGTGAGGATCAAGGACTCGGCGATTGTGGCGGCGGCTACGCTCAGTCACCGTTACATATCCGACCGGTTTTTGCCGGATAAGGCGATCGACCTTGTAGATGAGGCGGCTGCGGCGCTGGCGATTCAGATTGGGAGTGTGCCGGTTGAGATCGACGATTTGGAGCGGCGGGCGACTTCGCTTGAGATCGAACGTGCTGCGTTGAAGCGCGAGAAGGATGCCGGATCGAAGGAGCGGCTAGTGGTTGTTGAGCGCGAGCTGGCTGAGGTGAAGGAGAAGGCTGCGGGCCTGCGTGCGCGCTGGCAGAAGGAGCGCGGAGCGATTGGCCGGATTGCCGAGTTGAAGCAGCAGCTGGATGGTCTGCGGTTCCAGATGCAGGAGGAGACGCGCAAGGGCAATTTGCAGCGGGCGGCGGAGTTGCAGTATGGCGAGATTCCGAAGCTTGAGGCGGAGCTGCGCGATCTGACGGCGTTGCAGGATGCGGCGGTGCGTGAGGATGCTGCGGAGGCGGCGACGGGTGTTTCGTCGAAGCCGAGCCGGATGCTGAAGGAGGAGGTCGACGAGGAGGATATTGCGGCGATCGTCTCGAAGTGGACGGGGATTCCGGTGAGCAAGATGCTGGAGGGCGAGACGAAGAAGCTGATGCAGATGGAGGATCGTCTGCGTGAGCGTGTGGTTGGGCAGGATGAGGCACTCTCGGCAGTTTCGAATGCGATTCGGCGTTCGCGTGCGGGCTTGTCCGATCCGAAGCGGCCGATTGGGTCGTTTATCTTTCTTGGGCCTACTGGCGTTGGAAAGACGGAGACGGCTCGTGCTCTTGCTGAGTTTCTGTTCGATGACGAGGCCGCGATGGTGCGGATCGACATGAGCGAGTACATGGAGAAGCATGCTGTGTCGCGGCTTGTGGGCGCGCCTCCGGGATACGTCGGGTATGACGAGGGCGGGCAGTTGACGGAGGCGATCCGGCGACGGCCTTATGCCGTGGTGCTGTTCGACGAGATTGAGAAGGCGCATCCGGATGTGTTCAATGTGCTGCTGCAGGTGCTGGATGACGGGCGCCTGACGGATTCGCAGGGTCGCACGGTCGACTTCAAGAACACGGTGCTGATTATGACGTCGAATATTGGCGCGGATAAGCTGGCGACGGCATGGGCTTCGGGCGAAGAAGGTTTCGAAGAGGCGAAGAGCCGTGTGATGGATGTGCTGCGGCAGAACTTCAGGCCGGAGTTTCTAAATCGCGTGGACGATATTGTTGTGTTCCGGCCGCTGGATGAGTCTCAGTTGACGCATATTGTCGATCTGCGGCTGAAGGATCTGCAGAAGCTGCTGGCTGATCGGAAGATTACGCTGGAGCTGACGGATGATGCGCGGAAGGCGATCTTCAAGGCTGGATATGACCGGGCTTATGGAGCACGGCCTTTGAAGCGGGCGATTCAGCGGATGGTGCAGGATAAGCTGGCGGTGAAGATACTGGATGGTTCCGTGCTGCATGGGGACCATGTGGTGGTCGATGCTGGCAAGGATGGGCTGGAGTTTAAGGTTAGTGGGCGGAAGTGATTCTTTGGTGGTTGGGGCTGGGTCCTTTTTTGGGCTCGGCCCCTTTCTTTGGTTCAAGGAGTCAACGAGAATCGGTGATGCCGATTATCAAGATTTCATCCTTGTCAGCATTGAAATCCTCGCGAATGTGAAGGTGATAACCGCTCTTATATTCACTCATTCCGATTTGGATGAGTAGTTCGCCTAGTTTCACAAGACCGGACGGATTGCCATAAATATAAGGCAGACCATCAACTTCAAAACGGGCAAGGTGTTCGTCGCCCGAATAAGTCATCGATATTCCATCGTGCTTTTTACCCGTAGCTTTTGCGGAACCGTCCTCGAATTCAAATACAAATCGTTTCACCATACCGCCATGATATTCGTAGCTGGTGAGAGTTTGAGGTTTACCCTTTGCGGTCTTGGCACATCGGGCGAAATACAGGGATTCTTCGCTGCGCTCAGAATGACGAGCAAAGGCAACGGCAACGGAACCAACGACAGAAGCAGATCCCTACGGGATGACAACTAGAAAGGCAAAAGCAACGACAGCTACAAAAGCAAGTGCAAGAACAACTACAGAAGCAGGTCCCCTTCGGGGATGACAACTAGAAAAGCAAGAACAACTGCAACGGCAACTGCAGAAGCAACTGCAACGGCAACTGCAACGGCAACTGCAACTGCAACTGCAACTGCAACTGCAGAGACAGAAGCAGATCCCTACGGGATGACAACTAGAAAGCAAAGGCAAGTGCAACCGCAGGTCCTTCGACTCAGTCATTGCGTTGCAATGACTTCGCTCAGGATGACACTTTTAGGAGTGATCCCCTTTGACTAGGAGATCCACTTGAGGAGGCGGATGACTCCCATGGAGGCGGGTTTGCGGTGGGTGGAGACGTTGGTGCGGTTGGTGATTTCGGCGCGGTTTTTGGCGTAGTAGTCGTGGGCGCGAAGGAGCATCTCTTCGTTGGTGAGCGTGGGGCGCCAGTTGAGGCGCTGCTTGATGCGGGTGGTGTCGAAGACGAAGCTTTCGGCGATCATTTTGTAGTGGTAGGGGCCGAGGGGGGAGATGCGGAGTTTGTGGGCGAGCATCATGGCGGCGATGGTGGGGGTCTTGGGTAGGGAGCGGACCTTGGATTTGCTCCCGGAGGTTTGGATGACTGCTTCGTAGACCTGGCGCATGGACTTTACGTCGTCGGAGCCGATGTGGAACAGGTCGGAGTGGCCGTAGCTGGCGGCCTGGATGCAGGCGGTGGCGAGGTCTTCGGCGTAGATGAATTGGTAGCGGTTGTCGCCCTTGCCGACGACCCAGACGGTTTTGTGGTCGTCGATGAACTCGTAGAGGATGGCGAGGAGTCCGAGGCGGCCGGCGTCCATGATGGTGGGGCAGCGGAGGATGACGACGTCGAGGTCTCTGGTGAAGTCTCGCAGGAGTTGCTCGGCGGCTAGCTTGGATTTGCCGTAGAGCTCGATGGGGGCGGGGGTGTCGCGGTCTTCGTGGACGGGGTGGCCGAGGTTGGAGGCCCAGAGGCAGTTGGTGGAGACGAAGACGAAGGGACGGATGCCGGCGGCGCGGGCGTGTTCGGCGAGGAGACGGGTGGCGTCGACGTTGGAGGTCCAGAGGAGATGCTCGTCGAGCTTCATGCCGTGGGCCAGCTGGGCGGCGACGTGATAGATGGCGTCGAAGCGGTGCTCGCCGAAGACGCGGTCGAGGAGTGCGGGGTCGCGGAGGTCGCCCTGGATGCTGGTGAGGCCGGGGATGGTGTCCTCGTCGGGCTCGAGGTCGATGTTGACGACGGTGTGGCCTTCGCGGAGGAGACGGCGCTTGAGGACTCCGCCGAAGAAGCCGGAGGCTCCGGTGACGAGCAGATGTGACATCAATTCATTTTACGGTGCTGAGTAACTGGAGATGATCTACAACTTACGAGGTAGATATGGGATAGGTAAGTATCAATGGGGAAGGCATTTATACTCGACGCGTTGGGTATTCCCGAAAATGACAGGATCATCTTGAAGAAGACTGCGGTGATTATTGGCGCGGGGCCGGCTGGTTTGACGGCTGGGCTGGAGCTTCTGCGGCGGTCGGATGTGATGCCGATTTTGCTGGAGGCGAGCCAGGAGATCGGTGGGATCTCGCGGACGATCAAGTACAAGGGCTACCGGATGGATATTGGGGGCCATCGGTTTTTCTCGAAGAGCGACCGCGTGATGCAGTGGTGGATTGACCTGATGCCTCCTGAGGTGACTGCGGAGGAAGGTGCTGCGCCGGAGATCAGCTATCAGGGAAAGAAGCGTGTGGTGGCGGTGCCCGCGCATCTGCCGGAAGAGCCGGTGCTTCGCGGGGCGGGGCCGATTGTGCATCATGTGGAGGTGGAGGAGCCGGAGTTTGAGGAAGAGGCTGTTCCGCTGGAAGATGCAGCAATCCTGCTGGCTGCTGAGCCTCCGAACTCGGATTTGGTGATGCTGATTCGTCCGCGGAAGAGCAGGATTTATTATCTGCGGAAGTTTTTTGATTATCCGATTACGTTGACAGGGACGACGCTGAAGAACCTTGGGCTAGTGAGGACGTTCAAGGTGGGGATGAGTTATTTGAAGTCGCAGGTGAGCCAGATTGGGCCGGAGAAGAGTCTCGAGGATTTTCTGATCAACCGATTTGGGCGGCAGCTTTATCTCACGTTTTTTAAGAGCTATACGGAGAAGGTGTGGGGAACTCCTTGCGACGAGATTTCGGCGGAGTGGGGAGCGCAGCGGATCAAGGGGCTGAGTTTGACGACGGCGGTGAAGCACTTTTTGAAGAAGACCTTCAGCGCGCCGAAGAAGGGGGATCTCTCGCAGAAGGGTACGGATACGAGCTTGATTGAGCGATTTATGTATCCGAAGTTTGGGCCGGGGCAGCTGTGGGAACATGTCGCCGACCAGATTGTGGAGAAGGGCGGCGAGATCCACATGGGTTGGAAGGTGGTTCGGATTCACTGCGAGGGCGACCGGGTGGTGTCGATCGACGCGGTGAATGATGCGGGGGAGACGAAGACGTTTGCGGGGGACTACTTCTTTTCGACGATGCCGATGCGGGAGCTGGTGCAGGCGATCGATGCTCCGGTACCGGCGAATGTGCGCGAGGTGAGCGAGGGGCTGCAGTATCGCGACTTTATTACGGTGGGGCTGCTGGCTGATCGGCTGAAGGTGCAGGAGTTGGATGGCGGTCTGCTGAAAGATACGTGGATCTATGTGCAGGAGCCGGATGTGTTACTGGGACGGTTACAGATCTTCAATAACTGGAGCCCCTATCTGGTGCAGGACCCGACGAAGGTTTGGATTGGTCTGGAGTACTTCTGCTACGACACGGATGACCTCTGGAAGATGCAGGATGAGGACCTGAAGCGGTTTGCGATTGCTGAGGTCGCGAAGATCGGGATTCTGAATCCTGAGGATGTGAGCGATGGGCACGTGGTTCGGGTGCCGAAGACGTATCCGGCTTACTTCGGGACGTATGACCGGTTCGATGAGCTGCGGGAGTTTACCGATGGGTTCGAGAACCTGTTTCTGGTGGGGCGGAATGGCATGCATAAGTACAACAACCAGGACCACAGCATGCTGACGGCGATGACGGCGGTGGATGGGATCGTCGCTGGCCATGTGGACAAGGCGGCTCTTTGGGGGATCAATACCGAGCAGGAGTATCACGAGGAGAAGAAGTAGTTTTTGTCTGGGCGGCGGAAGGCTTAACACCGATTTGCACCGATGGCGCCGATTTTTCTGGCGGCTGCGGATGTTTCGCGGAGGACACGGATTAAAGGCTTTGATGTTTGGGTGAGGTGTTGGCTTGGCGAGGTGGGGATGAGGGTGGAATTGCGTTAAGATTCTTCTCGGGGGCGAGGAGGAGCTATGAGCGACGGGCGCGAGGAACGGGAAGAGCAGGAGCAGCGGCGACGGTGGGAAGAGCAGGAAGATCGAGATGATCGGTTGGAGCGGGGGCGGCGCGAAAAGGAGCGGGAGTGGGAGGATTGGGAGGACTCGTAGGGCTTTTTCCGGGTGTTGTGGGAGCGCTGATCGAACCAGTAGAAGCAGGTCCCCTTCGGGGATGACAAACAAGAAAAACAACGACAACGACAACAGCAGATTCCTGCGGGATGACAACAAGAACTGCGACTGCAACAACTTCGGCGACAACAACTTTAGCGGGAAAAGCGACGGCAGATGAGGGCCGGATTAGGAGGCTATGGTTCCTTGATGGAAGAGGAGCTGCCAGCGGTTGTTGCGTTTGACCCAGAGGGAGGAGTGGTGGGAGGTGGAGGTCGCGGTGGTGATGTGGTAGGTGGCGAGGGCGACTCCATCGGCTAGCGGCGTCACGTAGAAGTGGCTCATGGTGGCAGCGCGCGGGGTGCTGGTGACGAGTGCGTTGGTGAGTTGCTGGAGGTTGAAGATACGGCCTGAGGTACAGAACTCCTTGAAGTCTTCGGCGAGCAGGCTGGTCAGGGCGCGGCGGTCAGGCTCGCGGTCGGGGTGCAGGAGGCGTTCTTCCAGGGAGTGGAGATGGTCCTGAAGCTCTGACGTGGTCATGGTGCATTGTAAGACGTTGGGTCTGGCGGGGCGGTTTCATCTTGTGAGGTAAAAAAATGGCTGCCCCGAGGGTTCGGGACAGCCATTTGGTTGTTGTAACGATGCGGGTTAGAAGGTGAATTTGGCGGCTAGCTGGAAGATTCGCGCTGGTTGGGCGGTGGTTGCGAAGCCGAATGTGCTGGAGTTTAGACCGGTGGTAAAGCCGTTGAAGTTGGGGTGGTTGAAGATATTGAAGGCTTCAAAGCGGATGTTGAGCTTGAGCTGCTCCCATATGGGGAAGGTGCGGGTAAGGGAGGCATCTACATCATAGTAGGCAGGTTGACGGAAGGCGTTGCGACCGAGATTACCGAAGGTTCCGGTAGCGTTCGCCGCAAAGGCGCCAGCTGACTTGGCCGAGAGGTATTGGCGGTTGCCGGCAGCCGCCTGAGTGATCTTCGTGTGAGAGTAGACGGCCTGGGGGTTGACGAGGTTGGGACGGTCAAGGGCGATACCGGTGAGGGAGTTGTCTGTACCGGTGGTGACGTTGAGGACGGCACCGCTGAGGACACGGACGAGCGGGGCGATCTCCCAGCCGTTGACGAGAGCACCCGTTACGCCGTGGAGGCTGGAGAAGTGAGAGCCGGCGATGAAGGTGGTGTTGAAGATATGACGGACATCAAAGCCGCACGCGGCGCGGTCCAGACGGGGGTTGGAGGGATTCTGGTATGAGGGCCCGGTGACGTCGCCATTGGCGTCGCCGTTGCTGATGCAGTGGGACCAGGTGTAGTTGGCAAGGAAGCTGAAGTTGTTGGCCATGCGGTGCTGGATAGCGGTCAGAAGGCCGTTGTAGCTGGAGTTGGCACCGTCATCGATGATGGTCATACCGGTGCTGTAGTAAGCGCCCTGAACGGGATTGGCCAGAGCGAGCCGGGTGCGCTGCGCGGTGTTGGAGGTGCTGGAGCAAGCTTTTCCGGTTCCGGGAGAGATGGTAAGGGCTCCGCAGGAACCAGGCCCGGTCCAGGTACCGGGGATGTAGACGGCCGGATTAGGCGACTGTCCGAGCCAGAGGTGCGAGGTCTTGTTGCCAAGATAGTTGATCGAGAGGTTCCATCCGCTGCCGAGATCCTGCTGGACGCTGGCGGTCCATTGATTGACTACGGGAACGTGAACGTTGCGAGGAACGAGGATAAAAAGCCCCGCGGTGGGGAAGGTGGCGCTGGCGTTCGGGGGGAAGACTCCGGGGAAGGGGTTTCCGCCGGGATAGCCGCTCCAGGGGCTGGCGAAGCTGATCTGGCCGGTGAGGTCGATCTCGTTGACGACGGGAGGATTGGAGGTCATACGCTGCGTCGAGTAGAGGCCCGGGGAGTCGTACATAATGGCTCCGCCGACGCGGAAGACGGTCTTGCCGTTGCCGGTGGGATCGAAGGTTGCGCCGAGGCGCGGAGAGAAGTTGGCGACACGGTTATCGACGAATGATTTGGGGATGCCAGGGTCGCCGTAGTAGAAGGAGCCCGCCGGTGCGTTGGGATAGACGATGCTGTGCTGGTTGGCGTTGAAGGCATTCTGATCGAAGACGCTGCCGCGTGCCAGTTGATCGGTGGGAACGAAGTAGGGCTCCCAGCGCAGACCTCCGCTGACGGTGAGTCGCTGAGTAGGGTGCCAGGTGTCCTGCGCATAGAGACCGAAGATGTTCTGACGGAAGTTGGTGATCTGCGCGCGGCTCTGGCCGAAGGCGTTTTGCTGACCGGTCATGTAGTCGATGAGCGGTTCGCCGACGTTGCTGTTCTTGACGCCGCTGAGACCGCCGTTGAAGCTGAAGTTACCGTTCTGGAGATAGCCGGCGTTGCTGTTCTGGGCAGCGCGGATGTACTCGCCACCGAAGGCGAATTGGTGCTTGCCATGGACCCAATCGACGTCGTCGACGAAATGCGTGGTTTGCGTGTTGAAGTGGCCGGGGGAGCAGGTACCGCAGCCAATAGAGAAGCCGTTCGAGATGGCAAGGCGGAAGTCCGCAGGAACGTAGGTGAAGATGTTGACTCCGACGGCTTGTGCGTTGATGCCACCTGCCGTTGGTCCACGATTGTCGCGGCGACGGGCGAATCCGCCGTGGAAGGTATTGACGATCTTGGGCGAGACGATGAACGTGTGACCGAGGGTGTAGTTCATGACGCGCTCGTCGTTACCGGCGGTCGTGGTGAGGAGCAGGTTGTTGGGCTGGAAGAAGGCAGGCGCGAAATAGTCGGTGACGTAGGCGCGGAAGAAGACGTTCTGGCGCCCGCTGATGGTGTAGTCGACGCGGCCGATGAACTGGTCTTCGCGGTTGATGGCGGGAAGCGCGATCTGAATGAGACCGGAGACTGGATCGGCCTGTGCGAGCGGAATGAGTTTGTTCAGGGCCTGGGACTGAGGGCTGAGGCTGCTGGCGGGCAGCTTACGAGTTGCTGTAATGTCGGCACCCGTCACTGGATCAACAAGGGACTTGCCGGCGGCAATGGTGGACTGAGAGCAGCTTCCAGTTTTGGGCTGCTGACTGAAGTCGCCTAGGGCCTCGGCAGCGGTGGGTACGCAGAGATTGGCGGCGTTGGTGGACTGCGATTCGCGTGTGCCCTGATAGCCGCCGAAGAAGAAGAGCTTGTCGGTGATGATCTTGCCGCCGACGGTGCCTCCGAACTGGTTGCGGTGGAGGGTGTCCTTGGTGGTTGCGAAGAAGTTATTGGCGTTGAAGTAGTTGTTGCGGATGAACTCGAAGACGGTGCCGTGCCACTGGTTGGTGCCGGAGTTGGTGACGCCGTTGACGAGTGAACCGGGGTGAAGACCGTTACGGGCGGGCAGGGAGTTCGATTCGACCGAGAACTCGCGGAGAGCGTCGGGGAAGGGGTAGGGCAGGTTGACGTTGGTGAAGATGTCGACGTTGGTGCCGCCGTCGAGAACGTAGTTGTTGTAGTTGCCCTGTCCGCCGGCGACCGCGATGACAGTGGAGCTGGCGTAGTTCTTGCTGCCGATGAGGTCGCCGGTAGGAGCGGTAACGGCGCCGCCGGAGATGAGGATGAGCTGGGTGGCCTGGCGTCCGTTGAGGGGAAGCTCGGTGATGCGCTGCTGATCGATGACCTGCTTGAAGCTGCTGGTCTCGGTCTCGAGGGCAACGCCGGAGGCCTCGACGGTCGACTTGCTCGTTGGAGCTGCCGATGGTGAGGGGGGCGTTGATCTCGATGTTGTTGCCTACTTCGAGGGTTCCCTTTTGGGTGTAAGCCGCGGAAGCCGGAGGCAACGACTGTAAAGCTATAGGCTCCGACGGGGACGTTGGGGAGACTGTACAGACCCGCGCCATCCGAGACGGCAGAGCGGGAGGTGCCAGTGTCGGTGTTGGTGAGGGTGATCTTGGCGTTGGGAACGGCGGCGCCTGTGGGATCGGTGATGGTTCCCTGGATGCTGGCAGTGCCGGCTGTCTGGGCGTGCGCGACGAAGGTACACAGACTAAGGAAGAACATGACACAGACTGCAAGACGGGATACTCCCGTTTTGAATAGTCCAACTGATTTTAGTAACCGCATAGTAAGGCCTCGAAAAGTGACGGTTTTTCCGGTTCAAAATTCGCATCGCAAAAATTGGTCGTACCGGAGTGTGGAGGAATATATGGTTTCAATTTCAGGAATGTCAAATAGAAACCGGTTTCATTTGGGGGATGAACCCTGGGGGGGGCACGGTGGGTTAACAAGTCAAAAATGGTTGGAACGTTTCATTTTTCGTGAGCCAGGAGCTGAGTCAGATGAGAGGCGATGCGCGGATGGTCGTGCGTCAGGAGGCGGTGGGCGGGGAGCGGCGCGCGAGGGCTACGCGAGGGATCTGCTGGAGGTCGTCGATGAAGGTGAGGTCGTGCCAGTCTGCCAGGAGTTCGGCGAGGGAGTCGCGCTGGCCGTGGCCGATTTCGAGAGCGAGGAGGCCGTCGTGCTTGAGCAGGTGGTGCGCTTCCGGGATGAGGCGGCGGTAGATTTCGAGGCCGTCGGGCCCGGCGAAGAGGGCTGTCGCGGGTTCGTGTTCGCGGACCTGGGGATGGAGGGTGGAACTGTCGGAAGTGGGGACGTAGGGAGGGTTGCTGACGATGGCGTCGAAGGACGCTCCGGGCGGCAGGTCGCTGAAGAGGTCGGAGTGGAGGAAGCGGATGCGGTGGTGTACGTTGTGGGCTTCGGCGTTGGCCAGGGCGATGTGAAGGGCGTCGGTGGAGAGGTCGAGAGCGGTGACGTGGGCCTCGGGGAGGTGGACGGCCAGGGCGATGGCGATGGCTCCGGAGCCGGTGCCTACGTCGGCGATGGAGACGGGGTGATTGTGAGGAAGGCGGGCGAGGACGGATTCGACGAGGAGCTCGGTCTCGGGGCGCGGGATGAGGACGGCGGGGGTGACGTGGAGGGCGAGGCCGTAGAACTCCTGCTGGCCGGTGATGTACTGGATGGGCTCATGGTGCAGGCGGCGGTGGATGCTCTGCTCGTAGAGGTAGAGCTGATCGGAGGTGAGGTTTTCGTCGGGGTGGGCTAGGAGGGACGCGCGGGAGATATGCAGGACGTGGAGGAGGAGGAGTTCGGCGTCGCGGGGTGCGTCGGCGCGGAGGTGCTCGTCGGTGGCCAGTTGCAGGGTTGCGGCGGTGAGGGACTGGCGGAGGTTCATGACGTGAAGAGATCGATCGTGGATTGTGCGGATAGGACCGACGAAACTGCGTTGAATTTTACGCCTGATCCGCGTGATCCGGGACCGATGATTACCAGGCGGCTTCGATCAGGATGATGTTGCCGTCGGGGTCCAGGACTGCGAGGTCATTCTTGGTTTTGGTTGCGGTGAGCTGTTGCTTATGGAGGAGATGGGCGGCTTTGGTGAGGCTCTTGGTTTCGAGGATGATGCGGGCGCGGGTGCCGAGGGTGGCGGCGGGGGAGATCTGGACCTCCTGGCCGGAGTCTCCGGGCATGTGGAGGAACATGGGATCGCCTGCGATGGATTTGAAGCTGAGCTGATTGAGGTAGAAGTCGCGGGCGGCGTCGGTGTCCTGCATGGCGAGGGAGACGGCGACCATGCGATCGGCGATGCGGTCTTCGTCGAGGTGCTTGCCGCGGTCGTTGTAGTGGAGCGAGCCGGGCAGGTATTGGGTGTACTCGATGTTCTGGTGCTCGGGGCCGACCATGGTGAAGAGGAGATTGCCGGCGCCGGCTTTGCGAACGGCGGTGGGATTGAGGCCGCGGCTGTTGTAGTCGTCGTGGATGGCGTTGAGGTCGTCACCCTCGAAGCAGAGATGGAGGAAGCCTGCCTTGGGGTCTTTGGCGGTGACGGGGTAGAGCTCGATGAACTGGTGGTCGTTGATCTTGATGAAGGACTCGTAGACGACGCCGTCTTTGGCGAGGTTGAAGGCCTCCTGGTAGCCGAGCTTGGCGTAGAAGTCGCGGGCGGCGGCGAGATCGTGCACACGGATGGCTACATGGGCGACACCGGCGAGGGGTGGGACGCTGGACTGAGCGAAGGAGCGTGGCAAAAGGATGATTGTCGCGAGGAGGGCGATGAGTACAGGTCGCGCGAGCAGGCTAATGGCGCGAAGGGCCGGTTTTGCGGTCATGGATGCTCCCGTTTTTTGATTGCTTAGGGATTGTCTCCGATGCGATGCAGGCGTGCCAAGTGGCTGGTGCTGACTTTGGTGTGAGAGGTGCTGCGATAACACTTTTGGGGGACGCAAACTTTTTCCCGACACTTTTTTTGAGTCGATGGGTTCGTACGGGCAGTGATGGTGAGCGGAGGATCTTACGCCATCGCCTGCATACTTTTGTGAGGTCTCGAAGCGTCGAGGGCGACGAACAGGGCTTGTTCGGCTCCGTCGACTTGCTGTGACTGAACTATTGTTCTGATTTCGGCTGCAAGGTTCGTGGTTCGCACTTGTGAGGGAGGTTCCCCCACGAGAGAGCCGTTGTACGCAACTTTTTCAGAGAAACACCTCCGCGGACGCACCGGTTTGGTGCGTTTGGGTTGCTAAATCGAAAGACGGAAAGAGGGTCGAAATGTTTCATTCAAATTATGGCGTCAGGTCAGTGGTTGCACTTGCATGCATGCCGCTTGCTGTCATGCTGATTGCTGGTTGTTCGGGCTCAAATACGGCCAGTACCACCTCAACAACTTCACCGAATGCCGTTACGGGTAACGCGTTCGTGATCGGTACCGATGCTCCGGCGGCGGGCGTGATCTCGTTTGCGGTGCAGGTGCAGAGCGTGAACGCGATTGATTCGAACGGCAACAGCGTTTCGCTTGTGAGCGGCACGCCGACGGTGGACTTTGCGCGGTACAACGGGTTGCAGACGCTGCTGGATCTGAACGCTGTGCCGGTGGGGACCTATAACAGCGTGCAGATTACGCTTGGCTCGGCAACGATTGGGTATCTGGATACGAAGGCTGGATCGGCGCCGACCGTACAGTCAGAAGCGGCTACGCTGTCGACCAATACGATCAAGGTGACGCTGGCGTCGCCGTTGGTAGTGACCCAGACGGGGCCGGTTGGTCTGCGGGTGGACTTCGATCTGTATAAGTCGATCCAGGTGGATAGTACGGGCCAGATTACCGGGGCCGTGACACCGACCTTCAACGTGTCGGCTGTGATGTCCACCGATGCTGGTGGTCACATCGACGACTTTGAGGCCGCGGTGGTGAGTGTGAATGCTACCGGGCAGTCATTCGTGATCCAGGGGCCGCACGGACGCCAGTTTACGGTGCAGGTGAACGGACAGACAGAGTTCGATGGCAACGATAGCCTGAGCAATCTGACGACGAGCAGCATTGTTGACGTCTCGGGCACGATCGATAAGGCCGACTCGACGATCGACGCGGACGAGGTTGCGATTCTTTCGCAGGATGGCTTCCATGCCGCCGGACAGGTGACGTATGTGCGGCCCGCGACGGGAGCGGCGACGAGCTTCGATCTGTATGTGAGGAGTGCGCTGCCAACGACCACGGGGCTCGCGCTTGGGCAGATTGCCACGGTGAACCTGACGGGGAACGAGAAGTACTTCATCTACTGGATGCATAATCCGCTGACGCAGTTCCTGTTCAACTCGGCGGGGCTGCTGCCGGGTCAACATGTGTCGATTGGCGGACCAGCCAGCGGGGCCATGAATGCCCAGGCAGTAACCGCCAAGCGCGTTGTGCTGCGGAACTGGGGCTTCAACGGGACGGTTGCGGCCGGAAGCATCAATACCACCAACAATACCTTCCAGATGAACGTCGGCGGGTTTGCCGGTCTGCTGGTAACGAACCCGGTGACGGTCTACATGGGGACAGCTACGGACTTCCGCGGCGGGCTCAACAGCATGTCGAATCTGACGGGGTCAGGAAACATTCGTGTGGTCGGTCTGTTGGTTCGAGATCCGCTGTCGGGTAATCCTGTCCTACTGGCGCGGCATATCGATCAGCTGAACTAAACGCGGGCGATTTGCCTGCGGAAATGAAACAGCCGGATGGGAATGAATCCCGCCCGGCTGTTTTTGTCAGGTAGTACGGTAGTTGTTACTTGCTGAAGCGGCGACGGACAAGTCCGCCGATACCTACGAGGCCAGTCGACAGGAGAGCCAGAGAAGCCGGCTCTGGAACTGGCGAACCCGGAGGAGGCGCCTGGGTTGCCGAGACTCCATCCAGAAGCACAAACGAGGGAACTCCGCTCGGCGTACCAACCGCAAAGAAGGAGAGGAGTTCGCTGGTGCTGGTGGCCGTGAAGGTCACGCTTCCAGTTTTCCAGCCGGTGAAGCCATGGCTCAAATCGGTGATCGTAGCGGTGTTCTTCGACTGGCTTCCAAGAGAGACAGTCAGATAGTCAGTGGAAGCACCGTCGAAGCCGGTCTGCTGAGCGCCAGCCCAGTCGAACGATACCGTGACGATGTCTCCAACGATCAAACCGCTGATGGTTTGCGTGATTGCACCCTGGCCGTAGTCGCTGTCGAGAGCGAGGAAGGAGCCGCCCGCCGGGCTGGTGGGGTTGGTATACAACGAGACGTTATTGGTCCCAAAGGAGCTATTGGCGGAGTTATCGCCAGGGATAAATACGAAGTTGTAAGCGCCAATGCCGTTGTTGGCCCAACCGGTTACGGTCGCTCCGCTATAGCTGCCATTGCTCAGCTCGTTGGATCTGCTGGAAGAGGTGTTGAAGTCGCCGTTGGTGATGGTGACGGGACTTGCATACGCGGATGCTGCCATTGCAGTAACTACCAAAGCAGTAAGTGCAACCTGGCGTCCACGCAGAACAGAGGTAAAGATGGTCGATTTCATAGGGCCCGGAGTATCCTCGGAGTCAATTTTTTTCTACTTGTCTTACACATCGCCCTTGGTAACGAGAACGCTCCCAGGTGCAATGTGGTTGTTGGAACCCTATGTAGCAATTAGTCAGCCATTTACAGCCGTTTGTGAAATTTGTAGAAATCACACGGAAAACAGGTTTTTTTATTGAAATGGCGAACGGTTTGACCGCCGAGAAACTCTCAGTGGGCAAATATTTGCACACTGAAGGGTAAAAGAGCACCCACTTGGGGAAAGAGAACAGGCTCGGGTAACCTGCTGTATGACCTGAAGTTACCTCACGGCGATTATTGCCCGATCAGCAAGAAGAAAGGCCCGGAGAACCGGCCTGGCAGGCGAGACAGTGACAAAAATTGCAAGTTCAAGCTTCGAGGAGGGTTGCTACTCGGCGAGCTGACTTTCCGGGCTCTGTGGGGCAGCAACCGGAACGGTCGCGAGATGCTGTTCCGCGTTCTCCAGGGGGGTAACGGAAGTTCTGCGCCAGAACAGGAACGGATCGACCAGCTGCCCCAATAACGCGGGTGACATGGGTTCGTCGATGCCATAGCTTGCCGGCTGCTTGTCCTTGGGAAGGTACAGGGTGCCGAAGAGCCGGTCGATGAAGGGCCACATGGGCGCGTAGTTCTTATTGATATAGGCTGGGCCGTCGTTGGTGTGGTGCCAGTGGTGGAAGGCGGGAGTGGAGATGATCCATTCGAGCGGGCCGAAGCGCCAGCGCACGTTGGAGTGGATAAAGAAGCCCCAGATGGTCCCGAGAAGAACGACGAGGAGGGGAATCAGGCTGCCGCTTCTGCCAACGGGCGAGGCAAGCCCCAGCACGTAGAGTGGGGTCAGCTCGCAGAGGCGGGTGAAGACCATATCGACCGGATGGGCGCGGGTGCTGACGAGGAAGTCGAGGTGCTCAGCGCTGTGGTGGATGGCATGGAAGCGCCAGAGGATCGGGAACTCGTGGCTCCAGCGATGGCCCCAGTAGAAGCCGATCTCGCCAACGATGAGGGCCACGACGACACGCACGGCGAGGGGCCACTCCGCGATGGTGCTGAGGAAGCCGGCGGGAATGTAGCGGTGGACGGTCCAGGCGATAAAGGCCAGGGGAACGGCCATCAGGAAGGTCGGCACCAGGCTGCTGATGAAGTAATAGCCGAGGTCAGTAACGATCGCCTTGCGAAAGATCTTCTGTGGAAAGAGCGCAAAAAGGCGCTCCAGCGGCGTGAAGATGGCGGTGAGGATGACCAGCCACAAACAGAGCCGGATGATCTGCACGGCATAGGCCAGCAGCCTGGGGTCTAACGAGTTAAGGACTTCCATAATTTGAGTTTCCGGCTGACTGCCAGGTGGGTTGGGATAGTTCTATTGTCTCCCAACTGCAGCCTGCGCACCAAGACTAAGTTGTTTCGGCGTTTGTGGAGATACCACTCTTGTTGGACGTATTGCGGACGAAAGGGCACCTCCGGCCTATGAGAAACGGGCCATCAGGTAGCCTGGATTTCTGTTTAGGGAGACTCTGAATAAGTCCCGATCCGAATCCGTTTTGAAAGGGCGCCGGCTTCAGCTGCGCCGCAAAAATGCCCGAAAAGCAGGGCTTTAGAGGATGCTGAAAAAGGTCGTTTTGCTTAAGGGCACGGCTTCAGCCGTGCCGCAAGTATCCAATTCAAAAGGGCTTTAGCCCCTGAGGGAATCTCTGCACGCCAATACAGACGTTTTCAGAGCTCCCTTAGCTTTTCGGCCACGTTGACGCAAAGCAGTTTAGGCAGTCGCGGTCTCTGCCTTTAGCTTTTCCGCCACGTTATGGGCGATAAGGGCATCGATGGTGGGTTGCAGCATGCCCTCCATGACCATATTGAGCTGGTGGTTGGTGAGCCCGATGCGGTGATCGGTGAGGCGGTTCTGCGGGAAGTTGTAGGTGCGGATCTTCTCGCTGCGGTCGCCGGAGCCTACCTGCTGCTTGCGGTCCTTGGCCTGAAGTTGGTGGATGCGCTCAGCTTCGACCTCGTAGAGGCGGGCGCGCAGGACTCGCATGGCCTTCTCACGGTTCTTGATCTGGGATTTTTCGTCCTGGCAGGAGACGACGGTGTTGGTGGGCAGGTGGGTGATGCGAATGGCCGAGTAGGTGGTGTTGACGGACTGGCCTCCGGGGCCGGAGCTGCAGAAAGTGTCGACGCGGAGGTCCTTGGCTTCGATCTTGATGTCGACCTCCTCGGCTTCGGGCAGGACCGCCACTGTGATTGCAGACGTGTGAACGCGGCCCTGGGTCTCGGTCGCGGGGACGCGCTGGACGCGGTGGACGCCGGACTCGTACTTCATCTGGGAGTAGACCTTGTCGCCCTCGAAGATGGCAGTGACTTCCTTCATGCCGCCGCCGATGCCGGTCTCGGAGCTGGAGAGGACTTCGACCTTCCACTTGTGCTGCTCGGCGAAGCGGAGGTACATCCGGAACATCTCGGAGACGAAGATGGCCGCCTCGTCGCCACCGGTGCCGGCGCGGAGCTCGATGATGATGTTCTTGTCGTCGTTGGGGTCCTTGGGCAGGAGGAGAACTTTGAGCTCCTCTTCGACCTCGGTCAGGCGCGGCTCCAGGGTGAAGAGTTCGAGCTGGGCCATCTCCTTGATGTCGGGGTCGGAGTCGGTCAGCATGACCTTGGCGTCCGCAACGGCGGTCTTGATGGAGCGGTACTCGCGGAACTTTTCGACGGTAGGCTCGAGGTCACGGTGCGCCTTGGCGGTGGTCTGGTAACGCTTCTGGTCAGTGACGATGGTCGGGTCGGCGAGCTGGTTGCCGAGATCTTCGTAGCGGGCTTCGAGTTGGTCGAGGCGATCGAACATGGGGTGTCCTTAATGCAGGGAGTAGGGAGTAGGGCGCAGGGAGTAGAAAACGAGGATTTAGCGCAGCTAGGCAAAGTCGTGACGGTGGGTCACGATGGGCCGGGAGGCCGAGACGGCGTAGTTCACCGGGTTTGCGGGTGCGTTCATCACTCCATTTAGATGTTACTCCCTGCAGGTTGGGTGCGGAAGGGATTGTCGAATTCCTGCTCGAAGAATGCCGCAAGTTGCCTTAGTTGCAACCTGTGGGTGAGTTGATCCTGCAAAAGGCTATAAATGTGGGGACTGCGTAGGTCCATCTACTTGTTGTGAGAAAGCTGGTGTCATCTCGATGAAGCAGGTTGGGCAGCGGTCATTGCACATGCAAGACCATCCATCGATCCATTCGGTTGCGCATCGTTCGCATTTGTAGTGGTTCAAATACCAAGGTTCATTCATTTATGGCTGCTTCCTGAGGATGAGTTGGTGAAACGGTAGTAGCCTCGTGATTCAAATGTAATCAGACCGGCGTCACGGAGTACTTGAAGCTGCTGACGAATCTTAGGCCGCACATGACGATTCTTTGGAAAGAGGCTGCTCAATTCCAGTTCCAGTGAATAGGCATCGTCAATCGAAAATCGTTCCTTACCTATTCCGTGGAGTAGGCGGAGAACAGAGGCTGCCCAACCTCGACTAATAGGACTAAGCCTGGAGAGGCGTTCCGTGACTGCAAAACGTGCTCGGCTTTCGTGCTTTGAGATCGATTGACCATTGATTATTAGCGGAATGCGACCCTCTGGGGGAATGCAGGTGAGGAGGATGTTACAGCCGACCCAACCTGCACGACGGGCAGTGGAGGCGAGAGCTTTTCGCTGTTCGATCACGTTAGACGTGATCAAAGTATGGTGGATCACCGAGAGGTTGGCGATTTTCCACGCAGGTGTGTATTGAAGCAGGAGAAAGCTGGACACTGTTGAATTGTTAATGCGACGCATCATCGATGCGTAGGCACCGTCCGTAATGCGCTTGCCGAATGCGGAGGCTGTGCTCTTGAGTTCATAACCATGACCGCACAGTAAGCACTCGAAATCTCTTGCCTGCGTGTTCGCAGATGTTTGAAGCAACCGATCACTTTCGCAAGCGAGACAGTAGCCGTGCTGCTTAACCCATGCTTCGGTGATGACGCGCGCCCTTTGGGAGCCACTGGCATAGCCCTTGGCTAGAGTGATGTCGCCTGTTGGGAGCAGCATGCTGCGATTCTATTCGACGCAACTAAGGATGAAACCACCACAATAAGCCTCTCCAAAAAATATGGATCGATATGCCGGACACTACGGCCCTAGGATGGTAATTTCTTTGGTCATTGAGATGGTGGATGGTCGGCGGCATCTTAGGGGAGAGGAATAGGAAGCGATGGCTTTATTTGGGCATGTGGCGGAGTTGGCTGAGGCGCTGGCGGGGGAGGCTGGTCGGCTGAAGAAGCGTGCTGCGATTGCCGAGGCGATCTCTCTGGCGCATGTGGAGACCTCCGAGAGCGAAGATGCCGGGTTGTTTGCGTTGTATATGGCCGGGACTCCGTTTGCCGAGGCGGATCCGCGAAAGCTAAATGCCGGCGGGGCGTTGTTGTCGAAGGCTTTGCTGGCTGTGAGTGGGGCTTCGGGGACCGAACTTACGGCAGCTTATAAGCGGCATGGGGATTTGGGTGCGGCTGGTTTTGGTCTGCTGGCTGCTGCTGAAGCTGAGGCGGGGACAAATCCCACACATGGCGATAAGGCAGCCATGTATGGGGCACCCGGCTCTGTGGCTGGTTCTGCGGCTGGGTTGACACTGGCTGAGGTCGCCGATGCGTTTGCAGCAATGGCGGTGGCGCGGACTACTGCGGTGCGGGCTGGGTTGGTTGAAGGGTTGCTGCGGCGGGCTACTCCGTTGGAGGCGAAGTATCTGCTGAAACTCATGATCGGGGATATGCGGATTGGGGTAAAGCAGAGTTTGGTTGAGGAAGCGATTGCTGTTGCGGCTTCAGTGCCGCTCAGTGAGGTTCGGAATGCTGTGATGCTCGAAGCGGATTTGAGTGCTGTGGTGCGGCGGGCGTTCGCGGGGACGTTGCAAGAGGCTCGGATGCGTTTGTTTCATCCGCTGGGGTTCATGCTGGCTTCGCCGGTGGAGACGCCGGAGGAGGCGGTGGAGCGATTCTCGGGCGAACCTGAGGGAGAGGTCGAGACGACGCACATCGAAGCATTTCTGGAGGACAAATATGACGGCATGCGCGCGCAGGTTCACTGCGGCGACGCAGAGCAGCCGGAGCGTGTGGCCATCTACTCGCGCAATAAGGAGGATGTGACGGAGAGCTTTCCGGATCTAGAGGAGGCCTTTGCGCTTGTGACGGCGGCAGGTGTGGGGCCGCTGATTTTCGATGGCGAGATTCTCGGCTGGGATCTGCAGGCTGGGCGAGCGCTGCCGTTTGCTGTGCTGGGACAACGGATCGGGCGAAAGCGAGTTTCGAGCGAGTGGCGGCAACAGGTTCCTGTCGTGTTCATGGCGTTCGACCTGATGTATGCGAATGGCGAGTTGTTGCTGGAGCTTCCGCTGCGCGAGAGGCGCAATCGGCTTGAGGGAGTGGTGGAGAAACTAGTGGAGGTGGTGCGGTCTCCGGCAAAGGTGGATGAACGAAAAAAGGGCGCGCAGGGAGTGATGTTTGCCGAGGATGATGGCGAGGCAGTCGAACGGCTGATGCTCTCGCCCTCGCGGCTGGTGGAGTCGGCGGAGGATATCGACCGAGCGTATGCCGAGGCGCGGGCGAGAGCGAATGAAGGTGTGATGCTGAAGGCGGCGGAGTCCGTATATCAGCCGGGACGACGCGGTCTGGCTTGGGTGAAGCTGAAGCGGGAGCTGGCCACGTTGGACGTTGTCGTGACGGGCGCAGAGTTCGGGCATGGAAAGCGCGCGGGTATCCTGAGTGACTACACATTCGCAGTACGTGGTGCCGACGGCGAACTGCTGAATGTGGGAAAGGCTTACTCGGGACTGACGGATGCGGAGATCGCCGAGATGAGCGCGTGGATGATGGAGCACACGCTCGAGGATCGAGGATTCTTCAGGACGGTGGAGCCGTTGATGGTGCTGGAGGTGGCATTCAACAACATCATGCGCAGCGGGACGGCATGCGAGTGGATTCGCGCTGCGGTTTCCGCGGATTCTGCGTATCAGGACCGACAAGCCGCTGAGCGAGATCGATACCGTAGAGCGGGTGGAAGAGGTGTATCAGTCGCAGGTGGATAAGCCGGTCGAAGCAGAGCCGTGATGTTCGATTCGGTGACGATCACGCTATTCTCAAACTGCAGTTTGTGATTCGCAATGTGGAGGCGCTTTTATGTATCGCTCAATTTTGGCAGTTTTGGTAACAATTTTAATGTTGGCCGCTCCTGTCGTTGCACAAACGAACTCGAAGGCCGCAGATGATTCTGCGATACGTGCGGTGCTCGCGCAGCAGGCTGTGGACTGGAACCGCGGCGATCTGGACGCATTCGCGACTGGCTACAAGAACTCGCCCGACATACTTTTTATCGGCTCAAAGATCAGCCGCGGTTATTCGCAGATGCTGGAGCGGTATCGTACCGCTTATTCCACGCGGGAGAAGATGGGGACCCTGACGTATAGCGATCTCGAGGTTCAGCCACTCGATCAGCACTTCGCAACGGTGACAGGAAAGTTTCACCTGGACCGCACTGCGGCGGGCGGCGGCGATGCGAGCGGGTCGTACCTGCTGGTCTTCGAGAAGACGGCGCAAGGTTGGAAGATTGTGCGCGATGTGACGATTCCCGCAGCGAAACAATAGAGATTTAACAAAGCCGCAATGAACGGCGCGAGTACTTTGAAACGAATTCGTGCGAGGTGGCATCTTAAAGCCCATGGAATATAGACAGCTTGGTAAATCAGGTTTGAAGGTGCCGGAGCTTTGCTTCGGGGCGGGAACGTTTGGCTCAGCGAACGAGTTCTTCAAGGCATGGTCGGAGACGACGCAGGAAGAGGCGAACAGGATCGTCGGGATCTGTATGGACGCCGGGCTGAACTTCTTCGATACAGCGGACATCTATTCCGACGGCAGCAGCGAGACCGCGTTGGGCAAGGCCCTGTCGCATCACAAGCGCGAAGATGTGCTGATCTCGACGAAGGCCACATTCCGGCTGGGCACGGGGCCGAATGATGTGGGATCGTCGCGGTACCACTTAATTCAGTCGCTCGAGCGCAGCCTCAAGCGTCTGGGCACGGACTACATCGATGTCTACCACCTGCACGCCTTCGACGCGACGACTCCGGTGGAAGAGACGCTGAATACGCTGGACAAATTCGTGCGCGAGGGCAAGGTGCGGTATATCGCCTGCTCGAATTTTTCGGGCTGGCACCTGATGAAGTCCCTGAGTGTCAGCGAACGATACGGATGGGCGCGATATGTCGGACATCAAGCCTACTACTCGCTGGTGGGGCGCGACTACGAGTGGGAGTTGATGCCGCTGGCGCTCGATCAGGGTGTAGGCGCGCTGGTGTGGTCGCCGCTGGGATGGGGACGTCTGACGGGGAAGATTCGGCGGGAGACAGGAATCCCGAAGGACAGCCGGTTGAACACCAAGGTCGTCGTGGACTCCGGGCCGCAGGTGCCGGAAGAATATCTGTACAAGGTCGTCGAGGCGATTGATGAGATTGCGAAAGAGACAGGCAAAACAGTTCCGCAGATTGCGTTGAACTGGGTGCTGCGCAGGCCGAGTATCTCGACAGTGATCATCGGCGCTCGCAATGAAGAGCAGTTGAAGCAGAACCTTGGCGCCATTGGATGGCAGCTCACGCCGGAGCAGATTGCGAAGCTGGATGCAGCGAGCGATGTGCCCCGCGCTTATCCGTACTGGCATCAGGTGCAGTTTGAGGAGCGGAATCCAAAGCCGGTGTAGATATAAGTCCGACTGAAGCAGGACAACGGGTCTGTGGGCATGTGCCTGCAGGCCCGTTGTTCTTGATGCGGCAACCCTCCTTCCGTTCCTTACGGATTCTTTATGGATTCATAACAACTTCCTTATTCCCGGCTGGCTAGCATGATTCGGCGGCACTTTTGAAGGGCTTGCACGCTAGCCGTTGAGCTGCCAGGAAGCGAGAAGTAACAGTGAAATCGAAGAGGAAGTTACACCGTCAGGCAGTTGGCCTGATGGAGGCCATGCTTGGCTTGGGACTGGTTTTTGGTGCAATCAATCTGCAGGCACAGATGCAGGGACCCACGACACAAGCAGAGGGAGATACTCGAACAATCCAGGACAAGAAGATCGAACTTTTGCAGCAGCAACTGGAGGCTATCCAGCAACAACTGAAGGAGCTGAAGAAAGAGAACGCTACGAACCTGGACGTGACGCCGAAGGTCGCGGAGCTTGTGTCATCGTCAGTTGCCCCGACCGCCGCTCTATCGGAGACGGTCCATGCGGTCGAGACTGAGTCTGTCGCTTCCAAGCCGAGCGCCAGCGCGAATGCCGAGCCATTCGCATTTGCTGATTTCACCTGGTTGAATGGAAACGCCCGCACCAAGGACACTCCCTACGCGACGGAGTTCTTCACGCCGGAGATACGTTCGGACGTGAACTACACGTATGACTTTCGTCACCCGCAGGACAACACGATCAGCGGCTCAAGCGAGATCTTTCGCGCCAATGAGGTACAGCTCACACAGTTTGGCGTCGGCGGCGACTTCCACTTCGACAATGTGCGCGCTCGCCTGATGACGCAGTTCGGGCTCTACTCGCAGACCACACCGCGCAATGATGCCAGCCCTGCGCGTGGCCAGTGGAATCTTGCCGATGCGTATCGCTATGTGTCTGAGGCATACGGCGGTTATCACTTCAACGTGCAACATGGGATCAATGTCGACGCAGGTATTTTCATGTCGTATGTCGGCCTGTTCTCCTACTATCAGTTCGATAACTGGGCGTATCAGCCATCGTATGTTTCGTCGAACACGCCATGGTTCTTCAATGGCGTGCGCGTGCAATGGTTTCCGACACAGAAGCTGAAGATCGAGCCGTGGTTCGTCAACGGATGGCAGTCGTATGGCAAATTCAACAACCGGCCCGGTATCGGCGGACAGATTCTGTACCGGCCAAACGGCAAGTGGTCGATTCTGGGCAACCAATATGCAGTAGGACGAGATGCTCTCGGAGTATCGGGCCGCACGCGATATCACAGCGACGATAGCGTCGAGTACAAATACTACGATCGGCCCACTGCGCTGATCAGCAAAGCAGCAGCTTCGCTAACGGGCGACATCGGCTGCGAATCAGGAGGCGGCGTAAGCTGCTTTGGCGATGGCAAGAATGGTCCCAAGCAGAGCTTTCTCGGCTTCATGCTCTACAACCGAATCTGGTTCGATCGCGATCGCTATGCGCTGACGCTCGGCGGGGGAAAAATCAACAACCCTGGCCGCTACCTCGTGCTGCTGCCTCCGATCAACGGGGCGACGGCTGCTTCGGGAACGCCGTACTTTACGGAGAATCCGGGCGATCCATTCAAAGCATGGGATAGTTCGGTTACGGTGGACTACATGCCGAGCCAGTACTTTACTTACAGGCTGGAGTACAACCATCGCGCGGCGAATGTTCCTTATTTCAGCGGACCCGGTGGTGTAACTCCGCCGGGAGGCAATACGGGCGCTCCGGGGTCGGCTGTCACGGGCTGGACGCCGGATCTTCGCAATAGTGAGAACCGGATGACCCTGGCTTTCCTTGTAAAGTTTTGAGTGCAAGGTTCTTTGACACGATCTGTAGTTCCATCATGTTTCTTGTTCGGCCGCCCTCTCTTTGCAGGTGAAAGAGAGGGTTGGTTTTTTTGATGTATAAGGGTGCGATGGGTTTTGGATTCACCCGTTCAGCGAGGTATGTTTTGCGTCTTCGGCTTCTTCTTGTTTTGTGTGTGTTGGGTTTTGCGCTGCCCTCATTTTCACAGCAGGGTTCGGCGCATACGTTTGGTGTAGCGGGCGGCCAGTTTGTGCTGGATGGGAAGCCGTTCCGCGTGATCTCGGGTGAGATGCACTATCCGCGGATTCCGCGAGCTTATTGGCGCGAGCGCTTTCGCATGGCGAAGGCGATGGGGTTGAACACGATTACGACGTACGTCTTCTGGAACGTGCATGAGACGCGACCCGGCGTGTACGACTTCACCGGCAACAACGATGTTGCGGAGTTTGTGCGTGAAGCCCAACAGGAAGGACTGTATGTGATCCTGCGACCCGGCCCATATGTCTGCGCAGAGTGGGAGTGGGGCGGATATCCCGCGTGGCTGTTGAAGGATCGCGGCATCGTGGTACGGACGAGCGATCCGAAGTTTATGGAGCCTGCGAAGCGATGGATTGCGCGGCTGGGGCAGGAGCTGGCTCCGCTCCAGATCGGCAGCGGCGGGCCGGTCATTCTGACGCAGGTCGAGAACGAGTACGGCTCCTTCGGCAATGATCATGCGTACATGGAACAGATCCATAAGGCGCTGGTCGATGCGGGCTTTACGAAGTCCCAGCTCTATACGGCAGACGGGCCCGAGCAGGTGCCGGATGGATCGCTGCCTGACCTTCCTGTAGGAATCAACTTCGGCGGCGAGAAGGTTGGCGATGCTGAGAAGGCCTTCACTACGCTCAAGAAGTTTCGGCCGGATGGGCCCTTCATCAACAGCGAATACTGGGCGGGATGGTTCGATCACTGGGGCGGGCCACATGCCCATACGAACGCAGAGGCACAGGCAAAGAACCTGGAGTGGATGCTGGCGCAGGGCTACTCGGTCAGCATCTATATGTTCCACGGCGGCACCAGCTTTGGCTGGATGAATGGCGCCAACACTAACGGCCAGAATTATGAGCCCGATGTAACCAGCTACGACTACGACTCGGCGCTCGATGAGAGTGGTCGTCCCACTCCGAAGTATTTTGTGTTCCGCGATCTGATCGCCAAGGCTACCGGCATCACACCGCCTGCGGTTCCGACCGTCGCCGCCCCGATGAGCGTGCCTGAAGTCGCGATGCTCGAGACAGCTTCGCTGTGGGACAACCTGCCGAAGCCCATTCGTTCAGAGCAGGTGCTCAGCATGGAAGATGTCGATCAGTCCTTCGGATACATCCTCTATCGGACTCACCTGAAGGATGCAGCTTCCGGCGATCTCGTGTTGGATAAGGTGCACAGCTACGCGCAGGTCTACCTCGACGGCAAGATGGTGGGCGTGATCGACCGTCGACTGGATCAAGACCGGCTTGCGATCTCTGCCGCCGCAGGTTCTCGACTGGACATTCTGGTGGAGAACACGGCACGCGTGAACTTCGGCAAAACGATCGGCGGAGAGCGCGCGGGCATCACGAAACAGGTAACACTGGCGGGAAAGCCGGTAATGGGGTGGGATATCTATCCGCTGCCGATGACAGCGGTGAGCTCATACTCCTATTCGAAGAAGGCCTGCGAGGGCCCTTGCTTCTATCGCGGAAGCTTCAATCTCGCGACAACTGCGGACACATTTCTCGATACCAGCGAATTCAGGAAGGGCCAGCTCTGGCTGAACGGGCGCGCGCTGGGACGCATCTGGTACGTCGGCCCGCAGAAGGCCCTCTATACTCCGGCACCGTTCTTGAACAAGGGAAAGAATGACGTGATTGTGTTCGACGTGCAGGGAACAATGGGACGCAAGCTGCGCGGTCTCGACAAGCCAGTGCTCGATGGGTCGGCGCCTCCGCTCTAGAGCAGTTTTTCCGATTGCTGTAGAGCACTTAACCGTCATTCTGCCTCTGAGCTTGTCGCAGGGGTAGAATCCACATGTAAATGATGATCAAGTTTGCTCAGGCTTTATTGAGGAAGAGCCGAAAGCCGATTTATGCCAACCAGTGCGTCATCCGTGGCCCCTTACAACTCTACCCTCTCCTCAAAGCGTCATCCTGAGCGGAGACGCGCGTCTTTGCGCGTCGAAGTCGAAGAACCCGAAGGTTTCCACTCACCACAGCTCTTCATACCTTTCAACCACAACAGCCCTGGACCCACCCGCTCCACCCAAGGCCGCGACTGGAGCAGTTTCCAATTGTTGTAGAGCATCATTCTGACCCTGAGCGAGTCGAAGGGCGAAGAATCCCTGTATTTTGCCAATGCCTGCACGAGTTCTTGCTATAAGGAAAGCGCTACACCAATACGAATCCTGCCTCTTCCCTCCGAAGCGGCTCAGTCAGATTTCCACAGAAATCTTTCAGAAAGTTGGCATGTTTTTAGAAGCCGCGCAGCAACCGTCAACAAACCACAAATTACCGCGCTTTTACCACCAGTTAACCACCAAAAACCATCAACTTCCGCCCATTTTTCACAAAACCCCCTGCAAAAACGTCACGAAAAAAACTAGTCAACTAGTGCCCGGCGGAAGGGCTGGCGTTCTTGGGTGGCCGCGGAATAAAGAAGAGCAGCGGCAGCATGAACGCGCAGAAGATCGCCAGATACCCGATGATGTCGAGGTAGGCAAGCATGCCGGCCTGCCGGTGCAGTTGGCCGTAGATATAGGCCTGAGCAGCATGAGAACCAGAGCCGGAGAGCGGGTTACCGCCACCACCGTGGCTGCCGCCAAAGTAGCCCTTGAGCTTAGACACCTGATTGACGAAGGCCTGATTGCCGCTGTTGAGATAGCGCACCATGTTGGTCTCGTGCGCGGCGGTGCGGCGAATGAGCATGGTGGCGATGAAGGCCGTTCCGCAGGAGCCGCCGATGTTGCGCGCGAGGTTGGTGAGACCGGAGACGTCGTTGTTCTCCGACTGCTTCACTCCGATGTAGGCGATCATGTTGATCGGAATGAATAGGAAGGCCAGGCCGGATGCCTGGAAGACGCGCAGGAAGACAAGGCGTCCGTAGCTGATGCCGAGGTCCATCGTGTGCATAGTCAGCAGCGACAACGTGAGCATGGCGAAGCCGTAGGCGATGAGCTTGCGAGGATCGACCTTGCTTGAGAGGATGCCGACGATAGGCATCATGGCCATCATCATGAAGCCCGCAGGAGAGAGAACCATGCCTGCGAGTTCTGCTGTATAGCCAAGCAGCGTTTGGACAAACTGTGGGATGAGGATGGTCGTGCCATAGAGCGAGAAGCCGAGCACAAACATCAGAACGAAGCTGATAGCGAAGTTTCGACGCTTGAAGAGGGTGAGGTTGATGATGGGGCGATGACCTTCGCGAAGCTGCTTGAGTTCCCACCAGATCATGGCGGCGAAGGCGACGACCATGGTGACGACGAAGAAGGTAATGAGTCTGGAGGCGAACCAGTCATCCTCCTGGCCCTTGTCGAGGATGAACTCGAGGGAACCAAAGGTGAGGCCAAGGAGACCGAAGCCGAGGAAGTCGAGCTTGATGCCGCCTTTCTGAGATTGCTTGACCTGCTTTTCAACCCATGGCGGATCTTCGACGATGCGCGAGGTGAGGAAGAGGGATATCAGACAGATAGGGACGTTGAGGAAGAATATCCAGCGCCAGTCAAAGTTGTCGGTGATGTAGCCGCCGAGTGTCGGCCCGATAGCTGGGGCAACGACTACGGCGAGTCCGTACATCGCGAAGGCCTGGCCGCGTTTTTCCGGCGGGAATGTGTCCGCAAGGATAGCTTGCTCGGAGGGCGCCAGGCCGCCACCACCGATTCCCTGCAGGATACGGAAGAAGACGAGAAGCGAAAGCGAAGGGGCCAGACCGCAGAGGGCGGAGCTGATGCCGAAGAGCGCGACGCAGATCATGTAGAACTTCTTGCGTCCGATGAACGTGGTCATGTAAGCGCCGGCGGGAAGGATGACGGCGTTGGCTACGAGATACGCCGTGAGGACCCAGGTGGCTTCGTCCTGTGTGGCGCCGAGGCCGCCGGCGATGTGCGGCAACGCGACGTTGGCGATGGAGGAATCGAGCACCTCCATAAACGTCGCGAGAGTGACCGTCATGGCGACGATCCATGGGTTGATGCGAGGGCGCCAGGGCCTCTCTGCGGTGTGGATTGCGCTGGGGGATTCCGCGCCGGGGAGTTCTATTGCTGTCGCTGCCATGAGTTAGAAGATTTGATTCCCGAGGAATGGCTGGGGATTCAGTTTTTGGCGGGAGCGGTTTTGTGTGGCATGCGGGTTGAGATTTGGCGAAGATTTGGCGTAGATTTGGGGGTATGGAAGCGATAACGGTGGTTTGGTTCGTGGTGGGAAGTGTGGTTGGCGCGGTTATCGCGTGGCTAATTGCTGGTAGCAAAATGCAGGGTGGGCGAGCTGTAGTGGAGGCTCGGATGGCTGCGCGAGAGGTCGAGGTCACTGGGCTGCGCGAAAGTCTTGTGGCCAGGGATCGAGCGATTGAGGAGAAGGTGCGGGAGCTGGAGGTTGTACGGGCTTCGGGGGAGGAGGCTCGGCGAGAGGTTGCAGGACTCCGGGCGCAGATGCTGGCCGAACAGAAGGCAATGGACGAGAAGATCAAGGCGCTGGTCGATGTGGAGACGAGTTTGAAGACGAGTTTTCAGGCGCTTGCGGCTACTGCTCTGCATGAGAACAGTCAGCAGTTGATCAGGCTGGCAAAGGGAGAGTTGGAGACCCAGCAGGTGGAGGCGGCGAAGGAGCTGGCGGCGAAGGAGTCTGCGATTGAGTTGCTGTTGAAGCCGATGCAAGAGTCGCTGGCGAAGCTTTCGACGCACAGCCATGAGCTGGAGGTGAAGCGGGCAGGCGCCTACAGCGAGGTGCTGGCTGAGATTCAGAATATGCAGAAGTCGCACATCGACCTGCGCAGGGAGACGACACAGCTGGTGGCGGCGCTGCGGGCTCCGAAGGTACGGGGCAACTGGGGCGAGATGCAGCTTCGCAAGTGCGTCGAGTTCGCGGGCATGGTGCAGTATGCGTCGTTCGAGGTCGAGAAGTTTGTGCGGGGCGAGGATACGTCGATCCGACCTGACCTTATCGTGAAGCTGCCGAATGGGCGGAGCATCATCGTGGATGCGAAGACTCCGCTGGATGCGTTTCTGGATGCAAGCGCTTGTGAGGACGAGGTATTGCGGTCTGTGCATATGAAGGCGCATGCGGCACGGGTCCGGAAGCATCTGGATGCGTTAGGCGGGAAGGCTTACTGGAAGCAGTTTCCAGACTCGCCGGACTTTGTGGTGTGCTTTTTGCCGAGCGAGGTTCTCTTTAGTGCGGCGCTGGAACAAGACCCGTCGCTGCTGGAGTACAGCGCGGAGAGCAAGGTGCTGCTGGCGACGCCTACGACGCTTATCGCGCTGTTGAAGGCCGTGGCATATGGGTGGAAGCAGTCCCAGATCGCGCGAGATGCGCAGATGATCCGCGACGAGGCGCTGAAGGTGCAGGCAAAGCTGGTGGGGCTGCACGACGCGATTGTGCAGCTGGGCAAGACGCTTCGCAGCGCAGGCAAGGCGTATGACGACATGCTCGTGAAGGTAGAGGGGCAGGGTGGGCTGTTCTCGATCTCGCGCAGGTTGCGGGAGATGGAGATTGGCGAGAAGGATTTGCCGCAGCTTGAGCCGGTGCCGGTGCAGTTGCGGCCCATGACCAGCGATGAGTGGCAGGGGAGACTTTCGCTGGTAGCCGCTTCGGAGGAAGGGCAGGAAAGCTAAAAAGCCGCAAGATTTCACCTGTGAGCTAGAGATACGGCTTTAGCAGGACAGGCTGATTTACTGATTCTCTCAAAAAATAATGAACATGTTCAAAAAATACTTGCATCCTGTCGCGACGCGGAGTATCTACTTAACTGAACGTATTCAAAATAATACGAAGGGACGGTTTCCCGATATGAATGTCGCGGCTTGCTATTTCAGCTATCTTGCTATCAGCATTGCCCTTACTGTATGGGTAGCGCGTACGCTCCATCGCAATGGAAGGGTCTTTCTGGTTGATGCTTTCCATGGCAATGAAGAGTTGGCAGACTCTGTAAACCATTTGCTTGTTGTAGGGTTCTACCTCATTAATGTTGGCTATATCGCTTTGGCGCTCAAGACTACAGATCCGCTCTCGACCTTGCGACAGGTGATCGAACTGGAAAGCGTGAAAATAGGAGTTGTGCTGCTGATTCTTGGAGGGATGCATTTCTTCAATATCCTTGTGTTTGCAAAGATGAGAAGTCGGTCAGGTCTTTCGCAATCGACACCGCCGCCACCACGAATTGCATGAGCTTTAAGCTTTAGGTGATGAAGATCAAAAAGTCGGAAGAGACACGTACTCGAATTCTTGAAGCTGCGCTTGCGGTGTTTCGTGAGCGCGGCTTCGAGCGTTCCACGATGCGCGAGATTGCGTCGGAGGCAGGGGTAGCGGTAGGAGCGGCCTACTACTACTTCGAATCGAAGGATGCGATCGTGATGGCGTTTTACGAGCGATCGCAGAGCGAGATGAGTGCACAGATCGAGACGGCACTGGACAAGAGCAAAACGTTGGAGGCGCGGTTGCGGGCGATTATCTCGACAAAGTTCGAGTGCTTTGCGCCGAATCGCACGCTGCTGGGGGCGTTGTCGTCCCATGCCGATCCCGAGCACCCGCTATCGCCATTCAGCGAGGAGACGGCGGCGATTCGTGAGAAAGATATTGGCTTCTTCTCTCGCGCGGTTGCTGATTCAGGGGTGAAACTGCCGGCGAATATCAAACCCTACTTGCCACGTCTCCTGTGGATGTATCAGATGGGCCTGATTCTCTTTTGGGTCTATGACCACAGCAAGGATCAGCGAAGAACCATGATTCTGTACGACAAGACGCTGAAGATGATTTTGGTGACGATTAAGCTGGCGGGAATTCCGCTCCTACGCCCGCTCCATCGTCTGGCTGCTGAGTTGTTGGAAGTTGTGTATGAAGATCGCTAGCCCTATGACAATTTAGCCAGGTGCTCTTCCATAAACCTATTTTTGTGACCGACTACTTCTTTGGATTGCTTCGTTTGCCCATATAATCCGGGCAATTCAACTTTGAGATTTTGGCGAGAGCCTCGAGGTGTTTGTGATGAGGAAGTGTGTCCGAGTGATTTGCATGGTGTGTTTTGCTGTGATGAGCGCAACTACCGTCGTGGCTCAGTCGAAGCACTTGAGCGGAGTTGAAAAGGGCGATCTCGATCTGAAGGCTGATCCCTGCACGGATTTTTATGAGTATTCGAACGGCACTTGGCGGGCGCAAAATCCGATTCCAAACTCGATGCAACGCTGGAGCCGCCGATGGAAGGCCGGAGAGACTAACAAGGACCAGTTACGGATCATCCTGGACGATATTTCGAGCCAGAAGGCCGTAGAGGGAACGACCGCACAGCTTACGGGAGACTTCTATGCCGCGTGCACGAACCAGAAGGCGATCGATACGGCAGGAATAAAGCCACTGATGCCGGTTCTTGAGCAGATTGCATCGATCAAGAATCGGGAAGACCTGCAGCGGGTTGTAGTCGCGTTGCATGACATGGGTGTGCAGGTCCCGTTCAATCTATCTTCAACGCCCGATCCGCATGCGCCGGAGAATGTGATTGCTGATGTCGGGGCCGGTGGTTTGGGTTTGCCGGATCGCGACTATTACGTGAAGACGGAGAAGCGATTCGTCGAAGCACGCGCGGAGTACCTAGTACATGTTGCGAAGCTCTTTGAGCTGGCAGGTTCGTCGCCTGAAGAGGCGAAGGCGGCTGCGAGTACGGTGATGACATTCGAGACTGCGCTGGCGAAGGCATCGCTGGATAATGTTGCGTTGCGCGATCCTAATGCGGTCGATCATAAGGTGACATTTGCTCAGTTACAGCAGATGACGCCACACTTCGACTGGAGTGCTTACTACCGGGACGCAAAGATTCAGCCAGCGGGTTTGAATGTGGATCAGCCGGAGTTCATGAAGGAGGTCGAGCGTCAGTTCAACAGCACGTCGATCGCTGACTGGAAGACGTATCTGCGGTGGCAGGTGCTGAATTTCGCCGCTGACAAGCTGTCGACTCCATTTGAGGATGAGGACTTCAGCTTTTACCAGAAGCAGTTGGCTGGCGTGGGTGAGTTGAAGCCACGGCCGACGCGATGTGCAGAGCAGACCGATGCCGCACTGGGTGAGGCTCTGGGACAGGAGTACGTGAAACGGTACTTTCCACCGGAGGCCAAGGCGCGCGCAACAGAGATGGTAACGAATATCGTGGCGGCGATGCATGACACGATTGAGAGTGCGGACTGGATGACTCCGGAGACAAAGAAGAAGGCGCTGGAGAAGCTTACGACGTTGAATGTGAAGGTCGGATATCCGAATAAGTGGAAGGATTATTCGAGTGTGAAGATCTCGCGCGGGAGCTACTTTGATGATGTGATGGCCACGACGCGATTTGCGATCGATGATGATCGCGCAAAGATCGGTAAGCCAGTGAACCGCGATCTTTGGGGGATGACGCCGCCGACCTCGAACGCTTATTACAATCCTCAGTTGAACGAGATCGTGTTTCCTGCTGGAATACTACAGCCGCCGGCCTTCAGCGTGAACGTGACGGATGCGGTGAACTATGGTGCGATTGGAGTGGTGATTGGCCACGAGATCAGCCATGGGTTCGACGACCAGGGCGCGAAGTACGATGCGCAGGGACGGCTGAAGAACTGGTGGAGCGACGAGGACCTGAAGCAGTTCAACGAGAAGACAGGGTGCGTTGTGCGGCAGTTTGACGGCTACACGATTGACGGTGGCGACAACATTCACATCAACGGGAAGCTGGTGCTGGGTGAGAGCATCGGGGACCTTGGCGGCGTGAAGATTGCGTATCTTGCGTTCCAGAAGTCGCTCGAAGGCAAACCGCCGGCGCCGACGATTGACGGGTACACGCCAGACCAGCAATTTTTTATTGCGTGGGGGCAGTTCCGCAGCGACGAGACTCGTCCTGAGACGCAGAAGTTGATGGTGCAAGGAGATCCGCACCCGGTGGCGAAGTATCGCGTACTGGGGCCACTCTCGAATTTTCCGCAGTTTGCACAGGCGTTCAGCTGCAAGGCGGGATCGGCGATGGTGCGTCCTGAGAAGGAGCGTTGCGTGGTCTGGTAGCTGATGCAATCGGCTTAGAGGGCGGTGAGGATGCGGTCGGCTATGGCGGCGGCTTCGGCGGCGGGTCGAACGTCGTGAACGCGAAGGATGTGAGCTCCGGCGAGGATGGCGGCTGCGTTTGCGGCGGTGGTGGCGTGAAGGCGGGCCTCGGTGGGAGGTGGGTTTCCCTGGTGCAGCGCGGTTAGAGCGGGGCTTTGAGCCAGGGTGTGGGCGAGGAAGCCTTTGCGGGAGGCTCCGATGAGAATCGGGAGATCGAGTTGGTGGAGCTGGTCGAGATGGGCGAGGAGGGGGTAGTTGTCGTCGAAGCGCTTGCCGAAGCCCAGGCCGGGGTCAAGGACGAGCCGATCGCGGGAGATGCCTGCGGTGGTCGCAGCTTCGATACGTTCCTTTAGACCCGTGAGGACGAGCGGAAGGACTTGGTCTGGATCGAGTGGTGGGAGGTGGGGCCATTCGTGCGGGCGGCCTCGGGTGTGCATTAGGACGGTTCCGCAGGCAAGGGTCGCGCAGGTTGCGGACATGGCGGGGTCCCAGAGGTGGCCGCTGACGTCGTTGACGATCTGGGCTCCGGCTTTGATGGCTTGCTGGGCGGTTGCCGCGTGGAAGGTATCGACGGAGAGGATGGTGCTGGGGCGTTCTTTGAGGATGGATTCGATGACGGGGAGGATGCGGGACTGCTCCTCGGAAGGGGTGAGCGGGGTGGCGTTGGGGCGGGTGGATTCGCCGCCGATGTCGAGGATGTCAGCACCTTCGTCGAGCATGCGGAGGGCCTGGGCGAGGGCTCGACCGGAGGCGTCGTTAGGGGTGTAGAAGTGGCCACCGTCGGAGAAAGAATCAGGAGTGATATTGAGGATGCCCATGATGAGAGTGCGCCGACCCAAGGGGAGAGTGCGGGTGCGAAGGCGCCAATCGAAGTATGGGCGAGGGGAGAAGGGCATGCGGCGATTTTATGCAGGGAATAGGGAGTAGGGAATAGGGAGTAGCGAACCCCTTCGAGGCGGGTGCTAGACTGCGCGAATGATGAAGATATTTCATGGTCTGGCGTTTTTTGTGATGGTATGCGCTGGGGTGGCGCAGGCGCAGGGTGGGCATAACGGTGGCAAGATAGCGGCAACAGCACGGAAGGGATCATCCAACGAACTGGCGCGGCAGATTGAGGGGCTACTGGTTGATCCGACGGTGTCGCGGGCACACTGGGGGATCAAGGTGACGGAGATGGATGGGACGCCGATCTACTCGCTGAACGAGGGGCAGTTTTTTCAGCCGGCGAGTAATGCGAAGTTGTTTACGACGGCGGCGGCGATGGCTTTGCTGGGGCCGGGGACAACGTTTGAGACGAAGGTGGTGGCGAAGGGTGTGATGAACGGCCCGGAGAAGCTGACGGGAGACCTGGTGCTGGTGGGGGGTGGGGATGCGAATCTTTCGGGGCGGGGGATTCCGTATGTCGCACCGGGACTGAGGCCGAAGCCCGCGCCGCCTGCTCCAGCAGCGCTGCGTTATCTGGAAGAGATGGCTGACCAGGTGGCAAAGACCGGGCTGAAGGTGGTGAATGGCGATGTGGTGGGAGATGACACGCTGTTTCCGTGGGAACCTTATCCGGAGGACTGGTCGATCGACGACGCGATTTGGGGATATGGGGCTCCGGTGTCGGCGCTATCGATTAACGACAATCAGATCAAGGTGACGGTGACTCCTGGGGCTGAGGCTGGGAAACCCGCTACGGTGATGGTTGATCCGGCGGCTCCCTACTATACGGTGGATGCTTCGGGGTTGGTGACGGGGGCGGCAAAGAGCGGCAGCCATGTGGAGATGGAGCGGGCGCTGGGGTCGACGGTGCTAAGGGTGTACGGGTCGATTGCGGTCGATGCTCAGCCGGATGAGGAGGAAGTGGCGATCCACGATCCGGCGGAGTATGCGGCGTCGGCGCTGAAGGCGATGCTGGAGGCGAGAGGGATTGTGGTGACGGGAAAAGCGCGGGCAGAGCATCGGATTTCGAATGATGCGAGAGGTTTTATGCAGGTGTCGCATGAGCCGCTTCCCGGGATGGATGGGTCGAAGATGCATGGCGCGGGAACACAACAGCTCTGGTGTGGGAATAACTGCAATGTGATGGCGAAGCATGTTTCGCCGGTGCTGGCAGAGGACGTGACGGTTACGAACAAAGTCAGCCAGAATCTGCATGCGGAGATATTTCTGCATGATCTGGGTGCGGCGGTGTTGGCTGATGGTTCGACGGTAAGTGGGGCTCGTGTGGTGCGGGCGTTTCTTGAACAGGCGGGGGTTGATAGGGATGATTTTGTTTTTTTTGATGGGTCGGGGTTGAGTGGGCATGATCTGGTGACTCCGCGGGCTACGGTGCGGTTATTGCAGTATGCGAGTACGCAGCCTTGGTTTGCGGATTGGAAGCGGTCGCTGCCGGTGGGGGGTGAGGATGGGTCGCTGGCGGAACGGTTTGCGAAGGATCCGCTTAAGAATCATGTGTTTGCGAAGACTGGGACGCTGGGGGAGGCTCGGGCTTTGAGTGGTTTTTTGGAAGGGGTTAGTGGGCGGACGGTGATTTTTTCGATCATGGTGGGGAACCATGCTCCTCGGTCGAATGCGGATCGGGACGTGATGGACAAGATTGTGGCGGCAATTGCTGCAGCAAATTGAGGGATGCGAGAATAGTTGGGTGAGGATTTTTTCGGTCTTGCTGGTTGCTTTGGTGGGGGTGATGGGGTGTAAGTCGACGCCTCCCCCTACGCCTATTAACTTGTTGAATCCGCAGCAGATGCGGGGACATGCGGTGTATCAGGCGCATTGTGTGATTTGCCATAATGACCGCAAAGATGGTCCTTTGAATGGGCCTTCGATGGTTGGGGTGTTCAAGAAGCAGTATTTGCCTAGTGGTGCGGCGGCGACGGATGAGCGGGTTTCGGCCACGATTCTGCATGGGAGAAACATGATGCCGGCGCAGGGTAACGTGTTGGATCAGCAAGATTTAGATGATTTGCTGGCGTATCTGCATACTCTATGAGCGATGAGAAGAAGTTAGCGGCGGGACAGATGTTGCCGGGGATTGCCGGTATCTGTATGTTCTTGATTTTTATGACGATGCTGAACGTTTATGCGGGGCTGCATGGGGCGTTTGGCGAAGGGGTTTCTAAGTATGGCGTGCTGATGCTTTGTACGCTGCTGGCGGTGGGGATCTTTGGGCTTCTGCGGCTGACGAAGTGGGGATGGGCGCTGGTGACGGCTGGGTGTATGTTGTTGAGCGCCGGGGATTTGTTTCTGTTTTCCCGGCTGCATAATGGATTCTTTTTAGTGCGCGGGTTATTTTCGCTGGTGTTTTTTTTGTACCTGGTGCGACCGGAGGTCCGGGAGCGATTGCGGTGACTCGCTGATGGTTTTTGGTGGTTAGCTCGTGGAAAAAAGTGTGGGAAAGCTGGTTTGGTGGATGTATGTTTTTCTGCTGCCGGGTGGTCGCTGTGCTTTCCGATCATTTGAGTGTGACAACGATTTGGCTGTCGGGATAAAGCCCCTGAGGCATTCCGGCGCTCGCTGACTGTCCCTTCATACGCAACTCGACCTTGAGGGTGTGTTTCTTCTTCTGGAGGAAGTCGGCGCTTACCGTGTTCGACGTTTGCTGTACCGCGCCGCTCTTCGCGGAGACGCGAAACTCCTGCACGCCGGGCGGAACGAAGGAATCCTGACCAGTCCCTCCCGAATTACGGGAATAGACTTTGCCGTTCATTTCGACCGTGAAATCGAGCCCCCGAGGCATTCCGCCCGCGTCAATCTTCAGCCTAGCGCTTTGCTTTGGATCCAGCGTCATGGGATCGAAGCCCAGCGGCTCACTCTTTGGTGCTGGCGGAGTTGCGTTCGCCGACAAACCTGGACCGGGATTCGGCGGAGCGGTGACAGTCGGCTTCGTTCCAGCGACGGTTAGGCCTGGGGTTGACGCAGCAACCCTGGGCTTGTTGACCGCCACTGGCGTGGGCGCTGGACTGGGAACCTGACTGGTGGCGTCCACAGCCCCGGCGACGGGAGCGATTGGCGCCGCTGCCGGTGCCGCCACTGGCGCCGCGAGGGGTGCTGGCGGGATCTGCCGCGCATGCAACATGTACCAGCCCGCCGATGCTGCCACGGCAACAACGGCCGCTGCAACGGTAAGCCCGATCCTGCCGTTGCGCTGGCTTGCAGGCGCGGGCGCACTTGCTACCGGCTTAGCCGTCGTCGCGACTACGGCTGGTGTCGGCACTGTCGGAATCGCCGCGGCTAAGGTCGCGTCGGGATCATCAGCAGCGTTCACAACGCGCGACGTGGCAATCGGAGTATTTGTTACAGTCTTGCTCGTTAGCAGATCGCTCAACTCGCGGGCCAAGTCCTCCCCGGTCTGATACCGCGCCGAGGGGTCCTTCTCCATGCACTTCAGAATGATGCTCTCGAACTTCGCGGGGAGCGCCGGATTGAGCTTGCGCGGTGTGATGGGCTCGGTATGCACTACCTTGTACAGAACCGTGGACAGGCTTCCTCCGGGAAACGGTTGTTCCCCTGTGGCCAGCCAGTAGAGCACGACTCCCAGCGAGAAGATGTCGGAACGACCATCCACTGGCGCTCCTGTGAACTGCTCGGGCGGCATGAAGGCGGGCGTTCCCAACATCTTGCCCGTCATCGTGATCTCGCTCTCAGTGAGTTTCGCAATACCGAAATCGGCGATCTTTGGCCGCTCGATGCCGTAGGTTTCGCGAGAGGTTAGCAGGATATTCGCGGGCTTGATATCGCGGTGTACCACTCCACGTTGGTGCGCATAGCCTAGTGCCTCCGCGATCTTTTGCCCGATCTCGCACATGCGATCGAGATTCAAGCGCTCTCCACTCTCGTAGACTTTGGCCAGAGTGCGACCGTTGACGTACTCCATCACCAGGAAGGGCTTGCCATCGTGTTCACCGACGTCGAAGACCGGCACGATTCCGGGATGGGCGAGGGCTCCGGCGGCACGCGCCTCGCGGAAGAAGCGCGTGCGAAACTCGCCGTCATGGTCGCTGGCAAGGGTGGCCGAAATGATCGTCTTCAGCGCCACGATGCGGTCCATGGACGGATCCTTCGCCCGGTACACCGCTCCCATGGCGCCGCGACCCAGTTCTTCCAGAATCTCGTATCGTCCGATCTTTTGTGGAGTGCTCATGCCTCGCCTCGTGTAACGTGTTCCGCTGTAGCAACTGAGGCGATTGGCCTGTCGCTTTCTGTAGTTCCGCTGTAACGCACCAATAGAAGGGTCAAGTCGTCGGCGTGACTCGTATCCGCGCTGAATGCCTGGACGCCTTTGTCGATCGATTTTTTCAGCTGATCAAGGGGCGACCGGTCATGTCCGAGGAGCATCTGCAGCAAGGGCGCGGACGCACGCTCGTGTGAACTGTGTTGGACGATGACATCAATGGGTACTTCTCTGCCGGCAGAGATATTTGGCATTGGAGGTATTCAGTGTTGCGATTCTATCGCGCAAACCAAGAAGCGCGGCCATTTAGAAAGACTTAAATCTTGGGGATTCCGGAAGTTGGCTGGTTATAGGAAAAACGGGTCTGGTTGTGGCCTCCATTTGCGCATACAACCAGCAACAGCAGATGCCCCATTCGGCTTCGCTCAGGGCAGGCTGTTGGGGATGACAGGCAAGAAGGGCAAAAGTCGAGGCTGCGGCGGGGGACGGCTTAGGGTGGCAGGTACAATCGAAGAGATGACTCCTACGGCTGAGCTTGTGCAGATCGACCTGACGCCGCGGAAGCCTGCGCCTAAACCGGCCTGGCTGAAGGCGAAGGCTCCGATGGGCGAGACCTTCCACAATTTGAAGAAGATGGCGCGCGAGCTGAATCTGCATACGGTTTGTGAGAGCGCGCATTGTCCGAACATCGGGGAGTGCTGGAACCAGAAGGCTGCCACGTTCATGATGCTGGGGAATCTTTGTACGCGGCGGTGCGGGTTCTGCGCGGTGCCTAAGGGTAAGCCGGAGCCGATCGATTTCGATGAGCCGAGGCGGGTGGCTTATGCGGTGGCGCAGCTTGGGTTGGCGCACGCCGTGATCACGAGCGTGAATCGCGATGACGATAATGTGGGCGCGGCTCGGGCGTTTGTGCAGGTGATTGAGGAGATTCGGCTGCAGGCTCCGGGGTGCCGGGTGGAGGTGCTGACTCCGGATTTTCAGGGACTGGAGGAGGCGCTGCGGCTGGTGGTGGCGGCGCGGCCGGAGATTTTGAACCACAATATCGAGACGGTGCCTCGGCTTTATCGGGTGGCGAAGTCGGGTGGGCGGTATGAGCGGTCGCTTGGATTTTTGCAGAAGGCTAAGGCGATTGCTGCTGAGATGTTCTCGGACCGGGACGGCGATCAGATTGTGACAAAGACGGGCATCATCGTCGGGATGGGCGAGGAGATGCACGAGCTGCTTGCGGTGTTTCGTGATCTGGCGGATCGGCGGGTGGATATTCTGACGATTGGGCAGTATCTGCGGCCTTCACGGGATCATCTGCCGATGGCTCGGTATTACACGCCGGATGAGTTTGCGTTTTTGAAGCATGAGGCCCTGGGGATGGGGTTCAAGCATGTGGAGAGTGGGCCTCTGGTGCGGAGTAGCTATCATGCGCAGGAGCAGGCTGAGTCTACTGGGTTGGCGTAGATTAGGAAGCTCGGCCATTAACTATGCATAACCTAACAGCTAAAGCTACGATAGACTTAGCCATGGATTACGCCTTTCAGAACGTCTTTGATACGCCAGCATACAGTTGCTTGCAGGCGGCCCATTACGTCGGGGTTCCCAATCATACTTTGAGACGATGGGTCGGGGAAGACGGTCTAATCTCAACCCCTGCACCTAATGCCTTGTCATTCAATAATCTTGCTGAAGCTCACATAGTGAAGGCGATGCGCAAGGTACATGGCCTTTCTTTACAAGGAATACGCAAAGCTCTATTTGAACTCGCGCAGCTTAGACAGAGTCCCCATCCACTTCTTGATGAAACGTTCGAGACAGACGGCGTCAACCTTTGTATTCGTGATGAAGATGGGGTAGTCAATCTTTCGCAGAAGTGTCAGACGGAGTTTCGCGAGTTTGTTTCTCTCTATTTGCATCGGATCCAACGCGATGATGCAGGTAGAGTGGCAAGACTTTATCCATTCGTCGTCGCGGACCTCCCAAATGAGCCAAGGCATATCTCCATTAGCCCGACTGTGTCTTTCGGCAGGCCTGTACTGGCCGGTACTGGCATATCTACCGCAGTTATTGTGGGAAGATTCAATGCGCGTGATTCGGTCGCAGATCTGGCGCGCGAGTACGACGTTGACCCTGCCGTACTTGAGGATGCCATTCGATGGGAGATGAACAAGGGCAAGGCAGCGTAACTGGGCTCATTCTCTTCCTTGATGAGAATCACTGCCGTAATCGCCACCTGATCGAGGCTCTCGAAGAGCGAGGCATCATCTGCGAAAAACATCTGGATCACTTCGCACCCGGAATGGAAGATACGGACTGGCTGCCGATCGTAGCACGACGCAACTGGTCTCTACTCACCACAGACGCGCGGATCAGGACAAACCTTTTGGAAAAGGAAGCAGTTCGCGTAAACAGAGTAAGGATGTTCTATTTCTCTCGCAATAATCTTGCAGGCATCGAAATGGGTAGGGCGCTTCGACGGGCCCTCCCTCAGATGGAACATCTCGTTGAAACTCACGCGCCCCCATTTACAGCCTCAATCAACAAAAATGGGGAAGTTATGCTGCGCGATACATTTCAAGACGAAATTTAGATTGGATTGGTAGGCAGCTACTTCTGTGCGGGGTGTCCGACAGGTGTTGTTGGACGGTGGTAGAATTTCGCACGTCTTCCGGGCCTTTTCTTTCGTGTTCCCGGGTTCCCTGAACATATTGGGCTCCATCTGATCTCGAGAAGAGAGGACGAGCGTTATGAGCAAGAGCGGATTCATCAAGATGACCGTGTTGGTGGCAGTGTGTCTCGTAGGGCGCGGAGGTGTGGTTGTGCAGGCTGCGGATGGCAATAACAACTCAGGATCGGCGTGCAGGGGGTTGCCCTCGTATGCTGCGTTGAAGACGGCGCTAATTGCGGCGCGGATGCAGAGCAATGGCGGGTTCAACCTGGATATGTGGGGGACGATTGTGAATCGCGACGGGATTGTGTGCGCGGTTGCGTTTACGGGGTCGGATCGCGGATCGCAGTGGCCGGGGAGCCGGGTGATTTCGGCGCAGAAGGCGAATACGGCGAATGCGTTCAGTCTGCCGGGGCTGGCGCTGTCGACGGCGAATCTGTACAGCGCGGTGCAGCCGGGAGGGAGCTTGTACGGGTTGCAGGCGAGCAATCCGGTGGATACGAGGGTCGCGTATGGAGGGGACCCGAAGGACTATGGCCAGGTGGATGATCCGATGGTCGGGGACAGGATGGGCGGAGTGAATGTGTTTGGCGGCGGGCTGGCTCTGTATAACGCGCAGAAGCAGATTATCGGCGCGTTGGGGGTTAGTGGCGACTCGTCGTGCGCCGACCACAATATTGCTTGGCGGACGCGGAGTACTTTGAAGCTGGATTATGTGCCGGCGGGGGTGAGCGGAGATGCGAGCCGTCCGGACAATATTGTGTATGACATTACAGCGGCTTCGGGAGTGATGATTGGCGTGAGTGCGAATGGATGGGGTCATCCTGCGTGTACTGCTGATGCGACTGCGATCTCGAAGACGCTGCCTGTGGTGCGATAGAGTTTTTTTCTGATAATGCGGAGTGAGGTGCTTTGAGAGAAATACAGGAATTCTGACTTTGCGACTTCCCCTTCGACAAGCTCAGGGTCGGGGTCAGAATGACGACTTTAAGAGACTGGGTTGTGTGTGTGGGTTGAGCACGGTTCTTGTGGGTGAATTAGAATTTGCCTTGGCGCATCGGCGCAAATGAGGACATAGTTATGGCATCAGCGATGGCAAATATGGAAGCGTTGAAGAGTGCCCACCGGGACTTGAAGGCACGGATGGAGAAATCGGTGGAGGACTTCAGAGCGCATCTGCTGAGCGCAAGGACGGGGCGGGCGAATGTGCATATGCTCGACCAGGTGAAGGTGGATTATTACGGCACGGACACGCCTGTGGCGCAGATGGGACAGGTGAGTACGCCAGAGCCGACGCTGATTCTGGTGCAGCCTTACGACGCGGCGATGGTGTCGGCGATTGAGAAGGCGATTCGGACTTCGGGCACGGGTCTGAACCCTATGACCGATGGGAAGGTGATCCGGGTGCCTGTGCCTCCAATGACGGAGGAGCGGCGCAAGGACGTGGTCAAGCAACTGAACAAGACGCTGGAGGACCATAAGACGGCGATCCGAAATATTCGGCGGGATGGGAATGACCAGATCAAGAAGGCGGCTAAGGACAAGCTGATTTCGGCTGATGACGAGAAGCGGGCGAACGAAGAGGTTCAGCAGTTGACGGATGCGGAGATCAAGCGGGTGGAGGAGCTGTTTAAGGCTAAGGAAAAGGAAGTCATGACCGTCTGATCTTGTACCTGTGGACGGCGAGAGTGGTTGAGGGTCGGGCTTTGGCTCGGCCCTTTTGCTTTCCAAGAGGTGTTTGCGACCGGATTTATGGATGGCCTTCAGGGATAGCAACCGTGATGACGTCGAGACGTCGTTTTCGAGTATTCTGGACGCGCCAGACGGTGGTTGGGCCAGCAACGTTGATCAACACCATCCCTTAGAAGGAACGACGGCGGCGAATGAGAGATGAATCAAGAGGCGTATTTCAGTAATCGTGGACTTAGCCATCACAAACGTCAGAGATTCGCGGTAGCGCTTGTTCCGGTTCTCGGTTACCTGCTAGCCGCGAGTTGCGCGGTTGCTCAAACCGGGAAACTTTCAGACGAGAAGCAAGCAGAAATTGAAGGCGTCGTCTCTAAGTTCATGGCGACCAGCAAGGCGCCAGGCATCTCTGTGGCGGTCGTACAGAATGGAGAATTTGTATGGTCAGAGGGCTTCGGCATGGCCGATCTGGAGAACTCCGTACCTGCGACAACACAAACCCTGTACCGCATAGGATCAATCTCAAAGTCGATCACGGCCACCGCCGCCATGGAGCTTTGGGAACACGGGAAGCTGGATCTGGATTCTCCTGTGCAAAAATACTGCCGATCATTCCCAGAAAAGCCGTGGCCTATCACCACGCGAGAACTGCTAGGACATCTCGGTGGAATCCGCTATTATCGCGTGCCTGAAACTCCGTACTCCAAATCTCAGAGCGATCCCGAGGTGGGAAACACGCGTCACTTCGCAAATGGAATCGAAGCTGGCCTGAGGTTTTTTGCGGACGACCCGCTCGTGGCCCAACCTGGAACGCACTTTAACTACTCCACCCAAGGCTACACTCTGATCGGATGCGCAATCGAAGGGGCGTCCAGTGAGAAGTATACGGACTACGTGCGCAACCATGTCCTGCTTCCGGCCGGGATGCTGCAAACCCGTCCGGACGATCGTTTCGCGATTATCCCGTTGCGCACGCGTTTCTACTCAAAAGATGAATCCGGTGCAGTGGTCAATGCGGAATTACTGGATTCGAGCTACAAGGTTCCTGGAGGGGGTTGGCTTTCCTCCGCACCAGACATGGCACGATTCGAGGCTGCGATCCTCAACGATCGCCTGATCAAACACGCCACACGGGACATCATGTGGACACCGCAAATGCCGACAGACAAGCTCGGACGGATGGTTTATGGACTTGGGTGGCAAGGTGGAACTATCGGAAGCGTAGAAGATCTAGGTCACGGCGGGTCTCAGCAAGGAGCCAGTGCGATGATTCTGATTGCGCCGGCTGCGCGTGCTGGCGTAGTGGTACTCATTAATTCCGACGCGGCTGGCTCGTCCGAGTTGGCAGCGAAGCTCCTAAGAATTCTGCTAGGACTTCCTTCTGGCGATCACAAAGAGATTCCCGTCGATCCGAAATTGTACGACGCCTATCTCGGGAGCTATGACGTAAGTTCTTTCATAATCAGTATCGTCCGCGAAGGCGATCATCTCTTCGCGCAGATAAATGGTCAAAAAACAGAGTTATATCCTGAGAGCGTTCGCGATTACTTTTTCAAGGTCTTCGATGCTCAGATCACCTTTGTCACAGACGATAACGGTCGGGCGACGGAGCTAGTCCTTCACGAAGGGGGCACAGACATACGCGCAAGTCGGGTCAAATAATTTTCCTCGTGGCAAACGCGAGGGTGACAAACAAGGAAGGTAAGAACAACGGCTTGTGGCTGGGATGTGGTGTGGGTGGAGAAGCAGGTTTCTCCGCTGCGCAGTTCACGATGGGGCTGTGAACTGCTTCGGTCGAAATGACAGTGTTGGGGTTGGGAGAGTAAAACGTGCAACGGCAACGGCAACTGCAACTGCAACTGCAACTGCAAAAAGCAACTGCAACTGCAAAAAGCAACTGCAACTGCAGATCCCCTTCGGGGATGACAAACAAGAAAGGCAAGAACAACGGCTTGTGGCTGGGATGGGGTGTGGGTGGAGAAGCGGGTTTCTCCGCTGCGCAGTTCACGATGGGGCTGTGAACTGCTTCGGTCGAAATGACACTGTTTTGGCTGGGAGAGTAAAACGTGCAACAGCAACTGCAACAGCAACTGCAACTGCAACTGCAACAGAGCAACTGCAACTGCAACAGCAACAGCAACTGCAACTGCAACAGCAACAGCAACTGCAACAGCAGATCCCCGTTTGGGGATGACGAGCGCGAAAGGCTAGTGTGCTAGACGCCTTGGTAGACGAGGCGGGTGAACATTTCGGGGGTGACGAAGCCTTTGGCGAATTTGTCGTCGAACTGGGCGGTGGGTTTGGCGGCTATGGCTTCGTCGATGGTCTTGCCTTGCTTTTTGAGTGTGGCTACCTTGTCGCGGATGGCGGTGAGCATGTCGTGAGTGTCCGAGAGCTGGGTCTTGTTGCCGACGGGGCCGTGGCCGGGGATGACGATGGTGGAGATGGTTCCGGTGGCGAGGTTGCGCTCGGTGGCGGTGATCATGCCGTCGATGTTGCCTCCGGTGGAGTAATCGATGAAGGGGTAGACGCCGTTGAACCAGGTATCGCCGGTGTGGAGGACGTCGGCTTCGAGGAAGTGGACGGAGATGTCTGTGTCGGTGTGGGCTGGGTCGTAGTGGGAGAGCTCAAGGTGGTTGATGCTGTCGCTGATTGAGCGGGTGGGGTTGAAGAGGATGGTGGGAAGGGCGCCGACGGGCGCGGCGGGGAAGGTGGCGTTGAACAGGTCGATGTGCTGCGGCGCGGCCATTCGGAAGCGGGTATTCTCATGGGCCCAGATGGTGGCGCCGACGGAGTGGACCCACTCGTTGCCGTCGGTGTGGTCCCAGTGCCAGTGGGTGTTGATGAGGATGCGGATGGGGTCTGCGTTGATGGCGGCGAGGGCTTCGGTGATCTGGGGGCGCGAGGTGGAGATGCCGGCGTCGACGAGGAGCTTGCCCTCCTTCGCGGGGAGCACGGCGATGTTGCCTCCGGAGCCGAGGAGGACGCTGACGTCGCCGCGGAGTTTCTGGGTGGTGATCTTGGCTTTGGCGGCGGATTCGCGGCCCTTGATGACCATCTCGGGCTGCTGGGTCTGGGCGAAGAGGCGGCGCGGGCTGAGCCAGGCTGCGGTTGCCGCAGTGGCTGTGGTCGTGAGGAAGCTGCGGCGGGTGATCTTTGGGGTGGGCTGGCTCATCATAGGGTCCTCAGTTGGAAAATCTTACTTATGGTACGGGGGTCAATGAAGATTTTAGAACCCGCGCGTGGGTTGAATCAGGAGTTTAGGGAAGCTCTGAACAAGTCTCATAACCCGACAATTTTTGATAGGAGAAGCATTCCCTCGGGGGCTAAAGCCCCAGCTTTCGGGACGATTTGCGGCGCGGCTGAAGCCGCGCCCTTTCAAAACGACGACTCTTTCCGCAACCTGTGAAACCGCGCCCTTTCAAAACGACGACGCTTTCCGCAATCCGTGAAGCCGCGCCCTTTCAATCCACAACCTGTGAAGCCGCGCCCTTTCAAAACGGATTCGGATCGGGACTTGTTCAGAGCCTCCTTAGAGGCAAAGGGAGGTTTGTATGGGATAAGCTTATGCGCGGTTTGGAAATCGATTTTTCCGGAGCTTACGGATGATGCGAACTACTGTGCTTTCGACGGTTCTTCTGGTGTGTGGTGCGGCGAGCTTTGGGCAGACGAAGGTTGCGGCTACTCCGCCGATGGGGTGGAATAGCTGGAATCATTTTGCCGAACGTGTGACCGACGCGGATGTGCGCTCGGCTGCGGACATGATGGTTAGCACGGGCATGCGCGATGCGGGCTATGTGTACGTGAACGTCGACGACACGTGGCAGGGAGAGCGGGATGCTCAGGGTGTGCTGCATCCGAATAAGCGGTTTCCGGATATGAAGGCGCTGGGGGATTACATCCACTCGAAGGGGCTGAAGTTTGGGATCTACTCGTCGCCGGGGACGAAGACGTGCGGCGGGTATGCGGGGAGTCTGGACCACGAGGCGCAGGATGCGAAGCTGTATGCCGACTGGGGCGTGGATTTTTTGAAGTACGATCTCTGCTCGTTTGAAGACGAGATGAAGAAGGTGCGGGCGGCGCACCCGGATGATCCCGATGCGCCGAAGAAGTTAATGATCGCCGCTTATAAGAAGATGGGCGATGCCCTGAAGGCCACGGGCAGGCCGATTCTGTACAGCTTGTGTCAGTACGGTGTGGACCAGCCATGGAAGTGGGGGCCGGAGGTGGGCGCTACGATGTGGCGGACGACCGACGATATCGACGACTCGTATTGGCGGATGATCACGATTGGGTTTAGCCAGGCGGGGTTGTCGAAGTATGCGGGGCCGGGGAGATGGAACGATCCGGACATGCTTGAGGTCGGGAATGGCAAGATGACCGAGGATGAGTACAAGACGCACATGAGTTTGTGGGTGATTCTGGCTTCGCCGCTGCTGGCTGGGAACGATTTGAGCAAGATGAGTGAGGCGGACAAGAACATCCTGATGAACAAAGAGGCGATTGCGATCGATCAGGATGCGCTGGGCAAGCAGGGGGATCGGCTGTACCAGAGTGGAGATTTAGATGTGTGGACGAAGCCGCTGAGTGGAGGACGAGTGGCGGTGGGGATGTTTAATCGGAGCTGGAGTAACCGGGAGGTTTCTGTTGATCTGGCTGAGATTGGGTTTAAGAATGGGGCGAATGTAAGGGATGTTTGGAAGCAGAAGGATCTGGGGCGTAAGTCGGGCGTGGTGAGGGATTGGCTTCCCAAGCATGGGGTTACTTTGCTGATTGTGGGGAAGTAAGGGTACGACGAGGCTATCAGTATGGGAGGTGATTAGCCCTCGGTGCGGCATTTGCTCCGACCTGTTCGGCGCGTCTACTATCAAGGTCCCATGGAAGTCCTAATGAACGCGCCTATCGCCGATCAAGCCCATGAGATCCTCGCGGAGCTTGGCGTACCCGCATCGGCTTATAGCGGTGGGACCCTCTCTGTTACAACGCCGATTACCGGCGAAGTGATCGCCCATATCCCCGTTACGAAGAACCCGGGGCAAACCATCGAGTTGGCTCATCGAGCGTTCCTAGAGTGGAGAACTGTTCCCGCTCCTCGCCGTGGCGAACTGGTTCGTCTTCTGGGGGAAGAACTTCGCGCCGAAGCCAACACACTGGGTCGACTCGTCACCATCGAGGCTGGGAAGATTCTCTCGGAGGGCCTTGGCGAGGTTCAGGAGATGATCGACATCTGCACCTTCGCAGCTGGCCTTTCGCGCCAGATCGCCGGTCTTACCCTGCCGTCGGAACGGCCCAGCCACCGGATGATGGAGACCTGGCACCCTCTGGGCGCTATTGGCATCATCTCCGCCTTCAACTTCCCAGTTGCCGTCTGGAGTTGGAATGCTGCTCTTGCCCTGGTCTGCGGTAACTCCGTTATCTGGAAGCCTTCTGAAAAAACGCCCCTTACGGCGCTCGCCACACAGGCCATCTTCGAGCGAGCGGCCAAAAGGTTCGGCAATGTTCCGGCTGACCTCTCGACGCTCATTATTGGCGGTGCCAGCGTGGGCCAGCAGCTTGTGGACTCGCCCCTGGTCCCTCTTGTCTCTGCCACCGGTTCAACTGCGATGGGCCGCTCGGTATCGCCGCGCCTTGCGGGCCGCTTTGCACGGGCGATTCTCGAGCTCGGGGGCAATAATGCGGCCATTGTCTGCCCTACTGCTGACCTCGACCCGACGGTGCGCGCCATCGCCTTCTCGGCCATGGGAACCGCAGGGCAGCGCTGCACAACGCTACGCCGCCTGATCGTCCACGACTCGATCTACGACAAGCTTATTCCGAGGCTCAAGAAGGTCTATGCCTCTGTCTCGGTCGGAGACCCGCGCGAACCGGAGACGCTGGTCGGGCCACTGATTGACAAACGCTCCTATAGCGCGATGCAGCAGGCTCTTACCGACTGCCTCGCTGTGGGCGCGGCAATTACAGGAGGAGAGCGCCTGCAACATCCGGAGGCCTCCGAGGCGTTCTACGTGCGTCCCGCGCTTGTCGAAATTTCATCGCAAACCGAGATTGTTAAACGAGAGACCTTTGCACCGATCCTCTATGTCCTGAGGTGCCGCGACCTCGACGAGGCCATTGCGCTTCATAACGGTGTTACGCAAGGCCTCTCGTCCTCGATCTTCACGATGAACCTCCGCGAGGCTGAACGCTTCCTCTCCGCCACGGGCTCGGACTGCGGGATCGCGAACGTCAACATTGGAACCTCGGGCGCAGAGATCGGCGGAGCGTTTGGCGGCGAAAAAGAGACGGGGGGAGGCCGCGAATCCGGCTCGGATGCATGGAAGGCCTACATGCGCCGCGCTACGAACACGATCAACTACGGGACGGACCTTCCTCTGGCCCAGGGCGTCAGCTTCGACATCGACTAGGCCGAGCATTGGGAGTGGCTGCAAAAGGGTCTCGAGGCTGCTCCGTTTGGTGAGAGGCGGCTATTTCATGCGGTCCAGCAATTACTTCCAGTCTGTACTTGCCTCGATTTCGAACCCGCCGTAGAATCCGATGGCTCGATATTTCGCTGGTGCCGGGGCGTTGAAACCATGGGCCAGTTTTGGGGAGACGTCTATGCGTCAGTCCTTCAGTGTAGGTATCGGAGGCGCTGCCGGTCAGGGTGTAGCTACCCCCGGCGATATTTTTGCGAAGATTTTCAGCCGTCGTGGGCTGCATCTGAACGCATATAACGCCTATCAATCCATCATTCGCGGCGGCCACACCTTTCTGACGGTTCGCACCGGCCCGGACAAGATTGCCACTACGGATGGCAAGCTCGATCTGCTGATTCCGCTCAATCAAGACACCATGGATCGCCATATGCGCCTGCTCTCAGCTGGCAGCGCCTGCCTGTATAACGCGGACCTGATCAAGCCGGGAGTCGCCGCCGACGGCGTGCAGCTCTGTCCTATGCCTGTCTCAAAACTCGCCGATATCAGTCGCAATAAGATCGCGCAAAACACGCTTGCCATTGGCGCAGGGCTCAGCATGATGGGAATTGGATTTCCCGCTCTGGAGGCGGTGCTGGAAGAGCAGTTTCGCAAGAAGGAGAAGGCGGTGATCGAGGAGAACATCAGCATCGCCCGCGCCGGCTATGACTACGCCTCTCAAAATTTCAAGCCATTCGCCTGGCCGCTTCCTATGACGGATGCCCGCTATGCTGTGCTGAGCGGCAATGCGGCCATGGCGATGGGTGGCGCTGCTGCGGGCGTAAAGTTCTACTCCGCATACCCCATGAGTCCCTCGACGGGCGTTCTGCACTGGATGGCGGAGCATGCTCGTAAAGCGCAGATCATGGTGCGCCAGGTCGAGGACGAGATCGGCGTTATCAATATGGCAATCGGCGCGGCGCACGCTGGAGTTCGTGCCATGTGCGCCACGTCGGGCGGTGGTTTTGCCCTGATGAGCGAAGGACTTGGTCTGTCGGCTCAGGCAGAGATTCCGGTTGTGGTGATCGACTGCCAACGGGCTGGTCCGTCCACGGGCGTTCCCACTAAAACCGAGCAGGGCGATCTGTGGCAGATGCTGGGCGCGGCTTTTGGCGACTACCCACGGGTTATCGCCGCACCTCTCGATATTGCTGACTGCTTCAAGCTCATTCCGGAGATCTTCAACGTAGCGGATCGTTTCCAGTGTCCGGGAATCGTGCTCTGCGATCTGCTGCTTGCCGAAGGTCGGCTCAGCGTCGATCCTAAGGAACTCGACTTCCATCCTGACATCGATCGCGGTGAACTGATTACGTCGAATGGGTCGGGTGAGCACGAAGCTTACAAGCGGTACAAGATCACTGATAGTGGCGTCTCTCCCCGCGTCATTCCTGGGGTTCCCGGCTGCACCCACACGGTATCGAGCGACGAACACGATGAAGACGGCGTTCTGATCAGCGACGAGTACACAAATGCAACCAAGCGTCGCGCCATGATGGAAAAACGCATGCGCAAAGAGAGTGGCATCGCGGCCGCCGTTCCGCCACCCCAGCTACTTGGTGCCGCCAACGCCGATGTCACGCTGATTGGCTGGGGCTCGACCTACGGAGTGATCGACGAAGCCTGCGAGCTGCTGCGGGATGCGGGGATTTCCGTCAATCATCTCCCCATACGCTGGCTGGTTCCTCTGCATGGTGACGCGATTCTCGACCTGCTGCGTGGCGCGCGGCACACTATCATCGTCGAGAACAATTACAGCGGCCAGTTTGCGCGTTATCTACGCAGCGAAACGGGCTTTGTTCCCAACGGGAATATTCGCAAGTATGACGGAGAACCTTTCCTGCCGCATCACATTGTGGAGGCAGTTAAGGAACAGCTTGCGGGCAATACGAACCTCTCCGTGCCTGCCCACGAAATTATGGTTTAGACACACCGCGTTGCAATTTACATTCTTTTCGCACTTCAAGGAGAACCAAAGATGGCGACCGACGTTGTGACCCCGAAGGCAATGGTGATGGCTGATCTCAAGGGAAAGGTCGATCCTGACTGGTGTCCCGGTTGCGGCGACTTCGGCGTGCTCGCAGCGGTGCAGAAGGCGCTCGTCGAGTTGCAGATTCCGAAGCACGAGGTGGCGACGATCAGCGGCATCGGATGCTCGTCGAACTTTCCGGGCTTCATCGACACGTATGGCATGCACACACTGCATGGCCGGTCTCTGCCCGTAGCCACGGGAATGAAGATGGCGAATCACGCGATGACTGTGCTGGTTACGGGCGGCGATGGAGACGGCTTCGGGATCGGCTGCGGACACTTTGTGCATGCTACGCGCCGCAATGTCGACCTGCTCTATCTCGTCATGGACAACCAGATTTACGGTCTCACCACCGGCCAAACCTCGCCCACCAGCCGTCTCGGTATGAAGACCAAGAGCATGCCCTTTGGGAGTATTGAATCGCCGCTGAATCCTATCTCTCTCGCCCTGGCCGCGGGAGCGACCTTTGTTGCACGGGGTTTCAGCGCCGAGCAGAAGCACCTTACCGAATTAATCAAGCAAGGCATCGAGCACAAGGGCTTCTCGTTTATCGACGTCTTCAGCCCCTGCGTCACCTACAACCACGACAACACCTTCCAGTGGTTCCGCCCACGAGTGAAGAAGCTTGAAGAGAACCCCGAATACGACTCCTCCGATTGGACCGCGGCCATGGAGAAATCTTTGATGTGGGGCGACGAGATTCCTATCGGAAAGTTCTTCGAACGAACCGACTTGCCTTCGCTGCACGACGCGGAGCCTGTCTTGAAGAACGAGCCGCTCGTCAAACAGAGCAATCGTATCCCTGCTGATATCGCCAAGTCGTTTATCGATGAATTGATGTAGAGGCAAGGCGAATGCATGTTGCGCGCTTTGCAGCGACGATGCTGACGCACTTATTTCTGCCTAGAGCATCGGTTCAATCTTCGTCTTCGGTCATCCTGCGAAGATCATCCGCCGTTGGGATTCCGGGCATCTTAATGAGAGTTGAAGGCTCTTCGATGATCTCCTTGAGGCGTCTTACCTTACTCATCTCTTCATCCAACATCTTTGCGATCACGCGTCTTAACTTGTATGCGTGAATCAGCATGTCGGTGAGTTGTTCTGTCGTGAGGCCAGCGAGCCTGCTTCGGGCTTCAGTCTCGTCAAACTCAGGGAGGTACTTATCGAGGTTATCGCTCATCTGTGAATAATCCGGTTCATGTGTGGGGAAAGAGATGGAACGCCCCATTAACAGGGCAGGGTCGCAGTTGCTGCGGATCACATAACATCCGACAATAAGTCATTATGGCATCGTTCGCCCAACTTAACGCGACGGAGGGGCTGCCCGCGTCCGTCCACATCGAAATCGCCATTCTTGGGGCCATGCTCCTTGATGGACTTGCAATCAACGATGCGACGGAGAAACTGACGGCAGACGATTTTTCGCTGGACTCGCACCGGCGCATCTATCAGAGCATCGTGGATCTGATGGCCGTGGGCCGTGGCGTAGACATCCTCACCGTGCAGGAGGAGCTAATCCGGCGACGTGAGCTGGACTCGATCGGTGGACCCGCGTATCTCGCGTATTTGACTGAGGGTATCCCGAAGAATCTGAACATCGAGAGTTACGTTCGGATCGTCAAGGACAAAAGTCTCCTGCGCCGGATGATGTCGATCTTCGGTGATGCATTAACATTGGCCTCTGATCAGAGCGCAGACGCGCTTGACGTATTGAGCGGTGTAGAAACGCAGTTGTCTGAGGTGGCCGATAGCGCCATTCAACGCGGGTTTTCGGGCATCGGCGAGATTGTGGCTTCGTCTTTCGGCTCGATCGACAAGCTGTACGAGCAGGGCCGCGAGATCACGGGGCTCGCGACGCACTACATTGAGTTCGACCGCATGACCAGCGGGTTGCAGGACTCGGAGCTGATCATCATCGCGGCGCGTCCTTCGATGGGCAAGACGGCATGGGCGATCAACATCGCGCAGAACGCTGCGGTGCGTGACGGAAAGGTGGTCGCGGTGTTTTCGCTCGAAATGTCCAAGGAGAGTCTGCTACGGCGTCTGCTTGCTTCGGAGGCGCTGGTGAACTCGCGCAAGATTCAGACGGGTTTTTTGCCCAAGGAAGACAAGGGCAAGCTGCTGGCGGCGCTCGAGCGGTTGATGGAGTCGAAGATGTTCATCGACGACACGCCGGGCATCACGCTGGCCGAGATGCGCGCCAAGGCACGTCGTTTGAAACAGCAGGCTGGCGCTCTGGATTTGATTGTCATTGACTATCTACAGCTGATGACGGGCTCGGCGGGGGCTGGCAAGAAGGGCTTCGAGAACCGTAACCAGGAGGTCTCGGCTGTCTCGCGTGGCCTGAAGGCGCTGGCCAAGGAGATGAAGGTGCCGGTCATTGCACTGTCGCAGCTTTCTCGTGCCAGTGAGCAGCGCGGCGGCGACAAGAAGCCGATGCTAAGCGACCTGCGCGAGTCGGGATCGATCGAGCAGGACGCCGATGTCGTGGCCTTCATTCACCGCGACAGCTACTACAACAAGGACGAGAACGGCGATGAAGATCCGGAGTCCAAAGGTAAAGCAGAGATCATCATCGCGAAGCAGAGAAATGGCCCGACGGGCAGTGTGCAGCTGGCGTATCTCTCCGACTACACGCGGTTTGAGAATCTGCAGTCTGACTCCGGCAGTTACTAGCGAACCATCGGTGACAACCAAAATAGTGACGAATGGCAAAAGGCTACTGACAGAACGGTGTCAGTAGCCTTTTCTTATTCTGTGTATGTCATGAATGGATATGGAGGCGAAATGAGCGACCAGCAGACGAAGCGAAAGTCAGCACTGGCGTGGTTCGAGATTCCTTCCCGCAACCTCGATCGCGCGCGGAAGTTCTACGAGACGATTCTCGATTGCACTATGCACAAGGACGATTTTGGCAGTAGCGAAGACATGATGTGCATCTTTCCGGCAGAGCAGACCGGAGTCGCTGGTGCACTGGTCAAGCGGGCGTTCCAGCGGCCTGGCGGCGACGGCACGATGGTCTACCTGAGTTGTGACGGCAGGCTCGATGCCGTGCTCAGCAGAATTGAGCAGGCGGGCGGCCGGGTGATCATACCGCGCACACCGGTTCCGGGTGGTCATGGCTCGTTTGCCTGCGTGCGCGATTCGGAAGGGAATCATGTCGGCCTGCACACTGCAATCTGAAAACGGCACATCACAGCGGGTCCATCTAGGATAGGTGCATGCGACGGGCTGACCGTTTGTTTCAAATCGTGCGGACGCTGCGTGGAGGACGTCTGCAGACAGCACAGGCGCTTGCCCAGCGGCTTGAAGTATCGGTGCGTACCGTCTACCGCGACGTGCGCGACCTGCAGGCGTCGGGCATGCCGATTGAGGGCGAGGCCGGGGTTGGGTACACGCTGCGGCGCGATCTTGACCTGCCGCCGCTAATGTTTACGCGCAGTGAATTGACCGCGCTGGTGCTGGGTGCGCGGCTGGTGCAGGCCTGGGGAGGGACGGAGAGCACGATTGCCGCGGCCCAGGCGTTGCAGCGCATCGAAGGCGTGCTGCCGCTCGACCTGCGCGAACGGCTTGACAGCATCCTGATGTACGCGCCGGGAGGCTTCCAGATGCGGCCGCACCTGCGCGAACGGCTCGACCTGTTGCACGAGGCCTGTGTCGCCAGGCGAGTGATCGCGTTTGCTTACACGCGTGAAGATGGAGCGCAGAGTCAGCGCGATGTGCGGCCTCTGGCGCTCTACTTCTGGAGCGGCGTGTGGACACTCGCTTCGTGGTGCGAATTGCGGCAGGACTTCCGCGTCTTCCGCATGGACCGCATCGAAGGGCTACGCGTGCTGGACCGCGAGTTCGCGCCGAAGCGCGGACAACGACTGGAAGACTTTCTCCGGACGGTGGAGAAGTCACGACCACCGACCACGGATTGCGCGGATAAAACGGATGAAGAGCAAAGCGCATAGAGAGCGGGCTGCTGCAATTTTTGAACCGTTCCGGGCCCTCCCGGGTGTGCTGGCGGCCCTGTTTCTTCAAATGTTGCTTTGTATCACTGCGGAGGCGCGATGGGGAATGGGGGCCCCGGAGCTTTGCCAAGCCGCGACGGAGCACGCACACCGCACACAATCTCATAGGCGATGGTGTGGGCCAGCCGCGCGTGGTCTTCTGCAGTGATGCCGTCGCCCAGGAGCACGACCTCGTTGCCCACCGCGACGTCCTCAATGTCGCTTACGTCAACCACCGTGAGGTTCATCGAGACGCGTCCGACGACTGCAGCGCGCCGGCCGTGCAGCATTACCCAACCTCCGGCTAGACCGGTTGGCGCCGAAAGCTCACGCCTGAGCCCGTCCGCATAACCGACAGGCAGCAGTGCAAGGCGCATCGACCGCTGCGCTACGAAGGTCGCGTTGTACCCGACGGTTTCGCCTGCCTGCACCTCGCGCAAGCCGATGACGCGGGTCTTCCATGTCATCACCGGCTGCAGGCCGGGTCGCACCTGGGCCTCTGCGTGCGTGTCCTGCGAGCCGTCAGCACACTCAATCGGCAGGCAGTATCCGTACAGTCCCAGACCGGGCCGCACCATCGCGTGCGCACCGTACTGCCTGGCCAACTGCTGCAGCCACACGAGCGCATCGGTCTGCGATGACGCACAGTTGTCGATGGTTGACGAATTACCCGCGTGGATCCAGGCTGGCTGTAGTCCTGCAGCTGTGACCTCGCGCATCGCCTGCTCGAACCGTGCCTGCTGCTCAAGAGTCTGGTGCGAACCCACTACTTCCGCCGAGGCAAAGTGTGTCATCACGCCGTCGAGCACGAGGCCAGGCTGTCCGCTGAGGTAATCCAGCACGGCACCTAGCTCTGCTCCTACTCGAACTCCTTGTCGCGCCATTCCGGTGTCGATCTCCAGATGAATCCTCAGTCGTGATCCGGCGCCATGACGGGCAACTGCATCGGCCAGACCTTCCATCTGCTGGCGGTCCCACACGACCGGGACCAGTTCATGCTGCACGATGGCATCTGCATCCTCAGCCAGCAGGCCGGACATCACCAGAATGTTCGGTTGGTCCGGCGACGAGACTCCAGCAGCCGTTAGCGCCTCGCGAACCGCGATACCCTCGCGCGCGTCCGTGACGCCGAGCCACCGCGCTCCGGCTCGGACCAGTATAGGAGCGCAGACCGCCGCGCCGTGACCGTACGCATCGGCCTTTACAACCGCGAGCACTGACATGCCGGCGCCTGCTGCCTCCGCCAACATGCTGTAGTTTGCCGCGAGCCGCTGCTCTGAGACCTCCACCCAACTCTTCACATTGTCTATCCTACCGCTGCACTGGCAGCAGGACGCGCATTTGCGCCCACAGCATGCCGACCGTTAAGATCAGGACGGGAAACGAGGGACCAATTCAATGGAATTGAACACAACGGCGCGCCGTACGGAAGATATCGCGCTCGATCTGCTTAAGTTTGTTGCCGCACAGGCCAATATCGGCAGTAAGGCCGTCGGCTCGACTGGTTTTGTCGGTTCAGCTGGAGCCAAGCCCGAGGATCAGGTAACGCAGCTGCTCGACCTATACGCCCGCTGCCGTCTGGCTGTCGAGGCGCCGGTACCCTCGAAGTAGTGTCCGCCTCGCAGCCATTGCGGGTCGCTGTCGTCGGCGCCGGAGCCTTCGGGCGCAATCACCTTCGTGTCTATCGCGAGCTGGAGCAGGCTGGTCAGGCTGTTGAACTAGCCGGAGTTGTTGACCGCGACCCGGCGACGCTTGCTGCGGCTTCGGAGAAGTTCGGCGTTCCTGGGTTCGAGACGCATTGAGGCCTGTCTTGCTGCGGCGGGCAGGCTGGATGCTGCTTCGGTCTGCGTGCCGACGGTGCATCATGCCACGGCTGCAGAACCATTGCTGGTCGCTGGCGTGGATCTGCTGGTCGAGAAGCCGCTGGCTGCGAACCTTGCCGATGCCGATCGCATTCTTGAACTGGCTCGTGTGCATGGCCGCATCGTGCAGGCGGGGCATCTGGAGCGCTTCAATCCTGCGGTTACTGCGGCGCGGAGTCAGTTGTATCAGCCTATGTTTTTTGAGGCGCATCGGCTGAGCGTCTTTACGCCGCGCTCGCTCGATGTGGACGTGGTGCTCGACCTGATGATCCACGATTTGGACATCGTGCTGAGCCTGGTGGCTTCGCCGGTGCGTCGAGGTTCGGGCGGTTGGTTTGCCGGTGCTCTCGCGCAAGGTCGATATTGCGAATGTTCGACTCGAGTTTGAGAACGGCTGCGTCGCCAACTTTACGGCCAGCCGCGTCAGCACGGAGCGTGTCCGCAAGCTGCGGTTCTTCCAGCCGCATCAGTACCTCTCGCTGGACTTCGCGCGGCAGGACCTGCTGATGATCGACGTCACGGCTGCGGCGGGGATGGATCCGGCACAGCTGGCTGCGTTGGCTCAGCTTGCCCAACAGGCTGGGCAGCATCCTTCGGCTGGGTTGTCGCTCAAGAAGGTTCCGGTTGAGCCGGGTGAACCGCTGCGGATTGAGATCGAGTCCTTTCTGGAGGCGGTTCGCAACCGGACGAGGCCGCTGGTCTCGGCGGAGGATGGTAGGGCTGCGTTGGCGCTGGCGCTCGAGATCAATCAGGCGATCGCTGCTCATGCTGCTCGTACCGGACTTGTTTAAGAGTACCCCCTCCCCCCGTACTTTAGGTATCAAAGTATTCAAAATAAATACTTTAGGTCCGGACTTAGGTCCAGACCTGTGGTGCAATGAAAAAGCCCGGCGCGATGCCGGGCTTCTCTTTTGCTCTGTTTCTATTATAGCGGGTCGGTGAAATTACTATGCCATGCGTATATTGCTTATTCTTTGAGGCTTAGGGTGGGAATGGGCTTGACAGGGTTTTGGAGAAGGCGCTTCCGGTGGCCCTTCCTTAAAGCTCTAACGAGATAAATGAGGTACTTCACTCGAAAGAAAGTCACGATAGCCTAAAAGTATGTTTTTCAATCTGCAGATTGTCGGGAGCAAGAGCTAAGGCTTGCTCCCACCTTCAAGTGCTCCCGGTCTGTCCACTGGCATATTTTTGTGTGATGAGTGTGCTTGTTCCTGTCGATATACAGGATGCAGCCAGGAAAGAAGTAGACCGGATCAGCTTGCCCTTCGCCAGACTTGCGATCCCCTTCAGTGGGGAAAGAGAATGAGTCGCCGGGAAACAGCATGTCCCCAACCTTCAAAGGCAAGATAGCTCCATCAAGGCGAGCGCAAACCTTATCTATCGCCGGGCGTATATCAGTCCCCCTGTTGCCGATAACGAAATCCAAAGCAGGAACGACATTAAAGGCGGGAGAGTTCCCGAAATTTTTTACTTTAGCCGTTATCTCCATAAACCCACCGAGATCATCGGCGAGCTTGGAAATTTCTATTGGATCAGAGAGTCCAACCCACGGTCGCTGAGACATCTCAAATTCCTGCTGAGCTGTCGTAGCCTGGGTTCGCGAAACACTAATGCTCTGAAAGAGAGCGTAAAGTGCTCCGAAACTTAAGGCAGCCACCGCGGTAATCCAATTGAGGTATTTGGCGATAGTAAGATGCGCGTTACGGCTCTCCTTTTCTTCGGCATATCGCTCGTTATCTTTGAGATTTTCTTCAAGTAGTACAGGAAGAGGGCTGGGGATTTTAGACACCAATTCTCCATGTAGAGGAGGCAGTTCCTGCTGGCTGCCGGAGGGCTGTTTCCGGTTGTTCTTTCGACGCTTGTTCAATGGCTATCCCTTGAGTGTCTAGAGCGTATACGGGGTGATATGAACACAAATACCACGAAAACCCAGAAATACTGGGCTATCGCCGAGGCCAAAGTATAGACCGATGACGGAAAAGTCCGTTGCGGCGCGGAAAGATTCCCTCAGCGGCTAAAGCCCCAATTATATTGAGCTACTTATGGCGCGGCTGAAGCCGCGCCCCTTCAAAGCGACGACTTTTTCGGCAGTCTCTAAAGCAAGACGGTTCGAGCTTTGCTCGAATGCCCACATCTCAAAATCGAGATGTGGGGCACCCATCGTATGTATCCCGGCCTTGGGGGCCCGGCGGTTGTGGTTGAAAGGTTTGAAGAGCTGGGGTGGGTGTCAACCTTCGGGGTCCTTCGACTGCGACGCGCAAAAGCACGCGTCTCCGCTCAGGATGACGCTTTTGGAGAGGGCAAGTTGCAGCACAGGAACCAAAGCCCTACTTCATGACCTGGATGGGGATGCCTTCGGGGATTTTGAGTTCGAACTGGTCGTCTTCCAGCTTCTGGTTGAGCGTCAGTTTGACGATGGTTACGGTCAGGCTGTAGTGGTCGTGCGGGCGCTGGATGACGATGGTCGTGGGGAAGGGGATGTTGTCGAAGAGTTGGTAGTTACTGTAGAGCGCCCGGGTTACGATGACCCCGTCCTTGTTGTAGATGTCCTGCTGGAAGGGCAGCAGATCGGTGCTGTTGATGTGGATCACGCGGAGGGTCCGGACGATGTTGCCTTCGGGCTGTGCCAGCACTTGCAGGGCGTAGGCGGGCTCCTCGATGAGGTCCTTTTTCTTCTTGCCGCTCTCGATGACGCGCGTGTCGGTGGTCATGGAGAGGATCTGGTCCGGGCCCTGGCCGCGGACGAACATGGAGTCGAAGAAGACGGAGGGCCGCAGGTTTTCCAGGCCGTTTTTGGAGGGCTGTGTGACCTCGTTGGTCCCGACCATGGCCTTGCTTTTCGGCGGGATCAGCAGCTTGAAGTTGGTGCCGTCGCTGACCATGTCGAGCGCCGTGGAACCCAGCAACGGGACGCGCAGCAGCACACGCAGGTTAGCTGGCTTGCGCATGAAGATGTAGCCGGCGAGGCTGGTGTACTCCTTTTCGTGGCCCTCGAGACCGCCGCCGGTGGTGGCTGCGACGGTAACGGTGGCGTTGAACGTCTGGATGGCCTCGTAGCGCGCGTTGATCTGCTGCGACATGGAGTCGAGCGACGTGCTCATGATGACGTCGGCAACGCGGGTTTTTGGAACGGTGCGTGTACGGGACAGGCATCCTGTAAGGGCTGGAGCCAGGCCTATCAGTCCCATGGCACACGCTTGTCGAATCTTTATCGGCACGAACTTCAAGTATATCTATCCCTTGGCGCAAGTTCTGCCGCGCAAAGCATGGAGAATATTTCTTTATACATTTTGGATGTTTGCGGGAACGAATAAGGTTCCCGGAGTTTCAGCAACTTCCACAGGGCTATCGCTGCTGAGCCTTCTGCGCCTGCCGGTACTCCTGGACCTGTTGGGCGTGCTCCTTGAGGTCGGCGGAGAAGCGGCTGTGACCGGCTGCATCGCTCACAAAGTAAAGGTAATCGGTCTGGGCGGGGGCAATGGCGGCCTTAAGTGAGGCTACGCCGGGGTTTGCGATGGGGCCGGGAGGCAGGCCGGTGTGCTTGTAGGTGTTGTAAGGCGAGGGCGACTGCAGGTCAGAGGCGTAGATGGTTCCGCGCCAGCGGTTCTCAAGCAGTGCTGCGTAGATGACCGTAGGGTCGGTGGCGAGCGGCATTCCTTTGGCGAGGCGGTTGACGAAGACTCCGGCTACGAGGGGACGCTCGGCGCTTTGGCTGACTTCTTTTTCGACCAGCGAGGCCATGATGACGGTGCGGAAGACGTCTCCGGTGAGGCCGAGCTGGGTGCTGACCTGCCGGAAGCGGTGGACCATTGCGGCGAGGATCTGTTCGGGGGTGGCGTGGCGGGAGAAGTGGTAGGTGTCGGGGAAGAGGAAACCTTCGAGCGACTCGGGTTTGGTGTCGCTGTTGGCGGTCCACTCGGCGATGAGCTCGGTGTGCTGGCGTGCGGCGGCGAGAAAGGCATCGCGTGTGCTGAATCCGGCGGCTTCGACTGCCTGGGCGATATCGAAGATGTTGTAGCCCTCGGGGATGGTGAGGGTGCGGGTGTAGACGTCGCCGCGCACCAGACGGGCGTAGACCTCTGGCATGGGGACGGGGTGGTCGAAGCGGTACTCCCCGGCTTTGAGGGTTCCGCCTTTGATGAGGCGCAGGAGGTCGAAGCCAAAGCGGCTGCGGATGATGCCGTTCCGCTCGAGTTCGGCGGCGATGGCTTTGCTGCCGGTGCCGGCGGGGATGTCGACGAAGGTTTCGGAGGATGGACCGAAGGGCGCGTAGACGACATAGCCGGCGATAGCCAGAGCGATAAGAACAAGCAGCAGCAGGGTGCCCAGAAACTTCAAAACGTACGCCTCCGTGAGTGCCGGGAGTCCTTGCGGGAGGTCTCTTGAGCACTGGTCTGCATCATTTTACGGTGTAGACGGCAGATTCTAGGCCGAGCAGGACGATCTGGACGAGGACCGCGGCTGGGGGGTGACAACGCGGGATTTTCGCCCCCGCATCGTATAATCATGTTTTCACTTCAGAGCGCTGCCGCGTGTTTCATCTGCGAGCAGGCCAGCACCATCCGGAAGGCTCCATGCCCGAACAAGTAAAGAAAAGGCTAGAAGAAGAGATCAAACAGCTTGAGTACGAACTGACGACCGAGTTGCCGGCGGAGATCAAGAAGGCTGTCGCGCTCGGCGACCTGAGCGAAAATGCGGAGTACCACATGGCGAAGCAGCGTCAGGTCTTCGTGAATGCGCGGCTTGGCCAGTTGAAGAAGCGCATGGGCGAGCTGGCGATGGTCAACCTCGTCAATATACCTCGCGACAAGGTGGGCTTTGGAGCCTCGGTCACTGTCTTCGACACCAGCAAGGACGAGGAGATTCAGTACAAGCTCGTCACCAGCGAGGAGTCCGATGTGGTGAAGGGACTGATCTCGACCACATCGCCGATTGGCCGTGCACTGCTCGGCAAAAAGGTGGGTGATGTCGCTACCGTTATCACCCCGAACGGCAAGCGCGAGCTCGAGATTTTGAAGCTGGTTACCATTCACGACGTCTCGGAGTAGACTTTTGGCCCACGGCCTGTCCCGTGGAAATCATGAGGCGACAGAGCGGGGCTTCACGCCCCTGAGGTAGGTTTTTGACCTGGACAAGCGCATTCGGAAAAGGCAGCGGCTGGCTCCTGCAGAAGATCGTCAACGGTCTCGCGCTGACCCGCATCTCGCCCAATGCACTGACCTTTATTGGCCTGCTGATCAACATTGTTGCGGCGCTGGTCTTCGGCTTTGCCCGGGGCAACAACGCGAATCGGATGTTCTTCTATGCCGGGCTGATCATTATTGGGGCTGGCATCTTCGACATGGTCGATGGCAGGGTGGCCCGCCAGACCAACCAGGTCTCGGTCTTCGGTGCGTTCTTCGACTCGGTGATGGATCGCTACTCGGATGTGGCGATCTTCTTCGGGCTGCTGGTGTTTTATGCTCGCGGCAACCGGCTGTTTTACGTTGGGCTGGTGGCGTTCGTGATGACGGCCTGCGTGATGGTCAGCTATACCCGCGCGCGTGCCGAGGCATTGATTGGCACCTGCAAGGTTGGCTTTATGGAGCGGCCGGAGCGCATCGTGTGCGTAATTCTCGGCGCGCTGTGCAACAAATGGGGCGTCATGGCGCCGGCGCTTTGGGTGCTGGCGGTCTTCTCGACTATCACGGTCATCCATCGCATCCGGTATACCTACCTTGAGACCGAGCGTCTGAAGGCTCTTGCCGCTGGGCAGGACGTCGAGAGCCCTGCTGCGACCGCGCGCTAGATGCTGATTACGCTACTGCGTTCCGTTCCTGTTCATACCTGTATCCATGAGTTTTGAAGATCGTGTTCATGTATGTTCCTTTGGAAGGAGCGGCACGGAACGCTGCGTACTCTTCGGGTGGAACATCGAAGTAGCGATACGTACCACGCTTGCCTCGAAACACGATTGTCAGGACGCGAGACTCCGGGTTGTAATGCATTGCGGCGATGACAGTCGAAGGCATCGGTAGGCTCCGGCAGGGCTAACGCGTAAAACTACGGCGCTCCCGTAAACTTAGGATGCGATGAGTAACAAACCCGTTCTTCTGATTCATGGTGGCGCCTGGGCTATGCCCGACGAGGCCGTTACTGCACACGAAACCGGCATTGCCAATGCTCTGGCGGCGGGCTATGGTCTGCTCGAAAAGGGAGCGAGCGCCGTGGATGCGGTTGAAGCCGCGGTGGCTGTGATGGAAGACGACGAGACCTTTGATGCCGGACGAGGCTCCTTTCTGACGCAGGATGGCCGCGTGCAGATGGATGCTCTGCTGATGAACGGAGCCAACTTGCGCACTGGCGGCGTGGCCTGTGTCGAGAGGCTGCGTAATCCGATTCGCGCTGCGCGGCTGGTTCTCGATAAGAGTCCGCATATTTATTTTGTCGGCACGGGCGCTGAGCGATTTGCGCGCCAGCATGGGATGGCTCTGTGCGACAACATGGAACTTGTGATTCCACGCGAGCAGGAGCGCCTCTATAAGGCACAGGAGGCTGAGTTGGCCGGTCTTCGGGACACGACCTTTTCGGGTCCGCTCGCGATTCCAGCCGATGACCCGCACGCCTCGCACGATACGGTGGGCGCGGTTGCGTTGGATGCTGAAGGCAACATCGCAGCCGGAACCAGTACGGGGGGCACGCTCAACAAAGCTCCGGGGCGCGTTGGCGATTCGTCGCTGATCGGCTGCGGCTGCTACGCGGACAATCTCTCAGCCGCTGTTTCGCTGACTGGGTGGGGCGAGCCGATCATGAAGCTAGTGCTGGGCAAGTGGGCGGTCGATCGAGTTGCAGCAGGAGTCAGTCCGCAGGATGCCGCGCAGTCCGCAATCGACTATCTCTTTCAGCGTTTCGGTGGTCACGGAGGCATCATCCTGCTCGGGCCGGACGGGCGCGTGGGGCTTGCTCACAATACGCCACGGATGGCCTGGGGTCTGCAAACCGAGGCTGGAGCGCAACTGGGTGTGACGCGCAATCCTTAGCTGTGGCATCCAAAGAATCTGCATGAACGACACTCTTTTTCCCAAGCCGCCGCGAGAACCCGACGACCGGTTGCCCCACATCCATCGTCTGCTGCTGGGGCACTACGGCCAGCCCAAGCCTCGTGAGCCCTGGGATCCGCTGAAACAGTTCATCTATTCGCTGCTGTCGACGCGCACCAAAACCGAGACGACGCATCAGGTGGTGCGGCATCTGCAGACCCGCTTTGCCAGCTGGGATGATCTGCGTGACGCCAGCGTGCGCGAGATTGAAGATGCGATCCGCGACGTGACCTTTCCCGATCAGAAGGCGGTTAACCTCAAGGCCTCGCTCGAGCAGATCACGCATCGCTACGGCAAGCTGACGCTGGACTTCCTCGCTCACTACCGTACCGACAAGATTCGTGCGTGGCTCGAGCAGTTTCCGGTGTCGGGTCAAAGACCAGCGCTGCGATCGTCAACTTCAGTACGCTTCGCCGCCGCGCACTTTGTGTCGACTCGCATCACCTTCGCGTCACCCAGCGGCTCGGTCTCACACCGCGCGCTGATGCCGCCACCACGGAGGAACGCCTGATGCGGCTCGTCCCCGAAACCTGGACCGCGGAGATGCTGGACGACCACCATACCCTGATCAAGATTCACGGCCAACGGCTTTGTACCTTCAATGAACCACGATGTGGGGACTGCCCCTTGCTGAAGCTCTGCCCCTTCGGAAAGAAGCGGGTTACAAGTCCCGACATCACTGCTTCCTAGCGCTATCGCACTGGTCGAACGTCCTGATCCGTCAATGCGCGGTGCTGGCTCTTGCAAAATGAATACTCATTCATGTAGAACATCGCGTCGCATGAATTGCCATTCATGCTGCGGCCAAAAGCACAGGGCCAGCAGTAGTCCGGAGTCTTCCCTATGGTTTTCAGCAAAGCCTGGTCCGGCATCCTCGTCTTTATCGCTGTTCTCATCATGTGTCTGCCTGCGGGCCCGCTTGTCGCGCAGAACATTGCGACGGCCCAGCTCAGCGGCACGGTTCACGATCCGACCGGCGCAGTTATTCCCGGCGCAGCGATCACCATATCCGATGCCTCCAAGGGCTTCTCCCGCACCACTACCAGCGATGGGCAGGGCAACTACCAGTTGCTGCTGCTGCCGCCCGGTACCTACACGATTACGGCGACTGCCGCCGGCTTCGCCAAGATGATCGCGACCAATGTTGTCCTCACGGTGGGCGAGCAGGCGCAGCTTCCGCTCAATCTCGCGATCAGCGGCAGCGAGACGATCAACGTCAACGCTGGTGCCGACATTATCGAGACGCAGCGCAGTTCGCAATCCACTACCGTCGACCAGCACCGTATCGACAACCTGCCTATCAATGGACGCAACTACATCAATTTCACGCTGACCAACTCACAGATTGCTCGCGATGCTGCACCTTCGGTCGGAGCCATCCCTACCTCGGGTTTGAACTTTGGCGGAGTCCGCGCCCGCTCCAACTCCATCAACATCGATGGTGCGGACGCCGGCGACTATGTCTCAGGCGGAACCCGTTCCACCGTTTCGCAGGATGCTGTGCAGGAGTTCCAGATCATCACCAACGGCTTTGCTGCCGAGTACGGCCGCGCCTCGGGAGGCGTCGTAAATATTGTAACCAAATCAGGTACAAATACATTGCACGGAAGCGCTTATGGCTTCCTGCGCAATCGCTACATCCAGGCGACTAATCCTTTTTCGAATGTGTATCAGCCAGCCTACACGCGGGTTCAAGCGGGGTTTACGATTGGCGGCGAACTCATCCGCGATAAGACGTTTTTCTTCTTCTCGACTGAGATTACCCGGCGTCAGGAGAGCGGCTTCTCCATCATTGGCGAGAACAACTTCGGCCTTACGAACATTGATGTCAGCAGGTTCTACGGGGCCCCGACTGGCGCGCTGAGCATACAAGGCACGCCCGATCAGAAGGCCTTCCTTTCGGCAGTTCCTGCGACCACGCCGGGTATCCAGCAGTACGTCGCGCTGGTGGGCTCAAGCTCATCGCTCGCCACCACGGGACAGAATCCGGCTTTTTTGCAGCCTACGATCGGTGTCAATCGCTTTGTTACCTCGGGCATTGCGACGCCGACCTCGTTCACGCCGCTTAATAAACTGATCGGTAACTTCCCCATCTCGGAGAAGACGGAGATTTACTCGCTGCGGCTCGACCACAAGCTCACCAGCAATCAGCAGCTTATGCTTCGCGGCAGCGTCAGCCCCAGCTTCATCAGTGGTATTCAGGAGAACGCGGCGAATCAGAATCTCGGCGAAAACTCCTTCTCCCGTACTGCTACGCAGAGCCTCCACGACTTCGCCATCGTTGGCCAGCACACGCTGTTGATCGGCGCCAACAAGGTCAACGAGCTGCGCTACCAGTACGCACGCCACCCGGTCCTTTTTGCTCCTTCCGAGCTCTCCCGGGGGCAATGGCGTGGCCGTCAATATCCCGGGCTTCGCCTACTTTGGTAAGACACCGTTCTCTGTTGTCGACCGCATCGAAAACCAGAACCAGCTTGCAGGACAACTTCACCATCACGCACGGCAACCACACCTTCAAGATGGGCGTCGATCTGCGCTACATTCCTATCAATCTCAAGCAGGGTCAGCTCTACGGCGGCGGCGACTACACCTTCGCGGGGCTCAACGCTACGGATGTCTCCCCGCAGCTCGCAGGACTTCCTGGCTTCTCGCCGATTCAGGCATATGGCCTCGGTATTCCGCAGTCGTTTGTGCAGGGCATCGGCCTGACGACGTTCCGATATGACCTCAAGGTTCTTGGGGCGTTTCTGCAGGATAGCTGGCGCATCACCAGCAGGTTTACGCTGAACGCCGGGCTGCGTTATGACGTGGAGGCATTCCCGACACAGCTTGCTTTGAACGCCGCAACTAATGCGGCCGAGCGCGCCTACGGCATCCGTCAGGGCATTCGCCTGCAGGACACCAACTTTGCCCCGCGCATCGGGGTCGCGTATGATCCACGCGGCGACGGCAGGACCGTCATTCGCGGCAACTACGGCCTCTTCTACGACCGCGCCCCCGGCAATCTCGAGTCGCAGTCGATGGTCTTCAACTCGACCACGGTGCCCCTCGTCATCCTCGCCGGCGGAGCGCCATGTACTGCCGCCAGCACCATCAGTCCGCTGAATCTCAACGCAACCAACACCTTTCAAGGTTCGCTCTCGAACACCAACTGCCTGCCTATACCGGGCTTGAACTACCTCTCGACGCAGCAGCGCTTCGACGCGAACAATCCGAACTCACTCTTCGTCAACCAGACCTTCCTCAGTACAGGCTTTCCGCTGGCCATCCTACCGTCGGGCCTGCCTGCCGATCTGCACTACGTCACGCCGTACGTCCAGCAGATATCGTTCGGGTTCGAACAGGACCTCGGACACAACATCTCGCTCAACATCGCATATAACTCGACTGGTGGTCGCCATCTCAACCGGCCCATCAACGTGAATCCAGTAAATCCCGCGCTGCTTACGGCTAACTGGCGCAACGCAGTGGCTGCAGTGAAGGCGGGCACGGCATCAGTGTTGCCGGGCACTCCGCAATCTGCTGTTGCTGGACCAACTTCAAACCCACTCACCGTAGCTACCGCCAGCGGAACCGTACCCTGCGGCCTCGGCCCCACCGGGCCCTACGTCGCGCCGCCGCTGTTGAACTTCTTCCGCCGCTCCGGATTGAACAGCTCACTCGCGCAGTTCCTTGTCAGCCAGGGAGCAGGCCAGTGCGTCGCGCTCGCCAGTCAGGTTGCTGCGTTAGACGGTCTCGGCGTGGGTCTGCCTGTTCCCTTCGGAGACATGTCGCCCAACCTCACCAGCGGAACCTCGAGCTATAACGCCCTCAGCGCAAATCTCAGAAAGCGCATCTCCACCCACTACGAGTTTCTTGTGAGCTACACGTGGTCGCACGCCATCGATGATTCCACCGACGTCGTATCCACCTCGGACGCGCCGCAGAACAACTTCAATCCCAACGTCGAGCGCAGCGCCTCGACCTTCGACCAGCGCAACCGCTTCGTTCTCTCCGGTGTCTACAACTCAGGCCGGGTTGGCGGCACAGGCTTCGTCCCAGCGGTCTTCTCGAACGTCACCGTCGCGCCGATCTTCGAAGTATCGTCGGGCCGCCCGTTCAACATCCTTACCGGCACCGACACCAACTTCGATTTCAATCCTCTCACTGATCGTCCCAACGCTGTCGCTCTCAATAGCGGTCCCACAAGTTGCGGTACGGCTCCCGTCGCTTCTAAGTATTCGCCCACGGGGGCTTTCAACCTGCCCTGCTATATCGATGCCCCTCCAAATGCTGCTGCGGGCAACAGCTACTTCAACGGAAATCTGGGCCGCAATGTTGGGGTCAGACCCTACACCGTCTTCACCGACATACGCTTCGCCAAGGCATTCAGCTTCCCGCACGAAGTAATGCTTCAGGTCACAGCCGACATCTTCAATCTGATCAACAAGAACAACACGCTCGACGTGAACCTGCTCTACACCGCAGCTGGGCAGGAGACAGCCGCAAGCGATCCACGCCAGTTCCAGTTCGGAGCAAGGCTGTCGTTCTAAGGAAGCTCTGAACAAGTCTCATGACCTGACAATTCTGACAAAGAGAAACATTCCCTCAGGGGAGACCCAAAGCTAAAGCATTGGACTACCGGCCCCAGCTTTTGGGGCCATTTGCGGCGCAGCTGAAGCCGCACCCTTTCAAAACGGATTCGGCTCGGGACGTATTCAGAGTCCCCCTAAGAAATCCCGCTAACGGGATCTTTGAAGTGTTGCTCTCGAAACGAAAGGGCGTGAACGAAACTGTCATCGACTCATTCCGTTCGCGCCCATTCGTTCGATCGAATCGTGTCTACAAAACTGCGAGCCCACTTTCGCTTAGACTTCGTGAGCTTCGTTCCGCGCCTCATCCGCGTCTTCCGCAAGATCGCGGAGTAGCTGGAAGAACTCTTTTGATTGGCCGATGAAGAGTCCGTCTGCGGTGAGTGCCCTTGCAGCTCCCATCGCGGCACCCTTCGTCTCGGTCGGCCGGATGATCGAACAGACCGGGAACTTCCGGCTCAGGAACGGAACCGGTTCCGGCATGATGAGATTTGTCTGGAAGTCCTCGCCGCCAAACGGAGCGGAGTTGAGGTCCGGAAATACCAGTCCGTTGGTTGGATCGGTGAGTGGCTTCACATTGCCGGCCTTGTCATGCCAGGTCTGGAAGTGTGCTGTCTCCGTTGGTCCGATGCTGAGTAGAATGCGCAGGACCTCCGGGTCGGTCACTCGCTGAGCGAGCGAAGGATAGAGGCTGGTGCCACCCTGCTCGATAAATGCAAAGTGAAATCCTGCGGTGTTGGCGATCGCCTGGATGTGGTCGTCCGGAGCAAGGTCCGCATCCGTTCTCGGAATTGCAGGGAACTGTCCTTTAGACAAACCAGGAACGGCCTGAGGAAAGGTGAACCCGGGATCAAGATCGGGGTTTTTTGTACGGCTGCGGTATCTGGTCCACCAACTCGTATCTACGGTCAGCTTCATCAGGTTGGTGAGCCGTCCGATCTGCTGTGCGCCTGATGCTCTACTGCTGGGAAGTGTGCGGAACTGATCGAGATTGACAGTGTCCGCACCTTTCGATGCGAGGTATGCGTTGATAAAGTCCTGATGGGTGAATTCGTCCTCGGTGTTGTCGTGAATGTATTGGGGCATATCGCCGTCCAACACCTGGAGGGCCTGTGTATAGGTTGAACTGCCGCTGCCTCCGGGCACTTCGTTGTCCTGGATGCCGCCGAGTTCGTTGTACTGTTGCCAGAGATCCGTCTCCAGAATCTCGGCCGCAGCGAGAAACCGCAGGATCGCGGCATCACCACGGGTAAGCCTGCCACTGCGTTCCTCCGCACGAGCTTTGCCGTGCGCAAGAAAGTTGGTAGAGAGCAACGCACCGGCTGCGCCGACCGCTCCAGCTCCCTTCAGAAAAGAGCGTCGTTTCATCTCTCGCTTCAGCCGTGATGCGGTTTCTGTATTTGGTGTGTGTGTCCCTACGGACTCATCGATTAGTCTTTCGTTGTTCATGGGAACTCCGTTCTGTAGCTGTTTGATCGCGTGTTAATCCGGCACGGTGCCGGACCCTGTGCGCCAACGCTACGCTGCGGAGTTGCTGTGAGTGTCATGGCCTTGCAAGCGTTTCATGAAGCACGTGTCATTCTTTTGTCTCCCGGAAACGGACGACAACCCACTTAAACGCCGATGGTCCCGTTACCGTCACATCGACGTATAACGGGACCATCCGTTCATGTGTGTCTGTGGTTTAGAACATCACCTTTAGTCCGAACTGGATGATGCGCGGCTCAAACGTGCTGGTGACTTGACCTGTGTTTGGGCTGGGGCTTCCACCAGTGATGCTGCCAAGAGGCGCAGTACCGCCGGTACCGAGGACTGCGGTTGTGGTTCCCTGTGTTCCGCTGATGCCACCGGGAAGATAGAGGTTCGTGTGGTTGAAGAGGTTGTAGAACTCAGTGCGGAATTCAACCTTCAGACTCTCGATCGGTGTGCTGAACTTCTTGTTCACCGCGAGATCGGTTTGGTAGAACGCGGGTGTGCGACCCGGGTTGCGGCTGGAGTTGCCGAACGGGCTCAACACAGCGCCATTGCCATCCTTGATCGGAGGCAGGACAAAGGCCGCCAGGTTCACGTAGTTGACGTAGCCCGTGTTCGGGGCCCGGTTGGATCGTCCCTGCGTGACGGGCTGCCCCGGAACACGATTCGGACGATATTCATTGGCTCCGCGATATGTTGCGGAGATCTGCGGGCTGACCGCTTGTGCAGAGTTGGGCGAGTAGGTGATGTTGAAGGGCGTACCTGCCTGCGCGGTGTTGATGGCGCTGAGTTGCCATCCGCCCAGCAGGCCGTCGACGACGGCGTTGGTGTCGTTGAGGAACCGTCGGCCACGGCCGAAGGGAAGCTCGTAGATGACGCTCGTGACGTTAGCGATAGGCAGGTTGTAGTCGGACTGCGCATAGTCGGCCCGGATGTTGTTTCCATCCTGGGGCGAAGGCGTATTGCCTTCGAGCGATGCGCTGGCGTTATCCAGCGAGTGCTCCCACGTAAACGAGTTCAACAGGGTCAGGCCCCCCACCATGCGCTGCTCGTAGCGAACCTGCAGTGAGTTGTAGTTCGAGTAGAACGAGTCCACCGCCGCCGTAATGTCACTCGGCCAGTTACCGAACGGACGCACGAAGCCGAGAGCCGGGTTCTTCTGATTGCCGTTGATGAAGCCCTGAAGCTTCAACCCGCGATTGCCGACATAGGCGACGTCGAGAAGGGTGTTCTTCCACAGCGCTCGCTGCACGCTGAGGAAGTAATTCTCAACGTAGCTATCCGCCGTGTCCTTCGGAATCCAGGTGATATTGTCGGTTGCCTTGTTGAAGGTGGTGACCAGCGCGGAAGGAAAGCCCTGATCGGCTGTGGCGTGGCAGCTTGGCGTTGTAGTGCCAACAGCGATGATCTGCGCAGGCAGCGGGTTGCAATGGTTCGTGGTTGTCGGGGCGATCTGGGTAACAGTAGCGAACTGAGCCTGGGGAGCGTTGATCGCCAGGATGTCGCCCGAGCCGGCACGCGTGTAGTGTACAAAGCTCACGCCAAAACCGCCGCGAATTGAGGTATTGGGCTGCGGGGAGTACGCGAAACCGACGCGTGGAGCGAAGTCGTTGAGATCCGGGTTGACCAGCGTCTTCCCGTAGACTCCGCCTCCGGAGTATGGCGTGATGCCATTCCCCGCTACGGCGCCAGGAGTAGTCGTCAACACAGTTTGCGAGGTGGGATCCCAATTCGAGATGAAGTTATTCTGCTCCGAGTATGGCGAACCATACTCCCAGCGCAGGCCAAGATTCAGAGTCAGATGTGGTGTCACCTTCCAGTCGTCCTGCGCGTAGACGCTATGCATGGTCTGCCGAAGGTGTGCGACAAAGTAATTTGCAAGCGAATAGCCGTTGGTGGTGCCGAAGAGGAAGTCCGCCCAGTAATTGTCGGAGACCGGAGAGGTAGAGGTAGTCTGGCCGCTGCTGTTCAGTGTGCAGTTGGCCGAAGTTGCTGCGGTGCACAGGCTGTAGCCTCCGCTATAGCTCCAGGAACCATAGAGCGGGTTGTTGTCGTTGACGGCCATCCAGATGTGTTCGTACTCATAGCCGAACTTCAAAGAATGGTTGCCGTGAACCCAGGTGAAGTTGACCTTGGGGTCCAGCAGCGATGGGTTCTGCCACTGCGGATTTGTGCTCTGCCGTCCGAATCCGGTAAAGCCGGAGATGCCGGTCGAAGGCAAGCCGCCAGCGACGATGGGATTGGTTGGAAGTCCGGGAATGCTAAACGCGGTATTACCGATCGAGAGGTTGTATTTACCGGCCTTGGTGCGTGAGAGGCCCAGGCGTGCGTCGATGATCTTGTTCGCTCCCATCAGGTGCGTATAGCCCAGCGCGATCTGCTGGTCCAGAATGCGGATGTTGCCGTTGGTCTGGCCGTCGAGCGGGATCGGGATGGTTGGATAGTTGACTGCGTTCTCCTTGCGGTCGCTGATGCGCAGGAACCATGAGCTGCTGGGGTTCTGCTGGTAGTCCAGGCGAAGATCACCTTTGTCTGCGTTGTCGGTGAACGGAGCCTGCACTGCGTAATCGTTGGAAGCCAAACCGGTCGTAGGGAGTCCGCTCACCGGTAGCCCCTGAATCTTATTGAAGTACGAAATAATCTGCTGCGAGAGCGGGTTGATCGCGCCCGTTGGAATCGGCTTGCCTGCCGCATAGGTGGCGCCTGTGATCGGATTCCGCACCGGAACCACAAGGACGCCGTTAAGCTGATTCTGTGTCGGCAGCGTAAGCGCACTAAGCGGCCGAAGCGTCTGGCGGAAGCCTTCGTAGTCGAGGAAGAAGAACAGCTTGTCGTGGACGATGGGACCGCCGAAGTTCACGCCGAACTGGTTGCGGTTGAAGGTCGACTTCTGGAAGGGAATGACGCTACCGGTATTGCTGACAATGTTCGGCTTGAAGAAGCCGGTGGCGTTCAGAGCCGTGTTGCGAATGAACTCGTACGCTGTGCCATGAAAGCGGTTCGTTCCGCCCGCCGAAGCCGTGTTGATCGTCGCTCCGGAGGACCGGCCATACTCGGCGCTCTCGTTGTTGGTGACCACGCTGAATTGTGCGACCGAGTCCGGCGGAATGGCGATGATCTGATTGTCAAAGCCCTGGTTGCTCTCGCCGTAGGCGTTGTTGTCCATGCCGTCCAGCAGGTAGTTGTTGAACATGCTGCGCTGACCGTTGACGTTGTATGCGCCTGCGCGAGCCAGACTGCTGATAGAGCTGGTCGTCGCGGCCGTAGGCGCCTGACGCACGCCGGTCACCAATCCGAGCAGGTCGGAGTAGTTGCGGCTCACCAACGGCAGTGCCTCGGACTGATACTGCGTCACGATCTGTCCGCGTTGGCTTGTATCCGTCTCCACCTGCAACGAGACGCCCGTAACTTCGACCGTCGTCGTTGTTTCACCCACCTCCAGGGTGAGGTCGATGCGTTGACGCGAAGCGACTGAGACTGTGATGTCCGTCGCACGCGCGGGCGAAAAGCCCTCATGTTTGATCTCAACGTTGTACTGGCCAACGCGCAGTGCCGGAACTTCATAGTCGCCGCTATCGTTGGTCGTACGTGTGCTTATCACGCCTGTGGCGATGTTAGTGACGGTGACCGTTGCTCCGGACACAACCGCGCCCGAGCCATCCCGAACAGTCCCGACGATGCTGCCGTTTTCGTACTGCGCGAAGACGGCCACTGGGATCAAAAACACACACAGCAATGCTGCGAGAAGATTGCCAAAATATGTACGCATAAGCGCTAACGTAGAGCGCAAATGTGTCGTGGCGATGACTGCACGATGAATAGATGATTGCGACACGATGACTCAACAAAGATTCATCCTGTCCCACCAACACTGGATAGCGTTTCAAGAGCGCCGTTTCGCAGCCACCTTCTTCGGCCTCGTTTTGAGCGTCTTCTTCATCGACTGCACCAACTCGCGCCAGTCCTTCTCCGTCTGGTCTGCATAGGCCATCGCGAAGGCCACCACTGCATCGTCGAACCGCGTCGAGTTCCCCAGGTATCCCGCCAGCATCGAGCAGTCTCCGGCCCGCGCATGGCCTCGCGCCAGTAGCTCACCGCAGATCCCCGCATACTCCATCAGGCCAGCTGCGCGCAGATCCTCTACCTGGATCGACGCCTTATGATCATTCAACTGCCGTACCAGATAGTCGCGGCCCTCCATCGTTGTCCACCCGAGAAATGGATCGGACTGCAACTGCATGGCCCGCTCGCCCTCAACCACGCGTCTGCCCTGGTGGTACGATCCTCTGCGATTCAACCTGTCGCCCGTCCGGTCGACATACGGTGCATATCCGGACGCTACTTCTTCCTTCACCTGCAGAAACAGCGGATCACGCGCGCCATTGCCTTCCATATAGATGCAGTAGTCGCGCAACCCAACCGAACCTGTCCCCACGACCTTGAACGCCACATCTACGGGCCTGTACTGCGAAAGAAAATGCCGCCGCTCCCGTAGCAGACTCTCCTGATACGGCAACAGCGAAGCCACCACCTTCTCGGCCATGGCCCCGGTCACCCGCGTCAACACTGGCGGCATCGTTTTGAAGATGCGTTCCTTCGTAGCGGGCTTTTTCGTCTTTGTCGGCGCCTTTGCTATGGTCTTCATCCCTGCGGCCTTCGCCTCGCCGCCTTCCACTTCCGTCAGCGACAGCAGCGTGTGCATCGGAGTGGCCCGTTCCGCCAGACGTAGGATCCCTTCCACCGGCGATACAGCCCGCAACCGGTGCACCTGATGCCGCGCCACCTCCAGCACCGGCATGCGCGCAAACGTAGCCATTGTGGTTCGATACCGCTCCAGAAACACGCTGGCGGCATCGCGACACTGCGCGGTCTTCGCCCCGGCCTCGCGCCCTGCCAGGATAAGACTCGTCGCCATGCGCTTCACGTCCCACTCGAACGGCCCCACGATCGTCTCGTCGAAGTCGTTGATGTCGAAGACCAGGCGCCCATCCGGTCCGGCAAACGCACCCAGGTTCCGCACATGTGCATCGCCACAAAGCTGCGTCAGTATCGCTGTATTTTTCCCGAGCGAAAGATCGTACGCCATCACAGGCACTGCACCGCGGAAGTACCCAAACGGCGAGGCCGCCATGCGCTCATACTTCAAGGCGATCAGTGCCGGCACCCGCCCATGCATCGAGGCTTCCATCAGCTTCAGGGGATCCTCGTGTCGCTCCTTCGCGCCGCAAACCGAATGATCCGCCCGACGCACATCCTTGCGCCGTTGCTGTCCAAGAGCAAACCGTTCCTGCGAACTAAGAGTCGCCGCCATAGCCAGTCATCCTTTCGGAAAACCTTCAAGGCCTATAGCCTACGCCTGCCAGTCCGAAGAGCAAAAAAGAAGGACGCCGGTGAGGCGTCCCTTTGGAGGGCAATACGTTTTCAAGAGTTATGTTAGGTGCCGCCCGGTCCCTTGTCATGGCCACAAAGGCTGGGTGTCATCTCCATCCTTCGATGGAGACCGCACGCGTCCTAGAAGTGATGCGACAGGCTCACAATCACTGTGTAATCGGCAAAGAACGCATCGCCGTTCGGTGTATTGTTCTGCATCTCCGGCACGCTCGGCGGCCGGTTCCGATACAGCGCCCACGGCCCGTTCACCGAGAGCGTCGTCCGTCGCATGTTATACATCAGCCCCGGATCGAGCGACACAATCGTCCCGGGCCTGCGGAACCCATCGCTCGAGCCCAGCAGATCACGCACCGGCACGCCCTCACCGCGAACCCCCAAGCTCAGCGCCAGCCCGCGCACCTTCGGCACAGCCTGCGAGACACCCGCACGATACAGATACTGGTCCGTCACCGACATGATGCTCTGCCCCGGTTGGCTCCGGAACGTTGCCACGCCATTCGTGTTCATCGGATTGAACAGATACTGCCCCTGCCCATACAGGTCCGCTCCGCGCCAGATTGACTGATAGCCCTGCGTCCCCAGCACAAACCCCCAACCTCCATCTCCCGGCTGCATCGACTGGTCCGCTGTGGCCTTGATGATCTTGCCCTTGTAAAACGCCGAGCCCGTCGCATCGTTGATGCCGGTAGGCAGCTTCAGCGAAGCACTCACGGAGATATCGCCGCCGCTCTCCGTAGGCGGCCGGAAGATCCACCGCTGCGCTCCCAGCGTAATGTCTCCCAGCCCGCTCACCTGGTAGATTCCGGTCGGCGGATAAAGCTGGTTTCGCGTGCCATCGAACACCGGCACATCGGCGATAAAGCTCCACTGCGGGGTGAACCTGTACTCCACGCCAATGTCGAAGATGTTCTGGTGGTTCCGCACTGCAGTTGGCCGCGCAATCTCCTGATCGCCGATGAAGTACTTGTTCGAATTGAACACCCGATAGCCAATATCGACCGTCAGGTTATGAATCGACCAACCCCCGGGAGAGCTCCCGTCATACATCTTCACCAGCTCATTAATCGGGCGTTGAGTCGAGTGTGCCGCAACGCATCCCTGCGCCAGCGCTCTGCCACTCACTATCAGGGTCACAGCTGAAACAAACAACCAACCCGCTCGCGTCCTGTTCCTCATCGAAATCCTCCTAAAGTTCCCTGCGTCACAGCACCATCTGCCGCTGTGCAAACAACGCCCGCTGCATGTCTGGTAAGTGCGCCCACAACTTTACTTCCCGTCGCTTCCCTTGTCTTCGGCCTTAAGATTGAGTTCCGCCTCCACCCCGAAGCCGTCGTCGTCACCGAAATAAACCGCCGTTGAGCAAAAATCAGGTATAGACTTCCCCCTGTTTACCTTTCCTTAAAGCCCGGCCTGCACCGCTCGAGTGCCTCCTCTCGCATCTCGCGGACTTGATCTCTGTGGCCGCAAATCTCCGTATCTCAACCGCTTGCGCAATCCAAGGAGTCAGACAATGAAAAAAACAGCAGGACTCTCTCTCGGGTTATGTCTTCTATTCACAGGTCTGGGAACTCTCGCCGCACAGTCAGCTGGAGGCACTCCCCCACCGCCGCCCAAGGTTCTCGTAATCATGCGCGAGTTCCTCAAGCCCGGTCGATCCGGCAGCCTGCACCAGAAGACTGAAAGCGCATTCGTGAACGCATTCACCGCTGCAAAGTGGCCAACCCACTACTTCGGCATGGACTCCCTCTCCGGCGCCCCGCGCTCCCTCTTCTTTGTCCCATATGATTCCTTCGAGGCCTGGCAGAAGGACAACGACGCCACCAACAATAACGTCACTCTCTCCTCCGCACTCGACCGCGCAGCCATTGCCGATGGCGACCTCCTCACTGGGATCGAGTCCAGCACCTACATCTACCGCGAAGACCTCAGCCTGCGTGCCGGAGTTGATATCCCCCACATGCGCTTCTTCGAGATCTCCCGTTTCGTCGTTCGCCCTGGCCACGAGAAGGAGTTTGAAGACCTCGCCAAGATGTACATAAGTGCCTACGAAAAGGTCTCCCCCGACGCTCACTGGGCCGTCTTCCAAAGCATGTATGGCGTGGACAACGGTGGAGTCTACCTTGTCATGACGCCGATGAAGTCTCTTGCCGAAACGGATCAGGGCATCTCCGACTCAAAGAAATTCATGACCGCCCTGGGAGAAGACGGAATGAAGAAGCTAGGAGACCTGACTGCAGCTTCGCTCGAAGCCACGCAGACCAACATCTTCCAGATCAACCCACGCATAAGCTACCCAATCGACGAGTGGGTCAAAGCCAACCCATCCTTCTGGAAGCCAAAGCCAGCCGCACCCGCAAAGAAGCCAGAAGCCAAACCTGCACAGTAGTCGCAGCGCTAAACAGAGGTATTCGATACCCACCCTCGCGTTTCCCATGGAGGGGTGGGTTTTGTATGCCTTTCGATGTGTCATTGGACGGGCGTCGTTATGGAATCTGCGAGAATGGATCGCGTTGAGAGGAAACCCATTGAAGAAGATTTGTCTCGTTTTCCCCTGGATTGTCGCGTCAGCGTTTTTGTATGCACAAGGCAATGAAGTCTCGCACCGGAGCGATCCGGCGAACGAACATGTGTTGGTTGTGATGACGGATGGGCTGCGATGGCAGGAGGTATTCGGCGGGGCGGACGCTTCGCTTTTAACGAAGGAGAATACCGAGGATCAGTCCATAGACGTCTTGCGGCAACGCTACGTGCGCGCCACGCCTGAGGAGAGTCGGCGCGCGTTGATGCCGTTTCTTTGGAGCCATGTGGTGCCGGCGGGTGAGATCTACGGCAATCGCAAGAAGGGTTCCGATGCCTATGTCACTAACGGTCTCAATTTTTCCTACCCCGGATATAGCGAAACGCTGACGGGCCACCCCGATGCTCGCGTGAAGAGCAATGACAATGTGCCTAACCCAAACGTTACGGTGCTCGAGTGGCTTAATGATGAGTGGAAGAAGAGGGATCCAAGCGCGCATGACCAGACCGCTGCCTTTGGTGCATGGGAGGTGATTGGAGGCGTGGTGAGTCAGCACCGAGGCGACTTAGTGGTCAATGTGGGCTACGAGCCGCTCACGTCGATTCCCGTTACACCTCGGCTCGATCTGCTGAACCGCATGAAGGCAGAGACGCCGCACCTGTGGGAAGACGAGGCGTTTGACGCTCCGACGTTCCACACGGCGATGGAATATTTGAAGGTGGAAAAGCCGCGGCTGCTCTTTTTGTCGCTTGGTGAAACGGACGACTGGGCACACGCTGGACGTTACGGCTTCTACCTGGATGCGGCGCATCGTGTGGACCAATATCTGGAAGAGCTGTGGAAGTTCGTGCAGGAAGACCCGGAGTATCGCGGGCATACGACGTTGATCTTTCTGCCGGACCATGGCCGTGGGGATGCACCAACAGAGTGGAAGACTCACGGAGAGAAGGTTCCAGACTCGAAGTACATCTTTCTTGCGGCTATGGGTGCGGGCGTACCGGCGCGAGGCGAACTAGGCGCTGGCACAGCCGCGGTAACTCAGAGTCAGGTGGCTGCAACGATCGCCCGTCTCTTCGGTAAGGACTGGAATAGAGTGACACCGCAGGCCAGCAAGCCGCTGGCTGAGATTCAATAGATGGCTTAGCTGCGACGAGACGTTTCGGAGGCGAAACCGAGGGCTTCCGGCCGGTTGGGATGTTGCGGATCGAAGGTGCTATCCGGCAAGGCGGTAAAGCGTGTGAGGGGGAAGGCGTTGGGATAGTTCTGCTGGATCCACTCGGTCATCTTCTCGCGGACGAGGCAGCGGAGGTCGAAGCTGTCGCTGGAGTCGCGGGAACTCGTGAGGCAGCGGACCTCCATGGCGCGTTCGGTGAGGTTGGTGACCTGGAGGACGCAGGTTCGCCCGTCCCATAGCGGTGAGGCGTGAACGATCGCGTTGAGTTGCTGGCGCAGAGCCTCGACCGGGATGGAGTAGTCAACGTAGAGAAAGGCCGTGCCCATGATGTCGGAGGAGTCGCGTGTCCAGTTCTGGAAGGCGTTCTCGATGAAGAAGCTCAGGGGGACGATGAGGCGGCGGAGATCCCAGATTTTGACGATGACGTAGGCTGAGTTGATCTCTTCGATGCGGCCCCACTCGCCCTGGATGACGACAACGTCATCGACGTGAATGGGATCGGTGAAGGCGATCTGGAGACCCGCGAAGAAGTTGGCTGCGGTGGAGCGGGCCGCGGTGGCGAGGATGACAGAGGCAACACCGGCAGAGGCCAGAAGACCGGAGCCCCAACGCCAGATGCTGGCGTCGTTGAAGGTCCAGAGGAGAGCGCCAATCGTGATGACAACGATCAAGGCGATGAGCATCCGACGGAAGAATTGAAACTGAGTATGGATGCGGCGCGCCTGGAGATTGTTTGGAGCCGTGAGGTCGTAGCGGCGGAGTGTCGCGGCCTGGAAGGCGTAGATGCAGCCGATGCCGAACCATCCGAGTGCGATGACGATCGCCATGGCGAGAACCTGGCGAAGGATGTTCGAGATGTTATCGGGGATCCTGGGGATGGCGGGTAGAACGATGCGCATGCAGGTGATAAAGAAGATGGCGCGCGCGGGGCGGCTCAGATACTTCTGGATGCCCCATCCCATGATCTTGTTTTCGGCTGCTTTGCGGCGGAGTATGCGGAAGATGACGTAATGCGCGATGTTGGCGATGACGATGATGCCGCAGAAGAGGAAGATGGCGAAGAACCACGGGTGGCGGAAGTGTTCGTTGATGATGGCGTTCTGGTCCATGGCTAAGAGTTTGGCATAGAGGGGACAGGTGGTTGGCCAGCCCTCTGCCTGCTTGATTTGGATGCAGAAAGAGGCCGGGAATGGATGCTGGCTGTGGCTAGTTTTGCTTAAGAAAGTCGAGGATGGCCTGCTGGAGAGCAATGCGGTGGTCGGAGAAGGAGTGATCGGTAGCCATGTGGATCTCGTTGACTTGCTGGTCGCCGGCTTTGTGGAGGGCTTCGACGAAGGCGTCGTTGGCGGGGGCGAGGCCGTCGTCGGAGGTGAGGACGAGAATGTGGCGGGTGCCGAGTTTGGGTGCGGCTGCGGGGAAGTTCCAGCGGGCGGCGTTGGCGATGAGCTCGTTGGCGAGGCTCTCGGGGGTAGTGCCGGCGAGCGGGGCCATGCCTTCGTCGGCGAGGTGGGCGGCGATGGTTTTAACGGCTGTGTCGTGCTGGTCGGCGGGGAGTAATTGCAGACGGCTGGCATTGAAGTCGGCGGCGGAGATGGTGGCAAGGGCTTTGATGGCGGGGTCGTTGGCGGCGCCCTGGATAGTCATGAAGCCTCCCATACTGTGGCCGATGAGGACGAGATGGGTGGAGTCGACGCGGAGTTTTTTGGCGTTGGCGGGATCGCGCAGATAGGCGATGGCGGAGTGAACGTCTTCGATGCAGTGGCTGAAGGAGAAGTCGCCCGGTGAGCCCCAGGAGCCGCGGTAGTTGAAGTAGAGGACGTTCCAGCCAGCACGGCGAATCGATTGGGCGAGGTCGAGGTTCTTCTCGTTGCCGGGAAAGCCGTGGAGAAGGATGACGGTCGGGTGCGGGCCGGGGCCAGAGGCGATGTAGACGAAGGCGTTCAGGAGGGCTCCGTGGCTGGGGAGCTGGAAGGACTGCATGGCGGCGGGATTCTGCTTGTCGGAGGCTGGGTCCGTGGTGATGGCGGGGTTTTGCGCTATGGCGGGTACGACGGTGGAAAGCGATGCACTGAGCAGGGCTGCAACGAGGAGGAAGCGTCGTAAGGTCATGCGGTGATTGTAAAGGGATGTCCAGAGACTTCTTGCCGAAGAAATTGTCGAAGGCGTAACGGCTTTAAAAGCCGGAATTGTCTGAAGAACCATTGCAGCAACCGGTTGTCGATAAAATCAGACGATTCGGCCATCGCGCATATGAACTTTGCGATCGGCGTAGGCGGCTGCATCCTGATCGTGAGTGATCATGAGGATCGTCTGACCTAAGCGCCGGTTCAGATCTTTCAAGAGCTTGAGCACAGCCATTGAGTTCTGACTGTCAAGATTACCGGTGGGTTCATCCGCGAGCAGGATTGCCGGACCATTAACGATGGCGCGAGCAATGGCAACACGCTGCTGCTGCCCTCCGGAGAGTGCGCGCGGTTTGTGTTTCAGACGGTCGGCGATGCCGAGCAAGCGTCAAAACTTCTTTGAATGGGGCATCGAGTTCTGTGTCGCGATCACCGATGTACTTAACCAGCCGAATATTATCTTCCGCCGACAAGGTAGGTAGCAGATTGTACTTCTGGAAGACGAACCCAACAGTTTTCTTGCGCAAGGTCGTACGTTCCGCATTCGTCATATCAGCAAGATCGTTACCGTTGATGTGAATGCTTCCGGCCGTCGGCGGGGTGAGGCCGCCAAGAATGTTGAATAGAGTCGATTTGCCGGAACCGGAAGATCCAACGACGGCGATGAACTCGCCTTTCGCGACTTCAAGATCGACACCTCGCAATGCGTGCACATCGACATCGCCAACACGATAGGTCTTGGTCAGTTGTTGAACATGGATAATCGGAGCTTCACTCATACGACAGCGCCTCGGTAGCATCCTGTTGAACCGCTTTGATGCCAGGCACAATAGCTCCTATAAGAGCGCCAACAATTGCGATTGCTCCTGCTAACCGGCCACCATAAGTAGACAGTCTCCTGCGTGAGACTGTTCGGAACGACATGTTGCATCAGCCATTGGGTGAAGTAAGTCAGCAGAATTCCTAGCACTGTACCAATGATTGCGAGTAAAAGTGTTTCGCGAAGCAGGATGCTGAGAATCAGGCCGGAGGAACTTCCTACCGCTTTTAGAATGCCGATTTCCCTGGTTCTCTCCAGGACAGCTGTATACATGGCCATAAAGACCACGATGAATCCAACGATCATGGCTATCCCTATGACCACATAGGTGAAATTGCGTAGCAATCCTAAACTGTTGACCGACAGGAGAGAGGTGTAATACTCCAGCGTGTAGATTTGATAGCCCGGCATCTTGGAACGAAGCGAATCGACGACAGCTTGCGCGCGTCTGGGGTCATCTACTTTCAGGTAGACCTGGCTCAATCGGTTTGGATTTCCGGTGAATCGCTGCAGGGCATCCAACTTTACACAGATTTGCGCAAGCTTACCCGGTTCATAAATTCCGGAGACATGCCACTCATGCGTGATTAGATTCAGAGTGCTGCCCACTTGCAGATGCTTTTCTCGTGCGTACGGCTCATCGACTATCAGATCCGTGTCCTGTACGGGCATGCCACCCTAAACGAAGCGAAAACCTCCGCTCATCTTGCTGAACTGATCCATGTCGAGTCCGGTAATGGTGTCGAAAAGTTCTAGAGGCTGAACCATCGTGCCAGTCGCGAGCGTGACGTGTGGCTCCGTTCATCAGAACCGCTGGTAAGCGATCACTCATAGGTGCAGAACTCACTGACGAAATCGCCGAAGATCCAGGTGGGCGAACGAGAATATCGGCTCCTGTCCCCCGAGCACGGCGAGCAGATTCATGCAGCGTTCCGTTGCTGACGCCTACCAACGTGAGAATCATCGTCACTTCAACTGCGATAGCGAGAACGCTCAAGATGGTACGAACAGGTCTATGTGCGACATTGGCTAGGATGAGTTTGTTGAGCAAGCTGACAGTATAGACGATCACCTTGTGATGGCTCGTCATCTGCATCAACTGTAGAACTCCATGCGAAATCGCGGCTTTGGGTAAGTATGGAGTTTTTCGATACGCAAATGCGAACAAAAAGTGGGAATTTTCCATTCGGGTCCCAAAGACTTCTAGAATAGAAGTGTGAGCTTTACAGAACAATACGATGTGGTTGTTGTCGGCGCGGGGCACGCCGGGTGTGAGGCGGCGGTGGCTGCGGCGCGCATGGGTTTGCGCACGGCTATCTTTACGCTGAATCTGGATTTGATTGCGCAGATGAGTTGTAATCCGGCGATTGGCGGGATCGCCAAGGGGCATCTCGTGCGTGAAGTGGATGCGCTGGGTGGCGTGATGGGTGAGGTTGCGGATGCCTGTGGGATTCAGTTTCGGCTGCTGAATACGAGTCGTGGGCCGGCGGTCTGGTCTCCCCGGGCGCAGTGCGATAAGGCGCTGTACCGGGTGAAGGTGCGTGAGGTGCTGGAAGAGCAGAGGAACCTGTTCATCAAGCAGGCTGAGGTTGTTGATCTGCTCATCGAGCAAGTCGGCGAGCCAGCGAATCAGCGAGTCAGCGGTTTGAAGTTGCGGGATGGGCGAGAGATTCATGCGGGCGCGACGATTGTTACTACCGGAACGTTTTTGAATGGGCTGATTCATTGTGGAGAGCAGCAATATACGGCAGGGCGTAGCGGAGAACCCGCCAGCGTCTTGCTGGGTGAGAGTTTGAAGCGGCTGGGTTTGCGCGAGTGCCGGTTGAAGACGGGCACGCCGCCTCGGCTGGATGGGCGCACCATCGATTGGGAGAAGTTTCAGGAGCAGCCGGGAGATATCGATCCTACGCCGTTCAGTTTTCGGTCTCCGTTTGCGAAGGGTGGGGAGCCGCCGTTGCGCCAGATCAAGTGCCACATCGCGCATACGACTGACGAGACGCTGCGGCTGATCCGTGAGAACGTCCACCGTTCGCCGATGTACACCGGACAGATCGAAGCGATTGGGCCGCGGTATTGTCCTTCGATTGAAGACAAGATCGTGCGTTTCCCGGATAAGACGCGGCATCAGTTCTTTCTGGAGCCCGAGGGATTGAATACGCATGAGGTCTACATCAATGGCATGAGCACGAGCCTGCCGATGGAGATTCAAGCGGCGATGGTGCGGTCGATTCCGGGGCTTGAGCATGCGGAGATGCTGCGGCCCGGCTATGCGATCGAGTATGACGCGATCGATCCGACGGAGTTGGATCGCACGTTGCGAGTGAAGAAGTACGAGGGGTTGTATCTTGCCGGTCAGATCAACGGCACGAGCGGATATGAAGAGGCCGCGTGCCAGGGGCTGATGGCGGGGATCAATGCGGCGTTGGCAGTCAAGGATGAGGCACCGTTTACGCTTGATCGCACGGAGGCTTACACGGGCATCCTGATCGACGACCTGATCAGCAAAGGGACGAACGAGCCGTATCGCATGTTTACTTCACGCGCGGAGTTCCGGCTACACCTGCGGATCGACAATGCGGATCGTCGGTTGACCCCGCATGGGCGGCGGCTGGGTCTAATTGATGATGCGGCGTGGGCGGAGTACGAGGCCAAGCAGTCGCGTGCGGTGGCGTTTGATGCGCTTCTGAAGGACTCGCGGGTTCGTACCGGTGAGATGCCGGAGGAGCTGTTGAGCCGTTTGGATGGCGATGCTTCGAGCGTTGCAGGCCAGAGCTTCGCACAATTGATCAAGCGGCCTGAGGTTGAGATCGAGGCGTTAGCTCACCTGCTGCGCGACCGGCTGGCGGCCGCAGGTGAGGTCTTCGCGATCTGGGTCACGGCGATCGATGCTGCTGGCAAGGCAAAGCTTCCCGCGTGGGTTCGCAACGAGATGAAGACGGTGGAGACGGAGATCAAGTACGCGGGATATCTCGACCAGCAACGGCGCTCGATGGAGAAGATGCGTAAGGCCGAGAAGATGGTGATTCCTGAGTGGTTCGACTACAGCTCGGTCAGCGGGCTTTCGACGGAGATGAAGCAGATCCTGACGCGTGTGAGGCCCGCGACGCTGGGACAGGCCAGCCGCATTGCTGGAGTGACACCAGCGGCTATCAGCCTGATTCACGTGTACATCGAGATTCAGGGACGACGGCTGAGCGTGGCCTGAGGGATGGTCTGTTACCTCTGGGCAGGTGCAAGCATCTAATCGCTGCTGGGTCGCAGATGGCCTAAGGAGCAGGCGATGACGAGCGGCATAGTTCGGATCGGAATTGGAATGGTGGTTGCAGCGGCACTTCTGATAGGAGTTCGAAAGATGGTGATTGGCGCGGAGACGAGGAAGGAGCCAATTCCGGCTCCCGTAGTGGATGATCATGGGCAGGCACCCGGCAAAGAGACCGCAGTGTTTGCGGGCGGCTGCTTCTGGGGCGTGCAGAGCGTGTACAACCGCGTGAAGGGCGTTACGGCTACGACTGCGGGCTACTCGGGCGGAACGGCGACGACGGCAAACTACAGCGATGTCTCGTCAGAGCAGACAGAACATGCTGAGGCCGTAAAGATCGTCTTCGATCCGTCGAAGGTGAGCTACGGCACGTTGCTGCGCATCTTCTTCTCGGTGGTGCATGATCCTACGCAGCTAAACCGGCAGGGTCCGGATGTGGGAACATCGTACCGCTCCGCGATCTTCTATACGACACCAGAGCAGCAGAAGATTGCGGCCGCCTATATCCAGCAGCTTGATGCCGCGCAGGTGTTTCCTAAGAAGATTGTGACGCAGCTTGTACCCCTGAAGGCCTTTTATAACGGCGAGGACTATCACCAGGACTATGCGGACAAGAATCCCAACAATCCATACATCCAGGTGTGCGATGTGCCGAAGATGGCAGCGCTGCAACAGCAGTTTCCGGATCTCTTCCAGAAGTACCACGGGCACTGAGCGATAGACTTCTGACTACTGCGTGACTTCGCCCTCAGGCTCATCGGTGGGGGTGTCTATCTCTGCGCTGAAGCCCTCGAGCAGGCGTTCGAGGAAGACGTCCTTGTCGATGCTTTCGTTGTGCAGGGCGTGGGCGTGAGCGATGTGGCGGGCAAGATCGGCAAGGACGATTCCCCATGCAAAGGGATCCTCCCATGCGCCACAGCGAATGCTGACATGCTGGCCCTGTTCGGCCACCCAGACGCGGAAGACCTCGAACGACCCCTTATCGCGCTGCGCCACCACTGGAACGTTGAGATGCTTTTCTGAAACCATGGCTGCCTGCCTCTCCTCACAACCTGTTCCATTAGTCTAGTCGCCATTTCCATCCAAAACACCGGCTGGAAGCAGAAACAAAAGGGCCCCCACGATCCCCAGGGCCTCTTCAGTTACTTCTCGCGTACCGTGTCAAAATCTCACTTCTCGCTGCTGGGCGGAACCAGCCCCTTCAGCCGCAGATAGAGCGCCAGCGTCGCATACTGCTCATTGTCGTGCGACACCGTCCCCCACATCAGCCCCACGCGTGACCGCTTCGTCTGCCCCAGATCGAACATCTCCGTCAGATTGGTATCGGTCAACGCAGCAAAGGCCTTATCGCACTCGGCAAATGAAGCCTTCAGCGCCTCGACGATCGCGGCTTTATCCGCAGTCTCGGCTGGAACCTTCACCTGCGTACTCGGAACCGTGTGATTCGCCGCACCGCAGCTGCGCAACTGTGCCTCGCTGATATGGTTGACCACTCGGGCAAAGGTCCGCACCTCAGGAGTCGGCTTAAAGGAGAAACTTTCCGCCGGCATCCGATCCGCCGACTTCAGGATGTTGTCCTTCAGCCCCGCATAGCTTCGCTGTGCCTCAGCCGCCGGCCCGGTAGCACCCGCCGCCGGAGCCTGTCCAAACACGACACCCGAAGCCATCAATCCAAACGCACACGCCATCCGCACAATCCGCATTATCCTCACCTCGCACATCCATACCAGCCTACAGTCATTCGAAGATCTTATGATCAATAAAAACCCCCGAACGAGTCTCCTTGGCCGGAAGAACGTCTAACCTCACTATGAAGGTCTCAGAGTCCGGTTCGCGCACTCGTCTCCTTGCGTCTATTCTCATGGTCTGCGTCGTGCTCTTCGCAACCATTCAACTGATTCATCCAAAGCTCGACAACCCGCCCGTAACCGCGGAACTCAAAGCACCTCTTGAGGTCAAACGAATTCTCAAGGCTTCCTGCTACAACTGCCACTCAAACGAGACACACCTCTTCTGGTTCGATAGAGTAGCCCCCGCCTACTGGATTGCATCCAGCGATGTGAAAGAAGCCCGGAAGCACCTGAACTTTTCGGAGATCGACAAACTGCCCGCCGCGCAGCAGAGCGCGCTCCTCTACGAGGCAATCAACCAGATCCAGCTCGGTGGAATGCCGCTCAAGAGCTACACCCTTCTCCATCCGGAGGCGAATGTCTCTGCCGAAGATCTTGCCATCCTGAAGACCTTCGTCCACCCCACCGAAACCGCAACCCCCAATCCCGCGACAAATACAGCCGCGGACGACCAGTACGACAAATGGATCCACGCCAGCACGCCAGTTCTCAACGTTCAACCCGCGCTCAACGGAATCGCCTACATCCGGGGCTATCGGGACTGGAAGATCATCAGCACCACAGACCGCTTCGACAACCACACCATGCGAGTCATCTTTGGCAACGATGTCGCCATCACGGCTATCGCCGAAGGCAATATTCGTCCCTGGCCCGACGGAACCATCTTCGCCAAAGCCGCCTGGGCCCAGCAGGTCGACGAGAACGGTGACACAAAAACCGGCCAATTTCTCCAGGTCGAGTTCATGATCAAGGACCACCGAAAGTACGCATCCACCGAAGGCTGGGGATTTGCGAGATGGCGAGGCAACGATCTGAAGCCGTACGGCAAGGACGCAGCCTTTACCTCGGAGTGCACCGGTTGTCACAAACCTTTACGCGAAAACGACTACGTCTACAGCTTCCCCCTTACAGGACAAGAGTGAGGCCCGCATGAAAACTATTCTCCTCGCCGGACTTGCAATCCTCTCCCTTGCAGGCTGTACCAGCAAGCAAACTACGCTGCCCCTCAACCAGCAAGCAGCGATTACGGGTATGGTGCCCTATAACCCGCTTCAATGGAAGGTCATCACCTCATGGCTCAATCGTCACGACTCCACCATGTCGACCCTGTACGGCAACGACATTGCCGTGCACTACGCGCGAACCAACGCTGATCACAACTATCCTGCCGGAGCAGTTCTCTCCCTCGTAACCTGGACCCAGCGTGACGATCCGCACTGGTTCGGAGCGAAGATTCCTGCAAACGTGAAGTCTGTTGAGTTCCTGACGATTCCAGCGTCTGCAAATCAGTCGGCATACATCTACGAGAGCTACCAGGGTTCACCGCTACAGAAGATCGACCTGACCGACACCAGCGTCATCAACGCGCGTATCGACCATCTTCTCTCGCAACGAGCGGCCGTCATGCCTTAACAGGCTTATTTCCACGCAGAATCAAAAAGACGCTCAGCACCACAATGGCTGCGCCGATAAACATGCGCGCCGTGATGATCTCTCCGGCGAGAAAGTAGCCCAGCGCAACCGCGACGATGGGATTGACATATGCATAGCTTGAGACACGAGACGCTGGCATGCGCCCAAGCAGCCAGACAAAGGCCGTAAACGCCAGCAGCGAACCAAAGATAATCAGGTAGAGCACAGCGAGTGCCGCACGCATCGACACATGAGGCAGCGGGTGTAATTCGCCAAACGCCGCAGAGAGCAGAAGCAAGCCGCCGCCACCCAGCATCATAGTTGCACCCGAGGTTAGCGGCCGTGAGTCAGGCAATGGCAGCGAGCGATTGAGAATAGAGCCCATGCACCACCCAACTCCTCCGATCAGAATTGCGACGCAGGGAAATAGAGCAAGATGTTGATTCCGATCCGGCAGTAGGAGCACGACGATGCCGCCAAAGCCCAGCGACGCGGCTCCCAGCAGGCTCCAGCGAAATTTCTGATGCCGAAAGACAAGCATCTCGAGCACGATCGTGATGAGAGGTATAGTCGCAGCCAAAACCGACGTAATGCCCGAGGGTATATATTTCTCTGCCCAGAACAGCGGACCATACTCGACAACGAACATAACCATGCCAATCGCAGCCAGGTAGCGCCATTGCATTCTGGACGGGCTCGGCTGCCCTTTCATGCGCATAAAACCGTACAACACCACCCCGGCCACAAAGAACCGCATTCCGGCGGCAAGCAGCGGCGGAATCTCCTGCACTGCAATTCGAATCGCCAGAAAGGTCGTCCCCCACAGCACATAAATCGCAAAGAACGCGAGAATGACGCGGACATCGAACGCTCTAGTTCGATTCGGAGACGACTGTGCGGTAACCGTTGTATTCGTCATAGCTGGTTATCACTGTACGAAATATAAAATAACCTGTAAAGTGTATTTAGAAGGTTAGTAGTTGAACATGAGCAATACCGCCGTCAAATCTTCGTTTCAACTAGTCGCAGGTCATGCTGTGCTTGATCTGGTCAACACGCTGGACTGGCGTTTTCGCGATACCGGCCCCGAGGAGCTACTCAAAGAGTACGACGATCTGCTCCGATTTGCAGAGCAGTCCAAAGTGCTGAGCGCTCGGCAGGCCCGTCACCTCCGGCGAACAGCCAGCAGTCGCGCCAGTACCCACATTCTTCAATCCGCCATAGAACTTCGTGAAGCCCTCGCCCAGGTCTTTTACGACCTGCTGGAGCAGCGCTCTCCCTCCGCCACCTCGCTCAAAACACTCGAGACATTCTTCGAACAAGCCCGCAATCAACAAAAGCTCCAATGGAACAGTTCAGCCATCGAGTGGACCTGGTCAGGGAGTGAAGACGACCCCGCATTTCCGCTATGGACCCTCTCTGCCGCGGCATCCGCCCTCATCACCAGCGAAACCATGCAGCATCTGCGCGCATGCGACAGCCCGGAGTGCCGCTGGCTCTTTCTCGACACCAGCAAAAATCACACCCGTCGCTGGTGCGACATGAAACTCTGCGGCAACCGAATGAAGGCCCGTAGATTCAAGGCCCAGCACGCAACATAACGGCGCCCCACCCAATCCCCGCCGATGAACTATCCTATATAGGACAGCTCCACGAAGCCCCTTGCGTCTTCGTCTGAAAAGGAATCAATCACTTGCCACTGAACTGCGGAATCGTTGGCCTCCCCAACGTCGGAAAATCAACTATCTTCAACGCCCTCACCTCGGCCAAGGCCCAGGCGGCGAACTACCCCTTCTGCACCATCGACCCGAACACCGGCACGGTCACCGTCCCTGACGTTCGTCTCGACAAGATCACCGAGTTCGTCAAGCCCCAACCGCACCGTTCCCACTACGATGGAGTTCATCGACATCGCCGGCCTCGTCGAAGGCGCCAGCAAGGGCGAAGGTCTCGGCAACCAGTTCCTCGGTCACATCCGCTCCACCGACGCCATCTGCCACGTTGTTCGCTGCTTCGACGACCCCGAGGTCGTCCACGTAGCCGGAGGCGTCAACCCGCTCCACGACATCGACATCATCAACACCGAGCTCCTCCTCGCCGACCTCGACACCGTCGAAAAGCGCAGCCAGCGCCTCGAAAAACTCGTCCGCAACACGCAGGACGCGAAGATCAAGGCCGAAGCCTCCGCGGTAGCCAAACTCAAGGAGACCCTCGAAGCAGGCAAGCCCGCCCGCACCGCCGACCTAACCGACGACGAGCGCCTCGCCGCCCGCGACCTCTTCCTCATCACCGCCAAGCCGCAGCTCTACGTCGCCAACGTCGACGAGTCCGGTCTCACCACCGGCAACCCCTACACCGAGGCCGTAGAAAAGCGCGCCGCCGAAGAGAACTCGCAGGTCGTTCGCATCTGCGGAGCCCTCGAATCCGAGATCGCTCAGCTCGAACCCGCCGAGCGCGACGAGTTCCTCAAGGACATGGGCCTCGAAGAACCGGGTCTCAACCGCCTCATCCACTCCGCCTATCGCCTGCTCGATCTCATCACCTACTTCACCGCCGGCGTACAGGAGGTCCGTGCCTGGACCATCAAGCGCGGCACTAAAGCCCCCGGAGCCGCAGGTGTCATCCACTCCGACTTCGAGCGCGGCTTCATCAAGGCCGACTGCTACCACTGCGACGACCTCTTCAAATACGGCAGCGAGCAAGCCGTCAAAGAAAAAGGCCTCCTCCGCTCCGAAGGCAAGGAATACGTCGTCAAGGACGGCGACATCCTCTTCTTCAAGTTCAATGTGTGAAGTGCCTGCACTGCTGAAGAATGGGTGCGCCGGAAGGTCGGCCCGGGGTGTTCTCTCCTATAAAAGGAGAATTGTTCCAGAACACCCCGCACTCCATCATCTTCCGTGCGCTTGCCGATCGCGGAAATGAATAGGTCGTCAGGTCTCCAGCCGTCGCCGAGCTGTGCGTATAAAGCACCAGAAGCGGCTTATCCGCCGAGCGATCGACCATCAGTGTCTGCGCCACGCTGTTGAGCACCAGTTTGTATTCGCCGCCCTGCTTTCGAAAGACCCGCAACGCACAGTTGCCTACGCCGGCGCACTCTTCCGATCCCTGGCCCTCCATGATCAGTTCGGGAACGCCATCGCCATCCAGGTCTTCAAAGCTGCAGTCGGCCCGCTCGATATACGCCTTGATCTCCTCATCCCGCGCATACTGATACATGGGGCTGTTGCCCATCGCGCTGAGTGAAGCATCTATGATCGATGCTCTCTCGCGCGTAGTCAGCTTCAGCTGCGCCATCGTATGAACGCTCTGCGTCGGCGATTTCTCCAGGTACTCCATCCTCCGCCACTGCCACTGAAAGCCTTTGTCGGCGATCATCGCGCCACACAAAGAGGCGGTTAGGACGACAATTGCACAAGCGATCCGCAAACCTTTCATAAGCGACAAGGATTATGCACTCTCGGGATCGAGTCAACATATCTTTTCGCTGAAGCATGCCCCGCGGTTGCTTCGCTGGTGTCTTGGCGACAAATCCGTCCTCGAAATTGCAGGACGGTAAGAGGAACGCCCTGACTCACTCACCCACCCTCACCCCCTCCGGCAACCCGATTGTTAGAAGCAGACGACGAGTGGGAGAGTTTGAGGTGTAACCTTGGCTGCAGAGCCTGACCCGGAATAGCAGGATCTCAAGGAGCCGCCGATGCCGAAGCACTCATCGAAATCTTCTGTCCACGCAGGCAAACACCTCAAATCCAAACCTCCCGTCGCGACCAGCGGGCAACCCATCTTCGGACAGCCGAAGCCCTCGCCCGACCCCACCGGCTTCAAGACTCCCGTCACTGACCAGCAGGAGATAGGACTCAACACCGTCGAGCCCGTTCCGCAACCGCTCATCGCCGCAGTCGAACCTGTCCTCACTCTGGCCCAGGTGTACGGCAGCGCCGGCCCCGCCAAAACCACCTCCATCCAGCAATCCGGCCAGATCGTCTTCCATTCCGTAGGAGATACCGGCAGCGTCAAAGGCCCTGTAACCCAGTCCCTCGTCTCCGACAAGATGGTCACCGACTTCACCGAGGCCAACCCCGCCGACGTCCCTTCCTTCTTCTTCCATCTTGGCGACGTCGTCTACTACTTCGGTGAAGCCGCCTATTACTACGACCAGTTCTACGAGTCCTACCGCTCTTACCCAGCGCCAATCATCGCCATCCCCGGCAACCACGACGGCGTCGTTTACACCGGCGATCCCGAGCCGTCTCTTGGGGCCTTCCTCCGCAACTTCTGCACCGCCGCGCCTGTCCAGTCGCCTGACTCCGGCGGCCTTCTCCGCACCACCATGATCCAGCCCGGCGTCTACTTCACATTCGAAGCTCCCTTCGTCCGCATCCTTGGCCTCTACAGCAATGCCCTCGAAGATCCCGGCATCATCTCCGACCAGAGCGGCACCTACAAAACCCTCGACCAGCGCCAGATCGCCTTCCTCACAGCCGCCTTGAAGCGCGTCAAGACCGACAACTTCAACGGTGCCGTCATCATCGCCACCCACCACCCTGCCTTTACAGGCGGCAGCAACCACGGCGGCAGCCCCCTCATGCTTGCCGACATCGACAGCGCCTGCACAGCAGCCGGCGTCTGGCCTCACGCCGTCTTCTCGGGACACGCCCACAACTACCAGCGTTTTACCCGGACGGTAAACAAACTTCAGATTCCCTTTCTTGTCGCGGGTTGCGGCGGCCACGCCCCGCTCTCCCCCATGCGCGCCACCTACCGCACTCCCTACGTCATCGACAAAACTCTCACGCTCGAAAACTACGACGCAACGGACTACGGCTACTTGCGTGTCATCGTGAACGCCAAGACCATCACCATCGAGTTCCACCCCCAGCACGACGGCGGCACCACCAAGACCCCCAATGACGTCGTAACAATCAACCTCGCCACCCACACCATCGCCTGACCGCCTCAACGCCTGCCGCGATCACTTCGGCGCAGGAGCAAGCGGCTTCAATCGCTCCTTATTAATCTTCAACACCACGCCCGAGTTGCGATCGGCTACCTCGCTTACCTTGTACTCCGCCGCCGTCCCAAGAACCTGCGCAACCTCCGAAGGCGTCAGCTTGTAATCTTCCGTCAGCCACTGAGCCATATTCGCCGTAGCCGAGCGGAACGCATCGTCCAGCGACCCATAAAGCCCCATCGAGATAATGTGCGTCGGCGACTCCACCCGCACCGATGGAATCCGTTTGCCCGGAATCACATCCACCGTGAACTCCACATCCATCGAAGTCTCCAGCGCATTTCCGTTCAGCTCGCCATCTCCCTGCGCAGCATGCCCATCGCCGACATACAGCAACGCCCCCGGATTCCGCACCGGCAAATACACCGTCGCTCCCTCGACAATCTCGTTGAAGTCCATATTCCCACCCCAGTCACCCGAGTCCCCCGTCCCCGGAGCAGCCTGCGCAGGATTCGGCGCAACCGCAATGCATCCCAGCATCGGCCGCAGCGGAACCGTATAGTGCGCCAGATGTTCCCCCGGCTTCTCCGGATAGGCCACCCCTTTAGCCATGTCCAGGTGCCAGCGAATCGATTTGCCATTGTCCTTCATCTTCACCGCAAGATCGCTGTTCAGCCCACTCTCTACAATGCCGTCATCGCTTCCCGCCCAGTCGCGATTCAGCCGCAGCCGCGTCAGATGCACGACCAGCGTATCTCCGGGCATTGCGCTCTCGACATAGAAAGGACCCGTCTGCGGATTCCCACCTCTCACGCGCTTCACACCCTGCGCATCCTCGCCACCAGCATCCACAGTCGTCGTGTGGATCGTGTCACCCGGAGCCACCGTAAGCACCGGCTTATTCATAGCTGAAAACTGCCGGTAGAAGACCGTCGGCGTGAACTCATGCCGCTGCGGCGTGCCAGTAGGCCGCGCAGGTGCAAGTACGCCGGTGAACTGATACCGCAGTGGGCTCTCATCCACATATTTCCCGACAACGGTGCCTGTGAGCTTTCCATCCTGCACGGTGCCACTGACCTCTTCTGAGTTGCCCTGGTCGTCCTTTGCAACAAAGTGAACGGCGTTCCCCTGCACCGACCCTTCGAGCTTGTTCGAACCAAACTTACCGGTAAGCTTCTCCCCCTGCTGTACAAGCTCCATCCGCATATACGACGTAGTGCCGTAGAAGTCCTCCGTAAGAATCCAGCGCCCGGTAAGATCATGCTTGCCTTGATCCGCTTGAAAAGCCCTCATCTGTGCTGAAACCGAAAGCACCACAATGCAGCTAAGGACAAACCGGTGTCTCATACGATTCTCCCCTTGTCGGAATTAGGTCTTTACACCCTCACAGGCATATCCAGCTAAACCATACTACGAACAGATTCGTAGATCATAGCAAAAGGATCACCTGGGAAATATCGGCTGTCCCCCATACCTCCCAAAGCCAGCACAATGAGCCTTCAGCTGACGCTGGTATTCGGCGGCCTACGACCACATTTCGGCCCGCAGGGTACTCCATGGCGTAGTTCGGACCGTCAAGGATAACAAAAGGAGCAAACGGAGGGAGTAAAGCGAATGACTCCATGCGCAACGAGATCGTAGGTTGGATCGACTATGTGCGTCCCTGGTGTGCGTGGCGCGTCGAGTAGCAATTGCAGATCGACCACGGCTATAGGAGGTGTAGGAACGTAAATAAGAAATCCCAATAACTGATTTGCGGTTATCCCGTAGATCCTGCCGTCGTTTGGGCTCGTGTACGTCGTCACCGGGCCTGGCGGGAATCCGCTTGGCCAATCCGAGGTGGCGTAGTCCACTAGCGTAGGAATACCGGAACCAGAGGTAGATGGAAGCTGGATCGCGGCCAAACCAAATGGGACCTGGAATGGGTAGTCATTCCAACCGGCGGAGATCAAGCCGAGGTGTGATGTGCCGGGGGCGATCGAGAGGTAGGGGCCAGTGGCATGGATTATATCGACAGGGAGGTCCAGGACCTGCTGTGGAGCTATCCAGATGCCGGCAGCTGAACCGCCTGAAGGTGGAGTGAAAGTTGCCTGCGTCAGATCGCCAATATAAAGTTGGTTCGCGGCAACGCCATTTCCAATAGCTGCAAGTGCGATGCCCGTCGAGCAATCTATAACAGGGTTGCCATTAAAGCTCCGAGGAGCGAAGGGTGGTTCCATCGCAAATGTATTTCCATATTCGGTAAGAGCTCCTGAGGAAGAGGTATCGAACAGGGTGAAGGTGCGCAAATACGTAGAGAGGATCAGGTCCCGGCTCGGATCAACCGTCGGTGTTGCGATTAAATCCGCGGCGGCAGTAGCTGGAAGAAACGTATTGCTGCTTAGGTCCAACAGCTGAATTGATTGAACACCGTAGCTGAAAGTAATCATAGACGTCGTACTGATCACGGCCATATTTGTCAGAGGATTAATAGCAACGCCGAGGTTCCCTGGATTGGAGGTCTGAAGCGTATAGGTAATGGTCGTCCCCGTGATCTCATAAACGTCCGGTGTATATGCCGACACGCAGACCGTCTCACCCGTCGTCGGATTCGACGCGCAGCCGATCACAGGCGTCGGAGTGGGGATGACCGCAGAGGATCCGTCGCCTTCGATCGGGATCACGTTGATGCCGGTTGGGTACATCTCAACAGCGTTTGGGATATTTGGGAAATAAGCTGTCACGTTCTTTCCGGAAACGACTACTGACATTCCAGCGCCCGTGGGGCACTCCGCGAAAGAGTGAGTGACCTGGACCTGAGAGCAGTTCGAACTGGCGAAGGTGTCGCCATCGGTTGTTGCACCTGAAACCGAGACAAAGAAGGTGCCGTCAGCGAGCGACCCGGGTATCTGGAACTGCAGGCGGTCGCTGGTTCCAAGGATGTGCTTAACGGATGTCACTGGCGCCCCCGTTCCTCCCGAGCCGCCGCAGCTTGTGCTGAGCGACACCGTCACCGCACCCGGAAGAATGGTCCCCGACGGGAAACCGATACCACTGACATTCACAAAGGTGAGTCCGGTGGCTCCCGAACTTGGCGAAGTCAAAGTATTGAGATGTACGCCGGTCAGCACCTGCGCCTGCACTGGAATCAGGATCAGCATCCCGCAAAGCGCCATCATGATCCCTGTACCGCGGAGTCGACCTGCGAGCGCTCCTATCGCCAGGCGAACGAAAGTGTCTGCGGCGTTCGCAGATGAACCAGCTCTGTTTCCATCGTGAGAACGTTCAGGAATATTAAGGATGTTTCGCATAGTCCACCTCCGGTCGTATCTGGAACGGGTTCGCGATCGCGTGCACTGGCGTGATTCCACCCTGACGCGGGGTTTTAAAGTCCAGGTTGTCCGGCAGGGTAATCGCTAATCGGGGAGGGATGACAACCTTTGCGCAAATTCTACGCCCGTGAGCGCAACCCTCGTTCTTGCCAGAAAACAACCCAGCGTGGCACCCTCAACCGACCGAGCCAGATATTTCTTGCCCGAAAGCCGCTCCGATACTCTCAACCTTGGCATGCTCCTCCTGGCTTCAGCCTCGCCGCACCGCCGCGAACTCCTCACCCAGGCCGGCCTCACCTTCACCGTCGACTCCGCCGACATCAACGAAAACCGTCTCCATCTGAAATGTCTTTTGTTCGTTCCCGGATTGAAGCCTTATTGTGTCGGAATGCGATACACGGTCACCGAATAGGGGCGCAACTGCACACGAATAGTTCCGCTCTTCACATCAAGTGTCGAAGATACCGGGGATACAGCCGTGGGGTGGTCGAAACTATTTTCGGCTTTCAGGTCAGCGCTTTCCAGAGTGGTCACCTTTGTCGTACCGGAAGGGTTGAATCCGTTCAATCTAATTTCTGCCGCTCTTGCAGTCGGCGCATAGTTAACGACTTTCACGATCACTTCATGGGTGCGCTCATCAAGCGATCCGCTTGTGTAGAGCCCTGCTTCGACATGAGGCGTAACGGGTACGACACGCGTCCCAGCATTATTAGCGAACACCTTCTGTACGTAGTAATCCGGAGTGCCGTACGAACGCAGATTGTCGAACCAGATCTCGTCCGGCTTCCACTGCCATGCATCGACGTGTGCCATCAACGGAGCATAGGATGCCATCTGCACGACATCGCCGTTGCGCTCCAGGCCAGTCATGAAAGCAGCTTCGGTAATTGCGGCCTTCCAGTTGTTGCGGTTATCTGCGCTTGTCGTCGCCACGGTTTGCGCGGCATACTCACCGGCAAAGACCTTTGGTCCTGACCGGTCATAGTGGTCATAACGTCCGCTGTTCGCGAGAAACCACTCAGGACTCATGTAGTAGTGTTCGTCCACAATATCGGCCTTAAGCGATCGCCAGGTGGACCACATGCTGTCAAAAGGCTCTCCTGCTGGAGCAGGCCCGGCAGCCACGACCAGCCTGATCTCAGGGTGCTGCGCTTTCAAAGCTGCCGCGAACACCTTGTAGCGGTCGACATAACGCGATCCCCACTGCTCGTTCCCCACCCCGAGCATGGTGAGATGGAACGACGCCGGATGCCCCATCTGCGCGCGCAGCTTGCCCCACGGCGAGCTCACCGGACCGTTCGCAAACTCGATCAAATCAAGCGCATCGCGCACATATTCGTCGAGTTCGTTCAATGCAGCCGTCTCGCTCGAATTGAACTGGCAGGCCATCCCGCAGTTCAGGATTGGCAGCGGCGCCGCACCAATATCCTCGGCCAGTTGGAAGTATTCATAAAAGCCCAGGCCGAAGGACTGGAAGTAGTCCGAAGCCGGTCTTTGGTCGAATTCATCATTCCAGCGATTGACGATAGTTTGCCGTTTCTCAATGTCCCCAACCGTGGTCTTCCAGCGATAGCGTGTCGTCAATTGGCGGCCTTCGACAATGCAACCACCGGGAAAGCGGATGAACCCCGGGTGCATGTCATAGAGCAACTGAACGAGGTCTTTGCGTAATCCGTTCGGACGGTGCTTCCATGTGTCTACGGGGAAGAGCGAGACCATGTCGAGATCGAGATGCCCTGGTTCATCAACGAAGAGATTCAATTGCGCGTGCTGCGCGGTAGCGTTCGTTCGGATGACGGTCTCGTATCGTTTCCAATGATCGCCAAACCCCTCCAGCCTTCCACTTCCGAGCTCATGGCCGCTCCCATCCGTCAAGGTGAACCGGATGGCTTTTGGTCCGTCGCCCCGCACATAAGCTGAGAACCGATATTCGGCGCCGCTTTCCACACCGATTCCCCGAAAGCCCGAGTTCCAGAATCCATACCCAGGCTCGTAGACCCGGACCCTGAGATAGTGCGGATTGGATGGGTTGAGCGGATTCTCTGTACGGATACCGAGTTCGCCTTTTGGACGATCGAGTCCTTTGCTGCTGAAACCGAGTACTTCATGCCATCCCGTGAGCGGCTGCTGGAACTCGAACGAGCGGTTCTTCACGAGCTCCGGATAGAGTCCACCATCGGCTGCGAAGTTGATATCTTCGAAGAAGATGCCGAACATGGATGGTGAGATCGTTGCACCCGGGTGAGCAGCATCGACAGAGATCACGGCAGCACTCTGGTCCTGGCTGAAGAGGCAGACCGGAAGGAGTGCGAGGATAAGGATCGCCGACCAGGTTTTATGCATAAAGTTTGCCGCCCATCTTAAAGCTTTCTGAGGAACACGTCTACGCATTGGCGAAATCTGCGATCTCTTGAAGAGACAGCAGCACATCGAGCGCATTCAGTGCGACGTATGCCTTGCCTGAAAAGCTGCTCAGCCGATACCCTCAACCTGCATGCTCATCCTTGCCTCAGCCTCGCCGCGCCGCCGCGAACTCCTCACCCAGGCCGGTCTCTCCTTCACGGTCGATTCAGCCGACATCAACGAAGACCGTCTCCCCCACGAGATCGCCGCCGCCTACGTCCAGCGCCTCGCCGAAGAGAAGGCCCAGGCCATCTGGAATCGCCGCAGCTCGCTCGACACTCCCAAAGACCCGCTCATCGTCCTCGGCGCCGACACCTGCGTCGTCTGCGACGGCCACATCCTCGGTAAGCCCCTCAGCCCCGACGACGCTCACCGCATGCTCCAGATCCTGTCCGGTCGAACCCACGCTGTCCTCACCGGCATAGCCGCCGCTACCCGCGCCAAAGATCGTCAGCGACGTCGAAGTCACCCAGGTCACCTTCAACGTCCTCACCGACCCCGAGATCGCCGACTACATCGCCACCGGCGACCCCCTCGACAAAGCCGGAGCCTACGCCATCCAGGGCTACGCCGCCCGCTGGATCCCCCGCATCGAAGGCTGCTACTTCAACGTAGTAGGCCTCCCAATAGCCCGCACCATCGCCCTGCTCGAAGAAGCCCGAGCCAAACTAGGACAGTTCTGATTAAATCCCTGTTTTGAAAGGGCGCGGCTTCAGCTGCGCCATAATGTCGCATGAATAGTGGCTTTAGCCACTGAGGGAATGTCCAGGACGAAATCAGAGCTTCTTGGAGCACATCGATTTACCGCGCCCATAACCGAGCCAAAGACCACCAGCTTCCGGTATGATTCGCGCTACTAGCCGACGCAAGTGGCTTCTCATTAGACCTGCACTACTCCACACTGCTGCCGAAAACTACAACGAAGCAAAAATCCCGGCGGGCCCGATGCTCACCTCAGGAACTCTGCACGTGCCCTGAGCCCATTAAAGTCGTGCCAACAATCTGGAGCAGAGAATGCGCACTACCCTCCGATGGGTCATATCACTTTTCCTGATCCTGTATGTTCAATCGTCAATGGCAACGGCTCAGACAACCTGGTACATCCGTCCCGATGGCGGAACTCGCTTCGATGCCAATGTTCTAACGGGGCAGTGCGACGGCAAGGGCGACGCTGCTTATCCCGGCTCGGGCGTAAATCAGCACTGCGCCTTCAACGACTTTCGATTTCTCTACGACGATCAGACCTGGCAGAATTCTGCATGGGTGATCGCCGGCGGCGATACGGTGATGGTGCGCGGCGGCCCATATCGGATCGGTATTGGCAACGCCATGAACGCCCCGGACGCCAACGGAAAAACCTGGTGCCCCGGTTCCAGCTCTGCCCCCTACGGTTGCTTTAATCCGACGATTCCCGCAGGAACTGCGAGCCGGCACACGCGAATCCTTGGGGAGAATTACGCATCATGCGGCGCAACCAACAAGACCCAACTCTTCGGGGGCTTCGGTGCAGGAGCCACACTCAATCTCGCCGGAGCGCAAAACGTTGATGTCGCCTGTATCGAGTTAACCCGACACTCACAATGCATTAAAGCCGGCCAACCGGCATATCCGAGCGCGTGCAACACCAACTACCCCGGCATCGACGACTACGCATCCAACGGCATCTTGATGGACGCGACCACACAAAATGTAACCCTCACGGATCTGTGGATTCACGGTTTTACCCATAGTGGGATTCAAGGCCCGATTGGCGGGCCGATGACCCTGACCCGCGTCAATATAAGCTTCAATGGTTTTGCCGGATGGAACTTCGACGACGGTTATGACACTCCCGATGGGCCTGGCTCTTCCATCAATGCCAGCTATGTCACCATGATCGGAAATGGCTGCAACCAGGAATATCCAATTGTGCACGCCTTCCCCGCCGTCTCCTGTTACGACCTCAACAGCGGCGGCTTCGGAGACTCATGGAGCGGACAGGATACGACTCTTGCTTCGTTTACCTGCGACCACTGCATTCAGGCATACAACACCAAAGACGGGTTCATCGGCCCACACACGCAAATTACAAATCTCGTCATCACCAACTCCCAGTCTTACGGCAATATGGGACAGCAGTGGAAGTGGGGAAGCACTGCAAACTCCACCACGACCTTCGCCAATAATCTGACCATCGGAAATTGTCAGCGAATGTCACAGCAGCTTCCCGGAGCGCCCATCAACTACAACGCAGCAACCGGAACGCAGGGAGCATACCTCAGCTTATTTTGTCGCGCGGCCGGAGATATGTTTGCGTTCTACAGCGCTGCCAACAGCTCAGTCTTATTTGCATTCAATACAACCGTGGGCTACTCCGCTACGATGTTCGACATGGCCTGCCAGGTGCCAAACGCCTGCGGTTCCACCCCATATATCTTCCGCGACAACATCATGCTCGGTCTTCTGCAGCCGACGTACAACTCCAAAACTCCAGGACTGTATTACTTCAGCGACAACTCCGATGCCGTGACCGAAGATCACAACCTCTATTTCAATCTGCGAAACGTCATTTGTTCTTCGCCGGGAGATATCTGCTCCGATCCATCGTTCGTCGATGAACCGCCATTGACCGTTGCGAGTGAGTCGCAATTCGATAACTTCAACTTCGACTTGTCGTCGACCAGCCCTGCCATCGGCACCGGAATCGCCATCTCTGGCATCACCGCCGACTTCAACGGAAACCTGCGGCCAAATTCGCCCGCGATCGGCGCAATGGAACTGCAGGCTGGAACATCTCCGTCCCCACCCGCGCCACCCCCGCCCGCGCCGCCATCGCCTCCGCCAGCGCCCCCACTTCCACCCTCTTCAGGAAATCCTCTGTCCGGTCCAAACATCACGCTCGCAACGAGCCCAGTCTGGATCACCCTGACTAATGAAAATCCGTCCGTATCGGTCTCGCTACCCGCCGGTGCCACCTATCGATTCGGCGACTACGCAAACAACCGGTGGTCGACGCCCATCACACTTGGAACAGACACAACCTTCAATCAGGTTCTGTGGCCCGCAGGCGTCTTCCCCTTCCCCGATCCGGATTCAGGGGTTGCAAAAGAACTCGATGTCCTCATGTACGTGTCGACCAATGCGCCCGGCCCCGCACAAACTTCAGAAGACCCTCTGTCCGGCCCGAACATCACGCTCACGACGAGCCCAGTCTGGATCACCCTGACCAACGAAAACCCATCAGTGTCGGTCACTCTGCCTGCGGGCGCAACCTATCGATTCGGCGACTACGCAAACAACCGGTGGTCGGCGCCCATCACACTTGCGACGGACACAACCTTCAACCAGGTCCTCTGGCCGGCCGGCGTCTTCCCCTTCCCCGATCCGGATTCAGGCGTTGCAAAGGAACTTGATGTCCTCATGGAGATAGCGCCGTAGTCGCCGACGTGCCAGAGCCCGCCTGAACTTGTCGCGCTAATCTACGCTGGCAATCATCGCCGCCAACAGAGCCGTCCGCGGAACCAGGTGCTCAATCACCACCGACTCATGCGCGGCATGGGCACCCTCACCCACCGCCCCCATCCCATCGAGCGTAGGCACTCCCAGCGCAGCCGTGAAGTTCCCATCCGACCCACCCCCCGTAGCCGCCTCCTGCAGCTCAAAACCCAGCTCTCCAGCCAGCCTCCGAGCCTGCTTAAACAACGCAATCGTCCCAGCCTTCCGCTCCATGGGAGGCCGATTGATCCCACCCGTAACCGTCAGCGTGCAGTGCGGGTCTGAGACCTTCAAACTACGAAACAGCTTTTCCACATAAGCCGCGTCGCGCGCCTTCGATATTCGCACATCCACCTCAGTATGCGCTTCAGAAGCGACCACATTTGACCGCGTTCCACCACCAATAACGCCACAATTTACCGTCAACTGCCGTGCAAAATCGACAAAACCCGAGATGGTCTGCACCTGCTTCGCGAGCTCCAAAATGGCCGAATGCCCCTTCTCAAAGTCCACCCCACTATGTGCCCCCACTCCCATAACCTGCACATAATAATGGCCTACACCCTTCCGGGCCGTCTTGTAAGCGAGCCCCTGCGCCGGCTCCAGCACAAAAACCGCCGCCGATTCCCGAGCCAACCGCTCAGTAATCTCCCGCGAAACCGGACTCCCCACCTCCTCCTCACTATTTAAAAGTAACGTGACAGGTCGAGCTAACTTCAACTCTTTCAATACACTTACGGCCGCCAGAGCCATCACTACACCCGCCTTCATATCGAGCACACCAGGTCCCCAATACCGTCCTTTTTCCTCCCGCCAAGGCATTTCTTTCAATGTCCCGATCGGCCACACCGTGTCCAGATGTCCAAGCAACATAAGGGGTTTACGCACAGAACGCATCGGACCGAAGCGCAGTTCGACAACGTCTCCAAAATTCTTTTGTTTATACCGTTTAACCCGCCCCCCGATCCCACGCGCCAACCGTTCCGCAATGGCCATTGCGGCATTAACTGCAGCTCTTTCTTCACTTGGCGACTCCTCTAAGACAAGTTCACGGAGCCTATTTCGTATCCACTGATGCCGGGCTTCAGTCGCATGGAGAATGGCTTTGGTGTTCATGGATGCATGTTATAGGGTCTAAAAGGCTTATGGCTAGGATCGCGGAAGAGAAAAGTGGGTTATCTCGTCAATAAAGTGTGGCGAATTTACCACATCGACAGTTACTTACCGAACTGTAATCTTAATAGTGGCATTTGTGGAGATGTTGATTCGTGGGACTGGAAGCTCATTTTGAGCGGACAATTCGGTCTGAGATAGAGTTCAAGGGCGTTGGCCTGCACAGTGGAGCGCCAGTCTTGATGCGATTGGTGCCGGCACCGGCCGGATCCGGTATCGTATTCAGACGTATAGACTTAGACAATTTTGAGATTCCTGCGATTGGGAGAAATGTTGCGAAGGTGAGCTATGCAACGAGCCTGATGCGGGGGAGTGTTTTGATTTCTACGACGGAACATTTGCTTTCGGCATTGATTGGTTATGGGGTGGATAACGTCATTGTTGAGGTGGATAATCTTGAGGTTCCGATCCTCGATGGTAGCGCTCTACCTTACGTGCAAGCATTTCATTCTGTTGGGCTTAAGCAGCAGCGGCGACGGCGGGAGTACATCAAGATTCTGAAGGAAGTTGAGGTTCGAGAGGGGTCGAAGTTTATTGGGGTGTATCCGGGGTCGGGGTATGGGATACGGTATACCATTGATTTCCCCCAACCTATTGGTTATGAGACATTTACCGGAGATCTGGCGGTGGGGGATTATGTGAAGCAGATTGCCCCGGCGCGGACATTCGGGTTCAAGGAAGATGAGGCCATGCTGCGGGATATGGGGTTGATTCGTGGGGTTTCGAATGAGAGCGCCATTATTCTTTCGCGGCAAGGTGTTGAAAATGGGCCACTTCGCTTTGCAGATGAGTTTGTGCGACATAAGGTGCTGGATTTGATTGGGGATCTGGCGCTGGCGGGAAGGCGGATCCAGGGGCGGGTGGTGGCTGAGAGGGCCGGTCATGCGATGCATACCGCGCTGGTGCAACGGATTCTGCGGGACCGATCGGCTTGGGAGCTGGCGCATGGGTACGACGAAGTCTCTGAACCAGAATGGGTTACGGGGCGTTTGCAGCCTGCGCATGCCTGATTTTTTTCGAATGGTATCCACAAATTTCTTTGAGGGTGGTTCGGGGCGATTTTTGGCTGTTTTTGGTCAAAAACGCTGGTTAGCGGGTGGTAAAAAGTGTGGCAAATGCGGTAAACGGGTGGTTTTTGGTGGGACTTATTTGAGTGCTCCGCGGATGGTGCAGTCGTGAAGAGGGTGGCGGCGATCGCGCTGGGGTCGAACCTGGAGCCAAAAAACTGGGAAACAAAAAAAAATAGTGGCCGGGAGGCAAATCTCCGGGAGGCTGTGGAGCGGGTGCGGGGGTTGGGTGAGGTGCGGGCGGTGTCGTCGTTTTATGACACGGAGCCGGTGGGGTATGTGGATCAGCCTCGGTTTTTGAATGGCGCTTTGTTGGTGGAGACGGATCTGGAGCCTCTGGACTTGATGCGCGGGCTGCTGGAGATTGAGCGCTCGATGGGGCGGGAGCGGGTGGGGGCAGTGGCGAAGGGGCCGCGGGTGATCGATCTCGATCTGTTGCTGTATGGGGATGTTGTTGTGTCGACGGCGGAGCTTACGCTGCCGCATCCCGAGATGCAGGAGCGGAGGTTTGTGCTGGAGCCGCTGGCGGAGATTGCGCCGGAGATGGTGCATCCGGTGCTTGGGGTGACGGTGGGGGAAATGCTGGCTGGGTTGGGCCGGAGTTCCGATTTATAGAGTGGTGGCTGGGAGAGGAAGGCGATTCAGTCGTTCCGCTTCGCTCCACTCCGGCCTTGGGCAGAGATGAGCCCACTCATCGCGCAAAAGCCCGCGATGAATGGGGCACCCGGTTCTTGGCTTCATCGAGACTTGGGCCACCGCTAGATTCCGACCGTCCTTCCTAATTCTCGGGGATGAGATAACGCCTTCCTGTCTGCATCGGGAAGGGTGGATGGCGAACGTCTTTCCAATGGAATCGCCTTACTAAAAATTGATAAGTAGCATCGTTTTCTGGAACGTTAGGGCCGATGAGAAGGATACAGTTCTCGAGTGAACTATCTGTAGATATGTAAGTCGGCTGCTCGCCGTTGTAAAGCAACTGCATGTCACGAAATGTGACTTGGCTGAACACTGTGCCGTCCAAACGCTGTAGATAGCTCTCAAGCAGGCCGTTGGCAAATACCACCGAATGTTGGCGATCAGAGTCGAGCAAATGATTTGCGAAGCCATGCATCTGACTGTTGGTAATAAGCGTGACAATGTGTCCTATTTGAGGCGCTGGAAGATTTTCAGGTGGAAATACCTGAACAGCTCCTTCACTCAGGACTGCCATTTGTATTGGCCCGCCTACAAAGTGATTTTTATTACGCAATGTGTCGCTATCAGTCTCCTGCTCCAAACCTTTAGCAAGTTCCATTAATTGATCTGTCGAGAACAGACTGAGATTGCTTTGCCTCAAGCTGAGAGGGGTTTTAGTAAGGAAGGATTGGTCCCTTTGTACCTTTCTGGATCTATGAGGAGTGACTCTGCAACATCTTTGTAGCCTGCTAACCGACAAACGAAATCTTTCCGTATCGTCTTTATCTCAAGAGAGTCCGCGGAGGAAGAATTCGCTATTTCGCATATGGGCGTAAGGTGAGTTGGAGAAGTAGCCGAAGTGGGCAACTGCACCTGCACGTTCTTTTGAGTGCTGGAAGGATCAACGAGCAAATCAACTTGTTCAATTCGAAGCTGGCCATCATCGTCATAACCGGCCATCGTCAACTGAATAGGCTCGCGTGTATTGGCGCGTCCGAAAGCTATCTGCGATGTAAGGTTGTCGCTTTGCAGTGCGATTTTCAAAAGCCTGGTTAACAGTTCGAGCTTACTGGACAATTTTGTTATTGGATTAGTTCGTAAACGGATCGAGAGACTATCCACGACCTTGCGGACGTCAAGTCCAAGATCAGGAGGCGGCACGTAGGCGGTATACGAACCGGCTATCGTGCAGATGGTTCGATCATCGTTTTTAAAGAGTTTTCTGCCTATTGGTCGATGTGTACCGTCCCCAAATGTGAGCATGCTATCCGTCACAGCCACTAGCCCGTTCTTGTTTGCGAGCAGAATATTTACCGTACCGTGACTACTTGACGGCAGAGTCTGCTCAGGCGAGCATAAGCCGCTAAAAACGATCACGATGCAAAGACTAGCGCGAACCGTGTTCATGCATACTCCCCTGCGATCAGATCTTGACGTCTTTGAAGGTGAGTATATGGTCAAATAATCTCGCTTGTATGGTTGCCTTTTTCCAATTAGCTTTAGGTGACTTCAAATTAGAAAGACGGTTGAAATCATGCGGCGTTTGCTTGCATCATCCCTTGTTGTGTTTCTTGCGTTTGGCGATAGTGCCTTTGGACAGAAAGATAAAGCTCCGGTGGTTCCGGCAGCTGCTCCGGTTGCGGCACCAGTGGCGAGCGGGCCACCACCACCGAATACCTTGCAGGATGGGACGGCGGTGAAACTGCGGCTGGCGGAGAACCTGACTTCGGCGACGGCGAAGGCGGGACAACAGGTCTCGTTCGAGGTGTTGGAAGAGGTTGACGTTGAAGGCGTGCCAGTGATCGCCAAAGGCGCACAGGCGCTGGCCACAGTCACCACAGCCGAGCCTAAGAAGAGCATGGGCCGGGGCGGCAAGCTGGACGTGAATATCGATTCGGTGCGGTTGGTTGACGGAGAGAAGGCTGCGCTGAGCGCTACGCAGAATGCTAAGGGCGGCGGACACACTGGCGCGATGACGGCTGGGATGGTGGGAACGGCGATCGTGTTCTTCCCGGCGGCTCCGCTTTTGTTGTTCATTCACGGCAAGGACATCACGATTCCGAAGGGAACTGAGGTAACGGCGTTTGTGGCGGGAGATATGAAGCTGGACATGGCGAAGTTCGCACCGGTATCTGCCCATGGGACCGTTGTTGCGAGCACTGGTGGAGCCGCTGCATCTGGCCTCACCATTGAGGCGAGCGTGCCTAACTGCGATATCGAGGTGGACGGGAATTTTGTGGGAAGTACACCTTCGACACTGAATCTTGCTCCGGGTAAGCATGAGATTGTGGTGAAGAAGACGGGATATCAGGATTGGACCCGGAGCATGATGGTGGGGAGCGGGTCGATTCGGCTTAGTGCGGAGATGGTGACAAAGCAGAATACTCCTCCTTCGCCCTAGATGATGTCGGCAGGTTCGGACTCTCCGGGATCGCGCTTTCGCGCGATTGCCCACCTTAGTCGCGATGAAACCGCGCCGAAGATGGGGCACCCGATTCGTGGCTTCATTGAGACTTGGGCCAACCGTCCCCGTTGGCAATGGCTGTGCGGGCAGTTTACATTCCCACCCTTCGCAAAAAGCGCGAAGGATGGGGCACCCGAGCTTTTGTGGCTGTTGAAAGGTGGAAGGTGTGGTACCCGGCGATGAAGTTGCGATGAAATAGGCACCAGAGTGTTGTTTGATTGGATGCCCGGGTCACTTCGTCTGCTGGTCCGGTTAGGTTTCTGGGGTAAATTTGAGCTCTCCCCGAAATTACAGAGACAGGTCACGACATGCAGCGCATTGCTGTTGCAGTTCTTGTTGCGTTTTCTGCGTTAAGGATGTTCCGGGGCCCCGCACTGATCGCATTACTCGCGTATGGCGTGTGCGCTTTGCCGTGCTACGGTCAGTCGCTTGATGAAAAGAAACTCTCAAAGCTCCAGGCTGAGGCTCGGCGAGGGGTTTTGTCTGCGGAGATAGAGCTTGCGGCAGACTATCTGACTGGAGATGGGGTTCCTCAGGATGCCAGAGCCGCCGCCCACTGGTATGAAAACGCCGCTCAACGAGGAGACAGCGAGGCGCAGAACGAGATTGGCTATCTGTATCAAACCGGCGTCGGAGTTCCGGCCGATCTGCCGCAGGCGCTGCACTGGTATCACCTCGCGGCTGCTTCAGGGTCTGCCGCCGGGAAGCTCAATCTTGGAATCCTCTACCTGAGTGGGCTGGGAGTACGTAGGGATGTTCCCTTCGCCATGCAGCTGTTTGAGGAAGGAGCACGCAAGGGAAATGGCACTGCGGCCGGCTACCTCGGCCAGATCTATTACTTTGGATTGGCAGGTGGTCGAGATATGCCGGCCGCTGAGAGATGGCTTGAGGCGGGGGCAAAGCTGCATGATCCAATGGCTGCCTATAATCTTGGCTCGCTCTTCTCGACGGCTCCTGATCACGCGCACGACTTGCGCAGAGCCACGGAGTTGCTGCGGCAGTCCGCTGCGTCGGGTTATGTCCCGGCGATGTATTCTCTGGGGCTACTGCTGGTCAATCATCCGGAGCTGAAGCAGACTGCTGGCGAAGCGCTGACATTGCTGGAGGCGGCGGCGGAGGCTGGAGAATGGCGGTCCTCCCTTTTATTGGGCGTCCTTGCTCGCGATGGCAAGGGCGTTCCAGTCGATAGAAGATCGGCCAGCTACCATTTTCAGATTGCAGTGCTGCAGGGGGGAGCCGAAGCTGAACACTTGTTGCGTCACGACATTGACGCGCTGAGTGGCCCTCTCGATGAGGATGAGCGCGCCGCTAGTACCTCCGCGGCTCGTGCGTGGTATGGGCAGCACCCTTTAACCCAGCCTTTTTTGGTTAGCAATCATTCCGGTGCAAGATACTTCCAACTGCATGTTGGACCGGAGGCCGTCGTAAGGACATTTGCGCAGGGAGGCACGCCGGTCGGAAGTCTGACTGCGGTACAGGATGCGTCGGGATCGCGTTCACACGATTGACACACCTTCTCGACGCCCAAAAGCCGCGATAGATGGAGAACCGACAATGTGCCACATGGCTGGTGTTCTGCTCTGTTCGGAAACGGACGGCTGCGCTCGTCAATGGACACTGGCGATCTGGGGCCTCTTGTAAAAGTGTTGATAATCGGGGGCTTCCGATCTTCGATGCTTGGTGATTGAATTGCTTGTTCCTCGGTGGGGACGGAGGTGCACTTTGTCAGCATTCCTACAAGACCTTCGATTTGCGTTACGGCTGCTGCGGAAGAGTCCTGGGTTTGCCTTGATGGCGACGATCATCATGGCGCTGGGTATTGGGGCGAACACGGCGATCTTCAGCGTCGTCCATGCTGTTCTGCTGGAGCCGCTGCCGTTTCACGATGTCGACCGGCTGGTGCAGGTGTGGCATACGCCTCCGCAGACGAGCTTTCCGGGGATGACGCGCTTCGCGGTGTCGGCGGCTAACTTCTTTGATTGGCAGAAGCAGAACCATTCGTTCGAGCAGATCGCGTTGTACTCGGGCGCGCATTTTGATGTGACGGGGGCCGGTAAGCCTGAGGCGGTTACGGCGAGTACGGTGAGTCCGGAGTTCTTTCCGGTGCTTGGGGTTCAGCCGCTGCATGGGCGTGTTTTTTTGCCGGAAGAGAGTAGCCCGGGCAAGAATCGCGAGGTGATTCTTAGCTACAAGTTCTGGCAGACTCACTATGGCTCGGATGCAGGGGTGGTTGGGCGGTCGATCAATCTTGATGGCGAGCCGTACACGGTTGTCGGTGTGATGGGGCCGGCGATGACGAAGCCGAGCTTTGCGCAGATCTGGGTTCCGCTGGCGCTTACGCCTGCCGAGGTGGCTGTCCGCGGCGAACATCACTTCCTTTCGGTTGGGCGGCTGAAGCCTGGGGTCACGGTGGAGCAGGCGCAGGCAGAGATGAATACGATCTCGCAGCGGCTGGAGCAGGCTTATCCTGCCGATGACAAGGGGTGGGGTGCGGTGGTCAATCCGCTGCGCGAAGAGACTGTCGGTCGAGGTTCGTCCAGCGTTGCTGATGATGCTGGGAGCGGTGACGTTCGTGCTTTTGATTGCGTGCGCGAATGTTGCCAATCTTGTGCTGGCTCGGACGTTTGCGCGGCGTAAGGAGATTGCGATTCGTACGGCGATGGGTGCGAGCAGGAGTCGCATCGTTCAACAGCTTTTGTGGGAGACGGTGCTGATCTCTCTGTTTGGAGGGGCTCTGGGGTTGGTGGCCGCACACTTTGGGATAGAGCTTCTGCTGAAGTTCTTTGCCGACAAGCTGCCGCGGATGGGTGAGATTGGATTGAGCGGGCCGGTGCTCGCGTTTACGTTCGCGCTTTCTATCGCGACTGGGATTCTTTCGGGGCTGATCCCTGCGTTGAGTATGACGAAGGGAGATGCGAACGAAGGTTTGAAGCAGGGGTTGGGCCGTACGGACACTGATGGCGGGCGGAGAAAGACACGCTCGGCGCTGGTGGTGGTGGAGGTCGCCTTGTCGCTGGTGCTGCTGGTTGGAGCCGGGTTGATGATTCGAAGTTTGTGGAAGCTGCAGACGATCGATCCGGGGTTCGACGAGCACAATGTGCTGACGATGAACGTGCAGGTCAACAAGAAGCAATTTACGGACCCTACGCAGGAGGCGCAGTTCTTCGATCAGGTGTTGCAGCGTGTGCGTTCGCTGCCTGGAGTTGCGGCTGCGGGAGCGGTCGACAACCTGCCGCTTACGGGCGGCTCGAACCAGCCTGTGGCGGTTGAGGGACATCCGGTGGTTGCGATGTCGGAACAGCCTGAGGTGTCGGTGCGGGTTGCGACGGAGGGTTATTTCAAGGCAATGCATGTGCCTCTGCTTCAGGGCAGAGAGATCAGTGCGGATGACAGAGCGGATTCGGCACCGGTGGTGGTGATCAGTGAATCGATGGCGAAACAGTTCTGGCCTGATGGCAATGCGGTAGGACATCATCTGAAGCTTTCGTTTTATCCGGATAAGGAGCGGGAAGTCGTTGGCGTTGTCGGCGATGTGAAGCAGCTTGGTCTGAACAGCTCGGCGGGAGTTTCGACGCTGTACTGGCCGCTGGCGCAGATTGAAGGTCCGCCATCGGGACCGTTCAGCGGGCGGCCTCTTTCTCTTGTGGTCCGGACGACGGTTTCGCCGCGTACTCTGGCGACGGCGGTGACTGAGGCGGTGCATCAGATCAACAAAGATGTCCCTGTCGATAATGTGCTTACGCTGGAAGAGTTTGTCGGCGAGACGCTGACGCAACAGAGCTTCAATATGCAGCTGCTCGCGATCTTCGGGCTGCTCGCGCTGGTGCTATGTGCGGTTGGGATTTACAGCGTGCTGGCTTATTCGGTGAGGCGCGGGATGAAGGAGATCGGATTGCGGATCGCCTTTGGTGCAAGCAAGGTTGATGTGTTGCGCGTGGTCGTTGCGCAAGGTATGAAGCCTACGGTTGTGGGTATCGTCCTTGGTTTGTTCGCGGCCTTTGCGCTTGGGCGAGTGGTGACGAGCATGGTTTATGGCGTCAGTTCGCGTGACATGCTGACCTTTGTTGCCGTGACTGTGCTTCTGCTGCTCGTTTCGTTTGTGGCGAGTTTGAGTCCGGCGGTTCGTGCTACTCGTATTAGCCCTCTTGCTGTGATTCGGGATGAATGAGTTGCGCTGGGGAAGCTCTGAACAATTCTCATGATCTGACAAGGTCTGACAAGAGAGAAGCATTCCCTCAAGGGCTAAAGTCCCAGCTTTTTGGGCCATTTGCGGCGCGGCTGAAGCCGCGCCCTTTCAAAACGGAATCTGCTGGGGACTTATTCAGAGTCTCCACTAGATCTGGGAGTAGGTGGTGGGGCTGAGGATGAGGTTGGTGATGTTGCTTACGATGGGTTCGTAGGCGTAGCGGGCGTCGGCGGAGAGCTTCTTCCAGGCGGGGTTGTTGCGGAAGGTGTCCCAGCAGGTGTTGAGGTGGTTCATGTCGGAGAAGGTGAGCATGTAGGTGAGATTGGGCATGCGGTGGCCGATGAGAGTGTCGCCGTAGAAGACCTGGCCGAAGCCGGAGCTTTGGAAGATTTCGAACTCGCCGTGGTGGAACATCTCGACCTTGCGGACGTGGGCGGCGGGGGAGGGGCTCTCGTAGGTGCGGAGCTGGAAGATGCGCTTGGCCTTGGTGTCGGGAGGGGTGAGCTTGGGCCAGCCTTCGAAGGCGATGAGGAGGGAGCTTTCGAGGCGCTGGAAGGAGGGAGCTGTGGCGGGTGCGCTCCAGAAGGGCTCGGCTGCCTTCATGAAGACGGCGTCTTCGGTGAGGCGGAGCTTGGCGGTGGCAAGGGCTTCGAGGTTGGAGGCGGGGAGGAGGACGTAGAGGGTCGGGGTTTCGGGGCCGATGTCGAGGTGGAAGGCGCCGACGGGTGCGATGCCGAGACGGTTGAGCGCGGGGATGAGGGCGTCGGCGACGTAGCTCTCGGTGAGTTTGGTCTGCGGGCCGGTCTGCATGTGGTACTTGCGGATTTCGTAGAACTCGCGGGGTTTGGTAGTAGATGGGCTCATAGTCGATTGGCCTGATGCCTGCTGGGTGAGGGTGAGGGCGGAGGCTGCGAGGGAGGTGGCGAGGAAGTCGCGTCGTTGCATGAAGGCTCCGTTGGGGGCGAGGGTCTTTGGCAACTGAAAGCATACACAATGCGGTCGACGTCAGGCGAAGGACATCGCCTTTGATGCAATGCAGTTTTCCGGGCTCGCGCCCTTTTAGGACGATTGGCTTACAGGTTCCGGCGAAGTCTTCCGCACCTCAACCAGCGTCGAGTAGAAGGTAGCGCCGCCGCCGATATCGGTCAGCCGCTCGCTCGTCAGCGCGTTCACATTTGCTCCATGTCGCGAGAGCTTGTTCCAATCGAGCCGAGCCGACACCACGCCTGCGCCTACATGTCCATTTACCAACGCCCGCAGAGCAATCTTTCCGCGCCCGTTGAACACTTCCACCTCATCGCCTGCGACGATTCCGCGTGCTGCCGCATCCGTCGTGTGCATCTCGAGCACGCCAGCTGTCCGTGTCTCCATCCGCTGATGGCCGGCAAGATTCGCGAACGTCGAGTTCATGTAGTTGTCCGCCTTGCGAGGCAGAAACTCCAACGGATACTTCGCCGAATCCGTTCCGCCCCGCGACTCTTCCGGCGCAATAAATACCGGCACAGGCGTCAGTTCGCCGCGACCACTCGGCGTTCGGAACCACTCCGCCGTTGAGAAGGGAAGTGTCTCCCCATCTTCATTCACCGGCAGGTGCAGCGGGATGTGGCCCTCGCGTTCGAGCCTCTTTCGTGTGATGCCCTCAAACCACGGATGGTCGGTCTTCAGTGCCTGATCGATCAGCTCATCTTCGCGGTCGTCGAAGCACGTTTCTTCGAAACCCATCCGCCGTCCCAGCTCGCCGAAGACGCGCACATTGTTCCGAGCCTCGCCCAGCGGCTCAATCGCCTTGTTCGAGACCTGCGCGTAGAGGTGTCCATACGCACCCTGCACATCCTTGGTCTCCAGAAATGTTGGGGCTGGCAGCAGCACATCCGCGTAGTCGGCCGTATCGGTGAAGAACTGCTCATGCACGACGGTGAACAGATCGTTCCGGAGCATCCCGCGCAGCACGTCGTTCTGGTTGGGAGCCACCGCTGCCGGATTCGAGTTGTAGACAAACATCGCCTTTACGGGAGGCCCGCCAACGCCTGCATCCGCCATTGTCAGCGCCTGCCCAAGCTGGCTCATATTCACGACTCGCGCCGCGTGGCCCAGCGGACTCGCCAGCATCAGCTCCGGCATATGCAGCGCGTCCGAGTTGAATGGAAACGAGCCCGAGGTCGAAAGCTGCAACCCGCCGCCCTTGTACTTCCACGCGCCGGTCAGGAGCGGCAGCATGCACACCGCGCGAGCTGCCGTTCCGCCGTTCTCGCTGCGCTGAATCCCATAGTTCAACCGAATCGCCGACGGCGCGCTGCCGTTTCGTCCAGCCGTCGCATAAGTCCGCGCCAGGTTCACAATCGTCTCGGGCGAGATTCCCGTCACCGCCGCGACCTTTTCGGGTGAGTTCTCGGGCTTCATCGCATGAGCCTTCAGCTCCGCAAACCCCATCGAGCACTGCTGCGACGTACTCACGATCCTCCAGCCCCATGCTCAGAATTACATGCATCAATCCGAGTGCCAGCGCCGTATCGGTTCCCGGGTTGATCACCAGATGCTCATCCGCCAGCGCAGCGGTCCGTGTCTTGTACGGATCGATCACTATCAGCCGCGCACCCTTCCGCCGAGCCTCTTCGACAAACGGCCACAGGTGAACATTGTTTCCGTGGATATTCGCGCCCCATGCAATCACAAGCCCTGCGTGGGCAAAGTCTTCGGGCCGCGTGCCAAGCTTGACGCCATAGACGCTGAGCAGCGCTGCCCCGCCTGCCGTCGAGCAGATCGTGCGGTCCAGCTGCGAAGCTCCCAGTCGATTGAAGAAGCGACGGTCCATCGATCCGTAGCCAAGCTGCCCGATCGTTCCCGCATAGCTGTAGGGCAGAATGCTCTCCGGGCCAAACTCATCGGATATCTTCGTCAGGCGTGTCGCAATCTCATCCAGAGCGTCGTCCCAGCTGATTCGCTCAAAGGCGTCGGCCTCATGCCCTTGCGGTAGCGGCCCCTTCGGGATCCCGGCCTTACGGCGCATCGGGTACAGCAATCTGTCCGGCGAATAAACCCGGTCCAGATACTTCGCTACCTTTCCGCACAAGAATCCCCGGGTCACCGGATGGGAAGGATCACCCTGCATCTTTATGGCTCGACCGCTCAGTTCATCGACTGTTACCAGCACGCCGCACGAGTCCGGGCAATCATGCGAGCACACCGCATGCACCACTCGCGTCCCAGCCAATTGCTCGCTCATTCTTCAATTCTAGTCCTCCACCCTGCTGGGATCACGCAAAACCGCTTCAGCATTTATGCTGCATGCACAAGGCTTCGCCAATCCCATGCCCGATCTCTTCCCCACTACGCGCCTCGAAGCTTTCTCCGACGGAGTCCTCGCCGTCATCATCACCATCATGGTCCTCGAGCTCAAAGTTCCCCACGAAGACGGGTTTCCCGGCCTCCTCACGCTCGGCCCGATCCTCTTCATCTATTTTCTCTCGTTCACCTTCATCGGCATCTACTGGATCAATCACCACCACCTCATCCGCCGCACTGAGCAGGCCGACCACCGCGTCCTCTATTCGAATCTGGCTTTTCTCTTCTCTGCCTCGCTCCTGCCCTTCTTCACCTCATACGTCATCGAGAAGCACTCCGATTCTTTCTCTGTCGCTCTGTATGCGGCGTCGATGATCGTAACGGGCTTCACCTTCCTGCTGTTGCGATTGGCCATCGGCCGCCTGCTGAAGCAAACCGGCGCTCTTCAGCGCGAAGATATCGCCACCGAGCGCAAACACTACGCCAGCCTCGTTCTGTATCTGATCGCTATCCCACTCGCGCACTTTCATCCTTATCTCGCGCTCGCCGCGATCACGCTGGTCACGGTCGTCTGGATCGTCCCGACGGCTGCTACTCCTGTCTGCCCCGAAGACCGGAGCGCCTAAGGGCGCCCTGCAAGTTTCATAGGGAGGATTTTGACGAGAGAAAGCATTCCCTCGGGGGAGACCCAAAGCTAAAGCATTGGGCTACCAGCCCCAGCTTTCTCGGGCCATTTGCGGCGCGACTAAAAGCCGCGCCCTTTCAAAACCGATTCGGCTCGGAACTTATTCAGAGTCTTCCTAAATGGCGCACCCTTCGCCACTTACCATCTCAACGCCGCACCTTTGCTACAGTTATCGATAGATCCCTGAGGTGACACCGTGCGCTACCGTCTCGCCGCTCTTGTCCTCATTCTGCTGCTTCCTTTCGCTACACCTTGCCGCGCACAGGACGACCAGCTCAGGCCGGTCCCCAAGGCGGAGCTCGATGTCATCAAAGTCCTGCTTGCCCAGGAGGCTGCCTGGAACCGCGGCGATCTCGAGGCCTTTACCCAGTCCTACAAAAACTCGCCGGACACGATCTTTGTGACCAGCATCGTCAACCGAGGCTTCGAAGGTATGCTTGAAGCCTACCGCCGCAACTACCCCAACAAAGCAGCCATGGGCACCCTCAGCTTCTCCGAGCTCGAGGCCCATCCCCTCGACGAGAAGTTCGCTGTAGTCATCGGGAAATACCACCTCGACCGCACCAAAAAGGATGGCGGCAATGCCGAAGGCATCTTCTCGCTGGTGCTGGAAAAGACGGATCAGGGGTGGAAGATCATCGTCGACCACACCACAGGCTAGGCTTGTTAGGGAAGCTCTGAACAAGTCTTATGATCCGGCACTGTGGCAAGAGAAGCATTCCCTCAGGGGAGACCCAAAGCTAAAGCATTGGGCTACCAGCCCCAGCTTTCTCGGGCCATTTGCGGCACGGCTAAAAGCCGCGCCCTTTCAAAACGGATTCGGTTCAGATTATTCAGAGTCTCCTTAGAATTTTTCCAGAGGAGTGCGGGTGGATTAGCGGCCTTCGCGGAGGCGGACGGCGAGGCGTTCGGGCAGGCCGGCGAGGAGGATGCGGCCCTGGGCGGCGGTGACGTCGTAGGGGATGCGGTGGAAGGTGATCTGGGCAGCGTCGGTGTCGTAGATGGCGAAGGCGGCGCGCCAGTCGTTGTCGCGGGGCTGGCCGATGGAGCCGGGGTTGATGAGGTGGCGGGTGCCGGGGGGCAGGGTGAGGGTCCAGGTGCCGGGTTCGTTGCGGGTGTCGTACTGGGGGCGGAACTCGTGCCAGTCGTGGCCCTTTTGGGCGAAGCCTCCCTGGAGATGGGTGTGGCCGATGAAGGTGATGGAGGGGCCTTGTTGGAGAGGTGCCCAGGCGTCGCGCATGCTGAGGATGTACTGGTCCTCGTTGAGGGGTGAGCCGTGGGCAAGATTGACGTCGGGGTAGTCGGGTGGCTGTACGGGGCCCTGAGGGACGTTGGCGAGCCACTCGCGGTTGGCGGGGGTCATCGCTTCGCGGGTCCAGTTGGCGGCGGCGCGGGCGACGGGGTTGAAGCCGAGGGCGGAGGTGAGGCCGCAACAGACGCGGTCGTGGTTGCCGCGGACGTTGAGCTGGGCGCGGGAACGGACGATGTCGATGACCTCATTGGGGCTGGCTCCGTAGCCTACGACGTCGCCGAGATTCCAGAGGACGTCGAAGGGGCCTGCGGCGGCTAGAGCGGCGTTGAGGGCTTCGAGGTTCGCGTGGATGTCGGAGAGAATCAGGGCTCGCATGTAGTGTTGGTGTGCCTAAGGCACAAAGAGATAGATTATCTGGATTCTGCGCTGGGGGGAAGTTTGGGACTTTGTCGAGGTTGACCATGGCGTCGGTGAGTCCTACGTATCACCCGCCATCGTGGAAGTAGACGATTACCGTAACGTCAACCAGCGTCTACTCGCTTGCTTCCACGAACCAGAGGCGCCTGTCCTTCACCGTCATATAGAGAAACTCCTGGTGCCCCAGATAACACACGGTCGATCCGACAAATTCCTTCGGCTTGTTGTAGAAGGCCTTCAACTCGCCGCTCACGGGATTCGCCAATAGCCAGGTTTGTTCAAGGGGCCCAAAGTAAGGAGCAGGCGAGTTCTCAGATTTATTAGCGCTTTCAGGTTTGGTAGAACCTGTGCTGAGGGGGTGTTGGAACGCTATCGCGATAAGCCCGTCGACAAGCTGGAGGCTAGAAGCAAACGAATCTTTCGTGGGTTTGACAATCGGGAAGGTTTGGAGGAGGTCGCCGTCGGCACCAAACACCCTAATCTCCGAGGCGGTTGCTTCGATAAAATGCCCCGGCCTACCTGCGGCAACCAGGGCCTCTGGGCGATCTGTCGAAGGAGAGAACTGCTTGCCGGGGTGTGTCTTCCGAATAAGTCTTCCGTCGGCATCGAGCCATATGGAAAAGGGAATCTCGTTGGACGCAGATGAAGTCTCACCAGCAGGGAGAGAACCGAAGAACATGCTCCTCCCATCGGGAAGTACAGCAAAGGAATGCACGTGGAAATATACGGGCAGCGATAACTTGGTTCTGCTCACCTCTTCGCCTGAGAGCGAAAGGTGGATCAAGATGTGATTTTCGGCCTCTGAAAAGATGGCGTACAACCCACCGTCTGGATCAACAGAGGAGTGCCACTCACCATTCTTACCTAGACCAGTTGGTAAAGAAATCGGCCTTACGTCCTGTCCGTCTTGGGATACACGGAGGAGGTTTCCTTCAAAGACGGAAGGGCCAGTCAGATCGAAATAGACGTTTCCTCGTCCATCACACTGGGTGAAACTGGACGAAATAGGAGGGCTTGCGACGGGGTGAGTGTCTCGAACATGCAAACTGAAGGTTGGCGGGATTGTGATATCCGGCTGCTGAGCGTGCAACGCTAAGGATGGCATCTACAGCACCAAGCCCAATACGCAAAAAAAAAGGAATTGGTCTCATCATTTGCGGAACGCTCCGAGCCTGTATGTTGGGCATTCTAGCTATACGCCACGAGCTGCGGGGAGGTTAGGCGAGGGTGGCTAGCGGTTGGGTGCGGTCGGTTTGCATGGTGGGGGCGGAGGCGAGGAGTTTGCGAGTGTAGGGGTGTTGCGGGGAGTGGAAGAGCTGGTGGGTGGAGGCCTGCTCGACGATGTGGCCGTGCTGCATGACGGCGACGCGGTCGGCTACTTGCGAGACGACGGCTAGGTCGTGCGAGATGAAGAGTATGGAGAGGGCGTGGGTGCGGCGGAGGTCGTTGAGGAGGGCGAGGATCTGGGCCTGGACGGTGACGTCGAGGGCTGTGGTGGGCTCGTCGGCGATGAGGAGGCGGGGGCGGTTGATGATAGCCATGGCGATGAGGATGCGCTGACGCTGTCCTCCGGAGAATTGGTGGGGGTAGTCGCGGAGGCGGCGCTCGGGGTCGGGGAGGGCGACCTCGTGCATGGCGGCGAGGACTTTTTCTCGGATGGCGTGGTGCGAGAGCTCGGGGTGGTGGGCTTGGAGGGCTTCGGCGATCTGGGTGCCGATGGGCATGACGGGGTTGAGGGCGGTCATGGGCTCCTGGAAGATCATGGCGATGCTGCGGCCTCGGTGGCGGCGCATGGCAGGTTCGGGGAGGGTGAGGAGCGACTGGTTGTCGAAGGCGATGGCGCCGGTGATGTGCGCAGTCGGCGGCAGGAGGCGTAGGATGGCGAGCGAGGTGGCGGATTTGCCGGAACCGGATTCGCCGACGAGGCCGAGGGTTTCGCCGGGGTTGATCTGGAAGGAGATTCCGTCGACTGCCGTTTGGTGGTTGAAGGCGATGGTGAGGTTCTCGACCTGGAGGAGCGGGTGGGGCATGGAGGAATGGTACTGCAGGGGGTAGGGGGTAGGGGGCTTAGATGCAGGGTTTAGGCGGTGTGGACTTTGGTGGGGTGGAGAGCGTCTAAGATTTGGATGGGGATCGTGCTGAACGATATGCGGAAGATTCTGGCTGGTTTGATTGTCGTCGTTGCGTGTGGGGGGGCCTGGGGACAGACCCATAAGGTCGCCAAGCCTGAGAACGTGGTGCGGGCGGTGGGGGTATATGAGTGGACGGGTGATCTGGCCAAGCCTGCGGCGAGCCGGTTGATTCCGGTGACTGTGTTTATCAACGGTGAGTTGCAGGATGCGGGCGAGTATTTGGCTCGGCCAGTTCCGTTTGCGCTGGAGACGGGCAATGTTTATGAGCTGCAGGACTCGGGGATGGCGAAGGGCTTTTTGGATCTTGCATATGCGCGGCACTTTTCGGCGACCGATGCGACGGGGGCTTCGGCGTATGACGATGGGTGGTTTGGGTATGGGAGCTACAAGCCGCCGATCGCGGTGAGGAAGAGCGCTCCGCTGCATGCTTCGAAGACGCTGCCGGTGATTACGAGCTCGTCGTCTGATTCGAAGCCGCACTTTTCGGATAAGAGCGGGAATCCGGTGCAGGCTGGCGGTTCGACGGCTGGTTCTGCCGGTTCGTCGACGGATGCGAAGGCTGGCGGTTCGGGGAGCACGTCTTCGGATGATCCTGATCGGCCTACGATGAAGCGGCGGACTTCTACGGATGCGGGTGCGGGTTCAGGAAGTACGACGGCAGATACGAGTTCGGCGAAGAGCAGTGGGAGTGCTCCGGCGGATGATCCGATAGGCCTACGTTGAAGCGCAGGCCGTCGGGGGGAAGCTCGCAGAGTGCAAATGATGTGGCTTCGGTAGAGGGGACGCCGTCGCTGAATAATGATCCGGATCGACCGAATCTGCATCATGGGAGACCGGCGGGGTCGGCGACCGGGGATACGGACGATGGGTTTGCGAAGATGACAGGGTTGCCGACTGCTATGCATCAGATGGTTGCGGTGTCGGATGCGTCGAATCGCGATCCGCATGCGTTTGCGCGGCCGTGGGACGATGCGGCGGAGCAGGCGGCGGTTCTGGCGAAGATGCAGGGGTTCGCGCGGGCTCTGCTGGCTGGGTATAAGAGCGGTGCGGTGGCTGCGACTTCGACTGCTTCTGCGGCTGCTCCGACGAAGGCTGCTCCTGCTTCGGCGGCCACTGCGGATAGCGGGCCTCCTACGTTGAAGCGTGGAGTGCCGACGAAGACTGCGAGCACGACGACGGCTCCGAAGACAGCTGGTTCGACGACTACATCGAAGACTACGGGTACGGCTGCTGCGAGGAAGAATGCGAAGGCTGCTCCTGCTCCGGCGACTTTGGTGGATGAAGAGTTGAAGGGATATACGCTGAGTTATGGCGGGGCGGCGACATATGTCTATATGGCGCGGACGGAGGGGACGGGTGCTGACCTTCGCTATGTGACGGTGGTGGCGCAGGCGGATGGGTTGGGTGAGTTGAAGCCTGCGATTCAGAGCGTGACGGATGCGGCACATCTGGACCGTACGCCGTGGATGCGGCTGGTGGATGTGGTGGATGTGGAGGCGAGCAATCGGGCCAGTCTGCTGTTTGAGATGCGGGCGCAAAACTCGCGGCAGTTCGGGCTGTATCGTGTGATCGCTGCCAAGCCGGAACAGATCTTTTTGACGGGAAGTACGCAGTAGAGAACGGCTGCTTTCAGTTCTCGCCTGAGATGTACTTCTTATAATCGGCGGCGATGTTCTTGTCGTTTTCGTTGAGGCGGTAGGCGCTGGTGAGGTGTTGGTCCGCTTCGACGGAGTTGCCTTGGGCGCGAAGAGCGACGGAGAGACCATATTCCGCGAAGTCGAGGTCAGGTTTGAGGGTGAGTGACTTTCGGAAGTTTTCGGCGGCCTGGTTGTAGTTCTTCTTCTCGTAGAGGTAGACATTGCCAAGCCAGTAGAAGGTCTCATAATAGTTAGAATCGACTTCGGCGGCTTTGTTGAGTTCGGCAATGGCGTTGTCGGGATCGTTGGTCTGATAAAGGATTGCGCCAAGCGCGACCTGAGCTTCGCGGTAGCGGGGTTTGATGGTCACCGCGTTGCGGTACTCGGCAGTGGCCATTTGGAAGAAGCGATTGGCGGAGACGGCATCCGCCTTCGCCTGCGAATCGTTGCCGGATAGGCGGTAGAAGTCGGCGAGATTTTTGTGGGGCTCGGCATAGTCGGCCTTGAGGGCGATGGCTTTGCGGCAAGCGGCGATGCCTTCGTTACGATCGTTGGGATGAGCAATACGCTGCTCGGAGCGATTGCCGATGACGTTGCAGAGGTTGTTGTATGCCTCGGCGTAATTGGGGTTGAGCTGAATGGCGCGGCGGCATTCGGAGATAGCGTGATCGAAGTTGCCCTTCATTTCGAGGGCCGAATACTCCTGATCATCGAGGGCATTGCAGAGGTTGCTGTGGGCCGCGGCGTCGTTGGGAGCCAGCTGGACGGCTTTTTCGCACTCGGCTACGGCAGCGTCGTAGTCACCCTTTCGGTTGGCAGTGTTTTCGCCTTTAAGGGCGATGGCGTTGCAGAGGTGAGAGTGTGCGTCGGCATAGTCGGCGTTCTGCGCGATGGCGGCGTTGTACTCGGAGATGGCGTTGTCGTAGTTTTCGCTTTCCATCGCCTGATCGCCCGTGAGGAGATGGCGCTCAGGGGTCTCGCTATAGGAGGAGGATGGGGTGGATTTCTTGTCGGTGACGAAGCCGATGATCATCAGGATGATGAAGATCGACACAACGGTACCGAGGATGCCGAGGGTGATGTTGCGGGCCCGGTGCGATTTCTTTGGAGGGGCATCCGAGGCGACGAAGTGTTGAAACTGCGGTGGCGGCGCTGGCGGAGGAATCTTCGCGGCTGAGGCCGCGGCCTCGCGTTCGCGGCGGAGTCGCTCGTCGTGGAGGCGCTGTTCTTCGGCCTGCTTTGCCCGCAGTTGCTCGATGCGGTCGCGTTCCTCGCGCAGGTGTTTCTCTTCGGCCTTCTGCTTTGCCTGTTCCTGTTCGAATCGAGCGCGTTCGTCTTTGAGGCGCTGATCTTCGGCACGGCGCCGGGCTTCTTCGGTGCGGGCGCGCTCCTGTTCGGCGCGTTGGTGCGCTTCGAGTTGCTCGCGGCGGAGGCGTTCATCTTTGAGGCGTTGTTCGTCTTTGAGGCGTTCGGCTTCGCGTCGGCGTCGGTCGGCCTCTTGTTCGAGGGGCGTCGGGCCGGGGCGGAACTGTGGGGGTGGTGGAGGCGGAGGCGGAGCGGGCTGAGGTTGTACTGGAGAAGGCTGTTGCACCGGTTGCGCGGCGATGGGTTGGGGCTTGGGTTCTGGCTGCGCGGCGAGCTTCGGTTCGACGGCAGGTTTGGCGCGGCGCTGGACTTCGAAAAGAACGCCGCTGGCGGAACGCATGTAGAGGACGGGGGTGGCCCACTCCTGGCCAAAGCGTCCGCTGAAGAGGGCTTTGCGGGACTCGGAGACGGCGGCGTCCACGGGGAAGCCGTCGGCGAGGGCTCCGTAGAACTCTTCGGCGAAGGTCTTGGCTGCATCGTCGCTGATCTCGAACTGCATGGCGACGACGGCGGGGAGTCGTTGTTGACAGAGGCTCTGGGCGACGCCGGAGAATGGGTCCTGGTTGGACTGGCGAGCGCCCTCGCAGGCGTTGAGGACTGCGAGGCGGAGGCAGTCGTGGTCGCGGAGGATGTTGCCGAGGAGCTGGCCGGGGACGGGGTCGGACATGCCCTTGGTGTCTTCGAAGTGGAGAACGCCGTCGCCTGCGGTCTGGTCGAAGCCGCCGTGGCCGATGAAGTGGAGAATGTGGAAGGGCTCGCCACGGGCGCGGCGACGGAGGCAGTCGAGGGTGGCGGAGGCGAGGCGCTCGAGCTGAATGGCGCCGTTGGCCTCGAGGGGTGCGAGCGAGGTCTTGAGGCGTTCCCACTCGCCTTCCGCATCGAGGTTGGGCAGATTGCGCGGGCCGGCGAGCACGACAAGGACGCGCAGTGGAGGCTTGACGCGGAGGGTAGGGACGCTCTGCGGAAGGTCGAGATAGCGGACCATCGGGGTGAGCGTGGAGGTGGCGAGGAAGTGGTCCTGCTCGAGGTCGTAGAGGAACTCCCAGGGGAGCTCGGCGAGCGCGGGGACGCCTTTGAGACGCAGGCGGATACGAAGGCCGCGGCCGTGTTCGTGGCAGCGGTCCATGCTGGTGCGGAGCTGGCCGAGGAGTTCGCCGGTGAAGACAGCATGGAAGAGCCGGTCGCCGAATTTCTTGGCGGCTTCGAGATCGGGGGAGTCGACGCGGCGGGTACTGCGGCGCATCTGGCCGATGCGGCCGTAGAAGTTGGAGAGCTCGACCTGGGTGAAGGGCGGGATGAACTGGCCGCTGGCCTGTCCGGCGGGAGAGTTGAGGAGCTGAACGATGTAGTTCTCGCCGGAGGATTGGATGACCAGCTCGAAGTCGTCGTAGTGCCTGAGCATGGCTACTCCTTTGCTGCGGGGGCCGGGGCCGGGTTCGATGAGGCACGGGTCCACTTGAGGTTGATCTTGAAGTTGGCCTCGGTGGAGGCCTTGGCGATGACGGCGCCGGTCTCGGCGTTGAGCTTGACGCCGAATTCTACGGCTACCTCATCGGGCGGTCGAGTGAGTGAGGTGAGGCGGTCGAGCATAGTCTCGGCGGCGTAGCGGACGCGGTCGAGCGCGGTGTCGAAGGTTTCGTTGGCTTTGATGATGAACTCGGGTGAGGCGACGCCTCCGCGCATGACGCCACGAGGCGACTCAAAGGAATCGTCATCGACTTCGGCGACGATGGAGCTGCCGTCGCTGAGCACGAACTTGGCCAGACGCGCCATGCGTGTCTCCTTATGCTTGTGAGCTGGGGGCCGAGGAACCAAAAGGCAGAGATTGCTGCCAGCTAGACTGGTCGAGGTCGTCCTCAGCCGGCACACAAACGTAAAGTGTTGATCAGGGTATCGCTTGCAAGGGCTGTAGGCAAGCGGCTTATGTTTTAGTTGTAATTGCCGTCTGGAGCCTGCCATTGGCTGCAGGCTCCAGATGGAGCTTCCCTCTTGGTATCATCGCGGTCTACACGGAGCATCCATGCGTAAGCTGATTTCTCTCTTTCTTCTGGCTTTATCAACCACCCTTGTGTCCGCGCAGCAGTATGATCTCGTGCTCGAAGGCGGACGCGTCATGGATCCCGAGAGGGGTCTGGATGGCGTGCGCAACGTCGGCATCCGCGACGGAAAGATCGTCCGGATCTCGTCCGAGGCCCTGAGCGGACACCGTGTCGTCCACGCCAGCGGGCTGGTGGTTGCCCCTGGATTCATTGACCTGCATCAGCATGCTCAGGACCTCGCAAGCCAGCGCGTCAAGGCGCTTGATGGTGTCACCACGGCACTGGAGATGGAGATTGGTGCGCCGGATGTCGCTCAGTTTTTGAAGGCGAAAGAAGGTCACTCGCTGATTCATTACGGCACGGCAGCCAGCTATGTGGCGGCGCGATCTCTCGTGTTCGGCGCTCCGCTGCCAGCCGGGGACATCCTGCCCAAGAGCGGACCCGCGACTGAGCAGCACGCCACGCCCGAACAAATCGAGAAGATACGCGAACGCCTGCGGACAGAACTGGACGCTGGTGGTTTGGCCGTCGGCATGGGAATCCAGTACACGCCAGGAGCGACCCGGCTTGAGGTGATCGACATGTTCCGTCTCGCTGCCGAGAGGAGGCTGCCGGTTTATACGCATATACGCAGCGCTGGCCGCATCGAGCCCGGCTCCTCCATCGAGTCCGTCAGCGAAGTGATTGGAGCGGCCGCCATTACGGGTGCTTCCTTGCATATCGTGCACATCAACAGCTCATGCACGCGCGACTCGCTGGAGTGTCTTTCCATGGTCGAAGGAGCGCGCGCCCGCGGCCTCGATGTGACCACCGAAGCTTATCCCTACATCGCAGGCATGACCGCCGTAAACTCAGCGGTCTTCAATCCAGGCTGGCAGGAGAGGATGGATATCAGCTATGGCGACCTCGTTCTTCCCGAGACCGGGGAACACCTCACGAAGGAGCGTTTCGATGCGCTGCGTAATGACAGTACGGCACACTGGGTGGTGGTCTTCGGCAATAAGCAGGAGATCGTGGACAAAGTGATTCCGCACCCGCTGGTGATGATCGCAAGCGATGGCGTCGAAGGGCATCCTCGCAACGCCGGGACCTATTCGCGCGTGCTGGCCCAATACGTTCGGGACAAGAAAACGATCACGCTGATGGATGCGCTGCGAAAGATGAGCTTGATGCCGGCGGAGATGCTAGAGCATTCGACTTCTGCGGCACGGCAGAAAGGCAGATTGCAGGAGGGGGCCGACGCTGACATTGTAGTGTTCGATGCGGGAACGATCAGTGACCGCTCGACCTTCGAGAAACCCATGGAGCCGAGCTTAGGCGTGCGCTATCTGGTGGTCGGAGGAACCGTAATCGTCGACGAAGGCAAGATTGTTCCGGATGTTTTTCCGGGCCGTGCGCTGCTGGGGCCGGGAAAGCGCTCGGCAGCGCACGACTAACTCCGGCCTCAGTCGGCGATGCCGGGGTTGGGTGGGTCGATGCCGAGTGCGGTGGCAAGAGAGACGAGGTGGTCCTGTTCCTGCACGAGGATCTCGCGGATGGATTCGCTGAGGGCGAACTCGTTGAGTTCGTCGCACTGCTTGACGCGGCGGCGATACTCGGCGATGGTCTCCTTCTCGTTTGCGAGATCGAAACGCAGCATATCCTCGGCCTTTTCAGAGGTTTTGACAGGCTTGGGTGTGACGGAGGGCATGCCGCCGAGGTAGTCGATGTGGCCTGCGATGGTGATGGCGTGCGCGAGCTCTTCGGTGGCGTGGACGGCGAGCTCGGCGGCGATGTTCATGTAGGCCGCTCCCTTGAGGACCTGCGAGTAGTTCACGTAGGCGATGATGGCCTGGTACTCGCGCGAGAGATCTTCGTTGAGCAGGTCGATCAGTTTTTCGCGGGTGATGGCGGCTTTGGGAGCAGGTGCGGCATTCTTTGGCATAGGTTCTCCGGGTTTTTGCAGACAAATGATTCTCAAGTGAGATGCAGGAATCGTAGCGCGGGTTCTTCGGAAGAATGAAGAGCGGCGGCTCTGCAATTTAGTCAGTCAACGCGGGGTAGTCGGTGTAGCCGTGCGGACCGGGGGCGTAGAAGGTGTGGGGCTCGGGGCGGTTGAGTTCGGCGTGTTTGGCGAAGCGGTTCGGAAGGTCAGGGTTTGCGATGAAGAGCTTGCCGAAGGCGACGGCGTCGGCTTTGCCCTCGTCGAGGATCTGCTGGCCGATCTTCTGGTCGATGGCTTCGTTGGCGACGAAGATCCCTCCGAAGAGCTTCTTGAGGTTGGGGCCGATACTGTCGGGGCCAACGCGTTCGCGTGCTGCGATGAAGGCGAGTTTGCGCTTGCCTAACTCGGTGGCGACATAGCTGAAGGTGGCGGTGGGGTTGGAGTCGGAGATGCCGTGGGCGTCGCCGCGTGGAGCGAGGTGCATGCCGACGCGGCCGGAGCCGAAGACAGAGATGGCGGCTTCTGCGGCTTCGAGCATGAGGCGGGCACGGTTTTCGATGGGGCCGCCGTACTCGTCGTTGCGGTGGTTGGCGCCGTCCTGCAGAAATTGATCGAGGAGATAGCCGTTGGCTCCGTGGAGTTCCACGCCATCGAAGCCCGCGGCCTGTGCGTTCTGTGCGCCGCGACGGAAGGCCTCGACGACTCCTTTGACCTCGTGGGTTTCGAGTGCGCGGGGAGTAGCAAACGGCCGCTGCGGACGAAGAAGGCTCACGGTGCCGGAGGCTGCGATGGCGCTGGGCGCAACGGGGAGCTGTCCGTTGAGGAACTCAGGATCGGAGATCCGGCCCACGTGCCATATCTGCGCGAAGATGTGTCCGCCCTTATCGTGAACGGCCTTCGTGACAGGTTTCCAGGCTTCGACCTGTTGCTGCGACCACAGGCCGGGGACGTTCGCGTAGCCTACGCCGAGCGGATCGATCGGGATGCCTTCGGAGATGATGAGGCCTGCGGTGGCTCGCTGCGAGTAGTACTCGACCATGATGGGAGTGGGGATGTGGTCAGGCGTACCGCGCAGGCGTGTGAGGGGAGCCATGAAGATGCGGTTTGGGAGATGGAGATCGCCGACTTGGATGGGGTCGAAGAGGGAAGGGTGGTTTGCCATGGTGTGAGATTGGATGACAGGCAAACGGCTTCGGATTCCCGGGCGATTGGCATCGGCCAGACGGCTCGCGCGCGAAACCTGTCTGGCCGGAGCGAAAGATGCCCTAGTGTGCTGCCTGAGGAGCTATTGCCGCAGGTGCTGCTTCGGCGGCGCGATTGACCCGCTCCTGTTTCTTGGGCACGAAGACTGCAGGATGCTGCATGCCTTGATGGCAGGTACCGCAGGTGATCGGGTCGGTGGTCTTGCGTATGCTCAACTGTGCCAGGTATTTGGTGTTGAGTTCATCGGTCATGCGGATCATGGCGCGCGCCGTCTCCTTGACCGGGTTTGCATCGGAAGGAAAGTCGTTGCGCTTCGTCTCCGCGTTGCGGGCGTGGCAGAACTCGCATTCGACGCCGAGATCGCCCTCATACTGGTGCATGAGTTTGATGACATCGTCGCCGGTGATATTTGCGGGGAGAGCCTTGATGTTAGTGGGCTTCGGCCGGGGTCCGCGGGGAGGCCGCGGGGCCTGCGCGGCGGGAGCGGCGGCGGGTGCGTCTTGTGCAAGCACGATGTGAGCGGCTAGAGGTGCTAAACACACGACGACGAGCGAGGATCGAAGGAATCGATTCATTCTGGCAGGCACCTTCAAAAGTTGGGTTGTGGCTTGTGTGCTGCGGATCGATCGTAAGGCGTCAACCAACGGCAACTGTAAAGACGCGACGTCGTGGGTTGAAGTTTCGCCGAACGCCAAATTTTACAGAGGGAAGGACTTGAGCCAGGCGCGAAACTCGGGCCCGAGCTGGTTGTGCTTTAGACCGAACTCGACGGTAGCGCGGAGGAAGCCTTGCTTGTCGCCGGCGTCGTGGCGCTTGCCTTCGTAGCTGAAGCCGTAGACTTTCTCATACTGGAGCAGCGCCCTGATGCCGTCGGTGAGCTGGAGTTCGCCGCCTGCGCCGGGGGTGATGGTCTCGAGCATCTCGAAGATGCGCGGTGTAAGGATGTAGCGACCGATGATGGCGTTCTGCGAGGGCGCCTCTTCGGGCTTCGGCTTCTCCACCATGTTTTTGACGGCGAGCAGGCGCGGGTTTTTAGGGTCGGGTGTGCAGTCGAGGCAGCCGTAAGCAGAGATGGCTGCGCCTTCGACGACCTCGGAGCCAAGGATGCTGGACTGGGTCTCGTTGAAGGCTTCGACCATTTGTTTCATGCAGGGGACGCTGGCGTCGACGATGTCGTCAGGAAGAAGGACGGCGAAGGGCTCGTTGCCTACGATCTCCTTCGATTGAAGGACGGCGTGGCCGAGGCCAAGTGGCTCGGACTGGCGCGTGAAGGTGATCTTGGCAAGCTTGGAGACGGAGCGTGCGATCTCGAGGAGTGCGGTCTTGTTCTTGGCGGCGAGAGAGGCTTCGAGTTCGGGCGAGCGGTCGAAGTGATCTTCCATCGTGGTCTTGCCGCGGCTGGTGACGATGATGATCTCGGTGCAGCCGGCGGCTACGGCCTCTTCAACGCCGTACTGGATCAAGGGCTTGTCGACGAGGCAGAGCATCTCCTTGGGCGTGGCCTTGGTGGCGGGAAGGAACCGGGTGCCGAGGCCAGCGGCAGGGAACACGGCTTTGCGAATCTTCTGTGGAGTTGTGTTTTGGCTCATGAATTCCTTGGATGCAGTTTCGTTGAGGAAATCCTAGCAGGACGATGTGAATGTTGGGATAGCACCGTTGGGGAACAGCGGGCGACCACGGATCAAACGGACAAACACGGATAAAGGCCTATGTGTTTTTGATCTGTGCTCCTCCGCGAAGATCCGTGGTCGATTCGGTTTAGAGGACGGGCGAGCTATCGTGCAGCATGGCTTTGCGGACGATCTTGATTGGGGCGAAGCCTTGCTTCATCAGGTTGTTGTGGAAGTCCTGAAGGTTGAAGGCTGCGCCTTGCTTCTGCTTCATGTCTTCGCGGAGCTTCATGATCTGGAGCTTGCCTAGTGTGTAGTAGAGATACGTGGCATCGGCGGTGCCGCGCTTGGTTTCGACGAGGCCGATGGAGCGCGACTGATAGCCATCGCTGACGAAGAAGTCGACTGCCTGATCGAACGTGAACTGGCCGGTATGAAGCTTGATGGAGTTGACGAAGCGAGCGTCGCGGAGCAGTGCGTCCTGTAGCTGGCCGAGACGGATGAGCTTCGATTCGCGAATCTGTTCGGGCGTGGCGTTGGCTGGCGGTGCGGCGTAGCCCTCGTCGAGCATCATCTGCTCGGTGTAGTGAGCCCAGCCTTCGATGTTGGTGTTGGCACCGAGAAGCTTACGGATCTTGCTGGAGAACTGCGGCATCCAGAGGAACTGGACGTAGTGGCCGGGGTAGGCTTCGTGCACGCTGGTGGAGATGATGGTTCCTACGTTGAACGCGGCCATGTGTTCGGCGATGTGGTCCTGGGCCCAGCCTTTTTCAGGAAGCGTTACGTTGAAGTAGGCGATGGTGGAGTGGGTCTCGAAGGGGCCGGGAGGGTCCATGGACGCCTGCGTGGTGGCGCGCATGAAGGGCGGCGTCTCCTGCAGAGTGGGCTCGACGGTGCTTGGGATGGTGATGATGTGGTGTGTGTTGATGAAGCCGATGAGGCTTGCAAAGGTGTCCTGAAACGAACCGAGGAGTTTGTCGGGAGCGGGGTGAATCGTTGCCAGTTCCGCGAGGACTTCTTTCGGAGTTTTGGTTGGGTCGACTTCTTTGGCGATGCGGTTGAACTCGGCCTGATTTTTATGCAGGTCGTCGAAGCCGATCTGCAAGAGGCGATCGAGAGGGATGTCCACCATCTCGTCGTAGGCGAGTTTCCTGCTGAAGGTTTCGGCGCCGAGTTTGAAGTCGCCGTTGGAGCGGGGCAGCAGATCGGACTTCATCCATGCGCCATAGGATTTGAGTGCATCTATGACGGCGGCGTTGGTCTTGGCGAACTCCGCTTGCGCTGCTTTGTCGTCCGCGTCTTTGAATGCCAGTGGGACGTCGTTCTGGAAGAAGCTGATGATGCCGTCGATCTGCTCGAGTGCGATCTCAGTGAAGATGCGAGGCGGATTCTTGAGATTCTTGCGGGCTTCGATGAAGACCTGCGGGATCTGCTTCTCACGCTCGACGGCGGACCGGAGGCGGGTGTTCACGGGAGCGAAGGGACGCTCCATCAACACGAAGATGGAGTTGGTGACGCCGGAGGAGTAGTTGTCGGGGTTCTTCTCCCAGTTGCGGATGACTTCGAGTGAGAGAAGCTGCGAACGGATGTTATTGAGGAGAATCTGATAATCGGCCGCGACACTCGCGTCGAGCGCGCTGGGGTCGATGGCCGTGAGCTTCTTCTCGTAGGCATGTAGCGCGGCGATCTGCTTCTCTACGTTGGCGGCGGAGTAGTCCTCAAGCTGGTTGTTGTACTGATGCAGCCCTGCCTGCGTGCCGAGCGTCGGAGAGAAGTGGAAGTAGACGTCGGTGAAGAACTGATCGGAGACGAAGCTGAAGGTCTGGGGGGCGCCGTCGGAGGCAAGACGCTGGGCGAGCGCCGTAGGTGTGAGCATGAGGGCTCCGAAGAGTGCTGCGGCAAGAGTTTTGCAGATCATAGCTGCTGAGAGTTTACGGCATAGGCGCAGAGGAATGAAGAGCCGTGTACTGAGTTCTAGGGGGCTTCGGGCAGCGTGTAGCTGAAGTCGTAGGAGTGCTTGCCGTCGGCGATGATGATGTTCATCGTGCCGGTGAGGCCGACCAGCTGGCCGGTGCCGGAGTCGGGAACGACGGTGATGCTGAGCGAAGGAACACCGCGGTTCATCGTTGCGCTGTGCTGGAGCACGAAAGTGCCGGTGCGGCCGCGGAGAGTTCCAGTCACGAGCTCAATCGCAACATACCCAGCAGAGCCTTTGACGGCTGTTCCGGCGGAGAGCATCGTGCCCTTGCTGGTGGCTTCGAGATCTCCGTGAAACTGCTTATCGATGATCATGCGGGCGAGCGTGGGGTCGAGCTTGTCGTCCTGCGGAGTTAGCTTCACATCGAACGGACCTGTTGCGTGGCTCATGGACGCCTCTTTCTGGGTCGGAGCGGTTCGATAGGTTTGCGCAGCTGAAGTATGGGCGAAGGTCAGGCATACAGTCAGGACGACTGCGAGACCCAGCGCAAAGATTCTCCCGTGATAGCTCTTCTGCATATTCCGTAGTCGGTCCATGCTGTATCTGATTCGAAGGACGGAGCGATGGGAAGTTATATTTTTTCCGTCAGTGTAGCGCCGATCAGTTGTCTGTTGTGGATGACAGGCGTGACACCGTAGCGGTTCATCACGGCGCTGATGCCAGCCACATCCGGCGGAGCATCCGTGTGATAGTGCTGGGCGACTTCCTGATAGAACTCCGGGCCGATCAAGCCGGGTGTGTGGATGCACACATATCGGGCAACGGTGTCGTGGAGATTGCCGAAGAAGTGCGGGGTGCCGCGCTTGATGAAGAGCTGATCGCCGGGACCGACCAGAATCTGTTGGCCGCCGACCGTCCACGTGACGATGCCGTCCATGCCGATGACGGTCTCGTCCTGGTCGCGATGAATGTGGGGAACGATCACGCTGGCCAGTGGCGGAATCGTCACCTCGAAGCAATCGAGGCTGTCCTGAGTCTCGTGGCGGGACGTGATAAAGGTGACACTCATCTGGCCGACGCGTATGGTCTCGTGCATGGTGCTCCTCTACGTGCGGAATCACGACATCGAGACGCGAAACGCTCTCTTTTGACGAAGTCTTCCGATGAAGGTCAACAGTCAAAGCAACTTATATCAGAGAGCCGCCGAGGGGAACAGGAGAAAACGATGCACAGGCTAGGTGCGCTGGCCGAGTGCTCCCTGCTGGTCCTTCGCATCGCCCAGCTGCACTTTTATGTCCATCTTCTTGCGTCCGCGGAAGATGGTGACCGTCACCTCGTCACCGGCACGATGCGAGTTCATTGCGGCCGACAGATCCTGCGGGCTCGTGATCTCCTGGCCGTCCATTCCGACGATCAGGTCGCCGCCAAGCATGACCGGAATGTTCCCCTGGCGAGCAGGCTGCGTCCCGCCGCGCAGGCCGGCTTTGTCCGCCGCGCCGCCCGGCATCACACGGTCAATCAGGATGCCGTAGTCCGCTGGCAGGCCAAGCTGCTCGGCGATGTCCGGCCCGATCGGTATCGTCACGATATCCAGCGAAGGTCGGCGTACACGGCCATACTTTGCGAAGTCATCCAACACAGCCTTTGCCGTGTTGATTGGGATCGCAAACCCGATGCCCGAGCTCTGGTCTGCGCCGTTGTTGGCGATCAGCGTCGTGATGCCGATCACCTCGCCGCGCGAGTTAAGTAGCGGCCCGCCGGAGTTGCCCGGATTCACCGCCGCATCGGTCTGAATCGCATCTTCGATGGGATTATTCTCCGGCCCATGGATCGAGCGGATTGCCGAGATGATTCCGCGCGTCATCGTGCCCGACAGACCAAACGGGTTGCCGATGGCGTACACGCGCTGGCCCACGACCAGTCCCTGCGAATCTGCCAGCACCGCCGGAGTCAGATTCGGTGCGGTGATCTTCAGCAGCGCAAGGTCGTGGTTCTTGTCTACGCCCACCACCGTGGCCTTGTACTTATGTTTGTCCGATAGCGTTACTTCGACCCGCTGTGCGTTGTCGATCACATGGTTGTTCGTCAGGATCAGACCCTGCTTGTCGAGGATGAAGCCTGAACCCTGCCCTTGCTGCGGCACAGGCCCATAGAAGAAGTCGAACGCCACCGCCGTCGACGTAATATTCACGACGGAGGGCAGCGCCTTCTTATAGACCTGGATATTCTGCTGCTCCTCGCCATCAAAGGCGGGCGCCGCTGAGGCCTGCGTCAGCTCGAACGCGCCGAGCGGTCCATTTACCGAGGAAGTCTTCGAATCAGCGCTCGAGGCCGTACTGTGCAACCAGGGGACAGCCGAACCCGTCGACCAGACGTGTGTCGTCACGTAGTAGAAGCCAGAGAGCAGAAGCAGAACAAGCAGAACCGGACGAAGTTTCATGGAGATGACCTTATGCTTCACTGGGCAGACTAAAACCCCTGCCCTCTACAGATTGTATCGAGATACGCTTAGGCTGGCCCGTTCGTTCCGCAAACCCCTTCAAAATCAGCGCGGTCTCTCGTCGAGTTTGGCCGACGCCTTCAAAATCGGCCATAACTGATCTACTTGCCACTCCAGCTCCGTCAAAGCGCCACCGTTGGTCAGCACGTAGTCGCAGAACGCAGACTTCTGTTCATCGGGAATCTGTTGATCCAGCCGACGACGGGCTTCGGCTTCAAGTTCAGCCTTCTCGCGGTCTGTCAGCGTTCTCTCGCCGGCCGCACGAGCGATAAACCTTGCGATCTTCACTTCGTCGGGAGCCGTAACCAGAATGACGCGGTCAAATCGCCGTCGCCATCCCACACCTTCGTCCTCGCCGCCATGTTTCGTTTCAAAGATCAGCGCCGACTCCACTATGACCACCGCGCTCGCGTCCTGCTTGAAGATCGCCTCCGCCAGCTCTCCCTGCCGCGCGATCACCGCCGGATGCACGATTGCGTTCAACTCTTCGATGCGTCCGTCAGCAAACGCGATCCGAGCCAGCGCCTTGCGATCCAATGCTCCACCCGGCAAAACTACCGCGGGGCCAAAGTGAGCCACGATCGCGGCATACACAGCCTGCCCCGGTTCCATCAGCTCACGGCCAATCGCATCGGCCTCAAGCACATGCGCGCCGTGCGTCCGAAACAGACGTCCGGCGGTCGACTTGCCGCTGCCCAGCCCGCCGGTAAGTCCAACGCGCAACATCAGCTAACTCTTCACCGACGAGATCCCGCGCCGCAGTTTCGCTGCTTTCACGGTGTTGTGCATCAGCATGGCGATCGTCAGCGCACCCACACCACCTGGCACCGGCGTATAGGCCCCCGAATGGGCAAACGCAGCGGGATGAATATCTCCCACGACCACCGAGCCGCGCTTGGCAAACGTCGCAGCCCGCAGCGCATCGCCGGGGAAGAAGTTCTCCACCTCGGCCGCATCGGTCACGCGGTTGATTCCCACATCGATCAGCGTCGCGCCCGGCTTCACCATCTCTGCCGTCACATAGCCCGGTCGTCCGATTGCCGCAACGAGCAGATCGGCCTCGCGGGTAAACTTCGGCAGGTCGCGCGTCCTGCTGTGGCACACCGTCACCGTGGCCGATTCATTCAGCAGCATCATCGCCGCAGGCTTGCCCACAATATCCGACCGACCGACGATCACCGCATTTTGTCCGGTGATAGGAAGCTTGCTGCGCTTTAGTATCTCGATGATCCCGGCGGGAGTGCATGGAGTCAGCCCCGGTTGCCCGCTCTGCAAACGTCCCGCATTCACCGGATGAAATCCATCCACGTCCTTATCGGGTGACACGGCCTCGAGCAGCCGCTTCGTGTCGACGTGCTTTGGCAGCGGCAGTTGGATCAGGATGCCGTCGATGTCCTCGCGCGCATTCAGCCCGGCCACCAGAGCGAGCATTTCATCGGTCGTAATGCTCTCAGGCGGCGTCAACATCTCGCTGTAGATGCCCAACTCGCCGCACGTCTTCACCTTGCTGCGAACATAAATCTGCGACGCCGGCACCTCGCCGACAAGAATCACAGCCAGTCCGGGAACGATCCCGCGACTCGCAAGCTGCTGAACCTCTGCGCCGACCTCGGCCTTGATCTCCGCTGCAATCGCAACGCCATCTAGAACTTTCGGTGTTGTAGTCATCTCTTCCATGGTATCGCGCCACTCGGCTCCGGCATTCCGCAGTGCACTTCAGTAGGATGGATTCCATGAGCTTCCGCCCGTTGACCGCAGAGGATCTTCGCCGACTCGTCTGTCCGGTCTGTCGCCAACCCTTGCAGCTTCAGATGAACGCTGTTTGCTGCACGAACTGTACTCGTCAGTACCCGATCGTCGACGGCATCCCCGTACTCCTTGCCGAGCGGGCCCTCTAACTCGCTCTCGTCAAGGAACTTTCTCTCACCTCAACTGCGTAGAAGGACTTAGCGGTTGCGAGGGATCGCCGATGCCCTCGGCACGGGTGGTTGAGTCTAATGCATACTGGATACCCGTCGACTTGCAGAGCCGCAGAAGAGGTCAAGCAATGACGAAAGCAAAGAAGCCCGGAATCGAGAAGTTTAACGAAGCCGATCTGACCGGCTTGCGCGAAGAGCTGCTGAAGTCTGGCCTCGACTCCTGGCAGGCTGCGGACGTCATCAGCAGTTTTCTCTCCGGCAAAGGCTATGGTGTGTCGACCCAAGCCGCACGCAAGATGGCCGGCCAGCTCGAGTTGCGTGGTTGTTCGCTCAAGTGCATCCAGGAAGAACTGGAAAAACTCGCTCTTGTCATGTAGAGCAACGGAATCTATGTCGAGCGCAAAGCCGATATCGAAGCAGCCTTCGCCAGAAACGCGGGCGACGTCAGGCCACCGCATCTACACCACACCATTGCCGAAGAAGCTGGGCATTGCCGCGGAGATGCAGGTCGCCCTCACCAGAACCACGTTCGCGAGTCCGGGCTCGGCGCAGGGTTCGTCGACTACAAGGTTTGCTCTGTCGATGAGGACTGGTCTGCCTTGAAGTTCTCTCGTCGAAAGCCTTAGTTCGTATTAGCGAAGAACACCTTACCCATATCACAAGGCATAATCAAAGGATGCCGTCCCTCTGGTCCCCAACCAACTGGCCCCAGCGCCTCGCCGAACTCCAGGCCCCCACCGGAGAGCTCAAAGAAGCTCCCCTCCGCCGCGACGTGCGCTCTCTCGGCATGCTCCTCGGCGAAGTCCTCCGCGAACAATCCGGCGCTCCACTCTATGACGCCGTCGAAGCCCTTCGGCGCACCGCGATCGCCCGACGCGAGGCTGATGCCAACAGCGACACCGCCGCGGCAGCCACCCACCTCCAGCAGGCCCTCGATCGCGTCCACAGCCATTCGCAGGACCTGACGACGGCCTACCAGCTCGCCCGCGCCTTCAGCTTCTACTTCGAGCTCATCAACCTGGCCGAGACCAATCACCGCAAACGCCGTCGCCGCTCCAGCCAGCTCGACCAGACCGCCCCACCCCAGCGCGGCGACCTCCGTGGCACTCTTCGCCGTCTCCGCGAAGCAGGCATCGATGCTCGCAAAGCCTACGAGCTCCTCAGCAGCGTCTGCATCACTCCTGTCTTCACCGCGCACCCAACCGAGGTCGCCCGCCGCAGCGTGATGTTCAAGCGCCGCCGTATCTCCGACCTGCTCGAACAACTCGACCGCATCCCGGTCCCCGAGCCTCAACTTGAGGCCCTCCAGCACGACCTCATCGCCGAGATCACCGCTCTCTGGCAGACCGACGACGTCCGCAGCGCCCGCCCCACCGTCCGCGACGAGATCCGCATGGCCCTCGACTACTACGAGTCCAGCCTCTTCGACACCCTGCCCGTTCTCTACTCCGAAGTAGCCGCTGCCCTCGCTGCTGAATATCCCGCAACAGCCGCCCCCAAGTCTTCTACCCCCTACCCCCTACCCCCTACCCCCTGCCTTGCCCAGCTCCCCCAGCTCGTCACCTTCGGCTCCTGGATCGGCGGCGACCGAGACGGCAACCCGTTCGTCACCCCACAGGCCACCCGCGACGCCCTCGCCATGGCCCACTCGCTGCTGCTGACGCACTACCGCCGTCGCCTGCAAAACGTCTTCGAGCAGCTAGGCAGTTCTACCCAGCAGGTTCCCGTCTCCCCTGAGGTCCAAACGCTCCTCGACCGATACCTCACCCAACTCCGCACCGCCGGCCAGACCGCACTCGAAGAGCGCTTCCACTTCGAGTACCTCCGCCTGCTCATCGCCTGCATCATGATGCGCCTCGGAGCCACCCCGCAATCGAGTGTCCCACTCCCGCCCAACCCGGCCCTGAGCCCCTACACCCGCGCAGCCGATCTCCTCGCCGACCTCGCCGTCCTCCGCGACAGCCTTCTCCAGAACCGTGGCCCTCGCCTCGCCGAGATGCTCATCGACCCGCTGCTCCTCGAGGTCCGCACCTACGGCCTCCACCTCCAGACCCTCGACATCCGCCAGCACGCCCGCGTCCACGCCGCAGCCATCGAAGAGCTCTCTGCCTTCCAGCCAGCCAGCCCAGCCACAAATCCGGGTACCTCTACTCCCTACTCCCTACCCCCTACTCCCTCGCTCCACCTTCCCTCCGCCCTCACTCCACAAACCGCTGAAGTTCTCGACACCTTCCGCACCATCGCCGAGCTCAAGCAGACCTACGCCCCCGAGGCCATCCGCCTCTACGTCATCAGCGGAGCCACCAGCGCCGAAGACGTCCTCAATGCCCTTCGCCTCGCGCGCCTCGGTGGAGTCAAGGTCGAAGCCAGCGGCGATGACCCTGGCCTCCAACCCGTCCCGCTGTTCGAGTCCATCGAAGACCTCCAGAACGCACCCGCAATCATGCGCCAGATCTGGTCGAGCGACGCCTACAAACCCCTCCTCGAATCCTGGAACCACCGTCAGGAGGTCATGCTCGGCTACTCCGACTCCAACAAAGACGGCGGTATGATCACCAGCACATGGGAGATATGGAAGGCCCACCGAGCCCTCCACCAAGTAGCCCGCGACTGCGGCGTCACCCTCCGCCTCTTCCACGGCCGCGGCGGAACCGTAGGCCGAGGCGGAGGCCCCACCCACCGCGCCATCTTCGCCCAGCCCGTCGACAGCTTCTCCGGCGAACTCCGCATCACTGAACAGGGCGAAGTCCTCAACTGGAAGTACTCCGACGTCATCCTCGCCGAGCGCAATCTCGAACTGATGATCGCCGCAAGCCTGGACGCCCTAGCCCGCCCCGACGCTATCCTCCAGAAAGCGCAAAACCAAACTCTCCCCTCAACCGAGCCTTCTACTCCCTACTCCCTACCCCCTACCCCCTCTCCTCACCTCACAGGCGAGATCACCCCCTCCTGGGAAGCCGCACTGGACCAGCTGTCGGAGACCTCGTTCGCCTTCTACAAAAAGCACATCGTCGACAACCCTGACACCTTCACCTACTTCGAGCAGGCCACGCCCGTAGCCGAGCTCGAACACGCCCGCCTCGGCTCCCGCCCCGCCAAGCGCAGCGGCAAAAAATCCATGGCCGACCTCCGCGCCATCCCCTGGGTCTTCGGCTGGATGCAGTCACGCCAGCTCGTCCCCGCATGGTTCGGCGTAGGCCACGCCCTCAACGCCTTCGCGCAGCAGACCCCCGACGGCCTCGCCCAGCTTCAGATCCATGATGTGCAGCTTTCCCCTCTTCGTCGACATCATCCGCAACGTCGAAATGGCCCTTGCCAAATCCGACTTCGGCATAGCCCGCCTCTACGCCTCGCTGGTCGAGGACGTTGCCCTGCGCGACCGCGTCTTCACCACGCTCGAGGCCGAGTTCAACCTGACCCGCCGCATGCTCCTCGAGATCACCGGCCAAAAGACGCTCCTCCAGACCAACCCCGTCCTCGAGCGCTCCATTCGCCTGCGCAACCCCTACGTCGACCCCATGAGCCTCATTCAGGTCGAGCTAATCCGCCGTAAACGAGCCGCCATCTCCGAGCGGCGAACCCGACTCCCCCGAACTCAGCCGCGCGATCTCCGCCACCATCAACGGCATCAGCGCCGGCCTACGCAACACCGGCTGAAATATTCAACCCGCGTGGCTATGCGAGGTTGAATGTTACTGTAACTTCATATCCATCTACAACCGGATCGCGCTGCCTGCATCGCGTTCAATTCCCACTGTGCGTGTTACTTCGACTGCCGCATCGCACAAGAGAACAAGACCATCGAATACCTTTACTCCATCACCGACCGTCTTTTCCTATGGCGATCGGCTTGTCGCCCTGCCAGCGACGTGACGTACTCTGCACTTCGGATCATACAGGTGGGGCCGAATATAGCTCCGGTGTGTCTCACCTTTGCTCTCGTGGCTTCGACCGCTGAAGAGTTTCCGACGCGAGCAGGACGTAAACTTGTCCTCGACCGGGCGGTGCATGGGTCTTGAGTTCGCTTAACGGTGAACCAGAGGCGGATCTTTCCGCTTCCGGGATGGGCATCCTCCACAAGCCCCGAGGCATGAACCGAGTCCACTCCATACCATTGCGGCGAGCCCCACGGACTACGGCCCTGTCGCGCATCGCCATATCTCGCCGACGGCCTCGCCGATAACTGCTATTCCAGATCATGTGATCCTGTTCTCTGGGAGAGCTTTTTTGCGAGGCAAGAACAATTTATTCGACTGACTCTCACGCCCTCCACACGCTGGCCGCTGCGGCTCAAGACGTCGGACCAAATAGTCAAAGGTTCCACTCCACAACCGTCGAACCCTTGCAACATCACCCTTAGGTCATTCTTGATCTCCGCTTCGATAGAGCCCGTTCCAGCCATAATCGTCTGTGTAAGCTGTTGGTCCGGTATAGCTTCAACGATATCTCGTCGGACCAGCCCAGGCTCCGAGACACCGCTGTCAACGTTGTCGTCGTCAGCATCATAGACCTCATATTTCGCCCGAATGTGCCAGCTTTTGCTCCGGATTCGTCAATCCACTAGCCTGCGGGCTTGAGTCATGCAGAATGCCGGATTTTCCGGAAGCGGTGCCAATGCAATAGGTGACGTCGCGCCCGCTATTCGTTGTCTGCACTGTTATCCACAACGGTGCTGCAAGGTCGAGCACCTAAAAATGCTAAGGCCCTGAATCTTCATCTTGATCTACTCACAATCATAAGATCCAATTTGCGTCATCAGTCGATCAAGCGTCTGCGCTACGGAGTACTGGACATTCTGGTAACCTTCCGGAATCTTCTTGCCCATTAAAACCATAATCCTCGACTTCGACGGCACCCTGGCCTCCTCCCTTGAGGGCATTTGGACCTGCATGCAGGAAACCCTCGCCCACTACAACTTCGCCGAGCCAACCCTCCAACAAGTCCGTCGCACCATAGGCCTCACACTCGAAGAATCCATGCACCGGCTGACCCAAGGCCGCTGCCAAGAACCTCTGATCTCCGAAATGGTGAAGTTCTATCGAGCCCTGCACACCAGCCAAAGCCGCCCCGCTCACGCACCTCTTCGACGGAGCGATCCCAACCCTCTCCGAACTCCGCGCGCGCAACATCTTCACCATTCTCGTAAGCAACAAAGGCCGAGCAGGTCTGCACCAACTCATCACCCAACTTGAAATCGCCAACTACATCGACATCATCCTAAGCGCCGAAGACGTCAACTTCCGCAAGCCCGACGCCCGCCTCTACGCCGAGCACATAGCCCCTCTCCTCCCGCTCGACCCAGACTCACAAACCCTCGTCGTAGGCGACACCGAGACCGACATCCTCTTCGCCAAGAACGCCAACCTTCTCTCCTGCTGGGCCACCTACGGCTACGGCGACGCCCAGCGCTGCAAAGCCCTCGCTCCCGACTTCGAGCTCCAGAGGCTCACCGACCTGCCCGCGCTCATCACCAACTTCACCAATTAGAGCCTCCAGCGAAACTCATCGCACCACGAATCCGTCTTCCTGTTACGCTCAAAGCAATCCACTCAACCGAAGGACCCGAATGCGCCTGTTTGCCCTTGCAACCCTCTTCGCCTTAGCTCCCCTCGCTATCGCCCAAGGCCCCCGCCAAAATCTCACCCCCGAGCAGACCAAAGCCCTCATCGTCAAACGCGAAGCCATCGAAAAAGAGCTCGAAGACATCGCCATCATCGACCGCAAGGTCATGGTCCCCATGCGCGACGGCATCCGCATGGCAGCCGACATCTACCGCCCCAAGGACACCAGCAAGAAGTACCCCATCATCTTCAGCCGCACCCCCTACAACTTCAACTTCTGGGACGTCCGCCTCGGCACCTACCGCGACATGACCAACGAGCTCGACGCCGTCAAGCGCGGCTACGTCCTCGTCGAGATGAACGAGCGCGGCCACTTCTTCTCCGAGGGCAACTACGACATCCTCGGCGCGCCCCTCACCGATGCCGACGACCAGTTCACCTGGATGTCCGACCCAGCCCTGGTCCTCCGGCAAGATCGGCCTCATCGGCTGCTCCTCCACCGCCGAATGGCAGCTCGCGGCCGCCTCGCTCGGCAACAAGGCCCTCACCACCATCATCCCGCAGAGCTTCGGCGCAGGCGTCGGCAAGGTAGGCCCCTACAACGAGCAGGGCAACTGGTACCGCGGCGGCGCCGTCCAGATGCTCTTCATCGACTGGCTCTACGGCGAGCAAAATCAGGTCCGCCCCACCTTCCCCAAGGACACCTCGCAGGCCGACCTCATCAAAGCCTCCAAGATGTTCGACCTCGCCCCCGCCATGCCTCCCGTCGACTGGGCCAAGGCCTTCACTCACCTCCCCGAACAGGAGATCATCTCCGCAGTCGGCGGCCCCAAGGGCATCTTCTCCGACAAGATGGACAACACCACCGGCGGAGCCATGATCGAGCGCACCCCCAACGACCCAGCCTGGCGCAAAGGCGGCATCTGGCAGTCCGACACCATGCCCATCCACGTCCCGGGCTACTGGTTCATGACCTGGTACGACGTCTCCACCGGCCCCAACCTCGCCGCCTACAACTTCGTCCGCAACGACGCCACCAACCCAGCCAAAGACCAGCAGTACGCCGTCATCGCTCCCACCCTCCACTGCGGCTACAAGCGCGCCACCGAGAACACCGTCGTCGGCGAACGCAGCATGGGCGACGCCCGCCTCGACTACGACGCCCTCACCTACGCCTGGTTCGATCACTTCCTCAAGGGCGAAGACAACGGCGTCCTCGAAAAGCAGCCCAAGGTCACCTACTTCACCATGGGCTCGAACAAGTGGCAGCACGCCAACTCCTGGCCGCCCGAGGGAGCCAAGCCCGTCACGCTCACACTGGCCAGCGACGGCCACGCCAACACCCTCCACGGCGACGGCAAGCTAGAGTTCGCCCCCGCCACACCCGCCCCGGCGAAGGCCAAGATCAAAGCTACGCCGGACATAGCCGACCTCTTCGTCTACGACCCCATGCACCCCACACCCAGCTACGGCGGCAACGTCTGCTGCGCTGCCAACACCATTCCCGGCAACGGCGGCGCACTCGACCAGCGCAAGATGGAGGAGCGCCCCGACATCCTCGTCTACACCTCCGAGCCCCTCAAAGAAGGCATCGAGGTCTCCGGCCCCATCACCGCCACCCTCTACGTCTCCTCTGACGTCAAGGACACCGACGTCACCGTCAAGGTCATCGACGTCCTCCCCGACGGCACCGCCTACAACCTCGACGAGACCATTCAGCGCCTCCGTTACCGCGACGGCGACGACCACACCGTCTGGATGGAAAAGGACAAAGTCTACAAAGTCACCCTCTCACCTATGAACACCAGCAACTTCTTCGACACCGGCCACCGCATCCGCATCGAGATCGCAGGCTCCAACTTCCCCCGCTTCGACCGCAACCTCAACACCGGCGGCAACAACTACGACGAAACCACCGCCGTAGTCGCCCACACCCAGATCCACCACTCCACTCAATACCCCAGCACGATTACCCTCTCGGTGGTCAAACACTAACCAGCATCACAACATCATCGGCAAGAGAGAAAGGAGCGTCGTCGCCACGGCGCTCTTTTTCAGCTCCAGTACGCATGAATCTGGATACACCCTGTCATCCCGACCGGAGCGCAGCGGAGCGGAGGATCTGCTGTTCGCTCACATCGGCATGCGGCTCTTCCAACTTTGCCCTCTCCCCAAGAAGTCGTCATCCTGAGCGAACCCTGAGCGAGCAGAGCGAGTCGAAGGGGTAGTGACGAAGGACCCCGAAGGTCTACACTCACCACAATCCTTCAAACCTTTCAGCCCAAAACCCTAGGATGGCAGGTTAGATAGCAGTGTCCTGCCCTGCGGCTGTCCAAGTTTTCACCCTCGCCGGATACCGCTGTAGATAAATCTCCCCCGCAACATATGTGGCAGTAAACCCAATCCAGAACGCCACCCCAAAAAACTGCCGCGGCTCAAGATGCGTCAGCCGGCTCGTCGCAAAGAACACCCCCATCACCGGCCGCGTCGTCGCAATCCCCAGCAGCACAGCAACGGCCCGCATCATCCACTCACGATGCCGAGCCATATCACCGCGCACAAACAGCACCCACGCCCGCGCCAGCGAGAACAAAAACAGAGCATCGAAGAACAGAATCGCCGCGACCTCGGTCGTCCCACCCACAGGCTGAGCGATCAGCGGCAGCGCAGTCAACCCAATCACCGCCCCTAGAACCAGCAGCACCCACGTAAGCCGTCGATGCGCCGGTGCATTCTGCCGAACCCGCCTCGAAAACCACGCAGGCAACAGCACCACAAAGATCAACGCCGGAACAATATGAGCCAGCGTCAGCCCCATCCTCCGCGAAAACTGGGCATCCAACTCCGCCATCTGCTGGACTCGCGGCGAGGTAGCTGGAATCAGCAGGGCCACAATCCGTCGCACCGCCGCAGCCGCGCCAATAAAGCAGAGCGTCCACAGCACAATCCGTTTGAAGATCGATGATGGATGAGAAGCGGTTCGTTCCAAATTCATGGCGGCGCCTTCGACCGCGGTAACGGGCAGTTTATCGTACGTCGCAAAGTTGGAGAGAGCCTCGCATTTCGTCTTTGCAGTAGCGCTTGCTTTTCTTGCTTGTCATCCCCGAGGGGATCTGCATCTAGCTTTTAGCCCCTCTTTTGCTTGTCAACCCCCACGCGGCCATAAACCAATAAAAATCAGCAACATAGGCCTGCATAACAATTTCACACGAACCGCTATAATAGAAATAGAGCAAAGAAAGCCCAGCGCCCCAGCCGGGCTTTTCCATGTATCAAGTCCGAACCGAAGTCCAGACCTATGTCCTCTCTTTCGAAGACTTTAGGGCTTTTACGGGGGAGGGTGGGGGTACCTCAGGTTTGCAGTCTCAAGGTCCAGGAATGGCAAGAGCAATCCACCAGGCTGCCCTGGCGGGAAGTATGAAACCATAGTGCATGGCTGATGGTGGCAGTACAGCGATAGCGACGGGATCGGCGGGGGCTGCCTTCCAGTCGCGAGACTTTCGGTTGTACCAGTCGGCACGGCTCATGGTGATTTTGGGAGCGGAAGCCCAGTCAGTCGCCGTAGCCTGGCAGGTCTACCAGATCACGCATTCGGCCCTCGATCTCGGACTCACCGGGCTGGCTCTCTTTCTGCCGGGGCTGTTTCTTTATGCTCGCGGCGGGCCACGCAGCGGACCGTTACGACAAGCGGAAGATCATCCTCTGTTGCTACGGACTGCAAGCGGTCTGCACTGCGGTGTTGCTGTGGTTGTCCCTAAGCGACTGGGCACTGCGCGGTGGCCGCATATGGCCGATCTACGCGGTACTGGTGGGAATAGGACTAGGACGGGCGTTCAGCGGGCCGGCGGCAAGCGCGATGCTTCCAAGCCTCGTGCCCAAGGACCACTTCGTTAACGCCGTCACCTGGGGCGCAACGGTCTACCAGACCGCGAACATGTCCGGACCGGCAGTAGGCGGCCTGCTCTTCACGCTCCCACTGGCTGGTGCGCTGGTACGGTGGAAGGGAGCGCCGTTGGTCTACGTGTTCACGCTGGCGATGCTGATGGCATTCATCATTCTGGTCGGCATGATTCGCGCGCCGATGATTCGCGGCGAAAAGAAAGCGTTCAGCATGCGAACCATGCTGGCCGGACTCGAGTACGTGTGGCAGACAAAGCTGCTGCTGGGCTCGATCTCGCTGGACCTCTTCGCCGTAATGCTCGGCGGAGCCGTAGCGCTGCTACCCATCTTCGCGACGGACATCCTGCACGCAGGGCCGCGCGGATTGGGTCTCCTTCGAGCGATGCCCAGCGTAGGCGCGCTGGCCGTCTCGTTGACCATGGTCGTCAGGCCCATCAAGCGGCGAGCGGGCACGTTGATGTTGACCTGCGTCGCGATCTTTGGTGTAGCCACAGTAGTCTTCGGGCTCTCAAAGAGCATGTGGGTCAGCCTGATCGCGCTGGTAATCGTCGGAGCCAGTGACATGGTCAGCGTGGTGATTCGGTCGAGCATGCTTCAACTCGCAACACCACCCGAGATGCGCGGTCGTGTCAGCGCCGTAAACTGGCTGTTCGTAGGAGCGTCGAATGAGTTCGGCGAGTTCGAAAGCGGCGTCACCGCGCAGTGGTGGGGAGCCGTGCCAGCCGTAGTGATCGGCGGCATTGGCTCTCTGGTAGTGACAGCATCAGCGGCAGTCTTATTCCCGCAGCTGCGAAAAGCCAACGCTCTGACAGCGGAGTCCCTGCGAGAGGCCAACCGCGAACTGAGCATCGCAGAACCCGTGGACTAAACACCACACCCATGACTTAGGATGGAGAGCACAGGAGAACGTATGCAGACTGGGGTCAAAGTAGCGATCGGAGCTACTGTCGTCATGGCACTGGCAATTGGGATTCGGGTGGGCTTGATCTACCGGGAACGGAATGCTCCAGCGGTTGCGGTGAAGGCTCCCGAGCGCGAGAAGATCGCCGATGACGAGCTCGTATTCCTGAAGCACAAACGCCCCTCGTCGATGGCGGACCTCAAAGAGCTGGTGGGCACGACGGTATGGGTCTCAGCCGGCGGCCAGATGGATTACTACCCCTACGCAGGGAAGCGGATCGTTTACGGCAAGCCCTCAGGCACGCTGCTGGGCGCTGAGCCGATGGCCGTGAAGGGATTTGCCGAAGGTATAGCTCCCAAGGCCGCAACAGTCCGGATCCCCGGCGGCGACCGGCAGGTCTCCATGATCTTCACGCGTCCCGGCAGCGACGACGCCACAAAGGAGTACGCCGTTCCCATCGGCTATCACGAGGCCGGCCAGTACACCTTCTACACCGACGAACTCTTTTTCTACGACGACCCACATGAGCTCTACAAGCACTGGGGTCCAGAGGTCTGGAAGGCCGTCGATGCGCATCAGGTCATTCTGGGGATGAACGAGCGCCAGGTCGAGCTATCCCTGGGCCAGGTAAGCAAGAGCACCAGCCAGGACTATGGCAACCGCATGGTGGTCTTCGCCAATCTAGGCAAGCCTATAGCTGTAACGTTTGAGAAAAACCACGTGACAGCATTCCGCGCCGATCAAGGCTACTGAGCACTTCGCTTGAATCCGGGCTGTATCTACCGTCCCAGATAGACCTTGTACTGCGTCTCGACTACGCCAGTATTCCGAGCCAGCTGCAACTTCGACTGGTTGTACTGATACAGCGTCAGCACCAGCCGCGATTGTGCAGACGCCAGAGTAGCCTGCGCCCGCACCACTGGTAGATTGTCATCGACCCCAGCGGCAAACCGGTCGGTCGCCTGCTGCAACTCCTCGGTCGCCAGATCGACGTTGCTCTTGGCCACCGTCACCAGCTCATGCGACGACTGCACATCCAGCATGCTCGCCCGAATCTGCTGCTCAATCGTCACCTTCAACGAATCGATCTGGTGACGCAATCCCGTCACCTGTGCGGACGCGACCTCACGCTCGCCGCGCAGCTGCGCCTCCTGGAAGATGGGAAAGCTTACCTTGCCCATCGCCGAAAACACCCCATGGTAGAGCACTCCCTGCTCGCCCAGCACGCCGTAGTAGCCATCAAAGGCCAGCGAAGGATACCGTTCCGCGCGCACAGCCTTCAGGGTCCGGTCAGCAACATCCACCTGCGCCTGCAAGCTCAGCAGGTCCTTGCGTCGTTCAAACGCCAGCGCCTTCGCCCGCTCGAGCGGCATCTCGCTAAACTCCGCAAACGGCGCTGTATCGGTCAGGGTCAACTCCTGCTCGGCCGGCAACCCAATCAGCCGGTTCAACGCAATCTTGTCCTTCGCGAACGTGTTCTCCGCATTGATCAGGGACTGCTGCTCAGTCTGCAGCTGCACCCGAGCCCGCAATTCGTCGAGATGCGTCCCCACGCCCGCCTCATGCGAAGCCTTCGCCTGCTGCAACGCCACCTCGCTCGCCTTTACCAGCGCCCGCTCATTCTCAATCTGCGATGCATCCGCCAGCGCCAGCAGATACTGCGTTCCCACTGCAAGCGTCACCGAACCGCGTTGATTCAGCGTACTCAACGAAGCCACATTGTCAGCCTTCTGTGCAGCGCGGTACAGGTAGTAGGCCGGTACATTGAACAGCTGCTGATTCAGCTTCATCTGCGCGCCGGCCGTGTCCACCTTCACAATCGGATTGAACGTCCCCTGAAACCCCAGATTAGCAAGCTGTTCGCCCTTGAAGCCCATCGCTGCCAGGTTGATCTCTTGCGTCGATATCTGCCCCTGGGCGGTCAAACTTGGCAGCAAACTGTTCTTTACGGTGAGCACCTGCCCATGCACATACCGTTCATTCTGCTGGCTCAATTGGATCTGGAGGTTCTTCTTCAGGCCCCGCTCGACCGCGTCGTCGAGACTCAACGGCAATGCCCCAGGAGTGGCCCGTTCGACCAACACATTCCCGGCCAGCTTCGTTACGACCACATTCGGCGTAGGGGCCTGCGGTAGCTCATCGGCCTTCTGTGCCTGCGCAAATCCAGCCACGCCAAGGCAGACTACTGCCAGGGGCCAGAAGTTCGTTCTAATTAAAAAATTGCCCAAAGAATCTCTCACGTTCACCAGAATTAGATTATCCGGCCGGCCTCAAGGTTGCGAAATCTCTTCTTTGCCGTCTGATACGTCTAAAATAGGGAATAACCCTATGCGTCTTACCTTTATGAACCGTATAGCCCTTGCCGCCGCCCTTTTGTTCGTTCTGTCCGCCTGCGTTCCGTCGCATGCACAGTACTCCGCGCCTCCCAATACCGGCGCCACGTTCAAAGACACCTCCATGCTCAAGCCCCCGGCTGGAGCGAAGATCGCTATCTTCAAGTTCGAAGACCTCGAGTGCCCCGCCTGCTCCCACGCCTACCCCATCGTGCACGCGGCCGCCGAGCGCTATAAGATCCCGATCGTTCGCCATGATTTCCCGCTCCAGATGCACATCTGGAGCCGCGACGCGGCCATCACCGCTCGCTACCTGCAGGACAAGGTCTCGCCGCAGATTGCCGAGGAGTTCCGCGGGGCCGTGTTTGCTGCGCAGATGTCGATTGCTTCCAAGGAAGACCTCAATCACTTCACGCAGAAGTTCTTCCAGAACCATAAGCTGAGCATGCCCTTTGTTATGGACCCCTCCGGCCTCTTCGCCGCTGAGGTCAATGCTGACTACACGTTGGGCGAGCGCATCGGCATCACCCAGACCCCCACCATCTGGGTCGTTTCGCAGAAGAACTGGGTTCAGGTGACGGATATCAACCAGCTGTATGCCACCATCGACACCATGCTGGCGCAGGCCGGCAGCAGCACAACTGCTTCGAGCGCAAAGCCTCACCACACCACAACCCAGAAGCAATAAGCGGGAGATTTTTTGGTGTGGTGGTTGTGTGTTTTTGCAGGGGTTTTTGCAAAAATGGCCGCTAAACGTGGTGGTTTGGTGGTTGGTTAGCGGTAAAAAGTGTGGCAAACGTGGTTTGCGGGCGGCCACTTTTTCGCGACGAAATTCATGCCACGGATTCTGTGGAAATCTGAAATATTCTTCATGAAGCAACGGATGCCCCATCGTCCGTTGCTTTTGTCTTTTCCTGGCAGAGGGTGCGCCCTTTGAGCAAAATACAGGGATTCTTTCGTCCTTCGTCTGCGCTCAGAATGACAGTTAATGACTATCAAGTTAGAGCAGGCAGCCACAGGAAATGGACCGAGACCCACTCTCTTGGCTGGACCGTGCCCCTTCTCTGGTACTGGTAAACCACGAACATGTGAGGGCTGGACCGGGTGTTTCGTCTCCGGCCTTGGGTGGAGTCCCGGCCGTTTGTGGTTGAAAGGTCTGAAGAGCTGTGGTGAGTGTAAACCTTCGGGGTCCTTCGACTTCGACGCGCAAAAAGCGCGCGTCTCCGCTCAGGATGACGCTTTGGGGGGGAAGGCAGAGTTGGATGACGCTTTGAGAAGAGTGCGAAGTTGGAAGGAGCCGCGGATGATGTACTGGCTGATATAGATCGGACTTCGGCACCATCGGTTACTTTGCCTTGAAGATCAGGAAGTAGTCCTCGCCGTCCGGCTTCGTGAAGTCGTACGCTCCCGCCAGTGTGTATCCCGTCTCGCCCATCTCCTTCACCACCACGTCCTGGTTCACTCCGTGGTCCGAGCCGTTGCCGCTTTTGTCGATGATCCCGACCTTCGCTCCCGGATCGCAGTGCGGGTTTCAGCTTCTTCATCGCCGTTACGGGATGCGCGATCTCGTGATACACCTTCAGCATCAGTACCGCATCGAGGCTGCCTGCCGGAAAGCCCGGATCGTCGGCAGTCCCCAGCACCGTCCGCACATTTTCGATGCCTTCTTTCTTCACCCGTTTGCCGATGTACTCAATCGCAATCGGATTGATGTCCTCGGCGAGCACCGCACCGGTAGTCCCCACACGCTTCGACGCGATCACTGTAAACCACCCTGACCCTGCCCCGAGATCGCCCACATTCTTTCCTGCGGTAATCCCCAGCAGATCCATGACCCGATTGATTTGCAGCTTCTTGTCGCGGTCTGGATAGTCAAAGATGGAGAGATCGCCGCTGTAAGGCCTGCTCGTGGCTCGCGGCGGTTGAGTTTGTGCAGGAGTCGAACTCTGCGCAGAGACGAAGCCTGCGCAAACCACCAATAACAAAACTCCAGCAGCAAGACGGCGAATCATCACGCCTCCGCATATTGCTCAGAGGTTTAGATGCCCAAACTCAGGAATAGCAGCCGGATTCTACTGAATCTGCACTAGCTCTGCTGCGCCAGTCTTATGCGAAGAACCCGGCGTCACCGAGTTATTTTGCGGAGCACGCCAGTGGTCGATGTAGCTTACCTGGTGTACGCAGCTGATGGTGCAGTTCGGCGAGCAGCTCTTCTCCGTCAGGAACTCCCGCTTCACATCCGCCGTCATATAGCCCGACAGAGGCACGCCCGGATACCCGCGCTGCTGGCTGCAATAATGCACCAGCCCAAACTCGCAGATGTACAGATAACGTCCGCCAGCCCGGCACCGCCAGTCATTCGTCTTCCCGTTGGCGATGGCTTCCTGAAAGTGATTGAACCGCGAGTAGCTGCGCCGAGTCAGCTTGCGAACCTTGTCCCAAACACTGCGTTCGGCTTCGCCCAGCGGCTTCAGCTGTCCGCTGCCGTCGTGAATGATCCCGATGGTCGAGCTGAACCCGAGAGCCAGCGCCCGTTCGCTTACGGTCAGCGCATCGCTGGGATTTGCGATGCCGCCGCCGACAACCGAGTTGATGTTTACGTGAAAGTCCGCGTGCTCGGCCAGCATCTGGAGCTTCTTGTCCAGCACCTTCAGGCTCTTCTTGGACACCGCATCGGGCATCACGTTGTCGATCGAGATCTGCATGTGATCGAGCCCGGCCTTGTTGAGCCGCTCAATCCGTTCCGGCATCAGCAGATAGCCGTTTGTGATCATTCCGGCGATCGCGCCTGTCTTCCTGATCCGCGCGATGATCTCGTCCAGATCGGGGTGCAGCAGGGGCTCACCGCCCGAGATTGTGATGACCGAAGTGCCCAGCCGTCCCAGGTCGTCGATACGCCGCAGCATCTCGTCCAGTGGGACGGGATCGGAGACATCGTCGAACTCATTGCAGTACGTACACGCCAGATTGCACCGGCGCATCGGCACAATGTGCGCCATGTAGGGGTGGCCCGTCGAAGCCAGCGCCGAGCCGATGGAGCCCAGCTCGCGCAGCTTGCGCGTAACCGCCTTCCAGCGCCGTTTCGCTGTCATGGGGCGCTTTAAGGTTGTGGTGGAGACTGAAGACATAACACTCTTAAGTATATAGAATTCGGCGACAAAATGAGGTTTTAGCGTTGAGTGGGGAGCTTTGCGGCTTGAGTGGGGAGGATTGGTGGTTCGTGTGGGCGAACCCGCAGGTCCTTCGACTCCGTTTTGCGCAAAAACAACGATTGCTATACTCCTTCCTGCGAATTTAGGCGCTCCTACAAGTTCGCCAGCGTCGGAGGATCGTAATTAAATGCGTTTCAATCTTCACGTTTTGTTGCCGGTTTTATTTGCTGCCTCGCTCAGCCAAGCTCAGGTCCCAAGCTGGATACCGGACCCAACGCAGCAACAAACCTACACGCTGCACCGCTCCTCCAGCCGCGAAGCCACCGGCGCGAACTCCGACTTTCGCACCGTAACTCCGGGCCAAACCCTCACGATTATGGAGGCCGACGGTCCCGGCATGATCTCGCACATGTGGTTCACCATCAATGACCCCCGAACCGTACTTCCTGAAGCGCGTCGTCCTTCGTATCTACTGGGACGGCGAGGAGTCGCCCAGCGTCGAAACTCCCATCGGCGATTTCTTCGGCCTCGGCAATGGTATCTACTACGGATGGCAGTCGCCGGTTCTTGATGTTGGCAATGATCACTCGATGAACAGCTGGTTTCCGATGCCTTATGCCAAGCACGCTCGCGTGACGATTACCAACGAGGGCAAGCAGACGCTGCAAAATCTTTACTGGAACATCGACTATCGGCAGGACTCGCATCCGCTGCCGCCCGGCACGCTCTACTTTCATGCGAACTATCGTCAGGCCTATCCCAACCACGGATGGGCAAAGGATTGGTACACGAACGGCGATCCGCAGGTGAACTACCGGCGTAACCTCGACGGCAAGGACAACTATGAGTGGTTTGAGGCTAAAGGCCACGGACAGTTCGTCGGGGTCACGATGTCGGTGCTTCAGAATCAGGATGGCTGGTGGGGTGAAGGCAATGACATGTTCTTGATCGACGATGCGACCACGCCTTCGCTCGTCGGTACGGGATCAGAGGACTACTTTCTGGGGGCCTGGGATTTTGGGACGCCCGCCCAGTTTCCGCTGCATGGTTCGCCGGTGGTCGGGCGGGAGCTTGCGGGTGAACGCTCCAGCGTCTATCGCTTCCATCTCGACTCTCCCATCCCGTTTAAGAAATCGATGCGCGCCGGTATCGAGCACGGCCATGCCAATGCACGGTCGGATAACTATTCCTCCGTTGCCTATTGGTATCAGGCTGAGCCGCACATGGCTTTTCCTGCGCTCCCTGAGATGAGTGAACGCATTCCGACTCTGCAGTTTGTGGGAGGACCGGGGAACTCGAAGGAGCCGTACGTGCAAGGGGCGCCACAACCGAGGTAGCGCGCTCCAGTTGGTCTCGTCGATGCTGTTAGTTCATTCGCAGGCGAGAGTTGGCATCCATCGCGCGTTTTGCCGCTTCAGCTGCGGCATCCACCTGTTTTCGGGCGGTTTCGAGGTTCTCCCGCAGCAGAGGATCAGCCGCAAATGTCTCCAGCCGCGTCATCATCTGCGCCATCTCCGGCGAGTAGCGGGCAGCTTCCATCCGCCTGCGGGCATCGGCAGCCATGGAGTCGAACAGAGGCTGCAGCTGTGCCAATATCTCGCGAGTCTTCTGGGCCTGTTCGCCGCCGCCAAAGAACTCTTCCAGCTCCATACCCGGCTCAACGCTCGACCGCTTCTTGCCGTCTGGTGTCAGGGTAAGCGTCTGCTCCTTCTTGTCGCGGAGCACTACCACCGGCACCGATTTGCCCCGGTTCTCGTGGATCGTCTTGGTCCAGTCGCTGCCGCTTACCACCGAGATCGAGTTCACCTTCACGACGACATCGCCTGCGCGCAGACCTGCATCGAACGCCGGACTGTTGGCATCCACGCTGCGCACCAGAAGTCCCGCGCTGCCCTGGGCCCCGAAGAATTCAGCAAGCTGCGGCCCCATCACCTCAAGCTTGGCTCCCGTAAACGACGAACTGACAATCACTGTCGGTCCCAGCAGGTTATGCATTCCTTTGGTTGCGCGTCCGGCCGTCCCCGGGCTTAGGAACCCGCTCCCCCCGTAGGACTTTTCGTTCTCAGGCAATGGATCCGGCTCTGGAACCTTGTAGCGCTGCTGCCACGCCTCACGCTCTACCGTCTCACGATTAGCCAGTTGCACGGAGATCGTTGTCTGCTGCCCATCGTGGCTTAACAACAGGCTCACCATGCGGCCGGGAGGCGTCTCACGCAGCATCCGCCGCAGCTGGTCAACCCCATCGACTACCTGGCCGTTCATCTGGAGAATCACATCATGGATTCGCAGCCCAGCCTTGCACGCAGGCCCATCGTGGTCCACGTTCACGATCTCGACGCCGCGCGGCTCCTTGAGCTTCAGCGCCGAAACCTGGTCTTCATTGACCTCACGAAGATCGACGCCCAGATATCCCTGTGGCCCGTGGCTCGACATCGCCCCACCAGTCGCGTGACTATAGGCTGGATCCACAAACGCCACCGCGCTTCGCGAAAGCCCCAATACCGCCGTCAGAGCCAGTACGCCAAACGCAACGCCGTGTCTCATTGTCCTTACCCTCGTCTACACGTTTTTACTGAAGATCGCCCATGCCTTGCAGCACATTGTAGGAGGCGGTCCGGATATAAGCATTCTCGTCCCGAGTCGAAGCCGTCCGCAACACCTGCCGTACCGTCGAGTCACTCCGCACTGCGGCCAGTGTCGCAATCGCTTCCTTCCTCACTTCGGCATTAGGGTCACTCGACAGCGACTCGGCGATCGCATCCCGCACCCGGGGATCCTGTCCAACATAGTGCTTCAGACCCTCCAGCGCCGTCAGTCGAACCCCTGCGTCTTCGTCATACCGCATCGCTACCAGCAGCTGATTTCGCATGCTCTTGGGATCGCCGCCGCCAACGCACTCATGCCCTACCTTGCACTCGTTTGCCAACAGCGAAACCAGATCAGTTCGCACATCGCTGGCCGTCGCCGGACTCATTCCCTTCAAGAGCACATCACGAATCTCCGTGCTATCCAGCGATCCCTCGCGCGTCTCAGGAACCAGGCGGTTATAGTTCACCTGGACCAGTTCGGAGTTTGGAATCTGTACGATGCCGGTCACATTGGCAACGGTACCTTCGGTCGGATGGCTAATTGTTCCTGCGGGCGGCGGTACGTAACCATGCTTCGTCTGGTACTCGTTGACAAGGGTTCCTGACAGGAAGCCAACGCCGACCAGCAGCGTCGCCAGCGCCGGCGCGCTCTGCACGTGTCCTACCCATGTAAAGAAATTGGTCCGCAGCCGCTGAAAGAATCCACCCGGCGGAATCAGGTCCAGCGCATCGTCGAGTCGCATCCTCGCCTGCGCCAGCATATTGGGATCAGGCTCTGCAACCGGAAGCAGCGCCAGCCGCTCCTCTACTGCCTGCAATGCACTCAGCTCGTGGCGGCAATCGTCACAGATCACCAGATGCTGCTCCAGAGCTCCCGTCAATTCATCCGGCAACTCACCGTAGTGCGCCAGGATGATGTTCTCTTGTGCCGTTTCACACTTCATTGCTCAATACCTCAACCAGCCTCAAAAAATTTCCTTCCGCCCGCTCAAGTCTCTTCTGGACTCTTCGCTCGGCCACTGCTTTCGCTACGCCTTCAAATCCGCCAGATTGGTCCTCAGCTTTCGCGTCGCCCGAAACAGCGTGTTTTTTGCTGTCTCTTCGGTCGTATTCAACATCTCGCCAATCGTGCGTAATTTCAGACCCTGGTAATGCTTCAGCTCAAATACAGTTCGTTCGCGGGGCGTCAGCTTGTCCAACGCGTCCTTGATCTTTTCGCCCATCATCTTCCGGTCGAGCTCTCGGGCGGGATTCGCCATCGCGCGGTCGTCGGTGATGTTGGCCATCAAATCCATCTCATCGCCACTGGCATCCAGCACCGTTGCCGGATCTTCCCGCCGGCTCTTGCGGCGCCGCAGCTGGTCCAGGCAGAGATTCGTAACAATCCTGTACAGCCACGTGTAAAAACTGCACTCAAACCGGAAGTTCCCCAGATGCCGGTACGCCTTGATAAAGGCCTCCTGGTGAACATCCTGAGCGTCCTGCTCGTTGCCCAGCATATGCAGCGCCAGCCGCAGCACACTCTGGTCGTAGCGCCGAACCAGGGCATCGAAGGATGCTCGCTGCCCCTTTTGGGCCTCGCGGATCAGCTCATCGTCCTCGATCCGCTGTTGTGCCCGAGCCTCAAGCTGCGCCTGTGTCAGCTTGCTGTTCCTGGTGCCGGGTTGAGTAGCGACCTTTGCCATTGGCAAAGATTCTACCGCCAATCCAAATGGGCTGGTGCGCCGCCCACGGATACCAACTGATATGGACGGGGTTAACGGCCCGCCGGGGTTCATCCCAATCGCTTCAGCATTCATGCGTCTGACTCCGGAAGTCAGGAAATCGATTCCACTTCGATAGACCCGTCCCGCTCAAAAAGGTGAGCAGTCCGGCTGGCCCAAAGCTCCCGGTTTTTACAGACCGGGGGAATGGCAGGCACCCGGCTGGCGAAAGACGCAAACTGTCCCGGTAGACTTTAGGGTGTAAATACGAGTCCAGATGACCACACTCCAGATCCTGAGCCTCCTGATCTTCATCGCCGCCCTCTTCGGTTGGATGAGCTCACGCTGGCTCAAGCTCCCCATCACCATCGGCACCATGCTCCTCACCGTGGCCAGTTCGCTGTGTCTGATGGGCATCAGCGTGTATGCTCCAGGCCTCCAGCTCTGGGCCAAGAGTCTGGTTCAGCAGATCAACTTCGAAAGCCTCATCCTGCACGGCATGCTATCGCTTCTGCTCTTCGCCGGCGCCTTCCTGCTCGATCTGGAGTTTCTGGTGCGCGAGCGGCTTGCGGTGGCAATGCTCTCCGTCGTTGGCACCTTACTCTCGACCGTCGCCATCGCGGCGCTCATGTGGTGGGCTCTTCCTTTCCTTGGCATCCACGCCACCTGGCTGCCCTGCCTGTTCTTTGGAGCTCTGATCTCTCCGACCGATCCCATCGCTGTCCTCGAGATGCTCCGCCGGGTCGGCGTCCCCAGGCATGTACAGGCCCAACTGGCCGGAGAATCCCTCTTCAACGATGGCGTCGGCGCCGTTGTCTTCCTGGCGCTGCTGGACATCTCCCGCGGAGCCATCCCCTCCGCCTGGCACCTCGAAATCTTTTTCCTCCTCAAGGCTGGCGGAGGCCTCGCTCTCGGTGTCTTTGCTGCCTGGATCACCTCTCACCTCATGCGCCTCGTCGACGCCTACCAGGTCGAGATCCTCCTGACTCTATCCCTTGCTCTCGGAGGCTACGCGCTCGCAGACACCTGGCACCTTTCAGCTCCCCTCGAAGCGGTCGCAGCAGGTATCGCATTACGGCGCTTCAATCAGAATCATCCACCCGCATTCATCGCTCACGAAACCATCGACAGTTTCTGGGAGGTCGTCGACGAGATACAGAACGCCGTTCTCTTCGTCCTGCTCGGCCTGGAGGTTCTTGCCATTCCCCTTCATCGGCAATCCATCAAGTCCGGTATGGCCGCGATCGTTATCGTGACGGTGGTTCGGCTGGCAGTCGTAGCTCTGATACTTGGCGCCATCCGTATCTTCCGCCGTGACCACCAGAGCTCCCTCCTCGCCCTAAGCTGGGGTGGACTTCGCGGAGGTCTATCGATTGCCCTCGCTCTCTCCGTGCCTCCAGACCAGGAGACGTACCTGGATTCTCGCCACCACCTATGTCGTAGTCGTCTTCTCCATCGTGATTCAGGGTGGCTCCATGGACCTGTTTCTCAGCCGTCTCAGCGCAACGGAAAAATCCTCCGCCTAGGAAGAACTGTCTCGCTGCGTCATCCGGCTATCAAAAGCCATTCTCCTCAAGTCGCTCCGGTAAACTCACCTCATGTCCCACCGTCCCGCCACGCCCAGTCTCTTCGCCCAGACCCCTGCTGCTCAACCCAAAGATTCGAAAGACTGGATCAGCGCTCATTGCGACGGCGGTGCCCGCGGCAACCCCGGCCCGGCCGGCTTCGGAGCGCTCATTCAGGACGCCAACGGTAACGTCCTTGCCGAGCTTGAGCGAGTTCCTCGGTGTCCGCACCAACAACTATGCCGAGTACTCCGGCCTTCTGGCCTCCCTCCAGTACGCTATCGACCACCACCACCCCCGCCTCCGCGTCGTCTCGGACTCCGAGTTGATGGTCAAGCAGATCCAGGGCAAGTACAAGGTCAACTCGCCGGACCTCAAACCCCTGTGGCAAGAGGCAAAAAACCGTATCGCCAAACTCGAAGGCTTCGAGATCAGTCATGCGCTCCGCCACAAGAATAAGGACGCCGACCGCCTGGCTAACGAGGCCATGGACCGCGGCATGAAGCGCTCCCCGGCCCCCGGTCAACCCGCGCCTGCTCCCAAGGCCACTCCGTATCCGAACAAATCAGAGGCCCCACCCAACCCCTATCCCAAGGCCGATGCCATGCTCCGCGGCTTTACCAAGGACGGCGTCGTTCACATTCTCGGCAACGCCAGTCTGCCCGACGGCGTCTTCGTAAAAATTATCCGCGAGTAAGGCTGGAGTCATCGGAGTATTCGATGACATAGTCGATCTGGACGGCTTTCTCCAACATCCTCGAGACCGAGCAGTATTTGTTCTTCGAGAGCGAGACCGCGTCTTCGGCAGCCTTCTTTGAGACGGCACCGCTGATCAGGTAGACCAGATTGATCCTGGTAAAGATGCGCGGCGGTGCGGCGGCCTGCTCAGCGGTTGCGGATACTGTGAGGCCGGTCAGTGGCTCGCGCTTCTTTTTCAGGATGGATATGACATCGACTGAGGTGCAGCCGCACAGGGCCATCAGAACTGCCTCCATGGGCGACGGCCCCTTGGCATGCGTGGCTCCGGCGTCGAACGTGAGAGTGTGGCCGCTCTCAGAGAGGCCGTCAAACTCCATTTCCTGCTTCCAAACTGTTTTTGCGATCATAAGTCGCTCCTACCTGTCTGTTCTTACCTGTTCGATAAAGCCGAAAGAACCATCAAACAGGTTCCTGATAGAGCCCAATCACGTTCCCACCTGGGTCCCGAAACCGGGCCGTAATCTCAGGCGCATCCGCTCCAATCAGCTGCACGATCTCGCCTCCGTTCGTCACTACGGCGTCCACCGTCGCGGCTACGCTATCGACCATCACGTACACAAGAAGCCCCGGCTGGAATGAAGGCGGCCGTCCCAGCACAAACGCACCGCTCACCTCGCCGACTGCATCATCAAAGGCCGTCGCGCCATCCCCGCGCTGTCGCATCTTCCACCCAAAGACACTCGAGTAGAACTCAGCCGATCGCGCCACATCAATCGCTAGTAGCTCGATGTAGCAGATCTTTCCGTTTCCAAGCGTAGGAGGCATATCTACTCCTTTCGACACCGCGATTCTAGCCGAATGCAACAGAATTCCGCCGTTGTCGTGCCCTCCCTCACCGACGCCTCAAAAAGTGATACACCTGTTCAGGACCAACAGGAGACCAATGCACCGCCGCGAACTGCTCAAACTAGCCGTCCTTACCGCCGGAGCCGCGACCACCCGTACCCTCCTCGCTGAACCCGCCCCACCCGAGCCCGCTAAGGTTACCCGAGTGCTCGTCGTCTCCAAATGCCATCTGGATGTGGGCTTCATCGACACCCAGGCCAACATCATCCGCAAATACTTCGATGTTTATTACCCCGCGGCTATGGCCACCGCCGCAACCCTCCGCCAGTCCGGTCCCGACCACTACACCTGGACCACCGGTTCATGGCTCCTGTACCAGTACCTCGAGCAAGCTACTCCCGCCCAGCGCCGCGCCATGGAGCAGGCTATCGCCGCCGGGGACATCGCCTGGCACGCCATCCCATTCAGTTGGCAGACCGAGTTGCTCGACCCCACGCTTATTGCCGGGGGCCTCTCCCTTTCCGCTGCCCTCGACTCCAGGTTCGGCAAAAAGACGACCGGCTCCAAGATGTCCGACGTTCCCGGTCACACTCGCGGCATTATCTCCCCGCTTGCCGCCGCCGGAGTTCGCCTCCTCGACATCGGCGTCAACGCCGCCAGCACGCCGCCTGAAGTGCTACCCATCTTTCTCTGGCGCGACCCTGCCGGTGCCGATATCGTCATGGTCTACCACCATCACAACTACGGCGGAGTCGTCCCGATCCCCGGCACAACTACCGTCTTTGCGATGGAGATGGCCAACGACAACGCCGGGCCCCACTCGCTCGACGAGATTCGCAAGACCTTCGACCGCCTTCGCGCACAATTTCCCAACGCCACCATTCAGGCTGCGACGCTCAGCGATGTCGCCGCGGCCACCGAGCCCATCCGCTCGCAGCTCCCCATTGTCACGCAGGAGATCGGAGACACGTGGATCTACGGTGTGCCCAGCGACCCGCCCAAGCTCGCCGCCTACCGTGAGGTCTCACGCCTCCGCCGCCAGTGGCTTCGCGACAAGAAGTTCGCCGCCGGCGATGCCACCGACCGCAAGCTCCTTGGCCGCTTCCTGCTCGACGTCGAGCACACCTGGGGCACCGACACCAAGACCTATCTGGACCACGACCACTACACCCCGCATGACCTTCAACTGGCCCTCGCCGACCCCGTCAAATTTCCCGGCTACAAGACCATGGTGATCTCGTGGCAGGAGAAGCGCGACAACACCCCGGAGGCTATCGCTACGCTTCCCGGGGCTCTCCGCACCCAGGCTGAGCAGTCTCTGAAGCAGCTGACCCCACAGGTTCCTTCACACGCGGGCCTCCAGCCGCTGTCGAGATCGCAGACCGGCCCCATCAGCCTCGAATCCCGCCATTACGCTCTAGCCATCGACCCGCAGACCGGAGCCATCGTCGGCCTCAAAAACCGCAAGACCGGCAAAGAGTGGGCGTCTCCAACTCGCCCCCTCGCTCTCTTCACCTACCAGACCCTCTCCGCCGAAGACTTCGCCCGCTTCCTCGACACCTACGTTCAGAGCAAGGAGTGGTGGGCCCCCCAGGACTTCGGCAAACCCAACATCGAGCACTTCGGAGCCCGCTCAGCCGAATGGCACCCAACTCTCACGCAGGCATGGACTGGCGCCGCGGAAAAGAGCCATCGACTCCTCCTAGAGCTCAAGACCAACATCAAGCCTGAAGATGCGCAGATCACTGCGCCTCCCGCCACCATCTACCTCGACCTTACCCTCCCCGACGACGAGCCGGTCATTCACCTGACGCTGTCTACCTTCGACAAGCCTGAGAACCGCCTGCCCGAAGCCATGTGGCTCACCTTTGCGCCGGACGCCCCGCAATCCTCCGGCTGGGTACTTGAAAAGTCCGGTCAGTCCATCCGTATCGCCGATGTCGTCCGCGGCGGCAACCGCAACATGCACTCCATCGCGGAGAACATCCGATACGCCGACCCCTCCGGCTCCTTCGAACTCGCCACGCTCGACGCGCCTGTCGTAGCCCTTGGCCAGCGGTCGCCGCTTAACTTTTCGCTCGACCTGCCTGTCCTCACCTCAGGCATCCACATCAACCTCTTCAACAACGCATGGGGCACCAACTACCCCCAGTGGTGCGGAGGCAGCTGGCTCTACCGCTTCACCCTTCGCGCATAGGTGACAGCAGTTGCTTTTGGATTGAATGCTTCAGCGTAAGCTCGACGCGTTGAGGGGCGGCATCAAACCGCCGTGTTGAACAGATCCGCCTCTGCCTGCCGTCGTCGCGTCAATCCTGCGATCACCACGCCGCGAATATGGTCCCAGCGCAGAAACTGCGTCGCAGCATCCGCAAAGTCTCCCGTATTCACATAGCGAAGCAGGGTCGATTGCGACAGGCTTGCGCAACCGAGGTTGAACACAAAGTCCACCAGCGCATCGAACTGGTTCTGGTTGATGGTTCCCGACACCAGCCTGTTCACGCAAGCGACCGATCCGGCGACATCGCTCTCGAGGAAGGCGTCGGCCTGATCTTGCGTGATCGTCAGCCCGGCATGCACGCCCGGCCCGGTATGCCCGTACCCGATCGTCCAGACGCCGCCCTGATCCGCATAGGCAGTCAAAACGCACCCCTCAAATTTTTTGGTGAGCGCCAAACCAGCATCGCCATAAGTAAAATTCGCCATTCGCCTATCTCCTTTTTCGTGTCTGAAAGAGAACAGGAGAGCCCGCCCATCGGCGCATCTCCCTCTTACGCGGCCCACACAAACCCAAGGGAGAATTTCGTCAATCCTCCAACATCTGTCTTCCGGTCAGGTAGATATAACACTGCCCCCCGGCTTTTTAGCAAGACCAAAGTAAGCGGGAGAGTCCCGTTTTGTTTTCAATCCATTTTTGTTTTCAATCCGTGTCATCCGCGAAGATCCGTGGTCGAACTTACTTCGCCAGCTCTGCCTTCACCAGCTCGCTGACCAGCCTGCCATCGGCTCGCATTCCATCGGCCCGGATCCACTGCTGAACCAGCTGCATTGCGGTTCCCATGTCCCTGGGCCCCGGCCTTACTCCTCCAGCATTCTTGGTCATCTGATCAATCGCATTCTGCACCACCGTACGAATCTCGTCCTCGCCCGCAGCCTGCGGCAGATAAGCCTCGATGATCCCGATCTCCACGCGCTCCTTCTCCGCCAGCTCGGGCCGGTTGCCCTTGGCGAACGACTCCACCGACTCCTTGCGCTGCTTGATCAGCGTCGTCAGGATCTGAGTCTCCTCGGCGTCGCTCAGCTTCTCGCGCTTGTCGATCTCCTTGTTCTTCAGCGCCGACTTCACCATCCGCAGCGTGGTCAGCTTGTGCTCATCCCGAGCCTTCATCGCCGTAACAATATCCGTCTGAATCTTCTCGCCAATCGTCATAACCTTCTCGCCCTCATAAACATCAACATCCGATTATAAGTTCCGCTAACCGCCGACTTGCTAACTGGCCGACTGTCTGACTCGCTACAATAAACTCATGATCCGGAAAACTCGCCTCTTCACTCCTGGCCCGACGCCCCTGCTTCCCGCCGCCCAGTTCGCCATGGCAGCCGCTGACATTCATCACCGCACGCCCGAGTTCCGCGCCCTCTACACCCGCGTCCTCGCCCAGCTCAAGGAGTTCGTCGGCACCAAGAACGACGTCATCATCCTCTCGAGCGGCGGCACCGGCGCCATGGAGGCCTCCGTCTCCAACCTCACCTCGCCCGGCGACCGCGTCCTCGTCCTCACTGCCGGCAAGTTCGGCGAGCGCTGGAGCGGCATCACCAAGGCCTTCGGCTGCCACGTCGACGTGGTGGAAGCCCCCTACGGCAGCACGTTTACGCTCGATCAGGTCAACGCCGCCCTCAAGCTCGAGACCCGCGCCGTCTTTGTCCAGGCCACCGAATCCTCTACCGGCGTCCGCCACGACATCCAGGGCATCGCCAACCTCCTCAAGGAGAACGGCAGCCGAGGCACTGCTCATCGTCGACGCCATCACCGGCCTCGGCACCACGCACCTCGACATGGACGGCTGGGGCGTCGACGTCCTCATCGGCGGCTCCCAGAAGGCCGTCATGATTCCTCCGGGCCTCGCCTACCTCGCCGTCTCGCAGCGCGCCTGGGACCGCATGGAGGCCACCTACAACCCGCGCTACTACTTCGACCTCCGCAAGGAGCGCAAGAACGCCGCCAAGGGCGAGTCCGCCTACACGCCGTCGGTCGCGCTGATCGCCGCTCTCGGCGCCTCGCTGGACTACATCGCCGGACAGGCCGAGGGCAACCTAGTCGAAGGCCGCAAGAAGCTGGTCGACAACGCCGAGACCTGCGCCGCCATGACCCGCGCCGCCGCCGAAGCCATGGGCCTGAAGCTCTTCGCGCCCAAGGGCTACGAAGCAGCCGCAGCCACGGCCATCCTGCCTCCCGAGGGCACCGACTCCGGCGTCATCGTCAAGGGCCTCAAGTCGCAGTTCGCCGCCATCGTCACCGACGGCCAGGGCGAGATGAAGGGCCACCTCTTCCGCATCGCCCACATCGGCTTCTTCGACTACATGGACACCATTGCCATCATCGGTGCACTGGAGCAGGTGGCTGTAGCTGCTAAACTTCCCCTCGCGGGCTTCGAGTTCGGTAAAGGGCTGATCGCTGCCCAAAAAGTCTTCGCGGAGCGGACCAAATAGCTACTTAGTCCGGGCCGCGGCTTCTCGATGAAGCTGCGGCTTTTATTTAAGACACTTGCAGAGATTTTTAACTATGTCAGATCACCACCATGTCAAAATCGGCTTCTACTTGGAACAGGACGAAGACGGCTGGCCTCCAGTAACTCGCGAGAATCTCTGGGCAGTCGACTTGGGCGAAGGACGCTATCGGATTGATAACATCCCGTTCTATGTGCTCGGCGTAAGCGACGGAGATCTCGTTGCAGCAGTGATAGAAGAGGATGGAAGACTAGTGTTTTCTGAACTCGTTGAAGCGTCGTCGAACAGTACATTTCGTCTGTTCGTCTCCGATGAAGAAGAGATCTCGAAGGTACGAAAGATGTTTCGCGACTTGGGATGCCCATCGGAACTAGTTAGTCGCCGATTCATCTCTCTTCATATACCTGGATCGGTCACGATGAGACCGATTGCGTCTCTCATCGAGCAGGGCGAAAAAGACGGCCGTTGGGAATTTGAAGAGGGCACTCTACGACATCGAGACTCAGGCTTCAGTTATCTACCTCACTAGAACGCGATGCTGCTATATGCTTTCGTGGGGCGGCCGCTCCTGCGGGATACGCGCCCTGAGAAGGTCGGACTTCTAAAATATGGCAACGGACAACGCTTATAGCAGACGACAATTCCTGATCAACGCCGTCGGCGCGGCAGCCACCACCGTACTAACACCATCACAAAAAGCGCTCGCCTTTGCGCCACCCTCTCCACTCGGCGGCCGATACATCACCCACGTCTCTGTTGTTCGTGTTAACCAGATTGAGGTGACGCCGACTCGTTCGATCGGCGAAGACGAAGCTCCCGACAACAGCCCGGCCCATATTCGTTCGCGGAGAGAAGCGTTCGCCAGAGGGTGCCCGAACGGCCGGATGACGTGGGCGATCAGTTGGCTGGCCTTGATCGACAACCGGCAGGAGTACAAAGACGCGCGGCGTCTTCTGGCGTCGTATCACGACCGGTATGGCGACGAGATCACCTTCATCCCGGGCGGCTACTTCGCGCCCATGTATGACACGCGGGCCAATAACCGCGAGACGATTCGCAAGGCGCTGGGCATGATCTCCACCATGGTGGGCGGCGGGTATCGTCCGCAGTGCATCGTGGCGGGCTTTATGGATGCGGAGAACCAGCGATACCTTGCGACGGAGGAGGGCATTCATGTCTGCCAGGGACAGATCTGGAGCCAGCACGGCATCGACCATGGCGATGGCGACGGGGGCATCTGCTATCCGTACTATCCGAGCCGCGAGCACTATCTGAAGCCAGCGCAGGGAGCGGCGGATTTCATCGACTGCGTGTGTCTGGACGGGTGGACCTGCGACTTTCTGACGGCGCGGCGGGAGGGATTCGAGGGCAAGTTTAACAGCCGGTTGGGCGTGGGCCCGATCGAAGCTGTCGGCAATCTGGGGACGGATGCGGGCCGTAAGGAGATGATGGACACCACGGCGATGCACTTCGACCGGGGCCACGCTCTGAACGGATTTGGCTGGGTCACAGGCATCTGGGAGGTGTCGGTCGGGCACGACGAAGACCTGACCTACTGGCTGCAGGCGGTAAGGGACAGATGGCCGGACACCAGCGTGCTCACGGAGGGCGAGTTCGGCCTGAAGTGGCGCGAGCACACTCCGAACAATGCGTCGTTGAACTATCGGTTCGATGCGCGAGGAACCGGCGCGCCGGGGTCTGAAAAAGAGCTGGAAATCAACTGGTACATGAATCGCGAGTTTCGTCTGGCGCTGCTGCGGAACTGGACGAAGAACGAGGCGCCGATGGTCATCGACTTTACGCGCTACGATCTGCCGGCGCAGGAGCCCCAGACACTGCAGCGCGAGTGGAGCCTGATGAATGTGCTGAATCAGAAAGGCACGCGCCCGCAGGACAAGCCCCGGCCGCTGGCGCAATTGTCGGCGGATGACCAGCGGCGGACATTTGCGCAGTATCCGGAGTTGAAGAAGCTGCAATAACGCGAAATCCGCGGTCTCCGCCTGATACTCTGGTGCGACCCGATGAAACGCTCGACCAAAGTAGCCGCACCTCTTCTCGCTTCGGCAGCCCTCGCCATGACGATCGGCTGTCGCAAACCCGAAATGCAACGCTGCGTCGACGAGAACAACAAAGTCGTCGACGACAGCCTCTGCGCTAATCAACCCCAGCAGCCCAATCAGCAGCAGCCACCGAGAACTGGCGGAGGCATCCTCCCCCTCATCCCGCTCTACCACTACTACTACGGCGGCTGGGGAGGCTACGGTCTCGGCAGCGTAGTCGGCGGCGGCAGCAACGTCCCGGCGGAGGGCCACAGCTACGCAAATCGCTCCGGCGTCACCACTCGCGGAGGCTTCGGCCACTCGTACGGCGGCGGTGAAGGCGGTCACGGCGAAGGCGGCCACGGCGGCGGAGCAGGAGAATAATGCAACGCATCCCCCTCACACCTCGCAACAACTGGCAACAAAAAGTCGAATCCGCTGGCCTAACCTTCCACACGCCCGACGCTGAAGGAATGGACCGCCCCTACTGGGACGAGTCCGCCGCCTACCAGTTCACCGCCGCAGAGATCGACACCCTAGAAGCCGCGGGCAACACCCTGCAGGAGATGTGCCTCGCCGCCGCCCAGCACGTCATCGACGAGAAGCGCTACACCGAACTCGACATCCCCGTCGAAGCCATCCCCGCCATCGAGTGGGCCTGGGAGAACGAGCCACCCGCCCTCTACGGTCGCTTCGACCTAAGCTGGGCCGGAGCACAAAGCGGCCACGCTCCAAAACTTCTCGAGTACAACGCCGACACCCCCACATCTCTCCTCGAAGCCGCCGTCATCCAGTGGAGCTGGCTCGAAGAACTCGGCACCTCTCTCGCCTCCAAACCAGACCAGTTCAACTCCATCCACGAAAAGCTCATCGCCAAGTGGAAGGACATCGATCCTTACTTATCGAAGCCCATCTACTTTGCCGGACTCGATAACCCGGAAGACCAGCTCACCCTCGTCTACCTCCGCGACACGGCTCAGCAGGCCGGTCTCAAGACGCTCCAGATGTTCATGCATGAGATTGGCTGGAACGACGCCCAGCAAGCCTTCGTCGATCCCGACGAGCACGACATGTTCTCCATCTTCAAGCTCTATCCGTGGGAGGCGATGGTGCAGGAAGAGTTCGGCATCCACGCCATCGACAGCTACCAATCCACCCGCTGGATTGAGCCCATCTGGAAGATGCTTCTCTCCAACAAAGGGATCCTGCCCATCCTCTGGCAGCTCTACCCCAACCACGAGCTGCTCCTCGAAGCCCACTTCGATACCGGCTCCAGCACCCTGCGCGACTACGTCCGCAAGCCTCTCTTCTCCCGCGAGGGCGCGAACGTCACTGTCGTCCGCAACAACGCCACCATCGCCAGCACCGAAGGCCCCTACCAGGGCCACCAGATCGTCCAGGCCCTCGCACCCGAGGCCGTCTTTCCCGAGAAGAACAGGAGCCCCCGCCACCCCGTTCTCGGCCTCTGGATGGTCGATCAGGAATGCTGCGGCATGGGCATCCGCGAGTCCGGAACGCCCATTACCGACAACCTAAGCTCGTTCCTGCCTCATTTCTTCGCATAGAGGCAGGTCATAAAGAAGGCCGCGACCTCCGCTAGACCGCTTTCCGCTGGAAGGTAGTCTTCTTCGTGCCGGTAAACGAGTCCTTCGCCTTAACCGACGCCGTCGATGCACCGGGAATCGCCTTTGTGCCGCTATTCAGACGCGCGGCCTTCTCGCGCGCCGCCTGCAGCTTCTGTGCCTTCGGGCCAAGGCCGCCTATCTTTATGCCGCCTGCTTTCGGAATGAAATCACTCATACATAAATCCTCTCACGCTCCGTGAAGCTTAGTCCTTCCAAAATTACATTCGCCACACCGATCACTGATAATCTAACCTCCTTCGTACCTCATTCCTTCATCCGAGCAGCCTTTGCCCGATCGCACGCCAGTCCACTCGAAATTCTACGCAAAACTCGCCCTTCTTCTAATCGTCACCAGCCTCCCGGCCTTTGCCGCTCCAGTCTCCCCCTGCAAAGTCCTCGCAAAGCTCCCCCACTCCACCGACAACTACACCGAAGGCTTTTTCTACCTCAACGGCCGCTTCTACGAAGGCACCGGCCGCGAGGGCCACTCCGCCATCCTCGTCACCGATCCTGCCACCGGCAAGGTCCTCCAGCGCCACGAGATCCCTCCACAGTACTTCGGCGAAGGCATCATCGACTTCGGCCCCAACCTCATCGAGTGGACCTGGCAGACCCATACCGGCTTCGTCTTCGACCGTGCCACCTTCCGCACCCTCGCGACCTTCCACTACGACGGCGAGGGCTGGGGCATCACCCGCACCGCCACCGAGTTGATCACCAGCGACGGCACCTCCACCCTCCGCTTCCGCAATCCCGCCACCTTCGCCGAGACCCGTTCGATCGTCGTCCACGACGGCCCCATGCTCATAGACCAGCTCAACGAGCTCGAATACATCAACGGCGTCATCTACGCCAACATCTGGCACTCCGACCGCATCGCCCGCATCGATCGCCCGCCGACGGCCACGTCATCGACTGGATCGACTGCACCGGCCTCCTGCCTGCCGACCAGAAGATCGACGACGAGTCCGTGCTCAACGGCATCGCCTACGACGCTCAGCGCCACCGTCTCTTCGTCACCGGCAAACAATGGCCCACCATCTTCGAGATCAAAATTCCGCCACTATCGAAATAGCCGGGTGCTCCCATTCCCTTACCCCTCGGCTACTGCGGCCCATTCGCTACAATGATCTGGAACCATTTACGAGTGCTGCTCCCTGCGTGGACAACTCCCATGGTTCCAAGACTTTGCGCGGAAATCCCACCGGATAAGCCCCTAAGTCCAAACCTAAGTCTCCTCTTTTGAAGACTTTGCACAATTAGGTCGGGGTGGGGGGATACCCTTCACCAGCAAAACTCAGTTCTGGAAGGTTTGTGCCAATGAAGATTGTCCTCGCCGAAAAAGTCTCGCCCGCCACCCTAGCCGTCTTCCAGCAGGAGCCCGGCTGGAACGTCGTCACGCCTGACCAGATCAAAAATGGCCTTGCCGCCGAACTCGCCGACGCCGACGCCCTCGTCGTTCGCTCCGCCGTTCAGGCCGACGCCAAGCTCCTCGAATCCGCCCCCAAGCTCCGCGTCATCGGCCGCGCCGGAGTAGGCGTCGACAACATCGACACCGACGCCGCCACCCACCGCGGCATCGTCGTCATGAACACCCCCGGCGCCAACGCCGTCGCCGTCGCCGAACTCACCCTCGGCCTCATGATCTCGCTCGCCCGCGCCATTCCGCGCGCCAACGCCACCATGCACCAGGCCAAGTGGGAGAAAAAATCCCTTCAGGGTCAGGAGCTTCGCGGCAAGACCCTCGGTATCGTCGGCCTCGGACGAATCGGCCTTGAAGTCGCCCGTCGGGCCCGCAGCTTCGGCATGCAGCTCATCGGCTATGACCCGTTCATCGCGCCGGTCATCGCCCGTGAGAACGACGTCACCCTCGTCTCCATCGACGACATCTTCAAGCAGTCCGACTACCTCACGCTCCATGTCGGTCTCACCACCCAGACCGAGGGCATGATCAACCCCACCTCGATCGCCATCATGAAGAAGGGCATTCGCATCATCAACTGCGCCCGCGGCGAGCTTATCGTCGAATCCGCCCTTGCAGAAGCCCTCAAGTCGGGCAAGGTCGGCGGTGCCGCTCTCGACGTCTTTCGCCAGGAGCCGCTCAAGGAGTCGCCCTTCTTCGACCTCGACAACGTCATCCTCTCGCCGCACATCGCTGGAGCCACCGACGAGGCCCAGGAAGCCATCGGCATCCAGCTTGCCATGCAGGTCCGCGACTACCTCAAGCTCGGCGTAGTCCAGAACGCTGTCAACCTGCCGTCGCTCTCGCACGAGGAGTACCTCGAGGTCGCCCCCTACATCGAGATGGCCGAACGCCTCGGTCACTTCCTCTCCCACGGCACCCCCGGCAACCTCGAAAACATCCAGATCACCTACACTGGCCGCATCGCCAGCGGCAAGACCGATCTCATCCGCAACGCCGCTATCGCCGGAATCTTCGCCGGCTCTGAAGGCAACGGCGAGGCAAAGAGCACCGCCAACCGTATCAACGCCGCTGCCCTCGCAGCTGAGCGCGGCATCCGCATCCAGGAAGACAAGAAGGAGTTCACCACCGGCGGCGCAGGCTCTGTCCTCAAGCTCGTCCTCCACTCATCCGACGGCGACACCAGCGCTTCGGCGACCGTCCTCCACGGAACCTCGCCTCGCTTGCTGACCTATGACGGCATCGACATCGAAGCCCCACTCACCGGCACGCTTGTCGCCATCCGCAATCACGACGTTCCCGGTGTAGTCGGCCGCATCGGCACCATCCTCGGCGAGCACTCCGTCAATATCGCCAACTTCGCCTTGGGCCGCTCTACCCGCTCGCAGCGAGTCCCGCAAGGCCAGGCTCTGGCGGTCGTGCAGATCGACGTCCCCAATGCTGCATCTGCCAACGCCGCCGTCGAAGCCCTCCGCAAGGTCGAGGCCATCGCCAGCGTTCGGCTCATCGAACTCGGCAAGCTCTAACCTCACCCTCTTCAAATAACGAAATACGCCGGTTGGCAATCTTTGCCAGTCGGCGTATTCTCGCTTTAGGAGACGTTCATGCCCACCCGCAACATCAACCTGACACTCGAACTCGACAGGTTTATCGCCGCAAAGATCGAGAACGGTCGTTACGAGAACGCGAGCGAGGTTGTTCGCGCGGCGCTGCGTAGTCTTGAGCGCGAAGAGAAAGAATACGACGCCAGACTTGCGATGCTCCTTCAAGCCCTTGATGAGGGAGAGACCAGCGGTATCGCAAAAGGCAACGTCTTTGAGCGCATCAGGCAATCAAGAAAGGTGCCAAACCAAAGGCGAGTAAAGATTGCCTGAAATCACTTTCTCCAAACGTGCGGAATCTGACCTAAAGGCAATCGACGATTACACAGTCTCAACCTGGGGCGTCAAACAGGCGGATCGTTATCTCGATCAAATCCAATCGTGTTGTGAACGCCTTGCCAGAACTCCGAAGTTGGGCCGCTTGTGGCACCCCAGTCGGCCAGCCTTGCGTCGGATGGAACAGCAGCAGCACGTTGTCTTTTATCGGGAAACTCCTCGAGGGATCTTCGTCTCGCGCATACTGCATCACAGCATGTTGCCCGAACGCCACCCTCTGCAGGAGCCTTGAAATTGCACAAAGCGATACACTAAAAATGCATCTCGACTAACAGGAAACACGAATAACCATGCCGCTTTACGAATACGAATGCACCGAGTGTCACGAACGCACTGAAAAGATCCAGAAATTCTCTGACCCCGAGATCACCATCTGCCCCCACTGCAGCGGTCATCTCGAGCGCGTCCTCTCTGCGCCCGCCGTCAGCTTCAAAGGCGGAGGCTGGTACGCCGACGGCTACGGCAACGCCAAACCAAAATCATCCAGCGAGAGCAAAGGTTCCTCGTCGGACTCCGGCAAATCATCCTCCAGCTCCGAGAGCTCTTCGGCCAGTTCCGCTCCAGCCGCATCTACAACGGCATCAACCCCGGCACCCGCGAGCTCGGACAAGAAATAGCTCTGGCCCCGCCGCCAAAACCTTCTTAGAAATTATTTTGGCGGCGGAGGAACCTTCTTTCCTTCTTTACGCGCTTCGGACAATGCAATCGCAATTGCCTGTTTGCGACTCGTCACTTTCTTTCCGCTGCGTCCGCTCTTCAGCTTGCCCTGCTTCATCGCCTTCATCTCGCGCTCGACGTCCGTGCCTACCGACGGACTGTACTTGCGCGTTGCACTCGACTTCTTCGCCGACGCTTTCTTCGCCGGCGACTTCTTCACTGCTTTCTTGATGGATTTCTTGGTTGCCTTCTTCGTGGCCATGGATATTCTCCCTCTTATCTAAGAGGGCAGCACGAATAGGTCGAGTTGCATCGTCACTTATGCTGCGGTTACTTGTTTCCGCTTCTTCTTCAGCTTGCGTAAGACCAGCGCAAGTACCACAATCAGCGTTGTTCCCACAACACCACTAATCAACTGCGCCGCCAGTTTTCCAACCCAGGTTGGAGTTCGGATCAGCGATCCATTCTCCCACGCGTTGTGCGTCGCTATCAGATCTGTCGCAAGTCCTGGAATCGTGACTGCATTGAAGTCTGTCGTCGGCAACGATCCAAACACTCGCTCTGGTTCTGGCAAGCCACCTTCCCTATCGTTCGGAGTGGCATGCATCAGAGCGTTAACCTCCGCATCTCGAGGATCATCAAACAGCGACGGGTCCGCCGTAATCGGGAACAGCGTCACCTTGCCAGTCATCCTCTTCTCGATCGCCGCTACTGCGTCCTGGCAGACACCCAGCGGATAGTATCCGCCAAACGGCAACTCCGGTCGCCGAATATGCTGATGGGCATAGGCAACCGTCATCAGCCCGATCAGTCGCGTCACCTCAAGAGCATCTGCTCCACGATACTCATGCGCATTGCGGCCCAACACCCATGCCTGGTTCAGCGAGTCCATCGTTCGAAACTCCGCCTTGCCATCGACTCCGAAAAACCAGCTCACATGAGCATTGATCTTCGGCCCGCGAATCTCCCACTCGTACTCGGCATGGCTTGCCGGAACAAGCAGTGGCCGCACCGTTCCGGGCACAAGCATCTGCATGTTCAGCCAGAACGGCATAATCACATCCTGCCCGTGGAAGCGGAAGTGTCCAAAGTTGGCGAAGTACCGTCCATCCTGCACGACAACGGTGTGTCCCGTGTCCATCAACGCCTGCATCAGAGCTTCTGGCGTCGTAGCGTTCTTTCCCTCAATCGTTACCGTCGCAGGAGCAGCACCCTCCACCCCGTTCATACTTACGCGATTCAACACATTCACCAGCCGCTGGCTCTCCGGATGCATTGGGGCGCGAACCGGATCCGCACCATCCCTCACGGTGACTCCAGCGCCCAGGTTGGTCATCACATCTGCAGTCGAGAAGGGAGGCAGCGTGGAGGGCTCATCCAGGCTGATCGTTACTGCTTTATCCAGTGGGTACGTTTCTACATCGACCCACTTTTTTGCCTCTTCTAAAGATTTGCTGTTGCCCACCGGCTCTTCTACAGCCCCATCGGTGCCGTTACTCCGCCCCCTCGTTAGCCTGTCGGCAAGATTCGCCGTCGGATTCAGAGCGCGCATCGTCCACCCAGGAAACCGATTCATTCCCTGCCAGTCCCGGCCGATCATCATTCTTTTCAGTCGCCGGACCAACCTCGGCGTCATCAGCGCCGGTCCATTCATCGCGGCTTCGTTCAGATGCGATAGCAACCCATCGGTAAATCCCGGCGTCGCCGACAGCTCCCGCATCATCTGCGAGAACAAGATCGTATTCGGTGGCAACGGCCCCTCAGGCACAGAGTAACCCACATCGGCCCAGTTGCAGCCGATCACTGTCAGCAGGATCACCGACGAGGCTACGCGCCAAACACTCCCTGTCAACAAAGAGCGCACTCGCATCCGGTCATTAAACCTCAAGCCGGCTGTTATGGAAAGTTTTCGCCTCTAACTATCCAGCTTCTTCACCACCAGCTCGTTCAGCAGCGCAGGATTCGCCTGTCCCTTCGACAGCTTCATCACCTGCCCCACAAAGAACGCCGAAACCGTCTTCTTTCCGCCGCGATACTGCTCCACCTGCTTCGGATTCGCCGCGATCACCTCATCGATCATCGTCTCGATCGCTCCTGCGTCCGAGATCTGCTGCGGCTTCTCCCGCTCATACACCACAGGAAAATCTTCGTTCTTCTCAAACGCGCTATCTAGTAGTTGCTTCAGCATCTTGCTCGAAAGCTCGCCCGACTCCGCCAGGTCCGCCGCCATCACGACGCCGTCCATCGATACAGGAGACTGCTCCAACTCCAGCCCCGCAAGCCGCAGTCGCATCGTCAACTCGCTCGTCAGCAGAGAAGCAACGCGCTTCGGGCTCTTCGCTTTCTTCGCGGCTGTCTCAAATTTGTCTGCAAACGCCCGCGTGGCCGTCAGAGTAGCAGCGTCCTGCGTTGAAATCTCATACTCCGCAATCATCCGCGCGCGGCGTGCTTCAGGAAGCTCCGGCATCTGCTTCAGAATCTCCGCCTGCCACTCCGCTCCCACAACCAGCGGCGGCAGATCCGGCTCAGGGAAGTACCGGTAATCATGCGCATGCTCCTTCGAGCGCATCGAGTACGTTCTGCCCTCTGCGTTATTCCAAAGCCGCGACTCCTGCACTACTCGCCCACCGTCTTCCAGTACACCAATCTGCCGCTCGATCTCGTACTCCACCGCCGCGCGAATGTACCGGAAGCTGTTGACGTTCTTTACCTCGGCCTTTGTGCCAAACTGCTTCGCGCCCTTCAGCATCACGCTCACATTCGCATCGCAGCGCAGCGAACCCTCTTCCATATTGCAGTCGCTCACGCCGGTGTACAGCAGGATCTCCTTCAGCTTCGTCAGGTACTCGAACACCTCATCCGCCGTTCGCAGATCGGGCTCACTCACAATCTCCACCAGCGGGGTACCGCAACGGTTCAGGTCGATGTAGGTCTTCGAAACCGAATCAGCGAACCCATCGTGCACACTCTTGCCCGCGTCTTCCTCCATGTGAAGCCGAGTCACGCCAATTCGCTTTGTAATCGGCGTACCCGCCTCGTCGAATGCCGGAACCTCAATCCAACCATGCTCGGCAATGGGCCTATCGAACTGCGATATCTGATAGCCCTTCGGCGAGTCCGGATAAAAATAGTTCTTCCGCGAAAAGATGCTCGTCTCGCGAATCTCGCAGTTGATCGCCTTCGCTGCGAGCACCGCAAACTCCACTGCCTTGCGATTCAGCACAGGCAGCGCACCCGGTAGCCCGAGGCACGTTGGACACACATGTGTATTCGGCTCTCCGCCATACTGATTGATGCATCCGCAGAAGGCCTTCGACTCCGTCAACAGCTGGACATGGACCTCCAGCCCAATCACAGGCTGGTACTTAGCAAGAATCTCTGGCGAAAGCGCAGTAGCAGTGGACATAATCAACCTTGATTCTACCAAGCGCACAGGGATACCCGGCGCTTTATAGACCGAGCGTAATTGAATCACTGATTGCCAGTTCCCTCCGTTTACGCATCTCAACCCTATGCCTTTTCGTCTGCGCCGTCACCAGCCCGCGCCTCCCGCCGTCCACGACGCCCAAAAACACCTGGAGCGTCCCAGCGCCCAGGACATCTACGAACAGGTCGCCAACAACGCCCGCCAGGAACTAGGCCGCTCCAGTGTCTCGCTTGCCATCTCCGGACTCGCCGGCGGAATCTTCATGGGCCTCTCCGCCCTTGGCAACGCTATCGCCATCGCACTCCTCACCGCGCCAGGAACCGTGCCTTCCCACACCATCTTCTTCGTCGGCAAAATGTTCTATCCCCTCGGGTTCATCGTCGTCATCCTCGGCCGCTCCCAGCTTTTCACCGAAAATACCCTTTATCCCGTAGCTCTCGTCCTCGCCGAAAAGCGCCACTTCTGGCAGACCATGCGCCTCTGGGGAGTCGTCCTCCCCTTCAACATTCTCGGAGCTCTCGCCTTCGCTGCCATCGCCTCGCTTACCCCAGCTCTCCAGCCCGAGGTCGTCCGCTCCCTTTCCCAGCTCGGCCTCGAGGCCAGTCACAATCCCGCTGCCACTATCTTCTGGAGCGGAGTTATGGGCGGCTGGATCATTGCCACCGTAGCCTGGCTCGTCTCCGGATCGCACTCCATCACCGGGTCGGTCATGATCATCTGGATGCTGGCGTTCGTTGTCGGTCTTGGCAACTTCGCCCACTGCATCGCTACCAGTGGAGAGATCCTTACCACGGTCCTCACCGGCGACGCTCCCTGGCTCACGTATATCCAGTGGTTGATCCCAGCCGTAGCTGGCAATATCTGCGGCGGTGTGGGGATGGTCACACTGCTCGAATACGGCCAGGTCATCTACGGCGGTGATGCCGAAGCCGAAGCTCTCCCACCAGCCGAAAAAGTAGAGTCAAAGCCCGACACTTCTGCAAATTAGCGTTGAGGAACTGCAATCGCCAGCTAGAACGCGGAGATGCCGGTGATGCTCTGACCAATGATGAGGGTGTGGATGTCGTCGGTACCCTCGTAGGTCTTGACGGACTCCAGATTCATCATGTGGCGCATGATGGGGTAGTCGTCCGCGATGCCGTTGGCTCCGAGGATATCGCGGGCCATGCGCGCACATTCGAGCGCCATGGCTACGTTGTTTTTCTTCGCCATCGAGATGTGCTGGAAGGCCGCCTTTCCCTGGTCTTTGAGCCGGCCCACCTGCAATGACAGCAGTTGCGCCTTGGTGATCTCAGTGATCATCCAAGCCAGCTTTTCCTGTACCAGTTGGTGGCTGGCGATGGGCTGATTACGGAACTGCTTGCGCTGCTTCGCGTATTGCAGTGCGACGTCGTAGCAGGCCATTGCGGCTCCAATGGCTCCCCAGCTAATGCCGTAGCGAGCCTGGCTGAGGCACATCAGCGGAGACTTCAGGCCATCGGACTTCGGCAGGAGGTTCGATCGCGGGAATGCGAACGTCCTGCATGGAAAGCCCCGAAGTGACCGACGCTCGAAGAGACCACTTGCCATGGACGTCTTGCGCTGAGAATCCGGGGCGATCTGTCTCGACCAGGAAGCCGCGAATCGCGCCAATCGTCCGGAGAGACTCCGGGCTCTTCTACCTTGGCCCAAATCACGGCGACGTCTGCGAGACTGCCCGACGTGATCCACATCTTTTCGCCGTTCAGGATGTAGTCGTCGCCATCCTTGCGGGCGCGGGTGCGCATGCCTCCGGGGTTCGAGCCGAAGTCGGGTTCGGTCAGGCCGAAGCAGCCCAGTTTTTCTCCTGTGGCCATCTTTGGTAGCCAAAGGGATTTTTGCTCCTCTGACCCGAACTCGTGGATGGGATACATCACCAGCGCAGACTGCACGCTGACGAAGCTGCGGATGCCGGAGTCACCGCGTTCGAGTTCCTGAGTCAGCAGCCCGTACTCGACGTTGTTCATGCCGGCGCAACCGTAGTCGTTCAGGTGTCGCTCCGTAGAAGCCCAGCTCGCCCATGGGACGCACGAGCTCCCGCGGGAAGCGGCCGTCGCGGTTGCACTGCTCAATGATCGGGATCAGCTTGTCTTCAATGAAGGCGCGCGTATTGGCGCGGACTAGAAGTTCATCCTCGGAGAGGAGGGAATCGAAGCCGATGAAATCAACACCTTGGAACCGGAAGGCCATCGTTGCATTCTAGTAGATGGTGCCTGGGAGAGACCGACGCGGATCTTCGCACATGGACACGAACTAAAGACGAGGATGAGGGGTCTTCCACAGAGAGAAATGCCCTTTTTGTCCCAAAAAACGCTTGTCAAGCCCCAAGTCTGCTCATCTCCTTATAAATAAAGGAGATCCGCATGGCATAGTAATTTCACTCAACCCGCTATAGTGGATAGAGAGATCAAAATACAAAGCTCCGGCCCACCCTTGGGGCTTTGCTGTCTTGAATTTCGATCAAACCCATGGGACCAGTATTAGTCCTTTAGAATGAGGATTTTGCCAGCAACCCTTTTGTTTGGCCGATTTTAGCGGCACCGGTCTTTCTATATAACTGAAAAACATACACTTACAAATCGATCCCCCCGGGGGGAGGGGTCGAGTCTTTGAGTGGACGCAGCTCCTAGCTGTGCGCCTCCATGATTTCGGCCAGGACTTCACGGCTGGGGCGGACGCGCTCCTCAGGGAGTGTGGCTAGAGGATCGTCGACCATGTTGAGGAGCGAGGTGAAGTCCGGCTTCTGCGTGTCGATGTAAAAGACGCCGGTGAGGACTTCGCCTTTTTCGTGAGTCTCCATCAGCATCTTCATGGCGTGTATTTTGTCGGTGGGGTCGTAGTCTTCATGTAGTTTACGCAGGCGCAGGTACGATCCATCGTGCATGCGGACGCTGACGGTCGTGTCGTGATCGTACTCGACGGCAATGTCCTCAAAATAAGGTACGAAACCGACTTCGCTGACGGACTCTTCATGCTCCTGCATGTACTTGTAGCTCTTGGTCGATCCCTCGTGGTCGTTGAAGGTGACGCAGGGAGAGATCACGTCGAGCATGACCGTACCCTGATGAGCGATGGCCGCTTTCAGCATCGCTGAGAGCTGTTTCTTGTCACCGGAGAAGGAACGTCCGACGAAGGTCGCGCCCATCTGAATAGCGAGGGCGCAGATGTCGATGGCCGGAAGATCATTGACGACGCCGGTCTTCAACGTCGAACCGATGTCGGCGGTTGCGGAGAACTGGCCCTTGGTCAGGCCGTACACGCCGTTGTCCTCAATGATGTAGATCATGGGAACGTTCCGCCGGATCAGATGGACGAACTGCCCCATGCCGATGGATGCGGTGTCACCATCGCCGCTGACGCCGATGGAACGCATGGTCTTGTTGGCAAGCAGCGCGCCAGTGGCGACCGAAGGCATGCGTCCGTGGACGGAGTTGAAGCTGAAAGAACGGGACATGAAATACGCCGGCGATTTGGACGAGCAGCCGATTCCGCTCATCTTCATCACGCGTTCCGGCTGGACTCCCATCTCGTAAAAGGCTTCGGTGATGCGCTCGGAGATGGCGTTATGGCCGCAACCGGCGCAGAGCGTGGTCTTGCCGCCGCGGTAGTCCAGAACCTGAAGTCCGATGCGATTCGTCTTGATGGTTTAGGCGTAATGGGGGTGGTCGACATGATTACTTGTCTGCTCCTTCGGATGCTGCGATCGCGGCGGTGACCGAGCGTGCGTCGATGGGGAGACCGTTGAAGTGCAGGACCGAGTGCAGCTTCACGACCTGGGTTGGATCGAGATCGATCTTGAGTAGATTCAACATCTGGGAGTCCCGGTTCTGCTCGACGACATAGATGCGTTCGTGGCTGGCGACGAAATCGTGTATCTCAGGTGTAAATGGGTAAGCGCGAATGCGGAGATAGTCAGTTGGCAGATGAGACTCGCGCTCTAACTGATCTCGGCTCTCCATCACGGCCCAGTGGCTGGTGCCGAATGCGATGATTCCGATCTTCTGCCGTCCAGTGCCGTCGAGGATCGGGGTTGGGACGAGTGTTTTGGCAGTCTCGAACTTTCGCGCCAGCCTCCGCATGTTGTTTTCGTAATCATCGGGCCGTTCGGTGTAGAGCGCTTTTTCGTTGTGACCGCATCCGCGGGTGAAGTAAGCGGCAGCGGGATGGTCTGTTCCTGGCAGGGTGCGGTATGGGATGCCGTCACCGTCTACGTCTTTGTAGCGAGCGAAGCCGCCAAGTTCCTCAAGCTGTTCGGCACTAAGGACCTTGCCGCGCGAGATTGGCTTTTCAGGATAGTCAAAGGGCTCCGACATCCAGTTATTCATGCCGAGATCGAGGTCCGAGAGAACGAAGATTGGGGTTTGCAACTGTTCTGCGATATCAAAGGCCTCGATGCCAAACTCGAAGCACTCCTTGACCGTCGCAGGGATCAGCATGACGTGCTTTGTATCGCCATGGGAGAGTCCAGCGACGAAGGTGAGGTCGGCCTGCGAGGTGCGGGTTGGCAGCCCGGTGGAGGGGCCGGTGCGCTGGATGTCGAAGATGACGCCGGGTATTTCGGCGTAGTAGCCAAGCCGGCGAACTCCGCCATCAGCGAGATTCCCGGGCCGGAGGATGCCGTCATGGAACGCGCGCCTGCCCATCCTGCACCGAGAACCATGCCGATTGCGGCGAGTTCATCTTCCGCCTGCACGATGGCAAAGCTCGCCTTGCCGTCCTTCTCGATACGGTACTTCTTCATGTAGTCGATGAGCTTCTCGACGACGGAGGACGACGGCGTGATGGGATACCAGGTGACGACGGTGACGCCAGCGAACATGGCTCCCATGGCTGCGGCGGCGTTGCCTTCGATGATGATCTTGCCCTGGGTGGCGTTCATCGGCTCGACGACGTAGGGATCCTGCTTGGTCAGCGTGCTGACGGCATAGTCGAATCCGACGCGGACGGCGTTTAGGTTTAGCTCGGCTGCCTTGACCTTCTTGGCAAATTGCTTGCGAACCGTCTTTTCGACCCACTCCATGTCGATCGAAAGCAGGTGTGCGGCGACACCTACGTAGACCATGTTCTTGACTAGTTTGCGAACCTTCGCATCGGCGCCTGTGGCGGCGGCCAGCCTGTCGAAGGGGACGGGATAGTAGGTCAGATCGGCGCGAAGCTCGCTGAGGTTGAATGGCTCGTCATAGATGACGACAGCGCCGGGTGCCAGGGAGAGCACGTCCTCGCGGGCAGTCTCAGGGTTCATGGCGATCAGAACATCGATGTCCGCTTTGCGCGCGACCCATCCATATCGGCTAACGCGAATGGTGTACCAGGTAGGAAGCCCTGCGATATTGGAAGGGAAGAGGTTTTTGGAGGAGACGGGTACCCCCATGCGGAAGATACTCCGGAGGAGGACATTGTTTGCCGATTGCGAGCCGGAACCGTTGACCGTTGCAATCTGAATTGTGAAGTCGTTGACGATCTGCTTTACACCACTGTCAGGGTCGGATGTCGTCTGACCCTGTACTACAAGGCCACTGCTGGTCATTTAAGAATGTTTCCCTTCCATGTGTTGTAGATACCCTCGATCGTTTTAGCCTCGCGGTTTTTACGCGACGGTCGCAGGTTAGACTCAAACCTCCCCGGAATTGTAGTCCAGAGAGGCATGAATCTGGCTTGCTGTGTATCTTGTATGCGGTGCCGAATATCAGCCGTTAATGCGGACGGCGCCCTGAATTTACAGAATTTGTTGTAGTTCCAAGGGGTCGGATGGGCCTCGCTTACCCGGAAGTAGATTGTTTCGTCCATCTGGGCGAGACATTTCGGGGACAATTGCGACAGGGTGCCGGCGCGTGGAGCCAAAATAAGGACGTTCGGCGTAATTTTTAAGTTAATGGTTCGCACGCATCCTTGAATCTGGTACGGTGGGGTGGTCGAATGCTATGACAAACGAGTCCTATCTGCCTGTCATTGTGCTCCTGCTCGCGGCCCTCGCTTTTACAGTGTTACCGCTGGCGCTGGCGTGGTTATGGGCGAAGAAGTTTTCTCCCCGCAAATCAGGGCCGAGCAAAAACGCAATCTACGAATGCGGACTTGAATCGACAGGTGATGCCTGGATCCAGTTCAAGCCGGGTTATTACATATACGCAATCATCTTTCTAATCTTTGATGTGGAGACGGTATTTCTTCTGCCATTTGCTGTGGCCTTTACTGGCTTCACAATGGCGGAAGGCATTGCCATGATGGGCTTTCTGCTGGTGCTGGTTGAAGGGCTGGTTTGGGCCTATCAGAAAGATGTGCTGGTCTGGACGTAATGTTGACGTAGAGCCGATGTTGTCGCAAAGCTGGGAACCATCTGAATACTGAACGCCGAAGGGCTTTGGAATGGATGAGCAGCTAAAAAACGAGTTGAGCAAGCAGGGAATCTTTACTACGACCTTGCAGGAGCTCTACAACTGGGGCCGTAAGAACTCTTTGTGGCCGTTGAACTTTGGGCTCGCCTGCTGTGCCATCGAGATGATCGCTACGACAATGGCTCGCTATGATCTGGCGAGATTTGGTGCGGAGGTCTTCAGGGCTTCCCCGCGGCAGGCGGACCTGATGATCGTCGCCGGTACAATCACCAAAAAGATGGCTCCGCAGGTTGTCCGGCTTTATAACCAGATGCCGGAGCCGAAGTACGTCATCTCCATGGGCGCCTGCGCTATTTCAGGCGGCCCGTTCAAGCAGGGCTACAACGTCCTGAAGGGGATTGATCGCTACATTCCTGTCGATGTGTATATTCCCGGTTGTCCGCCTCGGCCTGAGGCGCTGATTGATGGTCTTATGGCTTTGCAGAAGAAGATTGCCGAGCAGCATTTAACCGGCGACCTGAAGTCGCGCCATTTAGACCCCAATGCGCCGAGCGAATTTATTGTGCCGCAATTTGGAGCGCACGACCTGGAGCCGCCACAGAATCCCGAGGTCTGGCACCCTCCCTTGGTCAATATCAATATATCGCTAGCAGGTGGGGATGACTCTGGAACCAATTAAATCCGATATCGAAGCGAACGTGTCTGGTTGCCGGGTTGAAGTCGTTGCTAACAACAGTCCGTCGGGCCAACTCTCTTTGCTGATCGATCCAGAACATGCATTGGCCGTGGGCCGGTTTTTGCGTGATGCTGAGTGGCTTCGTTTCGACTACTGCTCGAATGTCACAGGTGTGGACTGGCCTGGCAAAGAGATCTCTGAGACGGTGAAGACAAAAAGAACCGTAGATGGGGTGGAACAGGAGGTTGAAGAGATTCAAAAGAGCCGATCTGCGGGGCATCTGGAGGCCGTGTACCACCTTTATTCCATGGAGAAGAAGCATGGTCCCGTCATTCTTCGAATGCGCACAGAAAACCGCACAGGTCGGGTCCACTTGCCGTCTCTTACGCCGGTGTGGCGAAGTGCGGAGTTTCAAGAGCGAGAGATCTTCGATCTGTATGGAATCATCTTCGACGGGCATCCCGATCTTCGACGGATTTTGATGTGGGAAGGATTCGAAGACCATCCGATGCGCAAGGATTATGTTGAGCCGGATGATTATGAATACGAGCCGACGGCGCACGATGAAGTTCTGCAAAGGGCAAAGCAGCATCGGAGTGAGGCGGGACTCCAATGAGCGCTGGGGCACAGGCCACGATGCATTTAATGCCGAATCCGTCGACTGATAGCGGCGAAGGCCAGTTGCTGGAAGTTTCGATGGGGCCGCAGCACCCTTCCACGCATGGCGTCTTTCGTATGGATGTCGTGCTGGATGGCGAACGCGTCATCAAGCTAAAGCCAGTATTCGGCTATCTGCACCGCAATCACGAAAAAATAGCGGAGCAGGAGAGCTATCTCGGTTCTATGCCTTACACCGACAGGCTCGACTATTTCTGCTCTATTACGAATAACTGGGCTTATGCACTTGCCGTCGAAACGCTTGCGGGGATACAGGTGCCGGAACGCGCCGAGTACATCCGCATCATCACGGGCGAGCTTACCCGGCTACAAAACCATGCATGCCTGATCGGGTTTTTGATGCAGGATATGGGTGCAAGTGGGACGCCGCTGATGTACGCATTTCGTGAGCGCGAAAAAATTCTTGACCTTCTCGAAGCGCTTACTGGTTCACGGATGATGTGTAACTACATGCGCTTTGGCGGTTGCCGCGTGGACTTTCCTGCTGGCTGGCTTGAGCAGGCGCAAAAGGTCGTCGAATCATTTCCGCGCTTTCTGGATGAATATGAACAGCTGCTTACGGAAAACGAGATACTGATGGCCCGCACGCAAGGCATTGGCGTGCTACCCAAAGAGCTGGCCATCAATGCAGGTGTTACAGGACCGATGCTGCGTGCTTCCGGAGTCAACTACGATATTCGCAAAGTGGACAAGTATGGCATCTACGATCGATTTTCTTTCAGGGTGCCGCTGGGTGAACACGGAGACGTCTATGACCGCTATATGATCCGGCTGTTGGAGATGCGCGAATCTGTAAAGATTTTGCAACAGGCGATGCGAGATATTCCGCAGGGGCCGATTATGGATGCGAAGACGAAGATCCGCGGATTTCGCCCAAAGGCGGGCGAGGCCTACGGACGAATTGAGGCTCCGAAGGGAGAGCTTGGTTTTTATCTCATTAGTGATGGATCGTCGAATCCATATCGCTATCGCGTGCGTCCGCCAAGTTTGATCAACCTTACTGTGCTGGAGGATATGTGTCTCGGTCAGAGTGTGGCCGATGTTGTTGTGACCTTAGGAAGTGTGGATATTGTGTTGGGCGAGGTGGACCGGTAGGGAAGTAGGGGGATAACAAGTGCTTGGAAAAGGTATTCTGAACGGTTTGGCGGAGACAGCCCGAAATTTTTTGGGAAGTTATGTCAGCAAGGATCGACTGACCACCGTTCAATTTCCGGAAGAGCGTGTAGCACCCGTCGAAGCTGCACGGAATTTTCCGTTTCTGGTCTACGATGGCGAGAACCGGCAACAAGGCTTACGCTGCGTTTCCTGCTTGATTTGTGAAAAGGAATGTCCGCCCAAGTGCATTTTTATCGAGAAAAGCCAGGATAAGAAACCGGATGCATCAGGTAAACCACAGTTCTATCCTGCCGTGTTCAATATCGATGTCTCTGTATGTATGAGTTGTCAGATCTGTGTTGAGGTCTGTCCGTTCGATGCCATCAAGATGGATGTCGAGTTTGAATTAAGCACAGACAACCGCTTCGATGGTCTGCTCTGGAACAAAGAGCGGTTGTCTAAGCCGAACGAATATTATCGAGCGATTCATCCTACTGAGGCTGCTGCCGTAGATACCCAGTTGGCCGAGAGTAGAGCCAAGATGGAGGCAAAGGCAAAATCTGCGGCGGAAGCAAGGTCAGGCGATGCGGCATCACCCCAAATGCAATCGGTAAGCGGAGCCACAGAGAAATGATCTTGTCTGGAAATGATATCGAAATGATGATGGCTGTTTGCAACTGCAGGGAACGTAGTTTTCTAAGTGCGGTGCATGACAATGCTTGAGACGATCGATCAGATTTTCGTGACTTTAAAAGACTGGATCATGGGCAACGTGTCAGCCGGGATGCGGCCGATATTTTCAGCTTTGCTTTCCGTAGTGCCTGTCCTCGTGGTGTTCCCGTTGTTGTTTGCTTTTACTACTGTTCTAGAACGTAAAGGCCTGGGGCGAATTCAAAATCGATACGGTCCAAACCGTACGGGTCCTTATGGTTTCTTTCAACCCCTCGCCGACGCCGTGAAATCGCTGACTAAAGAAGATATTGTTCCCCACGCTTCAGATCAGGTGGTGCATTTTCTGGCACCGTTGTTGCTGGTGTCGGCTGTGTTTCTGGGCTATGCGGTTTTGCCTGTAGGCAGGAATATGGTTGTCGCTGATTTGAACGCCGGGGTGTTATTTTTCTTTGCGGTCGGTTCTCTGGTGGAACTTGCGGTCTTCATGGCTGGCTGGTCGAGCCGGAACAAATACTCCTTGTTAGGAGCGATGCGAGCCATTGCGCAGATGATCAGCTATGAAGTGCCTCTTGTTCTGGCTTCTATTGTCGTCATCATGGCTGCTGGTTCGCTTTCGACAGTGTCCATTGTGCGAGCTCAGGCTGGCTATACCGGGATCTGGCCGCATTGGTTCGTCTTAACACCGTGGGGATTTGCTGGGTTTGTTCTTTTCATGATCGCCGCAACTGCAGAGTCCAATCGTTCGCCATTCGATCTACCCGAAGGGGAATCTGAAATCGTTGCGGGCTATTACATCGAATACTCAGGTTTCAAGTTTGCGCTCTTCTTTTTGGGTGAATACCTTGGCATGTTTGCGACCAGTGCCATGGCGATCACGCTGTTCCTTGGAGGGTGGGCGGCTCCCTTTTCTTTCCTGACGTGGGTTCCATCTTATTTCTGGTTTTTTGCGAAGCTGCTGATGATGATCGCAGGCTTTATCTGGATCCGAGGCACTCTTCCGCGTTTGCGCATGGACCAGCTGATGAACTTTGCATGGAGGTTCATGCTGCCGATGACACTGTTCAATATTTTCATCGCAGGGGTATGGCACTTTATGCCTGCGGGATTCTTGCGATGGTTTGTATGCGCCATACTGGTTGCCGCTCCATGTATCTTGCTGAGTCGTGATTTGAAGCAGGAAAAGCTTCAAGTGCGAACATATCGTTTTGCCGAATGAAAATGTTTTGGAGAGTGAAGCGAAATCCGACATGACAGTGGCCTTCTTTATTCTCGCGACACTAACAATAGCCGGAATGGCGGCAGCAATGAGCCTGCGCAACTTGATCCACTGTGTACTGGCTCTAACGCTGGGCTTTGTAGGCCTCGCTGGACTCTATCTTTACCTTGGCGCGCAGTTTGTGGGGTTTACGCAGATTCTTGTTTACGTTGGGGCCGTAGCAATACTTGCCGTGTTCGTCATCATGATGACTCAGAGTGCAGGGACCATGGCGCGCCCTGCCCTCGCTTCCTCCTGGACGATAGGGGGTCTTGTTGCTGGCTCCGTGTTTGCGATTCTGGCGTGGACGATCTGTTCGAGCGATGCATCGCGCGAGATATTGCCGTCAGAAACCGAAGCCACCGTTCATCAAATCGGCGACGCACTGATGCACAGGTTTGTTCTGCCATTGGAGATTATTGGCCTGTTATTGACTGTTGCGCTTATCGGAGCCGTGATCCTTGCGATGCATGAAAAGCGGGAGACGCGATGAGCTCGCTTACGGGTTATCTTCTCTTGTCCGCGTTGCTCTTTTCCATCGGTCTGGCTGGTGCGTTGACCCGGCGTAGTGCAATTCTTGTACTGATTGGAATTGAGCTGATGCTCAATGCAGCGAATCTCAATTTTCTAGCATTCTGGCGGTATGGTCCGAACCCTGCAGCATTGACCGGGATCATGTTCACGATTTTTTCGATCACTGTTGCCGCAGCGGAGGCTGCCGTCGGATTGGGCATTATTCTTGCTGCTTATCGGCATTTCAAGACGACTGATTTAGACCAGATGAATTCAATGAAAGGTTGAGCAACGAATGGATAGATTTTTCAGGAAATGAAGGCCGCCTGACGCTCTGCTACGAGTTGTAGCCGCAATTTTTGGTGCATTTCTCCCAACCCAACCATTCGTCGAGACTCAATGACTTGGATTGTCCAAAATCTTTGGCTGGTGCCGGTGTTGCCGATCCTGGCGGCGGGAATCACTGCACTGACGAAACAGCGCAGCCGTATATTGGCTGCTTCGCTTGCCATCGGCTCCATGGCAGTATCTTTCCTGCTTTCGCTATGGGCTTTTTTGCATGTGCTTTGGCATAGCAGCCGTGCAGAGGAGGTAATGGAAGTAGTCAATTTTCGGTGGTTTCAGTTTGGTAACGAATGGTTGAAGCTAGGTTGGGTGCTCGATCCCTTGACCGCTGTCATGTTGGTGATGGTGACGTTCGTCGGTCTGCTGATTTTTATTTATAGCGTCGGCTATATGGCGCACGACGATAACTTCACCCGCTTCTTCTGCTTCCTGACACTCTTTGCCGGAGCGATGCTGGGCGTCGTCATTGCGAATAGCCTGCTCTTGTTGTTCATGTGCTGGGAGATTGTTGGCCTTACATCCTACTTGCTTATTGGCTTCTGGTATGCGAACCCGAGAGCTGCTGCGGCTGCTAAGAAAGCCTTCATTGTTACGCGTGTCGGCGATCTCGCACTCTTTCTCGGCATAGTCTGGATGTACGCACAGGCTGGCACGCTTCTTTTCTACGATGGCGGCGCTGGATGTCTGGAACATTCTGCGCTCACTCGCCTAGTTGGCCAGACAACAACGATCGGCCTGACCGCTTCAACTGGCATTGCGCTGCTCATCTTCTGCGGGGCAGCCGGTAAATCTGGGCAAGTCCCCTTACATGTTTGGTTACCGGACGCGATGGAGGGCCCCACGCCAGTAAGTGCACTGATCCACGCGGCGACGATGGTGGCGGCGGGAGTGTTTCTTATCGCACGTGTCTATCCGCTGATGAGCGCTCACGCCGGAGTGGCCATCACGCCAACCATTGCGCTGCAAGTTGTCACCTGGGTCGGCGCGATCACTGCGGTCTTCGGTGCAATGATTGCGGTTGCACAATACGACATCAAACGGATCCTCGCCTACTCCACAGTTTCGCAACTTGGGTACATGATGATGGGCCTGGGCGTCGGCGGTGTTGCAGTCGGGATGTTCCATTTGTTGACACACGCTTTTTTCAAGTCCCTGCTTTTCCTCGGCGCAGGATCAGTAATTCATGGTTGCTCAGGTGAGCAAGACATTCGGCGCATGGGAGGATTGCGAAGATTCATGCCCATCACCTTTGTGACCTATGCGGCGGGCATGCTTGCGCTTTGCGGATTTCCACTCTTCTTCTCGGGCTTCTGGAGCAAGGATGAGATCTTACGTGCAGCCCACACGTGGAGTGTGTCACAGGCACCGTTCTATATGGGTGCATTCGGGGCATTGCTGACGGCTTTTTACATGACGCGGCAGGTCTACTATGTGTTTGGCGGCGAGTCGCGCTTGCCGGAATCGGGCCATGACTCGTCTCATGATTCAGTTTCTGCAGGAGCCGCACGCCAGGCCCACGCCTCTCCGCACGAGAGCGTTGCGGTTATGACTACACCGCTGCTGATCCTGGCTGCGTTTGCAACGCTCCTGGGGCTAATTGGCACGCCGGCATGGCCTTGGTTTCAATCGTTTCTCGATGGCAAAAAGGCTGTTCTGGATTTCACGGTATTCTCGATTGGCGGCTTGCTTCCTGTGATGGTCTTATCTTCGCTACTGGTCTTTCTTGGCTTTGGGCTTGGCTGGTGGTTCTATGGACGGAAGACGATTGAAAATGCTGATGACCTGGACGCACTCGGACAACTCCAGCCACAGATATTTTCGTTTCTGAGCCATGCCTTCTATGTGAATGAACTGTATGACATGACCATTGTGCGGTTGAATGTCATGTGGTCTCGCGTCTGCGATTGGATCGACAGATGGGTTTGGAACGGTGCCGTGCAAACTGTTTCCGTAGTCGTGCTCGGTTTTGCATGGCTGGATGATTTGTTTGACTCACGCGTTGTGAATCCAGGTTTTGATGAAGGTTGCCGCGATGTCTCGCGCGGCGGCCAAATTTTGTCGCGACTCCAGGGTGGCCGTGTGCAGAGCTATTTGCGGATGATCGGTCTAGCGCTCATCGTGCTTGTTTTGTTCCTGCTCTGGGGGGCCAGAGGATGATTGCTTTTCCATGGATCACTGCCCTGACCATCGTGCCCGCCGCGGGCGCACTTGTTCTCTTTGGGCTTGGTGGAAGAAACAAGGATTTTGCGCGCTGGCTGGCGCTGGCTTTCAGTCTCACCGCACTCGTGCTGACTCTGATTTTGTGGTGCCGGTTCGATTCTGCGTATGGAGGCCTTCAGTTTCAAGAGCAGCACGACTGGATTGCGGCGTTGGGCGTGCAGTATCACGTCGGTGTCGACGGACTGGGCCTCTTGATGCTACTGCTCACTTCTATCGTCGTGCCCATTGGCATCGGCGCATCCTGGCATATCCAGATCAGGGTGCCGCTCTATTTCTCGTTGGTGCTTCTCTTGCAGGCGTGTATGTTCGGTACGTTCACGGCTTTGAACTTCTTCCATTGGTTCATCTTTTGGGAACTGAGCCTGATTCCAGCATTTTTTCTCATCAAGCTTTGGGGCAGACAGCGATCTACTGCGGCGGCCACACAATTTCTTATCTATACGATGGTCGGCAGTATTGCATTATTACTGGCATTTCTAGCCATATTTCTTGCGACGAGACAATTCGATTTCATCAAGCTTGCCGAGTCGGCACAGAATAACCAGCTTATGCCCGCTGTGGTCGACAGACTTGGTTGGCATCGTTTCACACCTGAAAATGCGGCGTTACTGATCTTTGCGGGGGCATTTTTCGGGTTCGCGGTTAAAGTGCCGTTGATCCCGTTTCACACTTGGCTACCCTCTGCATACTCCGAAGCGCCGACAGGCACGACCATCCTATTGACCGGTGCAATGTCGAAGATGGGAGTGTATGGCTTCCTTCGCATCCTGTTTCCCATCTTCGGTGCACAGATGCAAGCAGTACTGACACCGCTTTTGTGGCTGGCAGTCGCGACCGTGGTTCTTTCTGCGTATGCTGCGCTGGCGCAGAAGGATTTGAAGCGCATCTTTGCGTATTCGTCTATCAATCATCTCGGTTACTGCGTATTCGGGATATTTGCGGTGACGAAAGTTACTGCAGGAGATACCGCTCTTTTGGCGCAGAAGTACGCAGCGGCGAATGGCATTCTGCTCCAGATGTTTAACCATGGACTCACTGCGGCAACACTGTTCTGGTTTGTCGCAATGCTGGAAAAGAGGACCGGCGGTGTGCGCGGACTGGATGAATTTGGAGGACTGCGCAAGGTGATGCCTGTCTTTACCGGGCTCATGGGTATTGCCCTGTTCTCGTCGCTTGGTCTCCCAGGCTTGAATGGGTTTGTCGGAGAGTTTTTGATCTTTAAGGGATCATTTCCTCTCGTCCCATGGGCCACGGCCCTCTCCGTGATTGGTCTGCTAATCACGGCAATCTTTATTCTCGGGGTTCTGCAGCGTGTTTTCTACGGCCCACTTTCTGAGAGATGGATGGACTTGCCCGATCTGACAATTGGCGAGCGGCTGACGCTAGTGCCTGTCATTGGACTGATGTTTGCACTTGGCTTGTATCCGCAGTTCGTACTTGGAGTCGTCAACAATACGGTTATTCGGCTGGTGCAACAACTGAGGTTTTGATCGACAGGATGAATTAGGCACTCTAGCTATGCTTGCGTGGACGATCTACATTTCGTTTCTTGGAGCGCTTGTGGTGATCTTGCTGCCAAAGGGGAGCGTTGCGTTGGCGCGCAGTCTTTCGTTGCTGGCGTCGGTTGCGGCTTTTGCGATCACAGTCACAGCTTTCTTACCGCACAGAATTGGAGAGGAGATGACGATTATTCGTGTGCCCTGGGTGCCATCTCTGGGCATCGAATATCATCTCGCGGCCGATGGAGTAAGTCTGGTTCTGCTTTTGCTGACGGGGATCATTACAATTACCGGCGTTCTATTTTCCTGGAACATCGAATACCGCACGAAGGAATTCTTCGCATTTTATCTGGTACTTATCGGAGCAGTGTACGGCGTCTTTCTAAGCTTCGACCTGTTTCTTCTACTAGTGTTTTACGAAATCGTTATTATCCCGAAGTACTTTCTAATCGCGATTTGGGGTTCGACGCGGCGTGAATATGGCGCGATGAAACTTGCGCTTTACTCATTCGTCGGAAGCGGAATGGTGCTTATCGGGTTGATCGCGGCGTATGTCGTGGCTGGAGCAAAGACGATGTCGCTGGCCGATCTTGCGCGATTTCCTTTCCCGATTCACTTTCAGATGTGGGCCTTTCCTCTGGTGTTCGTCGGTTTCGCGATTCTTGCGGGTCTGTGGCCCTTTCATACCTGGGCTCCGACTGGTCATGTCGCCGCGCCGACGGCTGCTTCGATGTTGCTCGCAGGTGTGGTAATGAAACTGGGCGCTTATGGCTGTCTCCGAGTGGCCATGGTGCTGTTTCCGCTCGGACTCGATCCGTGGGGCTTTAGCGTGCTCGGCCTGGGTTCATGGCGCGATGTCTTCGCTCTGCTTGCTGTTATCGGTATCGTGTATGGTGCGATGGTTGCGCTGGTGCAAAGAGATTTCAAATTTGTCATTGGCTATTCGAGCGTCAGCCACATGGGCTTTGTCCTGCTTGGCCTGATGACGCTCAATCAACTGGGGCTCTCTGGCGCAGTCGTCCAGATGTTCTCGCATGGAATTCTTGCAGGGTTACTCTTCGCTGTTGTCGGGCGAATGGTGTACGAGCGTACACACACACGCGACCTCAAGGCATTAGGGCCAATGAATCTCAACAAAGCCATTCCCTTTGCAACTGTCACTTTTATCGTGGCTGGGATGGCTAGCATGGGGCTGCCAGGGTTTAGCGGGTTTGTAGCGGAATTGATGATCCTGACTGGGACGTGGCGTGCGTATCCTGCTTTTACTGTCTGCGTAGGGATTGGACTTGTAGCTGGAATTGCGTATATCTGGCGTGCAATGCAAAAAGCATTCTTCGCGGAAACGGACGTCGAAGCTCCGCCTTCCCAATCATCTATGCCTCCGATTTCGCTTCCTGAACGCCTCGGTGCAATGATCCTGATCGGTGCATCGGTAGTTATTGGGGTCTATCCTCAACTGCTTTTGAACGTGATTCGTCCGGCGTTGAACTCTCCGTTGTTTGAAAACTTGCGCAAAGGTAGCTGGCAATGATCCCAATCAACTATGCGCAATTGGCGGAATTCGCACTGCCAGAGATCATCGTTGCGGTTACAGCATTAATTGTGTTGGCAGTGGACATCTTTATTTTGCGCAAGCATCAGATGCGAGTCCGTTTCGCTGTTGCTGCCGCACTTGGGTCGATTGGTTGTGCGGGTGCAATTCTCGAGATGGTGCTCGCGCCAGCAAGGGCTTCTATCCTCGATGGAATGCTTGTAGCGAGCCCGCTTACGCAGTTGGTTCAGATAGGAGTGCTCATTTTGGCGATTCTCACACTCTTGATATCTGTGGATTCGGCTTTTACCAGACATATTGGCGAGTTTGTCTTTCTCATCCTGAACGCTACGATTGGGATGATGTTCCTAGTGGGATCACAGGATCTTCTGGTAATTTTTATCTCGCTCGAGCTGTTGAGTCTGTCGCTCTATATCCTTAGCGGTTTCGACAAACACAGCGCACAGGCCTCCGAAGCTGCTCTGAAGTATTTTCTCTTCGGTGGAATGTCAGCGGCATTTCTACTCTTCGGGTTTAGCCTTCTCTATGGCTTAGCCAATTCGACCAGCCTCACACTCATAGCCAACGCTGTTCATAAACAATCCCTTACGCCGCTATTGCTCATCTCCATCGTGACTACTGTGATTGGCCTTGGCTTTAAAGTCGCTGCCGCCCCATTTCATTTTTGGGCACCGGATGTATACCAGGGTGCACCCACGCCAAGCGCCGCTTTCATAGCATCTGGATCTAAGGTCGCGAGCTTGTATGTCTTCTACCAGGTGATGGTGATCGGTTTTGCAGGTTCCGAAGGCGCCGCTGCATGGTCTCACTTTGCGGCTGGTTGGGTCTGTGTGATTGCAGTCGTCTGCGTTCTTTCGATGGTGTTGGGAAATCTCGCAGCCATTGTGCAGGGCAGCGTGCGGCGATTGCTTGCGTACTCGGCGATCGCCCATGCGGGCTACATGTTGCTTGCACTGGTATCCCACACGCAACAGAGCCTTGGCGCACTGCTCTATTACGTAATGACATATGCACTGGCTACGCTTGGAACGTTTGGCGTTGTCGTGGTTGTAGAAAAGTACTCCGGCGGCGATAAGCTATCGGATTTTGACGGTCTCAGCAGGCGCGCGCCGCTGCTCTCTTTTTGCTTGTTCATTTTTCTGCTATCGCTGGCGGGAATTCCTCCGCTGGCTGGATTTTTTGGAAAATTCTATCTTTTCACCTCCGTATTGGAGGCTCCGTCGCAGTCGATTGGCTTGCTTTGGCTGGTGATTTTAGCCATAGCGATGAGCGCTGTATCGCTCTACTACTACCTGCAAGTGCTAAAGCGAACATACGTTGCGAGCCCAGCTGTTGAGGTAGAGGCAATACAAGCACCTATTCTCTGCCAGGCCGTTATCGCTTTGCTCGCTGGCGCTGTCATTCTGCTCGGTTGCATGCCGCATCTGTTGCTGCGATGGATATATTAGGCTGTCCGCAGTTCTGGACCTTAGTCTTGTAAGCCGAGCAGGTCACACCTGCAGGACATCACCTTCACGAGCGACCATCTCGTACAGCACCGGATTTACGAAGAATCCAAGAAAGAGCCGTGAGACCAAGCCAGCGACGATCACGATCGCAAATGGTCTTTGCGTGTCAGAGCCGATGCCAGTCGAAAGCGCTGCAGGCAGGAGCCCCAGGCAAGCTACGAGAGCGGTCATCACAATAGGCCGTAGGCGCAGAAGGGAAGCCTCACGCGTCGCCGTGCGAATGTCTTTCTTTTCGAGACGAAGTTTGTTGATGTAAGAGACCAGGATGACAGCGGTTTGAACCGAAACGCCCATCAATGCAAGTAAGCCCAGTGCCGATGAGACGCTGAACGGGGTATGGGTCATCCTGAGAGCAATCAACGCGCCCACAGGCTCGGTTAGTATCACGCCAAGAGCAATAGTCACAGGGAATTTGAGATTGCCATACAGCGCGAACAAAATCATAAAAATTAGAAGTAAGGCGAGGGGACCGACAAATTCCATCTGGTGTTTTGCCTCAAGGAATTCGCCATACTCACCGCCCCATGTGAGCCGATATCCGGATGGCAAGGATTTCACAATATCCGCGATAGCCCGCTGCCCATTGCGTACAGCGCTCTCAAGGTCACGATTCTCAATGCCGAATTGCACGCCTATGTAACGTGAGTTGTTTTCGCGATAGATAAACGATGCACCGCTGGCCTCGTGGATATTCGACAAATCGCTCAGAGGGATCTGCTGACCTGTCGGTGTTCCGACGAGCAGATTGCCAATCTGTTGTGCAGATTCTCGGAACTCGGGTTTCATCTGCACCACAAGGTCGAATAACTTCTCGCCTTGAATCACCTGGGTGGCCGCCTGGCCGCCTACAGCTGCTTGTACGATCGCTTCTACATCAGCGACGTTGATGCCATAGCGGGCGATCTTATCGCGATCGACGTCAATCAGCAGACTCGGCTGGCCGAGTTCACGCACAACAGTCAACTCAGTGAAGCCAGGCACCTGCGAGAGCCGACGTTTGATTTCGAGTGCTTTACTTTGAAGAACGTTCAGATCCGGCCCATATACTTTTACGGCCAGCGCGCTCTTAAGTCCTGTCAACGCTTCGTCGACGGCGTCTTCGGCAGGTTGAGTGTAATTGAAGATGACTCCGGGAAATGCCTTGAGCTGTCTCTGTATGTCCTCGGTTAATCCAGCCTTATTGTGAATTGAACTAATCTTCCAGGAAGCGTCGTTGTAAGGTTTCAATCCAACATAGAATTCGTCATTGAAGAACCCAGTAGGGTCCGTGCCATCGTCCGGCCGACCGAGTTCGGAGCCGACGTCCGTTACCATCGGATACTTCATCAGAATATTGCGAATCTGGGGCGAAAGTTTGCTCGCTTCTCCAAACGAAACTGTATACGGCATCGTCGCTCGCACCCATAGAGCGCCTTCATCGAGATGAGGCATAAACTCTCCGCCAATGAATGGAACAAGCAAAAGCGTGACAGCGAAGATAAGAGTGGCCGCCAGCATCGTAATCTTTGGGTGGTCGAGGCACCACTCGAGTTGTGCGGCGTATTTTTTCCGCATCCATTCAAAAGGCTTATTCACGCGTTCGCGCACGCCATGTTTGAACCAGTAAGCGCACATAACAGGAACGAAGGTGAGGGTTAAGATCAGTGCGCCAACTAGCGCGATCCACACCGTGTCCGCCATCGGCTTGAAGAGTTTCCCCGACGGTCCACTCAGGGCGTAGATCGGCAGGTAAGCAGCGATAATAACCGCGACAGAATAAAAAATTGGACGATCAACGTCCTTTGCTGCGGCCAATATCACTTCGTGGAGGTCGTAGCTTTGACCCTCACGCTCACCTAGTTCGCGAAAGATGTTCTCCACCATGACAAGGGTTCCGTCGATGAGAATTCCAAAGTCGATCGCGCCGATCGATAGAAGGTTCGCAGGAACTCCACGCGCATGTAAAAAAATGAATGAAAACAGCAGCGACAGAGGAATCGTAAGAGCGACGATCACCGCCGCACGAACGTTCCCGAGGAAAAACATTAAGACAATGAGAACGAGAGCCATTCCGAGCAGCATGTTGTGTTCGACCGTGTTGATCGTCAGTTGAACGAGATCGCTTCGATCGTAATAAGGTCGCACTTTTACATCGGCTGGCAATATGTGTTCGTTGAGTTCCTGAGTTTTTGCTTCGACGTCCTTCAATACGTTCTGCGTCTGTTCGCCGCGTCGCATCATGATGACGCCTTCGACTGCGTCATCCGTTTTGTTGAAACCAAATTCGCCCAGGCGAGGTGCGTTGCCAATGGTAACTTCGCCGATGTCACGAATACGTACCGGTACTCCATTTTGCGTGCCGACGATGACGTTGCCAATGTCGGATGTGTCACGAATGAGCCCGAGACCGCGAACATAATAGAACTGCCCGCCTTGTGAATAGAACCCGCCGCCGGCGTTGGAGTTATTGACGGAGAGTTGCTGCAGTACATTGGGTACGGTGACGTGGTAGGAATAAAGTTTTGCCGGGTCGAGGAGTACTTGATACCGCATCACTGTCCCGCCGAAACCCGAATCGTCCGCAACACCGGGAACTTGTTTATATTGGCGTTCAATGACCCAGTCTTCGTAGATTTTTAGTTCTTGCGGAGTTCGGTCAGGGCTCTCAATGACATATCGGTAGACAAGCCCTGATGGACTTGCAAGTGGCGCAAGCGCAGGTGTTACGCCGGAAGGGTAAGTAACCTCGCTCAGACGCTGGAAAACAACCTGGCGTGCGAAGTAATCGTCGGTGCCTTCTTCAAATGTCAGAATCACGTCCGAAAGTCCGTAGAGAGAGATCGAGCGCATCACGGACATCTTTGGGACACCATTCATCTCAACTTCGGTAGGGACTGTAACAAGCCGCTCGATCTCTTCGGCCGCATGCCCGGGCCATTGCGTGATGATCTCGACCATCGGCGGAGAGAGGTCAGGGTATGCGTCCACTGGCATGTGCTGAAATGAGATCGCTCCTGCAACAGCGATAAACGCCACCGCGAGCAGGATCAATAACCGCTGCCGTAATGCAAACTGGACGACGCGATGGATCATTCAAGGCCCGCCTTCTCAATGCTGCAGCGAATTAGCAAACTGAATAAATAAACTGCCATCACCCACAACCTTCTCACCTGGAGAGATGCCACTTAGGATTTGCGTCTTTCCATTTTGGCTTTGGCCAATTTCCACGCCGCGCCTGCCAAATTGATTCGAATTGACCGCCACATAGACAAACGGTTGGTTATTGTCATCGCGAAGAATGGCCGCATCGGGTACAGCGGTGGCGTTGGGGATCGAACCTGCTGTCACAGTAACGGTACAGTACATATCCTTTTTCAATTTTTCGCCGGGATTGTCCACAACAATGCGCGCTTGCAACGTTCTCGTAGTCGGATCAAGAGAAGGCGAGACGTAAGAAATTCTTCCGTGAAAGCTCTCAGGGTACGCATCTGTTTGCACCACGACTTCGTCCCCGCTACGTACGGAGGCGAGGTTCGCCTGGTACACATTTGCAAGAACCCACACCGTGTTCAGATCCGAGATCGTAAACGCCTGGGTCTGACCCGCCTGTACGACCTGACCTGGAGAGACCATGCGCTCGACGACCTCACCGTCAATGGGCGCAAGCACAGGAATTTGCGCTGAAACAGGAGCCTTTGCCAAGTCGACCGGATTTTTGATGCCTAGAATCTTCATTCCCTGGTCCGCGGCGTTCAAGTCTGCTTGAGCTTGATTACGATCCGACTCGGCTTGCTCAAGATCACGTTCGGCGATGGCCTGATGCTGATACAGATCCTGAGCGCGAGCATAATTTTTGTTTGAGAGACGAAAGGAATCGGCTGCTTTTAAATAAGAGTCCAGCAGCAACGAATAATCAGGACTGCTGACATCGAGCATTGGCTGACCAGCTTTCACGTGCTGACCAGGAACAACGAGAATCCGACTCACAGGCCCTCCCACCTGGGTGATGACCGGTGTAGTTTTAAAGGCGTTGTAAGCCACAGCACCCGTAAGCCGCAGCGTGCGTGTCAAGACGGTTGGTTGGATAGTGACAACTTGTACATGCGACATCTGATCTTGCGGTACGGTGAATAGTTGGGGTGTCACAGACGCAGAGGCACTCGTAGAAAACGATGTCATCTTGCCCGCTTGGTTGCGACTGCTCGAGTTGCAGGCAGTGATTGTAAAAATGAGAGCGAGCGCCATCGCCCTTTGAAATGCGCCGTTACAACAGGTGATCCATGCAATCTTCATGGTAAGTTCCTTGTTCCCACCGCTTCACGAAGTTGTTCGAGCGCGAGCAGGTATGAAGCAAGTGCCTGTCGATAGCCGAGCTGTGTCGTCCGATAACTTCGTTCGGCGTCCAGAAAATCGAGCAGGCTCGCTGCTCCGTGCCTGTAGGCATACTCACTGATATCGCGAGATTGCTTCGCCTGATCGAGATAGCCTGAGCGATAGAGGCCAACTACTTTGTCATTGCTGCGCAAATTTTCAAAGGCGTCCTTCACGTCCGTCAGCACCTGTCCACTCGTGAACTTCTCCTGCTCTTGAGCCTGCGCAATCGCAAAGCTCGTGCGCGCGATCTCTCCCTGATTGCGATCGAAGATTGGCACCTGGATCTGCCCGAAGAGAGAAACAGAGTTCAGAGAACTAACGTGTGTGTAATTGATCTGACCCGTGACATCTCTCTTCCCGATGGCCTTTTGCAATTCGTGCTGGCTATTCGCGGCGGTTATTCCTTGTCGCGCGACCTGCAAATCCGGCCTGTTCAGCAGAGCTTTTGCTTGAAAGTCTTCGAGATTGCCCTTGACCGGCTGATAATCAAATGCTGCAGCGACGTCGTAATCCGAGGCTATCGATTCGTATCCAAGCAACTGTCTTAAATCCGAAAGCCCCTGAACCCTGGCTAGCTGCGCTGTTGATACATCAGTCTGGAATTGAAGCATCTGGAGTTTGAGCTTCAATAGATCGCCCTCGCCTATATCGCCAGCTTTGTAGCGTGCCTCTCCTATATCCACTGTGTTCTGGAAGCTCTTGAGGTCTTGTAGCGCGAGTTCAAGAGCCGATTCGGCAAGTTCGACATTGATGAACTGTGACGCAACATTGAAGCCGAGGCTGCGCTCATTGTCGGCAACCTGTGCCCGTGTCACGGCTGTCTGATCCTTGGCCGCCTGCAGGCGATGTTGGCGCTTCTTGCCTCGTTCAAACAGATAGCCGACACCCACATCGAACTGTGCCGTGCTGTCGAGATAGTCCGAATTGAACTCGCTGGGCTGAAAGATGGGCAGAAATTGAGCGTCGCCTATAAGCACTGGATTCGGCCTAAGATTTGCAGTGATCTCTTGCGCCTCGCTTTGTTGAATTGCGGTCTTCGCGGCCAGCAGATTGTGATTGTGCTGAAGTGCCATCTGAATAGCGTCATCGAGCGAAATCGTTACAGATCCGCGGTTCTGTGCAAGCGCCTGCGCCGGTGGGGGCGTCGGCGACTGGCTTGACGTGGACGAGGATTGTGCCCTGGCAGCTGCACCGAGCGATACGACAACTAGCAAAATTGAGAGACCAAAACATGGTGAACGCATAGACAGTCAGCCTTCTTGAAAGAGGGCGGTACAGAGGTTAGCGTTGCGAACAGTACGTAACTGACTAAGCTGTTATGCGGGAGGTCCCCGGACGGAAATGTGCCGGGTAGCCGAACTAGAAATGAAGCTATAGCGTTGCGGCTCTGGACCAGGTCCTGTGGGGACCAGAATGTAGACACGCCCACCCGCCAGAGAAGGTTCGATGGCTTGATGGCTCAACTGGCAGATTGGGCAAGTGTCAGGGGGAGAATTTGCGTGGTGATGCCATGCCTCTCCCAGCGTCGTCCCTAGCACCAGCGCAAGGAGCGCTATAGGGAAAACCAAACTCCAAAATGGTTTTTGATCAGACACTTTTGAGGGACATCTCAAAGCCCTCCGTGAAGTCTGGTAAGTGTAGCGCACAAATTCCACTTTCGGACATCTGGTTTTATGCTCTATATCGGCCAGGCGTCTCCCATGGTCGCCTGCTTGTCGGAGTCTTAGTATGGAAGAGTTTCGTGGGGCAGCGCGCGTGCAAAAGGCTAGCTCGCTGCAATTTTTGCCTCCTCGCACTGGTGCCGATTGCCGCGCCTACGCATCATAAATTTCACTTCGCTCCAGGATGCAATCGATGAGGAACATGGAAAGGAGAGAGAAGAGAATGAGTAAGGAGCGGGTCGTAGTGATGGGGAGCTATGTAGCGGATGTCGCATTCAGGACGCAGAAGCTGCCGGCATGGGGTGAGACCTATATAGGGGAGGAGTTCAAGCTTGGCCCGGGCGGAAAAGGATCGAATCAGGCAGTGGCCGCTGCGCGCGCTGGAGCAAAGGTCAGCTTCATCAGTAAGCTTGGCCGCGACACCTTTGGCGATATCGCGCGCAAGATCTATCAAGAAGAGGGAATTGATGCGACGCACGTGCTCGAGACTGACACCCCGACCGGCGCGGCGGCAATCATCATCGACGCGGTGAAGGGCGAGAACGCAATTATCGTCGTGCCGGGAGCCTGCTTTGAGCTGACACCGCAGGAAGTAGTGCAGGCGCAGCAAGTGATTGCGGAGTCGGCAATCTTCGTCACGCAATTGGAACTCTCACTGACGACAGTCGAGGCTGGTCTGAGGCTCGCTCATTCCCTCGGTGTGCCGACGATCCTGAATCCAGTGCCCGGTCGTGAACTGTCGGACAGCGTACTGCAGCACTGTGACTATCTGACGCCAAACGAGACCGAGACCGAGATTCTGACGGGCGTCCATATCGCCTCGCTAGCGGATGCAGAGCGAGCCGCGGATATCCTGCTTTCACGCGGAGTGCGCAATGCAGTGATTACACTTGGAGCGCAAGGGGCCTTGGTGAAGAACACGACGACGCGCCAGCATGTGCCCGCTTATGACGCTGGTCCAATCGTAGAGACGACCGGTGCAGGAGACGCATTCAACGGTGGCTTCGCAGTGGCTCTGGCTGAGGGCAAAGACATCACACAGGCAGTGCGCTTTGGCTGTGCAGTGGCCGGTATTTCGGTCACTCGACCCGGTACGGCCCCTTCGATGCCCTTCCGCCGAGAGATAGATAAGCTATTGCAGTGACCTCTATCAGGTCGAGAGTAGAGAAGAACGTGTAGTGGCAGGTACTCGTATACTGGGATGATAGGAAGAGGCTCGCGCGCTGCGATCTGGTGCTATCATCAAATCCCTTTCGGACCTCACCCATGGGCGTTTGGCTGGTTTGAGCACAAATCGTTTCGTTAGTGATCGTTAGCGACCTGGATTATCAGTAGCCGCATCGCAAATTTTGCTCTCAGGAGTTATTGAGGGAGATAAGACTATGGCAGTGAAGCAACAGGAACACCCCGTCATCCATCATTCTGTTCCGGTCGAACTCAATGGCCGATCATTGGAACCGAACCGTCGGATACCCCTCAATCTTGAGTGGGTCGAAGAGATCCGCGTTAATACCAGCGCAGTGGAAAGACGCGCCAGCACGATCGACACGCGTCGTTCGGTGAAGAAGGAGTGGCAGGCTGCATGGTTGCTTCGCGCCATCGCCTGTATGGACCTCACGACATTGAGCGGCGACGACAGTGCCGAACGTGTGAAGCGCCTCTGCGCCAAGGCGAGATATCCTTTGCAGCGGCACATCGTTGAAAAGCTCGGTATCGAAGAGCTGAACCTCACCACCGGAGCGGTCTGTGTCTACCATGCGTTCGTTGAGACTGCAGTAAAAGCGCTCGAAGGCACAAATATCCCAGTTGCCGCTGTCTCAACCGGCTTCCCAGCAGGCCTCTCACCCCTTGCCGAAAGGGTGCACGAGATCCGCCGCTCCCTTGAAGCAGGAGCCCAGGAGATCGACATCGTCATCACGCGAGCGCACGTTTTTAATGGCGAATGGCAAGCACTTTACGATGAGGTGGCAGCGTTCAAGGACGCCTGTGGCGCAGCCCACATGAAGGCCATCCTGGGAACGGGCGATCTGCTTACCCTGCGTAATGTCGCACGCGCCAGCGTAGTAGCGATGATGGCCGGCGCCGATTTTATTAAGACCTCCACAGGCAAGGAAGCTGTCAATGCAACCATTCCCGTCTCGCTGGTAATGGTCAGGGCCATTCGCGATTATGCCGAAAGAACAGGAATGTATGTAGGTTTCAAGCCTGCAGGCGGAATTAAGACAGCCAAACAGGCTCTTCAATGGATGTATGTGATGAAGGATGAATTAGGCAGGCCATGGCTCGAACCAAGCCTCTTCCGTTTTGGTGCGAGCAGCATGCTTGCTGATATTGAGCGCCAACTGGAGCACTACATCACCGGCCGTTACTCTGCCGCCTACCGTCACCCGATTGCATAAGGAGTTTTTGTGAGTAACTCAATTGTGGAAGAGTTTTACGCCATGGAGTATGGGCCCGCACCCGAGGATTCGAAAGAGGTAGAACGCTGGCTCGATGCGCACAAGCGCAGCTTCGGCCACTATATCGATGGCGCGTGGCGGAAACCTGCCGCAGGTGAATACTTCGCCACCAACAATCCCGCAACCGGCGATAAGATTGCCGAAGTTGCGCAGGCGGATGCCGCTGATGTTGATGCTGCGGTCAAGGCTGCTCGCAAGGCTCTTCCGGCATGGCAGGCATTGAGCGGTCATCAGCGTGCGCGCTATCTCTATGCGCTCGCACGTCAGGTCCAGAAGCACTCGCGTCGGCTCGCGGTTTTAGAGACGATCGATAACGGCAAGACTATTCGCGAGAGCCGCGATATCGATATCCCTCTGGTCGCACGACACTTCTATCATCACGCAGGATGGGCTCAGCTGTTGGCGAGCGAATTCCCTGGTTATACCGCATGTGGCGTTGTCGGACAGATCATTCCGTGGAACTTTCCTCTGCTGATGTTTGCGTGGAAGGTTGCACCAGCTCTCGCTGCAGGAAGTACGGTTGTGATCAAACCGGCCGAATACACTCCGTTGACAGCCCTTGCCCTGGCAGAACTGGCAGACGAGATCGGCCTGCCGCCGGGAGTTCTCAACGTCATCAATGGCGATGGCCGCACGGGTGCTCTACTTGTCGAACATAACGACGTCGATAAGATTGCCTTCACAGGTTCAACCGAAGTCGGCCGGATCATCCGAAAGTCAACCGCCGGATCCACCAAGAAGCTGTCGCTCGAACTCGGCGGGAAGTCTCCATTCATCGTCTTTGACGACGCGGATATGGACTCCGCCGTCGAAGGTCTGGTTGATGGTATCTGGTTCAATCAGGGACAGGTCTGCTGCGCTGGTTCACGCCTGCTGGTACAGGAGCGCATCGCAGATTCGTTTTACGCGAAGGTGCGCGCCCGCATGGAAACCCTTCGTGTCGGTTCGCCGCTCGACAAGTCCGTCGACATAGGAGCTATCGTGGCACCGGTGCAGCTCGAACGTATTCGGTCGCTGGTCGATCAGGGTGTCGCAGATGGTGCGACATGTTGGCAACCACAGACGGCGCTGCCGCAGAAAGGCCTCTACTTCCCGCCGACCCTGTTGACCGGTGTTCATCCGACCGCAACCGTAGCTCAGGAAGAGATCTTTGGCCCTGTGCTGGCAGCGATGACCTTCCGTACCCCAGGCGAAGCTGTAGAGCTAGCAAACAACACGGTCTATGGACTCGCTGCCTCTATCTGGAGCGAGAATATTAATGTCGCGCTCGACGTCGCTTCGCAGGTAAAGGCGGGCGTCGTCTGGGTTAATAGCACCAATCTCTTCGACGCATCCTGCGGCTTCGGCGGTTATCGCGAGAGCGGCTATGGTCGAGAAGGTGGCCGAGAAGGTATGTACGAGTATCTTGAGCCCGCTTGGGCAAATGAACGAGCGAAGCACAAGCGTCCGGTCAAAGTAGTTGTGGAAAGTGCGGACGATGCAGATGTCGACGTCTCAAACACCATCGACCGCACGGTAAAGCAATACATCGGAGGCAAACAGGCAAGGCCCGACTCAGGTTACAGCTTCCCTGTCTATTCGTCCGCTGGAAAGCTCATCGGCGAAGCTCCTCTAGGCAATCGCAAGGACATTCGCAACGCCGTGGAGGCGGCCCACAAAGCGGAAAAGTGGGCCAAAACGGCTGCACACACGCGAGCGCAGATCCTCTACTACATCGGGGAAAACCTGATCCAGCGCCGCTCCGAGATCACTGCAAAGCTCGCCGAAGTGGTCGGCAAAGATCAAGCAAGTGCCGAGGTTGAACAAAGCATCGACCGCATCTTCACCTACGCGGCGTGGGCCGACAAGTACGATGGCTCGGTGCACAATCCGCCGATGCGCAACGTAACGCTGGCCATGAATGAGGCCATTGGAACAGTGGGCATCATCTGTCCTACGGAAGCTCCGTTGCTTGGATTCTTCTCTCTCGTTCTCCCGGCAATTGCGGCAGGCAATGTAGTCATCGCGGTTCCGTCAGAGAAGTATGCGACTATCATTGCCGATCTCTATCAGGTCTTCGACACCAGTGACCTGCCAGGTGGAGTCGTGAATATTGTTGCTGGGCGGCCATCTGAATTGGCAAAGACTCTGGCAGAGCACGACGACGTTGACGCCATTTGGTGTTTCCGTGATCCGGCAGACGCGACCTTGGTGAAGACAGCTTCCATCGGCAATCTCAAGCAGGTCTGGACCAACGACAAGTACGACATCGACTGGTTCGACACAGCCCAGAACGATGGACGCTACTTCATGCGGCATGCCACGCAGATCAAGAACATCTGGGTTCCATACGGAGAGTAAGAGTTCAGCCTATTTGCTTCTCCTACATCCGCACGATTCGCGAATAACCAGAGACACAGGAAGAACGGTCCTTACACTCGATAAAGAAGAATCGCCCTTGATCCTTTGCAACAGCAGCCGGGCCGACATGCGGCCAAGCTCAGCGGCAGGCTGTCGAACAGACGTGATTGGAGGCGTAATCAGTGTGTAGAAATCAACATCGTCAAAGCCAACGAGTGCCACATCTTTACCTGCTTCAATATTCATCTCGCGAAGTGTTTCAATCACCCAGATGGTGGAAGCATTGTTTGCAGTAAATAAGGCCTCAGGCCGATTACTCGAATGGAACAATGCCGATAAGCCAGCCTTCGCCTCCACCAGGCTCGATAACTGCAATACTTTTGCGCGCGACAATCTCGCCTGTCGCATGCATTCTTCGTAACCCGCAATGCGCTCTTTAATGGTGCTTAGATGAGCGTTCGTCGCAACACACGTAATTTTTCTGTAGCCGTGCCCAATAAGATGTTCGACGGCCATTCGCGCACCCGCACGATTTTCAACTTCCACGGAATCCGTCGTAGCTACCTCTATGGGGCGGTCGATCGTGACAACGGGAGTGTTTCCCGTAGCCACCTCTTTCAGATATCGATCGCGGCTATCCACCGGAACCAGCAGGATGCCGTCAACAGGATGATGCGCCATCTGTTCTACCTGGGCGGCTTCGATGGAGAGGTCGTCGTTCGAAGCCGCCAACCACACCAGGTAGCCGCTCTCTCGTGCTGCCTCCTGTACGGCGTGGCTGACGACCGAAAAGAACGGATCCGCCAAATCCGGGACGATAAGGCCAATCGATCTCGATAGCTGGCCGGTCAACATACGCGCGGCGTGGTTCGGTCTGTAGTCCAGTTGGCGAATGGCGGTGCGAACCCGCTTCGCAGTCTCCTCTGCAACATAGGGATGGCCATTGATCGTGCGCGAGACTGTCATGGGCCCAACGCCCGCTGCCTTCGCGACATCCTCAAGTGTTGCTCGTTTTGTGGGGGACGGCTTGTGCACGCTTTCCCTTCCCTCCTCTTTTATGGGAGGCCTACCATAAACCCTTCAGTACGACTATTTCAACAATTTACCAGAGATTAATCGCCATTTTGTGTTGACAAGACAATACTCGCATGTGTAAACAGTTGTGCGTTGTGATAGCGCAATCATATGAGTGACACTGCCTTGATACGAACGGCGGTGTCCAGCAAGGTCTTTCATCTCAGGATTCAAATTAAGGGGAGCCGCCATGTGGAGAAATGTACGAGTACATCTATCGTGTCTTTGCGTCTTGATATTGGTTTGCAGCATCGTCGCGGTCCCCGCGTGGGGTCAGTCTGACGTTGGAACGATTGTCGGATTTGTCCGCGACCACTCCGGAGCAGTTGTTCCGGGCGCTAGAGTGACGATCCAAAACGAAGGAACGGGTCAGGAACAAACTGTTATCTCGGATGCGCAAGGCCGTTATACGGTTCCCAATCTACAGCCTGCCGACTACACCATGACGGCCGAGGCGACGGGATTCAAGAAATTCATCAGCACGCATAACAAACTGAGCGCGAATACAACAATCAACCTCGATGCGAATCTCGATGTCGGCCAACTGACCCAAACCGTGGAAGTGACCGCAACCGCATCGGTGCTGCAGACCGAGTCTGGAGCAGTGCAGAGCCAGGTCACAGGACAACAGATTCGAGATCAGCAGCTGAACGGACGCAACCCTCTCTACATGGGATCGCTCCTTCCCGGCCTCCGCAGCAGTTCTACGCTGGGAGACTTCAACTTTGCGGTCGGCGGCGGAGTCCCTTTCCAGATCAACGGAGCACGGACGCAGGATACGCTGGTCACGTTTGACGGCGCCCCAGCGGTTCGTACCCGCGGCAGCGGCGCAATCATCGGTGTTGCCAGCGTAGACGCTACGCAGGAGATGCAGGTACTCACGGCTGGCTATCAGGCGGAATACGGCGGCGCAGCAGGCGGTCAAATTAGACTTGTGACCAAGAGCGGAACTACAGATTTTCACGGTTCCGCATATGAGTATCTGAGAAATTCGGCGATGAACGCCAACACGTGGACGCGCAACTTTAGCCCCACGACCCGATTTGCCTCGCCGTTCGTCTATAACAACTTTGGATTTACGTTCGGCGGCCCGGTTTGGATTCCCGGCTGGCATGCGACTGATCCGCTTCGGCAAAAACTGTTCTTCTTCGTGAATGAAGACTGGATCAGATACCGCTTCGCCGATACGCAACAACAAGCCGTACCCACATTGCGGATGCGCCAGGGTGACTTCAGCGAACTGTTGGTTCCTGGTAATCCCTGGTACAGCGGCGCCACGAAGATTTATGACCCTGCGACCTGCCCAGTTAAGGGTGCGGCGAGCTGCGTGGCATACCCAGGAAATATCATTCCACCGGGTGCAGCAGGCCATCTTAGTCCCAACGGCCTGGCGATCCTGAACGCGTATCCTGCCCCCACGCCTGGATTCCAGTTGGGCGCTCAGAACTGGATCGCACAGGCTGCGCATCCAATCAATCAACGCAAAGAAGTCATCAATGTGGATTTCGTACTCTCCCAAAATCATCACTTCGAGTTTCGCCGTCAAGCCGCGACCTACCTCGAATACCAACCTTTCGACCAGGGATCAGGACTGACGGGCAAGTACTTCAATCGTCCAAACCAGACCAACGGTCTTGCTTGGACCTGGACTATCTCTCCAACCCTCATCAATGAATTGCGCGGCACTGTCAGCATCGATCGGGTATATATTCCGGTGAACACGGCGCTGGCCGGCTTCAACAGGCAGACACTGGGTATTAACTTTCCCTATATCATCCCCGGCGCCAAAGCTGCTCCGAATAAAATTCCAAGTGTTACTCTTCCTGGCGGCTTCTACGGTATACAGGGTGGTCCTTATCCCTCGCACTCCCAAGGTCCTATCTATACGATCACGGACAGTGTGACCAAGGTATGGGGAAATCACACAGTGAAAGCCGGCGTCTACTTTAACTACCAGGGCGAAAACGACAACGACCAGATCAACGTATCGACTGTCCCAGGCGGTGCCAACAACCAGAACGGTTCATTCGTTTTCACTGACAACCGAAGCGGATTCGGTGGAACCACCGGAGTCGGAATAGCCAACCTTGCTTTGGGGTTGGCTGACAGCTACACCGAGATTGGGCCCAAGTCGTATACGCAGTGGACCGGACAGATGTATGAGATGTTCGGTCAGGATGCATGGAAGGTAACTTCCAAACTGCATATCGACTACGGTCTCCGCATAACGATCCTTACTCCCTACAAGCCAGCGTGGGGCAATGCTGTCTACTTTGATCCTGGTTCGTTCGTTGCCTCACAGGCACCTCAGGTCAATCCGTCAACAGGTCTCGTCATCCTGGGTACCGGCAATACCTATAACGGAATGGTGATTCCGGGTTTCAGCAGTTTCCCCAGTTCAGCAGCAGCCCATGGAGTGGTTGGATCCGAAGCTAACTCGACTGCCTGCTCTGGCGGCCCCTGCACTGGCCTGTTCGCTCCTCATCTGCGTAACGGGTACGTCGACCTTGCAACCACTGTTCAGCCCCGTTTGGGCATTGCTTACCAGGCAGACTCGAAGACGGTGTTTCGCGCCGGAGCTGGTGAGTTTGCAACCCGTATGGGATTGCTCGACAACATCTTCCCGGGTGGTAATCCTCCCTTCCAGCCGTTCGTGACAATAGCTGCGGCATCGGGCAACTTAAACAGCATGGTGGATAACCCTGGTCTGGCCTTGAACCCCACCGTTGCCCCTGCTTTGACGGTGACGACGTTGGCCCAAAATCTGAAGTCTCCAGTTAGATGGAACTGGAACTTCACTGTTCAGCGGGAGCTTCCGTTGAGCTCTTACATATCAATCGCCTATGTCGGAGGCCGTGGCCTACACAGCTGGAGAGTGTTTGACATCAATCAGCCTGTGGTCGGTGCTCAACAGGCGAATCCCGGCAAAAATGTGACTTATCTTCGCCCCTATCAAGGGTACTCTGCGATTCAGCAGGAGCAAAGCAACGGAAGCGCAAGATATAACGCGCTTCAGATTGCTTGGAATCGACGCTTTGTACACAATGCAATGTTCGGTCTCAGCTATACCTGGGCGAAGAGTATGGATAACAGCTCGAACTATCGCGACATCGTTCCCGATACCTACAACACTACCAACCTCTGGGCTCCGTCTGAGTACGACGCTCGTCATGCTCTTGTCGTCAACTATCTATATGCGTTTCCATTCTTCAGTGGCCAAAGAAATCTCGCAGGTCAGCTACTGGGTAACTGGAGATTGGGTGGCAGCGCTCAATTTCAAACCGGCCAACCGTGCGGAATTGGAACCAATAACGAATTTGCCGGCGTAGGAGAGGTAGGCAGCTTTGGCTGCGGCTCTCAGGGGCAATTCTGGGTTAAGAATGGAACACCAGCGATCCTGAAAAACTTCTCCGGCTATCCGGGGCAAACCGGTAAATACTTCGCCACAACAAACGCGGATGGTTCACCAATCTTCACGGCGCCGGCCACAGGCACATTCAATCTCCAACCAGGCGTGCGCAACTCCATCTACGGGCCCGGCTTCCAGAACTGGAATATCTCCGTGCACAAGGACTTCCCAATCAACGAGAGAGCGCGGTTCGAATTCAGCACCGATGCTTATAACTTCATCAACCACCCCAACTGGGCGCAGATTGGACAGACAGGCGGTCCGGATCTCAATCCGACCTCAGGAACGTTCGGAAGAGTCACGGGAAAGCAGCAGACCAACCCGCGACAGCTGCAGGTCTCTCTGAAATTTATCTTCTAGAACAGAACTCTCGAACCCCGCACGCGCTCAACGTGCGGGGTTTTTTCACCTCACGAAATCCTCCATCGGTTAGACCCGGCCTCTGCCGGCGATTGGATGGCTCCGAACTATGCGATTGACGCACCGCCCACGCTTGCCTCTTCTTGCGATCTTGCCCGTGGTCGCAGCTTCCTTGCTGCCCATTGCTGCTCATGGCCAGACCATGAAGGCTCCCGACATCACAAAGGTTCCCACTCTGTATGTAGTTCCATACGCACACCTCGACACGCAATGGCGTTGGGAGATGCCGCAGACCATCAGCGAATATCTGCTGAAGACCATGCGCGTGAACTTCGACTACATGGATAAGTATCCGCACTACGTCTTCAATTGGACTGGCTCAAACCGCTACCGTCTGATGAAGGAGTACTTTCCCGCCGACTACGCCCGGATGCAAAAGTACGCTGCCGAGGGACGCTGGTTTCCGGCCGGCTCGTCTGTCGAAGAAGGCGATGTCAATCTTCCCAGCGCCGAGGGGATATTTCGCCAGGTCCTCTATGGCAACGAATACTTCCGCAAAGACTTCGGCAAAGCTAGCACCGAATACATGCTGCCCGACTGCTTCGGCTTTCCCGCATCGCTTCCCAGCATCCTCGCCCACGCTGGCGTAAAAGGTTTCTCAACGCAGAAGCTCAACGCGCAATGGCAACCCGCCCCTAAGATCGGCGGCCCCGATTCACCCGAGCGCACACCGGAGGGCATTCCCTTCAACGTCGGAGTCTGGGTCGGCCCGGACGGAAGCCACGTACTCGCAGCGCTCAACCCCGGCGGCTATGGCAGCAGCGCCTACACCGACCTCAGTCAGGAACCTGGACCACCCCCACCGCACCCCCAATTAACCGCTGAACAGAAGGCGCGCCTGACCCCCGAGCAACTACGCGCCTTTGAACGCCCAAGAGAGACGGAGCAAAACTGGGTCAAACGCATTGACCTAAACGGCAACGTAACTGGTGTCTTCGCCGACTATCACTACATCGGCACCGGCGATATCGGCGGCGCCGCACACGAATCAACCATCAAGCTTCTCGAAGCCATCGTCACCAAAAGTGAGACCACGCTGCCCGCACCTCCCAGACCTTTCTTTGGACAGGGCACCGGCCCAGTAGCCGAAGAGGTGGGACCCACGGTGAAAGTAGGCGAAGGCCCTGTACACGTGGTCATAGCCACCGCGGATCAGATGTTCAACGACATCAAACCCGGAATGGAATCCCGCATGCCGCGATACCAGGGTGATCTCGAGCTCATCAATCACTCCGCCGGCTCACTCACGTCGCAGGCCTATCACAAGCGTTGGATTACCAAGAATGAGCTGCTCGCCGATGCGGCCGAAAAAGCTTCCATCGCAGCACAATGGCTCGGTGCCCGCGCCTATCCTCAGCAACGCCTTAACCATGCATGGACACTCGAACTGAGCGGCCACTTTCACGACATCGGCGCAGGAACCGCAACTCCACGTTCGTATCAATACGCCTGGAACGACGACATCATCGCAGCGAACCAGTTTGCCGGCGTTCTCACCGACGCAACAGAAGCGATCACCTCTGGCCTCAACACGCAGACCAAGGGAGTTCCGGTAGTAATCTTCAACCCCCTCAACATTGCGCGCGAGGATCTCGTCGAAGCCGACGTCACCTTTCCTCAAGGCGCTCCAAAGGCGATGCGCGTCTTAGGCCCAGACGGCAAAGAAGTCCCATCGCAACTCGAAGGCGGCAAAGTCCTCTTTGTAGCGAAAGCTCCCTCTGTCGGTTATGCCGTATACGACGTGCAACCCGCCGAAACCTCTAACGCACATTCGTCGCTCAAAGTAACCGATTCGTCGCTCGAAAATGATCGCTACCGTGTGCGTCTGGATCAAAATGGCGACGTCTCCAGCATCTACGACAAATCCTTAAGCAAAGAACTGCTCTCAGGCCCAGTTCGGCTGGCCATCTCCACCGATATCCCCAAAATCTATCCGGCGTGGAACATGGAGTACGAGCAGGAACAGGCAGCGCCACGCGCTTACGTGAGCGGCCCCGCCAAGGTTCGTATCAAAGAGAGCGGCCCGGTCCGTGTCGCTCTCGAAGTAACGCGCGGTACAGAAGGCTCAACCTTCGTCCAGACCATCAGCCTCTCAGCTGGTGACGCCGGCAATCGCGTTGAATTCGGCAACTCGATCGACTGGAAAACTCTTGCCGCCAATCTCAAAGCATCGATCCCGCTCGCCGCATCGAATGAAAACGCCACTTATAACTGGGGTGTCGGAACCATTCAACGGCCCAATGCGAATGAGCGCCAGTTCGAAGTAGCGTCTCATCGTTGGATCGATCTCACCGACAAGAGCGGAACCTTCGGCACCACCGTCTTGACCGACTGCAAGAACGGATCAGACAAGCCCAACGACAACACGCTTCGAGTGACCCTCATGCGTTCGCCCGGCATGCAACCCTCAACCAATGGCCGTCCGCAAGCCTACACCGATCAGGCAAATCAAGACTGGGGTCATCACGAATTCGTATTCGCCTTGGCCGGTCACGCAGACGACTGGCGCAAGTCTCAAACAGACTGGCAAGCTTATCGCCTCAACGATCCGCTGATCGCCTTCGCCGCAACGAAGCACTCCGGCTCCCTTGACAAGAGCTTCTCGTTGCTCCGCGTGAATAACCCCCGCATCCGCGTGCTCGCTCTCAAGAAAGCAGAAGCGAGCGACGAAATCATCCTCCGCATGGTCGAGCTAGACGGTAAGCCCGCCCCGGACGTCCATGTCTCATTCGCTGCACCAGTCGCAGAGGCCCGAGAGGTCAACGCGCAGGAACAGCCCATCGGATCAGCGAGCATCGCAGACGGCGCGCTCACCACGTCCTTTGCTGCATACCAGCCTCGCACCTTTGCACTGCGCCTCGCCCCACCCAGCTCGAAGCTTGCCACCATCCAATCGCAACCAGTAGCACTGCACTATGATCTTGCCGTTGCCACCAACGACGACACGAAAACCGAAGGCGGCGGTTTCGATGGCAAAGGCAACGCCATCCCAGCCGAAATGCTACCCACGACCATCAACTATCACGATGTAGAGTTCAACCTGGCGCCCGCCAAGACAGGATCGCCCAACGCAGTCGTCGCCAAAGGCCAGACGATCAATCTGCCCGCTGGGCATCACAACCGCGTCTACATTCTCGCGGCATCGTCCGACGGAGACCAACCCGCAGAGTTCAAAGTTGGCGACAAATCCGTCAACCTGAACATTCAGGACTGGAGCGGCTTCATCGGCCAGTGGGACACGCGCATCTGGAAGAGCGTACCCGAGCGTGATTGGGCCATCTCCGCAAACCACGCCGCGTGGCCGCCTGCCGATGAGCAGCAGCGAGAGGCACGCCCACAATCGCCGCGCTATCCCGAGGACTACGTTGGCCTTGAGGCCGGATACGTCAAGCCCGCAAGCGTCGCCTGGTACGCCTCCCACCACCACACTGCCGACGGACTCAACCAGCCGTATCAATACTCGTATCTCTTCGCCTACCCGATGGAAGTCTCAGAAAACGCAGGGACACTGACCCTGCCCAACAACGATAAAATCCGCATCCTCGCTGTCTCTGTCGCCGAAGAGGAGCCCGGACTGACCCCCGCTCAACCCCTCTACGACACCCTGAGCCACACAACCCCTGCGAATACCGCCAGATTGGCACGCTAATACAGGTGCCAGTATGATTCCCAGATGTTGTTCGGAGCAGTCAAATGACTCACGGAGCAACGTCAGGAGATAACTAGTTGCAAATGCGTTATGGGTCCCCTCTTACCTTGGTATTGGCGTCGATGATTGTGTTTGCACCACTGTCTGCCGCAGCAAAACCAGCCGCCCCTGAACCAGTAGTCCTTGCCTCAGGCTGGCAGCTGCAGGACGCAGCCAAGGTGACTCAATCAGGCGAGGAAGTAGCAGGTGCAGCCTTCAACACAATAGGCTGGTACACCGCGACGGTTCCTGGCACCGTCCTCACGACCCTCGTCAACAACAAGGTCTATCCCGAGCCCCTCTACGGAGACAACAACCGCCCGGAAATAATCCCCGAGTCCCTGAACCGCACCTCCTACTGGTACCGAACTGAAATCACCGTCCCCCAGGCCTACGCAGGCCGACACATCTGGCTCAACTTCGACGGCATCAACTACTCCGCCTCCGTCTGGGTTAACGGCGTAGAGGTTGGCACGTCGCGCGGAGCCTTCATCCGCGGCAACTTCGACATCATCGTACAACGTGAAGCCCGGCAAGAAGGCCGTGATCGCCGTCCTCGTCTCTCCGCAGCCTCACCCCGGCAGTCCCGCACGAGCACACCCTTCGCGAACGGCGTCGGCCTGAACGGCGGCATCACCGCCATCGACGGCCCCACCTTCCTCTCCACCATCGGCTGGGACTGGCTCCCCGCCATCCGCGACCGCGACACCGGCATCTGGCAAAAGGTCTTCCTCTCCGCCACCGGCCCCGTGCTGATCAAGAATCCGCTCGTCACCACCGATCTTCCCCTGCCCAAGACCGACTCCACAGACGTCGCCGTTCAGACCACGGTTGAGAACGTAACCGACGAGCCGCAGAAGGGCGTCCTCAAGGAACCATCGACAAACATCACCTTCCAGCAGCCAGTCGAACTCGCCCCGCACAGCTCGCAGCTGGTCACCTTCGATCCCAAAACCACGCCCGCCCTCCACATCGAACCAGCCGCAGCTCTGGTGGCCCAACGGCTACGGCCCGCAAAACCTCTACAAGCTCCACCTCACCTTCGAGCAGCAGAACGAAGCCCTCCGACACGCAGGACGTCAGCTTCGGCGTCCGCAAGATCACCTACAGCGTCCCCGACTCCGACAACCTCACCATCTCCGTCAACGGCGTCCGCGTCTTCATTCGCGGCGGCGACTGGGGCCTCGACGAGGCCATGAAGCGCATCCCCCGCGAGCGCCTCGAAGCCGAGATCCGCATGCACCAGCTCGCCAATCTCAACCTGATCCGCAACTGGGTCGGCCAAAGCACCAGCGAGGACTTCTACGACCTCTGCGACAAATACGGCATCCTGCTGTGGGACGAGTTCTTCCAGCCCAACCCCAGCGACGGCCCCAACCCAACCGACCTCGACACCTACATCGCCAACGTGCGCGACAAGATTCTGCGCTTCCGCAACCATCCCTCCATCGCCGTCTGGTGCGCGCGCAACGAAGGCTTCCCGCCCAAAGAGATCGACGACGCCCTCCGCAACCTCATGGCCGAACTCGAGCCCACGCGCCGCTATCAGCCCAGCTCCACCGACGGCGCACGGCGTCCGCTCCGCACGGCCCGTATCACTGGCGCACCCCGCGCGAGTTCTACATCATCACCGACGACTTCTTCAAGACCGAAACCGGCAGCGTCTCCGTCCCCACGCTCGAATCCATCCACGGCATGATGCCGCAAAAAGACTGGGAGACCATCAACGACGACTGGGCCGAGCACGACTTCGCCAAAGGAGCCCAGGGCGGCGACAGTCTACCCCAGCATCATCGCCGACCGCTACGGCAAGCATCGCCAACCTCGCCGACTTCGTCCGCAAAGCGCAGCTCGCGAACTACGAGGCCTTCCGCGCCATGTACGAGGGCCGCAACGCGCAGCTCTTCCATCCCACCACCGCCATCATCACCTGGATGAGCAACCCCGCGCAGCCCAGCTTCGTCTGGCAGCTCTACCACTACGACCTCGAGCCCAACTCCTCGCTCTTCGCCGTCAAGCAAGCCTCCGAGCTGGTCCACATCCAGTTCAACGAAGCCACCGGCGACCTGCAGGTCATCAACAATCTCCCCGATGCTCTCACCGGAGCCACCGCACACATCTCGATCTACAACCTCGACGGCACCCTCGCCTACCAGCATTCCGACACGGTCACGGCCCAACCCGACACCGCCACCACCCTCGGCCCAGTCGAGTTCCCATCCACCCTTTCCTCCGTCCACTTCTTCAAACTCGAACTCTACGATACCGACGGCAAGCTCCTCTCCGACAACCTCTACTGGCGAGCCCAACCCGAGCACCAGGACGACCTCACCGACCTCAACAAGCTACCCACAGTCAACCTCGAAGCCCAGGTTGAACGCAAGGACGCACGACGGCAAGGCTCTCCTGACCGTAACGCTGCACAATCCATCGAAGAACCTCGCGCTCATGTCCCACCTCCAGCTACGTCGCAGCCGAACAGGAGACCGCGTCCTGCCCGTCTACTACAGCGACAACTACATCTCGCTCGTCCCGAACGAAACCAAAACCATCACCATCGAAGCCGACCAGAAAGCCCTGAAAGGCGAAGACGCCCTGGTCGTCCTCGACGGCTGGAACACCGCAGTCACGCCAGCATCCGCTCCCGGCGCCGCGATCGCACCCAACCTCGATGCCCAGCCCGATCACTGGCCAGCCACAGGACTCCCCTTCCAGACGACAGGTCTACGCCAATAGGCCTGTCTCAGCAACCCAAATTGTGACAAATCCCCACGTTCTGAATAGGATTGGTTCGGACTAAAAAACACTATGCGCCGACGCGACTTCCTCAAAACGACCAGCACCCTCCTCGCCGCCACGACACTCCCCTCCATTCCAGCACTCGCAGCCGAGCCCGCCTCGCAGGGCCGCACCGTCCTGCCGATCAACCGCGGCTGGCGCTACCACCCATCGAAGATAGAAGGCGCACACCTCGCCACCTTCAACGACGCCTCCTTCGAAACCGTCGTCATTCCCCACACCAACATCAAGCTGCCCTGGCACAGCTTCGACGACAAGATCTACGAGTTCGTCTCCACCTATCGCCGCCGCTTCAAAACGCCCGCCGCCGCAAAAGGCAACCGCGTCTTCGTCGACTTCGAAGGCGCCATGACCGCCTCCACCGTCTGGATCAACGGCGTCTCCCTCGGCGAATACAAAGGCGGCTTCACTCCCTTCTACATTCGAGCTCACCGAGCATCTCAAGCCCACCGGAGAAAACGTTCTCGTCGTCCAACTCGACTCCACCGAGCGCGCCGACATCCCGCCCTTCGGCAACGAGATCGACTACCTCACCTTCGGCGGCATCTACCGCGAGGTCTCCCTCCGCATCGTCCCGCAAACATACATCGACAACATCTTCGCCCGCCCGCAAGACGTCCTCAGCGGCAAGCCCGGCCTCGACGTCGACTGCTTCCTCGCCGGCAAAGCCGCGTCCGATCTCACCCTCGAAGTCGAACTCCGTGACGGCGATCGAACCGTTGCGAAAGCGACTCAGCCCGTCACGTTCACGCCCGGCTCTGATCCAGACGCCGCAGCCAACCCCACCACCCACGCTCCGGTCCACGCCAGCACCCAGACCATCCACGATCCCGCACGCCAAACTGTCTCGCTCAAATCCATCGATGGCATCAAGCTCTGGGACCTCGAAAATCCGAACCTCTACACCGTCCACGTCCGCCTGCTGCAAGCCGCCAAACCCATCGACAGCGACACCCGCCGCATCGGCTTCCGCGAGGCCACCTTCACCGATCACGGCTTCTCGCTCAACGGAAAGATCGTCAAGCTGCGCGGCCTCGACCGCCACCAGACCTTCCCCTTCGTCGGCCAGGCCATGCCCGCGCGCGCCCAGCGTCAGGACGCCGAACATCCTTCGCCACAACCTGCACTGCAACATCGTCCGCACCTCGCACTATCCGCAGTCGCGCCACTTCCTCGACTGCTGCGACGAGATCGGTCTCCTCGTCCTCGAAGAGATCCCCGGCTGGCAGCACATCGGCGACGAGCCCTGGAAGCAGATCGCCATCGACAACGTCGGCCGCATGATCCGCCGCGACTGGAACCACCCCTCCATCATTCTCTGGGGCGTCCGCATCAACGAGTCACGCGACGACCACGACTTCTACACCCGCACCAACGCCCTCGCCCATCTGCTCGACACCACCCGCCAGACCGGCGGCATCCGCTACTTCCAGGAGTCCGAGTTCCTCGAAGACGTCTTCACCATGAACGACTTCGGCTTCCCCCTCAAGAAGCCCAATCACCCCCGCTACCTCAACACCGAGTTCGTCGGCCACACCTTCCCCACCAAGACCATCGACGACGACGAGCGCCACCGCGAGCACACCCTCCGTCACGCCCGCATCCACAACCAGATCGCCTCCGACCCGCAGTACGCCGGCGGCATCGGCTGGTGCGCCTTCGACTACAACACCCACGCCAACTTCGGCGCCGGCGACCGCATCTGCTACCACGGCGTCACCGACATCTTCCGCGAGCCCAAGCCCGCCGCCGGCTTCTACAAATCCCAGTGCGACCCCGCCGAAGAGATCGTCCTCGAGCCCGCCTTCCACTGGGCCAACAGCGACGAAGCCACCAGCTTCACCCAGGCCGTCGTCTGCTCCAACTGCGATCACCTCAAGTTCTACATGCGCAACGAAGGCGACGAATCCGCCCCATGGAAGCTCATCGCCGAACTCGATCCCGACAGCACTGAGTTCGAACACCTCGCCCACCCGCCCTTCATCCTGGATCGCCGCCACCTGAAGACCGAACAGCGCCACGGCTGGGGAGACCTCCGCATCGACGGCTACATCCAAGGCAAGCAAGTCATCTCCAGAAGTCTCTCCGGCAGCGGAGCCGACCGCAAATTCGCTCTCGTCCCCGACGACACCACCCTCGCCGCCGACGGAGCCGACACCACCCGCGTAGTCTTCCGCGTCACCGACGAGTTCGGCGCCATTCGCCCCTTCGCCAACGACCCCATCGTCTTCAAACTCGAAGGCCCTGCAGACCTCATAGGCGACAACCCCTTCGCACTCATCGGAGGAACCGGAGCCGTCTGGATTCGGGCAAAGCAACAGCCCGGCACCGTCCGCCTCACCGCAACCCACCCGCGCCTCGGCACGCAAACCATCCAGATCACCCTCACCCCAGCTCCACCAGAAGCCATCTAGCCCCGCATCTTGTCTTTGCGGTTGCCTTTTTGTTTGTCATCCCCGAAGGAGATCTGCGTCTGTCTTTGCGGTTGCCGGTTCCTTTATATCCCGCCAAAACTTGTCATTTCGACCGAAGCTGCTCACGCTTTTGTGAGCAGCGTAGCGGAGAAACCTGCTTCTCTGCCGATTCCGCTCGTCTCGGGAATCCTCCATGAAACAATCCAAACGAGCCTCGCACATGCCCCACTGGACCCAGCTTCCGACGCACCTGCACGCCATCGCCGCAGCCACACCCGGCTCGGTTCTGCTGCAAACCTCGCGCTTCGACGCTGAAAACCACCACAGCTACCTCTTCCTCAACCCCATCCAAACCATCTCCGCCCAGTCTCTCGATGACCTCCCCGACCTCTTCCGCCGAATCGAGCTCGCTCTCGCGCAGGGCCATCACGTCGCCGGATACCTAAGCTACGAGTGCGGATATCACTTCGAGCGATTCGAAGAGCCTTCGCTATCACCGCAACTCCCGCTTGCCTGGTTCGGTGTCTATTTGCAGCCTTTCATCTTCGATCACGCACGAGGTTCTTTCGAAGGCCCCGCGCCCGATCTCCCCGGTGTTCCATCCCCCCACACAATCCCCGATACCTTCGCTGCGAACGCACAGCTCACCATCACGGAAGACGAATACAGTGCAAAGATTGAGCGCATCAAGAACTACATTGAGGCAGGCGACACCTACCAGGTCAACTTCACGGACTCTGTCACGGCTCACACTCCGCTCTCGCCCTCTCAAGCCTTCGCCGCGTTGTCGGCCTCGCAACCTGTCTCCTACAGCGCCCTTCTCAACCTCGCGACACGACACATTCTCTCGTTCTCGCCCGAACTCTTCTTCCGCATTACGAACGGCCAAATCAGCACACGCCCTATGAAAGGCACCATGCCACGCGGCCTCGATCTTGCCGAAGACCAGCAGCAAGCCGTCCGGCTCCAAAGTGATGAAAAGAATCGCAGCGAGCACGTTATGATCGTCGATCTGTTGCGCAACGATCTTGGCCGCATCTGTGCGCCCGGCAGTGTTCGCGTCGATGACATCTTCTCCGTCGAGCGCTACGCGACCCTCTTGCAAATGACCTCGACCATCTCAGGCACGCTGCGCCCCGGCCTTCGCTACTACGACATCTTCCGCGCACTCTTCCCCAGCGGATCCATCACCGGAGCGCCCAAGATCCGCACCATGGAGATCATTCGCGAACTCGAGAGTCATCCGCGCGGCGTCTACACCGGGGCCATTGGCCATATCGCGCCAAACGGTTCGGCCACGTTCAACGTCGCCATCCGCACACTCGTGCTCGCGCAGGGTGTTGCTCACATGGGTGTTGGTGGCGGCATCGTCGCGGACTCCGTTGCTGCCAGCGAGTACCGTGAATGCCTTCTCAAAGCCAGCTTCCTCACCCGCGTGCGCCACGACTTTCAACTCATCGAAACGATGCTCTGCAACAATGGCAATATCGCCCTGCTTAGCCTGCACCTCGACCGGCTTGAGGCTTCAGCACACTACTTTGACTTCATCTTTGATCGTGCCGAAGCGGAAACCCGCATCACAGACTACACAAACCAACTCCCCACAAACGAACCACACCGCATCCGTCTCCTCCTCGATTCCACCGGTACCCCAACCCTCACCCACACACTTCTTACGTCCGAAGAACCGCAAGCCGTAACCGTCCGCATCTCCACCGAACGCACCAACTCCAACGACGTCTTCCTCCGCCACAAAACCACCCACCGCGACCTCTACGAGCGCGAGCTTGACAAAGCCCGCACCGAAGGCTGCAACGAAGTCCTCTTCCTCAACGAGCGCAACGAGCTCACAGAAGGAGCCATCAGCAACCTCTTCCTCCAGCGCGAAGGCAAGCTCCTCACCCCACCCCTCGTCTCCGGAGTCCTCCCCGGCATCTACCGCCGCCACCTCCTCGAAACCAACCCCACCGCCGAAGAACACATCCTCACCCTCGCCGACCTCGACACCGCCGAAGCCATCTACCTCTGCAACTCCGTCCGGGGGCTACGCCGCATAGCCTCCATCCTCCATCCCCACCAAACTCCATCCTCTCGATTGAGCCGGGATTAAGTAGTAGGCTGCTGTCTTGAATTCTTTAGCCAAAGCCCCAAAGCGATTCCAATTGACACGTATGCCCAATTATTATCCTGTGCCGAGTATCCCTGCGAGAGAAGGATGTAGAGCGCAATGCCGAGAATTACGAAAGAAGTGGCCGCCAGCCAGATGGGCGACTGTGGGCCGTAAAACTTAAACAGTCTCTCGAGAAGGAGACTGAAGACAAACACGTAAAGGATGATGGGCATCATTTAGGCAGCAATAATAACTCAGTCCAGCCGAATTGACGTACTCCAATAACGAGATCAACGCTTCAATTATCCAGACGTCAAAGTGATCCACGACCTTAAACTGGAGACCATTTACAGAGTCGCCGTCCACGGCGATGATGGATCGTTCCATCGAAGTACGGGAGAGTAATGTCCACATCCACTACCGCATCGCCCTTCGTTCTCTTACCCAGTTCCCACGCGCGCTACAACGATACATTCCCCGCCGCCGCCGACCTTGAGCACGCCCTCCGCCAGAAAATCCGCGGCGAAGTCCGTTTCGACGACACCTCCCGCGCCCTCTACGCCACCGACGCCTCCAACTACCGCCACATCCCCATCGGCCTCGTCATCCCCCTCGACGAAGCCGACGTCATCGCCACCGTCGACGTCTGCCGCACTTCAACGCCCCCCTCCTGTCACGCGGCGGAGGCACCTCGCTCTCCGGCCAGGGCTGCAACTTCGCCGTCATCCTCGACTTCTCGAAGTACATGAACAAGATGGGCCCCGTCGACCCCGTCACCCGCACCGTGCACGTCCAACCCGGCATCGTCCTCGACCGCGTCCGCGAAGCCGCCGAAAAATTCGCCCTCACCTACGCGCCCGATCCCGCCACCCACAGCCGCTGCACCATCGGCGGCATGATCGGCAACAACTCCTGCGGCATCCACGCCCTCATGGGCGGCAAGACCGTCGACAACATCCACTCCCTCGACATCCTCCTCTACGACGGCACCCGCATGACCGTCGGCCCCACCACCGAAGCCGAGCTCGCAGCCCACATCGCCGCCGGAGGCCGCACCGGCCAGATCTACGCCGAGCTCAAGCGCCTCCGCGACACCTACTCCTCGCTCGTCCGCGAAAAATTCCCCAACATCCCCCGCCGCGTCTCCGGCTACAACCTCGACGAACTCCTCCCCGAAAACAGCTTCAACGTAGCCCGAGCCCTCGTCGGCAGCGAAGGCACCTGCGTCATCATCCTCGGAGCCACCCTCAACCTCGTCCAAAGCCCGCAGTACCGCACCCTCGTCGGCGTCGGCTTCGAAGACGTCTTCATCGCCGCCGACCACGTCCCGCTCATCCTCACCCACAAGCCCATCGGCCTCGAAGGCATGGACGGCCTCCTCCTCGACGCCCTCCGCCGCAAGCAAAAAGCCCTCGCCGATCTCCCACTCCTCCCCGAAGGCCGCGGCTTCCTCCTCGTCGAGTTCGGCGGAGCCACGCAGGCCGAAGCCGACGAACGAGCCGCCGCCCTCGCCCTCTCGCTACAGATCCATCACCCACACCCGCATCTATACCAAGCCCGAAGCCGCCCGAGTCTGGGCCATCCGCGAATCCGGCCTCGGAGCCACCGCCTTCATTCCCGGCATCGCGCACCGGCTGGGAAGGCTGGGAAGACGCCGCCGTCGACCCCACCCAGCTCGGCTCCTACCTCCGCAACATCGTCGCCCTCATGCACGAGTACGGCTACCACAGCCCCATGTACGGACACTTCGGCCAGGGCTGCGTCCACATGCGCATCTCCTTCGACCTCGAGACCGAAAAAGGCATCCTCGACTTCCGCGAGTTCATGGACCGCGCCGCCGACATCGCCCTCGCCCACGGCGGCTCCCTCTCCGGCGAGCACGGCGACGGCCAGGCCCGCGGCGCTCTCCTCCCCAAGATGTTCGGCCCCGAACTCATGGACGCCTTCCGCGCCTTCAAGCGCCTCTGGGACCCCGCCAACCGCCTCAACCCCAACAAAATGATCGACGGCGCACGAGATCCACGAAGACCTCCGCCTCGGCGCCGACTACAACCCCTGGCAGCCCAAGACCCACTTCGCCTTCGCCGACGACAACGGCTCCTTCCCCGCCGCCACCCTCCGCTGCGTAGGTGTCGGAGCCTGCCGCAAAGCCGACGCCGGAACCATGTGCCCCAGCTACATGGCCACCGGCGAAGAGCTGCACTCCACCCGCGGCCGCGCCCATCTCCTCTGGGAGCTGATGCAGGGCGAAGTCCTCCCCAAGCAGTGGAAGAACGAGCAGGTCCGCGAATCCCTCGACCTCTGCCTCTCCTGCAAAGCCTGCAAGTCCGAGTGCCCCGTCTCCGTCGACATGGCCACCTACAAGGCCGAGTTCCTCGCCCACCACTACGAAGGCGCTCACCGCCCACTCTCCCACTACGCCTTCGGACGCATCGACCTCTGGGCCCACCTGGCCTCCTTCGCGCCCGGCCTCGTCAACGCCATCAACAACGCCCCCGGCATCAGCAAAATCATCAAATCCCTCCTCCACATCCACCCCAACCGCACCTTCCCCCGCTTTCAGCCAAGCCCTTCACCCGCGAGCCCCGCGCCCGCCCAACCCACCGCCACGGCGCCGACGTCTTCCTCTGGGCCGACACCTTCAACAACTACTTCCACCCCTCCACCATGCGAGCCGCCTACCAGGTCCTCACCGACGCCGGCTTCCGCATCTCCCTCCCGCAACATCACCTCTGCTGCGGCCGCCCCCTCTACGACTTCGGCCTCCTCGACACCGCCAAACAGTATCTCCTCAAAGTCCTCGACGCCCTCGCCCCGCAGCTCGACTCTGGCACTCCCATCGTGGTGCTCGAACCAAGCTGCGCCTCCGTCTTCCGCGACGAGCTCACCAACCTCCTCCCCAACGACCCCCGCGCCGCCAAACTCCGCAGCCAGACCTTCCTCCTCAGCGAATTCCTCGTCCGCTACGCCCCCAACTACCAACCTCCGCAAATCAGCCAGAAGATCGTCGTCCACGGCCACTGCCATCACAAGGCAACCATGTCCATGGCAGACGAGCTAAAACTCCTCCGAGCCACCGGAGCCGAAGTCGAACTCCTCGACTCAGGCTGCTGCGGCATGGCCGGCCCCTTCGGCTTCGAAAAAGACAAGTACGACGTCTCCCAAAAACTAGGCGAACGAGTCCTCCTGCCCGCCGTCCGCGCCAACACCCGAAGCCATCATCGTCGCCGACGGCTTCAGCTGCTGCGAACAAATCACCCAGAACACCACCACACGCCCCAAACACCTCGCCGAAGTTCTTGCTCACGGTAATGAGTAATTCCGAAAATCATAGAGGTAAACTTTGGACGGCTCAATTAGGGACGGTTTTGAAGGACTGGGCTATCTCGCGGAATTTATGATTGCCGTGAGTGTGCTAGTTGCCATTCTTCCAGTAATTACTATCGTGCTGAGATTGTGCTCGACTGCTCAACATGGAAAGCTTTCACGAGACAGTTATTTATGGATCTCCCTGCTTGCCTATCTTGCCTCAGTTTTGGCAGGGGTTAGATTTATACCCCTCTCGCTTACCGAAGAGAAATTCCAAACAGCAATATTTGCGATCTTGGGAACGCTCTTGGCGATTGCTTCGCTCATACTCGCCTATCGTTCGCAAGGGCCCGGACGCCTTTCGGCCGTTATGGGAGCCGTAGTGCTCACACTTATCTGGGTACCTTTTTTCTTCGGAAGAGTTCTATTGCAGTTGTAGATGGTGGCTCTCCCCAAAGAACCTCTCTACCAAGTTCCCATCCACTTTCCTCAACCGCCTCTAAAGCTTTAGGTGGACGTCTACGACCTCAAAGCCTGATGCCATGTTTACCGATGACGGTAAAGACATCCAGCAGATGAGTGAGGCCGAGAAGTTCCCGGACGCGCTTGCCAATATTGAGGAGCTGTAACTCGCAACCCGCCGTCGTCGATGAAGTGTAGAGTCCGACGAGTGTCCCGAGACCCGTGCTGTCTATGGCGGTGATATCCGACATGTCCAGAACGACTCGTTTGGTGTTCGAAATCAACGGGCGAACATTGGAGTAGAGGACCTTGGTCAGCCCAGAGACCAGTTGCCCATGGCATCGCACGACGAGCCACGTTCTCCGTACGTTCAATTTCGAGAGTAAGGTAGCGCGGAGCTGCTTGGTCGGGCATCAGACTCTCCGTCCTCGGAACAGAATCAAATGCCAGTGCCGGGTCCGAATGAGTCTCTCATACAAAGCGAACCACGCAGATTCGAAAATCGCTAAACTTTCGACCGGAGCCGGATGCCGGGTGCTCCATATCTCGCTTCTGAGACATGGGTTCATTCGCGCAAAGCGCGAACCGCTCTCTTTAATCTCTCCCATTAGAACTGTCATTTCGACCGAAGCTGATCGCGCTTTTGCGAGCAGCGTAGCGGAGAAACCCGCTTCTCTACCGATACCTCCACCTAGCAAAAGCATCTGCTCTTGCTCTTCGCAACTAAGCCTTCAAAATCCCACGCTCCTTCAAAACCGCCATCAAGTCCTGATGTGCCAGATAAAACACAATCTTCAGCCTGTCCTCCGCGCGATGCACGATAAACGTCGACCGTAGCGCAATCTCTTCCCCGGTTTCGAACTCCATCACCCACTCGGTCTCTACCAAAACATACCGATCACCAAGCGACCTCTCCTCTAAAGAAGCCAGCCTCGTCCTATGGTTCCCAGCCCCTTCCAACAGCTTTCTTTTCAGAGCAACTGCCTTCGGTAAATCAGCCGCCGAAACAGCCCGTCCGCCTGCCGAATCTGCCGCAATAAAGACCTCAGCGAACTGTCGCGATGCCTCCATCGGCTGAACCACCATCGTTCGCATAGCTCTCATACTCCTTGAAGAGTTGTTCCACCTCGGTGCTAATTCTGTTCATTCCATGTCTCCACTAGGGCGAATTGAGAAAAAGGTCCTTTAGTATTATATCACATTTGGCCATATTTATCAAGATAAGACCATTGCAATCAGTGATTTACAGGAAACGGTTAGTGGGTCTCCCAAGGCTTCAGCGTTGGTCTCTCGCCCAGCACACTCAAAAACCTTGTCAACCCCAAATTCCATTTAACTCCATAACAATCAATAAGATCCAAGTGGCATGATAATTTCTCCAACTCGCTATACTGGAATAGAGAACAAAAAGCAGAAAGCCCCGGGTCACCCGGGGCTTTCTCCTTTTTCTATCAATACTTTACAAGTTTCAATCCAATAAAATGAATACTTTCCCGACGAAGTCCAGACCTAAACCATTTCGAAAGAATACTTTAGGACTAAAAGTACGGGGGTGTACCTAAGCCAGCTTTTGCTCTTCAAGAGTTAAAGCCAGATCCTCCCACTCGGCTAGTAGCGCAGCCCGTTCACCCCGAAGCCGGTCCAGCTCAGCCGCCGTCCGCTGAGACTCCTCCGCCGAGGTAAACACGCCCAGCTTCTCCTCGGCAGCTGCAATGGACGACTCCAACCGCGGAATCTCCTCCTCGGCGAACCGTAGCCGGTCCTCCAGCTGCTTGAGCTTGATAGGATTCAGCCGCTTCACCGCAGCAACAGCAGGAGTCTCCGCCACCGCAACCGGAGCCTCAACAACCGCAACCGGAGCCGCAACCGCGGCCGTAATCCCACTGGAGAGCGAAGTAGCCACCTTCTCCGGCCCACCCTGCTTCCGCCACAGGTAGTCCTCGTAATTGCCGGGATAGATATGCATCCGCCGGTCTTCGACCTCGAAGACCCGGGTAGCCAGCCCGTCAATAAAGTACCGGTCGTGCGAAACAAAAAGCACCGTGCCGGTAAAGTTTTTAATCGCGTCCAGCAGAACATCCTTGGCCCGCAGGTCAAGATGATTTGTAGGCTCGTCCAGCAGCAGCATGTTGCTCGGCGAAACCAGCATCTTCGCCATCGCATACCGATTGCGCTCTCCGCCCGAGAGCACACCCAGCTTCTTGAAGACGTCGTCGCCGGAGAACATGAAGCAGCCAAGCAGACTACGCAGCTCAACCACAGGAACCTTGGGCGCCGCGCCGCTGATGTCGTCCAGCATCCCGGCGTTCGGGTCGAGCACCTTGTACTGATCCTGAGCGAAGAAGTCGACCAGCGCATTGTGGCCCAGCCTGATCGTGCCTGACGTCTGCTCCTCTTGCCCGCTGAGCAGCCGGATCAGCGTCGACTTACCAGCACCATTCGCTCCAACCAGCGCAATCCGGTCGCCCGCGCTCGATGGTGAAGTTCAGGTCATCCAGAATGAGCTTCTCGCCCCCATCCGGAGTGGGATAGACCTTCCGAAGATTCTGCACCTCAATCACAGTGCGGCCCGAGGCCGGCGGCTGCGGGATCGAAAAATGAATCGTCGCCTCCTCCTCCGGAACTTCGATTCGCTCGATCTTCTCAAGCTCCTTGATCCGCGACTGCACCTGCTTCGCCTTCGTCGCCTGATACCGAAACCGATTGATAAACGCCTCCAGCGCATCAATCCGGTCGCGCTGGTTCTTGTACGCCGACATCAGCTGCGTACGCCGCTCTTCCTTCTGCGCAACATACTTCTCGTAGTTGCCGTGATACGTGTGCATGCGCTTGTTCCAAAGCTCGATCGTTTTGTTGACAGTCACATCGAGGAAGTACCGGTCGTGCGAGATCAGGATGAATGCATTCGGATAGTCGTGGAGATAGTTCTCCAGCCAGTTACGCGACTCCAGATCAAGGTGATTGGTCGGCTCATCCAGCAACAGTAGCGAAGGCTTCTGGAGCAGCAGCTTGGCCAGGGCAATCCTCATCTGCCAACCGCCCGAGAACTCCTCGGTCTTGCGCTCCCAGTCCTCCTTGGAGAAGCCAAGACCGCCGAGAACCGCTCCAACCTGCGCGTCGAGCGTGTAGATGTCATGGACGTGAAGCTGGTCGGCAATATCGGAATACCGCTCCGCCGCGACCATATACTCCTTCGACTTGGGATCCGCCTCCGACAGCGTATGCGTAAGCCAAATGGACTCCGCTTCGAGCGCATGCAGATGGTCGAAGACCGAGAGACACTCGGCAAACACGGTCTTGCCCCGGAGCGCCAGCCCGTCCTGAGGCAGATAACCAAGCGTCATCCCCTTGACACGACTAAGCGTCCCATAATCCAGGGACTCGACCCCGGCCAGCACCTTAAGCAGGGTTGACTTCCCAGTACCGTTACCGCCAACGAGGCCAGTGCGCTCGTCCGGCGTAATGAGCCAGTTAGCGTCTTCAAATAGGAGTTTTTGGCCGAAGCGTTTGCCGGCAGATGAGAGTTGGAGCATTCCTCCTCTATTTTCGCATCTGCAAGGGCACAACAGCTGCTTTCCACCCCAACCGGGGAAGAGACAACAGCGAAGCGCTCTGCTACTGTCAATCTTGGGAGCTTGATGTCTGGACACCCACAACTTTTCCCGGATCGTGAACCGGCTGTGATGCGCGCGGCGGAAGACAACGCCGAACCAGCAAGAAAGGCCGCCCCAGTGTGGCTGCAGCGGTTATCCTTGTTCGTCCTGGTGCTGTTCTGCGTGTACCTTGGCGTGCTGGTGATGGTACTGCCCTGGTGGACCCGGGTGTGGGACCACAACATGTTCATCCAGGCCCGACCATGGCTGGCAACGCTGCTGCACAACGGCGCGGTACGCGGGATCGTCTCAGGCTTGGGGCTGCTGGATATCTGGATTGGCGTCTCCGAGGCAGTGCATTATCGTGATTACCGCGGATAACGATAAGAACTGAAACCAAACGAGTGAATCGAGACAAGGCCATGGACCGAGAAACACCTGAAGCGCTGCCATCAGCTCCACTTGCTTACGAGAACCCCGATTTCCTCAACTCGCCGGATGGGCGGATTCTGCGCATCATGGCGGAGTACCAGGAGCCGATGATGCGCTTCCGCCGCGAGCGGGTGCAGGACACGGTGGTGTTTTTCGGGTCCGCCCGGTTCAGGGCTCTCGACGTTGCTAGCGCCGAGCTGGAGCTGCTGGCGAACACAGGAGCTGCAGAACCTGCCCCTGAAGAAGAGCAGCCGGCGAGGCCCGAGGAGATCGAAAGCGGAGAGGCGAGCGCGCAGAAGCTCCAACTGGCAAAGGCGGCGGTAGAAATGGCCGCGTACTACGAGGACGCCCGGAAGCTCGCCGGGATGATGTCCACTTGGGCGCAATCGCTACCAGGACGTCGACACCGCTTCGTCGTAACCTCAGGCGGCGGCCCCGGAATTATGGAAGCCGCCAATCGCGGAGCCTACGAGGTCGGAGCCAAGACGGCCGGGCTGAATATCAAGCTGCCGTTTGAACAATATCCGAACCCGTACATTACGCCGGAGCTGAACTTCGACTTCCACTACTTTTTTATGCGGAAGTACTGGTTTGCGTATCTAGCGAAGGCGCTGGTGGTGTTTCCGGGTGGGTTTGGGACGCTGGACGAGATGTTTGAGGTGCTGACGCTGGCTCAGACGCATAAGCTGGCGAAAAAAATCACAGTGGTGATCTATGGATCAGAGTACTGGAAGAGTGTGATCAACCTCGATGTATTAGCAGCAAAGGGCGCGATCGCGAAGGCTGACCTTGATCTGTTCCAGTTTGCCGATACCCCGGAGGAAGCCTTCGAGATATTGAAGAAGGGGCTGACGGAGAATCATCTCCAGAGCGAGTACGAACGGAACCTGCGCCAGAAGTGGGAGGCCGAAGGGCCAGCTCCGAGCGCGCAGGAGATCCTGGGCCCGGATATCGCAAAGACCCGGTGAAAGCTCGATCTGTAACCTTTCTGGTTACTGGGGTTGCGGATATTGAAGCCCCATTCTTGGTGCAGTCACATGGCTGTCACGTTTCACCCCCATACTGAGCCCGAGGGAGCCAGAAATGGGGGTCGCGATGAGCCAGTCGAGTGTCTCATACCTGTGGAGGGAGCCGGATGCGGCGAAGGGCTTCAAAACCGGTGTTTCGCTGCACAGCCACACGAATCAGTCGAAGGAAACGCTGGATTTTATCTCCGAGCTGTCGAAGGACTGGGGAATACTGCAGCCGGTGATGCGATGGTGTGAGGAGCGCAGTCACCAGCGCTCAGGAATTCGGCCGGACTATGCACGCAGTTATTGGACTCCGCCACTGACTCCTAGTCTGGCGTTCGACCTGGAGCGACGGCAGATAGAAGAGAAGTTGCAGTTGCCGGGGTTGGTGTCGATTACGGACCATGACGACATCAATGCTCCTCTACTTCTGCGGTCGCTGCCTTCCGCGCGGCATATCCCGGTGTCGGTGGAGTGGACGGTACCGTTTGGGGCGACGGCGTTCCACCTGGGTATCCACAATCTGCCCAGCGCGACCGGGGTGGAGTGGATGGAACGGATGCGGGAGTTTACGGCGATGCCGGTGGAGACGCGGGCCCCGGAACTGCTGCGGGAGATGCTCGCCGAGTTGGATGAACTGCCAGGCGTGCTGATTATCTTCAACCACCCGATATGGGACCTGTATCGCGTGGGCAAAGATCGGCATGAGGTCTTTGTGAATGAATTTCTGGCGAGATATGGACAGTATGTTCATGCGCTGGAGCTGAATGGATTGCGGAACTGGAAGGAGAACCGCGAGGCCGCTGCGCTGGCGGGTAAGTGGAACCAGTTGGTGATCAGCGGTGGAGACCGGCACGGAGTGGAGCCAAACGCGAATGTGAACCTCACGCGTGCGCAGAGTTTTACGGAGTTTGTGCACGAGGTCCGGCGTGAGCGCCAAAGCCACGTGCTGTTTATGCCGCAATATGCGGAGCCGTGGAAGCACAGAATTCTTCAATCGACGCTGGATGCGATTCGAGACTATCCGCACTTTCCCGAGGGTTCGAGGCGCTGGGACCAGAGGGTCTATCATCCAGATCGCAATGGGGAGATACAGCCTTTGTCGGAGCTCTGGAATCGCGGAAGAGCCCCGAGATTCATCGGAGGAGTCCTCGTAACGGTTCGGATGATGGGGGCGTCGCCACTATCATCCGGTCTGCGTTTGGCGTGGAACGATTCTGGAGAGATGCGCGCAACGCTGGCCAAGCAAGAGGCCTGAGCGAGTGCAAACACGCGGCTTATTGCGTTGAATTTTTTTATGCGCGATGGCGGGGCTGCGGGATAGTCTAAAGCGATGCGTGTGCCGCGTGTTGCCTACTTTCCGGACTCTTTCCATGAGGTCAACGGGGTGGCGCATACCAGCCGCAACTTCGTCGCATTTGCTGAGCGCCATAAGCTGCCGTTTCTGTGTGTCCGGGCAGGCGGTCGAGCGACGGCGTTCGAACAAACCGGTGAATTGAGGACTCTGGAGCTGGGGCGCAGTAAGGCTTCGGTGCGGATGGAGAAGGACCTGGAGTTCGATGCGCTCTTTTGGAGGCACGGCGGGGCCATTCGACGGGAGTTGAAGCGGTTCAAGCCGGATGTGATTCACATCACGGGACCGAGTGAACTGGGGATGTTCGGAGTGTATTTCGCCAGGCAGATGGGGATTACGCTGGCGGCGTCGTGGCACACAAACGTTCATGAGTATGCGGCGCGCCGGATGGCATGGCTGACACAAAGGCTGGGCGAAGGCTGGGGTGGGGCAGTCGAGCAGCGCGTAGAGGCGGGAGCTTTATGGGCAACGTCGCAGTTCTACAAGGTGGCACGGGTGCTGTTTGCTCCAAATGACGAGCTGTGCAGGATGCTGGAACGGTCGACGGGGAGGCCGTGTTACCTGATGCAGCGGGGTGTTGATACGGAATTATTTTCTCCGGCGCGGCGAACGCGAACAGCAGGCGAGGGTACGGTCGTGCTGGGTTATGTTGGGCGGCTTTCTGTGGAGAAAAATGTGGCACTTCTGGCGCGGGTTGAGCGTGAACTGGCGGCGATGGGAGTAAGTGGAGTGCGGTTTCTGATTGTGGGACATGGCAGTGAGGAGCCGGCTCTGCGGGCGGCGTTGGCTCAGGCAGAGTTTGCCGGTGTCCTGCGTGGGACGGCTCTGTCGGAGGCTTACGCGAATATGGATTTGCTGGTGTTTCCTTCGCATACCGATACGTTCGGGAATGTTGTGCTGGAGGCGCTTGCGAGTGGGGTGCCGGCGGTGGTGACTCCGGATGGTGGGCCGAAATTTATTGTGCGGGATGGGGAGACTGGATTTGTAACAGCGGATGACGGGTTTGCGCGGGCGGTGGCGACTCTTGTGCAGGATCGAGCACGATTGGAACGGATGAGGGTGAGTGCGCGGGAGTATGCGCTGGAGTGCAGCTGGGACACGGTGTTCGAGCGGGTATATGCGGGATATGAGACGGCGTTACAAGGCTGAGAGTTAGTAGCGGAGTTCGCCGATGTAGACGCCGTAGGGTGGGATGGTCATGGATTCTAGGTGCATGGGGCCGGTTGCGTTGTCGGAGCGCAGGATGGCGCGAAGGAAGCTGCCCTTGAGGCGCAGGCGCTGCATGTCGGCCTTGAGCGAGAGTTGTGCAGGTTGGGCGGAGAGGTTGCAGATGATCACGATCGCGGGCGAAATGGGGGTGACGGCCTGAGGTTTGCGGACCCAGGTTAGGACGTTTTGGTCGTCGTGGTTGAGGGTGATGTTGGCTCCGGCGCTGATGGTGGGATTGCTGTGGTGGAGGGCGCTGAGCTGACGGTACCAGTTGAGGAGGGACTGCGGATCGGCGTCCTGGAGGGCGACGTTGGGGTTGGATGGGTCGGGCGGGGGAGTGGTTTTGCCCTTTGCTGGCGCGGGTGGAGCATCCCAGTGTATCGCTGTTGCGGGGTCGGAGCCGTCGGGGAGACCTAACTCCTGACCGTGGTAGATGAGGGTCGCGGAGCGGGTGGTTAGGAGGATTGTGGCTAGAATCTTGGCGATTTCTACGTCGTGTTTGCCGTCGGCGTAGCGGGTGAAGCTGCGTTTGTAGGATGGGCCGTCGGTGAGGAGAACGGGGATGCCGCGATTGGATTGGAGGATGTCCTGGGATGCGTCGATCGCGGGGCGGATTGTGGTAGCGGTGAGTTGGGGTTGGGTGCCGGGGGCTGGGTCCAGGAGGAGTTGAGGGGGTTCGTGGGGCTTGGGTTGGTCGAGGACGGTGGTTAGGTCGGTGATGAGGATGCGTTGGCCTACGAAGGTGTTGGTGAGTTTGCGGAGGTCGGTGATTTGGGATGTTATTGCTGGGCTTGAGGTTAGGTGGAAGCCGGCGATGCCTCGGGTGAGCCAGAAACGGGCTACAGCGGTGAGGTTGGGGGTGCGGGGGTCGAGTTCGAGGAGGACTCGGATGTTGTTGCGGCTGGCCTGGTGGATGAGGTCGTCGAGATCGTCTAGGGTGCCCAGGGTGGGGTCGATGGTTTCGGCGTGGGCGGGATCGGGCTGGAGGGGGGTGAGGAGGAGGGCGTCGGCGCCAAGGGAGTGGATGTGGTCGAGGCGTTTGGTAATGCCTTGTATATTACTGAAACTGCTTGGGTTGGCTTGGTAGATGACGGCATGCTTCCACCAGGGGTTGGCGCTCATGCCGGAGCCTGCCCAGCCGGGACGGGCGAGGGTTTGGGAGAGGGCGGGCGCGGAGAGGAGGAGGGTCAGGAGGAGGGCGCGGCGGGAGGGCATGGGTGGGCTTCGGTCTCCGAGTTGTTGAAATGGTAGCGGATTTTTTCGGGATGGTGGAGTGTTGGTTTTCGCAGGATTTTGGGAGAAAACGATGGTTAGCTCGTGGTGAAAAGTGTGGCTAGCGTGGTAAGCGGGTGGTAAAAAGATGGTTCGAAATGTTGCACTATTTTTGGTGCAGGGAAGCTTAACACCGATTTGCACCGATGACACCGATTTTGCGACTGCGGATCTTTGCGGATGTTTGGATGGAAGGCCAATTTGATTTGGAGGGTGAGGGGTTTCCGGCGGTGCGGTCGATTGTACGAACTCGTGCGTGGGGTGGGGCCCAGGTCTGTGAGTGGTCTTGCCGAGAAAGCGGTTCGCGCTGTTCGCGAATGGCCCACACACGCGATGAGACCGCATGAATGGGGCACCCGACACCCGACGTGCAGGCGCAGTCCGAACCGGACGTCTATAAACATTCGGCCGGTCGCCCAGGCTTTTGATCTCGTTGGTGAATGCTAGCAAAGATCGTCAAAGGCGGCCCACCGGCCTAGAAGGAATGGCGAGTACGATTTGTTCCAATGCGATTACGCATTGGCCAGCAAAGAAAAGTCCAGAAGTGGTCAGCGTGGCTTGCAGGTTTCGATGGGCTTCCGTCTGTTGCATAATCCCCAGCACAAGACCCGCCGTGGGGTGAGCGAACTTCGATAGCAACCTATTGTTTGACGCAAAGAAATCGCCCAAACCAACGGCTTTGGCAGCATGCGTCACACGGGTATAGTCGCCGCCCAGAGAATCCAGCCCCAGCTTGTCCGGAGCAGCCTTCTCAATCTTCATACGAGCAGAAGCTTCAAATTCATTAGGTATCCCCTGCAGCGCATGCAACTTGGAAAGGGCATCCGTAAGCCCCTGCATATCTCTTAGGGCGTCTTCATAAAAACGACGAGCGTTCTCTCGCGAAGTCGCACAGAACTCCAGCCAGACCCACAGTTCAAGCAAGTTCCGTGAATTCCACGCTGCACCCGAGACAGTTTCTTGATCGATCGTTTTGAGAAGATCGCCGCAAACCCTGTTTACACTTAATAGAATCTTGACGACAAGATCAGCAAACCAAGGCTCCGCTGTCCCTTTGCTCTTGCAATTCGTGATGAGGTCGTAAAGTTCCTGCAATCGATTAGGTATGACCGTTTGCAGCTTCTCGCGAGTGAACCGGGTCTCCCAGTCAACATCGTAATCCTTGGGCGCGGCTTCCATGTTTTCAGTGTCGCTTAGTGCTGTCAGAATCTCAATGAAATCCACAAATCGTGAATCGCTAAGTACCAATAACGACGCATGAACGAGACACATTCTTGGCGTCCAACAGGTGTGTAAGAAGAACAGTAGGACACCACATCGAGACGCAATGCGCAAGACAATACATCGTGCTTGCCTATTGCGACGTGGTTGAACTTCAGGAATCCGTCGTACGTTCACTGTTCGGCGATGGTAATTGCAGTTTGGCGGTAGTCGCTGTTTTGCGATGGGAGAGCGGCGGTGTTAGTGGGGTATACTTCCGCGATGGTTTGGCGGGAGGGTGTGGCTTATGAGTGTGGCGGCTGCCGATCAGGGGCTTTATGGGATTGTGAGTGGGTCAGCGCCGACGACGATTGCGGATGTACTGGCTACGATGCAGCGGATCGATGGGGCGTTGGATAGCGATGGGTTGAAGTGGTTCAACAAGCTTTATATGAAGGTGACCGAAGAGGTGGATACGAAGCCTCCGGCGGGCGGGTGGAAGGATGCGGCGTGGCTCGAGCGGCTGGATGTGGTGTTTGCTGATTTCTACTTCAGGGCGGTTGCGGCGTTTTTGAGTGGCGCGGCGGATGCTCCGAATGCTTGGGATGCTTTGATGGAGTCGCGGTACCGGGCGGGGATCGATAGGATTCAGTTTGCGCTGGCGGGGATGAATGCGCACATCAATCATGATCTTGCGTTGGCGCTGATCGAGACTGATTCGCAGATGAAGGTGGTTCCAAGTTACAGCAGTCCGCAGCGTGTGGACTATGAGGCGGTGAATGGGTTGTTGCGTGCCGTGATGCCGGCGGAGCTTGAGATGCTGGCTACCGATGCGTTGGGGCAACTGGCGCAGGACACGGGGAAGGTCGGGCGGCTGCTGGCGTTCTGGGATGTGTGCAAGGCTCGTGATCTGGCGTGGGATTTCTCGAATCATCTGCGTGGACTGAATGGGCCGGCGAGGCTGGTCGGGCTGAGCGCTCAGGATCAGGTGACCGGAGTGTTGGGGCGGGCGATTCTGGTTTGTGCTTGAAAAGGCTTAACACCGATTTGCACCGATGACACCGATTTGAGAGGGAGAAACAACAATGAGTGCCAGACAGGTTCTAACTCTCGGCGCATCGGTGCTGGCGTTGTCTCTGTTGTGTGCGTGCCGGCGTTCCCCTACCGAACAGATGCAAGGTCGTGTCGTACGACTGGCAGAACTTGAGATCGACCCCGTCCAACTGGAGAATTACACAGCGGCGCTTAGGGAAGAGATTGAGACCTCGATTCGCGTTGAGCCGGGAGTTCTGACCCTCTATGCCGTGGCTCTGAAGGACAATCCTGCACAGATCAGAATCTTTGAGACGTATGCTGACGTGGCTGCGTACAAGGCGCATTTGGAAACCCCTCATTTTAAGAAGTACAAAACCGTTACACAGGGCATGGTTAAGTCCCTCAAGCTTGTCGAGACTGACCCGATAATGCTCGGTGTGAAGGGCAAGTGAGCCTATAGCGTGATGGGGTGCGTGAAGGAGGAGGTTTAACAACGATTTCACCGATGACACCGATTAAAAAAGCGCAATGAGTAACGAGTCGTGAGTAAGAGCGACGCTTGACATTCCGGGGCGAAATCGCGATAGTCGATTAAACCGTGCGACATATTCTCATCTGTCTGGCCCTGCAAGACTCGGCGCTTTGTCGAGTGTTGTGTAGCGTGCCGACGGTGAGTGTGGCGATCTAAGTTGCTTTAGGTTGGCTGGAAATATCAGAGGTCCAGCTATCGTTGCCGTCGGCCATTTCTACAAAGGTTGCCTGAAGAGTCTGACTTTTCTTTCAAAAAGGAAAGAAAACTTTCGTAAAGAAAATACGACGAATGACGTTTTAACCTTGCTTTCACGCGCCTTGGGATTTATGGTTTTGATCAAACACCTCATTTTCACAAGACACGGTTCCTGAGCCTCACTCAATCCGTGCAGAGCGACCTGCGGCCCTCTTGGCATGAAGTGTACCTAATCAAGACTCGGAAGTAGCCTCAACCTCTTTTTTGTTCAACAGAAACGATTCAGGAGAGCTCTACCCATGAAGTCATTTTCAAGACATATCCATCTCTATCTATTGGTGCTTGCGTTAGCGATAACGCAGTTCCTATCGGCACAGACCTTCCGCGGCGGTATTGCGGGATCGGTTGTGGACAGCACCGGCGCGGTGGTGGCGAATGCAAAGATCGTATTGCTTGGCACCGAGACGGGGTACACACGTGAGACGGTTTCGACGAGCTCGGGGGCTTACAGCTTTCAGGACCTGCCGCTGGGCAACTACAGCGTGACGATTACTGCACCCGGTTTTGCGTCGAAGAAGATCGACGGTATTGCGGTGCGTCCGGGACAGGTTTATGCCCTGGACATCTCGGTCTCCGTTGCAACGAGCAGTGAGCAGGTTGAGGTGAACGCATCAGCGGTGGCGCTGGATACTGTGTCTTCGACGAACAACGCAGTGGTGAACGACAAGGCCGTTGCGAATATTCCTTTGAACGGCCGCGATTTTACGCAGCTGCTTAAGATTACGCCGGGCTTTAACGGCGCTGGCTCACTGAACGGTGCACGCACGAACCAAAATAACTGGCAGATTGACGGTGCCGATAACAACGATCTCTTCCATAACTCGCAGGGTGCGAACCAGGGTGGCGTCTCGGGTGTTGCAGGTGTGACACTCCCGATTGACGCGATCGATCAGTTCTCGGTGCAGTCGCAGGCAAACGCTGAAGTAGGTCGTAATGCCGGCGGTCTGGTGAACATGGTGGTGAAGAGCGGTACGAACCATATCCATGGAAGCGCGTATTACTTCAACCGCAACGAGTTTTTCGCTGCAAAGAGCGCGATGCTGCCCACGGCAACGCGTAAGCCAAAGATTCGCAACAATCAGTTTGGCGGATCGCTGGGCGGCCCGATCATGCACGACAAGCTCTTCCTGTTCGTAAACTACGAGCGGCAGAAGTACATCATCGGCGCTCAGTCTGCGGCGACGGAACCGACTGCAGCGTGGGTTTCGGCAGCCACGGCGCTTTTGACGGAGCACAGTATTCCGGTGAGCCCGACTTCTCTGAACGTGCTCAGCCTGTGGCCGCAGGGCAACAAGCCTTCGGGTGGAGCGACGTTGAATAACTTCTTCGATTCGCGCCCACAGAACGGATACAGCGATAACACCGTCGGCAAGCTCGATTGGAACCTGACGCAGCGCCAGACGCTTTCGGTACGCGCGTTCATCGGAACCGGACGTCAGCTGGGTAATGCCGGAGTCAACATCTGGGATTATTACCAGGTCGCTCCCAGCCATGTTCACAACTACGCTATAACGCACAATTGGGCCAAGACAGATCACCTGTCGAACCAGCTGCTGGCTGCGGTGAACTACTTTGGCCAGACGTTCAATGACAACATTCACAACCAGAACATTCCTGCACTGGGGTTGAATACCGGTGTGACGAATCCGATGCTCTATGGCGCTCCGACGATCTCGATTACGAGCTTCGATACGGTTGGTGTGACACCGCCGCTTGGACGGCAGGACTACACCGGCATGCTCAACGATACGGCGACATGGGTCAGCGGCAGGCATCAGTTCCGCGTTGGCGGTGAGTTCCGCCGCAATTACATGAACCTGCTGTACCAGCGCAATGTTCGTGGATCGTTCACCTATGACGGCACCGCGTATACGGCGCTTCACCCAACGAACAACTACGCCACAGAGGCCGATGGAACGACCCGTGCGCTGGCAGACTATCTGGCTGGCTATGCGACGTCCGGCACCATCGTCTACGGCACACTGCAGCGCGATCTCTGGCTGAATCAGTGGAGCATCTTTGCTCAGGACCAGTATCAGCTGCTACCGACGTTGACGCTCAACTACGGTCTGCGTTGGGACTACTCGGGCCCGGTCTATTCGACGAACGGAACACTGTCGAACTTTGACCCGAACTCTTCTACCGGCTTCGCGATTGTTGGGCAGAACATCGATACGATCTATCCCCGCAGCTATACGAATGTTGCTCCGCGGTTTGGTTTCTCGTACCAGGCGGCGCAGAAGCTGGTGGTTCGTGGAACGTACGGTATCTATTACGATCTGCCGAACCTGAATGGCTTCTTTGATAACCGTCCAGGCAACGGAGCATCGGTTGGTGTTCAGGCGAACAACACCGGGCCGAACCCGGTCTTTACGGTCTCGAAGTCTGCGGCGTACCAGATTCTGCCGGGAATCAACCCGTTCCCCAGCACCGGTGCGGCGACTACGTTTGGTGTTTCGACGGTCGATCCGGGCTTTAGAAATGCCTACGTGCATAACTTCAACCTGAATACGCAGTATCAGCTGGGCCGTAACTCGATCTTCCAGGTCAGCTATGTCGGGGCCCTGGGACGTCGTCTGTTCAACCTGATCGATATCAATCAGGCAGCTCCAAACAGCACTGGGTCCACGCAACAGAGCACGCGTCCTTATTTCTCGAAGTTCCCGTCGTTTGCTGCAATCAACCAGTATGAGTCGAAGGCTGGATCGAACTTCCATTCGCTCCAGGGCATGATTCGCACCAGCAGCTTCCATGGGTTGACCGCGCAGGCTGCGTATACCTATGGTCACAGTCTGGATAACGTCTCCGGTACGCGTGGATTTGCTCCGCAGAACTCGCTCAACCTGAGCGGGGAGTATGGAAACGCGGACTTTGACACTCGGCACACCTTCAACGCTTATGCGGTGTATGAAGTGCCGAAGTTCACCGACCACTGGAAGCCTCTGACCAGCGGTTGGCAGGGGAACATGTTTGCTACCTTCTATACAGGCAAGCCGGTCAACATCAAGACCAGCACCAACAACAGCGGTGTGGGCGAGTTCCAGGATCGTGCGGTGAAGGTCGCAAATCCATACACGACTGCTCACACGCTGGTTCGCAGCTCTGCGACTGCTGGAGCCTATATTCAGTGGTTCGCACCTTCCGCGTATGTGTTGCCTGCAAAGGGAACGTTCAGCGGCATGCACCGTAACGAGGGTCGTGGCCCTGGCTTTGGAACGGTGGATGCTTCGTTGGTGAAGAACACGCTGCTGCATGAGGGTGTGAACCTTCAGCTTCGTGCGGAGATGTTCAACATCTTCAACCGTCTGAACCTGGCCAACCCTAGTGGCTCGTTTACTTCCAGCTCGTTCGGACGTTCAACGACCACTGTCGGCGACAACGCGGGCGCTCCTGGTCTTGGATCGGGCGAACCGTTCAACGTGCAGTTTGCAGCTAAGATTATTTTCTAACTGCCTGCATGCTCTAACTAAAACGGCACAGGCTGGGAGCGATATGTTCTCAGCCTGTGTTTTTTGCGAATGATGTTTTCACGCCGATGTGACGGGAGATTTAGATGAAGCGTTTTGCTGCTTTTGTGACGGGGGCTGCGATGATTGCGACGCAGCCGGTATTTGCTCAGATGGGTGCTCCGGGAGAGCGGCCAGTGACGGTGCCTGCTGTGGCGGGGCCGTTGGCGGCGAAGTATAAGGCCGATGCGGACAGGATTCTGCAGGCTGCGATGGCGGATAACGATGGTTATGCGGCTCTGGCTTATCTGACGGATCACATTGGCAAGCGGGTGAGTGGGAGTCCGCAGCTGAATACGGCGGTGGAGTGGGGCGCGGAGTTGATGAAGAAGGCTGGGTTGCAGAATGTGCAGATTCAGCCGGTGATGGTTCCGCATTGGGTGCGGGGGAATGAGTCGGCGACGATTACGTTCAAGGGTGAGGCGGGCGAGATTACGAAACCGCTGCATATGCTGGGGCTGGGCATGAGCGTGGGGACACCGAAGGAGGGGATTACGGCTCCTGTGGTGTTCGTGCATGACTTCGCGGAGCTGGATGCTCTGCCGGATTCGGCTGTGAAGGGCAAGATTGTGGTGTTCAATCCGGGCTGGCATGGGTATGGCGTGGGTTCGATGTACCGGACGGGCGGGCCTTCTCGGGCTGCTGCGAAGGGTGCGGCGGCGGTGCTGGTGCGCTCGGCGACTGGGCTGGCGATGCAGACTCCGCATACGGGGACGCTGCGGTATGACGAGAAGCAGCCTAAGGTTCCGTCGGCTGCGATCTCGGTTGAGGATGCGTTGCTGATTGAGCGGCTGGCGAAGGAAGGGCCGGTCACGGTGCATCTGCAGATGGATGCGCATATGGAGCAGGATGTGAAGGCCGGGAACGTGATCGGCGAGATTGTGGGTAGCGAGCATCCGGAGCAGGTTGTGGTTCTGGGTGGGCACATCGACTCGTGGGATGTGGGCCAGGGCGCGCAGGATGACGGCTCAGGCATTATGGCTACGTTTGAGGCGGTGTCGCTCATTCACAAACTGGGTCTGAAGCCGAAGCGCACGATCCGGATTGTGTTCTGGGTAAATGAGGAGAATGGCGGCGCGGGTGGACGGGCTTATCGCGAGTGGATCGGCGACAAGATCGGCAACCAGGTGGCTGCGATCGAGATGGATGGCGGTGCGGAGAAGCCGCTTGGGATTGGCTATGGCGGATTTGGCGGGCCGCGTCGGCCTGCTCCTCCGGCTCCGGGGGCCGCTGCTGCTGCTGCCGGACGGGGTGCGGGGTTTGATGTGAGCTCGCTGTCGGCCGATGAGAAGCAGTCGTTTGTGTACCTGCAGGACATCGTTTCGCTGCTGGGCTCGATTGGGACCGATACGGTTTCGCCGGGCGGTGGCGGGTCGGACATTGGCCCGATTACGGCTGATGGTGTTCCGGCGCTGAGCCCGCATACGGTGGGGGATCACTACTTCGACTGGCACCACACGGAGGCGGATACGCTGGATAAGGTGGATCCGGATTCGTTCAAGAAGAATACGGCAATGCTGTCGGTTGTGGCTTATGTGCTGGCCGATATGGATGGCAAGCTGGCGGGGCGGAAGTCTACGTTCCGAGAGTAGGGTGGGCTGATGTGGCCGCCGGGGTTATCCTCGGCGGCCATTTTTGTGTCTTGGGCCGAGGCGGATCGGCTTTGCAATTAACTGAAATAAAATGACTTGCAGTGCTATGATTTTCAGTCAAGCGAGGTGATCCGATGCTGGTGCGTTCGCTGAAGGTCCTAACTCTGTTGATAGCGTTTGTGAGTTGTGCAACGCCACTCACTCTTCGAGCACAGGAGACATCTTCAACTCCGAGCACATTGGTCGACCGTTGCGTTCAATGGATGAAAGCGACCACGTCCAGCGGAATAAGAGACCGCCTCGATCCGGCTGACTTCTGTTCTGGTCAAAAACGAGTGGGGGAGGCCGACGGCTGGTGGTCGTCAATACAGAAGTGCGGCGATCAGACGCAAACTCTTCCAGGTACGGCTTCGACATATTGTGTGTCATCCGGTCACATAACTGGAAGCGAAGCGTGGGCGGTCGGATTTAGTTCAAAGTCATCTGACGGTGGCGATTTTCTTGTGGCCGATCCCGCGAAAACAGCACTCTCGCGGAATGCCGTGCTCTACAGCAGAACGGCGTTGTGGATTGAGAGTCTAAGAGTGCCAGCCGGGATCTATGACCTAACGGCATCCAAGACTCCCAACGGGTGGCAACTTACTGTCTTCGAAAAGGAAGACAGCTAGCGTGCCCCAGCATCCAGGAAAAGAAGTCGGGACCGTTGAGTTGAAGGGAACTGCATCTGTTCCTGATGGATCGGAGACAAGCGTAACTCGTCATCTCGACCAAATGGGGGTCCGAGCGTTGCAATGCGACAGGCAAGGGCACAAAGCGCCGAGAAATAGAGTTTATTTACGGAAGCGCAGACCTTTACATGTGCGTTCATGCGGAACCGGTGCCTCCAGAGCAACAAACGACTGCGGCGAATCGCTGACCTTCGGAGGGTGATAAAAGTCTGTGTTGGCGCGGAAAGATTCCCTCAGCGGCTAAAGCCGCATCACAAAAACAAGCATTTGCGGCACGGCTGAAGCCGTGCCCTTAAGCAAAACGGAGCTTCTTTACTTCTGAAGCCCCGGTTTGGTATGAACACGCCGTTGGCGCTTTGTGAGCGGCGATATGGTGGCTCTGATTGCGCGCGCTAAATGCTTTGGGTTTTGCTGTCAGCCCGTCGGCGGGCGATCTCTTGTTGGAATTGTTCTGATGCGGAGTGGTTCCACGTGTGCGTGATGCTGACGCGGTTGTCGCCGAGTACGCGGGTTGTGCGTCCGCCTTGTAGAGCCTCGACCGCCATCACCTCGGTGTATTGGATTGACTTCGAAGGCCGCAGCCAGAACCGCTGCACGACGGCCGTAGGTGTCAGCACGATGGTGCCGGGTAGTTGGAGGAGGATGAAGGCGAAGAAAGCGATCAAAAGCACCACAAACCAGGACGGAATGCTGCGATGCGATGCCCACAGTGGATATGCGAAGAGCGCGAAGTAAACGGGGAGCACAAGGATGCGTCCCCATAGCACGAGCGGCTTCATCCCGAAGGACAATCCCTCAGGGGTTTCGCGTGCGGTGCCCTTCACCATCCGCCCCGCGTAAAGCAGGGCGAACACGGCGAATAACGTCAGCATCTGTAGCGTCTTCAGATCGACTTTCATCAGTCTTCCTTACTTTCCTGTCAGAGATGGCGGTGCATAGTAAGGCAGTTTTTGCTGTTCTTCGGTGGCGCGTTTTACTCCGATGTTGTCGAAGAGAAGGCTGGGGACGATTGTGGTTTGCGGGACGAGGCCGAGCGAGTTTGCGACGTAGGGGTCGTCTCCGGCGGCTACGATGTCTGAGCGGAGGCTGCGGGCATCTACTTCATCGAAAGCGGCTCCGCGCACCAGTTGGCGGGTGCCGTCGGGATGAACGCGATAGAGGAGGCGCGGCGTTACTTCGTTGCCGCCCATTGTCTCGACTGCGTAGACATCCGTGCCGCGGTCTTTCGCCATCTCCAGCAGCTTTTTGTTCAGTTCGGCGGCGGGGACGGTCTCCTTCGATTTGACGATCAGGACTCCGACGCGCGAGTGGGCCGCTTGTGCGGGAGCGGCGCGGCCATGGCCGTTGGAGGCAGGGAAGTCCTTGATGGGCTCGCGGCCGATCAGGTAGTTCTGGAGCGTGCCGTTTGCGACGATATCGACTGACTGTGCGGGCACGCCCTCGTCGTCGACCTCATAGGCTCCGAGGAGGGGCTTGCCTGCGAACTTCGTCAGGAGTGGGTCGTCGGTTACGTTGAGCATCTCCGGCAGAACGCGGGATTTGTAGCTGGCGTTGTAGGGACCTGTGGTGCGGGCTGTGGTTCCGAGTTCGGGCCGCTCTGCTTCGATGCCGGGGACGAAGACGCGGGTGAAGACGTCGGTTGCGGCGTCTCCGCTGAAGAGGACGGGGCCGTGATAGTCTTCGGCGGCGACGAGCGGGGCGTTGCGGAGGGCATCGAGGCTCTTGAGGTCATCGATGACGCGCTTATGGAATGCGGATGCGCTCTCGAGGTCCTTTGACGTCTGCGGCGGTGGAGCCGTTGTCTCGGGCGATGACCATGCCGTCGCTGGCCTGACCGCCGAGGCTGACCATAGCGGCGTAGCCGGTGTAGCCCTGGCGGACGACGGTTCCTTCGGTGTTGACGAGGTAGCGGTTCATCGCGAGGCCGCGTACGTTCGAGGTGGAGTACTGGACGTGCTCGGCGAAGCTCTTGACCTCGGGGTCGGTGGCGTAGAGGCCGCTGGCTTCGATGATGCGCTTCTTCCACTCGTCGCGGTCGATGTCGAGTTTGACGAGAGGAGCGATGTGCGTGATGGGCTTGGCTTCGGCGAAGTCTTGCTCGGCGCGGGGGGATTGAAAGCGCTTGAGGGCGGCTTCTTTGGCGGAGTAGGCGCGGAGGGCGTTTTTGTAGGCTTCGTCGGTTGCGCTCCACAGGACGTAACGGAGGGCCTCGGGATCGTTGTCGGATGGGGCGAGAACGACGGTGCCTTCGCCGCGGCCGGTGCTGGAGTCGAGCTTATAGTCGCCAACCCGTACGGTTATGCGAAGGATGCGCTGATGGCCGGCTTCCTCGCGGATGAGTGCGCCGTAGTTCGCGACGGCCTCGTAGGTGCCGATGTCGTCCATGCGGTATTCGATGAAGAAGGGGCGTTGCATGCCTTGAAGGACGAGCTGGGTCTTCTCGCGATCGAGCTCGGCCTGCATGGCTTTCAGCATGGGGTCGTCGTTCTGAGCAGGTGCTGCGGTTGCGATATTTGTAACCGCCATTGTGCTGAATAGAGCGCCGGCGCAGAGGATTGAAGAGACGGCAGATTTCATGTGTAACTTTCCGAGGAGCATGTTCATGTTAGTTGCGCCCCTTTCCGTCGGTGATCGGCGGGGGAGGAAGGATGGGAGGCCTTGCTGTTCCCTGCGACTGGCGCTGGGTTTCGATTTCGCTGACGAGCATGGCGGGGGCGACTGCGCTGACGGGGATGCTGCCTGATTCGGCGCCGCAGATTCCGTTGAAGATGTCCTGCTTGTCTCCGGTGGCGACGATGCGGTTGAGCGCGGCTTGCGGAGTGCCGACGATGCTTACGCCGCGGACCAGCTCATCGGGGCGGCCATCGACGTAGACGCGATAGACGACCAGAGGGATGACCTGGAAGGCCTGGGGCGAACGGCGGGTGGTGACGGCGAACCCTGAGGAGATGTCCTCGAAGTAGAGGCCGTAGGGTTTGCCCTGCTTCTTTGCTTCGTCGATGAGCATCTGGCGAAGTTCTTTTTCGCTGACAGCTTTGGACGAGGTGACGATGAGGTTGCCCTGACGTCCGGTGGGCATGCGGCCTGTCTCTGCGCGGCCGTGGCCGTTGCTGGTGGAGAAGCTGGCGATGGGGAGGCGCGACATGAGGAAGGTCTCGAGGACGCCGTCTTTGATGAGGTCGACGCGGCGGGCCTGCTGGCCTTCATCGTCATAGGAGTAGTGGCCGCTGAGAGGGGTGCCGTTGAAGCTCTCCTTTGTTGGGTCGTCGGCTACGCTAAGGAAGCTGGGCAGGATGGGCTTGCCGAGGAGCTTGGTGAAGGTCTGGCCCTCTTCGTCGCCGCGCTGACGCTGGCCTTCGAGGCGGTGGCCGAGGACTTCGTGGAAGAAGACGGCGGAGGCGCGGCCACTGAGGATCGCGGGACCGTTGAAGGGCTCCGTGATGGGAGCTACGCGCAGGGCTTCGAGGTTCTTGGCCATGGCGATGGTTTTTTCGGTCAGGGTCTTCTGGTCGGGGAGGTCGGCTGCGTCCTCGGCTTCGAAGGTCTCGACACGGAAGAGGTCCATGCCATCGGCGGCGCGGGTGCGACCCACGACCACCAGGCGGGCGGTGTGGTTGGGTGTTGTAACGCGTGCGCCTTCGGAGGAGACGAAGTAGTCGGTCTCGGTGGAGGCCTGCAGGACGACCATGTTGTAGAAGACATCGGGAAACTGCTTGAAGATGCCGGAGAGGTCGCGCAGACGGGTTTCCCAGGCGTTCTGGTCGACGACGAGGGTAGGCGCGGGAGGCAGGACGTCGGTCTTCGGAGCCTCGGCGGAGAAGTCGGCGGAGGAGTCTTCTTCTTTGGCCCGGACCTCCTGCTCGGTCTTTACTTTAAGGTAGGCGTCGAGGGCCTTGGCGTAGCCGCGATTGGTGGCGAACCAGAGGCTGCGCTCGATGGCGGCGCGATCGTCGGTGAGGGGCAGCGGCATGGTGGTGAGGGCACTGTTGCGGTGGTCGCCGTGGGTGTTGTCCTGCGCGGGCGTGCCGAGGCGGACCTGCACATCGGCGATGCGGCGGCGGCTCTCGTTCTTATTTGTCAGGGCTCCGTACTGCGCGGTCATCACGACAGTATCGTTGTCGGCTACGGCGTAGCTCAGGAAGTAGGGCTTTGGCTGCTGGGTGGCGTCGGCGCCGCCGAGGGAGCCCATCGCGCGGTGCAGTTCGGTCTCGAGGGATGCGATCAGGACGTTGGCCGACTGGGGTGAGACCTGTGTCTTGGTTGCCGCGGCTACGGCCATCGGGGTTGGGGAGAGGCTCCCTGTAATAACCAGGCCGGCCAAGGCAGCCGCGCCCACTGCCACTTTATGTTTTTTCATCGGAAAGGAAACTCGTTTCGCTGCAAAATTTCAACTGAAGCCGAGTGTATCGGAAGTGTCGCCCGATTCGCTGCGGTTGGATGTTTAGTTGGACGTATCTACTTTGTTTTTGGACTTGAAGCATATTGGGTGATTGCTGCAAATAGCACTTCCCGGCGGCTGGATGCTACTTCCGATCGCCGTGGCAGAGATTTTGGCTTCACCGAGAGCCGGGGCTCCTATACCGTATAAAGGAGACTCCAGTGAGATTTCAGACTACAGAGACAGTTCAGACGCCGGACTCCGAGATCGTCCTGCGCGTGCTTGAGACGACGCTTCCGGAGATATCGAGCGATGTCGTACGTGAAGGACACCAGATTACGCTGCGTGGTCTGGGGCCATCTCCACGGACGCGGAACCTGCGCGACGTTACGATTCTTCAGGTTCGTTCCGATCAGGCGACGACTGTTATTAGCGCAGATGTGAGCTTTCAGGCGTCGGCGTTGCTGGGTGCGACATCGCAGGACTCTGTCGTTCGTTCGAAGCTGAGCTATATCTTCGACCAGGTCAGAAACCAGCTTAGTCTGGAGGCTAGGCGTGACCAGGGCTCGAATCTGGTTCCGCATACGGGTGTCTTTGCTGCGGAGGTTGATTCGAAGGTTGTGGATTTACCCGTTCGACCGGTGGCGGAGGTTGAACTTCCGAAACAGGCGTCGGCTCCGAAGTTTTCCCAGGCGGCATCGCTCGTTGAGTCGTCTGTGGCGCAGGCTGAATCGCCGGTTGCCGACGTATTACCGCAAGAGCTACCTGGCATAGAGCCTGTTGTGGAGGCCGTTGCGGCTGCTGCTCCTGAGGCTGTCGGTCCGGCGGTTGCTGAGAGTGCGCCTGTTATTGCTGGTTTAGCTGCCGATGACAAAGTTGAGCCATTGCCGGTTGTCGAGACGGATTTGTCTGCTCCTGCGGTCTCGCCTGTCGTGGATACATCGGTTGAGGTTGCCAGGCTGGGGCCCGAGCTTCCACTGCTGCAACTCGGTAGTTCTCGAGCACAGAGAACGCATGTGCCCGCGTTGATTGCTGCGATCGTTGCACTCCTTCTGCTCTTTGCCGTGGCGGCTTACTACCTGCTTCGACCGAACCCGCCAGAGTCCAGGCCGACCTCTCTGCCGGCCCAGATGCAGCCGGTTAAGCAGAGCGCTGTAGCCCCGTTTTCGATGGCGTGATTCTCGGCATTATCAATTCAATCGGATGGGTCGAGATGTCTTTGCTGATGCGGTCAAACGTTGTTTGACCTTTTCGATGCAAGGAATAATTCTTTACCTTACGTCGCCAATCATGCACACTGGCTCAACTCAGGAGCACACACCCGCATGAAACTCCGCTTTTTACTCGTTCTTCTTGTTGTCCTCGCCGCTGCCTTCGATGTGCCTGTCGTACGCGCTCAGACGCCCGCCGAGAGCGCGGCTACTGTGCAGAATCAGACCCAGACGACTCCGTCGAAACCGGCTTACTCGCTTCCTCCGGATAAGCTTCAGAAGGCCATTGAGTACTCACGCATCCGCGTCATTCTCGACTTCGTCGATAGCGGTTGGGGTATTTTGCAGCTGATCCTGCTGCTTGGGCTTGGGATCGCGGCTCGCATGAGGAACTTCGCCGTTAATGTCAGCAAGAATCGCTGGGTTCAGGGATTTCTGTTTACCTTCCTCTTCCTGTTGGTCACTACGCTGCTTGGCCTGCCGTTGGATATGTATGGACATCACACCTCGGTAGTCTTTGGGCAGTCTGTGCAGGGGTGGGGGAGTTGGTTCTGGGACCAGACGAAGGGGTTTCTGCTGGCGTTTGTCTTCGGCGGACTCTTTGTGATGCTGCTGTTCTGGGTGATTCGCAAATCGCCTACGAAGTGGTGGTTCTGGTTCTGGATTCCGGCGATGCTGGCTGTGCTCTTTGGGGTCTTCATCTCGCCGGTGCTGATTGATCCGCTCTTCAACAAGTTTGAGCCGCTGGCGAAGTCCAACCCGGCGCTGGTCGAGCGGCTGGAGCAGGTGGTTCAGCGTGGCGGCATTCATATTCCGCCGGACCGCATGTATCTGATGAAGGCGAGTGAGAAGGTTACGACGCTGAATGCGTACGTCACCGGTTATGGAGCTTCGAAGCGGGTGGTGGTGTGGGATAACTCCATCACCAAGGCTACGCCGGATGAGATCTCGTTCATCTTCGGGCATGAGATGGGACATTACGTCCTCAATCACATTCCGATAACGCTGGCCTTTCTCGGGGTTCTGTTGCTGATCGAGTTCTATCTTGGCTATCGCGGTGTGCAGTGGCTGATCCGACGGTATGGGGGAAAGTGGCGCGTGCCTTCGCAGAACGACTGGGCGGCACTGGTGATTTTCATGCTGGTCCTTTCGGTGCTGTCGTTCTTGAGCGAACCTATTGTTAATGGCTTCAGCCGCATGCATGAGCACGAGGCCGATGTTTATGGGCAGGAAGCCATTCATGGGATCGTCGCGGATCCACAGGCGACAGCTCAACAGTCTTTCCAGTTGCTGGGCGAGATGTCGTTGACCGATCCCAATCCGAGTCCCTTTGTCGAGTTCTGGACTTTTAGCCATCCGTCGGTATCGAATCGAGCTGCCTTTGCCGAAGCATACAACCCTTGGGTTCCCGGGCAGCATCCGAGGTACTTCACCAAGTGAAAGACCTATGCCTACTGACTGCTTGTTTTGCAAGATTGTTGAAGGTACGATTCCTGCCAACCGTATCTATGAAGATGAATGGTGCATCGGGTTCCCGGATATCAATCCGCAGGCTCCGACGCATCTGCTTATTATCCCCAAACAGCACATTGCGTCCCAGGCGAAGGCTCTTGCAGAACATAAGCCGCTGCTGGGCCATCTGATGGCAGCTGCGGCTGATCTTGCCAAGGCGCAGGGGCTCGATAAGGGATATCGCGTAGTCGTCAACACAGGGGATGATGGCGGTCAGACAGTCCATCACCTGCACCTGCACCTGCTGGGAGGGCGGGCCATGCGATGGCCGCCGGGGTAGAAGACGAGCGACCGCGGATGGACGCGGATTTCGCGCGGATGAAAGACATGACGGAATAGAGACGGAATCTGGCCCACGTCACGAAGTGATGCAAAAAGGCCCGAGGAGGGTTTCTCCACGGGCCTTTTGCTGTCATTACTAGACAGTGGTTACTGGTTGAAGTTCGTCTCTTCCTCTTCGGCCAGGCCATAACGGCGCAGCAGATTCGGCAGGTTCTGCGAGAAGGCGGCGCGTGGCATGACGGTGTCACAACCCGCCTCGACGGCCTTTGCCTTCAGGTCGCCCTGAAGATGCGAGAGGAAGCCGATGATCGAGGTGGTCCGCTTGAGCTTCGTCTTCAACTTCGGGATCAGGGTCAACGGCTTCACGTTCGCATTATTGAGGTCGAAGACGATGAGACCGGGACGCTCTTCTTCGTTCTTGCTGGTCAATGCCGCGATGGCTTCTTTGTCGTTCTTGACGAATGCGACCTTGACGCCCAGTTTGCGTGCCGTCTCCTGAATCTTCGCGATGAAGAAGAGGTCTTCGATGAAGAAGAAGATCTTGGTCGGCGCGTCCTCGGGGATAGGAATGGTGCGGCCCTGGGAGTAGTCGATCGGCTGCGAATCGCTGACGACGAAGTTGCGGCCGTGGCCGTTGCCTCGGCGCTGGAAGTTGCCGTGCGTCTCGATGGTGGATGGCGGGGAATCGGCAAAGTTGCCGTTCACCTCGCGATAGCTGTGGTCCATGGGGCCAACGAAGCTGCGAGGACCGCGCTGCTGCTTGCCGCCGCCGCCTTTGCGCTTGTAACCGCCGCCGGTCGTGTTACCAGGCTGGTGCGAGTTGGCGTCGCGGAAACCACCGCCGTTGCCTTCATTTTGATGAGGGCCACGCTGACGGTCGCGGTCGCGGAACTTCTTCTTCCATCGTTTGCCGCCGCCGCCGCCGCCGCTGTTCTGCTGCTGGCCGGCGTTTTGAAAGTTTTGTTGTGGCGGTGGTGGTTGAAAACTCTGCGGCTGCACCGAGCCCTGGATCGCGCCTACCGGTTGTCCCGCCTGCTCACCCTGTGGGGCCATATCTGCACCTTTGTTCTTCCGCTTGCGGCGGCGACGCCGGCTGCTTTTGGACTGACCCATGCCGTGAGGGACGTTTGCGCCCCCGCTATACTGTGCGTCCCCGTCCTGCTGGGCAGGGGACGCTGTCGAACCCTGGTGCGGCTGCACCTCGGATACATTCTGCTCTGAAGTCATGCTTCCACTTCCTATTGCACTAAAACGCAATTTAGCGATTCACTCCCACGCCATAAATCCTTCGTCTCCGTGTCGGCCACAGAGCGCGATGCAAGCCGGTTTTTAAGCGTCGGAAGAAACGATCTCAAGTTGTACTCGAACGGACGTCTTCTATTGCTACGGTTCGCTGCGTCCAGCCGATTTATGGAATCAAACCGGCCACGCACAGCCAGGAACACCGAACTGCGGCGGTCCCTTCCCCCTTACTTTTTCTCACCCTCAACTTTAGTTGCGACAGAGTCCGAGAAATCCGGTCCACTGCTCCTGTGCCGTCGCCGGCCATTCTACATAACGGCGTCGATTAGTAGCGAAGTGACCGGCACCCACAGCCGGCTCACGAAGCAAGACACAGGGTACGCGCAAAGGTGATGCTTTGCAAGAACTCTTTCTAGTATAGCACCGGGGCCGCGTTCTGACAGGAGTTGAGCGGCAGGGTGAAAGTCAAAGGCCACCTCTCGCAAGGCAGCCTTTGTGTGTGAATGGCCAGTCACTGGCCTCCTGAAGACTTCCCGGACAGGAAGTGAGCCGATTAGGTTGACGGTCGCGTCGTCGTTGGGGCGCGACATCTGTGCAACCCGGGCATTACAGCCGTGTGTCGGAGGAATCGAGCACGGTGCAACGTAATGAATATGAGCAATTTGAATGCCAAACGGGAATGTACCGTTTTGCCATGACTTTCTTGATCTGCAGGGGCGGGGTCGTCCAAAAAACGGAGGCTCTTGCGGTGAGGTTCCATATTTTTGGATTCGATGGCAGTGAATTTGACTTTTCTTTGTTTGACCCGCATTGGGTGCGGCCCTATAATCTTAGATGTTCTGGAAGCCCTCTCGCTCCCTCCGTAACTGGGTGATCGAGGTAAGCGGTGACCGCATCTTCCGGATGCGTCATCTGAGTGGATGCAAAGAGCGCACGCAGGGCAAGGCCCGAACGGTTGCGACATCGCACCTACGGCCGGATGATCTGATTGAACGACCCCCTAAGGAGTACCACCACCGCATGAATCGCAACTCTGCTTTTGTCTCCGCCCTCGGTGCGGTGTTGACCACTGCCGTAAGCCTGGCCCAAACCCCTGCCGCACAACCACCCGTGGCTCCGGCAGCAACTGCACCCGCTGCCGTTCCGATTCAGGCCATTCCGGCGAAGATCGCCATTATCGAGTACGAGCAGGTTGCTGCTGCTACCAATGAGGGCCAGCATCTCTTGCAGGAGCTGCAGGCAAAGTACGCGCCTCAGAAGGCGAAGCTGGATGCGCTTGCGGGCGAGATTGACTCGCTGCAGAAGCAGCTTCAGGCTGCCCCGGTCAGCATGACCGAGGAAGAGCGCGCTTCGCGTGCCCGTGCCATCGATACCAAGCAGAAGCAGTATCAGCGCGATGGTGAAGACGCGAGCAACGCCTATCAGGCCGAGGTTCAGGATGCAATCGCCAAGGTTGCGCAGAAGCTGGGCCCTGTCGTTATGAAGTTTGTGCAGCAGAACGGCTTTACGATGCTGCTCGACAACAGTGCAGCACAGCAGCAGGGCGGATTGACCCTGATGTGGACGGTTCCCGGAATAGATATTTCTCAAGCTATTGTTGAGGCGTATAACGCTTCTTCCGGAGTCGCAGCGCCACCTCCGAGTGCGCCGTCGGCAACGCGTCCGCGTCCTACTGCTCCCGCAACCAAACCTGCACCGTCCAAGTAGTACCCCGTTTTTGCAGGATCCGCGAAAGCAGCTCTTTCGCATAGCCGGACCACTTTGAACGATCTTGAAGGAGTACCACAAACCGTATGAATCGCAACCTTGCTCTCGTCTTCGCCATCGGCGCAGGATTGACCACCACTGCCGCGTTGGCCCAGGCGCCCGCAGCAGCCCCTGCAGCAGCTCCGGCTGCCGCTCCCGTAGCGCCGCCACCGCAGGCCGTTCCTGCCAAGATCGCGCTGATCGCGTTTGAGCAGGGCGTCTTCGCTACCAATGAAGGCCAGAAGGCGGTTGCGGACATCCAGAAGAAGTATGAGCCGAGAAAGTCTCAGATCGATGTTCTCTCCGGTGAGGTTGACACGCTCAAGAAGCAGCTACAGAGTGCTCCTGCCACTCTGTCTGACGCTGAGCGCGCTACCCGCCTGAAGACCATCGATACCAAGGAGAAGCAGCTTACCCGCGATGCTGAGGATGCTCAGAACGCGTATAACGCTGATCTTCAGGATGCATACGGCAAGATTGCGCAGAAGTTTTCGGCAGCGGTAAAGAACTACGTCAGCCAGAACGGCTACACGATTCTGCTCGATGTCAGCAACCAGCAGACGAGCAACGTGATGTGGATCAACCCGAGCACGAACATCGATGTGACGCAGGCTGTGGTTTCGGCCTACAACGCTTCCTCGGGTGTCGCAGCGCCTCCACCGGCGTCTCCCTCGGCAGCGCGTCCGCGGCCTACGACAACGACCCCTCGACCAGCAGCTGCTCCCCCTAAGTAGAATAGGGTTCGGCTTAAAACAGAAACGGGAGTCCTTTGGGGCTCCCGTTTTTTTGCGCATATACCTCAAGTCTGTGGAAAAAACTGTGGATTGCGATTTCATCTTCTTGCGCTGAAGTCTAAAACCAGCTTTTTCCGGGCCCTAGGTTATCTTTGACTGATTCCTGCAAGCTCCTATAAATGAGCCGGTTACACGGAGCAGTGGGTCGATATGAACGCAAAGGTGAAAGAGTTTCCTTCAAGTACAGCGATTTCAAGGGTTTCCACAGATCATTGTTACTGACGGGTTACGATTACGTGCGTTTTCGGAACAAACCGTAGTCCAAAAACGGAAACTAACGCTCCAATCAGCCGTGGAAATCGGGTCTTGTCTATTCCTCGCCGACTTTGAGTACGGCCAGGAATGCTTCTTGTGGGATATCGACTTTGCCGATCCGCTTCATGCGCTTTTTGCCTTCCTTCTGCTTTTCCAGCAGCTTGCGCTTGCGGCTGATGTCGCCGCCATAGCACTTGGCGATGACGTTCTTGCGAATGGCTGTGACGGTCTCTCTGGCGATGATCTTCGATCCGATCGCTGCCTGGATTGCCACCTCGAACATCTGGCGTGGAATCAGTTCTCGCATCTTCGAGACGAGTGCTTTGCCGCGGTCGTAGGCGAAGTCGCGATGAACGATGATCGAGAGTGCGTCAACCGGCTCTCCGCTGACGAGGATGTCCATCTTCACCATCGGCGAGATCCATGTGCCTGCGAGGTGGTAGTCGAGTGATGCGTATCCGCGCGACACGGATTTCAGACGGTCGTAGAAGTCGAGCACGATCTCGTTCAGCGGGAGTTCGTAGGTGAGCATCACGCGTGTCTCGGAGACGTACTCGAAGTTCTGCTGGCGACCGCGTTTGTCCTCGACCAGCTTCAGGATGCCGCCGACGTACTCTTCGTTCGTCAGAATCTTCGCTGTGATTACTGGCTCTTCGATCTGTTCGATCTCGGAAGGGTCGGGCCAGCGTGAGGGATTGTCTACTTCAATGACGGAGCCATCGGTGAGCGTGATCTTGTAACGTACGCCGGGGGCGGTCGTGATGAGGTCGAGGTTGTACTCGCGTTCGAGGCGCTCCTGGATGATTTCGAGATGCAGCAGGCCGAGGAAGCCGCAGCGGAAGCCGAATCCGAGTGCCACCGAGGACTCAGGCTCAAAGTTGAAGGAGCTATCGTTGAGGCGAAGCTTTTCGAGGGCGTCTCGCAGCATGGCATGTTCGTGGGAGTCGACCGTGTAGAGGCCGGCGAAGACCATGCTCTTGATGTCTTCAAAGCCAGGGAGAGCGTCGGCGCAGGGGCGTTCGACGTCGGTGATGGTGTCGCCTACCTTCGTGTCTGCAACGTTCTTGATGGTTGCGACGAAGAAGCCGACCTCGCCTGCGCTCAGTTCTCCGATCTCGACTGGCTTCGGGGTCATGACGCCCATGCTCTCTACGTCGAAGACTTTGTTGTTCGACATGAGCTTGATCTTCATGCCCTTGCGTAGCTTGCCGTTGATGACGCGCGCCAGCACGATGACGCCTCTGTAGGGATCGAACCACGAGTCGAAGATGAGGGCTTGCAGTGGAGCGTCGGCGTCGCCCTTGGGCGGAGGCAGCAGATGCACGACGGCTTCGAGGATATCGGCGACGTTGAGACCTGTCTTGGCCGAGACCGCAATCGCATCGTCGGCTGGAAGGCCAACGGATTTCTCGATCATCTCCTTGGTGCGTTCAATGTCCGCACTGGGGAGATCGATCTTGTTGATGACTGGGATGATCTCGAGGCCGTTCGAAATTGCGAGGTAGGCGTTCGCAAGTGTTTGTGCCTCAACGCCCTGTGATGCATCGACCACCAGCAGAGCGCCTTCGCAACTGGCGAGAGAGCGCGAGACCTCGTAACTAAAGTCGACGTGCCCAGGCGTGTCGATGAGGTTCAGCTGATAGGTATCGCCGTCTTTGGACTTGTACACCATGCGGACGGTGTGAGCTTTGATGGTGATGCCGCGCTCTCGCTCGAGGTCCATGGCATCAAGCACCTGGGCGTGCATCTCGCGTGCGGTCAGCGAGCCTGTGAGCTCAAGCAGGCGGTCCGACAGGGTGGATTTGCCGTGGTCGATATGCGCGATGATCGCGAAGTTGCGGATGTGACTTGGATCCATACAGGGTAACGGAATGCCTCAATCTTCAAGGATATCATCGCGGCAAGCGCGGTGCAGGCGGGGGCCACCTCGTAAATTTGAGCAATATGACGACGAGATGCTCAGGTTTAAGCGGCTGATACGTCTTACAATGAGCAGGGACAATGCAGCAATCGGATCGATACAACCTAGGGCGGTACATCCTACCGCAGCGGTGGGTGCTTGTTGCCATGTGCCTGCCTCTGGTGCTGCTCGCGGGTTGTCCGCAGAGTCAAACAGCCGGGCCAGGCAAGGCGCTGACGCAAGCGACAGCTCCCACAGTGACGAAGGCCGCGGCTACCAATACTGTGCAGGCCGCGGCGACTAGTACGACTACAGCACAATCTGTTGAGAGTGCTGCAAAGGCTTACAAGGCGCAGGAGCTCATTAACAAGGCGGAGCAGGCCTACCGCAGCGGCGTCGATAACTATCGAGCGGGTCATCTTGATGCGGCGCGTGTAGATTTTGACTCTGCTGTCGACCTGATGCTGACCAGCGGCATGGACCTCAAGAGTGATCCGCAGCTCGCCGATGAGTTTGATCGCTTACTGAATGCCGTCAACTCGCTTGAGATTGCGGCGCTCAAACAGGGCAATGGTTTTTCGCCCACCATTGAGGCAGCGCCGCTCGATGCTGCGAACGAGGTTACCTTCCCCGCGAATGCGGCTCTTACTGCGCAGGTGGCCGCCGAACTCAAGACGACGCAGTCGGACTTTCCTCTTGTCATCAATGACTACGTTGCTGGCTTCATCAGCTACTTCAGCAACTCGCAGGGTGGGCACGCTCATCTTCTTCGTTCGCTCGAGCGTGCGGGCAAGTACAAGGACATGATCTCGAAGAACCTGCGTGACGAGGGTGTTCCGCAGGATCTTATCTATCTCGCGGTTGCTGAGTCCGGTTTTCAGCCGCAGGCTCTCAATGCACGGTCCGGCGCCGGCGGCATGTGGCAGTTCATGCCGACGGGAGCCTACGGCCTCGCGCGTAACGGTTGGTTCGACGAGCGCTTTGATCCAGAGAAGTCTTCGAAGGCTTACGCGCGCTACATGAAGACTCTCTATGACCAGTTTGGCGACTGGTATCTCGCGATGGCTGCTTATGACTGGGGTCCGGGGAATGTGCAGCGGGCTGTCATGCGCACAGGCTATGCGGACTTCTGGGAGCTGTATCGTCGCGGAGTGCTGCCGGGTGAGACCAAGAATTATGTTCCCGGTATTATTGCCGCGATCATCATGGCGAAGAATCCGACACAGTATGGGTTGGACAAGTTGTCGCCTGAGCCGGCTGTCATCTCCGATACGGTGGCGGTTGACTACGCCATCGACCTTCGTCTTGTGGCGGATGTAACGGGAGCATCGCTGCAGGAGATCGTTGCGCTGAACCCGAGTCTGCTTCGCATGACCACGCCGCGCGATATGTCGTTTGATCTGCATCTTCCGGTTGGAACCTCTGAGGTCTTTGCGAAACGCATCAAAGACATCCCCGAGGAGAAGCGGGCGAGTTGGCGCTTCCACATTGCTCGCGCTGGCGAGACGCTCGACACGATTGCGACTGCGCAGCATGTTCGTCCGAGCGACATCGCCGAGACCAATGGCATCGCGGCAGGCATGACGGTGGAAGAGGGAGACGAGCTTGTTATCCCTGTCGCCAGTGTTGCGAGCGGCGTAAATCCGCTGCACTACACCGTGCGTCACGGCGACACGCTTGTTACGGTTGCGGATCGCTTCAGTGTGTCGGTCGAGCAGTTGCGGCGCTGGAATCATCTTTCTTCAAACGCTGTAAAGCCCGGTCGGTTGCTTACTGTTGCAGAGCCGGTCAAGCTCGCACCAGGAACGCGCGTGCGTGGAAAGTCCGCGCACAGCAAGGGTAAATCGCATACTGCGTCGAGTGCTTCGCACTCCACAGTTGCACCCACGCAATCGACGCATGCGCACACAGCGTCCACTTCATCTGCAAAAAAAGCTACCTCTCACACGAAGAGCAGCTCTTCCCAATCGAAGTCAAAAGCTACACGATAAGCTACCTCCCCCAAAAGAGTGCTTGCCATGTAGTGGCACATGGATGCATTCTGTTGCTAGAATCTCGTGCCGAGATGCACACTTGAATTTTTGTTGCATCTAAGTTTGAAGCGACCAGGCAAGTGAGTGACGAGAAGTTCAAAAGCAGCCAGGGGAAAAGATGATGACGTTGGATGACACGATCAAGCTCTACGCAGCTGCCGCAGATGACGATCACAACTTCGGTGACGACGATCACGATGATCTGAGCCACCGCTTCGACGATGACGACGAAGAAGAAGAGGTCATGATGACCTCTGACGACGACGAAGTCGATATTGACGATGATGTCGACGATAGCGCGCCTGATGCCCATGCTGAAGAAGCGAGCATCTTTGCTCCTCCGCCTTCGCCAGTAGACAGCTATACCCCAGCCATCAGAGAGTCGATGGTGCCGGTGGCGAGTGAGCCTGTCTATGTGCCTGTGAAGGAAGCGCCTGCCAAGGCAGCGATAAAGAAAGCTATCGTGAAGGCCGTTGTGAAGAAGCTCGTGAAGACGGCAATCGTTAAGAGAGTCGCAAAAAAGGTTGCGGCGAAGAAGGCCGTAGCAAAGAAGGCCGCCAAAAAGGCTGCTGTGAAAGCTGCCGTGAAGAAGGCGATTAAGAAGGCCGTGATCAAGAAGGCTATTAAGAAAGCCGTGGTCAAGAAGGCTGTGGCGAAAAAGATTTTAAGATCTGCCGCGAAGAAGTCTAGTGCTCCCCGCGGCGGTAAGGCTGCTCTTAAAAAAGCGGCTGGCAACAAGGGCACTGTAAGTAGCAAAAAATCTACGAAGAGAGGTACTACCTTGGCAACGAAGAAAGCTGTAAAGAAAGCAATCGTCAAGAAGGCTGTCAAAAAGGCAGTCGTCAAGAAGGCCGTCAAGAAGGCAATCGTGAAGAAGGCCATCAAGAAGGCCATCGTCAAGAAGGCCATCAAGAGAGCAATCGTCAAGAAGGCAATTGCGAAGAAGTTGCTCTAAGAACAACCCGTAATAAGGCAAGCAAATAGGCCCGGACTCCTCAATTGAGAGCCCGGGCCTTTTTGCGTCTGCTGATAAGGCTTTTACTTCTTGTTAGCTGCGATCTCGGCCAGGACTTCTTCGCTGTGGGTCTGCACGTCCACCTTGGGCCATACCTTTACTACTTTGCCCTCGGGCGAGATGAGGAATGTCTGGCGGCTGGCAAACTTCATGTCGCCATGCGTCATGATCGGTACACCGTAGGCGTCAACTACTTTATGATCTGGGTCGGCGAGCAGCTTGAAGCTGAACGTATCCTTGGCGCACCATGCCTTGTGGCCTTCTACGGTGTCCAGGCTGACGCCGAGCACCACAGCATTCGCCGCGTCATACTTGGCCATGTCGCGCTGGAAGTTGTGAGCCTCAATCGTGCAGCCTGTGGTCTGGTCCTTTGGGTAGAAGTAGAGGACCACCCACTTGCCTTTGTAGTCCTTGAGGCTGACCGGCTTGTCTTCCTGCGAGGGCAGCGTGAAGTTGGGAGCCGTTGCGCCCGCCTGCACCGAGTCAGCTGCTGCCGCGGCCTTCAGGCCGAAGCCGCTGGCTGCAATTACGCCCATAATTACTGCGATCCAGATTCCTTTGCGCATCATCGTTCCCCTTTTGTAGAGATTGCTATGTAGACGAGTGTAAGCCGCATAAGACTCGCGCCTATTGCGCGCACCGCAATTTTACTCCGCTGTGACAGACCGCTGACAAAACCCGGACAAAGCCGAGGAGACACTTCATTCTGCAAAGATGGCGATACCGGCCTCATCTGCTGCTGCGATGATCGCCGCGGGATCAAACATCAAGGTTCTGCCAGCCTCGAGTGCGAGGCATGTGGCGCCTGCTTGCTGCATCGTCCGAATCGTTGCCACGCCTACGACAGGCACGTCGAAGCGCATGTCCTGGTTTGGTTTAGCTACTTTGACCACGGTGAGCGAACGTCGCAGCGTCGTCGTCTTAGGATCTCTGTTTCCTTCCGTTTCCAGCGTGCGAAAGATAGCGCCGGCGCGTTCGATCGTGGCGTCGGTGCCTTCCATTGCCTCCACGGCGACGCAGGCTTGGGCTGCGATGACTACTGTTTGTCCCAGGTCGTAGCTCGCGATGGCCTGTGCGACGGTGCGTCCGTAGGCGATGTCTTTCCTCTCTTCTTCATCTGGAGCGCGACGGGTCAGTACGCCTGCTCGGGCGAGTAGCGGCTCCAGATAGGCGGTCGAGGAGATGAGTTCAATACCCTCGTCGCCGAGGACCTTTGCCACTGCGCCCAACAGTACGTCGGTCGAGCGCGTTCGAAGATTTAGCAGCAGCTTTGCGAGCCGCCAATCCGGCCGGATGCTGGAGAAGATCTGTTTGTGCTTCACCTGCCCGGCCATCACGGCTCGCGAGACGCCTTCGGCCTTGAAGGTTTCGATCAGACGCGATAGCTCTCCCAATGAGAGCCAGTGAACGCGTATCCCAGCGTCAGAAGTGGCGCGTGCGTTCATCTCAGGATCGGTCTCTTCCTTGATGGCTGCGACGACTACTTCTAGTCCGTGGGCCCGCGCAGCATCGAGCAACAGAAAAGGGAAGCGTCCATTGCCAGCGATCAGGCCGAGTTTATCCATAGAGCGGGGTGTCTCTCATTCGGTGTCAGCGGCCTTCGTGAGGTGTGGAGGTGAGTTGTACTGCGTGTCCGGTGTGTGCGGACTGTCGTGCCGCGTCGAGGATGCGCACAACGGTGACGTTGGTGTCGAGAGAGGTGAGATCGCCTTTCGGTTCCAGACGGTGTTGCAATACGGCAACGAGGTAGTTCAGAGAGTCATCCTGCGGGGATGCGAGGGGCGGTGCTGGTTCTGCGTGTTCTTCGGTGTCTCCGGGCAGGCGCACCTTGAGATCCTTTGCCTTCACGGTATCGACGTAGCCTTTTGCGCCGTAGACTTCCATATCCTTGCGGTCGAAGGGCCAGTTCCATGAAGCCTGAATGATGGCCTGCGCGTGGGGATAAGTGAGCAGGATGGTGGCTTCGTCGTCGACGTGGGGATAGACGTCAGGCTTGATCTGCTGCGCGACGGCGGTGACTGAGACTGGAAGCTCGCCGTGCATCATCCATGTGGCGAGATCGACGCCGTAGCAGCCAAAGTCAAAGAGGGCGCCTGCACCGTTTTGCTTCGGGTCGGTGAGCCAGGCGAGAAACTCGGGGCCGACGTTGATCTCCTTGGGGCCGCGATGTCCGTCGTGGACGACAAGCTTGCGGAGATCGCCGATGCGGCCGCTGGCAAGCAGGGTGTTGGCTGCAGTATTTGAGGGATACCAGGTTGTCTCGTAGTTGGTGAGGATGGGGACTTGAAACTGCTGCGAGAGGCGCTGGATCGCCAGGGCGTCGTCAACGGTGGTCGCAAGGGGCTTCTCTACCATTGCTGCAATATGGAGCGGTGCAGCTTGTTCGATGGCCGCGCGGTGGCCGGCGACGGAAGTGTAGACGAGGATGGCTTGCGGATGGGTCGCTGCGAGCATCGCTTCTTCGGTCGGGAAGAAGAGGCTATCGGACAGGTGGAACTGAGCGGCGTATTTTTGACGGAGTGCGGCGTCAGGGTCGGATATGCCGACAAGCTGTACGTTTGGATGCGATGGGAGATTGTGAAGAAATCCCTGGACGTGACCGTGGACGAGTCCTACAACAGCAACCCGTACGGGAGGCTCGTTCTGTGCAAAGGCCCGGATGGGAAGCTGGCTGAAGAGGAATGCGGCGAGGAGCGATTTGAGGAAGATGGAACGTCTGGAGATGTTCATAGGCAAGTGAGAGATAGTCTAACTCGGTCGCAAAGTTATTCGTCGTCGCAGGTCAAAGCGAGATGAAAAGATGGGTTGATGTCGCTCGACTAAACTCCGTGATACCGTATCGTTCGACTGCCAATTATGCCAAAGCTATCTTCTTCAACAAGATTCGCAGGAGCCTTCTGCCTGCTGGCGCTCCTTTGTGGGCTCTTCTGCACTGTCGCTACCGCACAGGCAGTCTCTCCCTCGAACGACCTCGTTTTCAGCAGAGCCAGGTCATTGCAGCGCGGAGTCAATCTGTCAGGGTGGTTTGGAGGTGGAGGCGGCGATTACTCCGATTCACATCTTCAGAGCTTCATCACGGACCGCGATCTGAATCAGATCCATGCGCTGGGCCTGGATTACGTTCGACTTCCCGTTGATCCGGCTCCCATTATGAGAAACGGCGTGAGGGTAGAGGGGAGTGAGCGTGTTCTGGCGCAACTGGATAAGTCGATTGAGAGCATCCTCGCAGTCGGACTGTCCGTCGACATCGCGGTCTTTCCAAATGGCGAATTGAAACAGAAGCTCCAGACGCAGCGAGGAGTGGACGACTTTATCTCCCTGTGGCGATTTCTCGCGGCTCATTTTGCAAAGTCCGACCCCGACCATGTCTTTCTTGAGATTTTGAATGAACCGGAAGTGCAGGATGTCTACCGGTGGTCTGGCATCCAGGGCCGGGTAGTGAATGCGATTCGCGGTGCCGATCCTCGCCACACCATTATTGCTACTGCCGGGCGGTGGTCTGGTCTGGACGACCTTCTACAGCTGGAGCCTGTCAGCGACAACAACACTATCTATAACTTCCATTTCTACGAGCCGTATCAGTTCACACATCAGGGAGCGACGTGGGGCAGCAGCGAGTGGCTGTACTACAAAGACATACCTTATCCCGCGACGTACGAATCGATGCAGGCGCAGCTTAGCCAGGTGCCGGATGAGATCGCTCGCTATCAACTCTTTCTCTATGCAAATGGCGGATGGAGTCAGGAAACCTTTCAACGCAAGCTAGCGTTTGCGGCAGAGTGGGGAAGAGCGAGGCACGTCCCTGTGATATGCAACGAGTTTGGAGCCTATCGCGACCGGGCACCGGCAGACTCGCGCGCTCGCTGGATTACTGATGTCCGCACAGCGCTCGAGCTACAGCACATTGGCTGGGCTATGTGGGACTACAGCGGAAACTTCGGGCTGGTGAAGCGCGACAGCAGTGATCATGCACCCGATGCGCCGATCGTTCATGCGCTCGGTCTGAAGATGCCTGCGGATGCTCCATCGTCAAATAGATAGAGTTCAGCGCGCAGGGTGAGATCGACGAAGCCCTGCGCCTCAACGCTTGCAGCCTAGTTGTAGAGAGCGTTCAGGCTCGATTGATACTGATCGCGGGCCTGTCGGTAGGCTGCGCGCAGAGCAGTATTCGGGTGCGCCGAGCGGGTGGGGTCGACTTTGACGCAACGGTCAGCCAGTTCGGCGAAGCTCGCAGGATGACCGCTGGCATGGTTGAAGGTGTACATGGCCTGGATCGCGGCACCGAGGCAGCCGGCCTCTTCTTCCAGCGGAACTTTCACCGTGGCACCACTGGCGTCGGCGAGAAGTTGCCGCCACGCAGCAGAACGGGAGCCTCCGCCGATGACGAGCATGCAATCGATCGGTTTACCGCCCTGGATGAGGTCGAGGCCGTTGAGGATGCCGAAGCTGACGCCCTCGACCGCGGCACGGATGAGGTTCTCCGGCGTGAAGTTGTTGGCGGAGATGCCGGTGAGTGTTCCGCGAGCGTTTGGGAGGTCGGGGGTGCGCTCGCCGTTGAGGAAAGGGAGGAAGACGAGGCCGTGAGCGCCAGGTGAGGTGGCTGCGAAGGCGGATTCGATGTCCTGCACGGTTTTGCCAAGTGTATTGAGCGTCTGCGTGACGACGTTGGTTGCGTTCATGGTGCAGACGAGAGGGAGCCAGCCGTCGGAGGAGGAGCAGAAGGGGGCGACGTTGCCGGTGGGGTCGAGCACGGGCTGCTCGTGGAAGGAGTAGACGGTGGAGGAGGTGCCGAGGCTGAGGGTGACGACGCCCTCGCGGACGTTGCCAGTGCCGATGGCTCCCATCATGTTGTCGCCACCGCCGGAGGAGACGATGCAGGACTGCGGGAGGCCGAGGTCGGTGGCGACTTCGGGGCGCAGGGTGCCGACGGGCTCGTCCACGGTGATGAGCGGTGGGAGCGCGGCGAAGAGCTGGCCGGTGCCGCCGTCGATGGCGTCGAGGACCTCGCGGGCCCAGCGGCGGGAACGGATGTCGAAGAAGGCAGTCCCGGAGGCGTCACCGAACTCGGCGCACATGCGGCCGGTGAGCCAGAAGTTGAGGTACTCGTGGGGCAGGAGAATGTGGCGGATGCGGGCGAAGTTTTCGGGCTCGTGGTTCTTGAGCCAGAGGAGCTTGGAGACGGTGTAACCGGTAAGCGGCACGATTCCGAAGCGCTCGAAACAGGCCTGTTTGCCGCCGAGGAGTTCGATGAGTTGCTCGTTTTCGGGAGCTGTCTCGGTGTCATTCCAGAGCTTCGCGGGGCGGATGACGTTATGGTTCTCGTCGAGGACGACAAGGCCATGCTGCTGGCCAGAGACGCCGAGTGCCTGCACGGATTTGCCGGGCGACTGCGCAAGAGCTTCGCGGACGGAGGTGCGGAGGGCGTCGACCCACCATTGGGGCTCCTGTTCGCGCGCACCCGTTTCACGTTCGATGAGCGCGTGCGGAGCGTAGCCGCGACCGAGGGAGGTTCCGTTTTCATCGATGAACAGGGCTTTGGTGCCCTGCGTGCCGCAGTCGATTCCGAGATACATCGTTTTGATTACCTTTGCGTTTGGAGATTGTCTATCAATGATCAGCATCAGCTGCCGGTTCGGCGCTGTGTACCAGCGTATCCGAGTTGAGGCAGAAAGTGCTATTTCCTTTGGCGATTGAAGAAAGTACCTGGGCGCGATGGACCAAACGATGGTGTTGGTCGGCGCTGTGCCGTCGGGTGCGGCTCGTGCGGAGATCACGTTAAGGTTGATTTTCTTCGGATGCAGAATATAAAGTGGGAGTTCCTCCCCCTAAGAGTTGTGAGGTTTTTTGATGGCGATAACACGACGTACATTTCTGCGCACGAGTGCGGGAATGGCAGCAATGGGATATGCAGGTGGTCTTTATGCAGCAGACAAACCAGCAGCAGCGGGCATAGCGGCATCACGAGAGCACTATCAGCAGCTGATTGAGGGCTTTGGATTCTCGGAGGCCTTCCATGCAGCGCGTACGGTGCGCCTTCTGGAGGAGAAGGACCAGAACGATCTGCTGAACCTGATGTTCTCGCCGAACGGGGGCATGGGGTACTCGATCCTGCGCAATGAGATCGGCGATGGACCTGAGGGCGCAGGCAAGATTGACGGCACGGTAGCTTCAATTGAGCCAAAGCCGGGCGAGTTTAACTGGACCGGCGACGAAGACCAGATTTGGTTGATGAACGAGGCGAAGAAACGTGGATGCACGCGGTTCATGAGCAGCGCGTGGTCCCCGCCGGCGTGGATGAAGACGAACGGCGACAGCTATGCCGGGGAGTTGAAGCCTGCGATGTATCAGCAGTATGCGGACTATCTGGCGACGTATGTGCTCGAGTACAAGAAGCGTTACGACCTCGACATCTACGCGATCTCCCCGGCGAACGAGCCGAACTTCACGCCCACGTTGAAGTACGCGTCGTCCCGTTGGACGGGCGGACAGATGGCGAAGTTTCTGCACCAGAATCTGATCCCCACCTTCGAGTCGAAGGGAGTGGCGGCGAAGATCGTCATCAACGAGCATGAACACTGGAGCGACGAGATGATTAACGAGATTCTCGCCGACGCGGTGTGCGACAAGTCGATTCAGATTGTGGCGGCACACGCATATGCGCCCACCACTGCGCCGTATATGTCGATCAACGCGCGGACCGGCCGTTTTTCAACGGCGTTGGACAAGAAGAAAGCGATCTGGGAGACCGAGGTAAGCGCAGGTGACGCCAACATCACGAATATGAACGACGGTGTGTATTGGGCGCGTGTCGTGCATACGCACATGATCGAAGACAACGTAAGCGCGTGGCTGTACTGGTGGGGTGCGGCGCAGACAAAGTCGCGGAGTGCGCTGATTACGATTGATGGGCCGAGCAAGAAGTATCAGCTGTCGAAACGGTTCTTTACGATCGGGCACTTCTCGCGCTTCATCCGTCCTGGCTATCATCGCGTGGATGCAACGCCAACGCCGGCGCCGAATACGTATTTTTCGGCATATATTGATCCGACGGGCAAGCGACTGGTCTGCGTAGCAATCAACGACGATGCAGTGGAGCGTCCGTTGACCATTCAGTGTGGCGGCTTCAACGCGACCAGTTGTGCGGCGGTACGGACGTCGAACACCGAGACGCACGCGAAGCTGCCCGCGTTGACGGTTACGAACGGCCAGATCGAGGTGACGACGACACCATTGAGCGTAACGACGTTCATCATCACGTAGGCGAACGAACACGGCAGCGGTTGGAACTTCATGTTCGACCGGATGCGGCGAAAACCGCTGCCGTTTCAACCTCATTTCCTATCCATCGAATCGTTTTATGTCCTCAGGTCCTGCCATAGCACCTTTGCAAGTCTGAGCCGTCCCTAGCTTGGCCGAATATCCTACCCCAAAAGTGCTATGTGGTTTATGCCTGTTCGCGTCGAGAATCATTCTCGAGTCATGGATTTTCCCAAATGAGGACAACAATGAAAAAATCGCTTCTCTTGCTGTTCGGTCTCGTTCTCTTCTTCTCCGTTGCCCTCCCCCTCCATGCAGACGACGGTGCGGGCGGTTGCATCAATTCCCCCGAGAATCCGACTGTTATTCTCGCGATTGTAGGCTCTGCCGGAGCATTCTTCACCTCGGCCCGCGCTCGTATCAAGGCACGGCGCAACTCCTCCAAGTAATACTTCAAAATCGGAACCTCTTATGTCGACTCTTCCTGCGGCTAATCTTGGCCCTTATCCAATGCCAAGGGTGGCGAGACGATCGCCGCTCCACGCCGCAGGAATCGCGGCCGTACTCGGAGTTCTCGGCGTGTGTGCCATCTGGTCCACAGCGGCTGCGCTCTGGGAACTCTGGACCATGGATGCCCTCAAGTCGATCGGCATGATGGTGCCTCTGGTCAGCTTCGCTCTTATCCTCCGGGTCTGGCGCTCGCAGAACTGGCAGATGGAAGGAAGTTGGTGGGGTCTGGTCGTACTCGCCGTCACTATCGCTGCGGTCCACCTGCGAGATCAGGCAGTCCTTGTGCTTGTCATCTCGCCAAAGTGGGCCGTTTACTTTCCTCCCCACTCGCTGGTGGCGTTTGCTTATGGCGCAGGCGTAGTCCTGCTCTTTGGCGGAACGCGTCTGTTTCGTGCGGCACTGTTCCCTATCGTCCTGCTTTGGTTCGTTAATCCAATTCCCCATTTCTTTAATGTTCTTGTCGATCTTCCCTTGCAACGTGTATCGGCCCACGTAGCCCGCGCGTTCGCCATCGCGCTCGGACAGCCGCTTACACCTGACCAGATGCGGCTCATGTTCACGCCGGACTTCGGCATGTTCATTGCTCCCGGCTGCAACGGCATTCGCGGAGCGGTCACGATGGGCTTCATCGCGCTCATCGCCGGATATGTCTACCGTTTCCGCTGGTACGCGCACGCAGCCGTTGTAGCGGGAGCCGTCCTCCTTGGCTACCTCTTCAACTTTGCGCGCCTCTGCACACTCGTCCTGTATTACATTGTCGCGTTGCACTTCCACTGGCTGCGCTCCAGGGCCGAGATGGGCGACTACATAATTGGTGCCTGCCTCTTCCTTCTCGCAACATTTCTGCTCTTCTATGTGGTCCGCAGACTAGGGGAATCACCTCGACAGACCAAGCCTGCCGCGGTCTCCTCGCCGTTTTCTTCTACTTCCGAGCGGTCATACAAGCTGCGTTTTGCTGCAATGTTCGCGATCACTATCTTCGGCTGCTACGGTTTCGCGCGCGCTGTCATCGTTGCCGAGGCGACCGGTAGATTTGCCGAGATCAGGGCCGATCAAAAGGCGCCCGGAAAGTTCCCCGCCCGTATCGGCGCCTACACCCTCGTGCGTACATGGAACGAGAATCTCAATACCGGCACCCTCCTCTTCCACTGGGCCGAATACGCCCCAGCCGATGGCGGAGCGCACATCAATCTCGGCATCTCTCCCGTACTGGGCACACACGACACGCTCATCTGCCATTCCGCGCGCGGTGATGATCCCATCTGGCAAAATCAAGTGACCACGGCAACCGCCACCCAGCCAAACGTCAGCTTCAGCGGAGCCATGTTCAACAACAGCTCCTCGCTCTCGCTTGAGGCCACTACGGTCTGCAGCGGTTCGTCCTGCGGAGAGTACACCACCGATCGATCTCACTTTGGTTTCGTCTACAGCAAGCCGAACTCGCAGTCTCTTCTTACCCAGGATCCCCAGCGCCCCATTCCCATCATGCTTCGCACAGAAATCGGCGACGACTCGCTGCCTGCCGATTATGCTCGCCAGCAAATGTCTGCTGCTCTCAGCGCCTTCCTCGCCTCGGTTGACCTCAATGGCCTCACTCGGCCTTATCGTCGCCAATAGAGGCTCACTCGCTTGGTATCTTTGCTCCTAGTGAACTCCAACTCGCGTAGTTTTTTTTACTCACTCGCCATAATCATTGCCGGCATCTCCCTGGCGATTCTCGCAGGCTGTGCCACGGGAATCTCCACGACGTCCCCCACGCTCCCAACCCCTCCGACAGCTCCGATAACGCCAACGACGCCAACACCACCGGCCAACCCAGGTGTCGCCTTCAGCGGCAAAGTAATGGCTGGGTCACAGCCCATCGCCGAAGCCGCCATCCAGGTCTACGCAGCTGGAACCACCGGCAACGGATCTGCGCCCACAGCTCTCCTCACGACAGCACTGTCGACCGATGCCACGGGAGTCTTCACGGTTCCCGCAAGCTATTCCTGCCCGGCCAATTCCTCCCAGCTCTACGTCGTGGCCCGTGGTGGCAAGGTCGGAACCTCTACCGCCTCCAATTCCGCCATCACGCTCGCCACCGTCGTCGGCCCTTGCAACCAGATCGCGACCTCCACGCAACTCATCTTGAATGAAGTCACTACCGCCGCCACCGTCTGGGGCCTCTCGCAGTTCCTGGCCGCAGGAGCCAGTCTCGGTGCCTCATCGACCAACACGCAGGGCCTGATCAACGCCGTCGTCACTGTCGCCAACCTCGCCAACCTCACCGCTGGAACATCCCCTGGAACGGCCTTTCCCGGCGGTGCAACCTCGCCCGCGGCGAAGGTCAATACTCTCGCCAACCTGCTCAATACCTGCACGGCTGCGACCACTGATTTAAGTTTCTGCAGCAGCCTCTTCACGGCATCAACGCCCTCTGGAGCTTCTGCTCCTGCCAACACTTTTGACGCCGCGTTGAACCTCGTCCGCAATCCCGGCAAAAACGTCACGGCACTCTATCAGCAATCCAGAACCAGCACAGCCTTTACCCCTGCGCTTGCCACAGCGCCCTCAGACTGGACGCTCTTCGTCTCTTACACCAGTGGAGGCCTCTTCGAACCCGGAGGCCTCGGCATTGACTCCACGGGAAATGTCTGGGTGTCTAACTACATCGACTCCACCGGCAGCGTCGGCGTCGTATCCAAATTCTCGCCAACCGGTACTCCCCTCTTTCCTGCCGGCATTCTGGCTAGCGGACTGAGCAGCTCTTACGGCGTTGCCATCGACGCCAGCGATAACGTCTGGATCCCCTACGAACAGAGCCCTTCCAGCGTCAACCGCGGACTCGGCGCGGTCAGCGTCCTTAACTCCAACGGGCAGTCAATCTCAGGTTCCGCCGGCTATTCCACCGGAGGTCTCTTCTACCCGATCGCCGTCTCCATCGACCCCAATGGGACCGCCTGGGTCGTTAGCTACGGCAACGCCCACCTCACGCAGTACTCCAGCACCGGTCAGGTTCTTTCCGGTAATACCGGACTCTTCGCCCCCTCCTTCGCCTTCCCCGCAGCCATCGTCGTCGACGCCAACCACAACGCCTGGATCGGCGACCAGAATGACAGTTTCATCACCCGCATCTCATCCGACGGCACCCAGAATCTCCCCGTCTCCTGTTGCAACAGCCCCAACGGCCTCGCCATCGACCAGTACGGCTACATCTGGGCGGCCAACTACGCCGGCGACAGCATCAGCCAGATCTCCAGCACCGGCACAGTTGTCTCAAACGGCTACACCGGCGGTGGCCTCGACCATCCCCAGGGCATCGCCATCGACGGAGCGGGCACCGTCTGGATCGCCAACTACCGCAGCACAGCCCTCACCCAGCTAGCAGGATCGTCCTCCAGCAATCCGGGCGTGGCCTTGTCACCGGCCACCGGTTGGGCCCCCGACGCAGTGCTCTCACCGGCCACCCCCTCGACTCCCGCCGTCAAGCTCCTCGAGGCCTTCGCGATCGCCATCGACGCCAGCGGCAACCTCTGGGTCACCAACTTTGGCAGCAACTCCCTCACCGAGTACATCGGCCTCGCCGTCCCCGTCAAAACTCCCCGCATCGGTCCACCCCAGACCCCCTGACACGTCAGCTTCATACGGAGTACTTAAGGACAGGATTTTATTGGCCTCTAAAGATGAGGTACAACCAATAACTTCCACCGATTCTTCGTGTCCCGCCCACGGCACTCCAGCAATGCGGGGACCCATAATCGAGCAATTCTCCCATCAATCGCAGAGATTACCCAAAAACAGCAACGCAAAAAAAATTCCTCCCACCCCTTGACAGACGTTGTTGTAAAAGCAGAATCTTGCAATCGCAAATAAGTGGTCTGACCATACGTCCTTAATCGCGACAAAAGGTATCAGGCACACAACACAAAAAAACAGTTTTACCCGTAGAAATCTCGAGAGGTTACAGATGATGCTCAACAACAATCGACTAACCATGTCCCACTCCGGCAAAGGCGAAGAAAAAGGTCTATTTCGCAATTTGCTCCCAAGCCTGCTGGTTCTCCTTGCCGCCGTCCTGATCTGCGCTTCCCCCGTCAGCGCCCAACTCGCCGGTAAAGGCGAGATCAGGGGCACAGTCACCGACCCCTCCGGCGCAGTCGTTCCGGGCGCCACAGTGGTCGCAACATCGACGAGCCGCGGCCTCAAGTTCGCGACCACAAGCTCGGCCTCTGGCGACTTCAGCGTCACCCCGCTCGACCCGGACATCTACTCGCTCACCGTCTCCGCAACGGGGCTTTCAACCACCACGCAGGAGAACATCCACGTCAACGCGCTCGAAGTCGCTAACGTGAATGTCAGTCTGAGGCTCGGTGCTGAATCCGAGACTGTCACCGTCTCCGCTGCTCCTCCCCAGCTCGAGACCAGCAACGCCACCCTGGGCGCGACCATGGAGAACGACATGTACTCCGCGCTGCCGATCCAGATGGGCGCCTACGGCCAACCTGATCAGCGCCGCGCCACCGACTTCGCCTTCCTGATGCCTGGCGTACAGGGCAACAACACGAACGGCAACGCCACAACCAACACCGGAATCGTCAACGGATCGGGCAGCCGAGGCGCTGTCACTGCGGTTTACATCGACGGCATCCCCTTCGTGCGCGCCGGAGGCAACGGCGACCCGCGCTTCGTCTGGACAGCCATCTCCGTCGATGCAGTCGACCAGTTCCAGGTGCAGACCGCCGGTTACTCCGCCATCTACGAAGGCCAGGGAATCCAGAACTACGCCATCAAGCAGGGCGGTAACAAGTATCACGGGAGCGTCTACTACTTCTTCCGCAACACAGCTCTCGACACCTGGGGCTTCTTCGGCGCTGTCGCTAATCCGGTGACCGGCGTCGTCAGCAAGCCGACCGAGCACAGCAACGAGTACGGCATCGCTCTCAGCGGCCCGCTAGTCCCCATCGGCTCGTTGAAAGACAAGCTCTTCTTCTTCGGCAACTACAACGGCTTCCGCTACTCGAGCCAAACCCCTACATCTCTTACATTCCCTACACCCGCCCAGCAGGCAGGTAACTTCGCGGGACTGGTCAGCGGCGGTATCTTCGATCCCAATTCGGTGGGGACCTGCTCGGCTCATAGCAGTGACGGTCCCTGCCGTTACCGGTACGGCTACGGACCAGGTACTGGTACAGGATCCAGAGGAAATCCGGTCCTGACCGGCGCACCTGTGGACGTGATTCCGGCAAGCCAATTTTCGCAGGTCGCCCTAAAGCTCCAAAGCTACCTTCCGAGCGGTATTGGCCCGTCGGCCCTGAACAACTTCAACTCCGCTAACGCAACCGGCCTGACAAACTGGTCCACGACCAACCGCATCGATTACGCCTTCACCTCGAAGGACACGCTTACCCTTGTGGCAGCCATTGGCCGTCAGGCAAGCTCCAACCCCGTTGGCCAAACGACCGCCGGACGCAACGTTGGTCCCGTCCCATACAACTACGGTCAGGTCTTCGCTCCCAAGACAATCGTAGGCGTCATCGAGGAGACCCACATCTTCACACCCCACGTCATCAATCAGTTCAAATGGGGATATGCTCGCTACAACGGTCCGACATTCCAATCCAATCAGGTTCCCGCTTACGCTGCAACAGCCCAGGGCCTGACGGGCCTGCCGGCCGGTCCGGCATCCGATGCCTTCCCGATCGTTACCTTCGCCCCCACCAATGCCGTCACCACCAACTGGGGCGGTGCAGGCTCCCAACGTCACGCTCGCCGAGAACTACACCCTGCTCAACAACGTGCAGTGGAACGTTGGAAAGCACTCGTTCACCTTCGGCGGACAAATCGCCTGGATGCAGTACAACGTCATACCGAATACCGGTGGTTCAAGCCCCCTTACCATCGCCAATGCAGTGACCGAGACAGCGGCGATCAATAAATCAAGCAATACAAGCCCTGCCTACGCGGCGACCTCTAACACCGGCTACTCCTACGCCAGCTTCCTCATCGGTCAGATCGACAAAGGAAGTCTCACCCAGAACCTCGTGCAGGAGTTCAACTCGCGCTTCCGTGCCATCTCTCCGTACGTTCAGGACAACTGGAAGGTCAACGAAAAGCTCACCCTCGACCTCGGCCTCCGCTGGGACTACTTCCCCACGCTTCTCGAAGCCCACGACAACATGAGCTTCTTCAACCCCAACCTGGCCAACCCCATCACCGGCACCAACGGCGCGCTGCAGTTTGCCGGCACCGGAGCCAACACCTGCAACTGCCGCACTCCGGTCAACAACTACTTCAAGAACTTCGGCCCACGCATCGGCCTCGCCTATCAGGTCGATTCAAAGACCGTCATCCGCTCCAGCTACGGCATCATGTTCACCCACGGCAACGCGGTCGGTGGAGGCGGCTCCACTCAGGGGTGGCTGGTAACACTCTCGGCTTCTCGGCCAGCCCAAGCTTCTCGGCCAACGGGCAACTGCTGTCCACCTTCCCGCTCACCGGGACGAACAGCGCATTCCCGGCCTTTGCACCGGCTGCGGGTCGCGCTTCGGGACCGGCCTTCGGAACCGGCTATCACGACCACCAGCGGTTACACCGGTACGCCGTCTACCGTCAGTTACTACGATCCATATCTCGGCAGCCGCTGCTCCCGAGTACATCAACTGGACCCTTGGCTTCCAGCGTCAGTGGACCAATACCCTTACTTCGAGCATCACCTACGTCGGATCGCAGGGTCACTTCCTCCCTGCCGATGCCAGCAACGCTCGTGGCTTCTGGGCAAACCAGCTCGATCCCAAGTACCTGTACCTGGGAACAGCTCTGAACTCGGCTGGTACATCGGCTTGTGCATCGAACGGCCTCACTTGCCCATCGGGATTTACCACGGGCCAGCAACTCAATGTAGCTCTTCAGACCATTTCCCTTTTCGGGCATCACCGACCAGTTCGCCTACGTCTCCAACTCCAACTACAACGCACTCCAGGTGAGCCTCAACCTGCGCCCCACCCATGGACTCACCTTCATGGCCAACTACACGTGGTCGCGCTCCATTGACGATGGAGGAACCTTCCGCACCGGATACGATATCCCGGCTGCCTTCTCCGGCGATGGAAAGTTCCATAAGGCCGACTCCATCGAGCGCAGCGTATCCACCAGCAACCAGCCGCAGCACTTGGTCGTCACCGGTGTATGGGATATGCCCTTCGGTCGCTCCGTGCTCAACAACAGCGGATGGGAGCGGGCAATCTTTGGCGGATACAAGCTCTCCACCATCGTCCAGGCCTACTCCGGTTCACCGCTTGCCATCACAGGAGCAACCTGCAACGCCAACCCGGCGCAGATCACCTGCGCGACCAGCTACAATCCCTCCTTCGCCGGAGCAGCCCGCATCAACGGAAAGTGGGGGCAGGGAGTCACCCGTACCAACTACAAAGACACTACGAATCCTGGCTCCTTTTTCATTGATAGAAGCGCGTTTGTCTATGCGCCGGCTTATACCTTTGGCAATTCTCCACGTACCGCTCCGTATAACATCTACAGTCCCGGCAACTACAACCTCGATCTCAGCCTTCGTCGCAGCTTCGGCCTTCACCTAGGTGAATCGGCAAGGTTGAATCTACAGGCTGATCTCTACAACGTCACCAACCATACCCAGTTCACGGTAGCCAGCACGGTCTGGAGCCCAAGTGTCACCAGCTTTGGCCAGGTCTCCGGTACACAAGCCAATGGTCGCCGTTCCGCGCAGCTCCACGCGCGTATCCAGTTCTAACCCATCACTCACAACAAACCAGAAAGCCCCAGGGTTCGCCTTGGGGCTTTTTCTTTGTCCACATCAAGTACCCGGCTGAATATAAGCCGCCTGCACGATGAGCTTCCGTTCTTCTCTTCGAGGATCGTTCTCGACGCGGGATGGCCGATCCCAAACCATCGTGGGCCGTGCTTCAAGGTTGTAGCGAGGCCAGTTTGGAATGCCAGGATGATTCGGGTCGCCAGTCCGCGCAAAGGCGATAAGAGTATCGCTCATCTGGTCTGCAAGCTTCTGCGCTTCGGGGCCTCCTCCCGTCATAGGAGAAGCGATGGCGGTATTGTCGAACATGAAGGGGATGTCCATCGTATGCGGCGCCCCCCACTTGCCCCCATCCACAGGGGACTTCCAGGCAAAGTTGTAAACCCAGGTCGGACCATCATGCGCCGCCCGCCGCTCACTCTCGATCACCATCCCATGCCAGCTTCGGAAGGCCGTAGTCACCGCAAAAAATAAATCGCTGGCCGAGTAAGCGGGATACCACTTGCGATAGTCGGCGATGATATCTTCCGTCCTGAGCGTGCCAAGAAACTGACGATACTGCTCAAGCTTCGCCGGAAGCTCGTCCCACGTGATGGAGAAAAGAGCAGGATTTGAACTGCCAATGAGCAGACGGGTCTCGTCGTGCGTATTGCCAAGAATCATCGGGACACTGGCCGAGATCGCCGGAGCATCTGGAGCGAAGGGATCGCTGGGAAGGGTGCGTCCATCATGTACAGGGCCGAAGTATTTACCCGCGCGGATGGCCGCGACGAGCTTCTCCATCGGGACCTTCTTCGGATCGCGGATATCGTCAATGTTCGCTTGTGTAAGCCCGAGCGTAGCCAGGACAGCCTGTGCCGTAGCCGTGGCATGCTCTGGCGTAGTGGCGGTTAGTTGTTGGCCACTCATGGTAACGACGCGGTGAAAGAGCCCATGCGCGGCAGGCATGGCCATGAGGGTCGCGCTCTTGGCTCCGCCACCGCTCTGCCCGAAGATGAGGACGCGTCCAGGATCCCCACCGAACTCGGCGATGTTATCGCGGACCCACTGCAAAGCAAGCACGAGATCGAGTTGACCGGCATTGCCGCTGTCGGCAAAGATGGGGCCGCCGAGCCGGGCGAGGTAGAGATAGCCGAAGAGGTTGAGACGATGGTTGAGCGTTACGACTACGACGTCTCCGCGTTTGACGAGGTTGACGCCGTCATAGACTGGCCCGTTACTACTAGAGGATGAATAGGCCCCACCGTGGATGTAGACGAGGACAGGCCGCTTTCTCCCGTCGCGGAGGGCAGGAGTCCAGACGTTGAGGTGAAGGCAGTCCTCGCTGTTGAGGGGGTTGTCTTCGTCGAGAGGTGAGAACGCTGAGCGCCCACTGCGGGCATGGATGGGCTGCGGGGCCTGTGGGCCGAAGGCGAGAGCATCACGGACGCCCTTCCAGGGTTGCGGTTTAGCCGGAGGTTGGAATCTGGTCTTGGATGTGTCGTCGCCGTAGGAGATGCCTTTGAAGACGAAAACGCTCTTGTCGATGAAGCCACGAACTTTGCCGGAGGTGGTGGCGGCTATAGGAGGGGGTGCTTGCGCCAAGCTTCGAGGTGCGACGGTTGATGCTGCTGCCAGAACGGACGTTTGCAGCATCTCTCGACGAGTGATGTTCATGCACTAACGATCCAACATCCTCCGCTGTCTGTGCAAGTGATGGTCAGGTGCCTCCGGCTAAGTTGAAATAAAAACGGCTGGAACATTTGATTTGTGTTCCAGCCGTTTCCTTATTGATGAGCTTTGAAGCAGATTACTCGCTCGATCCCTTGCGGGGGCGGCGGTTGGCTTGCAGAACCTTCTTGCGCATGCGGAGGGACTTGGGAGTGACCTCTACGAGTTCGTCGTCGGCGATGAACTCGATGCACTGCTCAAGGGTGAGCTGCTTGTAAGGAACGAGGCGGACCGCATCGTCGGAACCCGACGCGCGCATGTTCGAGAGCTTCTTCTCGCGGACGCAGTTGACGTCAAGGTCGTTGTCGCGGCTGTGTTCGCCGATGACCATACCTTCGTAGACTTCGGTGCCATCGGGAACGAAGAGGATGCCGCGATCCTGCAGGCTCTCGAGCGCGTAGGCAGTGGTCGTGCCCTGGCGGTCGGAGATAAGGGCGCCGGTGGGCCGCTGCGGAATCTCACCCTGATACTCAACGTAACCGTCGACAATCGAGTTCATGATGATGGTTCCACGCGTCTCAGTAAGCATCTCGGAGCGAAGACCGATGAGACCGCGCGAAGGAACGCGGAACTCCATCCGCACGCGTCCAGACCCGTGGTTGGTCATCTTGGTCATCTCGCCTTTTCTCGGTCCAAGGCGCTCGATAACGGTGCCGACGAAGGACTCAGGGACGTCGATGTAGAGCTGTTCGACGGGCTCCATGGTCTGGTCGTTGATGCGCTTGGTGACGATCTCCGGGCGGCTGACCATCATCTCGAAGCCTTCGCGACGCATCATCTCGATGAGGATGCCGAGCTGAAGTTCACCGCGGCCGAGCACCTTGAAGGAGTCAGGCGAACCGGTCTCCTGCATCTTGAGCGAGACATTGGTCAGAAGCTCTTTGTCGAGACGATCACGCAGATTTCGCGAGGTAACGAACTTTCCTTCGCGGCCTGCAAAGGGCGAGTTGTTGACGTTGAACTGGATTGCGATCGTGGGCTCGTCGATGGTGATCGGCGGCAAAGGCTGCGGGTTCTCGACGTCGCAGAAGCTCTCGCCGATCGTGATGCCGGGAATACCGGCGATGGCGACGATATCGCCGATCTGGGTCTCGTCAATGTCGGTGCGCTTGAGGCCGGAGAAGCTGAAGAGTTTCGTGATCTTGTACTTGGCAAAGCTGCCATCGACGCGGGCGACGTTGTACTCCTGGCCGGTGCGCATGGTGCCGTTGAAGACGCGGCCAATGGCGAGACGACCGAGATAGTCGGAGTAGTCGAGATTAGTCACGAGGATCTGGACGGCGCCTTCGGGATCGCCCTTGGCGACAGGGATCGTCTGGATGATCTGCTCGAAGAGAGGCTGAAGATCGGTGCCCGGGACGTTGGGGTCCGTGGTCGCGGTGCCCAGCTTGCCGTTGGTGTAGAGAACCGGGAAGTCGAGGACAGACTCGTCGGCGTCGAGGTCGATGAAGAGGTCATAGACCTCGTTGAGGACTTCCTGGGCGCGCGCGTCGGGGCGGTCGATCTTGTTGATAACGACCATGGGGGTAAGGCCGGCTTCGAGCGCCTTCGAGAGCACGTAGCGGGTCTGCGGCAGGGGGCCTTCAGACGCATCGACGAGGAGGACTACACCGTCGACCATCTTGAGGGCACGCTCAACCTCACCGCCGAAGTCGGCGTGGCCGGGGGTGTCGACGATGTTGATCTTGTTGTCGTGATAGTAGAGAGCGGTGTTCTTCGCAAGGATCGTGATGCCGCGCTCTTTTTCAAGATCGTTGGAGTCCATGACGCGCTCGGCGACGGCCTCGTTGGAGCGGAAGGTGCCGCTCTGGCGCAGCATGGCGTCGACGAGGGTGGTCTTGCCATGGTCGACGTGCGCGATGATGGCGATGTTGAAGATGGGCTTAACGGCAACTGCGGTTGAGTTACTCACTGCTTTGATGTCCTTGTCTGTGCGCTTAGGAGTGGTGTTTCGGGGAAAGTGCGCGTCCTTACTAGTTTACGCTAGTTGGGGCTGGGCTGGCTCGAAACCGGGCGCAAATAGAACAACATCGCGTAAAAGTATTGTCATAATGCGAGTGCAAATACTGAAACTAAAGTGCATCCTTCTCCAATCGATCTCATCCATTGAATGGAACAACAATTCGATGGATATCGAATTGAAAGTTGAATGGGAGATTCGATTATGAGCAAGCTAGCAGGAAAAGTAGCGGTCGTTACCGGAGCCTCAAAGGGTATCGGAGCCTCAATCGCAGAACATTTTGGCGCCGCCGGGGCCTCCGTAGTGGTGAACTACAGCAGCAGCAAGGCCGGAGCGGACGCCGTTGTGGCAAAGATCACAGGCAAGGGCGGAAAAGCCATCGCAGTTCAGGGAAATGTCTCGAAGCAGGAAGACATTCAGAGGCTCTTCAAGGAGGCGCTCGCCGCCTATGGCAAGGTCGATATCCTCGTGAACAACGCAGGCATCTTTGATTTCAAGCCGCTTGAGGCGATCACCCCGGAGCACTTTCACTCGCAGTTCGATCTGAACGTGCTGGGCCTACTCCTGACGACGCAGGAGGCGGTGAAGCACTTTGGGTCCAACGGTGGTTCGATCATCAACATCAGCTCGATTGTGGGGCAGATGGCGGTGCCGCAGGCATCGGTGTACAGCGCCACCAAGGCAGCGGTGGATGCGATTACGGTTTCGTTGTCTCAGGAACTAGGGCCAAGGAAGATTCGGGTGAACTCGCTGAACCCGGGGATGGTCGAGACCGAGGGGCTGCATGCGGTTGGGTTCGCGGAGAGCGACTTCCGCAAGCACGTGGAAAAGATCACGCCGCTCGGGCGAATCGCGCAGCCGGAGGACATCGCCAAGGCTGCGGTCTTCTTTGCTTCGGACGACGCAGGTTGGGTCACGGGTCAGACGCTGCTTCTAACCGGTGGCCAGCGCCAGTAAGTGCGATGAGCAGACGGACGGGCGACGATTACGCGGCCCGTCCCGCGCTTTTGGGATGGACTCAGCCTTGGGCATGTGCCTCTTGCCCTTCCCAAAATCTGTCAAGCCCCTATCGCACCTAACTCATTGCAAGCAAAGCACATCCCCGTGGCATAATAATTTCCCTCCGCCGCTATAATAGAAACAGAGACAATAAGGGGGCCTCGGCGCAGCCGGGGCTCTCTGCATTTAGCCGACAACTGAGAACTGACCACTGACGGACCGAAGTCCAGACCTAACCCATCTACTTCTAAGACTTTAGGACCAAAAGTACCCCGGGGGTATACCGGCTCACTCGGCGCAATAGCACACCCTGCGTGACGGGGAGACAACGCGGGTTCGGTAGAGTGAGGGTGAATGGCTGGACGAATCAGCGAATCGGCGCGATCCGTCCGGGTGCTTTGGGATCGTCCAGGTTGCGCGTAAACTCTCAGGCATGGCTACCTGTAACCATCTAAACCAGATCAAACCCGTCCACCCACACACCAAGGGCTGCGAGGAGTGCCTGAAGATCGGGCAGTCGTGGGTACATTTGCGCCTCTGCATGGAGTGCGGCCACGTCGGCTGCTGCGACAGTTCGATTGGGAAGCATGCTACGAAACACTTCCACGCGATCAAGCACCCGATTATGCGATCGATCGAACCGGGAGAGAGCTGGTACTGGTGCTATGTGGATGAAGTTATGTTTGAGCTGGATTAGGTAAATCCAACGGTTTCCGGGGTCCGAGAGCGATAATAGAAGCACACGGAGGAGACCATGGAGAGTGCTTCGATAGCGAACTGTAGCCACCCGCTCAGAACCAGCGTACCGGATTTTATCGCCGGACTGCGGGAGCTGGAGCGGGACCTGATTACGAAGGACCGGATTGCAGAGTACATGGGAGCGATGACGCTGCGACCCGAGTCCCTGCATGATTACGTCTGGTGGCGGGACAGTTTCTACACGCGCAACCTGATCTACCGCGATGAATTGTTCGAGGTGATGACGATCTGCTGGTCACCTGGACAGAAGACCGCGATTCACACGCACAACGGGCAGCTTGGGTGGATGACGGTGTCGCAGGGTGAGGTGCTGACGCATGAGTTTCACCACACGAGCTGCAACGCTCCGCAGAACCAGAATGTAGTGAATATCGACTGCCTGGGTGGGGCTACGGAGTTGCAGATCGATAAAGTGCGGACGCTCAGTTGCGCCGAAGGCACGGGCATGGTGACGGTGGATAAGCTGCAGACGATCCACCAGATTGAGAATGCAGGCACGGTGGGGTGCATCAGCCTGCATGTGTACTCTAAGCCCTTTGATTCGTGCATCGCGTTCGACCTGGAGCACCAGCGTTGCTACCGGCGTCAGCTAAGCTACTTCAGCAAAGAAGGCCACCGGCTGGAGAAGTAAGCGCGGATTTACTTGGTCGCACGCGGATGTGCCGCTATACTCAAGGCTCCCAATGCTGCCAACTCAGTCGACCCAGTTCGAGCATCCCGCACTGAAAAACTATTTGCTGGACCATGCCTACGACGAGATGTTCGCAGGGCCGGGAGAATTACATAAGCACACGGAAATGCTGCTGGGGCACTTCACATCCTTGCCGTCAGACGAGTTGCAACGACGGAAGCAGGCGGCGGACCTCAGCTTTCTGAATCAGGGCATCACCTTCACCGTCTACGGACGCGAGGAAGGCACGGAGAAGATCTTTCCGTATGACCTGCTGCCGCGCATTATCACTGCGGCCGAGTGGGCGACGGTGGAACATGGGCTAACGCAGCGGATTACAGCGCTCAACATGTTTCTGCGAGACATCTACAACGAGGGACGCATCCTGAAGGACGGGATCGTGCCGCGCGAGGTGGTGTACAGCTGCAAGCAGTACCGACGCCAGATGATTGGGCTGCAGGTGCCTCGGAATGTCTACATTGCGGTGTGCGGGACAGACCTGATCCGCATGGAGAACGGCGAGTTTGTGGTGCTCGAGGACAATCTACGAGTGCCAAGCGGCGTGAGCTACATGCTGACAAACCGGCGCGTGATGAAGCGGATCTTTCCGCAATTGTTCCGAAGCTATAACGTCAGGCCGATCGAGCAATATACGCAGCTGTTGCTGGGGACGCTGCGGTCGCTTGCTCCTGAGGGACGGCCAGAGCCGAATATTGTCCTGCTTTCGCCGGGAGTGTTCAACTCGGCTTACTTCGAGCACGCTTATCTGGCCCGTCAGATGGGCATCGAGCTGGTCGAAGGGCGCGACCTGGTGACGCACGACAACATCGTCTACATGCGGACGACGAATGGGCTGCGGCGCGTGGATGTGATCTACCGGCGCGTGGATGATGACTTCATCGACCCGCTGGCGTTTCGCGGAGACTCGATTCTTGGGGTAGCCGGGCTGTTCAACGCGTATCGTGCAGGGAATGTGACACTGGCGAATGCGTTTGGCACCGGTGTGGCCGATGACAAGGCGCTGTATGCCTACGTGCCCGACATCATCCGCTACTACCTGACCGAAGAGCCGGTGCTGAAGAATGTGGAGACGTATTTGCTGACTCGTCCGAAGGAGAGGCAGTACGTACTGCAGAATCTGGACAAGCTGGTCGTCAAGGCAGTAGGCGAGAGCGGCGGTTACGGGATGTTGATTGGACCGCAGTCGACCGCGGAACAGCGTGAGGAGTTTGCACGGAAGATCGAGGCCGATCCGCGAAACTATATTGCGCAGCCTACGATCTCGTTCTCACGTGCACCTTGCTTGATTGGTGACGCACTGGAGCCTCGACATGTTGATCTGCGGCCGTATGTGCTCTATGGGGACAAGGTGACGGTTGTGCCGGGTGGGTTGACACGAGTGGCCTTGAAGCGCGGGTCTCTGGTGGTGAATTCATCGCAGGGCGGTGGGAGCAAGGACACATGGGTGCTAAGCCAATGAAGGGATGCCGATGCTAAGCCGTGTTGCGGATAGTTTGTACTGGATGAGCCGGTATCTTGAGCGGGCGGAGCATACGACGCGGCTGCTGGATGTGAACCTGAACCTGATGCTGGATGAGAGTACGACCAGTGCGGAGCGGCGGTGGCATCGGGCGCTGCAGGCGTTGGGACATCCGAAGGGCGTTGAGTTTACGGGCGATCCGTACGCGCTGATGCGCGACCTGACGTTCAATACGGAGAATAAGGCTGCCATTGTGTCGTGCATTATTTCTGCACGTGAGAACTCGCGGCATGTGAGGGAGCAGATCTCAACCGAGCAGTGGCATCGGCTCAATAGCCTCTATCTTCAGGTGACGCGGCCGGAGATGCAGAGCGATATGCACGCGGAGGCGCTGCAGGAGATGGCGCAGCCGACGGAGTTTCTGCAGTCGGTGATGGAGGCAGTGCACCAGTTTCAGGGTGTGACCGACTCTACGATGAGCCATGGCGAAGGCTGGCAGTTCATCCAGGTGGGAAGGTACATCGAGCGTGCTTCGGCCACTGCGATGCTGCTCGAGGCTTATCACGAGGATCTGTGGGGGTATCCGGAGCGGATATCAGAGGGCAATGAGTACTTGGAGTGGATGGGACTGTTGCGGTCAGCGACTGCCTTTGAGGCTTACTGCAAGGTCTATACGGCCGACCTTACGCCGGACAGGATCTTTGAGTTCCTGTTGCTGGATGAGGAGTTTCCGCACTCGCTAAGGTTCTCGATCGACAGCATGCAGAATGCGCTGGAGGCCATCCATCGGGAGAGCGGGAAGAACCGGGCGGAGCCGTTGCGGCGTTTGTCTGGACGGCTGCAGGCGCTGTTGAGCTATAGCGGCGTCGATGACATTCTGCGGGACGATGTTGTGGGCTATCTGCGGAATATTCAGACGCAGTGCAGAGCGATTCACGAGATGATCTATGAGCTGTATGTGGACTATCCGATCCAGGCGGCGTTGGCGGGTTAGGTAAAGATGAGATTCGGCGCAGAAGGAGGAGCTGGATGTACTATTCGATTCGCCACTTGACGAAGTTTCTGTACAGCAACTCCGTCAGCGAGAGCATGATGGAGACGCGGATGCATCCGCGGAATGACCAGAACCAGCGCTGCCTGACGTTCCATCTGTCGGTGAGCCCGCGATGTAGGGTGTTCGGATATCGCGATCATCTGGCGAATCACGTGCACCACTTCGATATTCCGGGGCAGCATGGGCAGTTGGTGATTGTGGCGGAGTCATTGGTGGAGATGCAGCCGCTTCCGCAGGTTCCGGCATTTCTTGCTCCGGATGCGTGGGATGAGTTGGATGCAATGGTGGAGCAGGGTGACTACTGGGAGATGTTGCTGCCGAGTGAGTTCGCCGCTCCGACAGAAGCGCTGGATGAACTTGCTTCGCAGTTGGATGTTTGCCGAAGAGATGATCCTCTGATGGTGTTGCATCAGCTGAACCAGCAGATGTTTGAGCACTTTGATTACAAGCCGAAGTCGACGAAGGTTGATTCGCCGATCGATCTCGCTCTGAGCACAAAGACGGGAGTTTGTCAGGACTTCGCGCACATTATGACTACGCTGGTGCGGTCGAAGCTGCGGATTCCGTGCCGGTATGTGAGCGGGTATTTATTTCATGGTGAGAGCGATATGGACCGCTCGATTCGCTCGGCCACTCATGCCTGGATTGAAGTTTTGATGCCGCATCTAGGATGGGTGGGGTTTGATCCGACGAACTGGTTGGTGGCGGGTGACCGGCATATTCGGACGGCGATTGGACGGGACTATGCGGATGTTCCGCCGACGCATGGGATCTTTCGCGGACGGGCGGCCAGTGAACTCACCGTGGCGGTGCGGGTGACTCAGAGTGAAGGCGCTCCGGCGCTCGATCAAGAGCTGCCGGTGCCTGAGGACTGGTCGATCCTGGTGGAGAGAGCACAGCAGTTGCCGGAGCAGCTTCCGCCTCCGACGCGTCAGCAGCAGATGGCGCAGCAACAGCAGACTGAAGCCCGCAAGAAGTCAGACCGTCTGGACTGGATCAAAGATTTAGCTTTTTGAAGATGCGGTCCGGGATGTTGCGGATGACGAACATGATGGGCTGCCACTGGAAAGGGACGTAGAGATTATCCTTGTGGGCGTCGATCGCTTTGACGATAGTTTGAGCGACTTTGTTGGCGTCGGCGAACTTCTCGCTGCCTTTCATGCCAGCGGTCATGGCGGTCTTGGTGGGGCCGGGCTTGATGGTGAGGACGGTGACGCCTTCGCGGTCTACGCGGTTGCGCAGGCCTGCCAGGAAGGCGGAGAGGCCCGCCTTCGAGGAGCCATAGACGTAGTTCGATTTGCGGCCTCGGTCTCCGGCGACCGACGAGAGGACGGCGATGGTTCCGGAATGCCGTTGCACGAAGTAGTTGGCGAGCCAGGTGAGGAGCGAGACCGGGGCCATCAGGTTGGTGTAGAGGATTTGAGCGGCGACGTTGAAGTCCTGCTCGGCTTTGGTCTGGTCGCCGAGGACTCCGTGGGCGAGGTAGGCGATGTCGAGGCCAGTGAGTGAGTTGATGGCGTGGGCAAGCAGGGATGGGTGCTGCTCGACGTCGTCGAGATCGACTACGGCTGTGTCGATGTAGCTGGCTCCGCGGGCCTTGAGGTCGGCGGCTACGGCGGCTAATTTTTCTGCGTTGCGGGCTACGAGGAAGAGGCTGGCGCCTTGAGCGGCCCAGATGCGGCAGGTGGCTTCGGCGATGCCGGAAGTGGCTCCGAGGACGAGGACCTTTTTGGGTGCAACCTGCGAACTCATTTTGATTCTCCTTCAACTGGGCTTTTCATAGCCTCTTCCCAACTAATAAATCCTTCCGTCCAACCATCCCTGCCTATTACGTATTCGCAAATTTCAAAGCCTTCAGGATGATCCTTAAAGCCGGGCTTATCCTTTACGCGCTGGATCGCAGCCTCTGCATCGATCCAAGAAGCGTAGACGCCAATAAGTTTCTCGTTATCGTCATCTCCAACGGTGTGGGTGTGCCACAGCAGAAAGCAGGATTTCACGTTGCTTGTTCTCCGGTGACGCGCTCCCAGAAGCTGGAGGTGAGGAGGGGGTCACGGTAGCGGGCGAAGTTCTGCCACTGCGGATAGAAGGCCTGGAACTGAGCGGCGGTCATGGCTGCGTCTTTGGCGGGGTAGAGGCGGCCACCGAATTCGAGGGTCATGTCGGCCAGGCGCTCGAAGAGAGGGAAGCTCTTGCCGGGCTTGATGGGGAAGTCGAGCGCGAGGGTGATGCCGGGCTTGGGGAAGCTCATGAGGCCGGGCGAAGGGACGTCGCCGAAGGCCTTGAGGACGGCGAGGAAGCTGGCGAGGCCGGACTTGGCGACTTCTTTGAGGATGGCTACGGTGCCTTCGCGGGCGTGCTCCCACGGGATGACGTACTGGAACTGGAGGAGGCCGCGCTTGCCGTACATGCGGTTCCAGTGGAGGACTTTGTCGAGTGGGTAGAAGAAGGGCTCGTAGTCCTGGAGGGAGACGACGCGCTTGTGAATCTGCTTATGGAAGAAGAGGGTGTTGAAGGCGCTGACAGAGAGCGAGTTGAGCGCGAAGCCGGGGGCGTCGAAGGGGAAGATAAGTTTGGGCTCGGGTGAGGGCTTGAGTTCGTCCTTTTTGGTCGAGTGATCGCCCTGCATGAAGATGCCGCGGCAGAAGTTGCGGCCGGTGGAGGCGCAATCGACCCAGCTTACGGTGTACTCGATGTCTTTGCTTTGGTCGGTTAGGTCGAGGAACTCGTCGATGCCGTGGAACTGGATGCCTTCGTAGTCGATTTTTCGCGAGACGATGGGCTTGAGGCGCAGGGTAGCCCAGGAGATGAAGCCGGTGAGGCCGAGGCCTCCGATGGTGGCCGCGTAGAGGTCGGCGTTCTCGGTGGGTGTGCAGAGGAGGCGCGTTCCGTCGGTGCGGATGAGTTCGAACTGCGTGATGTGACAACCGAAGGTTCCGGCGATGTGGTGGTTCTTGCCGTGGATGTCGTTGGCGATTGCTCCGCCGAGAGTTACATATTTTGTGCCGGGCGTGACGGGCAGGAAGAAGCCGCGGGGAACGGCGAAGTCGAGAATCTGGGCGAGGGACATTCCGGCTTCGGCGGTGAGGAGGCCGGTCTCGGGATCGAAGTTGATGATGCGGTCTAAGCCGGTGGTGACGAGGAGATTGCCATCCTTCAGTAGGCCTACGTCACCGTAGCTGCGGCCGAGGCCGACGGGGAGGATGCCGTTATGCAGGCCCTCGATGACAGCGGGGAAATCGCTCTGCCAGTGAAGCGGAATTACGTTCGCGCGGTAGTTCGGATAGCGGCCCCAGGACTCAAATGATGCTTTGGTTTCGTTCTGAGTCGGGTCGGAGGTCTCTGGCATGGCTCTAGGATAACGTCTCTGACGCGTTAGAGTGTGTACTACGAAAGTGTCTTGTCAATTCAAGTCACATCCTTTGAGCAGCGCTGGCACATCCCACATCTCTACTCCTGGCTCCACTCGTTCCCGTGAGAGTATGCCATTGTCGATTGCTCCGGCCAGAATCCTTCCATCAGCGCTGAGTTCGCCGCTCTCGCTATATAAAACAGGAGAAATGCAGGTCTTGCCCGTATCAATGTTCCAACTCCAGAGACGCCCTCCGCTATGGCCGAATATGAGGTATGAAGATTTGGCGATAGTCGCGAAATAATCCGCCGATGGATTGAATTGCATCGAGAGGTATTGTCGCTTAGCTACGCTGGGAGAATCAGTAGGAATTGGAATGACTGAGAATCCTTGCTTCTCATTTGGGCTTCCATAGACAAGAAGATTTTGTTGTGTATCGATGGCGAGCGGCCATGCGTACTTTGCTGGGGATGGAAACGTCTTGATAGGAACCCAGTTCCTCGTATTCCACAAGGTGAACTTTTGTCCGCTCGTAGTTAGCATCGTGTCGCCATCTACCGAGAGAACTGGCAAACGATCGCCGGACAGATCGAGTATCAGCCTGCCCGAAACCGCGTCAAATACATAAGCGATTCCATTTTCGGTCACGATGAGAGATCTCCCATCCTCGGCAAACGTCAGCTTCTGTACAACCGGTTTGTCGACGCTAATGGTCTTCTTTACTTTTCCTGTCACGAGATCCCAGATGGCAATTACCGGATGCTCTTCGCTACCTGCGGAGGCAAGAAACTGACTGTCGGGCGAAATTGCGATGGCAGATACGATGTTCTGCTTGCTCTCAATTACACGAAAGACTTTTCCGGTTGAAACATCCCAGACGACGATGCGACCGAAGTCTTTGCCTGCAGCGAGTAATCTGCCATCTTGGCTGAAGGTAAGTACATTGATTGTGCTGGAGGTTCCAACTCCGGGATGGATGAGGATTGTTTTGCCATCAGATTCAACACCGCTCTTTTGCTCTTTGTGCTTTACGTCATAGAGGGTCTTATTTGCGGGCGGGAAACTGGACTGTGCGATCAAAGGGGAGAGTGATATAGCTAATGCGCTGACGGCAGTTAAAACGACTTTCGAGTTAAGCATCGACATAAGCATAGGGCATTCCAGGAGTCTCAATTACAAAAGAAAAGGCACGGCGGTTGCCGTGCCTTCTTTACTGCGATGAAGCTTGAACTACGCTGCGATCTTTGCGGACTTGGCGGCTTCGAGGGCTGCCTTGGCCTGGACCGTGAGGGCAGTGAAGCCTGCTGGGTCGTTGGCGGCGATGTCGGCGAGGACCTTGCGGTCGAGACCGTTGCCAGCCTTCTTGAGGCCGTTGATGAAGGTCGAGTAGCTCATGCCGTTCAGCTTGGCGGCGGCGCCGATACGGACGATCCAGAGGGAGCGGAACTGACGCTTCTTCTGCTTGCGGCCGGTGTAGGCGAACATGAGGCCGCGCTCGACGGCTTCCTGGGCTGCCTGATAGAGCTTGGACTTGGTGAGGAAGTAACCACTCGCGCGCTTGAGGATCTTTTTGCGGCGGTCGCTGCGTTTTGTACTCCGTTTTACACGGGGCATCGTACTTCTCCTTTTGCGTACATCGTTTATTCGTATTTTGCAGTTACTTGCCCTTGGGAGTTTCTGTGCAGTGTGGTTTTCCTTGATAGAAAACCACGTGAGCACTCTTCGCTCCGGTTGCTGTACTGCAAACTACGACCGCGGCTGGAGGCAAGGTAGCCTCTTCACTCGCTTACTACTTCCGATCTCAGTGGAGCGCTTACGCTGCTCCAGGGGCCGATACGCTTTTCTGGCCCTTTGTCCTTTTGGGACGGCTCGATTGGAAAGACTCTATCGAACGATTTCTTCTACGCTTTTACGCGTAGGGAAGCATCCGTGCGACCTTCGCGGTATCCGCCTCGGAAACCAGGACGATCCGACCGAGCTTCTTCTTGGTCTTGGTCGCCTTCGAGGTGAGGATGTGGCGCATCTTGGACTGGCCGCGCTTGAACTTGCCGGTGCCGGTCTTCTTGAAGCGCTTGGCCGCGCCGCTGTGTGTCTTCAACTTTGGCATTGAGTTTCCTAACGAAGTGCTGCTTTGGACAACCTTCTAAGTATATATGAGTTTTGGGCGAAACTGGAGGGTTTCGGCGGATTGGGCATACTTTGCAGGTATCCCCCTCCCCCTAGGTTTGGTCTCAAAGTATTCAAAAATAATGGCTTAGCCTTGGACTTCTTTGCTAAGGTCCTATATCTTATCTGGATGGTTTAAAGGCAAAGTATTGATTATAAAAGAGATGGCCCCGAGCATATACGCCGGGGCCTCTCGTTTTCGATCTATATACCAGTTTAGCAGGTTCGATAAATTGTTATGCCATGCCTATCTTGCTGATTCTAAGAAGCTTGATGTGTTTTGGGGCTTGACAGGATTTAAATCATGCCCAGGGGGAGGATTAAACGGAGCCTTTGGAGGGGCCGCTGGATGTGTTTCCGCTACCGCTGGTGCCGGAACCGCCTGAACTGCTGGAGCCGCCGCCAGAATGACCGCCGCCGGAGCAATCTCCGTGGGAGCCAGTGTTGTGGTTCTGGTCCTGATGCGAGTCCTTGTCCTTGTCGTGGTCGCAGTCGTCATGGTGAAAGAACGATAAGATTCCGCCCCAGGTGCTGCTGTGCTCACAGGCGAATGCGGGGGTGGACAAAGATATTCCAACTAGAGAAACCATAAGCAAACGATTCAGTTTCATTACTTCACCTCGTTGGCGCAGGATAGCAACCCATGGGTAAGAGGGCAGTACAACTTTTGGGTAACCTCTTTTGGTGACCTTCGACTGGCAAAAGTCACCCAGATGTGCTTGGAAAGAGGGGAGTTGGGAGGGTACCGAGGAGGGATCGCGGGGGCATGAACGGGGTCGCTTCCGTGGTATACTTAAGTTACTGAAAACCCCCGGTCGAAACTGTTCAAAGTGCTTGATTGACGCGGTCTTTCGCGAGTTTGGACATAGCCGGCAAGGAGGGGTTTTCCTGAACTTTCAGGAGCTACATGGCATCGACGGCAATCCCCACCGAGACGGACCTTTTGGAAACGCAAACTGACGTAACCGCAGACACCGAAAAGAAGGGCGGCGGTGGGTATTCCGCCGAGAATATTACGGTGCTGGAGGGGTTGGCGGCGGTGCGTCTGCGGCCGGCGATGTATATCGGGTCGACGGGTGAGATGGGGCTGCATCACCTGGTGTATGAGGTGGTGGACAACTCGGTGGACGAGGCGCTGGGTGGACATGCGACGAGGATCGATGTGACGATTCATGTCGATAACTCGATTACGGTTGTCGATGACGGGCGTGGGATTCCGGTTGACGACAAGGTGATCAACGGGGAGAAGATGCCGGCGGTGCAGGTGGTTCTGACCATGCTGCATGCGGGCGGTAAGTTCGACGCTTCGAACTACAAGGTTTCGGGTGGACTGCACGGCGTGGGTGTGAGCTGCGTGAATGCTCTGTCGGAAGAGTTCGACGTCGAGATCTGGCGCGATGAGTACGCCTGGTCACAGGACTATTCGAAGGGCGCTCCGATCAGCAAGCTGCGGAAGATGGGGCCCAGCAAGCGCAAGGGAACCAAGGTCCACTTTTTGCCGGACAAGTCGATCTTTACGGTGACGGAGTTCAACTACGACACGCTGGCGCAGCGGCTTGCGTGAACTTGCCTTTCTGAACAAGGGGCTTGAGATTCACCTGACCGATCGAGCGCACCACCGACACGAAGACGGGTGAGGCGAAGCATCAGGAGTTCAAGTACGCGGGTGGAATCGCGGAGTTTATCAAGCACATCAACAAGGGTAAGCAGGTGCTGCACGATAAGCCGATCTACATGGAGGCCGAGCGGGACAACGTGGCCATGGAGATTGCGCTGCAGTACAACGATGCTTACTCCGAGACGGTGTTCACGTTTGCCAACAACATCAACACGGTTGATGGCGGAACGCACCTTTCCGGCTTCAAGACTGCGCTGACGAGGACGATCAATGCGGCTGGGCAGTCGCTGGGGCTGTTCAAGGATGTGAAGGAGAACCTGAGCGGCGATGACGTGCGCGAAGGGCTTGTTGTCGTCATCAGCGTGAAGCTCTCGCAGCCGCAGTTTGAAGGGCAGACGAAGGGCAAGCTGAACTCGGATATTGCCGGCACGGTGCAGGCGTTTGTGAATGAGCGTCTGGGTGCGTTTCTGGAGCAGAATCCTTCGGTTGCGAAGAAGATTATTAACAAGGCGATTGATGCGGCTCGGGCGCGTGAGGCTGCGCGTAAGGCTCGGGATCTGACTCGGCGTAAGGGTGCTCTGGATGGCGGTGGGCTGCCGGGTAAGCTGGCGGACTGCTCGGAGCGGCAGCCGGATCGTTGCGAGCTGTACCTGGTCGAGGGTGAGAGCGCAGGCGGGACCGCGAAGCAGGGGCGTGATCGGAAGTTCCAGGCGATTCTGCCGTTGAAGGGTAAGATCCTGAACGTCGAGAAGGCTCGTTACGACAAGATGCTGGGGCACGAAGAGATTCGGGCCATGATTACGGCGCTGGGCTGTGGCATCGGCAAGGACGACTTTGATGCGACAAAGCTGCGGTACGGCAAGCTGATTCTGATGACCGATGCCGACGTCGACGGGTCGCACATTCGTACGCTGCTGCTGACGTTCTTCTTCCGGCATATGACGGAGCTGATCAAGCGCGGGCATGTGTATATCGCGCAGCCGCCGCTGTATCGCATCAAGAAGGGCAAGTTTGAGCAGTACATCAAGGACGACCGCGAATATGTGTCCGTGATGGTGAAGCGTGCGTCGGATGGCATGGTCATCCGTTATGGCGAGGGCGGCGCGAAGCTGGAGGGGGCGGCGCTGACGAAGTTCATGGGGCAGTTGAATGACTACCTCGGGTTCTTTGACAAGGTTCAGAAGCGGCTGCGTAACGAAGAGGTGACGCGGGCGTTTGCGGAGCTGTTTGCGCGTGACGGCAAGGAGCCTGCGAAGAGGGCCGACTTTGAGACTCCGGCGAAGCTAGAGGAGATGCGGGCGAAGCTGGTGGCGCTGACGAAGGAGTACCAGTTCAAGCATGTGGGCGATGTGGAGCTGGACGAAGAGCACCGGGTGTACTCGGTGAACTTTACGGATGCGCAGGGTGCGGTACGGACGATCGACTGGACGCTGGCTTCGTCGGCGGAGAGCCGGCAGATGCTGAGCAAGCATGCGCAGATTCGCGAGCAGCTTGTTGGGCCGTTCCTGATCGAGTATGCGCCGAAGGCTGCGAAGGTTGACGCTGACGAGGCCGAGGAAGCTGCGTCGGAAGAGGGCGTGGCGGAGACGGCTGCGGCTCCGGGGACTGCGCTGGAGGCTAAGCCGGGCAAGCGGCCGGGCAAGGCTGGGCAGGATCCGGTGGAGAAGAAGACGGCTCGCGAGGTGTTCGAGTATGTGATCGAGCAAGGTCGCAAGGAGTACCAGGTGCAGCGGTACAAGGGTCTGGGCGAGATGACGGCTCCGCAGCTTTGGGAGACGACGATGGATCCCGAGCGGCGCACGCTGTTGCAGGTGAAGCTCGAGGACATCGCTGCTTGCGAAGAGATCTTTACGACGCTGATGGGCGAGGATGTCGAGGCGCGTAGGAAGTTTATTGAAGAGAATGCGCTGGATGTGAAGAATCTCGATATCTAATGCTGTCTCGAACGATTTTCTTTTGAAACCCCGCTGACGATGGCGGGGTTTTTCTTTGCGATGAAGTGGTGCGCATGCGGACGGACAACAGCACCGCATGGTCTATACTCGGTGGATTCGTAAATCAATTTGTCCGGAGATATCTCATGCTCAAGCTGGGTCGGAAGACTTTCACTGCCTTTTCCCTCTGCGTATGTGCGGTTATGAGTTCAGGTGGACAGACGCAGACCGGGTCAGCCAAGACGATCGTTGTTCATGCGGGGCACATGCTGGATGGCGTCTCCAAGCAGATGCAGGGGCCGGTGACGGTGGTGCTTCAAGGTGGGCGCATCACTGCCGTAAGAGCGGGCATTTCGAATGTGGACGGCGCGGAAGTGATCGAACTGGGTGATGCGGTTCTGTTGCCGGGTTTGATCGACGCGCATAAACATATGGGCGGCGCACCGAGACTGGGGTTGAATCCGTTTCAAACGCGACTGACGGTGAGCGAGATGGAGACGGCTATCGGCTCGGCGGCAAATGCGAGGAAGCTGCTCGAAGAGGGATTCACGAGCGTGCGAAATATGGGCTCAAACGATGGCGCTGACCTGGCGCTGAAGCGGGCGATCGACCGTGGGTGGGCGGTGGGGCCGCGCATGCAGGTGTCGCTGGAGCCGTTGAGCTCGAGCGGAGGACACAGTGATCCGCGTAACGGAATCGAGCCGGCCTGGACGAATGCGACCTGGGGCGGAAGCGTGGTCGACGGACCGGTAGAGGCGATGAAGCAAGTTCGCGAGCACAAGCGGCGTGGGGCAGAGTTGATCAAGATTATGCCGTCTGGTGGAGTGCTCTCGATCGGCGACGACCCCAAGGTCCAGACGATGACGAATGAGGAGATCAAGGCTGTGATCGATACGGCGCACAACCTGGGCATGAAAGTAGCGGCGCATGCGCACGGGAAGTCGGCGATCGACAATGCGATCCGGCTGGGCGTGGACTCGATTGAGCACGGGACCTATGCGGATGCGGAGAGTTACAAACTGTTTATCGAGCACGGGACGTATCTGGTGCCTACGCTGCTTGTCGCAGATCAGGTGAACGAGATAGCACGGCTGCATCCAGAGCAACTGAATCCATCGAGCGCGCAGAAGGCGTTGGCGGTAACGCCGCTGATGAAGGGAATGTTCAGCGGAGCGTACAAGGCCGGCGTAAAGATCGCGTTCGGAACGGATACGTCGTCGGGCGCGAATGCACATGAGTTCACGCTGATGGTGGGGGCCGGGATGACTCCTGCTGATGCCATTATGACGGCGACGCACAATGCTGCCGATCTGCTGGGCGTGTCGGCGGATGCAGGGTCGATTCAGCCGGGGCGGTTCGCTGACCTGATTGCAGTCAAGGGCGATCCGCTGAAGGACATCACGGTGATGGAGCACGTGGACTGGGTTATGAAGGGTGGACGGGTGTACAAGAGCGACGGAGTTTCTGTACCGCAGCCGGCGGTGCCGGCGGGCTCCTCGTCCGCTGGGGACGAGGGCGATTACTAAACCGTCTAAGGCCGACGTTGCTTTGTATGAGGTTCATGAATGTGTACTCCCCCTGGGTACCTTTGGTCCTAAAGTATTCGAACAAAATGGATTAGGTCTGGACTTCCGGTAGCTGGTTGTTAGTTGCAGGTTGCAGGTTGTTAGTTAAATGCGAAGAGCCCCGGCTTTTGCCGAGGCTCTCTTTCTTTGGGTCTGTTTCTATTATAGGTGGCGGATGGTAATTATCGTGCCAATTGGATGTGCTTTGGTTGTAATGAGTTAGGTGGGTTGGGGGCTTGACAGGTTTTTGGGGTGTGGAAGGCGGGCATACCCCAGGGGCTGAAGCCCCTTTTGTGCGGGTTAGAGGGAGGCCCAAGGCTGAAGCCTTGGGTTACCTAGAGGCAACAGCAACTGCCCTTCGGGAATGACAACGAGAAAGGCAACTGCAACAGCAACGGCAGAAGCAGATCCCCTTCGGGGATGACAAGCGAGAAAAGCAAGGGCAACAGCAAAAACAAAAGCAAGGGCAACAGCAAAAACAACAGCAAAAACAACAGCAACAACCAACTACAACAACAGCAAGAGCTATGGGCTACGGGCGGTGGGGGTAGAGAAGCGGGTTTCTCCGCTGCGCAGTTCACGACGAGGCTGTGAACTGCTTCGGTCGAAATGACAAGATTTTTGGGGTAAATAGAAAAGAAGAACGAGCAACGGCAAAGATAGCAACGACGGTAGCAGAGATGGGCGTTTGCTAGGAGTGGGTGAGGGAGGCGGCGCGTTCTGATTGGCTGCCTAGTTCGGTGGCTCGGGCTTCGGCGTAGGCAGCGGCTCCGAGGAGGGCGCAGGTGTCGTCTAGGATGACGCGGACGGGGATCGATTGGAGGAGCGGGGAGAGGCGGCCTTTGTCTAAGAAGGCCTGGGTGAAGAAGCCGTTTTGCAGGGTCTTGATGATCTTGGGGGCGATGCCTCCGCCGAGGTACATGCCTCCGGTGGCGAGGACCTTGAGGGCGATGTTGCCGGCTTCGGCTCCGTAGGCCGAGACGAAGATCTTCATGGTCTCGAAGCAGAGGAAGCTGGAGCCGTCTTCGGCGCACTGGCCGATGACGGCATTGGGGTCTTCGGATTTCATGCGGTCGCGGAGCCACTGAGGCTCGTCGATCTTCTCGACGTCGCGGAGGAAGGTGTAGACGTTCTTGATGCCGAGGCCGGAGACGACGCGCTCCCAGGAGACGCGGCCGTTGAGTTGGTTGTGGAGGTATTCGAGGAGGGCGATCTCGCGGGTGGAGCGGGCGGCGAAGTCGCAGTGGCCGCCCTCGGAGGCGATGGGGCGGTGGTGGTTGCCGTCCCAGATGAGGAGAGCCTGGCCGAGGCCGGTTCCGGCGGCGATGAGGCCGCGGTGGCCGATGGCGGATTCGTCGCCGGCGTGGAGGGTGAAGATCTTGTCGGGGGCGAGCTCGGGGATGCCGTAGCCGTTGGCTTCGAGGTCGTTGATGAGGAAGACGTGCTGGATCCCGAGGGTCTTGGAGAGATCTTGGCAGTCGAGGACCCAGGGGAGGTTGGTGAGTTTGAGGCGGCCTTCGCGGACGGGGCCGGGGACGCCGAAGCAGGTGGCGAGAATCTCGGCGTGGTGGACGCGGGGGCAGGTGTCGTCGCCGGCGAGGAATTTGGTGACGATCTCGTCGAGCGAGGTGAACTCGTGGGCGGGGAACTTCTGGTCGCGGATAGGGTGGAGTTGGCCGCTTGAGAAATCGTAGAGAGCGAGGTGTACCTTTGTGCCGCCGACATCACCAGCAAGGATCATTTAGTGAAGCTCCAGAGGATGATGAAACTTATCTTGTGTACAACGAAACGTACTTCAGCGGCTAAAGCCGCTTCCACAACAAAGCATTACGGCACGGCTGAAGCCGTGCCCTTAAGCAAAACTCCAAAAGCCATATCCCGGTCTAGCGAAGCTCCAGGGTCCCGGTTTTTTCTGAATTGTCCGGTTCTGGCAGCTTAGACGCTGCGGCGGTGTCGAGCAAGAGGGTTAGGCGGCCGCTTGAGGGACGGATGATCTGCGAGGGGTAGGTGTCGGGCTGGAAGGGGCCGAGGAAGACGTCGTGGAGGACCTGGGCTTTGGCTGCGCCTTCGATGAGGAAGGCGACCTCGCGGCCCTGATTGATGACGGGCGAGGTGAGGGTGATGCGCCAGGTGTCCTTTTGCGGAACGTGGTTGGCGATGACGATGTGGGTGAGGTCGTTGAGGCCTTCGGTGTGAGGGAAGAGCGAGGCGGTGTGGCCGTCGTCGCCCATGCCGAGGAGGATGAGGTCGAAGGTGGGGGTCTCGGCGCCCTCGAGGCGGAAGGCGTTGCGGATGGTGGACTCGTAGCGGGCGGCGGCGACTTCGGGGGCTAGCTCGCCTTCCATGCGGTGGATGTGGTCGGCGGGGAGGGGGACTTTGGAGAGGAGGGCTTCGCGGGTCATGCGGTAGTTGGAGTCGGCGTGGTCGGGGGGGACGCAGCGCTCGTCGACCCAGAAGAGATCGAGTTTGTCCCAGGGGACTTGGGAGGCGAAGGGCTCGGCGGCTAGGAGGGCGAACATGGCCTTGGGAGTGGTGCCGCCGGAGATGGCTACTCGGGCTGTGCCTCGGGTTTTGACGGCTTCGAGGACCGCGGTGGTGAAGAGCTGGGCGGCGGCGGCGGCGACTTCGGCGGGGGTGGGGGAGATGCGGTAGGTGATGGTGACTGGTCGGGGCATGTTTTTTAGTGTCCTGCGGTTTTTGATTCTGGCTGGGGATAGGAAGGCATACCCCAGGGGCTAAAGCCCCTTGAGAAGTTGGGATTTATGGCGCGGCTGAAGCCGCGCCCTTTCAAAGCAAAAGCAGATCCCCTTCGGGGATGACCAACAAGAAAGGCAAAAGCAACTGCAAAAGCAACTGCAACTGCAAAAGCAACTGCAACTGCAACTGCAAAGCAACTGCAAAAGCAACTGCAAAAGCAACTGCAAGCAACTGCAACTGCAAAAGCAGATCCCTACGGGATGACAACAAGAAAAGCAACAGCAGCTGCAACTGCAAAGGCAAGTGCATTGCGACTGCAGCTGCGTTAGAGTTTGCGCCACTTGCGGCCTTCGGACTCTAGGAGTGCGTCGGCTGCGGATGGGCCCCAGGTTCCGGCGGCGTAGTTGGGGAAGTCCTTGACGGGGTCCTTCTTCCAGGCTTCGAGGATCGGGGTCATGAGGGCCCAGGTGGCTTCGACTCCATCGCGGTGGGCGAAGAGAGTTCCGTCGCCGATCATGGCGTCGAGCAGGAGGCGCTCGTAGCCGTTGGCGGAGGACTTGCCGAAGGCTTCGGCGTAGTTGAAGTCCATGTTGACCGAGCCGATGTTCATGCTGGGGCCGGGGATCTTGGCGCCGAAGCGGAGGCTGATGCCCTCGTCAGGCTGGATGCGCATGGAGAGGACGTTGGGCTTGACGCCTTCGCCGCCGTGACCCTGCTGGTCCTTGAAGAGAAGCAGCGGGGGCTGCTTGAACTGGATGGTGATCTCGGTGACGCGCTTGGCGAGACGCTTGCCGGCGCGGATGTAGAAGGGGACTCCGGCCCAGCGCCAGTTTTCGATTTCGAGGCGAAGGGCGGCGTAGGTCTCGGTCTGGGAGCGCGGGTGGACGCGGTCTTCCTGACGGTAGCCGACGACAGGCTTGCCGTCGACGATGCCGGGACCGTACTGGCCGCGGACGGTGTCGGCGGGGTGGATGGGGGTGATGGCTTTCCAGACCTTGACCTTTTCGGCGCGGACGGAGGAGGCCTCGAAAGAGACGGGCGGCTCCATGGCTACGAAGCTGAGGAGCTCCATGACGTGGTTCTGGACGACGTCGCGGAGGGCTCCGGCGGTCTCGTAGAAGGGGCCACGGCCTTCAATGCCGATGGACTCGGCTGCGGTGATCTCGACGTGATCGATGTAGTTGCGGTTCCAGGAGTTTTCGAAGATGCCGTTGGCGAAGCGGAAGACGAGGATGTTCTGGACGGTCTCTTTGCCGAGGTAGTGGTCGATGCGGAAGATCTGGTCTTCGTCGAATACCTTGTTGACTTCGTCGTTGAGGGCGCGGGCGGATTCGAGGTCGTGGCCGAAGGGCTTCTCGATGATGGTGCGGACCCAGGTGCGGCAGCCGTTGGGGGCGAACTCGGCGTCGGGCTTGGACATGTTGTGCTCGCCAAGGTAATGGATGATGTCGGAGAAGTACTCGGGCGCGGTGGCGAGGTAGAAGAGACGGTTGCCGCAGGTGTTGAACTTCTGGTCGAGTTCGGCGAGCTTGGTCTTGAGGCCATCGTAGCCAGCGGCATCGTCGAAGTTCATGGCGTGGTACTGGATGCGATCGACGAAGGGGGCTAGTTTGGGATCGGCCTCTTCGACACCGCCGCCGGCGAGGATGCCCTCCTTCATGTCGGGGGCGAAGGACTGCTCGAGGGGGCGGCGGGCTACTCCGACGACGGCGAAGTCTTTGGGGAGGAGACCGGCCTGCTCGAGGTGGTAGAGGGCGGGGAGGAGCTTGCGCTTGGTGAGATCGCCGGAGGCTCCGAAGATGACCACGATGCAGGGGTCAGGAGTGCGCTCGGGCTGCGGGGTCGCCGGTGTGGCGGAGAGTGATGTGTTGGCTTCAAGGGTCGGCATTTCGAAATTTACCTCTCGTGCTAGTGGTTAGGGACTTGATGGCCTGCCTGGTTTATTGGATGCTGGCTAGGCTTTTTTGACGTCGTGACCGCCGAAGGCTCCGCGCATGATGGAGATCATTCGGTCGGTGAAGTTGTTCTCTTCGCGGGAACGGAGACGGCGGATGAGGGACTCGGTGATGACCGGGGCGGAGATGTTGAGGTCGATGGCTTCGGTGACGGTCCAGCGGCCTTCGCCGGAGTCGGGCACCCAGGCTTCGAGGCCGGCGAGGGTGGGGTTCTTGTCGAGTGCGCCGGCGGTGAGGTCGAGCAGCCAGGAGCGGACGACGGAGCCCTTCTGCCAGATGTGCGCGATCTGGGTGAGGTCGAGGTTGAGGGGCTTTTTGGCCTGCATGATGGAGAAGCCTTCGGCGTAGGCCTGCATCATGCCGTACTCGATGCCGTTGTGGACCATCTTGACGAAGTGGCCTGCGCCGGATGGGCCGACGTGTCCCCAGCCTTCGGTGGGCGAGGGTGCGAGGGCCTGGAAGATGGGGGTGAGGCGCTCGACGGGAGCTTTGTCGCCACCGATCATGAGGGAGTAGCCCTCTTTGAGGCCCCAGACTCCGCCGGAGGTTCCGCAGTCGACGTACTCGAGGCCGGTCGCGGTGACCTGGGCGTGGCGGCGCTGCGTGTCCTTGTAGTTGGAGTTGCCGCCGTCGATGATGGTGTCGCCCTGGGAGAGCAGACCTTCAAGGCTGGCGATGGTGTGGTCGACGGGATCGCCTGAGGGGACCATGATCCAGATGGCGCGCGGGGCAGAGAGATTGGCGACGAGGTCTTCGAGCGAGTTGACGCCGAGAGAGCCCGTGGCGGTGAGCTTTGCGGTGGCGTCTTTGTTGAAGTCGAAGCCGACGACTTTGTGACCGGCGAGCTTGAGGCGCTCTGCCATGTTGAAGCCCATCTTGCCGAGTCCAATAATTCCGAGTTCCATATGTCTTCCTTTATGCGTATACGGCCTGGATGCCGAGTTGGGTTAGCTCATGACTGAGCTGTGTGGGTGATTCGAAGCGAATGGCCTGCATGCCGAGAGCGGCTGCAGCCTCGCAGTTTTCGAGCTTGTCGTCGATGAAGATTGCTGTCTCGGCTGGATGGCCGGAGATGTCGATGGCGGCCTGGTAGATGCCGGGGTGTGGCTTCATCTCGTGGACGTAGCCAGAGCAGATGAAGTAGTCGAAGTATTGACGGAGGTGAAAGGCGTCGAGGCGGTAGGCGTTGAGTTCGCGGCTCTCGTTGTTGAGAGTGGCGAGCTTATAGGTACCCGTTGATTGGAGAGTGGCGAGGATGTCGAAGCACTCTTTGTGGAGGACGTAGTTTTCGGCGCAGAGGGCGGCCCAGAGGTCTTCGAAGTTGAAGTTGTAGGTGGGGGCTTCGGCGTGGAAGATGGTTTTGTTGAAGAAGGTGCGGGCGTCGGATAGGCCGCGCTCCCAGAAGAAGTTGGCTGCGTCGTGGCGGGCGTCGTAGTCGGCGAGGTTGACGCCGAGGCGGGTAAGGACGCGCTGCTGCTGGCCCTTGTCCCAGCCGTTGGTGAGCAGGACTCCGCCTATGTCCCAGAAGATGGTCTTGATGGAGGCGGAGTTGAGGGGGTTCAGAGTCATGGGGCTTATTGGCCCTCCGGGAAGTCGGCACCGAGGGTGGTTTGTTCCCATGCGGCAATATCCCAGTTCCACTGGTCGAGCTTGGCCCGGAAACGCTTGAGAGCGATGGCGCCGAGGATGAGATGGACCGGTGGATTGGGGGATTCGACGACGGCGATCATGGCTTGGACGGCGCGCAGGGGGTCGCCTGCCTGCTTGCCGCTCTGGGTGTTGAGGTACTCGCGTGCTTTGCCGGCGGTGGCATCGTAGTCGGGGATGCGCAGGGCGGCTTCTACGCCTGAGCGGCCGAGGAAGTCGGTGCGGAAGGGGCCGGGTTCGATGACGGTGACGTGGACGCCGAGGGGGGCGAGTTCCGCGGCGAGAGCTTCGGAGAATCCTTCGACTGCGAATTTGGTGGTGTTGTAGAAGCCCCAGCCTGCACCGCCTGAGAGGCCGGCGATGGAGGAGAGGTTGAGGATGTGGCCGCTGCGCTGCTTGCGAAATTGTGGCAGGAAGGCGCGCGTGACGTTGATGAGGCCGAAGACATTGGTGTTGAAGACCGGCATGTACTCGGCTTCGGTGGCCTCTTCGAGGGCTCCTGCGATGCCGTAGCCTGCGTTGTTGACGAGGATGTCGATGCGGCCAAAGTGGGTGATGGCCTCGGCTGCTACAGTCTCGATTTGCGAGGGGTTGGTGACGTCGAGAGCGAAGGCCTTTACGGTCGATGGATATTGATCGACGAGGTCAGCGATTTTGTGGCGGTCGCGGGCGGTGGCGATGACTTTGCCGCCGGACTTGAGCACTTCTTCGGCGAGGAGACGGCCAAAGCCGGTGGAGGTGCCGGTGATGAACCAGACACGGTCCTTGCTGGCGGAGACGGCAGTGCTGTTGGAGGTTTCCATAGTTATAGGACGCGCAGCAAGGTGCTAACGATGCAAGGGCCCCCAGCCAGGGCACGGTTTGAGGCGCGGCTGGGTGCGCATTATGGATGTACCTCGCGGACGCCGTCTTCGCCGGCGATGAGCGCGAGTGAGGCCATGTTAACGAAGAGGCCGTGCTCGACGATGCCTACGATGTTGCGGAGTTCTGCTGCTGTTTTTGCAGGGTCGGGGATGGTTCCGCAGGCGCAGTCGAGGATGAAGTTGCCCTCGTCGGTGATGTAGAGAGAGCCGTCTGGATGATGGCGCAGCTTTGGATTGAGGCCGAGGGCTTCGATCTTTCGGGAGACGATGGGGAGTGCCATCTGGATGACTTCAACCGGGAGTGGGAAACGGCCGAGGACGGGGACTAGCTTGGTGGAGTCGGCGATGACGATGAAGCGGCGGGCAGCGCTTTCGACGATTTTTTCGCGAAGGAGCGCGCCGCCACCGCCTTTGATGAGGACCAGGCCTAGTCCGCTGGAGTGCGCGACTTCGTCTGCGCCGTCAATGGCGAGGTCTAGCTCGGGGCATTGGTCGAAGGTGGTGATGGGGATGGAGAGCGACTCGGCGAGCTGCTGGCTGGCAGCCGAGGTTGCGATTCCTCGAATGCGGAGGCCTTGTTTGACTCGCTCGCCGAGCTGCCGGATGAAGATGGCCGAAGTGGTGCCAGAGCCGAGGCCGAGCGACATCCCGTCCTGAACAAAGTCCAGAGCGCGCTGGGCTGCCTTTAGCTTTGCTTCGTCCTGCGTCATAGGGTTTCTATAGCCGTTCCAGAGTTCCCTCAGGGGCTAAAGCCCGAAGAGGTTGGTGTTTGAGCGGCGGGACTGAAGTCCCGCCCTTTCAAAGCTAAAACCACCTTATTGCATCGGAAAATCTGCTCTAAGGTTTACTTTTTGACTAGCTTCTTTGCCTGCTCGACGACGTGCGCGACGTTGATGCCGAGTTTGTCGAGAGCGATGTTGCCGGGGGCTGAGGCTCCGAAGCGATCGATACCGATGACGGCTCCGTTGTGGCCGATGTACTTGTACCAGCCCATGGTCGCGCCCGCTTCGATTGCGATCTTAGGCGTGCTCTCGGGCAGGATGGTGGCCTTGTAGGCTTCGTCCTGCTCGTCGAAGATCTTGAAGCTGGGCATGGAGACGACGGTGGCTCGATGCCTGCGGCCTTGAGCTCTTCGGCGGCCTTGAGGATCAGCGGAACCTCGGAACCGGTGGCGATGAGGATGATGTCCTTGCCGGAGCCGTCGAGGATGTATGCGCCGTGCTTCGACGCCTTCGTGCACCTTGTACTTCTCGGCGTCGAGGACGGGGAGATCCTGGCGAGAGAGAGCCATGAAGCTGGCGCTCTTGCGCTCGAGGGCGAGCTGCCAGCAGGCGGCGGTCTCGTTGGCATCGGCGGGACGGAAGTCGGTGAGGTGCGGGATGGCGCGGAGGCTCATCAGGTGCTCGACGGGCTGGTGGGTTGGGCCGTCTTCACCGAGGCCGACGGAGTCGTGGGTGAAGATGAAGAGCGAGTGGACGTTCATCAGCGCCGCCATGCGGATGGCCGAACGGCAGTAGTCGGAGAAGACGAAGAACGTCGAGCCGAAGGGGATGAGACCGCCGTGGGCCGCCATGCCGTTGACCATGGCGCACATGCCGAACTCGCGGACGCCGAAGAAGACGTTGCGGCCTGTGGGATCGACGTGGAAGCTGGGCGAGTCCTTGAAGATGGTCTTGGTGGAGGCGGTGAGGTCAGCTGCGCCGCCGAAGAGCTCGGGGACGACGCCGCGATGGCGTTCATGACGACCTGGCCTGCGTTGCGGGTGGCTACCGGTTTGTCGGTCGGGAAGACGGGGATTTTCTTCTCCCATCCGTTGGCGAGCTCGGCCTTGACGGAGCGCGTCGAACTGCGGCGGCGGGCTCGGGATAGGCCTTTTCGTACTCCTCGAACTTCTGCCTGCCACTCGGCGTGGGCGATCTTTGCCGCGGGGCTTGACGGCCTGTCCCAGTTTTCGCGGGCCTCGTCGGGGACGTAGAAGGTCTTGTCTTCGGGCCAGCCGAGGTTCTTCTTGGTGGCCTTGACGGCTTCGGCGCCGAGGGCTTCGCCGTGGACCTTGTTGGTGCCGGCCTTGGGGCTGCCGTAGCCGATGACGGTGCGGACGCGGATGAGGAGGGGCGTGTGGTCTCGGCCTTGGCCGCGAGGATGGCCTCTTCGAGGGCGACGAGGTCGTTGCCGTCGTCGACGGACTGGACGTGCCAGTTGTAGGCCTCGAAGCGCTTGGTGACGTCTTCGGTGAAGGAGAGCTCGGTGGGGCCGTCGAGGGAGATGAGGTTGTCGTCGTAGAGGACGATGAGCTTGCCGAGGCCGAGGGTTCCGGCGAGCGAGGCGGTCTCGTGCGAGATGCCTTCCATCAGGTCGCCGTCGCCGCAGAGGACGTAGGTGTAGTGGTCGACGATGTTGTAGTGTGTCGCGGTTGTAGACGGCGGCGAGGTGCTTTTCTGCCGTGGCGATGCCGACGGCCATGCCGAAGCCCTGGCCGAGCGGGCCGGTGGTGACTTCGACGCCCGGGGTCTCGCCGTACTCGGGGTGGCCGGGGGTGTGGGAGCCCCACTGGCGGAACTGCTCGAGCTGAGACATCGGGAGGTTGTAGCCGGAGAGATGAAGCGCGCCGTAGAGGAGCGCCGAGGCGTGGCCGTTGGAGAGGACGAAGCGGTCGCGGTCGATCCACTTGGGGTCGGAGGGATCGTGCTTCATGAACTTGTGGTAGAGCAGGTAGGCGATCGGGGCGCAGCCGAGGGGCGCGCCGGGGTGGCCGGAGTTGGCTTTTTGAACGGCGTCGACGGCGAGGAAGCGGAGGGCGTTGATGGAGAGCTGGTCGAGCTCGTTCTGCTGGTCCTGCTGCTGATCGCTCATTCTTTTCCTTTGTGCTTTCCGAGGCGCGATACACGCGACGACTCCGGGTTGCTGGTAGTAGTTTTCCCACTCAGTGTACTAGCGGGTAGGATTCGATGCATTACAGCTAGTAAGTGACTGCAATGAAATGTTTCGGCCCAGCCAGTGGTCGTCGGCTGGCCAGAACAGGGTGAAGATGATGGTGCCGGTCTGGCTGGGGGTTGTGGGTATGTCGGCGAAGGAGCCTGGATAGCCGACGGCTTGGAGTCCTGGTGTTGGTGGTGGCCCAGTTGTCGATGGTCCAGACGACGCGGAAGTGGTGCGGGTCGAGGATGCGGAAGGTGAGGCCAGCGGTGATGTCGTTGATGGGGCGGCCGAGCTTGAAGATTTCGACTGACTTTTGAAGGTGCGCTGGCCGGGGGGAACGGCGTACCGCTCGCTCGACGACGGAGATGCGGTCGAAGACGCGGCCGTCGACGGCGGAGCGGAGGAGCTTGATGTACTCGGAGTGGGCCCAGACGAGGGGTTGGGCGGAGCCGGCGGAGCGGCCGAGGTACAGAGTCCGGCGGAGGGGATGTCGGCGTGGTCCCAGATCTGCTCGGGCAGCATGCCGCCGATGGAGCTGAAGCGCTCAATCGCCGCGATGTGGGGCGGTGATAGTCGTTGCCGGCGGCGAGCTCGTAGTGGCGCGCGTTCGCCGGTGAGGAGGGGCCAGGCGCGGCCTTGTCCCCAGCCGTCGTAGGGGCCGCCATCTTTCTTCTGGCCGTAGCCGTCGTGATTGTAGCGGCGCCAGCAGGTACCGAAGGGGGTCTCGATCTTGAGGATGTGGTCGACGACCTTGAGGGAGTCGATGATGAGGGGGTCGTCGGCGCGGCGGATGCCGTAGCGGACGAGTTCGAGGAAGCCGGCGTCGATGATCTCGCGGGCCTCGAAGTCGTACTGCTCGTCGGGCTCGCGGTTGGCGATGCGGATGATGCCGGGGCCGGCCTGCTCGTTGTAGAAGGGCTCGCCGGGGGCGGGCGGGCGGATACGCATGTAGTGATACTTGACGTCGGGGATGGAGGACGCCTTCGGTGGTGGTGGTCCACTCGTCGAGGTGGGACTCGATCCAGTCGGCGTAGGTCTCGAGGAAGGCGGCGAGTTCAGTGGACTGGTTGGTTCTGGGCGATGTCGGCGGCGCAGATGAGGCCGGAGATAACGGCGGCGAGGGTGGATGGGGAGTAGCCGGCGTTCTCTTCCCAGCGCTCCTGCTGGGTGATGGGGGCGTAGCGGACGAGGAAGGCGGCGGCGCGCTCGACGAAGGGGAAGACGTCGAAGTTGCCGAGGGCGTCGAGCTTCCAGAGCCGCCACGCGAGCATGATGGGGAAGGCTACTTCGTCGAGCTGGATGCCGGTCCAGTAGGGAGTACCGTCGATCCAGAAGTTCTGGGCGAAGCTGCCGTCGGGGCGCTGGGTGCAGGCGAGGTAGACGAGGGCGCGGAGAGCGGTGTCGGTGCGGTCCGCAGGCGAGCAGGGCGGTGGCGGACTGGACCATGTCGCGGGTCCAGACGAGATGGTAGCCGCCGAGGTCGTCGTCGCCTTTGGATGCTCCCCAGGGGATGGACGCGGAGGCGATGAAGGCTCCGGAGTAGGTCTTGTCCTCGTGGGTGAGGATGACGTTGTGGCTGATGCGCATGAGGCGCGCCGCCGTCGGTGGAGGCGGGGGCGAGGCGTTCGGGCGAGGCGGCGCGGAGCCACTGGACGAGGAAGCGCTGGCGCTGGAGATTGTCGTAGCGGGTGGCGAGGCTCTGCATCATGCTGAGCGATGGCGGCGTGGTGGCCGTCGCCGAATGCAATGGCGATGGTGAACTCGCGGTGGAGGGCGATGTCGATCTCGCCCATGATGGCGATGTTGCCGTCGAGCGCCTGACCGAACTGCCAGGTCATCTTCATGTCGGTGGCAGAGATCCTGGAAGCCGTCGCTGGTGCCGACGTAGCCGCAGGAGGAGCGGGTGAAGCCGCAATTGGCGCCCGATGGCGAGCGAGGTGTTGCCCTTCCAGGCGAGGAGACAGCGCTTGCCGGCGACGTCGATGGAACGGGCAGAGTTACCGGCGCCGCCTCCGTCGAGATGCGGAGCGAGGAGGGCGTAGCACTTGAGGCGGGAGAGGAGGGTCTCGTCGCCAGTGATCTTGACGTTCATCAGGACGACGGGGTGGTGGGGGTCGGTGATGAACTCTTTGACGATGGTGTAGCGGCCGTCGGGGTCGGTGGCTGCTGACGCGGACGGCGAGGGCGTCGGAGTCGATGTAGTCGAAGTCGTACTCGAGGTCGCGCTTCTCTTCGCGGAAGAAGGTCTCGCCGTCGGTGAAGAGGAGCTCCATGTCGCGGGTCTGTGGACGGTCGATGGTGGGGTAGTAGATCTCGTTGAGGGTGCCGTGGGAGGCGGTGAACCAGACGCGGCTGGAGGCGGCGTAGGCGGTGGAGACGGCGTCTTTCTTGCTGGAGCTCCAGCGGGGTTCGAGTCCGGGTGCGCCGAAGGCGGGGCCCTCGTCGTCGAGCCAGCGGTAGAGGGGAACGGGATCGCTCATTGGATTCTTATTAGAACGCAAAAACGGTGATCGCGGGAGTGACGTGCGCGTGAACGGGCGATGAATGTTGCAGTTGCGCTATGATTTCGAAGACTGCACCGGGCTCGAGGTTGTTGCATCGCTGCGAGCGCGGATGGCATCAGAAGTAATTGACGCCGGTGGATTGAAGCGCCGGCAAATGAGAACACGCAAGACGACAGGAGATCACCGTGGCTTACGAACTACCCCCTTTGCCCTATGACTATGCGGCGCTTGAGCCCACCATCGACGAAGCGACGATGAAGCTGCACCATGACAAGCATCACCAGGCGTATGTGACGAACCTGAACGGTGCGGTTGAGAAGCATCCTGAGATTGGGACGAAGTCTCCCGAGGAACTCATCAAGGATTTGGCGAGCATTCCTGAGGATGTGCGTAAGGTTGTGCAGAACAATGGCGGCGGGCACGTCAATCACACGATGTTCTGGCAGATTATGAAGCCAAATGGCGGAGGAGCTCCGACGGGCGCGATTGCCGATCAGATCACGAAGGACTTCGGCTCGTTTGATGACTTCAAGAAGCTGTTCAACGAGGCGACCGCCAAGCAGTTTGGTTCAGGCTGGGGCTGGCTGGTGTTCGATGGCGGCAAGCTGAAGGTTGTGACGACCGCGAATCAGGATAATCCGCTTTCGCAGGGGCTCTATCCGATTCTAGGGAACGACGTCTGGGAGCACGCTTATTACCTGAAGTACAACAACCGGCGGCCGGACTATCTTGCGGCCTGGTGGAATGTTGTGAATTGGGACGAGGTGAATAAGCGGTTTGCTACGGCTCAGAAGTAAGCTGAAGCGCTGTGAGGAAGGGGCTGCCTGCGGGTAGCCCCTTCTGTTTGTGAGTTACATGATTCGAAAACGCTCGCGCATCAGGCGCTGGAACCGGGGCTTCCAGATCAGGTCGTAGGCCAGTTCTTTTCCTGGGAACATGGTTAGTGCGGCTTTTCGGCTGTCGGCGATCATCTGGGAGGCATCGTCGACGGTCAGGGTGGTGTCCTGCGCGATGACCTGCATCACCATGTTCATCATCAGTTGCAGGCGGCGAATCAGTTTTTGTTCTTCCGCCCGCTCTTGTATGCTGACCTCAACTCCAGTTGTACCCGATTGCTCCAGCTCCATTCGAGAACCTCCCCAGTGATGCGGTAGATCACATCATGCTCTCTGTTAGATGCACCGGCAAGCAGCAGGAACCATGGGTGAGTCATCCCGCGCTAACTGCTGTTTTCTGACAAGAGAGAAATTTTCTCGGGGGCTAAAGAGCGTGCTGAAAAAGTCTGTTGCGGCGCGGAAAGGTTCCCTCAGGGGCTAAAGCCCCATTGAAATTGGGCTACTTGCGGCTCGGCTGAAGCCGTGCCCTTAAGCAAAACGGGCTTTTTCAGTATCCTCTTTAGCCCAGATCTTCGTGGCCATTTTCGGCGCGGCTTCAGTCGCGCCCTTTCAAAACGGATCGTATCGGGACTTGTTCCAGAGTCTCCCCTAACTGCCGCCGGGTATGGCTTGGATTCCGCCGTTGCGGTCTAGAAGGAACGTGGTCAGGCCAAACTCGTCGGTGCGGTATAGCTTGGTCCTGTTCGCGGCTATTCGCTGGATGACCTCGAAGCGGGGGTGTCCGAAGGTGTTGCCTCTTCCGACGGAGACGACTGCGTCTTTGGGTGCTAGGGCGGCGAAGAACTCTGGTGTCGTGGAGGTTCGGCTTCCGTGATGGCCGACTTTTAATAGTGTTACCGGCGTGAGACGGCCGCTCGCGATCATTGCCTGTTCGCTGGGGGCTTCGGCGTCACCTTCGAGGAGAACGGAGGACTTTCCGTACTCCATGTGCATCACGAGGGAGTCGTTGTTTACTGGGGCTCCGCCATTGACGTAGGTTGTCTCGGGGGCAAGGACGCTGATTTGGGTGCTGCTCCATGGGAGAGCGTCTCCGGCGTGAAGATGCCGGACTGTTACGCCTAGCTCTTGAGCTTCGGATAGCAGAGCGCGATAGGCCGTGGAGTCGGGGTCGATTCCGACCCATAGCTCGCGTGGACGGAAGCTCCGCATTACGGCGGCCATTCCGCCCATGTGGTCGCTGTGCGCGTGGCTCAATACGATGACGTCCAGGCTTCGGATCTGGCGCGACCAGAGATAGGGCGAGACGATCTCTTCTCCAATGTCGAAGAGGCTGGTGGCGACTGCTGTCTCAGCGACTGCTCCGACGGGACCGCCGGCGTCGACGAGCATTGTGCGGCCCTCGGGACCGACAACGAGGAGTGAATCGCCCTGGCCTACGTCGATTGCGGTGACTTCCAATTCCTGCTGTGACGTTACGGTTCGTGTTGGCCATAGCACCATCACGGCAATCAGCGGTAGCGCGATGACCGCTGTGGCTGTCCATTTGCGAGAGTGCCGAACGGCCCAGCAGCAGAAGGCCCATCCGATGAAGGCCAGTATGGAGATGGGTACGGTGGGACCGGGGGTTCGCATGTCGGCCGACTGCAGGTGGCTTACGCGTGCGATCACCGAGGTGATTCCGTGCAGCAGTGCGGCGGTTGCTGAGGCAGCGATGATTGCGACCCAAGGGCTTACAAGAGCGGCGCAGAAGGTGATTACGGCCAGGGGTGCCAGCGCGGTCACGATGGGGATCGTGATCATGTTGGCGGGTAGAGCGAAGATCGTGGCGCGATGGAAGTAGAGCGCCATGGGGAGCACCATGATCATCTCGGCTACTAGTCCGATCAGTGCGAGTTCGATTAGCCAGAGCGCGCATCGGACCACTATTGCAGGCAGAGGCCGGGCCCACGCTCCGAACGTTTTGGCGAAGGCGTTGCCCCAGAGCTGGAGCATCATGCGGAACTGCGCTACGGGTGGCGGGAAGCCGATGTCGCGCCATGGCTCATCGAGGTGGGATGCTGCTTGAGCGTATGGTGCGAAGCTGCGCTCTGCGAGAGGCACTGCGATGCCGCCGATGGCGACGATCGCTAGGAACGTCATCTGGAAGCTTGCTTCGAAGAGGCTCTTCGGTGACAGGATCAGGACACCGAGCGCGGCGGCTCCGAGGGCGTTGAGTACGCTCTGGTCGCGTGAGATAAGACGAGCGATGAGGAAGATGGCTGTCATGAACAGGGCTCGCTGGATGGGTGCGCCGAATCCTGTGAGGAGGGCGTATCCAGCGGTTGCTGTCAGGGTGACGAGTGTTGCGAGCCACTCTCGCAGGCGGAGACGGCGGGTAATCCAGAAGACGACTCCTGCCAGCAGGGCTACGTGCATTCCGGAGACGACGAAGAGGTGGAACGAACCTGTGCGCTCAAAGCCTAGCCTGAGGTCGTGATTCAAGGCTGTGCGGTCGCCGAAGAGCATTGCGTTCAACATGCCTGCGTCGTCTGGTGTGAGTCGCAGTGTGCTGGGGAGCCGGCGGTTTGCGCTTGATCGCACAAACTTCAGCATGCGTTCGGAGGCCCAGTTTTGTGCCGCGTACAAGCGGCATTGCGGGCTTGCTCCGTTGGTTGCGACTACGTGGATCTTTGCGGCGCGGACGGTTGCGTGTGTCCCTATGCCTTGTGCGAGAAGGTAGTCGGCGTACTGCCATGCTCCGGGGTCGCGGTAGCGTTCGGGGATTTTGAGCCGCATGGGAGCTTCGACGACGTCACCGCAGTGCAGTGTGGGGAGCGCGTCTCCGTGCGCCAGGATGGTGGCTCGTACGCCGCCTGTTGCGGGGGACATGCGGGAGATGTCCGGTGTTACTTCCTCGACGGCTTCGACTTGGAGATCGACTGATACTGCTTCGGCTGCTTCGGGCTCTTTCTCGATCCACCAGGCTGTGTCGTTGTCTTGGTCTGCTGACTTTTCTTGTGGTGGGAGAGCGCGGATGCGAACGACGCGGCCACGAACTGTTCTGCTTAGACCATCTGCGTATTGGAGTAATGCGTGTTGCGATTGCGGCGGTGGCTGCGTCTCGGCGCACCAGAAGCCCAGGGTGATCCAGATGGCGGCGAGTGGTATGAGGGCTAGTCGCAGCGAGTATTTCAGTGTGGCTATCGTAAGTAGCAGGAGGGCGGATGCTGCTGTGAGGAGGATCACTGGCGGCTGCCAATTGCGGGCGAGCACTATGCCGAGGGAGAAGCAGAATGCTGCTGCAAGCAGAGTGGCTCGGCGGAACTGGAGGGCTTCAATAGCTGCTGCAGCTTTGGGCCACAGTGCTGGATTTGGTTTTCCTTTTTCACCTGACTTCGAGGAGCCCACGAGTTACGATAACCACCCATCTCGCTGGCGAGATTTACTGCTCTATTGCTGCAGGATCGCGACTGTCTCCAGATGGAAGGTCTGGGGGAAGAGGTCGATCATGTGCAGCTCTGCCAGCCTGTAGCCGGAGTCTACCATTGCCTTGAGGTCGCGTCCCAGAGTTACGGGATCGCAGGAGACGTAGACGATCTGTTTGGCCTTCAGGCGGGCGAGAAGGGAGCAGGATTCTATGCCGACTCCGGCGCGTGGCGGGTCGAGGACGATGAGGTCTGGACGGTCTCGCTGGACTACGGCTGTGCGGAGGAAGTCGAGCGTTGTGGCGGCGATGGCTTGTTTGCCTTCGCCTTTGAAGGTTCGGGTGAGGTCGTCGGCTGCGGCTTCTACGGCTACGACTTGCTTGAAGGTTTTGGTGAGTGCGCGGGAGAAGAGTCCTGCTCCGGCGAAGAGATCCCAGGCGAGGTTGCCGCTGCGGTTGCTTGTGACGAGATGGACGAGTTCATCGATCAGGAAGCGGTTGACCTGGAAGAAGCCGCCGCGGCTGATCCAGTAGATCTCACCTGCGGCTGTGTAGCTTAGGCCTTCGGCTCCCCATGAGATTCCATGCTTGATTTTTTGTACTTTGCGGCCTCTGCCGGTTTCGGGGGAGAGGATTGCTGTGCCCGCTCCGACGAGTTCGGGGATGAGTTGCTGGAGTTTGGCGCAGAGTTCGGGGAAGCCTTTCGCGGGTTCCTCGCTGACGAAGAGGGTGATCTGGAGTCTGGTTTCGTCGGCGGTGGTGAAGAGTTCGATCTCGGTTGCGGCCTGCATCCAGCGTAAGGCGTTTGAGTCTTGCTGGGTTAGTTGCAGTAGTGCTTCGGCGGCGCGGAAGAGCAAGGGCGCGGAGATGGGGCACATCTGGGTGGGGAGGAATTCGGAGGAGCTACGGCGAAGGTATCCGACGCGAAGGTTGCCTCCGAAGTCGGCGATGCGGAGCCTAATGCGGTTGCGGTAGTTCCAGGGTTCGCTCGTGTGTTGTTTGATTTGCGGAAGATCTGTGAGGCCTGCGCGTTCTAGGGTCTCGCGCAGGATTTCACGTTTCATTGCGGTTTGAGTTGCGTAATCGGTGTGTTGATAGTGGCAGCCACCGCATTCGCCGAAGTGGATGCAGCGTGGTGCGGTGCGGTTGACGGAGGGTTCGATGATCTTGAGGAGGGTTGCTTCTGCGAAGTCGGATTTTTTTTCGCTCACCTGCGCTTCGACTAGTTCGCGGGGCAGAGTGAAGGGGACGAAGATCGCTTTGCCTTCGGCTTGATGCGCCAGGCCGGAGCCGCCGTAGATGGCTTTTTCGATTCGCAGCTTCATTCGTGGCTCATATAGAAGAGGCTTAGGCGCGGGAGCTTGTTAGCTTCGAGGAGACGCTTTTGCAGGAACTGCTGCTGGACCTGTTTGATCTGTACGGCCTGCATCTTGCCGCGATACGGCGCAAGTTCGCGGGCTGCCTGCTCGCGCAGGGCTACGAGCTGGTCTTCCGGGGTTGCGGTGAGCAGTGCGGCGAAGAGTTTTTCTTCGAGGACGCTTAGGGTTCGGTCGAGTTCTTCGAGAGAGTGTGCTGGCTGGCTTCGCAGTTCTGCTGCGAGGCTCTTCAGTCGTGCTGTGACTTCTGTTGAAGTTGCGGCGGCTGGGGGTTGTAGGTTCGCGCCTTCTATAGAAGCTGCGTTCGCATCGAGGAAGCGGGCTACGCGGTCTGATTCGAAACCGCTGTCAGGAGCGTTATCGGAAGGCTTTGCTCCGATGGCTGCTTCGTTGGCCTGTTCTACGGCTTCCATGACGCTTTGTGCGCACCAGGCCAGGCCGTTGACTTTGCGGGTGCGGGCGGGAGAACGGAGGGCCTTTGCGTCGTGCTTGTCGAAGGCGGTGTCGATGCCTCGCAGGACGGCTTCGAGGGGGATTCCTGCTTCTTTCCAGGTTTCAATAAGCGCCCAGTCGAGGGTGGAGAGCATCAGGAGGGAGCCTCGGCGCTGCTGGAAGCGTTCTTCGATCTCGGTGAAGTAGTTGAAGTAGTTCTGCATCGGGTCTTCTACAGCTTAGCTGGGTTCAGGGATGTTCTAAAGTTGCAGCCGAACCTTCAACCTGGCGAGGACGGCGGCTATCGCGAGGATACATGCTGTGAAGAGAGCGGATCGTTCTGTCAGTCTGACGGAGACGTTTGCATGGCCGTGGTCACTTGGTCTCGTGAGGTGAGCCGGAAACTTTCTTCAGGCTAGTGTCGATGGTGTCGAGGAGCGCTCCTGTGGGATCGGCGGCGTAGTCCCAGAACATGACGCCGCCTAGTTTGTGATCGAGCACATACCTGCACTTTAGTCCGAGCGACTCAGGGTCTTCGTAGGAGACGAAGATTTTCTTTTCCGCGTTGTAGAGATAGGGGACTGAAGCGGTGGAGTCCCAGTAACGCGTGTAGCCGTTGTTCAGCATGGTGGATGAGATAGTGCCATATCGCGCAAAGGCATTGGGAACTGGCTTTCCTGGCTGAAACAGGCCATGATTGGTGTCTTGCACGTGGCCCCATATGTGTCCGTAGAAGGGAACGCCGAGGACGATCTTTGTGGCCGGAACGCCAGCTTTTTCATACTCGCGGACAGACCGGTCGCCTGAGATTTTTTTTGGATCGGCTGGATTGGCGAAGAGTGGTGCGTGGTGTCCGGCGACTGCATCGTCGGTAGGTTCGTAGTAGTCGTAGGCCATTAGGTTGATGGTATCGACGTACTTTTGCACTTTGCCCATTTGAGTGTGTGCGAGAAAAGAGGAAGAGGCGCCAGTTGCGATTGTGATGTAGAGCCGCCGGTGAAGTTTTTTTTGCTGTTTGTTGAAGCGGCTGCGAAGCTGCTTGAGGAGGAGCGTGTAATTCTGCTTGTCCACGGGGCGGAAGTGATTTCCTGCACCGACCTGGCCCGGGTACTCCCAGTCGATGTCGAGGCCGTCGAGGTTGTGGTGGTCAACGAACTTGACGACGCTGTCGATGAAGAGGGTGCGGCTCTTTTTAGTGAGGGCCATGTCGGAAAAATTGCCGGACCATAGCCATCCGCCGACGGAGACGAGCACGGTAAGGGAGGGATTTTCCTGCTTCAGGGCAATGAGCGAGGCGAGGTTCTGATCGTCGTGGATGAAGCCGTTGACCATGCGACCGCCTTGCAGGTTGGCGAAGGCGTAGTTGATACGCGTGAGCTTTTGCGCGGCGATCTGGCCCGGTTGAATCAGGTTGTTTTGTTGGAATACGTAAGCGACGATTGCAGGTTTCGGAGTTTGGGTTTGTGCTGTTGTACCGGCGAACAAAGCTGGGTTGCAGAGGCTTGCGATGAGGAGCATCCACTGTGGACTCAGTCGTTTTCTATGCTGCAATCTGTAATCTCCTTGCTCAAGTGTAGTTTCAAAGAATGGATGGCGCGAGCAGCTATAGGTATTGGATGCATGAGCTGGCAGTCGCACCTATCTGTGCGTTGTGCATCTCCCACGTGGGAGCAAGTGAGGGTTTATTGCAAGAGGTAGAGGCTGAATTGATCGGTGTTTGGAGGCTTGACTCCAAAGGCTCGCAGCATGCTCATCACCTGGCCTCGATGGAGAGTGGAGTGGTTCACCATGTGGACGATGATCATCGAGCGGGAGAGGCGAAACTCTTCTCCGTTGGGCTTAATGCAGGAGAGCTCGGTGGCGAGATCGGTTTCCTGCAGGGGCTCGAGCCATTGATGCAGGCTATGCGAGATCGGGGGCCATTTTTGTTGCGGGTCGGTGAGGCTGGGTTCGGGCGAGAATGCTTCGATGCGAGTCGCCGAGATCGCGGTGGAGCTGATCGGCGGAAAGAGTAGAGCAGGCTTCAAGGAGTTGTTGATTGGCCCATGCGGAGTAATAGATGTCATTGAGCAGGAGCTGAGTGGCGATCGACATGGTGACGAGTATAAGAGGGCTGGTCGGATTTGATAAAACGGTCTTCTTGGTCGAGTTTGGTCGAGTCGAAGTTATTGACTGAGGTGTGTAAGCTGTGTATACCTCTGCGGGTTGTGTTGCAGGTTGATTGGAGAAATAAGCGATGGGCCTAGTGACGATTTCTCGGGAGTCGCTGAATGGGGTGGTGTCTGATGCTCAGGCGCGGGAGTGGTGCGCGCGACTGGAAGCCGGTGAGATTCTTTACTTTCCTGTGACGCCGGTTCCGATTCCGCCGGGTGATATGGCGTTTCTGTTGGGGCAACAGCAGGTGGATAGCTCGCTGCACAAGAATATTGCGTATAAACCGAACATCGATAAGTTGAGCGGTGTGGATACGAAGACCGCTGATGCTGCGGCTGTGGCGCGTTTGCAGTCGATCATGCGGGAGTATTCAAAGAACGTGGCCGCATTTCTTACGGGGTTCTTGTCGCCGTATCACGCGAATTGGGAGCTGGATTATGCGAGCTTTCGTCCGCAGGAGGAACAGGGGCGCGACTTGCCTTTGCGGAAGCGGAACGACCTTCTACATACGGATGCGTTTCCTACGCGGCCCACGCATGGAGCGCGGATTTTGCGCTTCTTCAACAATATTCATCCGAGTCGCACTCGGGACTGGGTGGTGGGGGATCCCTTTGCGACGATCGTGAGGCAGTTTGCGCCTGCGGAGATTGCTCCTTCGCCTGATAGTGGGTTGAGTCGGGTGGGTAAGGGGTTGGGGCGGGCGGTGGGTTTGGGGGCGGTGGTGCCGGCGATCAAGCGGTCGCCTTATGACGACTTCATGATGCGATTCCATAACTTCCTGAAGGAGAATGGGCGGTTTCAGGCGGAGTGTGCGAAGTATCCTTGGCAGTTTCCGGCGGGGTCGAGCTGGATGGTTTATACGGATACGGTGCCGCATGCGGTGCTGGCGGGACAGTATGCGCTGGAACAGACGCTGCTGGTGAAGCCTGAGGCGCTGGTGGCTCCGGAGACTTCTCCGCTGAAGGTGCTGGAGGCGATTGCGGGGACTTCGCTGGTTTAGTCCTAGCTGTCCTTGCGGTAGAGGAGGTTGCGCATCGCCTGGCGACGAGCCTCGTTGGCTTCCTTGGTGGTCTGGCGTTCCTCGGCGGTCATGCGGCCTTGCGTTGTGGACTCGGATTCTTCGGGTTGGCTGCATTCGGGGCAGCGATTGGCGAATCCGGGCTTGTCGGGTTTCAGCTCAAATTCTTCTGAACAGATGGCGCAAATTTTGATCGGGAAAGGCATTTCGACTCCATGATTAGTACATCATGGCTGGGCTTGCGGTTTCAACTGCGGACCACCCTATCCCTCCCATACTAAAGTACGCAAAGTCTTAGAAACAGGGGAGATAGGCCTGGACTTCAGTCTAACTTCCAGCGCAGACAGGAAGAGTCCAGCAGGTGCCGGACTCTTCTTTTTCTCTGATTTAAGGATATCAGTAGCGTCAAGGATTGGGTTGTTGATATCGTTGCCGGCGAGCGGCCAAAGGAGGCTGTATGAAGGCGATTTGGTGGCGAGTTGTGGTTGGGGTGGTGGTTCTGGGGTGTAGTGCTCTGGCGAGGGCGAGTGATCTAACGATTCATCTGAAGGGGTCGGAGGCGGTCTCGCGGAATACGGTGAAGTTTCAGTGCGATGCTACCGGGGTCAAGATGGGGCTTCCGGCGGGGGTGTTTTCGGTGGAGTACCTGAATGGGGCCGGGAACCATCTGGCGGTGGTGCCGGTTGGAGGGAATTCGCTGATCTTTGCGAATGTTGTCTCGGGGTCCGGGGCGCGGTATGCGGCGCAGCAGTTTATCTGGTGGGATGCGGGTGGGAGGGGGACTACGTTTTCGTCGGAGGGGCTGGGGGAGAAGATGTCGTCGGCGTGTCGTCGGGTTCAGTGAGAAGTTCAGAAGGTCCTGTTGGCTTGATAAAGACAGGCTGTTGACGATTCCAGAGGCTTTGGTGATAACTTTCTTTGAGGGGTTCACCATGACAGATCAACTCAAATGCCTTATTGAAGCAGCCCGTCGACGGCCATTCCCGCCCGAAGAGCGGGAAGCACAGCGGCGGAGCTTTGCGTATGGCAATACCAAGATCGAGAATGATCTGATCACACGCGAGATGGTGGACGAGCAAGACGAACTGCTGAAGCGGGAACTCCGGGAGCGCTAGTGGCTGAGGGAGTTCGGCATAGTCAAGCTCACGAAGCCGAGATCATTACCGATCCAATCCTGCGGGCGAAGCGGGAAGCGGCGAACGCTCTCAAACAATATGAGCTTGTCGCTGAGATGGTGCAGACGTTCGTCGATCCGGAACGACCTTTCCGCTTTCGGCCATCGCATCTTCAGTCGCTACACCGTGCTGCTCTCCTGGGGCTCTCTGGATATGCGGGGAACTGGCGGCCAGCGGGCGTCACAATCGGTGAGAGCAAGCATCAGCCGCCTGACGCGTTCCAAGTGCCGGAGCAGATCGAAGAGCTTTGCGACTATGTGAACCAGAATTGGCATAGGAGTGCTCTTCACCTTGCTTCCTACGTGATGTGGAAGTTGAATTGGATTCATCCATTCACGGATGGGAACGGAAGGACATCACGAGCTGCTTCTTATCTGATTCTTTGCGTGAGAATGGGATATCTTCTACCTGGTAAGCTGACGATTCCGGAGCAGATAGAAGCGGATAAGACTCAGTACTACAGGGCGCTTGAGGCGGCTGATATGGCATGGGCCGAGGGCAAGATCGACGTGTCGAAGATGAAGGAGCCCTTGAGTGCCATGCTGGCGTCGCAGTTGGTTGGCGTACATGGGGATTCAGAATCCGGCGACGAGTAGAGCGCAGTTTGTGCTTTTCGAAGCGAATACCACTATTATTTCGGGGTGGGGGCGGCTTCTACGCGGACGATCTTGCACTCGACTTGTTTGCCCTCGGGGGTTTTGATTTTGGTTTTGTCGCCGTCGATCTCGTAGTTGATTTTGGTGCCTACGACGAAGTCGGTGGCGTTCATGGATTTTCCGGAGTCGGTGCGGCAGGTGTAGGACTTGCCCTGGGCTTCGAAGGAGAGGTCGTAAGCCTGGTGTTTGTGTTCCTTGTCCTTGGTGCCGGTGGGTTGGGAGTCTTTGAGGGTGGTATCGCCCTTGATCTTGGCGGCGGAGGCGGGGAGTGTGGTAAGGATGGCGGCGAGGCCGAGGATCGCGGCGGGGGTTCCTTTGCGCATGGTTCCTCCTGGGATGAAATTGCAGGTCACGGAGTTGGATGCGTTTGCGGCGAGTGGCGGTCGATGGGGTGATGGGTATAGATGGGCTTTCGATGTATGTGCGGCTTTATATTTGGGCTGCTCGCGATTTGCGGTTTTGGGTTGTTCTCCGATAAATGCGTGATCCCATTGCCAGTGCGCCAACGCCGAGAAGCGTGATGCTGGATGGTTCAGGAATGGGCGCGGTGCTCAAATCGGTGATTTGCATCGATACGTAGTCGGGGCTGCCATCTCCATAGTAGGCATAGAAGTAGTTGGGATCGGTGGGGTCCTGGATTAAGCTTGTGCCGACGGCCCCACTGCCAGCCTTCTGATAGAGATCGAAGCCGTACAGGGATTTTATGCCGATCGAGTTGTACGGGGTGTAGTCCGGATAGTAGAAGATCTCAATCTGCGAGACGTTTGAGCCTGCAGGTACGGCAAGGTCCGGAGCGTAGACATAGGTATATCCGGGGAATGGCGTGTCGGTGAATCCGGAGCCATAGACAAATGTATTTCCGGTAAGTAGCGAATCCGCGGTGAAGGTATAGGTGCCTATGTACGCGGAGGTGTTGTCGCTGGAGATGTGAGGAAAGTCCCAGTTGAGGGTGTACTGAATTGTGTCGGCGTGGGCGGTGACTGGCAAGGCGAAGCATAAGGACAACATCAGAACAACAAATAGACGGCGCATTCTTTCTCCGGGGCCCGAGTAAGTTCAACTGGATGAGAGGTTATAGAGGATATTGTGCTATTGCAAGGCACAATTGTTGTAGCAACGTGCACCTCGCCAGCAGCTATCACATGGCCACGAAGGCTGGTACGCTGTCTGGCATGTTCCTGCGATCACTTTTCGTGGTTTCTGTTGCTACGCCCCTTGTGTGCTGCACGATGCTGCGAGCACAGCAGCCTGTTCCTCAGGCGAATACGAGCACGCTGGATGCGGATGGTACGGCACACATCACGCGTGTGATTCCTGTGCCGCCGTCGCTCAGCCCTGAGGCGAAGGTGGCTTTGCGGCGGCCTGCGCCCGTCGGCGACCAAACACTTGCGGAGCGGCGTGCTGGGACAGATGCCTGGCAGACACGTGCGGGCGAGGCTTCGCGAAAGATGTATCCGGTGAATATTAAGGATGCGACGATTGCGGGTGTTCCGGTGCGGGATGTGACGCCGCTCGATACGACGCCGCGGCATCCTGATCGCGTGCTGATCAACGTGCATGGCGGCGGGTTCAATTCCGACTCGGGTTCGCTGACGGAGAGCATTCCGATGGCGAACATGCTGCACACGCGCGTGGTTGCCGTGCTTTACAGGCTTGCTCCAGAACATCCGTTTCCTGCTGCGGTGGATGATACGGTTGCGGTCTATCGTGAACTGCTGAAGACTTACAAGCCATCGCGGATTGCGCTGTATGGCACTTCGGCGGGGGCGATTCTTTCGGCGGAGGTGGCGGTGAAGCTGAAGCAGCTTGGATTGCCGCTGCCGGGAGCGCTTGGAATTTTCTCCGGCTTGGGGGACCTCAGCCAGAGCGACGATTCGCAGGCGATGTACAGTCTTCGTGGGTTGACTGGGGCGGTGGAGGTACCCGATGGCAAGCCACATAACGCTGACTACCTCGCCGCGTCGACTGACCCGAAGGACCCGGTGCTCTCGCCGATCTATGCAGATCTTCATAGCATGCCTCCGGCGCTCTTTATCACCAGCGGGCGCGATCTTCTGCTGAGCGGCACGACGATTCTTCATCGGGCCTTTCTGCGTAGTGGAGATGACGCGCGGCTAGTCGTCTTCGAAGGGTTGCCGCATGCGTTCTGGAACGACATCCGTCTCCCAGAGACGAAGGAGGCCTACGGGCTGATGGCGAGCTTCTTCGAGCAGCAGCTCTCGCGCTAGTCAACGAGCGAGGAGTCTTCGGTATCCGGGTATGAGCCCGAGTAGACCGGTGGCCAGAAGCACGAGACTGGCTGGTTCGGGTATGACCAGAGCGGAGTCGGTGATCTGGTCGAATTTGATTCCGGGGGTTCCGCTAAAGACCGCCGAATGCGCGGTTCCCACTAAAAATGTACCTGCCGCATCCCAGGTCGGCGCGGCAGTGAGCGGAATATCAGCGAGCATCACACCGGAACCATCCAAGCCGGACCAGAGAGCGACCGTGCCCGAGTTGTCTGAGGCTTCGTAGTAGAACGAAAGAAGATTGAATCCGCCGGAGACATCCATGAGTGCGGAGGGACCGTTCAACCGGCCGACCCGATTTGGGCCGTAGGGGGGCACGGCCGAGGTTACGAGGAACGATGAAGCGAAGCTAACGCCGAAGTTAGGGCCGGGTCCGGAGCCCAGACTGCCAAGTCCGGCGTTGTAGAAGTTGAGGACTTCTTCGTTGTTCTGAAGGCCGCCGAAGTCGAGAGTGAAGGGAATGGCCGCAGCGGGCAGGGAGCCCAAGATCGCGAGAGTGAAGATGAATAAAAGGGGTTTCATGGGTCGCTCCTCCATTTGCGGGTCACGAGGGCACCAGAAACTTGATCCAGAATCAATAGAGCACTCAATCAAACGCAATTTGACAGCCATTTTGGTTTGTTGAAGGGAAGCTGGTTAGCAGGCTCGGTTGCTCAGTTTTCGCAAAAGAATGCGCATTTGTGAACTGTTTTACCTGACCTTTGGGGAGGTAGGATTCTATGGGGCTAAGATGTGGTGTGCTCGGGATGTGGCGGCTACCTGTCCTGGGTAAGGGTGGGTATGAATCCAGAATCGTCCCAAAGGAGGCTCAATGGCTCTCAGTTTTGCTACAGATATCCGTCCTCTGTTCCGGGAGGAGGACATTGAATGTATGAAGCCCATGGGGGTTGATCTTGGTGATCCCGCGTGGATGTGTGTGCCGGCCAATGCGCAGAGTGTCTACGGGACGCTTGCCGATGGATCGATGCCTCCGGATGAGGCGTGGCCGGCGGAGCGGGTTTCACTTTTCAAGCAGTGGATGGATGCGGGGTGTCCTGCGTGAACAGGTTGGGGCGTGGGGTTTTGGTTCGACCACCGCCCCAGGTCTGGATCGGATTCAAACCATTCCTGCTTTCCAACCAGAAGTGTGATGGCCGTCACTGAAGTGTGCCTATCGGGGTGCTAGGTTTCGCGACAGGCGCTAAGAAATGGAGACTCCGAATGAATAGGATATTGCTCGCATTATGCTGCCTCAGCTTTGTGATGGTAACTAACGTTTACGCAACCCCGATCTCTGCTGGGGAGTCCCTTACAGCTTCCCCTCTTAGCTTCGGAGGAACTCTATTGGCTGCTACCAGTAGCGTGCAGACCGGACCTGTGATCTTTGCGCATCAATCGGTCGAGGTATTCAGTGATCCTTTCAACGTCTACTGCGCGGGCTGCCTGGATTTCGTCTATCAGTTTCATAACGACGGATTAGAAGGCATCACGGGCCTGTTTGTTGCATCCTTCAGGGATTTTCCGCTTAGCGTAGGGTTCTCGCCGGTGACGGGTGGAATAGCCCCTGGAACGATCACCAGAGATCCAGATGGGAACGCTGTTACTTTTAATTTCACGCCGGGCGTCGGCCTGATTCAATTCAGTGACGACCTTGTCATTCAGACCAGCGCTGGATCATACACTGGTGGATCGACCACTTTGGAGGCCAGGGGTGGCATTTTCGGTGTTGGCGGATCAGGGCTTCAACCGACGCCGGAGCCTGCTCCTATAGTGCTTCTGTTTACCGGTTTGATCAGTCTTGCTGGAGTTGTAACGATCAAACGTCGTCCAAATGCTATTCGTTGGCGATGATCTCGCGGAGTTCGGCGATGTGTTTCTTGATGCCGGCGATCTTGTCGGGCCAGGAGCCTTGGGTGTGGTCCGGGTAGGGAAGGCCGGCGGCGTACTCGCGTTCGGCTTCGGCGAGGTTCTCGAGGAGGTGGTCGAGCTTTTGCTGGAGGGTGGGGCCGGGCATGGAGGATAGGGTATCACTGGGGGATGTGGGTTCATCAAGCCATGGTGGGGATTTAGCGTTGGGGTAAGGAAAACGGTTCGCGCTCCGCGCGAATGACTCACTCATGCGATGAGACTGCATGAATGGGGCACCCGCGGTATGGGTTTCGTGTGTGCGATGCCTGCCTATTGGACCGAATAGCCTCGCGCATCCATGCATGCTGTGAACGCCCGTTTGAAGGTACTCATATGTTGGTCATACTCAGCCTTCTGGTTCTGGTACTGTTGCTGCACCTGCGCCCCTCCTTGTGCCGCTGCCTGCTCCTTGGTAGCCGCGTTGGCTTTGCGCTGCTGTCTGCCGCCGCGCACAGTTCCTACCCCCGCGCCTACGGCTGCACCTGTTCCTGCATTTCCAGAGATGCCGCCAATCACGGCGCCGCCTACTGCGCCCTTAGCGGCACCCTTGGCTCGTCCGCCTTTTTGTTGCGGAGCAGCGTCAGCCGCCTGAGCCTGGGCTGCCTCGACATCAGCAGAGGTCGGTGCCTGGGGAGGCGGCGTATCGGGGCTGATGCCTGTCTGCTGTTGCGCCAAGTTGTAGCAGTCCGACTCATCGATGAGCTGTTGATCGTGACTTTGGCCCTTTGCCGCAGCGACGAAAAGGCCCGCTTTATTCGCGGCTGAGAAGGAAGGCACGGGTCCTGTTGGTGCGGCAGGTGCTGTTGGTGTGGCAGGTGCTGCGGGTTGAGCTGGGTTAGCTGCCGGTTGACCTGGAGCCGCAGTCGGTTGAGCTGGGGCAGCTGTCGGTTGGGCAGGGGGCGGGGTTTCAGATTTCTTGCAACCAACGAAAGAGACAATCCAGGTTGCGATGCAGAGGAGGCCCACCAACTGAAAGCGCCTAACAATCGAAAGAGAAGGCGATGCCATGTCGATCTCCTTTGGAGTATTGAATCTCTCGACGCTCGGGTCATGATGTGAGCGGGGTCACCTCCGCTGCGCCTATGGGCGACAATTGTATTTCATATCGGTATGGGGAATCGTTCTGGGCGATGCTCTGTGTTCGGAATTTTCCGAGCGCTTTGCGGGGCCTGTCTGGAGATGGCCACCTATCAACAGTTAGATTCTTACGTTCTCAGGTGATGGTGAAGGCGGTTGCGCAACTCGAGGGAGCGTCCTGAGGTCCGGTGGCATTGCGGTGTGGGCAGTTTACTTTCCCACCCTTCCTAAAAGCGCGAAGGATGGGGCACCCGAGCGGGTGTGGTTATTGGAAGATTTCAGGATGACGTGGTTGTGGTGGTTTGGTTGCGGCTGGCTGTCCAATGTGAGGCGATTTCGATAGGGCCGGGTTCGCCGGTGGCGTAGTGATTGAAGCTGCTCCAGCGATAGTCTTCAGGGCGGGATACGAGGCCTCGGGTGACGGGGTTGCGGTGGATGTATTGGACCTTCTCTACGTACTTATCGGTGGTGAAGACGTTGAAGTCGTAGTAGCGGCGTTGCCAAAATTGTTTCTGATCTGGCGATTTGAGTTGGCGGGCACTTAGTTGTTTGAAGATTTGAAGGAAGGTGGCCAGAGTGTCTTTGCCGGGTTCGTTGGTGAGGAGATGAATATGCTCCGGCATGAAGACGTAGGCGGCTATGCGAAGGTCTTGCTGCCTGCGGGTCTTTTCGAGGATGTTCTGAAGGGTGTCTTTGGCGTTGTGGGTGATGAGGAAGGGTTGGCGCTTATAGCAGCTGAAGGTGATGAAGTGGAATTGCTGGGTGTGGTGTAAGCGTTTGAGGCCCGGTGGCATGGCGGTATGAGCAGTTTACATTCCCACCCTTCGCAAAATACGCGAAGGATGGGGCACCCAATCAGTTTGGTTGGTTTGGAAGTGAAGGGTGGGGCACCCGGCGCTTTCGCACGAATGCCCACATCTCAGAATCGAGATGTGGGGCACCCAGTTAGTAGAGAGCGTCAGATGTGGGCCACCCGCCCCCGTCTGTTCATACCAAATCTAGAATTTTGGAAATGTGATGTTAATCAGATCACGTATCTTTGAGGCCGGTTCAACACGTCCGAGTCCACCAATGCTTCGGACATATTCGTTGCCGACAGTGTTGGTGACGATACCGAGAAGTTGAGCTCCGCCGCCAACTCGAAGGCTCCCGAACTTATCGAGGGAAGTTGGAATTTTGAAAACGGGACCGCCACTGTTGCCTTGGAGGATGTTGGCGTCAATCATGAACGGTTCGTCTGTTCCATTTGGGTTGACCCATGCGACTATTCCAGATCTAACCACGGCATGGACTAGAGCGTCTTCACCCATCAGCACACTGACGTCCGAAGGGAATCCAAAAACGACAATATTTTCCCCTTCGTATATGTCGGCCGTTTCCGCAAGATCTTGGATACCGATCGCGTCTGTGAGCTTTGGCATTTGTGAAGCAAATTGGAGCATGAAGCTATCGTCTATTGGGATTAGCGCAATATCACTTCCGTCGGGAAGAGACCGCCATACATTTTTTCCTCGTTTGTCAGTCAACCGTAATTGATATCCGTAGTCCTGATTTAATGGCTTTGTCTCTTCCGACGCGAATCTGACCCGGATGCTTGACTGACCGTGAGAGCTAAGACTTTCTAAAACGTGTTTTGCTGTGACGATGGCGAGGTATTGGGTGATTGATGTGTTTTTCGCGACAAGGACGCCTGTTCCAATTGGATCAAAAGCGTATTTCCCGTCTATTGTCGTTGCTCTACCAAGCGAAACTGTTGAATTCCGAAGGTGATCGGACCACGCTCTCGGCTGAGGTATGGGCAGCGATTGGCCATTAGAAGATGTTTTTAGAGCAGCAAGTAGAACAATTGCAACAACGAGTCTTCTCAAGATAGTCCCCCAGCACTCAACGGCGGTCGGTATTAGTTCCAGGTGCTGGCCGTTCAGCAGCCCGCTTTTCAATTTCTTCTGCAGTTATTTGTTCGCCGTTGGCTGTTCTTTGGGATAGTTCTGTCTCCAATGCCTTGAGGTCGTTTTCACTAACCTCTGGACTACTCGTAGGCACAGTTACTGTGGCGGAATATTCACTTGTGATCTTATTGTTGCTTGTTTTGTCGGTACGGACAGACTCCACAACTGCGTCTTTTCGCTCAGTTTCGGTAAGTTTGCTTAGTTCTCTTCCAACCTTTTGGTCTAGTTCCTTGCTTGTTTTCGCAGAAGTTGTAGCTACTACGTCCCACCTAGGACCTCCTACGAGGACTCCATAGTACATAGTCAAAGCAAGAGGACGTGTAACTCCAGAGTCCAACATTGCTTCAAAGAAAAGACGATCAGTATCTCGCCACGTATATTTATGGTTTTCACAGCCAACGTCATGGACGACCGCGGCTTTTCGATAAGGACCGTCCCAAGGCCCACCTACGATGGTCCACACGGCTCGAGGGATTGTCGCACCATCGCTCACGAAGCCAGCCGTAGCTGTGAGTGTATGCCCCTGCCAATCTGTGTAGGAGAAGTCCTTGACTACTTGCATGCTACGGCCATCATCGAGTGCTTTGAGTATTAACTCTCCAGAGAAGGTTCCGCGTTGGGATGATGCGTCCGATTGGGCAACTAGTGTTTGCGATATCAGCAGGCATATAGCAAATAGAACGAGGTGTAGTCGGTTCCACATAATTTGTGCTTTGCTTTGAGCCTATTGATTTTTGTGGTGTCGTCAAGAAAGAAAGCATTCAACCATAGGTAGATAAACCTTTTATTCCACAGTAACTGACTTGGCCAGGTTTCTGGGTTGGTCTACGTCGCAGCCTCGGCGGACGGCTATGTGGTAGGCGAGGAGTTGTAGGGGGACTACTTCCAGGATGGGTAGGAGGAGTTCGGGGGCTGGTGGGATGTAGATGGTGTGTTCTACGAGGTTGCAGATCTCGTCGTCGCCCTGGGTGGCGATGGCGATGACGCGGCCGCTGCGGGCGGTTACCTCTTGTATGTTGCTCAGGGTCTTTTCGTACTTGAGGACGCTGGAGGGGTCGTTGGGGTCCTTGGTGGCGATGCAGACTACGGGGAGGGACTCGTCGATGAGGGCGTTGGGGCCGTGCTTCATCTCGCCGGCGGGGTAGCCTTCGGCGTGGATGTAGGAGATCTCCTTGAGCTTGAGGGCGCCTTCGAGGGCGATGGGGTAGTGGATGCCGCGGCCGAGGAAGAGGAAGTCGTTGGCGTTGTGGAAGAGCTTGGCGAGGTGCTGGCAGTGTTCGTCGAGGGAGAGGCGTGGGCGGGTGCGGCGCTCGACGAAGGGAAAGGGTGGCAGCGGTGTGAGGGCTTCGGCCGGGGCGGAGGCGGCGAGTGTGGGCGCGGCGACTCCCTCGGACATGCCGACTTTGGTGGAGGAGTGGAGGGCCAGCATGGACTCGAGCTTGGAGGGAAGGCGGGAGAGCTCGTTGGCGAGTTGGAGGGACTGCTCGGGGGAGATGGTGTCGCGGACCTGGGCGAGGTGGAGAGCGAGGACGAAGAGGGCGGTGAGCTGGGCGGTGAAGGCCTTGGTGGAGGCGACGCCGATCTCGGGGCCGGCGTTGGTGGTGATGGTGCCGGAGGCGCGGCGAGTGACGGCGGATCCGACGACGTTGCAGATGGCGAGGGTCTTGGAGCCTTTGGCGATGAGCTCGGCCTGGGCGGCGAGGGTGTCGGCGGTTTCGCCGGACTGGGTGATGAGGAGGCCGATGGCGCGGGGGTCAGCGATTGGGTCGCGGTAGCGGTACTCGGAGGCGTAGTCGACGTCTACGGGGAGGCGGGCGAGGCGCTCGATCATGAATTTGCCGGCGAGGCCAGCGTGCCAGGAGGTTCCGCAGGCGGCGATGGTGATCTGGGAGGCGGCGCGGAACTCTTCGTCCGTGATGTCGAGGTTGTCGAGGAAGACGCGACCGGTGTCGAGGGAGACGCGGCCGAGGGTGGTGTCGCGAATGGCGCGGGGCTGCTCGTTGATCTCCTTGAGCATGAAGTGCTTGTAGCCGGCTTTTTCGGCCTGGATGGGGTCCCAGGCGATGCGCTGGACTTTTAGGGGGAGAGGCTTGGCATCGAAGTCGTAGAGGGCTACGCCGTCGAGGGTGAGGACGGCTAGTTCGCCGTCGGCGAGGAAGTGGATGTTGCGGGTGTGGTGGAGGATGCCGGGGACGTCGGAGGCTAGGAAGAATTCGCCGTCGCCGAGGCCGATGACGGCGGGTGGGCCCATGCGGGCGGCGACGAGCTTGTTGGGCTCGTGCGCGGAGAGGACGCCGATGGCGAAGGCTCCGGTGAGGCGGTGGACGGCTCTTCTTACTGCCTCTTCAAGAGGTATCGGTTGAGAAGCGGGTTTCTCCGCTGCGACGGCTGCGCCGTCTTCGGTCGAAATGACAGACTTTTGAGCATCGGCTAGTTCTTGTTCGATGAGGTGGGCGATGATCTCGGTGTCGGTTTCGGTGACGAAGGTGTGGCCGGCGGCGGTGAGCTCTTTTTTGAGTGCGAGGTAGTTTTCGACGATTCCGTTGTGGACGACGACGAGGGTGCCGGTGCAGTCGCGGTGGGGGTGGGCGTTTTCTTCGGTGGGGCGGCCGTGGGTGGCCCAGCGGGTGTGGCCGATGCCGAAGGTGCCGTCGATGGGGTTGGCGGCGATGACGGCTTCGAGGTTGCGGAGTTTGCCGGGGGCGCGGCGGAGCTCGAGTGCGGTGGGGCCTCCGGCAACGGCTATGCCGGCGGAGTCGTAGCCGCGGTACTCGAGGCGGCGCAGGCCTTCAATGATGACGGGGACGACGGGCTGGGGGCCGATGTAACCAACGATTCCACACATGTCATGAGTGTAGATGGAGGTGGGCAGTTTTGTGTCCGGTTAGAGGTGGGACTTTTGTGGGAGGGGTGGGAATTTATCGGACGCGGCGGGTGGTTAGTTCGCGCCAGCTGAAGTAGAGGTCGGGAACGACGACAGCGACGATAAGGGTGATGAAGAGGAAGATGACGTAGGCCTGGTCGGACATGTGCTGGATGGCGGAGAGCGGGTTGAGTATCCGCGATGTGACGAAGATGAAGGTGAGGCTGTAGGACCGGATCATCCACTGGCGGTGGACGGCGATGTGACGGTTACGCGCGGTGATGAAGGCGGCCAGCGTGAAGAGAAGCCAGAGGCCTGCCTGGGCCCAGGTTTGGGCGTAGAGGTAGGTTAGGGTGGGGCGTACGGCTTCAAGGTGATGGCTGATGATGAGCGCGGAGGGGGCGGCGACGAGGATGCTGATGACGTACAGCTTGCCAAGGAGGCGATGCCGGGAGGGGTTTCGCTGGCGGAGGCGGGTGGAGAATTGCAAGGGGCCGAGGAGGAAGGCGGTGAGTCCGCCGAGAGCGTGGGGGAGGAAGACGAGTTTTTCACCGAAGACACGGGCGCGGTCTGGGCTGTTTGGTGCGAAGAAAGGGTACTCGGTGAAGACGAGGACGGAGAGGAAGGCGAGGCCCATGAGGAGCCAGAGGGTGGGCTTGGCGAAGTTCGTGCGGCGCGAGGTCGGGGTTGAGGTCGCTGCGGAGGCAGTCATCGGTGTGATCCGTTCCGGGAGATGTGAGGGGGTGCGGTTGTGGTTGCGGGGATGCCTAAGGATAGTTTGGTGTTGGGGTCTTGGGTAGGATTTTTCGGTGGTTATTCTTGCGGCTTGGGGCGGACACTTAAAGCCGGGATATCCAGGTCGGGATATCTCTCCGAGAGCTTGTTCGTCACCCTTTTTAGGATCTCTGGTTCCATCTCATCCTGGACCTCCTTCAACATCTCATCAGTGATTGGAGGCAATTCGATCCCACTCGGATGGGGTGCTTCCCAACTCCGGTCGCTCATCATCTCTTGCAAGGATTCCTCGCGCAACTTCTGAATGATGATTTGTTTATGCATGCGGGAGGAATAGTCGAACACTACATGAAGCAGCAAGATGAGCATAGCGTTCGCATCGCCTTCACATGGGTAATCCTTATTTATTGAACGAACAGCATTCTTGACCTTACTTGCATCTTCTTCTGTAAATTTTGCATAAGGGTTGTGTGCAAATCGATTACGCACGGTGTTCACTAGTTCATAAAGATGGCGGCGACTAGGATTGAGCGCACCAAGCCCTATTAGAAAATCCACTTTCAGAAGAAAGCCCACCCTATGTAACTCAACCTTGTTTGCGCGAGGAAGAGTCTCTTCTAACAGCTCATGGATCTTTGCTTCGATTGAATGATGAGCCTTGATAACGAGCGAAAGCGTGTCTGATGGAGACTTCAATATCGCCCAAAATTGCTTTATCGTTGTGGCTGGTCCCAGCATCCGGTCAGCTTATCACTCAGAATGCCGATACACCGGTCCGTTGATTGGCCATTCGTTAGATCTACGTGTCGCTTAGTTGTCCCATTAGTAATCTGTTTTAAATAGTTCGCGAGTTCTGAGACTTCGAAATCACTTTCATCACAATTGCGATCAGTGGCTTGCCGTCTTTTCGTATTTGAGGACGCTGCTGGGCGTTTGGGTCCTTGGTGGTGATGCAGACTACGGGGAGGGGCTAGTCGATGAGGGCGTTGGGGCCGTGCTTCATCTCGCCGACGGGGTGTGGTCGGAAGGGCTCAAATGAAAAGAGATACAGGCAACGGTGGCAGGGTGGGCTTTGGGTGGGAGGGGGTGGCGTTGTAGGGTGGGGAGATGAAGGAATTACGGAGACTTACGATTGCGGTGCCGGCGGTGGTGCTGGTGGTGTGTCTGGTGGCGATTTATCTGACACAGGGGTCGATGGCGAACCTGCCGTTTTTGCGGGGGAAGGGCCGGGCGGGGACACGGGGTTCGGTGGATGGGTTGGTGGATCAGCGGCCCTGGCAGACGATTGAGGCGCTGGCTCCGCTGGCGACTTCGGCTGAAGAAAAGCGGCTGGCGCGGGATGCGGAGCGGCTGGCTGACCATGAGGTGGACCAGGCATTTGCGCAGGCTCTGCGGCAGGCGTCGATGCAGACGCACAATCTGACGGGAGAGGCGCTGGCTCTGCAGCAGAAGGTCGTCATGCTGCAGGGGATGGTCAAGAGCGATCAGGCGAGGGTGGATAGCCTGACGGCGGCGGCGAAGGGGGTGAATCCGCCGGGGATCGATGATCTGGATATTGCGAAGGCGCAGTTGCAACTGGACAACGATGAGTTGGCGGATGCGACCGAAGATTTGGCGCGGGCAAGCGGGGATACTCGCGGCGAGATTCAGCAGGAGCTGACGGTGCGCGAGGCTGCGATGAAGAAGTTCGACGAGCAGGCGGATAATGGCGCACCGACGGCGATCCAGTCTGCTAGGCGGCATGGGACGCTGGCGACGAGGGTGTCGTCGTGGTTCGATCAGAGGACGCGGATTGGGCTGATTGAGCAGGCGCAGGCCCAGGCCGATGCGGATGTTGCGTCGTTGACGGCACAGCATGCAGATACGGAGAAACGACTCGACGCTGCGGGGAAGGATGGCCAGTCGACGCTGAGTGGCGAGGGGTCCGGCCGGGTGGCGAAGCTGGCACAGATGCATACGCTGGCGCAGATCCATGGGATTCTGGATGACCGGATCAACACGCAGAAGCAGCTCTCGGCAACATACGGACGGTGGCTGGATCAGGTGAAGCTGCAGCACAGGATTGTTGTGCACCTGATCCTGCAGTCGGTGGCGTGGATTGCATTTTTGGTGCTGTGTGCGGCACTGGTGGGCGCGGGGGTGAGTAAGCTGCTGGATCGTCTGACGATCGACCGGCGGAGCATGCATACGCTGCGAACCGTGGCGAGCCTTGCGATTCAACTGATAACACTGCTGATGATCCTGCTGGTTGTCTTTGGAGCGCCGAACCAGATACCGACGATCCTGGGACTAGCGACGGCTGGATTGACGGTGGTGTTTCAGGACTTCATTCTGGCGTTCTTCGGGTGGTTTGTGCTGATGGGGAAGAACGGCATTCGAGTGGGCGACTGGGTGGAGATTAATGGCGTGGGCGGCGAGGTGCTCGAGATTGGGTTGTTCCGGACGTCGCTGTTGGAGACGGGCAACTGGACGGATAAAGGGCATCCTACGGGGCGGACGGTTACGTTTATTAATAACTTTGCTATTACGGGGCAGTATTTTAATTTCTCGACGTCGGGGCAGTGGATGTGGGATGAGATCAGCGTGAATATACCGCCCGGTCCGAATACGTCCAGGACGATTGAGGCGATTCATACCGCGGTCGAGAAGGAGACAGCAAAGGATACGCAGATGGCGGAGGAGGAGTGGAAGAAGGCGGCGAAGCAAAATGTTCTGAGTCACTTTACGGCGAAGCCTTCGGTGGATATGCGTCCTTCAGCTGCGGGTGTGGATGTACTGGTGCGGTATGTGACGCGGGCGTCGGACCGGTATGAGGTACGGAATCGGATCTATCAGTCAGTGATCAACCTGATGCATGAGGGGGAGGTATCTGCGTTGCCCGATCACGTGAAGAGTTGAGCTTCCGAGATCTTAGATTTGATTCGATCTGGACGACGAAGATTTCGATCGGGAGTAATCTCAATCTATGAATATCTTGGTTCGCGCGGGAGTCCTTCTTGGCAGCCTCTGTCTTTCCGGTGTTCTGTGCGGGCAAGGCACGCCTTCGACATCGCTGCTGGTTCTATCGAAACAGGATCACACGCTTGCCATTGTCGATGCGTCCAGCCTGCAGGTCGTCGCCAAGATGCCGGTGGGCAACGACCCGCACGAGGTGATTGCCTCGACTGACGGGACTGCGGCGTATGTTTCGAACTATGGGTTCGGCGCTTACAACACCCTTGCGGTGATTGATCTGGTTGCTCATAAGGCGCTTCCGTCGGTTGACCTTGGTCCTCTTCGCGGCCCGCATGGCCTTACTTTTGTCGGTGGGAAGACGTGGTTTACAGCCGAGGCCGCGAAAGCTATCGGACGGTATGACCCGGGAACACACAAGGTTGACTGGATTCTTGGCACCGGTCAGAACCGTACGCACATGATTGATGTCTCCGACGATGAAAAGCAGATCGTTACTACGAATGTTAGCTCCGGTACGGTAAGCATCATCGAGCAGACGGCTGTGCAGATGCCTCGTCCCCCGCGACCGCCCGGAATGGCACCGCCGCCTGGCGGTTCGGGGCCTGGCGCGCCAATTCGTGTGGACTGGAATCAAACTGTCGTTCGTGTCGGCGATGGTTCGGAGGGGTTTGACGTTTCGCCCGACCGCAAGGAAGTCTGGGTCGCGAATGCGCAGGATGGCACGATCTCCATCGTCGACCTCGCCGGCAAGAAGGTCGTTCAGACGCTTGCTGCTAATGTGCCTGGAGCTAATCGGCTTAAGTTCACTCCGGATGGGAAACGCGTTCTCGTCTCTATGCTGAGTGGGCCGGATCTGGTTGTTCTAGATGCCAGTGCGCGCAAGGAGATCAAGCGGGTTCCCATCGGCCACGGGGCGGCTGGGATTGTGGTGCAGCCGGATGGGGCTCGCGCGTTTGTTGCTTGCACACCGGACAACTACGTCGCCGTGATCAATCTTCAAACACTCGAGGTTGTTGGTCACATTCAAGCCGGCGGCCAACCTGATGGTATGGCCTGGGCTGTTCGTCACTGAAAACGGGTTCTCGATAAGTTCTTTATTAAGTTTATCGGCGTGGGACGACTGCGAGAAAGGTAAGTGGTAGGTTAGGGTCTCAGGGCTGAGGTGGGGATGCATCTTGTGGTGATCAATAGCGGATCGTCTTCGATCAAGTTTTCGATATTTGTTGCGCGAGAACGAACGGGGCGGGGGGAGACGGTTGGCCTGCCTGCTTCGTTGTTCGAGGGTGAGGTGAGTGGGATCGGGAGCGGCGTGGCGGGGTTCAAGTTTCGCGATGCGAGTGGGCGCGATTTGAGCGGGGCCGTTTCGTCGGTGAAGGCTGCGAGTTCGATGGAGGCGATGGGGCTCGTGGTGGAGGCCCTGAGTGGGGCCGGGATGCCGCGGGTGGATGCGGTGGGGTATCGGGTGGTGCATCCAGGGGCGAAGCTGGATCGGCATGTGAGGATTACGGATGCGGTGATGCGGGATCTGGAGGAAGCGGCGGTGTTTGCTCCGCTGCATGATCCGGCGGCCATTGAGATTATTCGCGAGACGATGGAGCGGTTTCCTGAGGCCAAGCACTATGCGGTCTTCGATACTGTGTTTCACGAGACGATGCCGGAGGAGGCTGCGACGTATGCGATTCCAGAGGAGTTTCGCGAGCGCGGGGTGAGGCGGTATGGGTTTCATGGGTTGAGCTGCGAGTCGATTGTGCGGCAGATGCTGGATGCGGCTGAGCGAGGGCAGATGAAGTTTCCGCGGCGGATGGTGATTGCGCATCTTGGCAGCGGGTGCAGCGTGACGGCGCTTGTGAAGGGGCGGTCGGTGGATACGACGATGGGGCTTACGCCGACCGGTGGCGTGGTGATGGGGACGCGGCCGGGGGATCTGGATCCGGGTCTGGTGCTCTATCTGTTGCGACAGATGAAGGGGGATGGGGAGGCGGCGTTTGCTTCGGTGGAGAGGCTGCTGAATCATGACTCGGGGATGGTTGGGCTGTCAGGGCTGCCGAATGATATGCGCAGGGTGCGCGAGGCTGCGGCTGGCGGTGATGCTCGGGCGGGTTTGGCGGTGGAGGTGTTTACGCGGAGTGTGAAGAAGGCGGTTGGGGGATTTGTCGCGCTGATGGGTGGGCTGGATGCGCTGGTCTTTTCGGGTGGGATTGGGGAACATGATGCTCAGTCGAGGGCGGAGATTGCGGGTGGGTTGGATGGGCTTGGGATTTCGATTGATTCTGCGTTAAATGTGGCTCAGGGGAGTGGTCTGCGGCGTATTAGCGCATCTGAATCTGAGACAGCCATTTTTGTTGTTCCGACGCAGGAAGATCTGATGATTGCGGCACATGTGGATCGGATGAGCCGGGCTGGTTTCTAAGTCAAGTAAGTCAGCGAATCAGTTTGATCGAGGAGAGTGTTATGAGTGCTGTTTCTGCTTCAGCGGCGAAGACGAGTAAGGCAAAGGGTGCGATAGCTACGACTTTGACGGTCGATGAGCTGCGGAAGATGGATGCTTACTGGCGGGCGTGCAACTACCTGAGCGCGGGGATGCTTTATCTGAGAGAGAATCCGCTGCTGCGGACTCCGTTGAAGGCGGAACAGATCAAGGACAGGCTGCTGGGGCATTGGGGGTCGGATGCTGGGCAGAGCTTTACGTGGGTACATCTGAATCGGCTGATCAAGAAGTATTGTCTGGATGTGATCTTTCTGTCGGGGCCAGGGCATGGCGCTCCAGCGACGCTTGCGAACTGCTATCTGGAGGGCGTGTATTCGGAGGTGTATCCGGACAAGAGCGAAGATGAAGTGGGGATGCAGAAGTTCTTTAAGCAGTTCTCGTTTCCGGGTGGGATCGGGAGCCACTGCACGCCGGAGACACCGGGGTCGATTCATGAAGGGGGCGAGCTGGGATATAGCCTGTCGCATGGGTTTGGCGCGGCGTTTGATAATCCAGAGTTGATTGTTGCGGTGATGGTGGGCGATGGTGAGGCGGAGACAGGGCCGCTGGCTACGAGCTGGCACTCGAATAAGTTCCTGAATCCTGTACGTGATGGAGCGGTTCTTCCAATACTGCACCTTAACGGTTACAAAATAGCAAATCCTACCGTGCTGGCGCGGATTCCAGCAGAGGAGCTGGAGTGGCTGTTCAAGGGATATGGGTGGACTCCTTATGTAGTGGAGGGGCATGATCCGGCTCTGATGCATCAGCAGATGGCCGAGGTGGCGGAGCGATGTGTGCTCGAGATCAGGGAGATTCAGAAGAAGGCTCGGAGTGCGAAGGCGGGGACTGTGCCGGAGAGGCCGCGGTGGCCGATGATTATTTTACGGTCGCCGAAGGGGTGGACTGGGCCGAAAGAGGTGAATGGGCACAAGGTGGAGGATTTCTGGCGGGCGCACCAGATTCCGATTCTCGATCCGAAGACGAATCCTGTTGATTTGAAGCTGCTGGAGAAGTGGCTGAAGAGTTATAAGCCGGAAGAGTTGTTCGACAAGACGGGCAGGCTGGTGGCGGAGTTGAAGGAGATGGCTCCGGTGGGGACAAAGCGGATCAGTGGGAATCCGCATGCGAATGGCGGGTTGTTGCGGAAGCCGCTCGAATTGCCGGACTTTCGTGCTTATGCGATCGATGTGAAGAAACCGGGGCAGATCGAGGTTTCGTCGACATATGTGCTGGGTGGGTTTCTGCGTGATGTGATGAAGAAAAACATGACGAGCTTCCGGGTGTTCGGGCCGGATGAGACGGCTTCGAACAGGTTGCAATTGCTTTATGAAGCGAGCAAGAAGACGTGGATGGCGAAGGTGCTCCCAGAGGATTCGGATGGGACCGAAATTGCGGCCGATGGGCGCGTGATGGAGATGTTGAGTGAGCATACGCTGGAGGGTTGGTTCGAGGGATATGTGCTGACGGGGCGGCATGGGTTTCTTTCGAGCTATGAGGCGTTTGTGCACATCATCGACTCGATGTTCAATCAGCATGCGAAGTGGCTGGAGAAGAGCAAGCTGGAGCTGAGGTGGAGGGCGCCGATCTCGTCGATCAATCTGCTGATTACTTCGCTTGTTTGGCGGCAGGATCATAACGGGTTTACGCACCAAGACCCGGGATTTCTGGATGTGGTGACGAACAAGAGTCCGCATGTGACGCGGATCTATTTGCCGCCGGATGCGAATTGTTTGTTGAGTGTGGCAGACCATTGCCTGTGTAGTACGAACTACGTGAATGTGATTGTGGCGGACAAGGCTCCGCATTTGCAGTATCTGACGATGGATGAGGCCGTGAAGCACTGCACGAAGGGGATTGGGATCTGGGATTTTGCCAGTAATGACGCGGGTGAGGAGCCAGATGTGGTGATGGCTTGCGCCGGCGATATTCCGACGGCGGAGACGCTGGGTGCGGTGGAGATTCTGCGCGAACGATGCTCGGATTTGAAGATACGGTTTGTGAATGTGGTGGATCTTTTCCGGTTGATGCCGGAGACGGAGCATCCGCATGGGTTGTCGGACAGGGAGTTCGATAGCTTGTTTACGAAGGACAAGCCAGTGATCTTTAACTTCCATGCGTATGCTTCGTTGATTCATAAGCTGACGTACCGGCGGAAGAATCATGACAACATTCATGTGCGCGGGTACAAGGAGCGGGGGAATATCAATACTCCACTGGAGTTGGCGATTTTGAATCAGGTGGATCGGTTCAATCTGGCGATTGATGTGATCGACCGGGTACCGAAGCTGCAGGCTACGGCGGCGCATACGAAGGAATGGCTGAAGGACCAGATCATCGACAGCATTAACTATGCGCATGAGTATGGGATTGATCGGAAAGAGATGCGGGAGTGGAAGTGGCCGGTTTAGGCGGGCTCTTACCGGACTGCGGTTGGGTGTTGGTGCTATAGTTTTGGCGGCTGCTTCTCAGTGGATCGAAGGGAGATATCATGCGAATCGTTGCTTCGGTACTGGCTTTTGGTTTCCTGGCTGTGCCTGCGCTGGCTGAAACGAAGACGTTCAATGATGTTGCGGTTGTTGATGTGGCCTGCTCGAAGAAGGTGGCGGCCGATGCGGATTCACATACACGTGAATGCGCTCTGGCGTGTGTGAAGAGCGGGTTTGCTATTGTTACGGCGGACCAGCAAGTTCTGAAGCTCGACGCGAATGGCAATGCGAAGGTGGCTGAGGCGTTGAAGGCGTCGGATAAAGTGGATCATCTGCGGGTGAACGTTAGTGGCGATGTTCAGGGCGATACGCTGAAGGTAACTTCGGTAAAGCTGCTATAACGCTCTGGGCCAGCGCCGTTGTCCCGCGAAAGTAAAAGCCCCACCTGCGATGGCTGCGCAGGTGGGGCTTTTGGTTAATGATCGGTTTAGGCTTAGAAGATGATCTTCACACCTAGCTGAGTGTTGAAGGCTTCGCCTGCGCCGATGCCGGGTGCCCCGTTGTAGTCGCCAATGGTATCGCCGAGGCTGAAGTCGCCCTGGTTGGAGACGTCGCCCCAACCCGGAGGAGCATAATTGGCGCGGTTGAAGAGGTTGAACATTTCAGCCCGGAACTGGATTGTGAGGCGCTCCTTGATCTTCGTGTCCTTGAAGACGGAGAAGTCAACGTCTGAGTAACCCGGGCCATAGTAAGCGTTGCGACGTGTGGTGCCGAAGCTGCCAGGAGCGGCATCGGTGAAGGCTGCAGGGTCGAGCCAGTTGGCGCCGGGTTTCTGTCCCTGGTAGCCCTTGCGGACTGGACCGATCTGGACGGCGCGATCGTTGCCTTCGTTGGTGCCGCTGACGTCGCCAGAGGCGTGAACGGTGAAGGGCTGACCACCATGGAAGCTAACCAGAGAGTTGACCTGCCAGCCGTTGGTGAGCAGACGTGCGTGGGAAGAACCGGGAATTTGATAGCTGAGGAAACTGACAAAGGTGTGACGGGTGTCGAAGTCGGAGTTGCTGTAGTCACCCTTGAAGTTGTAGTTGTTCTGCGGGAGAGCTCCGCGATAGGCGGAGACCTCGTCGAGGTTGTGGCTCCAGGTGTAGACAGCGGAGCCAGAGAGATGATGCCAGTTCTGTAGACGAAGCTGGGTTTGGAGAGCGTTGTAGTTGGAGGTGCCGATGCTCTCGACCTGGTTGATGTTGCTGTATTGCGGATAGAGTTTGTAGTACGGACGGAGGGTCTGGTCCGAAGCCTGGTTGAGATCGAGCAGACTCAACAGGCGGCGGCCTTCGCTGCCAACGTATCCGACCTGCGCGAAGATGCTGGATGTGAGGCTGTGCTCGATGTTGACGCTGAAGTTTTCGTTATAGGCCGAGCGGAAGTTGTTGTCGATGGAGAAGACGCCGCAGGTAGAGGTCGAGGTGCAAGGATAACCCTGAGACGACGGAAAGATAGCGACGTTCTTTTGGATAGTACCCTTTGCGCCCGCGACTGGAGCCACGGTGTAGACGGGATTGGGACCGCCGGGATTTCCTTCTACCCCGTTGGGTGCGGAGTTACCGGGTCGATTGTCCAGGAATGGGTTGAGATTGGGAGTATCGAAGTAGAAGCCGAAGCCCGCACGAATCACGGTGTTCTGGGTCGCTTGATAGCTTGCTCCAAAGCGCGGGCTGAAGCTCTTGTAGTAGCGCTGGTAGATTGAGTCCGTCTGGGCACCCTGGAAGGCGAGCCCGTTGGTGGTAGTAAGCTCAGGCCGAAAGACCGACATGTTCTTGTAGGCGTTGTGGAAGGGGCCTTCGTAATCGTAACGAATGCCGTAGTTGACGTTGAGTTTGGGATTGAATTGCCAGGAGTCGCCCGCGTTGAGGAACCAGGTGTTGACGAAGACCTGACGGTCCGGGTCGCCGATGGCGATAGAGGCACTCGAGGTCATTCCAGCGAGGTAGTCGGCCAACGCATAGCGGTAACCATCGAGATTGTCTGGGTTCGGAGCAGCCAGAACGGCTCCGGGAAGGTTCTGTATGCGGCTGCCGTCGAAGGTGAATGAGCCGGTGGCGTGGCGATGATAAAACTCGTCGAGCTGAGCCTTGCGGAATTCGCCGCCCAGGCGAAGCTGGTGCTTGCCGATGACCCAGGAGAGCTGGTCGGTGAGGTGTCCGGTGATGTCGTTACGGCCCTCGGGAGGCGTCATTCCAACGGGGTCGAAGTTCTTGATCGTGATGTTGGGGGCATTGGGGAAGGGAGCGCCAGTGATGAAGCCGAGAGCCTGGACGTTTCCTGGGGTCTTGTAGTCGTTGAAGACCTGATTGAAGTAGTTGACGCCGGCAAGGACCTGATTGGTCATGCGGCTTGAGATGACACGATCATAGAGGATGGCGATGTTCTGTACGTGGATGGGAGCTTCTTCGTAGTAGGAGAGAAGTTGGGAGCCGACGGGAGCGACCTGGTTTCCTTGACCGACGAACCAGTGGGCGCTGAGGTTGTCCTTGCTGCTGAGACGATAGTCAACCTTCCCGAGTCCATTCCAGCTGTAGCCGAATTCGGGATCGCTGGAGTGGTAGTTCAGCTTGGTGCCGACGGTGTCCTGCGCGAGAGTGCTGGTGCCCCAGAGGGTGTTGAGAACATCCTGCATTACGGGGTTTACGGGGATGTGATTCGCCGTCAGGATCGCCTTGGCCTGATTTTGCCAGCCAACGGAGGGCTCGGTTGCGGAGCCGGACTGGCCGATGACAAAGCGCTGATGCTCAAAAGTGAGGAAGCCGAAGAGCTTGTCGTGGAGGAATGGGCCGCCAACGGAGAAGCCGGTGTTGTAGTTGCGGACCTTCTGCTTGGTGTCGGAGAAGGGGCTCTTTGCGCCTAAGGCTTCGTTGCGGTTGAAGTAGTAGACGCTGCCGTGGAGTTGGTTGGTGCCGGCACGAAGTGTGAGATTGACGGTGCCGCCTGGGTTGCGTCCGCCTTCGGGGCCTGACTGGGTCTGTGCCGAGAACTGATCTACGGCGTCGAGGGGGAGGATGATGCCGGCGATGCCGGAGACTCCGCCCTGGTTGACTGCAGGAACGTTGTGCCAGAGGTCGTTGTTGTCGACTCCGTCGATCTGCCAGTTCATCTGGTTTGCGCGGGTGCCGTTCAGAGAACCGTAGCCGCCGCCAACGTAACCAGCAAAGCCGGGAGTGAGCTGGATCATCTGGGTAAAGTCGCGGCCATTGAGTGGGAGATCGGCGACGGCCTTGGCGTCGAGAACCGTGGTCTGTGTGGTGGTGGTGGTGTCGAGGGTGATGCTGGCGGCGTCGACCTCGATCGTAGTTACTGAGCTAGATAGTGGAAGGGTGATGGGGAGGGTATAGATCGTTCCAGCTGAGACGAGGACCTTGTCGATCTTTACGGTCTGGAATCCAGCGAAAGAGGCCGTGACACTGTAGCTGCCGAGGGGAAGATCCTGGAAGAGAAAGGTTCCGGCACTAGAGCTTACGGTGTTGTGCGCGACGCCGGTTTCGGTTTGAGTGGCGATCACGATGGCATCCGCGATGGCCGCGCCGGTGTGGTCAGTGACTGTGCCGTTGATGCCTCCGCGGAAGGTTTGGGCGACGCTGGGAAGACTACAAATGAGGGCTAGGGTGAAGGCGATGAAGCTAAAGACGATTGTTCGTGGTTTTCGTGATGCAGGGTGCATGCTACCTCCAAAAAAATGAGACAAAGATTTCCTGTCCGTCCTGAGGACGGTTTTTGTGAATAAATGCAGAAATGCCAACGTCGCAGCAGGATTGCTGCGGGTACGTCACTGTGTTCCAAGTGCCAAACGGCTAGTTGAAATGTGGCGAAAACGACTGTTTAAAGAAAGGAGTTGAATCAACGTAAATTGGCTTTGAGAATTTTGCAAGAATTATTTAGGGACGAATGCGCTGAGATCAGTGACGAAGTGCCAGGGCAAGGGCACCGTTCTCTCGTCGAAGACTAAAAAGCCCCACCCCGCGATGTTCTGCGGGCGGGGCTTTTCTGTGCGGAGAACCGAGGCTAGAAGAGAATTTTGACTGCGAACTGGGTGTTGAAGGGCTCGCCGGCACCTATACCGGGAGCTCCGTTGAAGTCGCCGATGGTGTCGTTGAGGGTGAAGTTGCCACCGACGGATACGTAGCCGCCGCCAGGAGGGGCGAAATTGTTTCGGTTGAAGAGGTTGAACATCTCAGCACGGAACTGAATGGTGGCGCGTTCTTTGATCTTCGTGTTCTTGAAGACGGAGAAATCGACGTCGGAGTATCCGGGACCGAAGTAGCTATTACGACGAGTCGTGCCGAAGGTGCCTGGGGCGGGGTCGGCGAAGGCTGCCGGGTCGAGCCAATTGGCGTTTGGCTTCTGTCCTTGAAAGCCCTTTCTGGCGGGACCAATCTGGACAGCACGGTCGTTGCCCTCGTTCGTACCGCTGATGTCGCCGGAGGCGTGAACGGTGAATGGCTGCCCACCGTGGAAGCTGAGCAGCGAGTGGATCTCCCAGCCGTGGGTGAGTTCCTTTGGCCCCCGGGAAGAACCGGGAATCTCATAACTGACGAAGCTGACGAAGGTGTGGCGGGCATCGAAGTCAGAGTTGCCGTAGTCCCCTTTGAAGTTGAAATTGTCCTGTGGCAGGACTCCGCGATAGTTCGTGACTATGTCGAGGTTGTGGCTCCAGGTGTAGACGGTGGATGTGGAGATGTGGTGCCAGTTCTGAAGGCGAAGTTGCGCCTGGAGTGCGTTGTAGTTGGAAGTTCCGATGCTCTCGAGCTGGTTGATGTTGCCGTATTGCGGGTATGCCTTGTAGTAGGGGCGCGCGGCCTGACGTTGGGTGTTGCTGTCATAGATGCCAGGGGCTGCCTGATTGATGTCGAGCAGGCTAAGCAAGCGGCGACCCTGGCTGCCTACATAGCCAATTTGCGCGATCACGTTTGAAGCGATCGTGTGTTCGATATTGAGGCTGTAGTTCATGTTGTAGGCTGGGCGGAAGTTGTTGCTGACAGAGAACACACCGCAGGGTGAAGCGGTTGTACAGGTTCCTGCGGGGAAGATGGGCTGATGCGGAACGATGGTGACCTCGCCAACGTCGATGGTAAAGACGGGATCGGGTCCCCCCGGATTGCCTTGGACTCCATTGGGGGCTGCGTTGCCAGGACGGTTGTCGAGGAAGGGGTTCAGGTTAGGCGTATCGAAGAAGAAGCCGAAGCCAGCGCGTACAACGGTATTCGGATCGACAGCGTAGCTCGTGCCTACCCGCGGACTAAAGCCCTTCCAGTACGAGGGAAACAGGGATGATATCTGCGCGCCCTGAAAGGCCAATCCATTGGTAGAGGTCAGCGCCGGGCGGAAGACCGACATGTTCTGATAGCTATTATGCAACGGGCCTTCGTAGTCGAAGCGGATGCCGTAGTTAACGTTGAGTTTCTGGCTAGCCTGCCAGGAGTCACCGGCGTTGAGGAACCAGGTGTTGACGAATACCTGACGCTCTTGGTTCCCCTGGATGATGGAGGCATCAGAGGTTTGTCCGGCAAGATAGTCGGCGAGAGCATATCGATAGCCGTCGAGACCATCCGGATTGGCTGCAGGACGGCTATCGGATGGAACGACCTGGCTACCATCGAAGGTAAAGGAGCCGACGACATGGCGCTGATAGAAGGCGTCAAGCTGTGCCTGCCGGAACTCGCCGCCGAAGCGCATCTGGTGTCTCCCCTTAGTCCAGGAGAGTTGATCGGTGAGATGGCCGGTGATGTCGTTGCGCCCCTCAGGCGGGGTCAGGCCAACGGGATCAAAATTTGTAATGGAGATGTGTGGAGCATTGCTAAGAGTGGCGCCGGTGATGAAGCCGAGGCTCTGTACATCGAAGTTGGTTTCGTTGTCGTTGAAGACCTGGTTGAAGTAGTTGACGCCGGCGAGGAGTTGGTTGGTCATGTGGGACGAGATGACGCGGTCGTAGACGATGGCAATGTTCTGTACGTGAATGGGGGCGGCCTCGTAGAAGGCGAGCAACTGTGAGCCAACGGGGGCGACCTGGTTGCCTTGGCCCACGAACCAGTGAACGCTAAGGTTGTCCCTGGTGGTGATGAGCCAATCTACCTTGCCAAGACCGTTCCAGCTGTAGCCGTACTCCGGGTCGCTGGAGTGAAAGTTATTTGGGACGCCGACCGTATCCTGCGCGAGGACGTTCGTTCCCCACAGGTGGTTCAACACGTCCTGCATGACTGGGTTGACCGGGATGTGTTGCTTGGCAAGGATGGCCTTCGCCTGATTTTGCCAGCCAACCGATGGCTCCGTGGCCGTACCGGATTCGCCGATCACGAAGCGCTGATGCTCAAAGGTGAGGAAGGCGAAGAGCTTGTCCTTGAGGAAGGGGCCACCAACGGAGAAGCCAGTGTTGTAGTTGCGGACCTTCTGTTTGGTGTCGGAGAAGGGGCTCTTTGCGCCGAAGAATTCGTTGCGGTTGAAGTAGTACGCAGAGCCGTGGAGTTGATTGGTGCCGGCGCGGAGAGTGACGTTGATTGTGCCACCGGGATTGCGTCCGCCTTCAGGGCCGGCCTGTGTCTGCGCAGAGAACTGGTCAACTGCGTCGAGGGGAAGAATGATTCCGGCGATACCGGAGACGCCGCCCTGATTGACTGCGGGGATGTTGTGCCAGAGATCATTGTTATCGACACCGTCGATCTGCCAGTTCATCTGGTTGGCGCGGGTGCCATTCAGAGAACCGTAGCCCCCACCAACGTAGCCTGCGAAGCCAGGGGTCAATTGCATCATCTGGGTGAAGTCGCGGCCGTTGAGCGGCATGTTCGATACAGCCTGCGCATTGAGGACTGTGGTTTGGGTGACGGTGGTGGTGTCGAGTGCAACGCCGGCGGCATCGACTTCAATCGTAGTGGTGGAGCTAGAGAGTTGGAGGACAATCGGGAGGGTGTAGATGATGCCGGCAGAGACCATGATCTTGTCGGTTTTGACGGTCTGGAACCCGGAGAAGCTGGCGGTGACGCTATAGGAACCTAGCGGGAGATCCTGAAAGAGGAACTCGCCGCCGCTGGAAGAGGCGGTCGTGTGGGTAACGCCGGTGTCGGTTTGAACAGCGACGATGGTAGCGTTGGAGATGGCTGCGCCGGTGCGGTCGGTGACTGTGCCGTTGATGCCTCCGCGGAAGGTCTGCGCTCTAGCAGGCAGGCTGACAATGAGGGCCAGGATGAAGGCGATCAAGCTAAAGAGGGATAGTCCAGGCTTGCACGATGAATGCATATGTCCTCCGCAAAAGAGACAAAGTTTTCCTGTCCGTCCTGTGGACGTTTTTTTGTCGTATGAATGCAGAAAGAGCCAACGTCGCAGCGAGAGAGCTACGGCTACGTCACGATGTTTCCAAGGGGCCCGGGGCCTAGTAGAAATGTGGCGAAAATGGCGATTTAAGAAAAGAGTTGAACCAACGTAACCCCGCTTTGAGAATTTTGCAAGAATTATTTAGGGATGAATGCGTTGATATCTGTGACGAAATGCGGGTGCCAGAGGGTTTTGCGGTTGCCAGAAGGAACCTGATAAGTGGCATTTGCTTCAGATGTTTAACGGGTAATGCTGGCCGGTGTTTTTGGGAGGATTCAGTAATGAAGTGAGCATTTCGTGATTGAAACTTTCAATCAATCAAAGTGGCGAAAGGCGAGGACCGCGTTGAGGCCACCAAATGCGAGGGAGTTGGAGAGGGCGATGGGGCGCAGGGGGTCGGCAGGACGAGGGGTTTCGGTAATGACGTCGAGGTTAAGGGTGGGGTCTACGGTTGTGACTCCGTAGGTGAAGGGGAGCTGGCCGTGGTGGAGTGCAAGAACGGTTGCGAGAGCTTCGATAGCTCCTGTGGCTCCGATGGAGTGGCCGTGGAGACTCTTGGTGGAGCTGATGGGAACTGTTGGAGCGATGTCGCTGCCGAGGGCTTTGTGGATGGCTTCGGCTTCGGTGGAGTCGTTGGCCTGGGTGCCGGTGCCGTGTGCGTTGATATAGCCGACTTCGGAGGGTGAAGCGTTGGCGTCTTTGAGTGCGGCGCGGATGGCCTTGGCGGCTCCGTCGGAGTAGGGCTGGGTGATGTGATGGGCATCGGCGGACATGCCGAAGCCGACGATCTCGGCGTAGATGGTGGCGTTGCGGGCCTGGGCGCTTTCGAGGGTCTCGAGGGTGAACATGGCGGCGCCTTCGCCGAGGGTCATGCCGTCGCGGTCGGCGGAGAATGGGCGGCAGAGAGTGGGGGAGACGACGCGCATGCTATCCCAGGCTCGGAGGAAGCCGAAGGTGAGTGGGGCGTCGTGACCGCCAGCGACGGCCGCAGAGACCATGCCGGAGCGGACCATGTGGAAGGCCAAGCCGATGGCGTGGGTTCCGGAGGCGCAGGCGGTGGAGATGGTGAGGACAGGGCCGGTGATTCCGAGGTCGATGGAGACGTGGCTGGCTCCGGCGTTGGCCATGGTGCGGACGACGGTGAGGGGATGTGCGCGGGCGTCGCGGAGGTAGAGATTGGCGAGCTGAGGCTCTTCGGCCTGACGGCCAGCGCAGGAGCAGCCGAGGATGATGGCGGTATCTTCGGACGCGTGGGCTTGGAGGAGACCACTGTGTTCGACGGCGTTGCGGGCGGCGACTATGCCGAGCTGGGCGGCGCGCTCGGTGGCCGTGGCGGTGCCCGTTGACATGTGCTGAAGAGGGTCGAAGTCGATGACTTGCGCCATCTGGGTGAAGCGGACGCCGGGGTGGCCTGCAGGCGCCGTGGGGAAAGGGCCGATGGGAGCGATTCCGGTGATGCCGGAGAAGAGGGAATGGCGAAAGTCGTCGACGGTATTGCCGATGGGAGTAATGCAGCCTAAACCTGTAATAACAACACGATTCACGTCGACTGGATCTCCTAGGACTAGAGCAGTTGGAGCTAAGGTGTGGCTACATTGGCTGCAGGAGGCTTGTTCTCTCGGAGCTGATGGACGCCACGCACAACGTCGCCGACGGTCTTGATACTGCCGAGTGCGTCGTCGGGGATCTCGATCTTGAATGCTTCTTCGACCTCGAAGGAGATGTTGATCTTATCGAGTGAATCGATGTTGAGCTCCTCGAATGTCGTGTCGAGGGTAATCGAGTCGGCAGGGATGCTCTTTGATTTGGCGATGATCTCAATGCAGCGCTTCTCGATGTCGTCCATACGTGTTACCGGCTTTCTATTGTTGTCAGCTCAACTTACAAGGATGCCTGTGCCAGTGTAAAGGCAGCTTGTTAACCACAGAACTACTATTAGTTGCCGAGGATGGACAGGCATGCAGCGAGGAGGCCAGTAGTTCCGAGCTGATGCAGCGGTATATGGCCGATATGAACCTGAAGGAGGCGGGAAAAGAGAGCGGGTCTGTGCTGGAATGTGCGGAGGATGCGGGTGCGGAGGGTGGGGTAGGTGTCCATGAGAAGCATAGTGCGGGACATGAGTCTGGGAATGCGGTGGATCTTCCGGTGCGAGTGCTCGTAGGCTTCGAGATTCTCTGCTTTGAGGGCTTGGACGAGTGCGAGAGCTTGACGAAAACAGAGGGCGAGGCCTTCACCCGTGACTGCGTCGACGGAGCCAGAGGCGTCACCGATGAGGGCGATGTTTCCGTAGGTGACTCGGCGGAGGCGGCGGGTGAGGGTGATGGAACCTAGCGGAGTGTCTGTGGGTGGGGCGGTTGTCAGGCGGAGTTGGAGGGTTGGGAAGAGGCTCAGGGCTTGCTGGATGCTGGCGAATTTCTTGGTGGCTACGAAGGCGACACAGATTTCGTTGGGTGAGATGGGGGTGACGTAGGCCTGGGCTCGGTTGGCCCAGTAGACCTCGACAAAGTCTGTCCAGGGCGCAATGGCGAAGTGCTGGCGGAGACCGATACGGCGAAAACTTATGGTGGCTTTTTCGAGTCCGGCGCAGGCGCGGATGCGGGATTGGGGGCCGTCGGCGCCGATGATCCAGCGGGAGTGGAAGGTTCGTTGATTGGTGAGGATTTGGGGGCCATCGATACGCTGGACTACGGTCTGCCAGTGGAACTGGACTCCGAGGGCGGCGGCTCGATCGAGGAGGATCTGGTGGAGGAGGGTACGGCGGATGCCTCGGCCGAGAGCGGCGGGGAAGGTGGCTTCGGTTGTGGCGGAGCCGCCGATGAAGCGGATGCCTCGGAGGAGGGCGCTTTCGGCGGGGTCGGCTGAGTCGAGCGTGATGCCGAGTTCAGAGAGAGTGGCCAGGGCGTCGGGCATTAGGCCTTCGCCGCATGCTTTGTCGATGGGTGGCTTCATGCCGTCGGCGATTGTGACTTGCAGACCCTGTGCGGCGGCGGCGATGGCGCAGGCTAAACCGGCTGGTCCTGCACCGGCTATAAATACATCGGATTCCTGGATGACAGGGTCTCGATTTGGAAGAAAACTGGCGTTCATTCGGCCTGCTTAGCGGTATTCAGTGGTAGGTGTCGATGGAACAAGGGCGTACATCAGATGGTAAACAGTCCAGTTTGACCCTAAGAAGACGGGAAAGGAAGCGTCCCAGGGCAAGCTGACCGAAAAAAGACAAGGGATTTACAGGATGGAGACGTGCTGAGGCTCTAGGTGCGCTAAAAGCCAGTAAATAAAGCGCTGAGAGGTTGCAGGTTTCCTACCACTGAAGGAGAACGAGTTCGGAGCAGAATGCCGGACCCATGGCGGCAAGGATGCTGTAGCAGCCGGGGGTTCCGGGGTGGTTGAGGAGGTAATCCTCCATGACGGCGAGGACGGAGGCAGCGGATAGATTGCCGACCTCGCGGAGGCTCTTCCATGAGGGAGCGAGAGCGTTGGGAGGTAGGTTGAGGGTGTTCTCCATGGCCTCGAGGACCTTGGGGCCGCCACTATGGAAGATGTAGCTGCAGATGCGGTCCATGGAGAGATTGTTGTCGCTGAGGAAGGCTTCAACGTTGCCGCGGAGGTTCTCGTTGACGACCTTGGGGACCTCAGGGGAGAGGACGATCTTGAAGCCGGTGTCGGTGATGTCCCAACCCATGATGCGTTCTGTATTGCGGTAGAAGGTGGAGCGGGTGGAGACGACGCGGGGCGCGGGCTGCTCGATGCTGGTGGGACGCTTGCCGAGAGGGGTGTCGGCTCCGGCGATGATGACGGCGGCGGCGCCGTCGCCGAAGAGGCCGCAGGAGATGAGGTTGGCGATGGATTGATCGTCGTCCTGCCAGGTGAGCGAGCAGAGCTCCACCGAGAGCAGGAGGGCGTACTGGTCGGGAAAGGCGCGGACATAGTCGGCGGCGCGGGCGATGCCAGCGGCTCCGGCGACGCACCCCAGGCCGAAGATCGGCGTGCGCTTGACGGTGGTGGGGAAGGGCATCCGGTTGATGAGACGGGCATCGACGGTGGGACTGGAGATGCCTGTAACGGAGGCGAAGAAGATGGCGGAGATGTCGGCGGCGGTGAGGCCTACGCGCTCGAGGGCCGTGGTGATGGCTTGCTCGCCGAGATCAACTGCGGCCTTGATCCATGCATCGTTGGTCTTGGTGAAGGTATCGAGGGTGGGGTAGGTCTCGAGGGGAAAAACGGTATGGCGGAACTCGACGCCGCAGTTGGCGTGGAGGCGGTTGAGGAGGCGGGGCTCCGCCATCTTGTGCTGCCAACGGTTGCGGAGGGCCTCAGTGATGACTGCCTGTGGATAGCGATGGGGTGGATAGGCCGTGCCGACAGAGGCGATACGCATGCTTATGAGGACCCTTTTCGGTTACTTGGGGATAACTGCATTCCTAATAGATGACCGATCGTCTGATGGGCCAGTGAGTGCATCCAGCGTACACGCTGAGTCGAATTTGGTGTTGGATTATCTGGCAGGGAGGCGAGGGGTGCTAATGGATGCGTGCGAGTTCTTGCGCGTAGAGGGAGTTCTGAGGGTATTCCTTCGAAAGAGCGGTGAGGATGTCGCGGGCCTCCTGTGGGTGATTGTCGCGTAGGGCGGCGACGGCGAGCATCATGCGGGCGAAGGGGGCGAGGTAGTGGCCCTTTTCGGCGGTGAGGTGGAGGAGCCGGAGGCCTTCTTCGCGGCTGGTGGAGGCTCCGGTGAAGTTGAGGAGCCAGCGAAGGGGCGCCCATTTGAGGCTAAGCATGTAGTTCTCGACGCCGCTGGCGAGGTGGGCGTCGTAGAGGGTGGGGTCCGCGGCGAGGGCCTGTTTGGAGAATGCGCTGGCCTCCTTGCTGTAGTTGAGAGCGGCGAGGTCGCGCTTTTCGATCATGAGGGCGTAGTCGGAGCGCATGCCGGAGATGAGTGTCTTGACGTAGAGAGCGTTGGCGTCGTTGGGGTTGTGCTGGAGGGCAGTGTCCGCGAGTTGGCCGGCCTGGTCGGTGCGGTCGTCGAAGTGCTTGCGGACGATGGAGTCGGGAGTGAGGCGTTCGCGGTTGTCGAAACGGCTCTGATCGGCGAAGAGCTGGACGTCGATGACGTGGAGGCGGTCGAACTCGGCGAAGAGCCAGGCGGCGGCGTCAGAGACCGGGCCCATGGGGTCGGCGGGGTGGGAGGTCATCCATTGTTCGAACTTGATGTGGGCTGCGGGGAACTGCAGGTTATACATGTCGTGATAACCGTCGTTGAGAGCGTTGCCGGTGAGCGGGGACGCGGCGGGAGCAAGGACAGGCGCTAGAGCTGGAAGAAGCAGCAACAGAAGGATCAGGATTCTTTTGAATAGAAGAGAACTGATGACGGGTGACGCCAAGGGGGTTGAGGGTACTGACATTCTTTATCCTGCTTTGCGAGTTCTTCCTATTGTTCTTGGACGGCTTCGCAGGCGTTGGGTTGGCTTGGCCGTATCAGAAACCGATTTTGAGTAGTTAGAGATGGGTGAGTGCCCCACCATCTGTCATGCGATCTTGAAATATCGAAAGGGTCAAAAAATATTTGAGCGAGCTTAATGACGGCTGATGCTAGTTTAGCAGGTGTGTATGCAAAAAAATGCATATTAATTCAAAAGATTCCGGCCAAGTAGTTGACAACAAGAGTATTATTGTGGCGCTTGAGGTGCTCGCACCTCTAAGTTAGGTGGCACGAAAGCTGCAAATTAGGAACTCCAGCAAGGTAGAACTGGAACTTTATCGTTCACGAAGGTGTTTTGTACGAGCTGTCTTGGGACCCCGTTAGCCAAAGAGCACACCGCATTCATGCGGAAATTAAGGAGGACTCAATGAAGCTTTACTCAAGACTCTCAGGGTTAGGAGCGGTGGTAATACTCATGACCGCTTTCGCGTCCGCTAACACAATCACAATCGCAAGCCAGGCTGGGTCCGCCACTGGTGATACGATTTACACCGCTACTACGGCAACCGGAACCTTCGCATATCTTGGAAATATCGGCACTAGCTTCACATTGATCGGCGTAACTCCGGTCTGGGCAGCTGCGATTCCGGGTTCGGCGTGGGTGGGTGTTTCTCCCACGGCTGGTCCCACCGGTACGATCAATCCACAATTTGGTATCTATACTTTCACCGTAGATTTGGGTAGTGGTCTCTTGGGTTACAGTGGATCGATCGGTGTTCTAGCCGACGATACGGCGAGCGTTTCGCTTAACGGCACGCTACTGCAGGGGTTCGGCGGCGGTCTTGATGGTCACTGTGAATCGACAGGCATTCAGTGCCAGACGGTGACTGACGTCGTGCTACCCGCGTCGGCGTTCTCAATTGGCGATAACAAGCTAACGTTCCAAGTGCTCCAGGCTGGTACGGGCCCCGCAGGTGGAGATTTCGATCCTTCGGGTTTGGACTTCTTTGGTACGATATCGTCTCCCGTTACATCACCGGGCATTCCGGAGCCAAGCACACTGTTGTTGCTAGGAACCGGATTGGTCGGTTCTGCTGCTTTGCTGTTCCGCAGGAAGCGGATCTAGTTTCTCTCCCTGGATCTGACAGGGGTGCCGGGAGCGCTCCTGTCAGGTCCTAATTCCTTTCTCGTTTGTCCGTTAGTGTGAAGAAGACTTTCTCACTCATTTTTTTTGCGAGAGTTGTCGTCGATCCAACGAGGCCAGAAGAGCGGAATCGCGCGGCTTTGACGACAGCAGCAAATTGCCGGGCGATTATCGTGGTACTCCAACAGGTTGCTTTTTCGCTTTTTCTTTCAGATACCAGGCTACGGTCTTCCGCAGACCCTCGTGGAACTGAGCCTTCGGCTGATAGTTGAGTTCGCTGGTGGCGCGGGTGATGTCTGCGAGGGAGTGTTTGATGTCACCTTCCCGAGAGGGACCATAGTTAGGTTTGCCGGCGAAGCCGATCTGTTCGGCGATGACAGCGTAAACCTCGTTCAAGGTATGGCTCTTTCCAGTCCCGACATTGAAGACGCGGCCAGTGGCTACTTCGCTGGGAGCGCAGCAGGCCAACAGGTTGGCGCTGACGGCGTTGTCGATGTAGTTGAAGTCGCGGCTGGTGAGGCCGTCGCCGAAGATAGTCGGCGTCTCACCGGCCATCATCTTGTAGGTGAACTGGGCGATGACGCCGGAGTAAGGGGAGTCGGCGGCCTGGCGGGGGCCGAAGATGTTGAAGTAGCGGAGACAAATGCCTTCTAAGCCATAGGTGCGGTAGAAGGACTGAATGTAGTATTCGCAGGTGAGCTTCTGTACGGCATACGGCGAGAGAGGACCGGGCAGCATGTCCTCCTGCTTGGGCTGGGTGGGCTGATCTCCGTAGGCCGAAGAGGATGCGGCGTAGACGATACGGCGGACGCGGGCGTCGCGTGCAGCGAGAAGAAGATTAAGGGTTCCGTTGATGTTGGACTCGTGTGAGGCAACGGGGTCCTTGACGGAGCGTGGGACGGAGGCGAGGGCGGCTTGATGGAGCACGTAGTCGACGCCTTCACAGGCGGACTTGAGTCCTGCGGCATCTTGCAGGTCCATTTGCTGGAACGAGATCGCATTGCGAATGTCGGAGAGATTATCGAGGTTTCCGGTCGAGAGATTGTCGATTCCCTGAACGTGGTGTCCCTGGTCAACGAGAGCGTGGGCCAGAGATGACCCGATAAAGCCGGCGATTCCTGTAATGAGATAACGAGCCATCTATCCTCCGCCCTGAGCTGTCGCAGGGGCTGTATCAAGATTATGTTGCATCGGATGCCTCCCTGTCAGCCGCACGGAGCACAACGGCTCTACGCAAATCCAGTGACGGTGTGGGTGTTCAGTATTTCTGGCACGACGGTTCGAGTCGATGCAACTTTTGTGCAGTTTCTGCGCATGCCGTCCTGCTCGGAGCGGTCATGAGGCGATTATCGGCTTAGATGCGTATTTAAGCGAAACATGGGGCGTAATCGGCCGGATGCGATAATCCTGACATGGTGACTACGAACCAAATTGTCCTACCGAAGATTGCCCAGGAGCGTCTCAATCGCCTTGAGAGCCGCACAGCCAAGATAGGAGTCATTGGGCTTGGGTATGTTGGGCTGCCGCTTTCGCTGCTTCTTTCCGAAGCAGGATTCAAAGTGACGGGCTTCGACATCGATGCCAATAAGGTGACCGACCTGGAAGCCGGCCGATCCTATATCTACCGCATTGCGAAAGAAGAGATTCAGGCGGCGCGGCAGCATGGGTTTACGGCTACAACGGATTTCTCGCATCTGTCGGATCAGGACGCCATCATCATGTGCGTCCCGACTCCGCTGACAGAACATCGGGAACCGGATTTGAGCTATGTGGAGAATACGACCAAGTCGGCGGCCCCGTGGATTCAAGAGGGTCAGTTGATTGTGCTCGAAAGTACGACGTATCCCGGGACGACGGAAGAGCTGATGATTCCGCTTCTGGAAGCTGGGAATCTGCATGGGCTGAAGGTCCAGGGCAAGGGAGGTGTCGCCGAGGCAGGCGTCTTCTATGTGGCGTTCTCTCCAGAGCGGGAAGATCCGGGCAATGTGACGGTGGCGCGGCATGATATTCCGAAGGTGGTGGGCGGGCATGAAGAGATAGCCACTGAGCTTGCCGCGGTTTTGTATCAAGGAATATTTACGCGGGCTGTCAGAGTGTCCTCGACGCGTGTGGCAGAGATGACCAAGCTGCTCGAGAATATTTACCGGTGCGTGAACATTGCGCTGGTCAATGAATTGAAGCTGCTGTCGCTGCGCATGGGTGTGGACATATGGGAGGTCATCGACGCTGCTTCGACGAAGCCATTTGGATTTCATCCCTTCTATCCGGGACCAGGGCTCGGAGGACATTGCATTCCGATCGATCCTTTTTATCTGAGTTGGAAGGCGAAGGAATACGACTTCAACACTCGGTTCATTGAGTTGGCCGGAGAGGTCAATGAGTCGATGCCAGCGCACGTTGTGCAATATGTCGCGAAGGGCCTGAATGGGCATAAGAAGGCATTGAATGGCTCGAGAATTCTGATGCTTGGCATGGCTTACAAAAAGGACATCGACGATTTACGCGAGTCTCCGTCGCTTACAGTGATTGAGTTGTTGCGCGAACAGGGTGCCGAAGTTCTCTACAACGATCCTTACTTTCCTACGGTTGGTCGAGGGCGTCATTACAACCTGAATATGACCTGTACTCCGCTGGAGAGTCTCGAACAATACGACTGCGTTTTGATTATGACGGATCATTCCGACTATGACTACGAAGACATCGTCAGCAAGGCAAAGCTAGTGGTGGATTCTCGTAATGCAACGAAGGGAATTCAGTCGCCTAAGATTGTGCGCTGTTAACGGATTTGATTTGGGTTAGTGCGGTGGAGGAGCAGGGATAGATTCCCTGCTCCTTTGCGTTTTAGACGAGGACGAAATTTCGCCAACGCAATCATAATAACCAACTCATAGATTCTTCAGCGCTTCAGCGCTGGTGAATTTTAGCTTGGGTTTCGAAAATTGTTGTGGTGGGAGAAAATGCGCCGAGGTCTTTCAGTTGTTTAATTTGGGGAGAGAACAATATTCAGGTTTGGTTGCGATCAATGGAGATTGTATGTGATATAAGAAACGAGTAATCCTTCAAGATGTTCGCCACTGAGTTGAATTTGTGGCTACTTTTACTCTGCCGGTTCTAATGATTTAGGAGATTTGCTCATGCGAGCTATCTTTCTTAGGAAGGCACGAGTTTCGTTCGATATGTCCGTTTTTACCTCCCCCGAATTAATCCCCATCGCTCATGATGGCTTCATGCAGGAAGGTGGCTTAGGTATTAGTCTGAGACACCCCATGAGGTCCACCTCCGATAGTGCCGGACTAGCTCCACTACCACGAAAGTGGAATATCCAGCTCTAACGGGGAATACTCTCGTGTTGCGAGTAACGCTAGGCTCCTAACTTAGATTGACCTGGAACTGAACCACGCGGAGGAACTGTGGATCAGCGCGTAGACTCACGCCTTTTTTGCTTACGGTGTTACGGATAACACGTAAGTTGCACTTATATCTACTGATTCTAAGTACTAACACGGCCGATTCTAACTGTGGGTACTTAGTAAGTGGCCTGAAGTATTTTTTTTATCGGTTTGTTCGGCCGAGTAAGTTCAACGAACCTAGAGGTGCGTTTTGGGAAAAGTATTAAAGACGATCGTGACCAGCATTGGCATTTCTATTTACTTGCCCATAGTGGGATGCGGAAACCCCGGGCTCTCTCAATCCACGGCTCCGAGTATCAGCCAAATTCTTCCGCAGACTATAGCGGTGGGTACGCAAAGCCAGATCATTCGGGTGGTGGGAGATCATTTTACGGATAAGGCAGCCATTCTTTGGAATGGGCATGCGCTTCCCACAACCGTTGTGGATGCCAATACATTATCTGGGGCAGTCGAAGGTAGTAATCTTGCGACTCCCGCCACTGTTCAGTTGAAGGTTCAAAATTTGCAGAACGGGGAGCAGTCGCAGCCTGTGCCTGTAACCGTCACGGCTCCCGCAACGTCTTCCAATCTGGTAATCAGCTCGGCCGTTCTTCCGGGAGCTGTGGCGAATCAACCCTACGCCAGTGTGCTCAATGCGGCCGGAGGTGCGCCGACCTATGCATGGTCAATCACCTCTGGACAATTGCCGGCGGGTCTCTCTCTTGTGTCATCGACCGGTTTAATTACCGGTACACCGACCGCGAGCGGGACATTCAGTTTTACGGCCACTGTTGCGGACTCGGGAAGTCCCAGCCAAACAAGATCGACAAACGCCTCGATCATTGTCGCGCCGTCTCAACTGACAATCATGCCATTACAGCTATCTGCCGGGAGTGTAGGTGCGGCTTATTCGGCATCGCTAAATGCAAGTGGAGGCACACCGGGTTATACCTGGTCGATCACATCCGGCAGTCTGCCATCTGGACTCAGCCTAGCTACCTCGACCGGGGTGGTTTCTGGTAAGCCGAGTGCTGGTGGGACTTCCAGTTTTACGGTTAAGGTTGCGGACTCTGGAAACCCGGCGCAGGTCAATTCGATATCTGCCTCGATCGTTGTCGCGCGTTCTAAGCTCGCTATTACATCGTCGACGCTACCTTCGGGGGGCATCGGTACTTCTTACACCACTTCCTTGCAGGCGAGTGGAGGAACGCCGTCTTATAACTGGGCGATCTTATCCGGAAGCTTGCCAGCGGGACTAACTCTGGCGCCGAGTGGCGTGATATCCGGTACGCCAACAGCTAACGGAACCTTCAGCTTCACGGTCGCAGTCGCTGATTCAGCGAACCCCGCGCAGGCAATCGCCGCATCGGAATCGATCACTGTCGGATCTTCTCAACTGGCGATCATGTCTTCAACGTTATCTTCCGGGAGTGTAGGCACTGCCTATTCGGCACCTATACAGGCAAGTGGGGGGACGCCGTCTTATACCTGGTCAATCAAATCCGGTAGTCTTCCTGCCGGGCTCACTCTGGCAGCTACCACCGGCGTAATTTCGGGTACACCTACGGCAGCTGGAACGTCCCAATTTATCGCAGTTGTAACGGACAATAGCAATCCAGCCCAGACGCAATCAGCTGCGATCGCTCTTACTGTGTCAGCTGCGCAACAGGCTGCAGGACCAGGGACGACTTGGTATGTTCGGCCCGATGGAGGCACACGGTATTCTTCGAATGTGACTACTGGCCAATGTGATGGTAAGGCGGATGCGCCTTACTCTGGCTCTGGTGTGAACCAGCATTGCGCGTTCAACGACGTGCGGATGCTGTATACGGATGGTACGTATGCTACCGGCACGTCGTTTCCAGCCTGGGGTTGGGTGATTGCTGGCGGCGACACGGTCATTATCCGCGGATCCATTGGAACAGGCGTCTCCTACAGAATTGGTCAGAATGACGCGATAAATTATATGGGGTGGGGAATCGCTGGCGATCTGGGTGGCTCCGGTATGCCAGCACCTCCGTCAGGAACTGCATCACAGCACACACGCATTCTTGGCGAGAACTACCGATCATGCCCAAGCCAGTCTGCCAGGACTCAACTGCACGGCGGCTGGGGAGTGGGCGCCGTTATGATCCTGAATGGCTCCTCTTATGTGGATGTGGCTTGTCTCGACATTACGGATTTCTCGAACTGCGGTCGATCCAGCGATACTATTCCTTGTGTAATAAACGGCAATGTCGTGGCTGACTACGCAAATAATGGCATTGAGCTTAGTAATCAATCCACCCATATCACTTTGACGGACATCCGGTTGCATGGCTTGGCCGGGGCTGGCATCCTCGGAGCCCCCGGTGACGGGTTTGTCGCCACGGATCTTTACATCTTAGGAAATGCGAATGCTGGTTGGAATGCTGACGACGGCAGTGGCACGACTGGAGTTGGGTCGATGCTCGTTCAGAATTTCAACATTAGCTGGAATGGGTGTGTCGAGGAGTATCCCATTGTCGATCCGCTTCCGTATTTCAGCTGCACAGATCAGTCGAGCGGGGGGTACGGCGATGGATTCGGTACAGCGACGGTCGATAGTCCCGCTCCCGGATGGCAGGTGCACTTCGATAACGGCATCGTTAGCTATAACACGCAGGACGGGCTGGACGCGCTGCACATTGGCGGTCCGGGTTCTACGATGACCGACACGCGGGTTCTGGCCTTTGGTAACGAGGGGCAGCAACTCAAAGTGGGTGGGGCGACAGCGACCATCCAGAACAGCGTCATCGTCGGAAATTGCATGGCTATGTCAACGCAGGCAATTCCTGGTACGCCCACAGGTTTCGGTTCTATCCTTGCATCGCCCTGCCGTGCGGGGAACACGGCGGTCGCTATCAACGTCACTCCGGGCGACCCAGCGGCCTTCCAAAACAATACGGTGTACACGGATGGTTCGATTGCGCTAGAAGTGGAATACGCGACTGCAGACATCGGACCGACCAACACGCTCAAGTTCAACAATAACGTGTTTGTAGGGTTCTACAATTCTGGTAATACGGCAAATCCGACGCCGATTTTCAGCAGCACCGATCTCAATATGTTGGAGAACCCCGGTGCGAGCTGGACGAACAACTCCTACTACGGGTACAGAGCTAACTGGACATGTCCGATACTTGGGGAGAGCAATGCTATATGTTCCGATCCGAAGCTTACGGACGAAACTTATCATCTTTATGGCTACGGCAACATGGCACCGGCATCCGCTTCAAGTCCTGTCATCGGTGCTGGCATGACCCTCCCCACTATTACTCTCGACTATACTGGCGTTACTCGGCCGAATCCTCCGAGTATTGGAGCGTATGAGTTTCCACAATAGCCGCGTATTCGTTAGAGCTCTTTGTGTAGTGATTCTAGTGTGTGCGTGTGCTCCCCTCTTCGGTGCGACGTGGTACGTTCGACCGGACGGGGGCACGCGCTATTCCACCAACAAAACCCAAGGCCAGTGTGATGGTAAGGCAGACGCGCCTTACCCTGGTTCCGGCGTGAACAAGCATTGTGCGTTCAACGATGTCCGCATGCTATATACGGATGGGATGTACGCTGACGGCAAGTCCTTTCCAGCGTGGGGCTGGGTGATTGCGGGTGGAGATACGGCCATCATTCGTGGATCTATCGGGACCGGAGTCTCCTACAGGATAGGCTTGAACAATACCAAAACTTACGATGGCTGGGGTCTTGCCGGGGATGCTGCCAATTCCGGGATGCCAGCGCCGCCGTCGGGCACTCCCACGCAGCACACGCGCATTCTAGGGGAGAATTACGCTTCGTGTCATAGTGCTTCCGCTAAGACGCAACTGCACGGAGGATCGGGTGCTTTTGCCGTCATGAGTCTGGCCGGTGCTTCGTATGTAGATGTTGCTTGTCTCGATATTACGGACTTCTCAGCTTGCGGCAAGGCATCCCAGAGAGTTGGATGCGATTCACAGGACTTCGCTCAGGTTGGAATCGTGCTAAGCAACACGTCAACCCACGATACGCTTACGGACCTTCATATTCACGGACTCGCCGGATCAGGCTTATACGGTCCAACCGGCGACGGTGTCGTGATGGATTACATCGACATCTTAGGTAATGCGAGTTCGGGTTGGAACGCGGACTGTAAATAACGGAACTACTGGTGTGGGATCGCTCAAGGTATCTCACTACAACATCAGTTGGAATGGTTGTGCAGAGGAATATCCGATTGTGCATCCGATCCCATATGGAGACTGCACGGATCAGGACCATGGGGGATATGGTGATGGCTTCGGGACGGCGACCATCGATAGTCCGCCGCCAGGTTGGCAGGTGCACTTCGATGATGGTGTGGTCAGCTTCAACACGCAGGACGGCCTAGACGCGCTTCACGTTGGCGGCGCAGGTTCGAGCATGACGGTTACGAATACTCGCGCCTTTAGCAGTATGGGACAACAGATCAAGGTGGGCGGTGCGGCAGCAACGATAACCGACAGTCTTATCGTTGGAAATTGCAGGGCTATGTCCAAAGCGATCCCGGGGACGCCGCTTGGGTTCAACGATCGATTGAGCCTGTTTTGCCGTGCGGGCGATACGGCCATTGTCATCAATGTGCCCGACCATCTTCCGGCCATATTCCAGCGAAACATTATTTACTCGGCTAATCGCATTGCTTTGGAGATCGAGTACCCGGGGAATCCATCACCTAACGCCGCTATCAAATATGACAACAACATCTTTATCGGCTTTCCGAACTGAGGATGGGAGCTACCCCTCGCCGATCTACAGCAATACCGATCTGAAGATGTTCACGAACCCTGGTGCTAGCTTTAGCAATAATGTTACGTTTCGTCCTAAGAGTGGCTGGAAGTGTCCTGCAACCTGGTTGCATGAGACCAATGGGAGTTGTGGAGACCCGCACCTGAAGGACGAGACTTGGCACGAGTATGGCTATGGAGATTACCCCATCAAAACAATCGATAAGAGCTCGATTCAGCCTGAACCAGTCCCTTCTCGTAGCACCTCACATGTTTCTGTAGTTATGAAGTCCTTGGGCGCGGCAATTCTTGTAACAAGTGTGTGGGGTGGTTATCGGTACTTTCGTGACCGTGGAAACACAGCCTAACCGTGTTTGCGGCTTCCGATCCAATTTAGAAAGAGCGATCCGGCGGTTCTGGGGTTGTCCAAATCCAAAGGATAGAGAGCTACAGCTCGCAAGGAACTCAGGAATGCTGCCCACGGGCGGTTCTGCATCTTGAGTGCTTCCGCTCGCTGCTTATAGACCCTGGCCCAGGCGATCTGGCGGGGACGCAGACCGCAACCTTCCGATCCGTAATGTTTGCGGATGAAATGCAGTTGTGCCGTAAGCATTCGCTGGGTATCCGTAGACATAGAGTTCGGAGACACCCGATAGTAGGCGAGGACTTTGGGAACAAAAGCAACTTCGTAACGCAGGGCGATTCGTAGCCAGAGATCGCGATCTTCTGTGGCACGCATCGTCTCGTCGAAGATGCCGATCTCATCGAGGCATTGCCTGCGGAAGGTAATTGTCGGACAGGGTAGGTCGACCTTTTTCATGTAGATATGCGGCGCGATATGACCCTCGGCATATCTTGGATTTCCCAGAAACGTTTTTCCGGGGTTGCCATCCTGGTCGATGCTTGTGATCAGGCCATAGGCCAGGCCAGCTTGCGGCCGTTCCTTCAAGGTCTTCACAGACTCTGAGAGCCGGCAGGGCAACCACACATCATCGGCATCGAGCAGGGCAAGGAATTCACCCGTTGAGGCACGAATGGCAGTGTTTCTTGCCGCTGGCAGGCCACGATTATTCTGCTTGATGTATGTCATCCTGGAACCGAAGCGCTCCAGGAATGGGTCAACTACTTCTGCAGTGTTGTCTGTGCTGCCATCGTCTACCAGTAAAATCCGCCAGTCATCAAACGTTTGTGAAGCAACGCTCTCAAGGGCGGCCGGCAGGTATTTAGCACCGTTGAATGCAGGGATAATGACGTCGACCGTTGCCATCTTGCCTATTTTCCCATATCGCTCTGCGTTGATGTAGAAACTGTTGTTTGTGCAGGGCGATGATGTGTGCGCCTCAAGTGCCACTTTGACACAGCAATGACTAAAGATGCGGGTCAATCGCATATGGGTTCTACAGCTTTTTCGTGTGCTATCCTGCTGCTCAACCGCACTATGATGCGGCTGTTGGTTCCTAATGGAGATATAGAAGTTCGATGCGCAAGGTCTGGGGATTTAGATCGACTCAAATTATAGTCCTTGTCCCACTTAGCCTTGCTGGGCTTATCTCGCTTGCGACAGGAATCCGACACGCTATTGAGTACCACTCCCATGACCTTCAGTGGATGGGAGCTCTTCTGGTCCGGCAACATATCGATCCGTGGCAGGAGTGCTTACACACTATCCGCACCACTATGTCCATTTTGTTACGCCGAACTATCTTCACCTTCTCTATCTGGTTCTTCTTCCGCTAGGTTTCGTGAGCTTTCAATCTGCTGAGATCGTTTGGATGGTGGGCACCATTTGCCTCTCGGTAGCCTGCATCCTCATGCTCAGGCGGCTTTTCAACCTGGATCGTTTCCAGACTGTATTGGCGCTGTGTCTCCTCTGGATGAGCTCACCCTTCCGCGTCGTGCTGGAAGTTGGGCAGATGTCATTTTTCGAGCTGTTCTTCTTGACGGGCGCATTTGTGGCTACTTCGGCGATGCTGGGTGGCTTGTCGTTCGGGTTTAGCTTAGCCAAGTACAGCTTCGCACCTGTGGCTGTTTTTCTCTTTCTTCTTCGTGGCCGGTGGCGCTTCCTCCTTTATGCTGCGGTAGTTCCTGCTGTGGGACTGCTGGGCGTCTGGCTGTTTGTCGGGACGCCGCTTCTCAAGCTCGCGGTCGAACCATTGAAGGTGTCCGCCAGCCCGACTTCCATCAGCCCAGGCTTCGCAGACTTGATGACGCTGACTGAGCAGGTTCTCAAATCTCACGTTGCCGCCATTAGCGCACGACACTGCGCTTACGCTCTTGGGTTGTTAGGCAGCTTTGCGTATGCGTTTTTGCTGAGCCGTTTTCGACTCTCTCGCGCTGCGGAATTCACGCTCATCTCGGTCGCCAGTCTCTTTTTTGTTCAGCACCTCATCTACGATTATGTTTTTCTGGTTGTTCTGCTTTGTTTTGCCTTGACCCAAAAGAGCCTGAAGTTCAAGCTGCCGCTCGTCGGTGGCGTTTTGACATTCTGGTTCATTCTCCCCATCTTCGAGCGAAGAGCGCAGTACGATCCGAACGTTCAGGTTGGGCGGCTCGCGGTTGACTGTTTGCTGCTGGCGGCACTTCTCGCCTTTGCAACACGTCAAGTAATTACCGCCGCGGCCCAGGCTCCGCAGACCAACGAGCCTGAATCGGAAGTATCGACGGGGACACTGAAGGCTGCTTCCTAAATATTTCGATCCGGCCTACTGGCGTGTTACAGCTTAGAGACTAGATCCGTGCGACGTATTTGGACTAGTGCCCCCCCGTAAATTCCAGTGCAAAGTATTCAATGTAAACGAGTTATCTTCGGACTTTATCAGTCTTGCCTGAAGGAAGTCTCTTGATTCGCGGGTTTGGTGGATATCGTCGCGGTAAAGTATTCATTTCATATGCTTTAGATGAGATGGCTCGTGGCTATGGTTGAACTTAAAAGGGAAAGCCCCAGCTATCCGCCGAAGGCTTTCTCTTTTATCGCTATATATAGTATGACAGGTGGATGTGAATTAAAAGGCAATACGTATGTTATTGATTTGCTGATGGATAGATGGATCAGAGGCTTGACACCACTTCATTGGGACCTAAAGTAATTGACTGGCTCGATCTGTAGCCAATGAGGGGTTGGGAGCGAGCAGGTTTCGGTATGTGGTGGTGATTCGATCCATCATGGCTTCAGTGGTAAAGCATTCGGCGACGAGAGCTTTTCCGGCTGCGCCCATTGCCTTTGCCTGAGACGGATCAGAGAGCAAATGGGTGATAGCCGCGGACAGTGCCGAAGCATCTTCCGCGGGAACAATAAAGCCAGTGACCCCATTTTTTACGGCTTCTGCATTTCCTCCGACGTTGGTTGCGACGACAGGGAGGGAGGCTGCCATGGCCTCGATAATGGCATTGGAGAAGCCTTCGCTGCGAGAGGGAAGGACGAAGATGTCGGCCGCAGAGAGATGCTCGTGCATATCGGTAATGCCGCCAACGAAATGGAGATGATTTGTGAGGGTCGAGATCTCTGACGAGGGTTTGCAGTTCTGCGAAATAGTCGTGCTCGAGTACCTCGCCGGCAATGCTGAAGGAGACATTGGGAAAGTACGGCACGATGGATGCAGCGGCCTTGATGAAGATGTCGTGGCCTTTGACCCGACGGATGTTTCCCACAGTAGTGACGACGAGTTCGGCGGAAGTCCTAGAGGGCCTAGCATTCCAACCGGAGAGATCGAGGCCGTTGTAGACGGTCTGGACCCGAGCGGCATCGATTCGGTCGACTTCGATGCAGTGCTGACGGACTTGTTCTGAGACGGCGAAGACTGCGTCCGGGATGCCGGCCATGAGTCTATAGGCAGTATGGTGCTTGCGCGTCCTGAGGATGCCCATGTCCCTGCGGCTCCATATCAACTTTGACTTCGACATTGCCTTGGTAACGAATCCTGCCCAGATGTCGGAGCTTTCAAAAAAAGTCTGAACGATCTGGATTCGTTGCTCTCGGAGGAAGCGCCTGAGGTTGAAAGCAGCACGCAGCGCGGTGAGGTCGTAGGTGCGTTGCAGTGGCAGTACATAAATTGGACATGGCGGCGATTTGAGGGCCGCGCTTTCGGGGTGGATGGAAAAGGTCAGGATCGAAGCGCGGTATCCATATTGCGGCAGAAGGGCCGCGAGTTTAAGTACGATTCGTTCTCCGCCGCCAAGAGTCCTGGAAAACTGATCGAGCACAAGCAGTACATGAGGCAGTGCAGCATGATTTGCATCATTGAGGCTTGAATCTTCCAAGGGTACGGCGGCGATCATACTCATTTAGGAGTTTCCAGCGAGCAGTTTCTGTAGGGGCAGATTGAAGATGGGAAAACACGGCAAAGAACTCTATCGATAGGCCAAGTATGGGTTGACCGCGATGCTGGAATCAACGTCTGCAGATTCTGTCGTTGGTTCCGAGATGGTGAACTCGGCCGCGCGAAGCGCAGCTGCGACGAGAATCCATAGAAGACCTGTGATCTCAACGTAGGTCCACCGGTCGCCAAAGAAGTTAGCGACGATACTGGCGCAAGTCGCAAGAAACAGGCCGAGGCCAAGACCTTGATAGAGAGGATCGGTGGCGCGCCTGAAGAGGCGAAAAGATACTGAGAGCACCTGTTGAAGGAGGAAAAGAGCCATGATCATGCCGATAATACCGGTTTCAACCATAACCTTGACGTACCAGTTGTGAGTGTCTTTCAGGTCGGCAACATGCTCTTGCATTTGGAAGGTGGCAAAACCCTCTCCTACGATTGGACTGCGGATAATTGACTTCTCTGCATCCTGCCAGAGGTTGACTCGCTCCTGGGCCGAGGCTTCAAGTTCTCCGCTGGAATTCTGAGTCATATTGACGCGCTCGCGCACGGCAGTAGGAACGATAGTTTGCCATGTGAGCAGGAAGGCACCCAAGACCAGAAGGAGCTTCCGATCCTTCAAGATACCGAGGATTAAGACGCTAACGATTACCGCGAGGTAACCGGCGCGAGAGAACGTGTACATCGCTGCAAGCAGCGTGGTCGCCACGATCGCATAACCGGCTAATTTAACCTTCTTCCGCTTGACGAATTGTATGAATCCCCAAAAGAACATACCAAACTGCACCAAAAACGCTGCTGTCTGGTTTGAGCCATAGGCTAGTGGACCGCCGTCGCGTTTGTTCTCATCGAAGGTTGCCCATGTTCTCGACATGCTCTCGAGCAGGCTGCTTCTGTCAATGAACAAAAGGGAGATGGCGGTCAAAATCACGATCGTTCTGACGGCTTTTCGGTCTTCAATAACCATGCCTGCTGCCACAAAGATCAATGGGATGAGCATGTAATCTTTCCAGTTAGCGAAGTTGGCGTCCGAGAGCCAAAGTGGTAGCGGGTGCATTTACGAGCGCAACGCCGATCCACATTGAGAGATAGAGATAGACGCCATAGACAAGCCAAATCAGATAGAGCTTCGATTTAGCAAGATGCTTCCCGCGTATGAGAGCCCCGATGATGACGGCAATGACAAGTATGGTCAATACGTTGCCGCCCAGAGGAAAGTCGAGGAAGTGGTCCCGCATTGTGCGATACGGGAGGAATGGCATCATGTAATAGAGGCCGAGAAGAGGCCTTCCCCCCAACGAGACGAGGCACATGATCCAGAAGCCCAAGTAGGCGACTAGCGGAATGTAGTGTCCAATGCCTGTTCCCAAGGTGTGATCTCCATGAAGCCTGTACAATGACCTTTACAGAACTAGTTTACTAAACCCATACTCTATTTCGCCCTGCGACGAAATTGTAGAACGCGAGAGCGGCCGCCGCGTTGAGCATGACAAAGGTATTGGCGATTGCGACTGGTTTTAATCTCCTGGTGGATGGACTGAGCGATCCGAGGACGGCCAAAACGTAGAAGAGTATCTGAAGCCAGAAAATTGCTCGAAAAACCGGTCCGCTAATCATCGCTGAAGCAAAAAGCATGAGGACTAAGAGGAGCGGGACCAGAAGTCGTAGAAGTTTATGGCTGATAAAGCGAAAGAGAAGAGGGTTTGCCGGCGAGAGTAGCCATGGCGACAGTCGCAGCAACTGGTAGTTTCCTGTCAGAGTGCGGACCTTGCGCGAGAACTCTTTTCCCTTTTCACTGAAAAGTCGGTCGCGCGCTATCGCTGACGGCTGAAAGATGACCCGTCTGCCCTTACGAGCAACATTCATCGGGACAAAAACATCGTCGAGGATGGTTCCGTCGGGTATCTCCGTGTAGAGTTCACGTCGTATCGCGTAGATAGCTCCGGTTACTCCGACAACCGAACCGGACGCGGACTCGAGTTTACGCACAGCCTTTTCGATCTTCCAGTAGATACCGAGAGCATCCGAGGATGGGGGCTGTGGAGATCCATTCGAGCAGCAACTCTCCGCTAACGGCACCTACGGTTGCATCGGAGAAGCAGGCGACCAGTTCGGAGATTGCGTCTGGCTCGACAAACTGCCGTGTATCGAGGAAGACGAGAATTTCACCAGTGGCGCGCTTTACGGCCTCATTCAGGGCGCACGCCTTTCCGTTTGACTTGTCGAGGATGACGGGGCAGATGTGGGAAGCTTGCGCACGCAGAATGTCGGCGGTACGATCTGTCGATCCATCCGAGGCGATGACAATCTGAAGCCGGTCCTTAGGGAAGTTCAGCAGTTGAAGATTCTCGAGCTTGGGAGGCAGGTTCGCTTCTTCATTCCGAGCAGCGATGATAATAGACACGTTGGGCGAGATAGGCTTACGGAGGATGGGCCGATTGCGCAGACAGGCAAGTAGCCAAAGCCAGACAGCATAGCCGAAATATGCATACGCCACCAGTGCGACGCAAAGCCAGAAGAGCAGCTTCATCGTACTCTCCTGTAAGGCGTTCTCTCATCTGAGAGAGACGCAATGCGCGAGGTGTATCGCAGTGTGTGGTCAGCCAAAGAAACTGGCGGGCAAACGCTCCGTGGAGGGGGTACAACGCGAGGGCTCTTAGGGGTCACAAATCCTCTCGATGTCTGCTGCCGCATACATGATCGCGGATCAGTCGAGAACGATGCTTTTACTGATGATACGTCATCTGCAGGATGGAAAGGAAAGTGCTTTTAATACAAAAGTGGTAGGGGGAAGTGACGATATCGAGTGCCATCACTTTCAGTATTGGGTCACGACGCTGCTACCATCACTTTGCGCACGCAAACATCAATAGCGGTTCTGAAAACAGATGAAGTAGAGATGTTTTCGTTACGGTTTGAAGTCGGCGCAAAGGAGTTTTTAGCTTGCAATTGCGTTTACGGCACATTGCGCGGAGTGTACTGTCCAACTGGCTTGCAACGGCTGCCACTCTGGCAGTCGGATTCTTTCTGGCACCCTTCATCGTCCATCGGCTAGGAAATGTGGCCTATGGGGTCTGGGTACTGGCAATCTCCTCCGTGAATTATCTGTCTATCCTCGATCTGGGCATGGCCAGTTCCGTGGTCAGGTTCGTTTCCAAGGGACATGCTACCCAGGATCATCAAGGGGCTTCCGAGGCCCTGTCGGCAGTGCTTTGGGTTCGTCTACAAATCGGAGCATTTCTGCTTGTGCTAAGTGGCGGACTTGCCGCAGTGTTTCCGCTCGTCTTCAAAATCCCTGCGGCGCTGGCCGTCGATGCTCGCGAAGCCATCCTAATCATTGGGGTAACGGCGACAATTTCCATGTCGTTCGGAGTTTTCAGCTCCACGCTTTCCGCGCTGAACCGTTACGATCTGCGGAGCTATGTGTCACTGACCACGCTGACTCTGCGCGTGGTTGGTGTTGTGAGCGTATTGCGTGCCGGCCACGGCATTGTTGCAGTCGCCCTCTGTGAACTTTTCGCCGCTGTGGTTGGTAATGGTTTGCTGATGTTTACCGCGAAAAGAGTATACCCGGAGCTGAGAATACGGCTGACCAAACCCAGATGGGAAGTTCTTCGCAAGATCTGGTCCTATAGCATCTACGCCTTCCTGCAAACGGTGGCGGTTCAATTGGTTTATCAGTCAGACAACCTGGTGGTTGGCGCGTTTATTTCGGCTTCCGCAGTAACCTTTTACTCGATCGGAAATTCTCTGTGCCGATATACGGATCAGGTCGTCGCCGCGATGACCACAACATTTACTCCCGCTGCAAGTTCGTATGAAGCCCGAGGCGATACTTCAGGCTTGCGAGCCCTTTATTACAATGGAACTCGGGCCGCTATGGCATTGTCGCTGCCGATTGTTATCACTTTGATCATTCGGGGTGGCAGCTTTATTGGGGTGTGGATGGGCCCTCAGTTTTCCAAAACATCGGGAACGGTGCTTGCCATTCTGGCGACGGCTCTCATGTTTTCCTTATCGAACACCACGGGAATCTCGATCGCTTTTGGAGTCGAAAAACATCAAGTGCTTGCCAAGTGGGCACTCGGAGAGGCCATAGCGAACCTGACGCTCAGTATTATTCTGGCGCGCAGGTTTGGACTCTACGGCGTGGCAATCGGTACGCTGGTGCCAAGCCTGGTTGTCCATCTCGTTCTGTGGCCACGCTATGTCTCCCGGCTCGTAGACGTTGGTTACGTCCAGGTCTTTCGAAATGTTTTGGGGCCGGTCTTTCTCTGTGCAGTGCCGTTTGCTGTCGCCTCGTATGCAGTCGATATACTCTTTCCGGCGCGCACTATGCTAGTGTTTGTTCTACAGACGATAGCGCTCCTGCCCCTTTTTGGGATTGCCATTGGCCTAATGTTTAGGAACAATGTTAAGCGTCAGATTCTTCCCATAGTCAGGTCCTTTTTATATGCTAATGCTAAGTAAACGGCATCAATCGATGATGCTATATCTGAGGGTCTCGGTTTCGTCGATTGAGATGGCGACTTCCCGCACACACAATTCCCCGTGGCATAAATGAATCGCGAAGACAGAGCTGACCAGAAGCTTACAATTGCCCACTTTATGCCGTGGAGTGGTGTGGGCGGAGTTGAAATCGCTACTCTTCGCATGGTCGAGGCAACGAACGACCGGTTCCGTCATGTTGTATTTTGTCTGGATGACGCTTCGTCGTTGATGGATTCGTTCGAAAAGCTCGGGGTCGAAACGGTAACATATGCTCCCCCCGAGCCTAGTCTGCGACATGGAATCAGATTTTACAAAGAGTCGCGTGCCGTGGCGCGACAACTTCAAGCTGTCGGAGCGGATGTGGTCCACTTTTCCGAGACCAAAGCGGCATATCACAACAGCCTTGCTGCCCTTCTGGTGCGATCTCGCATGATGTGCCATGTCAGGAACACCTACCCAGACGTTAGCCTGCGCGAGAAGTTCACGCTGTTGCCGGTTCATCGCTTCATCTTCGTATCGTACGAAGCGAAGCGTCATTTTGGTGTCTCTATGCCTGACGAGAAAACGCGCGTTATCTATGACGCGATAGAGATACCAGCCATGGATATGGCCGCGAGCAATGCAGCGGTCAGACGTGAACTGGGAATTCCGTCCGAATGCACAGTGGTTGGAATGGTTGCCAGAGTCAATCCGCAGAAGGATTATTTTACTTTGGCATCTGCTGCTGCCGAGGTTCTACGTAAGCATCCCGATACTCGGTTTTTAGTAGTGGGCGACAATTCCCTTGTTGATTTGAATCGACGTCACTATGAAGAAGTAGTCAACAAACTTAATGAATTGGGTATTGCGGACAAGTTTGTCTTTACGGGCCATCGGAACGATGTATCTCGACTGATTGCTGCAATGGATATATCCGTGCTCTCTACTCATCGAGAAGGTTTTGGGCTTTGCATTGCGGAGTCGATGGCGATGCAAAAACCCGTTGTAGCGACCGCTGTCGGCGGTCTGTTGGAAGTTGTCGAACATGACGTGACCGGATATTTGCATCAGCACGGTAACAGCAAAGAGCTTGCAGATGCGATCATCAAATTGATAGATGATCCCGAAAGGGCGAATCAACTTGGCCTGGCGGGCTGCGAACACGTACGGCAGAATTATTCTGGCGAGAAATTTGTTGATGAGATTTCGAAAGCATATTCCGATGTGATGCGCCCGTGAAAGACCCACATCCGCGTCATAACCACTGAGGGAGTTTTTGGCATGCAATCGAATACGATCCAGCGGCGCGAAGGCGGCCGGCGGACTCTCGGACATGGGCGAACTGAACCGCCCCTGGTTTCGATCATTACCGTTGTCTTTCGTGCCAAGGACGACCTTGCCAGTATTCTGAACAGTATCTTCGAGCATGACCCGCGCGACTTTGAATTGATCGTGATCGATGGCAACTCCGGCGATGGAACTGTCGAGTTGTTGCAGGAATGGGATGAGAAGGTCGACTATTGGCTGAGCGAGCCGGACACGGGTATCTATGACGCGATGAATAAGGCCCAGGCCGTTGCACAGGGCGACTTTCTCCTCCATTTGAATGCGGGAGATAAGTTGTTGCAGTTGCCGAGGGAGGAGCTTGAACTCGCACGTCGGGAGAACATCGATGTTGCGACCTTTCGTGTGTCAGTCGATGGGACGCGCGAGTTTATTCCTTCCTGTGGTTCGATGCTCAAGTTGAAAAACACGCTACATCATCAAGGGACCTTCTACCGTCGACAGACGTTTCTTCCGTATGACCTGCGGTACAAGATCCTTGCTGATTATGACGTAAACCAGCGATTGGCATTGCGCGGTGCGAAGATGAAAGCGTTTGATAAGGTTGTTGCCTGGCACGCTTCGGGCGGGCTCTGTGACAACATAGACGGATATAGCGAGCACGCCAGCATTCTCCGCAAAAATTACGGATGGCCTTACGTGGTAGCCTCGCTGATGCTGAATGAGTGGAAGGGGATTAAGGCCAGGCGAAAGGCTGCGCTGAAACGCTGGCTGCAAAAAAGACGCGCTTCCAAATGATGTCATTGGTTTGCCGCCGAGAATATCCGCCATATGAATCGATGGTGCATTTTGTTCAGCAGGCTGGTTTTCTTGAACGTGCACCGCAATTCTGGACATAACTGCTATCGAGCTTTAGCGCATGTAAACTACGGAGGTCAGTAGGGTGGGCCTGGGAGTGCAACGCGAATGACTTCATTAGAAGAAACCTTAGATCTGGGTCGCCTAGATGCAGTTGTGTCGTGCCCGGTTTGCTCATCAGCTAATATCTCTCCTGTTGGTAAGAAGCTGACAATTCATCCGAAAGCTACGAGTCGCTTCTCCATTTTTTCCTGTGACAACTGTGGCCATTGGAGCACCGATCCGCTGCCTCAGCAGGACTATCTTCTTCAGCTGTACAGCGAAGGTTCTCTCAGCGTCTATGGCGCGGGTTGGCAAAAGGTTGTAAGCGAGCAATTTGAGGCCAAGACCGCTGAGGAGTGCCTCGGCAAGCATGGTTGGATCGTGGACGCGGAAAGGGCTCGCGAGCCCGGGAATTACCTTGAAATTGGCCCTGGCAATTGCGCTGTGCTTCGTAGTTTCGAGGCGATGAACTGGAAATGCCATGCGATCGAGCCTGGGAGTTGGTCGAAAGATAGGCCGGGATTCTATGACAGCATCGCGCAGTTGCCCGACGTTCAGTTTGATGTGGCGGTGGCTAACGACGTATTAGAGCATGTGTCTGATCCACGCGCGCTGTTGTCTGAGGTTTCTCGTGTTCTCAAGCCGGGAGCTCGTTTCTATTCCTGCTTTCCGAATGCTGACTCTATCAGGGCGCGCATTCAGGGGACTAATTGGAGAATGGTTCGACCGATAGGCCACGTCCATTACTTTTCTAAGCAATCGGCGGCGGATCTCCTGAAAGGCTGCGGCTACAATGTACGAATGATGCGCACTTATGACCTGCTCATTGATTTGGACTTGGTGGAAATTGCCAGATCGCTTGCTCATTTACGCGTAAAGTACGCTTGTAAAACAATTGCCGATGTAATGGTATCGGGTACCATATCCGCTATGGGAGCTGGGGACCAGTGGCGAGTCGTGGCAATCCGCGATTAGCAGCAATTTGGAGTGATTGGATTTGGGGCCAGGGAAGGCCTTTTCAGGTATTCGCGTTGGCCTCCTCCCACGCGTCATCCGTTTTGTCGAGTTTTCTGTGCCTCGAGACGGAACCGGCACCTGGGTGGATATGGCAATTACGAACCGTCCTACTTTTACGGCTTTGCACGAGACTAAGCGGCAATTTTTGATAGTGCCAACACTACGTCATACAAATAGGTCGTCAAGTTTTAGCGGCCAAAAACATGAGAGGAGACAGGCACGATGGAAAGTTCGGAGCTAAACTCAGCTCCCGTAGTAAGCGTGGCGATTACTACGTTCAATTCAGCGAACTGGTTACCACGAGCTCTTGATAGCGTGCTTGCGCAGCGAACTGGCTTTCCAGTCGAAATAGTCATTGGTGATGACTCTTCTCAGGACACAACCGTCGCGGTTGCTCGTTCTTATCAAGAGCGGCATCCAGATGTGATCAGGATATTGGAACGAAATAAGAATGTTGGCATTCAGCGTAACTACTATGAGACCTTTGAAGCATGCCGCGGTAAGTTCATTGCATGGCTGGATGGAGATGACTATTGGACAGACCCTGAGAAGTTAGCGATTCAGGTGGAAGCTATGGAATCGGATCCGTCGATAAATCTGTGCGGTCATTACATTCGAGTGGTTTCGCGCGACGGGGAAGTAAAGCAAGATAGATCTCCTTCTACACCTGCTGGGCGGTATGGACTTAAGGAGATGCTTCACAGCTGTTTTATCCCTAGCCTTTCAGCTATGTTTCGCAATGGTATCCACCGTCAGTTACCGACGTGGTACTTTGATCTGGCGCCCGTCACTGAGTGGCCCATCTGGGTGTTGGCAGCTCTTTCTGGGAATATCGTTTTACTCGATCGCGTGATGGCAGATTACATGCACACACCGGGGAGCGCCGCCTGGAGTCAGGGAGATCTGTTCAGAGAAACGATGGAGGCGAAGTTCTACGAACAAATTGAGAGCGTCCTTCCTTCAAAGTGGCATATGCTCGTTCGTGCAGAGAAGGGCAAGCGTTATGAAACGATGGCATATTTCCTTAGAAAGCAAGGGAACTTTACTGCATCGCGAGAGGCTGCGTTGAAGGCATTTCGCTCGCCGGCTCTCCTGGACAACATGGGCAGCAAGACGAAGGCGCTGCTTGCTGCTGTAGTACGCGAAATGGAGTGGAGATTTCGGCGTCGGCGAATTGCGGACTCAATGTAGTGGCCGTTTTCCTATCTGGGTAAGACTTTCGTTCGTAGTCAATGGATATGCAGTTTCAAGGAGCAGGTTAAGATTTATCCGTCGTACCTTTCGGACGTTCCGTATCGAGCCCAGAGCGACTTTGAGCGGCTTGTTGATTTCTGAGATCTTCGGTTGTAAAAGGATCAATCGTGTTATTCACGTAACCGACGGAGCCGGCGGTCGAGACCACTTTACCCGGGTTTCCCACAATCACAGCCGTACTGGGTACGTCGAAGTTGACATAAGCGCCTGGAGCGATAAGTGCATCGTGTCCAATTGTCACTTTTCCTACGATAATTGCATTTGCGCCGACCCAGACTCGATCCTCTAAGGTGGGTGCCCCCTTGCGCGAACCCCGGCTGGTGGCGCCGATGGTGACGCCCTGTGCAATGTTAACGTTGGCTCCTAAAATCGCGTGAGGACTGATGACGACTCCTCCAAAGTGCCCAATGAATAAACCTGGGCCAATGTCAGTGGTGGGGGAGATGTCGAAGCCATACTTGAAGCGATAGTGATGAAGTTGGATTCGATTGTAAATATAAGGAAAGATGCCGAAGGATTTCTTTCGCTTGCTATAGAAGGCAACTTTGCGCAGATAGTACGTAAAGCGAAAACCCGGCTCGCGAACATATGCTGACAGAAAAGCGCGTGTATTCGCTTGTCCGCGGTAACGGTAAACGTCAGCTTGTAACGTTTGCCAAAGCGTAGAGGCCAATCTTAGCTCCTTCTTTTTGAGGCTTCTTTGTCAGTGTGATCCGGCGCACCCGTGATCTACCTTTGTGTCATTGGCACTGTTTGTGCTGTGGTCTAGTATTGTAATTTAGCTATCGCAATCAGCATAACGTGAGTTAGACGTATGCTTGCCAGTTGAATTGATGTCGAAGGAACAGATGCAACCTCCCTTGCGGAAACTTTATCTTCTGTATCACGAACTGCGACCCAACAGCAGCAAGTACTCGTACGCCATTGAGACCAAGGTGTTTGAGCAGCATATGGATCTTTTTGTTCAAATTCGGGGCACGGCGGATTTGGGGCTATATCCCGAGATAACTTTCGATGACGGACACATCTCGAACTTTGAGTTCGCCCTACCCATTCTGCAATCGCGAGGCCTGAAGGCGCACTTCTTTATTACCGCGGGTTGGACGGGGAAGAGGGTTGGCTATATGGGCTGGCCGGAGCTCAGGACTCTTCACCAGGGCGGTCAGTTAATCGGTGCTCATGGATGGACGCATACGCTCCTGACTCATTGCAACGTGAACGAGCTACAGACAGAGTTGGGTAATGCGCGACTGACGCTTGAGGATAAGCTGGGAACATCTATCACTACGATGTCCCTTCCAGGAGGCCGCTACAATCGCCGAGTCATCACGGCATGTCAGGAGGCAGGTTACACGGAGATCTACACCTCGATTCCAAGAGCCGAGACGGCACCGCTTGGCCCAATGATTGGCCGGTTGAATATTCGCGGGAATATGCATCTCGAATTTATTGCCAAAGTCCTTCGACCCGACAGTAACGTTCTGTCGAGTCTGGAACGTCAATATCAGATAAAGGCTGCCGCGAAAACACTGCTCGGAGACCGGCTGTATGAAAAGCTTTGGACGCTTCTGAATAGAAAAGAACACGATACCGATGGCGGCTGGGCTACTGCTGAATGAAGATTCTGCACATTATTAGCAGCGGAGGAATGTACGGCGCAGAAGCTGTCATCTTGAATATGTCGCGCACCCTCAATGAGAAGGGTCATGGCAGCGTGCTCGGCGTGTTCTCAAACTCTTCGAATCCAAATACTCAGCTTCATGAAGGGGCCGCGAAAGAGGGCATCGAATCCCATCTGATTCCTTGCAAGGGGCAGGTGGATCGAACTGTGCTTACAAGCATCCGAGAGCTTGCATCTCGGACGAAGGCAGATGTCATTCATGCTCATGGCTACAAGGCAGATATTTACGTCTACTCTGCAATGCGAAAAGGAAGAGTGCCGTTAGTCTCCACCTGCCACAACTGGTTAGACAATGATTCATTCGTCTTCTTATATGGTGTAGCGGACCGTTTTGTGCTGCGAAACTATGCGGCAGTCGTGGCTGTCTCAGATGAAGTTAAACAGAGGTTGCTGAACGCCGGTGTCCGTAAAGAGAAGATTCATCTGGTTCGAAACGGAATTGATCTTCGTCCGTTCGATAACGCCCGCCCCAGTCTTCGCGGAGATTCGATAGGAGACTCTGCTCTCATTGTTGGATTGGTTGGGCGGTTGTCCAGGGAGAAGGGGGTTGATCTTTTTATACGTGCAGCGGCCCATGTCCTGGTTGAGTTTCCACGCGTCAGATTTTTGGTAATTGGTGAAGGGCCTGATCGGGATAAGCTGGAGCTTTTGATCGACGAATTGAAGATTAGGGAAAGCGTTCAAATCCTGGGACGCCGTAACGATATGCCTGCGGTATATGCTTCGCTGGATATGATGGTTTCGGCATCGCGACAGGAAGGGCTGCCGATGGCAATTCTGGAGGGGATGGCCAACCGACTCCCCTTGGTCGCCACTGCTGTAGGCGAGGTGCCGACTGTCGTGCTGAACGGTCAGACCGGAGTGCTTGTGGCTGCAGAAAGCGTGGAAGGAATCGCTACGGGAATCTTAGAGCTGCTGCAGGATCCTGAGCGGCGGAGAATCTTCGGAGCGGCAGCGAGACAGCTCGTTGAAGAAGAATTCTCGGCCGAGCGGATGACCAGTGATTATCTTCGTGTATATGAGGAATCAGGCAGGAGCGAATGAACCAAAGTACCCGGTCGGCCAAGGTTTTCATGATGGACCTGTTGGCGACGGTGCCATACTACACGGCCTATCTTTCGAAAGCGCTTCTCAGGGAACACGTCGATGTGGCCGTCGGATCAATCTCTTATTATCTCGACCCTGGTTGTTTCTCCAGCCGCGGGATTAAGGTTGATCCAGGCTTGCTCGATGTGGTGGGGAGATTTCATTTACCTCGGGTGCCACGCAGAATTCTGAAGTTGATTGAAGCGACCATCAATCTCGCTGCGCTAACCATTCGCTTTTTAGCTTCAACTCCGGATGTAATTCATGTGCAGTACCTTCCGATGATCCAGTGGCGTCTTCCCCTCGATCTTTGGTTTCTTGAATTTTGTCAAAGGCGAGGCGCGAAAATTGTACTGACAGTGCACGATCTGCTCCCACATGATTCCGGAGAGATATACAGGCAGACCTTTCATAGCCTGTATCGTAAGGTCGACAAAATTATCTGTCACTCCGATCACATCCGCACAAGGCTGGCTGCGGAGTTCTCAGTGGCTGAAGAAAAGACAGCGGTCATTCCCCACGGTCCATTCTTCTACGATCTTCCTTCATCAGGTTCTCAACAGACATTACAGAGTTTTCAAATTGAGCCCGGTAAGGTCACGGTCTTGTGGCAGGGAATTATCTTTCCATATAAAGGGATTGATCTGCTTCTGCGAGCGTGGCAAGAGGTCGAAGCAAATAGCGAGGACGCCTGCCTCGTTATTGTTGGTACTGGGGCGGCCGAGTTCCTGGATGAGATTCGCGAGCAGGTCAGGCAGTTGGATCTGAAGCAGGTGAAGCTCCACTTTCGTTTCATCTCCACAGAAGAATTGGTGGCGCTTTATCGGGCAGCAGACGTGGTCGTTTATCCATATCGTGCGATTACAACTAGCGGCGCGCTCGCTACGGGACTCGCTTTATCAAAAGCTATCGTCGCCAGCGACCTCCCTGTCTTTCGCGAGTTACTAATCGATCGGGAGAATGCGTTGTTAGTCGATCCGCAAAATTCCCGCGCACTTGCCAGCGCGCTGCTTGAATTGAGCCAGGATGCAGTCCTGCGGGAGCGGCTTGCTGGGAATGTGCGTCAGATGAACTTCGGCGATCAGTCCTGGCATTCCATCGCCAGGAAAACGATGCAGGTTTATAAGAGTGTTGCGCCTACAGTTTCGGAAGGTAACAGAGCGTAGTCCTACCCTAAAGGGAAAAGCCGCGGCCACGAAAAGAAGAAACGTGGACCGCGGCAATCTACTACATTTGTGTTGAAATCTGTCTGATCAAATTAGCTTAGAGAACCGAGTGCCTTCTCAGCATCCTTCGAGGTCTGAGTATTGGGAGCCAACGCAACTGCCTTTTTCAAATGGTTGACCGCGTCGGCAGTATTGGCGAGTTTCGAGTAGGTCATCCCCAGGTGATAGTGCATGGCGGCATTGTTTGGAGAGGTCTTCAAAGCGTCTTCCAGCAGATCGCGTGCAGAAGAATAGCTACCCTTCTGGTAGTAGACCCACGCCAACGTATCGGCCGTGCTATCCGAGTTCGGCATGGCCCGACGGGCGATCTGTGCAAGCGAGAGTGCAACGTCGCTATTTTGCCCAGTCTCTACCATCAGGTACGCGAGGTTATTGGCTGCAACAGGCTGTTCAGGTTGGATCTTGAGGGCGGCCTTGTAGTAATCCATGGCCTTATTCTGATCCCCCCGGGCCTCTTCAAGCGCGCCCATAATTGTGTTCGCCTGGGCATCATTTGGGTGGGTCTTGAGCCACTGTTGCCAGGTGTCAATGGCCTGTGCAGGGTTCCCATGGCTGAGTGCCGCACGCGTGTAGACCATCGTAGCGGTACCGTTGTTGGGATTGAGTTGCATTGCTTTTTGTGCGGAAGCGGTGCCTGCGGTGATGTCGCCGGTTTGAAGCTGAAGCTCGGCAAGCAGGGTGTACATATCTGAGTTCTGCGGAACCTTGGTGATCTGTTGCTGAACGCGATCGATGGCCTTAGCTGGCTGTTTCTCAACCAACATGGCAAAAATAAGCAGGCGCATCGCACGAGCCGAGTTTGGATCGTTGGCCAGAGCCTGTTCCAGAAGCGTCTTCGCTTCAGGAATGTTCTTCTGGCTCAAGCGAAGCTCAGCCAGAGACAAGGGGGCAAGAGCGTTCTTGGGGTCGAGTTTCATGGCTTGCTTGAAGTCGGCCTCTGCTTTATCGAACTGCTTCTGGTTGCCTTCCGCCATCCCCCGCCAGATATATGGATTTGCGAGTTGGGGGTTGATAGCGATGGCAGCTTCTGCAGCCTGTGCAAGGAGACCGAAATCGCGCGCATCGAGGGCTGCCTGAGCTAGACCTTCCTGAGCCTGAAAGTTTCTCGGGTTGAGCTTTGCAGCGTCGCGGAAGCTCTGCAGTGCAACGGTCTGGTCGCCCTTCATGCGGGCAGCGCGGCCAAGCCAGACTTTGACCTGAACGTTCTCAGGGCTATTCTTTGCGGCCTTCTGCAAGAGATTGAAGGCTTCCGTTGACTTGTTATCGTTCAGTAAGAGCATTGCATTGAGGACCGCAACCTCGGGATCTCCGGCGTCGGTTTTCTCAAGATCGTCAGCGATAGGCTTAGCCTTCGCTATATCCTTGTTGATAAGCAGGATGCGTGCATAGGCCAGCTTGAGTGGCGTGCTCTTGGGGTGTTTGGCGACGAGGGCGGCATAGGCCGGTTCCGCACGATCCAGTTGCTGGGTGCTGATGTAGTAGCTCTCAAGGAGGTTGGCGGCGACCGATGAATCGTTGAGATCGTCGGCCGCTTGACGGAAGATATCTTCAGCCTTGGCCTTATCACCCTGCCGGAGGTAGATGCGTCCGAGATCGATGCGTGCAGTAACGTTTTTGGGATCCGCTGCGACCGCTGCCTGCATCGCTTGCAAGGCTCCCGGTAGATCACCTTTTCTCTCGAGCACAGCAGCGAGAGCTATATGCGAAGTCGCGCTCTTCGGATCAAGCGAGATGGCTTTGCGCAGCTGTTCCTCAGCAGCAGGCTCGGCGGAGGGATCGGATGCCTGGAGGAGTCCAAGGGCGGTGTGAAAGTTAGCCCGGTTGGGGTCTATTGAGAGAGCGTGTTGAATCTGGGCGAGCGCTTCGGCGCGGTCTCCCTTGGAAGTGGCGATGCTGGAAAGAAGAGCGTAGGCGTCTGCGTTGTTGCTATCGATCGCTAGCACCGCCTTGGCTTGCTCGTTGGCACGGTCAGGCTGACGGCCAGCCAAAAGCATGTTGCCAAGATCGATGCGGGCCTGTACGTTACTCGGCTGCAGATCGACAGTCCGAAGCAGTTCGGCATAGGCAGGCAGCATATTACCCTGCTTGACATAGACCTTGGAGAGCTCATAGTGCGCCGCAGCAAAATTGTGGTCAACTCGCAGGGCGTTGGAAAACTGGATGGCAGCTTCCTTCAGCTTGTTGTCGGCGGCATAGCGTTTTCCGCTTTCAAGATATTTCTGCTTTTGCTTATTTGGATCGCGCGAGCAACCAGCAGTGAACCCCAAGGCGAGCGAAACAGTTAAAACCGTAGAAATGCGGAACCATCGTGAAGCTAATTGCGATTTCATTGCATGTTCCTCTTTGATAGAACTTGTATTGCACGCTGCATATTCTGGTGTCGGCTGGGTTGTAGCAATGTGAAGTAATTTTTGCGACAGTCGCCTTGTTTAGTCGGGAATAAATTGAGGTAGAAGCGGTGCCAACTGGCCGGCGAAATGCAGGGCGCGGTCTCGGGCACTTGAAACCGGCTCCGACGGCAGGATAGTGGTGATGATACGAACCAGTGCACCGTCCGTCCGGTTGGTGCGGATCGCATCGCCGACCATGTAGAGCTTGGCTTTGTATTCATTGGCAATACTGCGGCCATGCGCCTGATACCAATAGATGACGAATTGCCTGGCCTCGCCATTGCTGATGACATATTCGCCGACATTGTAAAGTTTGCCATTAACGTCAGGTATGTTGACGTATCGGGACGACTCAAATGTCCACCCTGCGCCTGGAAGACAGTGTTGGGGCGAATGGATGGTCTGGCCGGTACGTTGAGTCGGGAAATAGCCGATGAACAAGTTGACCGGAACTGTCGAGTTTACCGACGATTGCGGCTGAGTACCAGCAGCCGACTGAGCGACGGTCGGTGAACTGCCGTAATCACGATTGAGAAAGTCGCCCTGACCGAGTACGTCGAGCGTGTCCTGACTGAGCGGGATATCGCGGGAAACATTCCAGGGCCCAATGATGGTCGGTATCTGCGCCAAAGGCTGACGAGGCGGAACATAGTCGGTGTCCCCACGTGTATGAAGGAGGACAGCGGTTACTGCAAGAAGGACAATGACAGTCCAGTAGCGTGGAGATCTCATATCGTTTGACTCTTGACGGGCGAAATCAGGCGCATGACGCGGTGGACCAGGTAGAGGCAGGCCAGAGAAATGACAAACATCACCCAGCCTGAGAATTCATGGAAAAAGCCGAGCGCCTTAACAGGGTCCCAGTATTGGACGCAGAGGCCAGTCCCGACGATTCTGGCCACATTGGCAGCCACCGCGATGGGAATGCTGGCCAGGACTAAAATCACGCGACGGACGGTAGTCTTTTCGAGGAAATATCCATAGAAGACCGCCAAAGTGAACAGGCTCATCAGAGAGCGGATGCCGCTGCAGGCTTCGGCCACTTCCAGCTTCATCACGGGTAGTTCTATGACGTTGCCATCTTGCAGAACCGGAACGCCAAGCAAGGGAAGGATCATGCTGGCGAGGCGTGAAGCAAGTAACTGGAGCGGAAACGTGATCTGGTTGAAGACAATCGCAGGAAAGGGGATAGCCAGCACCAGGACGAATAGCGGGAAGAGCAGACGTCGCAGCATGAGGCGGCCGAAGAACGTCCAGATGAGGCCGGCAAGAAGAAATACAAACGAGATCCGCGAGGTGAAGAGTTCGACGCCATAGACACCGAGAATGAGCACGGCGATCGCAAAAACAACCAGTCCGATCCCCGCCCAGGAGGGGCGAACCGGGGTGGCCTGTATAGCTTTTCGATTATCCCAGACGAGGAAAATGGCAAACAGGGGAACAAGAAAGCCATGGGAGTAGTCGGGAATGGTGTACCAGTCGTAGACCAGCTTAATCGCAATGCGGAAGTAGATCGCCACCAGCAGCGCAACGATGGCGGCCCAGGGGACCCACTGTTGCAGGGAAAGGTGGCTCGGCTGGCGTTTGCCCGAAGACGGCTCCGCTTCGCTAAGCGGAGGAAGTGGCTCAGTTTGCATGCTGCCTACCGTTGTTGAGAGAACGCTATACTTCACATATCACCTTCAAGCAATTCGGATGCCGTGGGGTCGGAGCCGCTTTTCCTTTATTACACGCTTATGTCTATCAAAGTGGAAGATTATCGTCTACCAAAAGGGAAAAACATTTCCCTTTTTGACTGCCAATCTGCACACTAAGGGAGTACCCTGAGAGGGGCTAAAAGGCTGCTATTCAGCAAAGAATGTGTCCATCGACTGTTGCAAAACAGCTTACCTATGTTTATGACTCACTTTCTTTAAGAAAAGCTAGCTGATTGAGGTGATTTGGCCCTTCCGATGCTGGAAAAGTTTAAGGTATTTCAATGAGGTATGCGGTCGAAAGGCAGAGCTTTCTTCGAACATGCTATCTCTATGATTCAAAAGGATAGAATTTCGAGACGATAACATGGGCTGGCACTGACCCAGATGCGGCAGCAAGTTGAGTCAAAGGAGTGGACGATCAGCAGGACGGAAGTAAACCTGATGAGTCAAAAAGGGGAGGAGTCAACCTCTTGTCTTTACAGAGAATGGGAGTTTACCGAATGAAGTGGTTTGACGTGGTCTTGGTTGGAGCCCTTTTTGTGGTACCGACAGCTGCAGGTGTAGCACAGGAGAAGCCCGCTCCCCCTGTTGCGCCTCCTGCGTCAACGGCCCCGCCTTCATCAACAGGCGTGGCTCCCGCACCACAACCGGCCAATACTGGAGGAACGGCTCCCGCATCGAATGCGGCCGAGTCCGGAGTGGTGAATACGCCCCATTACATGATCGGATCCGAAGATAATCTGCAGATCACCGTCTGGAAGGAGCCATCGCTCTCGGGCACGATTCCGGTAAGGCCAGATGGAATGATCTCCATGAATCTGTTGGGTGACCTACCTGCGGCAGGGCGGACCCCAATGCAGTTGGCAAACGACATCACGGTGCGACTAAAGAAGTATGTTCAGGACCCCAACGTCTCTGTTGTTGTATTGGCAGTAAATAGCCAGAGGATCTATATGGTTGGAGAGGTAGGACATGTCGGACCGATCCCCCTGGCTGCAGGAATGACTCCACTGCAGGCGATTGCTACTGCTGGCGGTTTAAGTCCATTTGCGAACTCGAAGAAGATTTATATTATGCGGACCGTGGACGGGAAGGCGCAGAAAATACCGTTCAACTATAAGGTGGCGTTGAAGGGCGGAGATCAGGGCGTCGAACTGAAGTCAGGAGATACGATCATCGTCCCATGAGATGCCATATGAAGACATGGATGCCAATTTCGATGATGGTCCTGGCGCTGACTGCTGTCTCGTATGGACAGGCTACTCCTACGGCGGTTGCCACCAACACTAGTGCTAGATGGGGTTTGCCTGCCCTGGATGGAACTGTTCACTATGCTTTGAGCGCATCCCAACTAGTCGAACTCGGATACTACTCAGCGGGCCAGACGACACACTCGACATCATTGTCCGGAAACGTCTCCTACGCGAACGTAAGCCATGACTTGCCATTTTCGATGCTCTTTTCTGGGGGAGTTCTGTTCGGAAATTCCGGCCAGGGAACAACGACCTTCCAGAATATTGCCGTTTCGCAGGGTCTAGTGCGAGGGAAGTGGGTACTGAACGTTTCGAACTCGTTCAGTTATCTGCCGCAGTCGCCAACCACGGGCCTATCTGGTATCCCGGGCGTCGGAGACCTTGGGACTCAGCCAGTCGAGGTGCCGGGACAAGGATCGTCGGGAGGTATCCTGACATATTCGGGCTACCGAATTTACAATACATTGAGCGGAAGTGTCGAACGGCGTTTTACTGGAAGGACTTCGGTAAGCGGAACCGGCGCCTGGTCGGTACTTAAGTTTTTAGATAACAATGGTTTGGATACGGCCCAGATCTCAGGCTCTGTGAGTGTCGACCATAGGCTCGATGCTCGGGACACGATCAGTGCAGGTGCTTCCTATTCCACCTATTCGACAAATGGGAACACCGGAAACGTCAATTCGTTGAATCCTCTTTACGTGGCCGATTTCCGTACGCGCGGTCTTAATGTGGGATATATGCGACTGTTGAGCAGATCACTGACATTCGACGCCTCCGTGGGACCACAGTGGGTTGACAGTTCCAGTGGCACATTGATCCCTTCTCGCGTGAATGTGGCTGCGAACGTTGGTCTCAGCTACAGCCGAAAGTTGATGGGTGCAAATGTGAATTACAACCGCGGAGTTAACGGCGGAGGCGGAGTGCAGCCAGGCGGGTTGTCCGACACCATCTCGGGATCCGTGGGTCGCAGCCTGAACCGTACCTGGATGGCTTCAGCTCAGGCGGCTTATACACGTACTTCAGGACTACTCGCAGCGCCTCCTGCTGCCGGACAAACGACCGGAACGGCCATCAACGGAGTGACGAAAACGTTCTATGGCGGTGCGCAAATATCGCGTGCATTCGGCAGGTATTGGTCGGGCTGGTTCAGTTATGTGGCACAGAATCAATCCACCAATAGCCTGATCGTATCTCAGAATGCTTTTAGCGGGCTCTCGCAAACATTTGCAGTAGGAATTACATTCGCACCGAGGGCGACGCGCCTCGGTCAGTTTTAAGGATTTGAGGAGTTACCATGCTTGGTCATCGCGCACTGACATTTGAAGACTATGGCGCCATCCTGAAGAGACGCTGGTGGATGATTGCTATTCCGGTAGCAGTTTTGCCGATAATTGCATACGCGATTACTTTTTTTGTGCAACCACAGTACATGTCGCAGACGCTGGTGTTGGTGGAACAACAGAAGGTCCCCGAAGATTACGTAAAGCCTGTCGTATCGGAAGACCTCACCGCCCGGTTGGCCTCGATGAGAGAGCAGATTCTTAGCCGTGCGCGTTTGATGCCAATCATTGAACGATTCAACCTCTTCGGCGGCAGCAAGATGTCAATGGATGATCGGATCGACCTGACGCGCAAAAACATCGACATTACTCCGATTCACTCGGATATTGCGCGAACCGGCGGGTTGCCGGGCTTCTTCATCTCGTTCAAGGCTGCCGATGCACGCACCGCACAGCAGGTAGCCGGCGAGATTACCTCATTGTTCGTAAACGAGAATCTTAGATCCCGCGCAAGTTCCGTGGAGGGCACACAGGAATTTCTGCAGGGTCAACTCGCCGATGCTAAACGAAACCTGGACGACCAGGATGCGAAGCTGGCGGCATTCGAACAGAAGTACATGGGCCGTTTGCCCGGCGAAGAAATGCCGAACATGAACATGTTGTCGAGCCTGAATACGCAGTTGGACGCGACGACTCAGGCACTGGCGCGCATGGAGCAGGATAGAAGTTATGAAGAAGCGATGCTGGCTCAGCAGCAGTCTGCCGGACAGACTTCGGAGCGAGGTGGCGTGGCCCCTCAGGCCCAGCAGGCCGAACTGCAGGCGCTTCTGAATGAAGAGGCAGACCTGACCAAGCGCTACACGGACGACTATCCGGATGTGGTTGCTGTCCGTCGGAAGATCAAGGATCTGCGTGCTGAGATAGCAAGCGCTCCACCCGCCGCACCAGCGCCACCGGTCTCTACGCCAAATCGTGGCGATTCGCCTGCAGTGCAGCAGCTGCGTGCGCAGATTCGGGCACTCGACCAAGGGATTGCGCAGAAAAAGCATGAACAGGGACAGATTTCTGGCCAACTGCGGGTTTACCAGGACCGCATCTCTTCAAGCCCCATGGTGCAGGAGGAGTACAAAAATCTCACGCGCGACTACACAACGGCGCAGGCGTTTTATGACAGCCTGTTGAAGAGCGTGAATCAATCGAAGATGGCAACCGATCTGGAAAAGCGTCAGCAAGGGGAGCAATTCAAAGTGATGGATGAACCGAACCTTCCGGATGAGCCCTCGTCTCCAAAGCGCAGTGCATTTCTTGCTGGCGGGTTTGCCGCTGGACTAGGGCTGGGACTATTACTCGTCGCGTGGACGGAGTATCGCGACACGGCCCTACGCAGCGAGCGGGATATCTGGGCCTTTACGAAGCTGCCAACACTGGCTGTTATATCTCTAACCGGAGAGTCGCAGCCGGAGACAACGAAGCAAAAATGGACATTCGGTCGACGCAAGCCAAAGATCGCAGCGGCTGGTAAACCGCTGATGAATGCGGGCGGGTAACGATGTACAAGAGCTTCTTCAAACTGCAGAGCAGTCCCTTTGGTACCAGTCCCGATCCTCGGTTTCTGTACATGATGCCGCATACCCGCGAGGCGCTTGCTTGCCTGGAGTATGGCATCTCGGCGCGGAAGGGGTTTACGGTGCTCACGGGAGAAGTAGGAACCGGCAAGACGACCCTGCTGAGGCGGGCCCTTGCATCGTTTCATAGCCGAAGGGTATCAACCGCGTTCGTCTTCAATCCACGGCTTGATGTTTTGGATTTTCTCGAGTTTGTGCTGACTGACTTCGGTATTCCCCCCGCGACACGTACCAAGTCCGGCATGCTGCTACAGCTCAATCGATGGCTGATCGAGCGGTTTCGCATGGAAGAGACCTGCGTCGTCGTTGTGGATGAAGCTCAAAATCTTTCATGGGAACTGCTGGAAGAGATTCGACTGTTGACGAACCTCGAAACGTCGTCGGAGAAATTGCTTCAGATCGTGCTTTCGGGGCAGCCCGAGCTTGAAGAAAAGCTTCGCCATCCAAGTGTGCGACAGTTACGGCAGAGAGTTTCTTTATGGTGCCATACGCAGGCGCTGACCGAGAGCCAGACGCATGCCTATATCGCTGAACGGCTACGCATCGCCGGCGCAACCTGGCCCTTATTTTCACTCGATGCGCTTGACCTCGTGCATCGTTACAGCCGCGGAATTCCGCGCATCATCAATCTGCTGTGCGAGCACGCGCTGATCGTGGCGTATGTCGAGCAGGTGCAGCAGGTGACTGCGGCAATGGTGGAGGGAGTGGCGGTTGAACTGGAATTAGAGACCCAGCCCTTCCTCATTTCGACATCTGCCATGGGGGGCGGCGGGCAGTCATCGCGAGCATATGGGGCTGATGGTCCTAACTTGATAACGAGTTTTAATGGAGAGATACCGGGAAGGCAAGATCGATGAGCCGCATATACGAAGCACTACAAAAGGCAGAATCGGAACGCAAGCTGGAGCGGCACGAACGCGAAGCATTCGTCCCGGAACAGCTGGCTAGTAATCCTGTTCCTGTGCGGACCGCGTCTGCGGTTGCCGAGGAATACCATGCGCCTTCGATGCAAGCCATGACGGACCATTTGGCGGATGTATTGGAGCCATCATCGTTTGCACGTGACCGCGTGTCGGGGCTCGATATGAATAAGATCGCTCAGCGACCATGGTCCCCGGTGCTGTCGCAATTGCCATCCCTGTTTGATCGCGGTCCGTCCGTCGAGCAGTTTCGAAGCTTGCGCTCACGGATTTATGAGCTCCGAGATATCAGCCCGTTGAAGTCGATTCTTGTGAGCAGTGGTTTGCCGCAGGAGGGCAAAAGCTTTATCTCGGCCAATCTGGCCATCAGCCTTGCGCGTCATAAAGGCAGCAAAGTGCTTCTGATCGACGGAGACATGCGCCGTTATACTGCGCACGAGATGTTGGGCTGCGAGTCAGAACCGGGATTGGCAGAATATCTGGCCGGAAAGGCTAGCATCGAAGAAGTAATGCAGCGACCAGATGCGTCGGATGCAAACGGATCTGGGAAGCTGTACCTGACGAACCTGACGTTTATCCCAGGTGGTAATGGCGGCGATAAGGCGGCCGATCTCTCCGGAAATCCGCGGTTTGGTGAATTGATCAAACTGGCGGAACCACATTTTGACTGGATTATTGTGGATTCTTCGCCGGTTCTCCCTGTGTCGGATGCGGTAAATCTGGCACGGTCCTGCGATGGTGTGCTGCTGGTTGCTCGTGGGGGAGTGACTAAGTTTCCGGTGGCGCAGCGCGCGGCAAGCGAGTTGAAGGCCTCGAATATTCTTGGCTTCGTGCTCAACGCCGTAGAGGACAAACCTCAGGTTGGCGATTATTACGGGTACAACGCCAACAAGGAGTAACGGGGAGCATTTGACGCGATGATACGGCTGTTTAACGTGTACTACCCAACCCGTAGTATCGTTTTGTTGCTGTGTGAAGCGCTGATTGTGAGTGGCTCATTTCTGCTCGCGACGATGTTGATCGCGGGACCGGATACCTATCTCGTCCTCAACTACGAGTATGGCGCGCTCAAAATCGGGGCACTGACAGTACTGACGTTGCTGTGTTCTTACTATTTCGATCTTTATGAACCTCAGCGAATCTCGGGCAGATGGGAGATTTATTTTCGTCTGTTGCTCGTTCTCGGATTTTTATCGTTTCTCCTCTCTGCCATCATCTATCTGTTTCCCGAAGCTGATATCGCCCATAACGTGCTGTTGGTTGGGCTGATCTTCCTGACGGTTGCACTGGTGGCATGGCGCAGCGCCTACGGATGGATCCTGGGACGAGAGATATTCCGCGAGAGAGTCTATGTTCTCGGTGGCGGAGAGCGCGCGAAGACGATCGTGCAGACACTTCACGCGCGTAAAGACGCGGGCATGGAGGTTGTGGGTTGGGACGCGGCCCCTTTAGACAAGATGGAACGCAAGGAGACTTTTCGAGCTGCGCTGGAATCGTTTCGAGAGGCCAATCCGCCAATTGACCGCGTGATCGTAGCGATGGAAGATCGTCGCGGCGAGTTGCCATTGCGTGAACTGCTCAAATTGCGCTTCAACGGAGTTGTGATTGAAGAAGCAGGCTCTCTCCTGGAGCGACTGACCGGAAAACTGCATTTGGATGGGCTCCATCCCAGCAGCTTTATCTATAGCGAAGGGTTTCGCGTGAGGCCGTCGCAGCAGATTGCGCGTCGTATCGTCTCTACCTTGACAGCGGCCACTGGGCTACTCCTGTTTCTTCCATTGCTACCTATTGTTGTGCTGCTTGTGAGACTCTCTTCGCCGGGGCCGATCTTCTTTCGTCAAACCCGGGTTGGTCTTGGTGGTCGCAACTTTACCGTCTACAAGTTTCGTACCATGCGGCAGGATGCTGAGGTGGAAGGGGCTCAGTGGGCGTCGAAGAATGATCCGCGTGTGACGCGCTTTGGCATGTTTATGCGTAAGACGCGATTGGACGAGGTGCCGCAACTTTGGAACGTGCTGCGCGGCGACATGGGATTCGTCGGTCCGCGGCCAGAGCGTCCTGAATTTGTACCGTGGCTCTCCGAGCAAATCCCCTACTTTGATCTGCGTCATATGATTCGCCCCGGCCTCACCGGATGGGCGCAGGTACGGTATGGATATGGGGCCACTCTGGCAGAAAGCCGCGAAAAGCTTGAGTTCGACCTGTATTACATCAAACACATGTCTCTCGGACTGGATTTGCTAATCATGTTCGAGACGGTCAAGACCATTCTTCGGCGTCAGGGATCACAATAAGGTGAGCTCGGCAGGTCTGGTACGACCTTCGCAGAAGATCGTGTATTTCGGCCGGAATCCAAAAATCTGTCAAGCCCCAGCTAGGCCTAATTCATTGAAATTAAATGAGATACTGTTGGCATAGTTACTCCCATTCCCCAGCTATAATAGAAAAAGAGTAAAGAGAGAGCCCCGCCAAAGCATGGATCTTTTTCATTTAGTACGCCAGACCCAGGTCCAGACCTAAACCTCTTACTTCCAAGACTTTAGGACTGAAAGTATGGGAGGGGGTACATCAAAACCGACACCAAACGCTCCGGCATGGGGATGATTCAGTAAATGCGGGTGCGCGAGGAGAGGGTAGGTTTTAGGGTTCGCTCCGAGTTCTTTTTCACTGCCTGGGGCATGCGTAAGGGCCGCGGTGGAACCTCAGGCATGCCTACCTCGCTCAACTTATAGAGCAGCGAGCGATAGCTGATCTGAAGCCATTTGGCCGTCTTCTGACGGTTCCAGCTATTGGCTTGGAGAACCTTGAGGATGATCTGGCGTTCGAGGTCGTGCGTGGCCTGTTTGGTGATGTTCTTGAGCGAAATGGGTTCGCTGAGGTCAATATCGGTGGAGATGCCGCTTCGTGTTGGTTCGGGCATCATCTCGGCGACCAAGGCTTCTTCGCTGCCGATCAGGACATAGCTGCGAATGAGGTTCTCGAGCTGCCGGATATTTCCCGGCCAATGGTAGTTCTGCATCAGTCGGATGGCACTCTTCGAGAGAAGTTCCGGTGTGTGATGGAAAACTTTTGCATAGTGCTCGATGAAATAGTCGATCAGGATGGGCAGATCGGCAATGCGCTGTCGCAGGGGCGGCAGATTGATGGTGACAGCGTTGATGCGGAAGAGGAAGTCGAGTCGGAACGTGCCGTCTTCGACCTGGCTGCGAAGATCTGTGTTCGATGCCGAGACCAGCCTCGTAGTGATGGTGCGAGCCTCGTGACCACCTACGCGAACAAAGGTGCCATCCTGTAGAACCTGGAGGAGCTTGGATTGGACGCCGAGATCGAGACTGCCAACCTCATCAAGAAAGAGGGTCCCCATGTGAGCTTGCTCGACGCGCCCAAGTTTGGTGGTCATGGCCCCCGTAAACGCCCCTTTTTCATAACCAAACAGCTCGGTCTCGAGCAGTGTATGTGGGATGGCGGGACAGCTTACCTTGACGAGGGACCCGCGTGCGCGCATGGAAAGAGAGTGCAGCAAACGGACTGCGATCTCCTTGCCCGTGCCACTCTCTCCTTGAATAAGAACAGGAACGTCTGTTTCGGCTACCCGTTCAAGTTTGTTACGGATGGCCTGCATGGCAGCCGTTTTGCCGAAGATAATATCCAGCGGTGGGAGACTCAGTGCTGCAGCGGATTCGGCATTGTGAACCAAGGTCTTTTTTCCTATTGTTTTAATAGTGGGGCATGAACCACAACTCTGCAATTCCCTTCACAGTGCACGTAGGTCGCCAATCATTTGAATGTCGAAGTGATTTAAAGGATGAAACCTTGTGGAAAGATAGAAACCAAGGCAATCTGAGCGATGGGTTCCGGCTGTAATCAACTGTTTATCAGTAAAAACAGGGTCATGTTAGTATGAATTACCAAAGTAACCATAAGTGAAAATAACCTTTTTTCTCGTTCTTTTTGATTCGATAGCATGTAATCTAAGCCTACTTGGAGAGAAATAAGGGAAAACCTTTATCTCTTTTGTCAGCAAAATTATTAACATTTTTTCTGTCGCAGGTCTCTCAAACGGTCTAGAATTCGCTCAGTAAAAGGATGCTGCGGGGAGTCTCCCCACCTCCGCGGCGAAAGAATCCATAAGGTAGCGTGGATCCACGATGAGAGCCAGAGGTATGGGTCCAAGAGTCTTGCAAGGTTTGGACGTTAGATTCCGAACCGGCCTAAGGGGTGTTGTATGTCCGCTTCGTTGTCGTATCCGGTCTCTGCTTTTAAGTCCAGTTCTAAGGCCCGCTCCCAGATTCTAATTCTGGAGCCAGACATTGCAGTTCTCGATTACCTCAGATTGACGTTGGGCGATCAGTACGCTCTTAGTCTCTTTTCTGAGGAACAGTCGCTGCTGGACCGACTCGATCAAAAAGAAGAGCCTGACCTGCTGCTGTTGGCACTGCATGCGAACCGGGACCCGATCCCGCTGTTGACCCACATCCGTTGCACGAAGCCGAATCTTCCTGTCGTTGTACTTTCGTGCTCGGCGGAGTTGCGCGATCTGGAGATGGTGATCCGGCTTGGGGTGCGCGCGATTGTGATGAAGCCGTTTACCGGCAGCGACGTAGAGCAGGCGATTGAAGAACATCTGGCAACGGCGGAGAAGAAGATTTCACCTGCTGACTCGCCGCGAGAGATTCCGCTGAACGAGTCACACTCGTTTGTACGGTCGAGCAAGCGAATGCGGGACCTGGAGGCTCAGGCCGCGCTGGTGGCACGGGCGGACATTCCGTTGCTGATCCTGGGAGAGAGTGGGACGGGCAAGGAGATTCTTGCGCTTTATACGCACATGATGTCTGCGCGGAGCCAGCGCATTTTCCTGAAGGTGAACTGTGCGGCGGTGCCGGCGGATCTTCTGGAGAGTGAGCTGTTCGGCTACGAGCAGGGAGCATTTACCGGTGCGGTCAAGACGAAGCCGGGTAAGTTTGAGATCTGCTCGGGTGGCACGATCTTCCTCGATGAGATAGGCGAAATGCCCGCGATTCTACAGGCGAAACTGCTGCAAGTGCTACAGGACGGGACGTTCTCACGGTTGGGCAGCCGGTCGCCGATGAAGGTGGATGTGCGCGTGATTGCGGCTACGAACATCAATATGAAAGAGGCGATGGCGAATAAGACATTTCGCGAAGACCTCTACTACAGGTTGAATGGATTTACGTTGAGTATTCCGCCGTTGAGGGAGAGACGCGAAGAGATTCCAGTATTCGCCGATTACTTTATGCGGAAGGGCGCCAAAAGATACGGACGTGAACCGCTGAACTTCTCGCAGAGCCTGGTGAACACTCTTACAGAACACTCGTGGCCTGGTAATCTGCGGGAGCTGGAAAATGTCGTTAACCGCTATCTTGTGTTGGGCGATGAGAAGGCGATCATTGACGAACTTTCTCCGTCGGTTGCTTATCAGGGAGCTTCAGCCGCAGTAGCGGAGGTCCCGAACGGTGCCGGTCTCAAGGCCATGGTAAAGAGCCTGAAAGGCGGTGCAGAGGCCTCGGCAATTGCACAAGTGCTTGAAGGAGTTGGCTGGAATCGGAAGGCAGCTGCGAACGATCTTCAAATCAGCTACAAGGCATTGTTGTATAAGATCAAACAGTATGACCTATCTCCACAGGACCGCACCTAGTGAAGAAAACGGCTGAGACTGAATCCGAGGGGACCTACAGAGTCGTCGTTCGCTATGAAGATCGCGCTGTCCGTGGGTTTGCGGAAGAGAGTGAGTTGGGCTCGATTGAGCAGCTTTTGCGAAACGATGCCCAGTATCCGCTTGATTCTATACGGTTAAGGCTACTGGATTCGGAGCAGGTGGAAGAGGTGCCTACTAAGGATGCTAAGGCTGTTTTTTTCGTGAAGACCTTTGATGGGGATTTGCGGCATAGAGCCCTGCATTTTCATGAACATGCGCCGATTGTGCCAGGACTTTGGGTGCGGGTTTATTTTTATGATGGGGAGATGATTGAGGGGATCATCAGTAATACGCGGGATTTTGTGCTGGAGGATGGGTTTTTTATGAGGCCCACGGATCCTAATGGAAACAATAGACTTGTCTATATTTTGAAGGGCGGGTTGAAGGATTTCCATGTGTTGGGGATGAGGAATCCGTCTAAGAATCTGGCATAGTTCTGACGGTATAGCAACCGGTGGTGGCTGGTTGCGAGGTGGTGGTTGGTGGGTAAGACAGGAAGAATTTTAAGTGTGCTGCGCGTGGTTTCTGGTGGGTAGCTCACGGTAAAAAGTGTGGCAATTGTGGTTTGCTGACGGTCGGTTTTCGGCGAACGGGTGAGCTCTCGATTACTTCCACTTGTGGTTGGCCTGGGACATCTCGATGCCCTCGAGGAACTGGGTTATGTTGGTCTTCTCTTCTTCGTTGTAGCCGATGTTTTTGAAGTTGTACCAGACGTCCATGCCGCCGTCGGGGGTGACGTGGGCCCGGCGGATTGGCTTGTCGTTGCCGACATTGGGGAGGACGAGTTTGTCCCATACGAAGGGCCAGCCGCCTAGTTTCTCGACAGCTCCCTTTGAGAGGTGATCGTTGGGTGCGGTGGAGAGCCTTGGGGAGGCGACGCCTTCGCTGGTCGACCAGCCGCCGCGGCTGCCGACGGTGTCCATGAGCTGGGGCGGGAAGGTCTGCTTGCCATCGTTGAAGTTGCCTTTTGCGTGGGTGACGACGTTGCCGTCCTTGAGATCGGAGCGAAGGACGTGGCCTATCTCGTGGGAGGTGGTGGCGCTGATCTCGTCGGTGCCCAGTTCGGCTTCTTCCTTTTGTCCTGCGGTGTAGTGGGAGATCTCATCGCGGCTGTAGACCTGAGGGATCTTGATGAAGACGGGTTCGGTGGTGCCGGGCACGGAGTCGTCGATCTGGTCGGGGGTAATGCCGCCGACTTCTTTGAACTCCTGTCCGGGACCGGGTGAGGTGATGTTTTTGAAGTCTTCGTTGACGGCAGCAGCGGCCTTGTCCTTGTAGCCGTAGAGCTTCTTCATGATCTTGCCGGGGGTGTCTTCGTCGTCGAGCTCGTCGACGAGCCAGACCTGGACGTTGCCGGGAAGCTTGAGGTCGGCTTGTTTGAAGCGTCCGAATTCGACGGTGACCTGGAAGCCCTGATCGGCGAGAAAGGCGAGGCGCTGCTTTACCTGGTCGACGAGGCGGGTGCGGAGCTCTTTGGGAATCTTCTTGGCGAAGTTGTCGTATCGAGTGATGCCGCCGCCGCTTATCGGAGACGACCTCGTTGACATCGGCGATGCGAATCGTGAGCTTGAGGGTGTGCTTTGGTTTCGGCGGGTCCTTGGCGGGTTGTTTGGGCTTCTCAGGGGCGAGTTGCAGCGAGCCAGGGACAGCGTGGAGGGCGACGGGAATGCCGGCAGGAGTGTGGATAGAGTTGCTTGCGGCTTCGGCTTCCTGCTCGTGCGACGTGTTGGGAGTCGCGGAGGTCGCGCCGCTCTGCTGGACGACGTGGGTGAGCTCGTGGGCGAGGAGTCGAACTCCTTCGGGAGAGCGGAGATTGTGCTCCGGGGCGACGGCGATGTGAGAGTGAACGGTGTAGGCGGCTGCGCGCAGGGCGTGTGCGGAGCTGGCAGCTTGTGCATCGGTATAGAGGCGGACGTCGTTGAAGCTGCGGCCGAAGCGCGCCTCCATGTAGGCCCGGGTTGGCGAGGGCAGAGGAGCTCCCGGGGAGAGGATCGTCTGTTGCACGAAGGATGGAAGCTCGGGGCCGCGATGAGTTTTCGAGTGGATGGGAATCTGGCTGAAGGACTCCGGCAGGAGCACTGGGTTGGTAGCGTGCTGGTTCGGTGCAGATCTTTGGAGGAGCCACTGCATCCCGCTGGGGTTCCGATTTTTGCCGTGGAGCCCAGGTGAAGGATGGCATCACAATCCCCTTGAAAGCGTGGCCCGTTGAAGCAAGTACTCCAACGGATTCAAGACTACCGGATCATGGGACGGTCGCCAATCTAGTGATCTTTCATGAGGGGTCATGGTGATAAAAGAAACATTCCCTCAGGGGCTAAAGCCCAGATTTATGGGGCGATTTGCGGCGCGGCTGAAGCCGCGCCCTTTCAAAACGAAGACTTGTTCAGCATCCTCTGAAGCTGCGTTCTTTCAAGCGAAGAGTTGTTCGGTATCGTCTGAAGCCGTGCTCTTTCAAACGAAGAGTTGTTCGGTATCGTCTGAAGCGGTGCTCTTTCAAACGAAGACTTGTTCGGCATCGTCTGAAGCCGTGCTCCTTCACCGCCAAGCTTTTTCATGCTTCGGCGAAGCTACATCTTTTCGGGGAAGACGTTTCAGTATGGGTCTATAGAGACCAGTAATTTGAGCTGTTGCCAATTTCGTTATCACGAAGATTTCAGAAAAAGTACTGAAAACATTGAGAAATTAGCCGTTTTTGAAGCGGCATGTGCCTGCATGCCGTTGTGTGCCAAAGCGTATGCACAGTGAGTTTTCAATGGTGCAACTTTCGGGTAATAGGTGGAGCTAAAGGAGGGAGGTTACGGTTGCTTACGAAAGTCATATTGCAGTGATGCCACAACTTGAGGAACTATGACATTTAAGTCTCCCCGTTCCCTGCAGTCTCTTGTTCCTTCGCTTCTTTGGAACCGCGGATCGAAGTTTTTCCTGATGCTGTTGATGACGCTAGTCAGCGCAGCGGCACATGCGGCGCAAGCGCCCACGATAACAACGCTGGTGATTTCGTCGAACACGATTCAGTACAAGAGCCCTGTGATTCTGCGGGCGACGGTCACCGCAGGCGGCTCGCCTGTAAGTTCCGGGTTGGTGTTGTTCTGCGATGCGGCGGCGACATATTGCGAAAACAACTCTGCGCTGGCGACGATTCAATTGAGTTCGCCTGGGGCGATCGCTTACGCGAAGGTGGGGAGCGGACCGCTCGGCACGCATAAGTTCAAGGCCGTGTATCGCGCAAACAATTCTTATGGGTCGAGCACATCGAACACTGTGTCGTATACGGTTGTGGGGACGTATGGCTCGACGATGGGGCTGACTTCGACGGGCACGGTTGGCAGCTATACGCTGCAGAGCACTGTTACGGGGATCGGATCACTTGTTGCGGGGCCAACGGGCAATGTGTCGTTTCTAGACACGAGTGTGGGAAATAACGTGTTGGGTACGCAACCTTTGGGGACCGCTACTCTTTCGACCAGCTTTGCTCAAGCGCCAAACTCTCCGTTCCTGATCGGCAATGATCCTTCTGGCAAAACGAAGTCGGTAGCGATTGCGTCTGCGTATCTCGATTATTTTGCGAACAACCTGGATATTGTGACGGGCGATGCAAACAATGTTATCTCGGTGATGATGGGAAATGGTGACGGAACCTTTCAGCCGAAGGTGAACTATAAGGGCTGCCCAACGGGGACTACGGTAAAGATGCTTCTGGCCGACTTCAATCGAGATGGGATAACGGACCTTGCCCTGGCATGCTCTGATAGTACGGATGGCACTGGGACGGTCAGCGGTGGACTGACGATCCTTCTGGGCAATAGCAGTGGAAATGGAAGCTTTAATGCGCCGGTGTCCTACACAACCGGCGATGCATTTGGACTTGCCCTGGGCGATTTTAACAGCGACGGAATACTGGATATCGTCGTTACGAATCGTGCGGAGCAGACCGTTGAGGTCTTCCTTGGCAACGGCGATGGAACATTCCAAGCGGGAAATATTGTTCGTACAACAACGAGGACGATACATGACGTTGTGGTTGCCGATTTCAATGGAGATGGCAACGACGATATTGCGTATGCAATGAATGCCAATACTTCAGCCGCCAGCTTATCGAATCTGTATCTCGCCACAGGCAACGGCGATGGGACGTTCAATGCGCCGGTGAGAGTTGCATCAAACGTGGGCGAATTTCTGACTGAGGGTGATCTGAACGCCGACAATAAGCCGGATGTTGTGTCGTGCACGATTACGAAGCCGGGAGGAAACGATGTTGGCTATAGCATGTTTGTCGTTCTGGGCAACGGGAACGGAACCTTTCAGACGCCAGTGTCCTATAAAGCTGACTATCCGTCGGATCCGCATCTTGCCGATGTGAATGGAGACGGGAAGGCGGACATCATCGCCGGAGGAACGAATGGCGCGCTGGTGTTTCAAGGCAATGGCGATGGAACGTTCCTGGACTATACGGAACCGCAAATCGGTGGTTTTGGCCTGACCTATGCGGTAAACGCAGGTGACTACAACAACGACGGCAATGCGGATCTAGTTGGAACAGATGCGGTGAGTCCTCACGCGGCAGTGTCTCTGAGCCAGGTGCAGCAGGGAGCGAGTGCTGGCGCGCTTGCCGGCGTTGCTGTCTTTCCGCTGGGCAGCGGAACGCACAATGTCGATGCGAGCTACTCGGGCGACTCGATCTATGCGGCGAATGTTTCGTCGACGATCCCGCTGCTGGCTGCGCCGACGCCGACGACGCTGACGCTTACGGTGCAGCCCACTTCGGCGACCGCGCCGGGGCAGTCGGTGACTTTGACGGCTACGCTGAGTCCGTATACGGTTGGGCCTCCGACGACGACGACGGATGGCGAGACGGTGAATTTCTACAATGGCGCGACGCTGCTTGGTTCGGGAACGCTGAGCAGCGGGGTCGCTACGTTTACGACGACAACGCTGCCGGCTGGAACGGACGCGCTGAAGGCGACCTATCCTGCTACCGGAGATACGAACTACCTTTCGAGCACATCGAACACGGTGAGCGTGACGGTGACGGGCATCGTTGTGGCGTCGTCGCTGAATCCTTCGACCTACGGGCAGAGCGTCACGTTTACGGCGACGGTTGCGACGGGCGACACGGGCAGCGTGACGTTTATGGATGGCGCGACTTCGCTCGGCACGAAGACTATTTCGGGTACGACGGCGACGCTGAGTGTGAGCACGCTTGGGGTCGCTTCGCACAACATCACCGGGGTATATAGCGGTGACGGGAGCCATGGTGCGGCGACCTCGCCTACTCTCGCTCAGGTGGTGAATCAGGCGACTCCGACGGTGACGGTTGCGACGAGCGGGGCGAGTTCTTATGGGGACTCGGTGACCATCACTGCGACGGTTACTGCCGGTACAACGGGTACGGTCACGTTCACGACTGGCGGTACAACGCTGGGCTCTGCGGCGGTCAACGGATCGGGCGTTGCTTCGATTACGACGACCGCTTTGCCAACCGGGAGCGATACGATTACGGCGAACTATCCGGGTGATACCAATTACATGGCGGCGAGCGGATCGACGACGCAGGCCGTTGCGAAGCAGACTGTGACTTCGACGTTGACGTCGTCTGTCAATCCGGCCGTGCCTGGCAGCTCTGTCACCTTTACGGATACGTTGCCGACGGGCGTGACGGGCTCGGTTGTGTTCGCGAGCGGAGGGGTGACGATTGGTACTTCTGCTGTGAGCAATGGGGTCGCGACGATATCGACGTCGACGCTTGTGCTTGGGCCGAACACGATTACGGCTTCCTACAGCGGCGATACGAACTATAGTCAAACCGTTTCGACGCTGACTGAGACGATCGCGAAGCTGACGCCGGTTGTGACTGTGACAACGTCGGGCGCGAGCACGTATGGAAGTCCGGTGATGATTACGGCGTCGGTGCCTGCGGGTCCGACGGGCACGATTACGATCACGAGTGGCGGAGTGACGTTGGGAAGCGGCGCTGTTACCGCAAGCGTGGGTACGGTGACGATTACGACGAGTGCGCTGCCGGTTGGTGACGATGTAATTACGGCCGCCTATAACGGAGATGCGACTAATAATTCGGCAAACGGAACGGTGACGCAGACGGTTGGCAAGGCGACGACTGCGATGACGGTGACGACCTCCGGGGCGAGTACGTATGGGGGATCGGTCACTCTGACTGCGACGGTGACGAGTAGTGGTGCTGGCGCTATCACGGGCACGGTGACCTTCACGAGTGGTGGAGTGACGCTGACGGGAACTGTGGGTGCGGGTGGGACGGCGACTGTCTCGACGACGGCTTTGCCGACAGGTAACGATACGATCACGGCTACCTATGGTGGAGATACGAACAATAGCGGCACTTCAGCCACGGTAAGCCAGACGGTATCGAAGATTACGACGACTGTGAACGTGGCTGCGACTGGAGCGGGGGCTTACGGCTCTACGGTTACGATCACAGCGACGTTGCCGACGGGGCCGACTGGGAGTGTGACCTTCACCAGCGGTGGAACGACTCTCGGCACTGCTGCCGTTGGGTCGACGGGCGTGGCTACGATTACGACGACGGTGCTGCCTGTGGGCACTGACACGATTACGGCGGACTACGGTGGCGATACCAACTACAGCTCGGCGAGTGGGACGACGACGGCGACGATGACGAAGATTTCGCCGACGATGACGCTTGGGGCTACGCCGAATCCGAGTACCTATGGCCAGTCTGTGACCTTCACGGCGAATCTGCCAACGAATGCAACCGGAACGGTGAGCTTCGCGTATGGCACAACGGCGCTGGGCACTGGAACGGTGACGAATGGCGTGGCGACGGTGTCGTCAACGACTTTGCCGGCAGGAACGGACGGAATTACCGCGACGTACAGCGGCGATACGAACAACAATACGGCGACGGCAACGGTGAACCAGACGGTGAATAAAGCTTCGCCTGCGGTGACTGTGTCAACCTCGGGGGCAAGCAGCTTTGGCAGCTCGGTGACGATTACTGCCAGCGTGCCAGCGGGTGTGACGGGAACGATTACGATCACCAGCAGCGGTACGCCCCTTGGCACGGGAACGGTGAGTGCCGCGGGGACCGTCATGGTGACGACTACGACGCTTCCTGTGGGCACCGATACGATTACTGCCGACTATAGCGGCGACACGAACAACAATTCCGCTACGGGTTCGACATCGCAGGTGGTGTCGAAGGCGACGACTGCGATCAATGTGACGACCTCTGGGCCGAGCACCTATGGCGATCCGGTCACGATTACCGCGACGGTGCCTACCGGGGCGACGGGTACGGTGACGTTCAGCAGCAACGGCACCCCGCTGGGTACGGTGACGCTTGGATCGAACACGGCGACGGTTACAACCTCGACGCTTCCTGTGGGCAACGACCCGATCTCGGCGACCTATAGCGGAGACACCAATAACGGCCCAGCCACTGGAACGGCGACCCAGGTGGTGTCGAAGAAGGCGCCGACGGTGAGCGTTGCCTCCTCGGTGAATCCGTCTACAGTCAATCAGGCGGTTACGTTTACAGCTACGGTGTCGAACAGTGCGACGGGAACGGTCACGTTCCTCGATGGCGCAACTTCGCTGGGCACCGGAACGCTGGCTGGCGGTACTGCGACGCTGACTACCTCGACGTTGTCAGCGGGACCGCACACGATTACGGCTTCTTATGGTGGGGACACGAACAATGGGTCTGCTACTTCGTCGCCTCTGACGCAGACGGTAAACAAGCAGGATCCGACACTGCCGGCTCCTACGGTGTCGTCGACCACCATTACGGTGGGTGGTTCGGAGACAATCTCTGAGGCGGTTCCACCGGGAGTGTCCGGGCCGGTTACGTTCACTGAGGGCGGGACTGTGATCGGCACAGCGCCCGTTGTGGGTGGGGTTGCTACGATCACGGTGACTACACTGCCGGTTGGTACGGATCCCATTACGGCGAGCACGCCTGGCGATGTAAACAATAATCCGGCGACTTCGCCTGCGACGACGGTGACGGTCAACAAGGGAACGCCGACGATTACGGTCACGTCTTCGCTGAATCCGTCGACGTCTGATCAGCCGGTTACATTCACGGTGACTGCGCCAACGGGAGCTACCGGAACGGTCACGTTCACGGACGGTTCGACGATTATCGGCACAGCGACGTTGTCGAATGGACAGGCGAGCATCACTGTTCCGACGCTGACGACTGGCACGCATACCATTACGGCGAGCTATCCGGGTGATTCGACTTACAACGCGGCGACGTCTGCTCCTTTTTCGCAGACGGTCAATAAGGGAACGCCTGTGTTGCCGGGGCCTGTGGTCTCGTCGCCGACGATACCTTATGGCGGGTCAGAGACGATCACGGAGGCAGTGCCTCCGGGAGTGACGGGGCCGGTTACGTTTACTGATGGCGGCACGGTGATTGGCACGGCGCCGATTGTGAATGGCACCGCGACGATTACGGTGACGACGCTGCCGATTGGAAACGATCCGATTACGGCAAGCACGCCTGGGGACGCGAATAACAATCCGGCGACTTCGCCTGCGACGACGGTGACGGTGACGAAGCTGACGCCGGTACTGCCGCCGCCGACGGTGTCGTCGACGACGACAGCACCAAATACGCCGGTGACGATCACGGAGACGGTGCCTACGGGCGTGACCGGAACGGTTACATTCTCCAACGGTGGGACGGTGATTGGCACGGCCCCGATTGTGAATGGCACGGCTACGATCACGGTGCCTTCGCTGCCGTTGGGTGCGAACCCGATTACGGCAAGCACGGCGGGTGATGCGACCAACAATCCTGCAACGTCGCCTACGACTACGGTGACGGTCGGGAAGCTGACGCCGGTGTTGCCGCCGCCGACGGTATCGTCGACGACGCCAGCGGCCAATACGCCGGTGACGATCTCGGAGACGGTTCCGACGGGAGTGACTGGGACGGTTACGTTCTCGAATGGCGGAACGGTGCTGGGTACGGCTCCGATCGTGAATGGAGTGGCTACGATCACGGTGCCTTCGCTACCGTTGGGTGCGAACCCGATTACGGCAAGCACGGCGGGTGATGCGACCAACAATCCTGCAACCTCGCCTGCGACTACCGTGACTGTCGGAAAGACGACTCCTACGGTGACGCTAATCTCGTCGGCGAATCCATCGAACGTGAACCAGTCGGTTACGTTTACGTCGACGGTTCCTGCCGGTGCAACCGGGACGGTGACGTTCCTTGACGGTACGACTGTGCTTGGAACGGGTGCTGTGAGTGCGAGCGGTGCCGCGACGTTCAGCACGGCTAGCCTGACGACTGGGACGCATACGATCACGGCGGCCTACGGCGGGAGTGACAGCTATAGTGCAGCGACGTCAGCTCCGCTTGCTCAGGTTGTGGGCAAGGCGCCTACGACGATCGTGCTGACGCAGAGCCAACCGACGGAGTTGCTGGGTAGCACGGTGACGTTTACCGCTACTGTGGCTGCCGGAGTGCCGACGCCCACGGGGACGGTGTCGTTCCTGGATGGGACGACGGTGCTTGGGACGGCTCCGCTGAGCACGAATGGCACCGTGATCTCGTTCGTGTTGTCTGGCAATGCGGGTTATGCGACGAGCACGCTTACGACGGGTTCGCACACGATTACGGCGACGTACTCGGGTGACAACGGATTTGCGATCAGCACATCGGCGCCGGTCACGAACATCGTTCAAGACTTTACGTATGCATTGACCGGGACGAAGACGCAGAACATCTTCCCGGGTGACAAGACCAGTTATACGTTCAGTGTGACTCCTGTGGGTTCGACGACCTTCATGAGCGATGTGACGCTGACAATCGATGGTCTGCCGAAGGATACGACTTATACCTTCTCACCGGCGACGATTACGGCGGGAAGCGGCACGACGACGGTTACGCTGAGTGTCACGACGAGCAGCTCGCTGAGTGCGGGGAATCGAGTTCCGACGGGAACGCCGACACCTCGACGGGGCGCTCCGATTGCGCTGGGCGTGCTTGGGCTGATTGGGCTGGGTGCGGTTCGTAAGCATCGGCGCAAGATGCCACGCATGTTGATGGTGCTTCTGTTGTTCCTTGGCACGCTGCTGCCGGTTGCTGCGCTGAGTGGTTGCGCTGGCGGTTACTTCACGCTGACTCCAACGACCTATTCGGTTACGGCTACCGGAACCGAGGGTACGATTCAACATTCCGCAACCGCGACGCTTGTCGTGCAGTAGGAGAATACTGATGCATCTTGCAAGGATTGTGTTACTCGTCATGTTGCTCGTTTCATGCAGGGCTCTTCACGCCCAGACGATGTTGGAGGATATTTCGAGGCTGGAGGTCGGGGCGAACTATAACTACTTCCGCGCGAATGCGCCGCCGGGACAGTGTGGTTGTTTCGGACTGAATGGCGGTAGCGGTACGTTTCTGATGAACATTACGCCCAAATGGAGCGGGGTTGCTGACATTGCTGTTGCGCAGGCCAGCCAGGTGAACGGCACGGCTCAGAACATCATGATCATCAACTACCTGTTTGGACCGCGCTACACGCGACGTATGAGGAGCCGCTACGTTCCGTATGGGCAGATCTTGTTCGGCGGAGCGAAGGAAGATGTTAATTTTCAGTTCACCATCAATCGGCAGTCGTTTGCGCTGCTGGGTGGCGGTGGCGTGACTACGCGGCTGAGACGAGGATTCGGTTTGACGATCGCCGAGGTTGATTACGTCTATACGCGGATTCCGAATGCGAAGAATAATGCGCAAAACAACATTCGGATCGTGACGGGCGTGACTTACCACTTTGGGGCGCGTTAAGGTGCGGCGGCGGGCGTGCGCTTTGAGATGCGGGTTGCCTTCGGTTCGGAATGGCAAGCGTTGATTTTCCGGCTATTCCATACGTGTAGCTGGCGCTAACAAACCGCAGGTCCTTCGACTCCGACGCGCAAAAACGCGCGTCTCGGCTCAGGATGACGGCTCAGGCAAGAGCAAAAGCAATAACAAGAACAAACGGCGTCATCGGTTGAATGGTTCGGGCGGTTTTGCTGATGTTGAGTTCATCGGGGTCCTTCGACTGCGCTGCGCTTCGCTCAGGATGACACTTCTATATTTCTCCATTGGCAATTCGAACTAACCAGCGGCGGTGGCAGAGTGGGCGGCGGCACGGGCGTCGCGTATGAGGTCGGGTAGGCCTACTCCCCGGTAGCCGTTGCCGAGGAGCCAGAGGCCGCGGAGGTTGCTGACGCGCGTGTGGAGCTCGGCCATGCGTTCGAGGTGTCCTACGGCATACTGAGGCAGGGAGTTGGGCCAGCGGCGTACGACGGTGACCTGGGGCTCGGGGAGCGGGCCGAGGATGCGGGCGAGCTCGAGGCGGGCTACGGCGGCGGTCTCGTCGTTGCCACAGCGGATGAGGCGTTTGGCTGCGGGGCCTCCGAAGAAGGCGCGTAGGATGCGGCCGTTGGGTGGAACGCGGTCGGGGAACTTCTGGTCCATGAAGGTGCAGGCCAGGAGGAGGTTGTTGGAGCCGGGGGGGACGAGGAAGCCGAATCCGGGCGGAAGCTCGAGGTTGGGTGCGTTGGCAAATCCGAAGGCTACGACAACGGCGGAGCTGGCTTCCATGGTCATCAGATCGGCGGCTTGCGGGTCGATGGGCTCGATGAGGGCGCGGGCTGTGTCGACGGGAGCGGCCATCATGACGGCGTCGAAGCGCTCGATCTCCTTGCCGGTGCCGATGAGCCAGCAGTCGTCTTCGCGGGAGAGATATTGGACGGCGTCGCCGAGGCGGATCCAATCGGGTGGGATGGCGGCGATGAGGCGGTCGATGAGGGTTCCGAGGCCGCTGCGCAGGGTGGTGAAGATTGAGGCACGGTTGCTGTTAGCTGCTGCTCGGGACTGAGCGGCGGCGATGAGGCTGCCGTGTTCGCGCTCCATCGCTACGAAGGGGCCCATGACGGCGCGGACGCTGAGTTTGGTGACGTCGCCGCCGAAGACTCCGCTGAGGAGGGGCGCGCCGATTTTTTCGAGGACCTCGTCGCCGAAGTGGCGGTGGACGAAGGAAGCTACGCTCTCGTCTTGATGAGGGGCGGTGGTTTTTAGGTCGTCGGCTCGGGTTAGTTCGTTGTGGAAGGCCTGGATTGCTTCGAGGCTGAAGAGGTCGGAGGTGCTGAGCGCGGCGAGGTCGGTGGGAACCATCATGCGCATGCCGTCGGGCATGGCTCGGAGGTGTCCGTCGATGAGGACGTGGGTCTTGCGGGTGGCGTCGTTGGAGGGGATGATTTCGTCGGCGAGGCCGAGGTCTTCGACGAGGGTGCGGGCCCAGGGTTTTTCGGTGACCCAGGCGTCGGGGCCGCACTCGAGGATGAAGCCGCCTTCGCGGACGGTCTCGACGATGCCGCCGAGGTGGTGGGTGGATTCGAAGAGGACGGCCTGGACGGGGCTGCCTACTTGAGCCAGTTTGGCCAGCTCGTAGGCTGCGGTCAGTCCGGCGATGCCTCCACCTACGATTGCGATCCGCTTCACTGGTTCTCCGTGGTTGTGCGCTTAGAGTATTTTGCCTGTGCGGAGCGGGTTTGTGCGGGGCGTACCCTCCCCCTGGGTACTTTAATTGCTAAAGTATTGATTTAATTTATGTTAGGTCTGGACCTCCAGGTAAGGGTTCCTTTCTGACTGGTTGAAAGAGAAAACCCCGGTGGGGACCGGGGCTTCTTGTTTCGACTCTTAATCCAAGTATAGCGGGTTGACTGAAATTAAATGCCACGCGGATCTTCAGGATTGACGCGGGTATTTGCGATTCCGGGCTTGACAGGAGAATTAGCCCGGTTTTTGAGGCGAGCGGCTGCGGATTTTCACGGAGATACTCGGATTAAGGCGGGGGATGGAATTTTGCGCTGGCGCGGGTGGCCCATTATTCTGATCTGCACACAGCGAAAAACTGATACTTTTTTCATACTCACCTTTTTGAATCTGCTGCATCCTACCCCAGTACGTTTTTAATTACCGAGGAGAATTCTCATGGTCATCGAGACCCCAGTTATCGACATCAACAACAGCGCATTCATCCTGGGTCTGGACCCGTTCAAGGCTTTCGCCGTCGGGGGGGAACTCCGTGCTGCCTATCGAATCGACGATCCTGAGGACGACGAGGTGGAACTCGACGATCCGGATTACGAGGGTGACGACGAAGACGACGAGGACGACTTCGAAGACGACGAAGATGATGAGGACGACGAGGAGGATGAGGACGACGAATACGAAGACGACGAGGACGAGTACGACGATGAGGATGACGACGACGACGATAAGGACGATGATGGGGAGGAGTCGGAGCCCATTTATTGATGTCGGGCGTGAGGTTCGGGATGCGGATTCACTTGTGTGTGTGTTCCGGCCTGACTCTTAACAGCGCCTTCACCGGCTTAATCAATCCCCAATGAGTACTCCTATCGGAAAAACGGAATCAAACAAGAACCTGCCCTTCATCAAATGGCTAACTGAACTGCCGAATCTTCTTGCTTGTGTTGATCGGCGGAAACGCATTCTTTTTCTTGCTGCTTGTTGTGAACGGCAAATCGGAAACTATGCGCGCTTCCATCAAGAGACTGGTTGGGGTAACCCTTTGACCCTCTGTAATGGACTGGAAGCTCTCTGGAACTACAGCGGCCCCAGCGATAACGAAATACTCAGGGGGCTTTCGTGCAGCATCGAAGCCGTGACACCAAATACTGAAGACTTCAACTCCCCATATACTTCGGCTGCTCTCGATGCATCGATCTCAATTCTTGAGTCCTTCGACTACTGCCTTGACGATGATATAGATCACTGCGTTAAGGTCGCGTGTTCGTGCCGGGATACCGTATATATGTACGCCCAACTACGAGGCGGATACGGGTACTCCGATGCCGACGAGGTAAAGATTTACGCTGATCTTTTGGTTGAGAGAGAACTGCGGGCACAACAATCAGACCTGGCGAGGATCAGATACTTGGTGGATCGTCCAGACTTGCTTATCTCTGTCGAAAAACATCGTTGTGGCCCGGATAGTGGCAGTCTGAGAGGATAGACGTGTCGAACGGCGGGTCTTGGGTAGAGTTCCAGGCCGTTGTGGTTGAAAGGTCTGAAGAGCTGTGGTGAGTGTAAACCTTCGGGGTCCTTCGACTGCGACGCGCAAAAGCGCGCGTCTCCGCTCAGGATGACGGGTTGGGGAGAGGGCAAAGTTGGAAGGAGCGACGGATGACGCGCTGGCTGGTATAAACGGGCAGGTTTAGTAGCCGACGTCTGAGACTATGTTTTCGAGGGGTTGGCCGGCCAGGAGGCGGTTGACCTGGGCGGCTCCGAAGCGGAAGGCGCGGTAGATGAAGTCGGGTGTCGATCCGGCTACGTGTGGGGTGATGAGGCAGTTGGGGGCGGACCAGAGGGGATGGCCCTGGGGAAGTGGTTCGGGGTCGGTGACGTCCAGGGCGGCTCGGATTTTGTGCTGGGTGAGGGCTTCGACGAGGGCATCGGTGGAGACAACGGGGCCTCGGGAGGCGTTGACGAGGAGTGCGCCGTGCTTCATGAGGGCTAGCTCCTTTGCTCCGATGAGGCCGCGGGTTTGGTCGGTGAGTGGGACCGTTACGGTGACGATGTCGGCCTGCGGGAGGAGTTTGTGCAGGTGCTCGATGGATGAGACGGTGGGGTTGGTCTTGGCTGAGCGGGCTACACGGAGGATGTTTACGCCGAAGGGGGCGAGACGGGCCTCGATGGCTGCTCCGATCGATCCGTAGCCTACGATGAGGACGGTTTTGTCGGCGAGGTCTTCGCCGAGGACCCGGTATTGGCCCATTTGGGGGCCGGACTCGTTGAGGAAGCCGTCGAGGACAGAGGCCTGGCCGATCCACTCCTGACGGTGTTGCGCGTCGCGGTAGAGGGGGAGGCGCTTGACGGAGGCCATGATGGCTGCGAGGACCCACTCGGAGGTGGAGATGTCGTGGATGCCGCGGCCGTCGCAGAGGATGACGCCTTTGGGGACCCAGGGGGTGATCCAGTCGACGCCCGCCATCATGGATTGAATGACTTTGACGCCGCGGAGGTGGGAGAAAGTTTCGGCGGCGTCCTTGCGGAAGAAGAGGAGGATGAGGAAGTCTACGTCGAGAGGTTCTGTGGGGTGGCGGGGGACGCGGACGATCTCGACTTGGGGTGGGAAGGCGGTTAGAAGATCAGGGGAGAGGTTTGCGTCGACGCCGACTCGTAGCATGTTGGGAGTTTGCATGAAGGGATGGGGGTTGCACAATATGGGTGTGGTAACAGCTACTCGGATGGAGTTGGATTGTGTTAGGGTTAGCGCGGCGTTAGCGATTACGAATAGAGGGTTTTGAGGATGGGACGTGGAGTAAAAGCTGTGGTTTCGGATAGCCATTTCTGGGTGCCGTTTGCGGTGCTTTTGGCAGGGATTGCGCTTTTGGTGGTTTTGCACTAAGTCGAGGCTTGGCTCTTTGGAAATAAGTAGTGGTAGGAGAGCATACCCCAGGGGCTAAAGCCCCATGGATGATTGGTAATTTTGAGGGCCAAGGCTAAAGCCTTGGCTTACCTAGAAGCACACACAAGGCTTCGCCGAAAATATAGCGGATGGCTTGAGTGCTTGCTGTTGGCACGCTTTTGGAGAGATGGATGGCAACTGTGGTTTCGAAGACGGTGAAGAACGGTTTGTCGCTGCATGGGCTGGGTGTGATCTGCGGGTTGACGGCGGGGGTTTGGCTGGGGGCGGCGGAGGCTCCGACGAAGTTAGTGAATGCGGGGTTCTCTCCGTTTGCGATTTCGCTGTGCATGGTGGCAGGGGTGTTTACGGCTCGGTGGACGTTTCCTACGCTGCTGAAGGGGACGGGGTATGTGTTTGCCGATCTGGGGGCGAAGAAGCATCTGATTGTGTGGGCTCTGCTGGCGGGGGCGCTTTGGGCGGTGGCGAATACGCTGACAGTGTTTGCGATTCGGGATGTGGGGCTGGCGGTGGCGTTTCCGATGTGGAATGCGAACTCGCTGATTGGGTTGTTCTGGGGACGGGTGCTGTTCAATGAGTTGAAGGGCGCGAATGCGAAGAACATCAGCAAGGTCGTGGTGGGTGCGGTAGCGATTGTGATTGCGGCGGTGATGCTGGGTTTCAGCACGCTGCACGGCGGGGCGATGGGGCAGCATGCGGTGCGGGGGATTACGGCGGCGCTGGGTGCGAGCCTGATGTGGGGGACGATGTATGTGCCTTATCGGAAGGCTTATTTGAGCGGGATGAATCCGCTGTCGTTTGTGACGGCGTTTACGGTTGGGGAGCTGGGGACGGTGCTGGCGTTGACGCTGGCGCTGGATGGTGGAGTGCACTCCACGGCGTTTCAACTGTTCAAGATGCCGGGGGTTTTGTTCTGGCTGTTTCTGGGTGGGTTTGTGTGGGTGATTGGGGATCTGTTTCAGCAGTTTGCGGCGAAGTATCTGGGGATTGGGCGGGGGATTCCGCTGTCGAATACGAATCAGCTTTGGGGATTGGCATGGGGTGCGCTGGTGTTTGGGGAACTGGCTGGAGCGGATAAGTCGCATAGGCTGCTCGTGATTGGCGGGTCGGTGATGATGATTCTGGGTGCGCTGGCGATTTGTACGGCGGTGGCTTCTGCGAAGGAACAGAGCTCGACCAATGAGGCGGTGCTGCGGGAGTGCGAGCGATATGGGTTGGACTACAACCGCACGCTGCTGGCGCAGGCGGGCGATGAGTTTGGCGGGGCAGGGGAGAAGCGGCGGTGGTGGGATTATGCGATTGTGCTGGTCGCGACTGGGGTGTTCGTCACGCTAGGGGTAAGGGCAGTGGTGCCTCCGTTGGAGATGGATCTGAAGTGGGTTGGCGCGCTGAGTGCGGTGCTGGTTGTTAGTTTGGGAGTGGGGGGATGGAGTCTCTGGCGGCGGACTCGGTTTTCATAGAAGGCGGCTCGGGTGGGAATCGCAATGTAGTACCTCGGGTGCCGAGGTCTTCGATGCGTGCGCCTCGGATCTCCGCTTGCTCAGGGGGCATTCAGACTGTTGAATAAGGGGATGGCGTATACGGTGGGATCACATCCTAAGGATTGGTATCAAAAGTTGAACAGGCTCGGTGTACTCACCTTTCTAGTCTCGGTTGCCTTTGGCGGGCCAGCTGTCAGCCAAACGCGTGACGCGCATGCGGGACTGCCACATCTTGAGAAGCGGGGGAGTGCGACCCAGCTCATGGTTGATGGCAAGCCTTTTCTGGTTCTTGGGGGAGAGCTGCATAACTCCAGTTCCTCAAGTGTTGATCACATGAAGTCTGTTTGGCCACAGCTTGCGGCGATGCACCTGAATACGGTGTTGTTGCCGGTTGCGTGGGAGACGATCGAACCTGAAGAGGGAAAGTTCGATTTCAGTACGGTGGATGGGCTGCTCGAAGGAGCTCGTAAGAACAATCTCAAACTGGTGATTCTGTGGTTTGGCGCTTGGAAGAATACTTACTCTAGCTACGTGCCGGCGTGGGTCAAGACGGATACGGAGCGGTTTCCTCGCGTCCAGACCAGTGATGGTCGGGGTACGGAGCGGCTGTCGCCTTTCAGTACAGCTGTTCGAGATGCTGATGCGCGCGCCTTCGCGAGGCTGATGAGGCATCTGCGAGAAGTAGATGGCGATACGCATACCGTCCTTATGGTGCAGGTCGAAAATGAGGTTGGGGTGATTCCTGAATCGCGGGATCATTCGCCTGTTGCGAATGCTGCTTTCGCGGGAGTGGTGCCGTCGGCTCTTACGAATTTCCTGCAAAAGCATCGGACGACATTGGATCCGGAGTTTCGCGCGGCGTGGGAGGCGGCGGGTGGGAAGACCGCGGGGACATGGCAGGAGGTGTTCGGCAAGGGCTCTCTTACGGATGACCTCTTTATGGCTTGGCAGTACGCCACGTATATCGAGCATGTTGCTGCAGCGGGCAAAGCGGAGCATCCGTTGCCGATGTTCGCGAATGCTGCTTTGATTCGGCCTAATTATGAACCGGGACAGTACAACAGTGGTGGTCCGTTGCCGCATTCGATGGACGTATGGCGTGCGGGAGCGCCAAGTCTTGATTTCTTATCTCCCGACATATACTTCAATGAATTTGCGCTTTGGGCTGGCAGGTATGCGCGTCCTGACAATCCGCTCTTCATCCCGGAGGCGCAAGGGGGTTTGGCGGGTGCAGCCAATGCTCTTTATGCCCTTGGGCATTTATCGGCCATGGGATTCGCTCCTTTTGGCATCGACGATCAAGGCAACGCTCCGCTGGATCTGGTGGGGGTGACCAATTCGTTGGAGCACTTGGATGGCTCGGCCATAAGCCATGTGTATACGACGCTGTCCAGACTCGCGTCTATGATTCTGGAGAAACAGGGAGCGGGTGGGGTCAATACGGCACTGATAGAAGGGGAAGCGCAACGGTCGGCGAGGCTGGCAATCGGCGACTACACGGCCAACATGACTCGGGCTGGAGGTGGCGCCGGCGCACGACTCGCTGCGATGTTTATTCAAACGGGGCCGAATGAATTTCTCGTTGTAGGTAGCGGCGACGCTCAGATCACCTTCTCGACGGATAAGCCAGGGCCGCCCATCGTTGGCATCGAGAGTATCGAAGAGGAGCTCTTTGAGAATGGCGCGTGGGTGCGGGGAAGGCGGCTCAACGGCGATGAGAATTCTCAGGGACAGGCTTTGAGGCTTTATGCCAGTGATCTGGCTCAGGTCAAGATCTATCGAGTGCGCCTTTATCGCTATCGGTAGCAGGTTGGTGCTGTGAGATCCAGATTGCCGAAGCGCGGTGTTCGATACCGGACAGAGACGTTCGGTTTTGGGCGGAGTGCTTCTTCAGGGGCGTTCGTTTACGGAGCAGGACACGGCGATGAGTGTGCGGGTCGCCATGGTGAATCAGGAGTTCTCCAATCGGTATTTGAAGGGTCTGGATCCCTTCAAGCAACGGGTGTCTATTGCAGAGATCATTCCCGGCCAGCCGCGACTGGGGCCTGCGATTGAGTGGCAGATTGTGGGTATCTTTCACAATGTGCGGTCTGGAGACTTCCGCGACGATAATGCCGAGGTCGATGTGCCGTTCGCGCAGTCGCTTGCCCCGGACGTGACGATTGGCGTGCGCACTGCTGAAGATCCAGAGACGATGACGAAGACCATTGCTGCGGCGGTGCATTCGGTTGATCCGGAGATTGCACTGGCGAATCTGCGCACGATGGATCGGGTGAAGGATGAGTCGCTTGCTGAGGACAGATTTACGATCCGTCTGTTTGCCAGCTTTGCCGCGGTAGCGCTGCTGCTTGCTGCGGTCGGCATCTATGGGCTGATGGCCTATACCGTTTCGCAGAGGACGCAGGAGATTGGTCTGCGACTTGCACTTGGGGCGGGGAAGGGAGGAGTGATGTTGCTCGTCCTGAGAGAGGCTTCGCTGCTTGCGGTGATTGGGCTAGGGGTCGGGCTGGGAGGCTCGGTGCTGGTGAGGCGGACGATGCGGACGACCTTGTACGGAGTGGGTGCGATGGACCTTTCGGTTTTGCTTGCCGTGGCGACGATTCTGTTTCTTACCGCTCTGCTGGCTCCGTATCTACCGGCAAGGCGAGCAGCGTTGATCGATCCTATGCAGGCTCTACGGACAGAGTAGCCAGTTAAATGAGGTGGGGATGAAGAGTTCCAAAATTATTTTGGATGCGGCAATTGTTGCTCTGCCAAGTACTTCTCAAACGAGCGCTCGCCTGCCTCGATAGTGGCACGATAGCCTTGCGGGTCTATCCACACTTTATCGCCTTCACGAGGCATACGGGCAAGCTTTTCCAGCAGTCCGAAATGCTCGCCGTGATCGGCCAGGAAGACGTCGACGGGAAGTGACTTGTAAAGAGCGAAGGTGTCCCGAAAGTCATCTGCGATGCCGGGGTAAGAGGCTGGGTGGCCCGGAGCGTCGACGAGGCGGAAATCCGACCACAGGGTGTAGCCTCCGACGATGACCACGTTGCGAAGCGTGTCGGCCGGTTCTCCGGGAAGGTGCACGCGCATCGTCCAGGTGGTGCAGCCGCGCGTGTGGCCAGCGGTTCGATGAGCCGTTAAAGTTGTGTTGCCTAGCGTTACGGTGTCGCCATCGTGCAAGACGCGGTCGACGTGCGCGGGCGGATATGTCGGGACCGAACCGGAAGCGTGTAGAAAATCGGAGTGGCCGCCGGATTCAACGACGTCTGCGTCGTACTCCATTACCATGGATTGCGCGTGCGTTTCTCGCAACACCTCTGCGAAGCCGCCGGAATGATCGAAGTGGGCTTGTCCGGTGAGCAGGATTTTTGTGTCCTTCCACCGGAATCCAAGTTGTTCCACGCTGGCCTTGATCTGCGGTGGGGATGACGGCAGGTTGGCGTTGATCAAGATGTTTCCAGCAGGTGTGACTACCAGGTGCGCAGCCAGGTCACGACTGCCAACGTAATAGAGGTTGTCGGCGATGCGGAACGGAGCAAGCGGCTTGGTCCACTCTGGCCTGATCTGGGCATCGATACGGAGCACAAGGATCATGAGCAGGCAGATAAGGCTGGAGTGTCGAAAGGTGGGGCGTCGCATCTCTCAGATATACGCGAAGGACTTGAGGAATATGTGTTTCGTACTCATTTTGTTAACTCGCTGGCCGGCGCGGGTTCCTGTTAATGATGACCGGGTCGATTCGCGGGGATGACTATTGTTTGTAAACGAGCGCTGGGCCGCTTACGCGCTTTCCGTGAAGGTCGATATTTACTTCTACACGGTCGGCGATCTTAATGAAGGGAATGCCGCTGTTCATCCCGTAGTCTTTGCGATCGAAGGCCATCGTTCCTTTGATCGTGCCGGTGCCTGTTCCCTTGCCGGAGACGGTCAGGGTCAGGGTTTCGGGTTTAGAGACTCCGCGAATCGTAAAGGTGCCTTGTACGTCAAAGGTTTCCGGGCCGGTCTGAACAACCTTTGTTGAGTGGAAGGTGATCAAGGGATCCTGGTCGACGTTGAAGAAGTCTTTGCTCTTCAACTTGCCGTCCTTCATACCGCTGCCGGTATTGACGGAGGCCGCCTGAATCTTGACGTCCAAGACGCCTGTCGTGACATCGGGTGAGGCGAACGTCAGGGTGGCGGTCCACTTTTCGAAGGTACCGGTTAGATCGACCGAGGCCTTGACGTGGAACTTGATCGAGCTATCTTCCGGCGTAATTGTGAAGACAGGAGCTTGTGCCCGGCTCAGTGGCGGTAGCATCGCAGACGCTACGAGGCAAAGAATGGCTAATCGCATGGCGCCGAGTGTCGGCCTTTTGTGTGTCGGTGTCAATTTCAGGGTTCAGCCATTGTGATAACGGGGTAGGTAAGGTCAACAATCTAAAGTGAAAGGCCACGGACTTCGATGCAGGTTGGAGAAATTCGCTGAATTTGTGGGGAGGCTGTGGGATGATGATGCAGCGGCGAGGATTAGAGCAAGTATGGCTGTCAGGTTGAAAGATATTGCGCGGGATCTTGGGGTCTCGGTGGTGACTGTGTCGAAGGTGCTGCGGGGGAACGCCGATATCGGCGAGACTACCCGGCGGCGCGTGCTGAAGCGGATGAAGGAGCTGAACTATCAGCCCAATATGATGGCTCGCGGGTTGGCGAGTGGTCGGACGTATACGGTGGGGCTGGTAGTGCCGGATTTGGTGCATCCGTTCTTTGCTGAGTTTGCGAAGTCGCTGGGTGGAGTGCTGCGGACGAGTAAGCGGGCGCTGATTCTGGCTTCGTCGGAGGAAGATCCGCAGGTAGAGCGGCAGGAGATTCGGACGCTTCTGAGCCGGGGCGTGGATGTGCTGCTGATCGCTTCGTGCCAGGCGAATCTGCGGAATTTTTATGAGCTGGGAGATGATCGGACTCCTTATTTGTTGTTCGATCGGGATTTTCCGCATCTGGCGGCGCACTTTGTGGGTTCGGATAATGTGCAGGTCGGGGAGATGGCGACGAAGCACCTGATCGAGATTGGTCGCAAGCGGATTGCGCATATCGGTGGGAAGAATACGAGTCCGGCGTTCGACCGGTTGCGGGGGTATAAGAAGGTTCTGGGGGAGAGCGGGCTTTCGGCACCGGAGGAGTATGTGGTGGTTCGGGAGCGCGTGGAAGAGGCGGGCGATGCGCTGGGGTTTGAGGCGATGCAGGAGTTGCTGAAGCTGAAGCCGAGGCCGGATGCGGTGTTCTGCTACAACGACCTGACAGCCCTGGGGGCGATGGATGCAACGCTGCGGGCGGGGCTGAGGGTTCCGGAAGATATTGCGTTTATCGGATGCGGGAATCTGCGATATGCGAATTACCTGCGGGTTCCACTGAGCTCGATCGACCATGGGACGGCGGAGTTGGGGCGGATCGCAGGGGAGTTCGCGCTGGAGCTTTCGGCCAAGCCGGATCAGGAGCCGAAGAGTGTTCTTGTGCCACCTACGCTGGTGGCGCGGGAGTCTACTGTGGGGGCTTCGCGATAACGAACATCAGTATTGCTGAAGCTCGCGGAACGCGTGATAGGCTGGGTGCGTTTGCAGAAGCGATTTTGCGAAAGATCTCCCACCGATACGCCATTGAGAGGGACGGCAACTGTTCACAATGAAGAAGCGACTTTCTAGCATAGTCAGCCTGCTGGTTCTGGGGTTTGTTCCTACGTTTGCCCAACAAGCTTCCTACCCGTTCAAGGATCCCGCTCTGCCAGCGGAGAAGAGGATCGACAACCTTCTTTCGTTGATGACGCTTGACGAAAAGATCGATTGTCTTGGGACGCGAACGGGGGTGCCTCGTCTTGGTGTGCCGAACTTTGGTAGTTCGGAGGGGATTCATGGGGTCGTACAGCGGGAGGGTAGACCCGGGCGTTCGATGATTACGACGACACAATTTCCGCAGCCTCCTGGTATGGGCGAGTCGTGGGACCCGGAGCTGGTGCGTCAGGCGGGTGGCGTGCAAGGCTACGAAGCGCGGTTTATTACGCAGACGGAAAAGTACAACCGCCAGATCTTGATGTTGTGGGGGCCACAGGCTGATCTTGCGCGGGATCCGCGGTGGGGCCGGAGTGAAGAGGTCTACGGCGAAGATCCGTTTTTCAATGGGACGATGGTCGTCGCGTTTACCAAGGGGCTGCAGGGGGATGATCCGAAGTATTGGCAGTCGGCGGCGCTGCTGAAGCACTTTTTGGCGAACAGCAATGAGAACTACCGCACGAGCTCATCGTCGGACTTCGATCAGCGGTTGTTCTGGGAGTACTACTCGGTTCCGTTTCGGATGGGCTTTCTGGAAGGCGGTGCCAAGGGAGTGATGGCTTCGTACAACTCGTGGAACGGCACTCCGATGGCGATCAATCCTATTCTTAAGAGCATTGTGCAGAAGCAGTGGGGAGTCGATGTGCTCTCAAGTGACGGTGGAGCTGTGAAACTGCTGGTTACTTCGCACAAGCGCTCTGCGAATCAGCAGGAGGCCGTGGTGGCCTGTCTGAAGGCTGGGATTAATCAGTTTCTAGACACCTATAAAGATGAGACGACGGCGGCTGTGAAGGGTGGGTTGGTGTCTGAACGGGAGATTGACGATTTGCTGCGGCCTAAGTTCAGAGTCACGATTCGTCTTGGACTGCTTGATCCAGCGGAGATGGTTCCTTACTCGAAGATCAAGGATGAGCCGGAGCCCTGGAACACTGAGAAGGATAAGGCGGTCTCGGAGAAGATGGCGCTTGAGTCGGTGGTGCTGCTTAAGAACGCCAATTCACTTTTGCCGCTGAAGAAGGATTCGATTAAGTCAATTGCGGTTATCGGGCCGCTTGCCGATTCGATCCATTGGGACTGGTATGGCGGTATACCGCCGCATGCGATTACGCCGCTGCAGGGAATTAAGGATGAAGTTGGCCCTGGCGTTAAGGTGAACTATGCGGCCGATGAGATTGGCAATGCTGCGATCAAAGCCGCTCAGTCTTCCGATGTGGCGGTTGTTGTTGTGGGCAATGACCCCACTTGTGGCCCAGACATGGCTCATGACTGGCACAACACTGCCTATGATGGCGGCGGTACCCTTCCTTGTACTGTGCCCAGCGATGGACGTGAAGGGCGTGATCGGGAGAGCATTACGCTGGCGCAGGAACAGCTGGTCAAGCAGGTGTACGCTGCCAATCCGAAGACCGTGGTGATTCTTGTTTCGAGTTTCCCGTTTGCGATTAATTGGTCGCAGGCTCATGTTCCGGCGATTCTGCATATGGCGCACTCGTCGCAGGATGAAGGGACGGCGCTTGCGAAAGTTCTTTTTGGCGAGTACAACCCGGGTGGCCATTTGGTGACGACGTGGCCGAAATCGGTGGATCAGCTGCCTCCGATGATGGATTACGACATTCGCCACGGTCGCACGTATATGTACTTCAAGGGCGAGCCGCTCTATCCGTTTGGTTATGGTTTGAGCTATACGACCTTCGGCTACTCCAATCTGAAGACCAGCTCCAAAGAGTTAGCCAGCGATGGAACGATTAATGTGAGTGTGGACGTTACGAACACCGGTAGTCAGACAGGCGATGAGGTTGTTCAGCTTTATGTGAAGCACCTGAAGTCGAAGGTGGAACGGCCGGGCGAGGAGCTCAAGGGCTTCCAGCGTGTCACTTTGAAGCCGAACGAGACGAAGACGGTGCAGATTCCTTTGAAGGCCTCTTCGCTGGCCTATTGGGATGAGAGACAGGGCGGGTTCAGGGTCGAGGCAGAGCCAGTGAGCTTGATGGTCGGAAGCTCTTCGAAGGACATCAAGCTGACCACAGAAGTGCACGTTCCATAGTCCGGCATAAGTGTCCCGCAGGGATTATTTGATTCATTTGCATGTTGCTACTTCGTGGTTTTGCCGCGTGGCGAATCCCGCTGGAATCGGCTATGCTTCGTCAATGGAACCGATCATCAAGGGTGCAATTCCAGTTCTGCCCGCTGCTGATACGACGGAATCGCTGAGGTGGTGGACTGATATCTGCGGGTTCAAGGAAACTTTTCGTGACGCCACGCCGCCAAATTATGTGGGAATAAGTCGGGGTGACGCTCACAAGGCGCTCGCGAAGAAGGTAGGCGACCAGACCATGGTGAGAATCAACTTAAAGGGAATTAAGCGATGTATGCCGAATTTCAGGAGCGCGGTGGCAAGGTTCATCCTAATGGACCATTGCAAACGAAGCCCTGGGGTACAAGGGAGTTCGGTGCGATCTACCCCAACGGGATATGCGTGACGTTCCAGGAGTAAGCGTTTTGTTGTGTCAATGGCGAGTTTCTCTAGGGACGCCACCCGCAGATTTACTTGACTCCCTTGGCGGGGTCCCATGAGCCCTGGAGTTTGCGGACGTAGATGATCTGGCCGGTGTGGTAGGCGTTGTGAGTACCGATGCGGGCGATGGTGGGGGCCCAGAGTTCGAGCTTCTTGTTGTCAGCGGCCTCGACTGCCTTTTCCCATTCGGTGAGGACTTTGTCCAGCTGCTGGACCGTAGTGGCCCATTGGGCCGCGTCGAAGTTGTTGAAAGTCTCGTCGTTATTGCCGCTGAATTTGGGTGGCTGCTCGCCTTTGAACCTTGCTAACGCCTCGGTGTTCCAGAAGAGGAGATGGTTGGCTAGCTGGCCTACGGAGTGATTGCCGGGGCCGGGAGTCCACTTGGCTTGTTCGGCGGTAAGGCCTTCGACGGCGATGTTGACGGGGACAAACCAGTCTTCCTTGTCGTGGGTGGTGTGTAGCTGGTCGAGGAGGATGCTTCGGAGGGTGGGTGGGGTCTTGGGGGGTGGCGGGTTTTGCGCCTGGATCTGCACGGTGAGCGAGAGGAGAAGGGCAAGGGCGATTCGTTTCATGTGGAGGGCTCTCCTGCGATGCGGGGTCTGGCAGAAGTGTATGTGAGGGTTGGGCTTTTTCCAGGTTAGAGGTTTTTTGAGTTGGTGCAATTGTGACGAGCGGGGGGAACATCAGCTTCAATGAGCGGGAGTTCTTCCACAATGGCTAGATTTTTCAGCTATATAGGGCTTCATGGTAGGCAGGTCCCGCCGACGAAAAATTCACTTGCCATTGTGATAGCGGAGGCCCTATATTGTTCTACGTTAGCGGTAACGTAACTCGTAGAGCGATTCTCCGGAGGAGATCATATGGCAACCACACCAGTTTCGAGCAATGCCCCACTGAAAGATATGGATGAGTGGGATGATTTTTTAACCGGGCGCTACAAAGAAGGCAAGAGCGAGAGTGAGTTTCGGCAGTATGACGAGAAGGCGACCCCCGGTGTCGCGGAGTTTTATCGGCTGAATCATCAGTACCAGACGTTCGACTATGTGATGGCGAAGGAGAAGGAGTACTTCGGGCTGAACAAGGGCGAGAAGAGTATCTGGGAGGCGGCGGAGTTTCTGAATACGTTGGTGGATGACAGCGATCCGGATACGGACCTGACGCAGATCGAGCACCTGCTGCAGACTTCGGAGGCGATCCGGAAGGACGGGCATCCGCGATGGTTTGTGCTGACGGGGTTCATTCATGATTTAGGCAAGGTGCTTTGCCTGTGGGGCGAGCCGCAGTGGGGCGTGGTAGGCGATACGTTTCCAGTGGGCTGCGCTTACTCGAAGGACATTGTTTTTCCGGAATACTTTGCGGCGAATCCGGATATCAAGAATCCGCTGTATCAGACGAAGTATGGCGTGTATGAGCCGAACTGCGGGCTCGACAAGGTGCATATGTCGTTTGGACACGACGGCTACATCGGCGAGGTGATGAAGAATTACATGCCGGAGGAGTCGCTGTACATGCTGCGGTATCACTCGTTTTATTCGGCGCATCGGCATGGGGCGTACCGGCACCTGATGAACGATCACGATGTGGAGATGCTGGAGTGGGTGAATAAATTCAATGTGTATGACCTGTACTCCAAGGGGCACACGAAGCCGGATGTGAAGGAGTTGAAGCCTTATTACGACGATCTGTTTGCGGAGTTCTTCCCGGAAAAGATTGCGTGGTAGCTGGCGGGTAACGAAGAATCATGGCCCTGGGCGCGGTTTTTCGGCTCAGGGCTTTCCTTTGTCGCGATGTATTACCAGGGGAGGCGTGATGTCGGAACGATTGGTACGAGGTACGGCGAGTCAGATGGGGCGCAATATTTTTGTTCGGCCCGGTAGCAGTTCGATGCGCGAGGTGAGCTATGGGCGGATACGTCTGGGGGGCTCACGGCGTCAAGTGAGCTTTGCGAATGAGGGGCAGGAGACGGGGCTGATCTGCTTGCAGGGCAAGTGCGTGGTTGTTGCCGGCGATGAACGCTATGGAATGACCTCGCAGGATGCGTTGTATGTGCCGAAGGGGCTTTCGATTACGGTGGAGACGGATGGCGACGTGGACCTGGTGGAGTGCTCGGCTCCAGTGGATGGGAAGTATCCGTTGCAGTTTGTCTCGGCGGCGGATGTGCGAGCGGATGAGAAGTTGCACTTCGTTGCGGGATCATCGGGAGCGCATCGAGAGATCAATATCCTTCTGGGAAGCAATATTCAAGCGGGCAGGCTGGTGGCTGGCGTGACGCGATCGCTGCCGGGGAACTGGACGAGTTGGCCTCCGCATGAGCATGCGGCGATGCTGGAGGAGATTTATGTGTACATCGATATGCCAGAGCCGAGCTTTGGGCTGCAACTGGTGTACACGGATGAGATTAGTGCGGCCGAGGTAGAGGTGGTGCGCGAGGGCGATGCCGTTCTTTTGCCGGAGGGCTATCACCCGAATGTTGCGATTCCGGGTGGGACGCTGAATTTCGTGTGGATCATGGCGGCGCATCGCGAGGTGGTGGATCGGAAGTGGGGGGTGGTTCGGGTGGACCCGCGATACGCATCCTGAGTGCGGCTGGATTTTGGCTAAAGTTACCGCTTTATTTACCTGCCGTTTACACGCGCGTTGGAGAATGAGACCACGCGCAAAATACAAGTCTGGGCCAGTATGACGGGGATGTTCATTCTTGATCTAGTTTGCGCTATATGTTAAGAGAATATGTATATAAATACCTAATTTTCAACTACTTATGGAGTATTACTAGCATATTTACGTTATCGGTGTCGTAAAGGAATTTGCTTGACAGTGGTTAGTGGCGTGGGCGAGGATTTTGCCGTCCGAATAATCATCCATCGTACGTCGCTGAGTTTGCTGCGCAGTGTGCGCTGTACGGATAGAAATAAGGTCACAACAACAGGAATCACGAGGCAATTATGCAAAGTTTTCTGAGAAGGCTAGTGAAGAAGATGGAAGGTCGCTCCTTGGCTTCAATGTGGCTGAGTGTGGCGTTGGTGCTGATGCTGGTGCCGGGGCTGAGTGCCTATGGACAGTTTGAGTCAGCGTCGGTGCTTGGGTATGCGAAGGATTCGTCGGGTGCGGCGATTCCGGGTGCAACGATTACGCTGATTAATATCGCGACCAGCATCTCGCAGTCGGCGAAGGCCGATGGCGAAGGACGTTACGAGTTTCCGAGCGTGCCGATTGGTGAGTACAAGGTTACGGCGGAGGCTGCGGGGTTTGAGAGGGTTCAGACTCAGAACTTCACGGTAACCACAAATGCGCGCCAACGCGTGGATGTGACGATGAAGCCGGGATCGGTCTCGGAGACGGTGACGGTATCAGCCGCAGCGGCTGTGCTGGAGACGGAGACGAGTTCTCGCGGCCAGGTAGTGGGTACTCGCGAGATTGAAAATCTTCCGCTGAATGGCCGGTCTTATGCCGATCTGGCGTTGTTGGCGCCGGGCGTGCGTAAGTCGTTTTTGCAGAATCAGAGCACGACGAGTCGCGAGGCGTCATTCAATGTGAATGGCCAGCGCAGTGCGTTCAATAACTTCCTGTTGGATGGTTTGGATAACAATTCTTACGGAACGTCGAATCAGGGTTTTGCCAACGAGAACATTCCTCCATCGCCGGATGCGGTTTCAGAGTTTCGGCTGGAGACGAACAACTACAGTGCAGAGTATGGCCGCGCATCCGGTGCGGTGATCAATGCCAGCATTCGTCGTGGCGGCAATCAGTTCCACGGACGGGCATGGGACTACAACCGGAACACGGTGTTCAATGCTATCGGGCCGTTCCCGCCCACTTCCGGTCAGAAGCCATCGTTCATTCGCAACCAGTTTGGCGGAACCTTTGGCGGCCCGATCTGGCGTGACCATACGTTCTTCTTCGCGGACTATGAAGGTACGAGACAGATTGCGCTTTCGTTTGGAACCGCGACTTTGCCTACGGCCGAACAGCGTACGGGAACGTTCCTTCTGCACGCTGCCAATGGGACGACTACGCCGATTCCGCTGCAGAATCCGATTACGGGGAAGATCTACGCCAACGGCATTATCCCGGCAAGCGATCAGACGTCGTTTGCTAAAGCGGTTATGGCTGCTCTGCCTGGAACGACGAACGGTGCTGCGCTGAATACTGGCGCTGCGTATGCTAATAATTTCTCGGCGTTTCCGCGCGGCACGATCAATGATGACAAGGGTGACATCCGTATCGATCACACCTTCAGCCAGAAGCTGAGCGTCTTCGGTGTGTATAGCCAACACCAGACGACGATCTTTGATCCGCCTACCTTTGGCGGTCCGGCAGGTGGTAACGCGAACTCGAATGTGCATATTTACAATCGTCAAATTGCGTTTGGCGCGACCTACGTCATTACACCATCGTCGCTGTTTGACTTCCGCATGGGCATCGGCCATAACGAAGGCGGCAAGTCACCCTATGGCATCGGCAACCCGAGCCTGCTGACGCAAAACGGCATCACCAACGGCATTCCGACTGACCCGCTTATCGTGCGCAGCCTGAATGCGCAGAGCGTTTCGGGGTTCGCGCAGTTCGGATCGCAGCCCTCCAGCCCGCAGTTCCAGAACCCTTCCGTCATCAATCCCAAGGCGAACTATACGTTCCTCCATGGGATTCATTCGATGAAGGTGGGATATGAGTACCAGGCGATTAATACGCAGATCAACGACTACAACCCGAGCTACGGTCAGGACAACTATGGCGGGGGTTATTCGACGGTTCCCAACTGCACGACTCCTCCGGCAGCACCGGTGACGCCGTGCGGGACGAATCCGGCGGATGCTTTTTCGCAGCTTTCGCAGGCACACAACCTCGCTGATTTTCTCTTCGGCAATCGCAACTCTTATTCGCTGACGAACTTCTTTATCGCTTCGGTGCGCCAGCGGATGAACTTCATGTACTTCCAGGACGACATCAAGGTGATGCCGAACCTGACGGTCAACGCTGGACTGCGTTACGAACTGGCAACGCCGCAGTACGAAGCAAACAATAAACTCGCTAACTTTGATCCTTCTTCCAAGACGCTGATTCAGGCGAAAGACGGTTCCATCTATGATAGGGCGTTGGTGAATATGGCATTGACCGACCTTGCGCCACGCTTTGGTTTCGCTTATAGCGCAACACCGAATACTGTGATCCGGTCTGGCTATGGCATCACGTATACGCAATACAATCGCGCCGGTGGAGAGAACAATCTTACCTACAACGGTCCTAACGTGGTGAACGCGACTATTAATAATTTCGCGCCTTCGCCCGCGAGCCTTTGTATCAACGATACGCAGGACCAGTCAAAATGCTTCCGTCAGACACAGCAGGGCTATTCGGTGAATCTGACGGCTTCTTCGGCGTTCAATCCGGCACTGGTGACGTCGCGCTTTATCCCCAAGGACACGCGGACTGGTTATGTGCAGAGCTATCACTTGTCTGTGCAGCAGCAGTTGCCGGGCGGCGTGGTGATGGATGTGGCTTATGCAGGTAATGTGGGTAGGCATCTTCAGATCCTTGCCGATTACAACCAGGCGAATCCTTGCACGGCGGCGCTGGCTTCGCAGTGCCCCGGTTCTACGCTGGCAGCACGCCGTCCCGTAACCACCTTCGGCGATATCGAAATCGCTTATGGCGGGGGACCCTCCAGCTACAACGCGTTGCAGTTGAAAGTTGAAAAGCGCTACGGGAATGGAGTTTATCTGCTCAACTCCTTTACGTACGGTCGCGCCTTCGACTTGTCTTCGGGGCATTTGGAGACCAGCAATGGCGACAACTCGCGTGTGAACTTCGCCAATCCTTCAAGTGACTACGGTCGGTCGGGCTATGATCAGCCGCTGAACAACACCACCTCGATTCTTTATGACCTGCCCTATGGGAAGGGACGCCACTTTGGTAGCAGCGCTCCTTGGGTTATGAATGCACTTCTTGGCGGATGGCAGTTATCCGTGATCAACAATATGAACAGCGGTCTACCGGTAAACCTCACTTATACGAACAGCACGTCGAACGGCACGAACGTAACGGATCTGTATACGTATCGGCCAAACGTAACGGGTAGTCCTGTAGCTCCTTCGTCGAATCGAGTGAAGACGGCGACCGCGCTGACGGGATACCTGCTGAAGTCTACTGGTGCGGGAGTTTCGGGTGCCTCTGTTCCTACTACCGGCAGTCCGTTCGGCAATGCGCAGCGCAACATGGTGGTCTCTCCGGCCTTCTTCCAGACGGATCTCGGCTTGCATAAAGCGTTTCCGCTGTGGAGAGAGGGATCGACCTTCGACTTTCGCTGCGAGGCGTTCAACCTTCTCAACAAGGTTAACTACCAGGCGCCGGATGGCAATGTGAGCAATTCAACCTTCGGGGCCATCAGCTCCGCTTTCCCTGCACGGCAGCTTCAGCTTGCGGCAAAGCTGATCTTCTAGGCAGGCGATTGTTTCATAAAACTGGAGTACCTGCGGCGTCGTTCCGATTGCGAAACGGCGCCGCAGTTCATAGTGGCTTAGTTGCAGCGAAGGATGGGATACAGGCTTGAAGATTGATCGACGCACATTCGCTCTTAGTGGAACGGCAGCTTTGGGGACGCTTTGGACCCCGCGGATATGGGGCCAGGTGGCGCAGACTGCATCTCCGACGCTCTTTCACTTCGCAGTGGTGAGCGATCCGCATATCATCGACGATTTCTATCAAAAGGGTACAGAGAATGGCGTCGAGGATAACGAGAGTATTCTTCGCACGACGGAGCGGTTGGTCGCTGCGCGGACGTTGATCAATTCGCTGCAGCCGAAAATTGAAAAGGTCTTCGTCCCGGGTGATTGCTTCCATAACTACCCTTCGGCTGACTACGATTTCTACTTCAAGAATCGTACGCGGATTGATATTGCGAAGGAGTTGTTTGATGGGTTCGAGATGCCGGTGCATCTTGGATTCGGCAACCATGACTATGACGTTCCTCGAGTGTCGCGAGAGATGTCGCATAGATTGTTTGCGGAGAAATTGAAAGCGAAGCCTTATTCGTCGGTCGACTATAAGGGATTTCGGTTTGTGCATTTGAACAATTTTATGGGTGCGACGTGGGATAAGGGCTCGAATCAGTTCAACAAAGGCATGGGGTCGCTGGGTGAGGAGCAGTTGAACTGGTTTGAAGCGCAACTACGTGATCGCAAACCAACGGTCGTCTTCATTCATTATCCGCTTTGGATCGTTGCGCCTACGGAAGTAAAGGACTATGGGCTGCATCCTCTGCTGTACAAGTACAGGGATAGTATTCAACTTGTGATTGCGGGGCACTGGCATAAGTGGCTGGATTTTGCGCATACCTATGGACCTCAGCATTATGTGACTGCTGCGACGCGATACGATTCGAATGCTTACATGTTGTTTGAAGCGGATAGTAAGAAGCAGACACTTCGGTGGATGAATGAAGATCTGGTGCAGTGGTCGACGCACTACGCCAAGCCTTACAAAGGCTAGTAATCGAGATGACTACGAAGTGAGGCGATGGCTTTTTATGGGTAGAAATTTTCAACGTGCAGTGCGGATTTTTTTTGCGACAGCTTTGCTTGTGTTTGGTGTGCCGGTCTGGGCGCAGACGACTGCTGCTGAGCAGGACAAGCTTGTGCGGATCAACCAGATTCAAGTGATTGGGTCGCACAACAGTTACCATGCGGGCTTTGCTCCGAGTGAGCGGAAGTATATGGAGGCGAAGAGTCCTAAAGGACTACGGGGGCTGGACTATCACCATGCTCCGCTGGCTGATCAGCTCTCGGCTGGGGTGCGGCAGATCGAGATCGACATCTTCGCCGATAGTAAGGGCGGGCGGTTTGCTCATCCCGCCATCGTGCGGCAAGTCGCGGCGGCGGGATTGCCAGCTGACCCAGATTTTGATCCTCAGCATGAGATGGAGAAGCCCGGATTCAAGGTAATGCACATGCAGGATTTGGATGAGCGGAGTACGTGCCATACATTTGTGGCTTGTCTGACGGCCGTGCGGACGTGGTCGAAGCAGCATCCCCAGCACCTGCCGATTTTCATCCTGGTGGAGACGAAGGAAGGCCCTATGCGCGAGTTGCCGGATGCGGTGACGACGGAGCCGTTTACGTCTGCGGTGTTCGATGCGATGGATGCTGAGATTCGATCGGTGTTCAAAGCGGACGAGATGATTATGCCGGATGAGGTTCGCGGGAAGGCGACGACGCTGAACGAGGCTGTGCGGGGGGGCGGATGGCCGACGCTCGAGAAGGCTCGCGGGCGCGTGATCTTTCTGATGGATCAACAGCATGCGGGGCCAGTTTATCGAGAAGGGCATCCTTCGCTCCGTGGCCGCATCTTGTTTACCAATGCTGAACCAGGCGCACCGGATGCTGCGTTCGTGGAACAGAATGATGGGTCGCGTGAGGCGATTGATGCATTGGTGAAGCAAGGGTATCTGGTGAGGGCACGTACCGACGAGGGGACAGAGCAAGCGCGTACGAACGACACGACGCGGCGCGATCTGGTGCTTTCGAGCGGCGCACAGTTGATCAGTACGGATTATCCGTCGTCGGAGCCGTCGCCGTGGACTTCGTATTTTGTCGGGCTGCCGGGCGGAGTGGTTGCCCGGTGCAATCCGGTGAATAAGCCGGCGAATTGCGATGATCGTTTGCTGGAGCCTGCACGCTAAAGCGGTTGCAGACTTAACAGGCTGAAGGATTCGTTAGCGATCAAGCCAATATTTGATCCGGGAGCGGTAACTGCGGCTCATAGAGATCCTATGGCCATTGTGCAGCAGAACGCCGTATTCACCATCTACCTCGGGCCTAACCTCTTTGACATATTGGAGATTGACGATAGAGGAACGATGGACGCGCAGGAATGTGCTGGGGTCGAGCTTTTCTTCGAGGTGGGCCATCGTCTCGCGCAACAGGTGCGTCTCGTTCTGGGTGCAGATTCGTACGTAGTTTTCTTCCGCGCCGATCCAGCAGATCTCTGATACTGGAAGGAAGAGGATGCGGCCCTTCGACTTGAAGACGATGCGAGTCGTGTAAGGAGATCCGTTCTGAGATTTTGCGGCATGAGACTGCGGGTTCTGCTGCTTGTTTTTGATTTGCTGTAGAGCTCGCTCGGTTGCTGCACGGAAACGCTCAAGGGTGAAGGGCTTCAGGAGGTAGTCTACGGCGTTGATCTCAAATGCACGCAGGGCGTAGCGATCGTAAGCGGTCGTGAAGATGATACAGGGCAGGGTATAGGCGCCGTTGGCGGAGAGCTCACCGACGATGTCGAAGCCGTCCATGTCGGGCATGCGCACATCGAGAAAGAGCAGATCGGGCTTGGTGGCTCGCACCAGGTCGATCGTTTCTGCTGCAGTTGCGCCTTCGCCGGCGACTTCGATTTCAGGTATCTCGCGAAGGAGTTGGCGTAGCTTCTGTCGTGCCAGGACCTCATCATCTGCTAAAACAGCCTGAATCATGAGACACCATACCTTGTTGATTTCTCTATTGGACGTTCGGAGAACTGCAGAGGGAGCATAACAATTACCTGAACGGTATTATTTTTGATTTCGGTGATGGAGAAGGTGTGATTGTCGCCGTAGTGCATTCGCAGGCGATCCTGCACATTGGTCAGACCTACTCCCTTGCCATTCCCGTTGGTCGGCTTAGGGTTGAGACCGAGACCATTATTCGTGACAGAGAGGCAGAGGTTGGAGCCATCTGACGTAGCTTCAACAAGAAGCAGGCCGTCAGAGTTCAACTTGGAAAGACCATGCGCGTAAGCGTTCTCGACGATGGGCTGAAGGATCATCGTCGGAACGATGGCATCATGAAGATGAGGATCAACCGACATCTGTTGTCGTACACGACCTGCGAACCTTCGATCCTGCATGGCCAGGTACATCTCGATGAACTCCATCTCGTCGTTAAGGGTAATGAACTGAGCGTCGCCTCGCTGAAGCGTGATACGCAGGAGGCGACTGAGTTGTTCCAACATGAGATCGGCGGCCTGCACATCACTCCGCATGAGACTGGAGATTCCGTTCATCGTGTTGAAAAGAAAGTGGGGATTGAGCTGCATGCGTAGTGCGCGCATCTGTGCCTGAACAAGCTGAGATTGCAATTGGGATTCAGCTCGTTCTTTTTCGCGGAAACGTTGGTAGTAACTGATGCCGCGAAAGAGAAAGAAGGCCGACCAGAAGAGAACCATGTTGTCGACCAGTTCGGCATCGATGTGAAAGGCGAGACGATGCCAGAAGGGCATCGGAGGGCGGCCGAGCGGGAGTGTCGGAAAGATGACAATCCATATCATTTCTTCCAAAACGCTGACGGCGACGCTCAATGGAAGAAAGAATGTGAGCATTGTGCGCAGGTTCGCGTTGTTGATCTGCGGACTCAGTGTCCACCAGAGGATCCAGCAGAAAACGCCCCAAAGGAAGAACTGAACGCCCCACGCCTGGAGGAGAAGACCAAGATGGATGTGATAGTTCCAGAAGCGCGAACTGATCCAATCCTGAAGGGCGAAGAGACAACCCAGCATGACCGCTGCTCCTACAAAGATGGCTGGATGCATGAAGAGCGGCTGATTCGTATCTTGTTTCCATTGTTTAAAGGTCAGGTCGGACACCTCGACTTTCTACTTTCGTTGTTGAGTATGATCGCTCATGAATGCCGAGAGGTTCAATGTACATGTTTGTCAGGAATTCGAGTCGAAGGCCTCTTTGATGACATCGGTGTTCGGAGGCAGCGGGAAGTATTTTGTGACCTCTGGATCTGTAATAACGAATTTTTGCACAGCGTGGTGCTCGGCATACCATGCTTGCGCCGCTGAGCTGGTCGATGCGCATTCCTCAGTATCCAACCCTGCACTTAGTTTGCTGATGTCGTGACGTAACAGATGTTCAGCTTGTTCTCCCCCCTGAAGCACTGCGATCTGGAAGTGGAGGATCGCTGACTTGCGGTCGACGGGACCAAGCTTGCCATCGCGAGCGATGATGCCCAAGAGGACGGACGATCTCCACTCACCGACGTTTGCAGCGGTCTGCAGCGAGATCAGTGCTTCGTTGGTAGTTTGCTCCAATTCGGGATGATTGAGCAACAGGAGTCCAAGTGAATGCATGGAGGGCACGTAGCCGGCCTGGGCTGATTCGCGCAGAAGGTTGACGGCTTTAGGGATGTCATGCGGATGGTTGGGTTCGGCTGAGAAGAGGGAGGCGAGATCATAGCCGGCGATAGGATCGTGTAGTTTTACGCCGCGCTCGTACCACTTTTCTGCCGTTACTATATCGGGTGGGCCTGTCATTCCGAAGTAATACATTGTGCCGAGATAGGCTGCGCAAGTGCCATTTCCGCGACGGGCTCCCTCTTCAAAAAGCTGCATGGCAAAGTTAATGTCCTTCGGGATGCCGAGACCGACGAGGTAAAGCACACCTAGATTGAGCCTTCCTGCACCCGAACCCGATGCCGCCGCAAGCTGATACCAGTGACGTGCGCGCGCGAAGTCAACGGGGACACCTATGCCGGCCTGATAGAAGTAGCCAATTTGGTTCTGCGCATCAGAGTCTCCGCTTTGTGCAGCCTTCTCATACCACCGCGCGGCGAGGCTCATGTTCTGCGGAACTCCAGTGCCAGTTAGATAGTGTGCAGCGAGTTCCAACTCAGCTTTGATGGTGCCGTGTTGTGCATCCGTTTGAAGCTTGGCGACTTTTTCCTCGTCCGGTGACAGGCCGTGACTGGATGGGATGTATATGACGTACGCCAGAACTAACAGGGCTGAGAGAGGAAGCCTTCTGGGAAGGGTTTGCATCGTCATGTCCTCGAGGCCAGATGGGGTTGCCACTCGCAGGCTCAGCTCAAAGGGACGCTTGTAAGTGGGGCCGGTGCCCCATTGACGTGCTTGATTACGGTCTGGTTATCAAAGAAGTTCCGTGATTGTGGGACACTCGTCACTGTGAAAGAGCGGACGGCGTGGGAAATCCGCAGTTGATCACCTCATTTGTACCGTTCGTCACAAATATTTCGTGCAAAGAGAAATGGCCGGAAGTCGAGGCTTCCGGCCATGGTCCGCAGCAGAGTCAGAAGTTAGTGGATGTTGAGTTCAACGACTTGAATCGAGTAGGGTGGCAGCTCGTGAGTGAAGTGGTTAGATATGTTGCTTAATGTAGTGTTGGTGGGAACAATCTTCCTTGGCTCCGTGATGCTGTTGGTCTCGGTGGGAGATGAGGCCTGGAGCGTTGTAACTTTTGCGGATGGAGCTATGTGTTTTGCTCCGTTTAGATTAATGTCGAGTGGCTGCCTGGTCGCGGTTGCATTGACGAGCTTCAGATAGAGAACGCCTTTTGTGGGGTCACTGGTGACGGAATAGAAGACGTGTTTATCGGTGTTGCTGAGAGCCGCGTCGACGATCTGGCTGCCGCGGTGATTGCTGAACATTACTTGCGCGTAGTAGGCCGGGGATCCATAGCTGGTCATGGCGTCGTAGCCGATCAGATCTGTCTTCCACTGCATGCCGCCGGGGTTTACGTTGACGAACAACGGTGCATAGCTGTGCATGATAATCACGTCGCTGTTGCGCTCCATACCGGTCATCCAGGCTGCGTCGCCCAGAGCTGCGTTGAAGTCTGGCGTGGGTTCGCCTTCGCGAGTGGCCCACTCGCCGACCATAATTTTGGTTCCGGTTCGACTTGTTTTGTCGTAGTGATGGACGTCGTCGAAGAACTGCTCAGCCTTGCGGTAGAAGTGATCGTCGAGTATGTCTGGTTGGCGCGATGTTACTTGCGTAGTTGCTATCACTTGTATTTCAGGATGGACTTTCTTGATTGCGTCAAAGAATTGAGCGAATCGTGCGTCGTAACTCTTTGACTTATCGAACCAGTCTTCGTTGCCTACTTCGACATACTTGAGAGCGAATGGTTTCGGGTGTCCGTCGCGGGCACGGATCGCTCCCCACTTTGTATTGGTACTGCCGCTTACATATTCGATCTCATCGAGAGCGTCCTGAACATAAGGTTCGAGAGCTGGGCCGGCGTCTACGTGCTCCTGCTTCATGGAGTAGCCGGCGTATACGGCGAGGAGAGGCTGCATCTTGAGGTCTTCGCACCACTCGAGAAATTCGAGAAGTCCCATTCCATCGGAGGAGTGATAACGCCAGGGGCTCGGATGAGTGGGGCGGTCCACCAAGGGACCGATCGTCTTCTTCCACTCGTATCGCTCAGGAATGTGATCGCCTTCCAGATAGTTTCCTCCTGGAAGTCTCAGGAAGGCCGGCTTCATTGCCGCGAGAAGCTCCATGATGTCTTGACGATTTCCGTTGGTGCGGCCAGCGTAGGTGGGGGGGAAGACAGAGACGAGCTGGAGCCAAAAGGTGCCGGGATGAGTGGTGGTGAGGGTGAAGTGGTTCGCAGCAGAGGCTTTGACGGCTCCTGTGGTCAGGACTACGTTGTAGCGCTTCCACTCCTGACTTAGGGCGGGAATGACTGCCGACGCGGCGGCTGCGCCGGTGTCGTTGTCGACGAGGCTAATCTTGATAGGGCTGGAGAAGCCTGCATCTGCTTTCGCATAGAAAGATGCTTTGTACTGCGTGTGCGGACGAACTGCGATTCCCCAGAATCCATCGTTTTGGACGCCTGCTGGATCGGTTGCGGTGGCGGCGGCTACCGATACTTTGAGGCTTAAGGGCATGGCGGTGCTCGGACCGGTTGTCTTATCGATGTCGATGGTTGCCGCGCTGGGGTTACTTGCGGCGATGGACCAGTGCGTGGGCGCAGTCGCGTCATCCTGGAAGGTGCGGTTTCTTATCAGCTCGGCGTAGAGCCCTCCGTCGTAGGAGTAGTTGATCTCTTCGGTCATCAGGCCGTGGAGGATGGGGCTCGAGGTGCCGATAGATTTATCTACTTGGATGGTGAGAGTTCCGTTAGAGGTTTGCGCGGGGAGGGTAGCTACGCTAAGTGTCAGAACACCTGTAACTAGAAGATTTCTAAATCTGGGCATGCAAACTCCGTTGGCATTGATGATTCGGTGGGGCGCTAGAATACGTTTTCTTTCGATTCCAAGAATACATCTGTGTCTATTTTTGTATTCAGGTTTTATCGAAGGTTGATGGGGGTTCCCCGTCTCAACCTCGGACCCAGGTTCCGTCGATCAGGCGCCAGGTTGCGGGGTTTTCGATCTTGTCTTTGAGCACGGCTGGCAGACGGTTCTGGCGGACACTGTCGTAACACTGGAGCGCGGCGAATCGTGCGAGGGAGGCGGGAATGCCGACCGCAGTAAAGCCTGGGTGCGAGGTGGAGGGATAGGGGCCGCCGTGGTTCATCGCGGGGCTGACCGCGACGCCGGTAGGCATCTTGTCGTTCAGGAGTCTGCCAACGTGCTGACGTAGTGCGGGAGCGAGTTGATCGTAGATGGCATCGTCGTGTCCGGAGTTGGATGAGTAGATGCTGCCTGTCAGATTGCCTTCAAGTGATCGGATGACTTCAAGCAATTGAGTAGGATCGGTTGCCGTTACTGCCAGAGTGGCGTTGCCGAAGACCTCGCGCTGGAGGGCTTTGTTCGAGGACAGGAAGTGTTGTGCCGTCGCGCGCATTAGGGTATTGGCGTAGCGATAGCCAGGGCCATCGGCGACGTCTCCTCCTGTAACGAGTTGAGCGCCCGCATCGCGCAACGCCGCGACTCCTTGCGACAGGTGTTCGCGACCACCTGATGAGAGCAATGGCTGCGAAGGGCGGTCTTTGAAGATTGCTGCGACTTTCTGAATGAGAGCTTCGGATGCGTCGCTTTGGAGCAGAAGGATGAGATTGGGGCTGGTGCAGAACTGTCCTGAGCCTGCGAGGCAGCTGTCGGCGAGCTCCTGCCCGAGCTGATCGCCGCGTTCTGCGAGTGCGCCTGGCAGAAAGATGACGGGGTTGATGCTGGACATCTCGAGATAAATGGGCGTGCCCACCGACTCGGCGGCTTCTTTCAGGCGCAGGCCCACGGGACGACTTCCGGTGAATGCGATGGCGCCTACTCGGGGGTCGCTCATTAATCGCAGACCGTCTTCGTTGCTGACCTGGTAGATCATCTGGACTGTTGCCATCGGAAGTCCTGTTACGGAGAGAGCTTTACGCGCCTCTTCTGCAAGAAGACGCGTGGTGTTGGGATGAAGAGGATGAGCTTTGGCGATAACAGGATTGCCTGCGGCGATGGCTGCAGCGAAATCGCCTCCGCTGATACCGTTGAATGCGAAGGGGAAGTTGTTGGGGCCGAGAACGACAACCGGGCCTATGGGAGCAAAGCAGGAGCGGATGTTCAGTTTGAGATCGAGAGTTGCGCGCTTCCAGGATCCCTCTCGCGCTGCGACGGCTGCTTGTCTCAACTGATTTACTGTGCGAGGCAGCTCAACATCCTTGAGTCTCGGGCTGATTGGAAGAGCGGTTTCTTCATGCGCGGCGTCTACGATCTGGGCGGCAGAGGAATCGATGTTGTTGGCGTAGGCCTCCAGAAAGGCAGCGATGCGCTCGGGCTCAATCTTGCGTAGGTCCTGTGCTGCATGGGACGCGGCTGCGAGGGCGTCGTCACAATCTTGCCAATTGCTTACTGGAAATGCCATCGGCAGCGGTTGTCCCGTTGCGGGATTCTCGGCATGGAAGGTCCCGGTTGAATTTGCCTTGCGCCAGTTCCCCGCGATCAATATCTGAGCTGCGTCCATTGCGTTATCCCCTTCGGTATTCTCTGAGGCTCTACACCCTTTGCCTTAACTCTATAGCTAAGTGCAGGGATTCTCAGAACGAGGGAGAGGATTTGGCGCGGTTCAGAGGAGAACCGCGCCTTTGAAAAGGTTGTTTTCCATTACGGCTTTTGCGGCGTGGCGGGGCAGATGTCGTCGCCGATTGCGGATTTGGCGAAGGGGGCCATAATGGTGGCGACGGATTGCAACTGGCCGTTCTTCATGACGCACTGAACGCGGGCGGTATCGTTGATATTTTTGAGGGGATCGCCCGAGATGATGATGAGGTCGGCAAGGTGGCCAGGCTCGATGGTTCCGAGGTCTTTTGTAAGGCCATAGGCTTTTGCGGGGAGGACGGTCGCGGTCTCAAGGGCCTGCCATGGGGCTCGTCCATATTTGACCTGGGCGCGGAGATTCAGGTGGAGCGAAGTGCTTGGGAGGTCGAGAGGTGAGTCGGTTCCTGCCAGGATGAGGCCGTTGGCGTTGAGCACCTTGGCTACGACGGCTTCCTCGTCTTTGAGATGTTGATAGGCGGTGGCCTGATCAGTCGTCTGGCCGTTGTGGAGGGCGAGCTTGAGGCGTGCGTTCTCCCACGGTGGCGAGACAGACTGGCGTGGATCGGTGGCCATCGCCGGGTCTTCGGCGTACTGGGCTTGTGCGAAGGTGGTGGAGATCGTCCACATGCCGGATTCGGGGAGCAGTGTTGTTACGTCGGAGTAGCTCTTGCCTGTGAGCGAACGGGAGTAGGCCCAGCCTGTGCGAGCCGTCGCGGAGAGGTGCGACATGCCGTCTTCCCCAAGAGCGACTGCGGGCAGGAGATAGTGTGAGGCTGTTTCGACGCCCATCTGGTTGTGAGCGAAGTTGATGCCTTGCTCGGCCCAGGCGTAAGGCAGGCGGACGTAGAGTTTGACGAAATCGAAGTCCAGAGCCTTGAGGCGGTCGAACTCGCGGTGGAGTTGGGCCTCGGAGGTGGTGGGGATCATCATCGGGTAGTAGACGCGCTCGCCGTCGACCGCTTCAGCAGTGGTGAAGAGGCGTGGGCCGATTGCTGCGCCGGAGGTGTACGCCTCGCGGTGTTGTAGCGCGCGGTAGGCGTTGTCGGCGATGCCGCGCAGTTCGGTGACGCCATAGATGAGCCAGAGACGGCCCATGCGGTCGCCGTAGTAGATGGAGTTGTCGGAGTCGGGGTGGGCGTGGTTCTCGAAGAGGCCGGGCATGACGGTGGAATCGGCGGCTTCGATGGTGCGGGTTACCCCTGCGGGGGGAGTGGCGCTGTGCGGCGTGACGCTGGTGACGCGGTTGTCGGTGATGAGGATGTCGACGTCGGTCTGTTCGTCGGGACCGGAGCCCTTCCAGTAGCGTGCCGCATGGATGAGGAGCTTCTGTTGAGGCTTGGCGGGAGCGAAGGTCAGGGTGAGGGGGACTGGTGTGATGGCTCCGGTAGCTCGGTTGATGAGCTTGAGCTTGCCGTTGTTGAGGTAGAGGATTTTGGATGAGTCGCCGGACCACGTTGGGGCGTCGGTGGTCTCGTCGTTGAGTTTGGCGGCAGGGCCTGAGGGATGGCCGGAGGCATCGACGGGCATAGTGTAAAGGACGTCGTCCATTACGAAGGCCATCTCTTTGCCGTTGGGAGAGTAGATAGGGCCGTCTTCGGTGCGGGTGGTGATGGACTCGAAGGGAGCGGGTGCGAAGAACTCGGTTTTGCCGGTGGCTACGTCAACGGTGAGGATGGAGCTGGTGCCTTCGCGGAATCGCTTGGTATAGGGCTTGATGGTTGCGATGGCGACTGTCTTGCCATCAACGGAGAAAGCTGGGCGGCCGGGGAAGAAAGTCAACGGTGCGAGCGGCTTGGTGGCTCCAGTGGCTACGTCGACGAGGAGTGTGGCTCCAGTCTGATCTTGAAATGCGATGAGCTTGCCATCGGGCGACCATGCAGGCATGATCTGTGCGGTTTTGCTGGGGGAGACCTGCTTATCGGCAGAGGTGTCTGGTTTGGAGACGTCGTGGAGGTAGATGTTTTCGATGCCGTCACGGTCGGAGACGTAGGCGAGAGTCTTGCCATCGGGCGACCATGCTGGGCCTTGTTTGTAGAACGTGTCGTGGGTGAGGGCAACGGGTGCGCTGCCGATGGTCATGAGGTAGAGCTGGTTGAGGGCTACGAAGGCGACCTGCTTGCCGTCGGGTGAAAGCGCGGGAGCGTAGATGCCTTTCACTTGATGCGCTGTTGTAGCGTCGAAGTCGTAGGCTTTATGCGGGTACTGTGGGCGGATGGATTTGATCGCGGCCGTGAATGGGATGGGGGTCTCGGATTTGGCGTCGAGATTGGTGCGGAGGATGTGTCCGTCGGCTGTGTAGATAAGCTCTGTATTCGAGAGCCAGACAGCTGGAAAGGGGAACGCGTCCTCGGCTTTTCCGGTGTAGGTGGTGGCACCGGTGACGTTGAGCTGCGCGGTGTTCATGAACATGCCGACGCCATGGAACTGGATATAGGCCAACGATTTACCGTCGGGCGAGAAGCTGGGTGCTTCGACGCGGCCAGCGGGAATGCTGGTAACGGCGGTGGCTTGCTTGCCGGTGGCAAGAGTGATGGATTCGATGGTCTTGCCTTGGATGCCCGTGCCACTGACGAAGGCTATCTGTGCGCCGTCGGGCGACCAGGCAGGCCCGAATTCGTCGGCCTCGCTGCTTGTGATCTGCTTGAGTTCCCCTGTGGCAAGGTTGACGGTCCAGATGTCGTAGCTACCCTTGAAGGCGCGGTCGGAGGCGAAGGCGATGGTTGTGCCGTCAGGCGAGAAGCGCGGTTCGCGGTCGTCGCCGTGGCCAGTGGTGATCTGCTTGAGGCCTGAGCCGTCGGGGCGCATGGTCCAGACGTGGAAGGTGCCGCCGGAGTAGGACTGGAGGGCGACGAGATCGCCTTTGGAAGACCAGTCGGGATGCGAGGCCTCCTGCTCGGGTGTCGTGAGCTGCTTTGCCGGGCCGCCGGTGATCGGCATCGAGAAGAGTAGGCCCTGGAGGTCGGCGATGATGGTCTTGTGGTCGGGGGAGACGGCGATCTGCGTGTCGGTACCTTCGGAGATCGTGATGATTTTTGGCTTCGCGGGAGGAGCCGCGTGGATGGCGCCCGTGAAGGTGGTGAGGAGGAGGGCGGAGGCGAAGGTGCGAGTGGTCAGTACGCGGCGTGATGCGAGGTGCATTCTGTGGTCCCCTCAGACAGAGGCGCAGTGTTGTGACACACCGCGCCTCTTGTGGATTGAGTGTTCAGCTTACGACGATTAGAACTCGAAGCGTGCCAAAAATTGCAGTGAGCGTGGACGCCACTCGACGGGAATGCCGGTGGCGGCGGAGGTGGTGGCGGATGGTGTTCCGTAGAGCGGGGAGTTTACGATCCCGTTGTAGTTGCCGAAGTTGGAATGATTGAAGAGGTTGAAGGCTTCGACGGCGACAACCGCGCGAAAGCGATCGTTGATCCGATGCGCTTCCTGTAGTCGGGTGTCTATACGGTAGATGTTGCGTCCGTAGAGAGCGTCGCGGCGAGTGAGGTAGTAGCCGGTTGAGGTATCGAGATAGTTGTTGGCCGGGTTGTTGTAGACGGTGACGCAAGTGCCAGGGCAGGCGGTTCCAGGAGCTATCGGAGTGGTGTTGAGAGCGAAGGTGCGGTTGTAGCTGGGCGCATAGCCGGTCGGTTGAGTGGTGTTTACCGTGGTCGGGAAGGCGTTGCCGGAACCGTAATGGAAGAGGCCTGAGAGAGAGAGGCCAAACTTCCAAGCGAAGTCGCCCGTGGCGGTGAGAGTGTGACGCTGGTCGTCCAAGCCGTTGGCCCACTCATCGTGGATGCCGTTCACGAAGGGCTTGTTGGGGTAGTAGAAGGGAGACTCGCTGGAGTTTTTCAGGCGCGCGTAGGTGTAGGCCAGCCCGCTGCTGAAGCCGTGCTGTGGCGATTGCCGGAGACCCATCTGCAGGGCGTCGTAGATTGAGCCAGCCTCGTTGGGCGTGAAGAACTGGTTGATGTTGGTGAAGGCCTGAGCGCAGACGTTGAAAGCTCCCTGCGTTGTGTCTGGGGTGACTCCGCCTGCGGGGCAGGAGACCGGAGTGCCAGCAACATATTTGGTGCTGGGGCTGAGATTGAACTGAGGGTTCGCGGGGTTCTGGATGAGATTGGAGTTCAGGCGGATCCAGTCGTGATAGACGCGCGTGTGGACGTAGTCTGCGGTGATGATGGTGCGGAGAGGAAGTTCGCGTTGGACGCCAGCGGAGATCTGCAAGGCGTAGGGCGTAGACACGTAGGGGCCAAGTGGCTGGACGGCCTGTCGTGGTGTGGTTGTCGGATTGGCGAAGGGGGCGAGCAGATTCAGGGGTGCGGTCGCGACGCCGGTGATGGACTGTTGGAGTGACGTGACGCCGTTAAAGATCTGACTGTCGATGGTCTGGTTGGCAGAGACGTCGGCGAAGAACATGCCTGCGCCACCACGAATGACTGTCTTACCGCTGCCGGCCACATCGTAGACGAAGCCGACGCGCGGAGCGAACTGATGGTTGTCGTTGCTCTTCGGCGTCAACAATCCGTTGTTGAGCTTCATGCCGGTATCGAAGATGCCTAGGTCATTGTCGTATCGGATGCCCAGATTGAGGGTCAGACGCGCCAGGACCCGGTAATCATCCTGAGCCCAGAAGCCAATCTGGCTGCGGGGAAGAGAGATGTTGAAGTTGCCCGAGCCTTGAGTGAAGGTGCCTAAAGCGCAGAGAGAGTTGATGCTGGTGTGGGTTGGGTTGGTCGTCGAGTTGGTGTAGTTCCAACTGCTGACGTCGGTGGTGCCATTGGGGAAGAGATCGGCAGAAACCTGTGCTGCTGTGTAGGAGACACCATTGACTGTCTTGGCGGCAATGGCGGCGCAGGCGCTAGCCGTGCCGTTGAGATTCTGCTGGAACAGACCTGTGTTCGAAGTGTGGAGCAGCTCCGCGCCGAACTTGAGGCTGTGTTTGCCGGTCAGGAAGTAGACATCGTCGCGATAGTGCTGGACGTTCTGGTTGAAGATCTGTGGGTAGTTGTATTGAGCGCCAACCGTTACCGAGCCGAAGGTGATGGCCTGCGAGGTATAGAGGGGGAGGTTCTGCCACTGGAAGTGACTGAAGCTGCCATGCACTTCATTGATGAGCTTGGTGCTAATGACGCGATTCCAGTCGCCGAGGATGGTGTAGTTGGAGCGGGTGGCATAGTACGCCGAACTCGGATCGGCGGTGCCTGAGGAGAAGGTCTTGTCGTTGTTGAAGGTGAAGCCGTTGATGCGGGCGAAGATACGGTCCTTGCCGGAGACCTGATAGTCCACGCGCCCAAGATACTCATTGACCTTGAGGATCTGGGGGAAGACGAGGTTACTGGGGCTGCCGGGTAACAGGGGAGAGCTGGTGATACCGCTGGACTGGTGCTCGCCTTCGTAGGAACCGAAGTACCAGAGCTTATCGGTGCGGATGCGACCGCCGACTGTACCACCGTACTGCTGGTCGGAGAGTGGGGTGACGACTTTGGCGATGGGGTCGGCAGCGTTGAAGGCGTCGTTGCGGAAGTAGCCGAAGGCGGAGCCGTGGAGGTCGTTGTTGCCGGTCTTGGACTGGACGTTGACGGCGATGCCGGAGGAGCGGCCCACGGTGGCGTCGAAGCGGTTGGTGATGATCTGGAACTGGCTAATGGCGTCAGGCGAGAAGCGCGGCTGGCCGAAGCTGGCGTCGGCGGTGTTCTGGGTGACCTGAAGGCCGTCGAGGTTGATCTGGAACTTGCCGGAGTTGGAGCCGCCAAGGGGAGTGTCGTTGACGATGGCATTGACGCGCACTCCGGGGACGAGCGTGGCGAGTTCCATGTAATTGCGGCCGTTGATGGGCAGGTTCTGAACGTCGCTGGGGGTGATATTGCCGGCGACGGTGGAGGAGGTGGTGTCGACGGCGATGTCGTCGGCGCGGACGATGACGGACTCGGAGGTACCTCCGATGGGCAGCGTTACGTCAACGCTGGGTGTCTGGCCGATGAGCATGGAGGTCTTCACCTGGACGGTCGTGAAGCCGGGAGCCCTGACGGTGACGACGTAATCGCCCGCTGTGAGAGAGGGAACCTGATAGATGCCGGCGGTGTTGGTCTTGGTGTTGATGATGGCTCCGCCGACCTGGCGAACTTCGACGGCGGCCTCGGCGATCACGGCTCCCTGAGCGTCGGTGACGTGGCCGGTGATTCCGGTTTGCTGAGCGTGAAGGGCAGAGACTGAGAGAAGGAGGGCGAAGAGAATGCGATAGATCTGCTTCATTTTCGGAGAACCTCGAGGAACGGAGTCAGGTGCTTGTTCTACGTCAGCCCGTTCAAGCAGCTCAGAGGAGATGAGCGGGAGTTGAGGATCGGTAAAGGAGTGCTGTCTTGAACTGCTTTGTCAGGTTCGATTCCAAGTGCAGATGGAGATCGTGCTGAGCGGGAAGAAGTTATATCCCGAAGAAGGGTGCAATTGCGCCTGTGTCGTTGAGTTACGAGACAGGAAGCTTTTGGGTTGAATGATTGGAGCGTAGAGGCTTTCAGGTGTGGTGTCTAATCGAAAGATTTTTGCGCGTGATAGAAAACACCGAGAAAACACAGGCTGCGCCGCAGTTTTCATTGACAAAATGCGGAAGTGCCGTGAATATGTGATTAAGCCGCGATGAACTTTTGGCTGTGATTCAGCAAAAATAAACCGGTCTTACCCACCACAACTTCATACGCATCTCTAACTTGCTTGGATTAGCCCGTAGCAGAGCACAGGTTTATTTATTCGAACCGCGAGGCCTACTTTGGACTTCAGAATCAGGCAGCTGAAGTGTTTTCTAACACTCTCCGACCTTCTCAACTACGGGAAGACGGCGCGCGCTCTGTACATGAGCCAGCCGACGATCACATTTCAGATCAAGTCGCTGGAGGAGTCGTTCGGCGTGAAGTTGTTTGAGCGCGACCGGCAGCAAGTGCGGCTGACAGATGCAGGATTTGCATTTCGCGAGTACGCACAGAGCATCATGGACTCGGTCGACGCCGCGCAGGAGTGTCTGAGCGGATTGCATGCCCGGCTGCGACTGCGCGTCAGTTGCGGGCCAGTGGGGCAGTTTGTGCTGCTGCCGGCGGTGATTCGCGCGCTGGCGGAGCAGTACCCGAAGTTCGAGCTCGAGGTGAGTGAGTTGACGACCGAGCAGATGATGTCGCGATTGCCCGAGGGCAAGATGGACGCGCTGCTGATGGTCAGCTCGCTGCCGATCAAAGGTTTGCGTTTCGATCCGATCTGCAAAGAGCAGCTGGTGGCGATGGTTTCGCGCCGTAATTCGCTGGCCGCTGGACGAAACATCTCGGTGGAGGATCTGCGCCGTACGAGTGTGATCGCTTCGCGTACGAAAGACTGCCGGTTCCATCAGCCCTGGCTGCATAGTCTGCTGGCCCCGTTCGGTATTACGCCGCGGATTGTTGAGTCGCCGCAATCGTGCTCGGTACAGTTTGCCTATGCGGCTGCGGGTGAAGGAATCGCGATCACGACCGCTTCGATGGCGATCTGCTCGTTCCCCGATGTCGTTGCACTGCCGTTCGCGGAGCCTTTGCCCGCGCTGCAGCTGGGGCTGGCCTCGATGGAGAGTAACGAGTCCACAGCGATGACGGTCTTTCGCAAGATCGTGATGCAGTGCGCTGAGGCGACGCTCGAACGGCGTCTGCCTCTGAATAGCTTCCCTTCACATGCGCATCAATCCGTGGTGGCATTTGCGAGCCAGCGGGAGGCTAGTTAGTAGCTTTCAAAGTGCTTGCATGGAATTATTGCAACCTACCTATTTACAGCTAGATAGATTCGTCTTGATTGGGTGGCGATTCGCTAGTTTAGGGTTTCACCGCAAAACAAGGGGGAAGTTGCATCGTTTGCCCTCCAACGCTTTCCACTGATCCAAGAGCGCATCTATCTGGCTCCACTCCATCCAAAAGCAACTGGGGGCTAAATTAGTTGGTTTCTCTTCGCTAACACCGTCGAATACGGTGCGATGCACGTTCTGATCTCGCAGAAATCCCAAAATTCCTCGACGACTCGCTGCCGGATGAGAGCGCTGGTCGGTCCTAGATGGGCGATTGTAGGACAATAGAAAGAAGACGGATAGGGGATTGGAAGCGATGGCGGATGAGCGAGTTGTAGGGATTGATTTGGGGACGACGAACTCCCTTGTTGCATATATGCAAGGAGATACGCCGACAGTCATCCCGGGAGAGGATGGAGAAGGGCTGGTTCCGTCGGTTGTGGCGTGGACAGATGATGGTGTAGTGGTGGGGAATGCTGCGCGTGGGACGCTGATGTCAGATGCGGCGAGCGCGGTTTATTCGGCCAAGCGGCTGATGGGGCGTGACGTTGCTGACGTGCAGGGAGAGTTGAAGCTGTTTCCTTTCAAGCTAGCGGAAGGTTTGCAGCCCGGTGAGGTGCTCAAGGTCAGCGTGGGTGGGTTGATGCTGACTCCACCGGAGATCTCGGCCTATGTTCTGATGCAGTTGAAGAAGAACGCGGAGAGGTTTTTCGGCGGCCCCGTGACGAAGGCGGTGATCACGGTTCCGGCTTACTTCAACGACGCTCAGCGGCAGGCTACGAAGGATGCAGGGCGGATTGCCGGACTGGAAGTTCTGCGCCTTGTGAACGAGCCTACCGCAGCGGCCCTGGCGTACGGGTTGGACAAGAATCGCGATGGATTGATTGCGGTGTATGACTTTGGGGGTGGGACGTTCGATATCTCGATCCTGAAGCTACATGAGGGGATATTCGAGGTGATCGCGACGGGTGGAGACACGCATCTGGGCGGTGATGACATCGACAATCTACTGATTGCTATTGCGCTGGATGATATTGCGGGCGATTTGAGTGAGGACGTTCGTGGAAACGGCGAGGCGGTGCAGGCGATTCGCAAGGCTGTGATTGAAGCGAAGATATTGCTTTCAACCGCGGACGCCGCAACGCTGGATGTGCTACTGCCGAGTGGAAAGAAGTATCTGCGTGAGATTACGCGGGCTCAATTTGAGGACCTGACTGCAGGCGTAATTGCACGGACGGCTGGACCTTGCAGGCAGGCGTTGAAGGATGCCCAGCTCGATGCGGCTGCGATCGACGAGGTAGTGCTGGTGGGCGGATCGACTCGGATTCCTGCAGTGCGTCGGTTGGTAGCCGAGATATTCGGGCTGGGTGCGCGAGGGAAGAACCCGCATACGGAGCTGAATCCGGATGAAGTTGTTGCCCTGGGGGCGGCGGTGCAGGCGCAAATTCTGGCGGGTGGAACGACTGCCACGGAGGACTTGCTGCTGTTGGATGTGACGCCTTTATCGCTGGGGATTGAGGCGCTCGGCGGCGTCGTGGCGAAGATTATTCAGCGGAATTCGACAATTCCTGCGAGCGCGACGGAGCACTTTACGACGGGTGTGGACGGCCAAGCGAATGTGGCAATCCATGTTGTGCAGGGTGAGCGTGAGCTGGCGAAGGATTGCCGGTCGCTGGCGCGGTTTGACCTGAAGGGAATTCCGCCGATGATGGCTGGCCTGCCGCGTATCGAGGTGAAATTTTTGATTGATGCGAATGGGATTCTGCATGTATCGGCGCGGGAGCAAAGAAGCGGGAAAGAATCTGAGGTCGAGGTAAAGCCAACGTATGGCCTGACGGATGAGCAGGTGGAGTCGATGATTCTCGCATCGTTCGACTACGCCGAGGAGGACATTCGCGAGCGGCAGGTGATCGAGGCGAAGAACGAGGCCGATACGATTCTGACAGCGGTGGAGAAGGGCAGAAGCCATGCCGCGTGGCAGATGCTCTCGTCTGATGAGATTGAAAAGATCGATCAGGGTGTGTCGCAGTTGAGGGCAGCGACGAAGGGAAGCGATTACAAGGTTATCCGGCAGTCGATTGAGGCTTTGGATCAGTCGACGCGGCGGTTTGCGGAGTTGATGATGGATTCAGCTGTCTCGGGCGCGATGAAGGGCAAGACGATGGAGGCTGCAGGTGAGAGCATAGGAGAAGGAGTGACTGCGCCGCATCCGTTTGCAAAGGCCCAGGTTTTGCCCGCTGATGCCGAGGCGGAGAAGATTGAAGATTCAGTGAAGGATGAGGCTACGGCCGGAGAGTCGACGGAAGATTGAGATATGAGTGACGAGAAGAACTGCATTGAAGTGGATTTGTCGCAGCCTGCAGGCGAAGGAATGGTTCGGGTGACGTTTGAACCTCAAGGGAAGACAGTGGAGTTTCCATTTGACTCGCTGCCTTATGAAGGACATGGAGAGCCGATGTCGTTCCTCGATGTCGCCGAGAACTTCGATATTTTTCTAGATCATGCCTGCGGCGGCGTCTGCGCTTGCACGACTTGTCATATCTGGGTCAAGGAGGGCGCGGAGGGGATTAGCGAGGCGGAGGACAAGGAACTCGACCGGATGGAGACAGCGGCGGATATTCAGCTGAATTCAAGGCTCGGCTGCCAGGCGATTATCGAGAAGCCGGGGACTTATGTTGTTGAAATTCCGAAGTGGAACCGGAACTATGTGCAGGAAGGAAAACCAGCGCATGGACCAGGTGCGTAACTGTAGTCGTAGATGAATTTGGCAGGCTAGGTTGCTGTAGCTCTGTAGAATATTGCTTCCCAGGGTAAAGACAACTTAGATGAACTACGCCTTTCTTCCCGATCTCTTCGCGCTGACGATTCTTATCGTCATCCTGCTTGTGCTGCGTCAGCGGCATCCGCAGGAGCAGGTGAATATGTGGCTGTTGGGGCTGTTCTTCACGCTGGTTGAAGCGGTGGCGCACATCTTCTACACTCCGAACGGTTTGCCGAGCAAGGTGCTCCACGTTATTGTGATGAACTGCTACCTGCTGGCGGGTGTGGTGTGGGTGTGGGCCTCGGGCGATCAGAGACGCTCTCTGCGAGACCGGTTGCTTTACCTCTCGCTGAATGCGCTGCCGCTGCTGGTGATGAACACTCTCTACGGCATGCATATTTTCAAGGCGGAGGTATTTCTTCCTCCTGTCGTCGCCGGTGTCTTGATCAGCGGGGTGACTGCGTTTTATATGCGGCGAAGCTGGAGGTTAGCGGCACTGCAGATCAGCGGTTGGTTTGCGGTCGGTCTGCTGGTCCACAACGGCAAGTTTCGCGAGGCTGTCTACTGGAGCCTTTGCTGTGTGTATTCGGTTGCGTGGTTTAACTTCCGGCAGCGGTTGCCGCGCAAGAGCACGGGCCGGCTGGCTATCTTGACAGGGTTTTTCATCTGGGCGGCTTTCTTCCTGGTGCATCCGCTGATTGTGCAATATCGCACGTATGCTGACATTGCCTCACATGTCTGGAATATGCAGAAATCGTTGATTTCGATCGGCATGATTCTGGTAATGCTGGAAGAGCAGGTATCAAGCAACCGATGGCTTGCGTTGCATGATGAGTTGACCGGGCTCCCAAACCGGCGTTCGTTTGAGGACGGTCTTGCGTGCGCTCTCGATCGGGCGCACCGCAGTAACGGAAGTCTTGCGGTGTTCATGCTGGATCTGAATGGCTTCAAGCAGATTAACGACTCGTTAGGTCACCATGCTGGTGATCAGGTGCTGTGCGAAGTCTCGAAGAACCTGCGCGAGAATGTCCGCGGTTTCGATGCGCTCGCACGGTTGGGTGGAGACGAATTTACGCTGATCGCAGGGCTAAGCGAAAAACAGTCGGTGGAACGGTTGGCCGATGCAATTCGAGAGGCCGTTGAAACGCCGATTCTGGTTGAGGGCCAGGCGATGAGTGTTACAGCAAGCCTTGGAATTTCAATTTACCCGGATGATGCGCAGGACGCGACCAGGCTGCTGCAAATTGCGGACCTGCGCATGTATACGTACAAGCAGATGCCGGCACCACAACCTAAGTTGAAGGGGCTTTCGCCGACTACCTCGCTGTAAGGGTCAGGCGCCGACGATGCCATATTTGGTGTCGAGGAAGTGCTGCAGGTCTCTGGGTAGGACGGCTGCTAGTTCTTGCCATGTCAAGAGCTTCAATCGCGCGGCGAAGGTGGGGCGGCAGACAGCTGAGAGTACGGCGTACCAAGCCTCGATGAGATCGTGGCGGCGAGCATCGCAGAGGAGGCAGAAGGATGCATCGGATGCGAAGGCCGCGAGCACGTTGCGGATAAGTTGGTAGCCCTGGATGACGGTGCGCGACGGGGTTGGTGCGAGAATTGGCGATGGTGGCTGACCTGGCAGATTTGTGAACTCTTCGATTTGAGAGAAATCTTCGGTAGGTGTGTGGGTTGCAGTGGAGTAAAGGATTTTGCGCGGTAGACGTTCGAGATCGAAGACGGTTTCGAGGTCGCGATAGCGTTCGATGAGACGGGAGTTAGCTTTTTGAAAGCTGGTTTCGGTCAGCTTGGCTTCGACGAAGAGGGTATCTAGTTGGAGGTCAATCTCGGTGCGATCCTTGAGGCCATTGCGGAGAGGAACGCCGGGATGAATTCCGAAGTTGGGTTTGGCAGTGGGTTCGACTCCTAGCAGATTGGCCACGAGGGGGGCCAGAGTGTCACCATTGAAGACTTGTGGGTGGCAGAAGATGTTCATCAAGAGAGCGTCGGAGCTGTTGGCGCAGTCGAGTTCCATCCATGGCCAGTCAGCGCGAGCACGGACGCGGCGATGCGCGGTATGAACTTTGGTGAGGCGGCGAGCCCAGTCGGGACTGGCACAGATTGCGGCATAGCTCTCAGGATGGAAGTTGCCGTGACGGGCCTGGTCGTCCCGTCCGAAGATGATGCTGGGTTGGTTGTCAGTGGTCTGCTCGTGAAGAAGATGGCCGGTGGTGGCAAGATGCTGAGCGCGAGCGTTGAGGTCGCGGCGCAGAAGCGATGCTGTCCATGAAGGCTGCTTGTTCATAACAATTGCTGCGGGTTCCTGTACTCTTTTTTGAGAGCAATGGCCGCTGCCATTGAGATTAGTTTAGTGAGGAGATGGTGTATGCCGCGTGAGATCGATTGGACCGATTCAGAAGAGATTGGGATTCTGCTGCAGGAGAAGTATCCGGAGATCGAGCCTTACTCTGTGCGGTTTACCGACCTGCATAAGTATGTGACGGATTTGCCGGGATTTGTGGGTGATCCTGCTAAGTCGAATGAGGGGATTCTGGAGGCAATTCAGACGGCCTGGAACGAGGAGTATGAGGACGCGAAGTAAGGAAGACTACGCCACCCGAGCGCGTAGTTGGGTGAGAAGCTTTGAGCCGGTGAGGTGGAGAGTGGATACGGCAAGGATGGCCCAGATTATGCCACCCAGGGCGAGGGAGATGATGTCGCCGAGGTAGGTCTGTCTTTGGGGGAAGAGATGAAGGATAAAGGCTGTTCCGGCGAAGCTGATGATGCCCGCTGCTGCGGCGCGGAAGATCTCGGGGCGATCGAGGCCGCCTGACGGGCCAAAAAGAGGAACCAGCTTGCGGCGATGCAGCAGGGTGGCCAGCGTGGTGGTGTGGAGAATGATTGCCAGGTCAGAGGCCCAGGCGAGGCCGATGACGTTGAAGTGCTGATGGAGCGTCCAGTAGATCGGGATCGTGATGAGGGTGATGATGGTTCCCGCGAGCATGGGCACGAAGGTTTCGCCTGCAGCGTAGAAGGCTCGGGCGTAGATGGCCTGCGCGGTCCAGAGTGCGAGCGAGATGGCGAAGATGGCGAAGTAGCTCGCCGTGGAGGTGGCGTCGGCGGCGTGGAAAGAACCACGGCGGAAGATGATGTCGACGGCGGGGCGGGCGAGAGCGATCATTGCTGCCGAGCCAAGGAATGAGAAGGCGATTAGCCGGGAGACGGAACGGTTGACAGCGGACCGGAAGGCATCGAACTGGTTGCGCCCGTAGAGCGCGGCGAAGAAGGGCAGGGAGGCTGCTCCGGCCGCCTGTCCGATGATCGCCATGGGGGCCGTGAAGAGCCGTTTTGCATACGTGAGGCGGGAGATGTCTCCGCTGCCGTGCTTGGCAAAGTAGCCGAGGATCTGGTTGTCGAGGGTGATGACGGTTACGCCCAGCATGAGCGGAAGGGAGAGGCGCACCCACTCGCGGAGGCCCGGATGCTTGAGGTCAAGGATGGGCTGATAGCGCATACCGGCGCGGTAGGCCCCGTAGGCATTGAGAAGGAAGGCTCCAAGGTAGGCTCCGGCGAGGGCTCCGACACCGAGAGAGGCGATGCCCATGCGGCTTGCGAGGAGGGCTCCGCCAGTGATGATGCAGACGTTGTAGATGAGTGGAGTGAGCGCTTGAAAGGTGAACTGCTTGCGAACGAGGAGGACCGCCGTAAGGACGCCGCCGGCGAAGAAGAAGAGCTGACCGGGGAGAAGGATACGCGTAATCTGCGTGGAGAGGATGCCTTCGGGCGAGTCGGGGTCGAAGTAGAGGCGGATGTAGTAGCGGGTGAAGATCTCGCCCAGAATGATGGCGGTCCCGAGTACGAGCACCATTGTGTTGAGAATGATGGAGAGAGCGCGCTCGCCTTCGAGTTCGTCGTTGTTAGCGCGGTAGCGCTCGAGGATAGTGACGAAGGTGATGGAGGCTGCACCGCCGACGAGAAGGTAGTTAATAAGCTCAGGAAGATAGAAGGCTACGTTGTAAGCGTCGGTGCTGTGCCCGGCGCCGAACTTATAAGCGATGAACTGATCACGGATAAGGCCGATGACGCGCGAGAGCAGTGCGGACAGAGTGAGGAGCAGAGTTGCGGACGCGGCAGTGTGACGGTGTGATGGATGAAGGAAGTCCAGTGGATTGCGGCGTGGTTTAACCGGCTCCGGAGCAGCGGTGGCTTCCAAAGGCTCAAGGATCGGATTGGGTTCGTCGTTTACAGTCACAGGGCGGTTGATCTGATTCTATCGGTTGGGGCATATGCCTACGGGTGGCTGAGATGGTTCACCTTCGCGGTAAGGGCGGACAATTGCCACTCGCGTTTTGTTGCTTCGCCAAAATGTGAAGACGGATCGCATGACGCATGATCAAATCGAGTGCGGAAAACCAGAAATTTCCCGTTTTTTCAGGACCGCGCCTCACCAAAATGGCATCTTTCCAGACATGGGCACGCAAAGTGAATCCCGCAAATCCACCGTCATCCCCAGCCTCCGCTACCGCGACGCTCCCGCCGCCATCGACTGGCTCGTCCGTGCCTTCGGCTTCCAGAAGAACGCCGTCTACGCCAACCCGGACGGCACCATTGCCCACGCCCAACTCACCCTCGGCAACGGCATGATCATGCTGGGCTCGGTCGACAACGGCAGCGAGTACGGCAAGCTCATGGTTCAGCCCGATGAGGTCGGCATGCGCGAGACCAAGGGCATCTATCTCGTCGTCAACGATGCCGACGCTGTTCACGCCACAGCTAAAGCCGCCGGTGCCAAGATGGTCATAGACATCCGTGATATGGACTACGGCGGACGAGCCTTTACCTGTCACGACCTCGAAGGACACCTCTGGAGCATCGGAACCTACGACCCCTGGCAACCAGCGTCCTAGTTTCGGCCGCGCGGCCTAATATTCCAAATTGAAAGGAGCCGGATACGTCAGCGTCCCGTTCGACTTCTCGTACCACATGAACAATTTCTTCGGGCTATCGTTCACCCGCGCCGCAACGATAACTCCAGTTCCGGTGCGCTTAGAGATATCGACATGGTGTGATTTGATCGGCCCCCAATCGCTCTCTGTCGTCCAATCCTCCGTGAACCGCTTCAGCGTGTAGTCATACTTTTGCGGATGCTGCTTCCAATCCGGATCGTTCATCCAGATGGCGTAGGCCTTGTCGTAGTCTTTCGCCTCGAGCGCGGTCAGAAACTGGTCTACGCGGTGTTCCGCAGGCAACGTCGAAAAGAACCATCCGTGCCCGAGTAGAAATCCTCCTACCCCAATCACCGCCGTCAGCAGCACCAGCACCCCTGCGCCAATCAGCAGGTTGCGCTTCGTGTTTTCCTTGCGCCTGTCATAATCCGGCGCATTCAACAAAGTCATCGCTTATCCCTCAAACTCTCGAACCATATTAGACGCAGTTTTTACTTCGCGCGGATACCGGCCCTCAGCCCATCCCCGGCTCCACCCACCCCTTCATCGCTCGCAGGTGATGTTGCATATGCGCCACATAATCCTCAATCAGAAATCCAAGCGTAATCGGCGATCCTGCAACCTCGCCAGGATTACCTAGACTGCTCTTCTCCAGATGCGCGATTGTCCACACAATATGCTCGTTCAGCGCGAACCAAAGCCCCAGCACCTCGGCCCAATTGCGTTCGGCATAGTGCTGCGCCCGCACCCACTCCATCTGGTCGTACCCCGGCAGATATTGATCCGCGTCGCGCTGCATCCGCACAATGCGCCCCAGATTATTCACCGCCGAATCCGTCAGATGTCCCACCACCTGCTTCACAGACCACTGGTTCTCGCTCTCCGATTGGCTCGCGTCCTCCTCCGACAGCGTCGCAAGCCACGGCATTGCCCCGCGCACCACCTTCGCCAACCTCTCACTCAACTCCACCGGCTCAAGCCACAGCGGATCGGTTCCCTGCGTATACGTCATGCCCATCCGAACGCCCCCTTGTACACCTCAAACTCAGCCCCCGATTCCTGCAAGTATACCGACACCACATCGAACCGAACCGGCACCTCCTCCTGCAACTCCTTAGGGAATCCCCACAGATAAGCCCGCGCCATCCTTCGAAGCATCCGCTGTTTGTCCTGATCGACTGCGACCTCCGCCGCAGCCGCATCTCGCCCTGTCCGTGTCTTTACCTCGACAAAGCACAGCCACTCCCCATCCCACCCGATCAAATCCACATCACCCCGCAACTTTCCGCTCGTCCACCGATGCGCCACCACCGTGTACCCCATCTTCCGCAGATGAAACAGCGCCTCACGCTCTCCCCGAACACCCGTCACCAGATTCCGTGGCTCATGCGCCCCTCGCCCAAGCTGTTCCGCCAGCGCATCCATCCACCGCAACATCCGCGCCTGCATCCTGAGCCACCCCATCCGAACCAACTCGGCCATATATGTTTCATCGGACCTTTCCGAATTAGGATACGACGCTTCCCATCTTCAGATTTCGCCCTTCATGCCTCAGCCGCCTCCACCAAACGAGAACGGAATATTGATCACCGCTCCCCCGGTCGCTCCAAACGTAACTCCGGATGTCGACCCCGAAACACCCGCCGTCCCCAGCACCTGCACCCCGACCTGCAGATGGCCATTCAGAAAGTCCAGTGGCCCACCTCTAAAGTTGGGTGTCACCAGCACCTGCCCGCCAACCGCAGCCTGAACTCCCCATGTGCTCGTGGCCGTTCCCGATATTGTCCTGTCCCAATTCTCCGACGCCGTCAACTGAGCCAATCCGCTCACCTGAATCCAGCCCCGCAGCAGCGGCTTGACGATCGCCTCCTGCGCCGTGCCCTGCACATTCAGGATGTTCCAGCTGCCATCGAACGTAACGCTTCCCTGCAGCGACGTCTCGAACCCTGATGCGTCGTTCTCATGATGCTGCCGCGTAATCTGGAACGAAAACTGATGCTGCGTCTGCGGCGAACCCGAAGCAGTCGAAGCCTGCAGCGCCTGCGGTGTCAGCGTGTATCCAAACACAACCTGTGTCGTGTGCCCACCGCGCGTAACTACATACCTTTGCCGTAGATGCGTCAGCACCTCCGGCCTCTTGATCGCCGGATACGGCCCCAGAGCTACCATTACGCGGTCCGCCACCTTCTCAACGGTCGTGTCCTCTCCATCGACGACCACCTTGTCGCCTGTCGGATCACGCACCTCCGGGGCCGTGAACCCATGCTTCTCTAACCACTCGTCTACCGTGGTCAGGTCATTCGCCTTCCGGATCGCAAGGTTGTCCTCCCAGGTCTGCGGCATCAACTTCAGCCCGGGAACCTGATTGCCCGGCCCCACCCATGTAGCCAATCCCGCGCTTACAGGGCTCGGCGGGGTCAGCTGTGCCATGATGATCGACCGCACCGTCTCCACCGGCTTCTGCAGTGCCGACGCCCCCAACTGAGCCGCTGCCGACACCGTCATATCCTCCCCGTTCAACAGAACATGCTTCTCCCCCTCCTTCGGCTGCTCCGTCGGTTGCGCGAACTGGTGTTTCTCCAGCCAGTCGCGGATCAAGACCACATCGTCGGCTCCTGGTCCGGTATTCCCCACAGTAGGCCCGGTCGTAGTCGGTCCCGCGGCACCCAACCCCGGTCCGGTTGTAACTACCACCGGAGGTTTCGTGTCTGTCGTCTGCCGTTGAATCCCCACCGGCTCGGGAGCAACATCCGCTCGCCGCCCCGCCACCAGCAAATCAGCAGCCCGATCAGCAGCCATCTCCGCAGCATCCCCCGGCCGGCTCATCTCACGCGCCCCGGCTCCGCGCGCTCCCGAACCTTGCTGCGCCACATGCGCCAGTTCATGTGCCAGCAGCCGCTCCCCCCCGGCCGTCCCTGGCCGATAGCGCCCTTCGCCAAACACCACGTCTCGCCCAACCGTGTAGGCGTCCGCATTCACAGACCGCGCCGCCTCCGCAGCCCGCCCATTCGTATGCACCCGCACATCCGCCAGACTCCGCCCTAACCCAGACTCATACCGAGCCCGCACCCCAGCCTCCAGCGGAGCGCCACCCGCAACCTCTTCACGCCGTCCAGCAATCCGAACCGGTATCTCGCTAAATCTCTCCGGCAAGGCCCGCGCCCCACTGCCAGACTTCCCCCCACTCTTCATCGAAGACCGAGTTCCCGCAAACCGAGTCGCAGCACTGCTCTTTTGCGTCGGTACCTGTAGATTCGGCTTGGCGGCGAAACGTTGCATTCCGCACTCCACGCAATGCCTGGCCCATCCCATCTACGCACCGGAAGACTACCAACTACCAGAGAAACGAGCCTCCATCATACGACTGCCGCTCCCGTCCCTGCTAATCCTCCCGTCACGAAATCACCCGCACAAGCTCAGTTCTTCGCAGCAACTAGCCTCGACGACTTCTGCGCTTGAATCCAACTGTTCGTGCGAGCGTCGAGCATGTCCAGCGGCAGTGCCCCACCGCTCAGGATCTCGTCGTTAAAGGTGCGGATGTCGAATTTAGGACCGAGCTCCTTTTGCGCGCGCGCACGTAGTTCGAGGATCTTGAGCTGACCGAGTTTGTACGCGCAGGCCTGCGCAGGCCACGCGATGTAACGGTCAGTCTCGGTCTGGATCAGAGGTTCGTTGACGTCGTTCTTGCGCATGTACTCGACGACCTGATCGCGCGACCACCCCTTTGCATGGATTCCCGTGTCGACGACCAGACGAACCGCACGGAAGAGCTCCGAGTTGAGGCGGCCATAATCGCTGACCGGATCTTGATAGAAACCGATCTCTTTGCCGAGCTGCTCTGCATAGAGCGCCCAGCCTTCGGTATAGGCGTTGAAAAAGCTGTGCAGGCGGAACTTCGGCAAACCTGTCAATTGCTGTGCGACAGAGATCTGCATGTGATGGCCCGGGATGCCTTCATGATAAGCAACAGCCTCATCATCAACCAGCGTTCTATGCGCGAAGTCGCTTGTCGCCACACTTACGCGGCCGGGACGCTTACCATCCGGCGTTCCACCCTGGTAGTGCGTGGAATTCGCCGCCTGGAAGGCTGGGATTGCCTCAACAGTAACAGGACGACCCGGGATGACCGTGAAGAGCTCTGTCAACCTCGGCTGCATCTGGCCAATGTAGTGCCGGTACTCATTAAGAATCTGCTCAGCGGAGGTAGGGATCCACTTGGGATTGCTGTTAATGGAAGCGCGGAAGGCTGCGAGGTCCGCGAAGCCAGCCTTGTGAGCGAGGGTGGTCATCTCGGCAGTAATACGAGCGACTTCATTAAGACCAAGCGTGTGGATCTGATCAGGGGTGAGGTCCGTGCTCGTGCGCGCGCGAATGTCGTTCTGGTAGCGCTTCATGCCCCCGGGCAGCGAGGAAGCAGCGAGGTTCGTGCGGCCGTGAGGAGCGTACTCATTGGTGATAAACGCCGCGAAGTTCTTGTACGCAGGCAATACGTCGGCATTAACAGCTGCCGTGATCTCTGCAGTCAGGCGCTTCTGATCTTCAGCCGAGATGCTCGCCGGAAACTTCTTGGTCGGGATCAGGAACGGATCAGCCTCGACGATCCCGTTGCATTGGCCCGGAACCTTTTCAAGCAGGAAACGGACAGGCATCAGGTTATCTTTCATCCCACGCGAAGCACCTCGGTCGTCTGGCCCAACACACGGGGAACCTGGTGGAGCCGCGCGATGTAGTCCTCATAATGTTTGACCGAGTCGAAGGGCATGGCGAGCGGAAGGTCCGCAAGGCTTGTGTGGATGCCATTCATCTGATCGACAGGCATCTCATACTCTTTGAACTCAAAGTCGCTCAGTCGCTGCCGGATGATGCGAACCAGCAGGTCATGCGAAACCTGGTCCTGCTCTGGAAACCCAGCGGTCGAGATCGCCGAGAGGCGGTCTAGGTAAGCGATATCGCCATCGTGGCGGCGAGCGATGGCAGCCAGCGAGTACTCCGAAAGCCGGTCGTTGTAGCGATAGTCTCCGAAGGCGGTGGCACGCTCAGGGTGCGCCTTAAGGTCGGCCTGGTAGATCTCTTCAAAGAGGGAGTTCTGGGTTGCAACGCGCGTCTCAACAGAGTCTGGAGCCGCGGCCAGGGAGACAGCGGCAGGCAAGGAAAGGCAGCCGGCAACAAGAAGAGTCACGCTTCGGATGTTCATATAGGGGGAAGATACCAGATGCCGCGATTCTTGCGGGAAAACGAACTTATAGTTCCTGAAATGAATACTTAGGTAGTTCGGGCAATTCAAAAGCGACCCCTAACCCTTCAGGTCCTCCCAGTTGCTTCAAGCCGTCAACCCTGCGATACTTAATCGTGCACACCACGCACAAACTTCCAATTCATTTCAAGAGGTCGCGGACATGTCTGCAAAGTACATCTTCGTAACGGGCGGCGTCGTGTCTTCGCTCGGCAAGGGTCTCGCCGCAGCCTCCATCGGTTGCCTGCTTGAGGCCCGCGGGCTCAAGGTCAATCTCATGAAGTTTGACCCCTATCTCAACGTCGATCCCGGCACCATGTGCCCATTCCAGCACGGCGAAGTCTTCGTCACCGACGACGGCGCCGAGACCGATCTCGACCTCGGCCACTACGAGCGCTTCACCCACGCCCGCCTCACCCGCGACAACAATCTCACCACCGGGCGCATCTACGAGCAGATCATCACCAAGGAGCGCCGCGGCGACTACCTCGGCAAGACCGTCCAGGTCATCCCCCACGTCACCAACGAGATCAAAAACGCCATGCGCAAGGTCTCGGCCGACTGCGACGTGACCATCGTCGAAATCGGCGGCACCGTAGGCGACATCGAATCGCTCCCCTTCCTCGAAGCCATTCGCCAGATGCGCCAGGACCTCGGCCGCGACAACACCGTATTCGTCCACGTGACCCTAATCCCCTGGATCGCTGCCGCGCAGGAGCTGAAGACCAAGCCCACCCAGCACTCCGTCAAGGAGATGCTCTCCATCGGGATCCAGCCCGACATCCTCCTCTGCCGCAGCGACCGTGCCGTCCCCCGCGAGATGCGCTCCAAGATCGCCCTCTTCTGCAACGTCGAAGAGCCCGCCGTCATCGCCGCCCGCGACGTAGCCAGCATCTACGAAGTCCCCTTGAATTTCGCACAGGAAGGCGTCGACGCCCTCGCCCTCAAGTACCTCCGCATCGAAACCCCCGCCCCTGACCTCTCCAAATGGCAGGACATCGTCTACCGCGCCTACAACCCCAAGGACGAAGTCTCCATCGCCATCGTCGGCAAGTACGTCGAGTACGAAGACTCCTACAAGTCCCTCAAGGAAGCCCTCGTCCACGGAGCCCTCGCCCACAACCTCAAGCTCCGCGTCACATGGATCGAAGCCGAAGGCCTCGAGACCAAAGACCCCGATGGCCGCCCCACGCTTGAGTACCAGCACCAGCTCGCCGGATTCGACGGCATCCTCGTCCCCGGCGGCTTCGGCAAGCGCGGCATCGAGGGCATGCTCAACGCTATCCGCTACGCCCGCGAGACCGGTACCCCCTACTTCGGCATCTGCCTCGGCATGCAGACTGCCTGCATCGAGTACGCCCGCAACGTCTGCGGCCTCAAGGACGCCAACTCCGGCGAGTTCGACCCCGCCACCCCTTACCGCATCATCTACAAGCTCCGCGAGCTCACCGGCGTCGAGGAGATGGGCGGCACCATGCGCCTCGGAGCCTGGGACTGCGTCATGGAGCCCGACTCCCTCGCGGCCCACGCCTACGGCACCACTGAGATCAGCGAGCGCCACCGCCACCGCTACGAATTCAACCGCGAGTACGAAGCCATCCTCACCGGCGGCGGCCTCCGTCTCACCGGCACCACCCCCGACGCCACCTACGTTGAGATCGTCGAGATCCCCACGCATCCCTTCTTCCTCGGCTGCCAGTTTCACCCCGAGTTCAAATCCAAGCCACTCGAGCCGCACCCGCTCTTCCGCGACTTCATAGCCGCCAGCTACCAGAACCGCCTGCTACAGCACCACCAGCACGCCACCGAATCCCACATCCCCCAAACCACCTAGCCACGATTCTCCCCGTGAATCGCTGTTGTTTTGCTTTTGCCGTTGCTTTTCTGGTTGTCATCCCGCAGCGCAGCGGAGGGATCTGCTTCTGTTCTTGTCGTTGCGCGTCTTTCTTACTCCGAGATATCTACTACAACCTTCCCCAAAGCCTCCCCACTCTCCACCAACTCATGCGCCGCAAGGGCCGTGTCCAGCACGAACTGCCGCTCATCCACTAACGGCGTCAATTTGCCTGCCTCAACCAGCCGAGTAGCCTCCCGCATAATCTCCCCATGGTGGGCTCGTCCACTGCCCGTCAACATTGGCAGCAGGGTAAACACGCCCGAGTAGGTGGCGCCACGAAACGACAGAGGCGCCAGCTTATGCGTCCCCCACCCCAGGCTGCTCAGCACATGACCCGTATAGACCTTCGCCGCAACGAACGAGTCATCCAGCGTAGCTCCGCCCACCGTGTCGTACACCACATCGAACCCCTCGCCACCCGTATGCGTCACCACATACTGCTCAACATTGATAGAGCGATAGTCGATTGGCACAGCCCCATAGCCCTCCACAATCGCTCTCTTCTCCGGTGAAACCGTAGCAAACACCTCCGCCCCGTGAGCCAGCGCCAGCTGCACCGCCACATGCCCCACCCCCCCGGCGCCGGCATGAATCAACACCTTCTGCCCCGCATGAACATTTGCGCGGTCAACGAGTCCCTCCCAGGCCGTAATAAACGACAGCGGAATCGCAGCCGCCTGACGCATGGTCACAATCCCCGGCTTCTTAGCAAGCAGATCGGCATCCACCGCCGCAAACTCCGCCAGCGATCCCTGCAATCCACCTATCCCACCAGTCAGCCCATACACCTCATCACCCACGTTGAACCCGGTTGCTCCAGTGCCCAACTCCTCGACTACCCCAGCCATATCCATGCCAAGAATGGCCGGCAGCGGCTGCTTAGCATGCGCCCCGTTACCCGTGCGAATCTTCGTATCCAGTGGATTCACGCCACTGGCCTTGATTCGCACGAGCACCTGTCCGGTCGCCGGCTTTGGCCTTGCAATTTCCGTCAGCCGAAAGGGCGAGTTGTACTCGTCCAGAATTGCCGCGCGCATCATCGATGAAACAGACATGTCCCTAAGATTCCCACCGTCTCCGTTTCGATTCAATCCGCCCAAGCGTCAACCGCAGTTCAGAAAGCCAACAAAAGAATTGCCCCCCCGCAGCCTATATTCCTCATAAAAATCCTTTTCTCAGGAGAAGGGCTCACGTCCATAGCGAATATTTTGAGTCGCGAGGCTTCAATTCCCACTAAGTTCGAAAATTAATCGGAATGGAGACGGTGCAATATTTTGCACATTAATAACCGATCTAAAGCAGCCTAACTCCTATTATTTCAATAGATCATCTTTTCCAAATTCTCGACATAGCTTCCTAACCGTTGCAAATCCAGTTCGCCGCAATATTTTGCATAATGTTCTGGAAAATTCTTTCCCGTTGACCTCCCATAACTCATAGTCCAGCCTAGAGATAAGGCTTTAAGTACGAAATCCCCGGCTCCGTTCCGAAAGGGTCCCCCCTCACCCATGCGTAAAATTCTATCGGCTCTAGTTCTCACCCTTGGTCTTGCTTTTGCTCCGGCCGCAGCGCACGCTAACTCATTCACCTACGACCTCATCCTTACAGCCACCACTCCGGGCTCCAACGTTGCCGGCGGTACAGGCGCGTTCACCATCAGCAGCGCACCCGCCTCATCTGGCAACAGCGACTTCACCACAATCCTTGGCAATCTCACTGCGATGAGCTTCTCCATTGGCGGCGACACCTTCGATCTCACCAACGCCGCCAGCGGCTACGGTGAAGCCTTCTTTCAAAACGGTCACCTGCTTTCCGTGGTCTACAACGGTGGCACGATCAACAAGTCCGTAGACTTCTCGTTGGTAGCCGGCTCCCTCTTTTACACCTTTGGGGATTACGACACGCTCATCAACGGCGTGCCCGAGTTTTCTCAAGGCACCATCACCGTTGGTAGCATTCAGGACCCACCGTCCACCAGCCCCGTGCCCGAACCCTCTGCTCTCCTTCTCTTCGGCACTGGCGCTCTTGGCCTTGCAGGAATCGTATCGCGCAAGCTGCTCGCCTAAGCTACCAAACACCTCAAGGCCCGCACTGTTCAATCGACGGTGCGGGCCTTTGTTCCATTTAAAAGTTCACGCCATCTGAGCAAATCCGCGGTCGTCTACTGAACCTCTACATCAAACGCGCCCGTCTCCACCGTCTCCCCATGTTTCATCTGCACGAAGATCCTGTACCGCCCCGCCGAAGGAAATCCATAAGGAAACTCCACCGTGTTTGAGATCGGTGCAGCGTGCATCGGCATATCCATCTTCATGTCTGTCGGTGTAGCGTCGCTCGTTTCACCATTCGCAAGCATCACCGCCGCCATGGCCGCCGACCCCTGCGGATGCGTATGCGCAAATACCGTCCCATCGGTCTTCACAAATGCCGCATGCCCCGCCATTCCCAGATAAGGCTGCATATCCCCGGCAGGCTTACCTGCAGCATCCAGCAGCCGAAAGCGCAGCGTATGAGCCGCATTCGCCGTCACCGTCTCCGGGCGATCCCATACCATCACATACCCGTCCGGCAGCGTATACGAACTCCCCAGCATCCCCTTACTCAGCGGTTGGGGCGACGCCTTGGCATCATCCGCCGCCAGTGCCCCACCGGACATCCCCTCCGGCACCGTCACGCTCGCCACCAGCGTCTCAGGAAACCCCGTCGCATGTACCACGTCGCCATACAGCTTGTACTCTCCCGCCGGCATGGCAGGCAGCGCCACGCGAAAATCTCCCGCCCCCGCCAGCACCGGATGCAGATGAAACACAGCATCCATCTCCGGCTGCCGAATCGCATACAGATGCATCAGGTGCCCATGATCCGGCAAAAAGTCATTATTCAAACGCCAGCGTCTCTCCCGTAGATCATCCTTCGGCTCATAAGCCGTCACCTTCAGATCAAGCTGATTCCCCGCCAGCACCGGCTCCACGCCAAGCGGCCGGTAAATATCCGCCGAGTAGCTTGCCGCCTCGACATTCCACCACTTCGCCCCACCCCAAACCATCAACCCCATCAGAACTAGACTCCCCACCGTCGCAATCGCCGCCCGCCGCCGCTTCTCTGCCGAAGCCACCGCCCCCGGCTGTAACCGAGCCTCCCGCACCGCCGCCGCAACAATCCCGGCCATGCTGATCACCAGGAAAAGCCCCAGCACTCCAAGGGTGATCCCCATCCCCCGCTGCATCTTCAAAGTATTCAGCGGCACCGCCGGAACCGGCACAGACACTACCTGCTCTCCGCCTGCACCCGACACCTCAAACCGCACCTCCCACGACCCCGCGGCCATCATCCACAGATTTCCCGTAAAGAAAGCAGGATCGCTCGCCGATCGCACCATGGCATCAGGCGTAGGTGGATGCTTCGAAGCCTCCCCTGTCATCGGAAGCGGCGTGATGCGAATGCCATCCACAGCAGCCCCACTCGACCGCACCTCAATCGCCGCCACACCCGGAATCACCGTTGGCGTCCGCACCGTCACATAAAGTCGATAAGGCCCCGCATCCACCTGCTCAAAGACATCCTTGCTTCCCACATGCGCCCACGCCGCCCGTGACCCCGCAAGCCTAACCACAAGCAACATCAGCACAACACGAACTAGGAAAACCCGCATCCTCACCGTTGCACGCTCCGCATCCACCGCCCAAAGAGCAACCCAACCCACGTCCCGATTGAGGCATAAACAGCCGCTCGCAGCAGACCAAAATAAAGCGCAAAACCCTCACTCGGCCTGAAGAACTGCCTCAGCCGATCGATCCCATCCGGCCGCGAGTTGTAATCAAAATAGATCGTCCCAAAGAACCGATTCTCCGAGGCCTTCGAAAGAAGAAACGTAGCAAACGGCCACTCCACCACGGTAAGCAGCGCAACAAAGATAACCCCCGAGAGCAGCGCAATCTTCCACGGCTTCCACTCTCGAGTCCGTTGCCAAAGCAGATCCAGTGCCAGCGCCGGCACAAGAATCAGAATCGGGAACTTCGCGGGAACAAAATGCGTCACCGGAAAGAACACCGGCCCCAGTTTCGGCTGCGCAGGAAACAGCGGCAAAATCAAAATCTCACCGATCGCAAAGATCGTATAAACCGAAGCCGCCGCCGTAGCGGCCCACCGATACCGCGAAGCCTGCGAAAGCAGCGCCAGAAACAGCGGCAGCCCAATCGCCATCGCAATATAAGCACTGACCGAGTGCAGGCTTACATCCCACGTGTACTCCATCAGGAAGAACATCTGGCCGCCCACCATCAAGCCGCCCAGGTACAAAAACAGCCGCTGCAGCGCCTTGAAGCTCCGCTCCCCAGCCTCTCCGCCTTTAGCCGCCGCCCGATTCATTGCTGCCAGAATCAAAAACAGCACACCCACCGCAACTCCGCGAATCCCCAGGATCAGCAGCGTATGCGGCGGACTCACGATCTTCACATCCAGCCCATACGCCGCATGCCACCAGTTATCGAATGGAGCCGAAGTCAGCATCGCGATCCCGCCCCACGCCGCGATAAACGCTCCCAGTGGCGCCCGAAACCCGAGCACGTTCACCGAAGCCGCCTTCATCTCCGCCGACCGGCCAAACGTCGTAGCAAAGATCAGATACCCACAGATAACTGCGGCAATCACCCCGCATGCGTAGATCGCAATATGCGCCGGCGTCCAGAACGTATCCCGCCCAATCGACCGGTGCCACGAAACATCCCACGCCCCACCAATCGAAGCCGACGTCACCGCCAGCACGCCCCACCACACATACCAGGGAACCACCGCTCCCACCGCAGCAGCACGTTCCTTCGCTAAAACTGTCGGTTGACTCGCGGACCAGGCAGGACTAGCCATCAATCTCCTCCATACTCCCGATAATCGTTATGCTAACTCGTCACGTCGTCGCGAAACCACGTCAATACGCAGATCCCCACAGTAAATCTCTACGAACCCGCACATCCGCCGGTTCCCATGTCATCATGGAACACCGGCAAATGCCGATCCAGCGTCCAATCAATCATGACCACCCAGTACACCTCAGGCCGCGGCTCTTCCGGCACCTTCTTCGCCTTCCTGCTCGCGCTCGTCCTTGGAGCAGCCGCCATGGTCGTCTTCCTCCGCCAGGCCACCACCGGCATCCTCGCCCACGTCGCCGACCGTATTACCGGCCGCACCACCACCTACGACACTTCCGTTCCCGCCGTAGTCCAGCGCATCCAGCGTCTCAGCCGCCTCGAGACCGTCGTCTACTCCACCGACACCGTTGTCGAAGGCTCCAAATCCAGCACCGTCCTCCCCGATCTCCTCGCCGGCGACCGCATCCTCCTCGTCGTCCACGGACAATCCATCGCCGGCATCGACCTCTCCCAGCTCAAGCCCGAAGACGTCCGCATCGACGAGAAGAACGGCACTCGTTCCATCCACGTCACCCTTCCCGCCTCACAGCTCTTCGCCACGACGCTCGACAACCAGCACACCCGCGTTTATGCTCGCTCCACCGGCCTGCTGGTACCCGCAGACCAGAACCTCGAGTCCGACACGCGCGCCAGAGCCGAGCAGCAGCTCCAAAAAGCCGCTCTCGACGACGGCATTCTGGACGCCGCCCGCAAAAATGCCCGAGCCACCGTAACCACGCTCCTCTACAGCCTGGGCTTCAACCAGGTAGACGTCACCTAAAGCGGCGCGGCCAAGAACAGACCTAAGCGGTCCGCTCCATAACCAGCAGAGTGCGGTCATCGTGCGGCGGTACACCCTGGCAGAAGCAATGCATCGCCGTAAACACCGACTCAATCGGATTCGGAGCAGTAAACTCTAATTCAAGTTCGCTCGAGCCGAATTGCACACCTGCAGGGTTCTCGGCTTCGGTTATTCCATCGCTCAGCAGGACCAGCCGTGAACCGGCAGGCATCGCGAATGAAATCGAATGGAATGTGGCCGATCCAAACAATCCAACCGGCACATCTCCATCCGTTATCTCTTCCACCTGTCCATCTGCACCGATGACGAAGGGCGAGACGTGGCCGCCATTTACCAGTTCGACATCACCGCCGTCGCGATAGCGAACTGCGACCAGCGTCACATACTTCTGCCCCGAGACCCGCGCACACAAAAAGGAGTTCACTGAATGAACTGTATCCACCAACGATGCACCACTCATCACCTGGGCATACATCATGCCCTGGATGATCGAGGCCAGAAGCGCGGCTGACATTCCCTTACCAGAAACATCCGCGACGATTGCAACAAACCCATCTTCCACCGGGATTACGTCGTAAAAGTCTCCGCCAACCTCTGTACAGGGCACCGATTTCGCCATCAGCTTGGCAAAGGGGAAGACGGGCAGTTCGCGCGCCATGATGCTCTGCTGAATCGACGAGGCGATCTCCATCTCCTTGCGCATCAGCTCGGCATCATGCTCTGCCTGCATCATTCTTGCGTTTTCGACCAGGTTCGCAGCCTCGCTCGCTATCGCCTGCAAGATCTCGCGCCCAACTTGATTCAGCGTGCTGGTTCGCAGCCTGCTGTCGAGATACAGCAGACCGAGCAACCTCTCAGAGGCTCTTCCTCGCAGTGGAATCGCGATCACGCTACGCAGTTCATGCGCCACCATGCTCTCGCGGCCAATGACGCGTCCGTCCCCGCTGACATCCCCAACAATGAACTCCTGCCCTGACTCAGCCGCGTCCCTCACAATGGAGTGTGAGATCTTCGAGTCGTCCATCAGCGGCGAGCCCTCGTTGTTCAATCCGCACTCCAACCGGAGCGTGGCCGAACTTTCGCCCAAAAAGACGAACCCGCGTTCGGCCCCGGTTAGCCGAAGCGTGTACTCCACCATGGTGTTCAGCACTTCGTTCAGTACGCGCGTATTGTTGAAGCTCTGTGCCGCCTGGAGAAACAGAGACAGCTTCTCCAGCTGGGAGACGGCTGATTCACCTGCAATACGGCTCAACAACTGACGAGTCGAAGTGTGGTCCTGCGCTATAACAAACACCAGAACCACGCTGGAAGCGCCTGGCTGGATACGGTCCCCCGATTGCAGCCGCGCCATCTCGACCTTAGCGCCGTTCACCAGCGTCCCATGACGGCTCCCCAGGTCACGAATTACGAACCCATCGCCATCGCGTTCGACGACCGCATGCTGCCGCGAGACCTGTGGATTCAGCAGAGAGAGATTGCGATCCATCTGTCTGCCAATTGTGAAAGGAAATGTGTCCAGCGCCACAGTCCGGCTATGTTCGCCATCTTGAACCAGGAACCGAGCTAGAGCTTTCGTAGTCTCCAAGGCAGACCCTCAATAATCATCGGTATCCTGCTGGTTCGGCACAAGACGCGAGCCATCGCTCAGGATCGAATTGAAGTCTAACACCTTGCCAAATCGCCGCTTGTCAGCCTTCCCTCCGGTCCAGCATTGAGAGCCGATTGCGTGTGTGATAGCATCCCACTCTCTTCGGGAACCCTGCTGCGGCCGGTCTGAAACGGACATCAGGTGCAGCGCAGTCTGTGTACGAATTCGACAGACTCGAAGAAGAAGCAGGTAGACCGAACGGCTGGTGCCTCCATGCATGGAACCGGACGGCAGAACGACACGGCCAGCACGTTGAGGCTGGCAGCAGCAACATCCTGGCAACCCTATCCCTGTCTGTTGGTTGACTATTGGTCTCCAATCTCCATTACAGCTACAGCGACCCCGCCACGCAAACCAGCAAGACCAATTCTCGAAAGAGGGACTGAGGAGCCTGATCATGAAGATCTATCCGGGAAGTGATATTCGCAATGTAGCTGTCGTCGGACACTCCCACTGCGGCAAGACCAGCCTCATCGCCGCGATGTTGCACGCTGCGAAGATGACGCCGGCTCTGGGCCGCATCGAAGACGGCTCCGCCGTCACCGCTTACGACGAAGAAGAGGTCGCGCGCCGGGCAACGATGTCCAACGCCGTGGCCTTCGCCGAGTGGAACGGCGTCAAGGTCAACCTGCTCGACACTCCTGGCTTCCACATGTTTGCGCACGACTCCCGCGCCGCCATGCTGCCGGTTGAATCCGCCATGGTTGTCGTCAACGCATGCGCTGGCGTCGAAAGCGTCACCGACCGCGTCTGGAAATACGCTGCCGAGGTCAATTTGCCCCGCGTAGTTGTGATCAATCAGGTCGATCACCCCAAGGCCGATAGCCGCATCGGCCGACAGGAGATGATCGAGTCAATGAAGACGAAGTGGGGCCGCCAGCTTATACCTGTGCAGTTGCCCATCATCGATCAGCAGGGCTTCCACGGTGTGGTTGACCTCGTCACCATGAACTCCTTCCTCTACAAACCGGACGGCGATGGCAGAGGCGAAGTTGGCAAGATCCCCGAAGCCGTTGCCGCCGATGCCAAGGCCGCCCACGAGGCCCTTGTCGAGCTTGTAGCCGAGGGCAAGGACGAGCTCATGGAAGAGTTCTTCGCACAAGGCACCATCCCCGAGCAACACCTCATCGCCGCTCTTCATGAGGCGATCCGCGAGGACCGCATCTTCCCTGTGCTTTATGTCAGCGGCCTGCGCAACGTTGGCACCGATCACCTTCTCGACTTCCTCAAGGTCTATACACCCGCTCCAGTCGAGCGTGAACCGATCGCAGCCAGGGCGATGCGACCGCCGTCACACGCCAACGGGGACGCCGCCAACATGGAACCGATGGAAGAGACCGTGATGCGCAAGGTGAACGACACGGAGCCCCTCGCCCTGTACGTCTACAAGACCATGTCCGATCCTTTTGCCGGCCGCATCTCCTTCTTCAAGGTCGTCAGCGGCGTCGTTCGCAACGACATGACGGTGCAGAACTTCACGCGGCAGGAGTCGGAACGTTTTGCGCATCTCTCCATCATGGAGGGCCGCAAGGCAGTTGAAGTGACCGAGCTGCACGCAGGCGATCTCGGAGCTATTCCGAAGCTGCGAACGACCCTTACCGGCGACACGCTCGGCGACAAGGCGCATGAGATCTTTCTGGAACCTGTACCTGTTCCCGAACCAGCCATGACCTACGCGATTGAGCCTAAATCACGCGCCGATGAGGACAAGCTCGCCCCTGCGCTGCACCGCATCATGGAGGAAGACCAGATGGTGCGCTTCTTCCGCGATCCTCAGACCAATGAGTTCCTCGTCGCCGGTGCAGGCCAGCAGCACATAGAGGTTGTCGTCTCCCGTCTCAAGAAGCGTTACCACACCGAGGTCACCCTCAAGGCCCCCAAGGTGCCCTACCGCGAGACGATCCGTGGCCGCGCCGAAGCCCAGGGCCGTCACAAAAAACAAACCGGCGGCCATGGCCAGTTTGGAGATTGCAAGCTCCGGATGGAGCCCTTGCCTCGCGGTAGCGGCATCGTCTTCGCGAACGATATCTTCGGTGGCGCCATCCCGCGCCAGTTCGTCCCCGCCGTCGAGAAGGGGATTCAGGAGTCGGCCGCCCGTGGCTTTCTAGCCGGCTATCCCGTCGTCGACATCAAGGTGACCGTTTACGACGGAAGCTATCACGACGTAGATTCCAGCGAACTGTCCTTCAAGCTCGCCGCACACCTGGCCTTCCGCAAGTGCATGGAGCAGGCCAAGCCTGCGCTCCTTGAGCCCGTCATGCGCGTCGAAATCGAGGTGCCAGACGAGTTTGCCGGAGCACTGATGGCAGACCTCAATAGCCGCCGGGGTCGTGTACAGGGCATGGAGAGCGGCGGAGCCGGAACCATTGTCCGGGCCGAGGTTCCCATGGCCGAGATGCTCAACTACGGAACCACCCTCACCTCAATGACTCAGGGCCGGGGCAGCTTCCGCATGGAGATGGACCACTACGACGTCGTCCCACAACTTCTCTCGGAAAAGATACTAGCTTCGGCTAAACGCCCCGTCGAAGCAGAAGATTGAGGTCGCCAAGGACTCAGATAGGCCAGATCGCCGGGACGCTGGGCGCGGTTGTCGTTGCTCAAAAACCTGTCAAGCCCTGAATTGCAAATCCCCGCGCCAATCAAGGCGATTCGCGTGGTAAACAATATCTCTCAACTTGATATACTGGTAATAGTCGAAGAGAAAGCCCGGACATAAGATCCGGGCTTTTCTTTTAGAATCAATACTTTGCGCGTAAGTGCTTTATAAAGAGCACTTTACGCGGCAAGTCAAGGTCTAACCCATTACGATTGAATACTTTACATGATGCCGGTACCCCGGGGGGTGCTGAAATCCAGATGAATACGTCTGGTATTGGGAACCTGAGGGCCGAAATTGCAATAGGTAAAAGCAGGGGTCTATATTCATTGGTCGCCAGGGTTGGCGAGCGTGCCATAGATTGTGCCCCGCCAACCGGATCAATCTCATCGCCGAATCCCGTCCAGAACCAGGAGAAAACAGCAAATGTAATAGCGCGCTTTTTAAGGAGAATTTATGGCAGCGTCTATCGTCGAAAGCGTAATGAGCTTTTTGGGCCCGCAGGTTACCGGTCCGCTGGCCTCGCAACTTGGAGAATCTACAGACACCGTTCAACGCGGCCTTCAGGCCAGCTCTGCCGCTATGCTGTCGGGTATTGCGGCCAAAGCCGATGAACCCGGCTTCCTCAGCCAGATATTCGGCCTTATTACCAATCCCGCGAATGGTGCGAGCGCTCTCTCCAGCCTGACCTCCAATGTTGGTGCTGCAACCACCGGGACGGGTTCATCCATGGTCGATCTCGGCAGCAGCTTTCTCTCCAGCATCTTTGGACCCCGGCAGTCCTCAGTAGCTGACGCCATCGGCCAGACCTCCGGCCTCTCCAGTAGTAAGGCGATAAGCCTGCTTACGATGGCGGCTCCACTCGTTCTCGGCGCGCTTGGGAGCCATGTCCGCGAAAACGGCCTCAGCGCCAGCGGTTTGGCTAACTCGCTCAAGAGTGAAGCCTCCGGCCTGCAACGCTTCCTCCCAGCCGGATTGCTCTCTTCACTGACCGCCGCTCCGGCCTACGTAGCGAATCAGAACGCAAAGGCTGCCGGGGCCACCAATCGCTGGCTGTGGCCCGTCGTCCTGCTCGCCCTGCTTCTACTCGGCGTCATGTGGTTCTTCAATCGTGCAAAGGCCCCCGTCACCGAGACCATGCAGAGTGCAGCCAACGCGACTAACTCCGCGATTTCTGCGCTCGGCGACTTTTTCAAGACCAAGCTGCCTAATGGCGTAGAACTCAACATTCCGCAATTCGGCATCGAGAACAAACTCCTTACCTTCATACAGGACACGTCCAAGCCGGTCGATTCCACCACATGGTTCAACTTCGACCGTCTCCTGTTTGACACAGGCAAAGCGACACTCCAGCCCTCCTCGCAGGAGCAGCTCGATAATATCGCCAACATCCTCAAGGCCTACCCCAACGTTCACGTAAAGATTGGCGGCTACACCGACAATACTGGCGATCCTGCGGCCAACATGACCCTCTCCACGGAGCGCGCCAAGAATGTCATGGATGCGCTCGTTTCCGCGGGTATTGATCCCTCAAGGCTCAGCTCCGAGGGCTTCGGCGATCAGTTCCCTGTGGGCGACAACTCAACCGAGGAGGGCCGCGCCAAGAACCGCCGCATCGCTCTCCGTGTCACAGAGAAATAGCTCAACCATTCCCGATACACTTTGGGCCGGTGCAAATAAAGCTGCATCGGCCCGCTCGTTCATAAGTCCCGTAAGTTCAGACAATGATGAATTTGCTGTAACCTTCAAGCGAATCCCGGTATGCTCATGCCATTGAATTGCTGCATACTTCTGCTTATGTTCTCTGCCGCCTCGAAGATGTGTAAGTCTTGTTTTGGCGCTCTACCACCCTCACCTTCAAGGCGAGGTGGCTGACGGTGGAATCGAGCGCGCTTCAGGCCCTGCTTACGCTACTGCATCCGGACCCTGTCGAAGCTGCAGATGCTTATCGTCGTTTGCAGTTGCGGCTCGTTCGTTTTTTCAACCTCACTGCGGCCTCTGATCCCCAGCAACTCGCAGACGAGACGATCGATCGTCTCGTCCGCCGAGCGGCTGAAATTGTGACCGTTGTCCCAATGGACCATGCGAACGATTCTGCGGTCACCGAAGATCAGCAGCCGATCAACCACTCTTCGGCAACCCTCGTGTTCAGCATCGCACGTCAGGTTTTGAAAGAAGACCTGAGCCGCAGCCAGCCCAACGATGAGCAGGTACGCGAGTGGCTTACCCGAACAACGAACGCTCCAGACTCTAAGCAAGCGGGGCGACAGGCCAACCTCCAGTCCTGCCTATCGCATTTCTCTTCCGAACGACGTCAACTGCTGGAGAAATATTATGGCTGGAGCTCGAGTCACAAAGCCGAGCACCACTTAAAGCTTGCACAATCGCTTGGACTCAGTCTTGACACTTTGCGGAACAGGACTCTTCGCTCGCGTCTCCAACTTGAGTCTTGCGTGCGACGGAAGCGGGCTGACACTTCGCGACGCTCCCGGACAAAGAGGCGAAAGAGATGACGAGACCTCTTAGTGAGCGAAAACGTAGCGCTCTTCGCGGTCAATTGATTGCCTATCTTGCAGAAACTATGCCTGAGATACAGCGCGACGCGTTCGAGCAGAGATTGTTGAACGACGATGTTTTCTCGGAACAGATCCATCAGGCTCAACAAGAACTGCTTGAAGATTATGCTGATGGCGCACTCTCTTCTGTGCATCGTAAACAGCTTAATCCCTGGATTTTCCGCTCTTCGAATCGGCGCGAGCACGTTCAACTGACGACTGATCTGCTGTACCGCGGCCGCCGCTCAAGGAGGATTGCAGTCCGTCTTTATGTAGGGATATTCGCTGGTTGTGTGCTTTTGTTTGTGGGACTTAGATTGATGCATCCGCTTAAGTATCTTCGTGATCCAGAACAGGCTGTTGCTGAGCATTCGAATTTGCCCATGCCTAACTTCGGTGTGTCTGGCGAACCTTCAGGCGTTGAGAATGGCATGGCTCGTCCAGATCCGGCCGGTTCGATTCGGCCGATGATTCTGCGGCTTATTGCTGAACGGAGCCACGGCGAATCGGAGCCCGTTGCGACTTCTGCTTTTGCGATTAAGGCTGCTGCGCCTGTGCTTTTGCAGATGCTGGTGCCCTCGGGCAGTGGCTGCGAGTACGACGTTTTGATCCATGCGGAGACGACTGCGATTCCGGATCGCCATCTGGAACGGGTGTCTTGCGTGACGGTTCAGGGTGCGCAGTATGTGGATGTGGATCTGCCGCCCGGGACGCTTCCTCCGGGGCAATATACGGTGCGAATTTCGGGTTCGGATGGGGTTTTGATGGCTCGGTTTATTGTTCATTTTTGATGTTTTTTTGTGCGTGGTGGAGTGAGTTTTTTGCTGGGGGTTTCGCGAAAACGTGTGCTCGTTGTGGTGTTTTTGTGGTCAGTTCGTGGAAAAAAGTGTGGCAAACGTGGTGAGCGGGACGCACCTTTTTAGGTGGTGGAAAATCGGCACTTCGGACAACTTTATTTATCCACAGGTTTTTAGAGTGGGAGTGACCTCTCGGCGAACAGCCGCTTGTGCGTGAGAGGCATCTGAGTCAAAAGGCAGTATGAAAATGGAGACTAACTCTATGAAAGCAATATGGTTGTACGGTAGTATCTTGGCTTCGGCTATTGCGATCCCAGCGTTTGGGCAGATTTCAATCACAATTGGGACACCTCCACCACCGCTTCGCTATGAGGTTCGGCCAGCAATGCCTGGGCAGGGCTATGTGTGGGTCGATGGGTACTGGGGGGTTCGAAGCGGGCGGTATGTCTGGGTGCCGGGTGTTTGGCAGCGGCCTCCCTATGCCGGGGCGTATTGGAGCCACCCGCATTACGACCACTACAACAACGGCTGGCAGATGCATGAAGGCCACTGGGACCACGAGGACCATGGCGACCATCATGATGATCACCATGACGATCATCACGGCCACTAGAGGCAGTATCAGCAAAACGAGAGAGGCCCGGCTTTGCGCCGGGTCTTTTCTTTGGGGTGACGAAGTTTCGGGTCATGTGTCCATAGCCCGGTGTGATGGCGGGGCGCCGCCAACAGTAGAGCAATGCGCCTATAATGCTTGACCTACCTTGAGTTGCAAGGGAGGTTCCACATGTTCAGATTAACTGCTTTGGTAGTTTTAGGTCTGAGCTTAGTTCCGAGCGAAGCGAAGGCCGACGCAATTTACAACTTCGATGGAGGACCGGCGAAGACGGCCGGGTCCGTGGATGTAACGCTGTCATGGACAAACAAAGCAGGGAAACCGTTATCTGTACTGATCACGGTGCCTGTTGCTGTCGGGGCCGGGAGGGATGTAATTCGAACTGCGGTAGAGAGTGCGCTAAATACAAATGCAACGGTAAAGGCAGACTGGACCTTTGCACCTGACAGCGCGGGCCTGGGAAAGGTGTACTGGACGCAGGGAACGCCGGGTGTGGGAGTGACACTGGTCGCGGCCACGATTGTTCCGACGCCAGCGAAAGGGCCGACCGGAAAACTTACAATCAGCGGAGGGTTCACAACGGCCTCCATCAATACTCCTCCGCAGAACTGGTTCGCTGTAACGGGAACCGGAACCGCGGATGACGCTATATCGGTCACGCTGGCCACGCCGGGCGATACGGAATACGCCGACCTGCAGGAGTTTTCGTTGGCTTCGTATGACGGTTTGGACGGAGATCAGATCGATGAGGAACTGGCTGCTCTGATTAACGGATCCGGTTTTGGGTTCGATGCGACGGTTATTGGCTCGCAGGTATTTCTATCCGGGATCAATACGGAGCTGGGCGCGGATATGCTTATCTCCGATGCCGGTGACCTGCAGGTTGAGTCCGGCGTCAGTGCGGTTCCGGAACCGGGCACGGGTGTCTTATTCGCTTCGGGCATTGCGCTCCTCTTGCTATGGAAGCGCGGGCTCATTCCATGGAGTGTCAGTCTGCGAGGCTGACGGGCCGACCACGGTAAATTAAAGACCATCCGCTTTGACCGCGATGTTTGACGCCAGAGCGTTTGGGAGGGGTTTGCGTTGGAGCAGTAGAGACTCAAGACACGTTACTCCCAGCAAAAACTCTCACTGTTTTGTGATCACAGCGCTAGTCGCTTCGGCTTTTTGGCCTTGCCCAAGCCTGATCCCGCGTCGTTCGACATCACGCTCATGGGTATCCTTCTCTTCGAAAGCTCCATTCATCTGAATAATCCGCGCAATGCATCCCGTCCATCCGGTCTGATGACTGGCCCCAACGCCAGCCCCGGTATCGCCGTGGAAGTACTCGTAGAACAGGACATTGTCGCGCCAGTGCGGGTCCGTTTGAAACTTTTCTGCGTCTCCATACACAGGCCGCCTGCCCGAGCTATCTTTGACGAAGGTTCCGATTAGCCGCTCTCCCAGCTCCTTACCTACTTCAAACAGAGTCATCAGTTTTCCCGAGCCCGTCGGGCACTCAATCTTGAATGTGTCGCCGTAGTACGCTCCGAGCCGCATCAGCGATACATATAGCAGGAAGTTCACCGGCATCCAAACGGGGCCCCTCCAGTTGGAGTTTCCTCCGAACATCCCGCTGTCGGAGTCTCCGGGAAGATATCCAACGGAAGATTTCTGGCCCGCCATGTCGAACTCAAACGGATGATCCCGATGGTAGAGCGACAGTGCGCGAATCCCATGCGGGCCAAAGAATTCGTTCTCGTCCAGCATCTTTGTCAGAATTCGCCGCAGTTTGTCTTCGTTCACTGTAGATAGCAACCGTCTCCCCGCTACTCCCGGGGTCGTTGGCATATGAAGGTTCTGCGCCAGTTCGGGATGCCTCGTCAAAAAATTTCTCGCGTGCTTCCGAAACGTCGGCAGCTTCTCCGCCAGATCTTCCTCGAAGATCGCCGCTGCAGTTAATGGCAGCAGTCCTACCATCGATCGGACCTTCATCTGAAACGCCTGGCCATCCGGCATCCGCAGTACATCGTAGAAAAAGCCATCCTCCTCATTCCACATCGTGTCCTGAGTGCGCCCCATCCGATCCATCGCCCCGGCGATCCACATTGTGTGCTCGAAGAACTTGATGACGAACTCCTCGAAGACCGGATAGTTCAGCGCCAGCTCCACTGCGATCCGCAGCATTTGCTGGCTGAAGAACACCATCCATGCCGTTCCGTCCGCCTGTTCCAGATAGCCACCGCCCGGTATCGGTGCGCTGCGGTCGAAGACCCCGATATTGTCGAGGCCTAGAAATCCGCCCTCAAACAGGTTGTTCCCTGCACGGTCCTTTCTGTTCAGCCACCATGTAAAGTTCACCAGCAGCTTCGAAAATGCGTATGTTAAAAACTCCAGGTCCCCCTTGCCGTTGTTCCGCTCTTTGTCGCTCATGTAAATCTGCATTGTGGCATACGCATGCACCGGCGGATTCGTATCGCCGAAGTTCCATTCGTAAGCTGGTATCTGTCCATTCGGATGTTGATAATCGTTTTGCAACATGAGCATCAACTGCGCCTTCGCAAAATCCGGGTCCACCGCCTGGAATGCCAGCATGTGAAACGCCAGGTCCCACGCCGCGTACCACGGATACTCCCACTTATCTGGCATCGAAATAATGTCGTCGTTGTACATGTGGAACCACTCGCCATTCCGCACCTTCTGCCGGAGTTCCGGCGAACTTGTCGGCCCAACATGATGCTCTCTTAGCCAGACATTCAGGTCGTAGTAGAAATACTGTTTACTCCACAGCATCCCCGCCAACGCCTGCCGCATCACCATCGCGCGATCTGGATCGGCTTTCACCTTTGCCGGCGTGATCCCGTCGTAGAACTCATCTGCCTCCTTCAGTCGAGCCGCAAACACTTCGTCGAAGTGTTCAAACGGCCGCGCCTCCAATTCAGCAACCGCTTGCCCCAGATGCAGACGCACGACCTCTGTCTTTCCCGCTCCAACATTCAGCGTGTAGTGAGGAGCGGCCTTCGTACCCTCCAACGCTGGATTCACTGCCTCCTTCTGGCCATGGATGAGGTAGTTGTGAAAGGCATCCTTCACGTAGGGCGAAGCGTTCTTGGTACCAAACAATTTCTCGTTATTGCTATCGTTCTCCGTGAACAACAGCTCGGAATTACCCTCGCAATACAAGGTGTAGTCAGCCAGCGACTCCTGAAAGATCGGGTCAGTATGATGGGCTGATATTGCGCTGAACCCCTTGCGCTGTACCCCTTTCAGCGACGGCCTGGTGCCTGCATCCGGCCACATCCACGTATTTCGAAACCACAGCGTTGGTAATAGATGCAGCGTCGCTGCATCCGGCCCCCGATTCGCCACGCTGATCTTAATCTCCAAGCTCTCCGCACCCGCCTTCGCGTATTCGACAAGCACGTCGAAGTAGCGGTCTTCGTTAAACACACCGGTATCCAACAACTCGTACTCTGGTTTACTGCGTCCACGCTCCCGGTTTGTCTTAATCAGGTCGTCATATGGGTAAGCCGCCTGCGGATACTTGTACAGATACTTCATGTACGAGTGGGTCGGCGTGCTGTCCAGGTAGAAGTAGTACTCCTTTACATCCTCGCCGTGATTGCCCTCGCTGTTGGTCAACCCAAAGAGCCGTTCCTTCAGGATTGGATCCTTGCCATTCCACATGGCAATCGCGAGGCACAGCACCTGGTGGTCATCGGAGATTCCCGCCAGGCCGTCTTCACCCCAGCGATACGCTCTCGACCGTGCCTGATCGTGCGTGAAATAGTCCCAGGCGTTTCCATTTTCGCTGTAATCCTCTCGGACCGTCCCCCATTGCCGTTCGCTCAAGTAGGGTCCCCACTTCTTCCAGGGGACGAGATTTTCGCCGGCTTCCTTAAGTCTTCGTTGTTCTTCTGCTTGTGCCATCGATTCCTCCAAGGCTCTTGCCAGACCACGAATCAGGAGTTGTACGAGGGGTAGTCGAAACGCGCTCAACCGCGACGGTTAACGAGGTTATCTCGCTATGCCTTTTATTACTCCTGCCAAAACATACAGGCGCGCCAGATCGACAGCTCCGACGCTGCTTCGGACACTGTTTCAGATGCTTTCCAGCCCCCGAGAATCGCCCGGTGCGTTGTGCGGGTACTATTTTTTCGGACGCTTAATAATCGGAATTGTTCTAACCCTTGAACCCGGGGTTGTTACTGGGCTTCGGGTGGGATGGTGTCGAGGGTGCCGCTGAAATAGCTTTCGCGGGAGCGGATGCGGGCGTCGGGGTAGTCGGGGATTTTGACGCGGATGGAGTGCATGCCGGGAGTTGGAGATCCGTTAGCTTCGGCGTGGGGCTGGAAGCTGATGAGGTAGTAGTTGTGGATGTGGTTGGAGAGCTGGTGGAGGCCGTTGTCGAAGCCCTTCTGGGTGGTGAAGTTGATGTACTCGCCGCCGGAGAGGGAGGCGAGTTCGTGGGCTGCGTTCTTCTTGAGGGCGTTGACGGCCATGATGAGGAGGCCGAAGGGGCCGCTGCCTCCGCCGTAGTGGAGGTCGTTGAGGATCTCGGTTTTGCCGGGGCCGAAGGCGACTGAGTCGACGACGGTGTTGGTGCGGCCGAGGGCGGCGATGACTTTGGCGGGCTTGATCTCGCTGCCGTGGTCGCGTGTTTCGCTGATGAGAAGGATGGCGTGGCGGTAGTGGTTCTGGCGGGCCTGGAGGAGTCCGGTGGCGTAGGCTACGGCGTCGAGTGTGGCGGCGTTGGGGTCGTCGTCGCAGGGTTCGAGCTGGGAGAGGGCGTGGGCTGCGGCGTCGGGGTCGGAGGAGAAGTCGCCGAGGAGTTCGGGGGTGGAACCGTAGGTGACGACGGCTACTTCGCGGGGGGCGTCTCCGGCGACGGCGTCGATCATGGTGGGGAGGCCGCGGAGCTTGGCGAACTCCATGATGGCGGAGCGGCTGCACTGGATGACGACGACGAGAGAGAGGCCGAGGGCGTCGGTGTCCTGGTCGAGGTGGATGGTCTGGGGGACGCCGTTGTCTTCGACGACGAACTGCTCGGGCTTGAGGGTGTAGAGGATGTCGCCGTGTTTGGTCTCGACGGTGGTGGGGACGAGGACTACGTTGGATTGGGTTTTGAGGGTGTAGGGCTGGTTGTCCTGGGCGACGGCGTATTGCGGCAGCAGGGAGAGGGTAAGGGCGAGAAGGGTGATCGTGATCCGGTTGAGCTTCCCTGCGGGCATGGAGTTAGGCTAGCAGAGCATTCGTGAGGTGGAAGGGATGCGTTCTTAGCAAAGACAAAACGTTACTTTCGATGCGCTCCTTTGGGGTATCCAGAAGATTGGCACTTGGCGGGTAGGCAGTTGATTGCGAGAGAATGATACCTAGCAGTGGTGGGTTGTTGTAAAGTTCAGGTTCACCCCACCTCGCTGAATTTCAGGATACGAGAGATGCGATTGATGAAGCCTGTCCTTGCTGCTGCGTTGCTTTCTACCGATTTGACGATGTCTCACGCTGCCGGCGATAAGGGTGCGAAGCCTGAGTATCCCAAGGCTCATACGGTGGAGCAGGTGGATGACTACTTTGGGACGAAGGTGAACGATCCTTACCGCTGGATGGAGGATGTGGACTCGTCCGAGGTGAAGCAGTGGGTGGATGCGGAGAATGTGCTGACGCAGCGGTATCTGGCTACGGTGCCTAGCCGCGAGAAGATGCATAGCCGGTTGATGGAGCTGACGAACTTTGAGCGGTATACGGCTCCGGCGCGGCGGGGGACGCGGTACTTCTACTCGCACAATGAGGGGTTGCAGAATCAGAACGTCATCTACTGGCAGGAAGGGCTGACGGGTGAACCGAAGGTGCTGCTTGATCCGAATACGATGTCGGCCGATGGAACGGTGGCGATCAGCGGGTTGAGCATGACGGATGATGGGAGGCTGGCGGCTTACTCGATTGCGGATGCTGGAAGCGATTGGGTGAAGTGGCGGGTGCGGGATGTTTCGACGGGCAAGGACCTGCCGGATATGGTGGAGTGGTCGAAGTTCAGCGGGGCTTCGTGGCTGAAGGATGGGAGCGGGTTCTTCTATGAGGGGTATGACGCTCCTAAGGCGGATGCTCTGAAGGCGGCGAACTACTACCACAAGGTCTTCTTTCACAAGCTGGGGACGAAGCAGAGTGAGGACAAGCTGGTCTTCGATCGGCCGGATGATAAGGAGCTGAATGTTGGGGCGCAATTGACCGATGATGGGCGGTATCTGCTGCTTTATATGACGAAGGGAACGAGCCCGAACAATGAGTTGTGGGTGAAGGACCTGGAGCATCCGGATGCTGCGGTGGTCAAGCTGGTGACGGTGGCGGATGCGGTGTATTCGCCTATCGATAACGATGGATCGTTGTTCTGGGTGCATACGACGCTGGGTGCTCCGAATGGGAAGGTGATTGCGATTGATTTGAAGGAGCCGGGACGTGAGCACTGGAAGACGGTGATTCCGGAGACGAAGAACAAGCTGGATGGTGTGTCGATGGTGCATGACACGCTGATTGCGAATTATCTGGCGGATGCGCAGAGCATGGTGGAGATGCATACGCGCGATGGGAAACTGGTGGAGCGGCTGGCTCTGCCGGCGATTGGGACTGCGGCGGGGTTTGGCGGCAAGCGGGAGGATGTGGAGACGTTCTTCCAGTTCACGAACTTTACTACGCCGGGGACGGTCTATCGGCTGGATATGAAGACGGGGAAGAGTTCGCTGTACCGGCAGCCGAAGCTGAAGTTCGATCCTGCGCTGTATGAGACGAAGCAGGTCTTCTATACGAGCAAGGATGGGACGAAGGTGCCGATGTTTTTGAGCTACAAGAAGGGGCTGAAGCTGGATGGGACAGCTCCGACGCTGCTGTATGGGTATGGCGGATTCAATATCTCGTTGCTGCCGGAGTTTTCGGCTTCGCATGTGATGTGGATGGAGATGGGTGGAGTGTATGCGCAGCCTAGTTTGCGAGGCGGCGGTGAGTATGGCGAAGACTGGCATCAGGGTGGCATGAAGCTGAAGAAGCAGAATGTCTTCGATGACTTTATAGGCGCGGCGGAGTGGCTGATTGCGAATAAGTACACGTCGACTCCGAAGCTGGCGATCTCGGGTGGGAGCAATGGCGGGCTGCTGGTGGGGGCTTGCGAGATTCAGCGGCCGGAGTTGTTTGGTGCTGTGCTGGCGGCGGTTGGTGTGATGGATATGCTGCGGTTCGATAAGTTCACGATTGGATGGGCGTGGAAGGCGGACTATGGCGCTCCGTCGGAGAATGCGGAGGAGTTTGCGGCGATTTATAAGTATTCGCCGTTACACAATGTGAAGGCGGGGGTGGCGTATCCGCCTACGTTGATTACGACGGCAGACCATGATGACCGAGTGTTTCCGGCGCACAGCTTCAAGTTTGCGGCGGCGATGCAGGCGGATCAGGCGGGGAGTAATCCGGTGCTGATTCGGATTGAGACGCGGGCAGGGCATGGGGGCGGGATGCCGCTGAGCAAGCGCGTGGAGCTGGCGGTGGATCAGTATGCGTTTCTGGTGAAGGAGTTGGGGATGCAGGTGGAACAGCCGTGATCTGAGGTGGCCGGGGTGATGAGTGGGGTGCCCCGGCTGCGTATTTTGTGGCGGGAAAGAGTGTTTTGGGTTCATACTGCTGTGTATTCCCCATTTAGGGGATGGATTCCAGCTGCTTTTCAGGGTAGAGGCAAGCGGCGAAAATGAATCCGAGTGGTGGTTCTGCGCGTCCTATAGATGTAGCAGAAGGGGCCTTATGAGATTGAAAGCTTTGATTGCGTTGTCGTTAGTGCTCGCACCGTCGTTGGCCTTTGCACGGCCGACTACGAGTGGAACGCATATGCGGCCGCAGGTGGTTCGCAATCGCGTACCCAGGGCGCGTGTACACGAGGTTAGCCCGCACCGCTAAGGGTTGCGCTGGTTTTTCTGGATGGCTTGACGAGCGTTTTTGATGAAGGCTGTCAGCTTTTCCTGATCTTTCTTCCTTGGTTCTCTCTCGACACCACTTGATACATCGACTCCCCACGGGTTAAGCCCGTGGATGGCGGCGGCAACATTGTCTGGGCGCAGGCCTCCGGCGACGATGATGCTGAGGCCGTTGGCGCTTTTGTCGAGGGTGGCTTTGGCGGCGTCCCAATCGAAGCTAACACCGGTGCCACCGCCTGCCTGGCCTACTTTGGAGTCGATGAGGACTCTTCGCACGATGGCTGCGTTGCGGATTTCGTTGAGCTGCGAGGCCAGGTTTGCGGCGTTATCGGTGGGGTTTCCCGTGTCGATTGCCCAGTGGACGGTCTGAATGAGGGTTACTTTGCCTTCGAAGATTTCGTGCAGGCGATTGACTAGTGGTTGATCGACTCCGCCGTGGAGTTGGATGGCGGTGAGGCCGGCTTCGCGGGTGATGGTGGCGATTTCATCGGCGTTGTGGGAGTAGAAGACGCCTACGCGCTCGATGTGTGGCGGGAGATGTGGGGTGATGGTGGCGACCTCAGCGGCGGTGACCTGGCGCTTGCTGGGGGCGAAGATGAAGCCTAGGGCGTCGGTGCCTAGCTCGGCGGCTAACTGTGCGTCATCGAGGTTGGTGTTGCCGCAGATTTTGATCCACATGGGAGCTCGCGTCCGACAGTCAGTTTTGTTCCATGGCGAAAGCTAATTGTTCATGAGTAATGAGTCATGAGTAACGAGTTTGGCGGTCCTTCTGATGTTGGCTAGTGTTCTGTCGAGTACTCGCGGTCGAGGAGGAGGGCGAGGGTGGCGCATGGGTCGGGCTGGCGCATGAGGGCTTCGCCGATGAGGAAGGCGTCGTAGCCTACGGAGCGGAGCTTGGCGATCTCTTCGGCGGTGCGGAGGCCGCTTTCGGCGACCATGACGGCCTGGCGGGGCATCCAGACGGCGAGCTCGAGGAGGGCCTCGGGGCGGACGGTGAAGGTGCGGAGGTCGCGGCTGTTGACGCCGATGAGGTCGAAGCCGAGGTCGATGGCGCGCTGGAGCTCCTGGCGGTCGTGGGTCTCGCAGAGGACGTCGAGGCCCAGGGTGTGGGCTTCGTCGCGGAGATCGCTGAGGGTGGCATCGGTGTGGGCGGAGACGATGAGGAGGATGGCGTCGGCGCCAGAGGCTCGGGCTTCGAGGATCTGGAAGGGGTCGAGGATGAAATCTTTACGGAGGCAGGGGATGCGGACCTGAGCGGAGGCGGCTGCGAGGTCGGCGAGAGAGCCCTGGAAGAATTCTTCGTCGGTGAGGACGGAGAGGGCGGCGGCTCCGCAGGATTCGAAGCCGCGGGCGAGATCAGCGGGGTAGAAATCCTTGCGGATAAGGCCCTTGGAGGGGGAGGCCTTCTTGATCTCGGCGATAATGGCCGGGCCTTTTTCGGCGGCCGTGCGGAGGGCGGCGGTGAATCCACGGGGCTGGTGGAGGGAGGCTCGGCGTTCCATCTCTGCGTAGTCGGCGACGGCCTTGCGGGCGTTTACCGTGAGGAGAGTGTGCGCGAGGATTTGATCGAGCTGCGTCGGCATACGATCTATCATAGAACCTGTGCCGGGACTTCCCGAGTTGGCATGAAAAAACCTTGCGTCTAGCGAAAGATTGGAATATTTCTGAACAACTCGATGACGAGTATGACGACGACGGTTACTTCGAGGATGAAGCCACGGCTCTGAGTGAACTGGCCGACCATGAATCGATATAGATCCTCGGCGGTGTGCATCTTTTGCGTGACCAGAGTCTTGTAATCGGGAACGCCGATTTTGGAAGCGGCGAGCTTATAGAGACGAGCTGAAAAGGTATCGCTGAGAAACTTGATGGCGTTTTCGGCGTGTTCGGATAGCTCCATTACATCGAGCATGACGGTGTGGAGTCCGGTTGCGGACCGCGCCAGACGCCAGCGGGCCCACGCTCCGGTTCGGTTCTCAAAGGATTTGTAGACCCTGTCCAGTTCCCGTGAGAGTAGCGCATCGTAGTGCCGGAACTGCAAGAGCTGGGAGTTGGCATACTCCAATAATTGGATCGCCGTCTCGGCATCTTGAACGCTGTCATAAAGAAACGCCGCATTCCAGCCGATCACGACGACATCGTTGGGGTAGTAGGAGATGCGTGATTGCAGCACTTCATGGCATTCGCTTTCGGCAAGGGGTGCGGTGTCGCCGCGAACTATCTGAGTGATCTGCGGGCCATGGAGATGGATCAACTGATCAGCGGAAGGGGAACCGGCGATTTCGTGCACGTGGTAGATGAAGTAGTCTTCGGTGAGTTTCTCAGGATAGGGCTTGATGAGGGTGGGCGCTGCCCGCTCGAGTTTTTCGCGAACGATGCGATCGGCATGGCCATCAAAACTTGCATCCCAGATCGAGCGGCCTGCGAGGTGAATCAGAGTCTTCCAGTCGCCTTCAAAGGGCAGCCGGAAGACAACGCTCAGTACGCCGTAGTCGTAGTACTTGATCTGACCGTGAATCGTTTCGCCGGATTCAAGCGCTATCTCGATGGTTTCGACTAAGGGCGGGCGTTCATAGCGGATATATCCCGGTGTGGGATATTTCAACGTTGGTTGGGTCACAGGGTGAGCGTCGAGAATCTTCTGGAGAAGATCGAGGCGGATCTCTTCGCAGACGTCGAACTGAAATGACGCCAGAACGGAGCCGCGCAGAAGAGTTGGAGAGGATTGATCGGGCGATGTCGTCATAGGCTGGCAATCTTACTCCGGGAGAGAAAGATGAAGCCTGGCGGCAACTCCTGCCGACAGGCTCACAGCGCCTAATAGACTAACTGCGGAATCGCTATGGAGCGATTCAAAAAAATCTGGTGCCGAAGGGGGGACTCGAACCCCCACACCCTTGCGAGTACATGGACCTGAACCATGCGCGTCTGCCAATTCCGCCACTACGGCACTGTGGTTGCGTCGGCCAAGGCCGGAACACGCTAACCGCGAGTCTTTAGTGTTTCAAAGCCGGGGCGCGCTGTCAATTATGGCGAAGGCTGCGTAGACTTATCTGCGTTCGAGCACGTCTACCTTCGAGATACACGAAACGGCCAATCATGACAGACCCTACGAACAAGTCTCAGGTATCGGCGGATGCTGAAGCTATTCCGGAAGATGTTGCTGTCGAGATACGCAAACTGGCGCATGAGCTGAGCAATGCGCTGGAGATTATTGTGCAGACCAGCTATCTGCTAAGCATGACGGAACAGAAGGAGCCGGCGTCGGGGTGGCTTCGGATGATGGATAGCGGTGTGCAGAAGGCCATGGACACAAATCTTGCACTGAGAAATTACATCAAGGCGCATACGGCCGACTGATTCGTGGACGTATGCGCGATCGTCGGCGCTAACGGTGAGTGGGTGCTGCGGAGGGTGCGGCTCCGCCTGAAGGTGCTGGCGAAGATGGTGGGGGTGCGGAAGGTGCGGGCCCGGAGCCGTGGGATCCGCCGCCTGACCAGCCGCCGCCGGATGACTGGTTTGACGAGCCATGTGACGCGCCGGACCAGTTTCCACCGGAGGATGACTGGTTGGACGAAGAGCCGTGCTGCGCGGACCAGTTTCCGGAGGAGTGGGCGCTTTGATCGGTGTGCGTCGATGCAGAGTTGGAGGAGTTCTGGGTCTCCGCGTTGTGCGATTGAGCTTGTGCGTTGTGTGTATGGTTCTCCGGGTTGCGTGGTTGGCCATCGGTGTTGTGCGGCTGGCCATCGGCGTTGTGTGACGCTGCCCATGCGCCGTGCGCATTCGACCCGCCTGCGGGAGTTACAAATGCTGGGGTGGATACGGAGCCGTGGCGTTCGGCTTCCGCGGAGAATTTGTTCAGTTTGCCGAACGAATCACGAGGCACTCCAAGGCCTGCGGAGTCTTTGTGGAAGACGAACGAGTCCTCTGAGGAGGAGAGTCGTGAGATGGCAAGAGGCTTGTTGTTGACGACTACGAGTGTGGATTGGCCGATAACCGGGGCGCGCGGAGGCCTGAGGCAGTTTGGGCACGTGGAGGTCGAGGCAGGGTTAAGAGCGGTCTGATAGTTGGCTATGCCGGTCCACTGGCCACCAGGGCGCCATCCCCAGCCGCCGTTGGAGCAATAGCTCCAGCTGCCGTAGTGGAAGGGGGTCCAGCCCCATGGGTAGGGGGAGACCCAGGAATAACCTGCTCCGGGGTACCAGGCCCAGACGCCGTTAGCGAAGGGATCAAAAGCTGCGCTGGCAAGGTAGGGGCGCCACATGGAGCCGCATCCCGTATCGGCGAAGCTGCCGTAGTAATTGAGGTCGTTGATGCCGTAGAGGTAGGAGGAGCCTCCGCTGCCGAAGGATGCAGGAAGACCATGGAGCTTGTGGTAGTCCATCTGCTTTTTGTCCCATTCGTCAAAGGTGCCGGGCTCCTCGTTTTTGGCTACTTCGGGCTGAGTTTGTCCGGCGGCGTCGAAGGCGAGAGTTTTATTTTTACCTACCGTTACGGTGCCCGACGAGTTCGTGACTTGCACGGTGCCGTTGAAGACTGCGAGCTTCGATTTGGAAGCATCGCTGTCGATGCGAATGTGAGTGGAGGGATTGACCACGATCGTGTCGTTGCCGAGGGCGACGGTGAATTCGTTCCCTTTGGTGCCAGTGAGGCTTACGTAGAGAGTGCCCGTCAGGAGCTTGACTGTCGTGATGGTGGCACCGGCGGCATTGCGCTGTAGAGCGGGAAATTCGATCCGGGTGTTCGGCGTGATGCGCAGGGTGCTATTGTCTTCGAACTCGACCTCAGCGATGCCTTCGTGTGTTTGCAACTGCTGTTTTTGAGCGATGGGAAGATTAGCGAATGCTGTCTCGAATCCGCGATCGGTCTTGCGATCCAGCTGGACATCTCCGTTCACCTGGCTGAGGCGAACGATACGCACTCCAGAGACGCCGCTTGACGCAGGAGAGGGTTGCTGAGGTGTTGCCGCGGGAGCTTCGGCTTTGTTCACAGGAGTTTCTACAGTCTGAACTGGGGTGGAAACTTCCTGTGCTCGCGAAGTGGCTCCGATGAGTGCGACGGACAGCAGCACTGCGATGAATCGTGAGGTGGTTGTCATGTGGCCTCCCACGGACTACCGGGGAACAGTCTCAGAAGAGGTACTGAGAGCGTGCTAAGTATAGTCCCAGGCTGCGTGTGAGGAATAGTGATCTTACGCGCCACTTGTAACTTTGTTGTAAAAAGATGCCCCTGCGAAAAGAACAGGGGCATCTTTTTATCTTATTCAGCCGACTCAATTTTGGGGGCGGCGAGACTTCGTATCTCGGTTGCAGCTTAGGGATCAGGCTATCCTTGAGCTGACAATGGTGGTCTTAGCTGAGACCTCAACCCGGCTGGTTCCAGGAAGATTCAAGGCCAGTAACCTGCGGTAGAGAGAACGGGTAGAGCCAGTGAGACGTGCGTCTTCGGATTCGTGGGGAAAGAGGGGAAGAAAGCGCTTTTCCAAAGAACCAGGTTTCCGAAGCTGCAGGGTGAGGAGGTAAGGACGAGGCTCGGAGTCACGGTTACTATTTGTGCGAGAAGCAGATGAGCCCGGCCGGACAGATGCGGGAGGGTACTTAGGAAGATTTGCCATAGGATCCCCTCGATTGCGGCGAAGTTGTCGCCTGGGTTATAGAGGGTTGGATGATGGCCGCATCGAGGGAGTTGTCTTTTTATTGAAGGCCTCGCGTAACTTGGCCCAGGTGACGTCGAGTGCTTCAGGAAGGACGCGGGTCTCGGCGGTGACGGTCATGAAGTTGGTGTCGCCGCTCCAGCGAGGAAGAGCGTGGAGGTGGATGTGGGCTGCGATTCCGGCGCCTGCGGCTTCGCCGAGGTTCATGCCTAAATTGAGGCCGTCGGGGTGATAGACGCTGCGGAGGGCGGCTTCGGACTGCTGGGTGATGAGCATCATCTCGTGAGCGGCGTCGGTGGGCAGGGCGGCGAGGGAGTCGAGGTGGAGGTATGGGACGATGAGAACGTGCCCGGTGGAGTAAGGGTAGGCGTTGAGGCAGACGAAGCAGTACTGGCCCCGGTAGACGATGTGACTGGCCTGCTCGGCGATCTCGGGCTGCATACCGTGTGCGATGGCGTAGTCGGTGGCAGCGATCATGTTGCAGAAGACACAGTGCTTATCTTCGGCGGCGGGCCAGTTGGCGAGTGCGGGTGGGACGCCGGTACGGGCTTGCTCGTCGGCACGGGTGATGTAGCTGTAGCGCCAGGGGGTCCAAAGGCGATCCATATAAGGGCGAGTATAGCGGGTGAGTGTTTTGGAAGGGTGCGGTGGTTGCCAGGCGGTATTCGGACAGCGACGGAGGGTGTGGTGGTGAAAATGCTGGGTAAAAGTGTGGTTCTGTTGACGTATTAGGTTCTAAGTTCTATGATTTTAAGTGAGCCACTGCGTGGGGGACCCAAGTGCAGCCGCTCCTCTGCTAGATGTCGTTCATTCCTGCCTGACGAGTTTTTACGGGATGGAAGACCAGCCAGCCTCCTGATAAGAGCGCTGATGGTTTCTGAAGCGACGCCCGAGATGGAACGAATCCTTGGATCCCGGAGTCCGCAATCACATGGTAGACAACCATAATCCTGAACAAGCCGAGAGCAAACCCCTGACCACAGAACTGGAAGTCCTAGCGCCCGAAGCGACAGCGGAGAACGCCGCCCTGTCTTCTGAATCCACCTCAACCCAACAGCATGACAATACGTCGAGCGCGAGCGAAGAGCATGGCCACGTAGCCACTGCAATCGATGCCGCCCACGACGAGCCGGACTATGATGCAGCCGATTTTGCGGCCGCATTGGCGAACTTTGACCGCGAGCAGGCAGCTGACGCTGCCGCTGCCCAGAGCCTGACCGCAGAAGAGGTCATCGTTACTGGCACCGTGGTCAAGATTACGGACAAGCATGTCGTTGTCGATATCGGGCTCAAGTCGGAAGGTCTTATTCCGTTGGACCAGGTTCTGGACATCCATGGCGTGTCCAAGTTCCAGGCCGGGGATTCTGTTGAGGTTGTGGTTGAGCGCGAGGAGCCGGAAGGCGGCTACCTGGTCAGCTACGAGAAGGCACTGCGCCATAAGGTCTGGGACAAGCTGGAACTGGCCGCCAATGAGAAGACTCCCGTCAAGGGCATGGTTCTCAGCCGCGTGAAGGGTGGCCTGACTGTCGATATCGGCATCAAGGCGTTTCTGCCCGGATCGCAGGTTGAGGTTCGCCCGGTGCGGAATCTCGATGGCTATATTGGCACGGAGATTGAAGTTCGCGTCATCAAGCTGAACAAGAAGCGCGGCAATGTTGTTATCAGCCGCAAGGAACTGCTCGAAGAAGACCAGAACGCGAAGAAGGCTGTTACGCTCGCCACTCTGGAAGAGGGCAGCATCCTGACCGGTACGGTGAAGAATCTGACCGACTACGGCGCGTTCGTTGATATGGGCGGCCTGGATGGCCTGCTGCACATCACCGATATGAGCTGGGGGCGGTTGACGCATCCGCGCGATCTGGTGAACGTCGGCGACGAGATCCAGGTGAAGGTACTGAAATTCGACAAGGACAAGCAGCGGGTTTCGCTGGGCTTCAAGCAGTTGACGCCTGATCCGTGGCTGGATGCGACCGAGCGCTACCCGATTGGGGCGCAGGTTCGCGGTCGTGTTCTCTCGGTCACTGACTACGGCGCGTTTGTCGAGCTGGAGCAGGGCATCGAAGGCCTGGTGCACGTGTCTGAAATGACCTGGTCGAAACGGATGAAGCATCCGTCGAAGATGGTCAAGCCGGGCGATGAGGTCGATACGATCATTCTTAGCGTGAACCCGAACGATCGGCGCATCTCGCTGGGCATGAAGCAGCTTCAGGACAATCCATGGGAGCAGCTGGAGGATAAGTATCCTACCGGCGCGATCATTGAGGGTCGTGTGCGCAACCTGACCGACTTCGGTGCGTTCATCGAGATCGAAGACGGGATTGATGGCCTGGTACATGTCTCGAACCTGAGCTGGACCAAGCGGATCAAGCATCCTTCGGAGGTCCTGAAGAAGGGCGAGAAGGTCAAGGCGATCGTTCTGGGCGTTGAGCCTGAGAATCGCCGCCTGTCGCTGGGCGTCAAGCAGTTGCAGCCTGATGTGTGGGAGACGTTCTTCGCACAGCATCGCGTAGGCGACGTCATCAAGGGCAAGATTCTGCGTACGGCGCAGTTTGGCGCCTTCGTTGAGATCGCTGAGGGTGTTGAGGGATTGTGCCATGTGTCCGAGGCGGTCGGTGCGGACAACAAGCCGGTGCAGCTGGACGTTGACTCGGAGCACGAGTTCAAGATCGTCAAGATGAACCAGGATGAGAAGAAGGTCGGTCTCAGCATTCGGGCCGTTGGCGAAGAGGCCAGCCGCGCTGAAGTCGAGAGCTACAAGGAGCGCGACAAGTCTCCCAAGGGTTCTTCGAGCTCATCTTCTTCGTCGAGCAGCAGCACGACGCTGGGCGACCTCATCAACTGGAAGCGGTCTGAGTCTGAGCGCGACTAAGCTCTAACCTCAAGAATCAATAAGAAGGCCATCCCGATTGGGATGGCCTTCTTGTTGTCCTGATGAATCAGTTGGGATGCGAAATATGACTATGCAGAGATGGAGTGCTGTATTCCCGCCTGGCCTTCCAGGCTTGCCGGCATCTTTGCTGAAGCGCGCCGCATGACCTCAAGTTCAGCTGGAGCGAACAGTTCAGGTGGAATACCGCCGATGGCGACATAGCCGGGGTCATCGCCCAAAGCCATCGAGATCTGGTTCCATCGCAGGAACGGCGAAGTCGTGGGAAGGACGATGAAGCGGCGCTTCGGCTCGGGGAAGGTGAAGTAAGCAGACCAGACCAGGAGCGTCAGGCAGATCGAGAGGCCGCTTATGATGTTCACCGTCGAGTACATATTCGAGTTGTGGGATAGCCACGCGGAACGAACAAGATCCGTTGCCGCCAGGAAGCCAAGGCCGAAGCTAACGCCAAAGATTCGGCTGCGATAGGAGAGACCCATCGGGCGAATGGCGAAGCAGACGAACAGAAGCAAGCAGAGCGTAAGGATGCTCGAGGTCTGCTGGAGCTGCGTGACCATGGAGACCATGAACTTCATGCCGGACAGATGCGGTGTGAGTGCAACGCCGATAGCAACTGCGACAGAGATCGCTGCCACCCAGCGGAAGACCAACATGCCGAGAGTCTGCAGGCCCTTCAGCGGAGCCATCGCCAGCTTGAAGATGCTGTAGATGACGAGGAGGGAAAGAATCGCCTCCAGGGCGTAGCTCGTCCAGTAAATGTAGAAGTAGATCTGATAGGCGAGGTGCCGCTCAATTCCCCGCGCGTAAAGTAGTGGAAGACTGATCGCAGAGGAGGTTACCTTGACCGCCAGCAAAGCTGCCAGGAAAGAAAATTTACCTGCCGCCTTGCTGCGCAGAAGCATCACAAGTGTAAGCCCAGACAGCAGCGGTTCAAGATAAGTAAGCAAATCCAGAAAAAAGCTCTGTGTCATGTCCGACTCCGTTTGACGACTGGATCAGGCTAGCCGATCCCAGAGACAGATACAACCATTTATTTTGCTTAAATATGCAAAAACTTGCTGTTAGCCATGCAGTACCAGCTTACCGATTGGAGCCAAGGCCACAAGCATTCGGATCATCGGGGGCGCACATGGGGGTAGGCATAGCGCTGTTCTTAGCGATGGTGATCTTGGAATTGGCGGAGGCGGAGGTGATCTGGGTGGAGGCTGCTGCACCGGTGAGGACGAGGACGACGACTACTGCGCGGACGATAAGCTTCATGATGGAGACCCCTAAAGTGGTATTTACAGCTAAAGATTTTTCTGGACAGACGAGCTAAAGTAACCATAAGATGTGATGAGCAATAAGTCCAATGTAATGAACTATATAAGGCAATATAAAACAGTCGTAATTACCGAAGTAACATTATCTTTGGATGCCTAATTGGGTATAGCAAGTGGTCTTGCGGCTCAGGAAAGAGTGCCTCGCGGGTATCCTATTGGTCAATACCAGTTGCAGGGGATGGATTTTACGGAAGGGTCAAGATCGATTCGACCGAGGTAAACTGCTGATTCGGCTAACCTGCAAAGATGTGCATCATTACCGAGGTGGTTTTTGAGTAGGGACGCACAAGCATCGAGAAGATGCGCGGTTAGACGCGAAGGCTAAGCCTATGAAGACTTAGCCCGCGTTTAGACGAGAATTGAGCCTGTTCAGGCTTAAGCGGTCGTTGGGGTGGGTTGTGCGGTGGGTTCGGCCGGCTTTGGCGCTGAAGGCGCGGAGGCAGTCGTCGGTTTCTTCGGGGCGGGCTCGGCCTTTTTGGACGGAGCCAGGATAGCGTGGAGGGTTGTACCTTCCATGCGGGGCATGAACTCAACTGTGCCCGCGTCTCCAATGTCGAGGATGAGCCGGTTGATGATTTTGTAGCCGAGATCGCGGTGGGCCATCTGGCGCCCTTTGAAACGAAGCGAGGCTTTGACCTTGTCGCCGTCGCCGAGGAAGCGGACAGCCTGATTCTTTTTGGTCTGGTAGTCGTGTTCGTCTACGGTGACGGAGAACTTGACCTCTTTGATGGTGATGACCTTCTGCTTCTTGCGGGCTGCTCGTTCGCTCTTATCTTTTTCGTAGAGATATTTGCCATAGTCCTGGATCTTGCAGACGGGGGGAACGGCATTGGGGGAGATTTCTACGAGGTCGAGAGAGCGCTCGCGAGCCATTTTGAGGGCATCGAAGGGAGCCATGACTCCGAGTTGTTCGCCGTTCTCGTCGATGACACGGATTTCGCGTGCGCGGATGCGTTCGTTGGTGCGGATGAAAGACTTGGCGGAACGTTTATCGATTGGTGGAATAAGTCCCTCCACAGCGGCACTATCAGGCTCGCCATGCGTTGTTTTTGGGTTGGCGCAACTAGCTTACATGGTTGCGCTGGAACAAGAAGTATAACACTTAGCTGCGCGGAGCCTGCAGATGGTTGTATTTGGGATGTGCATCGTGGTTGGGGACAACAGTTGGAGAGCCGACTTCATCCAAACGTGTTTTGTGCAGGTTGTAAGAACGCGCGGTAGATTGCGAATGCGATATACGAGCCGCGTTGGACTACATAGCTGGATAACCGGAATTTTAGAGGGCACGGAAATGAGGCGTCGGATCCTGCTGGTAGATGATGAAGTGGCTGTGCTGTTGACGATGAAGGCGATTCTGGAGATCAGCGGGTTTGATGTGGATACGGCTGCTTCGGCGCGAGATGGCAAGTTGAAACTCCGCAAGGGCGAATATCACATGGTGATTACGGATATGCGGATGGAGAATGACGAGGCGGGGGTTGAAGTGATTCGGGCTGCACGTGAGGCGACGTATCATCCGGCGGTGGCATTGTTGACGGCGTTTCCTTTGGCTGATGAAGACTGGCAGGAGTTGGGCGCTGACAAGATGCTGGTGAAGCCAATGCACACCCGGATTTTGCTGGAACAGATTGAGCGGTTGATGCATTCGCATGAGGCAGAGAAATTGAAGGGGAACGAGAACGGAACGGAGCCGCTTCCAGCTAAGGGTAAGAAGGGTGCTGCAGCAAAAAAAGCAGCTCCCGTGAAGGCGGCAAAGAAAGCACTTCCGACTAAAGTGTCGAAAAAGACCGCAGCAAAGAAGCCTGCGAAAAAGGCGCTGTGAAGAAGGTTTCAGCTCGTCGATGACCTTGGGGTGCGGGGTCTGGAAGATGACGGGCAGATAAATATCCCTACGTGCGGACGGCACGATGAGCAAAGCTGCCATCTCACGATGTTGGGCCATTATTCCGATCAAAATTCAATCGCGTTGAGGTGTCGGACATGGGCATTTTGGATTCAATTCAGGCTTTAGCCGGGCAGGCTGGACAGGCTGCCGGGACGGATCAGGCCAGGGTGGCGGGCGGTTTTATTGAGGCGTTGACGCAGCATCCTGAGGGGATTCAGGGGCTGTTGAACAGCTTCAAGCAAAACGGCATGGCAGAGCACGTAGGCGCGTGGAGCACGGGACAGAACGCTACGGTGACTCCTGAGCAAGTACAGCAGGGACTGAGTGGAACCGGCCTCATTGAGAAGACAGCGGAACACGCAGGCGTGTCGTCTCAAGTGGTACAGATGGCATTGGCGACGATTTTGCCGATGGCGATTCAACACTTTGCCCCGAATGGGCAGGCGGCGGAGCAGGGCTCGCTGAGCGGGCTGGCGCAGCAGTTTCTGGGCAAGCTGGGCTAGTTTCTAGGTGCTTGGCACGATTGAGACGTTGGCGCAGGCTGACGGAGGAGAGTTGTGATGGCTGATGATTTTTTTCGGGGTGGTTGAGTGTGTTTTTTGCAGAAAATGGTGTGTTGGGTGTGGTGATTTTGTGGTCAATCAGCGGTAAAAGTGTGGAAAGTGGTGGTTCGTGGATGTACGTTTTGGGCGGACTCGGGTGAGGTGTCAGCCAGGAGATTGTGTCTGGGCTGCTTCAGTCCTTACTCTGGCTACAAATGCGAGCATCGCTGCGTTGAACTTGTCAGGGCGTTGCAGCGGCGCAAAATGACTCACGCCATGCAGAAAGATCCATTCCGCTCTCGGGATGCTACGAGCGAGATACTCGGCGTGTTCGCGCTTGATGAATTCGTCATGTTCGCTTTGGACTATGGCGACTGGCACGGTGATGGCGGCTAAGTCGTCGGCTGAATAGTTGGGCTGCGTTCTCTGCATGAGGCCGAGTGCTTCGGAGAATGCTTTGAATTGGTCGGGTGTGGCGGATAGCTTGGCGTAGTCCTTGATGTGTCGACTTAGGCAACGATTTACTATCGGGCCAAATTCGGAGATTTGCTTTACGCCGCTCGGATCCATGTTGCAGGCAAAGAAGAAGACGCCAGCAACGCGTGCAGGGTTGTTTGCGGCAAGGACCAAGGCGGTGCAGGCACCGTCGCTCCAACCGACAAGAACTGCCTTTTCGAGGTGCAATGCATCCATTACCGCAAGAACGTCAGAGGCCATTAGCTCATAGGTAAATGGGCGCGCGTCGCGTGTGCTGTGGCCGTGACCGCGACTATCGATCAAAACAACACGATGACCGTTGCTGATGAGCGCAGGAACCTGATAACCCCAATTGCCGCTATGGCCGTTGCCGCCATGCAGCAGGATTATGGGCGAACCGGCGCCGTAGGTTGCGTACCAGATTCGAGCTCCTTCGTGCTCGATATGGCCCTGATTGTTTGGGTTCGGTAATGGCGCGGCGCCTTCGGCATCGAATCGCTCAAGATTGTCATCATGGAGTTCCATTTTGGTTGCCTTTTGATCAACTGTTACAAAGATGCGGCTTTGCTCAGGGTTGGAGTGATGGCTTCTCATGTTCTACAGCAAAAAAAGGGAAAGGTCTTTGATGGTTGTACCTTCGGGCCGAAAGACTGACGCGACAATTCTGATGAGTGAAGCATTCCCTCAGGGGCTAAAGCCCCTCTTCAATTGAGCCACTTACGGCGCGGCTGAAGCCGCGCCCTTTCAAAGCGGCAACTCCTCCGTAGTCTGTGAAGCCGCGCCTCTTCCAAAGCGGCAACTCTTCCGTGGCCTGTGAGGCCGCGCCTCTTCCAAAGCGGCAACTCTTTCGTGGCCTGTGAGGCCGCGTCTCTTTCAAAGCGGCAACTCCTCCGTAGCTTGTGAAGCCGCGCTCTTTCAAGGCGGGTGGATAGGGATTGTTCTAAGGCTTCTTAAGTGGAAATGGGCGGGGGTTGCTTACAGCTGCAACCCCCGCCCATAGTGTTGGTGCGAGTTGGTTAGAAGATGATTCTGAGACCGAACTGCATCTGCCGTGGTGGATAGGCAGCGGAGATCGTTCCGAAGCTGCTGGCTGTTGTTGTTGCGTTGAGGTTGGAGTAGTTGGTGCGGTTCAGGACGTTGAACATGTCCCACTGGAACCTGGCGTTCACGCGGTGCTCGGCGAGGAAGGTCTTCGCGAGGGTCGCGTCAATCTGCTGCAATCCAGGGCCTTCCACTGGAGCAACGCCCGAGTTGCCAAACCGGCTGGCGGGTGGGGTACCGAATGCAGCCTTGTTGATGTAGTTGTTTGCGTTACGGCTGCTCTGAACGAGATAGGGGCCACCGAGGAAGTCCGACCGGCGAGTACCAGTGGCGGTGCTGCTGGTGATGGTGTAGTACGGACCGCTCTGCGCGCGGCCAACTCCGCTCAACTGCCAGCCGCCAAGTGTTTCACGGACGATTGCATTCTGACCTTTCAGCTCGGCGATCTGCCAGACTGCTGTTCCGATGAAGGCATGCTTGCGATCGATGCTCAGAGAGCCGTAGTTGTAGGGGAGGTTCTGCCAGTTCTCCAAGGTTGAGTTGTTGCTGGAGGAGTCCCCCAGGTTCTTAGCGTAAGTGTAGCCAGCGGTGAAGGTGAGGCGGCCAGCGCGCTTGACGGCGTAGATCTGAAGCGAGTTGTAGTTGGTAGTGGAGTCGCTCAGCCACATGTTGATGGCGCTATATCCCTTGTACGGGTTGAAGTAGTTGGTGCTGTATGAGGGATTGGCCGATGTGCCAGCGAGGCTGGTGAAGTTGACGTTGGGCTGGCGCACGAGGTGACGTCCAACGTTTCCTACATAGGAGGTCTCGAGCAGAATGTCGTGGGGTAGTTGACGCTGCACGCCGAGGCTGTACTGCTGGATGTAAGGGTTGATCAGATGCGGATTGACTGCGGCAATGGTGCCTTGAATTGCGCTGGTGTTCGGCGTGCCGGTGCCCAGCGTGGAGAGGTTGCCGTTGTCGAACTCGGTGTTGGAGAGAAACGGTGCAACGTTGACCGAGCTGAAGGTGAGGTTGCCTTCGGGGCGGAAGTAGAAGATGCCGTAGCCGCCGCGAATAGAGGTCTTTTCATTCGCGGAGTAGGCAAATCCGAACCTCGGACCAACGGCTCCATTCATGTTGTAGAGACCGCGAGGTGCGCCTGCCGGAATGAGGGGGAAGAGCGCGGTGTTGATGTTGGGCACGCGGCTAGCCTGATCGGCGGGGACACCGCTTCCAGCCCGGACGAGTCCGAGGTAAGGATTGCCCGAGTTGGGAACGAGTGTTCCGTTGGTATTGAGCTGCACCGGGGTGCCTGCGGCGTACACGGAAGGATCGAAGTTGGCCATGTTGTTGCCCTGCGTATACATGGACTGGATGTACTGGAAGCGGATGCCGTATTCGATGCTTAGGTTACGGAGCATTCTCCAGGAGTCCTGGACGAAGGCCTCGGGCTGGGTGAAGCGGAAGTGTCCGGTTGGATCGGAGCTGGCCTCGGAGTAGCTGGCGAAGTTGCCGATCAGAGCGTCCGCGAGAGCATTGCCCGTGGTGAGTACCGAGTTGCTTCCGCTGAAGTTGATGTTGCCGGTGTAGTAGGGGCGGCCGTTCTGGTCGACGCGATCGCGGATAACGATGACGCCGGCCTTGATGAGGTGGTTGCCCTTGATGTAGGAGATCGAATCACCAACCTCGATATCCGTTGTGGGCGACTTAAGGGCGAAGTTTGGTCCCTGGTATGGCGCGTAGCCGGTGATGGTCACCTTGGGGATGCCGGTGGGATAGGATCCGCCGCCTGGATAGAGACGGTTGTACTGGAAGCCGTAGGTGGAACGCTGCCAGTTGTTGCCGTAGGGAGGAATGCGCTGCGCGGCCCAGCTGAAGTTGAGCTGTGCCTGGTTGACGAGGGTGGGCTTGATGTTCCAGGTGTGATTGATGAGGTAGCTCTGTCCTGGACGATTACGCTGCGTGGGGGTGGTGGGCAGGACGCCGCCGTCGGAGAAGGTTCCGTAGGGATCGATCAGAGAGTTGTTGTCGTTGATCCAACGGCCGTAGAGGAAGTGCTTGTCGTTGAGGTGATAGTCGAGACGAACGAAGTCCTGACGGAAGTTGAGCGGGTTGGATGGAGCCAATGTGAGGTTGTTGGCGGTGTTTGTGTCGGAGAAGGCGATGCCGAGCGCGGACATTGTCTTGTAGACGTTGGCTGTGGCCTGGCCGTCCGGCGTGATCATGGAGCTGATGTTGTTGCCCGGGATGGGGGTCTTGGTTCCAGGGTAGAAGAGTGTTGTAGAGCCGAAGTTGCCAGCGAGTTGCGCCGAGCTTGGAACGGTGAAACGTGTGGGCGCGGCCTGCTGGCGAAGGCGACGCCACTCTTCGCCACCGAAGAAGAAGAGTTTGTTGCGGAAGACGGGGCCACCGACGCTGTAACCGAAGTCGTTATAGATGAGCTGCGTCTTTTTGGCTGCGAAGTAGTTGCGCGCATCGAGATAGTTATTGCGCATGAAGTAGAAGGCGCCGCCATGGAAGGAGTTCGTGCCGCTCTTGGTCACGATGTTGAAGGCTGGGCCAGAGGTGCGGCCGTACTCGGCAGAAAAGTTCGAAGTTGCAATCTTCACTTCCTGAATGAAGTCGGGGCTGACGTTGTTCATCAAGCTCGAGTTGCTTCCCGCAACCTGGTTGTAGGCTCCGTCGACGGTGAGGTTGGAGGAGTCGGCGCGGTTGCCGTTGATGGACTGGGTGTTGGCCGCGAGGCTGGTGGTGATGGCGAAGTTATCAGGGTTGGTCGTGATCGCGCCGGGGATCAGGGTCATCAACTGAATGTAGTTGCGGCCGTTGAGGGGAAGGTTTGCGACCTGGCCGGGATCGATGACGTGAGAGATTTCGCCGCTGGTGGTGTTGAGAGTTTCACCTGTGACTGCTGAGACGCTCACGGTTTCCGTAGCGCCGCCGACCTGGAGCTGGAAGTCGAGGGTGATGTGGGCGTCGGCAGTGACCGCGACACCGGTGCGGTTTTCACCGCGGAAGCCGGCGGCCGTTACCTGCACGGAGTAGTCGCCGATGGGGATGTTGGTGAGGATGAAGTAGCCCTTTTCGTCGGTCGTAATGGTGCGGACGACCTGGGTTCCTACGTTGGTGATGGTGACGGTTGAGGCTGGAACCACGGCGCCAGATGCGTCGGTGACGTTGCCTGCGATCTGTCCGAATGAGGTTTGCGCATGCAAGGTTGAGGTGAGGCACGCCAGCATCAGCGGTACCAGAAATAGGAGCATCCCTTTGAGAAGTTTTGTCATGGTGAATTCCTTATTGATTGCTTGCTTGCTGCGAAGTGCCCCGGGCTGCCTTGACCGGAGCGTTGGCCTCCGACGAGGTGTTCTATTTTGGAATAAAGGTGAACACCGAATTAATTGGCGGACCAAGTAGGCCACACCCGAAAAGGCCTTGTCAAGGAAGAGATTTTGTTGGTTATCCGCAGTAATAACGCGGTTAACCGTATGTTCTGCTGTTCGCGTGAGTTGGCGGAAGGCATCTCTTGGGAAGGAACTTTCCCGAGCGGCTGAGAGATGCCTCGGGATGAGATCGGGGCGGGATTTTCATTCTACGAAAACTCGCGTACATTGGCTGCAACGTTATGAATATTCGAGCGGTAGCTAAGAGAGCGCGAGTTTCGACCGCCACGGTGTCACGAACGATCAACGGCTCAGACAAAGTAAGCCCAGAGACTGCAGCGCGAGTGCTTCGCGCGGTAGAGGATTTGAACTTCTATCCGGATACGAATGCACGGGCTCTCGGGACGGGTCGCAGCCGGCTGTATGGGTTGATCATCTCGGACATTACCAATCCCTTCTTTCCCGAGCTGGTGAAGGCATTTGAAGATATCGCCGTGGAGCATGGGCAGGAGGTCATGATTGCAAATACGAACTATGACCCGGTGCGCATGGAGAGCTGCGTTACGCGGATGCTCCAACGAAAGGTGGATGGCGTTGCCATCATGACGTCGGAGATGGATGACCGACTCATTGAGGTCTTCAGCCATCGCAATGTGCCGCTGGTCTTTATGGACGCGGGCGAGCCGGGTGCGGGTGTGAGTAGTGTTCGAATTGACTATCATGCCGGTGTTGCCCTGGCGATGGATCACTTGATTGGCCTTGGGCATGAGAGGATTGCGTTTATCAGCGGGCCGCTGAGATTGGCTTCGGCGCGTACTCGCTTCCACGCGTTTACGGAAGGGTTGGAACGAAGTCACCTCAAGGGGAATCCGAATATGATCCAGGAGGGCAACCATCGGGTGGATGGCGGTCATGCGGCTATGCAGCGGATTCTGGATTCGGGTGCGAAGCCGACTGCGATTCTGGCTTCGAACGATTTGACGGCGATCGGAGCCATGGGGGCGATCTATGAGCATGGGCTACGCGTGCCGGAAGATATCTCAGTAATTGGATACGACGATATTTTGCTGAGCGCGTTTACTCAACCTGCGCTGACTACGCTGCGGCTGCCGCGTGAGGAGATTGCCACGGCTGCTTTTCGTGCACTGTTTCGCTCGCGTGAGGCCGGAGCGACAAAGCCTGGCCTCGGCGCAGAACATATGATTCAGCCTACCCTTATTGTTCGCAAGTCGACGGGGCCCGCGTCTCGGTAGGAGCGATTATTTGGCGGAGGCGGGGATTCGAGTGAAGACGACGAAGTCGCGGCCGGTGTAGAGACGATAGCCGTGGGTTGGATCGGCCTGGACTTGCAGGGGTGTCGGTCTTGCCATGGCATCGTCGTGGTGCGATGTGGCTGTGAAGAGATCGCGGCCGCCGACGTCCATTACAAGGAATTTGTTGTTGGCGATGAAGCCGACTCCGTAGGCGCCGGCTGGGAGTTTGTGTCCGTCTATTTCGAGTGCGGTTTCGGTGATGAGGTAGGTCTGGTATCTCTCCTGAACGGCGGAGGAATATCCACCGGTGTCGACCTTCATGGCGAACATGAGTGGGCCGCCGGCAAAGCGCACACCGCCGGAGTTGCGCTTCTGCGTGGTTGCGGTGATGCCCTGAAAGAAGACCGAGGGGGGAACGAGCGCATCGAGATCAGCGGGGTGCAGCACGGTGTCGGCGGGGGGAGTCTTCGACCCTGTTTGGGCGAGAGATGTTGCGTTGCGCAGAGCCATTGGGGCGATCAGCAGAAGTGCGAGCAGACAGAGGCGGTGGATTCGCATGGCGCGATTATGTCGGAATGTTGCGGCGATGGCAATGCTTAGTTCTTCGAGGGTGGGGCTTTATACTCGGGAGCGTCGATATTTGTGTTGAACGCTTGTGTGAAAGGAAGTTCATGTATTCGTCTTTGTCCTGTTTGCGGCCGTTCTTTCGTTCTTTCTCTTTTGCCAGACCGTTGGTTGCCGCGTTGGGACTGTCGTTTATCGGAACTCTCTATGGATACTCCGCCGTGGACGATTTAGCGTTGATGCCTGTGCCGGCTTCTGTTCGTCAGGAGCAGGGAACGTTTCCGCTGACACCTCGACTTGGCGTGACGTATTCGCATTTTCATGATGCTCGTTTGGAGGCGGGAGTTGATCGGATGTTGTCGCGGCTGCAGTATGTGACCGGTCTGCCGCAGTCGCGTGGTGCTCAGGGTGGGGCGGCCTCGGGTGCGTTGGTTGTTGACGTGAAGGGAGCGGGGCAGGCTGTTCAGTCGCTTGATGAGGATGAGTCTTATTCGCTTGTGGTGTCGGCGTCCGGGGTGCAGCTTGCGGCTTCCACTGTTGTTGGTGCGTTGCGTGGGCTGGAGACGATGCTGCAGCTGATTGAGTGCAGGGATGCGGCTTGTCATCTGCCTGCTGTGAGGGTCGAGGATTCGCCGCGGTTTCGGTGGCGCGGGCTGATGATCGATGTGTCGCGGCACTTCGAACCGATCAGCGTCATCAAGCGCAACCTTGACGGCATGGCGATGGTGAAGCTGAATGTCTTTCATTGGCACCTGAGCGACGATCAGGGATTTCGGGCCGAGAGCAAGCGGTTTCCGAAGCTGACCGGCATGGGGTCAGGTGGGCAGTTCTACACGCAGGATGAGATGCGTGATGTTGTAGCGTATGCGCGGGCTCGCGGGATTCGCGTTGTGCCGGAGTTCGATATGCCGGGGCACACCGCGAGTTGGCTGATTGGGTATCCGGAGTTCGGGAGCTCTGCTGCTCCTACCGAGCTTCCCGTTGTCTTCGGAATTCATGATGACTCGCTGGATCCGACGCAGGAGAGTACGTACAAATTTCTGGATGCGTTTATCGGTGAGATGAGCGAGATATTTCCTGATCCTTACTTCCACATTGGAGGGGATGAAAATACCGGCAAGGCGTGGCGCGGGAACTCGAAGATCGCGGCGTTCATGCAGGCAAAGGGCATCAAGGATACAGATGCGTTGCAGGCTTACTTCAATCAGCGGCTGCTGCCAATTCTTACTCGACATAGAAAGCACATGGTTGGCTGGGATGAGGTGCTTACGCCCGGGCTGCCGAAGGACGTGATGGTGCAGTCGTGGCGCGGCGTTGCCTCGCTGGCTAAGGGCGCGAGCCAAGGTTATACGGGCATTCTGTCGGCTCCTTTTTATCTGGATGGGATGAAGACTGCGGAGGAGCATTATCTGGCCGATCCTGTGCCTGCGGATACGCAGCTTACTCCGGAGCAGCAGGCTTTGATTCTGGGAGGCGAGGTCTGCATGTGGGCCGAACAGTTGAATGAGAGGACCATCGACTCACGCATATGGCCGCGGACTGCTGCGATTGCGGAGCGGTTCTGGTCGCCTGCTGATCGTCGCGATGTTGCCGATATGTACCGTCGGCTTTACAGCACGTCGTTGCAGCTTGAGTCGGCTGGGCTGACGCATATCTCGGGGCCTCAGATGGCGCGGCGTAGCCTTGCGAATTCGCTGCATCCGGCTGCTCTCGATACGCTGGCTACGGTGATCGAGCCGGTCAGCTTCCACGATCGCTATAAGATGCAGCACACGGATGCGACTACTCCGCTGGATGGGCTGGTGGATGCGGTGGTGCCGGACCCGCCTTCGCGGCATGAGATTCGTCAGCAGGTGGATGCTTTGGTTGCGGGGGGGGCTGCGGCAAAGGCTAGCGGGGATGCTCTTGCGGTGAGGTTTCATGCGTGGGAGGAGGCAGTGCCGGAATTGACGGTGCTGGCGGGGCAGTCGCCACGGATGCCTGGTGCGGGGACGCGTGTCGCTCAGCTTGATCAGCTTGCGAAGGTGGGGTTGTCGGCGGTTGGGTATTTGCAGCCGGGGCAGAAGGCTCCGCAGGGATGGAGTGATCAGCAGTTGCAGATTATTTCGGAGGCTGAGAAGCCTGCGGCTTTGGTGCGGTTTACCTTTTTGCCTTCGCTGCGGGCGCTTGTGGTAGCGGCGGCGAAGTGATCCACAATGTTGTTTGTAAGGCAAGAGATGGCTGGGAGAGTTCTACATTCCCACTCATCGCGATGAGACTGCGATGAATGGGGCACCCGATCGTTTGTGGCTAGTTGGGTGAAGAACAACGACAACGGCTTCGACAGCGATACGGCGCAGGTGGGTTAGGTGACGGGGGCTGGGTTGAAGAGGGCGAAGTCGTTGTGGAGGCCCCAGTGGTCGGCCCAGGTTTTTTTGTGGCCGCTGGCTACTTCGAGGATGAGGTGGAAGAGTTGCCAGCCTACTTGGTCGATGGTGGCGTGGCCGGTGGCGATGGTTCCGGCGTCGACGTCGATGAGGTCGGGCCAGCGCTCGGCTAGTTCGGTGCGTGAGGAGACCTTGATTACGGGGGCCATCGCGAGGCCGTAGGGGGTGCCGCGGCCGGTGGTGAAGATGTGCATGTTCATCGCAGCGGCGAGTTGGAGCGTGCCGCAGATGAAGTCGCTGGCTGGGGTGGCGGCGAAGATGAGGCCCTTTTGCGTGACGCGCTCGCCGGGGCCGGAGACTCCCGCGAGTGGCGTGCTGCCTGCCTTTGCGATGGAGCCGAGGGCCTTTTCGACGATGTTGGCGAGGCCGCCTTCTTTGTTGCCGGGGGTGGGGTTGGCGCTGCGGTCGACTAGGCCATGGCGGAGGTAGTCGTCGTACCAGGCCATCTCGCGGATGAGGTCTCGGGCTATGGTTACGTTTGCTGCGCGGGCTGTGAGGAGGTGGATGGCGTCGCGGACCTCGGTGACTTCGGAGAACATGACGGTGGCTCCGGCGCGGACGAGGAGGTCAGCTGCGTATCCGACGGCGGGGTTTGCGGTGACTCCGGAGAAGGCGTCGCTGCCTCCGCATTGGAGGCCGACGACGAGATCGGAGGCGGGGCAGGTGGTGCGCTGGCGGCGGTTGAGTTGCTCGAGGCGGTGCTCGGCCATGCGCATGATTGCGGCGATGATGTCGCCGAAGCCGTGGTGCTCTTCGTCCTGGAAGCGCATGATGTAGGGCTCGTCGGTGAGAAGAGGAAGTGCGCTGGTGGGGAGCATGCGGGAGGGTTGCATCTTTTCGCAGCCGAGGCTGACGACGAGGGGAGTGCCTCCGAGGTTTGGGTTGAGGCTGAGGTTGCGTAGAGTGCGGATGGGGATTTCGGCACCGGGGGCGTTGATGGCGATGCCGCAGCCGTAGTTGTGGGTGATGGCGATGACGTCGTCGACGTTGGGGTAGCGGGGGAGGATCTCGGCTTTGATGCGGCGGATGGCGTAGTCCACGCTGGCTGCTACGCATTGCACGGTGGTGCTGATGCCGAGGATGTTTTTTGTGCCGACGGTGCCGTCAGGGTTGCGGTAGCCCTGGAAGGTGTAGCCCTCGAGGGCGGGGAGGGGTTGTGGCACGGCGGTGGCTAGTGGCAGGGAGTTGAGATCGGGAGCGTCCGGAGTGGCTACAAGGCCTTCGTGTACCCAACTCCCTTGTGGGATGGGTTTTTGCGCGTAGCCGATGGTGACTCCGTAGCGGATGATGGGAGCTCCGGTGGGGAGGTCGGTAAGGGCTACTTTGTGGGCTTCGGGGATGGGCTCGGTGAGGATGAGGCCGGATTCGAAGCAAGTGCCTGCGGGGAGCCCGCCGGGGTTTACGACGATGGCGACGTTGTCGAGCTCGTGGGTGCGGATGTAGAGGGGACGGTCTGGCTGGGGGGTGCTCATTGGGTCCTTCGATGCGCTTATCGTGCTTTATCTGACGAGGCAGGGGCGCTTTGGGTCGAACTGCCAGTTTGGCTTGAGGTATTGCATGGCGCGTGCGTCATCGCGGGCTTCTAGGCCGATTTGTTGATAGAGATGGTTTGCGGCTTCGACTTGTGCCATGTCGAGTTCGATGCCGAGGCCGGGGCGCTCGGGTACGGTCAATGTACCACCGATGATTTTTAGCGGCTCGGTGGTGAGGCGCTGGCCGTCCTGCCAGATCCAGTGGGTGTCGATGGCGGTGACGCGGCCGGGGGCGGCGGCGGCTACGTGGGTGAACATGGCGAGCGAGACGTCGAAGTGATTGTTGGAGTGCGAGCCCCAGGTGAGGCCCCATTCGCGGCAGAACTGGGCTACTCGGACGGAACCTTGCATGGTCCAGAAGTGGGGGTCAGCGAGGGGGATGTCGATGGCGTTGAGCTGGGTGGCGTGCTTGAGTTGGCGCCAGTCGGTGGCGATCATGTTGGTTGCGGTGGGGAGGCCGGTGGCGCGGCGGAACTCGGCCATGATCTCTCGGCCGGAGAAGCCTTGCTCGGCACCGCAGGGGTCTTCGGCGTAGGCGAGAACGTTTTGTTTGTTGGTGCAGAGGGTGATGGCTTCGGCGAGGGACCAGGCTCCGTTGGGGTCGAGGGTGATGCGGGCTTGGGGGAAGCGTTCGGCGAGGGCGGTGACTGCTTCCATTTCTTGTGTGCCGGGAAGGACGCCGCCTTTTAGCTTGAAGTCGTTGAAGCCGTAGCGGGATTGTGCGGCTTCGCCCAGGTGGAGGATGGATTCTGTGGTGAGGGCTTCTTCGTGGCGGAGACGGAGCCAGTTGTCGGCGGCTTGCGAGTCGCTTAGGTAGGGGAGGTCGGTTTTGTTGCGGTCGCCGATGTAGAAGAGGTAGCCGAGGACTTGGACGCTGGTGCGTTGCTGGCCTTCTCCGAGGAGTGCGGCTACGGGAAGGTTGAGGAATTGGCCGAGGAGATCGAGGAGTGCGGACTCGATGGCGGTGACGGCGTGGATGGTGGTTCGGAGGTCGAAGGTTTGCAGGCCGCGTCCGGCTTCGTCGCGGTCGGCGAATTGATGACGGATGGTGTTGAGGACGGCGTTGTAGTTCGAGATGGGTTGATTGAGGACGAGGGGGATGGATTCTTCGAGTACGGTGCAGATTTTTTCGCCGCCGGGGACCTCGCCTACACCGGTGCGGCCGGAGTTGTCGGTGAGGATGACGAGGTTGCGGGTGAAGAAGGGAGCGTGGGCTCCGCTTAGGTTGAGGAGCATGGAGTCGTGTCCGGCGACGGGGATGACTCGCATGGCGGTGATGGTCGGGGTTTCGTTCAGATTTATTTGCAGTGACATGTTTAGTTTCACTTGAGATTGGTGGCGCTAAAGGTGAACCGCAGGTCCTTCGCCTACGCCCTTCGGGCTTCGCTCAGGATGACACATCTTTATTCCTTGAGTACGTTCAACGACAACTGCAATGACAACGGCAAATGCAAAAGCAAAGACAGAAGCAGATCCCCTTCGGGGATGACAAGCAAGAAAAGCAAGTGCAAAAACAACAGCAAAAACAACAGCAAAAACCAAACTGATCTACGTTGACGTGGGTTTCAGTTCGAGGCGTTTGATTTCGCCGACTATGACTACGTAGCTGAAGATAGCCATGAGTGCGGTGATGCCGACGAAGACGAGTGCTCCGTTGAAGGAGCCGGTCCTTTGGACGATGAAGCCGATGATGATGGGCGTCGTGATGCCGGCGGTGTTTCCGAAGAGATTGAAGAGGCCGCCGTTGAGTCCGATGAGTTCTTTGGGAGAGGTGTCGGCGATGACGGTCCAGCCGAGGGCGCCGAAGCCCTTGCCGAAGAAGGCGAGCGACATGAGGAATAGGACGACGGCCTGAGCGTTAGCGTAGTTGCAGGCGATCATGGTGACGGAGAGGAGCATGCCGGCGATGATGGGCGCTTTGCGCGCGAAGGTGAGGGAGTAGCCGCGGCGGAGGAGGGCGTCGGAGCAGAGGCCGCCGAGGACTCCGCCGATGGAACCGCAGAGGGCAGGGAGTGCGACGGCGAAGCCTCCTTTGAGGACTGACATGTGGCGGGCCTGGACGAGGTAGACGGGGAACCAGGTGATGAAGAAGTAAGTGAGAGTGGTGATGCAGAATTGGCCGATGTAGATGCCGACGAGCATTCGCTGCTGGAGGAGTTGGCAGACGCCTTTCCACGTGAGGGCGCTTGCTGGTTTGGCTGTGGCGGTACGGCCGATGTTGTCTACATTTACGAGGCCTCCGCCGCGCTCGATCTGATCGATTTCGGATTGCGAGATGAGGGGGTGGTCGGGGACGTTGTAGACGGTCTTCGACCAGGCGAAGACGAGCACGAGGCCGAAGATACCCATGAACCAGAAGGTCCACTGCCAGCCGTAGCTGTGGGTGAGCCAGCCGAAGATGGGTGCGAAGGCGACGAGAGCGAAGTACTGCGAGGAGTTGAAGATTGCGGAGGCGGTGCCGCGCTCGGCAGTGGGGAACCAGGCGGCTACGATGCGTCCGTTGCCGGGAAAGACGGGGGATTGAGCGAGGCCGGAGAGGAGACGGAGGGCGAAGATGGTGCTGAAAATCCATGCTGCGGGGAGGTAGCCGGCGAACCCGATGAGGAAGGCGCAGATGGTCCACGCGAAGATGCTGATGCCGTAGATGCGCTTGGAACCGAAGCGATCGAGGAGGCCTCCTGAGGGAAGCTGGCCGAGGACGTAGGCCCAGCTGAAGCCGGAGAGGAGGAAGCCGAAGCGGACGGGCGCGAGTGCGAGCTGCTTCTGCATGGCTGTGCCTGCTACGGAGAGGGCGACGCGGTCTCCGTAGCTGAAGCAGCTGGCGATGAAGAGCATCGCGACGATGAGATAGCGGACGTGCGTGGTCTTTGTCTGCGTTGCGTGTATGGGGGGATCGGTCAGGTGCGGTCTCCGATCAACTTGTTTAGCTCCTCAAGCTCTGATGATGTGAGATCGATTAGAGGCGATCTCACTGGGCCTGCTGGGCGCCCGACTGCGGTCATTCCGGCTTTGACGATGGAGACGGCGTATCCCTTGCGACGATTGCGGATAGAGATGTAGGGGAGGACAAAGTCGCGGAGATCGGCGTAGACTCTGGCGCGATCGCGGCTGCGAACGGCTGCGTAGAACTCCTGCGCGAAGTTGGGGAGGAAGTTGAAGATGGCGGAGGAGTAGGTTGTGACGCCCATCTCGAGGTAAGGGAGGGCGAAGGTTTCGGCGGTGGGGAGGCCTCCGATGTAGGTGAGGCGGTCGCCCATGCGGGCGTAGATGCGGGTCATGAGTTCGATGTCGCCGACACCGTCTTTGAAGCCGATGAGGTTTGGGCAGCGATCACAGAGACGCTCGAGTGTTGCGTCGTCGATGATGGCGTTGTCGCGGTTGTAGAAGATGACCCCGAGTTTTGTTGTCGCACAGACTGCCTCGGCGTGGGCTGTTAGTCCTGCTGGTTCGGAGTTGAGCAGGTAGGGAGGTAGCAGGAGGATGCCGTCTGCGCCCGCGTCTTCGGCGGCTTGGGCGAACTCTTTTGCCATTGCGGTTCCGTAGCCGCATCCTGCGAGTACGGGGACTCGGCCTGCGGTCTCCTGAACGGCGGCTCGGACTATGGCGGAGAATTCGCTGAGGGTGAGCGAGAAGAACTCGCCTGTACCACCTGCGGCGAAGAGCCCGGCTGGATTGTGATCGAGCAGCCAGGAGATGTGTTCGCGGTAGGGGGATTCTTCAAAGGCGAAGTCCCTTGTGAAGTGCGTGACGGGGAAGGAAAGCAGGCCCTCGCCAATCTTTTTTGCCAGTTCGGTCGGGCTGATTGTCTGCATCGTTCGTGCTCTTGGTTTTTAGATTTTCTCTGCGAAGTTGACTCAGGAAAATATATCGCACTGATCGGCCTTTAGGGCGGAGCGCGTTTACCAGGCTTCGATCGGGTAAGTGACTGAGAAAAATGGAGAGGAAGGCGGCTGATGGCTCGAATTGATCCAACGCAGCGGAGATTTGGCGCATCCATTCAAGCAGCCGGGTGGCGTTCTGATTGAGTCATATGAGTGATTCCAGTAACCACGTGAAGATGGAGAGCCCGTGGCTCGATCGATTGCGTTCCCTACGCAATGTTCCGCCTGTGCTGCGCATTCTGTGGGATTCCGGGTCGGCGGTTGTTGTCTGGGGACTTCTTCTGCGTGTCGTCGTCGCTGTACTGCCATTCGGCGTGGCCAAGGTGGCGCAGTTCATCATTAACAATATTGCTCAAGTATTGCGCGGTGAACCGCTCGGCGAAAATTTCTGGACGCTGGTTGCGATTGAAGTTGGGCTGAACGTTTTAATGGGGCTGCTGACGCGGGCGATCGACTACTCGGACTCGCTGCTGGCGAATCGTTATACCCAGCACGTGAGCATTCGTGTGATGGAACAGGCGGCGCGGTTGGATCTGACTACGTACGAAGATCCAGTGTTTTACGACCGGCTTGAACGGGCCCGTGTGCAGGCTACGGATCGCCTGGGCATGATTCAGCAGATGGGTCGCCTGATACAGCAGGTGATTACGACGCTTGTCTTTTCGGCGGCGCTTGCGTGGGCGTCTCCGTGGCTTGTGTTGCTTCTTGCTATTGGGGTGATGCCGTCGTTTTTGGGTGAGACGCACTATGCATTTTTGGGGTATGCCAAGAATTTTCGCCAAACGCCGGCTAAGCGGCAGATGGATTATCTGCGACAAGTCGCTGGTAGCCGCGAAGGGGCCAAGGAGGTCAAGCTCTTCGGGCTGAATAAATTCTTTACGGGTAGATTCAAGTCACTTGCAGATCAGATCTATCGCGAAGACGTCACACTCTCGCGTTCGAAGCTTATTGTTGGCGGGCTGCTTGGAGTCATCGGCACACTGGGGTACTACGGAGCTTATATTTACGTCATCTGGCGCACGCTCCATGGCGAGTACAACATTGGACAGTTCACTTTTTTGACGACTGCGATTCAGCAGGCCAGTTCGAATCTGCAGCAGGTATTCTCGACTGCTTCTGGTATCGCGGATCAGGCTCTGTTCCTTACCGATCTCATTGCATTCTTCGAGATGGAGCCTACGGTGCACTCAAGGCCTGATGGGCTTCGCATGCCTTCGCCGGTGCGGAGTGGATTTGAGTTTCGCAATGTCTCGTTTGCTTATCCGGGGACGGATCGCAGGGTTCTGAAGGACTTCAACCTAACGCTTGCTCCGGGTGAACGGATCGCGTTGATTGGGGAGAATGGCCAAGGGAAGACGACTGTCGTCAAGCTCATCACGCGGCTTTACGATCCTACGGAGGGCCAGATATTGCTCGATGGCGTTGATCTTCGAGAGTACTCGCTCGAAGAGTTGCACAGCCATATCGGCGTTATCTTTCAGGATTTTGTTCGATTCGAGATGACGGCCCGCGAGAATATTGCGGTCGGTCAGATCGACCAGATGCAGAACCAAGCGGGTATAGAAATGGCTGCGCACAAGAGTCTTGCCGATACGGTCGTAGACCATCTTGCTGGCGGCTATGACCAGATGCTGGGACGGCGCTTTGAGGGTGGGGTTGAATTGTCGGGCGGCGAGTGGCAGAAGATTGCGCTGGCTCGTGCTTATCTGCGAGATGCTGAGCTGCTCATACTGGATGAACCGACCGCTGCACTTGATGCGCGGAGTGAGCTCGAGGTCTTTGAACGGTTTGCTGAACTGACCGAAGGCAAGATGGCGCTGCTCATCTCGCACCGCTTTTCGACGGTCAAGATGGCGGATCGAATTGTTGTGCTATCTGGTGGACGTCTCATTGAAGAAGGGAATCATCAACAGTTGATGTCCAAAGGCGGAGTATACGCGGGCATGTTTGAGATGCAGGCGGCGAGCTATCGATAGAGCTCGGCTATAAATCGTGGACTCACAGAGAGTGAAGACATTGTCTCAAGAAGGTATCAGCTTCGAACACGCTTCGCCGCTTACGGCGCCGGTACCGGATTTTTCGGCAGGTGGATTGCCAGAGAGACCGGCGGTTACCGAAGCAGAGCTGCGAGTTGATGCGGATGAACTGGTGGGCCGCTGGAAGCCTGTCGCCTCCGCCGCAGTGGATGACAATCTTCTGAAGCGCAGGACGGAGTTGCGTGCTCGGCTAAGCGAACGGCTTGCCGCGTGCCGCAGAATCGCATCACCGAATCATCTGACACCGCAGCTTGAGCTACTCGAAAGCGGGAAGATGCTTGAGTTTGCGATCCCTTCCGAGGAGGATGTTGCGACAAGATTTCGCAAGGTGCCTTGGGTTCGTGTGGCGGCCGGTGATGAGATGCCCCAGGTGATTCATCTTGCGATGGGGTATCTTGCGGTGGCCAAGGGAATATGGTCGCCTGAGTCTTTCGAAACCTATGTGGGAGAGATTCAACGACATCATCCGCTTCTTTTGCAAGAGGTGTTACTTCTGCCTGAGTCGCTGAGGTTTGCGCAGCTTCAGTTCATTCTTGATCGTGCTGATGAGGCTTTTGCTGTTGGCGAGTTGCCGCCGATTGAACAGTCGCCTTTCTCTGCGCCCATTCACAGCCTGAGACGACTGAATCAAATTGAATGGGCTCCTTTACTGGAGCCGCTTGTCGCTTTCGATGAGGTCCTTCGGCAGGATCCGGGAGATGTGTTTGCAGGTATGGAGGAGGAGACTCGGGGCGTCTACCGCACGCGAGTTGCTGAACTGGCTAGGCACGCCGACGCCAGCGAGGTGCAGACCGCTCAGATTGCACTCGATCTTGCGCGAAAGGCGGGGAGAGTCGGAGATGCGGATCCGCGGCTTGTATTGCGTAAGACACATATTGGCTACTATCTTTTCGCTGAGGGGCTAGAGCAACTCGAACATCTTATCGGATACCATCCGCCTGCGATCGATCGTCTCCGACGTTTGATTCGCCGTTCGAATGAAGAGTTTTACATACTCGGCACGTTCACTCTTTCGGTGCTGCTAATTACCGCGATCATTCTTCCACTGGTACCGCGCCATGATTTTTGGTCCGTGATGGGAGCTTTGCTGCTTGCGCTTTTACCTGCGACTCAGGGCGCGGTTGATCTTGTAAATGGAATTGTGTCGGCGCTCTTTAAGCCTGAAGCGCTCGCGAAGCTCGATTTCTCAAAGGGGGTGCCGGATGAATCGACAACCTTTGTCGTCGTGCCTACGCTTCTGCTGCATGAGAAGCAAGTCAGAGAACTTCTCGAGCAGCTTGAGGCGCGGTATTTGTCGAATCAAGACCCCAATATACATTTCGGCCTACTTACGGATTTGCCAGACACGCCCACTCGCTCTGGGGCCGAGAGTAATGATCCTCTGGTCAACCTGGCGAAGCGGTCTATTGATGAGCTGAACGTGAAGTATGCAGGATATCGCGGGGGATCATTTTTTCTGCTTCATCGTCATCGGGTCTTCAACGCGAGACAAGGTGTTTGGATGGGTTGGGAACGTAAGCGCGGAAAGCTGCTGGACCTCAACTCGCTTTTGCTGCATGGGTACGACAGTTTTCCAGTTAAGACTGGACCACTGGAGATACTCGAACAAGTTCGTTATGTGCTTACGCTAGATTCCGATACGCAGTTGCCACGGGATACAGCTGCGCGGTTGGTCGGAACGATCGCCCATCCACTGAACCGGGCCATTGTGAGTCCGCGGTCGAGAATCGTTACGGCCGGTTATGGCATTCTGCAGCCTCGTGTTGGCGTTAGCGTTGGTTCAGTCTCGCGATCGCGTCTTGCTGCGCTTTATTCGGGCGAGACCGGCTTCGATATCTATAGCCGCGCTGTCTCCGATGTCTATCAGGACTTGTTTGGCGAGGGAATTTTTACAGGGAAGGGGATTTATGAGGTTGGGATCTTTCATGAGGTATTGAATCATCGCTTCCCGCGGAACGCTCTGCTGTCTCACGATCTGATCGAGGGTGCGTATGCCCGTGTGGGACTTGTCACTGATGTCGAAGTGATTGATGACTATCCATCACATTATTCCGCGCACACTCGACGAAAACATCGTTGGCTGCGTGGGGATTGGCAGATTACGCGGTGGCTTTTCAATACGGTTCCCGACGAGTCCGGGCGGTCTGTGCCGAATCCTATTAGTACGATCTCGCGATGGAAGATCCTGGATAATCTTCGTCGGAGCCTGATAGAGCCGATCACTTTTCTGCTCTTTGTCTTCGGATGGTTTTTTCTTCCCGGTGGCGCTATCTATTGGACGATAGCGACTCTTATCGTTTTGTTGCTTCCCGGGTTTGTGCAATTAGGGTTCAACCTTAGCCGCGCGGTTTTTAGCCTGAGTGTTGTCGGCGTTCGCGAAGCTTGTTCCACGTTCGCTGTTTCGTTCGGAATAACTCTTCTGAACCTCATCTTTCTGCCGCATCACATGCTGCTCTCTCTGGATGCCATTGTTCGTTCGCTGATTCGAACGTTGATTTCAGGCAGGCATCTGCTGGATTGGGAGACGGCCGCTCAATCAGAGGCGAAAACGTCTTTCAGCTCGCTTGATCTTTACCTTAAGCTTTCACCAGTGGTTGCGCTTGTTCTTGCAGTTGCTTTGCTTCCGAGGCATATTCATGCACTTGTTGCTGCGGCTCCGATTCTTGTTCTCTGGGGGCTGGCACCACTGGCAGCATCGTGGCTGAACTCTTCTCCCAGGCCTGCTGCAGGTCCGCTTTCTGCGAAAGAGAAGAGTTTTCTACAGCATCAGGCGATCCACATATGGCGTTACTTCGCTGAGTTTGGTGGTCCGGATAATCATTGGCTTATTGCGGACAATGTGGAGGAGAAAGATACGTTCCAAGTTCGTAAACTTTCCCCAACCAATCTCGGCATGCTTTTGAATGCGCGGCAAGCCGCTTATGAGTTGGGCTTTTTGACGCTTGTCGAATTTGCGGAAGCAACACTAGGAACACTGTCGACCTATGAGAGCCTGGAGAAGCATCGCGGCCATATCTACAATTGGTACGACATCGAGAGTCTTCGGCCGATTGCACCTTTTACGATCTCGGCGGTAGACAGCGGCAATCTCGCAGCCTCGTTTTACACCTTGCACATGGGTGCCCTGGAGCTGCTTAAACGCCCTTTGCTCCATGCGCAGAGCTTTATCGGGCTTGATCGGCTGCTTCCGCAGAGAAACAGCAAATCGTTCGAGGCTGGTGATGCTTCTGCGATCCGCGCGCATATTCGGATGCTGCTGGAACAGCCTCCAACACAGATTGCTGATCATGGAGGAGGAGATTGGCTGAGGGATGAGTCATTGCGTCGTCATGCTGCGCTTACCGGATTCATTGAGCACTATACGCCGTGGCTGTTGCCCAGATTTACCCCATTGTTCGAACTGCTCCAATTTGGTGGACCGGAAGATGGGATTCCAAGTTTGCATGAGGCGCGGGAATACACTGCGAATCTCGAGAAGGTGCTCGCATCAGCGGAGATCAGACACGGTGATAGATCTGAAATAAGTTCTCTTGTGGCTGAACTTCGCTGCGGTTTAGTTGCTGCTCAACAGAATCTTTCGCGGCTTCGAGATGAGATCGCTGCTATTGCTGAGAAGGCGGAACAGAGTGCCGATGATATGGATTACAGCTTTTTATTGGTTCCATCACGACAGTTGCTTTCGATCGGTTACGACGGCCCCAGCGGGGAGTTGCACTCGGCTTGTTACGATTTGCTCGCATCGGAGGCTCGTATGGCCTCGTTTCTTGCCGTTGCGAAGGGAGATATACCGCAGCAGGCCTGGTTCCGGCTGGATCGTTCGCATGTGTTTGTGAAGGGGCGTGCATCACTGATCTCCTGGACTGGCACGATGTTCGAGTACATGATGCCTGCTCTATGGATGCGCGCATATCCGAATAGCCTTGTAACGCGTTCGCTTGAGGCGGTTGTTCATATTCAACGTGAGCATGTGAGAAAGATTCCGTGGGGGATCTCGGAATCAGGGTTTGCCAAGACAGATGTTCAGGGACGGTACGGTTATCACGCCTGGGGAATCCCTGCGCTCGCGCTTAAGTATGGGGCTGAAGATGGCCCGATTATCTCGCCTTACTCCACGTATCTTGCGTTGCCTCTGTTACGAGATGAGGCGCTTGCGAATCTGCATCGTATGATTTCGATGGGGTGGGCTGGTGCTTACGGACTGTATGAAGCAGCGGACTACACGGAGGGCGGCGGCGAGCCGAGGCTAGTACGCTCCTGGATGGCACACCATCAGGGGATGTCTCTGCTTGCGATCACCAATTTGCTTCATGACAATATCTTTCAGCAGTGGTTTCACAGTAACGCAATCGTCCGCGCGGCAGAGCTTCTTTTGCACGAAAAGCCTTTGAGTAAGGACACTCTTCGTGAGTTGCAGAGACGATCCAAACTACAGTCGGTCAGCCTCGGCGATGCCGAGAAGTCCGTTGGTGCAGTCGAGTAGTGTGTCATGCAGGCGGCTGATTCGGCTCATCGCGGAAGCCGGCCATCTTCATCGCTGCGACTGCTTCAGGATTCTGCATGAATGTGTTCCAGACAAAACCGGTGCGGAAATTTTCGGCCATAAGCAGGCCTATTCCAAGATCGATGCCGAGCACGTCGGGGTCGAACCAGGACAGCGCTGGGTGGAATGAATCGCAGAAACCGTAGCGACCCCAGGCATTTTCACCGTAGTTCTCTTTCATTGAGCGTTGGACGCGGAGGCATTCGCGGGGAAGAAAGGGAAGCGATCCGGATGTGGCCGATGGCGTTACCGATCCATCGACCGGACCCATGAGCGGTGGGCCGCCCCATGCGGTGTAGCCGTGCTCCCAGTCGGAGGCGGAGATGCCCCAGAAGTCCTCTGTGTAGCCGCGGTTGAGGCTCAGACAAAAGGCTTTGTGGGCGCGGGTGGCGATCACGGAGTTGGTGAAGTAGTTGGTGTAAGCATCGCGTTTGTGTGCAAAGTCGAACCATGCATGGGAGAACTGATGTACGAACAGCGGGTCGTGGCCGCTGATGTATTTATATTCTCCGAACTCCATGCGGGGTCGACTGAAGCTGCTCCAATGATCGGCGCCGATGGGATGCCGAGGGGAGCCGATTGCGAGCAGATACATCATCATCAACTCGGAGTAGTGATCCCAGCGCGAGTAGGTGAAGCCGTAGTCCGGATGCCAGCCTTTCGAGAATGTCCTGCCAGTGTTCAGCATCCACGGCCACTCCACGCGTTCGTACAACTGCGTGGCCAAGCGGGTGATCTCCGAGTCCCTAAAGTGGGCGCGACAGGTCAGGACACCGCACAAAAAGATGGCTGTGTCCATTGGTGAGATCTCGCTGTTGATAGCAGGTTCGCCGGTCTCAATGTTATTGAAGTGATAGAAGAAGCCGTACTCATGATGAAGCTTGTTGAAGTGAAATCTCAGCGTTGCCAGCACCTGCCTGCGGCTTTGGGAGGCGGTGATGTATCGGCGCTTTTCAGCAATGCAGAGCGCGGTCAAGCCAAAGCCGGTTGCAGCGATGCTTGATACGAAGCGGCTATCGCGAGCGCCGGTTGGGTTCAGGTTGAGGGCACGGTCGAGCACTTGCCCGCTAGCTGGATCGACCTGCTCGGTGAAGTAGAGACACGCGGCGCGCTGCAACTCGTCGAGGAAGTCAATATCGGCGTCGGTCGGCCAGTTTTCTCCGGTGCTACTTTGGCCGGACGTTTGTGCATGGACGAAAGGCAGAGAGAGGAGCCTCGAGAGAAGAGCAGCGCCTAACAACTTCGTCGCGTCGCGTCGCGTTATGTGTCCAAGGCAGGAAGACTTCATGCAGGTATCACCGGGCCAACGTGTTTATGTAGGTCCTTGCATGTTCGATGCTGATTGGGAGCTGAGGTTACCGTGCTGTCCTTTCGCTGTTGATCTTGATGAGGACAAGGCCCTGTGGAGGAATACGAACGGACAGAGTTCCGTTCTTCAGCGAAACGGCTTCGGGGGGTGATGGCTTGGCGGCTGTTCGAAGGGCTACGATCTGGTTACGAGTGGGAAATGCAGGACGGCCCATTGCGTCGTAGGTCTTAACCACGTTGCCGTGGTCGGAATCGAGCCGCCAAAGTTGTGCTCGAGCATTCGTCGTAAGGCCATCGATCTTCAAGGTAAATGTACGGTTGGGTCCTGGGTTGGCTGGCGGTGGGGTGTAATTGGGGCCTGTACCGAAGGGTGGAGCGTAGTTCCACAACGCGATCACAATGGAGCCGTCGCTCCGTCTAGTTCCGAGGGCTGAGTCAGAGTCGACCGGGAAGCGGCGATCTCCGAGTTGATGAAGCATGGCGAAGGCATTCAATGCGGGTTTGGGAATATTGTTTACCGCCATGAGGCCAAAGCCACCGTAGAACGGAGTTTTTACTACGCCCTGCTCTTCAAATACGTCGGAGAATGCCCAGTAGCTCATCGCCTCCGTGAGGCCGTCGCATTGGCGAATCGTATTTGCGAGCCACGGTCCCATGTATACCGTGTCGGTTACGTTTGGTTCATTGGCGTAACTGGCGTTGTACTCGCTGAAGATAAGAGGAAGGTCTGGAAGAGACGATGCCGCGATCTGATCGTGCACCATGCGAACAGCGCGATAGACCATTTGGTCGCGAGGGATTGTCTCGTCAGTCTGAAAGATGTCCTTGGCGCTGTCGTTTCCATAGACGTGGGTGCTGACGAAGTCTACCGGGACACCGGCTTGTCTGGAGTGCTCGAGGAAAGCCTCGACCCAGGCTGCCTGAGCGGTGGAAGGGCCTCCGACTCGAAGGCGATTGTTTACCTTTTTGATGGCGAGAGAGGTGTGATCGTATAGTTCAAAATAAGTTGCTTGCGCGGGCTTGCCGCCCCAGAAGTCAAGGTTCGGTTCGTTCCATACCTCGAAGTACCATTTCGAGACTTCATCTATTCCGTAACGCTCTACCAAGTGCTCTACGAAGGCCGTGATCATTGCATCCCATAGCACGTGGTCTTTCGGAGGAGAGACGTTCGGCCTGTACCAGAATGGGTGAAGGGCGGCCGGATCGGAGGCTAATTTGAGGGGCATGAAGCTTAGTTCGACAAAGGGGCGTACCCCGTTAGCCAGCAGGCCGTCGTAGATCTGATTGATGTAGGAAAAGTTGTAGACAGGTTGCCCGTTGGAATCAAGATTGAAGAATCCGACTTCGTCGTGAAAGATGGCGTGAAAGCGGATCGCATCGAATCCTGTCGCCTGCTTTACGGTACGGAGATCATTGCGATAACTGTCGCGCATTGCAAGTACGGCGCGGCCAGAGCCGAATATCTGCTCCCAGAAATGTGGAAACGGAGTCACCAGGGCTTTGGTATCGATGCGAATCAGATCGCTCTGCGGGGTCGTGACGGGAGCTTGATTGGGTGTTTGTGCACCTGCGGATGCCAACAGAACAAATACTAACGTTGCGATTTGTAGGGTGCGGGATCGCATGGGACTCCTTCTCCGGATTTCTTTACCGGCAAGCAATGAGATGCAATGCACCTCCCATGAAGTGATTCGTGGGTGCTTTTATACATGAAGGCTCAGGGTTGAAACAGCCACACGAAGTTCTTCATAGCGCGCTATGGAGTTTCGCACATATTCACCGTAGCGGCTGTCATGCAGCAGAGAGGCATCCACAATTGGTGTACTGGGGGCAGGGATGGGAGTTTTTTCTACAACAGCTATGGCCATGGCATCGATACGATCAGCCAGGTTGCGGCGCATCTCAGCCAGTGCAGGCTGGGTCAGGAAGTCGATGTCCTGCTCGCGGTGGAGAAAGGCGAACTGATTCCAGAAGAGCGCGGTTGAAGTTAAGGCTATTCCGATGATCACGTGACTTGTGCGTTCATGCTCTTTTCTATCGACGCCGAACTCATACTCCACGGCTTCAGCCATGGTGCGAATTCCGGCAACCGTTTTGCCGATCTGGTCGCGCAAGATGTCGGCCTGAAAAATAAATTTGCTGTGTTCGGTCTCCGTCTCGAGCAGACGAAGGAAACTGGATTCGCTGTGAAGCATGCCTGCCAGAGCCTTGCGCATCGCGGTGACCGTTCGTACGGGCCAGAGAAGATCGAAGACGAATGCCATGACGACGAGTGCGAGCAGTATGCCGATGAGCCTGTCCCGGGCCGGGGCCAGCTCGGTTGGAGCGCTGAAACCCTCAAACGCCACGATGTAGAAGGCAAATGCGATTTGCAGGCCTACATAGTTGAAGTTGCGTCCGCTGGCCCACCATGCCGAGATGAATGCTACTGTGCCGATGAGCACGACCAGCGAGGTGATTGAATCCATGCATGGGAAGAGAAATACAGTGGCGCCCAGACCAAGGATCAGACCGCCAATGGCGGCACCGAGCAGCCGGAAGATCAGCTTTTGCTTGATGGCTCCGCTGCTGCTCAATCCTGTAATCAATACTGTTGCTACCGAGGTAGAGATTCCGGGCCAACCTACCGCGTTGTAGATGATGTAACAGGCCGTCGCGCAGAGGCTGAGCTTCAGGGCGAATGCCAGCGTGTCGTTATTTGTGAGTGCACCTGGTATCAAAAGCGGGACTTTCTTGGAGGGCAGAGCGACCAGTTCTTTGTCTTCGGCTCCTGAGTGGGTGGCAGTATCGACAGGCATGGATACGATCGCGTGGAGCGATGCATCTACACGGTCGAGGAGGCTGGGGTTCTCTTTCATGGTGAGTTCGGACTCACGCTCGGTTGCGGGAACAACGTTGGGGTTGAGTTCCCGACACAATTCGGCGATATGAGCGCAGCGGCGCTGGGTCTCTGGATCGGTTACGTTTGGATTTTGCGAACCAAAGGCCGCTGCTACGTCCATCAATTGCGCGAGCATCGTGAGGCGCACACGGGCTCCGATGGGAAGGTTGCCAGTGTCGAGATTGCGATCGACGATGGTGTTGTACAGCTCCTGCATCTTTATCTGACCAGCGGCGGCGAGGCGTGCGACGCGGCTCACGGCAGGAGATATTTCATTCGGGGGTGCGCCGCGCGCGTAGAGTGAGAACATTGTCTCGAGCGCCTCGTAGCGTATGCAACGCTGTTCCTGGAGTTCCTCTGCGGGATGACGTGAGCCGAAGATGTACTCCACGGCTACGGAGCAGCCGACGGCCAAGCCGATAGTTCCGAGGAGGTAGAGGCACTGTTTGACAAGAGTGTCGGCCGGAGTGTGTGTCTCCCATAGCGCTATCAGTGTGCAGAAGATAAAGCCCCACGTAGAGGCAAGCGTAGACACCGTGCTGGCAAACATCAATACGCCCGCGATGAATGTGACGATAGCTACGCTGAGGACTCGCGCCATTGGGTCGTTGTCAGAGATGATGACGACTACGAACACGGCGGCAACTGATGCAGCCAGAGCGATAAGAGAATAGATGCTAGATCGAAGAGAAACCGACGGCGAGTCTCGTCCTATCAGGAAGATGTAGTAAAGGCCGATTGAAGCAAACGGCATCCGCAGGGCCATCAGGAGTAACAGGGTAAGGACTGATGCCAGAACGATCCTTAATGTGCCGCTGAGACGTCCGGGTGTCGGCTGCAGATCCTGCCAGATTCGCTGCATCCACGAGGTAGCGTTTATTTCCATCGGCTATCTCACGACCGTTACGGCGGTTGCTCCAATCCGGAACAATTCGGGGTCTGGATCTTTGACGCGTATGCGAACCGGAAAGCGAGATGATAGATGTACCCAGTTGAGGGTGCGTCCGATCTGCGGCAGGCCTCCAGCCACCCTGCCCTCTTCGGGAAAGACGCCGTAACCGATGCTCTCGACTACGCCGTTGAATCGTCTGTCCGGATGTCCCATAAGAAAAACATCCACGGGCGTACCTACGCGAACGTTCTTCAGCTTGGATTCGCGATAGTTCGCGATCACATACCAGGTTCGTGTATCGATGAGCGTGAACAGCGGGCTTCCAGGATGAGCATAGGCGCCCTCGGCGATGTTCATGTTGGTTACATACGCATCGAACGGCGAGAGAACCCGCGTGCGTTCCAGGTCAAGCTTTGCGGCCTCTACTCTGGAAGCCTTGGCTGGCCGCAGCGACATCAAGGTATCGACCGTGTCGACTGTGTGAATTGCCTGACCCAGCTTCGCCTGTGATTCAGCTGCCAGGGTGTCGGCCTCTTGCTGGTGAAGAACCGACTGTGTCTGTTGCGCTTGTGCCTGAGCCAGCGCGGCCTGGGCCTCATCGTAGTTGCCCTGCGCAACACGTACAGCGGTGTTAGCCTGGTCGACTTGTTCCACTGTTACATATTGTTTCTGCAGCAGGGGTTCAATGCGGTGCAGATTATTCGTTGCGAGCTTGAGTTGTGCCTCGGCGGCTTGAACTGCCGCCTGTGCGCGTGTAACTGCGGCTTTGGCGACATCAATGCTGCTAGCTGCGGTCTTGATTACGGTCTTCGATTGGCTGACTGCGGCGGTGGCTGCTTGTACGGCGCTCTGTTGCGCGGCGATCCTGCGCTTGGCGTCGATGATCTGTTGTTCCAGCGCCTGCTGGTCTGAGAGTGCCTGCTCAAGCGCATATTCATACGGCCGGGGGTCGATTACGAATAGCAGGTCACCTTTCTTCACGAAGGCATTGTCTTTCACTGCCAGTTGAAGCAGGCGGCCGCTGACCTCGGGCGCGATCTCGATATAGTTGGCCAGAACGCTGGCATCGTCAGTGCGTGGGTTTCGATTGGTCTCGAAGATAACGAGCATTAACGCCAGTGCAGCAGCCACGACGACACCAATCCCGATCCATCTGCCGAGTTGCTTGCGTTTGAGGGCTTCAGTCGCCTGTTCCATGTGCTTGTCCTTATCGGAAGAAGATCAACCATAGCAAGCTTGTGAGAAGAATGACGACGCTTGGGTAAAAGAGCGCGACTGGTCCAATTTCCGACTCAAGCCGGTAGCGTAGCAATAGAAGTCGTAAGCCGCATGCGAGAATGATGGCAATTGTCAGGCATACCATCCAGACGGGAAAGAAGGATCCCAGGACATCGACGGAGGGTGCTCGCCCGCACCCGGTGGACAACAGGCAGATCGTTGCAAGACAAAGCGACTTCGTTCTTCTGTTGTTAAGCCTGCGGCTCATTTTTGTGGACCATCCTGTGTCGATGTCTTTGTGGCGGGTGGTTGAGTGCGCAACAGGTTACCGGTAACAAATTCGAGATTGACCGCTTCTAAAAGGAGTTGTGATCGAGCAGAAACGCTTGAGAGCCGCGCTTGTGCCAACTGTCTTGCGGCGGTAACGACATCGATCAGGTTCTTCACGCCATACTTATATGCATCCAGCGAGGCAGAGTAAGACGAATTAGCCGAATCGAGCAACGCTACCGCCGCCTGCTGTTTGCGGAGTGCAGTACGGAAGGCGATATAGGCAGTCCAAACTTCCCGTGTGGCCTGATCACGTTTCTCGGTCAACTCGTCCTGGGCTTCGCGCTTCCTGGATTCTGCGATGGCTACCTCGTTTTTGCGTGCGCCACCATCGAAGATGCGCCACTCTATGCCCAGGGTAGCGGCCCATGTCGTCTGGCTGGCATTGCCGAGCTCGCCGAAGTCCGCGGTGGGCCATATCGATGTCTGGGCGGCATTTCCGGAGAGGACGATCTTTGGTTTGTACTCGGCTTTGGCAGCGCGGATCGCATCATTGGCTGCACGAATCTCGGCAGCCTGCGCCATCAAATCGGGGCGGTCTGCGATTGCGCGATCGATCAGTGCATCGATTGACATGGTCAGGGACTCAGGGAGCGGCGCGCTCTTTTGGGCCTCGATTGTGATGTTTGGTGATGGTTCGACACCGATCACCTCGGTTAGAGCGACGCGCGCGATTTTCTCGTCGCCATTGGCTGATTCCATGTCGAAGACGGCCTGCGATGTCTCGGCACGGGCATTGAGCACATCTGGCAGAGTGGAACGCCCGTTCTTCAGCTGCACCTCGGCGGCATCTTGCGTTGTTTGTGCGGTTTTGAGAGTCTCCTGGGCGGCTTGCAGACGCTCCTGCGCGGTGAGCAGCTTGTAGTAGGAGCTGGCCACGCGGAAAGCTACGTCCTGATTTGCCTGGATGAAGTTCGCGCCGGCGGCTAGTTTTTCGGCGGTTGCTGCATCCACCTTCGCCTCTCGCTTGCCGAAGTCGAAGATCAGGTACTCGAGTGTTACCTCTGGGACTACCGCAGGTATCTCGACCATGACGTAGCCACGGGGAGCGAGGGGCTTCGGAAACGGATTGATGATCCGCTGGTCTCCGAAGGCGGCGACGCCTGCCAGAACCGGAAAATAGGCACTTCTTGCGATACCGAGTTGATCGGCCTTTTGCTTGGCGCGCTCCCACACGACGCGAGTATGTGGATTGTTGTGCTCGGCGATGTCGATGAGTTCGGCGAGCGAGTACGAGTGTGTAGCGTCGAGAGTTACGGTCTTTTCTTGTGGGGTAGCGCGAGTGACGCAATCGGCCGCCGAGCGGGGAGTGGATGCATCGCCTTCGCATTGTGCCAGCACTTTTGCCGTCGGCCACGCAGCCATCGCTAACGACAGGATGAGCAGCCTGAGCCTAAGTAGCTTGGGGCAAAGGGCTGTCGAACTTCTCAGATGATTGAGTTCGGTGCCGCTTGAGCGCATTGTCCAGTCTCGTAACATATTGCTACGCTGCCAATCCACTTTCCCAAAACGGCGATTCGCTCCATACTATCAATTCCTTGGGGCAAGCTAAGGAGGCGGTTTTAGCCTGGAAAAGTTCCTTATGACGTCGCTGCAACATCTGCTGACACAGAGATTTCCACACTGTATACTCGCCTTATAAACCACATTCTTGTGGCTTTAAGTGCACGGTTGGTTTCGTCCAGCGGTCGGGTGCCGAACCATGGAAGAGTACAGACCATTTTCCCCGAAACATGATCCCTCGAAAGCGGGAGATGGTGGTGTGCGTACTCCACTTAAAGGGGAGAGTTCGTCTGCGGGGGAGTTACCGAGCGACGCGCCTACGTTGTTCGGTGTGCAGGACGCTGAGAGATTCAAGAAAGAGTCGAGCCAGACGTATGCGGGCTCGCGGGCTTCGCAGGAGGGACCCCGGAGCTACTCGAGCTCTGGCGGGCAACCCATGCTTGAAGTTGGATCTGTGGTGGCGCACAGATATGAGGTGTTGGCGCTACTCGGCGAAGGTGGCATGGGGGCTGTCTATAAGGCGAAGGATATTGAGCTGAACCGAACGATTGCCCTGAAGACGATACGCCGCGAACTCGGCGGAAATCACGCAATCATTGAGCGTTTCAAGCAGGAGCTGATCCTGTCCACGCAGGTGACTCATCGGAATGTCGTCCGCATCTTTGATCTGGGTGAGGCGGAGGGCATGAAGTTCATCACGATGGAGTACATCGAGGGGAAAGACCTTCGCACGATCATCTATGAACGTGGGAAGCTTCCGCCGGAAGAGGTCGTCGATATTATGGCGCAGGTATGCCGTGCGCTGGATGCGGCGCACAGTGTGGGTGTGATTCACCGTGATCTGAAGCCGCAGAACATCATGCGAGACCAGAATGGCCGCATCTTGGTGATGGATTTTGGATTAGCGCGCACGCTGGAAGGCGACGGCATGACGATGTCGGGCGCGCTGGTCGGCACGATGGAGTACATGTCTCCGGAGCAGGCGCTGTCGAAGAGCCTGGATCAGCGGTCGGATATCTATTCGCTCGGATTGATCTTTTACGAACTTCTTAGCGGGGAGTCGCCTTTCCGCGCCGACACTGCGCTGGCGAGTCTGATTCGCCGGACTCAAGAGCGGGCTACGCCGCTGTCGCAGTGCACCAGCAATATCTCCGGCCCGCTGGACCAGATCGTGGCTCGATGCCTGGAGCGCGAGGTTGAGCTTAGGTATCAGAGCGCTACTGAAGTCCTCGCCGATCTTGAGATGTGGCAAAACAAAGGTGTGGTAAGCATGCCTCCCTCTCAGAGCGCACGCAACCAACTGATTTTGCCTATGTGGTTATGGGAGAAGCGGTGGTGGCTTTGGGGTGGTGCCGCGCTTGCTCTGGTTCTGAGTATTACGGGGTACGTCGGGGTTCATTCGAGATCGGGCAATCCAACGGCGAAAGAGCCGGCGGCTGCGGGGCAGGGGATGTCGCTGGCGATTCTTCCGTTCCGTAACTCGTCGGGAGATCTGAAGGATGCGTGGATCGGGGCAAGTGTTGCTGACATGTTGAGCACGGATATCGGCCAATCGGCGCACCTGCGCACGGTCTCTACGGATCGTCTGCATCAGGTGCTTTCAGATCTGCGTATTGGTCCGGATACTGTGGTGGATCCCGACACTGTGCGGCGCGTGGCGCAGTTCAGTAATGCGGACATTGTGGTTTCGGGGCAGTATGCGCGGTTTGGCGATCAAATTGTGATCGATGCGACGATCCGGGATATAAAGCGCGACCAGAGTGTAGCCGTGAAGGCTCAGGCGCTGGCGAAAGATCTACCGGTCGCGATCGACAGTCTTGCAGATTCAGTGCGGAAGAACCTGTCACTTTCTCCGGATGTGGTGCAGGAGCTAAAAGCGCAGTCCTTCAAGCCAAATTCCACTTCGGTCGAAGCATTGCGCAGCTATAACGAAGGTCTGGCGTTGATGCGCGAGGGCAAGAACCTGGATGCATACAAGAGCTTTCAGATAGCGACCAAGGACGATCCACAGTTTGCTCTGGCTTTGTCGAGACAAGCCGAGGTGCAGTCGGAGCTTGGCTTTGAGAGCGATGCGGAGCAATCGTCACGCAGGGCTATGGAGCTTGCCAGTAGCGAAGATCTGCCGTTGCCAGAGAAGTATCTGATTACAGCGAGTCATGCTCGCATTATCAAAGACAACAAGCAGGCGATTGAGGCTTACCAAAATCTGGCGGCAAGCTGGCCGAGTGATGTGGATGTGCAGTACAACCTCGGCACCTTGTATGTGGCGACCGGTGACTATACCAAGGCCCGCGACGTGTTTGCGAAGATTTTGCAGACTGATCCGAAGAACATCAAGACGCTCTGGCAGATGGGAGTTGTCGAAGCCCTATTTTTTGGAAATCCTCAGGCAGCGCTTGATTCACTCAGTAAAGGATTGAATCTGGCGACCCAGGTGGATAACCAGGAACAGAAGGCGTTGATGCTGCTTTCCATGGGGATTTCGTACAAGAAGCTAAACAATCCAGACGAGGCTCTTCGGAATTTTGAAGAGTCGATCGCCATCAACGAGAAGATCGGTCAGAAGCGAGGAGTGGCCGCGGCACTGGCTGAAGTTGCGAACCTTCAGTCGCAAAGAGGAAATACAGATGTTGCGTTGGCTGACTTCAACAAGGCGCTGACGCTGCTGCGCGAGATCGGAATGAAGAAAGAGGCTGGGGACACGCTGGTCGATATGGGGTCGGTCTACCAGGACCGCGGCGAGTACGATCAGGCGCTCCAGAGGTATAAGGAAGCGCTGCAAATCCAGCGGGAGACTGGCGACCAGAACTACGAAGCTTTGTGTCTGAACAATATCGCTTCCGTGTATCAGGCCAAGGGCGATACCGACAACGCTTTTACGAATTACCAGCAGGCTCTTCAGTTGCGCGAAAAGCTGGGGGTTTCAGCAGGTGTCGCGGAGAGCCTGGAAGGGCTGGCCGAAGCTTATACCCAGACAGGCCAGTATGACACCGCGCTTGCATCGTTAATGCGAGCGTTGGGGCTCTCCCGCCAGGTTGGAGACGCTCGTATGACGGCGTTGCTTTCGCATCAGATCGGCCTGGTGTTTGAATACCAGGGCCGGTTCGGCGCGGCAGTGAAGTCGATGCAGGAGAGCGTGAAGACTTTCCGCGACCGCGGAGAGCATGGGCGCGATATGGCGGCGCTTCTGAATGACCTGGCTAGAGCCCTGGCGAAAGCTGGTATAGGAGACGAGTCGTCCAAGCTGCTGGATGAAGCGGAAGCCATTGCACGTGAGGTGAAGAACGATGCACTGATGGCCAAGATTTTGAATACAAGAGGAGACGTAGCGTTCTATCGAGGGGACATCAAAGGCGCCGAGCAGTTTTACAAGTCGGCCTTGGCACAGGCCACCCATGCCAAGGACAATGACACGCTGATGCTGTCTAAATTGAATGTTGCGAAGATAACGATGGCGCAGGGCAGATCGAAAGAGGCGCTCAGCATGCTACGCCCGCTGATGAACACGAGCGACACGGGGAATGCTTATCTGTCGCTCCAACGCTCGATTGCCTATGCTCAGGCTGAAGTCGAAACGGGAAACTATGTCCAAGCCGAGCATGATCTGGAACAAAACCTTATTCGATCGGAGAAAGCTGGTACGCGGCTTGATTCTGCAAGGATCAATTATCTGCTGGGTACATCAATAAGGCTCCGCGGCACTGCGGAAAAAGGGCGCAGCTCTTATTACTATGGTGAGACCTTACGTTTGCTTGATGCGATTCGAGCAGATCCCGGCGCAGAGAACGTCCTGCATCGCACAGATCTCAAAGCGATCCATGATGACGCAACTCAACGGAAAGTGTAAGTAGTTTCTCGCTGAACGTGCAGCGGGTCACCTCACCAGAGTAGTTGCGGTCGCGTGATTGTTGCCCGGGTGTGACTCGGGGTTGGCACTACTTACACCAGCGGTATTCTTTATCACGGTTCCTTTGGTTGCATCGGCCCGGACGACGATCTGAATGACCAGCGCCGAGAAACTAGACAACTTCAGTGGGGTAAGCGAATCAGCATCGCAGCTGACGGTATTGCTCGCGAATGAGCAATGGGCACTCCCTGACGGAGTAGAGCAGCCTCGTAAATCGCAGGAAAAGACCTGTGCGGTCGCGCTGACGAAGGTGACCCCGGAAGGAAGGGGGTCGGTCACAACAACCTTCGAGGCCGTGGTGTCGCCCAGGTTGGCAGCTGCGATGTCGTACGTGAATGAGTCATTATGGCGCACAAGGAGAGGCGCCACTTTCGCTATGACAAGATTCACGGCAGGAGCGGCGACGACCTGGTATGTTGTCGACGCGGAGGTGTGATTTCCAGCAGCGTCAACCACATTAGCGAGAAAGGTTTTGAGGCCGGGTGTTGAAGTGTCCACCGTATTCGTTATGGGCCCGGTGTTCAGAGTCGTGCCCGGGGCAAAGCTCGATGTGCCGCACGTGACGATGCCCGAGCGGTCGTCGCTGCAGCTATAGGTGACGGTAACGTGCTGATTCTGCGTGTAGGAGTCTGCAACGCCGCCATTGGTGGAGGGTGCGATGGAGAATTTCAGACTGGAGACGGTTGGGGCGACCGTATCTACATTGACAGGAACTGTGTAGAACGACGTCGACCAACTGAGGGTGGCATCCTGAGTGAATTTGAGTTCTTCGGTACCGGCGCAATCCTGAGCGAAGTAGTGAAGGAAATATTGACCATCTGCAGGGAAAGAGACGGTTTGTGGGGGAGGAGAGAAAATCGAAGCTGCAGGCAGGGAGGGTGCGGCGGACGTCGGGCAGGCGGTCGAGTTTGGCAGTACAGTGTCCGTTGGGATGATCAGTCTGGGGGACGGCTCCGGCACGGCCGAGGCGAGTGCTATGCCGTAGGTGATGCTCTGAATGGGGGCCGGTAGAAAGCTGCTTTGCCCTGGTAACGCAGGCACAAGGGAAGAGAGAGCCGGCGGCTGGCTGGAAAAATCTACCGTAGCGGTCTGACTATTAATCCACCCACCAGGATGCTGACCCTCGACGGTGACGGTGGTCAAGTCCTCTGGGACGGGAGCGACCGCGATGAAGGTTGAATTGGGGTGATCGCCAGTTCCATCCAGGGAGTAGAGGCCAGGTCCTGTGAAATTTGTGAGTAAGTTTTGTGGACAGAGTTCCGTGCCGAGACCTGCTGCAGGATCGAAGACACAGGGCCCCCCGGTCCATCCTTCCTTCGCCATAAGGAAGCCGATGCCTTGATGGAAGGTTGGGCCATTGGGAATGCTGAGGTCCGGGAGGGTGAAGCCGGGGCCATCGAAGATTTCCTCGAATAGCTCGTTACGAAGCGATGATACGGGGCATTGGGCCCCACTTTGGCTGGAGCCGGTGCCGACCTGGCACTCGAGCGTGAATAGCTTACATGCTGGCTGGCCATTGGGCAGCAGTTCGCCAGTGTGGACCAGGCAGCTTGAGGTAGCGAATGACGTGCCTGGAACCCAGACAGGCTGGAAGGTCGATGGATCGATGGGTAGATCGGCGGTATTCGGGATGGTGCCGTCCGTAATCGAGAGGCTGCCTGCACCCTCGGCCAGGGAGAGATCATAGGTGAATTGGACACGCTGGTCCGTGGATGGGTCGAAAGAAAAATTCTGCGTTAGGGTTGAGGACGGAGGGTTGTTCTGCGGAATCGGGTTGCCGGTGACTTTAGCAGGCCCCGTGACTCCTGCGAGTGTGCAGCTTGTATTGAGGTAAAGAGTGGAATTGGCGAGGACGGAGCCAGTGTCAACAAGATCGATCTTGACCTGTTGGGTGCCAGCTTGAAAACTGCTACTGATATCGATTGGGGAGACTCCGCCGGTACTTGTAAAGGTATCCGGATTCTGTCCGGTGAGATTACCCTGACCCGCAGGGCCTTGGTAGCTAGGAGTGAAGCAGTTGGGTTGATCCCCGCCTGGAGTGGGGTCCGATGTACCGCCACGGCAGACATTGATCGGGCTGCTCGAACCACTGCTCGTCGTAACTGTAAGGTTGATGAAGTTATCCACCAGAACATTGCCCGTACCGTCAGCAGTTGAGGAGAGCACGGCGTGAATCGGCGAAGAGCCGCAGTTCAGAGACTGGGTTGAGCTGTTGAAGACATTCTGGGTTGAGCCGAAGCCAGTTCCCGTAGTGGATAGACGGACGTTCGTAGGGCTAAAGAGAAGGATGGAGTTCGTCTGGGCATGCATGTCAGAGGTTGCTGCTAGGGTGCACGCGGCCATCATGATAGTGCGCAGAAAAGCAAAGGGTTTCATCGCGCTCTCTCCTCCTACAGTTTCCGTTTCTCATGCGGCCGCGGACTGCGCTGGAAGATTGCGCAGAATCAGGAGAGAAAATAGCGGATTAAGAAGCCGTCGAGGGGAGATGATACCAACGGAGTCTATCCGAGCCCGTTTGAGAATGGGAGGATTGTCTAACCCACAGGCCCGTCTGTCAATGCGAAAATCGCCGGACGTAGAAATGGGCAGCGTATTTCTGAGCCGAAGCCTATGCGCCGAGTTACTAAATCCCTATTGAGCGTTCTGCTTAAGCCGAACCTCTTCCAAACGAGCGTTGTCCGGCGTTCAGGTGCTGAGAATCTTCTACGCTACGTAATTCTCAAGTGTTCCGATTCCATCGATACCGATGCGGATAGTGTCTCCGCTCGACAAGGTGAAGTCGTCTCCGGGAACGACGCCGGTACCGGTCATAAGAAACACTCCCTGGGGGAAACTATTGTCGCGAAAGAGAAAGCTTGCCAACTCATGTGGATCGCGCTTTAGTTCCGCAAGAGTAGTGCTTCCTGTATAGACAATATTGCCTTGGCGGGAGATCTCTAACTGGATAGCAGTTGCTTTAGTCATAGGTTCACTAGAGAGAAGAACGCATGGACCAAGCGCGCAACTGCCGTCGTATATCTTCGCTTGCGGCAAATAGAGAGGATTCTCTCCTTCGATATCGCGTGAACTCATATCGTTGCCGATGGTATATCCCACAATTGCGCCCGAAGGGTGGATGAGCAGAGTAAGCTCGGGTTCAGGAACAGACCATTTGGCATCCGATCGGATGCGCACCTTGCCACGGTGGCCGATGACGCGACGTCCAGTTGCTTTAAAGAAGAGTTCCGGTCTCTCCGCGGAGTAAACGCGGTCGTAAAAACTACCACCTCCGGTATCCTTGGATTCTTCGATGCGAGCATCACGGCTACGATAGTACGTCACACCGGCTGCCCAAACCTCCTGGTTCACAATTGGCGCAAGAACCGAAGCCGGATCAAAGTTCTTTGCCGCTTCATTACCGATTGAGGCACGGACGCGCGCCTGTAGATCGACGCTGCGAATGAGCTCGTCCCAGTCGGATATTTCCACGAGCCATATTTTTTCGTTTTCTTCAACGAAGATGCCGTTAGCTGTGCGGTAGAGCTTCAAGGAATCACCTTCCTGGAGCTACAGGTTGTGATTGGATGCGATGTTCATCCTCTTTGATTGCGCCTCGAGCGAGCTGCGCAAGGATAGCATCTACATCATAGACACAGCCTCCCCATACGCCGCCGCTCGCCTGAACGAGCGCAGCCCAAAGACGCGTATCGTCAGGCAGGGCAGGGTGAGGAGCAAGGTCTTCACGCGCTGCACGACCAGCAAGGCGACGGCTCCCCTCTTCAGGCGTGAAAAAATCGTTACCTTCGCCGACGAGGTTGACTGTGCCGTGCAGATTAGCTCGGTCGACCACGATTTCGATCATGTCTCCTTCGCGTACGCGGCCGATAGGGCCTCCGGCGAGTGCTTCCGGTGAGATATGTCCGAGGCAAGCACCCGTCGAGACTCCACTGAAACGAGCATCGGTCAATACGGCGACGTGTTTGCAAATAGGAAGATTTTTGAGTGCGGAGGTGACCTGATAGATCTCCTGCATTCCGGCGCCGGACGGTCCACCACAGATGAGTACGACTACGTCTCCGTTTGATACTGCACCATGCTTAATAGCGTCGATAGCTGCTGCCTCCGTAATAAAGACACGAGCGGGCCCGATATGACGATAGACATTGTTCTGATCAATCAGAGAAGGATCAATGGATGTGCTCTTGATGACACATCCTTCTGGTGACAGATTTCCCACGGGGAAACAGACTGTCGGGGATAGACCCATTGCCTTTGCGTGATCCGGCGAGAGAATCACATTGTCGGCATCGACACTGTCCAACGCACGAAGCCGTCCCTTCAATATGCTGCGACGTTCGCTCTGTTCCCACCAATTGAGGTTTTCGTCGAGAGTCTCGCCGGTGACTGTACGAACACTGCAATCAAGTAATCCAGCCTTGCGCAGATGCAGCATAACCTCCGGCACTCCACCAGCCAGAAATACCTGAACCGTGGCGAAGTTGTTCGGCCCATTTGGAAGTGCATCTACGAGCCTCGGTACCTCGCGATTGATGGTGGCCCAGTCGGCCGCTGATGGACGCCGCAACCCGGCTGCGTGCGCGATGGCTGGAACATGCAACAACAAGTTAGTCGAGCCACCGAAGGCCGCATGCAGGACCATCGCATTACGAATAGCAGCATCTGTAATCACGTCCTTCGTTCCGATGCCGAGGGCGGCCATTCTCATCATGGCCCGGGCAGAACGCAGAGCTGCATCCAGCCAAATAGGCTGGCCGGATGGCGCAAGCGCAGCATGGGGAAGCGTTAGCCCTAACGCCTCTGCAACAACCTGGGACGTAGCCGCGGTGCCAAGAAACTGGCAGCCACCACCGGGCGTTGCGCATGCGCGACAGCCTATCTCTGCGGCGTACTCAAGTGTGATTTGGTCCTGCGCGTAGCGAGCGCCGATGGTCTGCACTTTGCCAGCATCTTCGCCGCTTTCAGGAAGAAGTGTGACTCCCCCTGGGACGAGGATGCTCGGCAGCTGCCCGGACGATGCGAGCGCCATCATCATCGCGGGCAAACCTTTATCGCACGTCGCCACGCCGATCACGCCTTTACGGGTAGGCAACGAACGCATAAGTCGTCTCAAGACGATCGCGGCGTCATTCCGGTAGGGCAGCGAGTCCAGCATTCCATCGGTGCCTTGGGTGCGGCCATCACAGGGATCGGTGCAAGTTCCAGCAAAAGGTATGGCATGGTGATTACGAAGTTCGCGCGCGGCCTCAGCTACGAGCAATCCGACTTCCCAGTGACCCGTGTGAAAACCGAGTGCGATGGGTGTTCCATCCTGTGCCCGCATTCCTCCGTGTGTGCTCAGGATCAGAAACTCGGGATCAAGCAAGCGGGTAGGTTCCCACCCCATACCCGCGTTCTGTGAGAGTCCAAAGAGATTGCCGGAAGGCTGGGTAAGCAGCATCTCCGGAGTGATCGGCAACATTCCCTCGGGACCTGGCGCATGCGTCTTTATAGCCTCGAACACTGAGACTTCACTCTCAACCACCTGCGCTGCGGTTACGGAACTCTTTGGATTAATCGTCATACCTCGTTATTAAATACCCCCGGTCTGGCGTTGAGCGCTTGGAGCGGGACGCAGAAAAAGCAAAAGCATCGCAGAACAAACCAACGAAAGCGACATAAGCAAATACCCCGCGCGTGAGTTACCTGTAACTGCTTGAAGAAAGCCAACGAAATAGCTGCCGAAGAATCCTCCCAATGCGCCACAACTATTGATTAGCGCAAGTACCTCAGCCGTTACATTGCGAGGAACGCGCTCCGGCACGATGGCGAAGAAGGGGCCATATGGCGCGTACATGCAACCCCCTGCAACGATAAGACAGATAAATGCTATGGTAAAACTCTTCTGTGCGAACACAAACGAGCCGGCCAGCGCGATTCCCGATATCAGCAGAAATGGCCATACCAAAGATTTGCGCTTGAGGGTTTTGTCAGAGATATGGGACACAAGCAGCATAAGGAGAATTGCTGCCAGATAGGGAAGAGCGGAGAGCAGGCCTGTCTTGCCCATCGCAAAGTCGCTTCCTCTTCGCACAATCGTCGGGAGCCAGAGCACAAATCCGTAGACGCCAAGGCTCCAGAAAAAATATTGGGCTGAGAGCAGGAGTATATCGCCTCGCAACAGCGCGTTCCGTACTGCTCGCACAGGGGCGACGGAAAGCTGTTCCTCGGCGAGTTGCTTCTCTAAAAATTCTTGTGCGTCGGGTGTCATCCACCTGGCATGCGAAGGTTTGTCCTTCACGCAGAATATCCAGACCACCGCCCACAAAATCGATGGAATGCCTTCGATGATGAATGTTCTTTGCCAGCCGAACCCTTGAATGAGATAGCCGGTAATGGCGGACATCCAAAGCACCGTAACTGGATTGCCCAGAATCAACAATGAATTGGCACGTGAGCGTTCGGCGCGTGTAAACCAGTTTGTCAGTAGAAAAAGCATGGCTGGAAAAATCACGCTTTCCGCCACGCCGAGCAGGAATCGAACAAGCGCGAGCAGCCAGAAACTATGAACGATACCGGTAAGCGCAGCAAGCGAACCCCACGCAATCAGGGCGAAGAAGACCAAGCGGCTCGCGCTGCGTTTCCTCGCAAGGACGGCCCCAGGTACTTGAAAAGCGAAGTAGCCGAGAAAGAACAAGCTCCCGAGGAGGGATGCCTGCTTGTCGGTGATGTGCAGCGTGGCCGCAAGTCCGGCGGCCGCACCAAAGCCGTAATTCGCACGATCGAGGTAGGCAAGGCTATAGGTTACGAAGACGGCCGGTAGAAGATACAGCCAGCGATTGCGTAGACTCGTTATCGCATTTTCGTCCATGGCCGCAACGCCATCACTCGCAACGGCGGTCGCCTTCGTTGCCTGAAAACGTGAGTTCATACTGCCTTTCAATCAAGTGTTCGTCATCAGTAACCCTGGTCGGCTAACGATACAGGCCAAATATACAGACTGCCCAGCGGTACATAAATCTCTTTCCGAGATCGTGAGCGGCTATGTGTTCTTATAGAAAACATTCCTTATGTTTTAGAGGCCCCATGAAGATACTAGCCAGTCTCTGGTTTCTCCTCCTTGCATTTGTCGTTGTCGAAACTGGCTGCCTGAACGCGCAGGCTACCGCTCCAGATGCCACGGTAACCTCCTCGCAGGAGCGGATGGATCGCGATCTGCTTGAGGTGACCATTCCTCAACTGGAAGAACTGTACCGGAATCACAAATACACCGTTACAGAGGTCGTGCGGTGGTACATGGCGCGTATCGACCGATACAACGGAATCTATCGCGCGGTTCAGAACCTTGACGCTCAGGGAGCTCTGGCAACTGCTGCTCGTGAAGATGCTGAGGCGAAGGCGGGTGGTGCCAGTTTCGTGCGTGGCCCGATGTGGGGCATCCCAATCGTCATAAAGGCAAATACCAGCATCAAAGGCCTTGTTACGACGGATGGATGGAAGGGCTACCTCATTCCTGGGCATGAGTTGGTTGCGCCGAAGGATGCAACGATTGTTGCGAAACTGCGCGCTGCTGGAGCTGTCATCCTCGGGCAGACGAACATGCCTGATTTTGCCGCGAGCGATACCAATCGCAGTACGGCTTATGGGCGTACCGGAAATGCCTATGACGTGCGCTTTAGTCCCGGCGGTTCGTCGGGAGGCACTGTAACGGCTGTTACCTCAAACTTTGCGGTACTCGGCAATGGAACCGACACAGGCAACTCGATTCGAATGCCGGCTGCGACCAGCTCTGTGGTCGGTGTCTTCCCAACGCGCGGACTGGTAAGCATCGCTGGTATCGCGCCGCTCGACTGGCTGCTCGACAACACAGGCCCGATTGCTCGTAACGTGACCGATGCTGCAATTGCCCTCGATGTGATGGCCGGAGAAGATATTCACGATCCGCGCACGCTCGGCTCCACAGCCATGGCTCAGCACGGCCCATACACGCAGTATCTTCAGACAGACGCGCTCAAGGGGAAACGTTTCGGGGTACCTGCTTTCATTCTTAAAGGAGCAGGAATTCCGTTCCAGGGCATCCCGGCCTCAGAGTCCTCGAGCGAGGTCGCGGCAGATACCGAGGCAGCCCGCCTTCCGCTAAGACCAGAGACGCGCGACGCCTTCATGAAGGCCATCGAAGGCCTGCGCGCCGCTGGTGCAACTGTCATCTTCGATGATTCAATCCTTCCTGACAGTTTTGCTGTGACCGTGGCTCGCGTCGGCACCTTTCCTTATATCCGCGAAGGAACGGAGAAGTTCCTTGCAGAGTATGGGCCCGCTCAATATCACTCGGCTGCAGAATACGAGAAGGCTGTTGGGTCTCCTTTGCCGGCAACCATTATCGGCGGTGCGGATGCTACCACTCGAAAAGACCGGCCACCGTTGGTTCAGGCGCTGATTGAGACGGATCCGCAAGCGGACGCCAATTTTTTCGGTCCACGTCAGAGGGCGCTTGATGCCTATAACGAAGCGCTAAACCGGCTGCACCTCGACGGATTTGTCTATCCCGCGACACAGATGCCCCCGCCCGATGAGACCATGCCGCAGGACGGGAAGATAAGTGAAGGCCCCCATAGCGCCACCGGATGGGTCAACATGATCGGTGTTCCGGCAGTAGTCGTTCCGGGTGGTTTCTACCCCGACGGTCTGCCGTTCGGTCTGGAACTGTCAGCTCGGCCTTGGAAAGACGGCGACCTGCTCAGTTGGGCATACGCCTATGAGCAGGCTACCCAGCATCGCAGGCCGCCTGTGCTCGTAGAAAAAGGCCTGCTCCCCAACGCAAGATGATCTCTACTTGATAACGCCGCGTTCACTCTTTGCAATGAAGTCAGCGAGATAAGCCACTTTTTCACCGAATTCGCCCGAAGCGATCCTCTCGCGGATAGCCGCAACGGCCTCGGTCGTGTTGAGCTTCGAGGCCTGCAGAAGACGGTAGGCGGCGCGGAGCTGTTTGATCTCTTCCGGTGTGAAGCCTTTGCGCTCGAGGCCAACCTTGTTGATGCCATAAGCGCGATTGTTTCGTTCAATGCTGGTAAGCGAGTAGGGAAGCACGTCCTGCGTAATCGTCGTCCCGCCGCCAATGTACGCGTACCTGCCGATCGTGCAAAACTGGTGCACCGGGCACAGCGCGCCCACCACCGCATAATCTTCAACGATGACGTGACCGGCCAGTGTCGCCGAATTCGCCAGAATGCATCTATTGCCGATTGAGGAGTCGTGGCCGATATGGGTATAGGCCATGATGAGACAGCCCGATCCCACGCGCGTTAGACCTCCGCCACCGGCAGTTCCACGCGAGATCGTGACATATTCGCGGATCGTATTGCCGTTGCCGATCTCCAGCCGAGTCGGCTCGCCACCGTACTTTAGATCCTGTGGCGCGACCCCGAGGCAGGCGAATGGGTAGATGCGATTTTTGCTCCCCATTGTCAGGTGTCCGTCCAGCACAACGTGGGAGATTAGCTCGCAGTCCTCGCCCAGTACAACGTCTGCACCGATCGTGCAATACGGCCCGACCGTGCAGCTTGCCGGAATCTGCGCGCCCTCGGCGACGATTGCTGTCGGATGGATACTCACTCAGCCGGCACCTCAGCGGCCTTCTTGGCTGCGCGCGGAACCACCTGGCACATCACAACCGCGTCGCACACCAGCTTGCCGTCGACGGTGATGTTGCCCTGCATTCGTACTGCGCGGCTGCGCCAATTTAGGACCGTTACCTCGATGCGCAGCTGATCTCCCGGCGTCACAGGGCGGCGGAAGCTCGCGTTTTCGATCTTGGTGAATACCATCAGCTTCGAATCGCGGTCGGGGATCTCGGTCAGCAGCAGTGCGCCGCCGGTCTGCGCGATAGCTTCGACCATCAGCACGCCGGGCATGATGGGAAAGTCGGGAAAATGTCCCTGGAAGTGCGGCTCGTTTATCGTCACATTCTTGATGGCGACGATGCGCTGCTTGCGTTCCATCTCAACGACTCGGTCGATCAGCAGAAACGGATAGCGGTGGGGCAGGATAGACATAATCTCGAGGATGTCCATCGTCTGCTTCTGCGGAGACGCGGCTTCAGGGCTCTGTTCTGTATCACTCATGGCAGCCCTGAGTATAAACCGCGGGCTACTTCTTCTTCAGCAGGTTGTCTGGATTGAACAGGTCAGGCGACAGTCCCTGGTTGTACTGCACCTTCGTCAGAAACCGTTGACCGGCTATCTCCCCATTGTGATATCGCGTCGTCGTAAACGGTGTCGGCAGTCCCTGAATCGTGTGATAGTCGCTGTACTCCTCGACGTCTTCATCAAGATCTTTGAAGGTCTGATTGCGCCATTCAAATCTCCGTCGCAGCGGCAGGTGCGTTGTGGCGTCCAGATCGATCGAGACGGCATCATTGTTCGCGCTGAGCACCGTTACCTTGTCGACCATCCTTCGCTCGACCATACCCGTGCCCTCCGAGATGACCATCACGCCGGGAGCTTTCAGCCAATCATTCACCACGCTCTCTATGGAGTGATTTCGCCTGCGCTCGTAGTCCTCTACCTGCTCCTTCGGTAGTGTTGTCCTGCCCTTGTAGGTGACCTCGTAGCCAGCATCGGGGGTCCATATCTGTACGACGTCGATCTTCTTGCCCGGCAGGATCATGCTCTTGTCGGTCAGGAAGCCGATGCGCTCGGCTCCCGTATGCGTCGCGTCGGGAAACTGCCGCCACCCTGTGTACTCGATCACATTGAGGTTCGGCTGACCCTGGAAGAATGCGGCAGCGCGACCGGAGACCTGCATGTCCTTGCGATCGAGCCACGCCTGTCCGCCCAGCGCCTCGACCATCTCGTCCAGCCGCTTGCGTCCTAGTTGTTCCTGCGTCAGTCCAGCAGGCCGCGCCGGTGCCGCGCTCGGAATATCGCTGGCCTGCGCGAACAACCGTGGTGAAGCCATCACGCCAAATAGCACAAGGCAAACAGCAGTTTTCTTCATTTGCACTCCATCAACCAACCAGCACAGCGCCGCCATTCACGTTGAAGATCTCGCCTGAGACGAACCCCGCCAATGGCGTGCACAGAAATAATATCGGTCCGGCGATCTCCTCCACCCGGGCAGCGCGCCCCAGCGGTATCGTAGCCAGCACCTTCTTGGACGTCTCCGGATGCTTGAGGGCAGCGGCGGACATCTCTGTCTCCACCCATCCCGGAGCCACGCAGTTGCAATAGATCCCCTGCGCCGCCAGTTCGCTCGAAAGGCTCTTCGTCAGGCTGAGCAGTGCGCCCTTGCTGGCCGCATAATCGGCGTGGAAGGCCTCGCCACGTTGTCCGGCCGTCGAGCTTACGAGCACGATATGTCCCCGAGCCTCGCGAATAGTGGACTGCGCCTGCATCTGCGCCACGGCCCCTCGAACCAGCCCGAATGCGCTATCCAGATTTACTCCCAGTGTGCCGCGCCACTGCTCGGTCGTCATCGTCCCGATAGGCGCATCATGCGGAGGCCATATCCCATGGTTCACCACCACGCAGTCCACGCGTCCGAACGCCTCGACCGCTGCGGCAACCAGGGCCGCGCCGTCTTCTGCCGTGGCAAGTTCCTGCCGAACTCCGCGGCATAGGTCCTCCCCGCCACACTCCTGCACCAACGCCCGCGCCTGCTCCTCAGCAGCACGATAACTGAAGACCACCCGCGCCCCCGCCTTCCGAAACATCCTCACCGCAGCCGCACCAATTCCACGCGAACCGCCTGTAATCAGCGCCACCCGTCCCGCCAGCGACAAACCCACGCCCGCATCCACAACATTCTCCATATGCTGACGCTACCCAATCTACAATGGTGGTGCAAGTTTTCTGGTCAGTCGCACATGCAACAGGCACTTCTTTTCATTAAGGAGAGTTGTTCATGAAGATAGCCACCATCATCGCCCGTATTCTGCTCGGGCTTATGTTTACCGTCTTCGGACTTAATACCTTCTTCCACTTCCTTCCCATGCAAATGCCGCCGGGCGATGCCGGAACCCTCATGACAATCATGTTCACGCACGGATGGTTCACATTCATCGGCGCTCTGTATGTCATTGCAGGCGTGCTCCTCTTGATTGGCCGCTACATCGGCATTGCGCTGACGATCCTGGGGCCTATTATTGTCGTCATTCTGCTCTTTCACATCACCTTGCTTCGCCCGGGCATCGGTATGGCGCTCTTCGTAGCGGCGCTGGAGATATTCCTGATCTACGCATACCGTCACCACTTCGGCGACATCTTTTTAGCGTAAACCTCGTTCGACAATCACCCCTTCGCCGCGGCTTTCTCCGCCAGCAGAGCCCTGCGTTCGCGAATCAGCTTCTTCTGTGCCTTCTCAGGCATCGCCAGCACATCGCGCGTCCGCTTCGGCATCTTCGCAAAGGTAATCGCGTGCGCCGCAGTCAACTCCTGCTCCCACTCAGCCCCTCGAAACACATCCCACCGCTCCACCGCCACCCAGAAGATCCGCGCCATATAAGGAGCCGGAATCACTCCTTCAATCTCCAGCAACTCCGAATACCGCTCCGGCCCTGCCGCATACGAGATCACCGCCCGTCCATCGCCATCCAGATTCGCCAACGCGAACATCTTCCCGCCGATGGCCTTGTCTCCCACCCAGAAGACGAGGTTCGCGCCCCACTGCATCGTATCCACCACATGCGGCAACCCCAGTAGAAATCCGCGAATCCGCTCAGCATCCATGCAGAAAAGTATAGTCAGCGCAGTCGCAAACGGATCGCTCCCCTCGCTGTAGCTCCGTCAACTACCCGTCCATTCTGCACAATATCGATCCTCCCCGCTTTTACCAGCCGTCGAGCCGCAGCATGAGCCGCCTCCATCAGGCCCTCCCAGGCCCGACGTGTCTCCAACCCGCCCACCAACTTCGCCGCCTCAGAAGGACAGATCGTCTTCCCCACATCCAATTCAGTCAGCAATTCCAGAATCGCGGTCTCAAGCGCAGTATCCGCCTCTCCCGGAGTGCGGCCGCGGCAGGCATCGCTGCAATACTTCATCACGTCCCAGTCCTGCTCCCACTCCTTGCGCCAGGCAAACGTCCGCCCACAAGCCTTGCAAATCTTGTCCTTACGCGGAGTCTCCCTCTCCGGCTTACGCTTCCTGTCCGGCATCCCCAAGTCCTCAGCCATCTTTATACTTAAAAACGACATGTCCTTTCCCTCCGTAGAAGACCAGCTCGACCTCATCGCCAAAGGCGCCGCCGAGATCCTCCCGCTCGAAGCCCTCAAAGAGCGCATCGCTCAATCCATCGCCTCAGGCAAGCCCATGCGCATCAAGGCCGGCTTCGACCCCACTGCACCCGACCTTCATCTGGGCCACACGGTGCTGATCCGCAAGCTGCGCCACTTCCAGCAGCTAGGCCACACCGTCATCTTCCTCATCGGCGACAGCACCGCGCTCATCGGCGACCCCACCGGCCGCAACGTCACCCGCAAGCCCCTCACGCCCGAGCAGATCGCCGCCAACGCTGAGACCTACAAAGAGCAGGTCTTCAAGATCCTCGACCCCGTCAAAACCGAGGTCCGCTACAACTCCGAGTGGCTCGACAAGCTCAGCTACTACGACCTCGTGAAGCTCCTCGCGCAGTTCACCGTCTCACAGATGCTCGAGCGCGAGGACTTCCACAAGCGCTTCAACGACGAGCAGCCCATCGCCCTGCACGAGATGATCTACCCCATCGCCCAGGGCTATGACTCCGTCGCGCTCCAATGCGACGTCGAGCTAGGCGGCACCGACCAGAAGTTCAACCTAATGCGGGGCCGCGACCTGCAAAAGCACTTCGGTCAGCCCCAGCAGATCATCCTCATGAACCCGATCCTCGAGGGCCTCGACGGCGTACAAAAAATGTCGAAGTCCCTCAACAACGCCATCGGCATCCACGAGCCCGCCTCCGAGATGTACGGCAAGCTCATGTCCATCTCCGACGAGCTCATGTGGAAGTACTGGACGCTCCTCACCGACCTCCGCCAATCCGAGATCGCGCAGATGCAGGCCGACGTTGCGAGCGGCACGCTGCATCCCATGCAGGCGAAGAAGAACCTCGCCCACGCCATCACCCGCGACTTTCACTCGCAGGCCGAGGCCGATGCTGCCGCCGAGAACTGGGCGAAGCAATTCCAACAGCGCGGAGTCAGCGAAGACGTTCCCGTAGTCAAAGTCGCTCTTACGGAAGACGGTCTGACCGCTCCCGCCGAAGACGGAGGCACGTCCATTAAGGTCGCAAAGTTCCTGCACCTTGCCGGTCTCGCTGCATCTACCGGAGAAGCCAATCGCAAAATCTCCGAAAATGCAGTCAGTATTAATGGGGAGAAGTTCTCCGGTAAGATTGCGTCGCTTGATTACCTTGGGCAAAACCCTGTTCTACGGCTTGGTAAACGGGCTGTTCGGGTTGAATGGGTGCGATGAATCGGGCGTGTGGAAGAGGCGGATTCCGGCGATTCCGGCGGCTCCGGCTTTGAGGCATTGTGCTGAATTTTCAGAAGTTACGCCGCCCAGGGCGTAGATGGGGACGGGTGCGGCGGCGCGGCAGGCTTCGCGGAGGCGGTCGAGGCCGGAGCCGTGAATGACCAGCTGGCCTGCGATGGACTTCTCGAAGACCGGAGCGAAAAGGATTGCAATTGGCTGCTCGCTTCGGGCGCGTTCGACATCAGCTAAGGTATGGCAGGAGATGGTGATTTGGGGTGAGCCGGCGGTTGTCTGGGCGTAGAGCTGGCGGACCTGGGTGGGGGTGAGCTCGCCGGGGGCGGAGGTGAGGTGGACTCCGTGGGCCCCGGTGGCGAGGGCTACGTCGGCCCGGGAGTTGATGAGGAGGCGGGTGGGGGTGCCTTCGATGGCCTGCAGGATGTTTCGGGCTAGGGTGGCGAGGGCGGCGGTGGGGAGGTCTTTTTCGCGGAGCTGGATGAGGTCGATGCCTTGCTGGGCCCAGAGGGCGGCTTGGCGGACCAGGGCGGCTTGCTGGTGGGCGTCGTCGCCGGGGAAGAGGGTGCGGTTTGTGATGGCGCAGCGGAGCACGTCGATAAGTGTAGTAGGTACGGGGGTTGCTTCCCGGGAGGAGGGTTAGGTTCATGACTCTGTGGTAGTTTTAGGCTGTAAGGCAGATTTCTCCTCTTCTACAGAGACGGCCCCTTGATGGGATGTCGGGCCACAACGGGAACCCCAACGGACGCTACGGCGCAAAGAGTTAAGAGTTTATGAGTAGTGTGTACGATCTGATCGTCATCGGGTCCGGTCCGGCCGGGCAGCGCGCCGCGATCTACGGCGCGAAGCTGGGCAAGAAGGTCGCGCTGGTGGAGATGCGCGAGGTGGTGGGCGGCGCCTGCATCAACACGGGGACCATTCCATCGAAGACGATGCGCGAGGCGGTGCTGCACCTCTCCGGGTACAACTACAAGTCCATCTACGGGATGAACTACCGGGTGAAGGAACGCATCACCATGGCGGACCTGGCGTTCCGGGTGCAGCACGTGATCAAGACCGAGATCGACGTGACCGAGGCGCAGCTCTCGCGCAACAACATCGAGATGCTGGTGGGCATGGCGAGCTTTGAGGACGCAACGCACGTCAAGGTGACGAACTCGCGCGGCTCGACGGTGTACGAGACGAAGAACGTGCTGATCGCGACGGGAACCAAGCCGGCTGCGTTCGCCGAAGGTGCCGATCAACGGGCGGAGCATCATCAACTCCGACCAGGTGCTGGATCTGCCGAACCTGCCGAAGACGATGATCGTGGTGGGCGGCGGCGTGATCGGGGTGGAGTACACGTGCATGTTCTCCGCGCTGGGCGTGCGGGTGACGCTGATTGAGCGGCGGCCGCGGCTGCTGGAGTTTGCCGACCAGGAGATCGTCGAGGCGCTGAGCTACCACCTGCGCGACTCGCGCGTGACGATGCGGCTGAACGAAGAGGTGGAGTCGGTCGAAGAGATGCCGGACGGCACCGTGGTCGCGAATCTTGAGAGCAAGAAGAAGGTTCAGGGCGACGCGCTGCTGTACGCGGTCGGGCGGCAGGGCAACGTGGATGAGCTGAATCTGGCGGCGGTCGGGATTGAGGCGGACAAGCGCGGCCGTATTCCGGTGGACAAGGACTTCCGGACGAAGGTGCCGAACGTCTTTGCGGTGGGCGATGTGATCGGGTTTCCGTCGCTGGCGTCGGTGTCGATGGAGCAGGGGCGGATTGGCGCGGCGCGGGCGTTTGGCGACGAAACGATTCTGTCGAACCCGGGCTTTATCCGTACGGGATCTACACGATTCCGGAGATCAGCTTTATCGGCAAGACCGAGGAGCAGCTGACCGAAGAGGACGTGCCGTACGAGGTGGGCGTGGCCTACTACCGCGAGATTGCGCGCGGTCAGATTCGCGGCGATACGACGGGCCGGCTGAAGCTGATCTTCCACCGGGTGAACCATGCGATTCTGGGCGTGCACATTATCGGCGAGGGTGCGAGCGAGCTGCTGCACATTGGGCAGGCCGTGATGGCGCTGGGCGGAAAGCTGGAATATTTCGTGGATACGGTCTTCAACTATCCAACGCTGGCGGAATGTTATAAAGTGGCGGCTTTCAACGGGTTGAATCGCGTGAGCAAGTTCGAATAGAGAACGCGGGCCCAATAAGGCGGATGAGGCATGGCGAAGACGATTGGCGTCACGTTGTCGGATCGGATCGTAGCTGGGCTGGTGGTGGACCACAAGCTGGAGGGTGGGCTGCGGCGCTTTCCAGAGAATGAAGAGGACCGGGACGCGCTGGTGGAACTGCACACGGAAGCTCTTGTGGAGACGATCTGCAAGCAGGTTGTGCTGGCGGCGAACGGGCACAAGGACCTGGATGCGGTTGGGGTGGCGGTGCCCGGGCTCATCAAGAGTGGCGTGGTGGAAGAGGCTCCGAACCTGCCGCAGTTGAAGGGTGCGCGACTGCGGGATCTGGTGGCGTCGCAGTTGCGGAGTCACGACATCAACGCGCCGGTCCGGTGCTGAACGATGCGGATGCGATGGCTGCGGGACTGGCTTCCGTACATGGCAAGCTGGACAGCATGATTCGCGTGTGGACGCTGGGCGTGGGCATCGGGTACGGGCGCTACCCGTTTACGAAGGGCGTGTGGGAGGGCGGCCACTCGGTTGTGACGCTGGACGAGAAGGAGCGGTTCTGCGGGTGCGGCGGGCGCGGGCACATGGAAGGCATCATGGGGCACCGCGCGATGCGTCTGCGGTTTCTGGATATGGAGCCGGAAGAGGTGTTTGAGGAAGCCAAGAAGGGCGATCCGCGGTGCCTGGAGTTCAAGCGGCTATGGCATAAGGCGCTGGCTGCGGCTACGGCGACGTCGATCCACATGGCCGGGACCGGAAAGTTCTTCCTGACAGGGTTCAATGCACGGTTTCTGGATATGCCGATGCTGAAGGACTACATGCAGCAGATGGTGAAGATGAGTCCGCTGCAGAGCTACTCGCTTGAGATCGTCGAGGACAAGCCTGAGGTTCGAGTGATTGGGGCGGCGGTGAGCGCGGAGCAGGCGGCCGGGTTGTAAAGCGGGTGTAGGGGGCAGGGAATAGGGAGTAGCTGGATGGGGCGGATTTCGCTGGTGGGTTTGCTCGCTCTGATCTTGGCAGGGCGTGTCGTCACGGCGCAGGAGCTTGATCCTGACCCGAATCGGGTCTTTGTGACGCCTCTGAAGTGGGAGAGAGCGGCGGGTGCTCCCCATAGTGAAGGACTTCGATACGCGTACGGGACGTTGGTGATTCTCTACCTTGAGGGTGTGTACGTCGAGGTCACGGCGACCTTCATCAAGACTGATGGAAAGCATCCCATTGGATTGAATCTGAATGAGGGGTTCATCGTACGACTTGGAACATGGAGCCGCACGGAGGACGATGTTCTGATCCGCGTTCAGAGCCGAGAGGTGAAGCGCGAGAAGCAGATGCAAATATTGCACTGTGAGAGAGGGGCGGGCGATTCCGCCTGTCATCCTGTTCCGGAGGATCCGCTTCCGGGACCGTTGAAGACGCGTACGTGCAGATTGGAACGAGCTTCATCAACACATATTGCCGACACGATTGTTTGTGAGGGGCTGGTGGTAGATCACGCGCAGAAGAAAATTGATCTGAGCGATTTTCCATCGATCGTGCGGCAGTTGGTTGACGCGGAGAAAAGGCAGGCCAAGGCCTCGGCGTCTCATTAGAAGGTATCGCCGACGCCTATGTTCATTTTTGCGCGAGGTTGCGAATGAACTAGGCTGCGGACAAAGTGTTGGGTCCATCGAGCGAAATGAGAGGTTATTTCTCGCCGGAGAGCCTGGCGGCCTGTGTGGCACCCTCAAGTGCTCCATGCCGCCCGGGGGCATCTGCGAGTGCTGTCTCAAATTCTTTCAACGCCATATCCGGGTGATTCTGCTGCAGGAGCAGGTAGCCGAGCTGTTCGCGGGCCGGAACAATCGGCCCTGGTGTCACCGGAAGCTTCTCGACTGCATCCTCCTCATCGGCTGACGCGCGCATCAAGGCAGCGGCTTCATCCGGCTTCCCGTTTGCCTGGGCTGACCACGCCATGACTTCGCGCTTCAGAATCCCGACCTGTGTGGCCCAATAGTTGTTGCCAGACGTGCGAAGCTGCTCTTCGATCTGCTGCAATCTGTCGATCTCCGCACGTGCCTCGGCGGGGTGTCCACTCCGAGCAAGCCCCAGGCCCCGAGCCCACACCGCAGTTGCGACAACCTGAGGCGGCGCTCCTGTCGGAGGAACGATGCTGGCAGCGTCGGCCCATTGAGCTCGTTCAACTGCGTAACGGACCGGCATCGCAGTAGAGGCGTACGCAATTTTGAAATCGCCTGCGTTCATGTTCGGCATGGATTTGAGTTGCTGAATGACCTGCGCCGCATCTTTGTCGCGTCCACTCTGGAGATAGGCATAGACGAGATAATCCATGGCGTGCAGCTCTTCTCCTGTGTCGCCCTGCTGGTGCGCCGCATCCCTTGCTGCAAGGTTGGAAGTGATGGAGTCGTCCCATAGGCCGAGTCGCGTGAAGATATGCGAGGGCATGTGCAATGCGTGCGGCGCTGAGGGGGCAATCTGTGCGTAGGCTCTTGCCGCCGGCAGACCCTTTGGCGCGAGTTCCGCATTGTCGTAAGCGTGGATGAGGTAGTGAGGGATCCCCGGGTGCTGCGGATAGGCGCGATCCAGCGGCTCAAGCAGATCGGCCGCCTGTTTCTGCTTCGTATGGGTCTTGTCGGCAGGAGATGCGTTGGCCAGGAGTGCGAGCGCGTAGAACACCTGTGCTTCGACGTCTTGTCTGTTCGCTGACGCGAGATCGCTCATCGCATGTTCGTAGTTCAGCGCCCGCGTAGGGTAGGGAACGGTGGCCGCGTCCTGATAGAGCAAGCTCAGCGCATGGATGAACTGGCGCTCGCGTTCGGTGGCTGCCCCGATCTGTTGCGCGCGTTGGATCTCTTTTTGCGCAATCGAGATTGTGGCAGGGGCAATGGGCGGTTCCCAGAGCTGATGAAAGTACGACATTGCTATCCCCCAATGGGCCATCGCACACTGCGGGTCCAGCTTGGCCACGCTTTGAAATGCCTCTTCAGCAGCGGTGTAAGCGAAGGAGTGAAGCAGTGCCACGCCTCGGTCGAACTGCTCCTGAACCGCCGGTGTGCAAGAGATCGGAAACGATACTTTTCCCAGCTTCTCAGGTGCGGGGTGGTTATGTGTCTCTTGTGCTGACGAGAAGGGGAGGATGAGTAGTATGGGCAGCAGTATTCGCCATAGATCGGGCATCCCTTATCTCCATGGGCACGCGCGCTTTTGTGTATCCGAAATTCTACCTTGAAGTTACTGCGTTTTATTTCTGACAGGTGGGGCAGAAGTGGGTGCTGCGGCCTCCGATGACGACGCGCTTGATGGGGGCTTTGCAGATGCGGCAGGGCTCGCCGGTGCGGGAGTAGACGTGATGGTGGAGCTGGAAGAATCCGGCTACACCCTCGGCGTCTACGTAATCGGAGACAGAGGAGCCGCCTAGCTTGATCGCGTGCTTGAGGACTTTGATGAGGGCGGCGCGGAGGCGGGTGAGTTCGTCGCGGGTGAGGCGGCCAGCGTGGCGCGTGGGTCGGATGCCGGCGTGGAAGAGCGCCTCGTCGGCGTAGATGTTACCGACGCCGTGGAGGAGGGATTGGTTGAGGAGCGCGGCCTTGATGGGGGTCTTGCGGGAGCGGAAGAGGGCGATGAAGTCTTCGAGCGGGATGGTGAGGGGTTCGCGGCCAGGGCCGGTATAGGCATCGGTGGCTACGGAGAGTCGGCCGAAGCGGCGGGCGTCGACGAATCGGAGCTCGCGGCCACTGCTGAGGGTGAGGATGGCGTGGGTATGGGGTGGGATGGGGGTGTCCGGGGTGGAGACGAGCAGGCGGCCGGTCATGCCGAGGTGGATCAGGAACTGTGCTGGCTTTTTATCGTGGGTGAGGTCGACGACTATAGTCTTGCCTACGCGGTGGACGCGGTCGATGCGAGCGTTAGTGAGGGTTTCGGCGATGGCCTCGGGCGGGGATTTGAAGGTCTGGGGCTTGTTGCTGGTCCAGACGCTGCGGATGGTCTCGCCCTGAACGCGCTCGTGAACGCCGTTGGCTATGGTTTCGACTTCGGGGAGTTCGGGCATGCCTCTGCAGTATATGGGGAGAGGCTTAGCACCGATCTACACCGATGACACCGATGGGAAGGGCGACCGCGAATTTTCCGGATTTCACGGATTAAAAAGGCAGGAGGGTTAGTGTGGTTATACTTGTGGACCTATGACGAAGATGATTGGGTTGTGTCTTGGGATGGTTGGTGTTGTTGGGTTGGCTGTTGGGGCTCAGGGACAGACCCTGCTGGTGGCGAATCAGCATAGCCAGGATCTTAGTTTGATCGACACGGCCGCGGGGAAGCAGGTGGCGACGGTGCCAGTGGGTGGGGTTACGGGACATGAGCTGGCGACTTCTCCCGATGGGAAGACGGCTTATGTGCCGATCTATGGGAATGCTGGTGTGGGTAAGCCGGGGACCGATGGGAGTGAGATCTCGGTGATCGATCTGCCGAGCCGGAAGATTGTGGGGAAGGTCGATTTTGGGCATGGGGTGCGGCCGCACTGCGCGGTGTATGACAAGAACAGCGGAATGCTTTATGTGACGACGGAGCTGGATAAGACCGTCAGCATCATCGACCCGAAGACCCTGAAGATTGTGGGTACAGTGCCGACGGGGCAGGAGCAGTCGCACATGCTGGTGCTATCGGCGGATGGGAAGCGCGGCTATACAGCGAATGTGGGGCCGGGGACGGTGTCGGTGCTGGATATGGTGGCGCGGAAGACGTTGGCGGTGATTCCGATCTCGGGGAACACGCAGCGGATTTCGATCTCGCGGGATGGGAGCATGGTGTTTACGGCGGACCAGAAGACGCCAAGGCTGGCGGTGATCGACACAGCGACGAATCAGGTGAAGACGTGGATTGATCTGCCGAGTCCGGGATACGGGACGGCTGCGACGCTGGACGGGCGGTGGCTGCTGGTGACCCTAAGAGAGACGAAGCAGTTAGCGGTGGTGGATTTGAAGTCGCTGAAAGTGGCGAAGACGATCGATGTGGGAGGCGGCCCGGCGGAGGTTGTCGTGAGCAAGGATGGGAAGAGGGCTTATGTTGCTTGTAATTTTTCGGACCAGGTGGCGGTGATCGATCTGGCAGGATGGAAGGTGGAGAAGTTGATTGACGCGGGCAAGTTTGCCGATGGGTTGGCTTGGGGGCAGTAGGCGACCGCGGATCGGCGCGGATTAAAGGCTTTAGAGGATGCTGAAAGTCCGTTTTGCTTAAGGGCACGGCTTCAGCCGTGCCGCAAGCAGCTCGATTTCCATAGGGCTTTAGCCCCTGAGGGAGTCTCTCTCCACACCGCGGGTTGATGTTTGTACTGCTTAGTCGTGGCCTCTGAGGAGTAGTGGGAGAAGGCTGGAGTAGTCGTCGGTCCAGGGGTGAAGGCTGGGCATGGGGTCGATGCGGAGGGCGTAAGGGGCGACTTCTGGGTGAGTCAGGAATTCAGTGTTGTTGGTGACCAGAACCCAGGTGGAGCGAAACTCTCCGAGAGCTTCGTTTGAGGGGACATCCACGATGCGGGATTGCATATTGGCGGAGGCGGCGAGCAGGGCGATCTCGGGGGCGAGGTCGAGGTACTGATTGGAGGCGTGGAAGGCCAGGATGCCGTTGGGGGCAAGATGAGTTTTGTAGAGGTCGAGGGCCTGGGTGGTCAGGAGATGCAGCGGGATGGCGTCACCGGAGAATGCGTCGATGACGAGGACGTCGAAGTTTTGCGGCGGTTCGTGCGTCAGGGAGGTGCGGGCGTCGCCTTCAGCATAGGTGATCTGGGCGCGTGAGTCGCGGAGGTAGGTGAAGAGGTTTTGCGCGATGGGCTGAACCTTCGGGTTGATCTCGTAGAAGTGGATGCGGTCGCCGGGGGTTCCGTAAGCCGCAATGGTGCCGACGCCGAGGCCGATGACGCCGATGTTGCGTGGGCGAGTGGAGTCGCAGCAGTAGCGGATGGCGAGGCCTACGCCGGAGTCGCGGGCGTAGTAGGTGGTGGGAACCTTCATCAGGTCTGGGTCGAAGAGCTGAGTTCCATGCTGGATGGTTCCGTTGACCAGCGTGCGCATGGTGATGCCTTGCGGAGAGGTGACGCTCTGCTTGACGCGGAGGGTCCCGTAGAAGTTGCGAGTCTCGAGTAGGGCCTGACGGCGAAATCCGTTGTGAAGAAGAACGAGGAGCCCGAAGAGCAGGATGCTGCTGGTCGACCAGAGGAGGCGCTGGGGCCAGCCCTCGGGCCATGTGACGACCAGGGCCATGACTGCCGTGAGGAAGAAGGCGATGGCGAGGTCGTAGTTGGCGGAGAAGATAAGCGGGCTGGCGATGCCGATGAAAAAGGTTCCGGTGGCTCCGCCGGCGGCGATGAGTAGATAGAAGAAGGTGGTCTCGGAGGGGTGCTCGGGGCGGAGGTCGTGCGTTTCGGCGTGACAAAAGAGGCAGGCGACGAAGCACTCGGCGAGGAAGAAGGGAATGCTGATGGTGATGGGGAAGGAGGTCTCGGTCTTGGAGAGTGCGTAGCCGAGGCTGGCCAGCATGATGACGAGCAGGCGAACGACGATGCCGCGGCGGTAGAAGGAGGGGAACTCAAAGGCGAGGATGAAGGTGAGGAGGTAGACAGCTAATGGGAGGACCCATAGCAGGGGGATGGCGGCGATGTTGACGGTGAGGTGACTGGTGACGGCGCTCAACTGCATCGCCGCGACCATGGGGAGAAGGAACCAGAGGAGCTTGGTCGAGACCGGGGTGGTTGAGGTCTGTTCCGGGACGGTGAGTTCAGGTGTTGCGGGGTGGTTTTGGCGCGTGAGAGAGGCGCAGAGGATCGCGTAGAAAATGAAGCCGAGGAGCCAGAGGGTTCGTTGGTGGTTGAGGGCGATGTGGGGTTCAACCGATGTGGGGTAGGCGAGGAGGGCGAGGAGCGAACCGGCGTTCGAGAGGGCGAAGAGACGGTAGGGAACGGGACCCTTGTCGGCGTTCGCAATCCAGACTTGCAGGAGTGGGCTGGTCGAGGCGAGGAGGAGGAAGGGCAGTCCGATCGATAAGGTGAGCGAGGCGAAGATAGTGGTGACCGGGTGGGCTGTCCCGGTGCTCAGGTCGGGATGGAAGACGTGTGTCGAGGCGAGAGCGAGGATGGCCAATGCCAGCAGAGCGAGGTGGAGATGCTGCCGCGGGCGGGTGAATTCGCTCCGGTTGAGCCAGTGGGCGTAGAGGTATCCGGCGAGGAGGGTGAGCTGGAAGAAAACCAGGCAGGTGAGCCAGACGGCGGATGATCCCCCGAGGATAGGAAGGAGCTGCTTGACGGCCATGGGTTCGACCAGGAAGAGGAGGAAGGCCGAGAGAAAGACTGTAGTGGCGTACAGCGCGCGCGAGGAAGACATGAGTGGTAACCGGAAGCATAACCGACAAGAAGATGAGCGGGCGAGAGTCTTCGATAAGGCAGGAGTTTGCGGCTATTGCGCATATGGGGTGGAGTTTTTATAAACTGTCCTCGAATTCCCGGATCTTGGGGCGCGGGAAGGTTGTGAGGCGTTATGCGCTTTTGGAGTCTTAGAGGTGGCTTGCTTTACGTTTCTGGTAGTGCGCTCCTTTGTGCGGTCGGCCTTGGTCAGACGCCTCCGGCTGCGGGAGCCCCCGTGGCGACAATCAAGACGGGGACACAAACGGTGCTGGTGGATGTTGTGGTGGGGGATCGATCCGGACAGTCGGTGCCGGGGTTGAAACAGGGTGACTTTGCGATCTACGAGGACGGCAAGCCTCAGGCGATTACCTATTTTGAAGCGCACGGTGGAGCGGCCACTACAGTGGGAAAGACACCGAAGCTGCCTGAGGGGATGTATTCGAACTTTCCGGCGGAGGTGAAGAGCGACATCGTGGATGTCGTCCTGCTGGACTCGCTGAACACGCCGACGGAAGACCAGATGATGGTGCGCAAGGAGATGATCGCGTACCTGAAGGCGATTCCTCCGGGAACACGCATTGCAATCTTTACGCTTTCGTCTCATCTGCGGATGGTGAATGGGTTCACGACGGACCCGACGGTTCTGCTGAACACGTTGAACCGGAAGGGCGGGATCGAAGGGGTGGATATATCGCCATTGCTGATTACGCCTGCGGAGCAGCAGCTCTGAGGAGAAGCGTCAGGATCAGGCTTTGTCGGCGGGCAATCTCGGCAACGCTAACAGCTCACCCGAGCAACGAATAGCGACACTTGCGCAGATCAATACTATGCGTCAGTTTGTCTCGGACACAGGTTCGTTCAGCGACGACCTTCGCGTGAAGGAGACACTGGCGGCGATGGACCAGCTAGGCCGATATCTCGGACCTCTGCCCGGACGAAAAAATTTGATCTGGTTTTCGGCGTCGTTTCCGATTGGTGTCGATCCGGACTTCAACCAGACCGATGCGTACAGGATGATGCGTGACTACTCGATGGATGTGCGGGCAACGGCACAGCGGCTGGCGGCGGCGCGGGTGGCGGTCTATCCGATTGATGCGCGTAGATTCTTTCAGAATCCGGGGTTCGCGCCTTCGAATGGCGGAGCGAGCTCTTTGAGGAACGGCTATTACCAGTCCCAGGCGACCGACCTGGCGTTCGAGCAGGTAACGAAAGAGCACGACACGATGGAAGCGATCGCGCAGGACACCGGCGGCAAGGCGATCTACAACACGAACGATCTGAAGGGCGCGATGGCCGATGTGATTAAAGGCGGCGATCAGTACTACACGCTTGCGTATGACCCGGCCGGTGTAAAGCAGGATGGAAAATTTCACAAGATCGAGGTGAGGTTAGCGCAGCCGGGGTACAAACTGCTGTATCGACACGGATATGTCGCTCCCGATGCGAAGGCTGTGGCAAAGGGAAAGGAACAGCCGGATAAAGAACAGAGCACTCGGGCGGGCAGCATCTTTCGCACCGAGATGGAGCCGGGAGCGCCGCCGTCGTCAGAGCTTCTCTTCAGGATTCAGGCTGCGGCGGAGGAGAAGCAGCCGACGCCTTCCGACGCCATCAAGGGAGATAACCCTAAGACAGTGAAGCCGGTGACGCGATATGTCTTTGGATACGCCACCGATGTGGTGCATACACAGATGGTCCAGACCGACGATGGGATTCGGCACGGAATGCTGATGACGATGGTGATTGCCTACGATCAGCAGGGCAAGCCTCTCAATTCAATTCTGAATACGCAGAAGCTGGATCTGGAGCCGAAGGTATACGCGGATGCGCTCAGGACGGGGCTGCCGTTTTATCAGGAGCTGGATATTCCGTATGGGGATGTGACGGTGCGGATAGGAGTGTACGACGTGGCTTCGGGGAGGATGGGCGCGCTGGAGTTTCCATTGACGGTAAGACCGCAGACCGCGGCGAATCGTGCATCGACGAAGTAGCCTTACGCGATGTTGATATCGAGCGATTCGAGGATCGGCTTTGGGTAGCCTTGCCTGGCGACCCTGAGCATGGCGCGACCCATCTGCTCGGTCGTGGTGATGTATTTGGGGAAGCGTCCCTTTAGCAGCGGCTGGATAGGGGCAAGGATGTCGTAGAAGAACTGGTAGAGCTTTGTCTTCGAGCGGATGCCGTGCAGCGGCTGGATGAAGCCTGGCCGGAACATGAAGGCAGCTTTGAAGGGCAGGCGCAGCAAGGCGTTTTCGGTGCGGCCTTTGACGCGGGCCCACATGACGCGGCCTTTTTCGGTGCTGTCGGTTCCGGCTCCTGAGACGTAAATGAAGGTCATTTCGGGGTCGAGACGGGCCAGGGTCTGGGCTACCGAGACCGTAAGGTCGTAGGTGAGGTGGGAGTATTTCTCCTCAGTCATTCCAGCTGAGGAGACTCCGGTGCAGAAGAAGCACGCGTCGTAGCCGGAGAGCTGGGGTTCGAGGTCGGAGAGGTCCATCAGGTCTCGCACGACCAGCTCACGGAGCTTCGGATGCTCCTGGCCAGTGGCGCTGCGGCCAATTGCGAGGACCTGCTGCACGTCCGGGGCGAGGAGGCACTCGCGCAGGACGCCCTGGCCTACCATGCCGGTTGCGCCGAAGAGAATCACATTCATAGGCTGGCTCCTGAGGCAATCTTACGGGACGCGATATGATGGTAGAGGCGCGGTCACCAGTGCGGTGTGCGCTTATCCGGCCAGAAAACCAATCCTTTGGAGAACATATCCGTCGTGAGTCAACGCAAATCAGCGGTCATTTTGGGTGCCCAGTGGGGCGATGAGGGCAAAGGCAAGATTGTGGATGTGCTGTCGGAGAAGTTCTCCGTCGTGGCGCGGTATGCGGGCGGCCACAATGCCGGGCATACGGTCATCATCCGCGGCAAGAAGTTCGTGCTCCAGTTGATTCCGTGCGGTGTGCTGCGGCCAGAGTGCAAGGGCGTCATCGGCAATGGCGTTGTGTTCGACCCGGCAGCGTTTCTGGGCGAGGTGAAGAAGCTGAAAGAGGCTGGCTTGCCGGTCGACGGACAGCTTTTTGTGTCGAATCGGGCGCAGGTGATCCTGCCGTATCACCGGATGATTGAACTTGCGGCGGAGACCGCGCCGGGGCGGACAAAGATCGGGACGACGCGACGTGGAATTGGGCCGGCGTATGAGGACAAGGTGCATCGCAACGGGCTGCGGGTGATCGATATGCTGAACCCTGCGCTGCTGCGGACGCACATCAAGAACGCCTGCGACGAGAAGAACACGATTGCGCATGCGCTGTTCGGAACTGAGCCGCTGGATCCGAAGGAGATGTACGAGGAGTACTCGAGGATGGCTGAGCTCGTCGCTCCGTTTGTGACGGATACGGCGGTACTCCTGAATGATGCGATCCAGAACGGCGAGAAGGTGATGTTCGAAGGGGCGCAGGGCGCGCTGCTGGATATCGATCATGGGACGTATCCGTTCGTGACGTCGTCGTCTTCTACGGCGGGCGGCGCAGTGACGGGTACGGGCGTTGGCCCGACCAAGATCGGCACCGTGATCGGCGTGACGAAAGCTTATGTGACGCGCGTGGGCGAAGGGCCGTTCCCCACGGAGATCCACGACAATTCCGCTGAGTTGCTGCGAGCGCGTGGGCAGGAGTATGGAGCCGTGACCGGCCGTCCGCGACGTTGCGGTTGGCTTGACCTCCCGCTGCTGCGCTACAGCAACATGATCAACGGCACCGAGTGGCTGGTGGTTACGAAGATGGACGTGATGGATGCATGCGGGGAGATTCCGGTATGCACGGGCTACAAGATCGACGGCAAGGTGACGGACGTGATTCCGGCGGATATGCGCGGGTTTGAGTCGATTCAGCCGATTTATACAACGCTGAAGGGCTGGAACGAGTCAACCGAGGGGATTACGGAGTTCGACAAACTGCCGAAGCTGGCGCAGGATTATCTGCGGTTTATCGAGAAGGAATCCGGTGCGAAGATTGGTATGGTCTCGACAGGGCCGGATCGCGATCAGACGATGACGCTGCCGGAGTTTGCCGGGACGCTGGAGGCTTAGCGCCGATTCATGCAGCAACTGGTTTCAGCATCTTGATAAGAAAGAAAAGGCCCAGTTATGTTGAGTTTCACTGTACGGATGACGTTTGACCAGGCCGATCACGAAGATGTGGCGGAGATGTTGCGGCAGCTGACGACAGAGTCTCGCAAAGAACCGGGGTGCGTGAGCTACATTCCTCACTTTATCGAGGGCGACGCCTGCACGGTGCTAATCTACGAGCAGTATGCGGATGAGGCTGCGCTGGACCATCATCGGAATGCGCCGCACTTTCATCAGTATGCGATCGGCGGGCTGTATCAGCGGATGCGCGACCGGCAGGTAGAGAATCTGACGGCTGTCAGTTGAGGAGCCTGCGGCTGTAAATGCTTTGCGTTGAGCGGCTTCGTACAACGAAAGTTGTTTTGACTCTTGGCGAGAAGCGGTCTACTATCCGGTACGCCTATGCTCTGCACTGGTCCTACAAGTCGCGCCCTGCTGGTGGTGGTTGCAGCTATGTCTGTGACCCTGTTGGGCATGGTGACCGGTGCGCGGCCGGCATTGGCTCAGGCGGCTCATCACGATAAGCACGATGTCAAGAGACAGGTAGAGGCCCTGGAGGAGCAGTGGCGCAAAGCCCAGCTGGCGGGTGATGCAGCGACCATGGACAAGATGCTCTCCGAGGACTTTATCGGGATCTCAATGTCCGGCCAGGTCAATACCAAGGCGCAGCTCCTGGACCGGGTACGGGCTCATCGCGTACAGATCAACAAGATCGAGTTGAGCGATATGAAGGTGAAGCTCATTGGCGGGATCGCCATCGTGACCTCACTGGCCGAGGTGGAGGGGACCAACGAGGGGGCTTCGGTAAAGGGCACTTACCGCTATACGAGGGTCTATCAGAGACTGCCCTCCGGCGGGTGGAAGATTACCAGCTTTGAGGCCACGCGGGTTCCGAATCATAAGTCGGCTAGGGAACAGTCCATTGTTCCTAAGTCACGGAAGCCTCCGGTAAGTTCACAAGAGCTCCTCCTGTCCTCGCAAAGTTAGCCTTGTCGTCGCCTTGCCGTTACCTGCTGCATTTGCGCGGGGCGGGGAAGACGATAGACTTAGCGGATATGAGCGATCAAGTGAAGACTGTGATTTCGACTAAGGAAGCCCCGGCCGCGATTGGCCCCTACTCGCAAGCGGTTCGGTCCGGCGATACGCTGTTCGCCTCCGGGCAGATCGGGCTCGATCCCGCCACCGGACAGCTGGTTGCGGGTGGCGCCCCCGAGCAGACCAGGCGGGTGTTCGAGAACATCAAGGCAGTGCTGGCCAAAGCCGGACTCGACCTGACCCATGTAGTGAAGACGACGGTCTTCCTCAAGAGCATGGGCGACTTTGCGGCGATGAACGAGGTCTACGCGACCTATCTGGCCCCGGAAGGGGTGATTCCACCCGCGCGGTCCACGGTTGCCGTTGCCGGATTGCCGAAGGATGCGCTGGTCGAGATCGAGGTCGTCGCCAAGGCTGGAGCTTAATTCGCCTTCGAACATCTAATCCAATAGATAGAGGAGGATAGAGCGATGACTGAGACGACAAAGGTCGACAAGGTTCAGAAGACGGAAGCCGAGTGGCGCGAACTGTTGACTCCAGAGCAGTTCCACGTAATGCGCGAGAAGGGTACGGAGCGGGCCTTTACCGGAGCCCTGCTGAATAATCACGAGAGCGGGGTCTACCAATGCGCTGCATGTAACGCTCCGCTGTTTACCTCGGACAAGAAGTTCGATTCGGGGAGCGGGTGGCCCAGCTTCTGGCTGCCGGTGTCAGCTGAGGCAATCGAGGCGCATGAAGACAGCACGCTGGGAATGCGGCGGATCGAGGTGACGTGCGCGAAGTGCGGCGCCCATCTGGGCCACTTATTTCCGGACGGCCCAAAGCCTACGGGTATGCGCTACTGCATCAATAGCGCATCGCTGGGCTTCGAAAAGCAATAACAGTAGAAAAACAGGAAAAGCCCCAGCCGGCTGTAATGCGGCTGGGGCGACTTGTTTCTAAAAGGTTTCGGCTTAGCCTTTGACGATCTTGCCGGTCTTGATGCAGCTGGTGCAGACGCGCATGCGCTTGCTGACGCCATCGACGACGGCTTTGACAGGCTGCAGATTCACGTTCCAGCGACGGCGGGTCGTGTTGTGGGCGTGCGAGATGTTGTTGCCGAACTGCGGTCCCTTGCCGCAGAGTTCACATTTTTGAGCCATGACGAAATACTCCAATCTCGAGTCGCAGAAGACTTCCCAGAGTTCAAGCCTGAGTGAGTGAAACCTCGGGATACCTGGAAGTGTTGGGAAAGAGCGGACATAGCCGCTGGCCCTCTACCCTGCGGAGGGTAGTCTGCTGATTCATCTATAGTACCACGTAACCCCGGGATCACTCAATTGACTGGTGGGGGTGAAATGGCATCGTTTATGACTGAACCAAACGTCCAGCAAGCCGTCCCCTTCTTCATGATCGCCAACATGGAAGCCGCCCTCCGCTTCTACGTCGAAGGCCTCGGCTTCACCATGACCAACCAGTGGATCGACCAGGGCAAACTTCGCTGGTGCTGGCTCCAGCTCGAAGGCGCAGCCATCATGCTGCAGGAGTACCGCCCCGGCCAGGTCCCCGCCACCAAACGCGGCGAAGGCGTATCCATCTGCTTCCAGTGCAAAGACGCGCTCGCCCTCTACCGCAGCTTCCTTTCACATGGCCTTGAACCCCGCCAACCATTCGTCGGCAACGCCATGTGGGTCGTCACCATCAGCGACCCCGACGGCTACAAGCTCGACTTCGAAAGCCCCGCCAACATCGCCGAAGAGACCCTCTACTCAGCCACCCTCCACAGCTAATCTCCGCGGTCCAATCGACCAGGAACGACCACCCGACCGTGTAATCGCATTCATGCATGCACCTCGTAAAAACGTTTGTCTTCAGGACTTCCCTCCCTGCCTTTTATCTTGACAGCCCTGAATGCCGATGCTTCCATGGTCGCCGGTCGATTTCGGCCATAGTTCAAACTATCTAACTCGTTTCACCTAAGGAGATGTCCATGTACGTTAGGAAGTCTGCTGTAGGTTTCGCCCTCTTATCCGGCGCGTTGTGCGCGGCGCTTTACTCCCCCCAAACAGTCCAGGCCCAGACATGGGTACACCCCGGTATCGTTGTCAGCCAGCAGCAACTCGATGCAACTCGAGCCGCCTACCAGGCTGGAAACTCCATCATCGTCTCGCAAGTCAATAAAGCCATGGCCAGCAACTACGGCTCCCTCACCTACACCGTACAGGGCCCGTGGTCCGGCGGCATCAACCAGTGCGGAGCCTACTCCACTCCCAACAACGGATGTTCCGCAGCCGACAACGACTCCAACGCCGCATACGTCCAGGCGTTGCTCTGGTACATCACTGGCACCCAGACCTACGCCAACAACGCCATCAACGTCATGAACACCTACGCCGCCAACTTCAAAGGCTACGCTGGCACCAACGGCCTCTCCTGCCCCAGTGGCACCGACTGCTCTAACGGCCCGCTTCAATCCGGATGGGACACCGAAAAGTGGCCACGCGCCGCCGAGATCATCCGTTGGGGCAAGCCCGGCGGCGCCAGCTCAGGCTGGTCGTCTTCCTCCATCACCGCCTTCACCAACATGCTCAACAACATCTACCTCCCCGTCATCCAGAATGGCTCCGGCACCAACGGTAACTGGGACATGTCCATGATCGACGGCATCATGCAGATCGCCGTCTTCACCGAGAACGCATCGCTCCTCTCCACCGCCCGCAGCTTCTGGCAGGGTCGCGTACCTGATCTCTACTACCTCAACTCCGTCGACGGCAGCACGCACGCAGCCTCGCCGCGCGGAACCCCCAGCTGGTTCGGCCAGTCCGTCTTCAACTCCTCCACCACCAACGTCGCCCAGGAGACCTGCCGCGACCTCACCCACACCGAAGACAGCATAGCCGGCACCATGAACACCGCCGAGACCGACTGGATCCAGGGCGGCAATCTCTACCAGGACGCCGGAAGCTACGCCCAGCAGCGCATCGTCGCGTCCATGAACGTTATGTCCGGCTTTGAAGGCCAGGGCGGCGGACAGAATGCCCTCATCACCGCGCCCAGCAACTACTGCACCGCCTCCGGAGCCACCAACATCGGCAAGATCACCCTCGGCGCAGGCTCTACCTACGCTATCGGCTACAACCAGTACCACAACCGCCTCAACGATCCCAACATGGCCACCAGCTCCGGAACCACCGGCCTCCACGGTACCGCCAACGTCTACAACTGGATTCAAAACGGTCTTCTGAATCTCGCTGAGACCACCGACTACGGCAACCACATGACGCTCTTCGAGGCGCTCACCCACACCATCAACCTCTGCCAGATCGCCACCAGCTCCTGGTCCAACACCTCCTTCACCTCGCAGACCGGCACCTTCACCGCAACCTTCGACGCCACGCCCTCCGGCAACGCCATCAACACCGTCGTAGGGCTCAGCAACGGTGCGCAGACCGCCTACACCGGCCTCTCCGCCATCGTCCGCTTCAATGCCAACGGCGACATCGACGCCTACAACGGCACCGCCTATGCCGCCGCATCCACCATTCCCTACACCGGAGGTCAGACCTACACCTTCGAGTTCGACGTCAACACCGCCGCACAAACGTACACCGTCTGGGTCACGCCACGCGGAGGCAGCAAGACCCTCGTCGGTCTCAACTTCGCCTTCCGCACCGCCGCCTCCACACTCAACACGCTCACCCTCTACGCGCAGGTCGGAACCAACAACGTCTGCGGCTTCGCAGTAAACGCCACCACACCGTCCTGCCAGACCGCCAGCACCACCTGGAACAACACCACCGTCGCCAGTGAAGCCAAGACCTTCACCACGACCTTCACCGCAACGCCCTCCGCCACCGACATCAACACCGTCATGGCCCTCAGCAACGGCGCGCAGACCGCCTACACTGGCCTCCCTGCCATCGCACGCTTCAACCCGTCCGGCTTCATCGACGCCTACAACGGCACCGCCTACGCCGCAGCCAACAGCATCCCCTACACCGCAGGCACAACCTACGCCTTCGAGTTCCTCGTCAACGTTCCCGCGCAGACCTACACCGTCTACGTCACCCCAGCTGGAGGCACCACCACGCTCGTCGGGCAGAACTACGCATTCCGAACCAGCGCCTCGCCTCTCAACAATCTCTCCCTCTACGCGCAGGTAGGCAGCAACAGCGTCTGCAGCGTCTCCCTGAGCAATCACTAAAAAACAACCCTTACAGCCAGCACAACAGGCAGCGAGACATCACGTTCGCTGCCTGTTCCGTTCCACCCCGCAAGACGACCCACGAACGCAAAAGCTGATGTATATACTCGTCTCAACTTCCAGGAGGCACACATGGCTCGAGTCACCGGCATAGGAGGCGTCTTCCTCCGAGCAAAGGACCCAAAATCCCTCTCCGCCTGGTACTCCCAACACCTCGGCATCACACTCAGCGACTATGGCGGAGCCACCTTTCTCTGGACCGACGAGGTCCCCGCCACAACCGGCATGACCACCTGGTCCCTCTTCCCCCACGACACCACCTACTTCGGCTCCGGCAACGAGCACGGCCCACAGGCCGCGATGGTCAACTACCGCGTAGACGACCTCGACGCGCTCCTCACCCAACTAGCCGCCGCCGGCGTCACCATCGACCCCAAACGCGAAGACGCCGATTACGGCCGCTTCGCCTGGATCACTGACCCCGAAGGCAACCGCATCGAACTCTGGCAACCCCTCGTCAGCTAGCAGTAGAGGATCTTGAAAATCTTCGCCTTGAAAGGGCGCGACTTTAGTCGCGCCGCAAGCGGCCCCAATTTTCAAGGGGCTTAGCCCCGGGCTTCTCTCCAATCAAGCCACAGAATCACTCTCTGAGGAGCACCCATGACCGGACTAAACGTCCAGCAGGCCGTCCCCTTCCTCATGATCACAAACATGGAAGCCTCCCTCCGCTTCTACGTCGAAGGCCTCGGCTTCATCATGACCAACAAGTGGATCGACGAAGGCCGCCTTCGTTGGTGCTGGCTCCAGCTCGAAGGTGCAGCCCTCATGTTGCAGGAGTACCGCCCCGACCGCATCCCCACCACCAAACGCGGTGAAGGTGTCTGCTTCCAGTGCAAAGACGCGCTCGCCATCTACCGCGCCTTCCTGTCCCGCGACCTCAAACCTCGGGAACCCTTCGTCGGCAACGCCATGTGGGTCACCATCATCACCGACCCCGACGGCTACAAACTCGACTTCGAAAGCCCCACCGACGCCCCGAAGAGACAACGTACCCCGAGCGCACGCGAACCGAAAACTAAATCCTGAAACCATCAGCGGATCTCTTTGAGTACCGCGTCCACTTCATCGATTTGTCGCTGAACCTGCCGCGGCCGACGCCACGAGACAGTCACAAGTACGCATGCCGACACACATAATGCCGTAACGACAGGATTCGCGCGAACCCCTCCCTTTTGAGCGAATACCATGCCCATGAAATTGAGGATCGTAGCAAAATAAAGCGACTTTCCGACGCCAGACTGGAGGAAATCACGCTGACGCGCCAACTCTAACCTGCAATAGGGAGCCAACTCCGTATTGTCACTCCAAAGGTCTTCCCGCTTCCGCCATTGCACCCGTAGAACACCCGACAGGTAGATCGCGGTAACAATAACCAGACCGCATCCTATGCGCTGCTGCCAGCTGTGGGCGTACAGGAATCTCAGCAAATATGGGAAGGCCACTATGAGTGGATACGCATAGCCAGAGCTTTCCTTGCTAACCCGCTCTGAGAGGCGCCGGCCCCTGTCGGCAACGTCAGCGAGCGAGGTCATCGGAGCCTCCCGACGGTCAAACAAAACTCTCGTGCTGCCAATCGCCCACCGCAACGCGTCCCAATCGTCCTCGATAAACTCGACCTCGCGCGCCAATCCCTCTGCCCAATCCCTACAGCCCGGCGAGGCATACCGCACCACCACCACGCCCGATATCTTCATCGCCACCCTGCGGACAAGAGTCATCAGTCCGTCACCCCACCGAACGCCGGCTCTCCGACGGGCTCTACGGAAGCCGGGGCCACCTGCTTCCGCGCATACCGCAGCCCATCGCGCGTCAGCTTGTAGAGATGCCGCGGCGGCCGTCCCTCTTCCGCCGCCTCCCAACTCGTCTCAAGCAAACGATGTTCCGCCAGCCGCATCAGGATCGGATACAGCGTCCCCGATTTCAGACCCGTGTTCCGGCTGATGTCATACCCGTACCTCCACGCCGTCTCGCACTCCAGAAATTCAGCAAGCACGCGCGTCGTTTGCGGAGACCTTCGCATATTCATGGCACTAAATCTATATATGTTGATTTAGTGCCGTCAAGAGAATTTCCGTCGGCTTAACCGACCTCGAAAACCGAGTCCTTCAGCGCTGTCAAACCCTCCAAAATAAATCCTGAAAAACTGGCATTTTTCTCGTCTCTCAAAAACGACCGTCCGCTAACCACGTTTGCCACACTTTTTACCGCTTAGTGACCACAAAACCACCACATCGAAGCACCACTTTTCCCAAAACCCCCAGCAAAAACGCCCTTCCACCACGCTAAAAATTTCGGACAAATTATCCACCGCCCAAGCCGTTTAGGATAGCCCTAGACCTGCTCACAGACCATCCGCAAAGGGCTCTCCGCACATGACCGCACCCACCCCCGGCCGCCTCGAAGTCATCACCGGCCCCATGTTCTCCGGCAAGTCCGAGGAGCTGATCCGCCGCCTCAAGCGAGCCCGCATCGCCCGCCAGCGCGTCTCCTGCTTCAAGCCCGACATCGACCTCCGCTACCACCGCACCTCCATCGCCAGCCACAGCGAGCAGACTCACGCCGCCTCCACCGTAGCCAACGTAGAGCGCCTCCGCGAAGCCCTCTTCCCCCTCCTCAACGAGGTTGACGTCATCGGCATCGACGAGGTCCAGTTCTTCGACGAATCCGTCATCCCCCTCAGCGTCGAGCTGGTCCACCTCGGCAAACGCGTAGTCATGGCGGGCCTCGACACCACCTTCACCGCCGAGCCCTTCGGCCCCGTCCCCGCGCTCATGGCCATCGCCGACGAGGTCACCAAGCTCTCCGCCGTCTGCATGGTCTGCGGCCAACCCGCCATCCACACCCAGCGCCTCGGCCAAAGCCAGGAGCTAGTCGTAGTAGGCGCCGCAGGCCTCTACGAAGCCCGCTGCCGCGCCCACTTCCACCCCTACCTCGACGAACACCACTCCGAACAACTCGAACTCCCCGCCGTCAACGCGCAACCTTGAGCGTTGCGTTATCCTTGTCCCTGCACGTGTCCCAGGAGAAGAAGCCCATGCGCCTTACCCTCACCACCGCTGCACTCACCCTCACCCTCCTCGCCGTCCCGGCCCTGGCTAAGTCCAAGGCCCTCACCGTCCCCATCAAGACCAGCAGCGGCGAAGACGCCGGTAAAGCCACCTTCACCCCCGGCAAGAAAGGCGAAGTCGTCATCAAGGTCAGCCTCAAAAACCTTCCCGTCGGCGAGCACGCCGTCCACATCCACCAGAATCCCAAGTGCGACCCACCCGACTTCAAGACTGCAGGCGGCCACTTCAATCCAGCCGGCAAGCAGCATGGCACCATGAACCCCATGGGCCACCACAACGGCGACATGCCCCAGAACATCATGATTGGCGAAGGCCACGTCGGAGAGGCCACCTTCAAGGTCAATTACCTCTCCCTCGATCCCGCGGCACCCGACTCCCTCTTCGCCAACGGCGGGACCTCCATCATGGTCCACGAGAAGCCCGACGACATGAAGACCGACCCCACCGGCAACGCCGGCAACCGGATCGCCTGCGGTGTCATTACCGCCCCGACCCCCTAGTCGCCACCATTAACTCCGGTTGAACCACCGGGAACGCCCATGCGTATAAAGAAAACATGGGCGTTTTACACATGGCGATTCCCGCGGCGGGCAGGCAAATCGTCCGAACCAGACCTGTCCTCAGAACCTCGCCCCGAAGCTCGTCGTCCCTCAAACCCTTGGCCCGCTCCGGCCCCGCACCCGCGCCGCTACCACAACAGGGCGCGTCTTCCTCTGCTCCACGCGGTACACTTCTTCCACTGTCAAATCCTTTAGGGGCAACGTTGGAGCGCACGCCAGAACAGGAAGCCGCGCAGGAAGCCATAGCCAAGCTGGTTCGCCAGTGCATGGCCGGTGACGCGCAGGCCTGGCAGCAACTCGTTGTCTCACAGCACCGCCGCATCTACGCCATCTGCTACCGCTTCACCGGCTCGGGCTCCGATGCCGAGGATCTCACGCAGGAAGTCTTCCTCAAGCTCTATAAAAATCTCTCCAGCTTCGACCTCCAGAAGGGCAGCTTTCAGACATGGATTACCACGCTGGCCCGCAATCTTCTGGTCGATCACTTCCGCCGCACACGCCAGGATCGTGTTACTGACTCAATCGACGCAAGCTTCGACGGCGAAGACGACGGCCCCACGATGGCCGACCGCCTTGCTGACGATCGCCCTTCCCAGGAACAACGTGTCGCCAACCTCGAGCTTAAGGCCCGCATCCAGGGTGCGCTCAAGCAGCTCTCGCCCGAGCTCCGCGAAGCTGTTATTCTGCGTGACCTTGAGGACATGGATTACAAAGAGATCGCTCAGGTGCTCCGCATCCCCGAGGGAACCGTTAAAAGCCGCATCAGTCGCGGCCGCGGGGAACTTGCAAAGCTTCTGCAACGTATAGAAAAACAGATGATCTAGGCTAGAAAGACAGGTGATCTAAGTGGCAGACCTCAACCAATTCGGCAGCGCAAAGCCCCTTCAGGCAGACGCGCAACATTGCGCTCAGTGCGAGGCGATGCTGACCGATGCCCTCGACGGCACCCTCTCGACAGCTGATCAGACAGCCTTCGACCTCCACATGGTAGGCTGCCCCGCCTGCGCCACCATGCTCGCCGAAACCCAGCGCGGAGCCGCATGGCTCAACATGTTGAAATCACCAGTCCCCGAGCCCCCAGCCACCCTGCTCGACCGTATCCTGGCCCAAACCAGCGGCCAGTTAAACACTGAGGCCAAGCCGACCATCGTCCTTGGCCCCACCGATTATCTCCGGCAACAGCCCAACATCCTGCTCGGGCAACCGGTGCTTACCCCCGTCCCGGCCATGTATCCCGCGGCAGCCTATACCGCCGGCACCGCGAAGGTTTTGCCCTTCCGCCAGCGCGTCGCCGCCGCATTCCGCTTCCAGAACATCGGCCACACTCTGATGCAGCCACGCCTCGCCATGACGGCTGCGATGGCCTTCTTCTCGATCGCGCTTACCCTCAACCTCACCGGTGTACGCCTCAGCCAGCTTCGCGCCAGCGACTTCAGGCCCTCCAGCATCAAGCGCAGCTTCTACGACACCAACGCCAAGGTAGTTCGTTACTACGACAATCTCGTTGTGGTCTATCAGCTCGAGTCTCGCGTTCGCGCTCTTCAGGGCTCGACTGAGAGCGAATCCAGCACCACTCCGGCCCCGCAGAACGCTCCAGATACATCCCGGCCCCAGCAGCAAAATCAGCAGCCCGACGACCAGAAGCCCCAGAACCCCGACCAGAAAAAGGCAAATCCGCGCCCTAAGTCCGGCACCAGCCGGCGTGAGAACCCACAGGGCGGCAACATGCACTTCGTCGGCTCCACTCCGGCTCGCGGCTCCAGTCCCGCCGCCACCGAAGCTCTTGTACTCTTTACTCCTAACGTCTTCAAGCACATACAGGAAGGGGGACTGGTATGAACTGCTCAAACCATCCTGACCGTGAACGAACTGCTTTTTGCCAGAACTGCGGCAAACCTCTGTGCCAGGAGTGCACCCGCGTTGTCGGCACTGCCGTCTTCTGCGAGCCCTGCCTGGCCGCCAAGCTAAGCGGAGCCGGCGCACCCCCAAATGCCACTACCGGCGCTTACCCCAACGCTGCAGCTTACGGCACCAGCATTCCGCCGCTCGGTAGTGGTGAGCCTAATCCCGGCCTTGCCGCCCTTCTCGGTATCATCCCAGGCGTCGGCGCTATGTACAACGGGCAATATGCCAAGGGGATCGTACACCTCGTTGTGTTTGCGCTCCTCATTACCCTGTCGCACGAAAATGGCATCTTTGGTATCTTCATTGCCGGTTGGGTGATCTATCAGATTCTAGAAGCACACCATACGGCCCAAGCCCGCCGCGACGGCACTCCGCTCCCAAACCCCTTTGGTTTGAATGATCTTGGCGAACGGCTCGGCTTCGGAAAAGCCTGGCCCTCTGGAGCCCCAACCACTTCTGGAGCTTCGTTCACCCCAGATCCGATTACCCCTCCGACGAGTACATCTACGCCTCCGCCTCCACCATCTGGCTACCCACTGCCTCCGCAGCAGCCTTACAGCGGGAGCACTCCCTGGGACTGGCAGAACTATGTTCCTCCGGCCACGCCTTATGTAGCCCCTTATCCGGGCATTGATCCCAACCTACCCCCCGTGCGAAACCGTTTTCCTGCCGGAGCCCTCTGGCTCATCGGTCTTGGCGTTATCTTTCTGATCGGCAATGCCGGGCTGTTCCATGGTTTCCCGGTCCACAAACTTGTTCCGTTCTTCCTCATCGGTCTGGGAGTCTGGCTCTTCATACATAAGATGACCAATACCGGAGCCACACTCGCCGACGACGGCACAGCCCTCTACCGGATGCGCCTCTTCAGCGCCTTGCGCGGTTCGGTCTGGGTCGTTCTAGTCGGGGTCATGTTCCTTTTGTCGACCTTCGGCATTCTCTCCTGGGGTCGTAGTTGGCCGCTGTTTATCATCGTCGCCGGCCTTATGACCGTTTTCGAGCGCACCGCCTACAGTAACGCGGCAGCCTCCATACCTGTTTATCCCACGCCGCCAGCCCCTCCCTCCGGCCCCGTTTCGACCTCCATTGTTCCCACGAACACGCACGACCAGGAAGGGCGCTAACACCATGGCAGGTTACCCTCCACCTTATCCCCCGCCTACACCTCCTCCCGGGCCACCTTATGGCAACGACTGGAGATACCAGCGTCGCGTCATGAAAGACCAGGCTCGCTTGCAGCGTGACATGCTCCGCGCCCAGCAGCAGGCCTACCGCCAACAGTTGCGGGGTATGCGCCGCGGATCCATCCTCGGACCGCTGATGGTCATCGGCATCGGCATCGTTTTCCTGCTCGTCCAACTCGGCCGCATTCCGGCCCACGCTCTCTGGTTCTGGTACAGCCGCTGGTGGCCTGCCCTTCTCGTTGGCGCCGGGCTCGTCATGCTGCTCGAATGGGCCTTTGACCAGTACACGCACGCCGGGGATACACCTTTGCGCCGCCGAAGCATCGGTGGCGGGGTCTTCACGCTCCTGCTTCTCCTGGGCATCGCAGGAATCTTCGCCAGCGGCATGAAGGAAGGCCACTACTTCGGTAAGGGCATGTCCATCAACGAAGACAACCTCGACGAATTCCTTGGCGACAAGCACGAGAGCGATCAGACGGTCTCGCAGGCCTTTCCCGGAGGGACCAGCCTTACGATCGACAATCCGCGCGGCGATATCTCCGTCTCCGGTACCAGCGACGACAACCAGATCCATGTCGAGGTCCACAAGCAGGTCTATACCCGTTCTGACTCCGAGGCCGACAACAAAGCCCAGCAGCTGAGCCCCAAACTGACACCGAATGGTACCTCTCTCACCCTTTCGCTGCCGTCCGTTGAAGGCGGCCGCGCTGACCTCGTCATTACAACTCCAGCTGCCGCCGCTACCACCGTCTCAGCCAACCACGGGGACATCCACGTTACCGAACTCAAGGCTCCTGTAAGCGCCACAGCAAACCATGGCGATGTCACCGTCAGCGCTATTACAGGTCCCGTTACCACCCACGTCAATAACGGCGATTCCACTTTCTCGGCTCATAGCATCACTGGCCCGGTCAGCATCGAAGGCCACGCCCGCGACCTTACAATCTCGGATATCTCCGGCACCGTATCGATGGATGGCGACTTCTATGGCACTACCCATCTTGAGCGCGTCCGCGGGGCTGTCCGCTTCCACTCCAGCCGCACGGATCTCCGCCTGGCGCGTCTCGATGGCCAGATAGAGTTCAGCCCTGGCTCAGATTTCTCTGTCGATCAGGCTGTGGGCCCGATTGTCCTTTCGACCCGTAGTCACAATGTCACGTTCGAGCGCGTCTCCGGCGATGTCTCCGTCACCAACCGGAACGGCTCAGTCGACATCACTAGCGCGCCGCCTCTTGGCAATATTGCTGTCGAGAATCGCAATGGCAGTGTCAACGTTAATGTCCCTGAACAGGCCAGCTTCACCGTGCAGGCCGAGACTACCAACGGCGACGCTGGGAACGACTTTTCTATTCCCGTTCAAGAAAATGACAACCGCAAGAGCTTTGGCGGAGTCGTGGGCAAGGGGGGACCAACGGTGCGCATCACCACCACCCAAGGCGACATCGCGCTCAAGAGAGCCTCCGTCGAGCCCTTGCCACCCGTTCCTCCGTCGCCGCCACCTATTTCCATCCGCGGAGCCGATGGCAGCAACGTCATCATAGGCAATGGCGGCGTCAATATCCATTCGAGTGAGGGTTCCAGCGTCGTCGTTGGCAAGAACGGGGTACGCATCGTCACCAACATGGATGGCGGCAGTTCCTTTACCGCGAAGGACGGGACTACGCTTACTACATCTCCTGACGGGGACAAGGTGTTTGTCGGGCATGACGGCACTCGCTACACCGTCAGCGCCGACGGCAGCAGATCCTACGCCGGCCACGACGGGACGCGCATTACGGTCAGCGCCGACGGCAGTCGTGTCGGTATTGGACCCAGCGGCAAGGCGCTCTCAAACTCTCAGATTGAGGATCGACTTCGCCAAGCCGACGAAGAGGTCAGAAAGACCACACAGCAACGCGACTCAGAACGCAAGACGCGCTAGGTCCGTCGCTCTTTTATCCGTCGCTCTTTTATCCGTCGCTCTTTTAATAGTTGACCGGCAGTTTTGCGTCGGTTACCCCCTCCCCCGTACTTAAGTCCTAAAGTCTTCGAAATAGGCGAGATAGGTCCGGACTTAGTTGGACTTAGATTGAGTCTCTTGTCCCAAACAGGGATGTGACGCATGCCAGACAGTGGCTTGTCCCCTCTTTGAAGGGATCGTCTGTGTCAAGAGATGGCCGATCAAGATCACTGATCGCGCACTCGATGCAAGGGTGTGCGGACGGTGCGCCAGGATTCTATGGAATCCCGGAGTGTTCGATTTGCGTGGAAATTGCCTTCTGCATCCTGCGCAAGAACTTGCTTAGAAACCGTTTTCCACCCTGGTAAGTGCCCAATCTATCGCAGATATAAGTGGTAACAAAATTGCTTAAGTCGCATAGGGTTGGTTCCTGGGTTGGAACCTCCCTCTTTTTGGGCTCCTTCCACGATTCACCGTTCTTCGATGGTTATTGAACAGTGAGGTGTGTCCGATGAGTTGTAAACTGCCGTGCATTCTTGCACTTTCCTTGGTTGGGGCCGTCCTGGCGCCATCCGCGCGCGCTGATTCCATCAACGTTGGTTATATAAGCTTCGACGTCACCAGTCCGGGCATCGGTCAATTCGACATCGTCGGCCAGAGCGGGGTGAACAGCTCGGGAGACGCTACTTTTCCTGTGAGTGGCACTACCGTTGCTCTGACGGGCCTGAGTCTGGACATACATTTTTTGAGTGGCCCAGATCTGCTCTTCGGTTCCTCTTATTTCAAGGCTGATTCGGATGGTCAGTCCTATGACGGCACGCCAATGTCCCTCGCTACTTTCACGGGGGCCGTCTCGGCAACGCTTACCGGGGACTTCTCTCCGACCAGCTTCAATCTGTTTGATGGAACTACGGTCACCGTCGACCCGAGCTTTTCGGCAGCCATCGCCGGGAGCGGTACGGGGGGGCAGATAGAGGCGGGAGATCTTGCAATCATCGCCAGCGGTACGGGCGGAAGTGGTCCGCCACCCCCGGCCATTCCTGAACCGGAGACATTTGTGATGGTCGGCAGCGGCCTCGCGGGTCTTGCTGGTCTTCGCCGTCGCCGGTCAATGGCTACGCTCCGCCGGTTGTGCTCCCGAAAGGCGACCGGTCTGGGCGCGGGAATTGCCCTTACGCTTATCTTTCTCGCAATGCCGGTTGCGGGCCATGCACAGGCTGTGGTCAAGCTGAATGCTTTGACCTCGCCATCGACAGGTTTGTCCGGCGCTGCAACGGTCAACCTCACTGGCAGCGGTTTCCCTTCCGGCGCTATCAGTCCCAGTGCGGTTACTGTGTCGTTCAGTACAACCTGCGGCGGCTCCGCAGCTGCTACTGAGGCTCCAACCTCGGTAAGCACTGTCCTCGGCACTATCGACCGAGCGCAGATCCTCGTGCCTTCCTCGCTCACTACGGGTACTTATTTCGTCTCGATTTCAGGGACCAGCGTTGGAGGAACCTCATTTACCAGCAGCAATTGTTCGCAGATCAGTGCCACGCAGACCACTACAACGCTGGCCGCCTGCGTGCCGACGAGTTCGCTGGCTGTCACCGTAGGAACAAATGTGACCGCCTATGTTCCGTTTGGATACTGGGAGAGCGGCACAACCGGAATTGAGCAGGTACCGCTTGAGGGCACCGGTGGAACGATGCATTTCGCTACACCGGGTATCGTGAACTCGTGTGCTTCCAACTCCGTAACCGACGAGGTCGTCTGCACGGAGAATACCGCTAATGTTGATCTGATCAACGGCACCTCGTTGACCACAATCACCAGCGGATCGAACGCATTTGCGAGCTTTTCAGGTGGCTCTTGCAAGAACTGCGGTGTCGCGATCAATCCCACAAACAACACTGCTGTGATCGCTATGGGAGTCGTTGGCGGTCCTTCCAGCGAAGGAGTTCAGGTCCTCGATCTTTCGACTAATACCTTCAACACGGCGTTCCCCTTGCACAATGACGTCTCGGAAAACATCTCCATCGACTCAGGCCGCAACCTGATTCTGTCGCCCGGTGAGGACGGTATCTACGACCTGTTGAAGGTCGGCACGGGCAATACGCTGACCGAGTATGGCAATACCATTGGAGGGACATTGGATTCGGCGGCTGAGGACTGCACCACCGGGATTGCTCTGTCCGCTGTCGAATTCACCGACACGATCTACATTACAGATCTGACTCAGGCCACCTTCACGGCCGGTTCGCCTGGAACCTGGACCGCTCCGGGACAATTCATCAATCTGAATGATGGCGGCTATAGCGCCGGAACCTCCGGGATTACATCTGCTCCAGGCACGGGACACCTGGCTGTTGTCACCGGTGAGTTTGGCGGCAGCTCCTACTCAGCGCTGCAGCTTCCTGCCACATCGGGTACAGGCACGCCTACTCTTGCTGACTATGCTTATGTCAGCAGCATGCCAAATACACCCGATGGAAATGGTTTTAGTGCCGGATTCGATCCTCACACAATAACGGCCTACACCAGTCCCAACACCGGCAAGTCCTTTGCGGTGTTTGTGGATTATGCGACTGGCACGCCGAATTACCTGGGAGTCGTTGATCTGGCATGTGTCCTGGCGTTGCCTCGGACTGCTGGAACCCATAATGTCATCGGGAATGCTTCTTCCTGCACACGGTACGTGGTGATTCCGTAGGTCGCAGACGGGTAGTGGCCACGATTGAAGTTACCCCTAACTGCGGCTGAGAGATGGATCCCAGAAAATACCTTCTCTCGGTCGCATTTTTTCTTGTTCGCGATGCACGAGCATTCGCTTTGATGAGCCACAGAATTCCGAATATGAGGAGCATGCGGATGATGAGGTGGGGCCATGCAGGTCTGATGCTTGCCTTATTCGCTGTTTTTGTAAACACAGAAGCACAAGGTCCGCCCAACGGTGGCTCGGGTGGTATGCACATGCAGGCGCCGGAAGCGGCCAAGGCCGATTCAAAAGGCAAGATTCATACCTACTACATCGCAGCCGACGAAGTGCAGTGGAACTACATGCCGACGATGCCGACGTACCTTCTGCGGGGGGAGAATGAGATTCCTCCGGTGCCAAAGGCCAAGTCGAATACCTATCTGAAGGCTATCTATCGCGAGTACACATCAGATAGCTTTACGACTCTGAAGCCGCGGGCTGCGGAATGGGAACATCTTGGAATCCTTGGGCCGCTCCTTCGCGCCGAGGTGGGTGACGTGATCAAGGTCGTCTTCAAGAACAACACACGGTTGATATGCACCATGCATCCGCACGGGCTGGCGTATGAGCGAGAGTCGGAAGGAGCCTACTACAGCGAAAGTGCGGCTGCGCCGCCTGACCCCACAAGAGGAGGCAACGCTGTCAAGAGTGGCGAAGTCTTCACCTATACATGGACGGTTCCTGAACGCGCTGGGCCTGGCCCTGGAGATCCAAGCTCGATTCTGTGGATGTATCATTCGCACTTCAATGAGTCCCGGGATATGAACTCCGGCTTGTTTGGACCGATCATCATATCGAGAAAGGGTTCGACGAAGCCGGACGGAACGCCCAAAGATGTGGATCGCGAATTCGTTGTTGCATTTGCCACTTTTGAAGAGAACACGAGCGGCTACTTCATGCAGAACATTGTGCACGATCAGCAATATTCCACTGCGTTGATCAATGACCCGAACTTCGTCAAGACGCTTGAATACTTTACGCTGAATGGCTTTATCAGGGGCACGATGCCGCTGCTGACGATGAAAAAAGGGGAGCACGTGCGCTGGTATCTGCTGACGAACAGCAACGAGGATGATGTTCACGCTCCCCACTGGCATGGGCAGACGGTCTTGTTCAACAGCATGCGTACCGACACATTAAGTATGCTTCCGATGGGAATGATCGTGGCAGACATGGAGACGGACAATCCCGGAACGTGGCTCTTCCACTGTCATGTGAATGACCATCTGGATGGAGGAATGTACGCTCTGTTTCGGGTTACTCCCTGAGGTTTATACGTTTGCTTTGAGGCGCTCTGTATGACTCCGTTGAAACGACAGAATTCGCTGTCAGTGATCTATACGAGACGACGCTGGGGCCATGGCTCGGGCACTAGCTGGTTTCTCACTGTTGCGTTGGCGACTGCTGCTACTGCTTGTTTCTGTGGCTCTCTCTCTGCTCAGAGCACTGGCTCTTCACGGGCAGCGGAGGCATTGGCGGTTATTGATGGGCAACCTATTTATGAAAACCAGCTTCCAGCTGAGGAGCAGGTACAACTGCAGCGAATGCTCCAGCAGGTATATGGTGTGAAGCTTCGCGCGCTGCATACAGTGCTGGATCAGAGACTGGTTGAGGACGAGGCGAAAAAAAGGGGAGTCAGCGTACAGGAATTGCTGAAGTCGGAGGTCATCTCCAAGGTTGCTGAGCCCTCCGACGAACAAGTGAGCGCGTATTATCAGGCGCACCAAGGCCAGATTAATCAGCCGTTTGAAGAGGCGAGAGACAAGATCCGGCAAGGCTTGAAGGACCTGGACATACAAAAGGAGCGGAGGGCGTATCTTCAGGAGCTCTTGCAACACGCAATCAATGGTGGCGAGCTTGTCGTACTATTGAGGCCGCCCAAGGTTGAGATGCCCGTCGACCCGGCGCGGGTCAAGGGAGATCCTAAAGCGCTCGTCACGATCGTTGAGTTCTCCGACTTTAGTTGTTCGTATTGCCGGAAGGCTGAGTCCACGATGAATGAGTTGCTTGCTAAGTATCGGGGTAAGGTGAAACTGGGATATCGAGATTTTCCTCTTAGACAGTTGCACCCGCAGGCGCAGTTGGCGGCCGAAGCCTCTCGTTGCGCGGGCGAGCAAGGCAAATTCTGGGAATACCACGATCTGCTTTTTGCCCATCCTGACAAGCAGGATCGAGACGGTCTGACCGAGAACGCACGAAGCCTCAAACTCGATGACAAGCAGTTCGAAGGATGCTTGAGCAGCGGGCAGTACAAACCTCAAATCGATCAGGATGTTTCGTTGGGGACACGAGGTGGAGTGGTGGCAACGCCAGGATTTTTTGTGAATGGCACGTTCGTCAACGGTGCTCAGCCAGTAGCCGCTTTTGAGAAGATCATCCAGGAGGAGTTGTCCGTTGCCGGTCAAAACGCTTCCACAAAGTGACCCGCCGCGAATGAGTTGAAGGAGGAGATTCGGTATGACAGCAATCCGTGTCGCTGTGATGGGACCTGCGGCCGTTCTCCTCTCTCTCGCGGGCAGTGTTGTGCTTGCACAGTCGTCAGAACTACCTGTGGTACGACGTGATGCAGATAAGCCTCCCTCTACGATTCCGATGGTCTCGCCCAGCGGCGTGCAACATCGTGCAAGGGTCTTTTATTCGAACGGCCAGCTTGAGATCATCGCAAACAATTCGAATCTCGATCAAATCCTCCGCGACATCGCACTGCAAACAGGAATAAAGATCACTGGTAGTGTCGCCGATCAGCCTGTGTATGGCAGATATGGGCCCGCGGCACCAGACAAAATTCTGACGAGCCTGCTCGATGGAACGAACAGCAATATGCTGCTGACGGCGGCAACATCGGATGTCCCTGCAGAGCTCATTCTCACACCGCGGCAGGGAAGTCCCACGCCTTCTGTTTCGGCACCAGTGACTACGGCACAGGTGACCCCGCAAACTGCGCAGCCCAATGGAGTCATCAGCTCGCCATCGGCTCAGAGATCAGTTGACCCGAGCGTGACCTCCGGCCTGAGTACGCAATCGACAGGTGCGAGCACTCCGGCTCCTGCCGGTGGAGACCGGACTCAGCAGCAAATTTTTGAGCATATCAAGCAATTGCAAGAGTTGCAGCATGCTCCCCATTAGGGGGGGATGAGCGATTGACTCGACGTCGAATTAAACTTCGTCGAGAACCTCGCGCAGGGAATCATGCCAGTCCATCATGCGCCAGTTGAATCGCTGCTCCAGCTTGGCGCAGTTCATCCGCGAGTTTGCAGGGCGTTTTGCGGGGGTTGGATATTCGGCTGTAGTGATAGGGGCGATCTCGGCGAATCGTATGTTTGGTTCTCGCTTGCTCTGCAGGCGTACGGCCTCTGCAGCGAAGCCATGCCAGGTGGTTTCACCCGCACCTGCGGCGTGGTAGACGCCACTGAAATCAGCTAGCGCGGTGCTGAGGTCCCGACCATCGGCGGTGGTCTCGATCTGTGCGATGACATGGGCGGCCATGCGGGCTAGATCGCGGCTCCATGTCGGTGCGCCATGCTGGTCGGCGACGATGCGGAGTTGGTCGCGTTCGCGGGCGAGTTTGAGAATGGTGAGGAGGAAGTTCTTGCCGCGGGATGCGTAGACCCAGCTTGTACGGAAGATGAGGTGGGCGGCGCCGCTGTGGGCCAATGCTTGTTCTCCGGCGAATTTGCTGGCGCCATAGACGCTGACCGGGTTGGCGGGGTCGGTCTCGACGTAGGGCTTGGTGCCTGAACCGTCGAAGACGTAGTCGGTGGAGAAGTGGATTACGCCTGCGCCGATTACTCGCGCCTCTTCACCGATCGCCTGTATCGCGTCGCGGTTGATGGCATAGGCCAGTTCGGGCTCGCTCTCGGCTTTGTCGACTGCGGTGTAGGCTGCTGGGTTCACGATCCAGCGAGGACGTATTGTGCGGATGGTATCGCGAATGGAGTGAAGGTCAGCGAGGTCCATGGTAGAGCGTGTGGGAGCGACGACCTCTCCGAGACCGACGAGTGTGTTCAAGAGTTCGCTGCCGACTTGTCCGGTTGATCCAGTGAGAAGGATGGGGCCTGTGGTTCGGTTCGTTGTGCTCATTTCACCTGTGTTTTGTCACTCTCTATGGTATTGCAGTCGAGCGACGAGCGGAGGAGTGAAGGTGTTTGTCATACTCCCGCTTCCGGATTCTCGAATCTAGTTCTCGGGCTTTATCAGATATCTGCTATCCCGCAGATGTCGATGAAGGTTGGCTAAATGGAAGAGGTATTGATTAAAGCCTGCGGCCATCAGCTTCATCATCCTTTCCCTCTTTCCTACGGCCGCCATGAGATAGCACTCGGTTCCTATGGCTGAATAGAACTCAATGTTGTGCCGATCCTTATTTTGGTCTTGAAAGAATCCGGCGTAGAGAAGAATGTGCGCACCGGCCGACTCCATCCAGAGAGGATTCTTCGCGCTGGTGAGCTGCCGCATCATGAGTTCAGCGATCTGGGTCAGATCGGCAAACTGCCGGAATTCCAGATCGCTCGGACTGTAATCGGGAGAAAGGATTCCCATCCGATCTACCGACTGCAGACAAAAATGGCCAAGCACACTCGCAAGATACACACCCGTAGAGTCGCAAATCTGGGACCACCGCTTACTTCCTATCACTTCGTGTAGATGTGAGGCCCAGAAGTTAAGGGCTCGCTCTTCCGTGACACCATACAGCTCCTCAAAATCGTGAGTAGATGGCATATCTGTCCCCCGACCTGGTTTCCAAACAATATGCCCTATTGTGAGCCTGTTTTCCTTTTAGGTGTGGGAATGTTTCATTGTCTGCTGCATCCAACTAAGTACCTTCGCCGTTTGTCGATTTGATCTTATTGGTAAGTATTTCGAGCAACGGCTGCTGGCCTCTGAGAATTCGCTTGGCGGCTTCGGAGAGAGAGAACCAGGCTCCGCGGTCGACTTCGGGAAACTGGATGAGGCGGCCGGAGCGCGGTGGCCACTCGAGTTGGCAGAGGTTGCTGGTGAGCTGCGCGGGGTCGCAATCGCCCTCGAAGGCCCAGGCTGAGACGAGCTTCCCGCCGGATTGCCGGATGGTACCAAGATCAATGAAATTGCCGGATGCAGTGATACCGGTCTCTTCGTGGAACTCGCGGATGGCAGCGGCCAGTGGCTGCTCCGATTCGTTGTATTCGCCCTTGGGGATGGTCCATGCGCCGAGGTCTTTTTTGGCCCAGAGCGGGCCGCCGGGGTGGACGAGGAAGACCTCGAGCTGTTGGCTCCGGCGGCGGTACATCAAGAGACCTGCGCTGCGCTTTGGCATGGGTTACCAGAGACAGTGTGTGAGATTCAGTAAACGGTCCCTTCGAGGATGCGCAAAAGGTATTGTCCGTAGGTGCTCTTCGAAATCTTCGAAGCGAGGGCCCGTAGTTGATCCGCATCGATGTAGCCGAGCCGGTAGACGATCTCTTCCGGACAGGCTATCTTCAGCCCTTGCCGCTTTTCGATGGTGTGGATGAAGGTGCCGGCCTCGAGGAGCGAGTCGTGCGTGCCGGTATCGAGCCACGCGATCCCCCGGCCGAGGACTTCGGTGTGGAGCTGGCCGCGCTCGAGATACCAGCGGTTGACGTCGGTAATCTCGAGCTCGCCGCGTGGGGACGGCTTAAGGTTTTCAGCGACGCCAACGACCTGTGAGTCGTAGAAATAGATTCCGGTGACGGCATAACGAGACTTCGGCTTGGTAGGCTTTTCTTCGATCGAGATGGCGCGGCGTTCGGCGTCGAACTCGACGACTCCATAACGTTCGGGATCGAGTACGGGATAGGCGAAGACTGTCGCACCCTGTTTGTTGAGGGCCGCCTGTTGCAGCGTCTTCGCGAAGTCATGGCCATAGAAGATGTTGTCGCCCAGGACGAGGCAACAGGGTTCGCCTGCGAGGAACTCTTTGCCGATAAGGAAGGCCTGCGCGAGGCCGTCGGGCGAGGGCTGCACGGCATACTTGAGCGTGATGCCCCACTGCTTGCCGCTACCAAGAAGCTGCTCGAAGCGCGGCGTGTCTTCGGGGGTCGAGATGATGAGAATCTCGCGGATGCCCGCCAGCAGCAGGGCCGAGAGCGGGTAATAGATCATCGGCTTGTCGTAGACAGGGAGGAGTTGCTTGCTGACCGTCTGGGTAACTGGATGGAGCCGGGTGCCGGAGCCGCCTGCGAGGATGATTCCCTTCATCGTGCGCCCTCCGCCGAGGCTGCGGCTTCGCGACCAGAGTAATTCTGCGCGAGCCAGTGCTGGTAGGCTCCGCTGGTAACATGCTCGACCCACGTTGCGTTGGCGAGATACCACTCAACTGTTTTGCGGAGGCCGGTCTCAAAGCTCTCCTGGGGGAACCAGTTGAGGTCGCGCTGAATCTTGCGCGCGTCGATGGCGTAGCGGCGGTCGTGGCCGGGGCGGTCCTGTACGTAGGTGATGAGTTGAGCGTGTGGCGCAAAGGGAGAAGCGGGCGCGAGTTCGTCGAGGAGCACGCAGAGGGTGTTGACGACATCAAGGTTGGCGCGCTGGTTGTTGCCGCCGACATTGTAGGTTTCACCGATGACGCCATCCTCCAGCACAGTGCGGAGGGCGCGGCAGTGGTCCAGGACGAAGAGCCAGTCGCGAACCTGCTGGCCGTCGCCGTAGACCGGAAGCGGCTTGCCCTTGAGGGCGTTGGCGATCATAAGGGGGATTAGCTTCTCGGGAAATTGATACGGGCCGTAGTTGTTCGAGCAGTTGGTAATGATCGCCGGCAAGCCGTAGGTATGGACCCATGCACGGACGAGGTGATCGCTTGCAGCCTTCGATGCGGCGTAAGGACTGTTGGGCGAATAAGGGGTCTCTTCGTGGAAGGCTGGATCGTCGGGTGCGAGAGTGCCGTAGACCTCGTCGGTCGAGACGTGAAGGAAGCGGAAACGCTTCTTCTCCTCGCCTTCCAGTGCGTTGTAATAGTCGCGGGTGGCCTGAAGGAGGGTAAAGGTACCGTCGATGTTCGTGCGGAGGAAGGCTTCGGGGCCAAGGATGGAGCGGTCAACGTGGCTTTCGGCGGCGAAGTGCACGATGGCGCGGGGGCGATGTTTTTCGAGCAGACGCGCTACCAGGGCCGCATCGCAGATATCACCCTGGACGAAGGTGTAGGCAGGATGGCTTTCGATCGAAGCGAGGTTCTCGGGGTTTCCTGCGTAGGTCAGCTTGTCGAGGTTAACGACGGGGCCGTTGCTCGTGGCCAGCCAATCGAGCACAAAATTCGAGCCGATAAATCCAGCGCCGCCTGTTACCAGGATCGGGGCTTTGCCGGTTCCCATGTCCTCTTCTAATTTCTGATTGAAGCTCATGCCGTTACAAATACCTCCGCGCGGGCTTGTTGCAGACGTTAGCGTTACAACAACTGAACGTCTATACAGAGTACCGGAGTCGCACCTGTTTGCTCAAAACAGGCAACCCTGATTGCGAACGGCCGCTCCTAAAAGTCGGGGATCGTGAGAGGGCCAGCCATGCCGGGAGACCATCCGGTAACGAAAATAGACGTCGCGACGTATTTTGTAATCGAATTACCCCTTGCCATCAGTGCTGGTGCGGAGGAAGATAGGTGCGATTAAAGAACCGGGCCTCGTCTGACTATCTGCTTAGGCATTTCTTAGCCGATCTGCAACTGTTGTTTATTGCAGCAATGGAGGAAGCTATATGGCCGGCTTGAATCCTATCCCAATCATTGATGAAACGAAACTTAACGCATTTATGGGGAAGGCTGTCCAGGATATGGGCGCTGCGATGCACGCCTCGCTTGTCGTTATCGGCGACAAACTGGGCCTTTATAAGGCCATGGCGGGAGCCGGTCCTCTGACGTCGCCGCAACTCGCCGCAAAAGCCCACACCGATGAACGTTATACACGCGAATGGCTCAACGCGAATGCGGCCAGTGGCTACATCGACTACGACGCCGTCACGAAGACTTACACACTGCTTCCGGAGCAGGCCTTTGCGCTTGCCCAGGATGACAGCCCGGCCTTTCTGCCGGGAGCGTTCCAAATCATCGCTGCACTCACGCGGGACGAGCCGAAGATTACCGATGCCTTCCGCACCGGACGCGGCGTCGGCTGGCATGAGCACGATCCCGAGATGTTCCAGGGGACGGAGCGGTTCTTTCGTCCGAACTATGCCGCGAACCTGATCTCACAGTGGCTTCCTTCGCTTACCGGTGTCGTCGAGAAGCTCGAAGCTGGAGCGCGGGTCGCCGATGTCGGGTGTGGGCATGGGTCTTCGACGATCCTGATGGCGAAGGCATTTCCTAAATCCACTTTCTTCGGATTCGATTATCACCCGCCGTCGATCGAGTGGGCGCAGCGGACCGCAAAGGAGGCCGGAGTCGGCGATCGCATCACCTTTTCCGTTGCCTCAGCGAAGGAGTTCCCGGGCAAAGAATACGACCTTGTCACCTTCTTCGACTGCCTGCACGATATGGGAGATCCTGTAGGCGCGTCAGCTCATGTCCTAAGTACCATGTCCTCCGATGGAAGCTGGATGATCGTTGAGCCCTTCGCGAATGATAACGTCGAAGACAATCTGAATCCCGTTGGCCGCGTGTTCTACTCGGCGTCCACGCTGGTATGCACTCCGGCTTCCCGGTCTCAGGAGGTCGGCCTCGCGCTTGGCGCTCAAGCTGGCGAGGCACGGATGCGGGACGTCGTGCTCAGTGGAGGCTTCACTCAGTTCCGCCGAGCGAATCAAACTCCGTTCAACCTTGTTTTTGAGGCTCGCCCATGAAGCGCCTCTCTATCGCGGCACTAACTTTGCTTGCAGTCTTCGTCTCTGTGCCTCTGCACGCTGCGGAGAAGCTGAAAGGCTTTTACTCCGGCAGCGGCGGTTTTACAGCGGAGGTGCATCGTGTCCTGCTGGTCCAATTTGCCGCGGATGGAACCGTGATTCTGCAGCAGACGTGGGACAACAAACCTGCACAAACGTGGCACGCTCATTGGGCGCAGGATGGTAAGGAGGTGAAGATCACCTTCGACTCCGCCAAGGATCAACCGACACCTACGCCGCTGATGATGAAGATCGATCACGGTACGCTGACGGCTACGAGTTGGGATGCGACCGCACTCGGTCCGCTGGGCCCGCCGAAGCTCGCACCCTTCGGCGGCAAGAATATTCAGAGAACCACCGTCTCAACATGCCAGAGCCTGAACTCCCGTGACCCATCTGCGGACTGCGTCACCTGGGATTCGCGTCGGTAAGATGGGACAGAGAGAGGCTCATACGCACTTCTCTCAGCAAAAGCAGCTTACTGCCGCAACCTGCTCGTAAGGCAGCTACCTATCCGCTACACTGAAATTGAGGGCTGTCATAAGCCATCGTGGGGCCTGTAGCTCAACGGTTAGAGCAGGGGACTCATAATCCCTTGGTTGGGGGTTCAAATCCCTCCGGGCCCACCAACAACCCCTCTACATAAATAACTTATGGAACTGCTCTCTAAGTCGTGATATTTGGTTTAGGTGCTGGCAGGTGCTGAAGCTTTTCGGTGCCGGGAGGCAGTATCCGTTCAAATGAGTTGTTGAACCAGCGAACTCAAGCGTTGTCTTCTCAAAAGAGAGACGCCAATAACAAACTTGTAGAGCAGCACAAGCGGTTCAAAAAACCAGTACTCTTGAGCACCTTCGAGATGCTTCGAGCAATTCGTAAGTTGTTGAAGGAATGGTAGGCACGAGCGGATTCGAACCGCTGACCTCTACCGTGTCAAATTTGACGAGAGCGCAGTATAACCCTTTGCCTGCCTTACTTTCCGTGGCTTAGACCCGCCCGATTCGTCCCCGAAACGCTTGGTTTTGGTGACCTCCGGGCTGCCGCTAAAGATAGGCTTCAACCGAAGGACAGCATTGGGAGCAGCCCCTCCGGTTGCGATTGCCCTAGAGTATTCAGACTATCGCCCTATTCAGGGATACCTCTACCCTTTCCATATACGAAAGTACGTGAACGGAACACTTTGGGCGGATATTCATGTGCAAAGTGTGCAATTCAATACCGGTATAGCTGCATCTGAATTCTCTACTCAATAAGAGGTAGGCCCGATGAAAAAGATTGCCACTGCCTTGGCGATGATGCTCTCCTTCTGTCTTCCCTCGTACTCACAAGCAACGTTTCCTAGATTTGGCGCAGTTGAGCACGATGGGTTCTCATCGCTGAGCCCTTTTAATCTGGGATGGACGAAGTCTATTCCGTTGGTCTCTCTGCCTTCCCGAGGGCTCACTTTCAATCCTCGTCTCACATACAACTCTTTCATCTGGCAGAAGAACGGGGCTGTCTGGTCACCGGTAGTCGGTGAGGACGGTAATCCCACATGGGGCTGGATCAAGGATGGATCGTCATTCCAAGGCGGAGATCTTACCTATCAGGTGACGCGCTATCGCTGCGTGGCGAATGACGGAAGCAATCAATGGGGATATGAATATTTTGGGTTCAAGACATCGACTCAGACCTTTAACCTAGATGTCCAACTCGCGGAAATTCCAGAGCAATATCCGGAATGCGGAGATGCGACGGCGCAGCAGATGAGTGCGTATGGCAGGGACAGCAGCGGAGCCCCAACGGGCTTCCTTCTTGTACTTCATGGAAATGGCGGGCCGATGCTGGCCAGTACCGACTTGGGCACCTCCCTATCAATTTGCGAACAACAACACGCAGCCCACAATCTTCGCTCCTGGCGGCACCCAGGTTGATATGTCAGGCAGTCTCGCCGACACCAACGGCAATAGTGTCACGTCGAACATCAACTCAAATTCGGGAACATGGAAGGACTCCATCGGACGCACATCACTCACGATCAACAATGACACTACAAATCATCTGACCACATATGCATATCCCGACACGAGAGGTGTTTCCCAGACGTGGACGATGCACTATATCGCACGCGATGTTAGAACCGCCTTTGGATGCGCTAACACATCGGAGTACGCCCAAAGCAGTATCTATCTCCCCAGTTCTCTCGATCTCCCCGGCGGGAATGGTTCCTACACTTTTGAATACGAAACAACTCCCAGCTACCCAACCTCAACTACAGGCCGCATCTCCAAGGTCAACTTGCCACGAGGGGGTTGGATTCAGTACGTCTATTCTGGCGCAAACTGCGCCGATGGCAGTCCAATGCAATTGACGAAAACTATCAACGACGGAACCACATCTCACTCGTGGACCTATACTCGTACCGCCAATGGGGATGGCACTTGGAAGACGGTCGTCAATGCACCCTCGAACGACATCGAATTAGCCTTTAACGCCAATGGTGTCCCAACAGATGAGAAGATCTACGCCGCTGCCCTCGGTGGGGCTGTCTTGCAAGAGGTACAAACAACCTACGTCAACTACACTCCATCACGAACCACAACGATAGCTGGAGGTAAGTCCAAAACCGTAGATTACAGCTATGACCAATTCGCGAATCGCTCTGCGATGTACGAATACGATTGGAATTCAACAACAACGTACTTGCGGACGACACTCAATAGCTATGTCACCGATCCGGCCTACCTAAATGCAGGACTAGTCGATCTGGTGTCCAGCCAAACTATACTTCAAGGTGGGCCAACCGGTACACCGGTGTCAAAGACACAATACTTCTATGACAAGAAGAATAGTGACGGCACAGCAGATAACGATAGCGGCAACATTGCTATTACATGTCAAAGCGGTGCGGCAGCGCACGACGATACAAACTACGGGTGCACCAGCACTTCGCCGCGCGGCAATCTAATTAAGGTGGTGCAGTATACGGATGCGTTAAACTCCGCAGGGGTAATCAAGACCTACTATGGTTACGATTCACTTGGTAATCCTGCTGCAGACCAAAGACCCACGTGGGAATTCCACAACAGTCTCCTACGCTGACAATTGGGATGGCACCTCATCTTGTTCGGTGGCTTCAGCTTTTGCTTACCCGACAGTGATAGCTAATGCTCTTGGCCAAAGTCAAACTAGCTCGTACAACCGCTGTACTGGGCGGGTGGTCAAAACGCAAGACCCGAATAGCCAGATCACCACATTTACGTACAGTGACTCTCTACTGAGGCCGACGAACGTCGGCTATCCCGATGGTGGGGGACTTGGCTACTCCTATACCTCGACTCAGACAACGGTCCAGGTTGTTGGAGGGACTAGCACTACCACCACTACCGACGGACTTGGTCGCACTACCCACGTGCAGACTGTAGATGGGACGGTGGACTACAGCTATGGTTATGACGGACAGGGTGCGACACAGTCAGTATCAAATCCACATCAAAGTGGTTCCTCACCATCTACCACGACGCACTACTACGCGTCAGGTCGCCGAACGGGAGTGGACTACGCCGCAGAAGCAGGCTACTATGTTTGTCCGGTACAGATCATCGGTCTCGGCCATGAAACAGTTAGAGGAGCTCGAGGTGTCGATGCATTTCAAGCTATTCAATTGAGGATGCAATTGATAGAGATTGAATTGTACGTGAAACTCAATCCTCAGCGTGACGGAAAACTACGATGGAATGGAGAGTCAGACCTGTCATTTCCACTTCCTGAAAGCGTAGCCGACTTCGGCCCTCCAGATGATCGCTAGTATCTCTGTCATGCGAGTTCGGCGTGCGGCGGTGGCCGGATTCCTTCCAGGCAGGTGCAGCGGCTCCAGTGATTGCAGCCCCGATCTGCGCGATTGCAGAACCTTGCGGAGCCATCGTCCTAGGAGCTGTGATCGGCCATACCGCTATCGAAGGCGCTTTAATCGTCGCGCGACATCACAAAACCGTAAACGATGAACGTATCAATGATTGCTACACCGACTATCTCCAGGAAACAAATCAATGCCGTAGGATCAATGACCCCCAGCGCGCCCAATCATGCTGGAGACAGGCTTCCGAACGTCTAGCGGCCTGTCAATCTGGCAGAATCAAACCACCTTTCAATTTCTAGACTTCAAATGGAGTATCGGTATGATGGAGTTCGCCATAATGGTTGAGCGGCATTTACGCTTACGAGAAATAGACGGTCAAACGGATGATGTCATTGTGCAGATTGCAGCTCCTGTATTAGATGGCAATGCATATGAGTGCAAGTATTTGATCAAAGGTATCGGGCGCGCAATTCCAAAGAGCGCTTTTGGTATCGATGGAGTTCAGGCACTTCAGCTAGCCCTCGTCCATATCGGAAGCGAACTACAAGCGTATGAGGGGGAATGGGAGTGGTGTGGCAACCCCTTTACCGGCTTCCCGGCATCAGTTGAGGACTCCATCGATGGAACTCGCTCTTAGAGCGTTGTCATGCGAGTTCGGCGCTTGCGGCTTCCAGAGCGGCAGTGGCGATTGGGAAATTGACAAGCGACCTCTTCGCGGAATTCCTTTCGCCGACTTCTTCGGACTCTATCACTACTACTTCTACAACACACGCACACATGAATCCGTAGGGCTGGGCCCAAAGCGAGGTATGGGACTTGCTTGCCCGGTCCCTGGGACATTCGAGACGAACGAACAACGGGGCTCGGTCTACATGTCCATCCCGTCGAGCAAACAGGGTTGCGTCGATTACAATCTGCGCCGACGAGGAGCTCCCCCAGGATATGACTTTTGGAACTCCTTTGGAGTAGATAATGGCTCGACGAATTGTCATGGATATGTGAGTGAGGTGGTGAGCAAATGCCTCGCATTCTAGAAAAGCATCCAGGCTACTCGGTAAGCATCACAGTCGTGTTGCTGAACATTATTGTGATAATCCTCCTCAGCGCGCACCTGTTGAATAGCCTTCAGGCAGCGAGGTCCCTGTCCCAATCCCTTGGCACCAATTTGGATTGGTATGCCCTGCTTCGAGGAGGAAAGGTGAATCTGTTTGGTCCTATGCTCGTGATCGGCATGATGGGAGTTGGTGTGCTATTAGAATTAGGCAAGCGACCCCTCGCCGCACTGCTCAATCCCTTGATCCCCACAGTTGGTGTTGTTGTACTCGCAGTACAATTACTTGAGTATCCTCCTCCAGGAGCAGCGGGCGAGACTGGCATTGTGGCAATATTGATCGGTTTCCCAATGCTCCTCATGGCGATTGTGTATATCGCGATTTACTGGAGCCGCATTCGACTGATTATTAGAACCCGCTTCACACTAGATGTTTAGGGCTGTTTCACTGTCATGCGAGTTCGGTGCCTGCGGCGGTGGAGCATCGCCATTCACATCCGGTATATTCCGTTGCCGTAGGGTAATCTCATGATATGCAACCCCCTCCAACCCCTTTGTGTTTTCATCGATTGAACGAACATCTCTGTCTAAATTCGAAAAAGCTATGACGGTATCAGTCTGCTTCGGTATGGAGTGTCCTGGGTGAAGGAAGACGAAATTCGGCAAACCGCAAGAGAGCTCGCCGCGCTACAACTGCAAATATTTCCGGCGCACTTGATGGACGGCTTTCATGGTGAGCTTTCTTTGCTAGACCTAGCAGGTCTTGGCCTAATGATAGTTACTAGCGCGAGTGAACTGTTGACTCCGGACCGTCTGTCATTTGTCGTTACGCCCACGATGATGTCAGTCGTACTCCAGTCGAGAGGAAATCCGGCAGTGCTCGAAGATTACTTTTACGGCCTGATTGCCGAGGCTGAGATCAGCGCAAAAGACCTCTCAGACGTATCCCGGGCCATACGCGACCAATTAGAAGAACCCCGATCAATGCGCAGTTTGATGCAGGAAGCAGTAAAGACGTTAGTACCACCCCAAAGGACAGGCCGTCCCGCAAAGCTTGATCGATCAGGCTGGCCTATTTTGCTTGAAACCTCAGAACAATTGAGACCTTTTTGTGTCGCACTCGCTCGGTTGCAACGTTGTGCGAAGAATCGCAACCTTGAGGACAATCTCGTCTATCTAAAGCTGGATTTTCCTGAACCCGTTGAGTTTTTACATAAGTATCTAGATCAGGCGAAATTAGTGCTTTCAGATTGTTCGTTTCTTGAAAAGGCGAAATCGTCGAGGATCAAGAGTTCGCGATTGGCCGATGCTCTTGCTGGATTACAGTTTCAGCTCGCCCCGAAGTACGCAATACAACAGGCGTCGAGGGCTAGGAGCGCGGCTAAAAAGCAATCACTCCAAAAATGATCAGAAAACTACTCGGGTTTTGTGGTTAATTTGCGGCGATATTATCTGTAAACTCCGATACTTTCGTAGTCGAGACTGGCTTTCCAAAGAAGAAAATTGATTTATTTTCTTCGCTTCGTAACCTGCCTGCTTTCATCGGCTAATGCCAAGCCTATCGAGTACGATAGAGATAAATTTTTCAGCATTAGTTTCATACGAGCGGAATGCGGTTACTACAAAATCCGGGGAATCGGTTATTGGCAAGGCGGCGGAACAACACAAGCTGAGAACGATGCTCACGTTAACCCTGGACCCCTCGAAGCTCTCCGGTCAGGACTCCACACGTTACATAAGCGAGGTGTTCGCAGACTTCAGAATCTACATGAAGCGAAGACTCGGATTTTAATCCCAAATACGTCCGTGTTATTGAGTCCCAAGAGAACGGCAATCCTCACCTTCACATCTTGCTGGATTGTTACCTCAAACAAGCTTGGGTGTCGGAGGCGTGGGCCGCTTTGGGCGGAGGCAAGATTGTCGATATCCGTCGCGTAGATATGCACCGCGCCTCGCACTACCTCTCCAAATACCTGACGAAAGAAATGCTCATGTCCGCACCGCAGCGGACCCGTCGAGTAACGACCTCGCGAAGCATCAAGCTCAATCCGAAGCAGAAAACCGATTCGATCTGGCGATTGATCCACATGCCGATCGAAATCCTCTACAAACACTACCGGTGCACCGCCAACAACGTTCTCTACGACGTTGAAGGAAACGTAACCGGTTTCGAATCGGTTGTTGCGACGGAATGAACCGGTTGCCCGATCATCGGGATCGTGAATCAGCGGTTGAAACACGAAATTATACGAATAAAACCGGCTTTTCGAGGGAATCTGACTCGACGGTGAACTACTTTAGCTCCGATCCATAACCGGTTAAAAACCGATCAACGAGAGATATCTACAGAGAGCGCGATGATACGTATACTTCCCAATACGGAAAGGCAAGGCAGGTCAAACCAGCTAGGAGGCTGGCAAGACTTGGCTCGCCGACGGTATCAAACGGGAAGCATTCGTAAACGTGGCAAGCGCTACCCCGTATGGGAGCTTCAATGGTGGGCAGATTATCTAACACCGGATGGCAAGATCGGTCGCAAACGGGAATCGATGATTCTCGGATACGCCGCCGAGGTGTCACGCAAGCAAGCGCAAAAGCTCGCTGCGGAACACTTGCGTCCGTTGAATCAAGGGAAGCTGACCCCGATGGCAACGGTAAGCTTTGTGGACTTCATCGAGAAGTATTTCGTCCCCAATGCGCTGCCAACGTTGAAGCAATCCACGCGCAAACGGTATCACTCCACGCTCAACTATCACCTCAAACCTGCATTTGGTCAGAAACGTCTATGCGATATCTCGACCCTCGATATCCAAACTTTCGTGCTGAGCAAGTTCGACTCCGGTTCGGGATGGGAAGTCTGCAACCATCTCCGCAATCTCATGTCGAAGGTTTTTGCCAGTGCAAAGAAGTGGGGACACTTCGCTGGGGACAACCCCTCAACCGGTGTCGATCTACCGGAGAAGGTCGCGGTTCGCGAGAGAACAGCACTTACACCGGAGCAAAGCAAACGCTTGTTGGCAGCGCTTCCGGAACCGGTTCGAACGATGGCGCTAACCGGTATTGTGACCGGTTTACGTGTCGGGGAGATTCTCGGCCTGCGCTGGCAGGACGTAGACTTTCTCAACCGGTCCATTCGGATTCAACAGGCCGCATATCGCGGTTCGATTGGATCTCCGAAGACCAAAGGCAGCAAACGTACCTTACCCCTACCAGAATCCCTCTCATTGGCTCTGAGCCGTCACTACGACGCCTCGGTCCAGCGAGATGGTCTGGTATTCCCTACCCGCACCGGTATGCCTTTCTGCGACTCCAACCTTCTCGCCCGCCATCTAAAACCGGCTGGCAAGCAGATCGGGGCTCCATGGCTTGGCTGGCATACTCTCCGGCGGACCCATGCAACCCTGCTCTCGCAGGCAGGAGCCTCCCCCAAGGACGCTCAGGCACAGCTAGGGCACGCACACATGTCCACCACAATGGACATCTACACTCAACCGACCCCGAGCCATCAACGCGCAGCAGTCGAGAGAATGTCTCAATTGGTGACGAATGGTGACGAGTTGGCAGCTGAAAAAAGGGAACCCCACCTTGGCTCCCTGTGTATTCAATGATTTGAATGGTAGGCACGAGCGGATTCGAACCGCTGACCTCTACCGTGTCAAGGTAGCGCTCTAACCAACTGAGCTACGCGCCTGCGTATTTTTCTAGTCTAAATGGAACGGTGGGTTCAGGCAAACCAGCGGCGTTTGCGTTGGGATTTCGCTAGGAATTTTTTTCGTGGGTTGGATTGTACGGTTCGAATAAGAGCTCAAATCGTTCCGTGAACTTAGGTTACGATTGAGTGAATCCACCGCGTGCCACTTCTGAGCCAATTCCGCGCTGCGCCCAATCTGCTTACGCTGATGCGGTTGTTTATTATCCCCTTTCTTGTCATTGAGATACTGGATGGGCGTTACCGGGTGGCGTTTGCGCTGTTTATGCTGGCTGGTCTCAGCGATGCCCTGGATGGGTTGTTGGCTCGGGTGCTTAAGCAGAAGACGACTCTGGGCCAGTATCTTGATCCGATTGCGGATAAGTTGTTGATGAGTACGCTTTTTGTGGTGCTGACGCATGTGGGGATGGTGCCGCGCTATGTTACGGTTCTGGTGTTTAGCCGTGATCTTGGTATCTTGTTGATTGCAACGCTTTTATTTGCTACCGGGACGCTGCGGGACTTCCGGCCGAGCCTGTTGGGCAAGCTGAATACCCTGGTGCAGATCGTTGGGCTGGTAGTGGTGCTCTCGGAAAAGGTCTTTCCTTTGATGGAGTTAGGGTTGTTGCGCGACTGGCTGATCCAGGCCATTGCATGGCTGGCTCCGTTGTCGGCGGCGCAATATGCGTGGATCGTCTTCCGGCGCGTCAATGCTTCGCAGCCATCGGCCGTCTAGCGTTTGGCTTTGGTGTCGGTTTTGTCATCGAGCATCTCTTCTTCTTCCTCGATGGCTATGTCGTTAAACTCCGCGGAATCAAAGACTTCTCCGCACTGTTGGCACTCGACATACTCGGCGTCTTCGTCGCGCGAGACGATTTTTACGATTGGATGTTTGCAGGTGGCGGTCATGGATGGGGAGGTGCGAATGGTATGGATTTTGCCCGTCTTGAATGTGGTTGTCAACCACTCTTACGTAGTAATTTTCGGTAATTTTCGCTGGTCAGTGGCTGGATACTAGCGGTACGAAGATGGACAAAGCTGGTTGCGTGCCGGTCATTGCAGACGTACACTATCTAGGACTGGAAGTGTCGGATTTTGGCAATTTCAGTGCTGAGTGGGAGATCTCGACTTATCGATGCTGCGTCTGACTAAAAAAGCGGACTACGGTCTGATGGCTTTGAAGTATCTGGCCGAGCAGACGGGCGGTGCTCACAGCGCCAAGGATATAGCCGAGGCGTATCACATTCCCCCGCAACTGCTGGCGAAGATTCTGCAGACGTTGGCTAAGGCTGGTCTGCTGGTCTCGCATGCGGGGACGAATGGCGGGTATGCGCTGGCTAAGGCAGCGACGGAGATCTCGGCGTTTGAGGTGATCCGGGCGATCGATGGGCCTTTGTTTATTACCAGCTGTATCACGATTCATGGAGCCTGCGACCTGACGAGCACCTGCACGATCAAAGAACCACTTCGCAAGGTAAATGACAGCATCAAGGACCTGTTGAGCGGCATCTATATCGCAGACCTGGTTGAGGCTGGGGATGCGGAACATACTGCTGTGGGTGGCGGTCTGGTGAGCATAGCGCTTTAGAGTTTCGGATAACGGCTGTGTGCCGTTGAAGATGAAGATATTGAGCAGCAACAGAACAGATTTGGACTTTTGGAGCGGGAACGATATGAGCAGCAATGGGAACGGAACGGGAGTGATTGTCACGGAGTCTTCAACGCCTTTGCCAGAGGGCGTGCATCTGCCGATCTACATGGACAACCATGCGACGACGCCGCTGGATCCGCGGGTTCTTGAAGCGATGATGCCTTACTTCACGTCGACCTTTGGCAATGCTGCGAGCCGCAACCACTCGTTCGGCTGGGAGGCCGAGCAGGCGGTTGAGAAGGCGCGCGAGCAGGTTGCGAAGCTGATTGGCGCGACGGCCAAGGAGATCATCTTTACTTCGGGCGCGACGGAGTCGAACAACCTGGCACTGAAGGGTATCGCGGAGATGTATCGCGAGCGCGGCAACCACATCATCACGCAGGTAACGGAGCACAAGGCTGTGCTCGATACGTGCAAGAAGCTCGAGAAGCAGGGCTATCGCGTGACGTATCTGCCGGTGCAGGCGGATGGGCTGATCGATATCGAGGACCTGAAGCGGGCGATCGATGACAAGACGATTCTTGTTTCGATCATGTATGCGAATAACGAGATTGGTGTGATTCAGCCGATTGCCGAGATCGGCAAGCTGTGTCACGAAAAGGGCGTCCTCTTCCACACGGACGGAGTGCAGGCTGTTGGCAAGATTCCGGTGGACGTGCAGAAGGACAACATTGATGTGCTTTCGCTGTCAGGCCACAAGATCTACGGGCCGAAGGGCGTAGGCGCGCTGTATGTACGTCGGCGTAATCCGCGTGTGCAGATCAGCGAGCAGATCAACGGCGGCGGGCATGAGCGCGGGATGCGTTCGGGCACGCTGAATGTGCCGGGTATCGTTGGTCTGGGCAAGGCCTGTGAGATTTGTGCTGAAGAGATGGCGACCGAGGCGAAGCGTGAGATCGAGCTTCGCGACTATCTTCGGGCGAAGTTTGAGAAGGCTCTGGATTACGTTCACGTCAACGGCAACATGGAGCACCACCTGCCGGGCAATCTGAACATGAGCTTTGTGTATGTCGAAGGCGAGAGTCTGCTGATGGGCATCAACGACATTGCGGTTTCGTCGGGTTCGGCTTGCACTTCGGCTACGCTGGAACCATCCTATGTATTGAAGGCTTTGGGTCTTGGTGACGATGTAGCGCACAGCTCGATTCGGTTTGGTCTTGGACGGTTCAACACGAAGGCTGAAGTGGACTATGTCTCGGACAAGTTGATTGACGTGGTTTCGAAGTTGCGTGAGCTATCCCCTCTATACGAGATGGTCAAAGAAGGAATCGACCTCTCGAAGATCGAGTGGGCAGCGCACTAAAGCAGAGTGTAGGGAATAGGGTGTAGGGAGTAGAAAGCAAGGTTTCTGGCGAACCTCCCTACATAGAGCTATCATCTAAGTTAAGAGACGAGGAAACATCATGGCATATAGCGATAAGGTAGTTGACCACTACAACAATCCCCGGAACGTCGGCACGCTGGACAAGAGCACGTCCGAGGTCGGCACAGGCCTGGTTGGTGCGCCGGAGTGCGGCGACGTGATGCGGTTGCAGATCAAGGTGAACCCCGAGACGCAGGTGATCGAGGACGCCAAGTTCAAGACCTTCGGCTGCGGTTCGGCGATTGCCTCCAGCTCGCTCGCGACGGAGTGGGTGAAGGGCAAGACGGTTGCCGAGGCTTTGGCGATCAAGAACACGGATATCGTGAAGGAGCTTGCGCTTCCTCCGGTGAAGATTCACTGCTCGGTGCTGGCGGAAGATGCCATCCACGCAGCGATCAGCGACTGGAAGAAGAAGAACAACGTTGGCGAGACGGCGAACGCTGCGGTCGCGGCGGCGCAGTAAGCCTGGCGAAAGACATACACGGTAGCGGTGCGGGATAAGACCGCGCCCTACCGTTTTACTTTGGGACGAATGATATGGCGATGGTGACGTTACAACCTAGTACCTCGCGTGAGGCAACGGCAGCGGCAGAGCAGCAGCCGAAGAATCCGCTTGCGGGAATGAAGCTGCTGACCGCTGAGGGGCAGGAGCCTCGGGCGAAGGCGGCGATCGAGATTACCGAGAAGGCGCTGAAGCGGATTCGCGTGGCAATGGCGAAGGAGGGTGTGTCGCCTACCGCGGGCGGACTGCGCGTGGGGATTCAGGGCGGTGGCTGCTCGGGGTTGAGCTATTCGATTCGGTTTGATTCGCAGCCTCGTGAGCGCGACCGTGTGTATACGTTTGGCGCGGGAGTGCAGACGGCGGGCGATCCGACTGATGGCGCGCCGATCCGGCTCTTTGTTGACCCGAAGAGCTTTCTCTATCTTGCCGGGATGGTTCTGGACTTTGAAGAGACGCTGATGCGGCAGGGATTCAACTTCATCAATCCGAACTCGACGAAGAGTTGTGGGTGCGGGTCGAGTTTTACGGCGTAAGAAAGATTCCCTCAGGGGCTAAAGCCCCATTGAAATTGAGTTACTTGCGGCACCCGTTCGATTACGCTCAGGGCAGGCTCTGAAGCTGTGCCCTTAAGCAAGACGGGCTTTTTCAACATCCTGTAAAGCTCCATTTAGATCGAACAATTTATGGCGCGGCTGAAGCCATGCCTTTTCAAAACGGCGACTTTTCGGCAGTTTCTAAAACAAGACAGTTCGAGCTTTTGCTCGGATGCCCACATCTCAAAATCGAGATGTGGGGCACCCATCGTATGTATATAGTCCCGGCCTTGGGTGGAGTGGGCAGGGTCCCGGGCTGTTGTGGTTGAAAGGTTTGAAGAGCTGTGGTGAGTGTAAACCTTCGGGGTCCTTCGACTTCGACGCGCAAAAGCGCGCGTCTCCGCTCAGGATGACGCTTCTGGGGGGCTAAGTTCGAAGGAGCCACGAATGACGCACTGACTGGCTACTTGAGGCACTGCTGAAGCCGTGCCCTTAAGCAAGACGTGTGGACTTTCCGCATTCCCTAAGGCTATTTGTGGGTGGGTGCGGTTGCCATGACGACGTCGTCGGTTGCTTTAAGGTGATAGATCGCTGAGAGCGTTTGCTTGTAGACGTCCATTGGGGGCAAGAGCGCTTTGGCTCGGCGCTGATCGAGGGTGTATGGGTCTTCAACGGCGAACATCGCCATCGCTCCATTAATAAATTTGAATTGCGAGCCGTAACGCTGAAGTTTGCCTTCGGCGACGAGCTCTTTGTCGACGACAAGGGCGAGGCCGGAGCCGTCGATCTTATCGGCATCAGCCAGTGCCTGGAGCTGGGGTAAGAGCTGCCGCTGCCAGGCGTGGTCGGGGGTGTGGGTCAGGATGAGCATGGCTGCGTTGGATGCGTCGATTCCGACGAGTGCAATGGTTGGCCAACCGCTCTCTTTCACGATTTGTTGAAGTTCGGCGGTCAGACGGGTGTCGGTCGCGGGGAGTTTTTGGATCATCTCCTTTGTCATGAGAGATGTCTGCTTGCCGTTCGCGAAGCCTCGGACCGCCTGGTCTTCCCTGCCCATCTTCAAGAGCCGATCGCGAAGTGCCGCGTCGGTTCCGGTGCCGTTGATCTGGATGAGTTCTGCATGACGCGCTGCAATTGCGGTCTCCCAGGCTGGGCTTTGGTTCGATTCGATGGGCGGGGTGCTTGAGGGAGTTTGAAGATGTCCGAACGCCAAAGCAGGGAGCGATAGAACAGAGACGGCAAGAAGGGGGAGGATTTTTGAAGACATGCCGTATTCTAACTTCGCGAGTGCGCTCGCATGTGCGCTGATGTTCCTTCTGAGACACGCCTAAAATAAGACCGATGGATTATTTTGAATTTTTCAACCTGCCCCGAAAGCTGACGCTGGATGTTGTGGCGTTGGAGAAGCAGTTCTACACGTTGAGCCGCAAGCTGCATCCGGATCGCTTTGCTTCGAAGCCGGTGGCCGAGCAGGAGGCTGCGCTGGCGGCGAGCTCGCAGCTGAACGATGCTTACCGGACGCTGAAGGACCCGATTCTGCGGACGCAGTATCTGCTGAAGCTTGAGGGCGTGGAGCTGGAGGAGCAGTCGAAGGCCGCGACAGATGCGGCTCGGGCGACGGGGATTGCGAAGAAGCAGGTGGTTCCACCGGAGCTACTGGAGGAGGTCTTCGAGCTGAATATGCAGCTTCAGGAGATGCGCGCGGCCAATCAGATGGGTGAGGATGAGCCGGAGCTGCGGCGCGATCTGATGACTGCCAAGGATGCCTTCGACGCGAAGATGGTCGAGACGCAGGCGGAGCTCGAAGGGTTTTGGGCGGCGTGGGATACCGCGGTGGATGGCGGGGATGACGCGGCTAAGATGCGGGTCAGAGATGCGATGGTCGCGCTGCTGAACAAGCGGAGTTATCTGCGGAATCTTGTTCGCGATGTAAACGATGCTCTGGGGCTGTAGGTTCGTCTACTTTGCTGCGGTGATGCGTTCGAGCTGCTGAAGATGGTTGATGTCATGGCCAGCCATGGTTTCGACGATGGTCCAGAAGGTCATGGTGCCGCGCTCTGGGTGGGTCGTGGGCCGGTGACGGTCGGTCTCGTCGATGGTGGTGAGATATTTCAGGTTCCAGTTACGGGCCGCGGTGAAGAGGGCGAGTGCGGAGGCGAGGTCGTAGGCGGCGTAACGCTTGGCCCAGAGCTCCTGGTCGAAGGGCTGGATGATGGGGTGCTCTTCGCTGAGGGTTTGACGGAGACGGAAGCTGAAGACAAGCTCGCAGTCGGCGAGGTGGGCGAGGATCTCGCGGGCGCTCCATTTTCCGGGAGCGGGTGGAGCGTCGGCCTGGGCGGGGGAGAGGGGTTCCAGGAGTGTGCGAATATGCTCTGCGGTCGAGGTGATGACTGGAATGGGGTCTCGCCCGTCGAGATAGCTGGCGTACGGATTGAGGTCCATGAGTCAACGTATCACGGATGAAAATGCAATGATTTGCAGTATTTTTGGGATGAAATTTGCCTTCGGCAGGGATGGGCAAGGATTGGCGTGCCCGGATAGATTTGGACCACCATGACAGATACTGCACCTTAGCAGTCGAGAGACTATCTGGAGTAGCCAGCGACGGCCATTCGAGAAGCGAGCCGTTTGAAGGCTTCGTCGCTTACAGGATGGACGCCGCTGGCCGAGATCCAGCGGTTGTAGAAGTTGAAGAGGGCGCAGGCGGAGATTGCGTAGAAGATGGAGGCATCGTCCCATCCGGCCTGGTTGAGAGCCTGGGTGTCGGCTGCGGTAATTGAAGCTGGGGTTAGGGTGACTTTATAGACGAAGCGGAGGAGCGCTTTCTCCTTCTCGGCGAGCGCGGAGGCTTCGAGATTGTCGATTACGCTCCAGACGAGTGACTCGTCACCTAGCAGATTGGAGGCGACGGCGGCATGGGCCTTCATGCAGAACTCACAGTTGTTGAGAGACGAGGTGTAGGCTGCGATCAACTCGCGGAGGCCGGCGCTGATGGGGCTGGGTTTGTGCATGAGGGTGTGAGAGAGCGCGGCGAGGTGGTGCGCGGCCTCGGGATCGAAGGCGAGGAGATGCCAGATCTGCCAGTAATCGCCGCCGGAGGATTTCGCGTTTTCAATCAGGTCACGGTAGATGCTGGGCTTGGGATTGTCTTCGACTCCGCTGAGATACATCGGTTCTTGAACGACTTTCAGTGTGCTCATCGGTTCTCCTTTGAGTTTGTCGGGGCTAGGTCGAGGTCGAGGCGATGCTGCGATGGTAGTCCGAAGGTGTTGGCGACACGATTGAAAAATGCGAAGAGAGCGGTGATGTGTGTGGCCTCGGCGATCTGTAGCTGACTCCAGCTAGCGTTGGAGAGCTGTTGAATGTCATCCGGGGTTACTTTGTAGGACTCGTTTGTCACTTTACGGGCGAAGGTGAGGAGTTGGCGCTCTTTGATGTTGATGGATGGGGCATCCAGGTTCCCGTTCGATAGAGCGGATAACAGCTCGTCGGACCCTCCCTGGGTGCGGAGGAAGGAGGCGTGGCTATCGAGGCAGTAGGGGCACTCGTTGAGCGCTGAGACATAGGTTGCGAGCATCTCTTTGACGCTGCGTGGGAGGTGACCTTCGGTGAAGAGCAGACTGGATGCGAGGGCGATCATCTGCTCGAGCAGTGGTGGGTGGGTGGCGAAACACTTCAGAATGCCTGGTATATCCGAGCGGCCAAAGCGTTCGCGGTAATCGACATAGGACTTGGCTACTGCGCCGGTTGCCGCGTCTTCCTGCACGATCGGTAGGTTGGTTACGATCTGAGCCGCGTCTCCATCGTTCTTTGTGTGGCCAGGGCCTTGCGATGTATTCACAAGAATTCTCCGTCTGTCGGATCTCGAGCAACCACCTGGATTCTATGTGAGGTCAGAAGGATAGACGTGCAGCGAACTGGAAGGCCCTCGGTCCACCGGAACCGAAGAATCCGCCCGCTGTCGTCACAGCCGAGTAGAAGTTTGACTGCACTGCTTGTGCCGGTTGACCGTTCTGCGCTGGTTGATAGGGGCTGATGGAGATGTTCCGGCCTGCGTAGTTATTGTTGCTGGTGCCGCGGATGTTGGTTTCGTTGAAGATGTTGAATGCTTCTCCGATAAGGCTGAGTGTAATCCTGTCGTTGAAGATAACGTCCTTCTTGAGCCTGAAATCGAGCGAGCTGAAAGGGCTATAGAAATTGATATTTGCAGGCACGTTCTGCAATCGACCGCCGGCGAGACAGGGAAATGTTCCCGGGCATGGTGGCAGAGCATTCCATTTATCGATGAGAGCGTTGAGCTGATTGCTGTTTTTGACCTGACGGCCAAGAGCGTTGCGGGAGGTGATGGGCAGACGAGAACCGCTGGCTCCGTTGATGGCCGTGCCGGGAAGGAAGGTGTCGGCGGGCACGCCCGATCCGAAGGTGTAGATGGGCGCGAAGGAGATATGCCATGGGAACTGGGCTTCGCCGTAGAGAGTGAGACGATGCGTCTCGTCGGTGACAGCGTATCCCTTTTCGAGACGCGGCTGGTTGATTCCCTGCACAAGATTGACCTGCTCATTGGCGTTGCCGTTGGCGAGTTGGTCGTCATCGGAGTAGTCGAGTGTTTTGGAGAGGGTATAGCTGATGTTGTAGAGGTAACCGATGGGGCCAAGCTTTCCTGGTCGATGGTCGAGATTGACGATCAAGCCGTCGTACCAGGACTTCGCTCTGGACTCGAGAATGGTGATGTTGTCGGTGATTCCGCTGAGTGGATCGGTCAGGGAGCAGGGAACGTTGTTTCCTGGGCAGGAGACATAGGGAGAGGGGGAGTTTGTGGATCGAAGCAGATGTCCGTTGATCTGCCGATTGGCAAAGACGTGGAGGCCGTCGGCCGACAGGATCCAGTTGCTGCCGAACTGTTGCTGGAGGCCTAGAGAGAACTGTTGAAACATAGGATGGTGCGCGTCTGGCCCCATAGCAAGTATGCCGACGCCGCCTGTCTGGTGCGGGCCGCTGAATGCCGATGCCAGAGTAGGACTGCCCGGAGCGAAGCCCGACCGTGGAGCAAAGCATGCGCCGAGGCTGGGAGGCCCGGGAACAAAGGGTGAGATGCAGGAGGAGCCCGCATACTGGGTCACAGTAAGTGCGCGGTTGTTCTGCACGAGCTCTTCAGCACCCGCTTCGAGAATGATGCGGTCGTAGTAAATTCCATAGCCTCCACGAAAGACTGTTCTGCCTGCACCGTGGGGATCGTAGGCGAAGCCAATACGCGGGCTGAAGTTTTTCTTGTCTGACGATTTCTCAAGGTCGATAACATTTGCCATCCAAGTGCACGGGTTCGGCGGCAGAGATGTCAGGTTCGGACAGGGTTGGTGAGCACTCGACGTTCCGGTGAGGTTGGAGTCGAACTCCCAGCGGAGACCCAGGTTGAGGGTCAGGTTTCGGGTCGCGCGCCAATCGTCTTGAACGTAGCCTGCGACGTAACTGTTGAAGACGGTGGGAATTGGAACCGGGACTACGGGCGCGCTGCTCTTGATGCCGACTGCGACGGGAATGTCGAGATCGTTGATCTTGCCGTCTCCATTGAGGTCGGCAAACGGAAAGTCGGCGGTGAGGATGACTGTGCCGCTGCCGAAGACGTTGATCAGGCCGTGCGCGGTGTAATGCTGAAACTCTCCGCCTAGCCGCAATGTGTGAGCCCCTAGTGTCCATGTGAAGGCGTCACGGAACTGATAGCGACTAAGAGACGTGGATTGTGGCAGGTTGAAGTTTGCTCCGTCTGCCAGGTCAGGGAAGATGAGTTCGTTCGTGAGATTGAGCTGCGGATTTGTGGTGGGAGCATCCTGGGGGAACGGGGGGATGTCGTTGTAGAAGTTGTCGTAGTGGAAGGAGAAGTTATTGACGCGAGTTGGGCCGATGATGGTCGTTATGCCCGCCAGGAGAGAGTTGAAGCGATTGAGCGAGTTCTGGCGCTGCGCTGCAGTAAAAGAGGGAGTGGTTTGTGATGGTGTGGCTTCGCCGGTGTCCGTGGAGCGGTTGAAGGAGTACCGCACCATGAGGCTGTTGTTGGTGCTGAGTTGATGGTCGTAGCGCGTCGACCAGAGAGCATCGCGCAACGGGGCCGGAGCTGAGGTGTGCTGGATTGTGTCCGTGGTGAAGTTGCGCGCTCCGGTCTGGAGGGCTGCGTTTTGGTTACGATACTCGACGGATGAAAAGAACCAGGCCTTGTCTTTGCGGATCGGGCCACCGATAGAACCGCCGTATTGCTGGCGATCGAACGGGGGAGTGGGGAGGCTGCGGTCGAAGGTTGCGGGCAGGGCCTGCAGATTGCGATTGCGCAGGAAGAAGAAGAGGCTGCCGTGGTAGCTGTTGGTTCCTCCTTTGGTGACGATATTGACGATGCTGTTTCCGGAGCGACCGACCTCGGAGGTGAATCGTGCGGTCGCGATCTGGAACTCCTTGACGGAGTCGGCAGGAAAGTTGGAGAGTGTGCCGCCAACTACTTCGTCGTTGTTGTCGCCGCCGTCGACGGTGATGTTGCCGCCTCGTCCAAAGCCTCCTGCAGAGCTGACTTCAAGAGTGTTCGTTTTGGTGGGATCGAAGGTGGGTGCTGGGCGGTTTCCAGGGACCAGATAGGCGAGTTCGAGGAAGTTTCTGCCGTTCAGGGGAATGCTCTCGATCGTCTTCGAATTGATCTGGCCCTGGATCATCGACTGAGAGAGATTGACCGTGTCATTGATCTCACTTACATTGATGACCGCGTTTGCACTGGCTGGATGGAGACTAACGTCTACCGTTCGTATTCTGCCGGTTTCGAGAGTGATGCCGTGGGTTTCGGTAATTGCGAAGCTGGAGCTTTCGACCTTCAGGTCATAGGTGCCTACTTCGAGGGAGGGGAAGACGTAGAGACCCTCCGCGTTGCTCAGTGTTTCGCGCGAGACGCCGCGGGCCTGGTTGGTGACTGTTACCCGGGCAGATACAACTCGGGCTCCCTGAAGATCGGTCACTCTACCGTTGATTGTGCCGCTGGGAAGCTGGCCAAAGGCCAATGTGCCGGCCGTAACCCAAAGAAGGACTGCAAGGAGCTTATGCATGATTCTCTCCGAACCGAATGGCAGCCGTAGCGGCACAGTTTGAGCTCTGACATTCAACTGTGTCGCAACGCCACAAAATCGTATTGAGTTCTTGCTCGGCCAACACTATCGACTGAGACCAATATTGTCGTGGTCCGGAAGATTGATCTCCGTCTCAACAGTTTGGGTGGGAGTCCCCTACATCCTGGTGCGTCTACCTCAACCTTTTGGTGGATGTTGAACTCTGCGAGCTCCGCGTAGGATGTTGCCTCAGTGGAACAGCATAGACAGTTGGGGTTGGCGGCGACGATCGCCGTCGTGACGGGACAGTCCATCGCGCTTGGAATTTTCCTGACGCCTGCCGCAATGGCAAAGTCGCTGGGTTCCCCCCTGTTGCTCGCCGCAGTATGGTGCGGCATGGGGCTAATGGCTATGTGCGGAGCGCTCTGTTACTCCGAGCTTGCTGTGCGCTTTCCTCTCGCGGGCGGCGAGTACGTGTACCTCCGTGAGGGATACGGTGGACGCGTCGCATTCCTTTACGGGTGGATGTCGGCAGCGGTCATGGATCCGGGTCTCGCCGCGGCACTCGCCATGGGAGCTACGCCCTATGTGCTTTCACTCGTTGGCGTCTCACCGCATGTACGGTTGTGGATTCCGGCATTGATCCTTCTCTGCCTGGCGGCGCTGAACTATGTCGGCACGCGGCTCAGCCGAAGGGTAATGGCTGCCGCAAATCTGCTCAAGATCGCGGTCCTATTGTGTCTGGTAGCGTGGGCATGGATTTCGGGCCATGCAACGGCTGCGAACCTGGTGCCTCTGGCGGAACGTCGCAGCGGATCGGAACCACTCTTTGGCGCGATTGCCGGTGCAACCGTCAGCGCCTTCTTCAGCTTTGGCGGATGGTGGGAGGCGGGCAAAGTCGCCGGCGAGGTTCGGAACCCGCGCCGGAACCTTCCGCTTGCCTTCACCTGCGGGGTGCTTTTGGTCACACTCGTCTACCTACTGGTGAGCTTCGCTTTCTTGTCGGTCGTGCCGCTCGAACGCATCGTTTCGAACACTGCCTTCGTTGCACAGTTTGGGGAAGCGCTCTTCGGGAGTGTTGGGGGAAAGGTTCTCTCCGCCTGTGTCCTGCTCTCAGTCTTTGGGGGACTCATGGCACTCACCATGGCTGCGCCGCGGGTCTACTACGCCATGGCAAAAGATGGCGCCTTCTTCTCGCCATTTGGACGATTGCATCCGCGCTTTGGAACACCGGCCAACGCCGTCTTGCTGCAAACTGGACTGGCCCTTCTCGTTCTCTGTTTTGGAGCCTTCGATCGCATCCTCTCCTTCATCATCTTTTCGGCGATCTGTTTCCTTGCGCTATCTGCTGCCTCTCTCTTCCGGCTCAAAGAGCCCGTCATTCGCTGGTGGTACCCCGCCGCGCCGATACTGTTTCTCTTCGGTTGCACCGTGATCAACCTACTGATCCTCATGCACGATCCCATCCCCGCAGTCCTGGGCCTTGTAGCTGTTCTCTGCGGAGATCCAATTCGACGCTTGTTCTTCTCCACACCACGGGTTGCTGTCGCAAACGTCTCATAGCAACCCTTTACCTGAAAGGAATCGTTCATCATGCCCCACATTCAACTTCCTGAAGGACTGCCCGGCATCCGCGGCGCGATGGCATTCAGGCCCGAAACTGCCAAGCCTCTCAACGAACTGGTTGAGATTCTCCTCCATGGTCCTAACTCGCTCACCCCAGGCGAGCGCGAACTGATCGCGACCTATGTCTCCTCCGAGAACGACTGCTACTACTGCCAGACGATCCACGGCGCCATTGCAGCCGCCAGCCTGAACGATGATGAGGCGTTGGTAAAGAAGGTGAAGCAGGACTTCCTCAACGCGGCCATCTCCGACAAGCTGAAGGCCCTCCTCGTCATCGCCGGACAGGTGCAGCGTGGCGGCAAGCATGTAACAGCCGAGGCAGTCGCTCACGCCCGCGATATGGGTGCAAGCGACCTAGAAATCCACGACACCGTCCTCATCGCAGCCGCATTCTGCATGTATAACCGGTATGTCGATGGACTCGCGACCACGCAGCCCCGAGACGAAGCGATGTATCGGGAACGCGGCAAACGCGTCGCTCGCGACGGATATGTCACTGTGAGCAAGGAATATCTGCCTGCCGAAGCGGTTCGCTAAGCGCATCAACAAAGAACATGAGGATCAGCAACATGCCACATATATCACTTCCCGAAGGCTTGCCCGGCATCAGTAGCGGTTTCGCGTTCCGTCCTGAAACAGCCAAACCGATGCGTGAGTTGGCCCATATTCTTCTTCACGGACCCAGCACGCTGACGCCCGGTGAGCGTGAACTGATCGCAACCTTCGTATCCAATCGGAATGACTGTTATTTCTGCCAGACCAGCCACGGTGCGGCCGCAACTGCTCACGTGGGGAACGATTCAGGCCTCGTGGAACAGGTAAAACATGACTTTCTTCACGCAAACATCTCGGACAAACTCAAAGCGCTCCTTGTGATTGCAGGCCAGGTCCAACTGGGTGGTAAGAACGTCTCAACCGAGAGCGTGGAAAAGGCGCGGTTTCATGGCGCAACTGATCTTGAGATCCATGACACCGTTCTCATTGCGGCGGCGTTCTGCATGTACAACCGCTATGTCGATGGTCTCGCCACCTGGCAGCCCCATGATCCAGCTATGTACTCAAGTATGGGAGAGCACCTCGCCACGCATGGATACCTGACGCCATCAACGAAGGCCGCTGCTCGGGAGGTGACAGAATGAGCAATCTATTCCGTAAGTTGGGAACGAAAGTCAGATGTTCGCTGTCATGTCACAGTCCATGTACACGGCTGTAACGTGCAGGGAAAACGCTGTAAACTATTGAATTGTTTGGTGGACCTGATCGGGATCGAACCGATGACCTCTTCCATGCCATGGAAGCGCGCTCCCAGCTGCGCCACAGGCCCACTCTTGGGGAAGGACTCTATCTATTCTGGATGAGCGGGCGCTTTTAGTCAATGTTGCCGGGAACTAAACGGCTATCTCTCGGTGTCTAAGGAATATAGAGTGAGCGAGCACTCTGCCGCCGGCGGCGCAGTTTCCCTCGCGAGTTGTAGAGAATTTGCCATAGGTTTCACAAAAGTCGTAGTTTAAAGGAACCCGAAATGCAGGCGGGCATAGCAGTGGGAAATCTAGCGAGCGCGATTGGCATCCAGACAGAAGATGCTGCTCTTGTAGCTGACCTGAAGGCCGGCTCCGAGGAGGCGTTTGCCATTCTCATTGCGCAGTACCATCAACCGCTTTATTCGCTGATTGCTCGCAGCCTGAATGACCCGGCCGACGCGGCTGATATTACCCAGGAAGTCTTTATCAAGGTGTTCCGCAGCATTCGCGGCTTCCAAGGTGAGTCGAGCCTGCGTACGTGGCTGTATCGAATTGCCTTGCATGAGGCTTCCAATCAGCGCCGCTGGTGGTCTCGCCATAAGAAGCAGGAGATTACGATCGACTCATCTGTCCAGAATGAGGACGATGGAAGCGTCTTTTCGCTTAGTGCAACCCTGGCTGACCATGGTGATTCTCCTTATGAGCGCGCCGCTCAGGCTGAGGTTCGTGAACGTGTTGAAGCAGCCCTCCGGCAATTACCGGAGGCTTTCCGTACGGTAGTTGTTCTCCGCGAGATCGAGGGTTTCGCATACGAAGAGATCGCGGAGATTCTTAATGTCAACCTTGGCACTGTGAAGTCACGCCTGACTCGAGGCCGGTCCGCGCTTCGCGCGTTGCTGGTTGCCGAGGGGGTCGCAGCTGGAAATACTGCTGCGTCTTCGGGTGCTGAGTTCGCATCCAAACAGACACAGACGGTGACGCAATGAACTCCCCTAACTGCGCCAAAATCCGATCATCTTTCTCTGCTTACCTTGACAGTGCCGTGAGCGGGCAGCAGATGCATACGATCGCACAGCATCTTGATCACTGCGATGCCTGCGCTGGTGAGTTTGCAGATTTGCGGGCCATGCAACGGTCTATGGCCACTCTTGGTCCGGTGAAGGCTCCAGCCGACCTTGGGATGAAGCTTCGTCTTGCCATCTCGCATGAGCAAGCCGCTCGTAAGGCAAGCTGGATCGATAGCGTCGCATTGAAGTGGGACAACGCCATCCGTCCGATGCTGGTTCAGGTCTCGGCGGGATTCGCTGGATCTGTGGCGCTGATTGGCGGCATTATGCTTCTGCTGGGAATGGTAGCTGCACCGCAGCCCGTGATGGCCAATGACGAGCCGTTGGGGGCTATGACCGTGCCTCACTATCTTTATTCGGCTACCAGTCCGAACGCGATCGTAACTGACCACGATACAGCGATCATCGTTGAGGCTTATGTGAACGATCAGGGGCGGGTGTACGACTACAATATCGTGTCTGGCCCGGAAGATAAGGCAGTGCAGAATCAGATTGTCGATCAGCTTCTGCTCAGTGTGTTCGAACCCGCACGTGTTTTTGGCCTACCTGTACGCGGCAGAGTGGTGCTTACGTTTTCGGGCATCTCTGTCCGCGGATAATGCAGACGCAAAGGTTGCAAGCGACTCTTCGCTCCCTTAAACTTGTTGGGAGCGTCGAATCCTTATCGTGCCTTTGCTAACTAGATCGTCCCAGTCCAAATGCTTCCGAGCTTTCTGCCTGCGAATTGGCGCAGCTCTTTTGATTGCGAGCTTCGCGGTTGCCGCGGGAGCGCAAACAGAATCATCGTCGAGCAGCAGCAGCGTTCCGGGCACGAGCGTTCCAAATGAACCGACTAAGACTCCGCGGCCGCGAGTTACGCAACCAGAGGCTGGCGGTTCCGCTATCACGCTCGAGACAAGCGAGCCGCTGTTCTATCTTGCCGTGGCGCTCAATGTTTGTGGTTACGATGCCGATCTAGCAGCGTCGGCGCCAATACGCCTCAAGATTCGTGAGGAGATCAATACAGCGTTGACAGGTTCCGCCGAGGCTCGCGATAGTCGCGATGCTCTGTGCGGTTATATTCGGTTGCACACGCTTGCCGATAGCGGACTCAATCTTGCCCAGTACATTTCGCTGTCGCTGGATCTTAATCCTCCTCCCGAGTTGACCCCTTCGGTTCCCGAGACAGATTTACCACCCGACTCCACCCAGATCGTCAATGTTCTTCCGCTTCTCCGGACCTTCGGTGAGAATGTTCATCTTCACGCGATTTGGGTACAGCATCGGCCGGATTACGAAGCGCTCACTAACCAGATTCATGATCCGCTGACGAAGATGATTCTGAACACGAACATCTACCTTCGGTTGCCGGTCAGTAGCTATGATGGGCGCAGATTTCTGGTGCTGCTGGAGCCGATGCTTGCTCCTTCAGCGACGAATGCCCGAATTTATGCGACGGACTACATCGTGGTGGCTTCCCCAGCAGGGGAGCCGCTTGGCGCCGTCCACATGGATCAGATTCGGCATACTTATTTGCACTACCTTGTGGAGCCGTTTGTGTACTCGCGCGCAGCGGCGATGGAACGATTGCAGCCGCTGATGAAGGCTGTTCAGGATGCGCCTCTGGACTTTACCTATAAGTCGGATATCGTTGCGCTCATCACCGAGTCTCTTATCAAGGCAATCGAGGCACAGACGATGGATGTTGGGTTGACCAAGCCTAAGCGTCCGGATGCAGTGAAGCAGCGCGCTGATATTGAGCGGTATAACGCCGATATGGCGGAGTACGATCGCCAAGCAGAGATGGTTCGACGCAAGGCTGTCGACCTGGACGTGCGTCAGGGATGGGTCTTGGTCGGTTATTTCTATGACAAGCTAGGCCAGATGACGAGAGATTCCATCAGTCTGAAGGATGATATCGGCGAGATGGTCTACGGAATGGATGTAGAGCGCGAGCGACATCAGGCAGAACAGGTCGTCTTTCTACCGGAAGGCACGCATGACTTCGTGCGTCGTACGCCGCGGCAACTTAGCGGTTTGGATCTGGCTGAGAAAAAGCTGATCGGCGGAGATGTGAACGGTGCTGGCGAGTTGGCAAAGGCTGCGCTGGCCGATCCGAACAGCGATCACGCTCGTGCTTACTATATGCAGGCTCGGATTGATCTGATGGAGCGGCAACCAGACGAGGCAATCGACAACTTTGAGCAGGCTCTGAAGACTTCAAAGGATCCTCGGACCCTAGCCTGGTCGCACATCTACCTTGGGCGGTTGTACGATGTGGTTCCAGATCGGCAGAAGGCGGTTGCGGAATACAAGGCGGCGCTTACGGTCCGCGATGGGCAACCGGATACGAAGGCTGCTGCGGAGAAGGGGTTGAAGGAGCCATTTGTCGCGCCTGGGACACAGCATACCGCCGAACCGGATGACGATGCGCCACTTGATCCCAGCGGGAAGGCTGAGAAAGATTCCTATAGCCCGCCTCCGCCGCCCAAATAACATCTATTTGTCGGACTGGTCGAAGGTAAGTCCAGTAAAGTAAAGCGCAGAGGGCCCGATGACGACGCGCCGCAAGAAGACCGCACAACTCAAGTCGAGCGAGACGATCCCGAGCTTATTCGAGTACCAGTTTGAACGGCCGGAACTGCTGACGTGGGCGCTGACGCATCGCTCGCTTGCGTACGAGTCGAAGCCAGAGACGCAGCCTAGTCCTGATGCCGACAATGAGCAGTTGGAGTTTGTGGGCGATGCGGTGCTTGGGTTGGCGGTTGCGGAGTCGCTGTTTCGGCGATTTCCGGGCTCGCGTGAGGGCGAACTGACTCGGTTGCGGGCATCGCTGGTCAGCAGGAGGCATCTGGGTAGCGTCGGCGCGCGAATCGGGCTTGGAGCTTTGTTGCGGCTTGGTCGAGGCGAGGAGCAGAGCGGCGGCCGTAGCAAACCGGCGCTGCTGGCGAATGCTCTGGAGGCCGTGATTGCTGCGCTTTATCTCGATGGTGGTCTCGAGGCTGCGCGGGCGTTTATTGAAAAGCAGATTATTGAACCGGCGTTGCCAGAGTTGCAGTTGGCGATGCAGGCTGGTGATACGTTCAGCGGCGCGATTGGCGACCATAAGTCCGCGCTGCAGGAGTATTTGCAGGCTACGGGGGCCGGGCAGCCGCAGTATGTTTTGACGGCGCAGAGCGGGCCGGACCACCAGAAGCGGTTTCGGGTGGAGGTGCGGGTTGGGGACAAGGCTGGCGGCTCGAGGGCGTTGGCTGAGTCCGAGGGCTCGACGAAGAAGCAGGCCCAGCAGGAGGCTGCGCGGATCGCGTTCGAGCGGTTGATCGAGGAGCAACGATTGGGTAACGTTGCTCAGGAGGAGGCGGTGGCGAAGTGATCGAGCCTGCTGCATCCACGGGACTGGCGCAAGGCGAGTTTGCCTCGCAGGACGTGGTTCCGGTTGCGCCTCCAAAGGCGGATGCTTCTGCGGTTCGGTCGCTGGCGCCTGAGGCTGGAGTGCTGCATGCAATCCAGTCTCTGGTCTACCTGATTGTCATTGCTGTCTTCATCATTACCTTTTGCGTGCAGCCGTTCCGGATTCCTTCGGGATCAATGGAGCCTACGCTGTTAGTGGGCGATTTTTTGCTGGTCGATAAGCAGGGAATCTCAACTGGCGATGCTGGTTTGCTGCCCTCGACCCGTATCCGCCGGGGGGAGGTGATCGTATTTCACTATCCTGTCGATCCTTCGATTCATCTGGTGAAGCGGGTGGTTGGGATGCCGGGGGATCATCTAAAGTTACGGAACGGAAGGGTTTACATCAACGATGCGCTGCTTCCGGAGAGCTATGCGGTGTATCGGCCGAGCATGCCGGACGGGTTTCGTGACAACTTTCCGCGCTTGCTGAACGCGGACCCGAATATCGACTCGCGGTGGTGGATCCGGATGCGGGGGTTGATCGATGATGGGGAGTTGATCATTCCGGCTGACAACTACTTTGTTCTCGGCGACAACCGCAATAACAGCGAGGACAGCCGATATTGGGGTTTCGTTCCGCGTGAGGCGATTGTCGGGCAGCCGCTTCTGATCTATTTTTCGGTGCGCTTACCGGGGATAGATGGCTCTGAGGCACTCGCTTCGGAGGCCGGTCAGCGTGCCGGGACCGTTCTGGATGGGTTTACGAACTTTGCCAGATGGGGCCGGGTTTTCCATGTCGTGCGTTAGTACCCCTCCCCCATACTTTCACCGTAAAGTATTCATTTATAAAGCCTTATTGTATTCGTTCGGTCCTATCTCTTCGGGAACAGAATAAAGAAAGCCCCCGGCGGACAGGGGGGCTTAATCTCGTTTCTATAATCAATTATATCGGGTTGGGTGAAATTATATGCCACGTGGATCTTGTTGATTGGTAAAGGGATATATGCTTTTTGGGCTTGACAGGATTTTTGGGAGGTGAGGATGAGCGAAAGGCAGATCCCGTGATGACAAGCAAGAAAACAAAGGCGGGTTTTGGTTGGGGAAGGGTATGGGTAGAGAAGCGGGTTTCTCCGCTACGCTGCTCACGATAAAGCTGTGAGCAGCTCCGGTCGAAATGACAGGGTTGGGTTGGGTGGACAAAACGCAACAGCAAAAAGCAACAGCAAAAGCAACGGCAACAGCAAAAGCAACAGCAAAAGCAAAAGCAACAGCAAAAGCAAAAGCAACAGCAAAAGCAACAGCAACAGCAAAAGCAACAGCAAAAGCAAAAGCAACAGCAAAAGCAAAAGCAACAGCAAAAGCAACGGCAACAGCAGATCCCTACGGCAAGCAAGAAAGGCAACAGCAACGACAAAAGCAATGGCAACGGCAATGGCAACGGCAACGGCATTGGCCGGCAAATATGGGGATTTCCCTTATTGTTGCTCGGTCAGAATGACGACGGGAGTTGCTCGGCATGGATGATGACGAGACGCTGCACAGGGTAGAGGGAGCTTTATGGGCCAGACACGGCATCCCAAGGCGCTGTCGATTCGTCAAATACTGATATAGATAAGGTTGTTCAATTTTGACGCATACTCTTCTCGCACTCTGTCTCCTTGCTGCGACCGCAACAGCTCAAGAGACCCAACAGCAGCCTCCTCCCCCTCCTCAGGGAACGGTTCTCTTCAACCGCAATCAGGAGACGGAACAGAAACAGCCGACGAATCAGCCTGAGTCCGTGCCGACGGAAACGGTAAAAATTCCCGATGCTGAGCGGGATTCAGTTGTCTTCACCGCATATGATCTGAATGTCCACGTCACCCCTGCGAGTTCTCAACTGGCAGTGCATGCGCGGTTTAGTGTTCGCAACTCGGGTGTTGCGCCGCTTGACCGGCTGGCCCTTCAGCTTTCGTCTACTCTTCGGTGGGAAAACATTGCACTTGCCACGTCTGGTGGTGTCCAGCCACTGAAGTTTGTCCAGCAGATCATTCATACCGATGCCGACCACACTGGGGAGGCTACGGAAGCTGTCGTTACGCTGCCTCATCCGCTTGCTCCGGGCGATACGCTCGATCTAACGGCGATCTACTCCGGCCCTATCGAATTCTCCGCTCGTCGTCTGGACGTGATTGATGCACCTCCGAGCCAGGCCGCGAGAACTGACTGGGACGCCATTACCCCGGAGGTTACGGGACTGAGGGGATTTGGCAATGTTCTGTGGTATCCGACTGCCTCCGCGCCGCTCTTTCTCGGGGATGGGGCCAAGCTCTTTCAGGCAGTGGGGCGCACCAAGCTTCAGCAAGCCTCTGCCCCGATCCATCTTCGGCTCACGGTGGAATATGTGGGCGATGGACCCAAGGATGCCTATTTCAATGGGCAGCGCGAACCGCTGCTTCCTATTACAGAGAATCCTGACACACTCGTAGCGGATGCCGCTGGCATTGCTACCGCCGATTTTGCGTCTCAGCCTCTGGGCTTCCGGATCCCCAGTCTGTTTCTTACCGACCGTGTGGCTACTCCCGCGTCCAATCACCTGATTACGACCATTACAGGGCATCCGGAGGCCATTCCTGCCTACACTGCGGCCGCCGATACGATTCAGCCGCTGCTGGCCGACTGGCTGGGTGCCGCACCGCTGACCTCATTGACGATCCTCGATCATGAGGGGCAGCCTTTCGAAGATGGGGCGTTTCTGGTCACTGATATGAGATCGGTGGATGCCAATACCATTGTGCAGCCGCTTGTTCACTCGCTGACTCATGCGTGGTTTCGCTCCTCTCATGCATGGCTTAATGAAGGCGTACCGCAGTTTATGTCTCTTCTGTGGATCTCGCGCACCCAGGGGCGGGATGCTGCGATTCAGCAACTTCAGCAACTGCGCATTCCGCTGTCGCTTGCCGAGCCCTCCGGCTCGCAGATCAGCGACTCTGCGGCCAGTAGTAGCAATCCCCAGTCAGCGTCCGAAGGCCAATCCCTCATTCAAGCCAGAGATGAACTTTACTATCGCAATAAGGCGGCAGCAGTGCTGTGGATGCTTCGGTCGGTTGTGGGAGACGATGCACTGAAGCATGCGCTTCAGCTTTATCGGCGCAGTGGTGACGCGGACGCGGATCCGCACCACTTTCAGCGCGTCCTTGAACAGGCGTCGCACAAGGATCTCAACTGGTTCTTTAATGATTGGGTTTATCAGGACCGCGGTTTGGCCGATCTGAGCATCGCCAGCGTCACTCCCCGCGAGCTTCCGGCCCAGGGTAATAAGGCTGCAAGCTGGCTGATCGCCGTGGAGGTCCGCAATGACGGGGAGGCGATTGCGGATGTTCCGGTGACCGTTCGCTCAGGCACGCTTACCACGACGGAGCGCGTCAGGGTGCCTGGTCACTCGAGCGCTTCTACACGGATTGTCTTCGAGGGGACGCCGGACGAGATTCTCCTCAACGACGGCTCGGTTCCGGAGACCACTACGGCGATCCACAGTCGCCAGGTTGTCACGCATGAACAAGCACCAGGTAAGCCATTGCCGTGATTTGTGAGTTGGCGGGTACGTTTTTCGGTGTAGCTTCGAACAAAATGCGGATTTTTCCGCTTCGACTTCGTCGAGGGTCACGGCAGGTTAATAAGTCGGGCTTTCAGCCCTTGTACCTCTGACTCTTCCATACATGGGGGCTTCGCCCATGCTGGTATAGTTTGCGCCGTTGGCGCTGTGTTGCGCCCACCTACGGGACACAGTAGCTTTGGTTCCGCTCTACGGAAGCTCTGAACAAGTCCATGACCTGACAATTCTGGGAAGAGAAGAATTCCCTCAGGGGCTAAAGCCCCAGCTTTTCGGGGCCATTTGCGGCGCGGCTGAAGCCGCGCCCTTTCAAAACGGATTCAGATCCAGACTCGTTCAGAGCTTCCCTAAAACTCCCTCAACTGCACTTTCGGGAGATTCGGCTTTAGGAATGACGGCCTGTTCTGTGGGGATGGGTGAGATTCGAGGAGGCGTCGGCCCATACCTGCGCTTCGCCCCAGGCGCGTTTGGCCACCATGTCCACGCGGAAGGGGCCAGCAGCCCTATTTGCGGGCAGACCCTCGGCCAGTCCATCTCCAATTTGCGGGAAGGCCGTTCCTAGCTCCAACAGCCGCTCCGTCGTAGCCATTCCGGTGAGGTGTAGCGAGTAACCTGTGCCGTCGATGCGGCCCTCCAGCACTGCGGGCTCCTTCCCGCCCAAGGCAAGTTGCAATGGGGCAAGAACGAATCCACCTGCCGGCGCCTGAGGCAGTGTCGCCTTGCGATGCCCGCGAACTGGAACGATGGCCGGGGCTGTCTGGACGGCAACATCGCCGACTACCAGCGATGCTGCCTTGCTGTTGGTCAGTCCGGCTCCTGTGACCACCATTTCACCATCCCATCCTGCGCCTGGCCGATATGCCACGCTGCCGGTCATGACGCCTGTTGCTGCCAGGTCCGCTGGAATTCGAGAGCTTGCAACGTGCAACCAGTCGATCAGCGTACTTGCCGGAATTCCGGGGCTGCCTATCTGTACGGTGGCAGATTGTAGATTACGGATATCCGGGATTTCGGCGGTTAATGCCAGGGTTTTCGTACCGCTCGGCGGCCAGATGCATTGAACGTTCTCAAACGCATGAAACTCGTTGGTTGTTGTGGCCGCGCACTCCATATCGACCGCCAGCGGACGTGCGGGAACGAAGTCGGCGCGCCGGGCATCGTTGAGTCGCAGCCGCGTCTCGATCGCGCTGTTGCCGATCGTGCCGCGGACCTTCGCGGTCAGCACCAGATCGCCTCGCAGCCCGATGTCTCTGCCGGTTAGAAAGCGGCTGGCTTCGCCCAGGGGGGAGCCTCGCCACTCGCCCTCGAGGTTGATGGGAACCTCGCTTAGCGATGCTGCATGCCCGAGCGTTCCCTCGACCCGAACTGTGCCGGTGTCGGTTACGTTTGAGTCTGTGCGGCTTGGCCTGCCCTCCAGGCGTAGCCTCCACTCCTGGGGGTTCGGCAGCCAGAGCGCGAACTCGGCTTCTGTGAGGGATAGCGGCGTTTTTTCGAGTCCCTGCTTCAGGTTCAGGCGGGCTCCGGTGGCTTCGATGTAGGGGAATCTGGGCGTGGCGCCCGCTTTGGCCTGGGCTGTGGGGGCGGCTTCGACTCGCGCTGCATGGGCCAGGATGCTCTCGATGTTCCACTGCCCGTTCGGCAGGTGGACGAGGTTGACGCTGGGTTCGGTAAAGCTGATTGTTGAGAACTCGACTCGCTTGCGCCAGAGAGAGCTGAGGCGGAGGGTTGCGCGCACGGAGTTGGCCCGGATGATCGGTTCGGAGCCAAAGGCGGGGTCCTCGCTTACCACGAAGTTTTCCAAGGTAAAGCCCGGTAAGGGAAGAAGGCTCAGCTCAACGCTATCCAGATGGACGGGGCGCCCGAGACTGCCGCTGATGCTGGTTGCAATCCGCCGTTGGAAGCGGTTCATGTTAACCAGCGGGGGAAGCAAGGCGGCCATGAGGAGCACGAGTATGACGGCGTAGAGAAACAGGAAACGGCCTGACAGCCAGCGCCTCGGCGGCTGCGTGCCTTTGCCCTGCGTCTGGGTTGTATCGATCTCCTGCATTGCTTTCTCTCGCACGAACAAGGTCACGGCGATAATTCACGCGCCGCTGGCCTCTTTATCGAATCACATGAAGCGTGCGGCTCCAGCGTGTCTGGTCGAAGATGTGGATGAGGATGTGGCCCATGAAGGCAATCCGCTCTCCGACGGTCTGCTTATTGATCTGGTCTGCCGGCGTCTCAAACGACCAGTAGACGAACATGGGCCGTCCTACGATATTTTCGCGCGGAACGAAGCCCCAGTAGCGGCTGTCGAGGCTTTCCGTGCGATTGTCTCCCATTGCAAAGACCTTGCCCGGAGGTACGACGAGGTCGCCGTTCTGAATGTGGCTGGGTAGCTCGTACTGCCAGCTGGCAGTTACATCCATTCCTTCAGAGGGGAAGCTGGGAAAGTCGTCGCGGTAGGGGTTGTACTCGTGCTGCGGATTGCCGTCGGCCAGGGGCTTGCCTGCATGGGGCTCGTCCTGCGCGACACCGTTCAGATATACGATTCCATTTCGCAGGTGGATGCGGTCGCCGGGAAGTCCGATAGCGCGTTTTACGAGGAAGAGGTCAGGCTCGCCTGGCTTGAGGAAGACGATGACGTCGCCGTGGCGTACATCACGGTAAAAGGTGAACGGGGCCCATTTTGTTGGAGGAGCCAGTGCGATGCGGTCCACCAGGACATGGTCGCCGATGAGCAGGGTCTTGACCATCGAGGCCGAAGGGATCTCGAAGTTCTGGAAGATAAAGGTCATTACGAACAGACCGATGGCTAGTACGCTACAGATCGAAGCCAGTGATTCAAGCGGCGTCTCCGTCCGCTCGACCTCTGTCGTGTTCACATCCTTCGCCGCCGGCTCCATCGTATCCATTAAACCTGTCTCCACATCTACCTGTGCCAGTGTATCGGAAACCGCACTGAACTAAAGCTCAATCAGACGCTGCCGAGGCCTTTGCGTACTTTGGGTTTCTTTGGGGTTTGGGGTCCGGGAGGCTGGCGGCGCTGGCGCATGGCCTCGTACATGACGATGGCTCCAGCGACCGAAACGTTGAGGGAGGAGACCTGTCCGGCCATTGGGATCCGGAGGAGGTGATCGCAGGTCTTTTTGACGAGGTCGTGGAGGCCGGCTCCCTCGCGGCCGAGGACGAGGACGCAGTCGGTGCGGAAGTCGAAGTCCATGTAGTCGGGGGTGCCGCGTTCATCGAGGCCGAGGACCCAGACGTTTTTCTGCTTGAGCTGTTCGAGGGAGCGGACGAGGTTGGTGACGCGGGCGACGCGGACGTGCTCGGAGGCTCCTGCGGAGGTTTTGGCTACGGTTCCTGTGATGGGGGCGGAGCGGCGCTCGGGGAGGATGACGCCGTCGACACCGGCTCCGTCGGCGGTGCGGAGGAGGGCGCCGAGGTTGTGGGGGTCTTCCACGCCGTCGAGGGCGAGGAAGAAGTTGTGCTGGCCGTCAGGTTTAGGGGCGAGGAGGTCTTCGATGGTGAGGAACTGGCGCTCGCGGACGACGGCGAGGACTCCTTGATGGGCGTCGGTGCGGGCGAGGCGGGTGAGTTGATCGCGGGGCTCGATGGAGACGCGGATTTTGGCGGCTCGGCAGAGTTCGATGAGGCGTTCGAGGCGGTCGTCGCGGCGCTCGCGGGCTACACTGACGTGATCGAGTTGGCGGGCGCCGGAGCGGATGGCCTCCTCAACTGGGTGGAGGCCGTAGAGAACTTCCATAAGTTTGAGTTTACTGCTTGAGGCAGGGAGTAGGGAGTAGGGAAGAGGGAAGAGAAGGCATCGCGGGAGGAGCAGGGCAATGAGTGAAAAAGACTCGCGGTGGTGGGTGGTGGGACGTAGAATGTAGGAATTGCTATAGATTGTTCCAGAAGTGGGATGTTCCGGTGGTTCGGCGGGGCGTTCGGCTTTGCGGATGCGGTTTAAGGGTATTGCTGGCACGAATATGGATGATTCCAATCGAAGACCGAGACTTTTCCAGATAAATGAGCGTCAATAATTTTATGGCCGGTATGTCCATCTCGTTGGCGGGTTCGCTTGCTCAGCAACAGAGCGAGAATCTGGTAATTGCACAGGGGCTGAAGAAGCAGGATCCGGAGCTTCTGGATCATCTGATTGAGCTGTACCAGCATCGGTTGATGCGCTACCTGCTGTTTTTGACGGGCAAGCGCGAGGTGGCCGAAGACCTGTTCCAGGAGACCTGGATGCGGGTGCTGCTGCGGGGAACGCAGTACAACGGCAAGGCCCGGTTTGATACGTGGCTGTTTACGATTGCGCGGAACCTGGTGATCGACCTGTCACGGAAGCGCACGATGGCCAGCCTGGATGAGATGAGTGAGGGTGGGGAGGATGAGCGGCCGTTTGAGATTCCGACGACTGGTCCTTCTCCGCTGCAACAGTTTCAGGCGCGGGAGGACAGCGCCGAGGTGGGCGAGGTGTTGCTGCGACTGGAGCCGACTTATCGTGAGGTTCTGGTGTTGCGGTTCTATGAAGAGCTGTCGCTAGAAGAGATTGCCGGGATGACGCGGGCGCCTCTTTCGACGGTGAAGTCCCGGCTGTATCGCGGTCTTGCTGCTTTGAAGCCAGAGATGGAGCAGATTCGCGCATCGCGTCCTGTGGGGGAGGCGGCGATATGAATGCTGGTCGCGACAAGCAGTTTTCGGAAGTCGATACGGGTTTGTTTATGCGGGGAGAGCTGCCGGGGATGCGCTCGGCGGCGCGATCATCGATTGTGAACCGGACGCATCGGGTGGTGCGGGAGCGGGCGGCGACGATGGCGGCGCAGCGGAACCGTAGACGCAGCTTGTGGATCCCGATGGCAGTGTGCTCTGCATTGGTATTGATGATCTGCACGGCGGTATGGAGCGTTCTGGACCAGTACGACGCCGCTCCGACGGGTGTGCCGGACTCGAGCAGTCAGTTTCTGGTTCTTGCGCTTTGGTTTTTTCCGGTTTCAATGGGGCTGCTGGCGATGGTATGGTTCCGTCGTACGCATAAGCGCTCCGGCAGAGAGGCCATGTAATGACGATCGCGTGGAAGCCGAAGACAAGCCGATCGAAGGAGTCGCAGGTAGGTGGGGAAGACCGCCTGAGCATGATTCCCGCTTGGTCGGTGATTCTGGCGATCGTGGTCTTTGCCGCGGTGCAATACCTGTTTCATGGGGTGATGCCGCACCATAAACATGAGCTGCTGCCGATGCGGCTGCTGATGGGCTACGCGTGGGGGACGGCGTTTGCCAGCTATGTTCTGCTGGTGGGATATGTAAGCCGGGACGTGAAGCGGCGGAATATGCCGGCCGGCCTTTGGATGCTGATTGCGGGACTGATGCCGGGCGGGATTGGCGCGGTGGTGTACTTCCTGCTGCGGCAACCGGCTCTTATTCCGTGTCCGCATTGCAGCACGGAGCTTACGTCGAATGTGCACTTCTGCCCGCAGTGCCAGTTTCAACTGGCTCCGGTGTGCGGACGGTGCTACCGGGGTGTGCAGATCACAGATGTGTATTGCGTTCAGTGTGGGCATGATCTGGCCGAAGACCACACGCCGGCAAGGCTGCGCGCGTATAGTGACTGAAAGACGTTGGTAGTTGCAGGTTGTTAGTTGCCAGTTGGGCGGAAACTGACAACCTGCAACTGGCAACTTTTCCACGATGTCACTGACGGCACTCATTATCGACGACGAACCGCTGGCCCGGCAGGAACTGCAATATTTGCTGGAGCGCGTGGGTGGGGTTGAGGTTCTGGCGCAGGGAACCAATGGAATTGAAGCGGTGGAACTGATTCGCACGCATAAGCCGGACTTGGTGTTTCTGGATGTGCAGATGCCGGGGCTGGATGGTTTCGCCGTGCTGAAGAAGCTGCTGGACCGCAAAGTTCCGATGCCCCAGGTGGTGTTCGCGACGGCGTTCAACCAATATGCGGTGCGGGCGTTTGAAGTGAACGCGATCGACTACCTGTTGAAGCCGTTTGATCGCAAGCGTGTGATGCAGACGATCGAAAAGGCGCAGGCTAAGTTGGCGGGGCCGGTAGAGTCTGCTAATGGAGCTCAAGAGACAGGTGCGAAGCTTGATGCACTGCTGAAGCTGGTGGAGGAGCAGTCGCACACTCAGGCGCCAAAGCCCAATACTGGCAAGGTGGTGGTGCGGGCGCAGAGTCGGTTGCTGCTGGTGGATCAGAAGGAGATTTGCTTCGCGTCCATTGCTGAGGGGACGATCAGCGTGGTCACTTCGACGGTGGAAGGGCACTCGAACTGCCGGACGTTGGAGGAGTTGATGGATCAGCTCGATCCGGAGGCGTTCTGGCGGGCGCATCGGTCGTTTGTAGTGAATATCCAGCACATTCGCGAAGTTGTGCCGTGGTTCAAGTCGAGTTACCAGCTGCGGATGGATGACCCGAAGAAGACGGAGATTCCGGTGAGCCGGTCGCAGACGAAACGGTTGCGAGAGCTGTTCAATCTATAAGGCATCTGATGATTAATGGATGATGGTGTGAAATGCGGCCAATTTTTAGGATTGACGACATGCCTGCTGCGGCAAAAGATCTAACTAGGCGGCAGAGTCTGGGCGAGGTCATCTCTGCGCCTTCGCGACAAGCTCTGCGGTTGGAGATGTCAGGAGATTCTTCGCGTAATGGGATTCCATTGCTGCCGGTTCGCACCGATGCGCGAGCAGTGACGCTGGAGCTAGTCAATCAGCTCCGTGATTGATTTATCTGAATAGTGTGGGATCAGAGGGTCGCGGCAAAAGTCTACTTCGGCGGAAAGATTCCCGCAGTGGCTTAAAAGCCACATTGATATTGAACCACTTACGACGCGGCTGAAACCGCGCCCCTTCAAAACGGATTCGGCTCGAGCTATTCAGAGATTCTTAGGCGCGGCCTTCGCGTTTTTGTGCAACGACCAGGCCGCGGGGGGTGGGTAGGAAGATGCAGGAGAGGAGGCCTTCGGACTCCATCTTGAAGGCGGCGTCGCGGACGGTTTTGAGGTGGGAGCTGGCGTCGTGCAGGAGGATAAGGCCGGTGGGGCGAATCTGGGGGAGGAAGCGTTTGACCTCGGCTTCGCGGATCGGCATGTCGGAGTCGGAGAAGAAGAGGTCGATGGTGCCTTCGATGTGCATCTCCAGGGAGGACTCGTTGCGGAGCTCGATCCATTCGGAGAGACCGGAAGCGGCTATCTTTTCCTTGGCCTTCGCGAAGACGATGGGGTCGAACTCGCAGGAGATGATTTTGCCGAAGCCATTGGCCTTGAGGCCTTCGGCTATCCAGAGGGTGGAGACGCCCAGGAAGGAGCCAGTCTCAACGACGAGGGCGGGCTTGGTGGTTGTAATCAGGGTGCGGAGGAACTCGAGGACCTCGGCTTCGGCGGTCATGGAGTCGTACATGTGCCAGCGTCCGGGGTGGGGGCACTCGGGGGTGGGGCGATGGTATTCGGGCAGGAGTGCTCCGGCGGCGCGCTCGGCCTGGAGCATGACTTTGTGTTCCTGCTTGAGCTTCTTTTTGAATAGACCCATGAAGGAAGTTTACAGGGATGGGGCGGCACGGTGGGGCACGCGCAGGGCCATTACATTACCGGTTCGGACGCCGCGAGGCTGATGATCTTGTTGATGGTTGAGACTACGGTTGCGGCAGTGGTGATGTTTTTGGTGATGTTGTCGATGTCGTCCTGGATCTTTTTGAGGATGACGCAGGTCTGCTGGATCTTTGGCTCGATGGCAAGAAAGAGAGCGGTGTTGGCCTCAAGTTGGGCTTCGTCGAGATCGGTGATGATGTCGTAGATGGCTTCGCGAGCGCCCTGAATGCGGTCTTTGGATTGGATATCGGAGGCTTCCCAGTAGGCGCGGCCGAGGGCGTCGTATAGGGTCTGGAAGTCGTCGATGGTCTCGGGCTTTTTGAGGATGGGTGAGGCGTCGGCCATGGTTCCTCCGGGCTAGGTGGTTGGTAGAGAGAAGTAGAAGCGGGCAAGACGCTCGGCAGCGGCGCGGAGATCGTCGATGCGCTGTTGCAAGGTAACGGCATTGGTGTTTTGCGCGGCAGCGGCGAGGGCATGATGGGTAAGGGCGAGCTGGGAGAGGCAGTTTTGGAGATCGGCGAGCATGTCATCGGTGGACTGCTTGCTGGAGAGGATTCCGGGAAGCTTTTCGATCTCGGCTCGACGTTCCGTGGGGGAGAGTGCGGAGCCGGACTTGCGGATGAACATGTCCTGTTGGGTTAGAAGCTGCTCGTAGTCGAGGGCAGACTGACGGCGGATGATGATCAGGTCGCTATTGAGAAGTTGGGTGATGGCCTGGATCTGCGGATCCATGTCATTGATGACTTTTGGGACGGTAGACTTAATTTTTCGGGATACCAGATAGTCGCCGAGAGCTTTGAATGCAGTACTGGTGGCGTTTGCCTCCTCGGGAGTAATGGTAAAGCCGGAGATGAGGCCGCCGGTAGTGGGTGTGCCCGCTGGTTGTGTCGGGTTGACAGTTTGACTGAACGCCTGGAGATTGGTGCCGATGGAGCTTGCTGCGGCATTCAGTTGGGGGGAGTCCACGCCATTGGTGACGTCGGCGAGGGACTGGGCATAGGCTTTAAGGCCGTCGAGGACATCGGAGCGGGCCTGGAGTCCCTTGGCGTCGATGAGGGGCTTTAGGGAGTGCGGGTCCCAGGGCTTGTCACTGTCGTACTTTGCTACGGCTACGGCAGCCTGCTCCTGGTCGTGGAGGCGAACTGCGGCGCGGTAGGCGTTTTCGGAGTTGTCGACGACGAGGCTTGTGGCGCTGGAAAAGTCTGCTGTGTGGTGAGCGAGAGGTGCCGTGGTGGCGCAGCCGACGAGGACGATAAGCGGAACGAGAGCGAAGGGATTGAAGCCGTAGAAGAACGTGTGTCCAGCGGCTCGAGTCCTGGAGGTGGGTTTCGGCTTGTCACGCATACCCTGCTAGGAAAGCCCGGGTGGTCTGATTTGTCAAGCTTGGGTCAAGGTATCGGCTTGAGGTTGAGAGCGGCTAGGACGGCGGGAAAGGATTTTGCTGCTGCGCGCCGGGCGGATGGTCGGCCGCAGTGGAGGGCTATGGGGGCATGGGTTTGCTGGTCGAGCCAGAGGGAGCCGGAGTCGCCGGGTTCGGTGAGGGTGTAGTCGACGGGGTAGGTGGTGTCGGTCTGGATGAGGACGTCGGGGTCGTTGACGGAGAGGATGATGCCTTCGGTGACTCCGCTGACTGCACCGGCCTTGATGACCCGCATTCTGGGAGTGGGTTGAGTGGGTGCGGGAGTAGGGCCGATGCCTAGCTGGTAGTTGAGGGCGGTGATGCGGGGGAGGAGCTGGGCGGCGGCGCAGTCGAGGTTGGGGTTGGCTCGGGCGGCGCTGGTGAGGGCAATGGCGAACTCGGGTGTGACGGCTGCGGGTTGGTAGATGGACTCGTCGGCGGTGTAGGGGAGGAGAGTGGAGTTGCAGAGGACGTGGTAGGCGCTGACGACCCAAAGGGCTCCTGCGTCGTCGGCGGCGATGTAGCCAAGGGTTCCGGGCTCGTTGACGCGGGCGTTCAGGATGCTGGTGCCGGAGATGACGGGCCGGAAGTTGAGGTCAGGGTTGCTCATCTATTGTTACTGCCACATGGCCGAGGCGTGGGATTCGAGAGTGACGCGCTGCTGGGGTGTGAGGTTGGGCATAAAGTTGAGGCCAGTGTGCTGCTCGATCCACTGCACGGACTGGATGTACTGCTCCAGATGATAGGGGCTTTTGTACGTGGCAGTGTTGGGCATGACGAAGGCTATCGACTTCCAGGAGGCTCCGTCCTTGTTCCAGGAGGCTCCGTCCTTGACGATGATGATCTTGTAGAAGTGGGTGGGGACGCTGACGGCGTCTTTGCCGATGGTCCAGAACTTGATGGTTCCGTCGGCGGTTTGTGGGTTGTCTTCCTTGGGGTCATAAAAGATGGGGCCTGTGATCTCGTAGGCTTCGGAGTATTGCTTGACCCAGGTGCGGGTGAGAGTTTCGAGGGACTTCCAGGCGTCGCGGTTCAGATTGGGAAGCTGCGGGGCCATGTTGGAGAGGTAGAAGGTTTCGTTTTGAAGCTGCTGATCTGCGGCTTCGTTCCCTGCTGGGGCCTGGTGGCCCTGGTCGTAGCCGGAGGATTTGTAATCGGCTGGGGTGGAGTGGGGGCCTTTGAGGTCGGGGTCGACCTTGAACTGGTTGGAGCGCTCGGCGTTGCCTACGATTTGGGGTGGGGTTACGTGTTCGCAGACCCAGTAGGGGATCTTGTCGAGAGAGCTGTGTTCGAGGACGTATCCCTGGCGGAAGATGAACTCGGTTGGACCTAGCTGGTCGGAGGTCTTTTGAGGCATGCCCTTGAAGCAGAGCTCGTCGGCCAGTTTTTGCTGCTGGGCGGTGAAGCCGGCTTCGCGGGCGATGTAGGTCGAGCCGATGGCGGGCCGGGCGTGGGGTTGCTGGTGAACAGTGGCGCAGCCCGCCAGGAGAAGGATGGCCGGAGTCCACGGCAGGAGTCGGATCTTCATGCGAGTCCAACCTTTCTGGTCTGCTATCGCTTCCTTATAGCTGGAGTTGGGGCGGCGTCCAAGCTATTTCTTCGACTCATCGGTGGAGGGTACCCCTCCCCATCGATTTATTGCAAGGTATTGATTATAAGTGTTTTAGCTTTGGACCTACACTGCAAAGTATTGTATATAAAGACTTTACTGGCAAAGTATTCATTCTAAAGGGAGTAATGTGTGTCGGCTTTTTGAGCCATGTATTAAGTATATGGTTTTGAGTGAAATTAATTGCCAAGTGTATGTTGTTGAATGTGAAAGACATATGCGGTGAAGGGGCTTGACAGATTTTTAAGGCTCGGGTGGATTTCTTCGGGACTTTGGGTTGAGAAGGAAGGTACTGGGGGGACGCCGGGGTTGGGGTGTTGGGAGGGTTTCGCCTATCCTAGAGGAGATGCCCCGTACGTTGGTGGCTAGTCCAGCGAAGGAGATTTGGGAATGGCAGAGACTGTGAAGAAGGCGAAGGCGCCGGCGAAACCAAGGACCACGACGGCTAAGGCTAAGACAAAGGCAGCGGTGAAAGAGGTGATGGCGGTTACGCCGTCTCACGAGGAGATCGCGCAGCTTGCCCAGAGGTTCTGGGAGGAGCGCGGCTGGCAGGATGGACATGCCGAGCAGGATTGGCTGCGGGCGGAACGGGAGTTAATGGCTCGGGCTTCGTAAAGGAGCTTCGGCCGGACTTTCAAGACAGGAGTGATCTATACGCGGTGGGTTTTTTCTGTGCTCGCCTGGGAATGCCCCCTTGCTGGATGGAGGGGGCACTTCTTTGAGCGTACCTTGCGCTTGCGTCACAAAACATGAGATCGGGCCGCGCAAAACGTTCGGTCCTTGGCTGTATCTCAAAGTTCACGCGTGCGAGATTGAAGTTGCCGAAAAATGGCATGAGCAGGTCACTCCGAGAAGAGAGAGACTATGCCCATGAAAAAACCTAAGCAGCACCTCATCGCGGAAGTACCACGCAGAGACTCCAAGGTCGGGATGACGATCGGGATCGATCTTGGGGATGTCTGGAGCCATTACTGCACGCTCAACGAAGACGGGGAAGTTGTTGATCGAGGCCGGTTTCGTACCAGTCCATCGGGAGTCGAGACATGGTTTACCGATCTGCCTCCGGTGCGGATAGCGATGGAAGCGGGAACACACTCGATCTGGATCAGCGAGCAACTTCAGGAGCTGGGTCACCATGTGATCGTCGCCAACGTGCGCGAGCTGCGGGCGATCTCTCACAGCGATCGGAAAAGCGACCAGGTGGATGCGGAGAAGCTGGCTCGATACGCGCGGCTGGACCCGAAGATTCTACGTCCGATTGCCCATCGCACGGTCGCTCAACAGGAAGCTCTCACCCTGATTCGTGCCCGCAACCTGATCGTTCGTCTGCGGACGGCGGCGGTGAACGCGGTGCGCGGGTTGGCGAAGCCTTGCGGCTATCGTCTGCCAGCCTCGTCCACGCTCTGCTTCGCGAAGCGATGCGTGGCCGTGCTGCCGCCAGGTCTGGCTCTGGCGCTTGGCCCGGTGCTCGAACAGATTGCGGAGATGACGGTGAAGATCAAGCATTACGATCGCGCCATCAAGCGCCTCACTGAGGCGGAGTATCCGGAGACGCAAGCGCTGATCAAGGTCTACGGTGTCGGCCAGCTCACAGCACTGACGTATGTCCTGACGTTGGGGAGCAAGGAACGGTTCCAACGAAGTCGCGATGTTGGCTGCTACCTGGGCCTGCGGCCAAGACGCAGCCAGTCTGGCGACCGAGATCCGAAACTTGGAATCACCAAGGCTGGCAACATCTATCTCCGTAGCCTGCTGGTCGAGTGTGCCAACCACGTGCTTGGGCCGCATGGAAAGGATTCGGGCTTACGACAGTGGGGCCTTCATCTGGCCTCACGCGGAGGCAAGCAGACTCGAAATCGTGCCATCGTTGCCGTTGCTCGCAAGCTGGCGATACTGCTCCATCGCATCTGGATCACCCAGGAGCCATACGTCCCGTTCCATGCCGTAGCAGCCTGAGGAAGGAGATCATGTTACTTGTTGCGACGACCCCGTGTTCCGATGACTGCGTGTCGGGTTGGGCCCTGAACGAGGCCGACCGAAAACTGGCAGCATCGAATTCTCTACTGAACCCCAACCGGCACAGAGCCACAGCGGCTCACTCAAAGTGCGAATAGAAACATGGTGGAGAACAACATGCGTCACAACAAAAACAGAAACAAAAGCCCTATGAAGAGAAACCAGAAAGAAACCCTTGACGAACATGACCTGCTCATAGAAACCCGACTTTGCGGGAACGCCGGTCTAATCGTGGAAGCCAGTGCTCAACGAGTGCATTGCCCTGATATGGAGTGACCGTGTCAACCTGCGCAATGTTTGGGTTTGTTGTTGTTGGTTTCGTCGTTTTTCGAGGACAGAGCGAGCAGCAGTCGGGGCAGTTTTCAGCGACGATTGATCAGTCTGATATTCGCGGGTCGAAACCGCATAATCTTGATCCGTCGGGAGCTGCCTCTGACTGTTATCGCGAGTCCGGCTGAGCCTGTCGCATAGGGCGATCGAGGATTCTCCTTCGTGCTTGCTCCGACTGCTGCTGGCACCATGCTCGATTTGGACGACGTTTTTCATCAGTGAATTTGCTTTTGTATTTCCTTCTCAGGATGTTTTTTGCTTTTCCTCAAGCTGCTATTCGCTGCCTGACGGTCGCTTCCGCTTTGGTCCCTATGGCCCAGATAAAACCCAACAGTTCGCGACCTACGGCTGTGACGATCTTTCTCTTGTCTTTGCCCTTGGCCGCCAGTCTCGCGTATCGCTTGTGCAGTCGGTGTTGTGCCTTCCACGCAATCTCTTTAGCCTCTTCCGATACGCTTTGCTGTCGTTTGCGCAACCCAGCCCAGATGGCAGGAGGACGATGATAACTCCATGCCGCTTCGACGACGATCCGTCTCAGGTGAGCGTTGCCCGTCTTCGTAATACTGCCGCGTCGAGTTCGCTTGCCGCTGGAGTTTTCGCTGGGTACAGCGCCGCAATAGCCCATCAGTTCTCGAGCACCTGGAAAGCGAGAGACCTGACCTAACTCAGCCGCAATCGTCACCGCAGAAATGTGCGCGATGCCGCGCAATGCCTGCAAGTCCTGAATGACTTCTTGCAATGCAGGTGACGCTAGCTTGACCGCCTCCACGATAGCCTGCTCTAGTCGCAGAACCCGTTCTCGCATGTGTTCGACTTCGTGCAGATAGTCCAGTCGCGTAGACTCCTGAGCCATCTGTGTAAAGCGTATTTGCGAGACCCAGATCAGATGGAGATGGGTCCACGCTCTAACTCCAGGCGGCGGACGGTGACCCGAGCGCAGTAGAAACTTGCCCAGCCGATGACGAGCTCGCAACTGATCCTGCTTTGCCGCTTCACGCGCACGCACCAGATCGCGCAGCGCCTCAGAACCCGCGTCGGGAACCCAGACCGCCGTCAGATCGCCGGATCGGTAGCTTCGCGCCAGCTTCTCGGCATCGCGCCGATCGGTCTTCACTCGGTCGCCGGCCTTGACAGGTACCAGTGACGGGGCAATCACCTCGCACTGAACGCCTAGCTCGGCCAGCTGCCAGTACAGCACATAGCCAGTCGGCCCGGCTTCATAACAAACCCGCAACTTCTCCACTGGACCAAGCTTCTTTAACAGCTTGCGTACCGACTCCATCCGGTTAGGAATCGTGCCTAGGCTTCGTACCTCGCCATCCGGTTCAGCTATCGCTGCGGCAATCGTTTCGGCATGGACATCCATGCCCAGAAATCGTAACTTCTCCTTCATGACCGGCTCCTTCCGCTTGTGGCTCTGAACTGTGGTCCTATGCGAACTCACAGCCTAACCCACGGTCAGCGCATCGCGCCGGTCACTCCATAATGACTGTTAGCGTCAACGCACGATCCATACCGCGATCCCTTTACAGGTTCGGATGCAGGTCGTGCCAGGTGGTCGCTCGTTCATAGGCATGAGCAATGCGGCACAGCATCCCCTCACTTAACCGACGGCCCGTGAACTGGATGCTGTACGGAACACCCTCCGCCGCGAACCCACAAGGCAGGCAGATTGCCGGCACCCCGGCGAGGTCCATCGGCATCGTGAACTCTGCGCTGCGAGGCGCCGCGGCAGACCAGGCTGCATGGTAGGCTGGCAGCGGTCCGACCTGCAACTCGTGAGTGATGGGCCACGCTGGATCGCCACCCGCCGGTCCGGCCATCGCATCAACCGAATCCAGCAATGCGACAAGTTGCGCTGTCAGCTCGGCGCGCCGTTTACGAGCGGCCGAGAGTTGCTGCGGCGTCACGCGAGAACCGGATTCGAGGAACTCCCGCAGGTAGGGACCATATTCGCTCGCGCGAGACGGGTAGTTCGCCGCATGCGCTGCCACCATCTCCGAAGAACAGATCGTCATCCACGTCTCAACGACTCCCGTAAGGTCCGGCATCTTTACATCGACGATGCGTGCGCCAAGGTCCGCCAGCACCTTGAGTGCCTCGTCGAGAGCCGCAGCCTGACCGCTGTCAATGCCTTTGAGCGCGTATGTGCGGTCGACACCAATGCGTAGATTCCTGACACCCTGGCCGGTCTGGCCAAGCACGTTCGATCGCGGCTCGTTTAAAGAGGTAGGGTCCTGCGGATCGAAGCCCGCGATCGCATCGAACATGATCGCGGCATCTGCTACCCGTCGTGCGATTGGCCCGACGTGGTCGAGCGAAGGCGCCATTGGCAGGACGCCGAAGCGGCTCACCCGGCCATAGGTTGGCTTCAGGCCCACGACGCCATTAGCTGATGCAGGATTCCGGATCGATCCGCCCGTATCGGTCCCGATGGCGGCGAAACACAAGCCTGCCGCTGTAGCTACCCCCGACCCGCTGGATGACATGCCCGGCCATCGGTCCGCCCGCCACGGGTTAAGAGGAACATCGAAAGACGGGTTGTACCCGGCGGCGGCTCCTTCTGAAAGGTTCAATTTCCCCAACACAACGGCGCCCGCAGCTCGTAATTTGGTGACAACTGTGCCATCAAAGGTCGGTACAAAATTCTTGAGAACGGCAGTGCCGCCCATGGTGCGGACGCCCTTGGTGTAACACAGATCCTTGATCGCGACCGGAACGCCGTGAAGCGGCCCGCGATATCGTCCCGCTCCAATTTCCTGAAGAGCCGCTCTAGCATCTGCGAGAGCCTGTTCGCTCATCACCGTGGCGTAACTCTTCAACCGGGGATCGAACTTTGCGATGCGGTCCAGCGTAAGTTGGGTTAGATCTACAGGGGACAGATCGCGCGACCGGATTCGCTGGCCGACTTCCGCGAGACTGGTGTAGTAAAGGTCCTCACGGGCCTTGTTCGTCGGAGAGAACGCGGAAGAGCTCGGTGCTTTGAACCCGCCCAGCGGAACAATCGCGCCGGCTCCGAGCAGAGTGACGGCATACCGCCGAGTAATCTTGTTCCGGTTCACGTCACGGTCCATCACGGGCTCCTCAAAAGAATGTGGTCCCGCCAAGAATCTCAGTCGGCGGCACGTCGCTTGTTAAAGCAGCTCAGTCTACCAAACGCGGAGAATCCCCTTTATCCACGATGGATTGGTGGATGGCAGGTCTAGTCGGTAAATGTTGGTCGCTAGAACCCGCCGGGGTTTTCGGAAAGTTGAGGGCGAAGTTGCCGAAATGCCAACTTTGCAGGAAGGGCACAGTTTCCATGTGCCGTGGACTTAGTGACCTGTTAGACGCCGAACTGTAACAGGTGATGGTCGATGTGTTTGTACATGAGAATCGCCCACTGATTTGGTTTGAGTGTGCCAAAGAAAGGATGTGGGTGTCGAGAGCAGCAAACTTCGCCCATGGAGACAAATGTGTTGATAGTTTTGATGAGCTGGTCGCGTTCGTGTTCGAATTCGCACTGTGTGGGGTCCGCCGTGAAGAGTTCCGGCGCGGAGGGCGAGTTACGGCGTATGGGCTTGTCGTTGCCGAAGACCAACGGTTTGATGAGTAGGCCGATGACGTTTCCGGGAAAGGGTGCACGTTTGGGGTTGATAGTGCCCATGGCCATTTGTAAACCAGAAGTGCAGTGCGCGAGCACCAGGGCAACGGGCAATTTACCCCACTGCCGCTCGCTGTCGGGGCGCAGGCGCATGATGCGCTGCTTTACGTCTTCCACCAGGGCCGGGTCAAAGAGATTTTTCATGGTAGTTGGTCATTTTGTTCTTACTGCTTCTTGCTGACAGTTTACCTATCGGGACATCGACGCATTTTCTCGAAGACGGGGTTTTCGGCAACCTTGAGTTTGCGTGGACGGTTTTGGGTGCGTGGGAGTACGGCGTTCTCTGCTACTCTTCGCAAAAGGTTGAAGCATTTGGGGGCGTTGGGGGAACAGGTGAAGCGGATTTTAATTAGGGCGTTGGTGGGGTTGGTTCTGGCGGCGGCGGTGGTGTATCTGGGGGACCTGCTGGTCTGGCGGGTGCGAGTGGGGATGGGCGGCGGGATGGGGAAGGCGCAGGTGAGCCGATTTGTGGTGGCTCCGCTGAAGGGGAATAAGGAAGAGTACTACTACGACGGGACGACGATGGTGGATTGCAGCCGGTCGTTGTTTCCGCAGGCGGGGAGTGGAGCCTGCTGGTGGCTGGAACGGCATCGGGTGGTGTATGAGCGGTAGGGGATTGTAGCTTCGGATTGGTGTGGAGGAGAACGGTTCGCGCTGCCGCGCGAATGCCCCACTCATGCGATGAGACCGCATGAATGGGGCACCCGGCTTTCCGTGCGTTGTTGTTGGCTAAAGGGTGGCGATTTTTGGGGGCGCCTCGCAGCTACAGGACCGGCGAACGACCAGTTCGGTAGGCAGCACGATGCGGGAATGCGCCCGATCGTGCATGGGGACGTCGGATTGGATCGAGTCCGACAGGAGACGAGTGCCGCTTCGGCCGATCTCGGCGGCAGGCTGGCGCACGGCAGTGAGAGGAACGGCCAGCAGGGCGGCGAGATCGAAGTCGTCGAAGCCTGCGATTGCGAGCTGCCGGGGTACCTCGATGTTTTCGCGCTGGAGGAGGTGCAGCACCTGGGTCGTGGTCACGTTGTTCAGGGTGAACAGAGCAGTGGGGGGACGCCAGCGGCATCAATCAGCGGCCGATGGATCATCAGGTTTACCCCGGCGGGACTTTCGGAGGCCCGGTTCGTATCCCGGGACTCGGCTTCAACCGTAATCGTGACAAACTCTTCTTCTTTGGCGGTTTCGAGAAGATGTACCAGAATCCATTTCCGACGCTGCACCAGCTGGTGACTCCCACCACAGCTATGATCAATGGCGACTTCAGCGCGGCGACACTGCCTGGAGCGCAATCGAGCAGCTCATCGTGGTGGCCAACGTCACAGGTTCCGTGCGCAAATGCTGCGAGCTGGACCTCGTTCTGCCCGAGCGGCGGAAGCCAAGCCAATCCCTTTCCGAATGGCAAGATTCCCGCGTCCGCGATGGACCCGAATGGAAAGGCGTTGCTGACCTACCTGAACAAGATCAATCCGCCTAACGTCGATCCGGCCACGCACAACGGCTATAACTTCCAGTACCTTGATGCTGCCCCGGTCAACCGTTGGGAGCTGCGTTTGCGTGCAGACTACGCGCCGACGGTCAACGACAAGTTCTCGGTTGTCTACACTAAGCAGAATGAGGCGGACATCAACCACTTCGGCATCTGGTGGTGGCCGGGCGATACTTCGCCGCTGCCCTCCCCGATGAACGCAAGCACCAAGGCAAACCTGTGGACAGCCAATTATGTCCATATCTTCAACGCTTCGACTACCAACGAAGCAAGCTTTGCCTATACCTACTTCACGTTCCCGCCTGCCTACGCAAACTCTTCGGCGATGTCCGCGCAGGCTGCTGGATATACCACGGCTGCTCCCTTCAACGTGTCTGGTGTCAACTCCTTTGATCAACTTCCGAACCTGGTCAGCTGGGGCTGCTCGCTGAGCGGATCCAACGGCTGCTTCCCGGGTGTCTATGCACCTCCGTCCATCAAGGCGTTTGGCAATGCATACGGCAACATCAAGAAGATCTGGTCGATCCAGGACAATCTGACCAAGGTGATCGGGCGCCACAGCCTAAAGGCTGGGTTCTTCTGGGATGAAAACTTCCAGACTCAGACAACGGGGTACGGCAACTGGACGCAGGGCGCGATCGAGTTTGACCAGTGGTCGCAATACACCACCAACAATCCGCTTGCCGATATGCTGATCGGTCACACGGATGGTATGAACCAGTATTCTTCAGCTCCGGTTCACGATAGGGCCTTTCATGAGTGGGCGATCTATGGACAGGATCAATGGCGCACGACCAGAAAACTAACGCTGAACTTCGGTGTCCGTCTGGATCACGATGGTCAGTGGTATCCGGTTAGCGGACCCGGGCTCGCGGTCTTCGATCCCACCTCCTACAACAACACTGCAAGCGCTCCTTCATGGACAGGTGCGAAGTGGCATCAGAACGACAGCTCGGTTCCGCAGTCGGGCTTCGGCTCGAAGCTGTTCTATCCCGACGTGCGGTTTGGCGGCGCCTATGACCTGTTTGGCGATGGCAAGCTGGTGATGCGCGGCGGCTTTGGCATCTATCGCTGGCCGTTCTCTGAGGGTGATATCGATGCTGCCCTCAGTCCAGCGTTGAATGTGCAGAGCATTACCACTCCGTCGACAACCTCGTTCGCGCAGTTGTCTACGTTCGCACCCTCGGCAGGATCGTGGTGCGCGACGAACGCGACCTGCTCAAGCGGCGTCGATCTTATCAAGAAGGGCGAGGATAAGACTCCTTATACGATGAAACTGGAACTTCATGATCGACAAGGAGCTTCAGCATCGTGTGGTCATGGAGGTCCAGTACATCGGCAACCACACGGACAACGCACTGTTGACGGGTAACGGCAGCACACCGAGCTTCTACGCCAACATTAACAAGATTCCTGTTGGCGGCCTCTTTGGCACCGATACTCTGACTGGCCACAACTACTGGCAGGAGTCCTGCGCAGCCGGCTCGTGCGCGGTGCCATCCAGCGATAAGTACAGTGGGTATCGTCCATATGCCAACTATGGCACGCTGAACCTGGTAAGCCATGGCAGCTACTCTAACTATCACGGTCTGGTCGCCGCTTTGCAGAAGCAAACTGGCAAGGCGACGTTCCTGATCAACTACACGTTCAGCAAAGTCATGGGCATCCGTGACGGTCAGACGGACAATGGCGGCGGAAATGGCACTTCGATCGACGGCTTCAACCTACGCGCCAACTATGGTCCGCTGGCTTATGACCACTCGCACATCTTCAACGCGGCGTACTACGTCCAGCTGCCCACTGTGAATACAGGGAACACTCTGTTGAAGGCAGTGGCCAATGGATGGCAGCTCTCCGGCGACATGCAGGTGCAGAGCGGCGCTCCCATCCAACCCAACACGGGCGGCACCATGAATGTCACATGGCCAACCGGGGTGAGCAATACCGCAATGCTTGGGACGGACTCGGTGGTGCTGATGCCGTACCTGACTTGCGATCCGAGCTACGCGCCTGAGAAGCACTTCAATCCAAACTGCTTCCAGACGCCAACCACAGTAGGCAAGAATGGGCCGACTGTCTGGCCTTACATAAAGGGACCAGCGTACTTCAATACGGACATCGCCGTGTTCCGGGATGTTAAGGTTGCGGAGAGCCAGCACATTCAGTTCCGCGCTTCAGCTTTCAACTTCCTAAACCATCCTCTGCCGCAGTTCGGCCTTGGAAGCGACGTCAACCTGGCCATGAGTTCGAGCGGCACCAACAACACAGCTACGACCGGTTCGCCACAGTACAAGACCGGCCGTCGAGTGCTTGAGGTGGCGCTGAAGTACAACTTCTAACCCATGACTGAAACGACGTAAAAACCTTCGACAAAACGAATAAGCCAAACGCCTCAGCTGATGCTGGGGCGTTTGGTTTTCCGGGCCTTCGGTGGATCACTGAGCGCACTGACCTGAGAGTGCGTGGCCAACTTGGTTGCGTGGATAGGCCATCCAATTTATTGATGTGAGGAGTGATAAATCCATGAAACGATATTTTGGATTGTTGGTTGCATTGCTTATTATTTCTTTCCCAGCGTTAGCGCAACATCAAGGTGGTGGTGGACACGCGGTGGGTGGGCACCCTCCTCCGGCGAATGGTCCTGCCGCGTATCATGGGACACCGCATGGTGAGCCGAACCGTAATTTCAGCGATGCTCCGGGGCATCCGAATGCTCCACATGTTCACTCGAATGGACAGTGGGTGGGGCATGATCTGGGGCCGAACGATGCACGGTTCCATCTGGACCATCCGTGGGAGCATGGACGCTTTATGGGGGGATTTGGGCCAGCGCATGTGTGGCGCTTGGTTGGTGGTGGCCCGTCGCGATTCTGGTTTGGCGGGTTTTACTTTGGCGTGGCTCCGTTTGATCTGGGCTATGTCGCAGGATGGAACTGGATGGGCGATGACATCGTGATCTATGAAGATCCGGATCATCCGGGTTGGTATCTGGCCTATAACACACGGCTAGGCACCTATGTGCATGTGCAGTATCTCGGGGCATAATCTGCCGATGCGGGCTGCTCCATCTTCGCGAGGTAGTGTAAGCGCGAAGGTGGAGCGCCACGTTCGGCTGGTGTACGGGTCAGCAACCGCTGAAGGAGATGAATTCTCCGAGGGGAGTCGGAAGGGTCGGGTTGAAGGGTTCGAATGGATAGGATTTTGAGGTATCGAAGCCTGCGTTGTTGGCTGCGGTGTAGTCGACAAAGGGTAGGAGTGCGTTCACGGCTTGGTCGATTGAGGTCCAGCAGAGCGTTCTTTCGTAGCCGTTGTTGTTGGGCGGGTCTACGCTTTCTGCTACTCCGCTGATGCCGGTGATGGTTTCGATTGGGCCGCCGAACTTCTTTGTGATGTTGGGGCCGATGACGCGGGCTAGTGTGCGGTGGTCGCTCTCGATGCCCATGATGCGGGCTGCGGTGACTCGGAGGTTGCGGGTGCTGAAGTTGCGCACGCCGACAAGATACGCGGCGATGAAGGCGTCCTCGAGGGTGACCAGAGTGTTGAGGGTGGTTTGGGCGTCGGCGAACATGTGCGGTGGGTAGAAGAAGGATGTGTAGGGAGTGAACTGGTCTGTTACGGACTGCTCGAGGAGATAGTGGGACATCTCTTCCTGAAGGGCGGCGGCGAGGTAGCCTTGATCGTCCGATGCCAGTTTCTTGAAGAATGGAGCGGTGTTGATGATGTTGCTGTAGGTGGTGACGGCGAGGGCTTCGGCGATCTCGGCTGCGACGAGGATGTCGCGATCTCCCTTCTTTAGATGATCGTGCTCGGCCTTCATGCTGTTGGCGTCTTCTTCTTGCTGGGCTGCCGCGGCTGGGGTGAGGAGCCCGCTAAATGTGGTAAGGGTGGTAGCTCCGGCGAGCGTGGCGCCTCTGAGGAAGGATCGTCTGGAGAGTGCTGGGTGGGTCTCCTCGAAGGGATGGGCTACTTCGATTTCGTTTGGTGCATTCATGACTTCGTCTCCTGCGTTGATTTCAGGAAAGTCGTCCGTTGTTCGTGTGTGGAAGTGGCCCGAGGGTACTTTCCTGGTTGGATAGAGTACGAGTCGGGGTCCGAAGGTGGATTGGGTGGTAGCAGAAAAATTACAAATGCAGGTGGGCAGACCCTCTGCTCAGAGAGAGTGTTCACATCTGCATTTGGTTTGGGTTATTCCTGAACTACCGCTTTGACGAGGTTGCGGGGGTTGTCTACGTCGATCTTGCGGCCGATGGCCATGAAGTAGGCGAGGAGTTGCAGGGGGACTACTTCGTAGAGGGGAGAGATGTACTCGGCGCACTGGGGGACGTGGATGGTGTGATGGCTGAGTTTGGCGATCTCGGTGTCGCCCTCGCTGACGATAGAGATAATCTCGGCGCCTTGCTTGTTCATGTCGCGGACGAGGTTGGCGGTTTTTTCGTAGCGGAGGAGGGAGTCGGGGGCGTGGGGGTCGCGGGTGGCGAGGACGACTAGGGGTGTGTTGCGATCGACGAGGGCGTTGGGGCCGTGCTTGAGCTCGCCGGTGGGGTAGCCTTCCGCCTGGATGTAGGCGGATTCTTTGAGCTTGAGGGCTCCTTCGCGGGCGATGGGGTAGTGGACGCCGCGGCCGAGGAAGAGGAAGGATTCGGCGGACTGGAGGGTGTTGGAGAGCTCGGCGACCTTGGTCTCCCAGCGGGGGAGCGCGGACTGCATAGCGGCGGGAACGGCGTAGAGCTCGTGAAGGTAGGACTCGACTACGGCGCGGGTCATGCGGCCGCGGACTCGGGCGGCATAGAGGGAGAGAAGCGAGAGGACTACGAGCTGGGTAGTGAAGCTTTTGGTTGCGGGGACGGCGCGCTCGGTGCCGGCGATGGTGGGGAGGGAGCAGCCGGCGAGCTTCGCCATGGTGGAGTTGGGCTTGTTGGTGATGGCGATGGTTGAGCTGCCGCGGGCAGTGGCTTCGCGGAGGGCTTCGGAGGTGTCGGCGGTCTCGCCGGACTGGGAGATGACGAGGAAGCAGGGGTTCTTGAGGGTTTGGGTCGAGCGGTAGATGTACTCGCTGGCGTACTCGACGTCGACGGCGATTCCGGCGAGGTCTTCGAAGAGGATCTCGCCGACGAGACCTGCGTGGCGGCTGGAGCCGGAGGCGGAGATGAGGAGACTCTCGCGGCCTACGAGGGCCTGACGGGCGGCGACGAAGGTTTCTTCGCGGAGGCTGTTGCCGTCGGCGTAGGCGGCGAGAGTTTCGGTGATGGCGTGGGGCTGCTCGAAGATCTCACGGAGCATGGCGTGGGGGAAGTTACGGTTGGTGAGCGACATGAGTTGTCTATACCTCTATCCCTATGGGTCGAGTTCTGGGGCGGCGCAAAATACGAGTTTTCCTGCACCGCAAGTAAACACTATTGTGCGGCGTTGGTCGTGGCCGGTGCTGGGTCTTTGCCTAGGGCGAGGCTGGGGTTTTTAGCCATGCTGAGGAGGTTGGCCATGATGCGGAAGGAGCCGGGGACGCCGTCGGGCATCTGGCGGAAGAAGGCGTAGGCCATATAGACGTAAGCACCCTTGCCGTAGCGGGTGTAGAGGAGGCCGCCTTTTTGCGGGTCCTGGTCCACGTCGTGCATCTCGGTGAGGGCTATGTAGTGCGGGTCCCAGGTGTGCATGAAGCCATGGCCGCGTTCTTCGACCCAGTTGTCGAAGTCGGCCGTGGTGATCTTGTTGGGCCAGTTGAAGACGGGATCGTTGGGTTGGAGGAGACGGACTTTGGAGTCTTCCTCGACAACCTTCTCGGGATCGCCGGAGAGCGCGAAGGGATAGGGGCCGTAGTTGTGGTCGTACTCCTGCGTCTGGTACTGGACGATAACGGTGCCTCCAGCCTTTGCGTAGTCGAGGAGACGGTGGTTGAAGGTCTTCAACTCTGGACGGGCGGCGTAGGCGCGGATGCCGAGGACGATGGCGTCGTATTGCGAGAGGTCGCCGGTAGCGATGTCTTGTGCGGAGAGGAAGGTGGGGTGGATGCCGAGGTCTTCGAAGGATGTAGCTACGTCGTCACCGGTGCCCATGATGTAGCCGATCTTGAGGTTGGGCGCGGTCTTTACATCGACTCCGCTGGTGCGATATGCCGCAGCGCGATAGTACGGATAGGGGCGGAGGCCAGTGTAGCCGATGGTCTCGAAGCCCTGGGTGTACTTTTCGCCGTTGTACTCGGCTACGGCGGTGATGGTGTAGGGCCTGGGTTGGACGGATTCGGGCTGGACGCGGAAGGTGAGGTTTTGATCTTCTCCTTCGCGTGCGGTGGCGAAGTCGGCGGCGGCGGGGGTGGAGGTCCATCCCTTGGGGAGATCGAGGTGCACCTGGCCCTTGGCAGGGCCTTTGACGCTGCTGTGGAGGGTGACGTGTAGCTCGAACGTGGTGCTCATGAGCGGGACGATTCCCGCCAGCGGGGAGACGGTGAGCGAGATGGCGGGCGCTATGAGGAGAGGTTCGAGGACGGGACCTTCGCCATTCATGCGATGGACGGTCTGGACGACTCCAGTGAGCTTGATGTTGACGTCGTGGTAGGCGACGGTGGCTTCAGCGATGAGAGGGTAGGGGCGGTTGGGGAGGTTGAGGAAGCGGAGATCGTCGATGTCGTAGTAGGACTGCTCAAGGTTGGGGCGAGTGAAATACGGTTTGGTGAGTTCAGCGTCTTTGGGTGCGACGACCTCGATGAGCTGGTCGCGTGAGTCGCAGGGGGCCATGGGTCCGGTGATGGACTCTTTGGGGGTCATGGTCCAGCCGGGTCCAGCCTCGGATTTGACCTGCACGCCGGTGAGCGAGACGGGTTCGGTGCCCTGGTTGGCGATGTGGACAGCGACGTTGAAGGTCTGGCCGGGGATAACGTTCTGCGAGGTTGGGGTTTGGATGGACATGTCACCGAAGGGACCCGAGCGCTGGGAGCCGCCGTCGGAGGTGTTGGCGAGGAAGGAGAGGCCAAGGGATTGCTGCAGAGCCTCGTTGAACTGGCTCTGCTTGACCTGCAGCTCGTGTGCCATGTTGTAGCGGGCTTCCGCGGGGAGGGTGCTCTTGTTGACTTCGTCGAGGAGAGCGTTGGTCTGGGCGAGGCCTTTGGCGAGAGTGGGTGCGATGGTGGCGGGGTTGGCGGCGTTGAAGTCCTTGGTGGCGGACTCGACGGTGGCGTTGAGGGCGTTCAGCTTTTCACGCCACGGTGCTTGCTGGGCCTGAGGCGCGTAGGATGCAATGCCTGCGAGTGTGATATCGATGCCGTCGAAGAAGCTGGATTCCTTCTCGGAGCTTGTTACGCGTGAGGCGTAGAGGTGATACGGGCTGGAGGTGGAACGAGGCAGGGGGATGGCGATGCCGCCGTTTTGGGACTTCTGCTCGTTGAGTCCCTCGCGGGCGATCTGCATGTAGGAGGAGCCGACGGTGGGGTTGTAGGTGCCGGTGGGGATCTCAACGGTGGTCTTGGGGGCCCCTTCGATCCAGGTGTCGTTGGCGTAGTCGCGGAAGTGAGCGGGCTCCCAGTGGCCGGTGGCGTAGTCGTAGACGCCCTTCTCGGTGATGCGGGCGAAGGGGACGCGGCCGTAGACCTTGAGCGGCGTCCAGGGGAGGAGACCGGCTTTGATCTGGTCGGGGAAGACATTGGGATCGCCTGCGAGCTTGTAGGCTTCCTGCGCCATTGCGCCCGAGACCTGGTGGTGGCCGTGGCCGTCGGAGACGTTGCCGACGAAGGTGGAATTGATAACGAGCGGGCGCTGCATGCGGATGACGCGGACGACGTCGTAGAGGACGCGATCCTTGCCCCAGGTCTTGAGAGCTTCTTCGATGGTCTTGGAGAAGCCGAAGTCGGCGACGCGGGTGAAGTACTGGTGGACGCCGTAGTAGTTGCCGGCGGCGAGGAGCTCCTGGGTGCGGAGGCGTGCCGAGCTGGTCCCAGTAGTCGGAGGTCATGTCGTTCTGACCGCCTTCGCCGCGATTGAGGGTGAGGAGGGTGGTGTCGACGCCCTGGCCGCGGCTTTCGTAGGTGAGCATGCCGCCGTCTTCGTCGTCGGGGTGTGCGACGACCATGGCGAGGCTGGCGCGGGTGTGGAGCTTCTGCAGCGACTGAGAGAGCGCCGCTGAGCCGCGATCGATGGGGAGGGGGCGAGCGAAGGCCGATTGATAGTGGGCAGCTTCGGGCTGCTGGGCGATGACGCCGGTTCCGTTGAGGCAGAGAGAGGAGACGAGAAGACCCAGAGTGGGCCCGCGGAACAGGTCAAATCGCATGGGCAAGGACTCCTGAATAGTTTACAGGGTATAAAATCGGCGTTTTGTAATGGATACCATGAGAACGTACATGAACACGAATCCATTGGTGATTCAGCAGCTTGCGAATGGAGGCACGATTGACTTCTGTTCCTCAGGGTAAGCCGGCGGAGTTGCAGCGTGGGCTTTCGACGGTGTCTGCGCTGGGGTTGAATGTCATCGATATGGTCGGGGTGGGGCCGTTTGTTACGCTGCCGCTGATTGTGAGCGCGATGGGCGGACCGCAGGCGATGCTGGGCTGGCTGATGGGGGCGCTGCTCTCGTTATGCGATGGGCTGATATGGAGTGAGCTGGGGACGGCTTATCCGGAGGCGGGTGGGTCGTATGCGTATCTGAAGCATTTGTATGGTGAGCGCGGGCTGGGGCGGGCTTTCTCGTTTTTGTATGCGTGGCAGCTTTTGTTTAGCGCGCCGCTTTCGATTGCTTCGGGTTGCATTGGGTTTTCGCAGTACATCTCGTTCTTCTTCCCGAATGCTTATCGGCCGTTTGCCTCGGCGAATCTGTTGGGTGTGCCTGTGGTGTTGAGTGGGCAGACGCTGATTGCGATGGGTGCTGTTGTGGTTGCGCTGATTGTGCTTTATCGGAGCATTGTTCAGATTGACAAGATTGTTCGGTGGCTTGGGTTGGCGGTGGGGCTGACGCTGGCGTTCATTATCGTTGCGGGGTTGACGCACTTCAACGCTCGGCAGGCATTTGATTTTCCTGCTGGGGCGTTTCATTTGGATGGGGCGTTTTTTGTTGGACTGGGGGCCGGGATGTTGATCTCGGCTTATGACTACTGGGGGTATTACAACGTTTGTTTTCTGGGGGCCGAAGTTAAGGATCCGCAACGGACGATTCCTCGGGCTGTGCTTGGGGCGATTGGGATTGTGGGCACGCTCTATTTGTTGATGAATGTGAGCGTGCTGGGTGTGCTGCCGTGGCGGGAGATGATGGCGGTGAGCGGGGATAGCCATGCGCGGATGTTCACAATGGCCGTGTTTATGGAGCGGCTGTATGGGCACCTGGCGGCGGGCGTGATTGTGGTGTTGATCTCGCTGGCAGCGCTGGCTTCGGTGTTTGCGCTGCTGCTCGGATACTCGAGGATTCCATTTGCGGCGGCGCGGGATAGGAACTTTCCCGGGTGGTTTGGGGCGCTTCATGCAAAGCATCGGATTCCGCAGCGATCATTATTGACGCTTGGTGCGGTGACTCTGGTGTGTTGCATCTTCCGGCTGCAGGAGGTGATTACGACGCTGGTCGTGATTCGTATCCTGTTTCAGTTTTTGCTGCAGGGGCTGGCGGTGTTGCTGCCGAAGCATCGTCGTGAGCGGAAGCTGCGGGGGTTCCGGATGCCGCTGTATCCGGTGCCGGTATTGCTGGCGTTGAGTGGGTTCTGCTTCATTCTGTTTTCGCGCCCAAACTTTCTGAGGGAGATGAGGACGGCGGGGCTAATTCTGCTGGCCGGAGCGCTGGTGTACTCGGTACGGTTTGCCCGGACTAAAAACGGACTTTAAACAGCATGAGTAAGCAACCTGAGTGGGATATCCGATCTATACAGCGGCCTTAAGGCATGGGATGCGGGATTGCGCCAGGTTGTCGAGATCGCGGAGAAGGGACGATAACCGCACCGTTGTGCGCGTTTCGGATTGCGGGCGGTTGTGGGCGTCCGCTACACTTCTCGCGCGGGCAGTTTCCGAAGACAACCTATGAAAATTCACGAGTATCAGGCTAAAGAGATTCTGCGGAAGTACAACGTGCCGGTTCCGGGCGGCGAGATGGCGAGCACGCTGGAGGAGGCCGACTCGGCTGCTAAGGCGTTGTTTGATGCGGGGAATGCTGTCGTCGTGGTGAAGGCGCAGATCCATGCGGGTGGGCGCGGCAAGGGCGGCGGGGTGAAGGTGGTCAAGTCACTGGCTGATGCTACGGCTGCATCGAAGGCGATTCTTGGGATGCAGCTGGTGACGCACCAGACTGGTCCTGCCGGGCAGAAGGTGCAGCGGCTGCTGATTGAAGAGGGTTCGGCGATTGACCGGGAGCTTTACCTGGGGCTGGTGCTGGATCGGGCTTCGGCGAAGATTGTGTTTATGGCTTCGCAGGCCGGCGGCATGGAGATTGAAGAGGTCGCGGCGAAGACTCCGGACGCTATCTATAAGGAGTACATCGAGCCGGCTATTGGGTTTCAGCCGTATCAGGCGCGGAAGCTGGCGTTCAAGCTGGGGTTGAAGCCGACGCAGGTGAATGATGCTGTGAAGTTCATGACGGGCTTGTATAAGGCTTTTGTTGAGACTGACTCGACGCTGATGGAGATTAATCCTTTCATCACGACGAAGGATGACAAACTGCTGGCTCTGGACTGCAAGATCAACTTCGATGACAACGCGATGTTTCGGCATAAGGATTTGAAGGAGCTGCGCGACCTGGCGGAGGAAGACCCGCTGGAGGTTGAGGCCAGCAAGTTTGCGCTGAACTACATCAAGCTGGATGGCACGATTGCCTGCATGGTCAACGGCGCTGGGTTGGCGATGGCGACGATGGACATCATCCAGTATGCGGGTGGGTCGGCGGCTAACTTTCTGGATGTTGGTGGTGGGGCCAATCAGGAACAGATTGAGAATGCCTTCGGGATTTTGCTGAGCGATCCGAATGTGAAGGCGATCTTTATCAATATTTTTGGGGGGATTCTGCGCGTGGATGTGCTGGCTCAGGGCGTCGTGAATGCTGCGAAAAAATTGGGGGTCAAGATTCCGATCATCTTGCGGCTTGAAGGGACGAATGTTGAAGAAGGCAGGAAGATTCTTGCGGAGTCGGGATTGAATTTTCAGGTTGGTACCACGATGAAGGAAGCCGCGGATTTGGCTGTCGCCGCGGCAAGATGATAGCGAAGAGACCAACGGCTAGCGGTTTTGTGGTTAGACCTGATGGGCCCTACTCCGTAAAGGGACATGTTGTTCGTAACGGCAGATCTCATACAGTGATGACAATGATTAGTCAGGGCGTAGATATGGTTTGTCCTGAATGCGGCGCAAGTTTTACACCGGCCTTTGACAAACTTGCTACAACAGGTGAGTGCAGAGGTTCGAGTATGACAGAAAGGTTTGATAGCTAATGAGCGTTCTTGTCGGAAAAGATACACGCCTCATCGTGCAGGGAATTACGGGGCGTGAGGGTACGTTCCATGCTAAGGGCTGTGCGGAGTATGGCACGAAGGTTGTGGGTGGTGTGACGCCGGGTAAGGGCGGGACGATTCATGAGGGATGGCCGGTCTTCAATACCGTCGAAGAGGCGGTGAAGGAGACTGGGGCGAATGTGTCGGTGATCTTTGTGCCGCCGCCGTTTGCTGCCGATGGGATTCTTGAGGCTGCGGCTGCGGAGGTTCCACTGGTGATCTGCATCACGGAGGGCATTCCGGTGCTCGACATGGTGAAGACGTGGGAGGTGGTGAAGCGGTCGAAGACGCGGCTGATCGGGCCGAACTGCCCGGGGGTTATTTCGCCGGGTAAGGCTAAGGTCGGGATTATGCCGGGGCGGATTCATAAAGAAGGCTCGGTGGGGATTGTTTCGAAGTCGGGAACGCTGACCTATGAGGCGGTGTATCAGTTGACGACGCGCGGGATTGGGCAGTCGACGGCGATTGGGATTGGCGGCGACCCGATTATCGGGACGACTCATATCGATGCGCTGAAGATGCTGAATGAGGATCCGGAGACTGAGGCGATCATCATGATCGGCGAGATCGGCGGCTCGGCGGAAGAGGCTGCGGCGAGGTACATCAAGGAAAATGTGAAGAAGCCAGTGGTTGGGTTCATTGCTGGACAGACGGCTCCTCCGGGACGACGGATGGGGCATGCGGGCGCGATCATCTCGGGCGGTGAGGGGACGGCCGCGGAGAAGATGAAAGCGATGGCCGCGGCTGGGATTACGGTGGTGAAGTCGCCTGCGGAGATCGGCGAGGCGATGGCTCGGGTGCTGGGGAAGGCGTAAGGCTAGCGCTTCTGACGTCGATAAAAGAAGCCGGCGGCGAGGAAGACCAGCGAGACCATGAAGGCGAGTTGGGCGTGCTGGAGAGAGTGAAGACGGAGGCTTATGATGCCGTCTACCAGCCATGCTGCGAAGCCCACGAACCATAACCATGCGGTGTTGCGCATACCTCGGTAGGATGCGGGACGCCGAGCGAAGAAGCAAGAAGAAAGACGGGCGTATGTGAGCCGCATATACTGGCCGCATGCGCCGTTCTCTTTTAATTTCCGCTGCTGCTTTGTTGGTTGCGTCCGGGGTTTTGCAGGCCCAGACTGCGACTACGTTTTCGGTGAGTTTTCCTGCTGCGCGGTCTGCGAAGCCGCTGGATGGGAGGGTGTTGCTGCTGCTTTCGACGGATGATTCCGAGGAGCCGCGGATGCAGATCGACGACACGGCGCGATCGCAGATGGTGTTTGGGGTGACGGTGGATGGGCTAAAGCCGGGGCAGGGGGCGGTGGTGGATGGGGCGGCTGCCGGGTATCCGATCCGGAGTTTGAAGGATGTGCCTGCGGGGGATTACACGGTGCAGGCGGTGCTGAATGTTTATGAGACGTTCCATCGGGCAGATGGGAAGACGGTGAAGCTGGCTCCGGACCGTGGTGAGGGGCAGCACTGGAATATTGCTCCGGGGAATCTGTACAGCAAGCCTCGGAAGATTCATGTTGGGACTGGCGTGCCGATTGATGTGGTGATGGACCAGGTGATTCCGCCGATTGCTCCTGTGGCGGATACAAAATATATACGGCACATACGGATTCAGAGCGAACTGCTGACGAAGTTCTGGGGTACGCCGATGTTTCTGGGCGCGATTGTGTTGGTGCCGGAGGGTTTTGACGAGCATCCGAATGCGCGGTACCCACTGGCGATCTTTCATGACCATTATGTGTCGGAGTTCAATGATTTCAGGACTACGCCTCCTGATCCGAATTTGAAGCCGGATTACTCGGAGCGGTTTCATTTGGCGGGGTATAACCGCATCCAGCAGGAGGAGGGGTACAAGACTTATCAGCAGTGGATTAGTCCGGGGTTTCCGCGGATTCTGGTGGCGAAGCTGCAGCATGCGAATCCTTACTATGACGACTCGTATGCGGTGAACTCGGCGAATTTGGGGCCTTATGGCGATGCGATTGAGAAGGAGTTGATTCCTGCGATTGAGAAGCAGTTTCGCGGGATTGGGCAAGGGTGGGCGCGGTTTTTGTACGGCGGATCGACGGGTGGATGGGAGTCGCTGGCGGCGCAGATCTTTTATCCGGAGGACTACAACGGGGCGTTTGCGGCGTGTCCTGATCCGGTGGACTTTCATGCGTACATGACAGTGGATATCTACAACCGGAAGAACGCGTTTTTCATGGAGGGTGCTCATAAGGTGATTGAGCAGCCTTCGATGCGGAACTATCTGGGGCAGACGCTGGCGGCGTTTCGCGATAATGCGGCGTATGAGGCTGCGCTGGGGGATCATGGGCGGTCAGGCGAGCAGTTCGATGTATGGCAGGCGGTGTATGGGCCGGTGGGTGCGGATGGGTATCCGGCGGAGATCTTCGATAAAGAGACGGGCGTGATCGACCACAAGGTCGCCGAGTATTGGAAGGAACACTACGATCTGAATGCCATTTTGCAACGGGACTGGATGACGCTGGGGCCGAAGCTGCGAGGCAAGCTGAATATTTATGTGGGCAGTGCGGATACTTATTTCTTGAACAACGCTGTTTATCTGCTGGAGGATTTTCTGAAGACGACTGGGACGACTTCGGGGAGTGTGCCGTTTGATGGCGAGATCAAGTATGGCGAGCGGGCGGAGCATTGCTGGAATGGCGATCCGAAACTGCCGAATGCGTACTCGCGGCTGCACTACAACACGATGTATCTACCGAAGATCATGGAGCGGATTGCGAAGACGGCTCCGGCGGGGGCGGATGTGACGAGTTGGCGGTATTAGAAGATTTAGGGGCGGCGGGCGGTGTTTTGCCCTCAAAATTGGCAAAAAGGTAGACTAGAGATACATACTTCTCACTGGAAATTGAGAAAAACCGAATATTGGAGAACTACGTTGTCACAGCGCACATTCAGCATCATCAAGCCTGACGCGGTCAAGAAGGGCCATGCGGGCGCCATTCTGGCCGAAATTGAGAAGGCCGGATTCAAGATTGTTTCCATCAAGAAGGTTTCGATCTCTAAGGCTCAGGCCGAGGGTTTCTATTACGTTCACGCGGCGCGTCCATTCTTTGGCGAGCTGACGGAGTTTATGTCAAGCGGGCCGATCTTCCCGATGGTGCTCGAGAAGGACAACGCCATTGCCGATCTGCGCAAGCTGATGGGCGCGACGAATCCTGCACAGGCGGAAGAAGGGACGATTCGCAAGAAGTTTGCGGCGTCGATTGGCGAGAATGCGATTCACGGCTCGGATGCAGAGGATACGGCTGCGTTTGAGATTGGATACTTCTTCGCAGGTTATGAATTGAAGTAGTTTTGTCTTGCATCAAACAAAGGGGCGGCCTGTTGCCGCCCCTGATTTATTCAGGAGACGCGAGAGTATGAAGTTGAAGCTGCCTGTCGGGCCCTTTGAGGCTTACCTGTTCGATTGCGATGGGACGATTGCTGATTCGATGCCGCTGCACTACCTGGGGTGGAAGCATGTGTTGGCGGATTGGAACTGCGAGTTTGCCGAGGAGCACTTCTACTCGCTGGGCGGCATGCCGGTGACGGAGATTATCGCGATGCTGAACGAGCGGCATGGCTTGAGCATGCCGGTGGACGAGATTCGGCAGCGCAAGGAGGAGTTTTTCTTTGGGAACCTTTCGCTGCTAAAGGGGATTCCTGAGGTGCTGGAGCATATTGAGCTGAGCCATGGGCAGGTTCCGTTTGCGGTGGTGTCGGGTGGGACGCGGAGCTGCGTGACGGCGTCGCTTAGCTCGCTGAATGTGTTGGACAAGTTTGAGACGCTGGTGTGTGCGGGGGACTACACGCGGAGCAAGCCGCATCCGGAGCCGTTTTTGCTTGCGGCTGAGCGGCTTGGGGTGGCTCCGGAGGCTTGCCTGGTGTTTGAGGATACGGATATGGGGATTGAGTCGGCTACGGCGGCGGGGATGGCTTCGGTGAAGGTTCCGGGGCCGCTGGAGCGGGTGCTGGTGGGTTAGGCTCGGGCTATTTGATGAGGTCGCGGTAGTCTTCGCGGGTGGGGGTGAAGACGTCGAGGACTTCGGAGGGTTCGAGGGCGGAGGCCTGGTGCTCGACGTTGCCGTCGACGATGAAGCTGTCTCCGGCGTGGGCATCGAAGACTTTGCCGGCTACGTCGACGCTGATGGCTCCGCTGATAACGTAGACGAGCTGGTGGTGGGGGTGGCTGTGGCGGGCTCCGACCCAGCCTTTCTCGAAGTAATGGCGGACGAGCATGAGCTGGTCGGTGTTGGCGAGGACCTGGCGGCGCATGCCGGGTTCGGGGGTGAAGGTTTCGGGGTCCTGGTTTTTTACGAAGCTCATGCTGTCTCCTTTCTACAGTTTAGATGGAAGTGAGTTGGAAAGTCAGACGGGTACACTGGGCATTTGAATATCTTGCGAAAGGAGCACTGGATGCTCTCAGAGAGCGAGGCTCGACAATTTGCGCATAGTTGGATTCTGGCATGGAATTCTCACGACCTCGACGCTGTCATGTCTCACTATGCGCCGGAGGTCGTTCTGACTTCGCCCACGGCGGCGAAGCTGTTGAGTGATCCCTCCGGAACCGTTGCAGGCAAAGAAGGCGTGCGGAGCTATTTTGAGCGCGGACTTGAGGCCTACCCGAATCTCGCTTTCGAACTTCTGGATGTGATGTGGGGAATCTCCAGCGTTGTTCTCTGCTATCGGAATCAGAAGGGCACGAAGACTGGTGAGTTTATGGAATTCGATGCGCAACAAAAGGTGGTCAGAGTCGTTGCAAATTACACGTGAGCGTAACGCCCTAACCAAAGGGATAGCTCAGTGGCACTATGAGCAAAATATAGGGATTCTTCCACTTCGGCTTCGCTCAGGGTCAGAATGATGGGTTGGATGAGATGACAATTTTATTGATTGGTTGAAAGACGATTCGCGCTTTGCACGAATGGGCACCCAGCTTTCTAGTATCCGAACCGCTTTTTGTCAGGCAGTTGCATGGTGCACTTAGCCAAGGGACCGCCACAGACATCCCCTCCCAAAGGGAAGGATAAGTATCGTAACTCGTCTGTCCGTCGATTCGTCATCTCGGTGAGTGCTTCGTAAAAACAAAATGGATGGACTGACCCAAGTACCTGGGGATTTTCACCGGGCGCGAGCGGCCATCTTGCAGCTAGGTCGGCATCCCGAAAAGCTATCCACGCCCTTTCCGCGGCAATCACTTTGCTCAGTGCAGTCTTATTGTTCCTAAGTTTGTCCAGTAGCTCTTTGTAGGTCTCGTTGAGACGTTTATCAGCGTTCCTGAATTCATCAATGGCACATTGGTTCATCTCTGCCTGAGTTTCATGACCGCCACTCCCACACGGTGTGGATTGCGCTTTCATTGGTAAACAAATCGCGAGCAGAAGAACAAACAGCATTGAAGGTGTCCTAACTTTATCTTCAGCCATTCGGCTATCTCCGGTAACTCTCATTCCGCAACTCGCAATCCGCGAGTTGCTTCGCTCAGGATGACACTTTTTGATGACATCTTCTAGGCTACTTTTATTGGCCGGTATTGGAAGAAGGGCGAGCTTTCATGGCTCGCCCTTCTAGTTAGTGAGGTTGTGGATTTACAGGATTAGTTGTGCGGGTAATCGACTCGAATGGAGAGGATTTCGTAGGGGGTTATGGGGACTGTTACTTTGTTGTTGGTTACAGGTAGGGCGGAGCCTTGTGGTTTCTCCATGAGGTTGGTTTCGGTGGCGGCGGTGGCTCCGGGGGGGACGGTGAAGGTCACGTCGGATTGTTTGCCGGCCCACTCGAAGACGCGGAAGATGAGGCCGTTGTCGTCCTCAGCTTTTTTGACTGCGGTGAGGATTACGTTCTCCGGTGTGACGGAGGCGTAGGAGTGTTCGAGCGGCATGCTGCCCGTGTGAGCGGCGACTTGTGCGGCGCGGAGCTCGTAGTTGTACTGGTAGCCGCGACGGGCAGTGAGGGCCTGTTTCCACGTTCCGGCGTGAGGGTAGAGGGCGTAGCTGAAGTGCTGGTGGCCGCGATCGGCTTCGGGATCGGGCCAGGTAGGGGAGCGCAGGAGGGTCAGGCGCAGGACGTTGCCGGCGGCGTCATAGCCGTACTTGGCTTCGTTGAGGAGCGAGAAGCCGTGTTGGCCGTCGCCGAGGTCGGCCCAGCGGAGGGCGGGGACTTCGAACTTGGCTTGCTCCCAGGTGTTGTTGCGGGTGGTGGGGCGCTCGATGTTGCCGTAGGGGATGTCGTAGGTGGCCATGGGGCCGGTGGCTGCGAGCGGGAAGGCTGCCTTGAGGAGGACATGGGTCTCGTGCCAGTCGAAGTCGTTAATGACGTCGACGGTGTCGGTGTTGGCGTAGAGCTGGAGGTCCTGCGAGAACTTCGAGGACTGCCAGGTGCGGGTGACGCGGATGACGGCGCGCATGGGGCCGCTCTCGACTAGCTTGACCGAGTCAACGTTGGTGATGGGGGTCATGTGGTCGAGGGTGCCGGGGTCGATGTTCCAGGCGTCGTATTCCTTGGGGAGGTCGTGGAAGGTCTGGAGCTGGTTGCCGCAGGCTCCGCTGGCGAGGGATTCGAAGTTGGACTTCTTGTCGTAGAGGCTGGTGATGCAGCCGGTGGCGGGGTCGACGACTATGCGGAGGTAGGCGTTCTCCATGGTGGTGCCGCTGGCTTTGAGGTCGGTGGCGAAGGGTTTGGTTCCGGCGGTGACGTGAAGGATTTGATAGCCCATCGATGGGACGTCTTTTGCTGCGATGAGGATCTTGTAGGTGTTGGTTTTGGGGTCGCTCTCGATGACAGATGAGGGCAGGACGTTGTTGTGGGTGTCGAGGACGGAGATGCCGTTCGAGGATGGGGTGGGGAGCTGGACGGTGGCAGTGGTGATGCCGGTGTGGCTCCACGCGAGCGGGTTAAGACTAGGACGGGGACGTCGCCGGCGGCTTTGGTGTTGATCCCGGCGGCGAGTGTGTTGAGCGCGTTGGTGGAGATTTCGTTATTGGAGAGGCGGACCTGATCAAACTCGGCCTGGGCCTCTTTGTAGATGATGCCGATGCCGGAGCCGGCGGCGAGGTCGTGGAAGCCGTTGAAGGCGATCTTCTTCCAGGAGTCGGTGAATTCGGCGTGGGGGTAGGATTTGCCGTCGAGCCATGCGAAGGAGGCTAACTTTTCGGCGTTGATGGTCTGCTCTTCGGACTCGCGCATGTTGCGCTTGTGCTGGGCCTGGGTGGTCATGACTCCGCGGTGGTACTCGAAGTACATCTCATCTTTCCAGGTGGGGATGGCGATTTTGCCGGGGTCGGCTGTGGGGTAGGTGTAGCCCTTGGCGATGGAGGTGTAGTTCCATACAGGCGAATTGGGGGACAGGTTTTGCTCGGAGTTGGTGAAGAAGGATTGGGCGACGCCGAACTGGATGTTGGGCATGATCTTGCCTGGCTGTGCCCAGTGGTTGCCCTCGTCGAGAATGGCGCGAGTGGGGCCGCCGCCATGGTCGCCGATGCCGTAGAGGTCCATCATCTTTTCCATGCCGGGGGCGCGCTGGCGGGCAACGGCCAGGTCGGCAGAGAGGCGGATGGGATTGAGGTTATTGTTCGCGTAGTCGTGCGGGAAGTAGGTGAGGACTTTGCTGCCGTCGGGGGACTGCCACCAGAAGAGTTTGAAGGGGAGCTGGTTGGTGTCGTTCCAGGTCATCTTCTGGGTGACGAAGTAGTCCATGCCGGAGCGCTTATAAATTTGGGGGAGCTGCCAGTTGTAGCCGAAGGAGTCGGGGTTCCAGCCGATGCGGACGTCTACGCCGTACTGGTCTTTAAAGAAGCGCTTGCCGATGAGGAGGGAGCGGACCTGGGATTCGCCGTCGGGCATGTTGAGGTCGGGCTCGACCCACATGCCGCCTACGATCTCCCAGCGGCCTTCCTTGATGCGCTTCTTGATCTCTTCGTTGATGGCTGGGTATTTTTGCGCGATCCAGTCGTTGTAGGCGGCGGCTGACTGGGTGTAGGTGTAGTCCGGGTACTCGTTCATGAGCTGAAGCGCGGTGCTGAAGGTGCGCTTGACTACGTCGACCGTCTCGGTGACGGGCCAGAGCCATGCGGCGTCGATGTGCGAGTTGCCGGTGAGGTGGAAGGTGGCTTGTTGCAGGACGGGCTTGATGGGCTCGAGCTTTTGGCGGGATGCGGTGAGGGAGTCGTCGAATTTGGACTGGTTGGCGGCGTCAAGGGCAGTGAGGTCAACCGTGGTGATGGATTGGTTGAGTATGGCGAGGTCTTGCGTGGGATTCTTCGAGAGCGAGGGCAGGAGGGCGGCGCTAGAGATGAACTCGGTGCGTAAGTCGGAGGGGTTGGGGCGGCCAGAGGCGAAGTCGATCTTCATGGTCGCGCGGTCGAAGGTCTTGGTGTCGACGGTGTGGAGAAGCTTGACGGCGATGAGGACCTTGTCACCGGGCTTGGCCTGGTCGAAGAGGACGATGGGCTCGAGGTCGTCACCGAGGGCTACGCGGCGGCCGTTGAAGTAGATGATCTGTGGCATGGGGCCGTTGGCGGTGGCGCGGAACTGGAACCAGACGCGGGCTCCGGTGAGGTCGTAGCCGTTGAGGTTCTTGGGGACTTCGATGAGGCGGCGGAACCAGACGGCGTCGTTGGGGGCATGGCTGCGGGGCTTGACGATGGGCCAGGCGGAGTCGTCGAGGGAGGGGTCTTCGCCGTGGGCGAGGTCGCCTACGTGGGAGCGCCATTCGTCGGCGGGGAGGTTGTCGAGGGTGCCGAGGCGCTCGATGACTTTTTGGGAATCAGGGGAGAGGGTGGCGACGATGTCGGCGATCTCTTTGGAGGATTGCGCGCGGGCGGGGATAAGGGCGGCGGTGAGGAGGAATGCGGTGAGGAAGGTAGTGGTGATGCGGCGCAGAGAGGCGATGACAGTCAAGTGCGACTCCTTTGGGTTCTGTCCGGTTTCGTTAGCGGTTACTTTGAACGACGAGGTTTCCGGGTAAAAGTGAACAGAGGGAGTCTAACCGATTTTGCTAACCGCTTGATGGGGTGAATCGGGCTGAGGCTGGTTTGTGCCGATGGTACCGATCTGGGCCGGAGTCGGAAGACGAAGGCATAAATATTCGCATCAAATGATGCTATGATTGATGCATGCGAACGACACTTACGCTCGATGATGAGTTGTTGGGGAAGGCTGAAGAATATACGGGCCTTTCGGAGAAGACTGCTATTGTGCGCGAGGCGATGAAAGCCCTGATCGAGCGGGAGAGCGCTCGGAGGCTTGCGCGAATGGGTGGGATCGCTCCAAATCTTGAGGCGCCTCCACGCCGACGGTTGAACGAAGCGTGATTCTGGCTGATACCTCGGTCTGGGTTGACCATCTTCGTTTGGGTGATTCTGAGCTAGCCAACGAGCTTAATCGCGGTACGGTTCTGATGCATCCGTTTGTCTCTGGCGAATTGGCTCTTGGTTCTCTGATACAGCGAGAGAAGATTCTTGCGGAGATCGATTCGTTGCCGGTCGCGCATGTGGCTCGCGTTGAAGAGGTGCGCGTTTTGATTGAGCAGCGGGTGCTCTTCAGCCGTGGAATTGGCTACATCGACGTGCATCTGCTGGCTTCAGTGTTGCTTACTCCGCATACTTTGCTGTGGACACGAGACAAGCGGCTTCGGATTGTGGCCGAGTCGCTGGGGCTTCATGTTTCGCTGGGTTGAGCAAAACGCAAGTGCGGAAGCAGATCGCCTGCGGTGATGGCAGGCAAGAACGGCAACAGCTCTCAGCGCTTGAGGATGGCTTCGAGGTATTCGAGGGCGCGGGGGTCTTTGGATTGGCCCAGCCAGAAGATGGCTTCCTTGCGGATGACGGGGTTGGAGTTAGTGTCGGCTACGTGCATGAGCTGGGGGACGCCCTCGTCTTTGGGGAGCTGGCTAAGGGCGAAGACGGCTTTCTTTTTGACCTGGAGTTCGGGGTCGTTTTCGATGGCTGCTGTAATGGCGGCGCTGGCTTTCTTGCCGGCCTTTTGGGCTAGCCAGAAGATGGCCTGACCGCGGACCTGCGGGCTGGCGTCAGAGTGGGCCATCTTGAGGAGTTCGTCGATGGCGGCGGGGTCGGAGTTGATGGAGAGATCGAAGGCTAGTTTTTCGCGGAGCTTAGGGTCTTGCTCCTTGGTGACGAGCTGTTGGAGGGCGAGGAAGCCTTCGTGTCCGCGCTTGGCTCCTAGCCAGAAGGCAGCTTTTTCGCGGAGGCGTGGAGTGTTGGAGGGAGCAGCGAGAGAGGCCAGCGCCTCGGTTGCTGTGGGGGTAGCGTGCATAGCGAGGGTCACGAGGGCGTCCTCTGTAACGTGTTTGCTCTGAGTGTCTTCAGGCTCGGCGGCGAGCTTGGCGAGGAAGGCTACGCTGTCGTTGGGCTGGACGCCGGTGAGCCTTGTGAAGGGAACGCCGCCTGCGTTGAGTCGGCAGCCTGCGTTGGCGGGACGGATTTTGATGATGGCTCCGTGATCGAGACGCAGGAGAACGTGCATGTTGGTAGGGGAGGGCTTCTGGTCGGTGGTGCTCATGCCGTCTCGCGTGGACTCGAGTTGATATTCACCACAGCATCCATCTTCAGACTGTGATGCACCTTCAGAATCTGAACATGAAGAGAAATTCGTTCGTGGAAGAGCAGGCACTTCATATCCAAGCCATAGGGGCTGAGTTGAGCGCTGAAATCGCGCCACCGTCGCGGACAGTCCTGCGCCTGCTGGCTCAGTGTTGAACTGCGTGTTGACGACCTTGGGTTGCTGCGCGGCGATGGCGGACGCGCTGAGGATGAGAGCGAGGGCGAGATGTTTCACGGCGAGGGTCCTCCTGCGGTAATTGCTGCGTCGGCTACTTGAGGATTTCGAGCATGTAGGCGGTGGCTTCCGGGTTGTGCATGATGCTGAGCTGCTGCACGATTTTTTGCTTGAGGGCGGGATCTTTTTCGGCCTTTGCGAGAGTGACGAGGTCGTGTGCGTCTCCGGCTAAGAAGAGGGCTTCGACGGCGGCTTTTTTGGTCTCGGGGTCGGCATTGTTCTGGTAGGTGGCAACTAGCTTTGGTGCCATGTCATGGCCTCCGCTGACGCCGAGGTTGCGGATGGCTCTGCGGCGGAGATCGGGATCCTGCTCGGTCGTGGCGATGGTGCCAAGGACTTCGGCTCCCTTGGGGCCTGCGGCGACGAGGCTGTTGATGATGGCCTCCTTCACCTCGTGGCTCTTGGTTTCGTTGTAGAGGGACTGGAGCTGCGCTGTTGCGCCCATTGCTCCGAGCGAGTGCACGGCGGTTTTGACAAGCTCGGGGTTGGATTCGTTGTGTACGGCCTCGACGAGTTTGTCGGGCGTGCCGGTCATGAAGTAGGTCTGGAGGATAGCTTTCTTTACCGCGTCATTGCTGGTGTGCTGGTAGATGTCGGCAAGGAGATCGACGGTTTGCTTGCCGCGCATGGCCAGCATGCGGATGGCTTTGATCTGCAGGGCGGGATTCGATTGGCCGCGAGCGATCTGGGCGATGAGGTCCTGGGCCTGTTTGGAGTTGCTCTGGGAGAGGACGAAGAGTGCGCGTTCCTTGAGCCGATCAGAGCCAGAGCCGTTTAGGATCTGCTGGATAGCGGGGATGGCGTGGGCCTCGTCCTGCTGCATGATGGCGTTGAGGGCGAGGAGCTTAAGGTCGTCGTCCTGCTCGGCCTGGGGCGCCATTGGTTTGCCGCTTTGGCCGCGAATCTCGATCTCGAGAGCGCCGCATTCGTCGAGCCATTTGCTCTTTGGGGATGTGCGGCGGAGTTCGGCGCAGGTGCTGAGGGCGCGAGCGGGTTGGCCTTCCTTGTTTTCGGCGTAGGCTCGCCAGTAGAGGGCGCCTTCGGCTCGCGGGCCGTGGAGCTGGACGACTTGGTTGAAGAGGTTGATGGCGTCGGACCAGCGGCCTTCGTTGATGGCGCGGGTTCCGTCGTTGTAGAGGGCGGCGTCCTTGGCGTCGTCGGCTTCGTAAACGAGGAGCTCGGGTTTGACGAGTTCGGCGGAGAAGGCTCTCGGTGCAAAGACGGTCGAGGCGAGGACGGCAGTGAGGAAGATGGATGTGGCTTTCATTTAGATAGATACCCCTTTCGTGCGGACGGCTCCGGTTTGCTGTTCTTTTTGGTCATCCTGCACGTGGGAGCGCAGGACGCGGACTTCGAAGAGGAGGCCGTCGGTGTTCATTTCTTTTTGCAGTTCGGCGAGACGAGCTGGGCTTGGGTTGTCGGGTTCGTTGGCGATCTCGACGAGGACACGCTCGAGGCGGTCGAGGGCTGCGGCCAGTGTGGGATCACCTGACTTGGCTGCACTCTGACGGTAGAGCCGGTTGGCGGAGAGAAGGTCTTGAGCCTCGGCTCTTACGGGTGCCGCCGATTCAGCCGAGTCGGCGTGCTTGAGTGCGATGAGGAGGCGCTCGGAGCGGTCGAGGTGGTCTCCAAGAACCACGAGGACGATGGGCTGGCGGGGCTGATTGTTCGCCGCTGTCTGGATTTGGGGTGGGTGCTGGTGGTTCTCCCATTGGCGTCCGGCGAAGAAGGCTACAGCGATGAGGAGGGCGCATGCTGTGGCGAGGCTGATCGCTTTTTGATTTGTAAAACGGGACCAGAAGGTCTGCGGCTTCTTTTCGTAGACGGGGGCGAAGCGTCGGATGGACTGCCAGACCTGCTCTCCGTATTGTGCGTCGCGGGCCGGTGGAGTGATGGGCTCAATAGTGGCGAGGTCGTTGCGGAGTGCGACGTAGGTCTTGGCGCATTCGCTGCACTCGTGCAGGTGACGATCGATGCGCGTGGCCTGTGGGGATTCTCCGTAGTAGTGCTCGATGAGTTGTTCTTCGGTCAGATGGTTCATGCGATCACCTTGATGAGCGTGAGGCCGCGGCTGAGTGCGGCGTAGGTGTCGGCACATTCGCGACACTTGTGCAGGTGGTTTGCGATGTGTTCGGGTTGCGGCGATTCCTTGTAGAAGTACGCGACGAGCTGTTCTTCGTTGAAGTGGTTCATACGTTCACCCTGAGTGGTGCGAGGCCGCGGCGAAGTTTTTGTACAGCGCGGAAGACCGCTTGTTTCGCGGCGTTGGGAGCGATATGGAGCGTGGCGGCGATCTCTTCGGTGGTGCGGGCCTCCATGTGGCGGAGGACGAAGGCGGTGCGCTCGGTGGCGGTGAGCTTCTGCATGGCGCGGGCCTGAAGTGCTTCGATCTCCTGGCTGAGGAGGAGGCGCTCGGGATCGGCGGCGGTGTCGGCGACCTGCACTTGTTGCTGCGTGGGGTCGGCGTCTTCGGCGATCTGATAGCTAGCTTCGGGTTTGCGTTTGTTCTTCATATTGAGGGCACAGTTAACGGCGATACGGTAGATCCAGGTTCCGAACTCAGAGCGCGACTCGAAGCTTTCGAGTTTCTGATAGCCGCGGAGGAAGGCGTCCTGAACGACCTCTTCGGCGTCGGCTTCGTCGCCGGTGATGCGGAAGGCTACCCGGAAGACAGCGTGGCTGTGGCGTACGACGAGTGCGCCGTAGGCTTCTTTGTCTCCGGCCAGAACCGCCCGGATGATCGAGTGGTCGTTCTCTTCCATTCAGCGCATTAGACAGGGTTTTGGGTTGGCGGTTAGGAAGAATTTTTGATGAGGGATTTTCGGGAGGGGTTGGCTCCGGGATAAGAGGCGTTGAGTCGCGCTACACTTGCCGTAGTTGTGGGGCCAGGTAAGCCGATTGCGTGGAGGGTCATGCTGAGAAGCTATCCGCAACCTGAAGTGAGATGGGGCCGAGCCGGGATTTGGGTGTGCGTCCTCTTTGTGCTGCTCTTCCAGTTGGGAAGCTGGGGTGTGGCGTTGGGGCAGGGGGCGCCTTCAGCTGCGAAGGCTGCTGCGGGTGGGGGCTCAGCACAAGCTGCACCTGCTGATGGGAGCGCGCCCGCTCCTGTGGACCCGCTGGGCCGGACTTCGCCGCATGGAACCGTGCTTGGATTTTTGAAGGCGGCGGAGGAGAAGGATTACGTCAAGGCAGCAAAATTTCTTGATGGGAAGCGGTCGCCGGATAAATCGCAGGAGTTGATCGTTCAGTTGAAGATCCTGCTCGATCGGGGGCTTTCGACCAGCATCGAAGACATATCGAAGTCGCCCAAGGGAGGCGAGCTTCGATTGTCGCGGGAACGGGTAGGGACGGTAAAGACGCCAAATGGCGACCTGCCGCTGCTGCTCGATCTGGTGAAGAGGCCGGACGAGCCGCCGATCTGGCTTTTTTCGCAAGAGACGCTGATCCATGTTCCGGGTGCGTACGAGAGCTTGCAGCATAAGGACTATGAGAGTTACTTCCCGGAGTGGTCGAAGATTCGATTTCTCTCCGTTCCGCTATGGCGCTGGGCAACTTTACTCGTCTTCCTGCTCACCGTGTTTGGGGTTGCCAGTGTTATTACAAGAGTGATTCTTTGGTTGTTGCGAAAGATCTTCAGAAAGAGATTTTCTCCGGGCGTAGAAGCATCGGTGCTCGCCCTCAAAACGCCGATCTTCTGTCTGATGGGAGCCGTCATGAACAAGGTGGCGGCCGGCTACAGTATGACGGCGCTGGGCCGGCACTATGGATCTGTCGTAGGACAGATTTTGATATGGGCGAGCTCTGCATGGCTTTTGATGCGTGCGGTAGACATTCTCATCTCGATTGCGCGCCAGCGCTATTTGTTGCGGATGCAGGTAGAACGGGCCACCCTGGTCAGCCTGCTGGGGAGGATCTTCAAGATTCTGGTGGGGCTGATTTTATTGGTTGCGCTGCTGACTTACGCAGGCGTGAATGTCTCCGCTGTGATTACCGGGTTGGGAATTGGCGGCGTTGCGATAGCTCTTGCGGCGCAGAAGACCCTGGCGGATCTGTTTGGGGGGCTTTCGATCGTGATGCGCGGCGCGGTGCGGGTGGGCGACTTCTGCCAGATCGCCGGGATTACCGGGACTGTTGAGGATATCGGGACCAGCTCATTGAGTCTGCGAACGAATGATCGCTCGGTGGTATCGATTCCGAATTCGAAGGTCGCGGAGGTGAGTCTGGAGAATTTTGCGCTGCGCGATCAGTTTTGGTTACATCCAGTGTTCACGCTGCGGTTCGATACGCCTCATGCTGTTGTGAAGACAGTACTGGAGAAGATTGACAAGCTGCTGCTGTCGCATGCGGAGCTCGACAAGAACTCGGCGCGAGTGCGGCTGATCGATCTGACTCCATCGGGGCCGAAGATCGAGGTGTTTGCTTACTTTCGCAGGCCGGGCGCGGATTGGGCGACGTTTCTTGGGGAGCAGGAGAAGATCATGCTGGAGATTATGCGCGCGGTGGAAGAGGCTGGAAGCAGCCTGGCGGCTCCGATTGGCGTGGTGCAGATGGGACAGGAGAAGGCTTAGAGGCTGTGCGTTTTTGGGGCAGGGATGTAGACTTGTGCTGTCCGAGCAAGCGCGTTTGAGGTGGGTCGATGCAGATTGCTTATACGCTGACGTTCCCGGAGTTTCTCGAGGGGCAGCGGGTCCACGAGAACCGTAGTGCGAAGGCGCGTGTTCTGCGGTTTCTGAACTGGTGGTTCTTTCCTGTGCTGGGCCTGTTGCTGGTGCTTGGGTCGATTGTGCTCTGGCGTGAGGGTTCGCCGTGGGTGACGGTGATTGTGGTGTTCCTGTATGGACTGTTTCTGGTCTGCTACCGGCTACTGTTGCTGGGGCGGGCGAAGAGCAAGTACGCCAATACGCGGCGTGGGGATGGGAGCGTGTTGCTCTCCGTTGAAGAGGACGAGATTGTTGCGGAGTGGCCAGAGTTTGCCAGGAGCGTGGCGAAGTGGTCCGCGTTCAAGAAGTTTCGTGAGGATGAGAAGGTGCTGCTGATCTATGTCGCACCGGCGATCTTTTTTATCGTGCCCAAGCGGGCTATGTCGCCGGAGCAGTTGAGCGAGCTTTTGTTTCTGTTGAATAAGAAGCTCGTCCTGCGTGGGTGAAGACAGAGACACGACCGCGGAGTTAAACGACTTAAGAACATGAAAAGAGGCGGCCTTCTGCGGCCGCCTCTTTTTCTTTGTGATGGGATTCTGGTTAGACGGCTACGGGCTCGGCTACCTTGACGTTGACTGGGGTGAGCCAGTTGTGTCGGTCGGGCTTGAGGCCGTTGACGATGTTGAAGAACTCGTCGTGCAGGGCTGTGGTGATGGGGCCCATGGTACCGTCGCCTACGAGGATGCGGTCGACCGAGCGGAGGTGGGTGACCTCAGCTGCGGTGCCCGTGAAGAAGGCCTCGTCGCAGATGTAGAGAAGCTCGCGGGGCATAGCTTGTTCGACGACCTCGATGCCGAGCTGTTTGGCCAGCATAATGACGGAGTTGCGTGTGATTCCGCTGAGCACCGAATTCGCAAGAGGAGTGGTGTAAAGGACGCCGCCGCGAACGATGAAGAGGTTCTCGCCGGATCCCTCGGAGAGGTAGCCGTTGACGTCAAGCGCGATGCCCTCGGAGTAGCCGTTGATCTCGGCTTCCATTCGGATGAGCTGCGAGTTCATGTAGTTGGCGCCGGCCTTTGCGAGCGAGGGCATGGTGTTGGGCGCGAGGCGCGACCAGCTGGAGACGCAGACATCGGCGCCATCGTTGCCGGGAACGTATTTGCCCCAGGGGAAGTTGGCGATGTAGATCTCAACGGGTGAGTTGAGGGGATTGACGCCGATCTCGCCGTAGCCGCGGAAGGCGATGGGGCGAATGTAGCAGGGGGCGATGCCGTTGGCCTCGATGACATCGACAACCGCAGCAGAGAGCTGCTCGACGGTGTACGGCAGCGGCATGCGGTAGATCTTGGCGGAGTCAACCAGGCGGGCCATGTGCTCATTGAGGCGGAAGACGCCGGCGCCGTTGGGCTGTGCGTAGCAACGGATCCCCTCGAAGACGGAGGAGCCGTAGTGGACGACGTGGCTCATGACGTGGATCTGGGCTTTGTCCCAGGGGATGAGCTGTCCGTTGTGCCAGATGTTTGCAGTGGTCTGTAAGGGCATGTGCGCTCCTAAGGTGGAAGGTTAATTATAGCGAGTCGGCGGGTTAGCTAGTCAGCTAGTCAGCGGATTTTGTGACGGAGCGCGTGTCGGCGATCCGTGAAAGATGCGTGAACGCTGTTGAAATGGTGCGCAAAGCGAAGTAGTCGGATCGTAGGAGATTTCTTCGCTGGCTTGCTAACTCGCTGACCTGCTAACTCGCCGACCTGCTGGTTTTCTGCTGTGGCATGGGAGAATGAGGGGTGATGTTTGATCCTCATTCCATGAATCTGTCGCTGCTGGAAAAGTCTCCGTACGTGCGGTTTTCCGTGCTGGCGCTGAGCTCGATCTTCTTTCTGGTGGATCCGTTTGCGGCGTTGCCTACGTTTCTGGCGGTAACAGCCGGAAGCGACGAAGCGAGGCGCAGGCGAATGGCCTGGAAGGCTTCGCTGACGGCGCTGGTTTTTCTGAGCGGGTTTGCGGTCGCTGGGCAGTACATCTTTCGGATGTTTGGGATTACGCTACCGGCGTTTGAGATCGCGGGTGGAGTGATTCTGCTGCTGATCGGGCTGGACATGCTGGAGGCGAAGCGGTCGGCTACGCAGGAGTCGAGCGAAGAGGCGCATGAGGCAGCGAGCAAAGAGGACGCCGGGATCGTTCCACTCGGGATTCCAATGCTGGCTGGGCCGGGCGCGATTACGAGCGTAATGGTGTTGGTCGGGCAAGCGCAGACGAAGTGGCAGATGGCAGCGATCCTTGGTTCGATCTTTATTACGGCGGCGATCTGCTACCTGGTGCTGGGGAACTCGGACAAAGTGGCGCGGGCACTGGGGGATACGGGGATCCGCATTCTGGTGCGCATTATGGGTTTGCTGCTGGTGGCGTTGGCGGTGCAGTATTTCGTAAATGGAATGGCTGACCTTGGGGTGATCGCCAAGCCCTCGTGAGGCAACATGTCGGTGGGTGGCGGGCCTCTCACGGTATATAGCCAAGTTCGAAGTGGAAGGGCGGCGCATGGGACAGAAGATGCGAGTGGCACGATTGGTACTGGGCGTGGGGCTTGTGGTGGGGACTTCGGTGCAGGCATGGGCGCGGTTTCAGCCGCAGAGTTGCAAGAACTCATTTACGGAGCAGCAGGAGATTACCGAGGGCGGGAAGGTGGCGGCCGAAGTCTTTAAACAGATGCCGGTGCTGCCCGATAGCTCACCGGTATCGGTGTATGTGCGGCAGCTTGGGGCGAAGTTGGTGGCCGTCGCGCCGGGATATAAGTGGCCTTACAACTTTCATGTCGTGGCAAGCGAGGAGATCAATGCGTTTGCGCTGCCGGGTGGGGCTATGTTTTTGAATCTGGGGACGATCCAGGCCGCCGAGACGGAGGCGCAACTGGCCGGGGTAATGGCGCATGAGATCTCGCACGTGGTGATGCGGCACTCGACCTGCAACCTGACCAGGCAGCAGACGATTGGGACGTGGGCGGGGCTGGGGCAGATGGTGGCGGGGATCGCTCTGGGGAATGGTGCTCTGGGCTCAGTGGCGAATCAAGGAATCGGGATGGTGACGGGACTCGGTTTTTTGAGGATGTCGCGGGATTATGAGAAGCAGGCGGATCTGCTGGGCGCCGGAATCTTGTACGACGCTGGCTATGATCCTCGGGGGCTGCCGCAGTTCTTCGAGACGATTCAGTCGAAGTATGGCGAGGGCGGGGCTCAGATCTTCAGCGATCATCCGAATCCAGGTAACAGGACGCAGTATGTGAACGCGGAGATTGCGACGCTGCCGCCGCGAGCAAGTGCGACGGTGACTTCAGCGGAGTTTACGAAGATTCGGGGGCTGGCGGCCAAGGAGAAGACCTATAACGCCAAGGACGTTCAGGCAGGTGCGTGGCGCCAGACGGGGAAGTATGCGTTGATTGCCGGCGGCCCTGCGCAGGTGATTCCGCAGCCGCCGGCTGATGGGCGGAGTGGGGCTGTGGGTGTGAGGCTAAGCCAGAGTGCGCTGGGACTAAATGACCGGATGATGTCGTATCAGGGGGCCGGGTTTTCAGTGAGCTATCCGGCGAGCTGGCAGAAGGGCGAGGGACAGAACGGCAGTGTGGCGTTTGTGCCTCCGAATGGAGCGGGGCAAGCGGGGATTGCGTACGGAGCACTGATCGATTCGGTGCGGTTCAAGACTGCGATCACCGATGCGAACTCGTTGGCGCAGGCGACCTCGGCGGTGGCGCAGCAGTTGAGTCAGCAGAACGGTGGAATGCAGCAGGCCAGTCAATTGGTGTCGGTCACTGTAGGTGGACAGCCGGGAAACGCGGTGGAACTCCGGGGACGGTCTCCGGTCGCGGATGGCGGATCGGCGCTGGTGGAGCGGGACTGGCTCGTGACGGTGGTACGGCCCAATGGAGCCTTAAGCTACATGGTCTTCGTGGCGCCAGAACCTGACTTTGCGTCGCTGAAGCCGGTGTTTTCGGCGATGGTCGAGAGCTTCCGGGTGCGTTAGCGGAGAAGCATGACGGATGATGCGACGAGAACTCCGGCTGCTCCTATGGCGAGGCCGAGGAAGAAGTAGTTTCTGTTGCGCGTGAAGAGGGTGATGGAGGAGAGGACGACAGCGATCTGGAGGAAGGCTTCACCGAGATCGAAGCGTGCGGCTTTGGCTTCGGCGTGGGTAACTGCCTCCCCAAGTTCGTGAGCCTTTGCCTGCTCATCGACGAGGTCAGTCTTCAGTTTTGCAATGTGGGCGCTGTATTCATTCGTCTTTGCGCGGATGGTGGCAGGATCGGCGCCGGACTGTGCAGAGAGGAGATCGACTGCGACAGAGAGGGTGTCCATGCGGATCTTCTTGGCTTGATACTCGTTCCATTGATCGCTGGTGCGCGTCTCCATCAGGATGGCTTCGGTGTGAGCTCGGTGGCCGAGGACAGTAACCATGGCAACAAGAACGGCAAGGATAGAGATGGCAAGCGAGATGGTTCTGAGCGATTCGCCGCCTTCTTCGCCGGATTCCTGTAGCTTGTGGGCAAACTCCTGGACTTCGCTGGGTTCCATAGTGAGTGATTGTAAAACCTCCGGAGTGGATTGCTGGTTGCGATGCTACGCAGCTATCGATTGCGGAGGTGATGGAAGACAGGCCTAGTACATTTCGACAGATTTTTTCGGTGCGTATTTACAGGGGTTAGGTGCGTTTTCTACAGGAAATGCGAGTTATTCACAGCGTTGGGGTTGCGCCGTGGCGGAGTCACTGATACTCTCAGGAAGTCGCAAATGAGTTGTCGAGCTTGCACGGAAGTGAAAAGCGCGATACTCTGAATAAGCAGTAAACAAGCTTCGCACCTGGGCCCCGGTAAGTGAGAGGGCGAAGACAGGGAAGTCGGAGCGCAGTCCAAGCGTTTGATCGCGGTTTTGAGCCTCAGGCCAGCCGAATCCAAACCCAAGCCACTGCAATAAAATACAAGAGCTTAGGCTCTGCGGTTGAGTTTGCGCCGTTTGGATGTTTTGAAATTTTGTGCTGTGCGAATGAGTCACCTTGAAGGCTGATTGAGATTGAAAAAAAATCTCAAGAAAAGCAAAAAACAAGTTGACACGAGATTGAAACTTCGATAATCTCAGAAAGTTCGCTAAAACGTCGAACGCCGCTGAGTGGTACGAGCGAGGCCGAAAGAATGGTCTGCCGAGCGGCAAAACAAGACGAAAACAGCGCAATCAAGTTCGAGGACACGACTCAGGCTTTGAGCCGAGTAGGTCCTTGATCCAAAGCTGCCCGCTTAGGTGGATGCAGTCAGGATCTTTGACAACATAGTTGAACGTGCCAGTCGTGAGATGATACGAAATTTGGTTTAGTCATTCTCACTAGTTATACCCTCCGCTCCTTTCGAGCGAGTGGAGGCGCTTGAACCACCCCGACCCCTGTCGATGGGTGGCAAGCAAACCAAGATTAAACGAGAGTTTGATCCTGGCTCAGAATCAACGCTGGCGGCGTGCCTAACACATGCAAGTCGCACGAGAAAGGGGCTTCGGCTCTGAGTAAAGTGGCGCACGGGTGAGTAACACGTGAATCATCTACCTTCGAGTGGGGAATAACTGAGAGAAATCTTAGCTAATACCGCATAACACTTACGAGTCAAAGCAGCAATGCGCTTGGAGAGGAGTTCGCGGCCGATTAGTTAGTTGGCGGGGTAATGGCCCACCAAGACGATGATCGGTATCCGGCCTGAGAGGGCGCACGGACACACTGGAACTGAAACACGGTCCAGACTCCTACGGGAGGCAGCAGTGGGGAATTTTGCGCAATGGGGGAAACCCTGACGCAGCAACGCCGCGTGGAGGATGAAATCCCTTGGGATGTAAACTCCTTTCGATAGGGAAGATAATGACGGTACCTATAGAAGAAGCCCCGGCTAACTTCGTGCCAGCAGCCGCGGTAATACGAGGGGGGCAAGCGTTGTTCGGAATTATTGGGCGTAAAGGGCGCGTAGGCGGTTTGGCAAGTCTTATGTGAAATCTTCGGGCTCAACCCGAAGCCTGCATGAGAAACTGTCGGGCTTGAGTATGGGAGAGGTGAGTGGAATTTCCGGTGTAGCGGTGAAATGCGTAGATATCGGAAGGAACACCTGTGGCGAAAGCGGCTCACTGGACCATAACTGACGCTGAGGCGCGAAAGCTAGGGGAGCAAACAGGATTAGATACCCTGGTAGTCCTAGCCCTAAACGATGATTGCTTGATGTGGCAGGTACCCAATCCTGCCGTGTCGAAGCTAACGCGATAAGCAATCCGCCTGGGGAGTACGGTCGCAAGGCTGAAACTCAAAGGAATTGACGGGGGCCCGCACAAGCGGTGGAGCATGTGGTTTAATTCGACGCAACGCGAAGAACCTTACCTGGGCTCGAAATGTAGTGGACCGGGGTAGAAATATCCCTTCCTAGCAATAGACTGCGTATATAGGTGCTGCATGGCTGTCGTCAGCTCGTGTCGTGAGATGTTGGGTTAAGTCCCGCAACGAGCGCAACCCTTATCTTCAGTTGCTACCATTTAGTTGAGCACTCTGACGAAACCGCCTCGGATAACGGGGAGGAAGGTGGGGATGACGTCAAGTCCTCATGGCCTTTATGTCCAGGGCTACACACGTGCTACAATGGCCGGTACAAACCGCTGCAAACCCGCGAGGGGGAGCTAATCGGAAAAAGCCGGCCTCAGTTCGGATTGGAGTCTGCAACTCGACTCCATGAAGCTGGAATCGCTAGTAATCGTGGATCAGCATGCCACGGTGAATACGTTCCCGGGCCTTGTACACACCGCCCGTCACATCACGAAAGTGGGTTGCACTAGAAGTCGGTGCGCTAACCGCAAGGGAGCAGCCGCCCAAGGTGTAATTCATGATTGGGGTGAAGTCGTAACAAGGTAGCCGTAGGAGAACCTGCGGCTGGATCACCTCCTTTCTAAAGAGAACATCTCGGCGGTATTTCAACGTCCTGCGAATGCAGGCGGCTACCTGGTCTCACGACCAACCGAGTTGAAGTAGTGACCGAGTACCATCTGTACAAGCGCAAGCGAGCAGATGAGCCTGAACTAGACCCTCTTTATTTCGTTCTTCTGTCAACACCGATGGTCAATAGCGGCGTAGCTGCTATGCACGTTCAACTGTGTCCTCGAAACCTTTCGAGAGAGCTCGACTTTGACTCGTTATGAGTCAACAACAGAGCAGCATGCGATTCGATAGATTTCTATCGGCGT
>CAVTYC010000004.1:0-722375 GCA_963738855.1 uncultured Acidobacteriaceae bacterium | reverse complement strand
GTTCTGGTCGCAGACGGACACGGCGTCGGTATCGATGCAACCGGAGGGGCCAACGCAGAGATCAGCTACGAAGGCAAGGAAGTCCAGGCAACCATCAAGTAATCTGCCGCTGCAACGGGCCCTGCAAATCAAATTGGTCCACGCCGGCGCTCACATCCGTTTCGGGGAAGAAGGCTGGTTATGATGCATTGCAAACTCTTAATTCTGCTGGCGGCTGTGCTGGCGCCTTTGGCTGCCCAGTCTCAATCGGCCGACCCCTGTGCCTCTCTCGCCGGCCTCAAGATCGCTGGCGTCGAAATCACCAAGGCGGCGCTCGTTCCTACCGGAACCACCGTCCCGCCGCCGTATCCCGGCGCTCCTTCCATTGCCCCCCTTCCGGCGCATTGCCGCGTTGACGGCATCATCAATCGCCGGAAGGGCGTCGACGGTCAGGAATTCGGAATTGGTTTTGCTCTTGCTCTTCCGGAGAATGCTGCCTGGAACGGTGACTTCATGATGCAGGGCGGCGGAGGCGGCAATGGCATCATCGCGTATCCCACCGGCGCGAACTACGCAGGCGACAAGCCGGCACTCTCCCGCGGATTCGCCGTTGCCAGCACCGATACAGGGCACAAGGCCAAAACGGGTGCCTTCGACTTCACCTTCATGCGCGACCAGCAGGCCTATCTCGATTTCGCCTTCCTCGCGAACGCTGAAGTCGCCGCAGTCGCCAAGCAGATCATCGCTCATTACTACGCAAACCCTGCGGCGTATTCCTACTTTATCGGCTGTTCCACAGGGGGGCGCGAAGCCATGATCCTCTCGCAGCGCTATCCGACCGTTTTCAACGGGATCGTCTCCGGCGATCCGGCCATGCGGACCGGACTGTCTAACCTCGCCATCGCCCAATGGATCCCTGTGGCTTATAACAAGGCCGCTCCCAAAGACGCCTCCGGCAGGCCGCAGGTCGACAAGTTCCTCACTGACGGCGATCGCAACCTCTTTATGGATGCGTTGATGAAACAATGCGACGCGAAAGATGGCGTAGCCGACGGCATGATCTCCGATCCTCTTGGCTGCGACTTCGACCCCACGGTCCTCGCCTGCAAGCCCGGCCAGACCGACGCTTGCATCGTCCCCGAGAAAATCAGCGCCATCAAGAAAGCCTTCGCTGGACCGAAAAATGCATATGGCACGCAGGTCTACCCGGGCTTCCTTTATGACGCGGGCATTGCTTCGAAAGGCTTCGTTTCAGGTTTACTAGCCTTGGGACCAAGTGGTCTCTTCGGTCCCTACACCACTGCAACTGAACTCGACGTCGACAAGGCGGCGCTGCATGCCTCCGATCAGCTCGTCGAGCCCGCCTCCACCAATCTCTCAACGTTCTCGCTCAGCGGCGGCAAACTTATCTTCTTTCACGGCGACAGCGATCCGTGGTTCTCGCCGCTCGACACGCTCGGCTATTACCAATCACTTGCCGTAACCAACGGCGGCGCCGAGAAGGTTTCCGAATGGAGCCGCATGTTCCTGGTCCCCGGCATGGCCCATTGCGGTGGCGGTCCCGCTCTCGATCACTTCGACATGCTCACTGCCGTCGTCAGCTGGGTAGAGAAAGGCACCGCGCCTGACGCAGTGATCGCTACAGGTCAGGCATTCCCCGGCCGCAGCCGCCCGCTCTGCGCTTTTCCAAAACACGCCCAATACACCGGAACCGGTGACAGCCAGGACGCCCGCAACTTCCATTGCCAGAGCTCCGCACATGAATAGTGGGAGGCTTGCAATTACGAGTTCTAGACACATTCATTTTGCAGTTCTCGCTGGGGGGCTGTTGTTTGCCGTTGGCCTTGCCGTCTACGCGCAGCCCACGCCCGGCCGGGCAACGTCGGCCTCAATCGCCGGGCCTCTTTCGTTCCTCAGTCCCATCTTTGGCAATAACATGGTTCTGCAGCGTGGCAAGCCCAACACCATTTGGGGCTGGTCCGACTCCGGTGACAATGTCCGCGTGCAGATCGGCGAACACATCGCCTCCGCAACAGTCGGCGCCGACCATCGGTGGCAAGTCAGTATTCAGCCTCCAGCGCCAGGCGGCCCTTATGCCGTAAACGATCACCAGCCATCAAACCGTAGAGATCCCGACAACATCCATTCCAAAGACAAGCAACCCGTGGGCGATCGCCTCGCCCTCTGCGCGCTCGCAAAGTATTACGGCAAAAACGTCGTCTATTCCGGACCCACGCTCGAGCCGGCCGAGCGCCTCGCCGGTTCCATTCGATTGCACTTCGCGCACACCGACGGCGGTCTCGTTGTCAAAGGCGAAAAGCTCGAAGAATTCTCTGTAGCCGGAGACGACCGCAAATGGGCCTGGGTAGACGCCCGGATCGAAGGCGACACCGTCGTAGTTTCATCGCCCTCCGTGCCCCACCCCACACAGGTCCGCTACGCCTGGCGGTCCAATCCCGCCGCTACGCTCTTCAACGGCGCGAACCTGCCGGCAGCCCCTTTCCGCACTGACACCTGGCCCGGCAAAACGGAAGGACACAGACCGTACTGAATATGGAAATGCACCTGCGGCATTCTGGGGATGCGTGGAGCGCCAACTCACAGCGCAATCGTTTCGTATTACCAGAAAGTCCAGGATTTACGCAGAGTGCACCATACCTGGAGCGATTCCCGCAAACGCGGTCTACTGCTACAAATCTCGACTGATGAATTCAGATCGAAGCGCTCACCGAAGAGAACGCGAGGTCATTCGGGTAGCTAAGAAGGAAGGGAATTGGCGCTAGATTGCGGCAGCTTCATACTGCAATTGCAGTACTGGACGGATGTAAAACGCAACGATTTCGGGTACAGATTCGGGTACAGACATCAGTTTGGCCAAATTACGCTCAACTACGATAAATGTCTGGTGGACAAGGACTTGGGGTCAAGTTGGCTTACGCTCAATTACGCATATTTATCATAGACTTACGCTATCCCTCGGAGACTTAAAATCCGCAGACCTTAACCGGTCGTGGGGGTTCAAGTCCCCCTCCGGGCACCATTTGAATACTCTGCTCAAGGTGAACAAGGCAATGGACATTCGTTTACTACCGTCGTGTGGGCTTACTGGGTAACCCTCACGGCATGGGCTTGGCAGATGTTGGTTCGTCGACCTTAAGAATCTGGTTGGCCCGAATATTTTCCAGTGTCTGGATGGCTCCGCTGGGCCACTGGATCTTTACGGATTTTACGGTGGTTTCTGCGCCAAGGCCGAAGTGGACACGTTTGTCGCTGGAGGATAGATAGCTGCCTGCGGTTGATACTGTGGCGGATTGGATGCCTGTCGAGGTGAAGACTTTGATCTCGGCACCGATGCCGTCGCGGTTGCTGCGATGGCCTACGAGAGAGATCGTGAGCCAGTGATTGTCGGTCGCTGTCTCGTTGTGCAGGACATAAGCGGGTCCATCATTGGTGGTTACCACGGCATCGATGCGACCATCGTTATCTAGATCACCGATTGCCAGGCCGCGTCCCGCCCATGACTGGTGGAAGATTTCCCCAGATTGTGCGGAGACATCCACGAAGCCGTGGCCGGTGTTGTGTGCCAGGAGCATTGGTTCCTTGTAATGGAGTTGGGGGAAGTTGAGTTCGATGGTATCGAGATCGTGGCCTTGAGCGATAAGGAGATCCTTATTGCCGTCGTTATCGTAGTCTAGAAAGCGGATACCCCATCCGGAGTGCAGCAGGGTCATGCCGCCGATACCGCTGATGTAGCTGTTGTAAGAAAAGCTGGAATCACCGCTGTTGTGGTAGAGGGCATACCGCTGGTTGGCCAAATTTGTGATGACAAGATCGGGTAGGCCATCGTTGTCGTAATCCTGGAAATCAACGCCCATGCCGGCATAGGTGCGACCGTCTCCGTCTACGGCGATCTCTGCCTGCATGCCAACCTCCTCGAATGTACCGTCGCCTTTGTTGCGGTATAGAAACTCGAGCATGGAGTCATTGGCCATGACGATGTCTATCTCGCCGTCGCGATCGAAGTCGCCGATGGCGATGCCGAGGCCTTTGCCGGGCTTGTCCAACCCGGCTTTGGCTGTGACGTCAGTGAAATGACCGTTACCGTCGTTGTGATAGACGAGAGGCGAGATGGCAGGGAAGACGTCGGGGTGGCAGTAGGAGCGGTAGCCTTCGCGATGTTCACCACACCAGATATCGTCGAAGTTCCATTGGAGATAGCGAAGAACAACGAGATCGAGCAAGCCGTCGTTGTCGAGATCAACCCAGGCGGCGGAGGTGGACCAGCCGCCACCACCAGTACCGGATTTGTCGGTCACGTCAGTGAAGGTTCCGTTGCCATTATTGTGATAGAGTCGGTTGCCCCCGTAGGCTGTGACGTAGAGATCTTCGTAGCCATCGTTGTCATAGTCAGCGACGGCGACCCCCATGCCGTAGCCGATCCCTTGAAGGCCGGCCTTTTCGGTAACGTCCTCGAAGGTTCCGTCTTTCATTTGGTGAAAGAGCCGATTCCAGTATTTAGGGTCTGTCTTTTGCGGAAGGGCACCTTTGGCCATGGGGTCGGTAAGAGGAGCTCCGTTGACGAAGAAGATGTCGAGCAAGCCATCGTTGTCGTAATCAAAGAGCGCAACACCGGAGCCCATAGTTTCAAGCAGGTATTTTTTGGCTGTGTGTGAGGCCTGACCGACGAAAGCAACGTGACTTCGTGCTGTGATGTCGACAAAATTGCCGGGCGTAGAAGCTCCAGGTGACACGGCCTTCGCTGATTTTGCATTGGTTGGGTGTGACGTTTGAGCAGCAGCCCAGGTGCCTGGCGAGCTCCAGAAAGAGCAAAATATGCTGACGATGACAAGGGCAGCAAAAGACTTTATGCGTGTGCTCTCGATGACTAAGACAATCTGGCACATTTGCTAAGAAAGGTACTCCTTTTGAGATGTTGGGCCAGTGTACCCTGACTATCTCAATTGTGGCGTTGCAACGTTTCCTACACCCGCCAGAATTAGGCTGGCGCTATCTATGTATTGCAGGAAGTACACTTTGTAAAATCGCGAAGTATTTGCCCACTTGTACAATGAGGTCGTCTTCGTGAAGGAGTAATCGGCTTCGCCTACGAAGATAAAAGTACGGTCAGGAACATGAAGAAACGACGCGGCAAACATTCCGAAATAGTGAGCATGAGTCGGCGTCTTCAAGGCGTCTTGATTGTCGTTGTGACGCTGATGACAGCGTTAATCCCAGCGGCTGCGGCCCAGCAAACTTATATTCAACACCCTGACGGTATTTCGATACAGGGCGTTGTCCGTAACTCAGAGGGTAAGCCGGTTGGTGATGCGGTAGTGCGGCTGGAACAGGAGGGCGTTTCCGGTGCATTGGAGTCGAAAACCAACGCGGTGGGCAAGTTTGAGTTTTCGGCCATTCGAGCCGGTACTTATCTTCTCACTGCGGAAAAACTTGGGTTTCGCAGTCGTACTACTGCGGTCACTGTCCAGTCACAACAAAGGATTGAACTGGTTCTCGAAGATACTAAGATCGCTCCTCCGAATTCCATCGCCGTTTCGCCATCTTCCGTCGAAACCATGACTTTTGCAGATAAGCCAAATTTCACTGTCGCGGGAGTAACCGATTGGACCGCTGTAGGTGGACATGGATCAGATTCCAGCTTGAGGACTAGCGAAGCCCTCGCTCATGAAACGCTGAACCTCAAAGCGGAGGAGACGGGACATGGTACGGCATACTCAGTCGGCGATGCCAGTAAGGCTACTGAGGCCGAAATCAAGCTGCGAGCGGATCTCGCGAAGGCCCCCGACAGCTTCGAGACAAATCGTCAACTCGGCGCACACTACCTTCATGAAGGTAGATATAAGGAGGCACTTCCGCTGCTACAGAAGGCGTACCGGATTGATCCAGGAAATTACAGTAACGGGTACGATCTGACGCTGGCATACGAAGGAGACGGTGATTTCTCGCAGGCACGTAAGAGCGTCTACGAATTACTGGCACATAAGGACAACGCGGATCTGCATCGGTTGGCGGGTGAGCTGAGCGAGAAATTAGGTGACCCATTGGCGGCTGTCCACGAATATGAACGAGCAGTACAAATGGATCCCAGCGAGCAGAATTATTTTGAATGGGGTTCTGAGTTGCTTGTACATCGAGCCGTATGGCAGGCACAAGAGGTGTTTCGCAAAGGGGCAGAGATATATCCAAAGTCGGCCAGAATGTTGACTGGGCTTGGCGCGGCTCTTTTTGCTGGCGCTCTCTACGATGATGCAGCGCTTCGCTTGTGCGCTGCCTCCGACTTGAATCCGACTGACTCCGAGCCCTACATCTTTATGGGCAAGATTCAGATGGTGGCGCCAAACCCGATGGTGTGCGTTGAGCAGAAGTTATCTCGGTTTGTGCACGATCAGCCCGGAAACGCTCTTGCCAATTATTTTTATGCAATGGCAATCTTGAAACGCCAGCAACAGTCGCCAGATAGGCAGAGCCTGCAACAGGCGGAAGACCTGCTCACGAGAGCCGTGGCCATCGATGCCAAATGCAGTGATGCTTATCTTCAACTAGGAATTCTGGCTGCCTCCCGGCCTTCCTTCGAGAAGGCGATTGATTTCTACACGAAGGCGATTGAAGCAAATCCCCAAATGGGCGAGGCCCACTACCGGCTTGGCGTGGCGTATGACAGGATTGGCGAGCCAGCAAAGGCCAAACAGGAATTTCAACTTCATGACGAGATCAAGAAGCAAGAGGCAGAGGCGATCGAACGCCAGCGGCGCGAAGTCAAGCAATTTCTGGTTGTTCTTCCTGAGGGACAACTAACTCGTCCGCCGTCACCGTGAGGACGCAGATCGACAAGCCGTAGCTTCCGAAGCGTTCTATGTTGACCGCGGTTTGAGCGTCGCGACTATCCCATCTCCTTCACGGATGGTGAGTATCTGATTCGCCTTGACCTGCGTGAAGCGTTCGATCTTTTGGGTAGTTGGCCACTTCACTTCGATTAAGTCTACGGTTTCTACCTTCCCCAATCCGAAGTGGAGGCGTAGATCGCTTTGTGACATCACGCTCGTTCCACTGTGCACTTCATCCATCTGTATATGCTTACCAGTGATAACTCTCACTCGCGCTCCGATGGCGGTGCGGTTACATTTAGTCCCTACCAGCTTGATCTTTATCCAATTCTGTTTGTTGCCGCCTTCATTGCGCAGTAGTGACGGGAGATCGTTCAGATTCAAGACCAGTACATCCATGCTGCCATTGTTGTTGTAGTCTCCGAACGCGGCGCCTCGGCTGGAAAAATGCTCGCTGATGCCGGGGCCCATCTCTGATGAAACGTCTTTAAAGTGGCCATTGCCGAGGTTTTTGTAGACCAGTCGTGGATTCTTGAACGTCTCGCCGAAGTTGTAGTGGTCAACTTCGGGGTAAACGTGGCCATTGACCTGGATGATGTCCGTCCAACCATCGTTGTCGTAGTCTACGAAGCCGCAGCCCCATGCGACATAACGGTTGTTGACTCCGATTCCTGAAGGGAAGGTGACATCGCTGAAGGTTCCATCGCCGTTGTTGTGATACAGATTGCAGGTGTCATCCACGAAGTTGGTTTTGAAGATGTCGAACCAGCCATCGCAATCGTAGTCTGCCACAGCGACGCCCATTCCAGCTTGTTCGTGTCCGTCATCGTTGTAGGCGCATCCAGCCATAACCGCGATATCGGTGAACGTGCCGTCATGATTGTTCTTGAATAGAATGCTCGGTTCCGAATCGACAGCGATATAAATGTCTGGCCAACCATCGTTATCAAAATCGTATGAGACGGCAGTGATTGAGTATCGCGGGCCGGGCTTCAGGATGCCGGACTTCTCTGAGACATCGGTAAAGGTGCCGTCTCCGTTATTGTGGTAAAGGATGTTGGTGTCGCCGGGTAGGCCACGCGGTCCGCACATGATAGGAACCCCCTTCCACTGGCAGTAGTTTGTTTCGCTGGCGGAAGGAATTTTATCTGGATTGATCTTGATGTAATTACATACGAAGAGGTCGAGAAAACCGTCCCGATCGTAATCGAGAAAGGTGCAGCCGGCGCCCCAGCGGCCTTGTTCCCTGTAGAGGCCAGCCTTGCGAGTAACATCGGTGAATGTACCATTTCCATTGTTGTGAAAAAGGCGGTTATGTCCCAGGAAACAACAAAAAAGATCGTCCCATCCATCGTTGTTGTAATCGCCTATGCAAACGCCCGTCTGCCATCCTGTAAGCCCTAGCCCTGATTTCTCTGTGACATCGGTAAATGTGCCGTCGCGATTGTTTTTATACAGATGCGAGGTTGGCTCTTGTCCATGCGGCCAATTCGCATCGAGGCGGCTTCCATTTGTAAGGTATATGTCGAGCCACCCGTCGTTATCGTAGTCGAAGAAGGCTACTCCGCTTCCTTTGGTTTCAATGATGGAACGTTTGCGGTCTATGCCGCCCCAGACATTGGGAATGTTTAGCCCGGCTTGCTGAGCCACATCTACAAACTGAATTCCAGACGGGTTTGGAGTCGATATTGCAGCTTCTACGAGGATTGGATCTTTCCACTTCCAGAGTGGAGTGGTGAGTGCATCCGTCAGCGCACTACCCAATACGAAGAGAGAGGACCCGAGGAAGCGCCGTCGCGGAACAATCATAGATGGCAATGATTATAGCGACCGAATTTCGTCTTGGAGAAGGAGTAGTTATAACCTAAGTTGGATATTAAAGAACTGTGTTCTTTGTAGGTGCTCAAATGGTCAAAAGGACCAATTGGGTATTCCGCACCGTGTGTCACAGGGTTTTGTCGGCAAGGAAAAGCGCCAGTTGAAGCAATTGTTTTCTGCTCGCGATCGGCATGGGTTGATCGCCGATTGGGGAGATTGCCGGAGCCTGCGCCAAGACCTGTTCGATGCGGTTTACATCGAGGCCACCGCTTACGCTGCTGTTCCGGAAACGGTCCAGGACTTCTTTGGCCTTGGCGATTTGTCCCGTTTGAAAATAGAACACTCCCAGGGTTGAATAGCTTCCAGGCCATTCTGGCAGCATATCCACCGCCTGCTCGAACCGTTCAGCTGCCTCCGCAGTGTTTCCTTCTAGTGCATAAGCCAGTCCCAATCCCCAAAGAATCTTTCCCGAACCCGGGATATGAGTCCGACCTTTCAAGAGTGTCTGCTTTGCATCTTCGATGTTATTTTCACGAAACTGGAGCAGTGAAAGGGAGAGGTAGTCCTGATCGTTGTCTGGGTTGCGATTGATGGCGCTGCGGAAGATTTCGGTGGCGTGAACAGTGTCACCCAAATGCGCGTAGATGTCTCCCAGCAAAGTAAGATAGGAATCGTCTTTGCGTCCCTGAGCGGAGACCTGTAATGCGGTATTGAGTGCCTCAGAATAAAGTCCCTTGCGGAAGTAAGCATTTGCGAGGTCGAAGTTTACTTCATCCGAACCTGGATTTGCCAGCAGCGCTGCCTGGAAGTGCTGGATGGCATCGTCATATAGATGGTAACGGGCCAGCAACACGCCAGCACCGGTGAGAGTCCCCGAATCGCCTAAGCTTACCTTGTCGAGCTGCGCAATCGTGTTTCGCGCCTCATCAATTTTTCCGGCCTTCAGATAAGCCTCGGCCAGTGGATACAAAACATCCGATTGATCGGGATGCTTCTTGATCTGATCGATCAGTTCGGTTATGTCTTGTTGATTTCGCGTGCGAGGATCAAGTTTTGAACGATTATCAAGATAGTCGAAGAGGTTCTCGTAGGGATACGACCTAGGAGAAAGGCTTTTAGAAAGAGCCTGAAATTGGGCGAGGTCTCGATCTGCAGCCGCCGTCTCATGCAATTTCCTCTCGACCATGGCGAGTTTGTAATATCCACTCGCAGGGCCACTACTAACGCGAACATACTTTCTGAGTAGTTCCTCTGCTTCGGAGAATCTTTTCTCTTCGATTCGAAGATTTGCCAACTCCAGAATTGCATCCGGAAAATCTGGATCTGAACGCAGTACTTTCTGAAATATGGCCACTGCACTCGCCGAATCTCCCTGACGTTCTGCGATATAGCCCAGGTGGAACATGCAGAAACTGTTGTGGGGATCCAGTTTGAGTCCATTTTGAAAATCTTGCTTGGCCTCGTCAAATCGGCCGAGATATGTGTGCGATAGACCAAGGAATGCGTACGAGCGCGCCGAAGGTTCAACCTCGATCACTTTCTTGAACTCTTCAATTGACTTGTCGATCTTGTCGGATTTGTAATAGCTCTCGCCCAAGGCGGCACGTAGGTCAGCCCGCTGCGGGGCGATCTGCAGGCCCTTCTCCAGGAGCGGGATCGCATCCTCGAAATACTTCTGAGAGATGCTGATCTCGGCCATCAGTAAGATAATGTCGGTATTCTCAGGCGCTATTTTGTGTGCGCGTACTAATAAATCCAGAGCGTCGAGAGGTCGCAACTCATTCGTGTACACCTGCGCAAGTAAGTAAAGAGCATCGGGAGAATCGGGTTTCAATTTGAGCGCGCGGGCTAACACTAGTGCTGCTTGGGGATATTCGCCGTTGAGAAGAAAGGCTCGCCCGAGGTTATAAAGAATCTCGAATGTCTCGGGTTGCAGGGCGTCGGCCTTTTCCAGTTCCAACTGGGCAGGTTTGTACTGTTTTTCGGACGCCAGCAATACTCCAAGAGAGAAATGTAGCTGAACCTCGTTCTTCTCTGCGGAAAGTTGCGCGGCCATCCGCAACGCCTCCGGGGTGCGGTTGCTTTGTAAGTATGCGCGGATGAGATTGAAACGTGTTTCGGTATCTTTCGGACGTACTCGCTCGAAGTACAAAATGGCTTCTGCGGGTGATCCCTTGACCATCTCGAGCATGCCCAGGTTGTAGTTCCCCTCTCGATTTCCGGAGTCAAGACGCAGAACCGTTCGGAATTCCTTCTCTGCCAGGTTGAAATTCTTCTGGGCCAGGTAGACGTTGCCTAGATTGTTGTGAGTCTTGGGGGAGTTGGGAACAAGTTGCAAAGCTTTTTGAAAAGCTACAAGGGCGTTAGAGTAGTTCTTTTGTTCGGTCTCGATGATTCCGAGTAAGTTGTAGTCTTCCACGCTTGCAGGATTTCGATCGAGTTGCTCCAATGTCTTGGCCTTGGCCTCATCGAGACGACCTTCCTGAATGAGCACTTCTACCGCCTGAAGATTTATGGATGTATTTGGTTGTTGCTGTGCCTCGGCCGTCCAGCTAACAAAAAAAATTACGAACAGAGTGGAGATAAGCGCGTGCGAGCGTGCCGCGATGATTCCGGTCCTATGCCTAAATAATGTACGAATGCCCATCTCCCGACCGTGCTAACTCCCCATTTACGCGGTCAGTGTAGCATCTCAAGGATTTGCCTGGCGTTGGAGTTCTGAGGTTGCAAACGTAGCAGTTCCTGCAGCACGTCTTTGGCCTTCTCGTTTTCGCGTTGCATTGCGTAGAGGCGGGCAAGATTGAGATAGGACTGGTCGAAGTTAGGATTAAGGCGAATGCACGTTTTGAATTGATCCTCGGCCTTTGAGTACTCCTGCATCTGAACGAAAAGAATGCCAAGATTGTTTAGGGCTTCGGGATACTCGGGACGCAGACTAATAGCTTTCCGCAGATACTCCGATGCCCGGCGTAGCTGGTTTTGTTGCGCAAAGAGCATTCCGAGGCTGTAGTTGACTTCAGGATCGTTGGGTTGAATTTCGAGTGCATGACCCAGACACTCATTGGCCTTCTCATAAGATCCTTGCCGTCGATAGACGTTCCCAAGATTCAGGAGCGCAACGGCGTAGGCCGGTCTGAGAAGTAATGACTGCTGAAAATTCTTGATGGCTTCTTCCGAATTTCCTTCTTGCGCAGCCATCATGCCAAGATTGTTCCAGGCTTCCGGGTAATCCGGGCGGAGCCTCACTGTCTGCTCAAGGTAGCGGCGTGCTTGTTGAAAGTCGTTTCTCCGGAGGCTAAGGGTGCCAAGGTTGTAATAGCCTTCGGGGTCGTTAGGTCTGGCGGCGATCACCTCTCGAAACGACGCTGCCGCCTGATCGAAGTAACCGTGTTGGAACATGGCCACGCCGTACGTAAAATCATTGCGTTGGAACGAGCCCTGATAGAGGCTTCCGAGAAATGGCAATGCTTTCTTTGTGCGATCTGTTGGCGTGGTTGGGACAAACCTCACATCGTCCAGAAGTCGCTGAGGGTCTATCGGGCCTTGATACACCTTGACGATCATGCCATCTCTGTCTAGCAGGAAAGAGGTTGGAATTGCGAGGTCCCTGCGACGATCAAATAGGTAACGGTAGATGATGTTGTAGATGCCCGCTACCTCTTCCGTTGCAAAAAGAATCGGGAAGAAAAATCTTTCCTTTGCTACCAAAGATCGCGCAGCGGAGTTATTGCCCCCCACGTCGAGATTAATAGCTAGAACTTCCAAATGGTTTGCGGTAAACGCTGACTGGTGCTGATTAAAAAGTCTCAGTTGGTCATGGCAGAGCGGCCCTGTCATAGCCCAAAAATTGAGGAGTACAAAACTGCCTCGTGATTGTTGGAGCTCCCGCATATTGCCTGTGAGATCGGGCAAGGAGAACTCCGGCGCCTTCAAGGGTTCAAGGAGCCAAGTGTCGACCTGAGAAGGCAGTGGTTCCAGAATTGGAGGAGTTCCTGTTTGAGCGTATGTTGAGGGCGCTGAGGCAAATGGTTTAGCTGCGAATGAACTGGAGCCTTCCTCAATCTCGATGCGATGGTTTATTGGCAGATGTTCGAACTGTTGCAAGATTCCGCTTGGCCATCGAACTGTGACTCGTACTATCTCTTCCGGCTTTCCAATCCCGAAGAATAACTCCTTCGAGTGTTGAGCCAGAAATCCGGATCCTGCCTGTAGATACTTTGTTTGACGCAGGGCTCCCGTTTCGACCGTGATTGCGGTTCCGATTGCATCGCGATTGCTTTTATGTCCTCGCAAGCGAAACGTGATGGAGTGGCCGATGTCCTTCATCACATTGTGCAAAATTCGCAATTGAGGCGCATTCCGGTTTTTGAGGATGACCTCTAGCCTTCCGTCCTGATCGAGATCGGCAAGCGCAAAGGAGCGGCTATCCTCCGGAAAATCCAAGCCTACCGCGCCGGAAGCTTCGGAGAACGTGCCATCGCGGTTGTTCGCATACATGACGTTTCTCTCGTAGGCGCTCCAGGAGCTATCGGAACGGATCAATTCATTAATAGCGTTCCATCCATGTTCGTAAGCTAACGATGGCGTCGGGTCTTCGGATGATTTTGCTACCACTTGACGCCAGAAAAAGCTTGCGAGATCGTTTTGATCTACTGCCGAGATGTACCCGTTGGCGACATAGAGGTCAGAGTAACCATCGTGATCGAAATCCCAGAAATCGGAGGACCATGACCAACGGCCCATCTGAACTCCAGCCTGCTGGCTTATGTTCTTGAATGTTCCGTCTCCCTGGTTTCGATACAACGCATTGCCGCGTGCGTGCTGTTGATAGAGTGCGCGGAGGTTTTCTGGGGCAGCCGAATGAAAGCGCTTTTGCTCTGCGACTCTTTGGCCTGATGCTTCCCACATATTGGCGATGTAAATGTCTTGGTGTCCATCGTTGTTGAAATCGGCCCAACAAGCACTCATCCCGGCCCCTACATCCTCAATGGCGGACTCACCTGAAGCTACGGTGAATGTTCCATCGCCGTTGTTGCGGTAGAGTTGAGTTCTTCCAAAGTCGTTCGCAACACAAAGATCAGGCAGACCGTTGGACTTCGAATCACCCCAGGCGCTGGCGAAACTATAGCGGTTATTATCCTTGTTCAAGCCGGCCTCTTCCGTTCTCTCCACGAAAGTCGCGTTGCCTTCGTTGTGCAGGAGGTAATTGGGTGGACCGTTGCGCGCATCGAAATAGGGGATAGGGTAGTGGTATTGATCGAGACCCAAATAGTACATGTACGTGCAGAAGTAAATATCCAGACGACCGTCGCGGTCGTAGTCTGCCACAGCAGCGTGCGTGAACGTTCCTTGAAGAGGGTGCGCGAATTGGAAGGCGTCGCGTTTGAGCGAGAAAGTTCCGTTTCCCTGATTCAGAAAGAGCAAGGGACCGCTGCCGCAAACGACAAGAAGATCCTGAACTCCTTTGTTCTCAAAGTCCGCAAATAAGGCGCAGGCTGTATTGTCAAGTACACCTACTCCCGCTTTCTCCGTTACGTCTTCGAAAGTGCCATCGCCACGGTTTCGGTACAAACGGTTTGGCAGGCCGGCAGGCTGGCAGACGTAGAAATCATCGAACCCGTCATTGTCAAAGTCACCTACAGATACGCCATTGTTGCCATAAACATCAATGCCGCAAGCACTATCCAGAACGGTGCGCCAATGGTCAACACCCCGAAGCATCTGACTTTTGTATGATTCTGTACTGCCGAGAGCCTGGGATGTTACGTCGATAAATACGGGCCCGTGCGCGACAGTTAGCGTCTCTTCTCCGGCCTCCCACCTTTGTGCTTTCCACCCTTCCGATTCGTTGTGGGCCCACTCGGTTCGCCAGGATCCGACCCGTTCCTCACGCCGCTCATCTTTTCGGCTCGTGACCATGTCATATCGAATGTCCAGACGAACTCTCAGAGGGGCACTGGCGATCTCTTCTATGGCGTAAATCTCGAATTCTGCGATTTCCACTTGTAATGGTTGTCCGAGCCACGCCTGGAGTTCCTGAAAAAATCGGTCACGTCCGAGTATCTGAGGGGGACTAAACTGTCTTCTCACGCTATCGATTCCATATCCGGAACGCAGCGGAGATTCCTTCAGTGGAACCAGCGAGGAAGCCTCGATTGTGGGGTTGAGGAACTTTTCCACGACCGACAGGTCGAGAGCCGATGTTTTGAGGGCTTGGCCCCATTGGTTGAGGAGGGATCCTATTTCAGAAGCGTGCTTCTCGGTCAGATATTCGTCGGATCCAGGAGCGACAAGACGAAGGACATCCGCCAGAGGAGATTTGGCCGGATAGTGAGGGGTGAAACGGACATCGGCGAAAGCAAATGGCGGATTTTGATTTGGGCGGATGGCCGAGGAATCGAGCGAAAACGAAGCCCCATTGAAAGGCGCGGAACGAAGAAGCAAGGGAGCCATCCCCATGCTTTTCAGCAATGTTCGTCGGGAAAGGAGTTGCTTTTCGTTTTTGTGAAGCGACATCAAGGGGATCCGTTAAGCCAACAGGGTGTCCGCAGGATACACCAGGTCAGACTCGGCCCAAATCACGTCAGATCGAATTTGAACGGGCCTCTGACAGAAAAAAGATGCCGATCTCAAACTTTTGGTTGACACAGAATCGTTCATCGGAATATGGTGGCATCGCTCGGTTGTAAACGCTTACACAAATGGTCAACGCATCGGCACTTCTTTCATGCAAAGACCATGAGATTGGAAAAAATTAGAAGAACGCTGAAGAAATCTGGAGGATATTCGGATGGTTCTCGCTCGATGTGACGCCAGTTGGCTTAGGAAATTTGGTTACATAACCCTCGCATGTTTGAGCTTTCTTCTGGTCACGACCCAGTATGGATTTGGCCAGGTAGATGAAGGTTCCATTACTGGAATAGTTCAAGATACGAGCGGCGCGGTGGTACCCAACGCACAAGTGTCCCTCTTGAATATCGACCAGGGTTTAACCCTAGAGGTAATGACGAACAGCAACGGCGAATTTACCTTCTCGCCGGTCAGAATCGGACACTACTCCTTATCCGTCACTGCTAAAGGTTTTGCCAAGACGACCCAGCAGAATTTGACGGTAAACGTCGGTTCGCATCTGCAGGTCAACGTTCAACTTAAGCTTGGCGCCTCGACTGAAACCGTTGAAGTGAGTGCCGCTCCGCCGCAACTGCAGACTGAAGAAGCATCAGTCGGACAAGTGATGACGGAGAAGAGCGTGAATTCACTGCCGCTCAATGGGCGTAACTTTACTTTCCTTGCCCAGCTTGGTGCAGGTACGCAGACTCCCCAGGCCGATACGCGAGGAAATGCGGCCTCGGGTGCCTTTTCCGCCAATGGGCTGCGTCCGGCGCAAAACAACTACCTGCTGGATGGCATTGACAACAACTCCAACGCCGTTGACTTTCTGAATGGAACAAACTTCATCGTTCTTCCTCCGGTTGACGCAGTCTCTGAGTTCAAGGTTCAGACCGCAAACTTCAGCGCTGAACTCGGTCGCTCCGCGGGCGCGGTGCTCAACGCTACGATCAAGTCCGGTACCAACAGCATCCATGGCGCTGCCTGGGAATTCTTCCGCAACGATGTTCTCGATGCCGCGGATTGGTTCGAGAGCAATGCTGGGGTCAAAAAAGGAAGACTGCGCCTTAATCAGTTTGGAGGCGCAATAGGCGGTCCGATCATCAAGGACAAAATATTCTTCTTTGGCGATTATGAAGGCCTGCGCCGCGTGCAAGGAACGGTTTCAAACGGTTCCGTGCCGACCACGGCCGAGGTCGCCAGTGGTTTCACCAACCTCTCTGATCTGGTCACTGCGAATTCGCAACTCGACAACCTAGGCCGAACAATAGCGCTCGGCGCGGTTCTCGACCCTGCAACAACGCGGTTAGTTACAGCAGGCACGGTCGATCCCGTGTCAGGCCGCACTGCGGTGAGTACCGGCTATGTTCGAGATGCGTTCGGCTGCGCAGCGTCCACTGCGACCGTTTCGGCTGCCAACTGTCCCAACCTGAATCACATTCCTGCAGGTCGGTTGGATCCAGTTGCTCTCAAACTGATGAGTCTCTACCCCGCGCCGAACGGGCCTGGATTAAGCTCGAACTACACAGTGAGTCCCAATCTGTTCGAGCATAGAAACGCCTTTGATGTCCGGGCCGACGTGAATCCCAGCCAAAAGGACCAGGTATTCTTCCGCTTCAGCTATGTGGACGATCCCCAATTTATCCCGGGGATATTTGGAGGCATAGCAGACGGAGGCGGGTTCCAGCAGGGTGATCAGACTGCGACGTCCAGTCAGTCTGTCTTGGGGTATACCCACGTGTTTACGCCCGCGACGATCAACGTGCTGCACGTGGGGTTCAACCACCTTCACACGACACGCTTCGGCCCGGTAGGCAACCAAACTGGCATTCCGGCGCAGTATGGAATTCAAGGCGTTCCGCAGTCTGCTGAAAACGGCGGCCTGCCCTCAATCGCCATTGGTGGATTGTCGACGCTAGGTAGCAATGCATTCCTGCCTTCGGACGAAATCAGTCAAACACTCCAAATCACCGATGACTTCACGAAGGTTTGGAGATCGCACAGTTTCAAGGCAGGCATAGAATCCCAGCACGTAAAGTTTTCGACACTGCAGCCAGCGTTTTCGCGCGGCAATTTCGACTATGACGGTCGTTACTCCGATGTCCCTGAGAAAAATAATGGCGGTACTGGCCGTGCGCAATTCCTACTAACTCCACAGGCGGCAAGCGTTGCGAATGGAGTCAACTATTCGGGAGGCGCCGACGGGGTCAACGCCTCTAACATCAACAAGACTTACAACTACAGGACCTACTTGGCGTTCTACTTCCAGGACGATTGGAAGATAACTCCCAAATTGACGCTCAATCTCGGTCTGCGATACGACTACTTTAGTCCGATCAGGGAGACGAATGGCGGTCAGGCCAACTTCGTTCAAAGCGGCCCTCCAAACGGGACTCCGACCTACCTCATTCCCGCGAGCGGAAAGGACGATCGTAGCTTATCTACCAGCTTTACCAGTCTGTTAGCCAGGGACGGAATTGCCCTTCAACTAACTGACAAATTCGGGCAAGGACTGGTGCAAACACAAAAGAGCAATTTTGCACCTCGCGTTGGCCTTGCTTACCAAATCAATCCTAAGTGGGTCGTACGCGGCGGGTTTGGTTTATTCTTCAACTCATTTGAGAACCAGGGATATGGGCCAAATATTGGTGAGAATTATCCCTTTGTGTACAACTTCTCGTATGCGTCCCAAGTTCCCAATGGCAGTCCTACCGGCTTACAGACGGTCTCGCCAATCAGCTTCAACACTCCATGGGCGGGTTGCCCCACTGCAGGTCCCGGTGGCACCGCGACCATCGGTGCCGGCCTTTCCTGCATTGCATTTACGCCTACTGCTGTGAATGCACAGGGTCTTAACTTGCAGGGACTTCAATTCGACTACATAACCCCCCGCACACTCGCTGTGAACACAACAGTCCAATATTCGATAACCCGGGCGTTGTCCGCACAGATCGCGTATGTGTTTACACAAGGCAAGAATCTTCAGCAGGGTGTTGGCAACAATCATGTGACTGCCATCTTGCCGTCCGGCACAAGCACGACCAATCTCACGAATCCAGGTGCGGGAGGAACAGTTCCCTTCCCCGATTTCGCGGCCAATGGAAGTTTCCAGTCAACGATTGGATCCAGCAACTATAACGGGCTACAAACCAAGTTGGAACAGCAGTTCTCGAACGGGTTGACTCTTCTCCTCGCCTATACCTATTCCAAGACGCTCTCGGATGCTGGCGACTTGCTGAATGGGGGTAGTTTGAGCGGGCTTCGAGCACCTGCCGTACCAGGTCTTGGCCCTGAATTTGATTGGGGGCCGGCCAATTTCGATATCCGCCACGTATTTCACTTTAGTGGTGGGTATGAACTGCCAGTCGGAAAGAATAAGCGCTTTATGGCAAACTCGGGGAATGCCGCCAATATGCTGCTAGGAGGATGGTCTATAAACTGGATTGTCGTAGCTCAGGGCGGCCAACCCATAACCCTCACTTGCCCGACCGGGACAACTGCAGGAACAAACTGCAACGACGTGCGAGTAGCTGGGCAGAGTCAGCAACTTGGACTGAAGAACGTCCTCAGCGGAACGAACAAGGGTCTATATTGGTTCGGGAACCCCGCTGCCTTCCAGCAACCTTGCCCACTGGGCGCTACAGCTACGCCCGGATGTATCCCGTATACAGGTAGTGCCGTTCTGGGCTTCCGACCGGGGACGACCGTAGGACCAGGATTCCATCGGCTGGATTTCTCGGCGTTCAAGGCCTTTCGCCTGAGCGATCGGTTCTCCCTCCAGTTCCGAACCGAGTTCTTCAATATCCTCAACCATCCGAACTTCAATGCTCCTAATTTCGGCGGCAACGGTGTCGTCGCGATTAGCAACTCCGGCAACTTCACCAGCAGCAACTTCGGCAGAATTGGATCGACTCGTGATGCTCCCTACGATCCGCGTCAGATTCAATTTGCTCTGAAGCTGCTTTTCTAAGCTAAGATGAAAACGCCCCGGAAAGGTACGCCTGCTGGGTGCCTTTCCGGGTTTTTCTTTTTGCGTAGCGCTTTGCTCGCGCGGCGATCATGGAGGTAGACGGTGAGCAGGCCACGGCTTTGGGTAACAATTCTTTATTCACTGCTGGCTTGTGGAACATTTGCGGCAGCGCAAGGGAATCAGAAGCAAGAGCTGGAGCGCCAATTTCAGTCGGCGGTGGCGCAATACGAAGCGGGTAGGTTTGCGGAGGCAGCAGTCCAATTAGAAGATCTCTTACCCCATGTACCAAATAACTTTGAAGTCGAAGAGCTACTGGGGTTGACCTATTCCTCACTGTCGCAAGATACAAAGGCTATAGAACACCTGGAGGCAGCAGTTCGATTGAAGCCGGATTCGGCAGTTGCGAGGACCAATCTAGCGGCGAGTCTCTCCCATGCAGGGAATGTTGAACTTGCCGGCGAACAGTTTCGGAAGGCGCTCGAGTTGGAACCTCGGGACTATACCGCCAATCACAACCTTGGTGAGTTTTATATCCAATCTGGAAAGATCGCAGATGCGCGTCCTTTGCTCGAGCATGCGCAGCGAATTAATCCTTCCTCTTACGACAACGGCTACGATCTGGCGATGGCCGATTTCCTGACCGGCCGGCTTGACGAAGCACGACAAGTTATTCAAAGCGTCTTGCGAGGCAAGAACACTGGAGAGTTGCACAACTTACTGGCTCAGGTCGAAGAGAAAGATGGAAAATTCGTGGCCGCGGCAAACGAATTTGGGATCGCCGCGCATATGGACCCGAGTGAAGACAACCTGTTTGATTGGGGAAGCGAACTTCTTCTTCACAGGACCTACGAGCCAGCAATCGATGTCTTCCGCCAGGCTACTCAACGTTATCCGGATTCTCCTCGGCTTCAGATCGGGTTGGGAATGTCACTTTACTCGCGTGGTCTTTATGAGGAGGCCATCAAGGCGCTGCTCGTTGCTGCCGACCTAAGTCCTTCCGACTCTCGGTGCTACATGTTTCTCTCCAAGGCTTACGATAGTTCTCCAAACCAGGCGGGAGAAGTGATTCAACGATTCCGGCGTTATTCGGAACTTGAGCCTGGCAACGCTCTGGCTCAGTACTACTACGCGATGAGTTTGTGGAAGGGAAAACGGGCCGAAGGCCCAGGCCTTGATCTTCACATTGTCGAGTCTCTACTGAAAAAGTCGATCTCACTGGATGAAAAGCTTCCCGAGGCCCACATGCAGCTGGGCAATCTTTATGCTGACCAGCATGAATATGAAAGTTCGATTCCCGAATACGTGCGAACGATAGAACTGAATCCAAATCTTCCAGACGCCCACTACCGTCTGGGAACGGACTATGTTCATGTTGGACAAAAGGACCGCGCACAGAGGGAGTTCGACGTTTATCAAAAGCTTCGGGCACAACACTTAGCTGAACTAGACAAGGAGCGTTCCGAGGTCCAGCAATTCGTATATTCAGCTAAAGCCGCCCCTTCCACTAAGCCTTAATTCCAACGTATATAGCGGACTGATGATATGGGAGATTTGAGTTGACGGGCAAATTTTCACTAAGGCAAACGCCTACCCCCGGACCTTGTGGAGCAGGGCGAGCCAATCTTCGTGAAATTGCTTTGCGGCTAGGACGCAGCAGGCGTGATTTCCTCCGCGATGCGGCAGGGATGGCTTTGGGAACTACGCTCATGAGTGCAAGTCCCGTTGTATGGGGGCAGGCTGCGAAGAAGCGTAAAGTAATCGTCGTTACATTTGGCGGAGGAGCTCGCGATCAGGAAACATTTGCTCCCGAGGGCCAGGAGAATATCCCACATCTACTTCATGAATTGATTCCTCAGTCGAGTTTTTTTACACAGGTGGCGAACCAGGGGATACTAGGCCACTATGTGGCAACAGCTAGTCTGGCAACGGGAGTCTACGAGACCCTCAATAATTTTTCTGCAATCCCCCCGGAACATCCCACAGTTTTCGAATACTTTCGCAAGGATCTGAGGCGGCCCGCCTCGGATACTTGGGTTGTCGCACCCAGCAACGGATTCAACCGTATTGGCGAAAGCGAATGCCGCTCCTATGGTCCAGGACTTGGGGCAAGAGTGGTTTTACCAAAGCATTTGCTGAGTGCGGCAACATCCGGCGTTGCCACCGACTACGAACACCTTCTGCGTGACAACTACGAGACCCCGCTCTATGCGCCACAACTTGGCGGCGGTGAATTCGAATTGCGCCAACTTGAGACGATTTTAAAGCTTTCGGTTGATGACTTTAAGTCGCATGCACTTACCCTGTCGAGCCCAGATGAGCTCTCGGTATATATCGCAAAGCGATTGATGCAGCAGGAGTCTCCTAGTCTTCTTTGGATCACGATGCATGATATTGATATTGCGCACTCCGGGGCTTATTCACTATACGTAGAGGCGATACAGCGTACAGACCGTCTCTGTGGAGAGATATGGAAGGCTGTTCAAAGTGAGCCCGAATATGCAGGTAATACGACTCTTCTTATCCTTCCGGATTTTGGGCGGGATGCCGACGAAGATCCTGGGGGTAATGGATTTCAACATCATCGTACTGGTGACGCAGCCTCGCGCACTACCTGGATGATGGCTCTGGGGGCGGGGACCCGGCAGGGAGTAGTGTATGACCGTCCACTGCAGTCGATTGACCTTGTACCTAGTTTGGGAGCAATGATGGGATTCTCGCCTGCGCTATCGCAGGGCAAACCGATTAAAGAGCTCTTCTAACTTTATGCTGCAACGTAATCTCCAGGCCGAACAGTTCGCCGGATACCCTCCTGAGGCAAGAAGGCTGGCCATAGCTAATCTGCGAATGTTCGGACAGCTCCCGTTGAGTTTCTTGGCTGGTTTGCTGCGAGAGCTTATCGAGTACGATTTCAAGTTCCCTGCAGAACGCAATGCAATTGAGAAAGAGCTTGCCAAACTCAGCTCTCTTTCGGAGACGCAGCTCAATCAGTGGTTTCAAGCATTCTCCAAACTATCGCTCTCTTCGAAGCTGGAGCGTTTTGACTGGATCAATCGGCCTGGCCAGTTTATTGAACAAGAGTCGGCATACCTTTGGACGACACATCAACTAGATACGTTTCGGGCGGCAGCGACGGATTACGGTGATCGATTGAGAGCGGCGGTACCACTTGAACCGATTCCCGTGCGTAGGCTTGGAATTGCAGTCATAGGGCAGGGCGTTGCCACTTATGACCGGCCTCTATTTCAGAACCTGCGCGAGCATGGAACCTATTTTGGACGAGTCAAACCTGAAAACGGGCTTGAGCTGCTGCTGACGTCCGTGGCGACGCGGGCGAAAGCACACCCCATTCCTTACGGTCATTGGTATATCGATGGAGGGCAGGGAGCGAATTCCGATCAAATATTGACCTGCGTGAAATATGGGGAGCTGAAGCCATTCCGAGCTGCTTTGTTGAAATATATAAAGACGGAAATTGAAAAACCTGGAATGGGGCCAGAAGAACTACGCACCAACCTGGCTCGATTATTGCCCTCAGACCTTGGGATGGATCCTGCGGAAGACGCAGTGTTGGAGCGATTTCAGGTCAGGCTGCTCACGGACGGGTCGGGGACCCAAATATTCAGCACAACATTTGCTCAGTGGGCAGCCCGCGAAGCCCTGCGCAGGGCTCAACCGCTCACCTTATTGGTACGTTTCGCACCACGGCAAAGACAGAAACCGATGAATGAAATGCTGTCCGCCGGGCATGACAATCTTGACCTGGACTTCACAGGCTCCCTTATCGATGCAGACATGGGCGCCTATTATCACTGGATTAATCAGCAGCGGTTACCTGGAGCGGAACAGTCTTCGTTCCTGGTATGGTTTGAAGGTCACAATCAGGCCTTAGCAATTGCACCAACGTTGCCTCGCGGTGCGTCGTCGAATTCTGTCATCGATCTCGGCGACCTGCTTTCCTTGGTTGTTGGCTGAAATGGTCACATATGAAGGACTATTCGCCCCTAGATAATCAGTGGAACATCGCGAAAGTTAATGGATGGCCTCAAGAATTCTTAGACATGGGGTAACTCTGCGCGAGACCGACTTCTTCAGTGAATTCAGAAGCCAAATTTCCTTGGGAAAACAGTCTCTTGTTGCCAGTTCTTCAACTACTTATGATGGAGCGATTCTATTGGTCTGTCCAGATCGTTTAAAAATGGTTGTCCATTTAAATTAAACCGCTTGAAAACAAATGCTTGACATGTCCAGCTTTCTCTTTCTATAGTTCACGGGATTGTTGGCAGACCTCATGCTATGTCATCAAAGACAAACGTTTGTCTCGTTTGAATAGGCAAGCAGAATTTTAGAAGTCCTTTCGGTATAGAAGAGTGAATTAGTTTCTAGAGTGTTCCGTACAGATTCTTGCTTTATTAAGACAAACGTTTGTCTTATTTGGATTTCGCTTTCCATAATCAGGAGCCCGCAATAGAGGCTCTGTCGTTAGCAGAATTTAGGAGGCAATATGAGATTTAAAAGAAAATTGAGAGTGAGTTGGCAGACGATGATGTTTGCCGCTATAGCCTGGTGCGGTCTTACGGGATCAGGGCTCGCGCAAAGCATGAATGCCGGCGATATTCGTGGCGTCGTGACTGATGCGAGCGGAGCCGTACTCCCTGGTGTGACCGTAACCCTTGTTAATAAGAACACCGGCGTGACAAAGGTATTGACCACGAACCAGGATGGTCTGTTCGACACATCTTCCATTGTTACTGGAACCTACGAGCTTACGTTCTCCAAGCCTGGATTTCAGACATTTGTCCGGTCATCCCTAACGGTTGACGTAGGAAATATCACTGTCAACGCTCAGTTGACGGTGGGTGCGGTCACGGAACAGGTGGTGGTGCAGGCGGATATTCCACTGCTTTCAACAGAGAACGCGGAGCAATCTACTACTCTGAACTCTACTCAGTTGTCACAACTGCCCCAGGTTGGCCAGGATTGGCAGAACTTCACGATTCTATTGAAGGGAGCTGCTGGCGTCCCGATGGGGTCACAGGGAGCGAGTAACCCTCAGCAGGTAGCGGCGGTCAATGGAAATCTGCCGTTCAGCACGATTCTTGCAGATGGCGCAGCCATAACGCTACCGTCGAGCGCCAATGCTGACGTGATGGTGCTGGATGCGATTCAGGAAGTGAAAGTCAGTGCGTCGGCCTTTTCTGCACAGTATGGAATTGGCGGGATCATGTTCAACCAGATCAGTAAAGGTGGCTCGGATCGATTCCATGGTGACGCATACGAATTTTGGCAGAACGATGCTCTCAACGCAGCAAATTATGCCTTTGCCCAGAAGACGAGAAGGCAAGCCGTCTCTCATCTTCGTTACAACAATTTCGGGTTTTCTGTTGGTGGCCCTGTCCTGAAGAAACGGCTTTTCTTCTTTTTCAATTACGACAAGATCATGAATCCAGGTGCGTCTACACCTGCGACTACGACGGTTCCTACTGCTGCGATGCTTGCTGGTGATTTCACGGGGCAGAACACACTTTATGATCCTGCTACCACAACTGTCATAGGCGGTGTTGTGCATCGAACTTCATTTGCAGATGAATACGGCCAAGGCAACAAGATTCCCGCGTCCAGGCTTGACCCTTTAGCGTTAGCTATCCAGAAGTACTATCCTGCTCCAAATACAGCGGGAACAACGACGAATGGCCTCACATCGAACAATTTCTTCTATAACGTTCCGAATGCGAATCCGTTCACAAAGTTCTTTGGCCGTGCGGACTACGACCTCCGGACAAATAATCGGCTGACTGCAACAGTGCAGCAGAGCGATAATCCGGCGTACAACCGCGGACAGGGTATCTGCCCCATCAACTGCCAGTCTGGGGATGTGAGCCGGTACAATGCGCAGATCACCGATGTTTGGACGATTAGCCCAAATGTAATTAACGAACTTCGACTCGGTTATACGAACCAGTTGAATTTCTTTGTTCCTGCTTCCCTAAATCAAGGATTTCCGACCAAGCTTGGTTGGCAGTATGCCAAGGCGGATATCTTTCCAATTGTCAATATCAGTGGTTACTACGGACTTACGTCAAACATCAATGCAGTTTACAAAGAACATGTCTACGATCCCTCAGATGTAGTTACTCTGGTCCGTGGTAGGCATATTCTCCACTTTGGAGGAGAGTTTTTATTCTTCCGTGATAACTCCACAGCGTGGGGAAATATCAATGGCGGCACCATGGGCTTTACGGGTGTCTATACGGCCGCAACACAGGGTAGTAGCACTACCGGTCTTGCCTACGCTGATTTCCTCCTGGGACAGATGCAGAACTGGAGTGCGCAGGTGACACCGGAGTATGGGGGCCGTATGCGGCTTCCGCAGCTGTTTGTACAGGACGACTATAAGTTGACTCCAAACCTTACACTCAATCTTGGCTTGCGGTATCAGATTCAGTCCGGTTGGGGCGAGGTCAAGGGCAACATGGCCACCTTTGATCCAACTGTGCAGAACCCAGCGACAGCGACCCTTGGTGCTTATTGGTTCGGTTCCACGAAGGCAAATGGTCGGTCTACGCTTCAGTCGCCCGTGTACAACACTATCCTGCCCCGCGTTGGCTTCGCATGGCTCGCGCGGCCAAATGCCACGGTGCGTGGTGGATTTGGCCTCTACGCCTATAACTGGAGCTTGGATACTTATGCTCCGGGCATGGGACAGGCTTTCGGTTCGAGGGGTAATGTTACGGACAAGACTAGTGGCGTGACACCAATCGGAATCCTAAGCAGTAACGGATCGAATCTTCCATTCATTGCTGCGAGTACCGACCCAGCAGCCTTCAACAACTCGAACGTCAATTACAACCAGTACCACGCACCGGTTGGTGGCAGCTATCAATGGAACCTCTCCGTGCAGGAGGAACTCAATCCTAACCTAGTAGCTGAACTAGCCTATGTCGGGAGTCATGGTCATGATCTTCCATTCCCGGTTGATATTAATCAGGTTCCGGAAAATAAGCTGTCTCCTAACGACATTTCAAGCCGGCCATATCCGCAATTCGGGAATATCTTTGGCAGCACCAACAACGCGCTCTCAAATTACAACTCGTTGCAGGCCAGTATCCAACAGCGTCTACACCATGGCGTGAGCTATGACTTCAGCTATGTGTGGTCGCACTTCCTGAGCGATATCGACTCGTCAGGCTGGGGTAGCCGAGCGGGCGCGCAAAACTACCAGCGCTCCTTCGATCCCTCTGCAAACTACGGAAATTCAAACTTCGATGTGAGGAACGCTTTCAAGGGAAGCGCCATCTATCAGCTTCCGTTCGGAAAGGGGAGAGCGTTCGTGAATAACGATACTCTACTGGATACGATCATCGGCGGGTGGCAGACTAGCGGCACCCTTGTCGTTCAAAGTGGTCAGCCGTTTACCGTATCGATGAAAACCAATAACTCGTTCTCGCAAGCGCAGAACTCGCAGTGGTATCCCAATGTGATTGGAAATCCTCATCTCTCAAGTAAGGGGCCTTACCACGGAACGAACCAGTGGTTTAATGAGGCTGCGTTTGCAGTGCCCACAGCTGGAACCTTTGGCAATGCAGGACGAAATATCCTGAATGGCCCAGGGCTCTCTCAGGTGAACTTCTCCCTTGGCAAGACGTTTGCTATCTGGGAGTCAGTGAAGTTCCAGCTTCGTGCAGATGCGAATAACATCTTCAACCATCCGAGCTTCAATCTGCCGACAACGACTGGAAATCAGGGCTCCGCTCAGCTTGTCGTCAATCCAAATGGCACGATCGCAACTGGAACCTCAACGATCAGAAGCCTTACTGTTAACGGACGCACGATGCAGCTCAGCGGGCGTATCTCCTTCTAGCCAACTACCAATGGGATGGCGATGTTCTTCTTCGCCATCCCATCTTTCTTTAAGATACGATCCTTAGCAGGATCGGACGGTCTGCGCAATGCTGGTGTTTCCTCTTCTTCTGTTGTTAGGCATGGGTGGAGTTGTTGCGGATGCAGCGCAATCGGGGAACGACCCTGCGGTGCAGCAGGTGCAATTACATGAACAGCGAGCGCATCAGCTTCTGAACGAGAACAAGCCTGAGCTCGCGATCAAGGAATTTGCTGCGGTGTTAGCTGCTGATCCGCACAACCTGGATGCGCAGGCTAATCTTGGTGTTCTTCTCTACTTTCAAAAGAACTATGTAGCTGCAGAGCCTCATCTGCGCGATGCTATCGAACAAAAGCCTGATCTGACTAAGATTCGTGCGCTGCTCGGAATGTGCGAGCGTCGCCTGGGTAAGACGGATGCGGCGCGTGCTGATCTGCAGGCTGTTGTGGACCAGTTGCAGGAGCCCAAAATACGTCTGGAGGCGGGACTTGAGCTTATTGAGATTTATACAGCGTCGCAGGAGTTGGAGAAGGCTGCTGCGGTTGTTGCGGTTTTGCGGCAGGGAGCACCTACTGATCCGCGGATTCTTTATGCGGCTTACAGAATTTACACCGATCTAGCGGGTGAGGCGATGCTGGATCTGTCGGTTGCTGCGCCGGAGTCGGGACAGATGTATCAGGCTATGGCGCATGAATTGGTGCGTGAACGAGATACTTCGGGCGCGATTGCAGACTATAGGAAGGCGTTGGCGGCTGATCCGAACTTGCCGGGGATTCACTATGAACTCGCTGAGGCACTGCACTCTTCGCCAGATTTGAAGCTGCGGGCTGAGGCGGAAGAGCAGTACAAGCTTGCTGTTGCAACCAACGGTTCCGACGAGAAGGCCATTATTCGGCTTGGCGATATTGCTGCCGAGAAGGGCGAACTCGATGGTGCTGCGACTCAGTACAAGAAGGCTCTGGCTCTGATGCCTAATGATGCTGATGCTGCGATCGGTCTGGCTCATGTCTACACCGAGAAGAATGATTCTGCGTCTGCTGCACCGCTGCTCGAGCAGGTAATTGCTGCTGATCCTACGAATGTTCTTGCGCACTATCGGCTGAGTGCGGTGTATCGCAAGCTGAATCGGCCGGAAGATGCGAAGCGCGAACTTCAGGCTTACCAGAAGTACAAGGACATGAAGGAAAAGATGCGGCAGATCTATAAGGATCTGCGTCTTGACTCGGATCAGAATGAACAACAGGACAAGGTGAGCAAGTAGCTGTGGGAGCCCAGAGAGAAGCCCTGATATTTCTTAACCGTATCTTTTCCGTTGCTGTTTGCTTAGTGCTTTTCGCATGTGGATCGGAAGGGCAGAGCCTTGGCGCGAAGCCGTCGACAGCGACTTCCAATAAAAGCTCTGGGAAGAGCGGCGTTTCTGGTGATGATGGCGCGATTGGTAAGGTTCCACAACTTGTCGATATCACTTCTTCTACTGGAATTCATTTTGAGCACCTTGCAAGTTCTGAGCAGAAGTACATTGTTGAGTCGATGAGTGGTGGTGTTGCGCTGATTGACTATGATGGCGACGGGTGGCTCGATATTTATTTCACCAATGCGCCTAATGTTGCGATGGCGCTTGAAGGGAAGAAGGCTAAGAGCGCTCTTTTTCATAACAATCATGACGGTACTTTCACCGATGTCACCGACAAGGCCGGGGTTGGGTATCCTTGCTGGGCGATGGGGGTGGCGGTGGGTGATTACAACAACGACGGGCGGCCTGATCTCGTTGTCAGCTGCTTCGGCGGCGTTGTGCTGTATCGGAACAATGGTGATGGGACCTTTACCGATGTGAGCAAGGCTTCGGGTCTTGATAAGGACACGGGCTGGGCGACTGGTGTGACGTTTGGCGACTACGATGGTGATGGCAATTCCGATCTGTTCGTTCCGCACTATGTTGACTTCGATATGCATGACCTTCCGCTGTTTGGGTCGCGCAAGACTTGCGAGTATCACGACATTGCTGTTCAGTGCGGACCGCGCGGGTTGAAGGGCTATCCTGATACGCTTTACCGCAACAACGGTGACGGTACTTTTACCGAGGTTGCCAAAGTAGGCTGGAGTCGATGATCCTAAACGCTTCTTTGGTCTCGGCGCGGTATGGTCTGACTTCGACGGCGATGGCAAGCTCGATTTGTTTGTGGCTAATGACGGTGAACCGAACTATCTGTACCGCAACGAGGGCGGCGGCCGGTTCAAGGAGGTTGGCCTTGATGCCGGAGTTGCTGTCAGCGAGGATGGAGTTGAGCAGGCCAACATGGGCGTTGCGCTTGGCGACTACATGAATGCCGGGCGGTTCAGCATCTTTCTTAGCCACTTCAGCGATGAGTATGCAACGCTCTATCGGAATGATGGCGGGATGAGCTTTACGGACGTCTCGCATTCGGCTGGGATCGCGCGTTCGACGGTGCCGTTCGTCGGGTGGGGCGATGCGTTTGTTGATCTCGACAACTCAGGCTGGTTGGACCTGATTCTCGTGAATGGGCATGTTTATCCGCAGGTCGATAATGCCAAGCTTGGAACTGCTTATCGCGAGCCGAAGCTTGTTTTTCAGAACCAGCGCGATGGAACCTTCAAAGATGTCAGTGCGCTGACTGGAAGTGCGGTTGGTGCACCGCAGGTGAGCCGCGGGCTTGCTGTCGGCGATCTGTTCAATCGGGGCAGGCTCGACATTGTTGTCGAGAACCTGGCTGGGGCGCCGATGATTCTTGAGGCCAAGAGCGATCCTGCGAATCACTGGGTCAGCTTCGAGCTTGAGGGCAGTCCGGCTAACCGGCTGGCTCTGAACGCTCGCGTCCGGGTGAACGCGGGGAAGACGCAGCAGCTTGGCGAGGTGAGGAGCGGTGGAAGCTACCTCTCGCAGAGTGATCTGCGGCTTCACTTCGGGCTTGGTTCGGCCAGCCATATCGATAAGGTCGAGGTGCTTTGGCCGAATGGAGGCTCGCAGGTGTTCGAGAATGTTGCCGCCGATCGGTTTTATCACCTGAAGCAGGGTGGCACGCTGACTCCTGCTGGCGGGCCGCCAAGGGCTCGTTGAGTGGGCGCTCAGAGTGCAATCTGTAAAGGCGCATCCGTTCAAGGCGGGGTGTCTCCTTAGGTGTGGATTCTGCGGTGGCCTGGAGGGTGGGTAGGATTTGTGTAGTGGGGTCGGTCTCCGGTTGTTGTGGGGGTTGGGAAGGAACCCACATCTCAGGATCGAGACCCTTCGACAGGCTCAGGGCAGGTTGTGGGGCACCCAGATTCGTTCCTGTTCCTGTGTCCGTATCCGTCCCTGTACTCTTAGTCGGCGACACCCCAACCTTCGCGCGGTCAGGTGCGCTCAGGATGGGGCATCCGGGTTGTTCTGGGTCTGGTTCGGGTTGGTTTCGTGTCAGGTCTTCGATGAGTTGGCGCATGATGCTTTTGGGGCGGCCTGAGGCAGTGGCTTCGTCGTACTCGGCGGGTGGGGCTAGGAGGCCGAGGTCGGGGTGGGTGGTGATCTCTTCGACCTGGGGTGGTGGGGTGTCTTCGGGGTTTTGGCGGGGGAGGTTGGAGCTGGCGATCTGGAGGCCGTAGAGGAGCAGGCCGGCGCGTTTGGAGTCGATCTGGTTGTGGGCGATGCGGAGGAGGATGTGGCCGATGGCGAGTTGGATGGCGGCGCGGTCTTCGGGCAGGGGGAGGTCGAAGGCGTAGCGGTCTTCGCGGGTGCGCGGGTCGGGCGCGGGGCGGCGGGTGGTGTGGTGGTAGTAGCAGAAGTTCTCGTGGCGGAGCGATGGGCTGCCGCAGCGGCGGCCTTCGGTGAAGATGTGGCGGCATTGGTAGCGCTTGGGTGTGTTCATGATGTGTGTACTCCCCCCTGGGTACTTTTGGTCTCAAAGTCTTCGAAGTAGATGGTTTAGGTCTGGACTTTTGGTCCGGTTGTTAGTTGCAGGTTGTTAGTTAAATGCGAAGAGCCCCGGCTGCGCCGAGGCTCTCTCTTTGTGTCTGTTTCTATTATAGGTGGCGGGTGGTAATTACTATGCCAACTGGATGTGCTTTGGTTGCAGTGAGTTAGGCGGGTTGGGGGCTTGACAGGTTTTTAAGGGTGTGGAAGGCGGGCATACCCCAGGGGCTGAAGCCCCTTTTCTGCGGGTTCGAGGGAGGCCCAAGGCTGAAGCCTTGGGTTACCCGGAGGCAACAGCAACTGCCCTTCGGGAATGACAACGAGAAAGGCAATTGCAACAGCAACTGCAACTGCAACAGCAACGGCAAGAGTTGGTGGGGAAGGAGTGTACATTCCCACCCATGTCGCGGTAAGGCTGCGCCATGGATGGGGCACCCCGGGCCTTTGGGGCTCTTTGTAAGGAACCGCAACGGCAACCGCAACGGCCGAAGCAGATCCCTACGGGATGACAACTAGAAAAGCAACGGCAAGGGCAACAGCAACGGCAAGAGTTGGTGGGGACGGGAGTACTTTACCTATTTGGTTGAGACCCCAACCTTCGCGCGATCAGGCGCGCTCAGGATGGGGCACCCCGCGTTGGGGTCGTTGGAAGACCGGCAATGGGAGCGGCAGAAGCAGATCCCATTCGGGGATGACAAGCTAGAAAAGCAACGGCAACGGCAAGAGCAACTGCAGCAACGGCAAGGGCAACAGCAACAACGACAAGGGCAACAGCAACAACGACAAGGGCAACTGCAACAGCGACAAGGGTAAAGCTCAGATTGTCTTTAGCGTCTTTTTGTTGGATGGGAGTGCGCGGGGGCGGTGGATTCGCGGATGATCAACTCGGGTTCGATTCGGATCAGGTCTGGGGTGGTCTCGCCTGCTAGCTTCTTCAGGAGCATCTTAGAGGCGGTGCTGCCCATCTTGTGGAGTGGCTGCCGGATGGTAGTGAGGCTTGGCACCTGATAGGCCGAGGACTGGATGTCGTCGAAGCCAAGGATGGAGACGTCGGCGGGGACGCGGAGTCCGGCCTCGTGGAGGGCGCGGATGCTGCCCATTGCAGAGACGTCGTTGAAGCAGAGGACTGCGGAGAAGCGCTTTCCGCTTTGGATGAGGTTTCGGATGCCGGGGTAGCTGATCTCCGGGGAATGAGAGTCCTTGGAGAGATAGATCATCAGGTCTTCGTGGATTTGAAGGCCTAGTTCGCGCGCTGCCTCGAGGGTGGAGTCCCAGCGGGCGTTGGAGTCGGCGCTGAAGGGCTGGCCGTGCATGAAGGCGATTCTGCGATGGCCTAGTTCGTAGAGATGGCGAAGAGATAGTCGCGCTGCATGCTTTTCATCGAGGATGACGTTGGTGACGCCGGGTAGCTCCGTGTGCCCGGCGACCAGTACGGTAGGCAGGGGTAGGGGGCCAGTGAAGTGGGTGTCGATGGCGAGGATACCGTCGACCCCGCGGGACCGCAGAAGATCGGGATAGGTGGAGATGAGATCTTCTTTGTGGCGATGGTGGACGGTGAAATAGAAGTAGCCTTCGCGGATGAGAAGGTCTCCTACGCCGCTTAAGACCTGGGAGTGGTAGCCTTCTCCAAGCTCGGGTAGCAGGACTCCGATGGTCTGCATGCGCTTACCCTGGAGCGTGCGGGCGATCATGCTTGGGCGGTAGTTGAATTTGGCGGCAGCGGCTTTGATCCGCTCTCGAGTCTCTTTTGGAATTGACCGGCCGGGGGAATCGTTCAAGACATACGAGATAGTAGACGGACTTAGATTCAAGTATGCCGCCAGCATTTTGAGGCTGGTGGGACGCGTTTCGTGCGGGTGGTGCGCGGCCGATTTTTTCATGATGACGTCGGTGAATCGTAAGCCAAGGGGAAACGGTTCCTAATAGAGAATAACAATATGCCACGGTTTCCAATGGGAGGGGAACAAAAATCGCAGGAGAGGCCGGGCGCGAAAGGAAAGGCGGTAGTGAAAATGTTTTGCTGATTCGTCATAGACAATAAACAAACGTTTGTCTAAACTTATTGCCGCTGCCGGATTCCGAAAAAAATAGATTGTTTGAATCGCGATGAAAACTGTTTTTTATCTGATTGCTGTCTTTCCGGGAAGCTTTTATCTATGGAGACCCTGATGTCATTTTGTTACATGAAGCGTACCTTGTTTCGTCACCTGCTTGCCGGCGGTCTCGCGATTACTTTGTCTGGCGTCTTTTCCTTGGCGCAATCCTCGCAGGATGATGCCGCAGAGACGCGCTTTGTGAACGATCTGCTGCAAAAGATGACCCTGGAGGAAAAGCTGGGGCAGATGAGCCAGATTCCGCTCAACCAGAAGGAGGGTGTTTCGCCTGACGAGCGGATTCTAAAGGGACAGGTGGGCTCGTTCCTGTTCATCACGGATGCGAAGGAGATCAACCGTCTGCAGCATCTGGCGGTAGAGAAGGGAAGACTTCATATTCCGCTTATTTTTGGGTTCGACGTGATTCACGGGTTCCGTACGATCTACCCGGTGCCGCTGGCGCTTGCGGCTTCGTGGGATCCCGCGCAGGCCGAGGAGGCACAGCGGATGGCCGCGAAGGAGGCTAGCGCTGTGGGGATTAACTGGACCTTCGCGCCGATGGTCGATATTGCGCGCGATCCTCGATGGGGACGAATTATGGAAGGGGCGGGCGAAGATCCTTACCTTGGCTCGCAGATGGCGATTGCGCAGGTTCGCGGGTTTCAGGGCGATAAGATTGGCTCTCCGGAACATATTCTGGCTTGCGTGAAGCACTTTGCGGGGTATGGCGCTGCGGTTGGTGGGCGTGACTATGACTCTGCGAGTATTTCGGATGAGGAGCTTTGGAATATTTATCTGCCGCCGTTCGAGGCTGCTGTCCGCGCGGGCTCTGGTTCGCTGATGTCGGCTTATATGGATCTGAATGGTGTACCGGCTACGGGGAATCGCTTTCTTCTTCATGATGTGCTGCGGGAGAGGTGGAAGTTCGATGGGTTTGTTGTGAGCGACTGGGAGTCTGTGCGGAGCCTGACTACGCATGGCTTTGCCTCGGGGTCGCAGGATGCAGCTGTACGTGCCGTCAACGCCGGCGTGGATATGGAGATGACCAGCCACGTCTTTCGTGATGAGCTTGCTTCGGCGATCAAGCAGGGATTGGCGAAGGAGTCGACGATTGATGAGGCCGTGCGGCGCATTCTTACGGCGAAGTATCGGTTGGGTCTGTTTATCAATCCGTATGCTGCGCCTTCGCGTGCGGAGACGGATCTTGTTACGGCTGAGCAGCGTCAGGCGGCGCGAAAGGCTGCGGAGCGAAGTGCGGTCCTGCTTCGTAATGAAGGCGGTGTGCTGCCTCTGAGTAAGTCGATTGCGTCGATTGCGGTTATTGGCCCATTGGCTGATTCCAAGGCGGATATTACCGGTTCGTGGAGTCTGGCGACGCATCCTGCAGATGCGGTTACGGTGCTTGAGGGGATTCGCAGACGCTTTCCTTCCGGTACGACGATCAATTGGGCGAAGGGTGTAGAGATTGAGCGGGTTCAGCCCTCGATTTTTGATCCGCAATATCCTAGTCCTAAACCTGTGCTCAAGACGGATGCAGAACGCGATGCGGAGTTTTCTCATGCCATCGATCTGATCAAGGAATCGCAGGTGGCTGTGCTGGTTTTGGGAGAGGCTCAGACTATGAGCGGTGAGCGCGCTTCGCGGTCGTCACTTGCGCTTCCGGGGCGTCAGCAGCAGTTGCTGGAGGCTGCGGTGGCTACTGGAAAGCCTGTTGTGCTGGTTCTGCTCAATGGGCGCCCGCTTGATATCACGTGGGCTTCGGAACATGTGCCGGCGATTCTTGATGCGTGGTATCCCGGTACCGAGGGCGGCAATGCTGTTGCTGATCTGCTCTTTGGAGATGCGAATCCTGGTGGAAAGCTACCGGTGAGCTGGCCGCGTAGTGTGGGGCAGGTGCCTATCTTCTATGCGCGGAATCTTACGCAGATTCCTGATGCTTTGGATACTCGCTATTGGGATGGTTCCAGTGCGCCGCTTTATCCGTTTGGTTATGGCCTTAGTTATTCCACCTTCAAGATGGATGGACTTAAGACGGCTGCGCCTTCGGTGAAGACGGGCTCTTCGTTGGCGGTCTCTGTTGAGTTGCAGAACACTGGATCTGTTGGTGGCGATCAGGTCGTTCAGCTTTATACGCATCAACGGGCTGGTAGTGCGTCGCGTCCGGAACGTGAACTCAAAGGCTTCCGTCGGGTGAGTCTCAAGCCCGGTGAGAAGCAGACTGTCACGCTTACTCTCGACACGCATGACCTTGGTTTCTGGAGTTCTCAGACGCATCAATGGTCGATTGAGCCCGGCGCCTTCGATCTATGGGTGGGCGCTGACTCCTCTGCATCGCAGCACACGACGTTCACTGTTTTGCCGTAGCACGTTACATTTTCAAAACCTGCACCACGAGGGATTCACAATGTCACTCCGTAGTCTGTTAAGCCTTGCCGCACTGTCGTTTTCTCTGCTTCCGTCCAATCTCTCTGCGCAGTTTGCTCATACACAACAGAAGGAGATTGTGGATGGGAGCGGTAAGCCTCTCTTGCTGCGTGCTACTAATCTGGGCAACTGGTTTGTGCCTGAAGGTTATATGTGGCTGTTCGATGGCGGCCCGCAATCAGCTCGCGAGATTGAAGGTCTTGTGACGGAGTTGTTCGGGCCGGATAAGGCGGCGGATTTCTGGCATCAGTATCGCGATAACTACATCACACGGAAGGATATTCATCTTCTTCGCGAGGCTGGGTTTAATTCCATTCGTATTCCAATCCACTACAAGTTTTTTGAAACGGATAATGCCGAGGGGTTTGTGCTACTGGATCGGGTTATTCAGTGGGCTCATGAGGAGGGCTTGTACGTCATCATTGATCTGCACGCTGCTCCGGGTGGACAGACGGGGGCGAACATCGATGACAGTAATGGCTATCCCTGGCTATACGACAGTCCGCAAGAGCAGGAACATCTTGTTGCCATCTGGAAGCGCATTGCACACAGGTACAAGGACAATACGACAGTGCTTGGCTACGATTTATTGAACGAGCCGATACCTCATTATCCAAGTCTCGCGCCGTTGAATCCTAAGCTCGAACCGCTTTATAAGAAGCTGACTGCTGCTGTTCGGCAGGTCGATCCACATCACATTCTCTTCCTTGGAGGTGCACAGTGGGATGGCAATTTCTCTGTCTTCGGTCCTCCGTTCGATAAGAACACCGCTTATACCTTTCACAAGTATTGGTCGAAAACGGATGATTCCGTGATTCAGCAATATCTGGATTTTCGCGACAAATACAACGTTCCAATCTGGCTGGGCGAATCCGGAGAGAACAACGATCAGTGGATTACACAGTTCGCAGCGCTGATGGAGAAGCACGATTGGATGGGCTTTCTGGCCTTACAAGAAGATGGCGAAGACTTCCGCGGTTGTTACAGTTACACCGCCGGAGGGGTGGGATAAGATCGTGGCCTTTGCGAAACTGCCGCGTGGCACAGGGCAGGTTGAAGAGCGCCTCAAGGCGAGGCCGGATCAGGAGACCATCAACAAGGCCTTCGCTGGACTCCTCGAAAATATTCAGCTTCAACATGCTCAGACGAATCCCGGCTATTTGAAGGCGCTTGGATTGAAGCCGGTATCCGTGCCGCAGTGATTTTGTGGACAGGGATAGCACCTCCCATCAGGAGTATTCATGAACTCGAAGATTACGAACTCGCTTGCGCTTCTCGCACTCACGTTGATTCCACTGTCGTCCTACGCGCAAAAAGAGGCGTCCATCTGGTTGACGAACCCTGACAGGTCGGCTCTCTTTCAGTTGCAGTCGCCTCCGGTGCCGTTCACGAGCTCGCCTGCAACAGAACCGATCATCGACGTTGATGATTCAAAGACGTTTCAAACTATCGACGGCTTCGGCTTCGCGGTTACTGGCGGCGCCGCTCAACTTTTGATGCGGATGGATCCGGAGAAACGTGCGGCAATACTGCGTGAGCTCTACGCTGACGATGGCAACAACATTGGGAGCAGTTATATTCGCGTTAGTGTGGGTGCCTCTGACATGAACGATCATGTCTACTCCTACGATGACATGCCTGCGGGCGAGACCGATCCTGCGATGGCGAAGTTCAGTCTTGATCCTGATCGCGCTGATGTGATCCCTGTTCTCAAAGAGATACTCGCGATCAATCCGAAGATTAAGATTCTTGCTTCGCCGTGGTCGGCTCCGCTGTGGATGAAGACGACTGGCGTTGCTAGAGGCGGTGTGCTGAAACCAGAGTATTTTGCGGCCTACGCCGACTATTTCGTGAAGTACATCCAGGGCATGCAGGCCGCGGGCATTCCTATCGACGCGCTTACGATCCAGAATGAGCCGCTGAACGAGAAGAACACGCCCAGTATGCTCATGCTCGAATCGGAGCAACAGGACTTCATCAAGAACCACCTTGGGCCTGCTTTCAAAAAAGCGGGGATTAAGACCAAGATCGTTCTCTACGATCACAATCTTGACCATCCGCTCTATCCACTCACCATCCTGAGAGATCCGGCTGCTAACAAATATATTGATGGCACCGGTTTCCATCTCTACGGCGGGACGGTCGATGCGATGACGCAGGTCCACAATGAATTTCCTAACAAGAATATTTATTTCACTGAGCAATCGGTGACAGAACACGGCGTAAGTCCGAATATCAATCTGAGTAGGCCTGTGGCGCGAATCATGATTGGGGTGTCGCGTAACTGGAGTAAGAATATCCTGCTCTGGAACCTCGCAGCTGATCCTCAAAATGGTCCACATACGAATGACGGCGGCTGTACTGGCTGTGTGGGGGCAATCACGATTGATGGCAACAATGTGACTCGACAGGTTGCTTTCTACACACTGGCTCATGCATCCAAGTTTGTTCGTCCCGGTTCTGTTCGCATCGGCTCCAATGATCTTGAACAGCTTCCGAATGTGGCCTTCAAGAATCCCAAGGGCGAGAGGGTGCTCATTGTGTCGAACATCAGTGGCAGTCCTCAAACCTTTAGCGTCCGCGATCATGGAAAGTCATTTACGACGTCGCTCAATGCTGGATCAGTAGCAACTTACGTTTGGTAATCAGAGAAAGCAAGAAGGACAAGCATGAGGTCGAAGTCGTCAATCAAGCTGGTAGTGGGTGTTCTTACGGCGTTCTGCGCTGCTCCTTTGTGGGCTAGTTCGTTCTATACACTTCGCCCCGAGGACCCCAAGGCGGTGTATCTGTCGAAGTCCGATTCGGGCCTTCATGGCGATGGCGTTGGAGATGATACAGATGCAATTCAGAACGCTATCAACAAGGTTCAGGAGACCACCGCACAGGGAATCGTCTTTCTGCCAGAAGGCCGATACCGCATTAGCAAGACGTTGATTGTCTGGCCCGGAATTCGTGTCATCGGCTATGGGAAGAATCGTCCGGTGATTGTTCTTGGTAAAGACACTCCAGGCTTCCAGCAGGGAATGGACTACATGGTGCTTTTTGCCGGTGGACGCCCCGGCGCCAATCGGGCTCAGGGCCGCATGCGTCCCGGTTTGGAGCAGGGAATTGTCCCGCCGACACCGAACATTCCCGATGCTAATCCCGGAACTTTTTACTCCGCGATGAGCAACATCGATTTCGAGATTCAGGATGGCAATCCTGCGGCAATTGGTATTCGCTTCCATGTGGCGCAGCATTGCTATCTTGCTCACATGGATTTCCATATCGGCTCCGGCATGGCTGCACTGCACGACATCGGTAACGAAGCGGAAGACCTGCACTTCTATGGCGGTCAATATGGCATTATGACGCGCAAGCCCTCGCCCGGCTGGCAGTTTACTCTGCTTGATTCCACCTTCGAGGGTCAATCACAAGCGGCTATCAAAGAGCATGAAGCCGGTCTCACCCTTATCCGTACGCATATCAAGAATGTTCCCGCGGCTATTTCCATCGATCCGGGTTACGCGGATGAGCTGTGGGTCAAGGACTCCCGCTTCGAAGACATCTCTGGCCCGGCTATCACCATCAGCAACGAGAATAATGCGCGCACCGAGATCAATCTCGAAAACATTGTCTGCCATCATGTACCTGTCTTCGCCAGCTTTCGTGAGAGCGGTAAACAGCTTGCCGGTGCAGGGGATGTGTATCAGGTCAAAGCCTTCAGCCATGGGCTGACCTTTGCTGAAGTTGGCGCCACACCCAAGATCGACACGACGTATGAACGGAGCACACTCAACAAGCTTCCTGTGGCCGCGGCCTCCGATATTCCCGCTCTCCCTGCCCAGGAGACGTGGGTGAATCTTCAGACACTCGGAGCCAAAGGCGATGGCACTATTGACGATACAGCTGTCATCAAAAAAGCGATTGCAGAACACCGCACAATCTATATACCGTCAGGTCGATATATCGTAACCGACACGATTACATTAAGGCCCGATACGGTATTGATTGGGCTTAATCCCACTACTACGCAGTTCGACATTCCAGACTCTACGCCGGCATTTCAGGGGCCGGGCTCTCCTAAGCCGCTGCTCGAAGCTCCGAAGGGCGGTACTAATATTGTTATCGGCATCGGTCTGTACACCAATGGCATCAATACACGGGCGGTGGGCGCCAAATGGATGGCAGGCAAGGACTCGCTGATGGACGATGTGCGTTTCCTGGGAGGTCACGGAACGAACTATCCTGGAGTCTCGTTTGCGACCATCTACAACAATACTCACACCGCCGACACCAACATTAATCGCCGTTGGGACAGCCAGTATCCTAGCCTCTGGATCACAGATGGCGGTGGCGGGACCTTCGCAAATATCTGGACGCCAAGCAGCTTCGCTCAGGCTGGTCTCTACATCTCTGATACCGCGACTGAGGGCCGTATTTATGAACTCTCAAGTGAGCATCATGTCCGCAATGAAGTGAAGCTAAAGAATGCTTCGAACTGGCAGATCTATGCGCTGCAGACCGAAGAAGAACGCGGCGAAGGTCCTTTCTGCCTGCCGCTCTCCATCGATAGCTCCAGCAACATTACTGTGGCGAATTACCACAGCTACCGCGTTGTCAGCAGCTACCAGCCATTCTTGAATGCGATTGAGGTTTCGAACTCAAATGACATACGGCTTCGTAATATTCATGTCTATGGGGACAACAAGGTGTCCTTCGATAATGCGGTTGTCATTAATCCTTCAGATCCTACGCTAGTGCGCAACAGGGAGTTTGCCTTTCTCACCATCAATAAGACTCACTTCTCTGCGCAGTCACATGGTCCTTCTCCTGTTCTTGCGCCTGGAGCGAAGGTCAAACAACTTCACGGTGGCTTCTACAACATCTCGGGCGCGGCGGTAGATAAAGACGGTCGACTCTATTTCGTTGATCCTCATTGGCAGCGTATCTATCGTTGGGTGCCCGAGACTCGTCAGCTTTCTATCGTTCGGGACAGTCCGCTCTCACCCACGCAACTGATATTCGACAAATCCGGCGATCTCATCGTGGTCTCCTACGATGGCAATGGCTCTATCTATACCTTTGCGCCCGACTCTCCGGGCGAGGACGTTACGCTGCTCAAGCCACAGGCTGCTCAGCCGAGACCATCCATGACCGCCGTCCTTCCGGTCAACTATTGGCGTAACGAGCATGATTTTGTTCATGCTGTCCCCGTGAAGAAGCCGTATCAATATGTGTCGACGGATGGCTCAACCTTTATTCCAGCCGGCGAAGATTTCGTCAGTGGAGCGCTTTATTACGGCACCAAAATGGCTGATCTGCTGCGGGCCTTTGGTCTGGCTCACGTCACCCCGGGAAAGCCCTTCTACGTGAGTGATGAATCGGAGCAGAAGACCTATGCCGTCTCGGCAGCACCCGACGGAACCCTTACTAACCCCAGGCTTTTTGCCGAACAGGGAGGCGAGAGCGTCACGCAGGATGCTGAAGGGAATGTATACATCGCCGCCGGACAGATCTATGTGTACAACCCTGCCGGTCAGCTCATCGATACCATTGACGTGCCGGATCGACCCATTGATTTGGTGTTTGGAGGTAAGGACGGGAAGACGTTGTTCATCCTGGCCCGCAGCTCGCTTTATGCCGTGGAGATGCGCGCTAAAGGGTTGTAATTGGCGTGTAAATCTTGTGGGATCAACGCAAAGGTGGGTTTCTGTTTAGGGGGATACCCACCAATGTGGAAATAACTGCGACTCCCATCGGAGGCCGTAGTTCAATGTTAGCGTCTGAGTCAGTTTCCACGTAGCCTGCGCGAACAGCGAGTACTCGTTGTTCGCAATGTTTGAGCTTCAGGGAAGCTTAAGCTCAATTCGCGAAGATAACTCCGTATTCCTGCCAACTCAGTGTTGGCATGGGCACGGTTGCGCTATAGCTTCATCTGCTTCAAATATTTTCCGGCTGACAGGGAGTTTCTCTATGCGCTATAGCGCGTTTGTCCTCGCAATAGTTACAACAACTGCACTCGTGGCGCAATCACCTTCCGCGTATCGCATTACCCACACCTACGCGTTGGGGGGTAATGGGAGTTGGGACTACATTGTGCCCGATCCACCCAGTCACCGCCTATATATCGCACGCCAAAATCGAGTAATGGTTGTCGATGAAGACAGCGGCAAGATGATTGGGGAAGTCACCGGCATTCAGGGTGCGCATGGAACCGCTATTGCTGAAAATACCGGACACGGCTTTGCCACCTCAGGGAATGACCAATCCGTGGTGATGTTCGATCTCAAGACCTTGAAGATTCTTGGCAGGATCCCAGCCGCTGAAGATGCCGACGCGATTCTTTTTGACGGAGCATCAAACCGCGTGTTCACGCTGAATGGTGACGCGCACTCTTCGACTGTGATCGATCCAAATGCCGGGACGCTCATCACGAATATTCCTCTTGGCGGCAAACCGGAATATGGCGTTTCCGCGGGCGACGGAAAGGTGTATGCAAATCTGACAGACACCAGCGAAGTAGTAGAAATCGATGCGAAGACTGCCACAGTGAGGCGCCGATGGGCCACCGCTCCGTGTAAGCAGCCAGTTGCCATGGCCATCGATACCACCCACCACCGACTGTTCAGCGGTTGCCGCAGCGGAGTGATGGCGATCTCTGATTATCAGGAAGGGAAGGTTGTTGCTACAGTCCCGATCGGCGCAGGCGTTGATGGCGCTGGGTACGATGCGACGACAGGCAACGCTTTCGCGTCGAATGCGGACGGCACCCTTACGGTTATTCATCAGGACAGTCCGGATCAATATCACGTTATCGAAAACCTATCTACGCCTGTAGGGTCCCGCAACATGGGTTTCGATCCCACAAACCAGCGCATGTTCGTCGTATCGGCAAAATTCGGGCCGGTTCCAGTGGGCGGTAGAGGCAGAGGACCGGTGTTGCCTGGATCATTCACTTTGATGACGATTGAACACAATCTGTCCGCGCACTGATTCATCCAAAAGCCGACAGAAGACTCTTCATGCGACGTGCCTTCTGACACAACAGCTGTTCAACGTCATTTATCTCAATAGAACGCACACTTTTCCGCTGCGTATCATGCACAAAGCCACAGAGAGTGGCCCCAATCGTCGTTGGTCTCCGCATTACAGAGTGAAGGCGGTAAAGAAATACGCCTGACGAAAACGGAGATAACTCGATGAAAAGCATTCTCGTTACCGCAACGTTAGCGCTTTTGCTTACGACTCCTCTGATCACCCGCGCCCAAGAACACGTCGGCACCAGTTGCGCGGATTGCCCGAACTATAGCGGTGCCTTTTCGATTGAAAACCCTACTGGCGTCACTATTCAGTATGAATATAAATGGGGTAACGGGCCATGGAAGCACATGTCATTACAAAGCGGGCACACGGAGACTCACAGCTATCCCCTTGGCGGCAACAGAAACGCCAGCGTTCCTTCACCCTATGTTCGGTTCGATCGGATTGGTGGAGACGCTCAGTTCACACCCAAGGAATACCACATGGAGTTCTATGCGATTGGGTACGGCGGGTACGGTTCACAGGCAAATAATACTGAGCCCAAAAGGTACTACTTCAAGTACGCAGATGATCATAGGACGCTCGACATATTTGCTCGTTAGCTCTAACTGCCCTTCCATTGATGCATTTTGCGGTGAACCGCGGCTCTTAAGGGAAGAACAGTCGCTCTTCTAGGCGTAATTGAAGATTTATTTGGACTTATCTGGAAGGGATGATGGCGGAGAGTGAGGGATTCGAACCCCCGATAGCCTTGCGACTATGTCTGATTTCGAGTCAGGTGCATTCAACCGGGCTCTGCCAACTCTCCGTAGATCCAGTTTATCTTGAATTTGGAGTTAGGCATAGCATCGTGGGTGGAGGAGTTTTTGGTGAGCAGAGAGTGGACTCCGGAGGCCGAGATGTGGTTGGAGAGGCGCGCCCTGGAGGCGGGTTTCGACGCTGTCGGGGTAGCTCCTGTGGTGGGGACGACCGATGCTGAGAGACTAGATGCTACGCGGTTTTCTGCATGGGTTGAGGGTGGACGGGCTGGCGAGATGGAGTATCTGAAACGCCGGGACGAGAGGGGCGTATTGCTGCGCAGTGGGGTTCAGGTTGCGATGCCCTGGGCTCGGTCGGTGATTGTCTGTGCGTTTAACTACAATTCTGCCGCACCCTTGTCGATTGAAGATGCGGGTGAGGGGACTGGATGGATCGCGCGCTATGCGTGGAGCGGAAAACGTTCCGAGTCGGGGATGCTCCCCACTGACTATCACGATGAGTTGCTGGGTCGATTGCGCGTTGTAGAGACCGCTTTGCGAGAACAGTATGACTGCGAGACGAGATGCTACGTGGATACGGGGCCTCTGGTAGAGCGGTCGGTGGCGGTCAGGGCTGGATTGGGGTGGATTGGGAAGAATACGTGCCTGCTGAATCAGGAGTTGGGATCGTGGCTATTGCTGGGGGTTATCGTTACTTCGCTCAGAGTAGGGGAAGAAAGCGCTCTTGAGGTAGCTGCGGATCGGTGTGGGAGTTGTACCCGGTGTATCGATGCTTGTCCGACGGGGGCGCTGGTGGCTCCGCGCGAGATGGATGCGACGCGATGTATCGCTTATCTGACAATTGAGAAGAAGGGAACGATTCCGGAGGAGTTGCGGGAGGGGGTGGGGCGGCAGGTGTTTGGGTGCGATATCTGCCAAGATGTTTGTCCATGGAACCGGCGGGCTCCGGTGGCCGTAAAAGAGGGTATGCTGGCGCGGCCGGAGCTGGTGAATCCGACGCTGGAGTGGCTGGCGGGAATGGATGCAGCAGAGTTTAAGCATTGGTTCAAGGGCTCTCCGATCGAACGAACACGTAGAAAGCGGTTGCACCGGAATGTAGCGATTGCTATGGGCAACAGCGGCGATAAGCAGTTTTTGCCCCAGCTTGAGGTGTGGAGCATGGGGGAGGATCCGGTTCTGGCCGAGAGTGCGACGTGGGCGATTGGGCAGATTCAGCATCGTGACGATATGTGACGAATCGGAAGGGCGCTCTGCTAGCATCGGATACAAGTGCGCTGAAGTTCTGTCGTCGCAAACTACTCTTCTATGTTCTCAATTGTTCCTACCAAGACAGTGGCCCCCGATGCGACCGAGCATGAGCAGACGGTCGAGCCGATCGAGCAGGTGCCGCCGGTAGTTCGGCAGGAAGGGCTTTGGGGTCAGTTAGTTGCGCTGGGACGCTACATGACGCGGACCGAGGTGCATACGTATGCGTTCAGCGTGGCGGCGAACGCAATTCTTTCACTATTTCCGTTTATTGTGTTGCTGCTGACGCTGAGCCGCAGGGTCTTCCATTCGCGGGCAATGGAGGCGGTGGTGGGCGATATGATGAAGAGCTTTCTGCCGGTGGGTCAGGACTTCGTGATGCGGAATATGCAACTGCTGGCTCATCCGCAGAAGAAGGCGCAGATCTTTTCGCTGGTGATGCTGCTGATTACCTCGACGGGCGTGTTTCTGCCGTTGGAGGTGGCTCTGAACAACGTCTGGGGTGTGAAGCAGAACCGCAGCTACCTTCATAATCAGGCGGTTTCGCTGGGGTTGGCGTTTGCTGTGGGCGTGCTAGCGATGACCTCGGTTGCGTTTACTTCGGCGCAGAAGACGGTGCTGACGTGGATCTTCTTCGGACACACGGAGAATTTCTTTTTTAATTTTTTCGCATACTCGTTTCTTAAAATTTGTGCGGTTGTGGCAAGTATTTCACTGTTCTTCCTTATTTATTGGGTGCTGCCATATCGTAAGGTTCCGGCACGGTCGGTTCTTCCAACGGCGATTGTGATCGGCCTGCTGTGGGACGGAGCTAAGCATCTGTACGTTTGGGCGCTGCCTTGGCTGGATTTTCAGTCAGTGTATGGACCTTTCTATATTTCGGTGGGACTGATGATGTGGGCGTTCTTGTCGGGATTGTTGTTGCTGGCGGGGGCTCACTTTTCGGCTACGCGGTATACGTTGTGGCTGGCGCGTCAGGCCAAGGTGGAGGAGAGCAAAGATGCAAGAGCAGAATAAGCCCGGGGGCAGGGTTTGGCTGAAGTATCGGCCACCTGCGGGTCTGCCTGCGGCTGCGTTCTGGCTGGCGCTTTGGTTCTGCGTGCTGCTGGCTCTGCGGTTGCTGCCGGGTGGGTGGGGGACGTTCTTCAGCGTGGTGCAGATCTTTGTTGGAGTGGCGCTGGTGAGTGTTGCCATTCCCCTGGCGCTGCGCGTTGTGCGGCAGCACATGCTCTGGAGTCTGCGGAACAAGCTGGTGGTGACGTATCTGCTTATCGGACTGGCTCCCGTGGTTTTGTTTGTGACGCTGGTGTTGATCTCGGCTTATATCGCGGCTGGGCAGTTTGAGATTCATCTGGCGGACACGCGCATTCAGGCGGAATTGAACCAGATGAGTGGCGAGAATGGCCATAAGTCTGAGCAGGTTGCGCGGTTGCTGGATGGGAAGCCGGTGCCCCCTATCGGACTTTCGCTCAGCGAGGCGCCTGCAGAACTGGACATACCGCGACTGAAGTTGCACCGCGATACAGTTGCCTATATTAATGGCACTCGGCTGCCTGTGGGGGCGACGGCGGGTAAGACTCCACTTGGATTGCCTCCGTGGGCTTCGCCGCTGCAGGGAGGCGAGTTCCATGGGCTGGTGCTAGATGGAAGTGATCTGTACCTGGTTGCTTTGAACCAGCAGGGGCTGGGCGATGGTCGGATGTTGAGCCTGGTGAGTAGCGTGCCGGTCGACCGTTCGGTGATGGATATGATCGCTAATGGGCTGGGGCAGGCACATCTGTTTCCGGCTGAGAGATTGGGCGGCGGTGGCGCGGCAGCTACAACGCAACAGGCTGGTGCAAACGGGTCTTCGAGCCGTGGGCGGGGGGTCAATTTCCGGTGGCAGCGAACCGGAGGGTGTGAATCTAGCGGACATTCGGGTGAGGTTCCTTTCTACGCTTGGGATTACAGATTGGGATACGGGTAATCCCGCGAATGTCCCGATCGAGGTGGTTTCGCGGCCGTCGCTGCTGTACAAGCAGCTGTTCGGTGCGTCGCTCGGGGGTATTGTCACGAGCGTGATTCGTACCTTTCTGATCGTGCTGTGCATCCTGTTTGCGGGGCTCCAGATACTGGCTTTGGTGATGGCGATACGGCTGAGCCGCACGATGACGACATCGGTGGCCGACCTGTACGAGGCGACACAACGAATCGATCAGGGACAGCTCGATCATAGGATCGGCGTTACGCGGGACGATCAGTTGGCGGAGCTGAGCCGGTCGTTCAACAAGATGACGGGATCGTTGCAGCGACTGCTGGTGGAACAGCAGGAGAAGGAGCGACTGCAGAATGAGATCTCGATCGCGCAGGAGGTGCAGGCAAATCTATTTCCGCATCAGACGGTGGGGCTGGAGACGCTGGAGTTGCATGGCGTCTGCAGGCCGGCGCGGTCGGTTAGTGGGGACTACTACGATTTTCTGGTCTTTCACGAGGCGGCACACAATGGGCACGCTAGTCCTAAGGAGACCGGGGTTGGAATTGCCCTGGGCGACATCAGCGGGAAGGGAATCTCGGCTGCGTTGCTGATGGCGACGCTGCACTCGGCGGTTCGGGCGTATCGGTTTGCCAGCGAAGAGCTGGTGTTTTCAGAGTCGGCTGTGGCTGGTCTGATGGCGAGCAGGGATGAACGCGGGCGGGACTGCGACGAACTGTTTGAGTCGCCGGGGCGGATTCTTGCGCTGTTGAATCGACATCTGTACAGAAGCACGCAACCGGAGAAGTACGCGACTTTGTTTCTTGCGCACTACGATGTGGTTACGTCCATGCTGACTTATTCCAACGCGGGCCAGCTTCCGCCACTGGTGCTGGCGCGAGACGGGTCGATTCGCAGGCTCGACAGAGGTGGTACGGTCGTCGGATTGATCGACGGGATGCAGTATGACGAAGACCGGTTTCAGATGCAATCGGGGGACATTCTTGTGGCTTACTCGGACGGTGTGACGGAGCCGGAGAACGACTTCGGCGAGTTCGGCGAGGAGCGACTGATGGAGGTTGTCAGCCGGTATCGAGATCAGCCGCTGCATGTGATTTCGACGCAGGTGATGCAGGCTCTGGATGCGTGGATCGGGGCTGAAGAGCAGCCGGATGACATTACGCTGGTTCTGGCTCGGCAGGTCTGAGGGGTGTTATGGGTGCAGAAGCCTCCTACTCTAAGGCTGCTTTGTCTGCTGCATTTCAGGAATCGCGACGCTGTTACGCTGGCTGGCCTTGAGATCTTTATACCGATTGAGTTCTCGCATGGCGTCTTCCTGCCGTCCCATTCGCCGATAGGCTACCTGTAGTTGGTAATGGACAATCGCGTTGTCTGGATCGAGCTTCGCTGCCGTTTCCAAATGACTCGTTGCCTCATCCACGAGGCCCTGATCTAACAGTACCTTGCCAAGCTGATACTGCGCCTCTGGATAATTAGGGTTTACCGTCAGCACCGAACGCAGCAGCGTAATCGCCGACTCTTTCTGTTGCGTCTCTAACATTGCGAACGCGAGGTAATATTTCGCGTCTAGGTCCTGCGGATCGAGCTTTAGCTCTGTTTGCAACTCGACGATCGCCTCCGCAGGCCGGTCCAAACGAATCAGAGTTGTTCCCAACTCATAGTGAACATCAGCCATCGACGGATTCTGAGCAGCAAGTGACTGAAGACAGGCGGCAGCCCGTTCGAAGGTTTCGGATGCCGTGTAGAGTTTGCAGACCAGCAACCGTACATCTGATGGGAGGTCTCGTTCTCTGAGGATGTCGGCGATCGAATTGGCCTGCAACGGATGATTCGTACGCGCAAGCGAATAAGCCCAGGCATAAGCTGTCCGTGCGTCCTGCATCGTCAGTTCAGTGATGGGCGCAAAGTTTTTTTCTGCTTCCGAAAATTTTTCCAGTGAAAACTGCGACATCGCGAGCATCAGCCGGGCTCGCTCATCCCCCGGGTTTGCAGAGACAGCGATTGATAGAGCGCGAGCGCTTTCTGCATAATTCTCGACCTGGAATGCCGCCGTACCCAAGTTCCGCATGAGTGCAGGAGTGGATGCGTCCCAACGTTCGGCCTCCTGGAAATGCTTCAGCGCATCGCCATACCGCTGTTCCCGCGCCTCGGCGGTCCCCCAATCATTGAAGCCATTAGCGAGAATCTGTCGCAGTCGATGCTCTCGCACGCGAAGACCCTTCGCTTGTTCGGCAGAGAGGCCGGAACGTTTCTGCGCGGCATGAGTCTCGTCGATCTGCTTTGCTGCCAATTCGGTGAGCATCTGCGACGAAGAGGCTACCGCTGCCGGGTCGCCAGAGGATGTCGCCTGCTGCTGTCTGTCCAGCAACGTTTGCAGGCCTTGGAGTTGAATCAATTGTGGTCTGGGAGTGGTTCGTACTGGATCGCTGCTCCGGATAAGCACGCAATCCCCCCATGATCCAAATGACGAACAGCATCGAGAGCAATGAGAGGCGAGCCGAGAAACCCATAAATCTTATATTGACAGGTCAACGCCGCAGCCGCGATTAGAAATGCGACGAAAGTACGGGCAAAGCTTAAAGGCAAAACGGGCAGATTCCGGTTTTTAGGAATCTGCCCGTAGAGCGGGTTAGAAGTTTATATGGAGGCCATACTGGATCTGACGGGCGTTCCCGATCAAACCACTTGATGTACCGAAGCCCGGCTGCAGGTCCTGCGCGCTAACGACGTTATTCGTCGCGCTGCAAGGGGCATAGAGAGAATGACCCGTGCTCGCATTCGTTCCAATTGACCCGCCGCAGTTAACTGCCGAGATAGGCGATCCCTGCGAAAGGGAAGCGGGGTTGAAGTTCGGATGGTTGAAGAGGTTGAAGAAGTCCAGGCTGAACTTGATCGTTGCCTTCTCGTGGAACAGTGGCCAGTTCTTATCCAGAGACATGTCCGTGTTGTTGAAGTTCGGTCCGCCGACGAAGCCCCTCCGCGCCATGTTGCTGGGAAGCGTGCCGAGCGCATAGCCGATCAAGGTAAATGCTCCCGGATTAATAATCGTATTGTTGTGACGGTTAATGACGGGGCTCTGTCCTGTCGCCAGCGGCCGTTGTGGTGACGTAAAGCCAGTCTGTACCAAGGCACCGCTCTGGTTTAGCTGGCTTGTATACGTCGCACCGGTAGCGGGATTGATGCCGAGGTTGTTCTCGTGCGCTCCCTGGAAGATGGTGAAGCTGTTGCCATTCTGCGACGAAATGATTGTTGCCAACTCCCATCCTCCCAACACGCCGCGCATCATCGCATTGGATCCCTGCAGCTTCGGCAGGAACCAGATAGCGTTGGCCACGAAAATGTTGGGACGGTTCACCGTTGAAGCACCGTAGTCCAGTCGAGGCAGCGTGAAGTAGGTGCGCGTCTGGTTGCCGATGCCGCCGCTGGAATCGTCAGTGACGACGTCGGTTAGGGCATGCGACCACGTGTACCCAGCTCCCAACTGAAGGATACTGCCGATGTGGCTGGTCAGCGATACCTGCAGGCCGTTATAGTTTGAGCCGCCTCCACGCGCCCAGTAGTTCAAAGTTCCGTTGTTTCCTCCTGCTGGATATGGACGCAGCTTATTGACATCTCCGCTGTTGGCGAAGGTTGCCGTCATCCAGTTGGCTTGTGCAATCGAGTTGACGTCGTACGAGTTAGTCAGGTGTATGCCACGATTTCCTACATAGGCCACCTGGAAGACCGTACTCTTGGCAAACTGTTGCTCGACAGCTACATTCCACTGCCACGAGTTAGGAAGAGTGGAACTCGGGTCCTCGCCACCAGCCGGGCTGGCTGTTCCCGAGAGGCTCGACGGCGTCGCTCCGCCCAGGGTGCGGGCGTAGTTGTTCGTCGTCAGAGCGAACGGAGCGTTGGCCACCAGCGTATACCGTGACACACGCTCTCTTTGGAAGAACTGCCCTACACCGAGACGAAAGACGGTCGTTCCCGATCCGAACGCATCCCACGCTACGCCGATACGCGGCGCAAAGTGGTTGTATCCGTTCTTCACCAGCGAACGATTCGGTCCGGGTGTTCCGTGACTGAAGTTCGTGCCGAACTGGGTGTTGGCAGCTCCGCACGGATCCTTTCCAGGCGCAACCCATAGGCCGTTGCAGGCGTCACTGGCAGGCTTGGAGGGATCGTAAAGCTGCGGTTGGAAGCTGGTGAGCTGATCGTCCGGCTGGAAAGACGCCAGAAGCAGCGAGTAGCGAACGCCGTAGTTGAAGGTTACTCGCGGCAGGACCCTCCAGGTATCTCCGGCGTAGAACTCATAGTCGCGCCACCGAAGCTGGGCCCGGACGTTGGTTGAGGTTTCATTGATGTTGAAGACATTCCCGGTTAGTTCCAGGTTCGCCAACGTATCGTTGGTGTCGATGCCGCCTGCGGTCTTAGCTATGCTACCGCCAACGCTCGGACGCTCGCCTGTACTGCTGTTGACATCCTCATCCTTGCCGTTGAATCCGAAGGTCGCGCCGAACTTGAAGTTATGCTGCCCCTTAACCCACGAGAGGTCGTCTCGGTATGTATAGATATTCAGCTGGTTCTGCCAGGGTGCCTGCAGCGAGGTGTTGCCGCCGTAGGAGCCAAAGTTGACCTGCGGAACTCCCAACGGACTGTGCTTCAACGAGGCTGCGTACAAGGTAGGAACGGCAGCCGTCACCTGGGTTAGCAAGCCCGGGTTTGTACCACCAGGTGTAATCGTAATGCGATTATTGGAGTAATTGAACGCTGCATCATTGACCAGTGTGGCACGAATCGTCGACGTCCAGTGCGCCGTAATGGACTTTGATGGCTGTGCCCAGTTGCTGTTCAAGGCTGGATACACCGTATCGCCCCAGTAGCCTGCGTTGAAGGCTGGGTTGCTCCATGAGTCTTGAGTGTAACGGCCCATGATGTGGTTGGAGTGATTCAGATCGAAGTCTCCGCGAGCGTTCTCCTGCCTCCAATTGAGTGCCGTCGGAACCGATGACGACCAGTTCTGTCCATTCGAGTTCAGTGCGCCATTTGAGGTGTTCGGCAATGGAAGCATCTGCATCATCGTCGCCGCCGAAGGGTCGACCGCGGCCAGCTTCAATGGCCCCGCCAGCTTGCCTGCGGGAACACTGCTGAAGTTCGGCGAGCCCGAGGTGTTGCAGCCAAGCACCGAGAAGTCGCCGGTTCGTTCGGCCGCTGTCGGTACGCAGGCGCTTACCTGGCGACCCTTGATCTCATGGTTCCACTCCTGACTCCAGAAGAAGAACAGCTTATCCTTAAGGACGGGTCCCCCGATCGAATATCCCCAGTCGTTGCGCCGCTGCTTATCCTTGCCGTCCAGCGGCAGGCCCTTGCCCGCATTTGGTGCCGAGAAGTATGTGTACGTGTTCAGCGCATCATTTCGTCCGCTGTAAAACACGCTGCCATGGAAGGCGTTCGAGCCGCTGCGAGTGATAATGCTGATCACCGCGCCCGAAGCCAACCCGTACTCCGGCCCATAGCTGTTCAGCAGCATCTTGAACTCGGCTATTGACTCATTCGACGGATAGATCAGGATCGTACGGTTCGATCCTGTGTCGTTGTTGTTCACGCCATCGACCAGGAACAGGTTGTTTGTCGTCGGATTGCCGTTGACCGACATATCCACGCCACCGTTCAGTCCCTTGCCCGTGTTCTGGAAGTTGTTTGCTGCCGAGACTCCGGGCTGAAGCTGCGTCAGCTGCACAAAGTTGCGGCCGTTCAGCGGAAGCTCTCTCACTTGAGTTCCATCGACGGTCACGCCCAGGCTTGCGCTATCCGACTGGACTTGTATTGAATTTGCCTGTACTGTAACCGTCTCAGTCACACTTCCAACCTGCAGCTTGGCATCCACAGTTGTCGTCGTGGCAACGTGGACGATGGCATTCTTTACCGTAAATTCCTTGAAGTTGGCGGCCGAAATCCTAACTTCGTATGTTGAATCCGGTAGCTCCGGTACGGTGTAATTGCCCTGTGCATCTGTTGTGGCGGTAAATGCTTTGGATGTCGCAAGGTTTGTGACGGTTATTACCGCAGCCGGAACAGCGGCCCCGGAAGCATCTGTAACCGTGCCACTTATCGTTCCGGTAAGTTTCTGCGCATGCGCTGAAAGCGTCCCTAGCAATAGAACTGCGATTAGCGCCGTAAGAAGCGACCAGTTTGTCGATCTCTTCATCGATTGCCTCCCATGAAAGTTAAGTTTTCCAGATCATGAAGGAACGCCCTGGCTTGATAGGCCGGCGACGGGCAGTTCCGTTTTATTTTTCTTTTTTGTCCTGTGCGTACGTGGCCCCGGTGTTCTGTTGGCTAGCTTGCTTTCTTCGGCAGACACAGAATAGTCGTTGCGTCTTCGATCATTCGCAAACGTTCAAAACAGCAAAACGCACAATCAATCGCTGCTAGACAATCTGAATAATCGCAAAATGGATTTCCAGACCGCGAGAGCATTTAAACGCTTTAGCTCCCCATTTGTCAAGAACCACGCCCCTCGGGAGATTCGCTTTCGCAGACTTTTCGATCGAGTCGGTGTCGAACGTCGCGCCCTCATTCACTCGCTAGAAACTGTCCTTCCCCACGGACTCGAATCTGCGTGGCCTGACCTGTCAGCAGGTCAAGTTGATTTAGCGTTTACCGGTTGGACCAATCTCCTTCGCGTCTACAACGCCGCGTCCTTCAAGTACCGCGTAGAAGTGATCGATTGTCATGCCACCCAGCTTCTCAACCTTCCCTGAGGGCCAGCGCACTTCCACCGAGTCGATCTTCGTTGCCTGTCCCAGCCCGAAGTGCAGACGCAGATCATTCTGCGAGAGATAACTTCCGCCGCTCCGCACTTCATCGGTCTGGGTCGTGCCTCCAGCCGTAACCGTTACCCGCGCGCCCAATGCCAGCCGATTGCTCTTTGTACCCGCGAGTTCGAAACTTACCCAGTGTGTGCCCGAGATACCCTTATTGTGCAAAATCATCGCAACGCCATCGATATCCGAGACTATGACGTCCATATTGCCGTCGTTATCCAAATCCGCGATCGCCAGGCCACGGCTCACGCGCGGCTGACTGAGCGCCGGTCCAGCTTGATTGCTGGCATCGCAGAACATACCGTTTCGTTCGTTCATAAAAAGGTTCTTCGGCTGCCGATATCGAGCGCCTGACGAAAGTGAATCTACCTGTGGATATACCTGCCCATTGACTGCGATCAAATCCTCCCACCCGTCGTTGTCCAGATCAACAAATGCCGTGCCCCACTTTACCCATGGAAGCGTTGTCAACGCGACTCCTGCATCGTAGGAGACATCGCGAAAGTCATAATTCCCGAGGTTCTTATATAGCGCATTGTCTTCGTCCGCGAAGTTTGTCACATAGATCGAGAACCGTCCCGAGTGATCATAATCTGCCACGGCTATGCCCATCGATCCCTGTTCAGAACCGTCTGCGCTGACCGCTGTGCCGGACTCGAGCCCAATCTCCGTGAACTTTCCCTTGCCGTCATTGCGGTAAAGGAAGTTGGGCGTCGAATCATTTGCGACATAAATATCCGGCCTGCCCTTATTGTCGAAGTCCGACCAGATAACTCCCAGCCCGTAATAGCCGTTTGGGTCGCTGACTCCTGCAGTCTTCGAGACGTCTGTAAAGGTTCCATCGCCGTTGTTGTGATAGAGCGCATCGCCCGCGCCCTTCAGGCCGCGTGGACCGCATTGCACATCGATTCCGCGATACTTGCAGGTGGGTGCCTTGCCAAAACCGGGAAGGTCGGTCAACTTGAAGTCGACGTAGTTTGTGACCATAAGATCCACAAAACCGTCGCCGTCATAATCGCCAAACGCCGCCCCGGTGGACCATCTCCCGTCCGTGACTCCGGCTTGCTTCGCTACGTCTGTAAAGGTTCCGTCCCCATTGTTGCGGTAGAGAACATTGCCTCCGAGACAAGTTACATAGATGTCCGGATAACCATCGTTGTTGTAGTCCCCGACTGCCCCGCCCATGGCGAAACACGGTGTCGCCACCCCGGCTTTGTCGGTCACATCGGTAAAGGTTCCATCATGATTGTTGTGATAGAGCGCGCTACGCGCCTTCTCGCCCTTCAACGCCATCTCCACCGTCGGAGCATTGGTGAAGTACAGGTCGGGCCATCCATCGCGATCAAAATCCACCACGATAACCCCGCCGCTCATCGACTCCACGATGTATTTTTTTTCCGGAGCAGAAAGGTGGCGGAAGTGAATGCCTGTGTTTTCAGTGATATCTACCAGCGCAGGAATAGCGCGATCTCGACATATCTGGGCTTTCGCTCCCGGAGGCGGAAGGGAAGAGGGGCTGTGCGCCTGCGCGACCAGGTTCAGAGCAACGATAATCTGGGTGCTCCAAACCGTGATTCCACGCCAACTCCCAGACTCTGCAACAGGAATCGGGGCGCCAAAAAGGGTCCGAAAGAAAGAACTCGTTGAAGACATTGAAAAAAATAGTACGCGAGAGGCCAGCCTGCCCGTAGCCAGATCATTCTATTTAGGGCAGGTCCAGCTATTTAGGAGAGGCCAGTGGCCACCATTCTAGAGGATTCGTTCTATTTTTCGTCCTCTCACATCGCATTTCGTGGACTATTGCCAAATCCCACGAGCGCAGCGTGGAACCTACTCTTTACTTACCTCTCGAGATTTTCCACCAAAGACGTTGTGTGGGTCCGTCCTCCTGAAGACCACAGGCGAACCAACTGCCGAGTAAGCAAATCTCTGTAACTTAGGGGTTTCCCCTATTGTTTTCACTAGTAGCGTGGCGTAAGACTGACTGAAAGTAGCAGCCCTCTCCCAGAAGTTCCAGCAGGGATTTGGAGCCTTTGAGATGAATCTTCGGATCATTTGGAAGAATTTTCAATTCCACTAGGCTATTGCATTCGACCTTCCACCATTTGGATTCTGTCCGATCGAGCGCAGCGATTCCAGATGCCGAAAGCGAGACAGCCACACCTGCCATATTCGGAGGCAATCAATGAATCGCAAGTCATATCTTCGCTTGTTGCTCATCATTGGACTAACGCTGGTCGCAGTTCCCGCTGCCGATCTGGCGTGGGCTCAGAAGCCCGCTCAGCCGTCCACGGGCAAACCGCGAGTCGAAAAAGATCTACTGGGTGAAAAAGAGATTCCGGCCAATGCCTACTATGGTGTACAGACCGCTCGGGCGCTGGAGAATTTCCAGCTCTCAGGTATTGAGATCAATCACTATCCCGGGGTTTGTCGAGGCGTGGGCGCTGGTCAAGTTGGCGGCGGCTCAAGCCAACACCGACGTGGGCGCGATGAAGCCGGAGAGGCTGGCCGCCATCGAGAAGGCTTGTCAGGCCGTCCTTGCCGGCAAGTACCATGATCAATTTCAGGTCGATTGGTATCAGGGTGGCGCGGGTACCTCCACGAATATGAATGCCAACGAGGTGCTCGCCAACGTCGGGCTAGAGCTATCCGGCCATCACAAGGGTGAATATCAGTTCCTCGACCCTCATGACGATCTGAACATGTCCCAATCGACTAACGATTCCTATCCGACTGCGATCAAGGTCGCGTTCGTACTCCGTAACGGCAAGTTGATCGAAGAGCTTGAGAAGCTTTCGGCGTCGTTCCGGGCGAAAGGTGCCGCGTATATCGATATCGTCAAAATGGGGCGGACTGAACTGCAGGATGCCGTGCCCATGACCATTGGGCAGGAGTTCTACGCTTTCGCGGCAGCGCTGGACAGCGAGATTCAGTTGTTGCGAGACGCGGAAAAATATTTGTACGCCGAAAACATGGGTGCCACTGCGATTGGCACCGGCATCAATGTTCCGAGGGGATATGCCGAGAAGTTCGCGGAGCATCTGTCAAAGCTCACCGGCAAGCCCTTCGTACCTGCCACTGACATGCTCGCAGCCACGTGGGACCAGCAGGGGTTTGTAGTCTATTCCTCGGCTCTCAAAAGTCTTGCCATCCTCCTTTCGAAGATCTCAGGCGACCTGATCCTGCTGACGTCAGGGCCGCGTGCGGGGTTGGCCGAGATCAACCTGCCGGCGTTGCAGCCGGGCTCCTCCATCATGCCGGGGAAGGTGAACCCGGTGGCTCCCGAGGTGATGAACCTCGTCGCGTTCCGTGTGATGGGCAATGACTATGCCGTCACGCTGGCGGCTCATAGCGGGCAGCTTCAACTCAACGCCTACGAGCCCCTGGAGGGCGTGGCGGTGATGGAATCGCAACATCTTCTCTACAACACGTCGAACCTTTTGCGGACCAGGTGCGTAGACGGCATAACTCTCAATGAGAAGGTGCTGGCTCATTACATGGAGACGACCGTCGGCATCGTCACTGCGCTCAATCCTGTTCTGGGCTACGAGAAGGCAACCGAGTTGGCGCAAGAAGCGTACTCGAGCGGCAAAGGGATACTCGAGATCATTCGCGAGAAGCACATTCTCACGGAACAACAAATCCAGGAACTGCTCGATCCCGCCAAGCTGACCGGGCTGGACAAGTCTAAATACCAAGCAAAGTAGTGATTGGTTAATGTTCGCCGCGCAACGTGCAGGCCTCGAAAGGAGTTGCTTATGAAGCGGTCCTACAAAATCTGGACTCTGTCTGTCGTCTTCCTAATTGTAGGTGGCTACGAGAATGCTTTTGCTCAGGGTAAGAAACCCAACATCGTGATTCTAGCCACCGGAGGCACGATAGCCGGCGCTGCCGCTACTGGTACCCAATCCGCCTATACTTCCGGGGCAGTTACGATCGATGCCATGTTGAACGCTGTTCCGGGAATCAAGGACCTGGCCAATATCAAGGGAGAGCAAGTGGCCAATGTCGGATCTCAAGACATGTCGTTCGACATTATGCTGACTGTCGCCAAGCGCATCAACGCGTTACTGCCGACACCAGATGTCGACGGCATCGTCGTCACGCACGGCACCGACACCATGGAAGAGACGGCATTCTTCCTCAATCTGGTAGTGAAGAGTGACAAACCAGTGGTTCTAGTGGGATCCATGCGACCTTCCACCGCCGTCAGCGCCGATGGTCCGCTGAACCTCTACAACGCCGTGGCGGTGGCTGGCGATCCGCGTGCCAAGGGCCGTGGAGTGATGGTCGTCATGAACGACTGGATACACGCAGCCCATTCTTTGACGAAGACGAGCACTACGGACGTTCAGACGTTCATGTCGCCGCTACGTGGGTTGGTTGGGGTGGTGGCATACGGAAAGAGTGATTTCTACAACGTTCCTGCATGGAAGAACACGACGACGAGCGAATTCGACATTTCAAATGTGACCAAGTTGCCGCGGGTGGATGTTGTCTTTGCTTGCGCCGACATGTCTCCTGACCTGATTGACGCCAGCGTTAACAACGGCGCCAAAGGCATCGTTATCGCCGGCGTTGGCAACGGCAATATGAACAAGGTCTCGGTGGAAGCGGCCGCTAAAGCGGCAAAGAAGGGGGTCGTCATTGTTCGCGCCAGCCGCGTGGCCACAGGGCTCGTTGGACGCAACGTAGAAGTGAATGACGATGAGCTCGGCTTTGTTGCTTCCGATGAGCTCAATCCCCAGAAGGCCAGGATTCTGCTGATGTTGGCATTGTTAAAACCGCGTACAACGGCAGATATCCAAACATTATTCCGGAGCTACTGAACCCTGCTAGTGCATCGATTTGTGGCGAAAGCCTAGAGGTGAACGATCATGGTGTGGGTCGAACTATGCATTCTTCTGGCGTGCATTCTCATCGGAGCCCGCCTTGGTGGAATCGCGCTAGGTACTGTGGCTGGAATCGGATTAGTCATTTACGTATTTCTCTTCCGCCTACCGCCCGGGGGGCCTCCGCAAATTGTGATTGGCATGATCATTGCGGTGATTACCGCGTTGGCTGCCATGCAAGCGGCTGGAGGTCTCGATTATCTTGTCGGCATCGGCGATAAGATTATGCGAAAGAACCCGCGATACATTACCTTTGTCGCTCCGGTAGTCACTTATCTACTCGTCTTCCTGTCGGGGACCACGCATGTCATTTACGCTCTTCTCCCGGTGATAGCGGAGGTTTCTCGAAAGGCAGGTATTCGACCGGAGCGCCCGATTTCCATCAGCGTCATCGCAGGCTTTCAGGGCGTGATCGCTTCTCCCATCTCGGCGGCTACGGTAGCAATGATTGGCGTTCTTGCTTCGCGAGAAGTATCTTTACCGCGTTTGCTTGCAGTCACCGTTCCTTCAACTTTTCTGGCGGTTCTTGTGGGTGCCTTGTCCGTGGCCTGGCGTGGCAAAAACCTGGATGAAGATCTCGAATATCAACATCGCCTCGCCACCGGCGAGCTAAAACCTCCCCAACCGTTGCCAACGTTGAAAGCGGCCGACCTGTTCAATGCGCGCGGTTCAACAATCCTGTTTCTGATGGGGATCGGCTTAGTCGTACTGATCGGAATGTTTCCAACCCTTCGACCTGTTTACCAGACGATTGAAAATGGAGTAGTAGATTCCGATCAGGTGAGTATGGGGATGGCGATCATGATCGTGATGGTTGCTATTTCAGGACTCATCATGATCATTTTCAAAGCTTCCCCGGAAGCAACTTTAAAAGGGAGCATCATGAAGAGCGGGATGGTTGCGATGATATCGATCCTTGGTGTGTCATGGCTGGGGTCATCGTTCTTTGAGGCCAACCGCACGTTCATTGTCAGTGGTATCGCAGGTTTGATCGAGCACTATCCATGGGCTTTTGCTGGGGGACTGTTCCTCTTGTCCACGTTGCTTTTTAGTGCAGCTGCGACGGTAACCATATTGATGCCGGTTGGCTTGGCGCTGGGTTTGCAGCCCGCTCACTTGATTGCATTTTATCCGGCTGCCAACAGTGTTTTCTTCCTCCCAACTTATGGGACATTGCTCGCTGCCGTCTCTTTCGACCAAACGGGAACGACCAAGATCGGGAAATATTTGTTTAATCATAGTTTCATGTTGCCTGGCCTCGTGACTGTGGTTTCGGCAATCATCTTTTCTCTTTTACTGAACACAATCATTGCTTGAGCAGGCGGAGCACTGGTCGACATGAACGACTGGATACACACGGCTCATTCTTTGACCAAGACGAGCACCGAGGACGTTTAAGCACGCTCTGATCGAACAATGGCAGGTGGAATGATCAACGATGATGAAGGTTTTGTGGCTACTCTCGGCGATGATCGCGTTGGCAGTCACGCCTGTTGGTTCGCTTGCTCAGGAGTCGACTGTAGCGTCGGCCGATGCTCCTTCCGAAGATGCTCAGAACACAACCCAACCGTCTCCTACTTCTCCTCCAGCGGTAACCCAAGGAACTCAGGGGGCTCCCAACGCCACTCTCGAGAACACCGTCGAAGCAGCCGAGCCTCTACCGCGACGGAACTTGGTGCATTGGAATGAGTATCACGGTCCATACTTCACCATCCGGGCGGGCGCCGGTTTGTTAGTTGATTACGCGGCGTTTGCTCAGGACGACAATAGCAAAGAACAATTTGCCCTCTCACCCGACGGGAAACTCCGTGATTTTCGTTTTGTTATGGGAGGAAAATTCCCCAGTCTCAGGCGGCCCGTAACCTGGTGCGCAGGGGTCATGTACGACGCCCCCACTCACACATGGTTTCTGCGGCAAACCGGGATCATGATCGGGGTTCCGGAGATCTTGAGCTACTTTTTCATTGGGCGTCAAAAAGAGGGGTTCTCTCTCAACAAGGTCATGGTCGGCTACGATGGCTGGACGATGGAGAGATCCACAATGAGCGATGCGACCATTCCTCTGCTAGCCGACGGTATCAAGTGGCTTGGCTACTCTAAAAGGCATGGCTTTCTCTGGAACCTTGGTTATTACAACGATGTGGCTTCCAAGGGCCAGTCGTTCTCTTCGTATTCCAGCCAGGAGGTCGCACGACTTGCATGGCTCCCGGTGCATTCAGAGGAGGAGGGCACAATATTTCACCTGGGCGCTAACTTGCGCTGGGGCAAGCCCGTAGACGGGCAACTTAGACTCAAGTCACGGCCCGAAGCATTTATTGCGCCATATTTCCTCGATACGGGAACATTCGCCGCAAGCAGCACGCGCATGGCGGGATATGAGGTTTACTACCGTAGAAAATCTTTGCTCTTAGGTAGCGAGTACTACTTCCAGAATGTTTCTTCCTCGTCAACTGGCAATCCCATGTTTCATGGAGGTGATGTGGTTGCGACGTGGTTGATCACCGGGGAGACGCGCCCCTACAACACGGTCGGTGGTTATTTCAAGGACATATCGCCGAAGAGGCCTGTGTTCGACGGAGGGCCAGGGGCCTGGGAATTAGTGTTCCGATACTCCTATACCGATCTCGACAGTAAAAATGTGCATGGAGGCACGTTTGGGCGATTCACGCCAATGGTTAACTGGTATCTCTCCGAAAATGTGCGGTTGGAGATGGCCTATGGCTTTGGACACCTTGACCGATTCAATCTCAAGGGCAATACGCAGTTCTTCCAGAGCCGTATTCAATTACAGTTCTAAAAAAGACTCGTAAAAGCTCGGTTCGCTGTGAGTTGTACGCGGTAAGTTCATCACGGAGGCCGTACTTAGCGGACCACAACTTAGTCATGGGTTAGCTAAGGCAATATCTTGCGGCCATTCGTCGTCTGTCCGATGCCAGCTTGGATCCGGATTATAGACCTCCATATTCTTCACAATGGTGAGTGAATCGGGTCCGAGGTCTTTCTGATAAACAATTCCGTCGTTGTTCACGATGAAGGTCTTTACTCCCGTCACGCGGTATTCGGAAGGGACAGCGACTAGAGCAAATCCGCCGATCATTACTCCTTCGATCACATAGTCCAATCGTCCCATCGGCGCCGCTGGACCTTGTCCCTTCAGGACCTTGAAGTAATAACCGTGGAACCCTGGCTTGCCGATGGAGTAGCCCTCAGCCAACGCTTTGGCCACCGCTTCACCAATCGGGCCAGCGGATGAGCCATCTGCATTCTGCCAGTACAAACCGTCTTGCTTCCCAGGGTTGCTGATAATTTTCTGGGCGTACTGGTTGATGCCCGAATCGTCGTGAATTTGCAACGCGTATTCCTTCTGGGCTTCTACGAAACCACGACAAACCTGAATTGCGTCGAGTTCATTGGCTCCGATTCGTCGAAACAGGATTTCCCGCCGGCCTGACTTCGCATCGAAGTACCATTTCCCATTTTTCTTTATCAAGGGCACTGGCAGCGGCCACTGCTCCTGACCGACAGTGATGGTCGCCAGATTCGGCTTCGACGGATCCATCTTCACGGTATGACTGGCTCTAGCTCTTTCCGCAAATGCAACGGCATAGTTCTTGTCTGCGACTGGATCTGCAGACGAAACGAGATCTTCGCCGTCCGGACCAAATATCGCTATCAACTGCGGTACATCGAAGACTGCGGCGGCGGCGATCAGTTCTTCCGTTGCTTGTTGCGGAGTCGCGAAGGCCTTCGGGCCCTGCACGCTCGGCTGGGGTACTGTTTGCGCCTGTGCACTAGCTGTCACTGGCACAAGAGATAACCAAGCAACCAACACAAGAATGATGAGAGTGCCGGGAATGTTAACGCGACGTAGTTTGGATATCATATTTTCCTCGTTACATTTATCTCCGCCGTCCACCGCCAGAACGACCGCCTCCCCCACGGGACCCTCCCATACTGGACGAGCCACGTGAGCTACTTGCGCGAGCCTGGTTTCCGCTCATGCCGCCAGAAGCGCCACCAAACGCGCCGCGGTTCGACGAGCTTCGGTTCTGCGGTACTTGTCGATTGCCGACGCGGTCTGCGCCGCCGCCGCCACCGCCACCGCCACGATTCACATCCCTGGTGCCTGCGCTGGGACCCGCGCCACGGCTGGACATGTCGCGGCTCCCTGCCGGCTGCTGCCGAGGTTGCGCACCGATGTTCTGACGTGCATTCGCCTGCCGGTTGGACATGGAATCGCCCCGTGTAGTGCCACCAAACCTATCCGCAGTGGCTCGGTCGGAGTAAGGCGCGCCACCACGGTGCTGCGGGTTGTGTTGCCAGTTGCTGCGGCTGCCTTGGGAAGGCAGGGTGGATGGGCGATTGCCGTTGCCGCGGTTCCCATTGCCGACATTGCCATTGCCGATGTTGGTCCTGTTGCCGCCGTTGAAGTTGTTGTTGTTGTGATTGATATAGACGTTATTATTGCCACCCCATCCGCAACCGTAACCCCAGCCACCGCCCCAAGCCGCCCCCATGGCTATACCTATACCAAACGAAATCGCCATGCCAGCCGCGTAATATCCTACCGGCGGATAGTATATCGGGGGGTAGGGATAGACAGGTGGTCCGTAGACTACCGTCGGGTTATAGCTTGGTACGTAAACAACCTGCGGATTGGCCTGCTCAATCACGATGACTTGTTTGCTCTCGACAACCTTGGTTTCAACCTTCTGTTGCTCTGAAGACTTCAGATTCCCTGCGTCATCTGCCTTTTTGCGCATGCGCTGCACGGCATCCATAACGTCGTTTTGCTGCGCAAGAAACGCATTCCCCAAGTCGGAGGTCCACTTAATGTTGTCTGCCAGTTGCTTGACTACATCAGGCAGTGGAGCCATGGCCTGTATGCTCGGGTCCCAGTCCTGCTTCTTCACCGCATCGACGAGCGCTTTGTCTTTGAGATCCTTGTGCTGGTCCAGCCACTGTTTTAGTTGAATCACTTCCAGGGGGTAGGTAGACGCCACAAGTGTCTGGCTGAGTAATGGATCAGGATAGAGAGCGATCGGCGCCACTAACGAATCCAATTGTTCCGGCGGTAGCCTCGTCGCAGGTTGCTCTGTTGGAGCCGCAGGTTGCTGCGTTTGTACTGCCACTACGTTTCCGGGCGCAAGGACCACAATACAAAGGAGCGCTGTGAGTTCTCGAATGACAGGAATAATCACATTGCGGATTTTGCGTTTGGCACCCATAGCTGCCACCTTTTCACATCCTGCTCTCGTTGTTCATTGAGCTGGATAAGCTGCATTTTTTCCGGCTCCCTATACTTCTTTTGTCATCTGGAAGCACGTGAGCATACTGCCTGACCTTGCGTCGATCACCGGGGATTGTCTGGAGGAGTGAAGCCCTGGGCAATTTCCCATGCCCTTACTTTGTGTCTGGCCCCATCAAAGATACGCTCATAGTTCCCCTTGAGCACTTTCTCGCGCGTTTTCTCGTCTAGAAGTTTCCACAACGGCTGATACTGGTAATAGACCCTTAAGTACTGCTCCTGATTTGGCGGAGCCACCTCGTCTGTGCCGAACAGGAAACGGTCCGGATAACGATTGATGAGATCGGCAGTGATGCGAGTCGACTCCGGAGTTGCAACCACGTACTTGGCCACTTCGTTCCATGAGATATCAAAGTAGACATGACTAAACTGCGGATCACCGAGGATTGCTGCCAACTGCGCTGCGTGGTTATTTATCGGACGGACTACCCGACCCATGCCGGTATGAGCCCAGATAATGGTTGTGTTTGGATGCCTCTGGAGGACGGATTTCATCTGGTTCAGGTAGGCTGGCGGAGAGCCTTCCTTCGCAAACGGCACATCCATATCGTTGTGTATCAACGCCACGAGTCCGACCGTCCCTGCAAAATCGAGAAGTCGGTCAAGCGCCGGATTGAGTAGACTGGCTGTCTCGCCCGCAACTTTAGACGACACGAACTCCTTGTGAATCGTGAATTCTCCGATGCCTGAAAACACGCCCGGAAAGGTCTGCAGCACCCGGCGAATGTGATCAGCGGCATACATGTCAGCCGGGTTAAAGCCAGTGATCATAGGATCGAAGCGTGCCCGATCTTCTTTGGACAGCGACCGGTATGCCATCGCAATGTAAGCGTCGGTGAAGGAGTAGTAGTAGAGCGGTGCATCCGTCTGTAAGTAGTAAGTTGGGGCAAAATCACCAGAGTTCTGGTGCGACCATTCCTGTTGCAAGGGAATTCCGAACAGAGCCACGCGTCCGACCTTGTTGCCCATGATCTTCAAGAATTCGTGGATATCGGTGCCTTCCTGGATGTAGTTCGTGAGATGAAAGTGAGATGTCATTCAGTTCAAATTGATCCGAAGGGCTAGTCTGCGCAATTCCAGAGTACAAAACAGCAACAAACGATAGGCATAAGCCGAAACTAACCGATGAAGCAATCGCCGGAAATGCGCTTCATCAAGGTCTCCTTTTTCAGCGTCGTTGATTCAATACATCGTCAGTCGACCTAGCCCGTCGCGCTCTCAGAACGCTAGTTCCAGAGTCGAATGAAAGATCGGTCCAGTGCCCCCCAGTGGAAAAGGAACGGATGTGTAGCCGACAGGAGATCTGTACAGGTAGAGAAACTCGGTGTTCCATCGAATGACTTTGTTCTTGAACGGAAAGTAATTTGTCCCTGCGCGAAAGTCCCATGGGCGGCCATAATTGGCCAATGATCTCCGATCCTCCCGCGTAGATCTGGAGCGTCTTGGGTAAGACCATCGCTGAGGCCTGAAGCTGGTACCCGTAGTCATAATCCGGTGGCAGGCCTGATGTATTAGTGCCTCGGAAGTTGCTCAAGACATTGCCTGTAATACTCTCCCTCAAGCGCGTAGCCGTGATACTTGATCCCAAGTCGAAGGATGCCATCTTGTATACCGCGTCAGTGATCATGATGCCTGGCCCGAAGAGATTGGGCGTGAAAATCACGCTGCCATCAGAGATCCGGAGTTGGATATTCTCGAACTCGTCGTCATTCGGTTGGCTCTGCTTGTTCTCGTTGCTATGGGTGAAATGGAAGCCAAAACGAGTAACAAGTGATTCATGATGTTCAAAGTCGCCCCAACCTAAGCCGTAATCGCCCGTAGGCATCCAGATGAGCACAGAAGAAACAGTGTTGAAGTGATTCGGAAGCTGGGCCGCGCTGACTCCCAGAGTACTGCGGTTATTCGCGATCATGGCCTGGTAAATCAGCCCTTTCGCGATGGTTCCGCTTGCTTTAATGCCCGAGGAATATGAGGGACGAATGAACTCGTCGGCGATCAGTCGACTATCAACGCTCAGCCAAAACGGAAAGTTGCCTTCGACGCTCCTTGCGCCAGGTAATGAGATGATTCCTGCACCAACAGTAAGGTACTTGTTGAAGCTGTAATTCAGATTTCCAGCAAGTACCACCTGAGCTCCTTGACCCTGCGTGGCGTTTGAAGTCCACGCGTAAAGAAAGTAACGGAACTTCGGATTCATCATCCAACCCAGGAACTTGATTTGCAGCTTGTTGAGCTGGAAGTCCTGCCGCTGCTGAAGATTGATGGTGACGCCAAATGCATTCGTATAGGTTGGCTAGAGCGCTCGCTGGTTCAGATAGCGTGCGTAGGAATAGATGCTGAGACTTACGTCTCCATACTCTGTATTGGCGATCTTATAACCAAGATTGGGAGTATAAGGGCTCCAGAACTTTTGTTCTTCCTGGCCACCACCAGTTCTTCCACCAGGCTCTTCGCAGCAGCTTCATTCGGAGAGTTCGCGGCTTCACCGCTAGATCGAAGCAATGTCGCTACGCGTCGGTGGTACTGCAACAACACTGTCCGCCAAGACACTCGGCGGCTCATCGCCTCCACTTCATCAAGGCTTAGGTCTTCGATTTGTTGACTCTCAGCCTCCAGCCGAGCGACTCGATTTGGAGGCTCTGAATGAGCCTAACATCTCCTCTTCTCGTTCAGTCAGGGGAGGATTGACTTCGGGATCGACGATGCACTGTCAATTGCCTTGTCCGTACTTGCGAAGGTGTCGACCATGGGCGTTACATGGATCGCAAACAAAGACAGGCAAATAGATACAGAGGCGGACCAGAAATGTCCGCGATCCACTTAGAGCGCTTCAGATTTGCTATCCAGACATCTGCGAAACGCCTCGAAGGTTGGCGCTTACTTCGATCGCTAAGCTACTTCACCCGCACAGAACCGGAGAAAGTTGTAGCTCAGTCTCTACTCGCCTGGAAGGCACTACTTCATTTCCAACCCACTGACAACGGCGAATAGAGGTTGTAGTTCAGCCTGTGAGACACGTACTCGATCACCTCTTGCGCCTTGACACTGTTTCCAGCCTCATCCAGTGGGGGTGCAAAGACGGCGATGGCACCTTTCCCGGGGACGATCGCTACGATCCCTCCGCCAACTCCGCTCTTCGCAGGAAGGCCCACATGCCAGGCCCAACCACCGGAGCCGTCATAAAGGCCGGCCATTGTCATAGTGCTGAGAATGTAGGGAACATCTTCGGCCTTGATCACCTGCTCGCCTGTGGCAGGGTTAATTCCGTTGTTTGCAAGAGTGGCACCCATCCGAGCAAGTTGAGTTGCGTTTACGCCCACTGAGCACTGCTTGGTATAGATATCTACCGATTCAAACGGGTCGGCATAAATCCGGTCATATTTGGCCAACAGCCAGGAAAGAGCTTTGTTGCCGGTGTTGGTGGCTGCTTCGGATTTGTAGACTTCATCAATCAGAGATAACTTTTCTCCAGCTGCTCGACTGTAGAAGTTCAAAATCTTATTCCACTTTTCATCTGCATTCTTACCGGTAATCAAACTGGTAGTGGCAATTGCACCTGCGTTGACATAAGGGTTGCCAGTATGTGTCTTCATATCCACAACTGCGAGAGGTGAGTTAAATGGACGCCCAGTAGGCTCGGAGCCAATTTTTTCAAAGACGGCGTCCGCCCCCAGAGAGTCCATCGCAAGCGCCTGCGTATAAACCTTGGAGATCGATTGGATGGAGAAGGAATAGGTCACGTCCCCCTTGGTAATCACCTGGTTGTCGGTAGTGACGATTGCAATGCCGAACAGCTTGGAATCCACCTGCGCGAGATAAGGAATGTAATCGGCATTCTTGCCGTTAGTGTCGTTCTTGAACTTCTCGTAAGCTTCCTTGACCACAGCCTCAACTTGCTCCCTTCGCGGAGCAACCGGACTTGCTTTTGCGTTTTGGGCCGGTGCAGGTATCGGATAAAAACATCCGGGAATCAGCGCAGCCGCCATTAACAGCATGATTGAGATTCGACGTGCGTTCATCTTGGATCTCCTTCTCCTCTTGAGTTACCTCATGGCGTTGGACAACAGCCGAGCCCCAGCTTCCTCTCAGAAAGCAAACGTCTTCCCATACGAATATTTGAAAGAGAACTGCACTCGATAGTCGTTGAAGTTATATCCATTCCTGAAATTCACGCGCCGCCCATACTGGAACTCGCCGCCCGCCATCACATTCTTCACCGGGTAGAACAGCAGGTTAGTTAGAGCGTAGTAGCCCTGATGAAAATCACTCGGGGACTCGGCATCGGAGTTCCAGATATTCAGCATCGATCCCCCAAATGTGCTGCTGAACTTTTTGTTCCAGTTGTGATCGACGAAGGCAACTGCGCCGATCATCGGCAGAGGAACGCCCTTGACAGGGGTTATCGGATTCGAAAAGTTATTCTGGACGCCGATGTCGATGGGTGCGTCGTTCATGTAGTTCTGAATGCCGTGGCCATAGACGAGCTGGAGCTTGCCCGTAGTGTTTTCTTTAAACTTCAGATTCGAGCTCGCATTAATTCCCCAGCCAAACGCCGATCCGCCGAAATTTTGCTGCGAAGTTCGGTTGTTGTCCACCCACGCAATTCTCCGGAACATACTCGCAATCTGAAAATAGCCCCACTTTCGATCGAAGTGGCCCTGCATCGAAAGATCGGGAAGGATGAACTGCGGCGTGATGTTCGATAGCTCAATGCGACCGCTGTAGACTCCCTGATCGCCGCTGGCCCCGGGACGCTCGGCTGCAATCATGAACGTATTCCTGTCCGTTTTGATAGGCGTCCACCGAAATTGCACATTTCTAAAGAACACCATGCCATTTGGTCCCCAGTACTCAATGGAATTCGGGAAGACGTTGATATCCATGAACGGACTCCAGTACTGCCCCACCCCGAAGTGGCCCAGTTCGCCCCACGCATGACGCAGCCGGAACGTGGTTTGCCCGGCGTCCACGCCAGTGCCGAAAAGTTCGAACTCGAAGATTGTCTTCAGATCGCCATACGAGGTCGGGGTGGAGGACTTAACGCCAAATCTCGTCTGTCGTACGCTGAAAAAAGCCTGTCCGTTTGGCCCGAACTCGTTCGCGAACGCGGGCAACTTCGTCGGACGAACCACGTCGAACCAGGCCGGATCTATCGCCCCGAAGTTATAGCCCGCATCCGTCATGGCAAACCCGTAAATATCCAGCGTGCTCTCTGCCCCCGGCTTCTTCTGGTCCGCCTGCTTGCCAAGTGGAGCAGCACCAGCCGCTACTCCAGAAGAATGCGCCGTCGGAGAAGCGTCAAAAGACGTGACGGCACTCACAAGCGAATTGCTCGGCCCACCCTCGCTCGCGGGATTGGAATCAGCCTGACCGTCAAGTTTATTCAGCTTCCCTTTCACCTCGTCCATCATCTGCTCCAGTTGCTGGAGCTTCGCTTTGAGCTCTTGCACATCCTGTGCCCGCTGCGCCGGCGATGCCGGCGTCTCTTGCGGCTGAGCAGTGGCGGACTTACTCCAGAAGGCCGCCACAGTCAACAACGCAAATAAAAAGATGACTTTTGGAGTGACTCTACGGGCGTGTCTCATTAGGTTCCCCCTCCATAGAACTCGCTTGCGCAAATCTGCCCCTGATGATCGAGGTTGAAAATTTTGTATACCTAGAATCCAACCGCAACAACTAGGGAAACCCCTAACAGCGCAAGCAGCATCGTTTGAAAAGCCGTCGACGACACCAATTGGCCACCCGACCTTCTGTTCCCCACCGTCCTCCTCGAGTTGCCCCACCAAAGGGTCGCCAGAAAATCCACAGAAATATTTTCAAAAAAGTGACATTTTTGGGGAGGCCGAAAAACGACCATCCAAATCACCACAAAAAAACATCAACTCACCACGTTCTCACCGCAAAAAACCATCGAAAAACGCACAAAATCGCGCAAACTCCCCTGTAAAAACGCAGGATTCTCACCCTGAAATAATCCGCACACAAGATCAGCCACTCATACTCTTATGCGTATGGCCGGGGAAAACAATTAGGGAAACCCCTAAGGATGTACGATCGTCTTCAGTGGGGCTAATAGATAAAATCTCGATGGCGAGTTCAATCGGTCAGGATAAGGCGGCGGAGATATTAGCCCTTTTCCATCAATGGCGAGCGGAATCGCTAGTACCGAAGAACCGTCGAGCCATCGGAAATACATTCGAACGCGCTGCTCCTCGAAATGAGCCAACGCGTCCGAAAAGGCTGGGCATTGTCGCTTTAATGTCCTGTTTTTTGTTTCAACCTGTATCAAGCCCCGAACTCAAGCAAGTCCGGCGGGTTGCTGTTTTCTACGAGCTGGGTCTTTCTTCTCCAGCTGTGGCGCTCTTAGATCGCGAGATACGCGCTGTGCTGGACAATTCACGCTACCAAATCGAGTTATATCCCGAATATCTCGAGACAACCCTTTTCGACGACCCGGCGGAACAGCAGCAATTTCGTGAGTCGTACATTCGTAAATATCAAAACCGCAGGCCGGATCTAATCATCACCCTTGGACCGTCTCCGCTTCGATTCATGGTCGACGCACACGAGAAATTTTTCGCCGGTATTCCGGTTGTCTTTGGCGGCACGAGCGAGCAGCAAGCGGACAACCCCATACTCGATTTTCACTTCACTGGTTGCTGGGCAAGCTTTGAGCCGGCGAAGACCCTGGACGTGGCCTTGCGACTCCAACCTGGCAGCAGGCATGTTGTTGTGGTTGGCGGAATGTCGAGCTTCGACAAACACTTAGAAGCAATTTTCTCAGAGCGTCTCCATAGTTACGAATCTAGACTGGACTTTACCTATCTCACCGATCTCGGCATGCCCACTCTGCTCGAACGATTGAAGCACCTGCCGGATCGCACGATCGTTCTTTACACTCACCTCGGAAGAGATGGAAGAGGAATTCGTTATGTCGGTGCATCTCAGGCGGGTCCGATGATTGCCGGAGCCGCGAATGCACCGGTTTTCGGTCCATCGGACGTGGACTTAGGTCATGGGGAGGTAGGGGGTTATCTGCATAGCTTCGCTAAAGAAGGCAAAATCGTCGGCACGATTGCTGTAAGGATTCTCGATGGAGAACGGCCGCAAGATATCCCGATTGTGCATGGCACAAACACCTACATGTTTGATTGGCGTGCGCTGAGACACTGGGGATTCATAGAAAGAGACCTGCCCCCTGGCAGTGCAGTACTATTTCGCCCGCCGACTTTGTGGCAGCGCACCAAATGGATATGGGTGGCTGCGTTGGTCTCCTTGCTCTGTCTAAGCGCTCTTGCTTTGTACGTCCGGTTGAAACGTGCGAGAAACCGGCAAATGACGCTCAGTGGCCTGTTGATTACAGCACAGGAAACAGAACGTAGTCGTCTGGCGTCCGAAATCCATGACGATTTTAGCCAGCGTCTGGCGCTAATGGCACTGGAATTGGAGAATGCGGAAGAAGCAATCGGCACCTCCCCAGATGAGGCTGTTCAGCAAGTACACAATGTCCTGAATTATGCCAGCGAAATCGGTGCGGATCTCCATACACTTTCGCATCGACTGCATTCTTCCACGTTGGAAAGATTAGGACTTGTTCCGGGTGTCACGGCATTGTGCAGGGAGTTTGCTGTTCAACAGGGCATTGAAGTTGATTTTCTTGCCGAGGATATTCCTCGTGCCGTCCATCCTGATGTGGCTTTGTGTTTATTCCGCATCGTCCAGGAAGCACTTCGCAATTTGAAGAAACACAGTGGCGCAAACGAGGCACAAGTACGACTGTGTAAGGTCGGCGACAAACTACATGTATCTGTGTCCGACGAAGGTGTCGGATTCGATCTACATGATTTGGGTGGAAAAGAGGGCCTCGGCATCCGCAGCATGGAAGAACGGGCATACCTGTTGGGCGGGCGATTCGAGATTCATTCGAAACCTGGGAAAGGGACGAGAATCGAAGCCTCCGTCCCTCTTCAGCAAAAAAACTGAACAACCTACTGGATGAAGATTGAATCATACAAACAATCGCTTGAATCGAAGGGCCGAAAGCGCCCTGGAATCAGCTGTTTCGTGTTTCCTTAACTTAGGTTCTGAATGAAAGGGTTGCAAATGGTGTAACCCTCATCACTGATTTCCATTCCACACACTGATTTAATTTCCCAGAATCTTATGGAGATGCTTCGCAAGGCATGTTCCTGCGTCGCATTTGGGGCCCGGATCTGGAAATGCATTGGTGCCTCAATGAAAACTGTCCACACAAGTGCGTCTCGCCCGCGCATCCTCATCGCTGACGATCATGCGATCTTCGCTGAGGCTTTGTGCTTCTACCTGGAAAAAATGTTTCTCGTCATCGGCGTGGTGGCCGACGGCCGGGCTATGTTGGAAGAAGCCATCAAGCTGAGGCCAGATGTAATCGTTACCGATGTGGCAATGCCGCTTTTGAATGGGCTGGATGCGGCCCGAAGGATTAGGGAACAAGCTCCGAATGTGAAGTTTGTGTTCCTGACCATGCACGACGATCCGAATCTGGCCGCCGCCGCACTTGAACTTGGCCCCGTCGCTTTTGTTCTAAAACGCTCAGGCGGGCTGGAACTACTTAAGGCGATCGAGCAGATTGTGCATGGCCGGCCCTACTTGACCCCAAAATTGAGATCTGAAGATTGGGTGGCCGCGAAGGCCAGGGCTCGCCAGTTTTCAAAAGATTTGACCAAACGACAGCGCGATATTGTGCAGTTGTTTGCTGAGGGGCGGCCAATCAAAGAGATTGCTGTGATCCTAAGCTTGAGTGAAAAAACGGTGGAATTTCACAAGCACCATATCATGGAGGCGTTCAATATTAAGAGCAACGCCGATCTGGTCTTGTTTGGTTTGAAGCGAGGTTTGATCTCAGTCAATCCCGAACCGCTTATTGTGCCCACGGCTGCACAACAAATATTGTGACAGTTTGATCTTGCACATTCCCCCATACTGGGGATTTCCCCAGTGGCGGAAATCTCCACGTTACTCTACGAATAATTACAGGGATTAAGACGGTACCGTTCGTCTTGGTTGTGACGAAAGACGTCCTTTTGCCCTGAACCGAGGCGAACTTTGATGCGTCCACGGATACTACTGGCCGATGACCATCCTGCGGTACTCAAAGCCACAAATGCGCTCCTGAAAGCTCAGTTTGACATCGTGGGAAATGCAACGGATGGCCCAACGTTAGTGTCGGAGGCACTTCGTCTTTGTCCTGACGTAATTGTGGCTGACATTACCCTGCCAGTTTTCAGTGGGATCGATGCCGCTCATCGACTGCGAGAGTCCACCCCGTCAGCCAAAATTGTGTTCCTCACAGTCCACTCAGAACAGCAGTTCATCGAGGCATGCATGGCAGAAGGCGCGTTGGGATACGTCCTCAAGTCGCACATGAAAGTTCACCTGATTCTAGCGATACAAGCGGCCCTGGTCGGGCAAACTTACATTTGTCCATTTGTTGCCACATGATTCGGTGCACTAGTCCTTGCGCGCGCTTTCAACTGGCCGTGCGAAGACCACGGGCGAAACCTGTCAAGATACGAAACTTAAATATGGTGGAGGCGGCGGGAGTCGAACCCGCGTCCGAAAAAACTTCCAACAGAGAGCCTTCATGCTTTTTCCGGTTCATTTTTTTCTCGTCATCGGCGCTTAGAACGGACGAAGATGCTACGACGACCAGTCTGATTAGTCTCGTCCGACCCGCTCAGACGGTGCAGGGAAGACCAGCCTACTGTGCGACGATCGGTACGAGCCCGTAGGCGAAGCTCGAGCGATCGGCTACTTAGTTAATTAAGCAGCAAGAGCCAGGTTGTTATCGGCACTTATAGTTTTATGAGCGATTACGGGTGTCCACACCCCGGCATGCCTCTCTGCCACAAGCAATCCCGTCGAAGCCGTGACGCCCCCATCTGGAGCTGGCACCAACCTTGCATTGGGCCCTGCAAAGAACTGTTTTAAGTATACCTCTATTGAGAAGACTTGGCTTAGCGCTCATCGGCACAGGGCACCAGTCCCACTCAGGCATCAGCGGATTGCTTTCTTTTAGGACAGCGGCGCGTGTACTGCCCCCGGTCTCTGCTTCACGTGTTCCCCGCCAGCTTCTTTCATCACACTTATTGGAGTTTGGATGTTATCAACTTACGGGCGGTGCGCTGTCAATTCTGACAGACCGAAGCTGTGCAATATTACATATGTTTGCGAAAATCGATCTGAGTTTATGGTTCGGTGATTTGTCTGCAGCGCGATGTGCATCGTGATGTTAGTCAAACTAAAAACGATGAGGCGATTTCTCCCGGCCAGCACTGGTTCTTGCAGCCGCTTTAGGAAAAGGGGAATCTATGCTGAGCAGGAATGTTAGCGATTTTAATTGGAATATCGTTCCGCGACAAAGAACCCCCGTAATCAAAAGCATAATTCGACAGGCTTCTGAACAGCTAGCTAAGTGTTCCTGCGCGGAGATACAGAGAGTAATCCAGAGTGCTCTCTGTGAAATTCAAACAAAAGAGGTGGCGGAACGAGTTGGTTGGGTTTTTATCTCCGAATCAGGAGATATAGTCGATGCGTTTTTCCCAGAAGCGAAATCGCCGTTTCTTGCCCTCTTTAAGAATGGCTTCCGCGAAATGCCATGGTGTTTAGGTCAATTGAACGCCGGGCGGATTGTAATAGTGCGCGATACGGAAGATGCGGCAAATATTGATCGGCAGTTTCTGAATGGTTCATTGATACGTTCAATCGCCCTCTTTCCCTCACATTTATTTGTCTCGGGTAGAGGCGTACTCATCTTGTCATCTTTGTCAGACCGCATTGATTGGTCTAACGAAATCGTAGACCAGCTCGCATTATTAGAGAGCATTTTTTCCAATGCGTATGGTCGGCGACTTGTGGAGGGTGAATTACAACGGAGCTCAAGCTGTTTCGATGAGTTGTTTATCGCGTCTTCCATCGGAATGGCCATTCTTGATAAACACGGTGCTTTCTTTTCCGCGAATCATGCATTGTGTAGGGTTATCGGCTACTCCGAAAATGAATTGCGGGGCATGCTGTATGAACAGCTCGTTCCTTCTTTTAATCAGCGCAAGGTTAGAGACTTTCTGCAATTTCTTAACAATCCGCGAGCCGATAGTCGTTGGACGAAGCAAATACTTGCATGTAAAGATCAAACGCTAATTTCGTCGAGGATCAGGATTTATCCGTTCCGGCGGTTTCCGACTGAAGATTTTCAAACTCTCATGATGCTAGAGAGTTTTGTTGAGCAAAGACAGGTGAATGACACAAAACAATTTGAAGCGAAGACGCTCGCGTCACTGTTGATTCAATCTCAGGAAAATGAACGAAAGAGTCTTGCTCGTGAGTTGCACGATGATATTGGTCAACGACTTTCACTGATTGCCTCAGAAGTCGCTCTTCTTGCGACTCAACATTCCGATACCAATTCAAATTGCGTAAATCGTCTCAATGCTCTGCGGGATGATCTCGACCGTCTTTGCTCGGATATTCATTCCATGTCCCACGATCTGCATTCTTTTAAGTTGCAACACTTAGGATTAGAATCTGCACTCAAGGATTTGCGACGACGATTTTCTCAACCAAACTTTCGCATTGATCTTTATATAGACAATTGCGACGAATCCTGTTCCGAAGAGATTTCGTTATGTTTGTATCGCATTGCGCAGGAAGGCCTCAATAATGCTCTCAAACATGCGCATGCATCGACCGTTGCAGTTACTTTAACCAAAGTGCAAGGCGTGTTTTATATGACGATCCAGGATTCCGGAATTGGTTTTGAGATAAACAAGATCCCTCAAGGATTGGGCCTTATCAGTATGTCTGAAAGATTGAAACTCGTGAATGGACAGTTGAAAGTACATTCCAGCCCCGGACACGGAACAGAGATCTGGATTGCGGTTCCAGATGCGCACGCCCCGATTGAGACAGACATAGTTCCGGCTTATCAAGGAGATCCTTAGTCATCAGGCTGCAATTTTTAATTTGGTGAGACAGTCGCTATTTGAGCTCACTTGTGATGCGGGCTGCCATGGCCGCGTCGCGGCTTGTGATGCCGCCGGCGTCGTGGGAGATGAGGCCGAGTTGAACGCGGTTGTAGCGGATGTCGATGTCAGGGTGGTGGCCGGCTGATTCGGCTAGTTCTGCTACGCGGTTGACGAAGGCCATGGCCTCGACGAAGTCCTTGAAGGTCCATTCGCAGACAAGCTTGCCCTGCAGGAGCTTCCACTCCGGGTTGGATTTGAGTAGAGCATCGACTTCGACGGTAGAGAGGGCTGATTTCATCCGATTCACCTCGCGTTTGCTTTCATTCGGCATCCCTGTGCTGTGAGACGCTACGGGGATGCTAGACGGCCTGAAGGCCTTGCGCAACTTCAGGATGGCAGAGTTTGGTGGAGAGAATGGACGGAGATAGGGTCTCTATTTCGGCGCGTAGATCGGTCCAGCAGTCGGTGGGCATGTTGAGAAAGACCTCGACAATGGCGGGATCGAATTGGTGGTTGGAGCAGCGGGCTATCTCTTTTTTTGCGGCTTCGAAGGTGGTGCCCTTGCGATAGGGGCGGTCGGAGGTCATGGCGTCGAGGGTGTCGGCGATGGCGAAGATGCGGGCGCCCAAGGGGATTTCTGTGCCGCGGAGGCCGCGAGGATAGCCGGTGCCGTCGAAGCGTTCCTGGTGAGCGTAGACGATTTCGGCGGCTTCGCGGAGGAAGGGAATTTTGCGGACCATCTGGTAGCCGCGTTCGCAGTGTTCGCGCATGATGGCCATCTCTTCGGGGTTGAGGCGGCCGGGTTTGAGGAGAATACTGTCGGGTGTGGCGATTTTGCCGATGTCGTGGAGGAAGGCTCCGCGGGCGATGGTTTTCAGGTCGTCGGAGTGGACGCCCATGGTGCGGGCCATAGAGATGGTGTAGGCGGTGACTCGCCTGGAGTGGCCTTCGGTCTCCTGGTCGCGGAGGTCGAGGGCGTCGCCCATGGCTTCGAGGGTGATGTCGTAGCTGCGCTCGAGGTCGGCCATGGTGGCGCGGAGGCGGCTGGTGCGGGCGGAGACCATCTCTTCGAGGTTCTGGAGGTAGACGGTGTTCTGCTGGCGGAGGCGACTGTGCTCGACGGCGCGGGTGACGACGGCTTCTAACTGGCTGCGCTGGAAGGGTTTGAGGAGGTAGTCGACGGCGCCGCGGCGGAAGGCGTTGGTGGCGACGTGGATGTCATGGACGGCAGTGAGCATGACGACGGGGATGCCGGGGTAGTCGGCGCAGAGCTGGTCGAGGAGGCTAAGGCCGTCGGTGTGGGGCATCATGATGTCGGATAGGACGAGGTCGTAGGCTGGGTCTTCGCGGAGATGGTGAAGGGCCTGCTCGGCGCCTTCGGCCATGGTGGCGTGATAGCCGAGGTGGGTGAGCATCGTGGCTACGATGCTGCGGACGGCTGCTTCGTCGTCGACGACGAGGATTCTTTGCGACATTGGCTTGAGGCTCCGCTGCGCGGTCGCGCTTTTTTTGTTATCGGCGAGTGGGGATCTGGAGCTTTAATTGTGCGGATTTTTTTGTGTGTGGCGGTGCGTGGTGAAGGGCTGTTTTTACAGGGAGTTTTGGAGAAGTGTGTGCGCAAAACGTGGTCATTGGTGGTTGGTTAGCGGAAAAAAGTATGGCAAACGTGGTTAGCGGATGGTGCTTTTTGGGATTTGGAAAACATGCCACGGTCTGAAGATTTTCTTGTGGAAAACTTTGTGACCGAATATTGAGACGCCCGACGGGCTTTTGAGGCCATCGCGCTTTATGTAACGAATCTCCTCGCTAACATGTCTATGTGGTCTCGAGTGAAAAAGGTCAGAGACCAACGTAGCAGAGACACGCGTCCACACGCCTTCCAATAGCGCAGGCACCCACTTTTCGGCGGGACAGCGGCTCCAACTCTGACTGAGGAAGACGAGGTCACGATTCGCTGCGCCTTTGCTCGCGCTTCCCAGCTCAAGGATGAAGAGCGAGCCTCTTCTAAAGGGGCAACCGCCGACCTCGCCGGAGGTTTTCGCCTGGCGTACAACGGTGGCTGGTGCAAAGAGGCATTCGTCCGCGGCAGCATCCGTCGTTATTGAAGATCGAAGCGCTGGGTCGGCAGCAAGTTGCCGCATTTTATGCAGGCCATCAACAATGAGCTGCCGAGCTGCAATCAGCGCGATGAACGCCAGTCAGATCGCCATTCACCATGGAAGCAAGAAGCGTTTTGGCCCGCTCCAGCCTGCCGCTGATGCGCCACCCCAGCATTTTCAGGACATTGGAAGAGCCTGCAGCCTCAAGCACCATATGGGCCGCTGCCAAACTCTCCTCAGTGGCCGTGAACGTTTCCACGAACAATCTTCCTATGGTCTGCTGCACAAGCAGATCGAGCTTCTCCGCAGTTCCGATCCCTCTGACCCATTCGGCCAGGGGCTCCAATTGAGCGGGTCCGTGTTTCACCTCGTCGGCCTTGACGTTTAGTCTCGACCACAGTTCGTCTTGCGCGGCGGCTCGGCTGGGATCGGTGCGCGGCAGCAATAGTTGGGAATCGTCTGCCGTTGAGCGAGAAAATACGGAGCATTTTCCGGAGAAGCTGCACGTTGCGAACAGGACCATGTCCTATGAAGTCCCGGTCGAACCTTGAATCGTTTGAAATTGTCCGGATCTCTGCCGGATCCGTGACGACGACAATGTCAGTGATACCGGGAAAATACGTGCGTTTCATGCTGTGATCACTCACCCTATGCGCCGAGATCGTTTCAAAATCCGCTTGTTGAGTACGCCTGCGTGATTGATTTCCTTCAACATTTTTGTTCCCTCCTTTAAGCGTTCGCCGTAGCGGCTGCATTTGTGTTAAAGACATCGGCGCCGAGTCCAGAAATTCCAGGGCGAACGATCAGTCGGGCTGCGTACCCGTGTCATCGTCCTCCGCCCGCCCGAACGTAGGTAGGTACCGGCCGAAGTTCAATTCGAAGTCGCTCGGAACGACCGTAACCGATACCACGAATCTTGGCACGGCGCGCCTGCGCACTGGGCAACGCCAGCATTGGGAAGAACATGTCGTTGCTCGACTGAAGCTCGGCAGCTGTCGGCGTCCCGAACCGATTGATCTGGGCCTTCGCCGCGCCTAGCGTTTCACGGTCGAACGAGGCCAGACGCCGGACGAGCGTATCGACAAACGAGTCGAGGTCGCCATCGTCCAGCGTGCGGTTCACCCAGCCATAGCGCTCGGCGATATCAGCATCGAAATCGTCGCCGCTGAGCACGATCTCAAGTGCGCGCGAGCGGCCGACCAAGCGCGGGAGCCATTCCAGCGCTCCGCCGCCCGGGACCAGTCCGACGCCGACCTCGGGGTTGCCGAATAGGGCGCTTTGCCGGCTGGCGAAGCGCATGTCGCAGGCCAGCACGAACTCGTTACCGATGCCGCGCGTGCGGCCGCGAATCTTGGCGATGCTCACGACTGGCGTGGACGAGAGGCGCAGCACAAAGTCGCGCCAAAGGCCCAGCACCTCTGGCCGTTCAGCCGCCTTGGCTACGTCGAGATGGGCGATGAAAAAATCGGGATTCGCCGACTGGAACACTACGACCTTCACGGACGGGTCCGCCTCGAGGTCGGTCATTAGCGCTCCCAATTCGACGATCGTTGTGGGAACAAACATGTTGATCGGCGGGTTGCTGAAGGTGATCGTCCACCGGCCCGGATGGGTGCGGTCGGTGTTGAACTGCGAGCTGGACTTCATACGTCGCATTTGGCAGGCGATCCGCGTAGTCGCACCTCCGTGTCTTACAGTGACTCGACTCGGCATGCAGAGCTGCAGCAATGAAGGACGCGACCTGCTGCGGCAATTGCCCACAGGGCTATCTTCGCGGCGTCGTACGCAGACTGCAGGCCTGCCGCATGATCTGAAGCCCGCGCGAACCTCTTCTGAAAAGAGCTTCGGCTGTTCCCAGGCCGCGAAGTGTCCGCCCTTCGGCAAGCTTGTTGTAATGGATCAGTTTGGGATACGCCTGCTCTGCCCAACTCCGCGGAGCTGGATAGAGTTCGTCAGGGAAGACGCTCACGGCAACCGGGATGGAGACGCCTTTCGCATTGAAGTACCCTTTGCCCCAATACTCCCAATAGAGACGAGCGCCAGAAAGCGCTGTGTTCGTCAACCAGGTGATCGTGATGTTGTCGAGAATGTCGTCGCGCGTGAGGCCTTCGGATTCTCCGGCAAAGACCCGTGAGATCAGCGCGTAGCTGCGCGCGTCGTGATCGAGGAAATAAGCCGCAAGACCTACGGGGGAATCTGCGATTCCGTAAAGCGTCTGAGGTCTCAGCCCCATCTGGAACCCATAGGCGATTCCTTTTTGATATACGAACTGCAAACGCTCGTAAGCAACCTGCTCGTCGGGGGAGAGACCCGATGGCGCCGGCGCCCCGGAGAAAGCCGCCTGGTCAATCTCGGCTGGAAAGATGCCAGGCATGTTGGTGTGAATGCCAAGCAACTCCGGTGGCGCTTGCACACCCATCAGATCGACAATGACTGCGCCCCAGTCGCCGCCCTGCGCAACAAATTTCGTGTATCCGAGGCGCTTCATCAACGTGACCCATGCGCGTGCGATGCGATCGGGGCCCCAACCGGTCGTGGTCGGTTTGCCTGAGTATCCGTAGCCAGGCATCGACGGGATCACGACATCGAAAGCGTCTGATGCACTTCCGCCATGGGCCGTGGGATTGGTCAGCGGATCGATAATCTTCAGCTGCTCGACGACCGAACCGGGCCAGCCGTGCGTGACGATGAGCGGCAACGCATTTTCATGTTTCGAACGAACGTGAATGAAATGAATGTCGAGCCCATCGATCTCGGTGATGAACTGCGGCAAGGCATTCAATCTTGCCTCGCACTTGCGCCAGTCGTATTCCGTGCCCCAATAGCGCGCGAGCGCCTGAGTCGTCGCGAGCTGCACGCCTTGGGTTGCATCTGTGACCGTTTCCCGTTCCGGCCACTTTGTGTTGTTGATGCGCCTGCGCAATTCGGTGAGTTCCGTTTCCGGGACAGTTACTTTCTGAAACGGACGAATCGCACTGTTGCCAGTTGCCAGCGTGCTGCTTTCTTGTCCAGCAATATTTGCGGTCATGGATTCCTCCACTGCTGTGATGTGGCGAGGCCAAACGGGATTTCGACGTCGGGGACAGTATTCCCATGGCTCTAAACACATCCAGTGATAGCAATTTTTGTCCCAGGGAATTTTCGTGCAATGTGAAGAGAGCGGGAAAGCTTCGGAAGAATGATCTCACAACCCCAAGGAACGTGTGGACACATTTCTTGCGTTGGGACGCCCGCTCACTTCGAAAGGGCATCGCCTAGGTAAGCCCTACCGGTTCTCGGATATATCGCACCGAGCAGGATCATAGCTATCCCTTTGAAAACATGTTTGCTTCAGCGTTTCCAATCGACTCTTAAGCGAAGGGTAGATCCAGTCAGCAAGGTATCGCTGACTATCTACTAAGCACAACTCAAAACTGTTACTACCCTTTTAACGGACAGCGTCCGGCAACCTTCACGAATGATGACTCGGAATTCGGTGAGTGCCAAATCGCCGAGTAACTCGTTGACCTTGATGAGTGGCTTGGCCTGTTTGTCACCAACTGACACTCTACTTGGGGTTAGCCCAAACCTATAAGCCGATTGAATGTCATAGGCCCTCTGATTCAAAATTAAATCGACGGGACAGACAATGCTGCATGCTGTTACGCTTCCTTATCATTGAAGTCACTTGGAAATGTGGCGTCCAGGTGCTGCTCACGTAAGCAGCATCGGTAGAATTTGAATTTCGCAGCTGGGCCCTTACCGAGAAGGGGTTTCAGGAAAATGAAAACGAGTGGGTCTGCAACGCAGACAATTCCCGGTACTTCTGACCGAGCAAATGTGGAGGACGCCTGCTCGGCGGTGATTGTGTCGTCTCGCGAAAAGGTGCTTAGCCTGGCGTCGGCTGCCAAGCATCTTCTGCAGACTCGAGGAGCGACGTCTGGGCCCGCTTTCTTTTTAGCATCCATCGAATCGACATCCTGGATTCCTCGAATCATTGTTGTCAGGCACGGAAGCGCGATCCGCGGAATCCTTTACGCCAAAGAAAGAAAATTTGGGTTTTGGCCGACCGGTTTAATCTACGCTGACGCGACTCTTGATTCGATGGTGGTGTCTTCGGCAGGAGACGCAACCGAGGTCTTCAAAATCGCCATCGAGCGTCTGTTGCGGGACCCGAGGATACAGGGACTGCGGTTAGTGATTCCGAGTGATCCCCGATTCGCCGTTCCCCTGCAGGAGGTTCAATCCAGCAACGACCTGGACGAGCATCATTACGAGATTCGACATCATTGCGTTCTCGATCTTCCGGAAAGCTACGAGACGTTTATTGAACGCCTCGGAGCGAAAACTCGCCGGAATTTCCGGTATTATCGGCGCCGCTTTGAGGCTGTCGGAGGCGAATACGTGCCGGAGATGCGACTTTCAGATTTCCGAAAAGCCTCGTTTAACCTGCTCCAAAGAGGTCGTGTCGGAGCTGAGCGGAAGGCGCTGAACCGAGCTCTAAGGATGTTTGAGGCAGTGGATTGCCAAATACTCGCAGGTCTACGCGATGCGAATGGAGAGTGGCTGGCAATTGTGGGCGGCTGGTACGAAGCTGATCGGGCGATCGTTTTCTGTCAAATGAATAATGACACGGAGTACCCGCACAGGTCGCTAAGCACAGTATTGCGTGGCTATCTGTTTGAATCCTTGATTGTCAATTCGCGGATTAGGAAGGTCTTGTTCTGGGCTGGAATCGGTGGACCACTTCTGTACCATTGCGAATACCTTCCTACTAAAGCGGTATATCTTGATCGCCCAACGTTCGTATGGAGAGGGTTCCGCAAAGCTTTTGGCGCGTCGGTCCAATTTCTTCCAGAGCGCTTCGGCAGTCTCGCTCATTGGGTTCAACCCACAACGCTGCCCCGAAAAGCCCGATGATTGCGCGATTCGGCGATAAAGTGATTCACGAGCTTCGGAAGCAACTGACCTTCGCACAGGGATTGTGGTTTGATCTCACAAGGGCGGTAAGAACCTCCGGCTTCGCATCTGCTGGCTCGTTGACACTTGTGGGGACTAAGAAATCCGGTTTCGACTATCTACCGATCCGGCCTGCTCGCGCGCGGGAGGTGTTGAGGGATCTACCAATTAAGGATCATTTTGAATATGTTTTTGTCGACCTTGGCTCAGGCAAAGGCCGGATGCTGTTTCTGGCCGCTGAATTTCCCTTCTACAGCATAGAAGGAGTTGAATTCGCAGTGGAGCTTCAAACGAAAGCTTTGGAGAACATTGCTCGCTGCCGGCGTGTGAGACGGAAGTGCGATCGCATTCGATCCATCAACATTGACGCGGTCGACTATGACTTTCCATTGCGAAACATGGTCATTTACCTCTTCAATCCGTTTGGAGCCGGGGTGCTAAGGAAGGTTCTGGACAATCTGAGTGCGACCCTTAATGAACATCCACGCCACCTGATTCTCGTGCTTGCGTGGCCTGATTTCGCCGACGTGATTGATGGCTTGTCCTGGTTAAGTTGCTACCGGAGAACGCCTCACTACCATATCTATCAGTCTCACACCGAGCCGTAGCCGAAAAGATCCGATCGTTGCGTCATTACTTTCGAATTGCCGACGGCTCGGAAGTACGATAAGTCAAGGAGTAGGGAGCCGTGACTACTCGTCAGCTCAAGGTTCGTACTCAACTCGGCCCAGCTGCGGCCCGGATGTTTGCTGCCAATGATCGGATGAACCAGCTTCTTATCGAACATCTTGACCCGAATGTCTGGAGAGCCAAGCCGTCTGGCAAAGTGCGCACCATTGCGGCGATCTTTACGCACGTTCACAATGTCCGCTGTAAGTGGGTCAGGCTTACGGCTCCGCACCTGAAGGTTCCACCACTACTGAACCGCGCGCACTGCACGCGGGAGCAGGCTCGTGCGGGGTTGGCTGAGAGCGCTGCTCGCTGCATGGAGATGCTCGATGAGGCGCTCGGCGATTCTGGGGGGCGCATTGAGATGTTTCACAGGGACGGGTGGGCTCCGCCGTGGCCGGTTGGCGTGGAGATGCTGGGTTACATGCTTGCTCACGAAGCTCATCATCGCGGGCAGGTGTGTATGCTCGCTCATCAGCTCGGATGCCCGTTGCCGCATGAGGTGGGGGATGGGATCTGGAATTGGGAGAAGCTGTGGAGAGAAGGCGGTGCGGTCCGAGGACCTGGCTACGATTTCTAATTTGGCTGACGGCGTGGACGGCTGCGGCTTTGGACTTACTTCGGGAGGGTCCACTGGCTGCGCCGACTCTATCTAGTTATTTTTCTCGATATTTTTAGGCCAGGAAAATCTGTAACCAATTTTTTTACAAACGGGTCGTCGAGTGTTACGTCGCTTCCAAGCACTAGGGCCGAATCGAATACTCTATTACTTTTATCGAAGATGGCCGGTCCAACCCCGTCATATATCAAAGTACAGTTCCGAATCTCAGTATTTACAAAGGCAATACCATCAAGCCGTTGGGGTTCTCCTTCAAGATAGCCGTCCCAAACTATTGCAGCTAAATACCCATCGGGTACGGTTAGCCCCCACCACGATTGAATCTAGCGCGTGCGCCAGGAAACTGCGCGATATGTAAGGCCGCGACAGGTGCCAGGGCAGCATGCACCGGCAACTCTGATGAGTCGACTAAACCATCCTTGAGCACCGCGACCTGTCGTGGTCCTCCGACAATATTTGGATATTTTGCCGCGGTTCTCACTTCGAGGAGGTCTGCGATCTGTCGCATATCTTGAAGAGATAAGTCCTCCCCTCTATTTTTGACCATCTGCTCAGAAAAATAGGTCAAAATGGGACTATCAGGGTACCGCTCAGGATGGCTAAAAATCTCATCTGCAATCGCGGTTATCCCTGTAAATCTGTGCACAAGCGTTGCTCCGGCAGTCTCTTCTATATGATCGGCGGCAACATATCTCCATCTAAGTCCGATTTTTTGAAGCTTCAATGTTAGGCCTTCGATGCGTAAGGTTTTTCCTTCGTATCCGGCAACCGTGAGGACCGAATTTTGGGGAATATCTGCCAAGGAATCGATGGGAGTCAAATTCACAACGATTTCAAGAGCAAACGCATAAATCCTAGACAGGCGATCTAGTTTCTCCGAAATTAAGCCCGAGGTCGTGCTACTTGCCTTGGACTTGGCAAGATATTCGCCTATAAGCCCGGGAACTCCAGTTGCTAACGGGTACGTTTCTTGTAGCTTGGGTCCAAGCTGCCTGTAGAACCCTGCGATCGAACAAATCGTGTGGTCATCAAGGACAAATAGTTTTTGCCCCTCCTCTCCAAGTGGCCTCGAGCCAGAGCTAAGTCTGCTATCCGTGACAACTACCAGACCATTTTTATTTCCCAACAGCACGTTGATTGTGCCGTGTGTGCTCTGAGGGGCTTTATCCTGAGGATAGGAGCTTGTTCCTAATGAAATTAGCACGCAGATCGCCAATAATCTCATTGGCCGGATTATACTGCCACCTATTCGACTGTAAGGCGACAATAGGATAGGTAGACTCTCCAATTGTAATTAGCACGAAGTGCTTTTCGCAGAGAAGTTATGGAGTTAGTTATGGCAACTATGAAGGTGGCGGAGGTTCCTAATGCGGGAGCGGATTTCCGGATCGTTGAGCGCGAGATTCCTAAGCCGGGTGCGGGGCAGGTGCTCATCAAGGTGTTGGCCTGTGGTGTGTGTCACAGTGACGTGTTCACGAAAGACGGTTCGTGGCCGGGGATTCAGTATCCGCGCGTTCCGGGGCTGAGGTGGCGGGTGTCATTGATGAGGTGGGTGATGGTGTTTCCGCGTGGAAGAAAGGGCAGCGCGTTGGTGTCGGCTGGCATGGCGGACAGGATGGGACGTGTCTCTCGTGCCGGCGGGGAGATTTTACCAATTGCCAGAACTTGAAGATTCCGGGCATCAGCTATGACGGGGGATACGCGCAGTACGTGGTGGTTCCTGTGGAGGCACTGGCGGCGATACCGGAGAGTCTAAGTGACGTCGACGCGGCGCCGCTGCTTTGCGCCGGGCTTACCACCTTCAACTCGCTGCGGCATAGCGGTGCGCTCCCGGGTGACCTGGTTGCTGTGCAGGGAATCGGCGGCCTGGGGCCCCTTGGAATTCAATTTGCGAACAAGTTTGGTTATAAGGTCGCAGCGATTGGACGCGGGCCCGAGAACGAAGCCCTGGCGAAGAAACTTGGCGCTCATGTGTACATCGATAGCAAAGCGACGAAGGCTGCAGAGGAGTTGCAGAAGCTGGGCGGAGCGAAGGTGATTTTGTCGACAGCCCCAAACTCGAAGGCGATGACGGAGCTGTTCGATGGTCTGGGACCGAATGGCAGGTTCGTGGTCGTGGGTGTGGCGTTTGATCCGATTGAAGTTGCTCCGGTACAGCTCATTACTGGAGTTCGAGGGATTCAAGGCTGGATGGCGGGAATACCAACAGATTCCGAGGACACACTTCGCTGCGCGGAACTGACTGGTGTGCGTGCCATGATTGAAACCTATCCGCTGGAGAAGGCTGCCGAGGCTTACGCGCGGATGCTCAGCGGCAAGGCAGAGTTCCGCGTGGTTCTCACGATGTGACAAGGGTGCGATCTGCTCGGGGTGCCCGAAATCCAAGGATTGTTTAGAATGGGTCACCTGCCTTTGCGAATCGTCACTTTTACGTTAATGGAGAGTTTTGATAGTAACGAGACCTACATAACTTCCATTACTACCAATCGAAAGAACTATCAAAATGGCAAATATACCCAAGAGTAATTTCTGGATAGTCCTAGCCTTTATCGCCATGTTTGCGCGATCTGTATACGGTCAGATTTTGGGTGATGACGGAACTCGATCCATCACAACTGACCGCTTTCATTCCTTCATGCGGCAGCCTGGGGGATTGCAAAAAATTACTGATGTAATAGGCGACTTTTCATTCGACGATATTGATGAAAGGTGGGGAGAGTTCGATCTACCCTCCCTAAAACGGACGAGTCCATTGGTTGTCACAGCTGCCATCGAGAACACGGGAGGAGTTCTTTCCGCGGATGGTGATGATGTCGAGACCGTTTATTCTTTGCGAATCCTCAACACCCTTAAGGGGGATGCTATCGGCCAAATTAGCGTCAAGTCGGATGGAGGAAAAGTAAAGTTTCCAAACGGTCATTCCGTAACTTTTCATACTCCAGCTTGGGACAAGTTAAAGGTTGGGGACAAATACGTTTTGTTTCTGACCAAACGGGGTGATGATTATTGGTTAGTGGCTGGCGCGCGGGGTGTTCTCCATGTTTCTGATGAAACTCAAATCGTGCACCTGCTCGATCGTGATCCCGCTCACGATGCAGGTCTGCACGATTTAGATGGTGTTCCGTTGTCTATTGTTGAGCAAAAGGTGCGCGACGCCAAAGAGTAACGCTCCTTTGAATTTTCCGCTCTATGTCGATATTGCCTAGTCGGTTTGCTTCTTCCCGCTTTGAGCTTTCTTCGCGGCGACCCAGCCGGGTTTGTTGGTTTGGCGGGTGCGGGCGAGGGCGAGGGCTCCTGCGGGGACGTCTTCGGTGATGCAGCTTCCGGCGGCGATGTAGGAGTCAGACTCGATGGTGATGGGGGCTACTAGGGAAGAGTCGGAGCCGATGAAGACGTTGTCGCCGATGGTGGTGGGGTACTTGTGGACGCCGTCGTAGTTGCAGGTGATGGTTCCTGCGCCGATGTTGGTTCCTGCGCCGATGGTGGCGTTGCCGAGGTAGGTGAGGTGGTTGGCCTTGGAGCCTTTGCCGAGGCTCATTTTCTTGGTCTCGACGAAGTTGCCGATGCGAGCGTCTTCGCCGATGTGGCTTTCGGGACGGAGGTGGGCGTAGGGGCCGAGGATGGCTCCATCGGCGATGGTGGAGGCGTCGGTGATGCAGCCGTTACGGATGATGACGTTGTTGCCGAGGGTGGTGTCCTGGAGGACGGAGAAGGAGCGGATGCGGCAGTCGGCGCCGATGTGGGTTTCGCCGAGGAGTTGGACGTAGGGCTCGATGATGGTGTCGGGTTCGATAGTGACCTCGGCGTCGATGACGCAGGTCTCGGGGCGATAGATGGTGACGCCGGAGGCCATGAGGCGACGGGCGGTGGCGCGGCGCATGGCGGTGTCGAGGTGCATCATCTCGACGATGGTGTTGGCGCCGAGGACCTCGTCGACATGGTCGGCCTGGAGGGCTACGACGCGTTGACCGTCGGCTACGAGCATGGCGGCGACGTCGGTGAGGTAGAACTCGCCGTGAGCGTTGTTAGTTGAGAGGGCGTCGAGCTTCGAGAAGAGGGCGCGGGTGTTGAAGCAGTAGATACCGGAGTTGATCTCGGGCGTGGAAAGCTGGTCGGGCGTAAGGGATTTTTGCTCGACGATGGCGGTGACCTCGGGGCCGGTGGCAGTGCGGCGGAGGACGCGGCCGTATCCGGTGGGGTTGGAGGGCACGGCGGTGAGGATGGTCATGGCGGCGTGCTCGGCGAGGTGGAGGTCGCGGATGGCGCGCAGGGTTTCGGGGCGGATGAGGGGAACGTCGCCGGAAAGTACGAGGATTTGCTCGGGGATGGGCGCGCCGGAGAGGGCGAAGTCGGCCTTGAGCATCTGGAGGGCGTGGCCGGTGCCTAGCTGCTGCTCCTGCAGGACGAACTGGACGCCGGTGGAGGCGACGGTAGAGCGGACGCGGTCGGCTTCGTGGCCGATGATGCAGTAGATGTGGTCGGCGGGGACGAGGGATTTGGCGGCGGCGATAACGTGGAGGAGGAGTGCTCGGCCACCGATCTCGTGGAGGACTTTGGGATGCTTGCTCTTGAGCCGCGTGCCTTTTCCGGCGGCCATGATGGCGATGGCGAAGTCTGGGGTTTGCATACAGAGATATGGTCTCACGATGACGGGGTGTGGGGGATGGTACGAAGGGTGCAGGGTCGGTTGGGATAGGAAGGCGGCTCGTGGTTTCGTCCGAATGATCCGTTCACGCGATAAGAGTGCATGAATGGGGCGTCCAATGTTGTGCGGAGCATTTTGTGTCAGGGCGACCCTTTCTGTGTGTTGTTCGTGAATGTGACGTTGGTCCTATCCCTTTCAAGGAAGACAAGTTGATGAAAATACGAATTGCAGCTCTAACTGTCCTAGTGGTCTCGGTTGTGTCGGTTCTCGCAGTGGGCCAGGTAGCTCAGGCGGGGGTTCGCATTGGAGGATCGTCTTTACGTGCCAACGGGCAGATTGCCGAAGGCTATCAATATAGCGGGCCGTGCCCAGTGGACCTAAAGTTTGGCTGGGGTGTGATCGCCTCGTCGCCTACGGCCATGACTTATACATTTTCCCGGAGCGATGGCGGCCATTCTTCTACGTCCAGGACCGTCGACCTATCGCAGCCGAACCGCTCTGTGCCGGTCTACGACGATTGGCGTCTTGGAGCGAACACGCCGCAGTTCAGAAACTACCGGGGCTGGGTACAGATCGACATCATGTCTCCCAATGCCGTGGCGCAGAAGATTCCGTTCACGATTCATTGCCAGTAGACGGTATCGCATCAAAGCAAAGGGGCGAGCTCCCTTTCGAGATCTCGCCCCTGCTTTCCGATTTTTCGAAGATCTGGTTCGGGGTCCAGATCACACCGATCGTCACTCCGGAATCCTTCGGAGCCTGCGAACTTGCGCCCGCCGCTTCCCGTTCTCGTCCGTCATTCCATTCGCTGTAAGAGCTTTCTTGTGCCATCCATCCGCAGCCAGTTTCCTGAGTGCTTCTGTGAGTTCCGTTGCCGGTCCTCGCGAGTCTCGTTCCTGGTTCCCTTGCGGGTTCCGCTCCCGATTCCTGATGGCTCTTGTCTACTCTCTCCTTCTGGAAGATTTCTCTTCCGTTGAGTTGAATAGTACGCCGGATCTTCGGGAATGCAAGAGGGTGTAAAGCCTTTATTTGTGTGGAAATAGCGCGTTTTCTGTGGAAATGCGGCCTAAGTGAATGTGTCAGGAAGTTTGCGAGGTGCGGACTCCCAAACTGCTTTGCAGTTGCTTGCGATAGCTCCTGCTTAAGCGGAGGCTGGTGCCGTTTTCGAGCATCACTTCGTACTCGCCGTCTTCGTTGAGTTTCAGACCTTGGACGCGGTCGAGATTGATGATGGTGGATCGATGGATGCGGCAAAAGTGGGCTGGGTCAAGGTCTTGTTCGAGCTCAGATATGCTGCGGCGCAACATGTGAGTTCGCTGACCTACGTGCAGGCATGCGTAGTAGTCGGCGGCCTCGATCCAATCGATCTCGGAGATGCGGAGGAAGGAGACGCGCCCTGCGCTTTTGATGGCGAGGCGGTCTAGTTTTGCGGGGTGATCTTTGCCGAGTTTGATTCGTTGTTTCGCGCGGTCGAGTGCGAGATCAAATCGAGCGTTGTCGAACGGCTTCAAGAGGTAGTCTAGCGCTCCGGCCTCGAAGGCGCGAAGGGCGTACTGGTCATAGGCGGTTACGAAGACGATGGCGGGAGGGACATCTTTGCCTAGAAGTTCGAGGACGTCGAAGCCGTCGCATTCGGGCATCTGAACGTCGAGGAATACGAGGTCTGGTTTTGCGCTGCGGATGACTTCGGGCGCGTCTATGCCTGAGCCGCATTCGGCGGCGATTTCGATTTTGGGATCGAGGCGCAGGAGCACGGTTAGATTGCTTCGTGCGAGTGGCTCGTCGTCCACAATGACGGTAGTTATTTTGTGGGGGCGTTCTTCTGGCACGAAGCTACTCCTTGAAGGGAACGGAGACTGAGACCTCGACGCCGCTGAGGCCCTGGTTGTGCATGTCTAGTTGAAAGGCGTCGCCGTAGAGGCTTTGCAGGCGGGTTCGCATGTTGGAGATGCCGATCCCGGAGTGAATCTTCTCGACATTTGCGGGCAGGCTGGGGCCGTCGTTGTAGACGCTGAGTGTGAGCATGCCGTTTGAACGAGATGCGAGGATTCGGACCGCGCCGCCCTGGGCTCGTTTTGCGATGCCGTGCTTGATGGCGTTTTCGACCATGGGTTGCAGGATGAGTGTGGGTACCTGTGCGAGAAGGAGTTCGCTGGGAACGTTGACGGAGCATTGGAGGCGTTCGACGAAGCGGACTTTTTGGATTTCGAGATACTTTTGCGCGAACTCTAGTTCTTCGCCGAGGGGTACCTGTTGCCGATTGGAGTCTTCGAGGACGCGGCGCATGAAGTCGCTGAGTTCGACGATCATGCTGACGGCTGCGTCGTTTCTTTTTTCGCGAATGAGGCCGGCGATGGAGTTGAGTGTGTTGAAGAGGAAGTGCGGCTCGATCTGTCGGCGGAGAGCGCTGAGTTGTGCCTTCGATAGCTGCTCGTTGAGGCGTGCGGTCTCGGTTTGTTGAAGGGCCAGGCGCTCGCGGGAGTCGAGCATACGACCGACCAGAAGGATGGCGGTGTAGAGGAAGAAGGTGGAGAGAAGCCCGTTGTAGAACGTCTGCGACAGGAGATGCGGGAATGATCCGGGGCCTGGAACTTTAGCCCAGGGGTTCATCAGTTTTTCGAGGGCGGCGGTCCAGGCCGAGAAGATGAGGCCGATGGCGAGGCAGGCAGCGAGGTGCCTGATCCAGGTAGAGAGGGGCTTCCACTGCACTGGAGGGTAACGACGGCCAAGGCGAAGTACAGTTGGGGTTGCGAGCGCCCATGGCAGCCATCCGATGAGCAGACATAAGAAGAGCCGTCCCCAGTTGTGGTGCATGCCTTCTGCGCGCATGACGAAGACGTTCTGCGTGGCATCGAACAGACCGACGGCGGACCAGATGGTGGCTATCCAGAACCATTGTGGCGAATGGGAGCGTGTGCCGGTCGTATCCATATCGAGAATCGTATTCTACGACTTCGCCACGCGACCAGAAATGCAGCGAATTGCCGGTTGGATGCAGCGGACGGTATGGCTAACTGAGGGAGCTCGGCGCAATACTGTGAGGCATGATCAGCAAACTACTTCTTGGATTGTTCAGTGCGGCGATGGTGGCGTCCCCGGCTTATCTCCGCGAGTATGCGGCTCCGGCGCCGAGCGTTGTCCCGCAGTATACCGGCGACGGACAGATGAAGTTGCCGGAACACTATCGGGAGTGGGTGTATCTGTCGACAGGGTTCGATATGAGTTACAACCCCGAGGGGATGCAGATGGGCCACCACATGTTCGATAACGTGTTTGTGAATCCTGAGGCGTACAAGACTTTTGTGGAGACGGGTACGTGGCCGGATAAGACGATGTTCGTGCTTGAGGGGCGCCGCGCTGAGGGAAGAGGGTCGATCAATCAGAAGGGGAATTATCAGGGGTCCGATGTGATGGGGGTTGAGGTGCATGTGAAGGACTCGCGCTTCGCCGGCAACTGGGCGTTTTTTGGGTTTGGTGACGGTAAGACCGCGAAGATGATTCCGACTACGGCTGCTTGCTATAGCTGCCATAGTGAGCATGGAGCGGTGGATACTACGTTTGTTCAGTTTTATCCGACGCTGCTGCCGGTTGCTAAGAGTAAGGGGACGCTGTCGGCTGCTTATTTGAAAGAGATGGATGTGCCGGCGCAGAAGTAGCTGATTCGTGGGATGCCATCAAGACGCTGCATCCGGACACCAGAACGTCTATTCTTTGTGCAGATTCCAACTTGCACCGGGAGACGGGATGGTCGATCCGCTTAATCATGCGTTCAGGGTGAGCTATTTCGTTCTTTGGACTGCTGTATTTGCCAGGCAGATCTGTCTTCCCGTTCCGGCAATTCTTTTCCTGCTGGCTGCGGGAGCTCTTGCACGGGTTGGCGAACTGAATATGATCCTCGTAGTGGGCGTGGGCGTCCTGGGGTGTCTTGCTGGCGATCTTGCGTGGTTCGAAGCAGGCCGCCGGTGGGGCAGCCAGATCATGCGGATACTATGTGCTTTTAGCAGTGACCCCCACTATTGTGCACAGAGAGCGCATAAGGTCTTCGAAAGATGGGGACTGCAATCTCTGATCATCGCGAAGTTCGTTCCTGGACTGGACGGCGTCACGCCGCCGATGGCGGGAATCGAAGGTTCGAACAGAATCACGTTCCTGGCTTATGACTCTGTCGGTTCTTTGTTGTGGTCGGCCTTGTATGCCGGTCTGGGTTATCGTTTCGCAAATCAGTTGGAAGTCGTCGTTACATCGATGACTCGATTCGAAGATGTGCTTGTAGCGGCGATCGGTTTACCGATTGCTTGTTACGCTGCCTGGCGCGCCTGGGTGATGGTGCACATGCTGCGTCATCTGCGGCTACGAAGGATGACGCCGTTACTTCTGCAGAAGAAGCTTGAGTCGGGTGAGCGAATTGCCATGATCGATCTACTGCGTTTTGAAACGACGCAGGGAGAAGGTGCTGGTATTCCCGGGGCTGTTCGGATGGACCCAGCTCGCCTTCGCGATCGATTACGAATCGAGGTACCTAAGGATTTGGAGATCCTTCTGTACTGTTCTTCGGCTGGGGATCTGACCAGTGCGCGCGTGGCTGTTGCGTTGCAAAAGAAAGGCATCTCGAATGTGTGGGTTCTCGAGGGAGGACTCAAGGCGTGGAGGAAGGAAGGCCTGCCTGTCACCGCGCATCTGAGTACTTCACGGGAAGCAGTGGAGCGTCTGGGGCTCAAGATAATTGAGAGCAACGGTATCGGCCGGGCATAGGTGGGTTTAGGCTCGGGCGGGGTTGCCTGGCCGTCGTTTCGGGAGCTTGTGAGAGGAAGATGGTTCGCGCTTTGCGCGAATGACCCGCTCATGCGATGAGGCCGCATGAATGGGGCACCCGAGTTGTTGATGAGTTTTAATGTATGGGCCACCCGCCTGCTCCTCTTCCCTGCCATGCTGCCATTCCAGCCACATCAGCGGATCGGGGCTCATGAACCGGCCCATACTGCTGGCGTAGTACCTCGCCTTGAAGTAGTCGTTCCCAGATTCTGTGTCGCGTTCTTTGCCGGTAGAACGGGATACCGTTAAAACACACGAATGCTTAGAACTTGGAGTGCAGTCGCAACTGAAGGAAGTTCGCGCCGTAGTGATAGGTCACCCCTACATCCGCTGCCAGAGGCAGCGCATTCTGGTTCCGGCTACTTCGGTAGATCGGCAATGGGCAAGGTCACCTGAGTGGTCTTGTCCCATCGGAACCAGCGCAACCTCTTGTCGGTGGCGTCGATCTCCGACAACTGGCATGCTGAAGTCGGAGCGAACTCGAACCCCTCATCGTGTTCGGCCTTCCAAGAGGAGCCGAGAGACATCTCCAAGACCGAAGGATATGCGAACCGGAGCCTCCACTTGCCGACGCGGACCAAATTGTTGCGTTCGGTGTGGGCGTAGAATGGATGCACTCCCGTGGTCGGTCCAATGTATATCTCTCCGACCTGATGCTCGACCCCCTGCGCAGTGAACGACGTTGACTTGTCCGGCAAGGAGTACGATTCGTAGTTCGATCGGCCTTCCGCCTGATTTGGGCCGGGGGTCAGGCTGGTAAGCCGAATCGCTCCGAGCTGGCTTCCATGCCGCACTAACAGGAACGCCCCAATCGGCATGGTCACCGTGCCGACGCTGACTTTGAACTGTGTAGCATCTGCGCCCGAACGCTTGTCCTGTGGACAGCGCACCTCCTGCGCTTGTCCGTAGACATTAACCAGAGCGCAAGCCAGCAGAGTCCCCATAGCGATTCTGACTCGAAGAATCATCATTGCGCCCCCCGATGGATCTGACTTGGATCAGGCATTGGCTGCGGGCGTATGGGACTATACCCGGGAGGCACGAAGCATCCGATGCACTGGGGCCTCCAATCGGGATGGAACCCGCCTCCTGGCGGAGCATGGGACGAGCCGCCACCAACAGAGGGCCAGGATCCATGCATCTCGTCTATGAGTGCTCCCAATAATGTCCAAGGGGACGGTAACCAATCTCCGAACTCGTGCTTGACGACACCCCAGTGAGTCAAGCCTCCGTAACCACCATCCTGTGGAGCCCACTCGTTGTCGGGGCCATGACCCAACGCATGGCGGTCCGCTCTCGTATGTTTACTAGCTATATCTCCCTTCGCTTCCTCGTTCATAATGGTTTGCTCTGCTCCTGCCACTGCTTGAGCTCTCGACTCACCCTTAGCCCTCATCCCCATGGGTGTGTACGTCATCAGGATTGCCTGATTGCGTCCCTTTCCGGGCATCCACCATGGCATCCTTCACACCCGCAGATTGCGGCATGTATCGGATCGTGTCCTGTGAGAATTGCTGCCAGGAATGTCAGCGCAAAGTGCCACGGCGAAGCAAAGTGTCCGTCCGCATCGACTTGCGACAGCGGATTGTTCTGCACATAGCTGTACAGATTTAGTGTCTGTGGATTGTCGAGTTTGGCATACGGAACGGGCTCTTCTTTGGCTGACCAGTCGGGGCTCATGAACCGCCCCATGCTGCTGGCGTAGTACCTGGCCCCGAAGTAGTCGTTTCCTGATTCGGAGTCGCGTTCTTTGCCGGTGAAGATGGCTGAGGACTGCATCGTAGCTATGCACCCTTACTCGGCGGGTTTGCCGGGTGGGGGTGGGATGGTGATGTCGATTGGGGTTACTTTGCCGAGGGCGTCGAGGGTGGGTTTGATCTCGGACTGGTTGCCTACTACTACGATGCCTAGCTTGGATTGGTCTACGTATTTGTTGGCTACGCGGGAGACGTCGGCGGCGGTGACTTTTTCGATGCCGGTCTTGTACTTCTCGAGGAAGTCGGAGGGGTAGCCGTAGAAGGCCAGCGTGACCTGCTCGTTGAGGATCTTGTCGGGCGAGTCGTAGCGGAAGATGAAGGAGTTGAGGAGCTGGTCCTTGGCTTTGGTCAGCTCGGCTGGCGTGGGCGGGACGGTCTTGAGGCGTTCGACCTCGTCGAGCATGGCTTTGGTTGCGGCTACGGTGCTGGCGCTCTTGGTGCCGGCTTCTACGTAGAAGACGCCGGGGTGGTCGTAGGATGCGCTGAAGGAGCCGCCGACGCCGTAGGCCAGGCCTAGCTTGGTGCGGACGTTCTGCACGACGCGGGAGCCGAAGCCGCCCGAGAAGATCTCGTTCATGACGCTGAGAGCGTAGTAGTCGGGGTTGGAGCGCTCGGTGCCGAGGCCGACGATGAAGATGTTGGATTGGTTGACGTCGTCCTTGTTGACGAAGTAGACGGCGCTCTTGGGGTCGGTGAAGGAGATCTTGGCGGCCTGGAAGGCTTCGCCGCGGGGGAGGGGCTCGAATGCGGCGCGGAGCTTGGCTTCCATGGCGGCGGAGTCGAAGTCGCCGGAGACGGAGACGATCATGTTGTTGGGGACGACGGTGCGCCGGTGCCAGGCCTTGAAGTCGTCGAGGGTGACGGCGCCGATGGTGGCGTATTCGGGGTGGCGGGCGTAGGGGTTGGTGGGGCCGTAGGCGGTCTTGAGGGCCTCGCGGAGGGCGATGCCGCTGGCGTCGTCGTTACGGCGGGCGATGCCGGTGGCGATCTGGCGCTTGGCGAGGGCGAGCTTATCGGCCTTGAAGTTTGGGTGGAGGAGGAGATCCATGGTGGCGCTGAAGACGGTGTCGAAGTCGCCCTTGAGGCTGGACCAGTGGATGGAAGTGTTGGCGCTGCCGCCGGAGGTTTCGATGCTGGCGGCTTTGGCTTCGAGCTTGTCGTCGAGCTTGTCGCCGTCGATGGTGGGGGTGCCGCTGGTGCGCCAGGTCTGGCCGTAGAGGGTGACGAGGCCTGCCTTGTCGGCGGGTTCGTCGCGGCTGCCTCCGCGGATGAGGATGCTTCCGTTGATGAAGGGTAGCTCGTGGTCTTCCTGCAGGAAGATGATGAGGCCGTTCGAGAGCTCGATGCGCTTTGGCTGCGCGGGCTTGAAGGCGTGGAGCGGTGGGATGGGGATTTTATTCCAGGGCTGGGCGGCTGCTGCAGGGGCGGAGGATGCGGGCTTTGCTGCTGCCGCGGGTGCAGGCGTCGTCTGCGCGATGGCTGCGGTCGCGGCGATTGCCATGCCTAGAGCGATGCTTAGGAAAGGGGTCGATCTGCTTGCGAAATTCTTCACTCAGCACCTCCCGTGCTTGGGGCCGGCTTTTGTTGCGGCTCTTGATATTCGATACGTGCGCTGGTGCGGTTGCTGTCGATGAAGATCTTGTTGGCGACGCGGCGGATGTCGGCCTTGGTGACGGCGTCGATCTGGTCGAGTTCGCGGAAGAGCTGTCGCCAGTCGCCGTAGCGGGTCTGGTACTCGGCTAGCTGGTGGGCGAGGCCGTCGTTGTCGGCGAGGCCGCGGAGAAGATCGGCGCGGGCGCGGGTCTTGAACCGGGCGAGCTCTTCGTCGGTGACGTCCTCGTTCTTGAGGCGATCGAGTTCCTTGTGGATGGCGGTGCGCATCTCCTCGGGATTGTGGCCGGGGAGAGGGACGGCGTAGAAGGCGAAGAGGCCGGGATACTTCTGGCCGGGGAATCCGCTGAAGCCTTCTGCGGTCGCGGCGATCTTCTGGTCGCGGACGAGTGAGCGATAGAGGCGGGCGGTGCGGCCGTTGGAGAAGATGTCGGTGATGGCGTCGAAGACAGAGTCATCGGGGTCGCGGTAGTCGGGGCGATGGTAGCCCTCGAGGTAGAAGGGTTGGGTGGCTTCCTTGATGACGACGGACTTTTCAGCGAACTGCGGGGGCTCGATGGTCGTCATGGGGGCGGGCTTGGGGCCGGCGGGGATCTTCGAGAAGTAACGCTCGAGGATGGGCATGGCCTCGCTGGCTTTGACGTCGCCGACGACGGCGATGACGATGTTGGAGGGAACGTAGTACTTCTTGTGGAAGGCTTCGGCCTCGGAGGCGGTGACCTGGCTGATTTCGCTCTCCCAACCGACACCGCTGCGTCCGTAGGGGTGGGCGACGTAGGCGGTGGCCAGGAACTGCTCAACCAGGCGGCCGATGGGGGAGGAGTCGGTGCGCATGCGGCGCTCTTCCTGGACGACGTCGCGCTCTTTGTAGAACTCGCGCTGAACGGGCTGGGCGATGCGCTGGCTTTCGAGGTAGGCCCAGAGCTCGAGGCGGTTGGAAGGCATGGACCAGAAGTACTGGGTGGAGTCTTCGCCGGTGGAGGCATTGATACCGACGGCGCCTTGCTGCTCGGCGATCTCGGAGAACTGGTTGGGAATGACGAACTTCTGGGCTGCCGCCTGAGCGTCTTCAAAGGCTTTCTTGAGCTGGGCGAGCTTGGCGGGGTCCTGTCCGACGAGTTTGCGGAGTTCGGCGTCGTAGGCTGCGTAGGCGATCTCGACTTTGGCGAGGGCTACCTTTTCGGCGGGGAAGTTGGAGGTGCCGATCTCCTGAGTGCCCTTGAAGGCCATGTGTTCGAACATGTGAGCGAGGCCGCTGTCGCCCTGGGGGTCGTCGGCTGAACCGGCGTCGACAAGGGTGTAGAAGCTGAAGACGGGGGCTTCGGGCCGTTCGGAGACGATGAGGGTGAGGCCGTTGGGCAGCACCTTGACCGTGGTTCGCTTCTCGAAGCTGGCCAGATCTTGTGCCGGAGAGCCAGAGCACAAGGCCATTCCGAGCATAACTGTAGCCGCTACTAAACTTCGCACTCGCACAGAACTACCTCCAAGGGATTACAGCTGGAAGACTTACTATACCGGAGCAGGGAATAGGTCTCTTAGTTCGACGGACAGACTTAAGAATAGCTGCTGTTTAAAGAAAAAAAACTCCCGGAGCACCTTGAGTTGCGGGGTGCTCCGGGAGGTTGGAGGATTTTGTTTAGAACAGGATGCGACCGCCAACCTGGATGATGCGCTGCCCCCCACCGCTGCCGGTGATCTGGCCGTAGGTGGTGCTGTTGAATGCAGCCGACGGAGTGCCGAGGTTTACGAGGTTGAAGACGTTCGAAACCTCTCCACGCAGCTGGAAGGCGAGCGATTCGCGGATGTTGAAGGAACGGAAGAGCGAAGCGTCGACATTCCGGTAACCGGGAACGTCGAGCTGCGCCGGACGAGTGTTTCCGAGCAGACCCAAAGGCCCAAGCCCAGGGCAACCGGCATCGGTTCCGGGGCGGCAATAGGCCGACGTATCGAACCATTGCGCCATCTCCGCGACGCGCGACTTATTGGGAAGCGTGTGAGGCGTCTTGCCGGGCACAATGCTCGGGCGATTGTTGCCAAGGCCCGAGAAGTAGTTGTCCGTACCAACGGTCGGGGTAAAGGGCTGGCCACTGTTTGCTGTCCAGATACCTGTTACTGTCCAGCCGTTCAGCGTGAGCCTGGTGAAACGGTTGAAGTGGTCGAAATAGTCGGGCTTCCAGACGAAGGACATCGTCATCATGTGACGGCGGTCCTGGTCCGAACGCTGGCGATACTCGAGCTGCGGGTAGTTGGCGTCAACGAAGGTGCCGTTGAGACCGCCAGTGGTGTCGAGGGCATTGCTCTGCAGTGATTTGCTCCAGGTGTAGTAGCCGCGAGCGCTGATGTGGTGTGTGATGCGCTGTTCCAGCGAGACCTGAAGACCGTTGTAGTTGGAGTTCTGGTTGGAGCGAATGATGAACACGTTACTGTAGATCGGATTCGCTGCCGACTGACCGAAACTGGAGTTGAGTGGCCGGCGATTATTGACGGTGGCACTGGTATTGGCGTAGCCGCAAGCCTTTGTGAGGTCCGTGCAGCTGGCCCCGCTTGTGTTGTTGGCAGTGATGTTGAATTGAGGTCCGTTGATGTCGTTGTACAGAGGGTTCTTGCGATTGAGCGAGCCTACGTAGGTAACGCTCAGAGCGAGACTATTCGTCAGCTGTTGCTGAACACCGAAGTTGAGCTGGATGGAGTAAGGCCAGCGGTAATTGGGGTCGAATGCAACGATCTGGTTGAGGGGAAGGAAGGTGGCACTGTTGGAAGAACGCGCGAAGCTCAGGCCTGGGTATGGGTTGGTGCCGGTTGGAAACTCCGTCAAGTCGCCGGTGTACGGATGAGTGAGCGAGACGACCTTGCTGTATGTGTTGCGTACAGCGTATGGAGCGAAGTTCGAGGGGAACTCCCACTGGTTGCCGGAGATGCCACCGAAGAAGAGCCCAGCAGCGCCGTGGACTACCGTCTTGCCATTGTTGAAAGGATCATAGGCAAAACCTACACGGGGCGAGACGTGGTTTTGGGGTGTGAATACACCGCCTGTGGGTACGCCGGGATCGCCAGGGAACAGCATACCGATGGGGGCAAGCTGTGGTCCGGTCTTACCGATGATCGACACGTTCTGGAATGCATGAGACTGGACGCCGGGCGTGAAGTTCGTCTGCATCTGTTGCGGATCGGTGGGCGCCTGCTGCCAGTCGTAGCGCACGCCCAGGTTGAGAGTGAGGTTGGTACGGATGCGCCAGTCGTCCTGCGCGAAGACGCCGTAGCTGAAGTAGTTGGCGTTGGCGTACAGGCCAGTGTCCTGTGCCATGGATACCGGGATGCCTGCAACAAAGTCTGACAGAGCGTTGGTTGTACGTGCGGCGCTCGATCCGTTCGTCGTATTGAACGTGAACGCGCCGTAGTTGCTGAGCGAGGTAAGCTGGAAATCCTTTTCAAGGCCCGCTTCGCCACCGAAATAGAGCGTGTGCTTGCCGCGGGTTGTGCTCAATACATCGCGAATGCCATAGACGTTCGCGCCTGCCTTGGGACCGGTGATGGCCTGGCCAAGCCGGAAGCCTTCCACGCCGGTTACGTTAATGTCCGAGAGGGAAGGAGTGCCGACGACTCCGAAGTCTGAGCCAAAGTCGGCCAGTGTCTTCTTCGTGGGGTCACCAGACACCGCATTGCGTCCGCCATTCTGGCGTGTGTAGTTGACCCAGAACTGGTTGATGGTGCGTCCACTAACCGTCCATACGTCGCTGATATTGGCATTCTGTTGCTTGTTGGCGTAGTTCGAGTAGGACCACAGCTGGGTGAGCATGGGGCTCTGTGGATTGATGCGGACTTTATAGTTCAGCAGGAAGTAGCTGAGTGTGAGGCGGTGTGCCTGAGTAAGCTGGTGATCCGTCTTGATCAGGTACTCTTCGTTCTGCTCCGGTACCGCTCCACGAGTGCGAAAGGTATACCGCGTATCGCCAGTTCTGGCCGGTTGCTGGGCGGGAAGGATCTTTGTCAGGAAGTTCAGGATGTTTACTGCCGTCGGATCAACGGTGGGCAGCTTGTTTCCGGCATAGGGCAGTTTCGTAGCCGGGTTGCATACGAGGAAGTGAACAGCCGTATTGGCAGCAGACGTCGGTGCGGTAGTGCAGTTCGCCTGCTCCGCCGTAGTTGGCATGTTTTCGGAAAAATCACCACGGATCTGTGCGGCGCTAGGCAGACTGCCACTGTAGTCGGTGTACTGAATGAAACGGTATCCGGCGAAGCTGCCAAAGAAGAAGTCTTTATCGTGGCGGATGGGACCACCGATCGTGGCGCCGAACCGGTGCTGGTTGTATGGATTCTTCGTCGCACCTACGCCAGAGTTATGAGCAATCGCATTGAAGTTTCTGCTGCGATAGAACTCGAATGCCGAGCCGTGGAAGTTGTTGGTGCCGCCCTTTGAAATGACGCTGACGACGGCAGACGAGTAACGGCCGAGCTGGGCGCTGTAGTTGTTGGTGACGACGTTGAACTGGTTGATTGCGTCGGGGTTGGGAACCTGGTTGCCGCTGTTGCGGAGACCGGTCATGTTGAGGCCGCCATCGAGATAGTAGGAGACCTGACCGACGAATCCATCGGTGGAGCCGTTGACCAGTACCTTGATCTCCTGATAGCCGAGATTGTTGATAGTGTCGACCTTCTGGACGCCCGGAACGAGCTGTAGGAGCCGGTCGACGTTGCGGTTGATGAGCGGAAGGTTATCGATTTCGACGTTGGAGACAGTGCGGCCGAGTGTGGAGTCTCCTGTGTTGACCAACGGGATATCGGCGGAGACATTGACGGTCTCGGTTGCTGTGCCGAGCTCAAGGGCAAGCGATAGCTCTGCGTTCTGCATGACCGAAAGGGCGATTCCGCTGCGAACTAAAGACCTGAACCCTGGGGCTGCAACGGAGATCTTGTACGGTCCGACGGGAAGGAACTCTTCGCGGTAGGAGCCATCTTCCTTGGTCTTGGCGACCCGGACGAAGTTGGTCTCGGTTTGCGTCAGGGTGATGGTTGCGTTTGGCACGACGGCACCAGTGGAATCGGTGATATTGCCAAATAGAGTTGCCGTACTGAGCTGCGCTAACGCGCTACCTGTGAAGACGGCAGAAGCAAGCACAAGCAATGCGAGCTTCCACCATCTGATTTGCGGGCCCGTGGTCATTATCCAGCCTCCAATTGAGTCAATCGTTTGCCTTACAGCTTTTTGAGCTGCTGGGCGGTTTAAATTTGGGGAACGATGAAAGATAGTTCGCTGAATGAACAATTGTCAACGGTCTTATCGAAGTTGAAAGAAAAAAACGATAATGAGCGATTCAGAGCGCCAGTCTTGATGATTGATGAAACCGGTTACGCCCAGACAATCGTGAAGAATGCGGTGGGGATTCCAGCCGAACTGATTGCAGCGACGGTCTGGCCGGTAAGGCTCTTTTCCACAGTGATCTCGGCGCGGCCGTTGTAGAGTTGCACGACGCGCGAGCCAGTAGGGGTGCCCAGATTGTCGATCAGACGTCCTTCGCCAGCGAGGCTGAAGCGAACCTGGTTGCGGGCGTCGAGGCAGAGATTACCATTGTCATCCAAGAGTTTGGTTTCGAGGGTGACTTTGTCTCCAGTTCGGTTTTTCTCGGCGAGCTTGAGTGTTGTGGGTTTGCCCCATGGCTCAGTTTGGTAGAAGAACTCTAGTTCGTCGGTTACGGTTGTGTTTCCCCGCTTGGCGACGACTCGGAGATGGTTGTTACCTGCTACAAATGCAGTTATCCAGCGGAGGCCTGCGGCAGGGAAGTCCTGGCTGTCACGGTGGCGTAGCCTGGTTGATTTGCCGTTTACGAAGAGCTCGGCGGTCTCGCAGTTGGAGTAAACCTTGACCATCTTCTGCTCGTTGGGCTCGCCCCAGCGGATGGGCCAGGTGTGTCCGTAGAGGTGCACCATGGGGACTTCGCTCCAGTAGGACTGGAAGACGTAGAAGGCCTCTTTTTTCTGCATGTCGCGGGTGACAAGGCCCTTCTGGTTGACGCGGGGAACAGGATTCTCAACACGCAGGGGAGTGGTGAAATCCTTGAAGATCCACTGGGCTGAGCCGGTGAACCAGGGAAGGGTCTCCTGCACTTTGAGGTGCCAGTCGAAGAGGTTGCAGGCGTAGGTCTCGGACCAGTCTCCGTCCTTGGAGACGCGTGCTTCGCCGCCGGTGTTCAGGTAGGCCAGTCCACGCTCGTCGGTACCGTGGCCTGTGGCAATGTTGGCCAGGACTTTGTCGGGGTTTTCGGAGTGACGGCCGGCGTGGCTGTCGGCGCCCCACTCGGCGTGGAAGAGATGATTGACGCGCTCGCGCTGTGTCTCGAGGGACTTCTGGTACTCAGGGAAGGTGCCGCTGTACCAACCGGCCCAGATGGAGGGCGAGTAGACGTCGGGGATGTCGCGGGCGAAGTCGAGGCGGCGAATGGTGGTGAAACGCGAGGGGTCGAGCTGGTGGGAGAGGTCGCGAAGCTCGGTGAGGAAGGCGCGGATCTCCGGCTTGTTGATCTCGGGGTATTCGGTGGGCCAGTCGTTCTCGTTGCCCAGGCCCCAGAGGAGGACGCTGGGGTGGTTGTGGTGCTGAGCGATCATGTTGCGGAGCATGCGGCGAGCCATCTCTTTGAAGATGGCGTTGCCTACGCCTCCGCGGCACCAGGGAATCTCTTCCCAGACGAGGATGCCGAGACGGTCGCAGTGCTGGAGGACGCGGCGCGACTGCTGGTAGTGAGCCAGGCGGATGAAGTTTGCACCCATGTCCTTGATGAGCTGCATCTCCTGGGCGATGAGGTCGTCGGGCATGGCGGCTGCGTAGCCTGCGTGGTCTTCGTGGCGGTGGGTTCCGCGGAGAAGGAGGCGCTCGCCGTTCAGCTTGAAGGGGCCGTGGTCGACCCACTCGGTGTGGCGGATACCGAAGGTTTCATGCGCGACGTACTCGCCGCCGGGGCTGGTGAGAGTGATGCGGCACTGGTAGAGGTGCGGGGTTGATGGGCTCCAGAGCTCCGGAGTGGGTATGTGGAAGGTGACAATCTCGGTGGCTGCTGTCCACGGCTTGATTGTGCGTTTGGAGGTGTGGACGGATGTTCCCTTGGCGTTTAGGACTTCGACCGCTACTTCGAGTGGGTCGTTTACACCGGTGGGGTTGTAGAGGGTGGCGACGATGGAGATGTCGGCGGGGGACTTGGGGGAAGCGAGGGTTGTCTTTACGTGTACGGTCTCGAAGGAGACGGCCGGGACGTAGACGAGGTTGACGTGGCGATACATTCCTCCGTAGAGGCTGAAGTCGCTTAGGTCGGAGGGGATGCGGTCGAGGTCGCGGGAGTTGTCGCAGAGGATGGCGATGGGAACGCCCGAGAGCTTCTTTGTTTTGGACTTGGCGGCTGCGGTTGGGGCTAGCGTGGCGTTGTCGGTGAAGGGGTGAATGAGGTGGGTGATGTCGATAACGAACTCGTCGTAGCCGCCGACGTGTTTTCCAGCCAGTGCTTCGCCGACATAGACGGCTGTTGCCTGGCCTGCACCCTCAAAGTGGAGCAGGGTGCGGCCGCCCTTGTACGGATTCGCTACGGGGATGTGGGTTCGGTACCAGCCGTTGCCGCGGTAGTAGGGAACGTCCGGGTCGCAGCCGTCGTAGGCGTTGAAACAATGGGGCATCGCTACGGGCTGCCATGTGGCGACCTCTTCGCTGTTCCATGCCTCCCATGGGCCGCCTAACGATCCTTGAAGGTACTCCCAGCCTGTTGCGAGACGCGTGGCTGTTGGGCTGTTCGCCGCGTCCTGGGCCAGAGTGGCAATCGAAGCTCTCAGCGACTGATGTGGCAGCAACGAGACCGCAGCTACGGTCGCACCTGACTTCAAAAATTGCCTGCGGGAGTACATGAACGTGATGCTCCTGAACTAGTTGGGGAAATTGAAATTCGGCGGATGCCGGAAGTATGTTTGTCGCCATATAATTCACAGCGTCTACAAAATGCCGGCTTCAAGTGGTATAAAGACTCGTCGTGAAGGATGTCAAGGGATGGGAAACGAAATCTCATTCTCATGTTTGAATGAATTGTTCTATTAGCAAAAGTTGCGTCGTGCGCCGCTGTTGCATCAACTCATAGCTCTAAAGCCGGAAAGTCCAGATAAAAATGTCCATACCGCCGACACAAACATTTTCGTTTACCAGAAAGCAGAGCGCCTCCAACAAGACGCCGCGACAGATCAACCGGAACCTTGTGTTCAACCTCATCCGGACGCGCCAGCCGATCTCGCGAGCCGACTTGGCACGTGTGTCGGGACTGCAACGCAGCACGATCTCTCTGATCGTTGAGGATCTGATCCACGACAAATGGATTCTTGAAGGATCGACCGGAAGACTGCCGCGCGGGCGCAGACCTACTTTTCTTGAACTCAACCACCAGCGCGCCGTGATTGCGGTGGATATTCATCCGTCGCAGACGACGGTTGCTGTGACGGACCTTGGCGGCAGGATCGTTGCGCAGAATGTGGTCGCTCTGCCCGCTGACCCGGCCAAGGCGATCCAGCCGATGATTACGGCCATCCGCAAGCTGATCGCTGATCATAGCGAAAAATCGTTCGATGGAATTGGTATCAGTCTTCCGGGCCGTGCGGACCCGCTGCTGGAGAAGCTCATCTTTGCGCCTAACCTGAAATGGCCGGTGTTGAGCCTGAAGTCGCGGATTCAACGCGCGACCGGCCTGCGTGTGGAGATGGACAACGTGGCGAATGCCTGCGCCCTCTCTGAAGTATGGTTTGGCGACAGTGATGGTGTTCATGACCTTGTGGTCGTCAATGTGTCGGAGGGTATCGGGACCGGAATATTTTCAAATGGCCGATTGCTGCGCGGCGCCAATGGTATGGCGGGCGAGTTTGGTCACGTCGAGATGGAGCACGACGGATATCCGTGCGGTTGCGGCGGGCGGGGCTGTTGGGAGACGCTTGCCTCCAATCGTGCAGGGCTACGGTACTACAAAGAACTCCACGGTGGAGCTGCTCCGCAGAATTTTGCCGCGCTGGTGAAGATGGCGCAGGCCGATGATGCGGATGCGATCAAGGCGCTGGAGAAGATGTCGTCATTCCTCGGACGCGGACTGCGGATGATTGCGTCGGCACTGGCTCCAAGCGAGATCATCATCGTGGGAGACATTACCGCTGCCTGGCATATGTTCGGCCCGAAGGTTGAAGCCGAATTCAAACGGAACTCACTCTCAAAGGCGCCGAAGCTAAGGCCATCCTTCGAGGGCAACACGGCCCGGTTGCGCAGTGCAGTGGCACTGGTGATGAACGAAGGCCCGGTCTAAATAATAAAAAAGGAAGATTCATTATGTTCTTTGCTGTAGATGTTTCTGGGACATTCGGCGCTGACGTCGAATGCAGGTATCGCCGCTCCAATCTGGCAAGCGCACTTGTGTTGTGCGCTTTTCTTGGAACCGCATGTTTCTCCTCGGTGGCGCAAACTGCTCCAGCAGCACAGTCCGCGACCAAGGTTGTTCCGGTTGACGGCTATGCCGCCGGAGATCAGATAGACAATCCTGGACCCCTGGCGACCGATCTCTCAACTGAGATTAAGTCCAAGGCCATTACTGCGGCTATGAAGAAGGTCGCGGACTGGCAGGTTGCGTATGCTGAGCCGAAGTTCAACAAGCAGTGGACGTTCGCTGCGCTCTATGACGGCTTGCTTGCTGCCTCTACCGCTACAGGCGATCCGAAATATCGCGATGCGGTGTTGCATCTGTCAGAGCGGTCGGACTGGACGCTTCTGGATAACCGCTTCCCGCACGCGGATGATCAGGCGCTCGGCAAGGCTTATATGGATCTATATCTCGCCGATCCCCAGAGTGACCGCAAGCCGGTTCGCATGGCGCACACGAAGGAGGTCATGGACCGGCTGGTTGCGCATCCGGATGATCCCAACAAGCTGCTGTGGTGGTGGTGCGATGCCCTTTATATGGCTCCGCCTGTGCTTTCGCGCATGTACGTGGCGACCGGCGACAAGAAGTATCTCGACTATATGGACCGTCAGTGGTGGCTCACCTCAGATTTGCTCTTCGACAAGGACGAGCACCTCTACTTTCGCGACAGCCGCTACCTCACACAGAAGCAGGCTAACGGGCAGAAGCTATTCTGGTCGCGTGGCAATGGCTGGGTGCTGGGCGGGCTCGTAAAGGTGCTTCAGATTATGCCGAAGGACTATCCGAGCCGGCCGAAGTATGTCGAGCAGTACAAGCAGATGGCCGCGCTAGTAGCGGCGATTCAGGGCAAGGATGGTTTGTGGCGTTCAGGACTGCTCGACCCGGATGCGTATGAGTTGCCAGAGATCTCAGGCTCGGCCTTCTTTACGTATGCGATTGCTTATGGAATCAATGAGCACATCCTCGACCGCAAGACCTATCTGCCTGTGGTGGAGAAGTCGTGGAAGGGCATGCTCAGCCATATCTACGCCGATGGGCGGCTCGGTTCGATTCAGCCGATCGATGGGCAGCCGGGTAAGTTCAAGCCGTCCTCGAGCTATGTCTTTGGTGTTGGCGGATTCCTGCTGGCCGGTTCGGAGATGAATCGGTTGGCTGGCAAGCACTAAGGTCTTCGGAGAGGAGTTTGCAGGATTGAGAGCCGCTGCTGTTGTTCTTCGTTTGAAGGCAACGGCAGCGGCTGTTGTGTCTCTGCTATGCCTTGGTCGGAGTTGCTGACTTTCCCACCCAAAGTAGTGGCTGGCGAATGGGGAAGTTGCGGATTACCTCAGGGATGACGGGATCGGGGTTCAGCGTCTTCCAGAGGGCGATGTAGTCCGGTTGGCTGTAGGCGAGGCCCGAGAAGAGAAGCGCCGGATTGCGAACGGGAAAGTCTTCGAAGTGCTCGACGTCGTGCGCAAAGGGCCATGCGTTGCGATCCTTGATAAAGGGGTACATGAATTCCATCATCTTGCGCAGGCCACGGCCATCAGGAGTCGAGAAACTCCAGAGGCTGTCCTTTTCGGTGGAAAGACTTTGGGCGAGACCGCAGAGCACATCCATGTTGAAGAGGGAGTAGCTGTAGGGTTTGGTTCGTGCGAGTTCCAGCGGAAGACTGCCGTCCGGCGCGATTTGTTTGGGGACAAGAGTGGTGCGGAAGCGGTCGCGGCACCACGCCATCACCTCATCGTTTTCAGTGAAGCGGGCGAACTCGCCGGACTGAAGGACCCAGCAGGTTCCATGATTGTTGTTGGCGTCGCGTTCCTCTTGTCCATTCTTTGAGGTGCGCATCCAGTCGAGATACTGGACGAACCAAGCTCGGACTTCTCCGGAACCGGTGAGGGCGCTGGCATCCGTTAACAATGTTGCGGCTCGTGCAACTTCGACCAGATGCAGCGTGTCGATGATACCGATGCCGCGGCCTTGATTGACACCGAAGATCGCCTGGGCGTGCTCCAGGTTAGGGTTCATCTTCGTGGCAGTATCGACAAACCAGGCGCGAAGGTGCTTGCCGGCATGGTCAGCGTATTTTTTCTGCCTGGTCAGTATCCACGCCGCGGTGAGCGCGGGAACAATGAGGCTGAGCCGAACCATGGCCTCACGATGCGCGTTGAAGTTGGCGGGATTTGAAAAGCCATCGCGACGGATATAAGGGCCGCCAGGGTTCTTTGGGTCGGGCCACCAGTAGTCTCCTTCGGAGTAGAAGTCGTGCGGGCCGCCGGGGCTTCGCTCACACTTTGAGGCCGTCACCGTGATGGGCTGCGCCGAGATATATTTGTCCGCCGCAGCGAGGATACGAGTGCGGTCGGTGGCGGCGACGAGACCGAAGGAGGAAGTGGCGGGTTGCTCTGCGCCCCACACAGGTACAAAAGACAGGCCGACCGCCGTGCCTCCGGCGAGGGTACAGAACTCCCGTCGTGATAAAGCTTTCATTCTTAGGTGACACCTTTCGCTGGCAGAAATAGTCTCCAGCATGAATCTCCGTATCGCAGAATGATAACGGCTCGCGCGCAAAAGCACACGGTGAAGTCTGTAAAACGAAGATTTACAGGGATTTCATGCGCGACCTTGACGAAATGAATGACCATTCAGTATGCTTCACCGCGTTTGGGAATATCGTTTGCAGGAGCCTGCCTGATGCCGCCCAGCACCACCGCTGCAACGAAACAGATTCGCAAAGTCGCCGTTCTAGGCGCTGGAACCATGGGGTCGCGCATCGCTGCGCACGTCACCAATGCTGGCGTGCCTGTGGTGCTGCTCGACATCGTTCCTCCTGGAACGGCGGCGGACGCTCTGAAGGCTGAACGGAACAAATTTGTGCTCGCCGCCTTGGATGGGTTGAAGAAGTCCAGGCCTGCTGCTTTCTATATTCCCGATAGCGCACGCCTGATCACGATTGGAAACTTCGAGGACGATCTTGCGTTGATTGCCGACTGCGACTGGGTGATTGAGGTGGTCGCGGAGAATCTTGAGATCAAGCACGCGCTGTTGGAGAAGGTGGAGCAGCATCTTCGAGCTGAGTCGATTCTGACGACGAACACGAGCGGCTTGCCCATTGCTGATATTGCAGCTGGGCTGAAACCCGAGACGCGTGCGCGCTTCTTCGGAACGCACTTCTTCAATCCACCACGCTACATGCGTCTGCTCGAGATTATTCCGACGCAGGATACAGACACCACGGCCACAGTCATGATCGCGCACTTTTGCGACCAGAGGTTGGGGAAGACGATCGTTCGCTCGCACGACACGCCGAACTTTATTGCCAATCGCATCGGCACGTTCAGCATGGGTAATGCGATTCGATTGATGCAGGAGCAGGGGTTGACCATCGAGGAGGTGGATGCGCTGACCGGCTCGGCGCTGGGATGGCCGAAGACGGGAACATTTCGCTTAGGTGATCTGGTTGGGATCGATGTGCTGGCGCATGTTGCGAAGAACTTTGCGGCGCAGGCGGCGGCGATTAAGGATGAACGAGCGGAGGTGGTGCTTGCTCCCTTCATCGGCAAGATGATCGAGCAGAAGTGGCTTGGCGATAAAGTCGGGCAGGGCTTTTACAAGAAGATGGGCAAGGACGCGGAGGGACGCGATCTGCGGCATGTTCTCGACTGGCAGACGCTGGATTACAAGCCCGCGACGCGGCCGAAGTTTCCGGCGCTCGAGATGGCGAAGAACGTGGAGTCGACGACGGTGCGGATTCCACAACTGCTTCACGCGGACGTGCACACCGACAAGGCCGCGGCTTTTTACTGGCCGCTGTTGACGGAGCTGTTTACTTACGCGACGAATCGAATCTCCAACACCGGAAATGAACCGGCGGACAACATCGTCGAGATCGATCGGGCGATGAAGACCGGCTTCAACTGGGAGCTTGGACCGTTTGAGATGTTCGACGCTGCTGGTGTGCGCGCAACGACGGAGAAGATGCGTGCGGGTGGTGCGCCGATCGCTTCGAATGTGGAGAAGCTACTGGCCTGGGCGGACAAGCATAGTGAAGCGAATCCTACCTGGTACAAGGACGACGCCAGCGTGTTCAGCGGAATGCTCTACTTCGATCCTTTTGCAGAAGAGTACAAACCACTTGTTCGTGCCCGTGGGTGTTACTTCGCTTGCAGTAATCAAGAAGGCGAAGGGCGTGGTGAAGAAGAATCCAGGGGCTTCGGTTGTCGACCTTGGGAATGGTGTGGCTGCGATTGAACTGCACTCGAAGATGAATGCTCTGGGCGAGGATATCGTTTCGCTGATTACGCAAACGCTGAAGCCTTCGAGCCAACAGGTTGCGGACTTCGAGGCTTTCGTGATCACGGGCGACTCGACCAACTTTTCCGTTGGCGCGAATCTGATGCAGCTACTTCTTGGGATTCAGGAAGAGGAGTTGGATGAGGTGGAGATGGCCGTGAAGGCCTTCCAGAATATGACGCAGGCGATCAAGTTTTGCCCTAGGCCAGTTGTTGTTGCACCTTATGGAATGTGTCTTGGCGGTGGCGTGGAGATATCGCTTCATGCTGCAGCGCGGCAACCTCATGCGGAGCTTTATATGGGATTGGTTGAGGCCGGGGTCGGCCTGATTCCTGGTGGTGGCGGGTGCAAGGAGATGGTACTGCGCTCGGTTGATGCGGGATCGAGCATTCGGCCGGATGCTCGCGGTGAAGGCGTGGAGATATTTGAAGCGCTGAAGAAAAACTTTGAGACGATCGCGAAGGCTACCGTCTCGACTTCAGCTGCTGAAGCGCGCGGGCTAGGATTTTTGAAGACTTCGGACAATATCACTGTCAACCGCGATCGCTTGCTTACGGATGCCAAGTTGCGGGCGCGTGCTGTCGCGGACGCGGGTTACACCGCGCCGGTTGCACGAACAGACATTCCGGCGCCGGGTGAGTCTGTGCTGGCTACTCTGAAACTCGCAGTGTGGACGATGCACGAAGGTCAGTACATCTCCGATCACGATGCCAAGGTCGCGAACTGGGTCGCGTATGCGCTGGCTGGCGGCAAGGTGATGCCAGGTACGCTGGTGAGCGAACAGTATCTGCTTGATCTGGAGCGCGAGGCGTTTCTTTCTCTGTGCGGCGAGAAGAAGACACAGGAGCGCATTGCGTTTACGTTGAAGACCGGAAAGCCGCTTAGGAATTAGGAGCAGTCATATGAAAGACGTCATCATTGCATCTGCTGTTCGGACCGCTGTAGGCAAGGCTCCGCGAGGAACGCTGCGCACGACGCGTCCTGACGATCTTGCGGCGTTTGCGATTAGCGGCGCGTTGCATCGAGTGCCGCAACTCGATAAGTCCGAGGTCGAGGATGTGATTTTAGGCTGCGCAATGCCTGAGGCCGAGCAGGGCATGAATGTGGCTCGGGTCGCGAGCTTTCGCGCGGGACTGCCGATTACTGCTTCGGGGATGACGATCAATCGCTACTGTGCTTCGGGGTTGCAGTCGATTGCGCTTGCGGCGGATCGGATTCGCGGCGGATCGGCGGAGGTGATCGTTGCCGGCGGCACCGAGAGTATGTCGTATGTGCCGTTTGGTGGGAATAAGATCTCGGTGAATCCGTGGCTGGTGGAGAATTATCCCGGTTCATATATGTCGATGGGGCTGACGGCGGAGCGTGTGGCGGCGCACTATGGAATCACGCGTGAGGCGATGGATCAGTTCTCGTACGAGAGCCATCAGAAGGCGCTGGCTGCGATTGCCGCTGGCAGATTCGGAGACGAGATTGTTCCCGTCCCGGTGATGACAACGACCGCGAATGGAAAGGGAAAGGCGAAGGCGGTTGAGTCGATGTTCAAACAGGACGAAGGGCCTCGTGACGATACGTCGCTCGAGGCACTAGCCAAGTTGAAGCCGGTGTTTCATGCGAAGGGAACCGTGACGGCAGGGAATTCGTCGCAGACCTCCGATGGCGCTGCCGCTGCGGTAGTCATGTCGGCTGAGCGTGCGGCTCAGTTGGGCATCGTGCCAATGGCGAAGTTCATTGCCTTCGCGTACGCAGGGTGCGACCCAGAGGAGATGGGAATTGGGCCGATCCATGCTGTTCCTAAGGTATTGAATATGGCGGGGCTGAGTCTCGATCAGATCGATGTGATCGAGTTGAACGAGGCTTTTGCTGCCCAGTCGTTGGCTGTAATCAAGGTGTTGGAGATTGATCCTGCGAAGCTCAACCTGAATGGTGGGGCGATTGCGCTTGGGCATCCTCTGGGATGTACAGGCGCGAAGCTGACGGCCACGCTGCTGCGCGAGATGCCTCGACGCAAGGCGAAGTATGGAATGGTTACGATGTGCGTGGGCGGGGGAATGGGTGCGGCTGGAATATTTGAAAGTATGAACTAATAACACCCGTGTGATGGCTAAATGAAAGTGACACGGAAACAGTTTCGCAGCATTTGATTGAGGTGAGCGCAATGGCAACCATGACAGTAACTCCAGCAGCCAACCGTGTAGCTGGCGGCTCGTTCCTTATCAGCAACCCGGCCCCCGCTGATTGCTTCTTTCCCGAGGACTTCACAGAGGAGCATCGTCAGATCGCGCAGACTACTGCTGACTTCGCCATGAATGAGATCGTGCCTGTCTCCGACCAGATCGAGGCTAAGGATTTTTCTGTGACTCGACGGTTGATCAAGGAGGCCAGTGATCTTGGTCTGACTTCGGTTGATATTCCGGAGGAGTATGGCGGCCTCGAGATGGATAAGGTTACGTCTGCAATCATTGCGGACAACATTGCCAAGCAGGGAAGCTTCTCAGTGGCGTTCTCGGCGCATGTCGGCATTGGAACGTTGCCCATCATCTGGTACGGAACGGCTGAGCAGAAGAAGAAGTACCTGCCTAAGCTGGCAAGCGGTGAGTTCATCGGAGCGTATGCGTTGTCAGAATCGACGTCAGGCTCGGATGCGTTGAATGCACGCACGCGAGCGGTGTTGTCGGAAGATGGGACGACCTACACACTCAATGGCGAGAAGATGTGGATCACGAACGCCGGGTTTGCCGATCTGTTTACGATCTTTGCCAAGTGCGAGGTAAAGGAAGGCAAGGATACAGGTAAGGAACGGCTTACTGCATTCCTCGTCGAGAAAGGAACGCCGGGTTTCTCGGTGGGCAAGGAGGAGCACAAACTAGGGATTCGCGGCAGCTCGACCTGTCCGTTGATTCTGGCGGACTGCAAGATCCCTGCCTCGAACCTGCTAGGCGAGGTGGGCAAAGGACATCACATCGCCTTCAATATTTTGAACGTCGGTCGCTACAAGCTTGGCAACGCAGCGGTGGGGGGAGCGCGCATGGCGCTGGGCCGCGGGATCGGTTATGCGAAGGAGCGGAAGGCGTTTGGCAAATCTATCTCCGAGTTTGGGCTGATTCAGGAGAAGCTGGCCGATTGTGCTGTGGGTGTGTTTGTCGGCGAGGCGCTAAGCTACCGCACCGTTGGGATGATTGATGCCGCGCTGTCTGGTGTAGACAAGCACGATACGGCGGCGATCCAGAAAACGATTGAGGATTATGCGGTCGAGTGCTCGATCGTGAAGGTGTGGGACTCGGAGATGCTCGACAAGGTTGTCGACGAGGTGTTGCAGATCTACGCGGGCTACGGCTATGTGGAGGAGTATCCTGCTGAGCGCGCGTATCGCGACTCCCGCATCAACCGCATCTTCGAAGGGACGAACGAGATCAACCGGCTGATCATTACGGGATGGTTGATGAAGTCGGCGATGAGCGGAAAGCTCGCGCTGATGCCGGCGATCAAGCAACTGATGGACGAGGTGATGGCAGGGCCGTCGCCGAAGGAAGATCGCGAGGGACCGCTCGCGGAGGAGCACAACCTGCTCGCGTCGGCGAAGAAGCTCGCGTTGTTTGCCGCTGGCTCGGCGACGCAGAAGTACATGCAGAAGCTGGCCGATGAGCAAGAGGTGATGGGAGCGATTGCCGACATGATCATCGAAGTCTTCGCGATGGAGTCTGCCATTTTGCGCGCGGAGAAGATGACAACAAAGTCCAGCGCGGAGACTCCAGTCGCCATGGCGCGCATCTATGCGGCTGGTGCAATGGAGAAGATCGAGATGGCTGCGAGAAAAATTATTGCCGCGGTAGCTGAGGGCGACATGCTCAGAACACAACTCACGATTCTTCGGCGGCTGTCCAAGCATGATGAAACGGACACAATCAGCCTGCGTCGTCAGGTGGCGCAGCACGTGATCAAAGCAGGGAAGTACGCCATCTGAACAGAACCGTCGCACACCAGGCCAGTCATGTGAAATACCACAAAAGGACCAGCCCAATTACCCCTTTGGCTGGTCCTTTTCCATTGCCTTTTGGATACCCTTTTGCAACGATCAAACGGATATCCTATGTTGAATTCGAAGCTTGTGCGTCACAGATTCTGTCTTGGTTCATCAACCTTTGTGGCGATGTTTTTTCTATTCGCCGCGACGCTGCACGCACAAAGGCTCACGCTGAATACCCGCACCTTCAGCGCTTCAACAGAGACGTCCACGGTCGATGCAGGCCCTGTTCCGTCTTCGCAACCCATTGGTCTTACCGTGCGCATCGCTCCCACACCGGAGCGGAAGGCTGCGCTGGATCAGTTTCTCGCCGATCAGAACACGCCCTCATCGCCGAACTATCACCACTGGTTGACCCCACAGCAGTTCGCGGCAAACTACGGCGCAACGGACGACCAATTAGCTGCTGCAACGACGTGGCTTCAATCTCAGGGATTTGCCGTGCAGTCTGTCTCGCCCGCGAAGACTCGTCTTTCTGTCTCGGCCACGGCAGCGCAGGTTCAGGGCGCGTTTTCCGTCGTGCTTCGGCGTTATCAGATTGCTGGTGCGCAGTACTTCGCAAACGCGACACAGCCTTCATTGCCGCAGGATGTTGCATCGATCATCGCTGGAGTCCAGGGATTGGACAACATGCCTTCGGCGACATCCAGGGCGATGTCCAGGCTTGTCTCTGCTACCGAGAGTGCCGCTCAGGCCCCGAGCGACGGAACGGACCCGCTTGGAACTGCCGCTGCTGCCATCGATGCGAACATTACTCCTATCCTTACGCTCAGCTTCACGGAGTGTTCAAGCGATCTGGCGCAGGCCGACTACGACGCTTACCGCGATCTCTTTCGACAGGCCAGCGCTCAGGGAATCACTGTGCTCGCGACCGATGGCTGCAACACAAGCGGAACGGGCAGCTTTCCTGCAAGTCTCTCTGAGGTGACTGCAATTGCGACGAGTGCTACGGTAGCATCGGCGAGCGGTTCTTTCGCCGGCATCGATCCTCGGCCCTCATGGCAGAGCGCGCCTGGATTACCGGATGACTCCACCCGGCAGGAGCCTGATCTAACCGCTACTTCGACTGATGCGTTTGCCAAGGCGATGACTACTATCGTGCAGCAGACAGGCACGCGCCAAGGCAACATCAACTCCATTCTCTACTCCCTGACAACCGTGCCGGATCTTTACACACAGCCGGATAGCGCTCCTGCAGGAACGTGGGAGCCTGCCACGGGTCTGGGCGTCGTCGACCTGCAGAAGTTGATCAAGGTCTTTCCGCGCGCGACCGGAACAGCGACTACGACTTCGCTGGCCTATAGCGGCAGCAGTCCTATCGGCTATGGCACACAGGTTGTTTTGACGGCGAGTGTTTCGCCATCAGCGTTCAACACGGCGAGCCCTACGGGCACCGTCACCTTTACCAGCACTCCGCAAGGCATCATCGGCTCTGCCCCATTGAGTGGCAGCACAGCTACGTTGACACTCGGGTCGTTGCCAGTTGGCTCATACACGATAACGGCGAGCTACTCCGGCGACGGGAACTATGCTGCCAGCACCAGCAATGTTCCGGTCTCGCTCACGATCACAATCGTCAATGCAACGCTCACGGCGACGATCGCGCCCTCAGCCAACGTACCGTATGGAAGCACAGGCACTGTGACGGCGACGGTGGCTCTGCCTAATTCGTCCGGTGCGCCGGCTGGCCCGGTTACCGCTACCATCGAAAGCGTAACGGGTACAGTCTTCACGGCGACACTCTCGCCCAATCCCGGCGGCAACACTGCGACCGCGAACATTGTTGTGAATGCGCCTCCTCCGAATTCAAAGGGATATACGGTCGAGGTAAGCTGCCAGGGCAACACAAATTTCCAGTGCCAGTCACCCGTCGATCTCATTATGACGACGGTCACCGGCAATACCCTGACCACGATGAATGTCAGTCCGTCTGCGCCCCAGGCAGGTCAACCAGTGACGCTGACGGCGACCATCAATAATGCAGGTAACGGCACCGGGACGTACACCTTTTCGGGCAACGTCACCTTCTACGACAACGGCACGCAGATCGCGACAGCCGCAGTCGCCACCAATCAGGCCACGACGAATAAGACGCTGGCGGGTAACGTTCAGCACAGCATCGTGGCGAAGTACAGCGGAGATGCCAATTGGAATCCCAGCACATCGGCTCCGCAGTCGGTCTCGCCATCGCTTCTGCCTGCCACCATGACGCTGACCTCGAACTTCACGACAGCCCTTACCGGCGTCAATCTCGTGTTTACCGCGACGGTCTTTACCACGGTGACAAATACGGTTGGGCCAACGGGAAATGTCACTTTCTACGATACGTACAACGGCTCCGCGCTTCAGCTGGGCAATCCCACGCCGCTGACTCCCAATGGGCCGAACCAGTCGATTGCACGGCTCTCGACGACCGGTCTTCTTGCAGGCGGTCATAGCGTCTACGCGGTTTATGGCGGCGATGCGAACTTCGGCGGCGCAACATCTTCTCCGCTTACCATCACGCTCACGGATTACACGCTTACGCTGGTGCCTCAGACCATCACACTCCACCCGGGCCAGACCGGACAGGTAGTGATGCTGCTTGGCCTGGTGGGCGGATTCAATGGAACGGTCAGCTTTGGGTGTACTCCGCCGGCCAATGCCGAGATCACCTGCTCCTTCAACCCAGTAACACTATCGGGCGGAGGCAGTACAACCATGTCTGTCGTTACCACAGCCCCGACGACGACAGTAGCTACGACCTCTAAGCTCGCGCGTCAGGTGGGCGGCTGGGGCGTAGCCGTTGGTCCGATGCTGGCTGCGCTTGTTTTCTTTGCGGTGCCCGGAAGTAGACGACGGCTTCCCACGATGTTGCTGGTGTTCCTGGCTCTTGGCCTCACGGCAAATCTTGGATGCGGTCAGGCCAAAAACTCCGACCCGCCAAGCGTCACCGACCCGGGCACCCCGCTTGGTACACAGGTATTTACCATCACCACTGCCGGCAGCGATGGGGTAAACAGTGTCCGCCACAGCTATCAATATCAGATCACAATCCAATAGCTCTGATCTGGAGCGCATCAAGGCGAACGCCTGAGATCAACCAGATCCCGGGCTGATAGGTCGATTGAGCGGCCTGTTGTCCAGTTGATTTTACCGTAGCACCTCACTTAGGGGCGTTCCAGGCGCAACCTTTTCATTCCCATGTGGTCTATAGCACATAGCCCGTTCTCTATCGGGCCGCTGATTCCATGGAGACCAACGGCTCGGAGTTTCTGATGACGCAGTAGATTTAGTAAGGTAGACCTAACCATGCATAGCCGTTTGTTCCACCGATTCGCCCTTCCGGCACTAGCGCTTCTTTCAGCCTGCGTTCTTCCCGCTCGAGCTGCGGTGCAAAATCGCATCAATACCCCCCTTACCGAGGGCGATCGCGCATCGGTGCAGCACACGGTCTCCGGCAGAGCGCGAACTGCAACGGATGTCGGCCTGGCCCCAGCCGATCGTACGTTGCAATCGCTGACGTTTCGCTTCAGCATGACTTCGGCACAGCAGGCGGCGCTGACGCAGCTTCTCATGGACCAGCAGAATCCAAACTCTCCCAGCTACCATCAGTGGCTCACACCGGAGCAGTTCGGCGCGCGTTTTGGTCTCGCCAGTGCAGATCTTGCCAAGGTCCAGGCATGGCTTACTTCTCAGGGATTCACCATTACGAGCACAGCGCGCAGCTCCACTTCCATCAGCTTCACGGGAACCGTTGGGCAGGTGCAGCGAGCCTTTGGTACCGACATTCACACCGTCTCGGCAGACGGGGAGCAACACATTACCAATCTCTCCGATCCAACACTGCCCGCTGCTCTTGCCGGCGTCGTGTTGGATATCACCGGCCTCAACGATTTCAAGCTCAAGTCCCGCGCTCGCGTTAAGACCGTCGCGGAGTCAGTCGTACGTCCGCAGTACACCTCTTCTGTATCGTCCGTGCACTACATGGCTCCTGGCGATCTCTACACGATCTACGACATGAACGCTCTGCTCTCGAACTCGATCAATGGCACGGGCATAAGCATCGCCGTCGTTGGCCAGACCGACATCAGCCTCACCGATGTTGCTGCCTTCCGTTCCGCATCCGGGCTTCCGGCCAATAATCCTACGGTCAAGCTGTACGGCACCGATCCCGGTACGGTCTCGGGCGATCTGGAGGAGGCGCAACTCGATGTCGAGTGGTCGGGAGCGGCTGCTCCTTCGGCCAGCATCGTCTATGTCAATTCAAGGGACGTGCTGAACACATCGCTGGTCCAGGCAATCGAAAACAATCTCGCTCCCATCGTCAGCATTAGCTATGGCTTGTGCGAGAACGCTGCGTCGGTCGCCAATCTGGACGGGTTCAATCAATTGTTCCAGCAGGCGAACTCACAGGGCCAGACGATCGTAGGTCCCGGCGGCGACTCTGGAGCCACCGACTGCGACTATCAGTTTGCAACAGCGACCCAGGGCCTCGCGGTCGACTTCCCCGCCAGCTCTCAGTTTGTCACCGGGGCCGGTGGCACCATGTTCAACGAGGGCAGTGCCACGGGTGCGACGCAATACTGGAGCGGCAGCAACGTCAACTCCCTTCCGGCGATTCTTCCTAACTTGACTTCGTCTGCGCTGTCCTATATCCCCGAGACCGTGTGGAATGAGTCCAACTCCTCAGGGCTCGGAGCAGGCGGCGGTGGGGCCAGCGCCTATTTCAGTAAACCTTCATGGCAGAAAGGTAACGGTGTTCCTGCGGACTTCGCGCGTGACGTTCCGGATATCTCTCTCAACTCCGCCTCGCTGCATGATGGTTACCTCTTTTGCTCCGGCGGCTCATGCACCAACGGCTTTCGTAACGCGCAAGGGAATCTGAACGTTGTGGGCGGAACCTCGGTCGCGGCTCCTACTTTTGCCGGAATCCTTGCGCTGGTCGAGCAGCAGATCGGTTCGCGTGTTGGTAACGCAAACTATGGTCTCTACGCTCTGGCCAACAGCCAGTATTACAACAACGTCTTCCACGACGTTACGGCGGGAAACAACAACAGCGCATGCTCCATTGGAACGCCGAACTGCCCGAACGGCGGCAGCATCGGCTACAGCGCGACACAGGGCTACGATCTGGCTACTGGTTGGGGCAGCGTCAGCGCCTATAACCTTGCAACCAAGTGGACGCTCGCGGCCCCGCCGGGCGCCAGTTTTGCGGTCGGCCTACTCTCTGCAACCACGCTAACAACCTCGAGCGCCGCTTGCGGAGTAGTTTCAAGCAGCAACCTCGTGCTGAATGTGTCGGCGAAGAACGATACGGTTCTCAGCGCTGGATCCGGGACGCCAGCTGTGCCCACCGGCACGGTTCAATTCCTCGTCGATAATGTGGTTGTCGGATCTCCAGTAGCGCTTGTGAATGGCGCATTGCAGAACTACACCTTGAATACTTCCAGCCTCTCCTCGGGTGGTCACATCATCACCGCTGCCTACTCGGGCGACTCCTTCTATGCTGGCTCCAGAGGTGTGCTGAGCACCGATATTGTCTCTGCGACAAAGCCTGACTTCTCGCTTACGCCCTGCGTGCCAAACACAACCGTGCGGACTGGCGGTACAGCTCCCGGGGTCACCTTCACGTTTACGCCATTCAACGGCTTCACCGGCTCTATCGCCCTCTCAGCGGTTGCCGACACGCAACTTTCTGCGTCGTACGTCTTCTCGGTAACGCCTGTAGTTATCAGCTCCACCAGCGGCGTTACTACTGTCTTCACCCTGACGGCCTCCCAGAGCAATGCCACGACGACCACCGGCATGATCAAACTGGCATCAGGTGGTTCATCATCCCTGCACCGTATGCCCTGGTACGCCGCAGGCTCGGGAGCGACTCTGGCTTGTGTCCTTCTGTTCACCGTGCCGCGCCGTCGTCGCTGGGGAGCGCTGCTTGCCGTGGTCCTCTCGGTAAGCGCACTTACTGCCATAGGTTGCGGCAGCTCTTCCAGTTCATCAAGCAGCAGCAGCGGAGGGACAACCACTCCCACAACGACAGCCGCAACACCCGGAACTTACAACATCACTGTAACGGGAGTCGCCACCACCGCAAACGGCAACGTCGTGCACAGTGCAAATGTGACGTTCGTCGTTACGCAGTAGCCCTCAGTTGAAGTATCAGGCCGCGTCGATCAGGCGCGGCCTTTTTCTTGCTGCGGATGTTCAACTAACTTCTCGAAGGCACCTTCCCCGAAGTTCCTTCCGCTACATGCATTAAAAAATCCTGCGCGCTGAAGCCAACGCCGGTCCGCGGAGCGCGGATGTACTCTCCATCCGATTGCAGGAGCCTGGCCTTCGTATTGTCGGCAAGATAGGCAGCCAGAATCTCGTCGCGCAGCCGCCTCTTCAGATCTAGCTGCGTCACAGGGAACACTACCTCGCAGCGCTCCACCAGATTGCGAGGCATCCAGTCCGCGCTGCCACAGTAGATCTCATCGTCTCCGCCATTCGCAAAGCTGAAGATACGGCTGTGTTCGAGAAACCGTCCCACAATACTGCGAACTCGAATCCGCTCGCTCAGGCCCTTTACTCCCGGGCGCAGCGAACACGTCCCGCGGACGATAAGATCGATCTCCACGCCGGCCTTCGAAGCCGCATACATAGCCTCGACAACGCGCCGGTCGAGCAACCCATTCATCTTTGCTATGATCGCGGCCGGTTTCCCTGACTTCGCATGATCCGTCTCGCGTTCGATCAGCCTGACCAGCCCATCCCACAAGGTCAGCGGAGCCACCTCAAGCGGCAGGTAAGAATCAGACTCGGTCTCCGCCGTCAGATAGTTGAACACCTTTTGCACGGCCTCGGTAAGTTCAGGTCGCGAGGTCATCAGGCTGATATCCGTATAGAAGCGCGCCGTCACCGGGTTATAGTTGCCCGTACCCAGGTGGGCATATCTCCGCACCACGCCATCGGGGTCGCGCCTTACCAGGAGCGCCAGCTTGCAATGCGTCTTCAGCCCATAGATACCGTGGAAGACTCCCACGCCCGCATCTTCCAACTCACGCGCCCATCGGATATTCGAGTCCTCATCGAAGCGCGCCATCAACTCGACCACAACGGTGACGTCCTTACTCTGCGCGGCCTCGATCAGCGCCCGGAAGATCGGCGAGTCCTTGCTCGTCCGATACAGCGTCTGCTTCATCGAGATCACATTCGGGTCCTGAGCCCCCGCCTCGATAAATCCCTCAACCGTCTTGTACGAGTCGAAAGGATGATGCAGCATCACATCGTGCTTCCGCATCTCGTCAAAGATATCGGCCGACTTCACGCTCAGACGAAACTCCTTACCCGTGAACGGCGGATACTTCAGCGCCGGCCGCTTCGCCTCCGAGTAGAGATTCATCAATCGCGACAGATTCACCGGCCCATCCGTGCGAAACACCTGCCACAACTCAAGCTCAAAGTTGATCCGCAGCCTCTCGACGATCTCTTCAGTGGCCGAGCTCTCAATCTCCAGCCGTACCGCATCGCCCTTACGCCGATTATGTAACTCAGCCCGCACACTTTCCAGAACCGACCGAGACTCTTCCTCCTGCATATAGAGATTGCTGTTTCGCGTCACCCGGAACGCCGATCGCGACAGCACCTCATAACCTCGGAACATGTGCTCGACCCGAGACTCGATCAACTCATGCAACAAGATGAAGTCGCAGTAGCCCTCATCTCCCGGCAACGGGATCAGCCGTGGCAGGGAACGAGGAACCGTCACCACACCCAGGGCCGTCACCTGCTTCGATCCTCCATTCATCTTGCGCTTATGCCGAAGCAGCAACGCAAGACAAAGCGCCTTATTCAGCACGCGCGGAAACGGATGAGACGGATCGATCGTAACCGGCGTCAGCAGTGGATCGACCTCGCTCTCGTAAAACTGCAGTGCATGGGTCCGCGCTGCATCGCTCAATTGCCGCCACTGCAACACCCGAATCTTTTCCTGCTGCATTGCCGGTAACAGCAACTCATTCCAGCACCTGTATTGCGCCTCGACGAAGCTCGCCATGCGCACACTCAGGCGATCCAGTCGCTCCTGCGGAGTCAACCCACCCTCATCGAGCGGCTGCGGCTGGTTGTATCCTTCTTCAATCCGCTGCAGGATACCGGCCACCCGAATCTCGACGAACTCATCCAGATTGCTCGCCGTAATCGCAAGAAACTTCACCCTTTCCAGCAGCGGATTCGTCGGGTCTTCGGCCTCCTCCAGCACGCGCTGGTTGAACCGCAACCACGACTCGTCCCGGCTCAGAAACAAATTCTCAACAGGTCTGACCTTCTTCTTTGCAGGAAGATCAGTTTTCGCAGTTCGTTTGCCCGAACTTGCAGGCATTTGTCGCGTAGTAGTCATAGAGGTCTATGAGATTACCGCACTCCTATTAACTTCAGTGTGAAAACGAGAAGCAAAAATATCGATGCCGCGTAATAAAAAACACGGAAATTCCATAATCCATAAAATATCCGGCGTCTTGATCCGTCAACACCAGTAGATGAGCCACGATTGGACCATCATCGAGCAGGACCAGCTCCTCTCCCAAGCCATGGAGAGGGACGAGCCCCGTCTGCGCAACTTCATTCGCAGGCATGTAGCTGATACCTCTGATGCAGAAGACATTCTCCAGGACGTCTTCTACGAACTGCTCGAAGCCTACCGCCTCACCAAGCCGGTCGAGCACGTCACCGCATGGCTCTTCCGCGTCGCCCGAAACCGCATCATCGACCTCTTCCGGCGAAAGAAGCCCGGCTCTCTCACTGAACCTGCGGGTCGAGCGGAAGACGACAGTCCTCTGGTGCTCGAAGACCTCCTGCCCTCTGCAGACGCAAGCCCCGAAGCGGCCTATGCACGCGGTCTCATCCTGGACGCACTGGACGATGCACTCGAAGAGCTACCCGAAGGACAGCGCGATGTCTTCATCGCGCACGAGTTGGAAGGCCGCAGCTTCAAAGAGATATCCGCCGAGACCGGCCTCAGCGTCAACACGCTGCTATCTCGAAAGCATTACGCTGTTCTGCACCTGCGTCGCAGACTTCGAAACATCTACGAAGATTTCGCAAAGGAATAGGGAGATACGTATGAGTTCACACGAAGTTACAAAAACAATTACACGCAAAATTACGAAGGGAATCACGGTGCTGCTGATGGTGATCGTTGCATCCGCAGTATTCGGCTTCGTCGTCAGGGAACTGTGGAATGCCTTGATGCCGGGGATCTTCGGCTGGCACACGATCACCTTCTGGCAAGCGCTTGGTCTGCTCATCCTCAGCAAGATCCTCTTCGGTGGATTCCATCGTCACGGCGGCGGTCGCAGACAATGGAAGAACCGCATGAGGGAACGCTGGGACAGCATGACTCCCGAAGAGCGCGAGAAATTCCGCGAGGGCATGCGTTGTGGCCGCAGACCGTTCGCCACTCCGGCGAGTCCCCAAGGCTGACGATTGAGCCAAATGATCCCTAACCAGGAATTCCCATGAGACCAAAAGAAGATCAAAGCGAGCAGCCTGCCCTACCGATCCACGCCTCAGTAGGCTTAGGAGTAGAGCATCGCGGCCTCGTCCATCAGGACAAACATCGCATCGCTGAACTCGAGCGAGAGAACATACGCCTGCAAGCGCTGGTCGCCGAACTGCTCCTGAAGAACCAGCAACTGCGCAAACCCGACTAACCCTCGCTTCAGCAACACCACAAGGAGAGACGGCATCCAAGGACAGGACAGGAGAACCCAAGATGCCCCTCCCCAGCCTGCGACAGGCCTCCGCTCTTGCTCTGATCTCAGTCGTATCGTTCACCTCCGGATGCAATCAGAACAAACCCGCTGAATCCACATCCCTCACTCCTGCAGAAGCCCGCCAGATCGCCAAAGAAGCCTACATCTACGGCTTCCCCATGGTCGCCAACTACCAGACCATGTACAAGCAGGCCATCGACACCACCAGCCCCGACTACCGCGGCGCCTTCAACACGCTCAACAGCTCCAAATCCGTCGCCACCCCCGAAGACAAGTTCGTCGTCACCCCCAACTCCGACACCCCTTATTCCTACCTCTGGATGGACCTCCGCGCCGAACCCGTCATCATCAACATGCCCAGGATCGAGCCCAACCGCTACTACACCGGGCAGATGATCGACCTCTACACCTACAACTTCGCCTACCTCGGCACGCGCAAGTACGGCAACGATGGCGGCACCTTCATGGTCGTCGGCCCTGGCTGGAACGGCCCCACCCCTCCGGGCATCAAGGACGTCATCCACTCCGAGACCGAGTTCGCCTACCTGCTCTTCCGCACCCAGCTCTTCAACGCCGCCGACCTGCCCAAGGTCAACAAGATTCAGTCCGGCTATCATGTCCAGCTTCTCAGCGAATTCCTTCACCAACCGACACCCTCCGCGGCACCCGCAGTCAACTGGCCCAAGCCCACCGACGACATGCTGACCACCGCGGCGATCTTCCCCTATGTCAACTTCATCTTCCAGTTCGCCCCGGCCAACCCGTCGGAGAAGGAATTCCTTACGCGCCTCGCCAAAGCCAACATCGGCCCAGGCCAGACCTTCAACTTCGCCAGCTTCCCCCCTGAGATCCAGCAGGCCATCGACGACGGCATCAAGGACGCCAACGCCGAACTCGAGCCCATCATGAAGAAGATCAACACCGACGAGATATCCAGCGGTGACATGTTCGGCTCCCGCGACTTCCTCAAAGACAACTACCTCTACCGCTACGCCGGAGCCAAGCTCGGCCTCTACGGCAACTCCAAACAGGACGCCCTCTACTTCGGCTACTTCGCCGACGCCAACCACCAGCCCCTCGACGCCTCCAAATCCAGCTACGAGCTCCACTTCGCCAAGGGCGACCTGCCCCCCACCAAGGCCTTCTGGTCCCTCACCATGTACGACGGCAAGACCCAGCTCCTCGTCCCTAACCCGCTCAAGCGCTACCTCCTCAACTCCACCACGCTCAAGTCCTACAAGTACGGCCCCGACGGCTCCCTCACCCTCTACATCTCCCACGACAACCCCGGCCCTGCAAAACAATCCAACTGGCTACCCGCCCCCGACGGTCCCTTCTACGCTATCCTCCGCGACTACCTCCCCGGCGAATCGGTCGTCGACGGCACTTGGAAGAAGCCCCAGATGCAGCCTGTTCCGCTAAATAACTGACTCGGCTGGTAAAGCGACCAATCCAAGTACGTACGCGGGCCCATTTCTGAAATTGAAGGGAGAGACAATGCAGAAGCTACAGACCAACCTCGCGTTATTTCTAGCCGCAGGATTCCTCGCGGGGTGCCAGCAGCAGCAGAAGGTCGAGCAGGGAGCCGCAGCCCCAGCCGCTGGTTCCGGTTACGCCTTTGTCCAAGGCTTTCCAACAGCAGATGCAGTCAGGCAGGCCAGTGATGACTCGATTTCAGTCGCGCGGTACAGGCATATCGCTTCTGGTATCCGACGGTCTCAACCGAAGGCATTATGAACGGCAACCGTGCCATCGGTCTTCAGGACAATCAGGCCTTCGGTATCGTCGCCGCCACTCCGCGCCAGGTCGGCTTCACGCTCAACGCCGACACCCCATACGCCGCCGCCGCCCTTGACCTTAGCAAAGGGCCCATGGTCATCGAACTTCCCCCCGGCCCCTACATCGGCCTCGCCAACGACCACAATCAAAGCTGGATTCTCGATATGGGTCTTCCCGGCCCCGACGCCGGCAAAGGAGGCAAGCACCTCATTCTTCCTCCGGACTACAAAGGAAACCCGCCCGCCGGATACCGTGCCGGCCATTCCCCAACCAACAAGGTCATCGTCGCACTTCGTGCCATTCCCCTGAAAGGCGACGTGCCCGGAGCGATAAATGCCCTCCACGCCGTCAAAATCTATCCACTCTCGACCGCCGCCAATCCGCAGCCCATGACCGCCGTCGACACCGCGGACAAGGACATGGACTCAAGCAGCCTCAGATGGGAAGACAACATTCAATTCTGGCAGAAGCTCCATAGCATCATCGACCCCGAGCCCATTGTCGACGCCTTCCGCCCCATGTACGGTCTCCTCGCCGCCATCGGCATCGAGAAAGGTAAGCCGTTCTCACCCGACGACCGCATGAAGGGCATCCTCGACCGCGCCGCCAAAGTCGGCCGTCAGCAGATGCTCGTCACCGGTTTCGCCAGTACGCGTCCTGACCGCATGGCATGGCCTGACCGCAAGTGGGAGTGGGCGGGCCTCGTCCCCGACGACGCCCGCTTCCAGACTCCAAGCGGCATGGACCTCGACGCCCGCGACCGCTGGTTCATCCAGGCCATCGTCACCTCGCCCGCCATGTTCCGCCGCACTCCAGGCGCAGGATCGCTCTATTGGCTGGCGGCGCGCGACAACACAGGCGCCTTCTTCGACGGCGGCAAGACCTACAAACTCACCGTCCCTCAACCTGTTCCCGGCAAGCTCTTCTGGTCCGTCACCGTCTATGACTCTCAGACTCGCTCCATGGTCCAGACCGACCAGAACAAAGCCGCCCTGCGTTCCATGTTCGAACTCAAAGACGTCCCCACCACTCAGCCGACCGAGCTATACTTTGGCCCGACAGCCCCGGCAGGAAAAGAAAACGTCTGGATCAAAACCTCTCCCGGCAGAGGCTGGTTCACCTACTTCCGCATCTACGGTGCCGACCAGCCCGCCTTTGACGGAAGCTGGAAACCCGGAGACTTTGAAGAGGTGAAATAACAAGGCTACTGCCTTTGCTTGCCATTCTGATTCAGACCGCAGGGGAAGGGAAAATCCCTGTAAAGGATGATCAAGCTTGCTCAGGCTTTATTGAGGAAGTGCCGAAAGCCGATCTATACCAGCCAGTGCGTCATCCGTGTCTTCTTCCAACTTAGCCCTCTCCCCAAAGCGTCATCCTGAGCGGAGACGCGCGTTTTTGCGCGTCGAAGTCGAAGGACCCCGAAGATTTACACTCACCACAGCTCTTCAAACCTTTCAACCACAATGGCCTGGGGCCCACCCACTCCACCCAGGGCCGGAACTATAGACATACGCACTTCGGCCCTCAGATGTCGTGGTTTATCGGTTCCAGGGGAGCGTCCAGCCAAAAGAGGGGCTACGGTCCGCCCCGAAGCGCCAATGGCCTCCCAGGGTAACCCCGGACTTTCAAGTTCCCCAACTATCAGCCGGGTCTAAGCCCTCAACCGCCGTCCTAAAGCTGTCAAGCTCACAATTCGTCAAAAATAGGGAACGTATCGTGTCAAGCCTATGAAAATAAATATACTTGTAGCGATAAAATAAACCAGTCCCAACTGGCATATTAATTTCACCCCATTCGATAGAATAGGAATAGTAAGAGAAAAAGCCCCGGAGAGAACTCCGGGGCTTTTCCTTTAAGAAGCAAGACTCTGTATGAGAAGTCCGGACCTAAACCATTATTTTTGAATACTTTGGACCAAAAGTACGGGGGGAGGGGTATCTACCGATGCCAATGCATCTTCCACCCCAGGTACTTGCTTGCCGCCTCATGCACCGGAGCAGCCGTCGTTGAGAAGTTCGCCGCCACATGATGCTCGAAGCCGTTCTCGCAGATGTACCGCAGCAGCTCCTGCATCTTCGGAATCTCGACCACGCCCGCGCCGCCGAACGTGTGGAGCGGATCATTGGTAAAGGCACCCTCGCCTACATAACCGGCGATCTGCCCCGTGAAGTCGTCAGTCGAGAAGCGCGCAAAGCTCATCGCTCCGGCCTTGACCGTGCCATCGAGTGTGCCGTGCGTATTCTCCTTGCCGACCGTCCCGGCAATAATCTGCTGGAAGTCCATCTTCACGCCCTCGTTGAAGAAGTGCTTCGGCAGATTCGAGCAGTGGAAGCAGACCGCCTTGTCGGGGTTGTCGCCGTAGTTGTTGTTCCAGTCGAGCAGAGCGCTCGGAGTCTCACTCGCCAGCGTCAGGGCATACATGCTCAGCGTACCCAGCACGTCGACCTCGCAAGCGGACGGAATCAAATTCTCGCTCATCATGCTCATCACAGTGCAGGGAACGATCCCGAGAAACTCCTCGATCGAAGTCCAGCACTGCACTGCGCTGACTGTCAGTTCGCTAGCCGTCATCCAGTGATCGATCACCGCCCCGAGCTTCGCCATCTTCATCAACGCAGCATCGGGAGTCTCGCCGATAGGAATGTACTTCTTGATCGCCGCCAGCTTGGCCTGAGCAGCATCGTCGTTATCGCTCATCCGGCCAATGCGGCCCATCACCTCGCTCAGATCGAGCGTCTCAACCGTAATGCCCGACTTCTCCAGCAGCTTCTCCGAGTAGCGAACCGTATTGAACGCCGTAGGACGAGCACCAATCGCACCGATCCGCAGATTCTTGAGCCCACGCACCACGCGGCACACGCCACTGAACCACTCAAGGTCAGCCTTGAACTCCGGCGAGTCAGGAGCCTCGGTATGCAGCCGCGTCAGCGAGTAGGGAATCCCATACTGCTTCAGGTTGTTGCAGATCGACATCTTGCCGCAGAAGCTGTCGCGACGGAACGCAATCGTCATCTTGCCCGCATGATCGGGAGTAGCCTGGATCAGCACCGGCACCCGCAGATCCGCCAGCCGCAGCGCATCGGCAAGTCCGCGCTCCTCGCCAAAGTTCGGCAGCGTGATGATGATGCCGTCGATCTCCGCAGCATGCTTCTTGAACAGCGCCGCGCACTTCTTCGCATCCTCATAGGTCTCCACCGCACCATGCGCCGTCTCCTCAGGAGTCAACACAATCGGCTTGATCCCTGCCGCTTCAAGAGCCGCAATCATCTCCAGGCGCCCACTCGTAGCCAGGTGGCTCGGAAAAAATCCGCGGTTGCCCACGATCACACCCAACGTCATCTGCTTTGCCATTACAAATCTCCAAATCAGTTCGGGACCCGGCGGTCCGGGTCAGTCAATCAGGCAGGTCGATCAATCACTCGCTGCGCACACTAGAACAGTTTATGCTTAGGCCGAAACCGTATCGTATAGAACCCGCCAAACAGCGTCAGCAACACGCCCCACCAAAGGGTCGGTCGCAACTCTGCCAGCACGGTAGGCGGTGGATTATGGAACTCCGCAATCCCTGTCACCACAAGCACCACCCCATACGCCAGCATCAAAATTCCGCAGAAGAACCAGATCGACAACTCTGCTGTCTCCACATCACGCTTTTCAGTCATCATCCAGCTCCTACCAGAAGATCAAATTCAGAATAAAGAAGACGACGATCACAACGATCGCCCAGAAGATCGGCTTCTCCCACAACGTCTTCGATCCGTCGTGGGGAATCGGAGTTACGCCATAGACCAGCCCTGCAAGCTTCTCTTCCGGCACAGGCTTCGTCACCAGGCTGACAATGACGGTCACGCCTACGCAGATCAGCCAGCTCCAGAGTGCGCGGTAGAGATTCTCTGCCATGCTTTGCGCATTCGGGCTCAGCGCAATATACCGTAGGGCCGATGGATCTTTCTGCACCCAAGCCCACATCCCAATCGATGAAGCCGTCCCAGCCAGCAACCCAAGAAATCCGCCCCAGTGCGTCGCGCGCTTCCAGAGCATCCCCAGGATCACCGTTCCAAACAGCGGCGCGATAAAGAAGCTGAACAGCGCCTGCACATAGTCCATGATGCTGGCCGCATTCATCACCAAGTAGGCAGTCGCGATGCTGACCAGCATGCCGACCACCGTCGACCAGCGGCCCATCAAAACATAGTGCTTGTCATCGGCCTTCTTGTTGATGAAGGCTCCGTAGAGGTCATACGTCCACACCGTGGAGAACGCGCTCACATTGCCCGCCATGCCGCTCATAAAGCCAGCGACCAGAGCCGTAATGCCCAACCCCAGCAGGCCCGGCCCGCAGTAGCGAATCAGCATCAGCGGCAGCACTTCGTTGTAGCTGTGCTGTCCGGTCGTTGCTGCAACGCTCTCCGGAACAAGGTGCATCAGGCTGCCGTCAGGATTCTTCAGAACCGCAAGAGCCAGCAAGCCCGGCACGATCACGATCAACGGCACCGCCATCTTGAATGCCGCGCCGATCACCGGAGCCAGCTTCGCCGCGCGCAGATTGTTCGCGCTCAACACTCGCTGTACCACCAGGAAGTCCGTGGTCCAATACCCGAAGCTGATCACAAATCCCAGACCGAAGACGATCCCCGTCCAGTGCACACCCATGGGATTGCCCGCAAAGCTACCGAGCCCATTCCACATATGCGTGTAGTCGCTTCTCCCCAGGTTCGTTGCAATCTGGGCCTTCAGATTGGTCCATCCGCCCGCCTCGATCAACCCAAGGATCGGAATCATCGCAGCGCCCGCCCAGATCAGCACGAACTGCAGCACTTCATTGATGATCGCCGACCGCAAGCCGCCGAGCATGACATACAGTGCCACCGTAGCCGCGCCCACCCAGATACTAAAGCTAATATTCCACCCAAGCACCGTCTTCATGACTAGCGCCATGGCGTACATATTCACGCCGCTCATCAGGATCGTCATCAACGCGAACGACACCGCCGAAAGTCCTCGCGCCGGCTCTCCAAAGCGAAGCTGCAGGTATCCCGGCACCGAGTGTGTCTTCGAGATGTAATAGAACGGCATCATCACGATGCCAAGAAACAGCATCGCCGGAATCGCGCCGATCCAGTACCAGTGTGCCGCCAGAATGCCGTACTGATACGCGGCTCCCGCCCACCCCATCAGTTCCAGAGACCCCAGATTCGCGGACACAAAGCTCAACCCCGCGATCCAGGCGGTCATCTCGCGTCCGGCGAGAAAGAAGTCTTCACTCGTATTCGCCTTGCCCTTGGCGTAGAAGCCAATAAAGACGACCAGAGCGAAGTACAGGACGAGAATCAAAATGTCGACCGGTGCGAGCTTGGTCAACTGTTGGCCCATCAGCAGGAGAGCAGCAAACGATATCATTCAGTCTTTAAGTAAACGTTCGCTGCAGCGCTGTGAGCTGTCGATCCGTCTACGTCCTTCCCTTTTAAATCTACTTTGCGTTGATTGAAGAGCTCCCCTGCAAACTCACAAAACGAGCTCAATCGTTGCAACTATACAACAATAGATTAGTAACTCGCACTGAAGAAATTTTGGTTTAGCTCAGAGCTTCATTAATCCCGGCAAAAGCACCTCTTGGCCAGCTCTTATGCAGGTCGATTTCAGATATCTTTCTGGATGAAAACAATTCCGGATTATGAGTCTCGATTTCGTCTCCACCCTTCGATGGAGGCGCCCCAACCATCGCTCCGCTACACTGAGCAGCGCCTATGCCCAACCTCCGTCCGGTCTGCGCAAGCGTCCTTCTCTGTCTGCTCGCCATCTCCGCGCAGGGCAAGCGAGCCCCCAACCTCGAGCTCAAAGACCTCTCCGGCAACAAGCAGAAGCTCGACTCCCTCCGTGGCTCGATCGCAGTGGTCAGTTTCTGGGCAACCTGGTGCGCCCCCTGCCGCGATGAGCTTCCACGTCTTTCGAAGCTCTCGCAGGAGTACGCGCCCAGCGGAGTCCGTTTCGTCGCCATCTCCATCGACGAACCCAAAGACCGCGCCAAAGTAGCCCCCTACGTCGCCGAGCAAAAGCTAGCCATGGACATCTGGGTCGGCGGCAATACCGACATGATGGCCCGTGTTGGCCTGGGCGACATCGTCCCCGGCACCATAATTCTCGATCAGCAGGGAGAGATCATCGGCCGCATCATGGGCGAAGCCCGCGAAGAAGACATCCGCTCGCGCATCGAATGGCTCCGCAATGGAAGGCAAGGAGCCGCCCCCGAACCGCTCACCAAACGCTACTGAGCATTAATCCGAGAAGAAGCAGGCCACACCACAGCCGCCGCCATCGTCACTAACGCCACCCAGTACAGGTCCGCGCCCAGCAGATGCACGATCTGCATCCACACCGGCGCCAGCAGCAGAACATCGGCCAACCCCAACGCAAACTGAAACCCCAGCAATCCAATCACAATCGTCGCCAGCCGCCCCGCGCCAGCGCGCCTTCCCTGAGCAACAAGCCAAAGCACAAACGCCCCAGCGATCACCGCGCTTACCGGATGTACCCCACGCAACCGCAGCAGCCAGGGCGATGCAGCCGCAAAGTCCTGCTCCATCGCCATCCGCAGGGAAGAAGCAGGGAAGAGCGTGTCCCCCAGTGCAGCAAGCGATCCACTCACCCCAACCACCAGCGTCGCAGCCAACCCAACCATGGCCCACAAGGCATTCCTACCCCGCAGCCGCAACTCACTCAACATCTGACCCGTCCCCAGCAGCCGAGCCGTCAGGGTAAGCGCAGCCAGCAGCAGCAGCGTGTTGCTCAGGTGGATCGACAGCACCACCACCCGCCCCATCGATTGGTTACCCGTCACATATCCCAGCTTCACCAGCAGAGCTCCCAGCAATGCCTCATTCAGCAGCAGCACCATCGACGCCACCGCCATCACCCGCGCCGCCTGTCCCTTCACCGTTGCGCGAAACGTCCACACCAGCAGTCCAATCACAGCAAACGTCGCGCCGCCCGTCATGCATCGGTGCGTGAACTCGATCACCGTGTCTACCCGAGGCGCAAGCGGGATCACCTGCCCATTGCACAGCGGCCAGTGGTTCCCACACCCCGCCCCCGACCCCGTAGCCCGTACCAGCGCCCCCCACAGGATCACCAGCACGTTATATCCAACGACGCCCCACGCAAACCGCACCGCAGCCCGCGAAGCACCCTTTACCGAGACCGCCGGTGTTGTAGCCATATCTCCATTCTACTGTTCAGGCAAACGAAAAGGCCCCACAAGGAGGCCTCCGTTACAAACACCAGCCGCCGCGATCATCCGCTAGCCAGCTCCTTGGCCCGTTGAGTAGCCCGCTTCACAGCCTTGATCAGCGTGACGCGCAGTCCACCTTCTTCCAACTCCAGAATCCCATCGACAGTACACCCCGCCGGAGTCGTCACAGCATCCTTCAACAGCGCCGGATGATACCCGGTCTCGAGCACCATCCTCGCCGACCCCAGCGTAGTCTGCGCAGCCAGCAGAGTCGCTACATCACGCGGTAGTCCGACATTGACACCCGCCTCAGCTAGCGCCTCAATAATGATGTAAAGAAACGCCGGCCCCGAGCCCGAAAGCCCCGTCACAGCATCCATGTGCTTCTCATCGACGACAACCGTGCGCCCAACCGTCTGAAAGATCTTCTGCGCTACAGCCATCTGTTCCGGCGAAACAAACCGCCCCGCACAAAGCGCCGTGATACCCGCCGCCAGCATCGCCGGAGTATTCGGCATCGCCCGAATCACTGCCAGCTCGCATCCAGCAGCTGTCTTCAATGCTCTGCGTCTTCACCGAAGCAGCAAACGACAAAACAACCTTCTCCACCGACAACGCCGGTTTGATCTCCTCAATCAGCGCAGGAACCTGGATAGGCTTCACACCCAGCAGAATCACGTCCGCCTGTTTCGCCGCAGCCAGATTGTCCGTCGTTACCTCCAGCCCAAACTGCGCCGAAAGCGCCTGCGCCCGCTCCGCATGATGCACCGTGGCAAAAATCTGCGCCGGGGCCAGCAGGTTGTTCTTCAGAAAGGCCTGCAGCAGAATGCCGCCCATCTTGCCCGTGCCGAGAATCGCTACCTTCAACCCCGGCATCGAAGGAGCCGGAGTCAGAACCTCATACGTTTCTTCGCTCATCCCAAAAGGCTATCAGACGCGCGCTAGCTAGCCACCTTCTTCTGCGCCGCAATCCAGGCATCAACACGCTGCTCCAGAACATCCATCGGCAACGCCCCGGCATCCAGCACCACATCATGGAAGCCCTTCAGATCGAACTTCGACCCCAGCGCCGTCTGCGCCCTCTGCCGCAGCTCCAGAATCTTCAACTGCCCCATCTTGTACCCCAGCGCCTGCCCGGGCCACGCGATGTAGCGGTCAACCTCAGCCTGAATGTTCGTCTCATCAATCGCCGAGTGCTGACGGAAGAAGTCCACCATCTGCTCCCGCGTCCAGTGCTTCTATGCACACCCGTATCGACCACCAGCCGGATCGCCCGCCAGATATCAGCCTCCAGCCGCCCATAGTCGCTGTAAGGATCCTGATAGAACCCAATCTCCTTACCCAACCGCTCGCTGTAGAGTCCCCACCCTTCCGTGTACGCCGTGTAGTACTCCTGCTTGCGAAACTCCGGCAGCCCCGTCAACTCCTGCGCGATCGAAATCTGCAGATGATGCCCGGGAACTCCCTCGTGGTACGACACCGCCTCTACCGGAGCCAGCGACCGCTCCGCAAAGTTGTACGTATTCACATCCACTCTACCCGGACGCTTACCATCCGGACTGCCCTGGTCGTAATACGCAGCCGCCTGGTCTTTCTCGATATACGCAGGCACAGGCACCACCTCAAGCTTCGCTTTCGGCAGCGTCCCAAACAGCCCCGGCAGCTTCGGCTCCATCTGCGCAATGTGGCCCTTATACGCATCGAGCAGAGCCTCTTTCGAAGCCGGATGCTCCTTAGGATTCGCCTTCAACGCCGCGCTGAAGCTCTTCAGGTCTGGATACCCCAGCTTGTGCACGATCGCCAGCATCTCCGCCTCGTCGCGCTTCACCTCATCCAGCCCGATCTGGTGAATCTCCGCGGCCGACTTGTTCAGCGTCGTGCTCTGACGAACCCGGTACGCATAGTAGGCATCGCCGTCCGGCAGCGACCACACGCCCGGCTCTTTTCGTCCCCGCCGGGACATAGCTCACCTTCAGAAACTTCGCGAACCGCTGGTACGCAGGCAGCACCTCTGTCCCAATCGCGTCCAGCATGTCGTTCGTAATTCGCTTCTGATCCGCAGCACTTATCGTCGCCGGAAACTTCTTCAACGGCCGCGCAAACGGACTCTCCGCCGGCTTCTGATCAGCCAGCGTCTGCGCCTGCACCAGAGCCTTCTCCAGCAGATACTGCGGCGGCATGCGGCCTTCATCCATGCCCAGCTGCATGTTCGTCATAATCTGCGAGAAGGCCGTCGGAATCTTCTTCAGCCGCGCAATATAGTCGTCATAGTCCTTCACCGTTTCGAAAGTCAGGTTGTCGACCAGTCGCGGCATCTCAGTATGGAAGCCGCCGAACTGGTTCACCGGCATCTGCCACTCCTTGAACCTCGCTCCCTCCTGCGCATCGATCAGGTCCCGCAGCATCAGCTTCGCCGACAACTGCTCCTGCTCCGTCAGCCCCGTCGTATCGATCTCACTCAGTCGCTCAATAAACCCGCGCCCCCGCTCCAGCGAAGCATTCACCGCCTGCACCGAGTAGTCCGTAAGCTGATCGTTATACCGCTTATCACCCAGATAGGAGGCGTACTCCGGCGAGTGCTTCAGATTGTCTTCCCAAATCTCCGCGAACAGCTTCGACAGCGCCTTACTGCGTTCCGCAACCGAGGCCGTCGTCACCCCCGGCACACGAGGAGGAGCCTGAACCTGTGCCCCCGCGTTAATCCAACCCGAAACCGTCAATCCACAAACCAGCGCCAGCGAAACCGTCTTCATTCAAAACCTCGTGCGTCTTCGCTAGTTTACCGTGCGGAGGCAGCAAACACCCGCTCCTCAGTTGTGTCCCGAACACCCTTCCAGCATCCGATAGAGCGTCGACCGGCTGATCCCCAGCATCTCCGCGGCCCGCAACTTGTTGCCCGCACACCGCTTCAGCACTCGCAGCACATGTTCTTCCACCACATCCTGCAGCCGCTCAGGAGCATCGAGCCGGATCATCCCTCCGTCCTGCACCGGTCCGCAGCGCATCTCCCGTAACGAAGTCAGATGATCAGCCTCAAGTACCTCGCCTTCACACTGAAGCACTCCATTGCGCAACACATTCTCCAACTCACGAACATTCCCCGGCCAGCCATGCGCAAGCAGCCGTTCCATCGCGCCATCAGCGATTCTGTCCACTTCTTTTTCGTACAAACGGGAGAACCGCTCCACAAACCTCGTCGTCAGCGGCCGTATGTCATCCAGCCGCTCCCGCAGAGGCTCCAGCACAATCTCCACCATGCCAATCCGGTAGTACAAATCCTGCCGAAAACGCCCCGATGACGTCAGCAACCGAAGATCCTGACCTGTCGAAGCGATCATCCGCGTACCGATCCTCTCCTCAATCGCCCGCACCAGGCAACTCTGTGCATGCAAAGGCATCGCCTCAATTCCGTCAAAGAAAAGCGTGCCTCGATAAGCCGTTCGCATCAGCTCGCGGATCTTGTGATCCGTGCCGCCATCGGTTACATCTTCGAAAGCCGCGGCGTGGCACACCACAAACGGCCCCTCCCGGTCCATGCTGCGTGCATGCAGCGCCCGAGCGGCCAGCTCCTTGCCGGTTCCCATCTCTCCCCGCACCAGCACCATGCGAAAGTGCGGCCCAATCCGCTCCACCTGCATCCGTAGCCGCCGCATCGACACACTCTCGCCCGCCATCTCGAAGCAGGGAAGCTCCGCTGAGCAAACGGGCGCAAGGCCGAACAGGGAATGGCTCGAAGTAGACATGATTACTCCCTACATCGGCACATCCCGCCCTCATGTGAGCAACAAAAACAACAAAGCCGGACACCGCATCGAGCAGTGTCCGGCCAGTCTTCGAATCGGTCTTATTACGCCGGTGTCGGTGCGCAGTACGTGTCGAACGCCCGCGTCAGCTCCTGAGCAATCGCCGGAGCCGTCGAGGTCTCGATCGCAGACCGCTGCATCAGGTACACCAGCTGCCCATCGCGCAGAATCGCAATCGCTGGAGATGTCGGAGGATGCCCGCCAAAGTAGCTCCGAGCCTTCTCGGTAGCGTCGCGGTCCTGCCCCGCAAACACCGTTACCGCATGGTCAGGCTTCGCCGTATGCTGCATCGCCAAACGAACCCCCGGCCGCATCTTCCCAGCCGCGCATCCGCAGATCGAGTTGACCACCACCATCGTCGTTCCCGGCTGAGCCAAGGCGGCATCCACATCAGCAGCCGTCCGTGCTTCCTTCAGCCCAGCACGAGTCAGCTCCTCGCGCATCGGAATCACCATAATCTCTGGATACATAAATCTCCCTTGGAACTAAAAAAGTCCTAAAACAGCCGTCTCCTAAGATTGTACGGTCTTCATCCCTACCACGCCACCCCAACGCGAACCTTGCAAGCAACTCATTCCCCATCAGTTTAATCCGCGCACATCCGTGCCCCTCCGCGGTCGCCCCATCATGTTGTACCCTCGAACCCGTGCCGCCATCCACACTAAACATCCAGCAGAACGTCGCTCTCGCCCCGTACACCACCTTTCGCATCGGTGGCCCGGCCCGTTTCTTCGCCAACATCACCAGCGAATCCGCCCTCCTCGAATCCATCGCTTACGCCCGCGCCAACAACCTCCCTATCTTCGTCCTCGGCGGAGGCAGCAATCTTCTTGTCGGCGACTCCGGCTTCGACGGCCTGGTCCTCCACATTGCCATTGCGCACCCATTCCAGGCCCAACCCAACGCCGACCACATCGACTACATCATCACCGCCGGCTGCGACTGGAACGCCTTCGTCCTCTACATTGCAGGCAAGGGAATCACCGGCATCGAATGCATCGCCGGCATCCCTGGCTCGGTCGGCGGCACACCCGTCCAAAACGTAGGAGCCTACGGACAAGAGGTCGCCGACACCATCAGCTCCGTCCGCGCCCTCGATCTCGAAACCACCACTTTCGTCGATCTCCCCCGCGACCAGTGCGGCTTCTCCTATCGCCGAAGCATCTTCAACACCACGCAGCGCAACCGCTACATCGTCACCGCCGTCACCTTCCGCTTCGACCCCGCCGCTAAGCCAAACCTCTCCTACCCCGACCTCACCCGCCACTTCGCCGGCCAAGTCCCGACCCCCCTCGACATCTACCACGCCGTCCGCACCATCCGTCACGGCAAGGGCATGCTCCTCGTCGACGGCGAAGCCGACTGCCGCAGCGCAGGCTCCTTCTTCAAAAACCCAATCGTCCCCGTATCCACCCTCGTCACCATCGCCGATACCCTCAACATTCCCGCCGACACCATCCCCCACTGGCCCACCTCCGACGGCCAAACCAAACTCCCCGCCGCATGGCTGCTCGAAAAATCCGGTTTCCCCAAAGGCTTCCAGCAAGGCAACGCCGGAATCTCCTCCCGCCACTCCCTGGCCCTTATCAACCGAGGCAACGCCACCGCCGCCGACATCGCAGCCCTACGCGACACCATCCGCAACGAAGTAGCAAAACGCTTCTGCATCGAGCTAGAACAAGAACCCGTCCAGCTAGGCAAATAAGACCGCTAGCGATTGCTGTCGCCGTTGCTGTTGTTGTTGCTTTTGCTTTTGCTGTTGCCGTTGCTTTTGCTGTTGTTTGTTTCTTTGTTGTCATCCCGTAGGGATCTGCTTTTGTAGTTGTAGTTGCCTCAGTCGTTGCTGTTGCTTTTCTTGTTGTCATCCCGAAGGGGACCTGCTTCTGTCTTTTGCAGTTGCTGTTGCATCTAGGTACCCCAAGGCTTCAGCCTTGGGTATCTCCCTACATCACGGAGAAAAGGGGCTTCAGCCCCTGGGGTATGCCTTCCCACACCAGCCCAAGAATCACCCCCCAAGCCGCCCCATCAACCGCCGCCGTTCCTCCGCCAGCACAACATCCACAGCCCCCTGCTCCATCACCTGACCCTCCGCCATCCGCACGACCTCAGCCCCCAGCAAAAAGCACTCCCCCACATCATGCGACACCGAAAGTACCGGCACTTTCCATCGCGCCAGCCAATCCCGCAGAGCCACCGCCAACTCATCCCGCAACACGCCATCCAGTCCAGCAAACGGCTCGTCCAAAAGCAGCAACGCCTTATCCGTCCCGTCATAGCCCACCGCCGCAGCCACCGCCCGCGCCACGGACACTCGCTGCCGCTCGCCCCCACTCAGCTCCTCCGTCCTGCGATCAGCCATCGCCGCCAGTCGCATCACCCCCAGAACATCCTCCAACACCTGCCCATCGTCTGCGCCCAGACCATAGCCAACATTCTCCCGAACCGTCCGATGCGGAAACAGCCTCGCCGCCTGCGCCGCACTCCGCACCGGCCTCAGATGCGCAGGCACAAAAACCCGCCCCTCCGTGCCCACTAACACCCGCTCCATCGGCCCATAAACGATCCTGCCCACATCCGGCCGCACAAACCCCGCAATCGCCCGAAGCACCGTAGTCTTCCCACTCCCCGAAGGCCCAAACAGCACCGTCCAGGGTCGCGTCAGCGTAAAGCTCACATCAACCGAGAGCCCACCCACCCGATGCTTCATCTCCACCGCCAGCAGGTTATCGGACAACGTCCACCTGCCTTCCACCCAGCTTCCTGAAGCTCGGCAGCAGATAGATCACCAGCAGCGCCGCCATCGAGATCCCTACCAACAGCAGCGCCGTCCGATTCGCCGCCGCATAATTCCCATCCTGCACCAGGTCATACAGCGAGATCGACAGCGTCCGCGTAGCCCCCGGAATATTCCCCCCCAGCATCAACACCACGCCAAACTCGCCCACCGTATGAGTAAACGTCAGCACCCCAGCCGTCAGCAGGGAAGCCCTCGCCATCGGCAGCACCACCGTCCTGAAGACCCGCCAAGGCCCAGCGCCCAACCCAGCCGCCGCCTCCACATACCCCTCCTCCACCGCCCCAAACCCAGCCACCAGCGGCTGCACCGCAAACGGCAGACTGTACAGCACCGACCCCACCAGCAATCCCGTAAAACTAAACGCCAGCGGATGCCCAAACACCCGCATCAGCAACCGGCCCGGAGCCGTCAGCGGCCCCATCGCCACCAGCAGATAAAACCCCAGCACCGTAGGCGGCAGCACCAGCGGCAGAGCCACCACAGCCTGCACCAAAGCCCGGCCCACCCCACGACCCGAAGCAATCCACCACGCCAGCGGCACCGCCACCAGCAGCAAAATCGCCGTGGTGCTCCCCGCCAGCCGCAGCGTCAACCAAAGCGCCTCAACATCCATGAGGAACAGCCTAATGCAGCAGAGTGCAGCATGGAGCAAAGAACGTCCGCTAGCTCTTCGTCACCTGGGCCGAATCACCTGGAACCGAACGGAGTAGCCAAAGCCGATGAAATGATCGGGCGCTGCCGCCGAAAGTCCGAAGCCGCAATGAAAATCAAGCTGCTGATGCGGCGTAATCCTATATGCCGTGCCGAAATCGACCACGTGCTGCGGGCCGCCGCGTTCGGGAAAGGCGCCGGAGTATTCCACATAAGCGTCCCACGGCTGCGTAAGCTGCCGGTCAAAATACACGCTCGACTGTCCCGTCACATTTCGCTGCTCCGCCACGGTTGGCCACATCACGGAGAACTGTCCCGCAACCGTCCAGTTCTTGCTCAACGCACGCGACCACGGCAGCTGCACCGTCGGATCATAGTCATGAGTTGATATCAGCTCCGTTCCCGTTGGAAGACTCACCAACCCTATGAGCGAAACGTCAAATCCGCCCCGCGTCTTCCCCAACACCTGTTTGAACCCCAGGCCCAAATCACCAAATCCATTGACGAATCCGGCCCCGGTATCACCATTATGAAAGTAGTTTGGGATCCCAAGACGAAACTCCGTCTTGCGGGCGATTCCAAACCGCACCAATGTCTCCGGGAAATCGAAGCCCTGTTGACCCCGATTGCTGGTATTGAGAAACCCATTCTCAATCTGCAGGCTTCCACAGGGCACGACAATATTCGAATTTGTGATCTGCGGCCGATCGATCAAAATCGGGCTCTGTGCATTAGCGCCGCAAGTCTGAGCCTTCGCCTGTAGCGCGAGGGTCCACGCCATAACGGAAAGGAACAGCGCCCATGTGAACCATGGCATGCACAGATGGTAACCGGATATCCCATTTAAGTTCGCTGACGCGGATAGCTCCCGAAATGGCCTTCTCGGCGGAGACTAATTCTTAGCCTGATCAACTCGCGAGACACCGTATGAATGCAGCACATCGTGTAGGGTCACAATACCTTCCAGCTTGTGCACATTGGCACGACTCACGACCGGCAACATTTCGATCTGATTCGTTCCCATGCGCTCGAGTGCCAAATCGAGGCCTTGATCGGCATGGACGTGCGGAAAAACAAGCGCATTCAGGACTTCACCAAGCTTCTTATCATCATCTTTGGCGACCTCCTGCTCCAATCTGGAAAGGTTGATAACGCCAACGACTCCAAGTCGATCGGCCACAATCCAGGTTCGGGATTCGCTGCTGCGCGCCAGTTCCAAAGCCTCGCGAACCGTTGTCTCCGCCGGGAGCGTAGAGTTCGCGGCCCGCATCACCCGGACTACCTGTCGTTGAATCTGCCGCTGGTGCGACACTGCCGAAGGCAGATGTACGCCATCCTGTATCGCAAGGGCTTCGTAGAGCGCCTTCTTCTGGAATCGCGAAGAGATGAAGAGGCTAACCAAATTCGCAATCATCAACGGGACGATAACTGCATAGTCCTGGGTCATCTCGAAGATCATCAACACCGACGTCATGGGCGCCCGCACGATACCGGCAAACGCAGCTCCCATCCCCACCAGTGCGTAAGCTCCAGCCGTTGCCGTGTACGCTGGAAAAAAATGATGGGCCACAGTCCCCACGGAACCTCCCAGCATCGCGCCGATGAACAGGGCCGGTCCGAAGATACCGCCTGCATTCCCTGAACTGTAACTCGTGGTCACCGCAATAAGCTTCAGCACCACCAGCAGAGCCATTAGCTTCAGCGTCATGTTTCCATTCAGGGCGTGCCCGACATATTCGTAACCCACTCCCATCACCTGGGGGACAAACCACCCCAGCACGCCGACCAACAAGCCGCCTGCCACAGGTTGAAACCAGACCGTCCATCGCGGAAAACGGAGAAAGCGCTCCCGCATACCAAGGAGAAGCTTCGCAAAGGCCACGGAAACGAAACCGGTACCCACCCCAAGCACCGCATAAATCACAAATTCCACCGGGTTCACCAGTTGGTATTGCGGAACCTTGAACAAAGGACTATTGCCGAGGATAAGCCGCAACACCCCCCACGATGTGGCCGAGGCCAGTACGACCGAGCCAAGCACCGGTGCATGAAGATCTCCTACAATCTCTTCAAGCGCAAACATCACCGCCGCCAGCGGTGTATTGAACGCAGCCGCAATGGCTGCTGCAGCGCCAACCGGCACCAGTGCCTTTACTTTTTCGGGGCGCAGACCCAACGCCCGCCCAAGCACCGAAGCGATACCCGCGCCAACCTGAACCGAAGGCCCTTCACGCCCGAGAGGGATTCCACTCGCCAGTGTTGCGGACGTACAGAAGAACTTTCCCAGCAGGGTGCGCAGCGTAATGCGTCCATCGTGCGCATACAGTGCGGCCTTGGTCTGTGGTACTCCACTGCCTCGTGCTTCAGGAAAGTATCGGAAAAGGAGGTAGCCGACGCTTATGGAACCCACGACGGGAAACAGCAAGCGTCGCCACGGGGCGCCATTCGCGGGATACAGTCGCATCCCCATTCGCTCTGTTAGCAGGATGAAAGCGACGACCGTCAGGCCTGTCAATGCTCCTATCACCAGTGTGAGGACCAAAAATATCTGATCCTCTCGTTCCCGCAACTTACGCAGGCGATCCAACAGCCATATCTTCGTCCGACTTCCCCTGGTAGTCTGGTCGCCTTCGCTCATCTGGTCGGAACTGCCCTCCCCAGGTAACACCACTCTACTTCACAGCGCCCAGCCCCACCTTCGTCAAATTTCCCTGCACCGCCGGAGTCAGCAGCCAATCCAGAAACGCATGCGCATCCGCCCGCCGCTCCGACTTCGCCATCACCACCGCATACTGCACAATCGGCGGATAGGCCATCGTAGGTACCAGAACATAGCTCCCCACATCCCTGAAGTGCGGCGAACTGGCCGCCGTCAGCGAGATCAACCCAATCTGCGCATTCCCCGACTCCACAAACTGAGCCGCCTGCGCCACATTCTCCGCCACCACAAAGTGCGGCTTCGCAGCGTCATACATCTTCAGCTTCCGCAGAGCCCCCACCGCCGCCCGCCCGTACGGAGCATGCAGCTCATTGGCAATCGCAATCGACTTCACCTGCGGATCAACCAGCTTCTCCACGCTCAGAGGCTGCAGCGGCGAATCCTTCCTCGCCCACACCACCAGCGCCCCCTTTGCATAAGCCGTCGGAGCCGTCCCATCCGCCAACCCCGCTGCCACAATCTTCTCCGGATAAACAAAATCCGCCCCTAGAAAGATGTCCATCGGAGCGCCATTCAAAATCTGTTCCGCCAGCATCGACGATGACCCAAAGCTCACCACCAGCTTCACGCCCGTAGCATGCTCATACGCCGCAGCCCACAACGGCATCACCGGCTGCAGATCAGCCGCCGCCGCCACCCGCAGCTCCTTCTGACCCCAGGCATCCCGCGGACCCAAAAAACCGGCCAATATCAGCCCAAGGCAAACACAAACAACCCACCCAATTCCGGATGCCGTATCCCTTATCCCTCTTCCCTCTTCCCTCTTCCCTCGCATACGTTACCCTAGACGTGACAATGAAACTCCAATCCCATCATCTTAGATGCACCGAGTGCGGTGCCATCATCACCGCCGATGCCCTCAATAGCATCTTTCGTTGCCCCTCCTGCAACGGCCTCTACGACGTCCTCTACCCCTGGTCGTCTCCCTCCAACGGCGACCCCGCCTCGCACGCCAGCAATCTCCCCAACGCCAGCGCCCTCCGCTGGCTCTGGCAGGAGCGCCGCACCTCCACCCTGGCCATCGACCAGTCCGGCGTCTGGCGCTTCCGCGATCTCCTCCCCATCGTCGACAACCTCGAGAACGTCGTCACCCTCCGCGAGGGCAACACCCCGCTCTACGACCTCCCGCGCTGCGCCAAAATCGCCGGCGTCGACTGGCTCCTCGCCAAGCATCAGGGCATGAACCCCACCGGCTCCTTCAAGGACACCGGCATGACCGCCGCCCTCTCCGTCGCCGCCGAGCGCGGCTTCGAGTGGGTCGCCTGCGCCTCCACCGGCAACACCTCCGCCGCCATGGCCGCCTACGCCGCCCGCGCCGGCCTGCGCTGCATCGTCTTCATCCCCGAAGGCAAGATCGCCTGGGGCAAGCTCTCCCAGTCCATGGACTACGGTGCGCTCACCATCCAGCTCAAGACCGACTTCGACGGCTGCGTCCGCATCCTCACCGACCTCGTCAACCGCTTCCCCATCTACCTGCTCAACTCCGTCAACCCCTACCGCCTCGAAGGCCAGAAGACCCCCGCCTTCGAACTCCTCGAGCAGCTCGAGTGGCAGGTCCCCGAGCACATCATCGTCCCCGGCGGCAACCTCGCCAACTGCTCCGCGCTCGGCAAGGGCTTCACCGAGATGCACCACCTCGGCCTCATCCCTCGCGTCCCCAAGATCAGCATCATCCAGGCCGAGGGAGCCAACCCGCTCTACCGCTCCATCATGGACAACGACGGCAGGGAACTCATCCCCGTCAAGGCCAACACCCGCGCCACCGCCATCCGTATCGGCAACCCCGCCTCCTGGCGCAAGGCCCTCCGAGCTCTCCGCACCACCGGCGGCTGGTGCGAGCAGGTCACCGAGCAGGAGATCGCCCTCGCCAAGGCCGAGATCGGCGCCGAGGGCATCGGCTGCGAACCCGCCTCCGCCGTCACCCTCGCCGGCCTCAAGAAGCTCGTCGCTCAGGGCAAGATCAGCCCGCGAAGAGCGCGTCGTCCTCATCCTCACCGGCCACACCCTCAAGGACTCCACCTACACCATCGACTACCACCGCGGCGAGCTCCTCACCGACGCCGAGAACGCCAGATCAGCTCCGGCCGATCAGGTCCTCCACGCCGCCCTCCGCAAGCCCCCCATCGTCCTCGAGGCCGACTCCGACATCGTCCTGCGCGCCCTCGAATCCCAGATGAAGCTGGCCCACGCATGAGCCGGAATCCCAGCGCCAACCGCTTCATCTCCGCCTCCCCGCCACCTCCGCCAACCTCGGCCCCGGCTTCGACTCCCTCGGCCTCGCCATGGCCCTCTACCTCACCATCGACGCCGACATCGCGGCGCCGGCGCCTTCCAGCATCGAAGCCACCGGCCGCAACGCCGACCTCTGCGCCGCGCTCGAACAACAACCTCATCCTCGACCACCTACCGCGACGTCCTCGACCAACGCCAGCCAGCCCGTCACCCCGCTCTATCTCCAAACTCCACAACGAAATCCCCCTCGGCATGGGCTGCGGCTCCAGCGCCGCCGCCCTGCTCGCCGGAGTCTTCCTGGCCAACCACTTCGGCAAGCTGAACTGGACACCGCCAGCAGATCCTCGAAGAAGCCTGCCGCCGCGAAGGCCACCCCGACAACGTAGCCGCCTGCTTCTTGGCGGAATGACCGTCTCCGCAATGTCTGAGTAAGCAATGTAATAACAGCCACCTGCGGCGAAAACCTCAACCTGGAACCTGCTGCTTGCGCTGCCCTCCGCCAGCCTCGCCACCGAGAAGGCCCGCGCCCTCCTGCCCGCCACCTACTCCCGCGCCGACGCCGTCGCCAACATCCAGAACACCGCCCTGCTCGTCTCCGCCTTCGCCCAGGACCGCGGCAGACCTCCTCCGCACCGCCATGCAGGACCGCATCCACCAGCCCTACCGCATGGAGGCCTGCCCCCTCCTGCCCGCGCCTGCTGCCACTCTCCGGAACCCCCGGCATCCTTGGCGTATGCCCTCAGCGGCGCAGGCCCTTCCGTCCTCCTCATCGCTGACCCGAACGCCAGCCCCGCCAGCCTCTTCGCCCCGCATCCGCGACGCCGCCGCAGGACCCCGCCCTCGAGATCACTCCAAACCACCATCGCCCCGGAGCAACTCAGCCGTCATTCCATAGTGTAAAGAAGTCAGCAAACACGGTAATCCTCCACAAAGTTACCTAAGATTTCTTTACCTTTTGCCACTTCACTTCGTAACTGTAGCGCGTGTGGGCAGTTCTGGGGAGGGCTGCTACGCCGCCCGTTGACCTCTTCTAACTGAGGGGTCCGGGCGTTTACTCTTTAAGCCCTGCCTTTCTGGCCCTACCGACTTTCGCGCCATGGCTCTATTTTCAATACCTGATCTGACACTTCTGAAACCACAGGCCCCGCCGAGCATCTATTATTGTGAAGATTGCGTCGCACAGACGGGTGGTCAATACAGACAGAGCATCCTTGGAGGAAGGTAAATGGCAGGTCAGTTCGTAACCGAAGTAAACGACGCAAACTTTGAAAAGGATGTACTACAGTCGGAGCAGCCTGTCCTGGTAGATTTCTGGGCCGCGTGGTGCGGCCCGTGTCGCGCGCTCGCGCCCGTCGTCGATGAAGTCGCCAGCCACTATCAGGGCAAGCTCAAGGTCATGAAGATGGACGTCGACGCCAACACCGCCACGCCCATGCGCTACGGCATTCGCGGCATCCCCGCGCTGCTGCTCTTCAAGGGCGGCAAGGTCGCCGAGCAGATCGTCGGCTACGTCCCCAAGGACACCATCGACAAGTCCGTCACCAAAGTTCTCGCGTAAGCAATTAGCTTTACGCACAACGGCCCGGCGATCTCAAAATCGCCGGGCCGTTGTTTTTGCACTTGATGTTGTCCTCCTTGAACCAGCCACAAAAGATCGGGTGCCCCATTCATCGCAGTCTTATCGCGATGAGTGGGAATGTAAAACCTTTCCCGGTCAGCCTTTGCCGTCGCCTTTCCTGCTTATCATCCCCGAAGGGAACCTGCAGTTGCAGTTGCTGTTGTCCTCCTTGAACCAGCCACAAAAGATCGGGTGCCCCATTCATCGCAGTCTCATCGCGATGAGTGGGAATGTAAAACCTTTCCCGGCGGGCCTTTGCCGTTGCCTGCTCTCGTAATCACCCACCCACTACACTTGCATCTAAAGCACCCATGACCAACTTCCTCCTCGGCGGCGACCTCTCCATCAATCGACTCGGCTTCGGCACCATGCGCTTAGTCAACGAAGGCGCATGGGGAGAACCCGCCAACCGCGAGCAGATGCGCAACGTACTCCGCCGAGCCGTCTCTCTCGGTGTCAACTTCATCGACACTGCCGACGCCTACGGACCATTCATCGCGGAAGAAATCATCGCCGAGGCCCTCCACCCCTATGCATCCAACCTCGTCATCGCCACCAAGGGAGGCATCACCCGTCAGGGCCCAGCAAAAGCCGTCCCCTGCGGCCGCGCGCCCTACCTTCATCAATGCGTCGAGATGAGCCTCCGCCGTCTGCGTCTCGAGCGCATCGACCTCTACCAACTCCACCGCATCGATCCCGAGACGCCCGTCGAAGAATCCCTCGGCAAACTAGCCGAGCTACAGCAGCAGGGAAAGATTCGCCACATCGGACTCTCCGAGGTCACCGTCGACCAGATCAAGCAGGCCCGCAGCATCGTCCCCATCGTCTCCGTACAAAACAAATACAGCATCGCCGAGCGCAAGCACGAAGCCGTCCTCGAATACTGCGAGCAGAACAACATTGCCTTCATCCCTTGGTACCCACTCGCCGCCAACCGCCTAAGCGGCGATCAAGCACTCACCCAGTTCGCCCGCGAACGAAACATGACCCTCAGCCAACTCATGCTGGCATGGCTCCTGCAAAAATCTCCTGTGATGGTGCCGATACCCGGAACGTCCTCTATCGCTCATCTCGAAGAGAATGTCACCGCACAAGCCCTCCAACTAAGTGAAAAAGACACACATGCTCTCGAGCGGATCGCACATCCTCCGGCTCCGGCTTCGTAGTCCACATAAAGGATGAGCTGGCTGACTCTTGCTGTCCCGTTGCTGCCACCAGCATAAAGAGCTCCGGCACAACGTGGCACGTCTTCCCGGCGGAGGCACCCCACCACGTCCCATCTGCATACTCCACCGACTCCAGATCGACCAGGCTGACGTTCACCAGCGGCCTGAGCGTCACATCGGTAGTAGCCTTCTTCCCACTCGCCACACTGAGATTCAGATTCACCGTCTTGGTAAGCTCCGCCCAATCGTCAACCCCGCGAGCCGCCGGCGAAACCCGAGCCTTCCCATCGTATCCGTGCACCGTAAGGGTCATCGCCACGATCTCGTTCGGCTGCCAGTTGTCGAAGATCAGATGAAGGCGCGGCAAGGCCACATATCTCTGCGAGCCATCCACAATGAATAGGTTGCCCTCACCCTGACGCTGCGCCCTCAGACCAACCGGACAGTTGCTCCCACTAAAGCGAGGCATCACCGTCTGCGAAGTCGGTCCAACCGGCGTAAAGCTCTGCGCAGACCCAGCAACTGAACCCAGAAGAAGCACAAGGGAGGCACTAAAGACACGGTTCACGGCACACCTCCGAAAACCCCGCACCCAACATTACTCCTCACCAGATTCCCTTATCAAACCAGCGACCGCCGCCCACCCATTACACTTGCATTCATGCTCGAATGGATGCTCTTCCGCATTATCATGGTGGCCTTCTTCATCCTGGCCAACAGCTTCTTCGTCGCCGCCGAGTTCGCCCTCATCAGCGTCCGCGAGACCCGCATCCAGCAGCTCATCGCCCTCGGCCGTCCCGGCGCCCGCACCGCCCTCAAGCTCAAGCACACCATCGACGACTTCCTCCCCGCCGTCCAGCTCGGCGTCACCCTCGCCTGCCTCGCCCTCGGCTGGATCGGCGAACCCGCCGTCGCCGAGATCATCCTCACTTCGCCGCCGCACTGGCTCACCGTCCTCCCGCCGCACGCCGTCATCTACGCCCACACCATCGCCATCATCCTCGCCTTCGCCGCTCATCACCTACTTCGAAGTCCTCCTCGGCGAACTCGTCCCCAAGTCCCTCGCCCTCCAGCGCGCCGAGCGCATCGCCCTCGCCGTCGCCGGCCCCATGGACGTCTTCATCCGCATCACCCGCCCCGTCGTCAACCTCATGAACGTCTCCGCCGGCCTCGTCCTCCAGCTCTTCCGCGCCCCCCTCCGCGGCGAAGGCGCCGTCCACTCGCCCGAAGAGCTCAAGCTCATCGCCACCGCCACCCGCCGCATGGGCCTCCTCCCCGTCTTCCAGGAAGAGATCATCCACCGCGCCATCGAGCTCAACCACGTCACCGTCCGCGAGATCATGACCCCCCGCGGCAAGATCTTCTCCCTCCCCGCCGACATGCCCATCGAACAAGCCAGCGCCCGCATCGTCGAAGAGCAGCACTCCCGCGTCCCCGTCTACGACGCCCGCCAACGGCCCCGACGACACATCATCGGCATCGTCTACTCCAAGGACATCTCCCGCCTCATGCACTTCCGCAGCCGTCGCCCTCGCGCCTCGGCGGCAACGGCACACTCCGGCCTCACCCTCCGCCAGGTCATGCGCGAGATCCTCGTCGTCCCCGAGACCAAACTCGCCGTCGAACTCCTCCAGGAGTTCCAGGAGACGCCGCCGCCAGATCGCCGTCGTCGTCGACGAGTTCGGCTCCACCGTCGGCATCGTCACCGCCGAAGACGTCCTCGAGCAGATCGTCGGCGAGCTCGACGACGAGTTCGACATCGCCCGCACGCCGCCTTCCTCAGCGCCACCGGCATCATGTCCCTCGACGGCAGCACCACCCTCCGCGACCTCGGCACCCAGCTCCACTGGACCTTCCCCCGCGAAGCCGGCGTCGAAACCCTCGCCGGATTCCTCCTCGCCCAACTCGGTCACATCCCCGCCGTCGGCGAAAGCGTCACCTACGGAGGCCGCCGCTACACCGTCGCCGAGATGACCGGCCGCCGCATCAGCCGCGTCAGCGTAGAAACCATCCCTGAACCCGACCAAGCCCCATCTCGAATCCTGCCGAGCAGGGAACTGAAAGCATGAACGACGCACCACGGCCCTCTGGAAACCCCTCCGCCGCATCCTCATCACCCTCCCGGTCCTCTGGGTCGTGGTCTCCGTCGTCTTCCTCCTCATCCACCTCGTCCCCGGCGACCCCATCGTCCAGATGCTCGGCGAAGGAGCCACCGCCTCCGACATCGACGCCCTCCGCCACGCCTACGGCCTCGACGCCCCACTCACCCAGCAGTACACCCACTACTGGCGCGGCATCCTCCACGCCGACCTCGGCCAGTCCCTCCGCCTGCACGACTCCGTCACCCACCTCATCCTCCAGCGCTACCCCTACACCCTCGCCCTCACCCTCGCCGCGCTCCTCATCGGCATCGTCATCTCCATCCCCGCCGGCATCTGCGTCCGCGCTCCACCGCGACCGCTGGCAGGACCGCACCCTCGGCGTCCTCTCCCTCGTCGGCCTGTCCTTCCCCAACTTCGCCCTCGGCCCCATCCTCATCCTCATCTTCTCCATCTCGCTCGGCTGGCTCCCCGTCTCCGGCAGCAGGCACCGGCGGCACCGCTCGCAGCTTCCTCCTCCACCTCATCCTCCCCGCCATCACCCTCGGCCTCGGCCTCGCCGCCATCCTCACCCGCATGGTCCGCACCGCCATGCTCGAAGAGCTCAACCAGGACTACATCCGCACCGCCCGCGCCAAGGGCCTCACCGAAAACACCGTCGTCTACCGCCACGCCCTCCGCAACGCACTCATCCCGGTCCTCACCGTCATCGGCCTCCAGTTCGGCAGCCTCCTCGCCGGAGCCATCGTCACCGAGACCATCTTCAGCTGGCCCGGCATCGGCCGCCTCACCCTCTCCGCCATCTCCAACCGCGACTACGCCCTCGTCCAGGGATGCATCCTCGCCGTAGGCCTCACCTACGTCGCCGTCAACCTCCTCACCGACATCGCCTACACCCTCGCCAACCCCCGCATCCGCACCAGCTAATCCGCCATTGTCATTGCTTTTGCTGTTGTCGTTGCCGTTGCTGTTGCTGTTGTCGTTGTCGTTGTCGTTGCTGTTGCTGTTGTCGTTGCTCGTTGCCATTGCTTTCTAGGTGTCATCCCCGAAGGGGGATCTGCTTTTGCACTTGGATTTGCGGTTGTCCTCCTTGAACCAGCACAAAAGATGGGGTGCCCCATTCATCGCAGTTTTATCGCGATGAGTGGGAATGTAAAACCTTTCCCGGTCAGTTTTTGCCGTTGCCTTTCTTGCTTGTCATCCCCGAAGGGGATCTGCTGCTGTCGTTTGCTTTTGCTTTTGCTTTTGCCATTTGTTCTTGCCGTAGCGGTTGTTTTGCCGTTGCAGTTGCCTTTTCCCACACTTCCCAAAATCTGTCATTTCGACCGGAGCAGTTTGCGTTTTGCAAACTGCGTAGCGGAGAAACCCGCTTTTCTACCCATACAGTTAATCAAGTCTGGGGCCGTAGCGGTTGCTTCCACTTGCCCTCCCAAGCCGAGGGCGAAGAATCGCCAGCAGCGCCGTTAATGCACGGGGATACCCCAAAAACACCAACCCAATACCGCAAACGATGTACGCCGCCCCCTACCACCCAACCCTTCCAATCCTGTAGTTTGGAAAAGAGAAGCATGAATCGCCCCCGCATCTACCTCGCAGCGCTCTACCTCGTCTTCCTGGCCTCCCCTCTCGTCTCGCAGAGCGGCCCTACCACCCTCCTCGCCCCCAAGGCAGCACCCGAGCCCACCAGCCCTGCCGCCCGCCCATTCCGCGACAGCCGCTACGGAGTCTCCATCCAGATCCCCGCAGCCTGGAACCTCAGCCGTCGCGACGGGGACCTCAGCACCTTCAACCTCGACGCCCGAACCGCCTCCCGCAACGCCCAACTCCGGGCCGTAGCCAACATCGCCTTCAACCCCTACCCCTACTCCACCTTCAGCGGAGCCCTCTTTTACTTCACCGTCACCCCCCGCCTGCTCGAAACCCAGTGTCGCGCCCAAGCTTCCGCGCAGGCCCCCCGCACTATCACCACCACACCCATCGGTGGCGTCCCCTTCACCCACGGCTACGACCAGCACGGAACCATCTGCACCGAAGCCCGCGACGAGATCTACACCACCATCCACAACAACGCCTGCTACCGCTTCGACCTCGTCATCAACACCTTCTGCGGAGGCGAAGTCAGTGGAGGCGCCCGCGACATGACCACCCAGCAACTAGACGCCATCCGCAAACGCCTCGAATCCATCCTGGACACCGTCCAGTTCGACGACAAATAACCAGAAGATGCTCTCGTAAAGCCACCATCCACCCTTTATCCAAATCCCAAAGCTGTCATCCCCGAAGCGGAAGAATCTGGTCCTTTTCTGATGAAGTTTTGAGGAACTACGATGACACAGCCTCCGTATCATTCATCAGGGGGTCATCCCATGAATCCCACGAGCCGTTTCGCTCTGTTCACCCTCGCCTTGATCACAATCGTAGCCATCGGTTCCCAGCCCCGGCACGGCATGAGCCTGAGTAAGTCCATGAAGAATATGTGCGTTTGCGTCCCGGCCCGGGCGGGACTAATAGCGAAGGCGGCGCTTGCGAAGACGCAGGCAGCGTCTGTGGAGCTATTGAAGGCGACCGCTGGCCAGTAACAGGAGCCGGTGCCGGGTGCCCCATCTTCGCGACGGTTTTATCGTCGCTAAGGTGGGCAATCGCGCAAAGCGCGGTCCGCAAGGAAGAAAGTTGCTTTAGCTGATTTCGCCACGTTATAGACTCCCCACCATGCCAAGCAATATCTTCAGCGAATCTCGGACAGTCATATCGATAGTAGTTTTTGCGTTCGGTCTAATGACCGGTTGTAGGCAATCAAAACCAGTCTTAGGCTCCGGCGACGAATGGCGCTCCTGGACGCCAAATGAAAAGCGGTTCTTCGTAACGGGATTTGTAGATGGTTCAGGAAGCGGTTCTGTTGAAGCATGTGCCAAGATGGACGATCTCACAGTAGTTAATGACCGAAAGCCTGAAGACTTCCTAGTCGATACTCCATCCGCACGGTGTCGTTACGCGTATGGCAAATTCTCGAAAGCGTCCCTCACGGGAAGCGATCCAAGAAAGGCCCGCGTGGACGTTTCTGCTTACACCAACGTTCTTGATGATTTTTATCGTCACCCTGAGTGCCGGGCGATGCCATATTCCATTCTGCTGACGCATCTGGACGATAACGAATTCAAATCGGGAGAGGATCTTTATAAATTCGTGCGTTCTAACCCCGGATGGGGATCCTTCAGCATCGACGGAATTGAAAGATGCCTGCCTGGCTATCAGGCGTTGACGCCTCCGACCAAGCAATGACGCGAATGTGATTCCGTCGGAGGACTAAACCTCTAACTCCACAATCCGCCGGGTACCTCATCTTCGCAACGGTCTCATCGTCGCGAAGATTCTCTCTAACATTTCAATCCTTTTCTCTTTAGGGTGCCCTACCGCGAGCAATTCAAGAAGCGCCGCTGCCTGGTCCTTGCCTCCGGCTTCTACAGGAGCCCTGTGGGTTACAGCAACTCCTCTAAAGCCGTGCAAGTGTTGCTTCGACGAGTCTCTTTATTTCGACCAGCGCCTCCCTCAGCAGGTTGTTTTCAGCGCCAAGCTGAGTTGCCAGCATGTGATTTCCATCTTGAACCTGTTTGAGCCTCTCGATCTCTTCCTGGGCCGCACGGAGCTTGGATCGCAATTCTTCGACTTCCTGGGCAGCAACAGCGGCACTGACTTCCCGCACAGCAACATCTGCGCTGATTTCGGGGGCAGCAACATCCGCACTGATTTCCTGGGCAACAACATCGGCACTGATGATGTCACCCGCATGAGGAAACTCCTCGAATGGCTTCCGCTCTCGCTTCGGCACCGCTGCCGTGAGGGGTTCAAACTGCTTGCATCTGCAATTCCACCAACCGCACACGACGTCTTCATGCTGCGATTTGCGATGACCGCAGTTGCAAATCTCGTCGCTCACTTGCTCTCTCATCGCAGTGCGTCCAGGGAGTGCACCATGATGGTGCCATGGGCCTTCCGCAGATGCAAGGTGCACCTTCGCAGGGGCATCTCCGCCGAGCAGCGAAGAATCGCCCCATTTGCTCAGAGCGCCTCAACATCCTGATCGTTGCTATACTTCTCAAAATCCCGGGCCCCGTCACGGAGTTCCTATGCAGACCTTCGCCCCCGGACTGAAGCCTGTCCAGACTGCACTTCCTTCCGAGAAGCAGCCCATCGCCAAGCGCCCCCCCAGGCAACATAGTCCTGGCATCCTCCCCTTTACCTTCTCCCAAATTCCCATCCACTCCCCAGCCAAACGCGACGACCCCGAGTCCGAAGCGCCAGCTCCAGCCGCACCCGAAGCCGCAGCCAAAACACCAGAAACACAGTCCGGCAACTCCGGAAGCGACCCCGACGTCATCACCCCCGATGAAGGCCGCACCACCGCCCCCGAGGAAGAAGGGGACAGAGCGGACAAGGGCCTCCCCGTAGTCGCCAACATCCACATAAACCCCAACCCCGACGCCCCGGCCACCACAGGCGGAAACAAGACCGACGCCGCCGTCGCCGCACTCACCCAGGGAGCCCTTACCCAGCCCGATGGCGGAACCCTCGGTGCCACCGAATTCGGCAAAGAGGCCTTCAAGCCCACCTTCACCGGCGTCAGCCACGCCTTCGCTGGCGGCAACTGCACCATCACCGCCACCTTCAACCCCGTCTGCCCTTGGACCACCCAATCTCGCGGCCGCACCGACGTCCCCTCAGCCACCGACGCCGTCGTCACCAAGGACAACTGGCCCGACATCAAGTCCGACCTCGCCCCCCGCTCCACAACTCCCTTCAAATCCCCCCGCACCGCCTTCTACTCCCAGAAACTCGTCGAACGCCACGAGAAGTTCCACGGCACCGAAGACGAGAAATGGGTCACCTCCTCCGGCCTCGGCATCGTCAAGACCAAAATAGAGTCAGGCACCATATCCGACTCTCCCGTAGCCACCGCCGCCGTCGCCGCTCTCCTCGAATCCGCTCGTGTCTTGTCCATCTCCGAAAACCTCAAATGGTACAAAGGCACCGGCACCTCCCACGACTCCTTCAAAGGAGAGATCGATGCCTACGCCGACGGCAAGGCCGAATACCAGAAGCTAGCCGACGACGTCGAAGTGCAAGGCAAAAAGCTAGCCGCCCCACCACCCCCAACTCCCGCACCAGCCCCCGGAGTAACCCCACCCTCGCCCCCGCCACCAACCGCCCCACCCCACGCCCCACCCCACGCCCCATAACCGCCCACTCTTGCCATGATCTTGCCCGTCTCTTCTGCTGTTGCCGTTTCATTTGCCCCGCTGACTATCACCGAAGCGGGACTTGCCTTCCAGTTGTCATCCCCAAAGGGGATCTGCTTTTGCGGTTGTCGTTGCTTTTCTCATTCCCAACCTCAACACTGTCATTTCGACCGGAGCGAAGCGCAGCGGAGAAACCCGCTTCTCAACCACACACTTTCCCAGCCAAAACACGCATTGCTGTTGTGGTTCTCATCCCCGCAGGTTGTCGCCGACTTGCTAACCGCTAACTAGGAGCTAAACCCGAGGCCCACCATCGACCACCCCCTCCAGCCGAACATCACGAACGCCAATCTCCCCCACCGCACCGAGCCGCTCCTCAACCGCGAGCGCCGCTCCTTCCCCTCGATGGTCACCTCCCTCTTCACCTCCGACAAATCCGACCCCGACACCCCACCGCCCCTCACCGCCGAAGCCATCACCCAGGCCTTCATGTCGACCGAACCCATGCGAGCCTACGCTGCCGCATATCTCACAGGCCGCGCCAAAGCAGGCGACGCGACAGTCGATCAATCCCTCACCCAAAACCTCGAAACCCTCCTCACCCAATCCCAGGAAGGCGCCAAACCCACCACCGCGAATGACGTCCTCATAGAAGCCGCCATGTCCCTCGCCCTCCGCGGCAACCCCACTCAGGCCCGTCAGGCCCTCCTGAATCTCCTCCACTCCCCCGACCCGCTGGGCGACCAGTACAAAGCCGCCTTCTACCTCGCCGAACTAGGAGACCCCTCAGGCTACCCCGCTCTCCTCGCCACCCTCCACAGCGACATCCCCCACTACCGCCTCATGGCCCTCCGCCACGCCCTCGTCTTCGCCCAATACGACGGCCAAACCGTCAACGGCGCCACCATCAACGTCCTCGAACTCCTGACCGCCCGCCTCCACGATCCCGACCCGCTCGTTCGCAGCGAAGCCCCCTTCTACCTCGAAGAACTCCACCCACCCAACCTCCGCGAACTCCTCCAGCCCATCGAGCAGACAGACCCATCCCCCGAAGTCCGCACCGCCGCAAGCATCGTTCTTGACCGCAACTAACCATCAAGCAACCAGCTATTACCGCAACCTTACCAGCGAAAATTTACAAAATCTGCCGCTCATCCTTCTCAATCTCCATGTCATTAATCCCCGCAATCCGCCGCTTCATCAGCCCATTTGCTGCGAATTCCCACAATTCATTCCCATACGAGCGAAACCACTGCCCACCCACCGAGTGCCACTCATATCTGAAGTTCACAGCAATCCGATCCACCCCCCAACACCACAGATCCATCCTGACCCGGTAATCAAGCTCTTTCAACCACTTACGCTGCAAAAACGCCAGAATCTGCTCATGCCCCTCCACCAACTCCACCCGGTTCCGCCACTTCGCATCCTCTGTACAGGTCGCAGCCATCCGCTCCGGATCCCGCGAATTCCACGCATCCTCAATCTCTTTGACCTTCGCCCTCGCCATCTCCGACGTAAACGGCGGTATCGTCAACACCATTGCCACCTCCGATATGCGTGGACGTTTTCGTTAGACGGTCTCGAAGCAAACCCCGCCGCCCATAAACAAAAAAATGCCGGAGCAAAAGCCCCGGCTAAGTCTCTGCCTACAAAGCTTTGGTCAAATCATCCCCACGATCCTGGCCACGTAATCTCCATCACGCCACCATCCCATTCCAGCCATTAAACGATAGATTTGCGCGACGATTTACGCTCCACAAGGTCGTGGTGGATCTCGACTCATCCTTCTCGGAACCGGTGGTGATACGGACGAACCAGCAGTGGCCCGCAGTCAGAAAAACCCGTCCGTACACCCAACTACCTATCGAACACATTAGGCAAATACCTGACCATATTTCCCGTTTGACCCACCAAATCGCTAACCCACGCCAGGAGAGGCAATTGTCTGCCATCTTTCAGATTGAACAATCCTCAGGAAAAGCAGCAAACCGCAACTACTTGCATGCCATTAGGGAATCCTTCTCCCATTTGCCTCTATGACATTCGCCCCCAAAATCTCCGAAACGTCCTAAACTGAAACCACAATGATCTTCAAGCTTTCCTCGTTCGCCCTCGTGGCCGCCCTTACCACCGCCGCAACCGCCCAAACCGCAACCACCCCGAAAAAAAACACCACCCCCGCCACCCACCGCGCCACAACTACCACAGCAGCAGCTTCAAAGCCTGTGGCACCTCCTGCGAACCCCGCAGACAACCCACCCGGCGTTCCTAAGGTCGAAGGCACTCCAAAGCCTCTCTACGCCCTCCGCTACATCGACACCGTAGTCGGCACCGGCCCACTCGCCGAGTCCCGTAAGTACTACACCGTCCACTACACCGGCTGGCTCACCGACGGCACAAAATTCGATTCCTCCGTCGACCGCGGAACCCCCATCACCTTCCCCTACGGCGCCCGCCAGGTCATCCCCGGCTGGGACACTGGCTTTGAGGGCATGCACGTCGGCGGCAAGCGTCGTCTCTACATCCCCTACCAGCTAGCCTACGGCGAAAGCGGCCGTCCGCCCGTCATTCCCGCCAAGGCCGACCTCATCTTCGACATCGAGCTCGTCGACCAATCCGACACTCCACCTCAGCCCAAGCCTGCACCGGCTCCACCAACACAGCCCGACACCAAACCAGCCGAGCCCACTGACAAGCCCGCGAGCGGAGCCGCCCCAGCCTCAGCTCCCAGCAGCGCCCGACCCAAAACTCAGAACCCGTAGAGACTCTGATCACATCCAATCCCTGTCGTTGCATAACAAATAATATGTTCGAAAAACTCAGACCACTCACCCCCTACCTCAGGCGATATTGGAAGTCACTCGCCTGGGGCGGGGTCGCGGTTGTTCTCTACAACGTCATCAAGGTGCTGATCCCAGCCGTCATCGGCCACGCGATCGACGACATGCAGCACCACCTCACCCAATCCGCCGTCCTCCATCACGCCCTCCGCCTCATCCTCATCGCTGCGCTCTCCGCCGTCTTCCTCTACATCACCCGCCAAGTCATCATCGGAGCCTCCCGCGAGATCGAGTTCGACCTCCGCAACGATCTCTTCGCTAATCTCGAGCGCCAGGCGCCCATCTTCTACCACACCCACCGCACGGGCGACATCATGGCCCGCACCACCAACGACCTCAACGCTGTCCGCCAACTCCTCGGTCCCGCGATCATGTACAGCGCCAACACCATCGTCTTCATGGCCGCCGCGCTGCCCTTCATGTATCGCATCAGTCCTAAGCTGACCTTCTTCGCCTTCGTCCCGCTCCCCATGGCATCGGTCCTCGTCCAGTACTTCGGCAACCGCATCCATCGCCGATTCGAGCGCATCCAGGCCATGTTCTCCGACATCTCCGCCAAGGCCCAGGAAAACTTCTCTGGAGCACGCCTCATCCGCGCCTTCGCCCAGGAAGAAGCCGAGATCGCCTCCTTCGAAGAGGCCAACCGTGAGTACATCCGCCGCAGTCTCTACCTTGTCCGACTCATGGCCATGCTCTGGCCTACGCTTGAGTTCGTCCTCGGCCTCTCCCTGATGATCACGCTCCTCGTTGGCGGCCACGAAGTCGTCCAGCATCGCATCTCCGTAGGACAGTTCACCGCATTCAACGTCTACATGGTGCAGCTCACCTGGCCCATGATCGCCGTAGGCTGGGTCGTCAACCTCTTCCAGCGCGGAACCGCCTCCGTCGTCCGCATCGACGAGCTCCTCAAGCAGAAGCCCGCCATCGCCGACGACCCCGCGGCCACCGCCTCCAGCGTTACCGGCGACATCGAGTTCTGCAACCTCACCTTCGCCTACCCGGATGCGCCACCCGTCCTCAAGGACATCAATCTCCGCATCCCCGCTGGGACCAGTCTCGCCATCGTAGGTCCCACCGGCTCCGGCAAATCTACCCTCGTCGGCCTCATTCCCCGCCTCCACGATGCAGCCCCTGGCTCTGTCCTGATCGACGGCAAACCCATCCGCAGCTTTACCCTCGACTCCCTGCGTCACGACATAGGCTTCGTCCCTCAAGAGACCTTTCTCTTCTCCGAGACCATCCGCCAGAACATCGCCTTCGGTGTCCCCAAGGCAACCTCCGAACAAGTCGAAGAAGCTGCCACCATTGCTCACATCGCCACCGAAATCCTCGAATTCCCCAAGGGCTTCGATACCATGGTCGGCGAGCGCGGCGTCACCCTTTCCGGTGGCCAGAAGCAGCGCACCTCCATAGCCCGCGCCGTCATCCGCAACCCAAAAATCCTCATCCTCGACGACGCCCTCGCCAGCGTCGACACCTACACCGAGGAGCGCATCCTCCACGGCCTCCGCAACGTCATGGAGGGCCGCACCACCGTTTTCATCTCCCACCGCATCTCCACCGCCCGCAACGCCGACCAGATCGCCGTCCTCGTCAACGGCCGCATCGCCGAGCTAGGCACCCACGACGAACTCCTGGCCAAAAACGGCTACTACACCAGTCTCTTCGAAAAGCAACGCCTCGAAGAAGAGCTCTCCGTCGCAAACTGAGCCCCATTAGCCTGGTTCTCCATCCATGAACACGCCTGACCACGCGAAGATTTACAAATTACACACGCATACGGAGAACGGTCTAAAGACAGTTTTCACAGTCAATTATCAAAATCCTGTCAAGCCCACAAGGCATCTATCTATATAGAAAAAAACAATTTAGCGTTGGCATTCAATTTCATCTAATCTGCTAAACTAGATATAGAGATCAGAGAAGCCCCGGCACATACGCTGGGGCTTTTCCATTTAGAATGAATAATTTAGATGTAAGCCATTTGAATGCAATACTTTAGCATGTAAGTCCAAGGCTATCATCCTATAAAATGAATAGTTTAGCCATTTTGGTGTAGGGGTAGGTATCTCCCGCGATGGCTACGATGCGAGTAGTTCGAAGAATTGATGCTCAGCTAGAAAGGCATCGCGAAGCCTCTGGTCGCGAAAGGCTTCAGTTCCTCCTGAGGCCTGGGTCGACAGAGCGCCTGTGATATTGCCCACCCGCGCGCACGTGATCGTATCTTTCGAAAGAAGGTACGCACGGAGAAAACCTGCGTCGAAGCTGTCTCCCGCCCCGATCGTGTCCACCGGCACAATGTTGAGCGGCGCCACATCGACAGCCCGACCCTGTTCATAGACCCGCGCCCCGCACCGTCCGCGCTTAACAACGACTGTCGGAATCTTTACCGGCAACGCCTGAATAGCGTTGTCGAGATCGGCACAATTCGTCATGCGGCATATCTCGTCCTCATTAGGCATAAAGACGTCCACATAGGGCAAAACTTCAGCCAATGGAGCGCCCCACCGATTCTCCGGATCATCGTTCGTGTCCAGCGAGATAGTAAGGCCCGCCTCCTTCAGTCGACGCAAAAGATCCGGCAAGCCGGCCTGCAACCCGCGCTGCAGATACAAAGAAGAAAGATGAAAATGTCGGGCCTGGACAAGAAAATCGAAGTCAAGATCAGCAACAGTTAGCTCGGCAATCGTTCCAGGAAAAGTGAGTATGTGACGCTGATCGCCATGCGGCAGAAGAATCGTCACACCGGTCGCAACGCGATCATGCCGCGTCGTGTGCGAAGTGTCGACCCCCGCAGCGCTCAGCCGCTCAACCGCAAGTCTGCCAAAGTCGTCTGTCCCGATGAGCGTTGTGAACGCCACCCGGGCACCGATGGCCGCCGCATTATGCGCAACGATCGCAGAAGAGCTGCCAAGTGTGGCGCGAAAATCACTGGCGATCAGCTCCCTTTCAGTTTGCATTTCGGCTGGAAGACCATAGAGAATGAGGTCGAGATTGAGCTCGCCTGCGATCGTAATGTCGAAAGTTTTCATTGTCCTATTCGTGACGCTGCGATTACTTTAGCCTTCGTTTTGTAGCTTTGTCCAGATGGGAGAAATAAGCCAACTATCCCACTATGCGAGCACTCTAAACACTGGCATCTTCTGTATACAAAGGCAATGTAGGGCATAAAATGGATGGTATTTCACTTTCTTTTGGATTCTTTTCGCTTGCAGACGGAATCAAAATATGGTTTACTTTAGCTTCTTATTGTTTCTTTTTATTGCATCAATCGAGGAACTAGCATAGTGAATCCCCTCTCGCGCCTTCTGGCTCTTCCCCAATCTGAGAAAGAGGAGCGTGGACTCCTTTACACCCCCGCAGAAATCGCACAGCAGCCGGCAACTTGGCGAACGACCCATCGCCTTTTCGAAGAGTCTCGATCGGAGTTAGTGAGTTTTCTGCGGCAAGCGCATGAAGAGAGATGGACCGTCTATCTGGTTGGAGCGGGCACCTCAGACTACATCGGCCACTCAATCGCGAACCTGCTGCGGAGACGTTGGGGCTGCGAGGTATCTGCAATCGCCAGTACGGATTTGCTTACCAATCGCGACGACCTGGTAATCCCGGACCGTGACTATCTCTGGATCTCGTTCTCACGCTCAGGTGACAGCCCTGAAGGAGTGGCAGTCCTCGAGCAGGCGCTTGCCTCAAGCCCGAAGGTCAGGCATCTCGTTGTGAGTTGCAATAAGAATGGGCGGATGGTGGAGCTGGCTCAGCAGAGTAAGAGCTGCTTTGCGATGTTGCTTGACGATGCTGTGAATGACCGCAGTTTGGCGATGACCAGTTCATTTACGAATATGGTTGTGTTTGGTCAGCACCTCGCGCATCTGTGGGATAAGGAAACCTTCGAAGAGATTCTGGATCGGATGACGCTGGCCGCCGATTACGTTCTGGATGAAGGCGCATATCTGGCACATGATCTTGCGCAGAATGGTTATCGTAGAGCTTGCTTTGTAGGTGCTGGAGCGTTGGGAGCAACGGCGCGCGAGTCTGCGCTGAAGGCACTAGAGCTAACCAGCGGCGATATTCAGACGATGCATGAGACGACGCTGGGGCTGCGGCACGGACCCATGTCTTCGTTGAATATGGAGACTCTTTTTACCGGATTCATTTCCACCGATGACAGGCGGCGAAGGTACGATATCGATCTGCTCAACGAGATTCGCGCGAAGCAGGTTGTGCGCACTATTGTTTCGGTTGGGCAAACGGATGCGGCGAGCGATTATAGCCTTTACTGCGCTGCTTTTGACCATCTGGCCGATGCGTACCGGCCAGCGGTGGATGTCATCTTCAGCCAGATGTTTGGCCTCTTCTCTTCGATCGAACTTGGTTTGAAGCCGGATTCCCCCAGCCCCAATGGACTTATTAGCCGCGTTGTCGAGAAATTTGCTATCTACGCCTAAACGTGACTGCGGCGATCTCCGCCGCGTGTGAGGTGTTCTGTTGTCCGATTATTTGCAGGAATTTCTTCGCTCCTCCCGAGGACGGCATGGAATTTATTCGGTGTGTTCGGCTCATCCATGGGTGATCGAGGCCGCGATGCGGCAGGCTCTCACGGATGATACGCATCTTCTGCTGGAAGCTACCTCCAACCAGGTGAATCAGTTTGGCGGTTATACGGGAATGACTCCCGTGATGTTTCGTGACTATGTTTACGGCATTGCGGCCGAGTTGGGCTTCGACACTGCGCGCCTGATTCTTGGCGGCGATCACCTTGGGCCGAATCCCTGGCAGCATCTTGATGCGGCGACCGCGATGCAGCACGCGGAGGAGATGGTTCGCATGTACGTCGAGGCTGGATTTACCAAGATCCACCTGGACGCCAGCATGCGCTGTGCGGATGATCCGGCGGTCGTTCGCGATGACGTCATGGCGAAGCGTGCGAGCGCGCTTTGCAGTGCTGCGGAATCTGCGCGAAGCCGTTTCGAACTTCCTTCAATGGTGTACGTCATCGGGACCGAAGTCCCGACGCCGGGCGGAGCTACTCATGCTCTGAATACGCTCGAGGTTACGACGTGCGAGGCCGTTGAGCACACGCTTGCGGTTCATCATGAGGCCTTCCATGATGCTGGTCTGGACGCCGCGTGGGAGCGCGTTGTTGCTGTTGTGGTGCAACCGGGCGTCGAGTTCGATCATGATTCGGTTGTTAACTACGATGCTGTGAAGGCTGCGCATCTGCAGTTTTTTTTGCAGGACCACCCGGAACTGGTGATGGAGGCGCACTCGAGCGACTACCAGAAGCCTCACGCCTATGAGGAACTGATCCGCGATGGTTTTTCGATTCTGAAGGTGGGGCCGGCGTTGACGTTTGCACTACGAGAAACGTTTTATTCGCTGGCGGCTATCGAACGCGAACTTGTACCGGAAGCGGAGCGCTCGCATCTAGTAGAGACGATGGAGAGTGCGATGCTGTCTCATCCTGCTGATTGGAAGAAATATTATCGGGGAAGCGCAGATCAGCAGAAAGTGCTGCGCATTTACAGCTATAGCGATCGTATTCGTTATTACTGGAGACTTCCTGAGATTGAGGCGTCCGTCGCTCGGCTGATGGAGAACCTGAATCGAACGGCCATGCCTGAGACACTGCTGAGCCAATACTGTCCGCGTCAGTACGACGAGATACGTGCTGGAAGACTGCAAAATGATCCGAAGGCGATTGCGATTGCGAATATTCGGGCAGTGTTGAAGAGCTATAGCAGAGCTTGTCGCGGAGACTTTACGGCAATCGAATAGCAGTCCAGATTTTCCGTTCTGAGGATGTAGCGCGGCACATGAAGAATCTTCATGTGCCGCGCTATCTGGTTAGTGGACGGTGATTGCTACTGTTGCTGTCGTGCGCCCATACTGGTTGGTGCTGTAGAGGGTGTAGGTTGTAGTCGCTGTGGGTGTGACTGTCACCGAGGTGCCGCTGACAGCGCCGATTTGTGGCGAGATGACGTAGTAGGAAGCGCCGGTGCCACTCCAACTCAACGTCGTGGACGAGCCTGCAGTGATGCTTGTTGAACTGGCCGTGAAGCTGGAGATCGTTGGCGCAGAACCGGTGGGAATTGTCGATGAGGTGTATAGCGGAGTCTCTGACAACACGTCAAAATCGGCTGCTGTCACGCCATTGAGAGAGTGTAGATCGGTATTGTCCCACCCGGCGTTCGGCGCTCCACTGATGTACATGGCACTGCCGTTATCCGCCATGATCATGCCGTATTTTTTCAGCGCAGCGAGAATGATCTGCGCCTGAGCAGAATATGTGGAGATGTCGAAGCCAGCTTTCAGACGAAGCCGCATGCCCATCGGCGGAGCATACGTGTTCGTTGAGTTTGCGGCCCAGTGCTTTGCCGGTGGCACGATCGATGCGAAGCTGGAGGGGAGTGTGAAGCGCAGTGCGTGGTTGATTACGCCGTTGGCTACCTCGTCGTAGCGTGCTAGTCCGGGAAAGATGGGAAGACCCGCCGCATCGGCTGAAGTCCAGGTGTAGGGGCGCTGATTATTGTTGTTCAGGTCCCATACGGAGCCGGAGTCAGCCTTCCACGAGCCATCGGTTTGCAGCCTTGAATTATAGAGCTCGTAGAGGAAGCAATTGTCGCGGTTAAGAACGAGCACATGCTTATCTCCAGCGCCGCCGGACTTCGGATAACCCTCGATGAGTGCACCGACGGGAATCGGCATTGGTCCTGGATCACTCTCGCTGGCGCTGGCGGTATACGCAATTGATACAGTCGGGGTGCCGCTCACAACTTGATAGGGAATACCAATGGTTGATTTTCCAATTTGTCCAGACCCGAAGTCTGGATGAAGTGGGACGGTCCCGCCGATGAACGAAATGATGGAAGCTGAGTTAGGGTCGACAGCTGCGGCTGTTACGTCCTGCCGCCACGGATCGGTAGTAGGGAACGGAATGAATCCGTTGAGGCTTGAGTTTTGCCCAAGGCTCATGCCGGCGCAGGTTCCGGCTTGAGCATGGGATTGGAGGGGGAGGGCTGCAAAAAAGAAGCAGGAAAGGCTCAACAAAATACGTTTCATCGATCACCTCAGAAACAGAATTGTTACCTTGGGGTGGACGATAGCAACAATGCGAAATTAAAGTCAATAAAAGATTAAATAAAATAAATAAAGCTAATATGCGGTAAATAGGTCAGGTTACGAACGTAACCCGGCGTCGTGAAGCACTCTCACGCTGGATCCGCTTTTTCGATTCGCTAGCTCATTATTGCCGCAACGAGATCAGGCGGCGATGGGCTCTCTGCTTTTTCGCATGAACCAAGCAACGAGCATTCCAACGCCGATCCAGATGACACCCAGGATCTGGGAGCTGTGGCTCAGGTGTATCCAGATGAAGGCGCAGACCAGGATTCCCAGTGCGGGGATGAGAAAGGGGAGCTTGACCTTCTCTTGCGAACGGAACTTGTAGTGGACCAGGGCAGCAGCGTTGACGCCAATGAAGGCGATGAATGCGCCAAAGTTCAGCAGCTCGGCGCCCTGCTCGTAGGTGAGGAGGAAGGCTCCCGTGAGGGCGATCGCGCCGACGATCAGAACGTTGTTTCGCGGCACGTGATGGCGGGGGTGAATCGCGCCGAAGACTCGTGGGGGAAGCGAATTGTCTCTTCCCATGCTGTACATGAGACGGGAGGCTCCGAACTGGGCTGCGATAGCCGATCCCATGTTCGCGATGAGGAGGGTTGCGTTGAGCAACTGAAACAGAAATGGGCCGCCTACGCGCGCGGCTACGTGCACGAAGGCCGTATCCACTATGGATGGAGGAAATGGCTGGTTGGCAGGCCATACGAGTTGCGCCACGTAGACCTGAACCATGGACAAAATGCCGATGATGAGACAGGTAAAGACGGTCGCCAATAGGATGTTGCGGCGTGGGTTTTCGACCTCTTCGGCCATGGTAGATATGCCGTCGAACCCGATGTAGGTGAGGACTGCGACGGAGGTGCCGCGGAAGACGGTCGCGGTTGAGAAGGTTGCGGGATCGTAGAAGGGCCGGAGGAGGTCGCCGACAGAGGGGCGTACGGTGGAGAAGATGTAGCGGATGCCTTCGCCAAGGAAGAGTATGACGACGAGGCTCATGGCGATGGAGAGAATGGCGTTCACGCGGCTCGAGGTTTGAATGCCACGCGTGTTGAGATAGGTGGAGAGAAGAGCGAAGGCGACGACCCAGAAGGCGTAGGGGACGCCGGGGACGACGTTGCGTGCAGCCTGACTGCACCAGATGACGCAGATGATGGGATTGAGAAGATAGTCCATCAACATTGCCCATCCGACGACGTAGCCGAGTTTGGGGTTGAGCTCCTCGGAGACGTAGCTGAAGGCAGAGCCGGCGCGAGGATAGACGCGGGCCATGCGACCGTAGCTGATGGCGGTGAATAGCATGGCCACCATTGCGATGAGGATCGTGGTGACTACGTGTCCACGGGCGATATTGCTGACGACGCCGTAGATGCCCATGGGAGCCGTGGGCTGGATGATGATGATGCCGTAGACGATGAGGTGCCACAGCTTCAATGAGCGCTGAAGCTGTGGGGCCTCTGGGGAAGCTGTCATCTCTTGTTCCACGGAACCTCGTCCCTAGGGGGTATCGTTTGATTATTTCTTATTTCGTTTGTACATGAAAAATGGTGGCCATGAGAACTTATTTCGATTCTGAGAAGCCGAGCCTGTCTCCCTAGCCCGTCCTCCTCAAGCGAATGGAATGAGCTTAACCGCCCAATTATTATGCGATATTTGCGCCTTAGATAACCATCGATCATGGTGGCACCGCTGGCCTTCGTCAAGGTTATAAAACGAAATAAAAGAATGCCTATACGACACATTGGATGTTAGAGTTTAGGTGAAACGGACGCGTAGCATGGGTATTCCGCCATGTTTGTGTGCTTTGGACGTCAAATGGGGAGAACGAGTAATGAATCGCCGTCAACTGTTGCGTACGACTGGGTTGGGTTTGGTGGGTGGGGCGGTGGCTCAGGCTGGTGGGGCGCTTCCTGCCTCGGTGTCGGAGGCTAAGGGCAAACCCGGTGCGCTGAGTCTTGCGGATTACGAGCCGAAGAGCATGCTTGAGGTGCGAGAGACGTATGTGGAGCGCGCGCGCTTTCCTGTAATCGACATTCATACGCATATCTCCGTTGCTGCCAAGTCGAAGGATGGCGTGGAGATGGTCCCGGAACGTCAGTATCTCGGGACGCCGGACGAGTTGCTGGCGGTGATGAACCGCAAGAACATTCGCTCGATGGTCAATCTGACCGGAGGTTACGGGCCGGGCCTTGCAGAGACCGTCGGCAAATATGACCGCGCTTTTCATGATCGGTTCTATACGTTCACGGAGCCTTCTTACTCTCTGTTTCTGGATCCTAACTATCCGAAGCTGCAGGCTCAGGCTATTGAGCAGGCGCATAAGGATGGGGCTCGGGGTCTCAAGATACTGAAGACCTTGGGGCTGTATTTGCGGTCGAACATTACGTCGGGCACGTTGGTGAAGATCGACGATCCTCGGTTCGATCCGATGTGGGATGCTTGCGGGCAGTTGAATATGCCGGTCGCGATTCATGTCTCTGATCCGGTTGCGTTCTTCACGCCTACGGACCGATTCAATGAGCGGTATGAGGAACTCAATAATCATCCGGACTGGTCTTTCTATGGGCGGGATTTTCCGAGCAATGCGGAGCTGATTGAGGCGCGGAATCGAGTGTTTGCTCGTCATCCGAAGACGCGGTTCATTGTGCTGCATGTGGGCAACTTCTCGGAGAATCTGGCGAATGTGGGAGAGAATCTGGATCGCTTCGAGAACATGAATGTGGATATCGCTGCGCGGGTTGGTGAACTGGGACGGCAGCCACGAACGTCGCGGGCTTTCTTTGAGAAGTATCAGGATCGGATTTTGTTTGGGACGGATGCTTCGCCTCATGGGGATGAGTATCCGCAACAGGTGTTCAACGACAAGCTGTATGAGATCTACTATCGGTTTCTGGAGACGGATGACGAGTATTTCGATTATGCGCCGGCTAAGGTGCCGCCGCAGGGTCGTTGGCGGATCTACGGGATCAATCTGCCGGAGTCGATTCTGCGCAAGGTTTACAACGGGAATGCGGCGCGGGAACTGCGGATTTCGGTGTAGGGATCGAGGGGTTTGATTTTATGAATTGGTTGGTGGCTGGTTGTTTGCTGGTTATGAGTGGGGTGGCGTTGGGTCAGGATGCTGGTTCTTTCAAGAGTGTCTATGCTGCTCGGGATGTTGCTCTGGATACTGATCCGGGGGCGGCGTTCTGGCGTGGGGCTTTGCCGGTCTTTGCCGAGGTGGATGGTCATGGGAAGGTTGTTCCCAGTCATCGGACCGAGGTGCGTTCGCGGTGGACGAAGGAGAATCTCTATCTGCTGTTTGTCTGTCCTTATGAGGAGCTGCATCTGAAGCCTTCGCCCGATACGGTGAAGGAGACGAATGAGCTTTGGAATTGGGATGTTGCTGAGCTTTTTATTGGGTCGAATTTTCAGGATATTCGACGGTATAAGGAGTTTGAGGTTTCGCCGCAGGGGGAGTGGATCGACCTTGATATCGATCTGGCGCTGCCGCACCATGAGGTGGGGTGGACGTGGAACTCGGGGTTTCAGGTTGCGGCGCGGATCGATCAGAAGGCCAAGGTCTGGTATGGCGTGATGCGGATTCCGTTCGCGGCTATCGATGAGCGGGCTCCGGTGGCCGGGAATGTCTTTCGGGCGAATCTGTTTCGCGGTCAGGGGCCTCCGGAACGGCAGCAGTCGATTGCGTGGAAGGCTCCTATGACCGGGACTTTTCATACTCCGGAGCGGTTTGGGCAGCTTGAACTGGTGAAGTAGGTTCGCCGGGTTCTCGATTGCTCTATTGCGGCTTTGATTGTGATCCCCCTCCCCCTGACTTAGTCATAAAGTCTTCAAAATACATGGCATAGGTCCGGACTTGGTATGGACCTTCGCTAAAACAAGAAAGCCCGGCGGATGCCGGGCTTCTTTGACTCTCTATTCAGTATAGCGGATTGGGTGGAATTACTATGCCACGCGAATCTCCTTGATTGGCGCAGAGATTTGTTGTTTTGGGGCTTGACAAGGTTTTGGTGAACGGCTGGTTGCCGAAGCAGACCTGCCTTGTGGGTTCTGAAGAACGACTTGAGACGGTGACAGCGGCGGCCAGGGCAGAACCAGAGCAGTATCCGGAGGATTGCGGCAGCCAAATAGGGGCTTTCAGGGGGGTGCTGAAAAGTCTGTTGCGGCGCGGAAAGAGACTCCCTCAGGGGCTAAAGCCCTATTGAAATTGAGCTGCTTGCGGCACGGCTGAAGCCGTGCCCTTAAGCAAAACGGATAAGCAAAATGGGTAAGCAAAACGGGGCTTTTTCAGCATCCTCTTTCAGCCCTTGTTCCTCTGACCTTCAGGTACACGGGGCTTCGCCCCATGCTGGTATAAGGCGCGCCGTTGGCGCTGTGGGGCGCTCTCCGCAGGACACGATTTCTCTGGTTCTGCTAGCTGGGACTGCGGAGCAGCAGGTAGGTGCCGGCAAGGGCGAAGAGCAGGTCGGGGGTCCAGGCGGCTAGCATCGCGGGCAGGGTGTTGACGTTGCCCATGGCTTCGAAGAGGCCGGCGACGACTTGATAGGCGATGGCGAGGCCTATGGCGATGGCTATTCCGGCGAGCGATCCTCGTTTGCCCATGGAGAGGGAGAAGGGGATGGCCAGGATTGCCATGACGAGGGTGATGAGGGGGTAGGCGAGTTTCTTGTTGAGCTGGACGGAGAGGCGCTTGGTGTCGAAGCCGGATTGCTTGAGGTCGGCGATGTAGGTGGAGAGCTCGTTGTAGGACATCTCCTGCGAGGGGCGGTCTTCTTTTTTGAAGTAGGCGGGCTGCTCGTGGATGTCGGGGAAGGTGGCGAGGCTGAAGGGCTTGTAGGAGGCGATGGTGTCGCCGGCGAAGGTGCGCTCCCATCCGTTTTCGAAGATCCAGCGGTTGGTTTGGTCGTCCCAGTGGGTGGAGGCGGCGAAGATGCGGCGGCGGAGGATGAAGGTGTTTGGTTCGAACTCGAAGACGGTGAGGTTGGCGAAGGCGTTTTTGCTGGCGTCGAAGTACTGGTAGTAGAAGATTCGGGCGGGGTCGCCGACGTTGTTGGTCTGGCCGGAGATCCAGTTGCGGTCGGGGCGTAGGAAGGTGCGGGCGGGCTTGTCTTTGATGACGGAGCGGAGGGCTTCCTGACGGCGGTTGGCGGCGGGGAGGTAGAACTCGTCGAAGGCGAAGAGGCCGATGGAGATGAGCAGGGTGGTGATGAGGACAGGGGTGATGATGCGGTAGAGGCTGGTCCCGGTGGCCTTCATGGCAGTGATCTCGGAGGTTTTGCTGAGAGAGCCGAAGGTGATGAGGACGGCGACGAGGGCGCAGAGGGGCGTGACCTGATAGACGATGAAGGGAATGAGGTTGATGAGGTAATCGCCTACGGTGACGAGGGGAGTGCGGTTGCGGATGATGTCGCCGATGAGCTCGAAGAAGGTGAAGATGATGAAGAGGATGGAGAAGGAGAAGAGGACGAGGCCGAAGTTGGTGGCGTACTCGCGCATGACGTAGTCGTCGAGCAGTAGGGGGAACTGCATGCGGGTGGTGCTGCGAAAGCGGCGGAGGATGGTGGCGATGTCGACGTTGGTCTGGGGGGAATGATTGTTTTTCTTGCGGCTGAAACGGGCGAGGAGCTTGTTGATCCATACGCCGATGGAGGAGACGAGACTGAGAGCGATGCCTCCGCGGGACATCTGGTAGAGGAGGAGGGCGCCGGCAGCGGCGAAGACGAGGTTCGCTCCCCAGACGCCAATGAAAGGCGAGAGCTTACCGTTGCGAGCGAGTGCGACGCCTACGGACGAGAGGAAGTAGTAGACGAAGACGAGCAGGATGGTGAGGACGAAGCCGGTGGATTTGCCTCCACGCTTGGATGAGAGGCCGAGGGGGACTCCGACGAGCATGAGGACAAGGCAGGCGAAGGGATAGGAGAAGCGCTTGTTGAACTCGATGCGGTAACTGCGGCTGGGATGGCCGGGGATGTCGTTGCCGGGGGCTCGGCCGAGACGCCAGAGTTCGGAGAGGGGAAGGGCGAGGATGGGGGTGTCGGCGTGGCCGAGACGAGCGTCTTCCTGGGCGCCGGTCTCGATGGGGAGGTCGGTGGTGGCGAAGGTGGAGATGTTGTATTGGTTGGGGTCGGAGGGCGAGGTCTGGTGCTGGCCGCCGTTGAGCAGATGCAGGCGGATGGTCTGGGCATCGCCGGTTGCGGCGGCTCCGTTGACGACTACCGCTTCGTCGGCGGTGGTGATGTGGGGAGTGGCGGGCTGGGTGAGGTCGGCGAGGAAGACATGGTGCCAGAGAGAGGCTCCGGCGGCGGGGCGGACGTCCTGAATGTATAGGACGTAGTTTTTGAAGTCCTCGTAGAAGACGCGAGGTTCGACTTCGAAGGAGGCCTGGGAGGATTTGAGGGAGTCCTCGAGAGAGAGGAGCGCGGCGGTTGAGCGGGGGGCGAGATAGAGGGAGTTGAAGAGGCCGAGGGCCAGTGCCAAGGCGGAGACGATGGCGACGATGCCGACGAAGTCGAGTGCTCCCATGCCGGAGGCTCGCATGGCGGTGATTTCACTGTCGGAGGCGAGGCGGGAGAGGCCGAGGAGGATGCCTACGAGCACGGCCATCGGGATGGTCACGATGAGGACGTTGGGCAGAGTGTAGGCGAAGATGCGGGCTACATCGCCGGCGGATGCGGAGTCGCGGACGACGAGCTCGAGGATCTTGCCGAGATCGCGCGTGAAGAGGACAAAGGTGAAGATAACTCCGCCAAGGAGACCATGGGAGATGACTTCGCGGAGGATGTAGCGGGTGAAGATGCGCATGCTGGGTGATTCGTGCCCTCACTTAGTTTAGCGCGTGAGGGTGCACTGAGCATGGGGCAGGGCGTTATTCGGCTCGCAAGGCTTCTACCGGGTTGATGGAGGCTGCTCGGCGGGCCGGGATGAAGCTGGCGATGAGGGCGGCCGCGCCGAGGACGATGGCGACGAGGACGAGTGTGGAGATGTCCCAGCTCTGTATCTGGAAGAGGAGGCCGCGGAGCAGAGTGGAGGCTCCGAGCGCGCAAAGGATTCCGGCAGCAATGCCGATGGCGGTGAGGAGACCGGCTTCGCGGAGGATCAGCTGGTAGACGGTTCCGCGCTGTGCGCCAAGGGCCATGCGTACGCCGATCTCGCGGGTGCGCTGGCTGACAGAGTAGGCGATGACGCCGTAGAGGCCGATGACTCCGAGGAGGAGAGCGAGGACGGCGAAGCTTCCTACGAGCCAGGCGGCGGAGCGATGAAGGTATGCGGTCGGTGAGCCGCCGATGCGCTGAGGCATGGTCTGCTCATCGGTGGTGCCGATGCCGGGGTCAACCTGATGGACGGCAGCGGCGACGGCGGGAAGGATGTATCTTTCGTCGCCGGAGGTTCGGACGATGAGAGCGAAGAAGGAGTCGGCGTCCTGATTGTGGGCTTTGTATTCAGCGGGCCAGATCTCTTCGTCGAGGGAGCTTTCACGGATGTTGTCGACGATGCCGACGATCTCCTTGATGGAGTCGGGCGCGAGGTCGCCGTTGCCGTATTTCTTGCCGATGGGGTCTTCTCCGGGGAAATACTTGTCGGCAAATGCTTTATTGATGACCGTGACCCGGGGCCGGGTGGCATCGTCTCGGTCCGTGAGGAAGCGTCCACGAATCAGGCGGGCCTGGATTGTTTTGAAGAAGCTGGCGCTGACCTCGCGTTCATTGACCTCGTTGTGTTCGCCATGAAAAGGATGGCCGATGATACGGATCCAGTCGGTGTTGCCGTTGCCGCTGGTGGGAAGCACGCTGGTGATTGCGACGGAGGTGACGCCGGGGAGGGTAGAGACGCGATCGATGATCTTGTGGGCGCCGGTGACGACGAGCTCGTCCTTGTTGTAGGTGGTGGTGGGGAGGGAGACGTAGAGGGTGGCCAGATTGTCGGGTTCGAAGGCGAGGTCTACGTGGAGCAGACGATAGAAGCTCTTGCCGAGCAGACCGGCGCCGACGAGAAGAACGACAGCGATGGTGAGCTCAAGGACGACAAGGTTGGCTCCGAGACGCCGCCAGAATGTTCCGGCTGATCCGCGATCGCCTTCGTTGAGGGCTTCGCGCATGGCGGAGGTGGGAAGACGCAGGATCGGCGTGAGAGAGAAGATGATCGCAGCGAGCAGAGCGATGGCGGCGGCGAAGAGCATGACGTGCGAGTTGAGACCGAGATGGACGAGGTAGGGCATGCTGGAGAGCATGTCTTTGGAGACGAGGCCGAGCAAGAGGCGCATGGCGAAGGCTCCGGCGACGAGACCAGCGAAGGTGCCTGCGGCGACGAGAACGAGGCCTTCGGTGATGAACTGGCGAATGAGACGCGAGGGAGAAGCGCCGAGTGCTCCGCGAACGGCGAACTCGCGGCGGCGGCTCTCAGAGCGAACGAGCAGAAGGCTGGCGACGTTGACGCAGGCGATGATGAGCAGCAGGCAGGCTCCGGCGAGGAGGACGAGGAGGATCGGTCGAATTTTGCCGACGATCAACTCTGCGAGCGAGCCGATGTGTGCGCCTTGGTCACGGTTGGAGCCGGGATACTGGATTTCGAGTTGTTTGGCGATGGCGGCCATCTCGGTTTGTGCGGTCTGAAAGGAGACGCCATCTTTGAGGCGGCCAATGGCGAAGAGATTGTGGCAGCTGCGGCGCTTTTCGCAGTTGATCTGTTCGTGGAAAGTTGTCCAGAGCTCGGCGTTGCCGCGTGGGGCGAACTGAAAGTCTTCGGGAAGGACACCGATGACGGTGGTGGGGATTCCGCTGAGCGCGATGGTCTGGTTGACGATGTCTTTGCGGCCTCCGAAGCGACGTTGCCAAGTGCCATAGGCAAGGATGACGGTCGCCGGGGCGTTGGGCTGGTCTTCGCCGGAGTAGAAGTCACGACCGAGCATGGGCCGGATGCCGAGGGTGCGGAAGAAGCCGTCACTGACGCGCGCGGCGGTGACAGGCTCGACGCCGGAGGGTGTCTGGAGCAGATAGCCCCAGCCGCCGTAGGCCTCGAGTGAGGTGAAGACTTTATTGAGGCGCTGCCAGTCGCGGAAGTCCAGGTAGGAGATGTTGGAGCGCGGGAAGGCTACGCCGTGCTCGGCGACATCGGCGAGGCGGGTTGGGTCGGCGTAGGGGAGGGGCTTGATGAGGGCGGCATCAACGAAGGCAAAGATGGCGATGCTGGCTCCGATGCCGAGGGCGAGCATGAGGATGGCGGTGGCGGTGAAGCCGGGACTGCGGCGGAGTTGGCGGAGGGCGTAACGGATGTCCTGGATCATGGTCTGAAGGAAGGGGATGGTGCGGCCTTCGCGGTGGGCTTGCTTGGTTGGTTCGGTGCCGCCGAGTTTGAGGATCGCTTCGCGGCGCGCCTGCTTTGAGGTCATGCCGGCGCGGAGGTTGTCGTCGATGTGGAGCTGAAGGTGGCTCTCGAGTTCGGCGGAGAACTCCTGCTCTTGCCGTTCGGTGGGGACGATGCCTGCGAGTCGGTGAAGCCATGCGCGAAGACGGTTCATGATGCGTCCTCCGAGGGAGCGAGAAAGCGGGCGAGGATGGCGGTGGTCTGCTCCCAGTTGAGGGCTTCCTGGTGGAGTTGCCTGCGGCCTGCTCGGGTGAGCTTGTAGAACTTGGCTTTACGGTTGTTTTCGGATACGCCCCATTCGGATGCGATGGCGCCCTCTTGTTCGAGTTTGAGCAGGGCGGGGTAGAGGGTTCCGTAGTTGAGGGATAGGATGTCGCCGCTGGTTTGCTCGATGCGGCGGGCTATACCGTAGCCGTGGAGCGGGCCCATGGATTCAAGGGTTTTGAGGACCATCAGCGCGAGAGTGCCTTGCCAGACGTCGGTTTTGTCGCCCACGGAGCCTCCTATTGGTCTGCCATAGGAATATGAACATGGTACGTATGGGATGGCAATAGGGGTTCCGTAGTTTGTGACGAATGGTAGGTTTTTGGCGGTGGAAGATTCCCTCAGGGGCTAAAGCCCCATTGAAACTGGGCCATTTGCGGCATGGCTGAAGCCATGCCCTTAAGCAGGACCAAAAGCAGATTCCTTCGCTCCGCTGCGGGATGACAAACAAAAGGAGGAAGTTTCGGCGTGGTCAGGGGTTGGCGATGAAGCGGTAGCCTATGCCTCGGACGGTGACGAGGTGTTGAGGGGTGGAGGGGTCGTCTTCGATGTAGCGGCGGAGGCGGACGATGAAGTTGTCGATGGCGCGGGTGTCGGTGTCTTCGTGGACGCGCCAGACCTGTTCGAGGATGTCTTTGCGGGAGACGATCTGGCCTTCGCGGTCGGTGAGGTAGCGGAGGAGGTCGGCCTCCATGATGGTGAGTTGGGTGAAGCGGTTGGGAGCGATGAGTTCGAGGGCATCGAAGCGGATGGTGCGGTGGTTGAAGGCGTATTCGGCGGGGGGCTGGGGCTGCTCGGGTTCGCTGGGCTCGGCGGCTTGCGAGCGCTGCCAGGCGGTGCGGCGGAGGAGGGACTTGATGCGGACGAGGAGGATGTTGAGGTCGAAGGGCTTGGGGAGATAGTCGTCGGCTCCGGCTTCGAGGCCTTCGAGAACTTCCTCGGGGCGGGAGCGAGCGGTGAGCATCAGGATTGGCGTGTAGCGCTGGGCTTCGCGAAGGGCGCGGGCGATGGTGAAGCCGTCCTGGCCGGGGAGCATGCAGTCGAGGACGATGGCCGCGATGGGCTCTTTGGCGCTGAGGAGCCAGGCAAGGGCGGAGTCGCCGTCGGATTCGTGGTGGGTGCGGTAGCCCTCGGCTTGCAGGTTGAAGAGAAGGCCCTGGGCGAGGTGCTCTTCGTCTTCGACGAGAACGATGAGGGGGGCTTCGGTCATGGGGTGCCGTTCTTTAGTTTAGTTGCTATGGTTTTGGCCCTTAAAATGGATACAAACTACGAAAACTATCGACGGGAGGCAAAAGCGAGCGAACTCAATCAATGTTTGATGAATGTAAATCCACCAAAACAGAATGATCGGAACCAGATAAAGCCAGCTAATAAATGCGACGATCTTGGGTTGTTTTGAAACGAAGAAGACAAGTGCCGTCGCAATTAGCAACGTGAGGAACATTGCGATGAAGTGCGGGTCGCCAGGGAAGACAATAAAGAGAGCGGTAAGAAGCACGAGTCCGCCCACTACGAGATAGAGATACAGGTAGACCTCGATTGCCATGTTCCAGTTGAGGTGATCGCGTATCAGAGCAACCCTGGTCATGCTTTCTCCGATGTTGTGGCGAGGGACGGAGCTGTGGCCGGGTTGGCTAGGGGGAGGGTGAGGGTGATGGTGGTTCCCTGATTGATGCCGGGGCTGGTGGCGGTGGCGTCGCCTCCGTGCTGACGGGCGATGTTGCGGACGAGGAAGAGGCCGAGGCCGGTGCCTTTGATCTTGATGGTGTAGCGTCCTGGAACTCGGTAGAAGCGGTTGAAGATGCGTTTGTTCTGGTTGGGGGGAAGGCCGAGGCCGGTGTCGGTGATGCGGAGGGTGGCCCAGGTGTAGTGGGTGATGGCGAGGGTGCAGCGGACGTGGACTCCGTTGGGGGAGTATTTGACGGCGTTGTCGAGGAGGTTGAGGACGGCGGTGCGGAGGTCTTCGGCGATGCCGTGGACGTGGAGGCGGACGGCGCCGGGGATGGGTTCGAGGAGGATGCTGTCGGGCGGGAGGTGGTGGCGCTGGAGGGTGATCTCGATGCAGTCGGTGACGAGGCCGGCGAGGTCGAGGACGGCGCGATTCTGCTGGCGGTGCTTCTGGCCGAGCTGGCCGGCTTTGAGGACCTGCTCGACGGTGGCGAGGAGGCGGTCGGAGTCGGCGAGCATGATGGAGTAGAACTGCTGGCGCTGGGCTTCGTCGACGGGACGGCGCTGGAGGGTTTCGAGATAGAGGCGGATGCTGGCGATGGGGGTTTTGAGCTCGTGGGTGACGGCGTTGAGGAAGGAGTCCTGGCGCTCGTTGCGGCGGATCTCGCGGACGAGGAAGACGGTGTTGAGGACGACCCCGGCGACGAGGAGCGAGAAGAGAATGATGCCAAGGATGGCGAAGGCGACGGTGCGCTCGTTGATGATGATCCAGGCGCTTTGGGTGACGGCGAGGCCAACGAGGAGAACGCCGAGGGTGATGAAGGTGGCGATGGCTCCGCGGCGTCGGGTGATGTTCATGGGCTCTGGGGGAAGTATAGCGGGGCAGCTGGCTAGCAAGTCAGCAAGTTAGCGGGTTAGCTGGTCTTTGGCTGGCTTGCTGACTCGCTAACTTGCTAGCGGCCTACGATGAACTCGGCGCGGCAGCCACGGTCGACCCAGATGCCGTTGTTGTCCCATCCCCAGGTCTGGTTCTGGACGCAGGGAGAGCCGCTGATCTGACGGGAGAGACGGACTCCGCCGCGGGTTGTGGTATTGCAGAAGCTTCGTCTGCCATCGTTGGAGGAACAGGTGATGAGTTGTGTCTGGCCACCGCCCTGGCCGGGGCCTGGGTTCCAGTTGTTGTTGCCGCCGCTTCCTACGATGAACTCGGCTCGGCAGCCTCGGTCGACCCATACGCCGCTGTTGTCCCATCCCCAAGTCTGGTTCTGGATGCAGGCAGAGCCGCTGATCTGGCGGGAGAGACGGACTCCGCCGCGGGTGTCGACGCCACAGAAGTTGCGGCGGCCGTTGTCAGAGGAACAGGTGATGGTCTTACCCTGTTGGCCCCAGGTGCTGCCGCTCCCGACGATGAACTCGGCGCGGCAGCCTCGGTCGACCCATACGCTGTTGTTGTCCCATCCCCAGGTCTGGTTCTGAACGCAGGGAGAGCCGCTGAGTTGGCGGGAGATGCGGACACCACCACGGGTGTTGACGTTGCAGGTGTTACGCCGGCCGTTGTTCGAGGAGCAGGTGATGGTCTGGTTTTGACAGTGGCCGTAGATGCTAAGGGTTACGAGGAACAGGAGAAGATGGGATGCGAGTTTCATATCGCGCGCCTCTCGGGATTCTGCTTCTTGTGAAACGATTTGGCCTGTGCGATTGGATGCGCTTTTGGGCTTGGCCGCTGGATGCGTGGGCCGCCTTTAACCTTTACAAGACTTAACACCGATTTGCACCGATGCCACCGATCTCTTCGTTTCGTTGTCAGTACTCAATGGTGAGTGAGAGAAGAGCAAAATGTAACGGCGCAGAGGGTTGCTCTGCGCCGTTGGAGGATGGATATTTTTGAGTTTTATGCGCCGGCTGGCTTGGGGTTCTCGGGATCGAACTTGGCAATCTGGACCTTTTCGGCGAGGCCGAGTTTGGAGAGGATCCAGATGCAGTAGTAGTTGATGTCGAACTCGTACCAGGCGAGGCCGTGGCGGGCGCTGACGGGATGGGCGTGGTGGTTGTTGTGCCAGCCCTCGCCGCCAGTGAGGATAGCGACCCACCAGTTGTTGCGGGAGTCGTCCTTGGTCTCGAAGCGGCGCTTGCCCCAGAGGTGAGTGGCCGAGTTGACGAGCCAGGTGGCGTGGAGGCCGATGGTCACGCGGAGGAAGGTTCCCCAGAGAACCATGCCGAGAGCGCCGACAACGTAGTGGCCGGGGCCAGCTAGGGCCGCTCCGATGATGATCTGAAGGACGCCGGTGACGACCAGCGGAATGTAGTGGTACTTGCTGAGCCAAACGTGGACCGGGTCGCGGGTGAGGTCAGGGGCGTAGCGGCCGAGGAGGGCGGTCTCAGAGTGCATGGCGCGGCCGGAGAGGATCCAACCTGCGTGAGCCCACCAGGTGCCGTCGTGCGGGGTGTGCGGGTCGCCTTCCTGATCCGAGTTCTGATGGTGAACGCGGTGGGTGGCTACCCAGAAGATCGGGCCGCCCTCGAGTGCGAGGCAACCGCACATCGTGACGAAGTACTCAACCCACTTGGGGGTTTTGTAGCCGCGATGGGTAAGCAGGCGGTGGTATGCCACGCCGATACCGATATTGATAGCGAAGAAGTACATAATGACGAAGGCGGCCAGGTTCTTCCAGGAGAAGAAGAAGAGAGCAGCGATGGCGCCGACGTGGAAGAGGCCCATAGCAATGGTCGTGATCCAGTTGATGCGACCCTGCTGGTACTCGCGGCCCATGCGCAGGTCTTGTTTGACCTTTTTGGTGACTTCGACGACGACCGGAATGGCGGCAGGGCGCGTTGCGGTTGTCTTTGCGGGCTTGACTTCTTCGGGGGAGATAACGGAGGGGCTCATAATGTCTCGCAATCCTAAAAAACTGCTTCCAATAAGAACGCTAACAGGGGTTGAGAGGAGCGGATGTAAGACTTTTGTAATGCCGTACAGGGGTGAGAGTTGATAGGGTGTTGGGATGAAGAAAACATTCGGATTGTGCGTTGCCGGGTTGGTTGGTATGGGTTCGATTGCTGCGCTCGGGCAGGCGATCGATCTGCCTACGGGCAAGCGGCTCATGAGTCCTGTGCCGGGGAGTCCGCAGCGGCTGAACAGCTTGCCGATGTCGATGGCGGTGTCGCCGGATGGGCGGTATGTCGTGACGGTGAATGCGGGGTTTGGGACATTTGAGTCGCAGTACATGCAGTCGCTGGCGGTGCTGGATACAACGACGGGTAAGGTCGCCGACTTTCCGGATGGGCGGACGATAGTGGATGCGAAGCAGACGCTTTACTCGGGATTGGCGTTCAGCGGGAATGGGCGTCATGTGTACGCGAGCATGGGGTCGACCACGGACCCGATGGGTGATGGTGGGAAGAGGGTTGGGAATGGGGTGGTGGTGTATGGGTTCAGCGAGGGGAAGATCGTTCCCGAGAGGATGATCAAGATTCCGTTGCAGCAGTTGGCTCCAGGACGCAAGACGAAGTTGGTGGGTGGTGTGGAGGGGGATCAGGGTGTGCCGTTTCCGGCGGCGATTGCGGTTTTACCTGGGCCTCGTGAAGATGGTGGATTAGAGAGACTTCTCGTTGCGGATAATTTGTCGGATGATGTGCTGCTGATCGATGCAACCACGGGTGTAATCGAGAAGAGATTTGATCTGGCGCAGAATGATGTGGTGCCTTCGACGTATCCGGTGGCGCTTGCGGTGTCGAAGGATGGAGCGCGGGCGTTTGTGGCGCTTTGGAATGCGTCGGAGGTTGTCGAACTGGATTTGAAGAAGGGGGCTGTGGGGCGAAAGCTGGCCTTGCTGAAGCCGAGCGTGCCGACTGTTGCGGGGACGCATCCTTGTGCGCTGGAGATCGCTGCGGACGGGAAGACGATGTATGTTGCGCTGGCGAATCGGGATGCGGTGGCGGCGGTGGATGTGGGGGCCGGGCAGTTTTCTGTGAAGGGATATTTTGATACGCGGCTGCCGGGGCAGAGCTACTTTGGGGCTGTACCAGGGGCGCTGGCTTTGTCGGCGGATGGGTCGCGGCTGTATGTGGCGAATGCGATTACAGATGCGATTGCGGTGATGGATACGCGGAAGCTGACGGCGAAGGCGGCGACGAAGGGAATGATCGAGCCGATCGGGTTTGTGCCGACGGAGTGGCTGCCGATGTCGATGGCTTTTACTGGGGGCAAGCTCTATGTTGCAACGGCTAAAGGTAAGGGGACGGGGCCGAATAACTTTGCTCAGCGAATGACAGCAGCTACTCCGGCGAAGTTGAAGAAGAGCTTTACCTACATTGCTACGTTGCTTTATGGATCGTTGGCGGTGCTGGATGCAGCTGCTATGGAGCGGGATCTGCCGAAGTGGACGGCGGAAGTGGTGGATTCGAACCGGATGAAGTCGGCGGAGGAGAAGCTTCAGTTTGCCGATGGCAGCCACGATCGGATCAAGCATGTGATCTACATCATCAAGGAAAACCGGACGTACGATCAGGTGTTTGGGGATCTGAAGCAGAATGGCAAGGCAGTGGGGAATGGCGATGCGAGCCTGACGATGTTTGGCGTGGATATCACGCCGAATCAGCATGCGATGGCGCTGCAATTTGGGGTGGTGGACAACTTCTACGACTCGGCGGAGGTGTCTGGCGGCGGGCATGTGTGGTCGAATGCGGCGATCGGGAGCGACTACCTGGAGAAGGCGTGGCAACAGAACTATCGCGGTGGGCAGAGGACCTATGACTTTGAGGGGATGGTGGCGGAAGGGTATCCGATTCAGCAGAATATTCCGGATGTGAACGAGCCTACGAGCGGGTATCTGTGGGGGAACCTGGCTGCTCATGGAAAGACGCTGTATCACTTTGGCGAGTACATCTCTTCGACGTTCTGCGGCGAAAAGGATGCGATGTGGGAGGTGAAGTCGCAGGAAGGAGCGATGCCGGGCGAGACGAAGGTTTGTGTTCCGAAGGAGATCAAGCCGGGTGAGGCGATTCCCGAGGTGTGGGGCGGCGGAGTAAATAAATGGCCTTGGGCGATTCCGCTGCTGGCGCGCAATGTGGCGACGAAGCCGGAGTTGGTGGGGCATTATGCGGAGGAACAGGCGGACTTTAATTTGAAGGTGCCGGATCAGATTCGGGCGAATGTTTTTCTGAGGCACTTGAAGGGATGGGTCGCGGATAGGAAGGCGGGCAAGGATACGATGCCGAACTTCGTGATGTTGCGACTTGCGAATGACCATACGGCAGGGACGACGCCGGGTTCGCCGACGCCGAAGTCTTCGGTTGCGGATAACGATCTTGCGATTGGACGGGCGGTGGATGCGGTGTCGCACTCGCCTTATTGGGACGATACAGCGTTTTTTATTCTGGAAGATGATGCGCAGAATGGCGCGGACCATGTTGATGCTCATCGGAGCTTGGCTTTGATTGTGAGCAAGTACTCGCCGCGAGCGGCTGATGGCGGAGCGTTTGTGGATAGCCGGTTCTATACGACGGTGTCGATGGTACGGACGATGGAGATGGTGCTGGGTCTGCCTCCGATGAATAATAACGATGCGTTCAGTAGCGCGATGGGGTCGATGTTTACAGGGCCGGGGGATCAGGCTCCGTTTGTGGCGAACTACCTGAATCGCGACAATGGGCTGATCTATACGGCGAATGCGAAGACGGCCCCGGGAGCGAAGGAGTCGAGCAAGATGGATTTTCGTCATGCGGATCGGGCGGATACGCAGAAGCTGAATGTCATTCTTTGGCAGGATGCGATGGGGGATAAGCCTGTTCCGGCTCAGTTGAAGGAGCGGCGGAAGAAGGCTAAGAAGGATGATGATGATGACTAGAGGCAGGGTGTAGGGGATAGGGAATAGGGAGTAGGAAGAACAACGGCGTAAGCGATTTTGGGCTTCGAACGGCTATGCTTCTTGTGAGTGGTTTTTAGGAGAGTGATGGATGGGTCTGGCGCCGTTTCGGTTGAAGCCGTGGTTTAGTGAGCGGGTGTGGGGGAAGCGTGATCTGCGGCCTTGGTATGCGGATACGGGGACGACGGAGTTGGTGGGGGAGGCTTGGCTAACAGGGCCTGAGTGTGTGGTGGAGACGGGTGAGTTGGAGGGGCAGACGTTTGCTTCGGTTGCTGCGGAGTTGGGTGGAGAGTTTCCGCTGCTGGTGAAGCTGTTGTTTCCGAATGAGAAGCTTTCGGTGCAGGTGCATCCTGACGATGCGCAGGCTCAGGCTTTTGGGGAGGCTCGGGGGAAGACGGAGTGCTGGTATGTGCTGGAGGCTGAGCCGGGCGCGGCGGTTGCGCTGGGTTTGAAAGATGGCGCGGGCAAGGAACAGGTTGCGGCGGCGATTGCGGATGGGGCTAGCGGGAATATGGAGTCGCTGATGGAGTGGGTACCGGTGTCGGTGGGGGACATGCTGTTTGTGGATGCAGGGACGGTGCATGCGATCGGGCCTGGGGTTGTGTTGCTGGAGACTCAGCAGACAAGCGATGTGACGTATCGGCTGTATGACTATGGGCGGCCGAGGGAGTTGCATCTGGAGAAGGGCTTAGCCGTAATGAAGGGGAAGACGCAGGCCGGGAAGGTGAAGGCTCGGGAGATGGATGGGTTTACGCGGCTGATCGAGCAGAAGTATTTTGTCGTGGATCGGTTTGATTTGGAGAAGATGGAAGAGGTGCGGGTGCCGATGGAGGGACGCGGGTGCCTGGTGGGGTTGAAGGGGACAGTTGCTGTGATTACTCCGGGTGATGAGGTGGAGTTGGTGCCTGGGCAGGCGGTGGTGATCCCGGAGGGATTTGGAGAGGTGATCGTGGAGGCGGAGCAAGGGGCTTCGTTTGTGCGGTGTTTCGCTCCGGTTTAGCGCCGATTAGTGAGGGGATGTGGTGAGCAGACAGGTCGCATTGCTGCGTGGGATCAACGTCGGCGGCAAGAATATTCTGCCGATGAAGGAACTGGCGGCGATGTTTGCGGCGGCCGGGTGCGGGGATGTCGCGACCTATATTCAAAGTGGAAATGTGGTCTTCAGCGCCGGTGCGGGTGTGAAGAAGAGGCTCGTAGGCTTGATTTCGCAGGGAATCGAAGAGCGGTTTGGGTTCCGGATCCCGGTGGTGATGAGGACGGCCGAGGAGTTGGGCGCGGTGATTCGGGAGAATCCTTATCTCAAAGCTGGGGTGTCTGAGGAACTGCTGCATGTGTACTTTCTGGCGGATGTGCCGGGTGCGGGTGAGGTCGGCAAACTAGATCTGCTGCGGTCGGCGCCAGATGCATTTAGTGTGCAGGGTAGAGAGGTCTACCTGCGACTTCCGAATGGCATGGCGCGGACGAAGCTGACGAATGCGTATTTCGATTCGAAGCTGGGAACGGTTTCGACGGCACGGAATTGGCGGACGATTTTGAAGCTGTATGAGATGATGACCGCCTAATTTTGATGGAGAGTTGAGGCGATCAGCTTCCTGAAGGCTGCGTTTGAGGGTGGGGGCGTGGCAAAGAATTGAGTTACGAAAGACTTGAGGAATGAGTTTGCCATAAGGGTGGTCGCGGCTATCTCGGCGTCGAAGTTGGTGGGGAGGCGGCCTAGTTTTTGCTCGGCGGCGATGTAACGTGCGACGCGGGCGATCGCTCCCTGTGGGCCTTTGTTGCGGCTGGTGAGGGATTCGCGATATGCGGTGAGAAGTTCGGGTTCTGCGAAGAGGCCGCAGAGCATTGGGACTACGCGCTGGTGAAAGGCGAAGATGGCGTGGAGTGCTTTGTTAATGTTTTGGGGTGGAGTTGATTTGCCGACGGCGTGATCGAGAGCTTGCAGTGGGACGAGCATGTCGGGGAGACTCTCTTCAAGAACGGCTAAGAGGAGTTTTAGGCGGCTTTCGAAGTGGACGTAGATTGCGGCTTCGGAGCAGCCTGCCTGCTCGGCGATGGCTCGGGTCGTGGTGCTGGAGAGGCCGCGGGTGCGGATGAGGTGTTCGGCGGCGGCGATGATCTCTGGTCGCCTGCTTGGGCGGCCTCGGGGGGATTTCTGCTTTGGCTGTCTTTTCATCAGTGAACATAAGTATGACGCATGATGGCTTGACGGCGGTGTGGTTGAGGAATATTTAATAAGTGAGTGTTTACTTACTAAATATTGTTGGAGAACTGCTATGGAGCGTGTCAGGTTGGCGAAGATTCTTATGACGTTTGTGCTGCTGGGGGGCAGCGCTCTTTCTTTTGTGCTGGACTGGAGTGCGAATCATCTTCTGAATCCGCTTTGGCATCCGCATGCGCGATTTCATGGGGCGTTGCTGCTCTTTTTATTGGCGGGGGTATCGATTACGGGCACATGGCTGCTCTGGCGGCGTTCGAAAGAGCCAGAGGTGGCATTCAAGGTGGGTTTGGGTATCTCTGTGGCTTTCTGGACGCCGCTGTTTTACATACCGTTTTTGCTGCCGTCGTCGACGTGGTGGGCGGGCAGGCCGGGGGCAGAGCCGCGGATCGATGGGATGGTGGTGTATCCCAATCTGATTGTTGCGGTGATCTTTCTGGGGCTCAGTTTTGCGGCTTATCGGCTTGCAATGAGCGTGTATGAGAGCTAGCGGAGGAAGACTCCTAGCTCGTTGGCGGCGTTGCGGAGGTGGGGCAGGAAGCGTGTCTGCATCTCGAGGACGGACATGCGAGGCGCGTTGCCACTGAGGTTGATGGTGGCGACGACGCGGCCGGAGGGTGCGTAGACAGGGACGGCGAGGGAGCGGAGGCCGACTTCGAGTTCCTGGTCGACGAGCGCGTAGCCGTTGCGGCGGACGTTGCGCAGGGCGAGGCGAAGTTTTTCGACGTTTGTAATGGTGCGGGTGGTGTGGGGGATGAGGTTGACGCGGGCGAGGTAGTGCTCGAGCTGGTCGCTGGGCAGATAGGCGAGCAGGACTCGGCCCATGCTGGTGCAGTAGGCGGGGAGGCGGCTGCCAATATGCAGGTCGACGGCGACCATGACGCGATCGACAGTGGTGCGGGCGATGTAGACGATGTCTTCGCCGTCGAGGGTGGCGACGGAGAAAGACTCGCGGAGTGCGGCGGACATGCGCTCGATGATGGGCTGGGCCGCGGTGGAGAGGGTGCTGGTCGCGGTGAAGGTGTTGGAGAGCGAGAGCATGCGCGGACGGAGGGAGTAGCGGGAGCCGTCCTCTGCTCCGGCGAAGCCTAGCTTGGTGAGGGTGTAGAGGCAGCGGCGAACGGCGGCGCGAGAGAGGCCAGTGCGGACGCTGAGCTGGGAGATGGTCATCTGGGGGTTCTGCTGGGTGAAGGCCTGGATGACGACGAGGCCTCGGGCGAGGGACGTCATGAAATTTGGATCGCCGGTGAAGGCGTCGAGAGCGGCGGCGGGGGTGGGCTTGGGGGTGGCAGGTGCCGGAACCGGAGGGACAGCGGGAGGATCGGCTGGGAGGAGCGGGCGGCGGGCGGTGAGGCTCATGGAATCCTTTTCCGAGGCCATCGATAGGAGTGTGCGCGATAGCCGGACTATCTCTACGATAAACGCACGAACGGGATTGCCGCAAGTTGGCAGGGCTTTGATGCAGGTGGGTTTGTAGCTGTGAGAAGATACACGCGGTACTCCATCTAGATCGATGTACAGAAGAGTGGGGATTCATAAAGGAGAAGCAAAGCTATGCAGACGGCAACACAACTTGCACCTCTCGGCGAACGGCCATCGTGGAAGGCCCTTCAGGCCCATTTTGAGCAGATTCATGGCAAGCATCTGAGTGAACTGTTTGCGGAGGATCCGGCTCGGGGTGAGCGCTTTACGGCTGAAGCGGGTGGAATTTTTCTTGATTATTCAAAGAACCGGATTACCGATAAGACTTTGAAACTGCTGGTCGCGCTGGCCGAGGAGTCGGGGTTGCGGGAGAAGATCGAGGCCATGTTCCGTGGGGACAAGATCAACATCACGGAGAATCGGGCGGTGCTGCATGTTGCGCTGCGGGCTCCTAAGGGTGAGTCGATTGTTCTGGATGGAGAGGACGTGGTGCCGGGGGTTCATGCGGTGCTCGACAAGATGGCGGGGTTTGCCGATCGGGTGCGCAGCGGGGCGTGGAAGGGGCATACGGGTAAGCGGATTCGCAATGTGGTGAATATTGGGATTGGCGGGTCGGATCTTGGGCCGGTGATGGCGTATGAGGCGCTAAAGCACTATAGCCAGCGGGATCTTACGTTCCGGTTTGTGTCCAATGTTGATGGGACGGACTTCGCTGAGGCTGTGCAGGATCTTGATGCGGAGGAGACACTGTTCCTGGTGGCCTCGAAGACGTTTACGACGCTGGAGACGATGACGAATGCGCACTCGGCGCGGGACTGGGCGCTCGCTAAGTTGGGCGATGAGAAGGCGGTGGCGAAGCACTTTGTAGCGATCTCGACGAATGCGAAGGAAGTGGCGAAGTTCGGGATCGATACGGAGAACATGTTCGGGTTCTGGGATTGGGTCGGCGGGCGGTACTCAATGGACTCGGCGATCGGATTGTCGACGATGATTGCGATTGGGCCGGAGAACTTCCGCGCGATGCTGGCTGGGTTTCATCAGATGGATGTGCACTTCAGGACTACTCCGTTTGAGAAGAATTTGCCGGTGCTGCTGGGACTGCTGACGGTCTGGTATACGGAGTTCTTCGATGCGCAGACGGTGGCGATTCTGCCGTATGAGCAGTATCTGAAGCGGTTTCCGGCGTATCTGCAGCAGTTGACGATGGAGTCGAACGGTAAGCATGTGACGCTGGATGGGGTGACGGTTGATTATGTGACCGGCCCGATCTACTGGGGCGAGCCGGGAACGAACGGGCAACACTCGTTCTATCAGCTGATCCATCAAGGGACACGTTTGATTCCTTGCGACTTCATCGGGTTTTATAAGACGTTGAACCTGCTGGGACGGCACCATGACATGCTGATGGCGAATGTCTTTGCGCAGGCCGAGGCGCTGGCCTTTGGGAAGACTGCGGAGCATGTGAAGGCCGAGGGGACTCCAGACTGGCTGGTGCCGCATCGGGTGTTCGAGGGCAATCGGCCATCGAATACGATTCTGGCGGATGTGTTGACCCCCGCTGTGTTAGGGAAGCTGGTTGCTCTGTATGAGCATGCGGTGTTTACCCAGGGAGCGATCTGGAACATCGATTCGTTCGACCAGTGGGGCGTCGAGCTGGGTAAGGTGCTGGCGACGCGTATCCTTGGAGAGCTTGAAAGTACGAGTGAGCCGGATGGGAAGCATGACAGTTCGACCGGTAGCCTGATTCGAAGATATAGGGCGAACAAGTAATGGTTTTGAATTAAAGGAAATGCTCGTCCGTTTGGGGGGCATTTTCTCCTTATGAGCTGTTTTGAAGGGGAGTTGTTTTGAGTGAAGTTTTCTGGGTTGGAGCTGTTCTTCGAGAATAACCGAGCTATCATGGCTACGCTTTGATTTGATGAACTAGTTGAGCAATTGCAGCAACACTTTATTTTTCCAGGAAAGCATGCGTTGCAATGATATCTCCCAGAGTGACCATTGTTGTGCCTGTATATAACGGGGCCGCTTATCTCGGCGAGACGCTGGATTCTCTGTTGGCGCAGAGTTTTGCGGATTTCGAATTGCTCGTGATTGATGATGGGAGCACCGATGCTTCCGTCGATGTTGTTCTCTCCAAAAAGGACGACCGGATTCGTTTGATTCGCAAGGATAATGGGGGACTTTGCGATGCGCTCAATCGGGGGATTGAGGAGGCTAAGGCTCCCTATATCGCGCGTAACGATCAGGATGACATTAGCTTTCCGCATCGCCTGGAACGACAGATGCAGGTGATGGAGCAGCATCCCGATGCCATAGGATTGTTTGCTTACAATACAAAGTTTGGCAGCAGACACCGCTGGTCAAACGCTGACAAACTGACGATGGTAGCGGGCAGAGTACGGGAGTACGAACCGTTTGGGGACGGCAGTCTGCTTGGATCGACGATGTTTGTTCGAACGGAAGCCTTGCGATCGATTCATGGGTTCAGGCAGTCGTACTATCCGGTCGACGATTGGGACCTGGAGTGCCGCCTAGCGCAAGAGGGGAAGGTTCTGGTTGTGCAGGAACCTCTGGTAGCCTATCGATTTCAAACCGGCGCCAATACTTATCGGGTGTTCGCCGAAATGCAGGAAAAGACGCGTTGGACGGAGGACTCGTACCGGCGGCGGCTGCGAGGAGTTCCGGAATTGACCTTTGATCAATTTATGGAGACTCAGCCGAAGGATAGATGGTCACGGCTGGCTCGACGTCGAATCGATGCGGCGAGATTGCAGATGCGCACAGCCGGGCAGAACTATCTGGATGGGCGGTATCTTTCGGCTGCCGCACGCCTATCGGCTGCTGTTGTGCTTGATCCGGTGGATATGGCTGGACGATTCAGGCGTCTGTTGAGTCGATCCTGAAGTTACTCTCAAAAAAAGCATGTGACAAAAGGAAGAAGCCCGGGAGGAAGAATCCTGTCCGGGCTTCTATTCTGTTGCTGATCGCTCTGCGACGAGAGTCGCCGTGAACGAGGTTAGCGGGTCAGGCGACGGCGAAGTGCGCCGGCAGCACCGATCAAGCCGGTTCCGAGCATCAGGAGAGTGCTGGGCTCAGGAACGGCACTGGCAGTAGTGACCGTACCGGTAAAGTCCAGGCCCATGTCTGCGTCGGCAATCTGCTTGACGTCGAAGAACAGCGTGTGAGAGCCAGCTGTCAGGAACGCGAGGCCGCCGGGGTTAGTTAGCTGGTTAAGAGTTAGAACAGTCTCGCAGTTAGGCAGGAGGTCCTGGCATGTCCCATTGAGACCGGGTGCGAAGTTAGCGAGTAAATTTGCTGTATTTCCGTCCAGATAGACTTCGACAGTGTCATCCGCAAGGAGGTTGAGGGTGAATGCCGTCGCATTTCCAGTGAGCGTGAAAGTGGTCGTGAAAATGTAATCGCCATTGGGAGCGAAATGGCCTCCCGGCTGCGAACCGGCTGGTGTGGTCGGTCCGGTCTGGCCATAGGAGATCCAGCTGGAAGTGGAGGTCAGTGTATTGTTCCACACGGTTCCCGGCGAGATGTTCGAAGTTGCGGTAGTTAGGCTGGCACCCGGTACGGGAGTCGATAGGCCAACAAGGAACGACATCGCGGTGTTGTCATTCCCCATGTTCGATTGCCCGGTTCCGTAACTTCCCAAGGTGACTGTATCAGCAGACGCGAAAGCGGTGGCGAGTACCAGTACCGCTCCCAGGGCAGAGACTTTCGAGTAAAGCTTCATTAGTGAATCCTCGTGGTGAGCCGGAGTAAAAAGGCCTCAGACGCAGTGAGATTGAATTACGCGTGCACCGAGGAAGGAGCATGTCGAGTGCCATAGTAGAGAGGTGGAGAGAATTGGACTCAAACTAGATAAGTTTCTGATCCTAAAGGGCGGGATGGTAATGTTCGTTGGTAACTACTTCTAAAGTACCAATGTTGATGTGAAATATTTTGCACTGGGCGTGGGCAATGTTTCGGCTATGTGTTGTAGCAGCTTAGTCTTAGATTAAGGAGGAATCCGAGGAAGGGGTGGGGTTGGAGATCTCGCGAGCGTAGACCTGGTGTGAGGTCGTGGGTGGCGCCTGGTTACGGTGGAGGGAGCGGACGTGATCGAGGATCTGGTGGTCGGCTGCGGTGTGGCGCTCTCGTGAGCGGAGGAAGTCGAGCCAGGATTCCATGAGGAAGGTCTCGTTGAGGTGCTCGGGGTCGGCGGCGTCGCGGAAGATGCCCCAGCGAATGGCGCCATCGCGGAGACGGACGTTGCGAAGGTGGTGGATGGCCTGGGTGAATTCGGCGTAGTTTTCGGCCGGGATGCGGTAGTCGATGGAGACGCGGACGGGGCCGTCGGTGGGTTGCTCATCGACGCCGGGGATGGGGATGACCTCGGGGGCGGGGCGCTTCCACTTGTAGGGTGTGAGGTCGGGGGCAGGACCTTGCAGAATGTGAAAGCGCTGGACGATGGGGTAGGTCAGCGCTAGACCGCAGGCAGAGACGACGAGGGCTTTGGGGGTGGAGGTGTGCTCTGCGATGAAGCCCCAGAGGATGGAGCCGAAGGCCATGCCTCCTTGGAAGGTCATCAGGTAGGTTCCGAGGGCTCGGGCCTGAACCCAGGCGGGGACCGCGAGTTGGACGGAGACGTTGAGGGTGGACATGGTGCTGGTCCAGGCGAATCCAGAGAGAAGCAGGGTGAGGATGACGATTGCAGGTATGTGGACGAAGGCGAGGATCAAGAGCGTGACGACGTTATAGAAGGTGGCGGCGGCAATGATGTGGTCGGCGGAGAAGCGGCGACGGATGCGGGGGAGGATGGTGGCGGCGATGACGGCTCCGAGGCCGAGGGAGCCATTGAGGATGCCGTAGCCGAGGGCTCCCTGTCGGAGATCGGTGCGGGCTACGACGGCGAGCAGAGCCCAGATGGCGGAGACGAAGAAGGTGTAAGTGAAGGCTCGGATGAGGGAGGACTGAAGTTCGGGGGCGTGGCGGACGTAGCGGAGGCCGGAGCGGATGGAGCCGGCGATGCGTTCGGAGGGGAGCGCGGATTTGAAGAGGGGGATGCGCTTCCAGTTGTAGAGGACCCAGATGACGCCAGCAAAGGAGAGCGCGTTGAGGAAGAAGACGGCTCCGGCTCCGGTGTGGACGCGCTGCTGGAAGGCTGCGACCATGAGTCCGCCTAGGGCTGGGCCTACGGCTCGGGCGAGGTTGTTGCTGGCGGCGTTGAGGGAGACGGTGTCGGGGATGAGCTCGCGGGGGACTAGCTCGGGGACGATGGCCTGCCAGGCTGGGTTGTTCATGGCAGAGCCGATGTTGAGCAGGAAGGTGAAGGCGAGGAGTGCCCAGGGCGAGACGTAGCCGATGAATGTGAGGACGGCGAGGATGCCTACTGAGACGAGCATCCAGGCCTGCCAGAAGATGAGGAGCTTGCGGCGGTCGAAGATGTCGGCAGTGGCTCCGGCGAGGAGTCCGAAGAGAAGGACGGGGAGGCTGGCTGCTGTCTGCATCAAGGCGATGAGGAGCGGCGACGGGGTGAGGGAGGTCATCAGCCATGTGCCGGCGGTGTCCTGCATCCAGGTGCCGACGGAGGAGACGGTGCTGGCGATCCAGCGGTCGCGGAAGAGGGGGATCCTGAGCGGGGCGAAACCGCTGGGAGCGGGGTCGGCGACGGCGACGAGCGGGCCGGTGTTTGGGGTTTCTAAAGGCATCGCTGGATTTAGTTTACGGCTCGGGCGGGGAGGGAGAGTCCAGGGGTTGAATCTTATTTCGATATCGAAACATCTTATGTCGTAGAGATTGAGATTTGGAGGCGGCGATGGCAGGGACGACAGAGACTACGGCTCCTAAGTTGTGGGTTGTTCTGGCCAGGGCTTATGGCTCGCTCGCGGCTTTTGTGGAGCAGAGTGTGGAGGCGGAAGGACTTTGCCTGAGCGACTTTATGGTGCTGGAGGTGCTGCTGCACAAGGGGCCGATGACGATGTCGGCGATTGGGGAGAAGGTGCTGCTGGCGAATGCTTCGATGACCTCGGCGATCGACAGGCTGGATGAGATGGGCTTTGTCGTAAGGAAGGGAAGCAAGGGCGACCGGAGGGTTCGGATTGTGGAGCTGACTGCAGATGGCAAGAGGTCTATTACGCAGATGTATGAGCGACATGAACGGGAGCTTGAGGAATTGATGAGCGGGATTCCGGTGGCGGAGAGAGCCGCGCTTCGGCGAGGGCTCAAGAAGATTGGGCTGGCGGCGCAGGCTGCTGTCGGTGGTTCACCGAAGGATTAAGCGACGAGTTTGGATTTTATCGAGGAAGAAGAAAGGGAGAAACAGATGATTACCGTACGTAAGAGCAGTGAGAGAGGTCATGCAAACCACGGATGGCTGGATTCGCACCATACCTTTTCGTTTGCCAATTACTACGATCCGGCACACATGGGGTTTGGTCCGCTGCGTGTGATAAATGAGGATCGGGTGGCTCCCGGGCGTGGTTTTGGATCGCACCCGCATCGTGACATGGAGATTCTGAGCTATGTGTTGAAGGGCAAGCTGGCGCACAAGGACAGCATGGGTCATATCGAAGTGCTTGGGCCGAACGAGATCCAGAAGATGTCGGCGGGCACCGGCGTGGTACACAGCGAGTTCAACGGTTCGGACGAGGAACCGGTGCACTTTATGCAGATATGGATCGAGCCAAAGAGCACGGGAACGAAGCCGAACTACGAACAGTTGAAGTTTGCGCCTGAGGAGAGGCTGAACCGGTTCAAGGTGCTGGCTTCTTCGAAGAAGGTGAATGGTGCGGCGACGATCAATCAGGATGCGACGGTTTCGGTTGCTGAGATGACTCCGGGACAGGAGCTGCAGTATGAGCTTGGAACGGGGCGGTCAGCCTGGGTGCATGTGATCCGAGGCGAGGTCTCGCTGAATGGCAAGACACTCACTACGGGTGACGCGGCTGCTGTCAGCGAAGAGCAGGCGCTGAAGATCGCTGCGGCAGGTGATGCTAACAGTGAGGTATTGGTGTTCGATCTGGCATAAGGCTAGACACCGATTTGCGCCGATAACACCGATTAGAAAAGGGGCGACCACGGATTTCGCGATGAATGCGGATCCCGGGTCGCCCTTTTTTGTTTGGAGAAGACTTGTTGTAGAAGCAAAGGCAAAGACAAAAGGAGATCCCTACAGGATGACAACAAGAAGAACAACGACAACTGCAAAAGCGAAAGCAGCAGCGGGGTTTAGGCCAGTTGGACTTCGATGGTCTTTGCGTCGGGGTTGAGGTTAGTGATGCGGAAGCTGCGGGTTTGGCCTGTACGGATGGCTTCGGTTTTGGATTCGGTGGCTGGGCCGGACTTCCACTTTGCTTTGAGCATGGAGCTTAACGCGGAGAGGTCAAGCTGGCCTGTTGATGAGGGTTCGGTTTCGGCTGGGGTTGCGTCGGGCAGGGTGCAGTGGGCTCGAACGCCCTCGCCGAACGCTACAGTGGCTCGGTTGCCGTTGATTTCGATGAGGCGGCCGGTGATGACGTCGCCGGTTTTGTGCTCGGCGATGAACTCGTCGAGGCCGGTGGGCGCGGATTGTTTGATGCTCAGGCGGAGCTGGCGCTTTTCTTTGTCGAGGTCGAGGATCTTGGCCTTGACGATCTGGCCGGCACGGAGGACGTCCTGCGGACGCTCGATGCGCTTTTCTGCGCTGATCTCGCTGACGTGGATCATGCCTTCGACGCCTTCGGCTAGCTGAACGAAGGCTCCGAACTTGGTGAAGCTGGTGATGGGGCCTTCGATGATGGAGCCGATGGGGAACTTTTCGGAGGCTTCGGCCCAGGGGTCGCCGAGGGTCTGTTTGAGGCCGAGGGCGATGCGGCGTTCTTCGAGCTTGATGCCGAGGATGATGGCTTCGACGGTGTCGCCGGGTTTGAGGAGGTCGCCCGGCTTGCGAACTTTTTTGGCCCAGGACATCTCGCTGACGTGGATCATGCCTTCGATGCCGGGCTCGAGCTCGACGAAGGCGCCGAAGTCGGTGACGCGGGTGACAGTGCCGCGGATGCGCTCGCCTGCAGTGTATTTAGTGGGAACGGCGTCCCATGGGTGAGGCTGGAGTTGCTTGAGGCCGAGGGCGATGCGACGGGTCTCGGGGTCGATCTTGAGGATCTTGGCGTCGATGGACTGGCCGGCGGTGAGGACATCGGAGGGCTTGGCGATGCGGTTCCAGGCTATGTCGCTGATGTGGAGGAGACCGTCGACGCCGCCGATGTCAACGAAGGCGCCGTAGTCGTTGAGGGTGCGGATGGTGCCGGAGACGATGTCGCCCTCGCGGAGCTCGGTATAGCGGCGGTCGCGGGTGGCGCGGTCTTCCTCTTCGGTGACGGCGCGGCGGTCGACGACTACGTCTTCGTCGGTGGAGTCGAGCTTGGTGATGCGGACGCGGATCTCCTGGCCTACGAGCTTTTCCATCTCGGCGGCGTCGCGGGTTCCGCTGCGAGAGGCGGGGAGGAAGGCGCGGACGCCTACGTCGACGGTGAGGCCGCCTTTGACGACGGCGGTGACGGTTCCGGCGATGATGGCTTTGTCGGCGAAGGCTCGCTCGAGGGAGGTCCAGTCTTTGGGTTGGGCGACCTTGTGGCGGGAGAGCTCGTAGTAGCCCTCTTCGTTGCGGCCTTTGACGGTGACGAGGAGTTTTGCGCCGGGCTCGATGGTTTCGTTTGCGGCGGTAAAGAGGGCGAGGGGAAGGACGCCTTCGGTCTTGTAGCCTATGTCGACGAAGACCGAGTCTGTGGAGACAGTAACGACTGTGCCTTCGATCTGGCGGGGGCCGGTCTCACCGATGGGGCGGGCGTGGGAGCGCTCGTACTCGGCGAAGAGCTGGCCGAAGGACTCGGTGGTTTCGGTGGAATCGTTGGATTCTGGGGTGGGGTTTGAATCGGGGGTCGTGGTAGTCGACATGAACTGCTGGTGCCTCGAAAGTGTGGTTTGGTCAGGATACCATCGGGTGAGGCGACCGCGGATCTTCGCGGATGAGCGCGGATTTAACGGCGAAGGATTTGTTGGTTGTACCCTCCCCCCTCCTGGATCGATTTGTAAGTCTCCTTATTTCAGTAATATAAAAAATAGCTGCCGCTAAAATCGTCCAAACAAATGGGTTATGGGCAAAATCCTCATTCTAGAAGCTTAATGCCGATTTTCAACGGTTACGTCGATTTGGTGGATAAAAAATAGGAAAGCCCCGGTTTAGCCGGGGCTTTCTTTATGTCTATAACCAGTATAGCGGTTTGGGTGAAATTATTATGCCACGGGGATCTCTTTTGTTTGTATGGAGATAGGTGGTTTTAGGGCTTGACAAGGTTTTCTGTGGATTACTTCGACAGACTTTTGGGTACCCATCACTCGGCGGGTGGCCAACCCTGACCTTCGCGCGATCAAGCGCACTCAGGATGGGGCACCGGGTGGAAGTGTGTCAAAAGAAGCTTGTTGTGGCTTTGAGCGGATATGATTCCAAGCGAAGCGGTTCTGCGGAATCCTTGCACGATATTTTTTTGAGATGAAGGGGAAGTGGTCTGTCCATGCGAAAGATTGGCATTGTCATGAATGGCGTTACGGGGAGGATGGGGACAAATCAACATCTGGGGCGGTCGATTGCAGCGATTCGGAAACAGGGTGGGTTGACGTTGCGGGATGGGTCGGTGGTGATGCCGGATCCTGTGCTGGTGGGGCGGAATGGAGGGAAGCTCGAGGCGCTGGCGAAGACCTGGAGTGTTGACCGGTGGAGTACGGATTTGGGTGCTTGTCTGGCTGACCCGCAGAATGTGATTTATTTTGATGCGCAATCGACTTTGTTGCGAGCGGCGAGTGTGCGTGCGGCGATGGCGGCGGGGAAGCATGTGTATTGCGAGAAGCCGCTGGCCGGGACGCTCGAGGACAGCCTGGCGCTGGCGTGTGAGGCGGAGAAGGCCGGGGTGAAGCATGGCGTAGTGCAGGACAAGCTGTTTCTGCCGGGGATTTTAAAGCTGAAGCAGGTGATTGCGAGTGGGTTTCTGGGGAAGGTGCTTTCGGTGCGGGGGGAGTTTGGGTATTGGGTGTTTGAGGGACCGATGCCACCGGCGCAGAGGCCTTCGTGGAACTACAGGAAGGAAGAGGGCGGCGGGATCATTCTCGATATGTTTCCGCACTGGCAGTATGTGCTGGAGAATCTGTTTGGGCGGGTGACGGCGGTGAGTTGCATCGGCAGGACGACGATTCCTGAGCGCGTGGATGAGGCGGGTAAGACGTATGCGTGCACGGCGGATGATGCGGCTTATGCGACGTTCGAGATTGAGGGCGGAGTTGTGGCGCATATCAACTCATCGTGGGCTACGCGGGTGAATCGCGAGGATTTGCTGATTCTGCAGGTGGATGGGACGGAGGGTAGTGCAGCGGTTGGGCTGCGGGAGTGCAAGGTCCAGTCGCGCGTGACGACTCCGAAGGCGGTTTGGAATCCGGATATCCGATAACCCGATTGATTTTCTTGCGGGATGGCAGACGGTTCCGACTACGACGACGATGATAATGCGTTCAAGATTCAGTGGGAGATGTTCCTGCGGCATGTGCTGGAGGATGGGCCGTTTCCGCATGGATTTTTGGAGGCGGCTAAAGGCGTGCAACTGGCTGAGGTGGGGCTGCAGTCGTGGGCGGAGCGGCGTTGGGTGGATGTTCCTGTTTTGACGGTTGGTTAGTTTCGTAAATGTAACTGATATAGGGACAAATAGGTGATGATGCGGATTCGACTGCCTCTTTCGGATGGATTAACGGAGTACACGCTTAATGAAGCTGGGCCGCTGGCGGTGGTTGCTGGGCCGCCTCCGGCTTCGCGGGTGGCTTATGCGGCGGCGCATGTGGTGGTTGATCCGTTGCGGTCGACTCCGTTTACTAAGCCGGTGCTGGATATGGAGGCGACGATGGCGTTTCGGCGGCATCTTTGGTCGCTGGGGTTTGGCGTGGCTGAGGTGATGGATACGGCTCAGCGGGGAATGGGACTGGATTGGGCGACCGCGAAAGAGTTGGTGCGGGCTTCGGCTGCGGAGGCTGGAGGCGCGATTGCCTGTGGGGCTAATACCGATCAACTTGATCCGCAGCGGGCGGCGACCATTGACGAAGTGATTGCTGCGTATGAAGAGCAGTGCGAGGTGATTGAGGCTGCGGGTGGGCGCGTGATTCTGATGGCCAGTCGTGCGCTGGTGAAGTGTGCGAATGGGCCGGAGGATTATCAGCGGGTGTATGGGCGGCTGCTGTCGAATCTCTCGCGGCCTGCGATTCTGCATTGGCTGGGGGAGGCGTTTGATCCGCAGTTGAAGGGGTATTGGGGTTGCGGTGGTGTGGATGAGGCGATGGCGGTTTGTCTTGAGGTGATCCGGGAGAATCGGGCGAAGGTGGATGGTGTGAAGATTTCGCTGCTGGATAAGTCGCGGGAGATCGCGATGCGGCGGTTGCTGCCTGACGGTGTGCGGATGTATACGGGGGATGATTTTGATTATGCGGAGCTGATTCGTGGGGATGAGGTGGGGCATAGCGATGCCCTGCTGGGGATCTTTGATGGGATTGCTCCGGCGGCGGCTTTGGCTCTGCGTGCGCTGGATGCGGGGAATTTCGCGAAGTATGAGGAGTTGCTTGCGCCTACGGTTCCGCTGTCGCGGCATATCTTTCAGGCACCTACGTTTTATTACAAGACAGGGTTGGTGTTTCTGGCTTATCTGAATGGGCATCAGGGGCACTTCAGGATGTTGCAGGGGCAGGAGAGTGCGCGGTCGATTGTGCATCTGGCGGAGTTGTTTGTGCTGGCGGATAAGGCGCGGCTGCTGGGTGATCCAGAGTTGGCGGTGCAGCGGATGAGGTTGGTGCTGGAGCTTGCGGGGGTTGGTGCTTGATGAAAGACCTTTCGCGATTGAGCTTTAACCAGATGACGGCGGGGAAGCGTGGCCTGCGTGAGGTGGTGGATGCTTGTGTGCGGCGTGGGGTTCCCTGGATTGGGCCTTGGCGGCATGCGGTGGGGGATGCTCCGGCGGATGCTGGGCGGTTGATTCGGGACGCGGGGCTGCGGGTTTCGAGTCTTTGCCGGGGCGGGATGTTTCCGGCGGCTTCGGCGGGGGAGCGAAGGAAGAGGATTGAGGATAATCTGCGGGCGATCGATGAGGCGGCTGCGGTTGGGACGGATCTGTTGGTGCTGGTGAATGGGCCGGCTCCGGGGCGGGATATCGATGGTGCTCGGCAGATGGTTGTGGATGGGATTGGGGAGATTGTTGGGTATGCGGAGCAGTGCGGGGTGAGGTTGGGGGTGGAACCGCTGCATCCAATGTTTGCCGCGGATCGGTCGGTGGTGGTGACGATGGGGGAGGCGAACGGAATTGCGGAGCGGTTCGATTCGCGTTGGGTGGGGCTGGTGGTGGATGTGTATCACGTTTGGTGGGACCCCGCGGTGTATGCGGAGATTGCGCGGGCGGGGCGGAGGATTTTTGCGTTTCATGTGTCGGACTGGATTGTTCCGACGCCGGATATTTTGATGGGGCGGGGGATGATGGGCGATGGGGTGATTGAGATTTGCCGGCTTCGGAAGGCGGTTGAGGCGGCTGGGTATGAGGGGCCGATTGAGGTGGAGATTTTTAATGAGGCGCTCTGGGCGAGGCCGGTAGATGAGCTCGTAGAGCTGGTTGCAAAGCGGTTTCTGGAGTTTGTTTAGTAGTCTGCTGCGAAAGGCTATTCGGCGTTGAGGACGGTCTCGAATAGGAGGATGCAGACCGTGGTGTAGATGATGTCGAAGCCGGCTAGCTGGGTGATCCAGGAGCGGAGCTGGATGGGGTCGATCTCGGCGGTGAGGACGCCGGTGGTGGCCTGAACCATCATGAGGATAGCGGGCAGGGAGATGGGGAGAAGGATCAGCGGGAGGAGGAGTTCGCGGTTCCGGGCGCGGAGGCCGAGGGCGGCGAAGAAGGTTCCGTTAACGACGAGTGCCCAGGTGCCGAGGGGCAGGATGAGGGCGAGGAGCCAGGCGTTTCCGAGGACCTGGAGGTTGAAGAAAATGACGAAGATGGGGGCAAGGACGGCTTCGACCACAAGGACGAAGAGCATGTTGGCGAGGGCCTTGCCGAGGAAGAGCGTGGAGGCGGGTGAGGGGGCCATGCGCTGAGCTTCAAGGACTTGATTGCGTTGCTCGCGGGTCCAGGATTGATTGAGGGCGGTGATGGAGGCGAATAAGAGGCCGACCCAGAGGATTCCGCCGGAGATTTGGCGGGTGGTGGTGGGGTATCCGGCGGGGTCGAAGGCGATGGAGAAGACGACGACGACCAGAAGGACGAAGAAGAGCATGCCGTTGATGGAGTCGCGGGAGCGCCACTCGAGACGGAGGTCTTTGCGGAGGTGGTCGAGGATGTGGCCGAGGTACTTCATCCGGCTTCTCCTGAGCGTGCGGCTTTTGTGAGGTCGGCGAGGGTTGCTTCTGCGGCTCTGAGGTAGTCGGCGGGAGAGAGGAGGAGTTGGAGCCCGCGGAGGCCGGCGGAGACGGAGATGATGTCGAAGAGTTCGATGGTCTCGTCGGCGTAGGCGGGGAAGGGCTTGCGTGCGCCCATGACGGTGACACCGCCGCGTATATAGCCGGTGAGGGGCTCGACTTCTTTGAGGGAGGCCAGCTCGGCTTTTTTTGCGGAGGCGGCGTGGGCCAGCTTTTTGAGGTCTAGTTCGGTGTCGCCGGGGATGACGGCAAAGAGGTGTTCTCCGGTGTTGGTGTGGGCGAGGAGGGTCTTGAAGACCTGTTCGGCGGGGAGCCCTATTTTGCGGGCTACGGAGATGGCGGTGAGGTCTTCGGGGTCGACCTCGTAGGCGCGGAGCTCGTAGGTGATGCCGAGGGTGTCGAGGAGGCGGGCGGCGTTGGTTTTGGTTTGGGGTGGCGTGGTCTTCATCCGGCTTTCTCGACCTCGACGATCTGGCCGCTGCGCATGTGGAGGGTGTTGTCGGCCAGCGGCTTGGCGAGATGGGCCTGGTGGGTGGTGATGATGAGGGTGCGGGCTCCGGTGATGCCATGGACGGGGGCGACGGGCCAGGTGCGGAAGTCGGCGAGGAGCTCGACCATGTGGTTGGCGCTGGCAACGTCGAGGTTGGAGAAAGGCTCGTCGAGGAGGAGGAGTTCGGGGTCGGTCTGGAGGACTCGGGCGAGGGAGGCGCGCTGGCGCATGCCCTGGGAGTACTGGCCGACGGGACGGGTGAGGCCGGGGTCGAGGCCGACGGCGCGGAGGGCCATCTCGGGGGAGCCTACGCAGGCGCAGCCCTCTTCGCGGTGGAGTGAGGCGAAGTAGTTGAGGTTCTCCATGGCGGTGAGCTCGTCGTAGAGCATGGGGGCGTGGCTCATGTAGGCCATGCGGCGGCGTTGGTGATGGGGTTGTTCGCCGAAGACTTTGGCGGTGCCGCGGGTGGGTGTGATGAGGCCAGCGATGATGCGGAGGAGGGTGGATTTGCCGGCTCCGTTTTCGCCGAGGATGACGGTGGAGGTTCCGGCTGCGAAGGTGGTGGTGACGTTGCGCAGGGCGGCGAAGGTGCCGTAGAGCTTGGAGACGGACTCGATGCTGGCGGCGGCGGTGGTTGCGGCTTCGGCGCGGGTTGGAGTTGCGGTCGGCATCGTGTGTATCTTCTGTGTCTCTTCATGCGAGTATATGGCTAGCGCTGGGTCTGTTGCAGTGCGTTTGATGTGTGAGGAGAACGATACTTTGAAACTGACCGCTGCTTTCCTCTCTGCCGGACTTTTAGCCACTGGGCTTCATGCGCAGCAGACACCTCCGCTGGATGCGGCTTCGCGAGAGTTGGCTCGGGATGTTTTCAAACAGCTGATTGAGATCAATACGACGGATTCGGTGGGGAGTACGACGCTGGCTGCGGAGGCAATGCGGAAGCGGCTGCTGGATGCCGGGTTTCCGGCAGAGGATGTGGTGGTGCTGGGACCGAATGATCGCAAGGGGAACATGGTGGCTCGGTTCCGGGGCAAGCCGGGAAGCACTAAACGTCCAGTACTGATCATTGGCCATATCGATGTGGTGGAGGCGAAGAGGGAGGACTGGACGACGGATCCGTTTGTGTTCACGGAGAAGGATGGGTACTTCTACGGGCGGGGGACCCAGGATATGAAGGAGTCGGATGCCGCGGTGGTGACGAGCTTTATCCGGTTGAAGCGGGAGGGCTTTGTGCCGGACAGGGACATCATCCTGGCGCTGACGGCGGATGAGGAGGGTGGGAAGTCGAATGGGGTGGACTGGCTGCTGAAGAATCATCGGGATCTGGTGGATGCGGCGTTTGCGCTGAATGCGGACGCGGGCGGGTTGAGTACGGAGAAAGGCAAACCCGTGAACCTGGGTGTGGAGGCAACTGAGAAGCTGTATGCCGACTTCCGGTTGGCGGTGACAAATCCGGGCGGACATAGCTCGCTGCCGAAGAAGGACAATGCGATCTACCATCTGGCGGATGCGCTGGGGCGGCTGGAGGCTTATCAGTTTCCGTTTGAGCTGAATGTGGTGACCCGCGGGTATTTTGAGGCGATGGAGAAGATTCAGAAGGGCGAGGTCGCTACGGATATGCGTGGGGTTCTGAAGACTCCGGCGGATAAGGCTGCGGTGGCGCGGTTGTCGGAGGATCCGCTGTATAACTCGACGATGCGGACGACGTGTGTGGCGACGATGGTGCAGGCGGGGCACGCCCATAACGCGCTACCTCAGCGGGCGGAGGCGAATGTGAACTGCAGGATTCTGCCGGGGCATACTCCGGCGGAGATACGGGCGGAGTTGATCAGGGTGATTAACGACCCGAAGGTCGAGGTGAAGCTGGTGAATGATGCCGGGGCGCTAAGCGATCGGGGGGAGAATGAGATGTCAGTTACGCCGCCACCGCTAAATGAAGAGGTGTTCGCGGCGCTACATGAGGTGGTCGGGAAGATGTGGCCTGGGCTGTCGATTGTGCCGGAGATGGAGACGGGGGCTTCGGACAGCAAGATTACGATGGCGGCGGGGATTCCGAGCTATGGGTTCTCAGGGATGGGGATCGATGGGGATGACGTGCGTGCGCATGGCAAGGATGAGCGCATTGGAGTGGCGTCGTTTTATACCGGGGTGGATTTTGATTATCGGTATTTGAAGGCGCTTACGGGGAAGTGAGAAGGTGAGTATTTCCCGATAGAGTAGAGCTGCTTCGGGCAAAATACAGGGAATGATTATTAAGTTTGGCCAGCAGCCAGGGGGTGGACCAAAGATCATCCTTGGGGGGCTCGGAGGGTGGAGTGTGGGGGTGTCCTGGACTGTAGTGGCTGAAAGGACGGAAGGGTTGTGGCAAGTTTAGACTTTCGGGGTCCTTCGACTGCGCTGCGCTTCGCTCAGGATGACGGTTTTGGGGAGGATTCGATGCTTCCTTCATCGAGCCTGAGCAACCTTGATCGTCATTTACGGGGATTCTTCCCCTTCGGCTTCGCTCAGTGCCAGAATGACGTCCTAAATTTGACGTGCTCTAGCGGGGAGCGGGCAGGGCAGTTGCCGTGGCTGCTGTTGTGGGTTGGTTTGCTGCGGGGGCGTACTTGGAGGCGCATTTGGCCTGGAGCTGGGTGGCGTGGAAGACGCCGTCGTGGCCGAAGGTGCCAACGGCGAGGGCCTGCGCGTCGTCCTTGAAGGTGTCGGGTGGGGGTTCGGTGCCCTGGTAGCTGACTTGAAGGGTGCGGCCCTGTTCGAGTAGCTGGAAGGTGGCGTTGGTGCCGACGCGGCGGATGCTGCCCGGAGCTACGTTGCCAGCAACGCGGAGGTGACGGACGTAGGCCTTGTTGCCCATACCCTGAAGCTCGCCGATGGTGACGTAATAGCTCTTGTTGTCGCGAACTCCGGTCAGGGCGAGGTAGGCGACGGTCGCCAGGATGATGACCGTGGCGATGATGATCTTGATCGGGCTCTTCTGGGTGGGGTTCGACATAGCGTTCACCTTTTAAGCTTACGCCGGTTTGGTGGGAGAGGAAAGGCGGGCGGGGTTACATAGCTTTTTTAGAAAAAGATTGTGGTGGGGGAACTTTCCTGTTCCTGTGGCGTATCGACAGGTATAAATGTGGCGATACCACAGGAGAGCGTAATGGGAGAGTCGAAGCTGGATTTGCTGCAGGGGACGCTGGATCTGATGGTGCTGCAGACGCTTGCAGCCATGGGCGAGATGCATGGGTATGGGATTGCCCGACGGATCGAACAGGTGAGCGGGGATGAGGTTCTGCTGAATCAGGGGACAATCTATGCGGCGTTGGTCCGGTTGCAGCAGCGAGGGTGGATCGCGGCTGAGTGGGGGACTTCGGACAACAATCGCAAGGCAAAGTTCTATTCGATTACGAAGCGGGGGCGGAAGCAGTTGGCCGAGGATGCTGCTTATTGGGTGCGGTTGTCGAGTGTGATGGGGCGAGTGCTGGCGATGGGCGATGACGGAGGCGAACGATGAAAAAGGCAGCGATGGATTCGATTCGGCAGGGGCTGCGGCGGCTGGGTTCGTTTTTTCGCAAGGAGTCGCTGGATGGGGAATTGAATGTGGAGGTCGCGGCTCATATTGAGATGGCGACGGAGGAGAATTTGAAACGGGGGCTTTCGCCTGAGGAGGCTAGGCGGCAGGCGCTGATCCGGTTTGGTGGGGTGGAACAGGCCAAGGAGAGACAGAGAGAGATGCGCGGGCTGCCGTGGCTGGATGTTCTGCTGCAGGATCTTCGGTACACGATGCGGACGTTGCGGCGTGATCTTGGATTTGCCGTGATTGGGGTGCTGATTCTGGCGCTGGGGATTGGGGCGAATATCGCGGTGTTCAGCGTGGTGAATACGATTTTGCTGCGGCCGCTGCCTTTTTATGATCCGCAGCGGTTGGTGTGGATTGCGCCGGCAAATGCGAATGGGTTGTCGGCCTCGACGTATTCGGTGGATGCGTTTGACGATCTACTGGCGATGAACAGGTCGTATCAGGATGTGACAGGCTACTTCGCGTTTTCGACCACAAATAACTTCAAGCTGACGGGGCGGGGCGAGCCTAAACCAGTTACGGGAATTGGGGTTGCCTACAATTTTTTCCCGATGCTCGGAGTGCAACCGGAGCTGGGGCGTTCCTTCGCGGCAGATGAGGCGCTGAAGGGTGGACCGGGAACGGTGATGTTGTCGCATGCTTTCTGGCTGCGAGAGTTCAAGGGAGATCGCACGATTGTGGGCAAGGCGATCATGCTGGGTGGAGGACCATCGACCGTGGTTGGCGTGTTGCCGGAGACGTTTGATTTTGGTGCAGTGTTTTCGCCTGGGACGAAGGTGGATATTTTTGTGCCGCAGGTGATGGACGACATCCGCACTTATGGAAATACGCTGGCTCTCATTGGGAGATTGAAGCCGGGGATGAGCGTGGCGCAGGCGCAGGCGGAGGCTACTGTGCTGTTTCCCAAGTTTTTCTGGAGTAAGAGGCTTCCGGACTCGGCTGGGGGGTATAGCGCGAAGCCGATTGAGTTGAAGCAGTATGTGAGCGGAAAACTTCGGAGGTCCCTGATTGTGCTGTGGTGTGCCGTGGGGCTGATTCTGCTGATTGTGTGCGTGAATCTGTCGAATCTGTTGCTGGCTCGAGCTGCGGCACGGAGCAAGGAGTTTGCGCTGCGTAGTGCGCTAGGCGCCGGGCGAGGTCGGTTGGTGCGACAGCCATTGACGGAGAGTCTTGTGCTGGCGGGGATAGGTGCGGTACTGGGGCTTGGATTGGCGTTTGGGATTACTTCTTATCTCGCGCATCAGGGGTTACTTGCGTTGCCGCTGCTGAGTAGCGTGAAGGTGGATGGCGCCGCGTTGGCGTGGACGCTGGTGATCAGCGTTGGAGCTGCGGTTCTGTTTGGTCTGCTGCCGGGATTGAAGATGTCGAGCAGTAATTTGCAGGAGGCTTTGAAGGACACGGGGCAGGGCGTGAGCGACGGCAGAAATCATGAGAGGCTGCGGTCTGCTCTGGTGATCTCCGAGGTAGCTCTGGCTTGTGTGCTGCTGATTGGCGCGGGGCTGTTGTTGCGGAGTTTTCTGCGGGTGCTGGATGTAGATCTTGGTTTTCAACCGTCGACTGCGGCCGCGATCAAGATGGACTATGACGACGGCGGAAAGACGGACAAGAGAAACGCGATCTTTGAAGAGGCCATCCGGCGTGTGAGTGCGATTCCGGGAGTTGAGGCGGCGGGGATCTCGGACAATCTGCCGCTGGAGCGAAATCGCGGATGGGGCGGGCCTCGCGCGAAGGGAAAGGTGTATCGGAATGGTGAGGTTCCGGGCGCGTTCGTCTATATCGTTTCGCCCGGATATGTATCGGCGATGGGGATGCGTCTGCGGGGGCGCGACTTTAGTTGGCAGGACAACATGAAGGGTGAGAGCACAGTGATCCTGAATGAGAAGGCGGCAAACTTTGTGGCGCCTGGAGAGGATGCTGTGGGGAAGACCGTGTTGATTGGCAAGAACGAGGTGCACGTGATCGGTGTAGTCGCGGATGTTCATGAGACCAACATTGAGGGGACTGCGGGGGAACAGATGTATCTGCCAACGATGCGTGGTGAGTGGGGGCCGTCCGGTGCGGAGCTTGTAGTGCGGACGAAGCTGCCGCCGGCGCAGTTGGCCGGGAGCGTGACGCGGACGCTGCGAGGGTTAAATCCGAATCAGGCGGCGGTGGAGTTCCGGCCGATTCAACAAATTGTGGATCGTGCGGTTTCGCCGCGGCGATTTTTTGTGATGCTGGTGGGAGCGTTTGCGGGGTTGGGGCTGATTCTGGCTTCGTTGGGGATCTATGGGGTGATCTCGTACTCGGTGACACGGCGGACCCAGGAGATTGGGATTCGTATGGCGTTGGGCGCGTCGGCAGGGAAGGTGCAGATGGGCGTGATCTCGAAGACGCTGCAGTTGGCGGCGATTGGGATTGGCGTAGGGGTAGTCACATCGATGGTGGTGGCGAACCTGATTTCGTCGATGCTGTTTGGGACCGATCCTACCGACCCGCTCACGTTTGTAGGGATGATTGTGCTGCTGGCTGGGGTTGCTGTGCTGGCGGGATATGTCCCTGCGCGACGGACTTCGCGGATTAATCCGATGGTGGCGCTCAGGAACAATTGATAATCGGTCATCGTGCGATGATCGCCGTATTTTTGCGGATGCTACGGCGAATTTCGAGCCCCCCTAGGCGTTGCTGGCGTATAACAGGCGCAGATTCCTAATACTTGTGCCGGGAGATACTGTGGATCCGCTTCTGATGCACCGGATACATTTTGGGTTTACCGCGACCTTTCATTACCTATTTCCTCAGTTGACGATGGGGCTGGCGCTGCTGATCGTTGTGCTGAAGACGATGGCGATCCGGACGGACAATGAGCACTATCACGATGCGGCACGGTTCTGGGGGAAGATCTTCGGGATCAACTTTCTGATCGGTGTGGTGACGGGTATCCCGATGGAGTTTCAGTTCGGGACGAATTGGTCGCACTTCTCGCGGGTGACGGGTGGGGTCATCGGACAGCCGCTGGCGATGGAAGGGGTGTTCTCGTTCTTTCTGGAGTCGACGTTCCTGGGGCTGTTTCTGTTTGGAGAGAAGCGACTTTCGAAATGGGCCCACTGGGGCGCGGCGTTCATGGTGTTTGTGGGGTCGTGGATCTCGGGCTACTTCATCATTGTGACGAATGCGTGGATGCAGCATCCGGTGGCGTACAAGATTTTGCCGAATGGGACGTTTGAGATTACGAGCTTTACGGGGCTGCTGCTGAATCCGTGGGCGCTGCTGCAGTATGCGCATACGATGTGCGGGGCGGTGGTGACGGCGTCGTTCGTGATGGCGTCGGTGGGTGCGTTTTATCTGCTGGAAAACAGATTTGTGGAGTATGCCCGCATCTTCTTAAAAACGGGGGTGATTGCGGGCTGCATCGCGAGTGTGTTGATGATCTTTCCGACTGGCGATATGCACGGGAGGCTCGTTGCAGAGCGGCAGGCGGCGACGATGGCGGCTATGGAGGGACTGTTCCATACGGAGAAGGGCGCGGGCGTTGCGATCATGGGACAGCCGAATGAGCAGACGCAGACGCTGGACAATCCATTGGTCGTCAATAACCTGCTGAGCTTTCTGATCTATGGGACGACGAGTGCCCAGGTACAGGGGCTGGATCATTTTCCGCGTGAGAATTGGCCTCAGCCGATGCCGCTGCTGTACTACAGCTATCACATCATGGCGGGACTGGGAACGTACTTTGTCGCGCTGATGGGGGTTTCGGCGTTTCTATTGTGGCGGGGCAAGCTGTATACGACGCGGTGGATTCTGTGGCCGCTGATGCTGAGCTTTCCTCTGCCCTATGTTGCGACGACGGCAGGCTGGATGACGGCTGAGATCGGACGCCAGCCCTGGGTTGTGTACGGGCTGATGCGAACAGAGATCGGCTTTTCGAAGTATGTCTCGGCAGGGAATGCTCTGTTTACGCTGCTGGGGTTTATGGGAATGTATACGGTTTTGGGGATTCTCTTTTTGCTGCTGATCTATCGGGAGATTTATCGGGGACCGCGTCATGAGCATTTGCACAACGCCACTACATTGTTGGAGGAGTAGCGCATGGGAACGGTATGGTTCTGGCTTGTGGCTGCGATGCTGGTGGCCTATGTGGTGCTGGATGGGTTCGATATCGGGGTGGGCGTGCTGCATCTGTTTGTGGCGAAGACCAATGATGAGCGCAGGATGACGCTTGCCAGCATCGGGCCGGTGTGGGATGGCAATGAGGTATGGCTGATTGCAGGGGGAGGGACGCTCTACTTTGCATTTCCGCTGGTGTATGCGTCGTCGTTCAGCGGATTTTATCTGCCGCTGATGATTGTGCTTTGGCTGCTGATCCTGCGAGGTGTGAGCATCGAGCTGCGTGGGCACATTAATATGCGGGTATGGGAGACGCTCTTTGATGGGTTGTTTGCGTTTTCGAGTGTGCTACTTGCGGTCTTCTATGGGGCGGCACTGGGAAATGTGATTCGTGGGGTTCCGCTGGGAGAGGACTCGTATTTTTTTCTGCCGCTGTGGACTAATTGGAGGGTGGGGCCTTCGCCGGGGATTCTGGATTGGTATACGACGATTGGAGGTGTGCTGGCATTGGTCGCGCTGACGGTGCATGGCGGGCTCTATCTTGCGGTGAAGACGGAGGGTGCGTTACAGCAGCGAGCGCGCAAGGCGGTTGCGTTGCTGTGCGGGCCGCTGTTTGTGCTCACGGTGGTGAGCTTGATTGCGACGATGAAGATTCGGCCGCAGAGCTTGAACAACTACAACGCGCATCCTGTGGCTTATGTGATTCCGCTGGGGGTGGTGCTGTCGCTTGTTGGGGTGCTGGTGTTCTCGCGAAGGCATGATGACAAGAGGGCGTTCAGGGCTTGTGCGGTATATCTGGTGCTGATGATGGTTGGAGCAGCAGTGGGATTGTATCCGGCGTTACTGCCGTCGATTACGGATCCGGCGCTCGATCTGACGGTGGAGCGATCGCGCACCGGGTTGTATGCGCTGCATGTGGGGACGATCTGGTGGGGATTTGGTATGTTGCTGGCTGTGGGGTACTTCGTTGTGATGTATCGAATGTTCCGGGGGAAGGTGGATCTTCGTTCAGGCGGATATGGGCATTAGGTGGGAGGACTGAATTACATCTCAGTGCGGCGTATACTAACTCGATAACATCGCCACTTTGAGCGGGGAAAAACGAATGAGCGGTAACGGACAGCACACACATGGGAATGGCGCGGGAGCTAACGGCAATGGGTACAAGGTGCCGACGGGGCGAGCGGAGTGGATCGTCAAGCGCAAGGCTGAGGCTGAGCGGACGGGCGACTGGAATATGTCGCAGATGCACTTTGCGCGCAAGGGGCTGATTACCGAAGAGATGGCATTTGTGGCGCAGAGAGAGAAGATCGCTGCGGAGTTGGTGCGGAGTGAGGTCGCCAAAGGCACGATGATTATTCCGGCCAACATCAACCATGTTGAGTTGGAGCCGATGGCAATTGGAGTGGAGTCGCTGTGCAAGATCAATGCGAATATCGGGAACTCGGCGCTGGTGTCGAATGTGGATGAGGAGCTGCGGAAGCTGCATACGGCTGTCCATTTTGGGGCCGATACGGTAATGGATCTGTCGACCGGCGGAGACATTCCGATGATTCGGGAGCAGATTCTGCGGCATTCGCCTGTGCCGATTGGGACGGTGCCGTTGTATGAGGCACTGAGCCGGGTGAAGCGGGTTGAGGATCTGAATATCGATCTCTACCTTGAGGTGATTGAGGAACAGGCGCAGCAGGGGGTGGACTACTTTACGATCCATGCGGGCGTGCTGATCCAGTATGTGCCGTTGGTTTCGAAGCGGATTACGGGGATCGTCAGCCGTGGCGGCGCGATTATGGCGCAGTGGATGACGGCGCATCATAAGCAGAACTTTCTGTATGAGAACTTCGACCGGATTACGAAGATCATGGCGAAGTATGACGTGAGCTACTCGCTGGGCGATGGGCTGCGGCCGGGTTGTGTGGCCGATGCTAGCGATGAGGCTCAGTTTGCCGAGTTGAAGACGTTGGGCGAGCTGACTCGGCAGGCATGGAAGAGCGATGTGCAGGTGATGATTGAAGGGCCGGGGCATGTGCCGATGGATAAGATCAAGGAGCAGGTCGATAAGGAGGTCGAGCTTTGTGACGGCGCTCCGTTTTATGTGCTGGGGCCGCTGGTGACCGATATCGCTCCGGGTTATGACCACATCACGAGCGCTATCGGTGCGGCGATGATTGGGTGGCACGGGGCTGCGATGCTCTGCTACGTGACTCCCAAGGAGCACCTGGGGTTGCCTAATGAGAAGGACGTGAAGGACGGCATTATCGCGTACAAGATTGCTGCTCATGCGGCGGATATTGCGCGGCATCGGCCGGGGGCGAGGGATCGTGATGATGCGATCTCGCATGCCCGGTACACGTTTGACTGGGACAAGCAGTTCGCGCTGTCGCTCGATCCGGATACGGCTCGTGGGATGCATGACGAGACGCTTCCGGATGATTACTACAAGGAAGCGGCTTTCTGCAGTATGTGCGGACCGAAGTTCTGCAGCATGAACTGGTCGAGTAAGGTGGACGAGTTCAATGCGAGAGAGCATGGGTTGAAGAAGCCAGATCTGACGCAGATCGTTACGGAGCAGATGGCGCTGCGAAGTTAGGTTGTTCTGTTTCGGCTAGAAATACGAAGGCCGCGTCCCTGGAGGATGCGGCCTTTTATGTTGCAGTGGGTTTGGTTTCAGGTTGGCTCGCCAGGGAGGCTGCGAGTATACGGTGACGGGAGAGTTGGGAGCTTTGGCGGGCGCTCGGGGAGGCTGGGCTGAGCTCGGCTGATCTGTCGAACTGGACGGCGCTGAAGTTGAAGGCCATCCCTGCGACGCGCTGGAGGGTGCGACGAGGGGTCGGACGACAACAACATTCCCTAGGTAGCAGAGAGCTGGCAAGGTTTCTAGAGAACGTCTTTTTCCTCCCTGTCGGAACGCATGGCGAGTAGGGCGGGGGCGATGATCATCGCCAGGAATACCAAGGCAAGAACCAGATCGTGGACCATAGGGGAGATTCTCCTTTGGGGCGGCATTCGCCGTCTCTTAGTCATGATGGAGCGGGTGACTGAGAGGGAACATCCCACGTAGGGTCCGTGAATTACACCTTAAGTGGTATTGATCAGGCTCTCCCCAAAGCTATTGATTCGCCATATCCCGACATTTTTCTGGCGACAATGTAGAGTGAGAAGTTTCGAGGCCGAATACAGGTTCTCCCCTTCGGCTTCTGGTGGAAGTAAGATTGGATGCCATGAGTGTATTTTTTGCTGCTGGAAGTCCGACTACGGAGATGTCTGCTGCCGATGTGAAGGCAGGGTTGTTTGCTGCGCTGGAGAAGCTGGGTGAGCGTAAGAAGGTGCTGGCTGTGCCGCCGGACTTTACGCGGTTTCATTCGCAGAGTGGGGTGCTGACGGAGTTGGCGTGGCAGTACTACGGTGATCGGCTGACGGATGTTCTGCCTGCGTTGGGGACGCATAAGGCGATGACCGATGGCGAGATTGCCACGATGTATGGGGCTACTCCGCGGGAGATTTTCAGGGTGCATGACTGGCGGAATGATGTGGTGACACTGGGCGATGTGCCGGGGGAGTTTTTGTATGAGGTGAGCGAGGGAAAGGTGGACTACTGCTGGCCTGCTCAGGTGAATAAACTGCTGCGGGATGGCGGGCATGATCTGATTCTGTCGATCGGGCAGGTGGTTCCGCATGAAGTTGTGGGGATGGCGAACTACAACAAGAACATCTTTGTGGGGACGGGTGGGTCGATTGGAATTCATCGCAGCCATTTTTTGGGTGCGGTGTATGGGATGGAACGGATGATGGGGCGGGCGGATACTCCGGTGCGGCGTGTGCTGAACTATGCGAGTGATCACTTTGCTACGAATCTGCCGATTGTTTATGTGCAGACGGTAGTGGGGAAGAATGACGCGGGTAAGCTGGTGATGCGGGGACTTTATATTGGCGACGATGTTGAGTGTTTTGAATTTGCTGCGGCGTTGAGCTTAAAGGTTAACTTTAAGATGATGGATCGTGAGATTAAGAAGGCTGTGGTGTTTCTTGATCCGCATGAGTTTCGGAGTACTTGGCTGGGGAATAAGAGTGTGTATCGGACGCGGATGGCGCTGGCTGACAATGCGGAGCTGATTGTGCTGGCTCCGGGGGTGCATGAGTTTGGCGAGGATGCGGCGATCGATGTGCTGATTCGAAAGTATGGGTACTGCGGGACGCCAAAGACGCTTGAGCTGGTGAAGGAGGATGCGGCACTGGCGGGGAATCTGAGTGCGGCGGCTCACTTGATCCATGGTTCGAGTGAGGGGCGGTTCACGATTCGATATTGTCCCGGGCATTTGACGCGCGAGGAGATCGAGAGCGTTCACTTTGAGTATGGGGATCTGGCGACTTATATGGCGAAGTATGATCCGGAGAAGCTCAAGGATGGGTGGAATGTGGTGGATGGGGAGGAGATTTTTTATATCTCGAATCCTGGGCTGGGGCTTTGGGCTTATGAGGGAAGGTTTAAAGACTAACTGGATGAGGAGAACTGTGTCGCTTTCAACTTTGGGTTTGGCTTTGGTTTTGGTTTTGGTTCCGGCGGCTGCCGCTGGACAGGCGGTAACAATACCGGCGAATTGGGTGGGTTCTTGGGCTACTTCGCAGCAGTTGCCTGAGCCGCAGAACTCGCTTTCGGCGGAGGATCTGCGGGATGCTACGCTGCGGCAGATTGTTCATCTGTCGGTGGGTGGGCCGGAGTTGCGGGTGCACGTGTCGAATGCGTTTGGGAAGGCTCCGCTGCATTTGACTGCGTTGCATGTGGCGCGGCCTTCGGCTGCCGGTGGTGGCGCGATTGATCCGGCCAGCGATAAGGCGCTGACGTTTGGCGGGGCGCAAGATGTTACGGTGCCGGCGGGCGCGGAGTTTATTTCTGATCCGGTTGCGTTTCCTGTGGGGGCGTTGTCGGATCTGGCGATTACGCTGCACGTGGATGCGGCTCCGGCTTCGCAGACGGGGCATCCGGGGTCGCGGGCGACTTCTTATTTGGCGCATGGGGATCTGGTTTCGGCGGCGAGTTTGTCTGACGCTAAAAAGGTGGAGCACTGGTATCAGGTTTCGGGTGTGGATGTGGCCGAGGCTGCGCCGGGGGCGGCTGTGGTGGCGTTGGGGGATTCGATTACGGATGGTCATGGCGCGACTACGAATGGGAATGATCGCTGGCCTGATGTTTTAGCGAAGCGATTGCAATCGGGGCCGACGACGCGGATGGTTGGGGTTTTGAATGAAGGGATTGGGGGCAATCGGATACTGCTGGATGGGCTGGGGCCGAATGCGCTGGCGCGATTCGATCGCGATGTGCTGGCTCCGGCTGGAGTGCGGTATGTGATGGTGCTGGAGGGCGTCAACGATCTGGGGACGCTTACTCGCGATGGCGAGGTGGGGCAGGCGGAGCATGATGCACTGGTTCATCGGATTCTTTCGGCGTATGAGCAGATGGCTGAGCGGGCTCATGCGCATGGGATCAAGGTGATTGGGGCGACGATTCTGCCGTATGGTGGCTCGGGGTACTACCACCCGGGGCCTGCGAATGAGGCTGATCGGCAGGCGATCAATCAGTGGATTCGGAGTTCGAAGAGCTTTGACGCGGTGGTGGATTTCGACAAGGTGATGCGTGATCCGGCTCATCCGAATCAGTTGCTGCCTGCGTATGACTCGGGGGATGGCCTGCACCCCACGGCTGCGGGGTACAAGGTGATGGGGGAGGCTATTCCGCTTTCGTTGTTCGCGCACTAGATCAGGGTTGGCTGTAGAGGATGCGTCCTTTGCGAATGGTATAGCGGACTTGGGTGAAGGCGGCGGGGTCGCCTGAGGCGGGATCGGAGGAGAGGATTGTGAGGTCTCCGTTCATTCCTGGGGCGATGCGGCCTTCGTGGTCTGAGACGTGAAAGCGCTGTGCAGGGGCAGTGGTGAGCATGGCGAGTACATCGCGATAGGAGAGACCGGCGAGGTGGAGCTGGCGGTACTCCTCCGTCATGTCGTAGTCGCTGAGGAAGCCGGTATCGGTGCCGAAGAGGAGCGAGCCGCCGAGGGTGTGGAATTTATTGACGATGGAACGGATAGTTGCGATGTCCGAGTCTTCAGAGAAGAGCTTAAGCGTTGGCACCATGGCCATGTGGTGAGCGATAAGCTGAGCGATGAGAGTGTCGTCGATGCCGTCCACCATCTCCGGCGCGTGAGCCAGAACATCGACGCCGCTCTCCATGGCGACGCGGACGCCTTCGAGGTTGGAGGGATGGGCGAATACGAGCTGGCCGTGGCGGTGCGCAGCTTCAACGGCAGCTCGAGCGATGTTGAGCTGCATGGGGGCGACATGGCGGGGAGCCAGGTAGGAGCCGGTAAAGAGCTTGACGATATCGGTGCCAAGTCTGGCGTTGCTATCGACGAGGGAAGCCGCTTCTATGGGGGTGGCGGGCTGTCCCAGCTTAGCGCGAAGCTCGGGCGGAAGATCGTCGAGATAGAACGGGATTGCGTGGGCAGGAAAGAGCGGGAGTCCTGCGGTGTAGATGCGCGGGCCGAGGACTTCGCCACTCTCGATGCGCTGGCGCAGGGGAAGGGTGTTGCCGGGGTCGGAGCCGGTGTCGACAACGGTGACAAATCCGGAGTGGGTGAGCATCTGCTGGAGTTGGCGGGTAAGCTGTTCGGCGGGCTGATGGGCTGCGTCAGTCCACTTTGGTTCCATGAAGTGAACATGGTTGTTCCAGAAACCGGCGAAGACGATGCAGCCATTGCAGGGCAGGGTGGTGATGCCCGGTGGGATCGTTAGGCTCTTGCCTACGGCTGTGATCTTTCCTGCATGGATCAGGATGGTTGTGTCGTTTGCTGGTTGAGCTTCTGGTGAGGCGTAGACCGTCGCATTCACGATGGCCAGATTTTGTGCTTGTACGGTGCTGGAGGCGACGGCGATCAGGGCAAGAATGGCAAGCTTCATAGGTGGCATATTACGGATCGGATGAGCCGGTGGTTCCGTCTCAGGCCTCAAGAGAGTTGATACGCTTGACATAGGTTGACGAGATGTTTCGCGGAGACAGTTGCCGTTTGTGGGTAAGAATGGTTATGCTTGGACGGTTGAAATTGGTTAGACCAATCGATTTTGTGATGGAGAAGGGTGTTGGCGATGGCTGAGGGATTGAAGCTTCCTAAATTTTCGGTGGGAGTCGGTGATCGGTTTGCGCATCAGGCGAAGGCGCAGCTTGCGGCTTGTGTGATGGCGGCCAAGGCGGGGGTTGAGGTGTCGCCCGTGTGGAACAAGTCGAACCGCGAGCACCTGATTATCGGCTCGGAGCCGAGTCAGACGCGTGTAGCTGCCGACGCGGCGGTGAAAGAGCTGGGGTGGACGAAGCCTTACTTTCTGGATGCGGACCATATCAATTTGAAGACGGTGGAGCGGTTTCTGGCGCCTTGCGATTTCTTTACGCTGGATGTGGCGGATATGATTGGGCAGCCGGCGGATGCGAATGACGTGGCGGCCTTTGTGAAGCGGCATCCGGAGTTGGTGGGGACGGTGACGATTCCGCACATCGATGAGCCGTTCAAGACAGATGAGGCGTTTGTGAGTGGCGTGGCCAATAAATTTCTGGCTGCGGTGCAGGATGCGGGTAGGATTTACCGGTTTCTGGTGGAGAAGAAGGGTGCGGGGAATTTCGTGCCTGAGGTTTCGATGGATGAGACGGACTATCCGCAGACGCCGGTGGAGTTGCTGATCATTCTGGCGGCGATTGCGGATGAGACGATTCCGATTCAGACGATTGCGCCGAAGTTTACAGGGCGATTCAACAAGGGCGTGGACTATGTGGGCGATGTTCCGCAGTTCACGAAGGAGTTCAATGAGGATCTTGCGGCGATTGCTTTTGCGATCGAGACTTACGGGTTGCCAGAGAATTTGAAGCTGAGCGTGCACTCGGGGTCGGATAAGTTTTCGATCTATAAGGCGATTCATGATGCGGTGAAGAAGTTCGGCGCGGGTGTGCATTTGAAGACGGCAGGAACGACCTGGCTCGAGGAGTTGATTGGGCTGGCGGAGGCGGGTGGCAGCGGCCTTGCGATTGCCAAGGAGGTTTATGCCGAGGCGTATGCACATCGTGAGGAGTTGTGCGCTCCGTATGCCACGGTGATCGATATCGATCCGGCTAAGTTGCCGTCGCCTGAAGAGGTGAATGGCTGGACCAGTGAACAGTTTACGTCGGCGCTGCGGCACGATCAGGGCAACAAGGCTTATAACGCGAGCTTCCGGCAGCTGCTGCATGTGGGCTTCAAAGTGGCGGCGAAGATGGGCGATCGCTACCTGAAGGCGCTGGAGGCCAATGAAGAGGTCGTGGCACGAAATGTTACGACGAATCTTTTTGATCGCCACATCAAGCCGGTTTTTCTAGGACAATAGGACGGACATGAGAGAGCGGGTTCGCGCAGAGTTCTGCTTTGCGACGTTGAGAGGATGTTGCGCATGATTGTGGTGCTGATGGGAGTGACCGGGTCGGGGAAATCGACGATCGGGACGCTGCTGGCTGAGCGTACCGGCGCGGTGTTTGCCGATGCGGACGACTATCATCCTCTGGCGAACAAGGAGAAGATGGCGGCGGGGCATCCGCTGAATGATGACGACCGGAAGCCGTGGCTGGAGACGCTGAACGGGCTGATGCGTGGGTGGTTCGAGGCAGGGAAGAATGGTGTGCTGGCCTGCTCGGCGCTGAAGGAGAGTTACCGGGCGACGCTGGCGGCGGGAATGCCCAAGGGTGCGGTGACGTTTGTGTGGCTGGATGGAACGCGGGATCTGATCGCGGAACGGCTGGCGGAGCGGCATCATGAGTTCATGAATCCTGCGCTGCTGGAGAGTCAGTTTGCGACGCTTGAGCCACCGGCGGATGCTTTGCGTATAGTGAATGATCGTAGCCCGGAGGAGATTGTGCGCCAGATTATGGAGCATGTCTCGCCGGAGCCAATTTGGTGAAGTAAAGACTACAAAGTTAGAGAGGAAATTTTCGATGGGGCATCCGTTGTTTGATCTGAAGGGGAAGACGGCAGTAGTGGTGGGTGGGACCTCCGGCATTGGACTGGCGATGGCGGTTGGTCTAGCAGAGGCGGGCGCTGATGTGGTGGCGAGTTCGCGCCGTGCTGAGCAGGTCGAGGAGGCTGCCAAGGCGATTGAGGCTAAGGGGCGAAAGTCACTTCGGCTGACGTCGGATGTCAGCGATCGGGCTTCGCTGCAGGCGCTGCTCGATGGGACGGTGAAGGAGTTCGGGAAGGTCGATATCCTGATCAACTCGGCGGGGAAGATCAAGCGTGAGCCTACGCTGACGGTGCCGGAAGAGACTTGGGATGACATTATGAATACGAACGTCACCGGGACACTGCGGGCTTGCCAGATCTTCGGGAGGCACATGTTGGAGCGTGGGTATGGGCGGATCATCAATATTGCTTCGTTGAATACGTTTATTTCGCTGAAGGAAGTGACAGCCTATGCGGCGAGTAAAGCTGCTGTGGGTGCGCTGACGAAGTCGCTGGCTGTGGAGTGGAGTGCCAAGGGTGTGACGGTCAATGCGATTGCTCCGGGAGTGTTCCGGACCGCGCTGAATCAGAAGCTGCTGGATGAGAGCGAACGTGGCAAGGAGCTATTGATGCGGACTCCGATGGGGCGGTTTGGGAAGACAGAGGAACTCGTGGGGGCGGCGATTTATTTGGCCAGCGATGCTTCGGCTTTTGTGACCGGGGAGATTCTGGTGGTGGATGGTGGGTTTTTGGCTAGTGGCGTGAATCAGTAGGGCCGCCTACATGCGGTGAGTTGTGGCCTGTCTGGCATCTGTGAACCGACATCTGAAATCCAGATGTGGGGTACCCGGTTTGTACCTTACTACCCTCGGTCTGACCCCAACCTTCGCGCGATCAGGCGCGCTCAGGATGGGGCACCCGGGTAGGGGCTAGCCGAGCCACTGGGGGTTGTGGGCGGTGCCGTCGTATTGGGCGGAGGTTTTGAAGAGCTCGAATTTGCCTTCGAGGGCGGCTTCGCGGGTGCGGGCGAGGATAGCGGCGACCTGGGTGTCGGTGAGGGGCTTGAAGGTGCGGGCGGCGGTGAGGGCTTGCTCGAGGATGGCGGGGGAGTCGATGCCGGTGATAACAACGGAGACGGGCTGGGTGAGGCCGTAGTGAAGGGCTTCGATGGGCTCGACGGTGCGACTGTCGAGGATGTGGTGGTCGCCGAAGGTCTTCATGGCGAGGATGCCGATGCCTTGTTTGAGGGCCACGGGGATGACTTCATGGGTGAAGGAGCGGAAGTGGGCATCCATGACGTTGACAGGCATCTGGATGGTGTCGAAGTGGAAGCTGTGTTTTTGCGCGGTCTCAAGCATGCGCAGGTGTACGGCGGGGTCCTTGTGGCCGGTGAAGCCGATGTAGCGGATCTTGCCGGCTTGTTTGGCGAGGACGGCGGCTTCGATGGCGCCGTTGGAGGCGAAGATGCGGTCGGGGTCTTCCATGCGGATGACTTCGTGGAACTGGACGAGGTCGATGGTGTCGGTTTGGAGGCGGCCGAGGGACTGCTCGAGTTGCTTGTTGTAGGAGTCTTTGGTACGGCCGTCCATTTTGGTCATGAGGAAGGATTTTTGGCGGTAGCCGTCACGGAGGGCCTGGCCCATACGGACTTCGCTGAGGCCGTCGTTATAGTCCCAGCAGTTGTCGAGGAAGGAGATGCCGCTGTCGATGGCTTTACGGATGAGGGCGATGCTCTCGTTGGCGTTGGATTGCTTGCCGATGTGGTAGCCGCCCAGGCCGATGGCGGAGACTCGCTCGCCGGTGGTGCCGAGTTCGCGGTAGATCATGCCGGGGGCTTCGGGGCGTTTGGCGGGTGTGGCTGTTTGGGCGAAGGTGCTTGAGGTGGTGGCGGCTATTCCGGCGGCGGTGGCGGATTTCAGGAAGTCGCGGCGGTCCATGGGGGCCTCCTGGTGGTTGGATGCGATGGGGTGGTTGGAGGTTGAGCATCCTGTGGAGGCATAGAGAAAAGAGCCGACAAGCATTTGTGCTGGTGGGCTCTTTTACAAGGCAATACCTGATGGCAAAGCTAAGCTGTTCTTCTGCGCCTATTCCGGACGAGGACGATCAATCCAGAGATACCTGAGCCGAGCAGCAGGATGGAAGAGGGCTCTGGAGTTGCGGCAGCGGCAAACTCTTCCGCCAGGAAAGCGTCTGTGGCTGTTGTGGGGTGAACACCATCCCAGAAGAGATACTGATTTGGATTCGAGCAGACTGATGTTCCGTTGAAACAGGGATCCTTCACATCGGTGAACCCGAACGCCGCGGGATCACTCTGCATTTGATCGAGCAGGGTGAAAGTGTCTGCGTAACTCACGCCCGATGGCAGGCTGGCTAACAGCAGGGAATTGAATTGCACGCTATATGCGGTTGCCGCAGGATCGCCATAGTATTCAGGAGTTAAGCCTATGTCAGGCAAGCCAGGTACAAGAATATGTTGGACACCGTCGGCTTGAAGAGTGGCGACGATGTAGTCAATATCTGCCACCGCGGTTGTGACCGAGCCGCTGGCGAAAAAATCATTGGCTCCGCCCCACACGACAAATAGGGCGCTGGAGGCCAGCGCTGGAGTCAACAGGGGTGCGGACCCCGCTAATTCAACCTGCATCCCAGGCAGGCCGAACGTTCCTGGAGTGGTCTGCGTACCGCCATCTACATAGTTCCCTATACCAGTGGTAGCTCCTCCATAGGCGAAGTCAAAGAGTGGGACGCCCCACGCAGCCGCCAATTGTTCCACGGCGACTGGCCCGTTGGAGAAACGGCCCTGGTAATAAGGCGAGGGCGGATATCCGATAGCAGCGTAGAGATTCCCGTTATCAGACAGGCTGTCTCCGTAGACGACGACTGCAGAAAACGAACTGGCGTTGGCAAGTGGTGTCAGTGTAATAAGCACAGTTGCAACAGATGCGGCCAAGAGCATGAATTTATAAAAACGCATGAGTCCTCCGTTTTAAGAGCTTCTCGAATGCGAAATATGGCCCGTATGCCCACACCAACAACTCGGCAAAAATCAATCTGTTATGTGGGCTTTTCAAATTAATCGCGTCAGAAACGCTTGTCAACATTTCATTTCACGTGAGCAATAACAATTGCAAAAAGGGTAGCCCCGTGCGATGAGAGTGGCGGTGTTGACGCAAAGCGAGCTACGGGCGGCTTGCCATCCTGGCGATTAGGGTGGCTGTGTTGATGCAAAGCGAGCTACGGGCGGCTTGCCATTCTGGCGATTAATGTGGCTGTGTAGGCGGCGCCGAAGCCGTTGTCGATGTTGACTACGGTTACGTTGGGGGCGCAGGAGTTGAGCATGCCGAGGAGGGCGGCGGCTCCGGCGAAGCTGGCTCCGTAGCCTACGGAGGTGGGGACGGCGATGACGGGGACTCCTACGAGGCCTCCGACGACTGATGGGAGGGCGCCTTCCATGCCGGCGCAGACGATGACGGCGTTGGCCTGGTTGATGGATTCGCGCTGGGAGAGGATACGGTGGAGGCCGGCTACGCCTACGTCGTAGTGGCGGGTGACGTGGGTGCCGAAGAGCTCGGCGGTGATGGCGGCCTCTTCGGCGACGGGGAGGTCGCTGGTTCCGGCGCATACGACGGCTACGTGGCCGCGAGGGGCGGCGTGAGCGGATTGGCGGAGGGCGATGGCTCGGGCTTGCGGGTGGTGGATGGCGGCGGGGACGGCGAGGAGGACGGCTTCGGCGGTGGGAGCGTCAGCGCGGGTGGCGAGGACATCGACGCCGGTGGCGGCCATGCGGGAGAAGATTTCGGCGGTTTGGGCGGGGGTTTTGCCGGCGGCGTAGATGACCTCGGGGAGGCCACTGCGGAGGGTTCGGTGATGGTCGATTTTTGCGTGGCCGAGGTCTTCGAAGGGGAGGTCGGCGAGCCGTGCGGAGGCTTGCTCGGGGGTGAGGGTGCCGCGTTGGACTTCGGCCAGGAGATGGAGGAGGGTTGTGGGGTTCATTTTGTTATTCGGCTTGGTGGATTTGATGCTTGTGGTTCGAAATTGTGACAACCCCAACCTTCGCGCGGTCAGGCGCGCTCAGGATGGGGCACCCGGTTGTGAGGTTGGGTTTTTGAGGTAGGCTGCGGTGGCGGCCTGGATGACTTGTTTGACGGGGACGTTGTGCTTGGCGGCGGCGGTGCGGCAGTCTTCGAACTCGGGGGCGGCGTTGAAGACTTCGCCTTCGCGGGTGCCGATTTTGATGCGGATTTCGCCGTAGGGTGTGGTGACGGCGGTGTGGGTGCGGTCGAGGCAGGAGCGGCGTTCCTGGTGGATGCGGACGCCGAGAGTGCTGGTCTCGCGGAGGAGGAGGCGCTCGAGGGCGGGGGCATGGGCTTCGTCGGTGAGGATGGTGATGAGGGTGCCTAGGCGGCCCTTCTTCATCTGGACGGCGGTGCTCATGACGTCGAGGGCTCCTTGCTGGAGGGCAGACTCGGTGACATGGGCCAGGATTTGGGGGGAGAGGTCGTCGATGGCGGTTTCGAGGATGGTTACGGTGTCGGTGCTGGAGGTTCGTGGTAGAGAAGCAGGCCCCTCCGCTGCGACGGCAAAGTGCGCCGCCTCCGGTCGGGATGACACATTTTTGGCGACGGAATCTTCGAGAGATTCGCCGATGCTTAGGCGGAGGACGTTGGGGAAGTCTTTGGGGTTGCGGGTTCCGGCTCCGTAACCGATTTGTTGAACGCGCATCGGCGGCTGGGGGCCGAAGGTGGGGGCGAGGGTGCGGATGATGGCGGCTCCGGTGGGGGTGACGAGCTCTTTTTCGATGTGGGCTGCGTAGGTGGGGAGGCCTCGGAGGAGGTCGGCGGTGGCGGGGGCGGGGATGGGGAAGCGGCCGTGGGCGCAGTCGACTGTGCCTCCGCCTACGTTGAGGGGGGAGGCGAACCACTTGTCGATGTGGAGGGCGTGGATTCCGGCGGATGCGCAGACGATGTCGACGATGGCGTCTACTGCGCCTACTTCGTGGAAGTGGATCTTTTCGATGTCGACGTTGTGGATTTTGGCTTCGGAGGTTCCGAGGAGTACGAAGGTCTGGATTGCGGTTGCTTTGACTGCGGGGGGTAGGTTGGCGGTGTTGATGAGTGTGCGGATTTCGGTGAGGGAGCGGCCGTGGGTGTGTTCGCTATGGCTGTGGGTGTGCTCGTGAGGGTGCTCTTCTTCGTGGGTGTGGAGGTGGCCGGTTTTGTGGAGGTGCTGGGTTTTGGGTTGGTGTTGGTGGGTGTGGTCTTCGGCGGGGCGCTGGTCTTGAAAGTGTGTGTGGGTTGGGTGGTATGTATGCGGGTCTTCGGCTAGCTTGCCGTTTTCGAGGACGTGGACCTTGGTGCTGGAGATGCCGCTGCGGTCGACCTTTTCGATCTTGAGGGAGGCGTTGAGGTTGAGGGCGGCGGTGGCGTCGTGGAGGATCTGCGGGTCGAGGCCGGCGTCGATGAGGGCTCCGAGGAACATGTCGCCACTGATACCGGCGAAGCAGTCGAAGTAGGCGATGCGCATGGGGGCTATTGTTTCATGGGATAGATTCTTCGGTGTGGTCATTGTCTTCGCGTTTCGGTGGGTACCTCCCCCCTGGGTACTTTTGGTCCTAAAGTATTCGAAAGATGGGGTTTAGGTCTGGATTTGGTCTTTGGGTCTCATGCGAAGAGCCTCGGCTTTCGCCGAGGCTCTTTCTTGTTTGAATGCTATAGCTAGTTTAACAGGTTGAAGGAAATTAAATGCCACGGGGATGTGGTTTGGTTGCAATGAGTTGGGTGGTTTGGGGGCTTGACAGGTTTTGGTGGTTTGGGGATTTATAGGTCGGGCTTTCAGCCCTCTGATTTGTCGTGCTTTGGGACATGGGGCTTCGCCCCATGCTGGTATAGATGGCGCCTTCAGCGCCTCCCACGAGGGATGTCGGTCGAAGTGAGGATGTTCGGTTGGGTCGATAACGGGCAACCGACAACGGCAGAAGCGAGCGGAGACAAAAGCGGAAGCAAAGGCATACGGCGGGTTTGGGGATGGGAAAGGGTATGGGTAGAGAAGCAGGTTTCTCCGCTGCGCAGCTCACGATGAGGCTGTGAGCTGCTTCGGTCGAAATGACACGGTTTGGGTTGAGTGAAGGAGAACGGGCAACGGCAGGAGCAACAGCAACGACAACGGCGACAGCAACGACAACCGCAACCGCAACGACAACCACGACAACCGCAACGTCAGAAGCAGATCCCCTGCGGGGATGACAAGCAAGAAAGGCAAATTAGGGGGTGGCGGGGGTGATGGCGGTGGCGGGGAGGACTTCGTTCATGGAGCCGGAGCGGTAGCCCTGGGTGTCGAGGGTGATGTAGAGGAAGCCGAGAGGGCGGAGGGTGGCGGTGATGCGGTCGAGGGTTTCGATGTTGAGGGCGCGGGGGAGTTCGGGGCGGGAGATTTCAATGCGGGCGAGGTCTCCGTGGTGGCGGACTCGGACTTGCTTGAAGCCGAGGGCGTGCAGGGCGGCTTCGGCTTGTTCGACCTGGGTGAGGTTTTCGCGGGTGACGGGGCGGCCGTACTCGATGCGGGAGGAGAGGCAGGCGCTGGCGGGCTTGTCCCAGAGGGTGAGGTTGGCCTCGCGAGCGAGGGTGCGGATCTCGGGCTTGGTGAGTTGGGCGGTGACGAGGGGCGCAACGGCGTGATGCTGCAAGGCGGCTTGCTGGCCGGGCCGGAATGCTGCTACCGAGGGGGCGCGGTCGTCGAGGTTCATGCCGTAGGCGATGTGGGCAAAGCCGCGTTGGGCGCGGAGTTGCTCCATCTGGGTGAAGAGCTCGTCTTTGCAGTGGAAGCAGCGCTGGGAGTCGTTGCGCTGGTAATCGGGGTTTTCGAGTTCGGTGGTTTGCAGGATGTGGGTGGGGATGGAGTGCTGAGCGGCAAAGGCGAGGGCGGCGGCTAGTTCGGCGCGGGGTAGGGAGGGGGAGTCAGCGATGACGGCGAGCATGTTGTCGCCGAGGGCTTGATGGGCGGCGTAGGCGAGGTATGCGGAGTCGGTGCCGCCGGAGTAGGCGACCATGACGCTGCCTAGATCGCGCAGGGTGGCTTGGAGAAGGGCGGATTTAGCCGCGAGATCCATCTGTGTGGATTGTAGGACAGATGGACCTGGTCGGTTGGTTTTCTGCTTTATTCCGGGGCTTGTCGAGTTTGTGGTACTACGAGCAAACCGCAGGTCCTTCGACTATGCAACTCGCAAAAAACGCGAGTTGCTCCGCTCAGGATGACACCTTTTTATTAGATCCTTTTCCAGCAACTTTCTTATCCATTAGCTCGTTGTTCACCGGCTTCTGACTCTCTTTAGTGGAGGAAGATCCAGGCCTGGATGGGGACGTCGGTGTTGGGTGGGCCTCCGGTGAGGACGAGGGAGAATTCGGGGCCGACTACGTTAAAGGTGTGGATTTGGCCTGCGGTGCCGAGAGGGAACTGGCCGACGGCCTGGGCAAGAGTGCTTCCGGTGATCTTGCCCATGCTGCAGTTGACGGTCATGTTGACCGCGGCGTGAGGCCATTGAATGATTTCGACGTTGACCTGGTTGTAGGTGGATACGTCGAGGATGCCGCTCATAAAGATCTGGCCGAGAGCATCGGTTTTGAAGGTCTGGAAGTAGGTGATGAGTTTGGGGGCCGCCATAACAGGTACCTCCTGATTGGTGGGATTGGTGCGAGGTCGGAGTGTATTACTAATTCGTCCGGTTCGCAAAAGGGTGAGCTGAAAGATAGATATCGTTGCCTTGGTAAGTCGAGAGAAAAGGGACAAATATCGTTCTTCACGAAGAGGTGATATGTGCGTAGGCTGGTTATGGTGATGGTTCGTTGAAAGAGGGTTTGATGCTGGTACGTTGCCTGAGTTTTGCTGCTTCGATGGTCTTGGTGGCTGCTTGTCCGGCTGTGGCGCAGATGAATATGGCTGGGCATGACATGGGGGCGATGAAGGAGATTCCTGCGCCGGAGAAGCTGCCTGTGCCGGTGAAGATGACGGGGATTGGGAATAGTCATCTGGCGATTACGGCGAATCCTGAGGCTCAGGTTTGGTTCGATCAGGGGTTGAACCTGCTGCATGACTTTTGGGACTACGAGTCGCTGAAGGCGTTTGAGCAGGCGGTGCGGGTCGATCCGAATTGCGCGATGTGCTACTGGGGCCTGTATCAGGCGTTGGTCTTCAGGAGCAGCGATGCGAATGCTTATGCGGATCAGGTGTTGGCGAATGCGGTGCGGCTGAAGAGTCGCGCGGGGAAGAACGAGCAGCTTTATATCGAGGCGGCGGTCGCGGGGCATGAGGCGGGGAAGGCTGCGGAGCCGGGAGCGAAGACCGATGACGCGAAGGAGATTGCGATCTGGCGGCAGCTGGTGAAGGAGTATCCGGCGGACTTGCAGGCGAAGATCTTTTTGTCGGGTAGTGTTCGCGATGGATATGACGAGGCCGGGGAGCCGAAGAAGGGGACGAAGGAAGAGATTGCGATTTTGGAGGAGGTGCTGAAGGCGGCTCCGAATGATTCGGCGGCGCACCACTACTGGATTCATGCGATGGAGCCGAGTGCTCATCCGGAGAAGGCGGTGGGGAGTGCGACGGTGCTGGCTAGTCTGGCTCCGGCGTCGGGACATATGGTGCATATGCCGGGGCATATTTTTTATCGGGTGGGTGATTATGCGCAGGCGGAGCACTGGTTTGCGGCTTCGACGGCGGTGGATGAGCAGTACATGCGCGAGCAGCATGTGGGTGTGGATGATGACTGGAACTATGTCCACAACCTGATGTATGGGATTGCGAATTTGATGGAAGAGGGGAAGCTGCGGGAGGCTACGGCGCTGTCGGGGAAGCTGTCGGGGGCGCGGGGGGAGTTTCGGGAGACGCTTTATATCAATGTGCCGCGGGATGGGATGACTCGGTTGGATGCGGAACTTCCGGTGGCTTTGCGGACGGGGGATTGGGCTGCGGTGCTGAAGCTGCTGGAGGGGGTCAAGCCTGAGGAGAAGCTTGAGAATTTGAAGTTTCTCGCCGGGCAGTTGCGGGAGTTTGCTACGGGTATGCTGGCGGTGCAGAAGGGCGATCTTGCTGCGGCTCAGGCGGCTTCACTGCGACTGGATGCGGAGTTGTGGCATATGTCGCAGAAGGTGAAGGACGCTCCGAAGAAGAAGAAGGCGGAGGCGAAGGTGCCGATGATGGCGGCGGTGATGCCGGATGCTATGCCGGGGCCGCTGGTGTCGAGTTTGTCGATTATGTCGCTGGAACTGCGGGGGGCGATTCTGGCTGAGCAGAAGAAGCTGGATGAGGCGAAGGCTCTGTTTGATGAGGCGGCGCAGGAGGAGAAGGGCCTGGGGTATCGTGAGCCTCCTACTTATATTCGGCCGGTGGGTGAGACGGAGGGGTCGGTGTTGATGCGGGCGGGCGATTACACCGGTGCTCACAAGGCTTATGAGGCTGCGCTGGTGGAGAGGCCGAAGTCGGGGTTTCCGCTGTATGGGATGGCTCGGAGTAGCGAGGCGGCGGGCGATTCGGCTGCGGCTCGGGCGGAGTATGCGAGGTTTGTTGCGGCGTGGAAGGATGGGGATCCGGGGATGCCGGAGGTGGCGCATGCTCGGGGGTACATCGCAGGGCAGAAGGCTGTGGCTACGAATTGATCTTCTGCCAGATGTCGGGGTCGACGGGGATGCCCAGGCGGAGGTTTTCTTCGCGGAGTTGGAGGGTTTGTTCGCCGGGGTAGCGGATGGGCTTGGTGGGGTCGGCGGGGGTGGCGCGGTGGAGGTCGTCGATGATGGCGTCGGCGATGTGGGTGAGTTCGGCGACGCTGGCTATGTTGGTGGGGTCGATGGTGAGGAAGAGTTGGGATTGGCCGGTCTCGCGGAGGGGATCGGGGGAGAATTGGTGCGTCGCGAGGCCTCCGGATAGCATGGTGGCCATCATGTCGAGGACGAGGGCAAGGCCGGAGCCCTTCCAGTAGCCGATGGGGAGGGCTCGCTGGGAGGCTTCGATGGCGTCGGCGTCGCGGGTGAGGTTGCCTGCGGTGTCGAAGCCGCCGTCGACCGGGAGGGGCTGGTTGCGCTTGCTGTAGGAGGCGAGGGTTCCGTAGGAGAACTGGGACATGGCCATGTCGAGGACTACGTGGCCGTCTGCGCGTGGGATGGCTATGACGAGGGGGTTGTTGCCCAGGGTGGGGGTGGTGGCTCCCCAGGCGGGTAGGTTGGCGAGGGTGTTGCTCCAACAGATGGCGAAGAGGCCGTCTTCGGCGGCTAGCCAGGCGTAGGTGCCTCCGCGCATCCAGTGGTTGGTGTTGCCGAGAGCTACTCCGGCGATACCGTGCTGTTTGGCGAGGGTGATGGCGCGGTGGATGGCAGCGTAGGCGTTGAGGTTGCCGATGCCTCGGTTGCCGTTCCATCGTTCGATACTGCCGAAGGCGGTGGTGAGAGTGGGTTCGGCGAGAATGTCGATGCTGCCGTTGAGGACCATGGCTTCGAAGCGAGGGAAGCGGTTGAGGCCGTGGGTGTAGACGCCGTCGCGGGTGGTCTCGGCGATGAGGCGGGCGGAGAGGGCGGCGCGGTCTTCGCTGAGGCCGAGGCGGAGCATGGCTCGGCGGAGTGCTTCGTAGAGGTCGTTGTAGGGGACTCGGAGCATGACGGTTTAGATCCAGCCTCCGTCGATGATGTGGCCTTGGCCGGTGATGGCGGAGCTGTCGTCGGCGGCGAGGAAGAGGAGGAGGCGGGCGACCTCTTGGGGAAGGATGTGGCGCTTGAGAGATTGTGCAGCGAAGATGCGCTGCTGGTAGGCGGGAGACATGTAGAGGCGGTTTTGGCGTTCGGTGAGGATGGCTCCGGGGAGGACGCTGTTGACGCGGACGTTGGAGGGGCCGAGTTCGCGGGAGAGGGAGCGGGTCATGGCAATGATGGCGGCCTTGGCCATGTTGTAGAGGGTGAGGTCGGGTGTGGGGATCATCCAGGCTATGGAACTCATGTTAATGATTGAGCCGCTGCCTGCGGCTTTCATGCCGGGAATGACTGCTTGCGCGGCGAAGAACTGGTGGGTCAGGTTTACGGACATGCGCTGATCCCAGTATTCGTGGGTTACTTCGTCGATACGGTGGCGGTCGTCGCTGGCTGCGTTGTTGATGAGGACTTGTGGTGGGCCGAGTGTGGTGGAGATTTCGGCGATTGTGGATTGGAGGGCGGGGATGTCGGTGACGTCGCAGCGGCGGTAGACGGGTGGATGGGTGGAGTGCGGAGTGAGATTGTTGACAAGTGTGGCGGAGGGTTCGTCGGCGAGATCGAGGAAGGCTACGCGGGCGCCTTGCAGGGCGAAGTGCTCGACGGCGGAGGCGCCTATGCCTTGTCCGCCTCCGGTGATGAGGACCACTTTGTCGGCGAGGCTTGGGTAGGTCGCGAAGGTGGTGGGTGGGTTCATAGAGGAATTAGGTCGTGCCCAACGAATCGATTGGCAGCCCCGGACAACATAAAGAGCATACCCCAGGGGCTAAAGCCCGCATTTTTATGCTTGCCTTGGAGACCCAAGGCTAAAGCCTTGGGGTACCTAGAAGCAAAGGCCGATTCGTTTGACATCCTCTAATGCAGGAGGGGTGGGAGTTTGTCGCTGGCTCCGAAGAGGAAGATGACTCCGATGATGAAGCTATAGGCGGCGGTGAGGGATGTGATGAGCGTCTGGAGGCGCGGGCGGTGGGTGCTGGAGGCGAAGATGCCGGAGGCGCTGGCGGTCATGAGGGTGTTCATGATGAGGAGGCCGGCGATGAAGCTGAGGAGTCCGAGGAAGCCGCGGCTGGTGCCGCCGAGGTTGGCGGCGAGGAGGAAGAGGAGGAGCTGCGAGGGGGTTTCGGCGCCGAGGCCGTGGATGATCCCTACGGTGAAGACGGAGGTTCGGTTGTAGCGGAAGGTGAAGGGGTCGGGCTTTGGGGCGGATGGGTTGGCGAGGCGGCGGATGCGCCATTGGGTGTAGCGGGCTCCGGAGATGAGCAAGGCGATGCGGCTGCGCGGAGGGAGGTGGTGGTGGCCGTGGTCGGATTTGCGACGGAAGAAGGAGATGAGGACGTAGATGGCGAGGGCGATGAGGGTGGCTCCGACGAGCCGCTCGCTGATGGCGTCCATGTGCTGGGGCAGGCCGAGGTGGAGGAAGATGACGGCGGCTCCGAGGATGGCTACGGTGAAGGCGTGGCCGAGTGCGTAGAGGAGGCCGAGGCGCATGCCTTCTCGCCAGGTGCGCTGGACGGAGGTGATGTCAGAGATGGCGGCGAGGTGGTCGTAATCGAAGCCGTGACGGAGGCCGAGCAGGGCGCAGGAGAGGAGAGCGAGTTCGAGGCTCGACGGCATGTCTCATTAGAGTACAGGGAGTAGGGGATAGGGGAGTAGCGAGCGACGTAGAATTGACGGGAGTTTGCATTGGAGGGGTTGGATGGATTTGGAGAAGGTGATGCGGGAGGTTGTGGCTCCGAGGCCTAAGGTGGCGCGGCCGATTGTGGTGATTGGGTCGGGTGGGATTGTGCATGATTCGCATCTGCCGGCATATAAGAAGGCGGGGTTTCCGGTGGCGGCGCTGGTGGATATCAACCGCGAGAAAGCGGAGGGATTGGCGAAGAGTTTCGGGATTCCGTTTGCGACGAATTCGATTGCGGAGGCGATTAAGTATGCTCCGGCGGATGCGGTGTTCGATGTAGCGCTGCCGGCTAAGGTGATTGCGGGGGTTCTGCCGCAGCTGCCGGATGGGGCGGCAGTGCTGATCCAGAAGCCGATGGGTGAGACGTTGGCGGAGGCGGTGGAGATTCTGAAGATATGCCGGGCCAAGGGGCTGACGTCGGCGATTAATTTTCAGTTGCGATGGGCTCCAAATATGCTGGCGGCTCGGGCGTTGCATGGGACGGGGGTGTTGGGTGAGTTGCATGACATGGAGGTGTCGGTCAGCGTGCATATGCCTTGGGAGCTTTGGAGTTTTTTGAGTACTGCTCCTCGACTGGAGATTCTGTATCACTCGATTCACTATGTGGATCTGGTGCGTAGCTGGTTTGGGAATCCGCGTGCGGTGTATGCGAAGACGGTGAAGAGTCCTCGGACTGCGGAGCTGGCGGCGACCAAGAGTGTGATCACGTTTGATTATGGAGATGATAAGCGGGTGTTTATTGCTTCAAATCATAGCCATGATTTTGATCCGAAGATGCAGCGGAGTTTTGTGCAGTGGGAGGGGATGGCGGGTGCGATGCGGGCGCAGATGGGGGTGAATCTGAATTATCCGGTGGGGTTGCCGGATAACCTCGAGTACATCGTTCGCGGGGAGGGTGGATGGAAGGATGGGCCTGTGAGCGGGAACTGGTTTCCGGATGCGTTTATGGGGTCGATGGGGTCGCTGCAGGCCTTTGTGCAGGGGGAGGCGGCGCCGCTGCCTACCAGTGTGGAGGATGCGATCGATACGATGCGGACGGTGGAGGCGGCTTATCTTTCGAGTGAGCGGGGTGGAGTGGAGTTGCCGGGGATTGAGTAGGTGGTGTCCCAGGTGGCTTTCGCTCGCCCGGGACTCGGTGTTTATGGGCGCAGTTCTTTGCCTGCTTTGAAGTGGGCGGCGGCCTCTTGCGAGTGCTCTAGCGCTTTCTGGGAGTGCTCGTGCGCCTGTTTTGAGAGTTCATGGGCGGTCAGGTGATCGCCTTTGTCGTGCGAGGCGGCGGCGACCTGGTGGGCATGTGCGGCTTTGTTGTGGAGTTCGGCGGCTCGTTCGTGTGGGTTTTGCATGGTGGTTCTCCTTGGTGCGACTGGAGGGTTAGCGGCCCATCCAGCCGCCATCTACGGTGAGGATGGTTCCTGTGACGTAGTCGCTGGCGGCGGAGCTTAGGAAGAGTGCGGCTCCGGCGAGGTCCTGCGGCTGACCCCAGCGGGCGGCGGGGATGCGCTCGAGGATCTGGCGGTTGCGGGTCTCGTCGGCCTGCAGGGCTTCGGTGTTGCTGGTGGCGAAGTAGCCGGGCGCGATGGCATTGACCTGGATGCCTTTGGGCGCCCACTCGTTGGCGAGGGCCTTGGTGAGTTGGGCGACTGCCGCCTTTGCTGGCGGAGTAGGCGGGGACGCGGATGCCTCCCTGAAAGCTGAGGAGCGAGGCGATGTTGACGATCTTGCCGTGGCCGCGAGGGATCATGTTGCGGGCTGCGAGCTGGGAGAGTTGGAAGGGACTGGTGAGGTTGACCTGGAGGACACGGTCCCAGTCTTCGAGCGTGACCTCTTCCGCAGCGGCGCGGTGTATGGTGCCGGCGTTGTTGATGAGGATGTCGACGCGGCCCAGGGCGGCGATGACCTGGGTGAAGAGATGTTCGGCTCCGTCGGTGGCGGAGAGATCGGCCTGGAAGGCGTGGGCTGTGCCACCGGCGGCCTGGATGGCGGCGGCGGTATCGTCGGCGGGGCGGCGGTTGCCGTGGCAGGCTACGGTGGCTCCGGCTTGCGCGAGTGCTGTGGCAATGGCGGCTCCGAGGCCGCTGGCAGCACCGGTGACGAGGGCGACTTTGTTGTCGAGGCGGAAGAGGTCAAGTGCGTTTTGCATGGTTAAGCCAATGTATCGCATGGGGTGTGACAGCTGCATTGACGACGGCGGTCTCGGGCGATGGTTTACTTGCTATGCGGTGCAGGCTGAGGTGTCGAAGCTGAAGCAGGGTGAGGCTGCCAGTGTGAATTTGGCCGCGCGACGGCGTACATCTCAGTGCTGATCTGGTCGAAGAGTGCGTAGCGGTCCTGGGCAACGGCATACAGGTCGAAGTGGGTGCGATCGGGCACGTAGGTGAAGTGAGGGTCTGCGCCCAGCCGGTTGAGGACTGCCTCGAATTTATGCGCGGCACCATCGAGGTAGAAGGTGTCGGCGGTGCCTACGATGAGGTGAATTCGACCTTTCAGGTCGGGTTTGAGTCTGGGCCAGTTGGTTTCGACGATGTGGGCGAGATCGTAGTGATCGCGCCAGTAGGAGACGACAGCCGGATCGACTGCTCCGGTGGCGCGGTTGAACATCTGTTGTGGAGCGCCGGAGTTGTTCCTGGGGGAGAAGACCCATTCGAAGGAGGCTAGTTGTCCGCCGTATCGGCCGAGGACCTGTTCGAGCATGGCCAACTCCTGGAGTGTGGAGAGGACCTTGCCATGGTCGCGCATAATGGGGATCAATGCGCCTTCGGGGGTGCGATAGAGATTGGCGTTGGGAGCGTAGAGATCGGCGTTGGTGAAGTCGTGAAAGTCGCTGGGGTCGGGTGAGGTGGACCAGGTGCCGCCGAAGATTTTGGGATAGTTGACCTGAAGCTGTAGGGTGGCCCATCCGCCGCTGGAGTGGCCGTTGAGGAGTCGTCCGGTAGGACGGGCGTCCATGCGGTATTTGGATTCGAGGTAGGGAAGGAACTCTGTTGTTAGCGCGGCGCCCCAGGGGCCGTTGTTTACGGAATCGGCGAATTCGTTGGTGCCTTGCGGACAGGATTCGTCGAGCATAACCCAGATCATGGGAGGCATTTTGCCTTCTTTCATGCGGTCGCGCAGGCGTAGTCCGCTACTGAGGGAGGACTCCAAATTGCCGCCGAATCCGTGGGTCCAATAGACGGTGGGGTAGTGCTCTTTGGGGTGCTCGGAGTAGCCGGGCGGCAGGACGACCCAGCCCTGAAGGTTGATGGGGCGGCCCCAGAAGCGGGTGAGGAGCGGGCTTTGGAGCTGTTCAAGCTGGATTACACCGGGGGCAACCTGGGCTATGGCTTTAGCGAGGGAGGCGGTGCGGGCGGGGTCCTCTGTGGGGTGTTGTGTGAGTTCCAGTATGGGTTCCGGGCCTTCACCGGGAGTCCAGTGGGGGAGATTGAGGACGGGGCTGATCCAGTCTTGTGGGCTTCGGCCGGAGTAATTGTAGGTGTGGTCGACATCGAGGACGGCTTGGATTTCGTAGTCGCCCGGGGCTATGGAGGCGAAGGGTGAGGGGAATGCCATGCCTTCGGCGTCGGGGTCGATTTCCAAGGACGCGCCTGCGCTGAGACTTTGGACTTCCCTGGCTCCGATCCAGGCGGCTGTCGGGTGAAATTCATCCATGCTCACCTCGGTGTCTCCTGTACCGGCCTTGAGGAAGATGAGGAGGCGTCCGCTAATCGGAGCCGAGAGGGTGGAGGGCGCATGCACGATGAAGTGGACGTGACGATGCGGTGGTGGGGCCTGCGAGAACGCCGTGAGTGTGTGCAGAGTGGCAAGAAATAATGCGTAGCGGAGGGGTGTTGCGAGGCGAAGCTTCGGCATTCGGTCTCCTCGGCGCTGAAATTCAGGCAATGATAGCAGGAGATTTCCACGCAGCAGACGAGGTGGAAGACAGGGTGAGATAGCTATACTGGGAACGCAAGTTTGGAGGGTTGGAATGAGGCTGTATCAGATGGCGGATGCGGTTCGGTATGGGTTGATGAATACCGAGGAACTGCGCGAGACGTTTCTGTTGGAGGAGATGTTTGAGCCGGGAGAGATTGAGTTTGCTTATGTTGATCTTGACCGCACGGTGATTGGAGCGGCGGTGCCGCTGGCTGCTCCGCTGAAGCTGGAGACAGAGCCGGAGCTGCGCGCGGATTATTTTCTGGAGCGTCGTGAGCTTGGCGTGCTGAATGTCGGTGGGGCGGGGTCGGTGACCGTGGATGGCAAGACTTTCGCGATGGGCAAGTTGGATTGTCTTTATGTGGGGCGAGGGAGCAAGGATGTTTCGTTTGCCAGCGCGGATAGTGCCGCGCCGGCTTACTTTTATTTGCTGAGTTATCTGGCTCATGCGGAGTATCCGACGGCGATGGTGAAGTTCGCCGATATGAAGGGCCTTGAGCTGGGCAGCGTGGAGACTTGCAATAAGCGCACGATCTATAAGGCGATTTATAGGGACGGTATCAAGAGCTGTCAGTTGGTGATGGGATTTACGCTGCTGTCGACGGGGAGCAATTGGAATACGATGCCTCCGCATACACATATGCGGCGTAGTGAGGTTTATTTCTACTTCGATGTCGATCCGGCGCATCGGGTGTTGCACCTGATGGGGCCTCCGGATGCTACGAGCCATCTGGTGGTGGCGGATAAGGAAGTTGTGGTGTCTCCGGGGTGGTCGATTCATGCTGGGGTTGGAACGAAGAACTATGGATTCTGCTGGGGTATGGGCGGAGAGAATCAGGCGTACGACGACATGGATGGTGTTGCCATCGCGGAGTTGAAATAGTGACGAAGAGCTTGGTGATTCGCAAGAAGGAAGAGTGTAAGTGGGACCTGGTGAGCCTTGGCGAGGTGATGCTGAGGCTTGATCCGGGCGATGTGAGGGTGGCGACGGCGCGGCAGTTCAACGTGTGGGAGGGCGGCGGTGAGTATAACGTCGCTCGTGGGTTGCGGCGCTGCTTTGGATTGAAGACGGCGATTGTTACCGCGGTTGCGGATAATCCTGTGGGGCGGCTGCTTGAGGATTTGATGCTGCAGGGAGGCGTGGATCAGTCGCATGTGGTGTGGACGAAGTATGACGGTGTGGGACGGACTACGCGTAACGGGTTGAACTTTACGGAGCGCGGCTTTGGGGTTCGTGCGGCGCTGGGGTGCTCGGACCGTGGGCATACTGCGGTGAGCCAGTTGAAGCCTGGACAGATTGACTGGGACGAGATTTTTGGTAAGGAGGGTTCGCGCTGGTTTCATACGGGCGGGATCTTCTGCGCGCTGAGCGAGACTACGCCTGAGGTTGCGAAAGAGGCGATGGTGGCGGCGCGGAAGCATGGCGTGATGATCAGCTATGACTTGAATTATCGCGACTCGCTTTGGAAGTCGATTGGCGGGAAGGCTCGGGCTACCGAGGTGAATCGTGAGTTGGCTTCGTATGTCGATGTGATGATTGGCAATGAAGAGGACTTTACAGCGGCGCTCGGGTTTGAGATTGAGGGCGTTGGCGACGATCTGGGTGAGCTTGATTCGGCCAACTTCCGCAAGATGATTGAGAAAGCTGTGGCGACTTTTCCGAACTTCAGGGCGGTGGCTACGACGCTGCGACATGCGAAGACGGCGAGCATCAATGACTGGGGCGCGGTGTGCTACTACGAGGGCGCGTTTCATGAGGCGAGGCCGATGCCTGATCTGGAGATCTTCGATCGCGTTGGCGGCGGGGACTCGTTTGCTTCAGGGTTGATTTATGGATTTCTGAATGACAAAGGTGCGGATTGGGCGGTCAACTGCGGCTGCGCGCATGGTGCGCTGGCGATGACTACTCCGGGTGATACGACTATGGCTACCTTCGATGAGGTGCAGCGCATCATGAAGGGCGGCGGGGCTCGCGTGCAGCGGTAAAGACAGGGAGTAGGGAATAGGGAGTAGGGAATAGGAGAAACGATGGAGAAAGTTGCTGTATTGAAGGCGTTGAAGGAGATTGGGCTGGTTCCCGTGTTGCGTGCGGAGTCGGTGGATAAGGCGCTGGCGCTGGCTGAGGCGATTGCTGCCGGTGGCGTGACTGTTCTTGAGATCACGATGACGGTGCCGGGTGCGATTCAGGTGATGCGGAAGTTGGCGGAACAGCGGCCGGATATTTTGATCGGCGCGGGAACAGTGCTGGATGCGGAGACGGCGCGGATGTGCATTCTGGAGGGCGCGAAGTTTGTGGTGAGCCCAGCGCTGAATTTGCAGACGATTGAGATGTGTCACCGGTATTCGATTGCGGTGCTGCCGGGGGCTTTGACGCCTACGGAGATTGTTACGGCATGGCAGGCTGGTGCGGACGTGGTGAAGGTGTTCCCGGCAAGCGCGATGGGAGGGGCGAAGTATATTTCGACGCTGAAGGCTCCGCTGCCGCATGTGGAGATGATTCCGACGGGTGGGGTTTCGCTGGCTACAGCGGCGGAGTTTTTGCAGGCTGGGGCGTTTGCGCTTGGGGTTGGTGCGGATCTGGTGAACGCCAAGGCTATGGCTGAGGGTAAGCCTGAGGTCGTGACCGAGAGCGCTAAGAAGTATCTGGCGATCGTGAAGGAGTTTCAGTCGAAGAGCGCTGCTTAGCAATCGGTGAACTTTGAAGGCGATCTGTGTAGAAATGCGGTGAGACTTTGGTCTCGCCGTTTTCTTTTTTGACGTGCAGTTATGGGTGCGGGCGGGTGACCCAGAGTAGGGGCTGGCGGATGGGGAAGGTTCGCTGGAGTTCGGGGATGGTGGGGTCGGGTGGCAGGGTGCGCCATAGGTCGGCATATTCGGGGCGGTTGTAGGCGCGGGCGGCGAGCAGAAGGCTGGGCTGGCGGAGGGGTAAAGCAGTGAAGAGGGTGGCATCAGCTTTGTAGGGCCACGCTCCGCGGTGGAGGATGAAGGGGAAGTGGCGAGCGATGGCGACGCGCATGCTGGGGCCGTCCTGTAACTCGTACTCCCAGACGCTTTCGAAGCGTGTGGAGAGGAGGTCGCAGATGGCGGCGAGCATGTCGAGGTTGAAGAGGGAGAGGCGATAGGGGATGGGTGTGGCCAACTCGCGGGGGAAGGTCCCTTCGGCGGAGATCTGGGCGCGGAGGGTAACGGATCGGAACTGGTGGCGAAGGGTGGTGAGGGGGCGGTCGTCTTTGGTGTTGAGGTGGGCGCAGGCGGCGGCTTGCAGGAGCCAGGAACTGCCGTTGTGGTCTCGCATGTCGCGGGCGAGGCCGGCGAGGCGGAAGGTGTTGAGCCATTCGAGGTAGTCGGTGAACCACTTCTGGATGGCTGCGAGGTCGGCGTCGGAGAGGGCCTCGGAGTTGGTGAGGAAGGGGATGGATTGAGCGACTTCGGCGAGGTGTACGGCTTCGACGACGCCTTCGGGGCGGCCGCTTTTTGCTGGAGGGATGACCTGTCCATAGAGGAGGCTTGGGGTCATGCTGGTTTCTGGGTCGACGAACCATGCGTGAAGGTGGGCGACGGCTTGGTTGGCGTACTTGGCGTCTTTGGTGATGACGAAGGCTGCGGTAAGCGCGGGAACGTAAAGGCTGAAGTTGAGGAGGGCGTTGCGGTGGGCGGTGAATGCATCGGGATTGGGCTGTCCGGCGCGCTGGGTGTAGGGGCCGGTGGGATCGGCTGCGTTGGGCCAGTAGTCTTCGGCTTCGGAGTAGAAGTCGTGCGGTGTGCCGGGGCTTCGTGGTAAGGGAAGTGTGGTGAGGGGAACGGGTGGTTGCTTGAGGTAGCCGTCTGCGGCTTGCAGGATGCGGTCGTGATCGATGGCGGCTACATTGGGGCGTGAGGTTGATTGGGATGGGGGCGGCGGTGTCTGAGACAGAAGAAGATGGGGGCCGATGAGGAGGGAGGTGGCCTGAGCGCAGAATGTCCGGCGTGTGCTGGGCATAGTAGGCGGAAGAGTACCACGGCGCGGGAGGACGGTGCATTTAGCTTCGGAATTTCACGACAGTATGGGGGAAACTCTGTAAAATTCGTCGCGCAGTGCAAGGAGCAAAATATGAAATTTGTTTCTACCTGGTCGTTGCGTACGGATACTTACCACGAAGCGACTGCGAGATTTTTGAAGAGTGGCGCTCTGCCGCCGGAGGGAATCAAGACGATCGGGCGGTGGCACTATGCGGATGGGTCTGGCGGAGTGCATGTTCTAGAGTGCGATGACGCGCAGTTGCTGGCCGACTTCGCGGCGCAGTGGAGTGATGTACTGGAGATCGATATCCGTCCTGTAGTGGAGGATGCGCAGGTTGGTGCTGCCTTGATGAAGGCCACTGAGGCTCGGAAATAGGAAGCTCATCAGATGAGAGGAGTGGCTCTGTGTGGTGTCCGTGAGCGATTTCGCGAATGTGTGCGCAGCGCCGCGATACGATAGTGGGACATGCCAGTTTATTTTGCAGCGATTGCGCTTGTTGGCTTCATGCTCGCAGGCGGTGGAGGCTCGCAGTCGGCAGCTCCTTTGGGTGAGCGGACGGTACGGGTCTGCGTTAGGGATCAGCAGGGGCTGGCGATCGTTAACGCACAGATTCAGCTGGTTTCTGAGCTATCGAAGAGTGTGACAAGTGATGGGACGGGATGCTCGAACCTGGAGATGGCGGTTGGCGCAGAGACTAAGGTGCGGGTGACACGGCAAGGGTTCAGCAGTGTTACTCAGGCGGTAGGTGACGGGGCGGAACTTGTAGTCGTGATGCCGCTTGCTACGAATCAGGAAAATGTAGAGGTGACGGCTGCGCGCATTCCCCTGGCGCTGGATGCGAGTGCGAGCAGTGTGCGGACGATGTCGCAGGAGCAGCTACGGGAGGCTCCGGGGTTTGTATTGGATGACCGGTTGCGGCAGGTTGCGGGGTTTCAGCTGTTTCGGAGGACGAGTTCGTGGGTTGCGAATCCTACTTCGCAGGGGACTACGCTGCGGGGGCTTGGGTCTACTGCTGCTAGCAGGACGTTGGTGCTGAGTGATCAGGTTCCGTTGAACGATGCTTTTGGAGGATGGATTCATTGGAATGAGATTCCGCAGCTTGCGGTGCAGGACGTCGCGCTGATGCGGGGTGGGGCTTCGGATCTTTATGGGTCGAGTGCGATTGGCGGCGTGATTGATGTACTGCCAGTGAAGCCGGAGAGTCTCGACTATGCCGTCGATGTGGCGGGCGCCAACGAGGCTACGTCGATTCTGAACGGCTTGATTACTGGGGGGGAGCGCGGCTGGAGCGGTCTTGCGGCGGCGACGTTCTTCCGGACGGGCGGATATATTTTGACGGCTCCGGAGGTGCGTGGGCCGGTGGATGTGCCGTCGAATGTGCATTCGCAGAGTGGGCGGGTGGAGTTTCGCAAGGATGTTGGGGGCGATGGTGATGTGTTTCTGCGCGGCAATATGTTGAATGAGGCGCGAAGCAATGGCACGCCGTTGCAGACGAATGCGGCGCGGATTTGGAGGTATGTGGGTGGAGCAGACTGGTCGCCTGCTGATGTTGGGCGGCTGGTGTTACGGCTTTATGGGACGGATCAGAACTACCGGCAGAGCTTCTCGTCGGTTGCGACGGGACGGGCTTCGGAGAAGCTGACGAATCTGCAGCAGGTGCCTTCGCAGCAGATGGGTGGGGCGGCGCAGTGGGCTCGGAGCTATCGGGCGCTGACTGTGGTTGCGGGTAGCGATGTGCTGGATACTCGGGCGACGGATAACGAGACCGGGGTGACGAATGGGGTGCTGAAGCCTACGGTCAGCACGAGCGCCCGGCAGCGCGGAACAGGGATTTATGGGGAGGTGCTTTGGCAGCCTTCGAGCTGGTCGATTGCACTCTCGTCTCGGGTGGATTGGTTTGGCAACTTCGATGGGCGGCAGGTTGGAGGTGGGCCGTCGAAGACGCTGCCGGAGATTCAGGAGACGGTGTTCGATCCGCGGCTTGGTGTTGTGAAGCAGATTGGACATGGGGTGTCGTTGACGGGGTCGGTGTTTCGGGCGTTCCGTGGGCCTACTATGAATGAGCTTTACCGGACGGGGCAAGTGGGCCAGCAGATTACTTTGCCGAATGCTAGTTTGAGGACGGAACGGGCTACGGGGTTTGAGTTTGGCGGGCTGGTGAATGTGCGGCATCTGGGTTCGGTGAGGACGAGCTATTTCTGGACGCAGGTGAATCGGCCGGTGTCGGCCGTGACCTTGAGCTCGACGCCTACGAGCTCGACGCTGATGCGGGAGAATCTGGGGCAGTTGTTGAGCAAGGGTGTTACGGCTGAGGTGGAGATGCGGCCGGTTTCGTTTTTGATGGTGACGGCGGGGTATCAGTATGCGAATTCAACGGTGACGAAGTTCCAGGCCGATCCTACACTGGTTGGTAATTGGACTCCGCAGGTTCCGAGGAACACTGCCGCATTGCAGGCTCGGGTTGAGAAGAGCTGGGTTGGGGCGATGTGTGTCGCTCTTCGGATGAGTGGGATTCAGTATGACGATTCGGCGAATCAGTTCAAGCTGGATGGATATGTCCAGGTCGATCTTTATGCGGAGCACTCTTTTGGGCGGCGATTTAGTGTTTATGGTTCGGTTCAGAATCTTGCGAATCAACAGGTTCAGGCGGGGAGGACTCCGCTGCTGACGCTGGGCGCGCCCCGGATCGTATTGGGTGGTTTGCGGTTTGTCCGATAACTGACGATATCGAAATGAGTTAAAGCGTCCCCACCTTTACCAAACAAGGCTTGCCAACGTGGAAATCAAGGTCGATGAGGTGTGCAAATTGTGGTCTAGGTTTTACCATAGATAGATGAGTGAAGTAATCGAGCAAGAAGCTAAGGCTACGGTGGGCCACGCCCACAAGTACACGCGTAATAATCCGTATATGTCTTGCGTCCAGGCGAATTACCTGTTGACGGGAGAGGGGTCGGAGAAGGAGACCCGTCATATTGAGCTGACTCTGGATGAGGGGATGACGTATACCCCAGGGGATGCTGTCGGGATCATTCCGGAGAACAGGTCTGAGGCGGTGGCGGACGTGCTGAAGGCGCTAGGTTATAAGGGCGATGAGCGCGTTCTGGACCACTACAAGGTCGAAATCAGCCTGGAAGAGGCGCTGAGGACGCGGCTTGGGATCGGCAAGCTCGCTCGCGGAGCCGTTGGGCAGTATGCGAAGCTAGCTCCCGACGTTGCGGGACTCAAGGTGATGGTTGGGCCTGATAACAAGGCCCGTGCGGAAGAGTACTGCTGGGGACGGGAGTTTGTGGACCTGGTGGCGGATTTTCCCGGTGTCATTACCGATCCGCAGCAGTTATTCCATGTGTTGCAGCGGTTGACGCCGCGTATGTACTCGATTGCGTCGAGCCAAGCGATGCACCCGGACAATGTGCAGACGACGGTGCGGGTGATTCGGTATGAGTCGCATGGACGCGCGCGGCAGGGTTTGGCAAGTGGGCACCTGGGCGACCGGGCGAGTGTAGGGACGACGCTACCGATCTTCCTGCACTCGAATGCGAGCTTCAGGCTGCCGGAGGATACGACTGCTCCGGTGATCATGATTGGACCGGGCACGGGAATTGCACCGTTTCGTGCGTTTCTGGAGGAGCGTCAAGCTACGGGACAGAAGGGCGATAACTGGCTGTTCTTTGGCGAGCAGCGAGAGAAGATGGACTTTCTGTATAAGGACCAGCTGCTCGGGATGCACAAGGATGGTGTGTTGACGCATCTGGATACGGCGTTTTCGCGCGATCAGGCGCAGAAGGTCTATGTGCAGGACAAGATGCAGGAGAAGTCGAACGAGCTGTTCTCGTGGCTGGAGCGTGGGGCTTACTTCTACGTGTGCGGGGACGCTACTCGTATGGCTAAGGATGTGGAGACAGCGCTGCTGCACGTAATTGCGAGAGGGTCGAATGGGACTCTGGAGCATGCGGCGGAGTATCTGGCTGCGATGAAGAAGCAGAAGCGGTATCAGCGGGACGTTTATTAATCAATAAGTTGCAAAGATAAACGACATTTGTTGTAAAAATATGCGTCCGGCTGCGGCTGGGCGCATCTGTTTTAACGACTGGAATGTTTTTGGTCAAAGGAGATGGTCATGAACGTAGTCGTATATGGAGCAACTGGGAATTCGGGTAGTGAGATTGTGAAAGAACTGCTTGCGCGTGGTCACAAGGTGACTGGAGTGGCTCGGAAGGTGGATTCGTTGAAGGATAAGCCGGGTGTGACAGCGAAGACGGATGATCTTTCGAATGTGGATGTGATTGCGGGGATCATCAAGGGTGCCGATGCTGTCGTGACGGCTTATCAGCCGCCTGCGGACAATACGGATGCGCTGATCGACGTGACGAAACGCCAGATTGAGGCCGTGAAGAAGGCCGGTGGGACGCGGTTGGTTGTGGTTGGCGGGGCTGGTCTGCTGGAGGTGGCTCCCGGGGTGACGCTGATCAAGTCCGGATATCTGCCGGCGGAGTATCTGCCGATTGCTACGTCGCATGAGAAAGCGCTGGGAGTGCTGAGGACATCAGATATCGACTGGACTTATCTGAGCCCTGCGGCTTATTTTGTGCCGGGCGAGCGGACGGGGAAGTTCCGGCTGGGGACGAAGGAGCTGGTGTCGGATGCCAAGGGCGAGAGCAAGATCTCGTTTGCGGATTATGCGATCGCAGTGGTGGATGAGCTGGAGAAACCGGCGCATCGGAAGGCTTCGTTCTCGGTTGGGTATTGAGTGGTTGATTTGTGAAGGAAGGCGGCCCTTGCGGGCCGCCCTTTTTTTTCGATTATGCAGCCTCCCCAACCTTCGCGCGATCAGGCGCGCTCAGGATGGGGCACCCGGTGTTGTGGCTTAGACGCGGTGGTTGTCGGCTCGCCAGTTGACGATACTCTGCTTGATGGCTTTGGGTTCGAGGCCTTGGGTGATGGTTTTGTGGACGAGCGATGGTAGCTCGGTGTCGGGGGCGAAGCGGAGGGCGATGATCTGCTTAATGTCGAGCTCGGGGATGTGGGCGAGGTCGGCGGGCGTCAGGAGGGATGCGAGGCGTAGGTTTTCCTCGAGACGGATGATGCGGTCCTGGACTTTGAGGTCGTTGATGCGCGTCTTCAGGGCGAGGACGAGGAGGGCGGTGGAGACGACGATCCACCAGAGATAAAGGTAACGGTGTTCGGGCCAGTGATGGATGGCGAGGTAAATAGAGACGAAGAAATTGAACCCAAAGACAGGGAGTACGAAGAAGTGAAAGGGGGGATCGACGCGGCCGTGATTTTTAAAATTTTGCGGTGCGGACATGGTTGGTCCTTTCTTGGAGTGGGCGGGAACAGCATAGCATCTTAGGGAGTGGAGAGTTGCGATAGGCTTGGGGGATGGTTGCTTTGACGAAGAAGCGGATTGGTGTGCATGTCGGTACGGGCGGCGGGGTTTGGACTGCGGTGGGGCGAGCGGTAGAGGCGGGGGCGAATACGTTCCAGATATTTTCGGCCAGTCCACGAATGTGGAAGGCTTCGCCGGTGAAGGCTGCGGATGCGGCGAAGATGCAGGAGCTGCGGGCGACGCATGATGTGGGGCCGGTGGCGGTGCATGCGAGTTATTTGATCAATCTTTGCAGTCAGACGGAGAGTGTGCGGGCTAACTCGACGACGGCGTTTCGTGGGGAGGTAGAGCGAGCGCTTGCGCTGGGGGCTGAGTTTCTGGTGCTGCATCCGGGCAGTTGGAAGGGGTTGACTCGGGAGGAAGGGTTGACGCTGGCGGCTCAGTCGATCGAGCGGGCGATCGATGGGATCGATTTCAGTGGGAAGAACTTTAAGATTTTGATTGAGAATACGGCGGGGGCGGAGTTCTCGCTGGGTGGGAAGCTGGAGCAGGTGGCGGAGTTGGTGGAGTGCCTGAAGGCTTGTGCTCCGGTGGCGGTGTGTCTGGATACGTGCCATGTGCATGTGGCGGGGTATGACATTGTTTCGGCGGATGGGTATATCGAGACGATGAAGCTGGTGGAGTCGACGGTGGGGTTCGATGCGGTGAAGGTGTGGCACTGCAATGATGCGAAGGCGGCGATGGGCTCGAAGCTGGACCGGCATGAGCATATCGGCGAAGGGACGATTGGGGCGGAGGCGTTTCGGCGGCTGCTGCATGATGAGCGATTTGCTCATGCGGCTTTTATTGCTGAGACGCCGGTGGATTCTCCGGGGGATGAGGCTCGGAATGTTGGGGTGCTGCGGACGCTGGCAGCGGGTTGAGATTTTCAGGCGCAATGGTGCTTAATTGCGGATAGACCAATACTTAAAGAGGCAGGCATAGAACCTGCTTGTATTCCACTCAAGTACTCGCATTAGGATAGACGGAACAGAATAACGCAGTGTCGCACGGTGTCCTCACATGCGCTACTACTCAACTCATCGCTCAAGTCGCCGCGGTGTATCGATCAAGACTTTGTTATGGATTCTCACCTTGAGTATGTTGATCCTGCTTTCAGTCACTGCGCTATCGCTTCCTCGCGAACTCGCGCAAATCTGTGAGGACGTTGTCGAAAATAGTCATCCCCAAGGACTCACTGAATGGATTCGTTTCATCACCTATGTGTGGCTCCGATGCAAGGCAGACGAACTAAAAACGATAGTAGGTTTCTTGGATCTAGGATTCGTCCTCGTGCTGATTGTCTGGAAAATACCCCAACTACAAACACGTACTATCTGGGATAGACAAAAGCGGTTTTCCGAAGAAAATGAGGCGCGAAAAACGCTGCTCCAACTGATCGGCGGACTCGCGGTGGTTCTCACGCTTTACTCGGTTATTGAAACCGCCACCAACGCAGAGCGCACTATCCAACTCGCGCGTGAGGCCCAGCTTGCTGAGAGATTCAGCAAGGCCACGGAGCAACTCGGTGCGACCCTCTCAGGAGGGCAAAAAAATGTTGATGTGCGAATAGGCGCCATTTATGCCTTGGAATCCATCGCGAAGCAATCCCCGGATTATCACGCAGAGGTCATGGAGATACTTACCGCTTATCTGCGAAATAATTATCCGTGGACATCACGATGTTCGCCCCAACCAGTATCGTGTTCCGCTCTCCAGACTCAGAATAGAGACGATTTAGGGTCGTATCGGATTACGGCGTCGGCTGACGCGCAGGCGATTGTCGTTGTGCTGGGCAGGCGAGAAACTAGGTACGATTCCGATCCGAGAAAGATGATTTCAATGGTTCGGTCGCTCGATTTAAGTGGAACAGACCTGCGCGGCACGCTATTGGCTCGTGGGCGGAGGAATCTTGACGAAGCAGATATTGCGCTTTCAAACCTTGAAGGGGTTGACTGGACAGGCGTCGAAATAAATGGAGCAAATTTTACGGGGTCGTGCTTGGCAAAAGCGCGATTGTGGGAGGACGAGTTGGAGGACGCGAGATTCGATCACGCAGATCTTACAGGTGCTCACCTGACTGGCGACATCTCCTTGCGTGGAGCCGGTTTCCGTGAAACCTCTTTGCGTTGCGCTGAAATAACTGGAGACCTCACGGGTGCCGATCTGACTGGCGCACATCTTGAAGGTGCACGGTTCAAATTTAAAGATCAGCAGGCCACAGTCAGCGCGGAGCAAATCAAAGTAGCATGCATAGATGAAGCGACAGTTTTACCTGACAATGCCATACGTAAACCACGCATGACAGGCTCTTGTCGCTAGCTCGGTCGAAGCTCGACCGGCATGAGCATATCGGCGAAGGGACGATTGGGGCGGAGACGTTTCGGCGGCTGCTGCATGATAAGCGGTTTGCTCATGCGGCTTTTATTGCTGAGACGCCGGTGGATTCTCCGGGGGATGAGGCTCGGAATGTTGGGGTGTTGAGGACGCTGGCAGCGGGTTGACGACAGAGGCGATGGCCCAACGTGGCGGACGCTGAAATGCCAGTGATGCGTCTGCTGTAGTGGTGATCGGGGGGATCGGCGGTTGGTGGCGCAGCGCGATAAAGCCTCTCCGTCCGACGTCGTAGGTTCCGTAGATGATGTTGGCCCGGAGCATATCGTTTTTGAAGGTGAGGATCTGGCGGCGGATGAAGCGGAATGCGTAGTTGCCGGGCCTGTAGGTGAGGTTTTTTATGTTTGAGTGGAGTTGCGTCTGAGTGGGGCTGCATTCCTGCAGGGTGACGATGGCAACTGAGCCGTCGGTGTGCATGACGTCTCCGGTTGCGTTGTGTATGGTGACGGGGATTGACGGACGCGCGACGTAGCTTACCGAGCTTATGCAGCCGGCAAAGTCGAGATCGCGGATGATGGTGGAGCGCTCATCGTCGATCGCAGGGGCTATATGGTGCACAAAGCCCTTGTGCTTTACGGAGAGCACTGCACCGATATCACGCGTCGATGAACTGACCCAGACGGGATCGGCACCTTCGGTTGGCGTCCATTGCCAGATGCGGAGATGGTCCCGATGGCCGTAGCTGTTGAGGCTGTTCTGCCAGTTCATGTCCTCCGGCTTGCCGTTAAGATAGAACGTCATCATCGGCTCTTGTGCGTAGCCGCTGTTATTGAGCAGCGCATACAGATTCATCATCACTGCATGAGTGGAAACAGGATCAGCGTTGTTCCATCCTGCGGTGTGAAATGCAGAGTTTACCGTTTCCTGTGACCCGAGGAAAATGATGTTGATCAGATCGGCGTTGATGTTCTTGCTGGTGGTTACGCGAGAGGGAATCTGGCCCACGAGAAGATCGAGTCGGTCGGTCTCGGCTATGGAGATATCAGAGGATTCGCGGACAGTGCTCATCACCGATGGTGGAAGCGAAATCTCAGTCGAGGTGCGTAAGCGGATGTCTGTGCCGGCGGGGTAGTAGATTTCTGGCTCGGGGAAGATCGGGAAGACGGCTTTGTAAGCGATTAGGACCGGATCGGAGTAGGGATTCCATGTGGGAAGGTGAATCAGGCGGCTGTTGATGCTTCCCTGGAAGGTGTTGGTGCTGCGCACTCCCTGGATTATGCCGTTGTGAACGAGTTCGCGGGCATTCTCCACTTCTTCGACGCGAGCGGTGAAGTCTGTGGTCACGGCAGGGCTGTTTATGGCGTGATTGAATTCGAGTTCGAGGGTTGCGGTTTCGTGCCGAATCCCCCATCCGACTTTTCGCTTGTTACGGACGACTCCCTCGATCGGCGTGCCCATGGGGAGAACGATTTCGTTTTCGCAGACGAGATCCTGGGTGAGGACCGCATGGACAGGATCGCCGGCTTTTGCCGTGTAGGTGGAGACAGGGGCGGTGAGGCGAATCCATAAGTGCTGACCTGCGGGTAGCTGGTCGCAACCGAGAGACGACCTTGCAGCGCAGAGGCACAGAAAGACGAACCCATACTTCAGGCCAGGCAGAAGTCTCATAAGGGGGAGGGACCTTTCCTGTAGCTATTACGATAACAAACCTAGGGAACGGGGTGTCTACCGTGGCGTTTTTGATTTATAAGTTTCACGCCGGCGGCCTGATAGATTGCTTCGATACAACGCTGGTCGGCGACTCCTTCGTCGGGAGGCGCCACAGGTTTGTGAGTGGGGTAGGCCTAAGCTCCGAAGATGCTGGTATTGATGAAGTCGTTGCGGAATTTGCCTTGTGGGTCGTATTGCTTGAGCAGGGCTTTGTAGTCGGGCATCTTGGGGTAGAGATGCTGGATGGTTGAGGGTGGGATGGTGTTGAGTTTTGCCCAGTGGGGGCGAGCGCTGAAGGGGGCTAGCTTTTCTTCGATTAGAGGGAGAACCTTCTGAACTTCGGGCCACTCGGGTTTCCAGGTGAAGTGGATGGCCAAGGAGGGGCGCTGGTACGCAGTGCTTAGCCAGAGGTTGTCGGCGGCTATGGTGCGGAGTTCGGTGATGAAGAGGTGGGGTGTGATGCGGTCGCGGAGCTGCTCGACGGCAAGAATGGCTGGGTAGGCGCGGTCGCGGGGGACGAAGTACTCGGTTTGGAGCTCGGCACCGCTTGAGGGGGTGAAGTTCATGCGGAAGTGGGGGAGGCGCTCGTACCAGGGGCCGGGGATGCCTTGCTGCTCGGTGCAGTTCTCGGCGGAGTGTCCGGCGAGAGGGTGGAGTTTTTGGGTGGCAAGTTTGGCTCCGAAGAAGTCGGGTGCGAAGGCAGGAGCGGCGTTGCCCTCGACGCGGCGTTTGATCCAGACCTGCGTGGCGCGGTGGTTTTGCCAGTCGGTGAAGAGGCTGACGCTGTAGCCGCTGAGGAAGATTTCGTCGAGGTGGTGATCGAGGTGATCGAAGGAGAGGTTTTCGTAGACGGACTGCGCGACTTGAAATGTGGGCTGGACGTTGAGCGTGATGGCGGTGATGACGCCGAGGGCTCCGAGATGGACGGCCGCGCCGGGGAAGGTGTCGGGGTTTTGTGTGCGGGAGATGGTGTGGAGGCTGCCGTCGGCGGTGATGATCTGCATGGCAGAGACGGCGGTGGAGAGGTTGCCGTTGTTGCTGCCGGAGCCGTGGGTGGCGGTGGTGCAGGCTCCGACGACGGAGATGTGGGGGAGGGAAGCCAGATTGTGGAGGGCATAGCCCTGGGAGTCGATGTAGGGCGCTAGCTGGCCGTAGGTGACTCCGGCTCCTACGGTGACGGTGCGGGATTTGGGGTCGAGATCGATTTGGTTGAGCTGCTTGAGGGAGATCTGGTTTTCAGTACTGTCGGCGATGCCGTTGAAGGAGTGGCGGGCGCCAAGGGCTCGGAGTTTCGTATGGGTTTTGACGATCTGCTGGGCTTCTTCGACGGTTTTGGGCTCGTAGAGGTGGTCGGTGTGGAAGGTGTAGTTTCCGGCCCAGTTGGTTCGGGGCGCGGAGGACTGCTGCTCGGCGGAGACGTAGCGCGAGAGGAGAGTGCCAGTGACGAGAGAGCCAGAGGTTTTCAGGAATTGTCTTTTATCCACGTCTCACAACTCGATTCTGTTTGACTTGAGGCGTCAGTGCCGTGCGAATCATATATAGAGGCTTGAAGGGCTCAATGCAAGTGGAGTGGATGCGCGTTTCCGGGCTGGAAGGTGGACGGGTACAATCGAAGTAGTATGTCTAAGACCATTTCCAGTGAAAACGGCGGGCAAACCGCAAAGATAAGCGATAGTGCGACTGCGGAGTCGAACCAGGCGCAGCGGTATAACCCGGCGGAGATTGAGCCGAAGTGGCAGGCTCGGTGGGATGCGGATGCGTCGCTATATGCGGCTGAGGGGCATGACTCGGGCAAGCCGAAGTATTACTGCCTGGAGATGCTGCCGTATCCAAGTGGGCAGCTGCATATGGGGCATGTGCGGAACTATGCGATTGGCGATGCGCTGGCTCGGCATATGTGGATGCGCGGGTATAACGTGCTGCATCCGATGGGTTGGGATGCCTTTGGGCTGCCGGCGGAGAATGCTGCGCTGAAGAACAATACGCCGCCGCGGGAGTGGACGCTCGCAAACATTGCGGCGATGCGGAAACAGATGCGTCGGATGGGGTTGAGCTACGACTGGTCGACCGAGGTGACGACGTGTCTGCCGGATTATTACCGGTGGAACCAGTGGTTCTTTGTGAAGATGTTCGAAGCCGGGTTGGCTTACCGGAAGAAGAGCAAGGTGAACTGGTGTCCGGATTGTCAGACGGTGCTGGCGAACGAGCAGGTGGTCGCGGGGCGTTGCTGGCGGCATGAAGACACGATTGTCGAGCAGCGGGATTTGACGCAGTGGTTTTTGCGGATTACGAAGTACTCGGATGAATTGCTGGATGGGCTCGACAAGCTGGATGGTTGGCCGGAGAAGGTCCGGACGATGCAGAGGAACTGGATTGGCCGGAGTGAGGGTGCTCTGGTGGACTTCGCTGTAAATGGCGACGTGAAGGCTCCGGGCTGCGCGAAGATTACAGTGTTTACGACGCGGGTGGATACGATCTTTGGGGCGACGTCGGTGCAGTTGGCTCCCGAGCATGCTGTGGCTAAGGCCTTTGCCGCGGAGGATGCTGCGTTGGCCGCGAAGATCGATGGATTGCTGGCGGAGCAGCAGAGGGCTCGTGAGGCTGGGGATGTCGGCGCTATCGAGAAGCATGGGGTGAACACGGGGCGGTTCGCGGTGAATCCGTTCAATGGCAAGCTTGTGCCGATTTGGGTGGGGAACTACATTCTTGCAGATTATGGTACGGGCGCGATTATGAGTGTTCCGGCACATGATGAGCGAGACTTTGAGTTTGCGCAGAAGTATGGGCTGGAGGTTCGGCGGGTTATTGCGTCGAAGGCTGGTGGTGAGGAACCGGTGCTGCCTTACACCGCGGAAGACGATGCCGTCCTGGTTGCTTCGGGCGAGTGGACGGGGCTGGGATGTGTTGAGGCGCAGCAGAAGATGGCGGCGTATGCGCAGGTGCATGGATTTGGTACGGCTACGGTTACATATCGCTTGAAGGACTGGGGTGTGAGTCGTCAGCGGTATTGGGGGACGCCTATCCCGATGGTCTATTGCGAAAACGGACATGAGGGTGTGGAGCCGGGTGGTGTTGTGGCGCTGCCGGAGAGTGCGTTGCCGGTGTTACTGCCAGCGCAGGTGGAGATTACGCAGCAGGGTGGGTCTCCGTTAGGTCGGGTTGCGGAGTTTGTGAATACGAGTTGTCCGGTTTGTAGCGGGCCAGCGCGGCTAGAGACGGACACGATGGATACGTTCGTCGACTCAAGCTGGTACTTCTACCGGTATACGGATGCTTCGAATGAGAACGCGCCGTTTGACAGTGAGAAGGCGAATTATTGGTTTCCGATTGATCAGTACATTGGCGGGGTGGAGCATGCGATTCTGCATTTGATCTACTCACGGTTCTGGACGAAGGTGATGCGCGACCTGGGATTGGTCAAGAATGATGAGCCTGCGGAACGGTTGTTTACGCAGGGCATGGTGATCAAAGACGGTGCAAAGATGTCTAAGTCGAAGGGCAACGTGGTCTCGCCTGACGACATGATTGCTCGGTATGGTGCGGATGCTACGCGGATGTATGCGCTGTTTGCTGCTCCTCCGGATCGAGATCTGGAGTGGCAGGAAGAGGGTGTTGCGGGAATCAGCCGGTTTTTGGGGAGGGTGCATCGGCTGGTGACGAAGTATGCGTCGATGACTCGCTCGGCAGGTTCGCGTACGGGTGATGGAAGTGCGACAGAGCAGAAGGTTCTGCGGAAGTTGCATCAGACCATTGCGAAGATGACGCAGGATTTCAGCGGCCGGTGGCACTTCAATACGTCGATTGCTGCGATTATGACGCTGGTCAATGAGCTTGTAGCGGCAGAGACTGCGATGGATGCGGGTGAGGTCTCGGCGGCTGCAGTGGCTGAGGTGTTTCGCAATCTGGTGCTGATGCTGGCTCCATTTGCGCCGTTCTTTGCGGCCGAGATGTGGGAGCAGATTGGCGGCAACGGTGTTGTGTTCCGCACCGCTTGGCCAGTCGCGAATGAGGACCTGGCGCGAGAGGATGAGATTGAGATTCCGGTGCAGGTGAACGGAAAGCTGGCGAATGTGGTGAAGGTGCTGGCTGGGAGTGATGAGGCGACGGTGAAGGCCGCTGCGCTGGCTGATGAGAAGGTGAAGGCTCGGATTGAAGGCAAGAGCGTGGCGAAGGTGATTGTGGTTCCGGGCAAGCTTGTGAATCTCGTGGTGAAGTAGTGGAGCCGTTGCCTCAGGATGATGTGGTTGCCGCTGCGGGAGTGGTGCGGGGGACGCAGTCGTTTGTGCATGTGCTGGCTACGTGCTGGCGGCGGCCTTCTCTGACGGCGCTGGAGGTGGTCTGGCGGTGGGCGTTTGGGATTCCTGTGCTGCTGTTGCTGTGGTATGAGACGACGCGGATTCTGGCGGCGGTTCCGGTGGATTTTGCGGCGCTGCAGCGGATGACGGTGATGAACCCGATGGGGGCGGCAGAGACGCTGGCTCAGACGATGGCTGTGCTGTTGCCTCCGGTGATGCAGGTGGCGGCTTGGCTGGTTCCTTTGCTGCTTGTTGGTTGGGTAGTGGTGTCTTCGTTGGGGCGGACGGCGGTTTTGCGGCGGGCTGATGGACGGTTGCTGGCGCGGCCGGGGACGCTGATGGTGCTGCAGGCGATTCGCGTGGTGGCTCTGGCGGGGAGCTTTGTGGTGTGGTTTCTGTGTGTGCAGTGGGCGGCGAATGTTACGGTGCTGGGGCCGATTGCTGCGGGTGGCGAGGCGAATCTGGTGGGCTACTTTGCGTTGGGGATTGTGGCTACGCTGGGGTTGTTTACTCTGTGGGCGGTTGTGAGTTGGGTGTTGGGTGTGGCTCCATTGCTTGCGATGCTGCGTGGATTGGGCGTGAGGGAGAGTCTGGCGGCGGCTTTTCGGTTAGGGCCGCTCAAGGGCAAGCTGGTTGAGATCAATCTGGTGATGGGGATTGTGAAGATCGCGTTGATCGTGCTGGCGATCGTGTTTTCGGCGACTCCGCTGCCGTTTGAGAGTGTGACTACGCCGGAGTTTTTGATGGTTTGGTGGGCGGGTGTGACTGTGTTTTATCTGGTGGCTTCGGACTTCTTCCATGTGGCGCGTCTGGTGGGGTATCTCGAGCTTTGGCGGGCTTATGAGCGGGATGAAGATTTATTTCGTGGGTAAGGCTTGATTTCGCATCTCAATAGACAAGCGTTCTAGATTTTTTAGGAGAAAGACGATGTCATTTGGGATTTATGCAATCGGTTATCTGATCCTAATCATTGGTCTGGCTTATCTGGCGCACCTGATGCATATCCCCCAAGCTTATATTGTGGCTGGCGGGATCATTCTCCTGGGCATCGGCATCGTGACCGGAGTACAAAATACGCGACAGAAGGATCCGAGTTAGTCAGAGCGGTCGTAGTCAGGGGCCGTTTACACTGAGTAGGTGGATACTTCAACGATAGTCATTCTAGATTTTGGGTCGCAGTATACGCAGCTGATTGCCCGGCGTATTCGTGAGTTCAATGTTTTTTCGGTTGTGCTGCCTTGTACAGTACCGCTTGAGCAGGTGCGAGCGTTGCAGCCGAAGGGTGTGATTCTTTCGGGTGGGCCTTGCTCTGTGTATGACGCGGATGCTCCCGCAGCGGACCCGGCGGTGCTGGCTATGGGGGTGCCGGTGCTGGGCATCTGCTATGGGTTGCAGTTTGTGGTGCATCATCTGGGTGGGAAGGTGGAGTCGGCTCCGGCGCGGGAGTATGGGCATGCGCAGGTGAGTGTGATTGCGGAGACGCCTCTGTTTCGCGGGTTGCCGGAGACGATGGATGTCTGGATGTCGCATGGCGACGAGGCGAAGGCTCTGCCGGAGGGTTTTGCGCTGACGGCGAAAACCTCGAATGCGGTGGCGGGGATTGCGAATGAGGCTCGGCGGATATGGGCGGTGCAGTTCCATCCAGAGGTGGCGCATACTCGGCAGGGTATGGAGTTGTTGAAGAACTTCTGCCTGGAGATTTGTGGGGCTAGGCAGGACTGGACGCCGGAGCACTTTATCCAGGCGACGGTGGAGCGGGTGCGGGCGCAGGTGGGCGATGGGCATGCTATCTGCGGGCTGAGTGGGGGAGTTGACTCGTCAGTTGCGGCGGTGCTGGTGGCGAAGGCGATTGGGAATCGGCTGACGTGCATCTTCGTGAACAATGGTGTGCTGCGCAAGGATGAGTTTGCCAAGGTGCAGAAGACGATGCGCGAAGGGCTGGGGCTGAACGTCGTTGCGGTGGATGCGAGTGAACGGTTTCTGACGAAGCTGGCTGGTGTGACCGATCCGGAGCAGAAGCGGAAGGTGATTGGGAACGAGTTCATCGCGGTGTTTGATGATGAGGCGGCGAAGATTTTTGAGGCTGAGAAGAGTGCAGGCGAGGAGGTTGCGTGGCTGGTGCAGGGGACGCTGTATCCGGACGTGATTGAGTCTTCGAGTGTGCATGGGCCTTCGCATACGATCAAGAGCCACCACAATGTGGGCGGATTGCCGGAGAACATGAAGCTGAAGTTGATTGAGCCGCTGCGGGATCTGTTCAAGGATGAGGTTCGGCGGATTGGGCGGGATTTGGGGATGCCGGAAGAGATTTTGGAGCGGCAGCCGTTTCCGGGGCCGGGGTTGGCGGTGCGGATTCTTGGTGAAGTGACGGCGGATCGGGTGAAGCTGCTGCAAGAGGCCGATGAGGTCGTCGTAGCGGAGATCAAGGCGGCTGGCCTGTATCGCAAGGTGTGGCAGAGCTTTGCTGTGCTGCTGCCGGTGAAGTCTGTCGGGGTGATGGGCGACCAGCGGACGTATGCGTATACCTGCGCGATTCGTGCGGTGGAGAGCGAGGATGGGATGACGGCGGATTGGGCTGCGCTGCCGTATGAGGTGCTGCGGACGATCTCCAGCCGGATTGTGAGCGAGGTCCGGGGGATCAATCGAGTTGTGTATGACATTACTTCGAAGCCTCCGGGGACGATTGAGTGGGAATAGCTGTCTGGATTGGTGCCGTTTCGGGGTAAGGCTTAACACCGATTGCACCGATGACACCGATCAAAAACACGCAAAGGCCCGATGTGTTGACGGCTCTGCTTGTCTCTGCCCGCGCTTTAGGTATGGGGGTACCCCCCCCCATGCTTTTTTGGTAAAGTACTCAAAATGAAATGGTTAGGTCTGGACCTGTTTTGTCGCTGGGGGTGAAAGTCTCTTGAATCAAGGGGTTGATGGGAGTGGTGTCTGTAAAGTATTGAATTTATGATATTTATTTGGTTAGTTCCTTTCTGAAGATGGTTGGTTAAAAAGGAAGCCCCGGCTGTGGCCGGGGCTTCCTTTTTTCATCTCTACATTCAGTGTAGCAGGTTGATGGAAATTATCTGCCAAGTGTATGTTATTGATTTGGCTTAGGATGGCGGGAGTTGGGGCTTGACAAGCTCACGAGGTCGAAATGCTGCTGGCTGCGTCGATCTCGGGCACATGGCGACTCGCCTCAGCGCCCTGCGAACAGTGAATTGTTAGTCTAGCCGCCATGGCGCTCCCAGAATGCAGCTGGCGAGAGAATGGGGTGTTGTTCCGCGAGAGCGAGTAGGTCTTTATCCCCAGTAATCAGATAGTCCGCCCGCGATGAAAGCAATGTTCCCAAGACCGGCTGGTCGGAAGGGTCGCGTAGAGTCGCATCCTGTTCTGCGGCAGGTTCGACGATGTCAGCTAGAAACATGAAGCTGTCGGCCAGATCCCGTATTTCGTCGGCACTCAGGGTTACACGAGACAGTCGCGGCAGTACCCTGACCATTTCATCCAGGATATATCGCGACAGCACCACGTCGAGTCCACCCAGACGCCAAACATTGATGATACGTCCCGGAACACTCCCCGGATACGCCAATCCCGACACCAGGACATTTGTGTCCAGGACCACCCGTAATCCAGGCATCAGCCCTTCCGTTCCTGCTCCACAATGGCGTCGATCTCGGCCATGCCTTCTTCGACTGGGACGTTGGCGTACGCCTCGGCAATGCGATTACTCATAGCATCAAACCGGTCTCGCATTCGGCGGATGCGGGCAAAGAGTTCTGCATCGACGAGCACAGCGACCGGTTTGCCATCCTTATTGATGACGATGCTGTCATTGTGGTACTGGACCTGGTTGAGCATCTCGCCCAGATTTTGGCGAAAATTGACAGCGTTGACTTCAGTGATCATCAGGGATTCCTCCACCATTACGATCATAGTGATCATTATGATCGTACGGGGATTCAATGTCTAGCCTATAACTTTCGGAGTTGTACTGGTCTAGTTGGGTTTGAGGACGGCGGCGGTGCGGGGGGTGGTTTGGAGGACGAGGCGGGTGTCGTGGGCGAAGGTGACCTCGCGGCCGCGGGCGATCCAGCGGCGGTAGATGGAGACGGCTGTGCCGTAGGCTCCTATGCCGGTTGAGATCTTTGCGGAGCCTCCGGCCAGGCCGATGATGTTTCCGACAAAGCCGAAGCCGTTGGCGCCGACTGTGTTCCTGCCGGCCTGACCTCCGCGGTCTTCGTCGAGGGGGCGGGTGGCGAGGAAGGCGAGGAGGAGGGGGACGACGATCTTGTCCTGCGGCTTGGGGTTGACCTTGCCCTCGGAGTTCATGGAGAGATTGGCGTTGGCGGCAGCGTCTGCTCCGGTGAGGGCGGTCTGGACGTTCTGGGTCTGGCCGGTGGGGAGGACGATTTGCTTGAAGTCGAAGCCGAGGGCGCCGGCGCGGGCGAAGGATTTGGCGGGTTTGGCGTTGGTGATGGCTCCGATGATGGTGGCGCCCTGGGGTACGGCGATGGTGTGGTCGGCGTTGTAGACGGGTTCGGCGACGATGGCGGTGATTGGCTGGCCTGATTTGGCGGTGGCGGAGGTGAGTTGGTCGCGGAGGTAGGCCTGGATGATCCATGGTTGGCGGCCGTTGGAGTCGGTTGCGGGAGCGGGGTCGGCCGGTGTGGGGGCGGGTTTTGTGTCGGCGATGGCTGGGGCGGGTTGTGAGGGGATCGAGAGGGGTTCGGTGGTTTCGACCGTCCAGGCGGTGCCCTTCTCGATGCGCTCGGGGTGGTAGGGGAGCTGGTGGTAGATGAACTGCACGAAGCGGTCGGTTTTGCCGGGGGCCGTGAAGACGACGGTCTGTTCGTGGAGGAGCTGCATGCCGTAGTCCCACTCCTTGTGGATGAAGCCGCCTTTGTGGGGTTTGGGTGCGGTGAGGCGGAGGAGGGGGGCGCCGTCGGTGGCGGTGCCGGTGGTGATGGCGAGCTCGGTGCCGTCGGCGAGGATGATCTGGGTGAAGTGGACGATGGGAATGTGGTAGGGGGTGAAGTCGCCGTTGACGCGGGCGTTGACGCGGCGGGAGTGGTCGGAGCGCAGCTTGGTGACGGTGCCGGTGAGGGTGGTTTTCGCGGGGAGGGTGAGGGTGTTGTCTACGAAGACGGGGTAGATGAGCTCAGCGCGGATTGGTTGGCCGGCGCGCATGGGGAGGTGGTCAGTGGTTTGGACGGGGAGCGGTGTTCCGGTGGGGAGCGTTTCGGCGGGGGTCTGGCATAGCGCAGTGAGGGGCAGGAGCAGAAGAGACAGGAGAAACGATGGTTGAGCGCGGCCGAGAGTCATGTGCGGGAATGATAGCTCTGGTAGATGAAGGCATGCTGAAGGTGGCTGTAACGTTCGATGCCAGAGATGCGGAAGCGCAATTTTTTGTAAACCCGATGGTTTGACTTCCGCGTCCACTTTGGTAGACTCCAGTCTACAATTGGCGATGTTTCGACAGAAATCCATTTCGAACAGGTTGATACTAGGCGTACTTTTCGCCGGGCTGAACCTGCTGTGTTTTCTGGGGATTACGCATGGCCGACATGTTGCCCACCATACACGGGTGGATTACTCCCATATTCCGGCTCACAGGGCGGGACGAGCGGGGTCGCGTAGTGGGCGTTCTGAACTAGCTGTTGCGGTCGACTCGGTGATCGATCATGCCGTAGTTGACCATGCTCCGCAGGCTCGGCTTGTGCAGGCTGCTGCTGCTGTCAGCGGGCCATCTGTTGCTTCGCCGATCATTGCTCCGCAGGCTGCGCTGGTGTGTGCTGCGTTCGCGCTGCCGAGACCGGAAGGCCGGATAGAGCTGCTGGCGCGTGAGAATGTAATGGCCCTGGGGAGCGCTCCTCGTGCTCCTGGGTTGGGTCGCGGTCCTCCTGCTGTCTAGATTTCTCCTATCGTAAATTGCATCGCGCGTTGAGCGGGTCTGCAAAGGCCCTTGGCTTGCCGCATCGGTGTCTCGTTATCCAACGATTCGATTGATGGTAGTGCTTTGTACAGCGCGACCGAGGAGATGTGTATGCAGCGATTGATTGATGGTTATGCACGGTTCCGGACTAAGGTTTTTCCCCAACATTCCAAGTTGTTTGAGCGGCTTGCGAAGGGTCAGCAGCCGCAGGCTTTGTTTATCTGCTGCTCTGATTCCCGGGTCATGCCGGAGATGGTGATGCAGTGCGATCCGGGTGATCTGTTTCCTTGCCGCAATGCGGGGAACCTAGTTCCGCCGCCTACCGAGACGGGAAGTGGAGTTGCGGCGACGGTTGAGTATGCGATTCGGGTGCTGAAGATTGCGGATGTAGTGGTTTGCGGTCACTCGGATTGCGGCGCGATGAAGGGCATTTTGCAGAGCGAGCACATGGAAGAGTTGCCGGTTGTGCGTTCGTGGTTGGAACATGCCGGGCCGTTATCGACGTGGCTGACGAGAGTGCTGAAGGATGGGACTTCGATGTCCTTCGAGCAACGGCTGCAGGTTCTGACGGAGGCGAACGTGATTCTTCAGATGCATAACCTTCGCTTGCATCCGGCGGTTGATGAAGGACTGAAGCGCGGCGATTTGAAGCTGCATGGCTGGATGTATGACATCGGAAGCGGTGGAATCCGGAGCTTCGATTCGGAGGTTGGGGAGTTTCGTTCGCTGATCGCTGATGTCCCGACGCAGCCTAAACCTGAACTGAAGATCGCCTAAAAGGAGAGAGATAATGTCTGTTGAGATTCGTCACGTGAAGAGTCGTGCGATGCCGAATTCCGGCTCGTTTGTGCGAGATCTTTCGGCGTCGCTCGTTGTGTTTCTGGTGGCGCTACCGCTTTGCATGGGGATCGCGCTGGCTTCCGGGATGCCTGCTGCTGCCGGGCTGGTGACCGGCATTATTGGCGGGCTTGTGGTTGGGTTCATCGCGGGCCAGCCGCTGCAGGTCAGTGGACCAGCGGCGGGGCTTGCGGTGATCGTGTTTGAGATGGTGCAACAACATGGTGTGGCTGCGCTGGGACCGATTCTGATGCTGGCTGGTGCGATTCAGCTGGTTGCCGGGCTGATGAAGACTGGGCGGTGGTTTCGGGCGATCTCGCCGGAGGTGATCCATGGGATGCTGGCGGGCATCGGCGTGCTGATTGTGATTCAGCAGTTCCATGTTGTGCTGGACCGTTCGCCGGAGCATAGTGGGCCGGCGAATATCTTAGCAATGTGGGACGCTGTGTTTGGCGGCCTGCTGCCTCTGAATGGGAGCAAGGAGGAGTCGGCGGCGCTGGTTGGAGTAGTGACGCTCGCAGTGATGTTCCTTTGGGAGCGGTTCCGTCCGGCGAAGCTGAAGCTGGTGCCGGGCGCGCTGCTGGGCATCACGGCGGCGACTGCTTTGGCGGCCGTGTTCCAGATGCAGGTTCATCGGGTGAGCGTGCCGACGAACCTAAGCCAGATGATCTCGCTGCCGAGTATGGGAGCGTTGCATGGCCTAACGCTGTCGAGCATGCTGGGGACTGCTGCTGCGCTGGCGTTCATTGCGAGTGCGGAGACGCTGCTCTCGGCTGCTGCTGTCGACCAGATGCAGACTCGCTCACGAACGAACTACGACCGTGAGCTGGTTGCGCAGGGAGTTGGCAACCTGCTGTGCGGGTTCGTCGGTTCGCTGCCGATGACGGGAGTGATCGTGCGCAGCTCGGCGAATGTGCAGGCGGGTGCGGAGACTCGGCGGTCGGCGATTCTGCATGGACTGTGGATGCTGGTGCTGGTGCTGGCGTTTCCGTTCGTGTTGCGGATGATTCCAACGGCGAGCCTTGCGGCTGTGCTGTTGTACGTCGGGGTGAAGCTGGTGAAGCCGGCGGAGATCAGGAAGCTGAGCCGGTTTGGCAAGGCTCCTGTGCTGATTTACTTCGCTTCGATGATCGCGATTGTGGCGACGGACCTGCTGACTGGTGTGTTGGTCGGGTTGGGGCTGTCGTTGGTGAAGCTGCTGTATACGATCACGCACCTTGAGGCGAAGGTAACTGAGGTGGGCGATGCTACGCATGTCCACCTTTCGGGCATCGGAACGTTCCTTGGGATTCCTAGGATCACTCGCGCGCTTGAGCAGGTGAAGCCGGAGTGCGTGGTGCATATTCACAGCCATGAGCTGCGGTATATCGATCACGCCTGCATTGAGGTGATTGAAGGATGGGCTGAACAGCGCGAGCAGAACGGGCAGCGGGTGCACATCGAGATGGAGAAGCTGCACCTGCGGTATCGGGCTCGGGTCAGCGAGAGTGTGAGTTGAGTTTTTCGCAAAAAGCGGAGCCGGTGTTTTGGCTCCGCTTTCTTTTTGGGTTAGGTGTTGGCTGTTACAAGGAAGAACAGGCAACAGCAAAAGCGAAATACATGGATTCTGAGCCCTTCGACTTCGCTCAGGGCTCAGAATGACGAACCTAAAGACGATAGCTCATTTACTAGCCTAGTTCGGCCAGGCTGTTGACTCCGAATTTGAGGTACCAGGGGCTGGCGGACTTGAGGGCGTTGTTGACGTTGTTGATGTTTTCTACGCCGGTGGTTTCGAGCCATTGCTTGAAGGCTGCGGAACCCTTCTGGGCGTAGATGGGGATGCCGTCCTTCCAGGTGGCGCGGCCGCAGAGGACTCCGTTGAACTTGGTGCCGGATTCGCCAGCCAGTTCGAGGGTCTCGATGAAGACGGGGTTGGAGACGCCGGCGGAGAGATAGATGAAGGGCTTGTGGGTCATGGCTTCGGCGTCGCGGAAGTGCTGCAGGGCCTGGGCGCGGGTGTAGGCTTTCTCGCCCTTGAAGGAGCGGGTGCCTTCGACGTGGGACATTTCGATGGGGACCTCGACCTTGAGGACGTCGACGTTGTAGCGGGCCTTGCCGAACTCGGCCATGGAGCCGGAGACGATCTCGGGCTTCTTCTTGGCGTAGGCTACGGACTTTTCGTCGCCGCCATCGGCGTCGTAGCCGACGAACTCGAGGAAGAAAGGGATGTCGTGGGTGAGGCACTCGTCGCCGATGCGCTCGATCCATGCGTGCTTGAGGTCGTTGACGCTGGTCTTCTCAAAGGGGGTGTAGTAGAGGAGGATCTTGATGCAGTCGGCTCCGGCTTCCTTGAGGCGGCGTACGCTCCAGACGTCGAGGAGGTCGGGGAGGCGGCCGGGGGTTGTGGCGTCGTAGCCGGTCTTCTCGTAGGCGAGGAGGAGGCCCTTGCCGTTGCGATGCTTGGAGGCGGGGAGACCGTACTCGGGATCGAGGAGGATGGCGGAGGCGTGGCGGGTAAGGACTTCGGTGACGAGGGTCTTGAATTCCTCAAGATCGTGGGCGTCGGCTGCTGCTCCGCGCTCCTTGGCGAGGGACTTCTGGAGGGAGCCACGCTGGTCCATGGCGGCGGCGGCGATGACACCGCTGTGATCGGATACGGCTTTGAGTCCGGCGAGTTTACCTGGTGTCAACTTCGACATGCTGTGAATCTCCTAAGTTTGTGTCTAGGGGGCCATTTTACACAGCGGTTGTGACGTTATGCACCTTTGGCGTTTCCAGATTGGATTCGTACAGGGCTGGCTTCGAAGAGTTGGCCGGGATCGATGGAGATGGAGGCTAACCGGTAACAACGGGGAGCTTTGCTGCTTCCCAGGCCGTGATGCCTCCAGCCAACTCGATCAGATTGGTGATGCCGTATTGGTTGAGGATGCTGGCGGCGATGGAGGAGCGATAGCCTCCTGCGCAGTGGACTGCGATTCTGCGGTCGCGGGGGACCTCGTCGATGTGGTGTTGCAGCTGGGAGAGCGGGAGGTTGATGCTGTTGGTGAGGTGGGCTGCGTTCCATTCGCGATGCGTGCGGATGTCGATGACGAGCGGGGGATTTTGGGAGGCCAGCTCGTCGGCCAGCATGGGAGGGCTTACTCGTTCGGTGGCCCAGACGAGGTCTTGCCGCTCGGCTAAGGCTCCCATTCCATCTTTTAAGTAGCCTTTGACGTGGTCGAAGCCGATGCGTCCGAGGCGGAGGGCGGCCTCTTGTTCGCGGCCGGGCTCGGCGACGATGACGATGGGGCGGGTGGCGTCGAGGACAGTGCCGGCCCAGGTTGCGTACTGGCCGCCCAGGCCGATGTTGATGCTGCCGGCGAGGTGTCCTTTGGCGTATTCGGCGGCGTCGCGGACGTCGAGGACCTGAGCGCCAGCGTCGCCCATACTGAGGACTTCGTCGAGTTCGATGGGTTGCAGGACTTGCTTGAGCGACTTTTCGAGCGTGGCGCGTTCGCGCGTGTTGAGGATGGCGTCGTAGGTGAAGTAGGCCGGGGCGTCGGGCTGGTCGGCGGCTACGAGGCGGATGAATGCTTCCTTGGCCATGGGCTGAAGGGCGTAGTTGAAGCGGCGTTGTTCGCCGAGGGTGGAGACGGTGTCGGAGGAGATGTTTTTGCCGCAGAGAGAACCGGCGCCGTGGGCGGGGTAGACGAGGGTCTCGTCGGGGAGTGGCAGGAGCTTGTTGTGGAGGGAGTCGTAGAGATGGCCGCCGAGTTCCTGGGCTGTCCAGCCGAGGGAGGCGCGGAGGTCGGGGCGGCCGACGTCGCCGATGAAGAGGGTGTCTCCGGTGAGGACGGCGTAGGGTTTGGTGGCGCTCTTCTGGAGATCGAAGACGAGGATGGAGATGGATTCGATGGTGTGGCCGGGGGTTTCGAGGACCTGGAGGAGGAGGCCGGGGAAGGCGAGGGTGTCGCCGTCTTTCATGGGGACGAATTCGTACTCGGCCTTGGCTTGGGCGCCGAGGCGGATGTCGGCTCCGCAACGGTCGCGGAGTTCGAGATGGCCGGCGAGAAAGTCGGCGTGGAAGTGAGTGAGGAAGACGTGGCGGATGTTCACGCCGAGTTGGTTGGCGTCGTCGATGTATTGCTGGACGTCGCGCTGGGGGTCGACCACGATGGCGGTGCCGCTGGCTTCGTCGGCGATGAGGTAGGATGCGTGGGCGAGGCAGCCAAGGTAGTACTGCTTGAGGAATATTCCGGTCGGTTCAGTCGTCATCGTGTGGCCTTTCTGCCTAGTGGGCGGGTGAGCTCTTTGAGATCGCGCTTGGTCTTGTCGGCTTCGCTCTGGCAGACCATCCTACAGAGTTTGAAGACGAGTGGATCGCCGATGGAGTAAAAGATGGAGTTGCCTTCGCGGCGGCGGGTGACGAGGCCAGCGTCGTAGAGGAGCTGCAGGTGCTTGGAGACGTTGGATTGGTTGCCGTCGAGCAGCTCAACCAGTTCTCCGACGGTGCGCTCGCCTTGCTCGATGTGTTGCAGGATGCGCAGGCGGAAGGGCTCGCCGAGGGTGCGGAAGCGGCGGGCGATGAGTTCCAGGGTTGCTTCGGTCATGGGAGCCGATACCATCGGTATGACTATATCGCTATATGGTAATATAGTCAAATACTGTTTTCAGAAGGGTTACTTTAACATGGCGAAGGTCAGAGAGATTCCGCAGGGTGCGGTGATTGTGGATGTAAGGGAGTATCCGGAGTTTGCGTCGGGACATATTGAAGGGGCGCTGCTGACTCCGTTGGGAGAGGTGGAGCGGATGACTGACGCGTGGGCTCGTGAGCAAGCAATGGTGCTAGTGTGCAAGGTCGGTGGCCGGGCGGAGCAGGCGAGGAAGCGGCTTGCTGCGAAGGGCTTTTTGGAGTTGATGGTGCTCGAAGGTGGGATGGATCGATGGAGAGCTGAGGGTCGTTCGGTGGTGACGGCGAGGCGTCAGCCTTGGTCGATGGAGCGGCAGGTGCGTATTGTGGCCGGACTGCTTGTGATCGCGACTTTAAGCCTGGGGCTGGGCGTGTCGAGAATCTGGCTGGTTGGAACGGGATTGGTAGGAGCCGGGTTGGTGTTTGCCGGGGTGAGCAATATCTGCATGATGGGTTCGGTGCTGGGGCGGCTACCTTGGAATAGGGCCTGAGATAAGGTCGGTTGCAAGGAGAAGGGCTGGCTGCGAGTGCAGTCAGCCCTTTTGTGTAGGACTAGTGGAGGAGCATGGAGACGATGCTGGCAGACATGAGGTTGGCCATGGTTCCGGCTAGCATGGCGCGGAGGCCTAGCTGGGCGAGGTCGTTGCGGCGGTTGGGGGCGAGTGCTCCGATGCCGCCGATTTGCATGCCGATGCTGCCGATGTTCGCGAAGCCGCAGAGAGCGAAGGTCGCAATGGAGAAGGTGCGCGGGGTGAGAGTGGATTTCTGCAGGCCCAGCTGGGTGTAGGCGACGAATTCGTTAAGGACGGCGCGGGTGCCGAGGAGGTTGCCGATGGCTGGGGCCTCGTGCCAGGGGATGCCGATGAGCCAGGCGACGGGGGCGCCGACGACTCCGAGGACAGAGTTGAGGGAGTGGGGGAAGGGAATGTGGCCATGCGCCCAGAGGAAGTTGCTGATACCTAGCATCATGGCGTTGAGGAGGCCGACCAGCGCGAGGAAGCTGATGAGCATGATGGCTACGTTGAAGGCGAGCTGGCCGCCGTCGATGGTGCCGCGGGCGATGGCGGCGATGAAGTTGTCGTTCTTGTGCTCCTCGTTGGGGGGCATGTGGACGGTGCCGGCGGTGGCGGGAACCTCGGTCTCGGGGACGAGCATTTTGGCGACGAGGATGGTGCCGGGGGCGGTCATGATGACGGCAGAGAGAAGATCCTGCGCGTTGATGCCGAAGCTGATGTAGGCCGCCATGATGCCGCCGGAGACGTGGGCCATGCCGGAGGTCATGATGGTCATGAGCTCGGAGCGGGTGGCTCCGCTGAGGAAGGGGCGGATGGTAAGGGGGGCTTCGGTCTGGCCCATGAAGATGCTGGCGGCTACGTTGGTGGACTCTGCGCCGCTGGTGCCCATGGTGCGCTGCATGATCCATGCGACGACGCGGATGACCTGCTGCATGAAGCCGATGTGATAGAGGATGGCGAAGAAGGCTGAGATGAAGATGATGGTCGGCAGGACGGCGAAGGCGAAGACGGCGAGCGGGTTGCCGGGGGTTCCGAGGGGGCCGAAGACCATGGAGGAGCCGTCGACGGCGTGGCCGAGCAGCGCGGTGACGGCAGTGCTGGCCTTGTGGAGGATGGTCTGGCCGTAGGTCCACTTGATGACGAGAAAGGCGAAGAAGATCTGGAGGCCGAGGCCCCAGGCTACGGTGCGCCACTTGATCGCGCGGCGATTGGTGGAGAAGGCGTAGGCGAGCGAGAGAAACGTGATGAGTCCGAGAAGACCGGTGAATCGTGCCAAAGGGGTTGCTCTCCTGCGCTTGTGACTATGAGGATGAGTGTAATGGGTGGAAGGGGGTGCTACCTAGGGATTTCCTGAGGGCTGGGCCCGGTTGGTTCTATTTGCCAGCGTCCAAGATAGCGACTAGGCGGAACGGAGATGAGCCCTTTGTAGTCGCCAGATGAGATATGGCAGTGCTGTGAGGGAGAGAATCACCAAGGCGTGCAACAGGCCGTACGGATGACCCTGGACGGAAGGCGCATAGGTGAGGCCCATGCTGATATGTCCGGCTCCAGCGGTGGATGGGGGAGTGACGTGGACCTGGGCTGTGCCGCCGATCCATGCTATTACAACCAGAGCGGCAGCGGGCCAGGCCGCACGGAGTCTTTGACGAGCGGCGATGAGCCCTATTCCCCAACCGACTAGAATCGGCGCGCTGAAAAAGATCAGCCTGCCTATGCCGAAATAGAGAACTTCGCGCAACCCGTTCAGTCGGATGAAAGGCGTGGCCGCTCCTGGCAGGAAGAGATTCCAGCCTGACCACAAGATGACCAGGGCAACGCGCCAAGCTCCGGCCAGAAGCAGGAGCGGGGCGACGCCGAAGATTGCCCACGGCGCGCGGGCGCACCAAGATTGGAATTGGCGCTGGTCGATCATTGCTCTGGCGAGATGGTCGATGCTGCCTAGCCGGAGGAGAGCTGCGGATTCGGCATCCGCTCGATTGTGGCTGGAGTGTTCCTCTTCGGCCCTGAGGTCGGCTAAGTGATCGGTTAGTTCTGTGAGATAGCGTCGGACGTGGCGTGGGGCAACACCAGCTCGCAGCAAGCGTTCGCGAAGTTCATTGAATAGCTTCGCCATGTTGGCCTCCTGTCAGCATCGTTTGGATTGCGGCCGCCAGATTGGTCCAGGCGTCCGACAGATCGGCCAATCGATGCGACCCGGCAGGTGTTACAGAGTAGTAGATGCGGCTACGGCTGTTGACGGTCTTGCGCCGCGACTTGAGCGCGCCATCGCGCTCCAACCCGTGGAGCACTGGGTACACGACGCCTTCGCCGACTGCGATGACGGCGTCGGTTCGGCTGCTGATTGCCTGAACGATCTCGTAGCCGTACATCTCCTCCTGCTGGAGTAGCTTGAGGATGAGGAGCTCCGGAACGCCGTTCATAAAGTTCGGATTGGTTTCGCGCGCAGCCATCGAAAGCATAATACCTCGTAGTTCAAGGTATTGCAACCGGAGCGGGATGATCGTATCGGTAAATGAGGACTGTTTTTTCGAAGAATCAGTGTTCTGGAAGGAGCGAGGTATGAGCAAGGTTCGGGTGTTGGTTGGCACGAAGAAGGGCGCGTTTGTTTTGACCTCGGATGCGAAGCGTGAACAGTGGGAGGTCAGCGGGCCTCACTTTGCCGGGTGGGAGATCTACCACGTGAAGGGGTCGCCGGTTGATCCGAATCGGTTGTATGCTTCGCAGTCCAGTGGGTGGTTTGGGCAGATTATTCAGCGGTCGAATGACGGCGGTAAGACGTGGGAGCAGATGGGGAACAAGTTTTTGTATGACGGGGTTCCCGGGACGCATCAGTGGTATGACGGGACGCCGCATCCGTGGGAGTTCAAGCGGGTCTGGCATCTGGAGCCTTCGCTGACGGATGCGGAGACGGTTTACGCCGGGGTGGAGGACGCTGCGTTATTTCGATCCAACGACGGCGGCCAGAATTGGGAGGAGTTGTCTGGCCTGCGGGGGCATGGGTCGGGACCGCATTGGCAGCCGGGTGCGGGTGGAATGTGTCTGCACACGATTATTCTTGATCCGAGCGATGCTGGACGGATTTATATTGCGATCTCGTCTGCGGGTGCTTTCAGGACGGATGATGGCGGGAAGACGTGGAAGCCGATCAACCAGGGGCTGCGGTCTGAGCATATTCCTGATCCGACGGCTGAGGTGGGGCATTGCGTTCATCACATTGCGATGCACCCTTCGCGTCCGGGGACTTTGTTCATGCAGAAGCATTGGGATGTGATGCGCAGCGATAATGCGGGGGATTTGTGGCAGGAAGTGAGTGGGAATCTGCCGACGGATTTTGGGTTTGCGATCGATGTGCATGCGCATGAGCCGGAGACGATCTTTGTAGTGCCGATCAAGAGCGATTCGGAGCACTATCCGCCTGATGGGAAGCTGCGGGTGTATCGCAGTAAGACCGGAGGAAATGAGTGGGAGCCGCTGACGAAGGGACTGCCGCAGAAGGACTGCTATGTGAACGTGCTGAGGGATGCGATGGCGGTGGATTCGCTGGATTCTTGCGGAGTGTACTTTGGCACTACGGGTGGGCAGGTGTACTGTTCGCCGGATGGGGGGAATAGCTGGGCGCCGATTGTGCGGGATCTGCCCGCGGTGCTGTCGGTTGAGGTGCAGACTTTGCCTTCGGGGTCACAGACGCTGCCATGATTCGTGTTGTGCTTCCGGCACATCTGCGGACTTTGGCGGGTGTTAGTGGTGAGGTGTCGCTTGAGGTGGAGGGTGCGGTGACGCAGCGGTCGGTGCTTGATGCGCTGGAGGCTCGGTATCCGATGTTGTGCGGGACGATTCGGGATCATGGGACGCTGCAACGGCGGGCGTTTTTGCGGTTCTTTGCGTGCGCAGAGGATTTGTCGCATGAGTCGCCGGATGCGCTGTTGCCGGAGGCGGTTGCGAGGGGGACAGAGCCTTTTCTTGTGATCGGAGCGGTGGCGGGTGGGTAGGTGAGTTAGGACCTAAAACCGATTTACACCGATGACACCGATCAAAGACAGGCAAAAGCCGTGACGCGCGCAAGAGCCCTTGTCTGCATCTTCAATAAATTTGCTTTGTGTCTGGATATAATCGGGGCTTATCGATGCTTCTAATTGCGAAGGAGTCTTTCATGCGTCTTGTACCGACTACGATTCGAGTTGCCGCTGTGGCATTTGTTTTTACCGGTCTGTTGTGTGCGCAGGAGTCGCCGGATACTAACCGTAAGGTTGCAGGCGGCGGTATTCAGGCGCCGGGCTGGCAGGGGAAGGTTGATGCCGATGCCGAGAAGGCGGGGCAGTCGGTGAATGACGCGAAGCTCGTGCTGGAGGGTAAAGACTTCAAGGTGACGACGGGGCCGGCGATTACTTACTGGAATCCGAAGAATGTGGCCAAGGGGGATTACACGGTGTCGGCTACGTTTACTGAGCCGAAGTTCATGAACCTGAATACGCATCCGCATCCGTATGGGATTGTGATTGCGGGTAATGATCTAGGGACGGGGCAACAGAGTTATTTGTATTGCGCGGCTTATGGGAGTGGGAATTTTATTGTGCGTGGGTTCGGGCCGGATGCGTTCCAGATGAATGGACGGCGCGAGGCGAATGATGCGGTTCATAAGGCGGCTGGTCCGGGGCAGCCGGTGACTCAGGACATTGCGATGCAGGTGAAGGGCGACAAGGTGTCGTGCATCATCAATGGGACTGTGGTGAAGACGTTCGATAAGTCGGAGCTGGTGACGGCGGGGAAGCTGAAGTCGACCGATGGGGTGTATGGGATTCGGTTCGCGCACAATACAGATGCGGTTGTTACGAATTTGAAGATGACTACACCTTAGTGAAGGATTAGGACACAACGAAGCCCACACCTCGCGATATTTCGCTCGACGAGGGATTGCGGAATGAAAAGAGGCGATTCAGGGTCTTCGATAGAGGAGGAGGGAATAGTTAACGCCGTGGATGGAGGTTACCTCGCGTGTGGCCTCAGGTTCCCAGCCGGGGATGGGGAAGTCGAGTGAGACGATGCGTGCTCCGGAGCGGAGGTGGCTTGATAGCAGGGGCTGGAGATATTCGGTCGTTGCGGACAAGAGGTAGAGGAGAACTACGGTGGCGGGGCTGTAGTCGGTTGCGAAGAGGTCGTTGTGTTCGAAGCGGACCTGGCTGGTAAGGCCGTATTGCCGGACCCGCTCGCAGGAATGGGTGTAGAGTTTGCGATCCAGCTCGATGCCTACGGCGTGGCAGCCGAACTCCTGGGCAGCGAGGATGGGAATGCGTCCGTCGCCGGAGCCGGGGTCGTAGACGATGTCGCTGGGAGTGGTTTCGGCAAAGACGAGCATGTCACGAGCTACGGAGAGAGGCGTGGGGACGAACTGCGTCTCGTGGGTTGCGCCGTTGCTGGTTTTACGCAGACGGCGTGTGTAGCCTCTCGCTCGTAGCTGGGACATGAGGTTCATGGTTTGCGTGGCTATTCGGGTTTGTTGGTCTTCATGTCGTAGCCGGCTGTTCCGGTTGGCGGAGTGGAGGATCCCTGGCTGTTGCTATTTGATTTTTGCTGCTTCTGATTGCTCTGAGACGAAGAGCCGGCAGATTCCTGCGTGGCCTTGGTTATTTTGAATTGGCTCTGGCTGGCTTTGCCTGCGGCTTCGCTCTGGGCTTTGGTGATTTTGAGCTGGCTTTGGGTGGTCGAGGCGGTGGGTTTTGCCGTGGTTTTCTTGGGCGTGTCTTCTTTTTTCTGAGCGGTGAGGCTGGGGGTTGCGACGCCCACGATTCCGGCGAGGGCGACGAGCATGGCGATGGGTTTTCTCATCGGGACGATCTCCTATTGCCGTCTTGAAGTTGGGGATAACGGCAATTGATACATCGTTTGAAGCGGAGTTTTAGGAATAAGAGTGGCAGCTGATGGGGGGTAATTTGCGTGCGCGGCTTTGACGCTACCTGTTTTTGCGTGTTCTGAGGCCGACGTTTCCGAAAAGTCGGTGCTCGCTAAAATAGTAGGTTGACGGGTCAGATTGGCTTGAGAAGCCTATAATGCTCCGCAGAAAATGGAATGACTTCGGTGAGGGCCAACACCGCGAGACTGGAGCGAAATATGACCAGAGCGGGAAAACTTCTATTGCTTGCAGCAAAGGGCGGGTTGGTTATTGTTCTGTTATCAATCGGGGTTTCTTCGGGATTCGCGAGAGATAAATACGAAACGATTGAAGCCCAGGCATTCGGCACCGGCACACAGATGGGCCAGAACATCGGAATCAGGGTCATCATTTACGAGTTTTCGACGCCGGAGAACAAGCAGGCTCTGGTGGATGCCTTCACGAAAGGCCAGAATCAGGGATTGGTGAATGCTCTGAGCAAGATGCCTGCGGTCGGACGGATAGCAATTACGGGGACACTGGGTTATGACCTCAGCTTCATACGGGAGATCCCGACTCCGACTGGCCGGAAGATTCGCTTCGTCACCAACCGCCAGATCAGGTTTGGCGAAGCATGGGCCGACTCCCAATCACAGGCGTTCAACCTGACGGCGGGTGAGTTCGACCTGAACGATAAGGATAAGGGCAAGAGTACGGGTATTTTGTATCCAGCAGCTCAGCTGATCATCGACAAAGAGGGACAGCTCCAAATCGAACTGCGTCAGAACGCGTGGAGACTTAGCGGTGTTCTTGATTGGTCTGGAACTAAAGGCGAGAACTAGTTCGGCGATTGAGTTCACGCGAAGGTTGATGGGCCTCGGGTAGGTTCCAGCAATGCGGGCCGTTTTGAAAAATCAATTTGGTGAGGCACGCTTTGATCAATCAAGGATGTTTTGCAATGCGGTGTGCTGTGTTCGCGCTCCCCCTCGTCTTGGCTGCATCTGCCATGGCACAGTCAAAGAGCAACAAGTACGCTTGCAAGGAAGCTCACCCGGAGCAGCTTTGCACAGCGGCCAATACGTGTGGATCTGCTACTGAGCCGTGCACTGTGGATGTAAAGCGGACGGCTAGTTCGGCTGCCTCTACACCGAGTATTCCGGGGGCAAAGAGTGGTTCGCTGTTCTGTCTAAAGCCGGGGACCCAGGTGATCTGGAAGACTTCGGAGAAGAATACCGGCTTCGTTGTTGATGTCGGACCGATAGCTGCTTTCGAGCCAGATGGGGCGATCATTGGTGGGTCGGCCAAGGATGTTACGGTCGTAGCAAAGACACCTGGGTGCTACAAGTATTCCGCTGGGGCTTGCAAGTCGGGGGCGATCTACGGGATGTGCCAGACGACCTATGGAGAGTTGATCATCACCAGCCATTGAAGGTCTGCGCTAGATGGTGACGACCTCGCGGATGAGGGGTAGGAGTTGGGGTGCGGTGGCGGCGATGTGAAGGGTTTCGCGGAGCATGGCTTCGGGTTCCTTGAGGAGCGTGGGGTCTTCACTATAGAGGGTGATGAGGGGTTGACCCTGGGTGATGGGGTCGCCTAGTTTGACGTGCATTTCGATACCGGCGTGGGCGCTGACGGGGTCGCCGGGTTTGGCTCGGCCTGCTCCGAGGCGTTGGACGGCCCAGCCTACTTGTTTGCAGTCCATGGCGGCGAGGTAGCCGTTTTGTGAGGCGGTGATGGTTCGGGTCGCGGTGGGTTTATGGTGGGCGGCGGGGTCGGCCTCGCCTTCAAAGATGGAGATGTCTCCTCCTTGAGCCTGGACGATTTCGAGGAAGGCTTCGAAGGCTGCACCGGATATGAGAATTTCGTCGGAGAGAGTAGCGCCATCTTCGGGCGTGTCGGCGTGTCCGGCGAGGTGGAGCATCCAGCCGGAGAGGATGTTGGAGAGTTCGATGAGGTCGGCGGACATGGGGTGACGGTCCTGCTTCATGATGTCGACGCACTCCCAGACTTCGACCCAGTTGCCGGAGAAGCGGCCGAGGGGCTCATCCATGCTGGTGAGGAGGGCGACGGTGCGGGTGCCGGAGGCTTCGCCGGTCTGCACCATGAGCTTGGCGAGGAATTTGGATTGCTCGTAGGTCGGCATGAAGGCGCCGCAGCCGACTTTGACGTCGAGGACGAGGGCGTTGAGGTCTTCGGCGAGTTTTTTGCTCATGATGCTGGCGGTGATGAGGTAGGGGGATTCGACGGTGCCGGTGTGGTCGCGGAGGGCGTAGAGGATGCGGTCGGCGGGGACGAGGGTGGGGGTCTGGCCGATGAGGGCGGCTCCGCATTGTTTGAGGATGGCGGCGAGTCCAGTGAGCGAGAGCTGGGTGTTGAAGCCGGGGATGGTTTCGAGCTTGTCGAGTGTGCCGCCGGTGTGTCCGAGGCTGCGGCCGGTGATCATGGGGACGCAGATGCCTGGGATTCCGGCGGCTGTGGGGCGAGCGAGGCCGGCGGCGGCGAGGATGGGGGCGATGAGGAGGGAGGTCTTGTCGCCGACGCCGCCGGTGGAGTGCTTGTCGATTGTGAAGGTGTGGAGCGGGGCGGCGTCGAAGGTCTCGCCGGAGAAGCGCATGGCGGAGGTGAGGGTCGGCGAGCTCGTGGGGCGTGAGGCCGCGGTGGAAGACGGCCATGAGGAAGGCGGCGATCTGGGCGTCGGTGACTAGCTGATGCTCAGGGGTGCGGTCGACGACGGCGTCGGATGAAGGCCTGGATCTCGGCGTCGGTGAGGGTGAGGCCGTCGCGCTTGTGCGGATGATGTCGATGGGGGATGGATGGCATGCTGGGTCAGTTTGTGCTGAGGAGCGAAGGCTGCGGGGAGGAGGTCGGCGATGGTGGATGCGGGTGAGGGTGCCGTCTGCAGCAGGGAAGAAGACCTGGGTGGCGGGAGTGCTGAACTCGTGGATGGTCTGGCGGCAGGCTCCGCAGGGTTGGCTGGCGGTTGTTGTTGAGGTTGGCGATGACGATGGCTCGGATGTGGATGGTGGGGCCGTGTTGGCTGATGGCGGCGGCGATAGCGGACTGCTCGGCGCAGGTGGTGAGCCGGTAGGAGGCGTTTTCGACGTTGCAGCCGGTGAGGATGGCTCCGTTGTCGAGGAGAAGAGCCGCGCCTACGCGGAAGTGGCTGTAGGGGGCGTAGGCATGGTGTGCGACTGCGATGGCGCGTTGGTGGAGGTCGGCGATCTGGGATGAGGTGAGAGACGACATGGTGAGAGTGAGGCTATCGGGTGTGTGTGGCGATGGCAAGTGGGGTGGGCTAATGGTTGACGATGCTTCACCCGATAAGAGGTATGTGGACGACCTGACTAAAGAATTTATTGCAGAGAGCCAGGAGGGACTGGACCGGATGGAACGGTGCCTGACTGAACTTGAGACGCGGCCTAGTGATGGTGAGCAATGGTGGGAGAGATCTTCCGCGCGGTGCATACGATCAAGGGGACGACGGGGTTTCTGGGTTTTGACCGGCTGGAGAAGCTGGCCCATGCGGGAGAGCATCTGCTGGGCTCGTTGCGCGAGGGCAAGCTGGCGGTGACGTCGGAGCTGATCAGTGGGCTGCTGAGTCTGTTGGATCGGCTGCGCGAGATTTTGATGTTAATCGAGGAGACCGGTGGCGAGGGGACTCGGGTTGGCGATGAGGACAGTGAGCTGATTGCGGTGCTGGCTTCTCTGAATGAAGATGACTGTTTCGGTGGTGAGCGCGGGGGCGGGGGCGAGTGGGCCGAAGATGGCTCAGCCTCTGAGGTTGCGACTAGCTCGCGGTGAGTTCGGCTAGTGAGAAGACGCTGCGCATCGATGTGGAAGTGCTGAACCGGATGATGAATCTGGTGGGCGACCTGGTGTCTGACTCGCAATCAGATGCTGCAGAGCGATATGGAGGCGTCGAATTTTCCGGAGTTGGCTCGGCGGTTGGATAGTGTTACTGCGGACCTGCGCGAGACGGTGATGCAGGCTCGGATGCAGCCGGTGGGACATCTGTTCGGAAAGTTTCCGCGCATGGTGCGGGACCTGGCGCGGACCTGCGGGCGCGAGGTGCGGATTGAGTTCTTTGGGCAGGAGACGGGGCTGGATAAGAGCCTGCTTGAGGCGATCAAGGATCCGCTGACGCATGCGGTGCGGAATGCTGTAGATCATGGGATTGAACCACCTGAGGCTCGTGTCATGGCGGGTAAGCCGTCGGAGGGATGCTTGCGGCTGCGGGCGTTTCATCAGAGCGGGTCGGTGGTGATTGAGGTCTCCGATGACGGCGCGGGTATTGCGATGGAGCGCGTGCTGGTGAAGGCGGTTGAGCGTGGGCTGGTGACGTCTGAGCAGGCTTCGGAGATGACGGAGCGTGAAGCGCTGCAGCTGATCTTTTTGCCGGGGTTCTCGACGGCGGCGGCGGTGACGACGGTGTCGGGCCGCGGCGTTGGGATGGATGTGGTCCGCGCCAATGTGGAGAGGGTTGGCGGGAGCGTCGAACTGGAGTCGAAGGTAGGAATGGGAACTACGCTGCGGCTGCGGGTTCCGTTAACGCTTGCGATTGTTCCGGCGCTGGTGGTGCGGAGTGGAGGACAGAGCTTTGCGCTGCCGCAGAGCGCGCTGGTGGAACTGGTGTATGTGCCGCAGCGTGATGCGAAGACGTCGGTGGAACGGGTTGGTGCGGCGGAGGTGTACGGCTGCGGGAGCGGCTGCTTCCGATGGTTTGGCTGGACAGGTTGCTGGAGTTGGAGAAGCGGAATGCTGCGGAGTCGCATGGGTTTTATCTTGCGGTGTTGGAGGCTGAGGGTTGTCGGTATGGGCTGGTGGTGGATGATCTGCTGGCGCCGGAAGAGATTGTGGTGAAGCCGTTGTCGGCGGTGTTGCGGGAGATCGGGTTGTTCTCGGGGGCGACGGTGCTGGGGAATGGGACGCTGGCGCTGATTCTGGACATCGGCGGCTACGGCTGCTCGTGCGGGTGTGAAGCCTGTCGAAGAGGAGAGCAAGAGGATCGAGCCACGGAAGAGAGGTCGGACAGGAGGCGCGAGGTTTCGCTGCTGGTGTTTGAGGATCGCGCGAGAGAACGGACGGCGCTGCCGCTGGATGTAGTGGAGCGGATCGAGAGTGTACCGCTGGCTCAGATTGAGTATGCCGGTGGGCGTCCGCTGCTGCAGTATCGTGGCGAACTGTTGCCGCTGCGTGATGAGGGCCGTGTGCTCGCGGAGCTTGAGGTCGAGCAGGAGGGCGGCGAAGAAGTCACCGCTACGGTACTGATATGCAGGAGTTCGGACAAGAAAACTGTACGGCGCGCGGGCATGGTGGTGCGGAAGGTACTGGATGTTTCGGGTGGGACGCTTCTTGATAAAGGCGGTGCGACGGGCGACGTGGAACTGGCGCTGGTGAAGGAGAAGCTGACGACGATTCATCGTGAGTTCGACTCGAAGGGTGCGCCGGAGTTGAAGGAGGTTGCGTGAAGATTCAGGGGCGGGAAGAGGTTGAGTTGCAGGATGAGGATGATGCGGTTTCGCTGTGCTCGATGTTTGCGGGGAGCGAGAGCTTCGGGATCGACACGAGCAAGATTCGCGAGGTGCTGGGGAAACGGGAGCTGCAGCGTGTGCCGATGGCTCCGGCCTATATCGGGGGCGTGGTGCCGTATCGCGGCGAGGTGCTGACTACGGTGAACTTTCGCGCGTTGTTGGGTATGGGCGAGTATGTGGAGTCGAGCTGCGTCCTGGTACTGGAAGACGACGACGAGGGCGGGGAACGGTTCGGCCTGGTCGTGGATGCGGTGGGTGGTGTTGTGACGGTGAGCCGGAAGATGCTTGAGGCAAATCCGTGCACGCTGGAGGCTCAGGGTAAGTGGCTGTTTGATGGGGCTTATAAGACACAGACGGGTTTTTTGGTGCAACTGGATCCTCAGAAGCTGAGACCTTCGCGGCTGGCTGAGACAGGGTTATTCAAGCAACGGGACAACATGCAGAGAGGAAACGGAGAGCAACTATGCGAGCGCTGATCGTTGATGATTCGAGCTTTATCCGGGAATACCTGCGCCATCTGCTGGACCGGATGGGCATTGTGTGTGAAGAGGCCGTGGATGGTAGCGATGCGCTGACGGTGTTAGCGGCCGCGAAGAGCTTCGACCTGATGTTGTTGGACGTGAACATGCCGGTGATGAACGGGCTGGAGTGCGTGAAGGCGCTGCGCGAGGCTCGGCTGAGTCCGGATATGAAGGTGATGATGGTGACGACGGAGGCCGATCACTCGTTCATTCTGAAGGCGCTGGACAATGGCGCGGACGAGTTTCTAATGAAGCCCTTTACGCCGGAGAGCCTGAAGGAAAAGATGGCGCTCCTGGGATTTGCATCGGCTGCTTGAAAGGCGAAAGGGATGGTTGGTATGGGGGATTTGGGCGAACGGCCGATTCGCGTACTTGCGGCGGATGATTCGGCTGTGATGCGCGGAATCATGCGGCATCTGTTTTTGACCCATGGTGGCGATGCGAAGAACGAGCTGCCACGAATGGAGCTTTGCGGTGTGGCTCGGGATGGCGTGGAGTGCCTGGATGCGGTGCTGCAGCTGAAACCGGATGTGCTGGTGCTGGATCTAGAGATGCCGAGATTGAATGGACTTGAGGTGTTGGAACGACTGCGACGGGTGAGCCCGAGGTTGCCAGTAATCATGTGCAGCTCACATACAGAACATGGGGCGCGATCGACGCTTGAGGCTCTGGCTCGGGGGGCTTCGGACTATGTGATGAAGCCGGTCGAGCAGAAAGACTTTACTTCGGCGTTGCGGTCGCTTGCCCAGCAGCTGCTGCCGAGAGTGGCGGCACTGGCGAAGGGCGCTCGAAGAGGACAGGAAGCAGACAAGAGCGGACTGGCGAAAGATGGGGTCTTGCGAACAAGTGGCGAGGCAACGATTGAGCTGGTCGTGATTGGATTGTCGACAGGCGGCCCTGCTGCGCTTGAGCGGATGCTGCCTAAATTGCCGGAAGATTTTCCGGTGCCGGTGATGATTGTGCAGCATATGCCGAAGTTGTTTACGGGACCAATGGCCGAACGGTTGAATAAGTGCTGCTCGTTGCGCGTTGAGCAGGCATATGACGGCGCGGTGATTCGTCCGGGAACAGTGCTGCTGGCTCCAGGGGATTCGCATATGGAGGTGGCCGATGGAGTGTTGGGGATAGGGGACGATGCGCGGCGCAGAGGAAGAGTGAAGCTGCATCAGCGGGAATTGTTGAATCATTGCAGACCGTCGGTGGATTATTTATTTTTCTCGGCTGCGCGGATGTATGGGGCGGGGACGCTTGCGCTGATGATGACGGGGATGGGATCGGATGGGCTGGATGGTGCGCTGGCTGTGCATAAGAGAGGCGGTGTGGTGTTGGCCCAGGATGAGGCGACGTCGGCAGTATGGGGAATGCCGGGTCGCGTGTCCGGAGCGGGGATTGCGAGTGCAACGTTATCGCTGGATGCATTGGCAGACGAGTTGATTCAGAGAACTTACGCAGGCAGGGCGGTGAGAGTGCCTGCGCAACATTATCCGGCGATGTCGCTGATGCGGAGAGAGGTGATTCATGGCTTGCTCTGATTCGGATTACACATATCTTCGGGAGCTGGTGCTGGCGCAGTCGGCTAACATGATCGATCCTTCGCGCAATGCGTTGTTTGACACGCGACTGACGCCGATTGCACGGATGGCTGGCGCTTCGAACCTGGAGGACTTCGTCGGAATGTTGAAGGCGGATAGACCGGCGCATCTGCATCGCGCGGTAGCCGAGGCGATGACGATCAACGAGACGAGCTTCTTTCGCGATTTGAAGCCGTTTGAGATGCTGAAGGCGAGGATTCTTCCCCGATTGATTGAACAGCGGAAGGAAGACAGGATGCTGCGTATCTGGAGCGCGGCGAGTTCGACGGGGCAGGAGGCGTATAGCCTGGCGATGCTGATCGCTGAATATTTTCCGTCGTTGTCTGGATGGGACGTGAAGATTGTTGGGACTGATATTTCGCGGAGGGTGATTGAATATGCGCAGCAGGGACGATATCGGAGGCTCGAGGTAAATCGCGGATTGCCGGCACGGATGCTGGTGAAGTATATGGTGCGCGATGGTGAGGAGTGGGAGATATCTCCGCGGATTCGGTCGATGTGCGAGTTTCAGTATGCGAATCTGAGCGCGCCGTTTCCGAAGATGCCGTTGTTCGATCTGGTGCTGTTGCGTAATGTGTTGCTGTATTTTCCGGAGCAGGGAAGGCGGTACCTGTTCAGCGATGTATATCGGCAGATGGCACAGGATGGGTATCTGGTGCTGGGGAACGCAGAGCAGGCGGAGGATTCAACAAGCCGGTTTGCGGTGGAGTTTGCGGACGGAGCTTATTTTTATCGTCCGGTTCCGGGCTATTGATGGCAACTGATGTCAGTGACGTGAGTAGGGGGTGGCGCATCTTATGTGTGCGGCAGGTATGCTGCTGAGAATACATAAGGGCGATGCCGCTTATACCATCCAGTCCGAAGAAGGCTCAAGGGAAGGCGAAGGCGCGTGATTCGGCTGCTACGGTGGTCGAGGATGTGCTTTCGTTGTTTCATCCGATCACAGCGCAGTGGTTTCGTGAGGTGTTTGATGGGCCGACGGCTCCGCAGGTGGAGGGTTGGCCGGCGATTGCTCGTGGCGAATCGACTCTGATTCTGGCGCCTACGGGGACGGGTAAGACGCTGACGGCGTTTCTGTGGTGTATCGATAAGCTGATGATGCGGACTGCGCCTGAGGCGGAGCGTGGGTGCAGGGTGGTGTATGTGTCTCCGCTGAAGGCTCTGGCGGTGGATGTGGAGCGGAATTTGCGGTCGCCGTTGGTGGGGATTGCGAATATGGCGCAGCGCGAGGGGCTGGCTGTACGGATGCCGGAGATCAGCGTGCGAACGGGGGATACGCCGCAGAGGGAGCGTGCTCGGTTTAGAAAGCATCCTGCGGATATTTTGATTACGACTCCGGAGAGCTTGTATCTGCTGCTGACTTCGGAGGCGGGTGAGGCGCTGCGTAGTGTTGAGACGGTGATCATCGATGAGATTCATGCGCTCGTTCCAACAAAGCGTGGGGCGCATATGGCGCTGTCGCTGGAGAGGCTGGAGGCGCTGACAGGTAAACGGGTGCAGCGGATTGGGTTGTCGGCTACGCAGCGGCCGCTGGAGGAGGTGGCTAGGTTTCTGGGGGGGGCGGAAGGGCAGGGAAGAGGGAAGAGGGAAGAGGGAAGAGGTGATGAGGGTTTGACTGCGGTTGTGGATGACGAAGGGACGGGTGATGAGGGGGAAGGGATTCGGTTCCGTCCAGTGACGGTGGTGAATGCGGGGGCGCGGAAGACGCTGGAGCTACGGGTGGAGGTTCCGGTGGAGGATATGGCTCGGCTTGGGCAGATGGAAGAGCAGCCGAGTGGGCCGGCTTCGCAGGGACCTAAGCGGGCTTCGATTTGGCAGTCGATCTATCCGCGATTGCTGGAGATTATTCGTGAGCGGACTTCTACTCTGATTTTTGTGAATGCTCGGCGTGTGGCTGAGAGGCTGGCTGGTGCGCTGAATGAGCTTGCGGGTGAGCCGTTGGCTAGGGCTCATCATGGATCGCTTGCGGCTAGGCAGCGGTCGGAGATTGAAGAGTTGTTGAAGGCTGGGCAGATTAAGGCTTTGGTGGCTACTTCTTCGCTGGAGTTGGGCATTGATATGGGGGCGATTGATCTGGTGATTCAGATTGAGGCTCCGCCAAGTGTGGCTAGTGGGATGCAGCGGATTGGACGGGCTGGGCATCAGGTGGGGGCGCCTTCGAATGGAATTATTTTTCCGAAGTACAGGGCGGATCTGGTGGCGTGTGCAGCGGTGACGCGGGCGATGCATGAGGGGCATGTGGAGTCGACGCGGTTTCTGCGGAACCCGCTGGATGTGCTGGCTCAGCAGATGGTGGCGGTGGTGGCGCATCCGCCGTTGAGTGTGCAGGACGCTGAGAGACGAAGTAAGCGGGGCAGTGATGAGGAGGAGAGCCCGGGTATCAGCTATGCGGCTTTGTTTGCGCTGGTGCGGAGTGCGGGGCCGTTTGCTGGATTGAGCCAGGGAGCGTTCGATGGAGTGCTGGATATGCTTGCGGGGCGGTATCCGTCGGATGAGTTTGCGGATCTGCGGCCGCGGATCACATGGGATCGGACGAGGAACTGGATTACGCCACGAGCGGGGGTGAAGCGGATTGCGATTTTGAATGGCGGGACGATTCCGGACCGCGGGACGTATGGGGTTTTTCTTGCGGGCGAGCGGTCGAAACCGGTGCGGGTGGGTGAGTTAGATGAAGAGATGGTATTCGAGAGCAGAGAGGGAGAGACGTTTCTGCTGGGTGCCTCGGCTTGGAGGATTGAAGAGATTACGCATGATCGGGTGCTCGTGTCGCCTGCTCCGGGAGAGGCGGGGAAGATGCCGTTTTGGCATGGGGATCAGGCGGGTAGGCCGTTGGAGTTTGGGCGGAGGATCGGTGCGCTGGTGCGGGAGTTGCGCGAAGTGCCCCGGAATGTGGCAGTTGCGCGGTTGACGCGGGAGCATGATTTGGATCCGTTGGCGGCGGAGAATGTGCTGCGGTATCTAGCGGATCAGGAACTGGCTACGGTGGTTGTGCCAGATGACCGCAACATCGTGATTGAGCGGGTTCGAGATGAGCTAGGGGATTGGCGCGTTTGTGTGCTGACGCCGTTTGGAAGCAGGGTGCATGCTCCGTGGGCAACGGCTGCGACGGCTAGGGTTCGTGCGAATGGCGGGCCGGATGTGGAGACAATGTGGAGTGAAGATGGTTTTGTACTGCGTTTTCCGGAGACGGATGAGGCTCCTTCGATAGAACCGATTCTGCTGGAGCCGGGGGAGGCGGCGGATCTGGTGCTGCGGCAGCTTGGGTCGACGGCGTTGTTCGCGGCGAAGTTCAGGGAGAGCGCGGCGCGGGCGTTGTTGTTGCCGAGACGGAGGGCGGATGGAAGGACTCCGCTATGGCAGCAGAGGAAGCGGGCTTATGACCTGTTGAGTGTGGCTAGCCGGTATCCTTCGTTTCCGATCTTGCTGGAGGCTTACAGGGAGTGTCTGCGGGATGTGTTCGATATGCCTGCGCTGATGGAGACGTTGAGGAATATTGGGAACAGGTCGCTGCGGGTGCATACGGTGGATTCGCGGACACCTAGTCCTTTTGCTTCGGCGCTGTTGTTTAGTTATGTCGCGAATTACATCTATGACGGGGATGCTCCGCTGGCGGAGAGGCGGGCGCAGGCGCTTTCGATCGATCAGGATCAGTTGCGGGAGCTGATGGGGGACGCCGATCTGCGTGAGTTGCTGGACCTTGGAGCGATTGAAGAGACCGAGGAACAGCTGCAGGGGGTGGTCTCTGAGTACAAGGTCAGGACGATGGATGGGGTGCATGATCTTCTGCTTCGGATTGGGGATCTGACGCGGACGGAGCTGCGGGTGCGTTGCGCTTCGGATGAGGTGGTGGAGAGCGTGGCTCGGCTGATGAAGGCGCGGCGAGTCCTGGAGGTAGGGATTGCGGGGGAGAAACGATTGATCGCGGTGGAGGACGCGGCTCGGTATCGGGATGCGCTGGGTGTTCCGCTGCCTCCGGGATTGCCGACTGCATTTCTGACGGCATCGCCGGATGCGGTGGTGGATCTGCTGCGGCGATTTGCAAGGACGCATGGGCCGTTTACTACGTTGGAGGCAGCGAGGCGATTTGGGCTTTCAACTGAACCTGTCGAGGCTGTATTGCAGCGGCTGGTGCAGATGGGGCGCGTGGTGGAGGGTGGTTTTCGGCCGGGCGGGGTTCATCGCGAGTGGTGCGATGAAGAGGTGCTGCGGACGATTCGGCGGAAATCGCTGGCGCGGTTGCGAAAAGAAGTCGAGCCGGTTGAGCAGAGGACGCTGGCTCGGCTGTTTACACGGTGGCAGGGCGTGGTGCAGCCGCGGCGAGGGCTGGATGCTCTGCTGGATGTGATTGAGAATTTGCAGGGGGCTCCGATACCGGCTTCGATTTTGGAGACGGAGATTTTGCCTGCTCGGCTGGTGGGGTATAAGGCCAGCGATCTTGATCTGCTGATTGCAGCGGGTGAGGTGGTGTGGGTTGGGTTTGAACCGCTGGGGGAGCGGGATGGAAGGATTGGGCTTTATCTGGCGGAGAAGCTTTCGCAGTTGTGGCCGGTAGAGCAGGGAAGAGGGAAGAGGGAAGAGGGAAGAGAAAACGGGCTGGGAGCATCGGGTGAGCGGGAGAGTCAGATTGTTGAGTATCTCCGGGTGCGGGGGGCTTCGTTCTTTCAGGATTTGCATGATGGTGTGGGTGGAGGATATCCGGGGGAGACGCTGGATGCTTTGTGGGGACTGGTGTGGAAGGGCATGGTGACGAACGATGGTGTCGCCGCGCTGAGGGCTTATTGTGAGCGATCTTCAAGCGCGTCGCGGGGGAAGAAGGTGCACCGGCAGGGTGTGGGCTTTAGATCGCGGAGGACGACTCCTCCGACGGGACAGGGACGATGGGCGTTGCAGGCAGCTGCGTTTGACACAGCGCGGTCGGGAACGGAGTGGAGCCATGCAATGGCGCAGCAGTTGTTGACACGGTATGGTGTGGTGTTTCGGGAGACGGCGCATGCAGAGAATCTGCCGGGTGGGTTTTCGGCGGTCTACGATGTGCTGAAGGCGATGGAGGAGAGTGGGCGGATTCGCAGAGGGTACTTTGCTGCGGACCTTGGAGCGACGCAGTTTGCCATCCCTGCAGCGGTGGATCTGTTGCGGTCGCTGCGGGTTTCGGAGGGAGACAAGGCGGAGATGTTGCAGTTAGCTGCTACCGATCCGGCGAATCCTTATGGGGCGTTGTTGCGGTGGCCTGTGGCTCCGGATACGGGGTCGTCGTTGACGCGAAGTGTGGGAGCGAGGGTGATTCTTTGTGATGGCGCATTGGTGGCTTATCTGCGGCGCGGGAATCCGAATGTGCAGGTGTTTTTGCCAGAGGAGGAACCGCAGCGGTCACAGGTGGGGAGATCGCTTGCGGAGTTTTTTGTGGAGCGGGTGCAGGAGCGGAGTGAAGACGGTGATGTGCGGGCCGGGATGTTGATTGCTACGGTGAATGGTGTGCCTGTGGCGGAGCATCCGATGGGAAAGTTTTTGCTGGAGGCTGGGTTCGCGGCTGCTCCTATGGGCTTTAATGTGCGGAAGAGGCAAGGTGTAGGGAGCAGTGGGCATGCCTGAAGGGGACACGATCTATCGGGCGGCGCGGGCTTTGCAGCGGGCGATTGGTGGGAAGATGGTGACCGGGTTTGAGACCGGGTTGGCAAAGCTGGCTCGGGTGAATGATGATTTGTCGGTGGTGGGGCGGTTGGTGGAGAAGGTGGAATCGCGGGGGAAGTGGTTGCTGATGTACTTCAGCGGCGATTTGATCTTGGTGACTCATATGTTGATGAGTGGGAGCTGGCATCTGTATCGCGTGGGAGAGCGATGGCGGATGGGGCGGGGGAAGATGCGGGTGGTGATCAGAACGGCGGATTGGGAGGCGGTTGCGTTCAATGTTCCGATCGCGGAGTTTCATACAGCGCGGTCGCTGGAACGTAGTTCGCAGGTGCCTAAGCTGGGGCCGGATATTTTGTCTGGCGAGTTCACTGTTGCGGGTGGGGTGGCTCGGCTGGTTGCTTATGGGAGGGAGAATCCTGAGGCCGAGATTGGGGTGGTGCTGCTGAATCAGCGGGTGATGGCTGGGTTGGGGAATGTCTATAAGAGTGAGGTGGCGTTTGCGGCAGGGGTGAATCCGTTTCGGACGATGGGGACGATTACGGAGCGTGAGATGGAGAAGATCGTGGATTTTGCGCAGCGGTATATGAAGGCGAATGTGGCAGAGGGATCAGGTGCGGGAATTGCGACAACCTCAGGGAATCGACATACTACGTCCTCGATGGATCGGGAGGAGAGGCTTTGGGTGTATCGGCGGCAGGGGCAGGAGTGTCGCCGGTGTGGGGCGACGGTGATGATGCGGAAGCAGGGAGTGCAGGTGCGGGTGACTTTCTGGTGTCCGGAGTGTCAGCCGATGTAGCCGGGGTGGAAGCAGGGGATGGTGGTGCAGTACACGAGCTGTATTGACTCCCAACCTTCGCGCGATCAGGCGCGCTCAGGATGGGGCACCCGGTTTATTGCGGTGGGGGTGATGGTGGCTGGGCTTGTTGTTTGTTCTTATCGTTGCCAGCGCCAAAGATCTTTTGGAAGAAGTTCTTCTTTTTGGGTTCGGCGGGCTTCGTCGTGTCGGGGGCGTTGCCGTCCGGTGGAGTGTTGGGGCTTCCGTGTGACGCGGGCGGTGTAGCTGGCGGCGTTGCCGGTGGAGTGTTGGGGCTCGTGGGTTCCGGGTTAGAGTGGCCGCCTATACCGAAGAGCTTCTGGAGGAAGTTCTGGGGGCTCTCGGACATCTGGCTGCAGGTGTTGACGGGAGCAGTGCCGTCGAGGAAGGCCACGTTGAGGGTGGTGTCGGGACAGGTGGAGTCGGCGCGCAGGTTGGTGGTTCTGTCGATGCGTACGTTGGTGACGCCTTCGGGGGCAGTGAAGGGTTTAACGTCGGAGTACTGGGGGAGCTGGATGGCGCGCTTCATGAACTCGGCCCAGATGGGCGCGGCGGCGAGGGCGCCCTGGAGCTTGACGTCGGTGTAGTCGTCGTTGCCGACCCAGATGATGCAGAGGAGGTTGGAGGTGTAGCCGGCGAACCAGGCGTCGTGGCTGGTTCCGGTCTTGCCGGCGGCGGGGGCGGTGAAGCCGTGGCTGCGGACGGCTGGCGGCGGTGCCGCAGGTCATGACGCCTTCCATGAGGGACTGGGTGAGGTAGGCGACGCGGGGATCGAGGACCTGTTTGGCCTGCGGGGAGTAGTCGGCGACGATATCGCCGTTGGGACTGCGGACGCTGGCGAGCATCCAGGGATTGATGTGGACGCCGCCGTTGGCGAAGACGGTGTAGGCGCCGGCCATGTCGATGGGCGTGGCGCTGTAGGTGCCGATGGCGACGGACGGGGTGGCCCTGGCGGCGGTGATGCCGGCGGAGCGGGCGAGAGCGGCGACGTTTTCGTAGCCGACCTTCTGGGCGAGGGCGATGGTGGCGATGTTGAGCGAGTGGGCGATGGCGTCGGCGGCGGTGACCATGCCGGGGTACTCGCCCTTTTCGAAGTTGCCGGGGATGTAGGACTGGCCGTTGGTGCCGAAGTCCTGGGGATCGTCGTTGATGCGGGTGAGCGCGGTGAAGACACCGCCTTCGTCGAGAGATGTTCCGTTGAGCGAGGTGTTGTAAGCGGTGGCGTAGACGAAGGGCTTGAAGATGGAGCCGGTGGGGCGATTCGGAGACGGCGTGATTGAGCTGCGAGACGCCGTAGTTGCGGCCGCCGACGAGCGCCAGGATCTGGCCGGTGTGGGGGTTGAGGGCGACGAGCGAGACCTGCGGGTAGGTGATGGTTGCTTCGTTGCCTCTTGTGCTGCTTGCGGACCATCTCGTCGACGTTCTTCATGCCGATTTCGACGGCCTCGGAGGCGGCGCGCTGGAGGTCGGGGTCGAGCGAGGTGTAGATGCGGAGGCTCTGGTGGGCGAGGTCCTGGTCGCCGATGCGCTGGACGAGCTGGTCGTGGACGAGGTCGACGAAGTAGGGCGCTTCGCTGGCGTCGACGTTGGGGGTGGCGAGACGGAGGGGCTCGGCTTTGGCGCGGGTGGCCTCGGCTGCGGTGATGGCGCCGGTCTCGACCATGGAGTCGAGGACGACGTTGCGGCGGTCGATGGCGCGCTCGGGGTGGCGATAGGGGTTGAGGCGGCTGGGGCTCTGGATCATGCCGGCGAGGAGCGCGCCTCGGCGGTGTCGAGCTGCTTGAGGTCTTTGCCGAAGAAGGCCTGGGAGGCTTCGCCGAAGCCGTTGATGTCGTAGCTGCCGCGGTGGCCGAGGTTGATCTGGTTGGCGTACATCTCGAAGATCTGCTGCTTGGTGAAGCGTGACTCGAGCTGGAAGGTGATCATGATCTCGATGAGCTTGCGCTTGATGCGGCGTCTCAGGCGAGTCAGGAAGAAGCCGCGCGCGAGCTGCATGGTGAGGGTGGAGCCGCCGCCGTCCAGCGCCGGTCGCCGCGAAGATCGTGCCAGGCCCAGTCGAGCATGCGGAGGTAGTTGACGCCGCCGTGCTCGAAGAAGCGACGGTCTTCGATGGCGGTGACGGCCTGGACCAGGTGCGGCGGGATCTCTTTGTAGGTGACGAGGCGGCGCTTGGTGCGGTTCTTGTCTTCGGAGAGCGCGGTGATGAGCTGGGGCTCGAGCTCGTAGCCGCGGAGGGCGGCGCCGTTTTCGGCGGTGATGCTCTGGACTTCGCCGTCGGCGGTGGTGATGGTGGCGCCGTCGGTGGTGTGGTAGCTCTGGGGGCCGGGCTTGATGAAGATGGTGTCGCCGTTGAGCTGGAAGGTGCCGAGCTGGGGGTTGGTGTTGTAGCCGGCCTGGCGGAGATCGGCGGCGATGGCTGACGGCGGTGAGCTTCTGGCCGGTGCGGACCTCGCGGGGAGCGGCGTAGATCTGCGAGACGTTGGCGAAGATCGGGCCGGATGGCGAGGCGGTCGTCGACGACGTGCTGGTACTTGTAGTAGAAGTAGCCGAAGACAGCCGCGAAGATCGAGGCAGCCGCCAAGATGACGACGAGGGCGCCACGCAGAAGACGATTGCGCGAGAGTCGTGTGACTGGGCGGGTGTTCTGGTGTTGTTCTGGCCGTATTTGAGTTTGACTGGCAAAAGTCCCTTCCGTTTAGACGATTAGACGGCAGTGTCCGGAGAGCGAGGTTTGCAGGGCGGATGTTACCTGATTCGCTACGGTGGATGCTATCTGATCGATGGCGACGTCTTGATTGAGCTTCTGCAGGCGATCGACGAGTTCAACTTTGCCTTCAGCTACTCCGCGTCCAATGTTGATGCGATAGGGGATGCCGATGAGGTCGGCGTCTTTGAATTTGACTCCGGCGCGCTCGTCGCGGTCGTCGAGAAGGACGTCGAGACCGGCGGCGGTGAGGTCGGCGGCGACTTTTTCTCCGGCGGCGAGGAGGGCTTGCGTCGCCGATGTTGGTGATGGTGACGACGACCTGGAAGGGGGCGATGGCGGGGTGGAGGGCGTAGGCACTAGCCGTCATTCGCTGCGGCGGAGGACTCGATGGCGGCGGTGAGGATGCGCTCGATGCCGATGCCGTAGCTGCCCATGATGGGGGTGACCTCTTTGCCGTCGCGGTTGAGGACGGAGGCTCCCATGGACTTGGAGTACTTGTAGCCGAGCTTGAAGATGTGGCCGATCTCGACGGCCTTGCCGAGGCGTAGGGGGCTGCCGTCGATGGGGCAGCCTTCGCCTTCGATGATGTTGCGGACGTCGGCGATGAGGGTGGGCTTGAAGTCGCGGATGGGGGTGACGTTGCGGAGGTGGTACTCCTCCTTGTTGGCTCCGGCGATGAGGTTGGTGCGGCCTTCGAGGGCCTTGTCGAGGATGACGAGGGTGCCGGGCTTCTTGGGGTGTGGCGCGGCTTCGAGGCCGATGGGGCCGAGGTAGCCGGCGGGGGTTTTGAAGGTGGCGTGTAGCTCTTCGGGTGTCATGGGGCGGAGTTCGCCGCCGGTGATGGCGATGAGTTTGGCCTCGTTGAGTGAGTGGTCGCCGCGGAGGAAGACGACGACGGGGCGGGATGTGCCGCAGCTTCGCGTGGTCGGCTTCGGGGAGGTTCGGCGATGTAGGCCATGGTCTTGATCTGGTGCTGAGGTTGGGTGTTGAGGAAGGCGCCGACCTCTTCGATGGTGCGCTGGCCGGGGGTGTGGACTAGTTCGGGATTGCCGTCGCCGGTGGGGGCGAGGTCTTCGACCGGGGCGAGGCGGCTGGTGGCCTTCTCGAGGTTGGCGGCGTAGCCGGAGGCGGCTGATGCGATGAGGTCTTCACCGGCTTCGGTGTAGACCATGAACTCCTGCGAGCCGGAGCCGCCCATGGCGCCGGAGTCGGCTTCGACGGCGACGAACTCGAGGCCGCAGCGGGTGAAGATGCGGCGGTAGGCGTCGTCGTGCTTGTTATAGCTGGCGTCGAGGCCGGCCTCGTCGATGTCGAAGGAGTAGGCGTCCTTCATGATGAACTGGCGGACGCGGAGGAGGCCGGACTTGGGGCGGGGCTCGTCGCGGAACTTGGTCTGGATCTGGTACCAGATCTGGGGGAGCTGCTTGTAGCTGCGGAGCTCGTTGCGAGCGATGGAGGTCATGACCTCTTCGTGGGTCATGGCGAGGCAGAGTTCGGCGCCTTTGCGGTCCTTGAGGCGGAACATGTTGTCGCCCATGACGGACCAGCGGCCGGATTCCTCCCAGATCTCGCGGGGATTGAGTGCGGGGAGGAGAAACTCCTGGCCGATCCTGTCCATCTCTTCGCGGACGATGGCGATGATCTTGTTGATGGAGCGGTTGCCGAGGAGGAGGTAGCTGTAGATGCCGGCGCCGAGCTGGCGGATGTAGCCGGCGCGGAGGAGGAGCTTGTGGCTGGCGACTTCGGCGTCTGTGGGGGCTTCACGAAGGGTGGGGATAAAGAGTTGCGACCAGCGATGCATGGAGTTTGTAGGACCTTCCGGCTCTTCGAGCGAGGGCTTTTTCGTTATCTCTCTATTCTAACTTCCGGATGAATCTTTGCATGGGAGATCGTTGGATTTGTAGGTACCCCCCTCCCCCGTACTTTAGGTCCTAAAGTCTTCAAAGGATGGATGATAGGTCTGGACCTGGTCTGGACTTCGGTGGTTGACTGGGCAATAGACCAAGGAACTCATTCTAAGCGGTGGGCCGTTCTCCCAGGGTGGTTAAGTCAAGTTTTGACGTCCTGAAGGCGCCAATCGAGAGTGAGATCGGCTACGGTGGAGCTTCGGCAAGGCGAGTACCGGTGCAAAATATACGGGCAGAAAGCCAGTTCGGACTGGCAGTCGCGCTTGCGTCGTCGTAGGTTCAACCGGAACCCCAGAGTGGAAGCAATCATCCCGTCCAGGGAGGCTCTGAATAAGTTCCATGAGCCGACAATCCTGACAACAGAAATATTCCCTCAGGGGCTAAAGCCCCATTGAAATTGAGCTACTTGCGGCGCGGCTGAAGCCGCGCCCTTTCAAAACGGGTTCGGCTCGGGACTTATTCAGAGTGTCCCTAGTCGTTTAGAGTGTCCCTAGTCGTTTATCGATGGTCGTCTCGATTTTTTCCGGTCGAGTCGGCTGACGCTATACGCACGACGCCATGGATGGCCTGCGGCCCGAAATGTGTCGTCGCGGGCCCACCGAAGACCAGCGTAATGTTCGAATTCGGCATCGAGTACTGGACATCGTTTCCTCCGGTGACGCAGACCTGTAGCGTCGATGAGGGTGGGTCCGTCTCGAAGGGGGCGATTTGTCCATTCCCCGTCATCAGGCTGACGGTGCCGTTCAACTGAAAGCCCATTGTGGGCATGGGGGTGAGGTATGTGGGGCAGCCGGTCATGTCCCAGGTGATCCTGACGTTCGTCAACCTGATGTGGTGCGTGTGAGGGTTCACAAGGGGCTGGGTCGGATCTACAGCATTCGCCGGTGCTGGGGTTCTCCCAAAGCCTGACATCGTCATATCCGCTGCGAAGTCGGCGGTTCCCCACTCTGGGTGGAGGTCCATGGACCATTGACCATGCATCTCCCATGGGCTGCCTTTGACGCTCGTACTCAGGGGTGAATAATCGTTGATCAGGCCGCTGAAGTGCAGGGGCTTGCGCTCCTGGGCCAAAGCGCAGGTGGCTGAAACCAACAAAAACAATGAGAGCATGCCTACCGCCGAAGTCAGGGTTTTGCCTTTCATGAGGGGTCTCCAGGTTTGGGATTGGCGCCGGAGTCACCGAAAATTCACAGACTGCCCCAAAGCCCGAGCTTTCCTGGGAATCGATGGAAGTGAGCGGAACTTCAGCGACTTCGCGCCTGAACTGGTGACACGATCGTGTACTTTGCACGGTTTCGCAAGCAGCAAGTCACGGAACGGGCCATGTGCCGTCTAATGCCGTCTTTTGCGGTTTGATCGAGAGGGGATACACTCGGCTCATTTCGCGCTGCGGTAAGCTGGACTGCGCCGGAGATCTCTATGGGTGAGCCGTCGTATGAAATCCCGCCAGTAGAGAAGCCTCCTGAAAAGAGGCTTGATTCGTGGAAGGAGATCGCGGCCTATCTGAACCGCGATGTCACGACGGTCCAGCGCTGGGAGAAGCGGGAGGGGATGCCGGTCCACCGGCATGTGCACGACAAACGCGGCTCCGTGTATGCGCTGAGTGAAGAGCTCGACGACTGGATTCAGAGCCGGCGTTCGCGTGTGGACGAGTCCGAGAGGGAGCCTGAGGACGAGATATCTCCAGCAACAATTGCCGCGCGGAGAACTCGCCTGTGGTTTGCTCTGGCTGCCGTCCTTTGTATTTGCGTGGCTGCTGTTGCGTGGCTCTTATTCCGGCAGCGTGCAACGGTTACGGTAGAGCCCAAAATCCGGTCGTTGGCCGTGCTACCTCTGCGGAACTTGTCTGGGGATCCTGCGCAGGAATACCTGGCCGACGGCATCACCGAGGCTCTGATCGGACGCCTCGCGAATATCCACGATCTGCATGTGATCTCTCACACGTCCGTGATCCGCTTCAAAGATCCGAAGATCTCTATACCGGAGATCGCCAGAACACTGGGCGTGGACGCTGTCGTCGAAGGCTCGGTCATGAAAGAAGGCGATCGCATTCGTGTCACGGTGCAGCTGATTCGCGGCGCAACCGACGAGCATTTCTGGTCTGAGACCTATGACCGCGAGATGCGCGATGCGTTGACGCTGGAGAGCGAACTAGCGCAATCCATCGCTGAGAAAGTGGAGGTAACGGTGACCGGGGAGGAACAGCGGCGTCTCAGCTCTGCTCGTCCTGTCGCTCCTGAAGTCTATGAGAGCTATCTGCAGGGGCGGTTTGCTTTAAACCAGGGAAACAGAGGCGCGGTGGAGCAAAGCATTCATTATTTCGAGGACACGGTCAATCGAGACGCGGCATTTGCGCCAGCTTATGTGGGCCTGGCAGAGGCCTACACCACACTTGGGACCGTCTTTGCCGGAGGTTCTCCGGAAGTGACGCGGCCGAAGGTTACGAGCTTTGCCCGAAAGGCGCTGGAGTTAGATCCGAATCTTGTGGAGGCTCACGTGGTGCTGGCAAATGTCCTGCAGGAAGAATGGCACTGGGCTGAAGCCGAGGCAGAATACAAGCGCGCCCTAGAATTGAACCCGAACCATGCTGACGCGCTCGCGAAGTTTGCTCTGTGGCTGTCATGCCAGGGACGTACAGACGAAGCTGTGGCCCAGATTCAGCACGCCCGAGCGCTAGATCCGTTCGGGGTCTCCGGTGACAGCGTTTCGCGGATTATGTTCCATGCCCATAGGTACGATGACGCTATCCGCGAGTCTCGCAGCGCGTTGGCCGTACAACCGGACAGTGCCTTGAATCTTATGGGACTGGGTTTTGCGCTGATTGCCGACGATAGGCCGGCGGACGCAATCCCTGTGTTGGAGAAGGCGCTCTCGCTGTCGCCGGGTAGTCCCGCTGTAACCGGCGTGCTGATTCGAGCGTATGCCCATGCGGGGCGGCGTAGCGATGCGATCCGGCTGCTGGCGGAGCTGAAACGACGCAGGCAGGAGGGCTACATTCCTGCGGCGGCGTTTGTGAATGCTTACCTGGGTCTTGGCGACGATGAACAAGCTTTCTACTGGCTCGAGCAAGCCTATGCGGAGCAATCGAATATCCTGCAGTTTCTGAAGACGCATCCTTACTTCGACCCGATCCGCAGTGATCCGCGATTTGCTGAGTTGGTTCGCCGGGTCGGGCTTGGCTAATTCCATCGGATCGAGGAGCCAGATGGCCAGCTGGTCCGTTGACGGGAGCGTCACTTTCAGATGAGTTCGAGGGTCCAGAGGTCGTGGAGGTGGAGGACGCCTTCGGCGTGGCCGTTGGGAGTGGCGACGATGAGTGAGGTGATCTTTTTCTCTTCCATCAAGGCCAGAGCGGAGGAGGCGAAGGCGTTGGAGTCGATGGTGAAGGGGTGGGGATTCATGATCTCGCCTGCGGTGCGCTCGAGGGCGTGAGGGCCGTCGCGCTCGAGGAGGCGGCGGAGGTCTCCGTCGCTGATCATGCCCAGGAGAAGGCCTGCGTCTGGGCCTTCGGTGGAGAGGACGGTGGTCATGCCTAGTTTTTTGCGGGACATCTCGTAGATGACTTGCGGCATGGGTGTGTTGGCGGAGACTCGTGGGAGGGCTTCGCCTGAGTGCATGAGGTCGCGGGCGTGGGCGAGACGTTTGCCGAGACGGCCTCCGGGGTGGAGTTCGGCGAAGTCTTCGGCCTTCCAGCCTCGGCGGCGGCTTACTTCGAGGGCGAGGGCGTCACCGAGGGCGAGCATGACGGTGGTGGAGGCGGTGGGGGCGAGGTTGAGAGGGCAGGCTTCGGCGTTGACGCTGGTGTCGAGGACGATGTCGCTGGCCTGGGCGAGGGTGGAGGTGATGCAGCCGGTGAGGGTGATGAGCTTGTCGGCGAGGCGCTTGAGGAGAGGAAGGAGGCGGAGGAGCTCTTCGGTTTCGCCGCTGGCGGAGAGGGCGAGGACCGTGTCGCCGCGGGAGAGCATGCCGAGGTCGCCATGGATTGCGTCGGCTGGGTGGAGATAGTGGGCTGGGGTTCCGGTGGAGCGGAGGGTGGCGGCGATCTTGCGGGCGATGATGCCGCTTTTGCCGATGCCGGTGACGATGATGCGGTTCTGCGTGATGGCGGACCGCAGGAGGAGATTGACAGCCTGGGTGAAGGGCGCGAGCATGGGGCCGTCGAGGCGGAGGGCGAGGTCGGTGAGGGCGGCGGCTTCGATGCGGACGAAGTCGGAGGGGAGGATGGGGTCTGCCGGGTTGGCGGGTGTGGTGGACATGGTTGCCGGGCCATGTCGATGCTAGCAGAGGGAGAGGTGGAGTTTATCTCGCCTGGATTGCTGAGTTGCCAGATAACTGGGCCGAACGGGAGCATTTATGGCGTCGTCCGTCTAAACTAGAAGGTGTGGCTTGGGCAACGGTGGTTGCCGGAAGGATGTTCAACGTGAAGCGAAGTGCGCTGTTTCTTGGTTTGATTGTGGTTGGGATTTCGATGCTGCTATGGGCGGGATGGCATAACCTGCGGGAGCGGAAGCTGGAGATGCAGCGGGCCCAGCAGAATCGGGTCGAACTGATTCCGGATAAGGCGGGGTCGGGAGGGCAATCGACTGTTGAAGGTGAGGAGCCGCATCTGCGTGGGAGGGCGGCGCCGGGGTTTGCACTGGTGAGTCTGGATGGGAAGAAGGTCTCGCTGAGCGACTACAAGGGGCGGCCGGTGCTGGTGAACTTCTGGGCTACGTGGTGCGGGCCTTGCAAGGTGGAGATGCCTTGGTTTGAGGAGTTCCGGAAGCAGTATGCGGGGCAGGGGTTTGAGATTCTCGGGCTGGCTGACGATGTGGATGCCGGCAAGGATGTGATCGCGAAGGTTGCGCATAAGACGGGTGTGAGCTATCCGATCCTGCTAACGGATGGGAAGGTGCAAACGGCTTATGGCGGGCTGGATGTTCTGCCGATGTCGTTCTATGTGGACAAGAATGGCGTGGTGGTTGAGGTGACCGCCGGGCTTGGAACGAAGGATGAGATCGAGGCGAATATCAAGAAGACGATTGCTTCGGGAACCGCTGCGGCGCCGACTAAGCAGATTGCGGGTGGGCTGTGATGCGACTTGGGATGGTGTTGGCTGGGTTGATCGTGGGCTGCGGGACGATGGTAGCTCAGATGGGGAGTCTGGATGCTCCTGCGCCGAAGCCGAAGCAGTATGTCATGTTTGCGGCTGAGCCTCAGGTGTTAAAGGCCGGGGCGAAGAATATTGTCGAGCTGCACTTCCATGTGGTGGATGGGTTCCATGTGAACTCGCATACGCCGAAGTCGGAGTTGCTGATTCCTACTCAGGTGACGTTCAAGCCTGCCGATGGTGTGAAGGCTGGGACAGTAGAGTATCCGGTGGGGACGAGTTACAGCTTCAGCTTTGATCCTTCAGAGAAGCTGGATGTTTATTCGGGCGCGTTTACGGTGAAGCTGCCTGTGGTTGCTGAGGCTGGGCAGCATACGGTGGATGGAGTACTGCATTATCAGGCTTGCGATCATGCGGCTTGCTATCCGCCGAAGAGTCTGCCGGTGCAGGTGGTGTTTACAGCGAAGTGAGTGGTGGTGACGAGTGAGGCACTGCGGGGAGTTTTGCTCGGTTGATGATGGCATGATGGATGGAGACGATTACTGGGGGCAAGTAGGGCGCGATGGACGAGTTTAGAAGGCTGACACGGCTGCCGGCGTATGTGTTCAACATAACGAGCGAGTTGAAGGCTGCGGCTCGGAAGCGGGGCGAGGACATTATCGACTTCGGGATGGGGAATCCTGATGGCGCGACTCCGAAGGCTATTGTCGACAAGCTGATTGAGGCGGCTCAGAAGACGGCAACGCATCGCTACTCGCTTTCGCGTGGGATTCCGCGGCTGCGCAGGGCGATCTGCAATTGGTACAAGACGCGGTATAACGTCGATCTCGACCAGGAGACCGAGGCGATTGTGACGATCGGCTCGAAAGAGGGGATCGCGCATTTGTGTCTTGCTGTTCTGGATGATGCGGACACGGTTGCGGTGCCGAATCCTAGCTATCCGATTCATATCTTCGGGCCTGTGATTGCGGGGTCGAAGGTGCAGAGTATTCCGGTGCCGGATGCTTGCGCGGATCAGGTACTGGCTGCGCTGGAGTATGAGCTGCCGCGCATGGAGCCTCGGCCGAAGCTGCTGATTTTGAATTTTCCGGCGAATCCTACGGCGCAGTGTGTGGAGCTTCCCTTCTTTGAGCGGATTGTTGCTCTGTGCAAGGAACTGGGGATCTATATCGTGCATGATCTGGCTTATGCCGATATTGTGTTCGACGGTTATCGCGCGCCGAGCATCCTTGAGGTTCCGGGCGCGAAGGATATTGCGGTTGAATTTTTTACGCTTTCGAAGAGCTACAACATGCCGGGGTGGCGCGTGGGCTTTATGGTGGGGAACAAGAAGCTTGTCGGGGCACTGGGGCGAATCAAGAGCTACTTCGACTATGGAACGTTTACGCCGATCCAGGTGGCCTCGATTGCGGCGCTTGAAGGACCGCAGGATTGTGTTGCCGAGATTCGCGACAACTACAAGGCCCGGCGGGATGTTCTGGTGCCGGGGTTGAATAAGCTGGGTTGGCCGGTGGATCTTCCGAAGGCCACGATGTTTGCGTGGGCGAAGATTCCGGAGCAGTATCGGGCGCTAGGGTCGGTTGAGTTTTCAAAGAAGCTGCTGGCTGAGGCCAAGGTTGCGGTGAGTCCAGGGATTGGGTTCGGCGAGCATGGCGATGAGCATGTGCGGTTCTCGCTGATTGAGAATGAGGAGCGGACTCGGCAGGCTCTGCGGGGGATCAAGCAGATGTTTCGGAATGGGTAGTGCCACCCCTCCCCCTACTTGTTTGCGTAAAGTATTCGAAAAATAATGATTTAGGTCTGGACCTCCGACTCGATCATTCTTTTGCCAGGATGCATCTATGAGCGAAAGAGGAAGCCCCCGAAACCGACCGGGGCTTTTTCTTCTGCTACTTCCATTATATTCGTTTGACCTAAATTCATCGGCAAGCGGATGTCTTTTGTTTACAGCGGATTAGACCATTCCGGGGGTTGACAGATTTTCCTGTGGAAAAACCGCGCTAGAGACTGACCGCCACCAAGCCGCCTGGAACGACGGTAACAACGACCAACCGGACTCGCAAAAAAAGCACACCACCATGGCCCACCTCACCCGGAGCGGCAATCCTTTTCACGCGGGGAGGAACCTGCTGAGTGGTGTAACGGATTTGAGGAATTTATTGAGATGGGATCGGGGTGCCCTGGTGGAAGGTGATCTGCCAGCGGTCGTTGCGGTGGACCCAGATGGAGCTGCGGCGGGCCTGATGCGTGATGTTGCCGGATGAGTCGTGGCGCGTGGTGCGGTAGGTTACGAGCATGGCTTCGGGCGCGAGGGGACGAACGGCAAAGTCGCTGAGAAGCGATGCGGGGCGGGGTGGCTCGTTGCGGAGCTCGGCGACGATGGAGGCTTTGTCGAAGGTACGGCCGGAGCTGCCGAATTCGATGAAGTCGTCGGCGAGAAGAGTGGCCAGGACCTCGGCGTTCCGGCGGATGGCGGGCTGGAAGAGCTGTTCTTCAAGCGTACGGAGGTGGTCTGTTATTTGCATTCATCCAACATTTTTACAAGGGGGGCTTGGACGGAGCGCATAATGGGACAACTTTTTGAGAGGTATTTTTGAGATGCCCGATATAACGATCACGATTAGCGCGAAGACGATGGAAGGCTTGGGAGCGGTTGATCCTCAGGTCATAGTCGATATTTTCGAAACGAGTCCACTTCAGAAGCAGGTGGGGCATGTGGTGATTCAAAACTTCGACAGTCAGGTCAAAGTCGTGGTTCCGAGTCCTGATGGCTTTCCGGTCTGGCAGGTGAACGTTACATTTTCGAGGTTCGATGCTGTATCCGGTTTTCTGTTTCAACCGAGAGGGAATCCCGCGCCATCGTTTCTTATTAAGTTGGCGCGGCTTCCTGGCAAGTGGTCTCCGCAGTTCACTGCGTTGAAGGCGCTTGTTTCGCCACGGTTTGATCCGCTGAAGGCTGTTTTATCGGTGAGCACGAATGTCGATCTGAAGAATGGGCCAGCCGTTGGAGATTTGAACGCTAACTACGATGCCCTGGCAGGGAGTCCGCAGATTCTTGGCAAGACCGCTTTGCTGAATCTGTTCGCGGTTCTTAGCGATGAACGGGACCCGATTGCGCTGGTCCCATGGTTCAGCTATGTGAAAAAGATTGTGCGCATCGATCAGGAACGATTTGTGGCAGAGGTCGATCCGGGCTTGTTCGAGAATGTGTCCACGATTGTTCAGAATCTTAATGGCGTATTCCAAGGGCAGGGATATTCGACGGAGCCTTCGTTGGATTTTCTATTGCATTATGGCAATATTCCACCGCAGTACGACATCCAGAACAATCTTCAGCAGATGGTCACAGTGAAGAAGAAGTATGAGCAGGGAGATTTGCAGTTGACGGTGTCTTTTCTTAAGGTGGATGGCAATCCTGTTCATCTGCTTGATTGCGATATGGATGAGCATGACAACATCATCGCTCATGGCTTTGACCTGCTGAAACATCTGATCAATGGGGGAACGAGCCCGATTGCGATGCATGAGTACATCGAAGAAGATTCTGCGCAGATGGCTGCGAACCACATTGCGACGATTGATCTTGGATATCTGCTGGTGTGATGGGTGGCTGACTTTGACGGTTTCGACGGGAATTGCAAAGGGGAGATTGAGATGATTCTGACCGTTGGAGATTCGGTGTGCTGGGGACAAGGGCTGATCGAAGGACATAAATTCGACTCGCTGTTTGCTGCGGCGAAGGGTGTGGCGTTTAGCCGGGTGGCCCATTCAGGCGCGGTTATTGGGAGTCAGACGGACTCGTCGAATGAGGTTGAGAATGGCGAGGTTCCTGTGGCGTCGCCGTCGGATTGGCAGCAGGTTCTGGGTGTACGGGACTGGTCGCAGGTGGATCTTGTTCTGTTGAACGGAGGGATCAACGATGTGGGGCTTACCCGTATCCTGAGCCCGTGGACTAATCCCAACCAGCTTGAACAATGGATCGATCAGTTCTGTCGGCAGTCGATGCAGCAGCTATTGCAAGCAACGGCGGCGAAGCTGACTAAACCGGGGGCGAAGATCGCTGTGATTGGGTACTACCCGATCCTCAGCGGAAAGACGGGATTTCCAAGTGACGACCATTTCCGAATGTTGCTGGAGTTGCATGGCGTGGCTACCAGCTCTGTGGCTCTGAAAGCTACCTTTTCATCGAAGGATATGATCCCTTCGGTGGTGGGAAACTGTCTTACCTTCTGGAAGATGTCTGATACCAAGTTGCAGGCGGCGGTGGATGGCGCGAATGCTTCGCTGAAGAACGATACCTGCATTTTTGTGAAGCTTCCCTTTACGGAAGTGAATTCAATGTGGGCGCCGGATTCACTTCTTTGGGAGCTTTCGCCGCTGCTTGAACCAGAGGACGAAGTGGCGGATACGCGATCGGCCGTGTGCGAAAAGATTTATGGCGATGTGGTTCACATCCCACAGTGGATTCAATGTGTACGGGCTTCGGCCGGGCATCCGAATGTTGCTGGGGCCGCGAAGATCGCTTCGGCGCTGGAGAATGCTTTGTAGCTACGCGGCTGCATCTTCAACATGTGACGTGGAGGATGGCATTGGCCTTGGACTCTTTTTCTACCAGGCGGAGAGCTTCGCTGGTTGGTACGACGACCAGTTTGACGTGACGGCGCTCGGCTTCGCGTTTTACTTCCTTCATCACGGGCAACTGGCCGTGCGCTCCTGTGCCGATCACAAGGCGCTCGCACTTCCAGGGGATCTTTTCTTCGATGGACAGGGGTGTGTGTCCGAACTCGTCGCGGAATCTTTGGGAAGGTGCTTTCTTCCGTTTGCGGACTTCTCCGCGGTCGATTATGACGTCGTGCGTGTAGGTGTTGCCGTCGATTTGGATGGTGCCGAAGGAGAAATTGCTGAAGTGCATGGGTGCCTCCTGTGCCGCTAAGTTCAGGCGCTCTTCCTTGAGGTAACGGCGGAGAAGGTGGACCAGCTCTGTTCTGTTTCGCGGCTGCCACAGTGCGGGCAGGTGGTCTTTTCTGTGTCGTGCTCGACGATATGCAGGGTCTTGGTGAAGGTTTTGTTGCAGGCTTTGCAGAGGTATTCGTAGTGGGGCATGGGAACCTCCCACGGTTTCGGTGGATTGGATTTTAGGCCTTCGGGTGGAGGAGATTCAACCTGGGGCGATCCCGAGTCTGATTTCACAACGCAAAGCGGATCGCGCTTTGCGCAATTGCCCACTCATGTCGCGATGAGACCGCGCCATGAATGGGGCACCCGGCTATTTCCGGGGACTACTTCTTAGCGTTGGATAACTTCTTCTGGGCGTCTAGGAAGCGGCGGACGCGGTCGAGGGAGCGGGCTTTGCCGAAGACGACCATGCTTTCGAGGAGTGGTGGAGACATGGTGCTGCCGGTGATGATGGCTCGGAGGAGCATGAAGTTTTCTTTGACGGACCAGGATTTTTCTTCGCCTAGTTTTTTGAGTGCGGGCTCGAGGGCTTCGTGGGTCCAGTCGGTGGCTTCGAGAGTGGCTAGCTGATCGGTGGCGAAGGCGATGGTCTCTTCGAGGGTGCGCTTTTTGGGGAGGAAGACTTCCTGTGTGGGTAGGACGTCGTCGCGGAAGAAGAAGGTGGTAAGGTCGCCGAACTGGCCGAGGGTTTCGATGCGGGTTTGGATGAGGGGCGCGATGTGGCTGAGGTAGGCGTCGGATAGGACGGTTTTGCGTAGCTCGGCGTAGAACTGCTCGGGGGTGAGCTTGCGGAGGTATTCGCCGTTGAGCCACTTGAGCTTGGTGAGGTCGAAGACGGGGCCGCCGAGGCGGATGTTGGTGAAGACGAAATGCTCGACCATTTCGGGTAGGGTGAATTGCTCGGTGCCGTTGTTGATGTCGGCGGGCATGCCGCCGCCCATGAGGCCGAGAAAGTTGATGATGGCTTCGGGGAGGAAGCCGGCCTGCTGGTAGTAGATGAGCGAGACGGGATTTTTGCGCTTGGAGATTTTGGACTTGTCGATGTTGCGCAGGAGTGGCATGTGCCAGAAGCGTGGCTGCTGCCAGCCGAAGGCATTGTAGAGCAGGACGTGCTTTGGGGTCGAGGAGATCCACTCTTCGGCACGGATGACGTCGGTGATCTGCATGAGGTGGTCGTCAACGACGTTGGCGAGATGATAGGTGGGGAAGCCGTCGGACTTCATGAGGACTTGATCGTCGACGTTGCTGTGGTCGAAGGTGATGTCGCCGCGGAGTTCGTCGCGGAAGGTGGTGGAGGCGGTGGTGTCTGCGCCGTGTGGAGGGATGGCCAGGCGGATGGTGTAGGACTTGTTCGCAGCTTGGTTAGCGGCGATTTGATCTTGGGAGAGATTGCGGCATGTGCCGGGGTAGCGTGGGGGGAGCTTGGCGGCGATCTGCTGTTTGCGGACGGCTTCGAGCTCTTCGGCGGTGCAGAAGCAGCGGTAGGCGGTGCCGTTGGCGAGGAGGAGTTCGGCATGCTCGCGGTAGAGTTCGGTGCGCTCGGACTGGCGGTAGGGGCCGTGGGGGCCACCGACGTCGGGGCCTTCGTCCCAGGTGAGGCCGAGCCAGCGGAGGGAGTCGAAGATCATCTGCTCGGAGGTGGGGACGAAACGGGTGCGGTCGGTGTCTTCGATGCGGAGGACGAATTTGCCGTTGCGTTGGCGGGCGTAGATGTAGTTGAGCAGGCCGATGTAGGCGGTGCCAACGTGGGGGTCGCCGGTGGGGGAGGGGGCTATGCGGACTCGGATAGGGGCTTCGGTGCTGGTGCTAGTCATCATGGTGGCCAAACTTCGATGCTAGCAGAGATGGAAGCTTAACACCGAGTTGCACCGATGACGCCGATCAGCGGCGACTGCATATAAAACCGGAATGTCAATTTGCTCACATTGGATGGTAATTGGAGCTCGTGGTCGTTACCTGGAGTTGCTTGGCTGTGGCGTCGAGAACACTTTGCTGCACGTAGTTGGTGCCGTCGGGCAGGCTGGCGAACTTCACTGCCAGGGTGACTACGTCCTTTGGATCATCCATGTAGGTGTTGACGTTCAGTGCCTTGATTTTTTTGGCTGCGGTGTCGAAAGAGATCGTCATCTGGTCGCCGGGCAGTGCGTAGTCTTTGAATACGATCTCAGCCATGCCTGTGCCTACTGTGGTATTCAGGGAGACTTTGCCGGCCTGAGAGGCTTGTTGCATGCGCTGCGGATCAGGCGGTGTGTACATAGCGAGCAGGGTCTTGACCTGTCCCATGTAATCCTTCATCTCTCCAGTCTTTTTCTCGATTACCCTTTGCTTGACTCTGCCTCCGCTTGGGGGTGGCGGTGGGGCGCTCATGAGGGTCTTCTGCACCTTCCCGTCGGGGCCGTACTGACACATGGATTGCGAGGGGGGCTTCGCCTCACCCTTGAGCGTTAGCTGGCTCGTTTCCGTCCATTGATACTGATGCAGCTTCTGATGGTTCTCGGCAGCTGATTGTTTCACTGCTGCCAGTTTCTGTTGCAGATCGCCACCTGCCTGGGCAATTGCGGTGGCGGTTGCTGCCAGCATCGCGGCGGCGATGAGGAGATGGGTTTGGGCGGTGGCTCGATTCATTGTGACGCTCCTGAGACTCGCGGATGACGAGACGATTTGATTCAGGGCCGGGGCGATGTCGCCTTGCGTTTTTTAGAGTCGATACGCGGCGAGAAGTGCAGGTGCTCTTCGCTTGCGATAGCTCCGAAGCGATCTCAGCCAATCGTTAGGAAGCTGTCGAGCGAGCAGTGCGTCGATTTGTCGAGCCTATGATCAAACAGGTCGAACACCAAGGAAGGGGACTACAAGAGACAGAATCATCATCCATTGTCTCTTGGAGTGTGTCAATTTTTGGACGGGAATGTTTTCGGTGAAAGAGCTTGCGAAGGAAGTATCTTATGGGTTTTCGCCATAGATGCTTACGGTGAAGACGTAGTCGTTGAAGCGATAGCTGCGGGAGAGGCGGAAGGCGGAGGTGCGCTTGTGGACTTCGTACTGGGTGCCGGTGACGACGGTGGGGACCGAGAGCAGGCAGGCAGAGTTGAGACTGGGGATCCTGGACTTCCATGCTCCGGCTAGCATGTTGGTGATTTCGCCCAGGCCATCGAGGACGGTTTCGTCGACGGAGGTAAACTCGATTCCGGCCATGCAGGCGGTCATCTGCATGGCGGCCTCTGCGGTGACGAGAACGGTATAGGCGCCACTGAGCGCTCCTGCGAGGCCTATGACAGCAGTCAGAGTTACGGAGTCGGATTCAGCGATGGTGACATTTTCGACTACGCTGACTGGGACGCCGAGCATGAGGCCGAGGACGTCTTCGACGCTTTGATCGAGTATCGTGGTGTCGGTGACGGATGAGAGGAAGGTGCCCTGGATTGTTTCGTCGATTAATTCCACGCTCACGCTTTTCGGTCTCCTTGTTTCGTGGCTCTTGTTGTTCTATCGGCGAACTGCTGGAATAGATGAGCGGGAAGGTTTGGGGATGAGTAGTCTCTATCTGTTAGCTGTAATGAAATTTTGAGGATAGCGATGAATTTGAGACGTCTTGCTGGTGGGGCGATTGTGGTGATGACGGCGACGCTGCTCCCTGCGCAGGTGAATGTGCTTACGCAGCATAATGACAGGCAGCGTACTGGCGCCAACCTAGTCGAGACTGTACTGACCCCGACGAATGTGAATGGGAAGCAGTTTGGGATGCTGTTCAAGAGGGTTGTCGATGATCAGGTGTATGGGCAACCGCTCTATGTCTCGAATGTGAGGATCGGTGGGGGTACGCATGATGTTGTCTATTTGACGACGGTGAACAACAGCGTTTATGCGTTCGATGCGAATGAGGCTGGTCAGGCGGCGCCTATCTGGCATGTGAACTTTGGTGTGCCGGCGAATCTGCATGGTGCGAAGTTTGGGTGTCTGGACATCAATGGGAAGATGGGGATTATCGGGACTCCGGTGATCGATGCGGAGAGTGGGACGCTGTATGTTGTGGCGTTGACGCGGGTGAGCGATGGGTTTATCCAGCGGCTGCATGCGTTGGATATTGCGACGGGTGCGGATCTTGCGAATAGTCCGGTTGTGATTGCGGCTCCGGGGTTCGATGCGCTGCTGCAGAATCAGCGGCCTGCGCTGTTGCTTTCGGGCGGGACGGTGGTGGTGGGGTATGCGTCGCACTGCGATAAAGGACCTTATCACGGCTTTCTGATGGCTTATGATGCGAAGTCGCTGCAGCAGACTGCGGTTTTCAATACGTCTCCTACGGGTGATGGGGCGAGCATCTGGCAGTCAGGGCAGGCTCCTGCTGTGGATGAGCAGGGCAATATCTATGTTGTGACCGGAAATGGGAACTGGGATGGTGCGGCTAACTTCAGTGAGAGCTTCTTGAAGTTTGATCCGAGGCTGAAGCTTCTTGATTGGTTTACGCCGACCAACCATGAGGAACTGGATGAGAAGGATGTCGATCTGAACTCGTCGGGGGCTACGTTGATTCCGGGGACGCAGCTTGTGATGGGTGGGGGTAAGGAGGGAGTGCTCTATGTGCTGAATACGGGGCAACTGGGGCATCTTGGCGATGAGCATGCGGTGCAGCACTTTCAGGCGACGGCGTCGCATCTGCACAGTCTGGTGTACTGGAAGAGCGCGAAGAAGGGTGAGCTGCTGTATGTGTGGGGGCAGCGCGATAAGGCTCGCGTCTATCGGCTGGTGGCGGGCAGGCTTGAGGAGGTTCCGGTGATGACGCGGCCGGAGGTGAATGAAGGGCATCCCGGGGCGATGCTTTCGCTGTCGGCGAATGGTTCGAGGGATGGGATTCTGTGGGCGGCGATTCATGCGACGGGCGATTCGTGGCATGAGTCGAGGCCGGGGATTCTGCATGCTTATGATGCCGATGATATTGGCCATGAGCTTTGGAACTCGCTGCAGCAACCTGCTCGTGATGATTGCGGCAATTATTCGAAGATGGCTCCGCCAACGATTGCGAATGGGAAGGTTTATCTCGCTAGCTTTGGCGCGGAGAATGTCGGGACGGGGCAGTTTTGTGTGTATGGGCTGCTGCCGGGTGGGGCTGTTGTTGCGGCTCCAGTGCAGGTGAGAGCGGAGGCGGCGGATGATGCGGTTTCGGTGACTTGGGCTGCGGTTGCGGGGGCGCGGACGTATCGGGTTGCGGCTTCGGACAATGCGAGTGGGCCGTTTCATACGATTGCGAGTGGGCTGACTTCGCCGAGCTTTACGGGGATTCCGGCGGAGAAAGGGACTACTTATTTTGTGGTTGCTGCTGCGAATTCGAATGGTGAAGGGGCTGCTTCAGTGCCGGTGAGCGTTACGGTTGGGCATGCTGCGGCTGTTCCACGGGAGCATCACTAGGTGCTGCGGCTGTGACCGGCAGACTATAAGGGGGTGCTGAAGAAGTCCGCTTCGAAGTGGAAAGATTCCCTCAGGGGCTAAAGCCCTATTGAAATTGATTGCGGCGCGACTAAAGTCGCGCCCTTTCAAAACAAGAACTTTTTCGGCATCGTCTAAAAGGCTCGATTATGGCTTCTTTGCTACAAGGGTGGCGATGCGTTTTTCTAATTGGCCGAGATCGGTCTCGCCCTGGTAGCGGGCGAGGATCTTGCCCTCAGGGCTGATGAGAAAAGTGACTGGAAGGCCGAGGACGCCGCCGTAGAGTTCGCCGAGGTGCTCGTCTCCCATGACGACCGGGTAGGCGAGCTGGTACTTGCGAACGGTCTTCATCACCGGAGCGGAGTCGTCGTCCATGGAGACGCCGATGACCTGGAATCCATGGGGACCGTATTTCGTCTGCCAGGTGGAGAAGCGCGGAATCTCTGCGATGCAGGGGCCACACCATGTCGCCCAGAAGTTGAGCAGGACGAGTTTTCCGCGAAAACTGCTGAGACGGATTGGCTTGCCCTCGAGGCTGGTGCGGGTGAAGTCGGGGGCATTGCGGAGTGCGGGTTGTGCAGTTGGTTTTGCCGCAGGCTGCGCGGATAGTGACGCAGATACGGTGAAGAGAATTGCGGCGGCGAGAAGGATACTGCGCGGCTTCATTTAACGGCCCTTTGCGACTGGATATCCTTTGGCGGCCCAGTTGGCGCCGAAGTTGTCGGCGATGTAGAGGACTTTCAGGTGCGTGAAGCCCATGCTGTGGAGCAGATTGTAAGCGGGTGCGATGTTGGGGCAGCGCTCCCATGGGCAGCAGCCGCAGTAGAGGACGAGGGGCGTGTCTTTGGGAAGGTTTGCGATGCGGTCTTTGAGTATCTGGAGACCGGCGTCCTGGTTGGTGGGACCGGCATACTCGGAACCGGGGATGTGGGCCTCGGCGAAGAGGATGTGCGAGCCGACCTGGAAGATGAGGGGCTTGGGCGAGGTGGACTCGAGGGTAGCAGCCAGGTCCGCGGGCTGGATGAGGTCAGCTGTGGGGATGGACGCTGCCGGGACGTGCTCTTTCTGTGCGAAGGCGGGATGTATCTGAAGGAGGATGAGGAGGGTAGCTACGAAGAGAAGACGTCGGGTGCTGAGGGGCTTCATGAGTACAGTTTAGTCGCTATCTGGAGGCAGTGCTCGAGTTGGCTGTTGGGTGGGTTGAATGGCGTGGCCGATCATGAGAATGACGGGGGCGGGGCCCACGGCGTCGTCGGTGATTTGGTGGAGGGTGGTGGCGTGGACTTGTTCGTGGGGGGTGGAGGCTTTGCTGACGGCTACACAGGGGGTTTCGGGGGCGATGCCGGAGGCGATGAGGTCGTCGGCGAGGGCGCGGAAGTGGCGGCCGGGCATGTAGATGACGAGGGTCGCGTCCTCGGGGAAGGCTCCGGTCCACTTGGGAGTGACTTCGAGCTTGCCTTCGGCATGATGGGCGGTGGCGAGGATGAGTTTGGAGGCGGCGGAGCGGTCGGTTAGGGGCGTTTGCAGTGTTGCGGCTACGGCGAAGGCGGCGGTGATGCCGGGGACGATCTCGAAGGGGAGGGAGTGCTCGCGGAGGAAGGCGATCTCTTCGCCGGCGCGGCCGAAGACGAGCGGGTCGCCGGATTTTAAGCGCAGGACAGAGCGGCCCTGACCGGCGTGTTCGAGCATGAGGGCGTGGATGCCGGCCTGGGTGATGCGGGGCTGGCCACAGCGCTTGCCGACGGGGATGATGTCGGCGGTGGGGCTAGCCAGGGCGAGGATCTCGTCGGTGACGAGGTCGTCGGGGAGGATGACGTCGGCGGTCTGGAGGAGCGTGACGGCGCGGAGGGTGAGGAGATTAGGGTCGCCGGGGCCCGCTCCTGCGAGGTAGACGGTGCCGGGTTGTGCTTCCTGGTCGGATTCGTAGGGCATTAGATATTTGGTATCAGGTTCGAGGGGCAGGTGTCAGGGATTTTTTGGGAGGGGATTGGTGAGAGCGTGTTCTCGGGCGAGGAGGCGGGAGGGGCACTGGTCGTAGGCGCAGACCTGGCGCTGGGCGAGTTCGTGGAGGAGAAGACGGCGGGATTCATTGAGGGGTTCGGCGGCGACGACTTCGCGGCGGAGTTGGCCGAGGTCGGCTAGCCAGTCGCCGAGGTCGAGGGGGAGCTGTTCGTTGAGGTCGCGGCGGAGTTGTTGGGCGAGGGCGGGGCTGGCTCCCGCGGTGGAGATGGCGATCTGGAGGTCTCCGCGGCGGACGACGGAAGGGAAGTAGAAGTCGCAGAAGGGTGGGTCGTCGACTGCGTTGCAGAGGACGCCTTTTTCGGTGGCTTCGGCGAAGACGGCTCGGTTGACGGCGGGGACGTTGGTGGCGGCTACGACGAGGAAGCTGCCGGTCAGGTCTCCGTTGGCGTATTCGCGCTGGTGCCAGGTGAGCTCGCCTGAGGCGGCTAGGTCGGCGATGCGTTCGCTGGACTGAGGGGCGATGACGGTGATCTGAGCGGCGGCGGCCTGGAGGGACTCGATCTTCGATTCGGCGAGATGGCCTGCTCCAATGACAATGCATGGGCGGGCGGTCAGTTTGAGGAAGATAGGGAAGAGGGACATGGGAGGCTCCCCTTTGATCATAACGGGTGTCCGACCGCATACAATCGGCGTGAAGAAGAAAGTCCACATGCCTGCCGAGAGTGCCTGATGCCCTACAGTCATACAGTTCGCGGCGTAAAGCACATCTTTGGGGATCTGCGGTCGCTTCTGGCGCAGGCCTCGCCCTTGCGCTTGGGTGATCAGCTTGCCGGTATCGCAGCGGTAGGTGCTGAAGAGCGTGTGATTGCGCAGATGACGCTGGCGGAGCTTCCGTTGAGTGCCTTTCAGGATGAGGCGGTCGTTCCGTATGAAAGCGATGCGGTCACACGGCTGATCTTCGATACGCAGGACAAGGCTGCATTTGCGCCGGTGGCTGGCCTCACCGTGGGTGAGTTCCGCGACTGGTTGCTTTCGGACGACTGCACCGGTGAACGGATCGCGGAGCTGAGTGCGGGTCTGATGCCGGAGATGGCCGCGGCGGTTTCCAAGGTGATGCGGGTGCAGGATCTGATTTATGTTGCGCGGAAGATCTCTGTGGTGACGAGGTTCCGCACTACGGTCGGTTTGCCGGGGCGGCTTTCGACCCGTCTGCAGCCGAACCATCCGACGGACGATCCTGTTGGCATCGCGGCCAGTATGCTGGACGGTCTGTTGCTGGGTTCCGGGGATGCAGTGATCGGTATTAACCCGGTCTCGGACAATGTGGGCACGGTGACTGCGTTGCTGCGGCTGATGGATCATGTGCGGGTGCGCTACAGCATTCCAACACAAAGCTGTGTGCTGGCTCACGTGACGACGCAGATGGAGGCGATGCGGCAGGGCGCGCCGCTGGATCTGCTCTTTCAATCGATTGCCGGCACGGAGGCTGCGAATGCGTCGTTTGGCGTTAGTCTGGCTCTGCTTGACGAAGCGCTTGCGATGGCCGAGGAGCTGAAGCGCGGCGGCATAGGTGCTGAGATTGGCGGCGAGAACATCTTCTACTTTGAGACGGGACAGGGAAGCGCGCTCTCGGCCAATGCGCACCACGGCGTAGACCAGCAGACGCTGGAAGCCCGCGCGTATGGCGTTGCACGGCACTATCGGCCGATGCTGGTTAATACGGTGGTTGGGTTTATCGGTCCGGAGTATTTGTATGACGGCAAACAGATTCTGCGCGCTGGGCTGGAGGACCATTTCTGCGGCAAGTTGCTGGGCCTGCCTATGGGATGCGACATCTGCTATACCAACCACGCGGAGGCCGATCAGGACGATATGGATGCGTTGCTGACCATGCTGGGCGCGGCCGGGGTGAACTACATCATGGGGGTGCCCGGCGCTGATGACATCATGCTGAACTACCAGAGCACGTCGTTTCATGACGCGCTGTATCTTCGCCGGCTGCTTGGACTGCGACCCGCTCCGGAGTTCGAGGCTTGGCTGGCGAGTGATGCATGTCGGCAGCTTTACTCGATAGGACAACCCGGGGCGCTGCTGCCCGCTCTGGGGTCTGTATGAGCAACGACGGGGCCGATATCGCGAAATATAAGCCCGGCCTCGGCGATGCATTGCGGCGGTATACCTCTGCGCGGGTTTCGCTGGGTCGGGTGGGCCCGGCGATCCCAACTTCCGAGCAGCTTCGCTTCCAGCTTGATCATGCGCTTGCTCGCGATGCCGTTCATGCACAGCTGGATGTGACGGCGTTAGTGCAGGTGTTGCGGGAGCGGCAGATGGAATGTCTTGCGCTTCGGAGCGCAGTTGCTGGCGAACCTGGGCAGGATGATCGTCGGGTTTACCTGCGCCGCCCAGACCTGGGCCGTGCTCTGTGTCCGGACTCCGCGCAGGTATTGCGGGAACATTCCACGAATATTCTGGAAGAGTCCGAGGTCGTCTTTGTAATTGCTGACGGTCTCTCTGCGCTTGCGGTGGAACGTCATGCACTTCCGTTGCTGGACGCTGTGATGCACGATCTCGATCCGGAGCGGTGGCGTATGGGGCCGGTATGCGTCGTTAGCCAGGGCCGCGTGGCTATTGGGGATGAGATTGGGGCGCTCTTGCAGGCAAAACTTGCCGTTGTGCTGATCGGGGAACGTCCCGGCTTGAGTGCGCCGGACTCGCTTGGCGTCTACATCACCTGGGAGCCACGTCCGGGTCGTACGGATGCGGAGCGTAACTGCATCTCCAACATCCGGCATGAGGGGCTGAGCTATGCGGATGCGGCGCAGCGGATTGTCTTCTACATGAACGAAGCGAAACGTCTCCAATGCACGGGCATTGCGCTGAAGGAGAATACGACGCGGTTATTTCCAGCGAGTTAATTTGCCTCGCGGATCGAACAGACTGGGAAGATGAACAAAATCGTGTTCCTGGTTACGGTTGGATATCATCAGTTGCGCTGCTACGACGAGCACCCAACAGTTTCGGCCATTTCATTAGGCTAGTTGTTATTCCGAATAGGCCAATCGCGAGTAGGATCCAACTCCAGTGCAGGCTATCTAACACTGTTTGTCGAATCGTCGGTTGATCGGGGAAATTCCTTACGTGGATCATGTAAGAGCGTTGCGCAACCATGGCATAGGTAAAGTAACAGCCTGCGAAAACTAGCCAAATGCCCGCAATGAATCTCTGCCAGAGTGCCAAAATACAAGCCGGTAGTACTGTCGCAAAAGCAAAGGTAAGCGCCCAAACTTCTTGAGGGCTATCATTCTCTCCCACGACGAACATTGAACCCGCGTATGCGAGACAACCCCAGAGTCCTAATAGGATGCCAAATCCAAAGACCGAGAAACTCGTCGCCCTTTTGATGCCGTCATTCGTCACACATAGACTTTACTTCAAAGGCATCATTCGCCGGGGGCCAGGTGGCCTGCTCCTACGGGTGGGGCATCGCGTTCGACTGGGTCGATGACGGCTCCGGCTAGCTGGGCGCGGAGGGTGTCGTCGGTGGTGCGGTCGAAGTAGGAGCGCAGGTCTTCGCCGGGGGTGCGGACGGCGAGGTAGCCGGTGAGGAGGCGCTCGATGGCGTCGGGGACCTCGGTGGCGGCTACACGGTAGCCAAGGGGGCGCGCGGGGCGGGCGTACTTGCCGACGGAGCCTCCTACGCAGAAGAAGAAGGCATCGACCATCTGGCCGTCTTTCTTGATCTTTTTGCCTTCGAGGCCGATGTCGGCGATCCAGTGCTGGCCGCAGGAGTTGGTGCAGCCGGTGACGTGGAGGCGGATCTGCTGGTCAAAGCCGGGGAGGCGGTCTTCGAGTTCGTTGACGAGCCACTTGTTGAAGCTCTTGGTCTCGGCGATGGCCAGTTTGCAGAACTCGGTGCCGGTGCAGGCGATGGCGCCGCGCCAGAAGGCGGAGACGTCGACGTGGAGGTTGAGGGTGTTGAGTTCGATGACGAGGGCTGCGGTCTCGCGGTCGGGGACGTTGACGATGAGAATGTTCTGGCCGATGGTGGCGCGGAGCTGGCCGTTGCCGTACTTGTCGGCGAGATCGGCGAGGGCGATGAGCTGATCGCCGGAGAGGCGGCCGTTGAGCACGGAGGCTCCGACCGAGGAGAGGCCGGGCTGGCGCTGCGGAGCGATGCCAACGTGGTCGCGGTAGATGTCGGCGGGGACGACGTCGGCGGAGAGCGGGTTGGGATCGAGCTTGTAGCCGAGCTTTTCTTCGAGGGCGACGAGGAAGGACTCGGGGGTCCAGCCGTGGCGCATGAAGAGGTACTTGATGCGGGCGCGGGTGCGGTTTTCGCGGAGCTCGGTCTGCTCCTTGAAGATGCGGACTACGGCGGTGACGACTTCGAGGGCCTTCGACTGCGGGATGAAGGCGGGAATGCGCTCGGCGATGTGGGGCTCGGTGGAGAGGCCGCCGCCGACGCGGAGGGTGTAGCCGATCTCTTCCTTACCATCGACGATGCGCTTGATGGCGGTGAGGGCTACGTCGTTGATCTCGGGATAGGTGCACCAGACGGGGCAGCCTGTGACGGAGATCTTGAATTTGCGCGGGAGATTGTAGAACTCGGGGTTCGCCGTGAGGTGGTGGGCGATTTCGACGGCGAGGGGGCTGGAGTCGATGAGCTCGGTGTGGTCGAGTCCGGCAAGGGGGCAGCCGGTGACGTTGCGGACGACGTCTCCGCACGCTCCCTTGGGGGAGAGGCCGACGGCGGTGAGGGCGTCGACGACTTCGACGAGGCCGGAGAGGGTGAGCCAGTGGAGCTGGATGTTCTGGCGGGTGGTGATGTCGGCGAGGTTGCGGGCGTACTTTTTGGTGAGCTGGCCGATGACGCGGGTCTGCTGGCTGGTGAGGATGCCGTTGGGGAGGCCGATGCGCATCATGAAGAATTCGGTGGCTTTGCCTTCGCCGTTGGCGCCGCCGGTGACGCCGAGGCCGTCGCCCTGGGTGTAAACACCCCACCACTTGAAGTAGAGACCGGTCCACTCGGGTAGTACGGTGTCGCGGCCGTTGCGAGCGAACTCGCGGACCTCGTCCCAGGCTTCCCAGGGGTTCTTGGCGAGCTTGAGGCGCTCGGAGCGCTGGGCCTTGGTTTCTTTGACTACCGGTGCTGGAGAGGTGGACATGATGGAATCCTTTGGGGTCAGCGGAAAATGAAAAGGCCCACTTGGTAAGTGGGCGCTGTGTGGCTTTGCTGGGATGTTCGGACTTGAAGTCTACGAACAGAGGCAAAGGCGACGGCGCACCGGGTCGCAACAACACATGCGACAGGCTGAGGAGCGCAGGGTGCGGAGAATCGCCATTGGGTTAAAGGCTAATTGCGGATTGGGGTGGCGTCAAGGTGCGACCACGGATTGGCGGGGATTTGCAGGATCAAAAACAGTGAGGATAAAGGCGTAACGGTAATCAAAAGGAAAAAAGCAGATAAAAAGAACGAACAGAGAGAGTTGGGCTGCGGTCTTCGTTTTGATCAGTTCGCTTTGTTCTTATCAGTTTTTATCGCTTGTATCACCGTTACGCCTTTCGGCTGCTCAGTCTGGCTGGAAGTTGCTGAAGAGGGTATTGAGGGACTCGGCCAGGGTGGGGTGGGCGAGGTCGGCTTCGCGGAGGACGGTGTATTTTAGTTTGCCCATCATTGCGATCTGGATCATGGCCATGAGTTCCCCGCCCTCTTCGCCGAGGATGGCGGCTCCGAGGATTTGGTCGGTTTCGGGATCGACGAGGGCCTTCATGAAGCCTCGGGAGCGGTCGGTTTCGAGGGCGCGAGCTACAGAGGTCATGGGGATGCGGGCTATGCGGATTTTTTTGCCTTGTTTGACGGCTTCTTTTTCGCTGAGGCCGATGCGGCCTAGCTGGGGGTCGAGGAAGACGCAGTAGGGGAAGACTCGGTTGGCGATGCTGACGTTGCCGCCCTGGAGGAGGTTGTCGCGGTGGATGCGGAAGTCGTCGTAGGAGACGTGGGTGAAGGCGGGGCCGCCTTTGACGTCGCCGATGCAATAGATGCCGGGGACGATGGTTTCGAGCTTGTCGTTTACGGGGATGAAGCCGCGGGCATCGGTTGCGATGCCTGTGGAGGGGAGGTTTAAGTCTGCGGTGTTGGGGTGGCGGCCGGTGGCGATGAGGAGGTGGGTGCCTTCGATGGCTTTGGTTGCGCCTTCGTGGGTGATGGTCAGGGTAAGGCCTTTGCCGGTGGAAGAGACCTTTACTGCGCTGGCGTTGAGGACGATGTCCATGCCGTCTTCGCGGAGGAATTTGGTGATCTCGTCGGCTACGTCAGTGTCTTCGGCGGGGAGGAGTTGGTGGTCGCGCTGGATGACTGTGACACGGCTGCCGAAGCGCTGGAACATCTGGGCGAACTCGAGGCCGACGTAGCCGCCGCCGAGGACGATGAGGTGCTCGGGGACGGTGTCGAGCTCCATGATGCTGGCATTGTCGAGCCAGGGGACGGTGTCGAGGCCTTCGAGCGGTGGCTTGGTGGTGGAGAGGCCGGTGTTGATGAAGATCCAGTCGGCGGTCAGGGTTCGCTCGCCTCCTTCGTTGAGGCGGATGTGGAGTTGCTTGGGGCCGAGGAAGGATGCTTCGCCTCGGATGAGCTCGACGAGTTTGGCTTTCTTCAGGCCGTTCTCGCTGCCCGCACGCCATTGCTTGACGATGTTGCGCTTACGTTCGCGAACTACGGCAAGGTCGACCAAGATTTCGCCTGTGTAGACGCCGTAGTCTTTTGCGCGTCGTGCGAGGTAGGCTACCTCGGCGCTGGCCACCATGGTTTTGGTGGGGGTGCATCCGGTGTTGACGCAGGTTCCGCCGACGTTGGCGCGCTCGATCATTGCGGTGCGCTTGCCCTTGTCGGAGAGTGCTTTGGCCAGAGGGTTACCTCCCTGGCCGGAGCCGATGATGATCGCGTCGAAGCGTGTTGATTCAGGCATGGAATTCCTTTCTGCCGAACTTCGAGGTCAGTACGGCAGGCGAGACGATCGAAATTAGAAGCGAGAGACGAGAAAAAGGCCTCCTGCAATGGCGAGGAGGTCTTCCATGACCGCTACGGGGAGGTCGGGCAAGTGCACTTGAGTGACCAGAGCGTGGCGCATATGGTATCCAGCGAAGGTTCCAATGGCAGCACCGACCATGCCCGCAAGCGCTCCGGTGATGAGAGTGCTGTTAAGGGCCACCGAAAGTGCCGCGCCGGCAAATCCACCAAAGATGATGCGTCCGATCAATTGGGGTGGGGAGGTGCGGGCTGGGGTCTTTGGCAGCTTGTCTGAGATCAGCTCTCCTATCGCCAATAAGGTGAAGATGATGAGTGTCACCATGTAATCCATAAAGCCGAAGCTGGTTCCAGCGAAGTGAAGCCAGCCGAGATGTGCGCCCCAGCAAACGACCGCAGGAGCTGTGAAGGTGCGCAGACCAGCTACGCAGCCGAGAAGAAAGCAGAAGAAAATGATTGTTGTGAGCATGCAGGTACCTTTCTTAGGAAAAGTATTGTGGTACCGGTTCGTAGAGCGGCGAGGTGCGACTGGTTAATCTATCCCGCATTTTGAACCAAAAAGATCAAAAAGAGCAAAGCTTGTGTATTCAGACTTGTCTCTCCTGTCGGTTTGGGGAAGACTGCCGGCTTATACGTGAGAGACGATGAAGAAGGCGCCGACGATTGCTACGAGGTCTTCGGCGAGGGCGACGGCGAAGTCGGGGAGTTTGGCCGTGGTGACGAGGAAGTGGCGGACGTGATATCCGCCGAAGGTGCCGACGAGCGCGCCGACGATGCCGATGATCGATCCGCCAATGAAGCCGCCGCCTGTGGCTATTGCGAGCGCCGCTCCGCAGAACGCGCCGGTGACGATGCGGGCGATCAGGCCGGCGGCCGCGGTGCGCGCGGGTGTGTTGGGCAACTTGTCCATCACCAGTTCGACCAGAGCAAGGAGGGTGAAGATGGCCAGGGTTACGGGGTGATCAATGAAGCTAAAGCTCGTTCCGGCGAAGTGCAGCCAGCCTAGATGCGCTCCCCAGCAGACGGCGGCAGGGGCGGTGAAGGAGCGTAGGCCAGCAATACACCCAATCAGAAAACAGAAGAGAACCACTGTCGTGAGCATGCCGAATACCTTTCTCGGTGCGGGCAGAGATGCAGATGGTTGATCTATCGCATTTTGACCTAAACGGGGGTAAAGGGCAAAACATGGTTATCCGGGCGATGAAAGGATTAGGGAATGTACTCGGAGGCTGTGCACTTAAGTTGAAGGAGAGCAAGGCCGCGGTTAAAGCTGAGCGAGGAAGCTCTCTTGTGGCGCGGGGAGATTCCTGTGTGGCTAAAGCCACATTAAATGTGGAGCCACTTGCGGCGCGGCTGAAGCCGCGCCCTTTCAAAGCAAGAACTTTTCAGGGTCCACTTCCAACGAGTTAAGCCTGTGATGTTACTCCGCTCCAGCGAGGGAGTATTTGTGGCGGACATCGGAGCCGCGGACCCAGAAGATGACGTCTTCGGCGATGTTGGTGGCGTGGTCAGCGGCGCGCTCGAGGTTGCGGGAGATGATGATGGCGTTGAGGGCCTGGCTGCTGACGGTGGGATGCTGCTGCATGACGTCAACGAGTTCGGCCTGGACCTCGCGGTTCATTTCATCGATCTCGTCGTCCATGGCAAGGACGGATTCGGCAAGGCGAGCATCTGCCTCGAGGAGCGATTGGACGGCTCGGCGGATCATGATGCCGACCTTCTCGCCCATGTCGGGGATGTCGATGGGAAGGACGATCTGCGGGTCCTCGCTGACTGCCTGGGCGCGCTGTGCGATGTTGGAGGCCTGGTCGCCGATGCGCTCGAGGTCGCCGTTGATCTTAATGACGGAGAGGATGAAGCGGAGGTCGATGGCCATGGGCTGCTCTTTGGCGAGGAGATCATAAGCCATCTCGTCGACGTCGCGTTCGGCGGTGTTGATGGCAGCTTCGATCTCTTTGACGTGGTCGCAGAGGCCCATGTCGCCGGTGAGGTATGCCTCGAGGGCGAGGGAAAGCGCCTGCTGCGAGAGAGCGGCCATGGCAAGGAGCTTGTCCTTGAGGGCGACGAGTTGCTGCTGGAAGTTAATCCGGGGCATTGGGGAGTCCCTCTCCGTATATATCTACTTATTCTGACGTAAAGAAGGTGTAGAGGATATGAATTTGTGACTGAATGAGTTGCGAGATAGATACATCTTTTGAGGGACAGGGGGTAGGGGATAGGGGGTAGGGAGTAGCAAAACTATCTTTGGTGTGAGTGCGATAGCTGCCTCAGTAGAGTAGGTAGGGATGGCGGCTGGCTTTGAAGGCGTTGAGATCTGTGGCCCAGGAGGAGACGATCTTGTGGGGGTCGTCGTTGTTCTGGAGTGCAAGCATGGTGTTGACGTTGACGACGAGGCGGTCGGCGTGGGGGAGATTGAACTGCTTTGGATAGAGGCGCTGGAGTGCGGAGAGGAGTTCGATGCCGAGGGCCGGTGAGTCGAGGGCGTTGCGGTCGGTGAGGGTGAGGTGAATGCCGGGGATGGTCTGGCCGTGGTAGGGGTAGTGGTTGGCGTCGTCGGCTACGGTGATGGTGGTTGGGGTGAAGGTGACTCCGGGGATGTTGCGCTTGGTGAGATAGGCGGCTAGGGCGGGGGCGTCGATGTAGGGTGCGCCGAAGTGCTCGAAGGGAGTGGCGGTGCCGCGGCCTACGGAGATGTTGGTGGTCTCAACCAGAGCGACACCGGGGTAGAGCGTGGCTGCGGTGAGGCTCCGGAGGTTGGGGCTGGGGTTCGTCCAGGGGAGGCCGGTCTGGTCGAAGTATTGATCGCGTGTCCAGTGTTCGAGCGGGATGACGGTGAGTTGGGCGTTGAGTGGGGACTGAACGTTGGGGGAGCCGGGCGTGGGGAGGCGTCGCTCGCCGTTGATGTAGCGGGCGAGTTCGCCGAGGGTTAGGCCGTGGCGGACGGGGAGCGGCATGTAATTGGTGTAGGAGTCGCGGCCTGCGTCGGAGACCGGGCCTTGCACCTGCACGCCGCCGATGGGGTTGGGTCGGTCGAGGATGATGATCTCAAGGTTGTGTCCGAGAGCTTTCTCCTGGGCTGCGGCTTCGATGAAGTAGCCGGTGACGGCTTCGTAGGTATAGAAACGGACGCCCGCATCCTGAAGGTCGATGAGGACGGCATCGAGGTCTTTGAGTTGGGCGTGGGAGGGGCGCTTGTCGGAGTCTTTGAGGCCGTAGAGGCTGATGACGGGGAGGTGGGTGGTGGGGTCGGTTTCGGATGCGATGGTGGTGGTGTCCTGCTTGCCGAAGATGCCGTGTTCCGGAGAGAAGAGCTCGGTGAGTTCGACTTGAGGGATGGAGTGATTAAGGATGTCGATGGTGCGATGTCCGCTCGAGTCGAGGCCGGTCTGGTTGGTGAGGAGGGCGATGCGGAGATGGTTCTGGTGGCGGGTGGCGGCTTGCTGTAGAGCGGCAAAGTGGGTTTGTTCGAGGACGTCGATTCCGGTGAGGGTTGGGCCCGTGATCACGCTATCTGAGGCTTGGGACGAAACGAGATTGACGGGAACGAAAGGTGGGGCCATTTCGTCCCCTCTTGGACCAACGTATCTCTCAGCTTTTTTTTCTGGTGACTGTGTCTGACTCAGGTTGATTGTTTTGGCGGCGGCGGTGGCTACTTGACCTCGGAGTGCGGAGATGGGTGGATTGCCGCGCGGGTGGATGGCGTTGGCGAGGAGGATGACGAAGGTGTTGGATTGGGGGTCGATCCAGAGGGATGTTCCGGTGAAGCCGGTGTGGCCGAAGCTGCCGATGGGGAAGATTTCGCCGCGCGGGCGGGAGTAGGCGGAGTTGATGTCCCAGCCGAAGCCGCGGGTTGCTACGCCTTTGGTGGTTTGGCCGTCAGGGGTGAAGATGGTGGCGGTGTTGACGGCGGTGGAGGGTTGCTCGGGGCGCGTCATGAGTTGGAGCGTGGCCTGTTCGAGGGGGAAGGGGCCGGTGTTGTGGAGGAGCTTGTCGAGGAGGGCTTGGGCGTAGAGAGCGACGTCGGCGGCGGTGGAGAAGACTCCCGCGTGGCCAGCTACTCCGCCCATGCGGCGGGTGGTGGGGTCGTGGACGGTGCCGCGGAGGAGGCGGTCGAAGTTGGGGTTGACCTGCGCGTTAAGTTCGTTGTCGTGCGCGGTGGGGGCGATGTTGGGGACCCAGTCTTCGGCGTTCCATGTGGACGCGGTGCAGAATTTGTCGACTGTGCGGCCGGTGTGCAGGATGGCGGTCAGGGCGTCTTCGCGTGAGGGGTATGGGATGAGGTTTGACGGGCCGCATGCCAGGTTGATGGGTAGGTAGCGGGTGTGGGTCATTTCGAGCGGGGCGAAGATGTGTCGTTCGGCGTAGACGTCGAGAGGCTGGCCGCTGAGTTTTTCTACGAGGGCTCCGAGGGTGATGAAGTTGATGTCGGAGTATTTGAAGGTGAGGCCGGGAGGGCCGTAGAGGGTCGCGTTCATGGCGCGGCGAATGCCTTCGGCCTTGTCGGGAGCGGCGAGGCCCCAGGGGTCTTTGAGGTCGACGTCTTCGGGCAGGCCGGAGTAGTGGGTGAGGAGCTCGCGGATGGTGACGTTTTCTTTTCCGTTGGCAGCGAAGGCAGGAAGATATTTGGCGACGGGATCGTCAAATTTATATTTGCCTGCTTCGTAGAGCTGCATCATCGCGGTGGCGGTAGCGAGGCATTTGGTGAGCGAGGCCATGTCGAAGATGGTGTCTTCGGTCATGGCTTCGGTGAGGGGCTCGATGGCGCGGTTTCCGTAGGCCTGTTCGAAGACTTTTTTGCCGTTGTGGTTGATGAGGACTACGGCTCCAGGGAGCTTCTTTGCGGCGACGGCTTCGTTGATGAGAGTGGAGATGGGGGAGAAGTCCGGCGTTGTTATGGAAGTGGTCTTCGCCGTGTTGCTGGATTTTGCTCCCTCGGGGTCCTTCGACTGCGCGTCGCAAGGGCGCGACGTTCCGCTCAGGATGACGGCCGAAAGCAGGATTGCAGTGAATACTGCTGGTCTAAGCTTCTTACGCAAGATAAGGCTGGCCAGGGAGCCTATGGCGAAGGTTACAAGGGCTCCTATGAGGACGTACCAGGTGAAGGCTATGTGGGGGATGACGATCGGCGATATGAGGTAGCTCTGAAAAACGGTGCCGTCTGGTCTGATTCCTTTAGTGTTTGCGATCCCGTTAAACAGATGCGGCCCGGAAATTGCCAGAGAGCGACGTTGAGTGCGAAGCCGATGATCATGCCGAGAATGGCTCCTGTTTGGGTTGCGTAGCGGGTGAGGGTGCCGAGGAGGAAGACGCCGAGCAGGGCTCCGTAGGCGACGGAGGCGATGGATAGTCCGACTTCAACTACGTGGCCTTTGCCTCCGACGAAGACGCTGTAAACGGCGACGGCGAAAAGGACGAGCGCCCAGAGGACGGTGGAGGAGCGGGAGATCATCATGCGTTCGCGGTCGTCGGCCTGGGGGCGCCAGTGCATGTAGAAGTCTACAACCGTTGTTGAGGAGAGCGAGTTGAGGGCGGCGCTGAGGTTTGACATGGCTGCGGCGAGGATGGCGGCGATGAGAAGTCCGGCGATGCCGATGGGCATCTCGTGGACGATGAAGGTTGGAAAGATGTAGTCGTTGGTGCGGAAGGTTGTGGGGTGCTGGCCATAGAAGACGTAGAGCCCGGCGCCGATGAGAAGGAAGAGGGTGAATTGAAGGAAGATGACGGCTCCGCTGGAGAGCAGGGCGAGGCGGGATTCGCGGAGGTTGCGTGCGGCGAGCATGCGCTGGACCATGAGCTGATCGGTGCCGTGCGAGGCCATGGTGAGGAAGGTTCCGCCAAGGACTCCGGCCCAGAAGGTGTAGGTCTGGGTGAGGTTGAGGGCGAAGTGGAAGATGCGGAACTTGTCTGCTGCTGCTGCGATTTGGTGGATCTGCGACCAGCCGCCCGGGACGTGTGTGCCGAGTGTCGCGATGGCAACGATGGTTCCACCGATGTAGATGGCCATCTGGACGACATCGGTCCAGATGACGGCTGCCATGCCGCCCTCGAATGTGTAGAGCAGAGTGAGAGCGGAGATGATGCCGATGGAGAGCACGTCTCCAGTGCCGATGGCGATGCCTACCACGATGCTTACTGCGAAGACACGTACTCCTTCGGCTGCGGCGCGGGTGAGGAGGAAGAGGCCGGCGGTGACTTTGTGCAGAGTGCGTCCGAAGCGTTGATCGATGAGTTGGTAGGCGGTTAGCATCTGGCCCTGGAAGTAGCGGGGCAGGAAGAGCGCGGCGACTACGATTCGTCCGAGCATGTAGCCGATGACGATCTGGAGGAAGCCGAAATCACCGGCGAAGGCCACGCCGGGGACGCTGATGATGGTGAGGGTGCTGGTCTCGGCTGAGACGATGGAGAGGGCGATGGCCCACCAGGGGATGGTTTGATTGGCGAGAAAGTAGCTTCGGAGTGAGCGGGCGCTGGGGTCTTTGCTGCTGCGAAAGCGCAGGCCGAAGAGGGTGATCCCAATGAGATAGGCAACCACGAGGGCGAGATCAAAGATGTGTAGGTGCGTCGGGGGCACAGCTTGGGGCATGAGAGCGAGTTTATAGTGGGGGGGGACGGTTTTGTGGCGTGGTTTGGAGGATGTTGAGCGGTGGGGACAATTTTGCTCTGTAGATTGGACGAGGGTGGGCCAGAAACGAAGCGATCCCGTTATGATGACTTGGATATGAGTTTGTTTCTGGCGATTGATGCAGGTGGGACGAAGACATCGTGTGTACTGGCTGATGAGAACCGTGTTCTGGGACGCGCAAGCACGGGCAGCATAAAACTGATGCGGGTGGGTGAGGCAGAGGCCTCGGCGCGGTTGCGGGCGATGCTGGCTGAGGTCTCTTTGGTAGCGGGTGTTGGGCTGGGTGAGGTTGCCAGGACCTGTATTGGTCTTGCGGGTTTCACGATTGCCGCAGTGAGGGAGTGGGCCGAGCGCGAGATTGGTGATGTGGTGGGCGGCGAACTGCTACTGTGCGGCGATGAGGAGATTGCGCTGGATGGAGCCTTTAAGGGAGGGCCGGGTATTCTCGTGATCGCTGGTACGGGTTCGAACTTTGTTGGGCGTGCGGCTGACGGAACGATCTACACGGTTGGTGGGTGGGGGCCGGCGCTGGGAGATGAAGGCAGCGGATTCTGGATTGGCCAGGAGGCACTGCGCGCAGGGTTCTGGGCGAAGGATCGGGGTGTTCCTACGGAGTTGCTGAAGGAGATCGGCGAGTTTTGGGAGGTGGGATCGCTGGGCGAGATCGTGGAGAAGGCAAATGAGCGGCCAGGTCCTGATTTTGCTGCGTTGGCTCCGGTGGTGGCCAGGTGTGCCGAGGGTGGCGATGAGTTGGCGGCCGCGGTGTTGGAACGTGCCGGGGCCGAGCTTGCTGAACAGGTGACGCTGATCGCGTTGAAGATGCAGGAGTCCGGAAGTAACGAAAAGATTCGTGTCGCGTATACGGGTAGCGTGATTGCACATATCGCCCCGGTGCGCGCGGCGATGGTGGCTGCGTTGAAGAAGATGGCTCCCAAGGTGAAGATGATGGAGAAGCCGGCTGATTCGCTTGAAGGTGCGTTGTGGCGGGCTCGCGGTGGGAGGTGAAACCTTGGCTGCGGTGACAGCGTAAATAGTGAGGCGGCGCTTGTTGCTGCCCTAATCTCCCGAGTAGAAGGCAAGCGTGACTCATAGTGATAACGGCAATACTCGTCGAAGTTTTTTGAAGAGGGCAGGGCAGAGTGCGCTCGTGGCTCCTGCGATTTGTTCGAGCGGGGCTTTTGCGTTTGTCGAATCGGCGGCGGCGGAGAAATCGCGCAAATCGGCACAGCCTATTGCAGATGAGAAGCCCGCTCTCGCTCTGAACGTGCGCGACTATGGGGCAGTGGGCGACGGTACCACTAAGGACACCGTTGCGCTGCAGCAGACGATTGATCGCTGCTGGGTCTTTGGTGGCGGCGAGGTTGTCGTTCCAGCGGGGAACTACTTTACGGGGGCGATCGCGCTTCGTTCGAATGTGCTGCTTCGGCTCGAAAAGGGTGCGGTGATTCAGGGGTCGCCGGACTTTGACGACTATCCCGTGATGCAGGTGCGGTGGGAGGGTAAGTGGATTCCAGGGCATCTTGGACTGATCTATGCTGTGCAGGCTGACCGTACCGGCATCGTTGGACCGGGGAAGATCATGGGCAACTATGCGCTGGGCGGCAGGCCGAATGCAAAGAATCCGCTGCGGCATCCGGCGCTGATTGAACCGATGGGGTGTAATCATCTTCGGTTTGAGGATTTCTCGACGGATTATCACTTGATGTGGTCGCTGCACCCGACTTACTGTGAAGACATTGTTATCCGCAATCTGACGATTCGCAGTACTGGCGGGAATGGCGATGGGATCGATGTTGATTCGTGTAAGCGCGTGCTGATCGATGGCTGCGATATTGCTACGGGCGATGATTGCATCTCGATTAAATCTGGCCGAGGCAGCGAGGCTTATAAGTTGCTTAAGACCAGCGAGGACATTCAGATCAAAAACTGCACGTTTGCAGATTCGATCTTCGCTTGTATCGGGATTGGAAGCGAGACCTCGGGCGGGATTCGCAATGTGCGGATTGAGCACTGCAAGTTTACTGGGGCGAAGACGTTTGCGATTTACATCAAGAGTCGGCCTGGACGGGGGGCGTTTATTGAAGATATCGTCGCAGACGATCTTGATGTATCAGGCATGACCGGAGGCTTCCTGCGCTTCAATATTCTTGCCAGCGGGATTCAAGATGAGTTTCCTGTGGGTGGTGATGAGGGGATTCCGACGATCAAAAATTTTCGCTTCTCGAATGTTCGCGTGACGGACTGTCCGAGTTTGGTGGAGGGTACGGGTATCCATCCGAAGAAGCCGCTCGAGGGTTTTTCGCTGGTGAATGTGAGTGGTACTTGTGTGAAGGGGATATCGCTGGCGAATGTGCATCATGCGGTGATTCGCGATATCCATGTGACGGGCTACTCGGGGCCGCTGCTCAGTATCAACAATGTGACGGGCACGGGATTGGCTGGTGCGGCCACCATCGATCCGCCGAAGGTGGGGGAGGATATTCCGGTGGCTACGGGAGACAAGGTTTATCGGCTGCATTGAAGCTATGTGCGTGAAGACTCATGGGCTCGCAGGGCCAAGCCGCGTGCGACCGAGGTGAACTCGTTGCCGGTGCGCACGCGGGCCGCTGTGAAACGCGATTCGAAGATGCGTCGGACGGCGGGGACGAAGCTGGTGCCTCCGGTGAGGAAGACGCGGTCGATCTTGTCTGTCGCGATATTGGTGGATGCGAGCAGGCTATCGACGGAGTGTTCGATCGATTCGAGGTCGTCGATGATCCAGGACTCGAACTCCTCGCGAGTGACTATGGACTGAATGTTCATGCTGCCGTCGCGGAAGCGGAACTGCGCTGTTTCGTTGTGGGATAACTCGATTTTCAGACGCTGCACTGCCTGATGAAGTTGATAGCCGAGGTCTTCGTCGATGAGGGTGATGAGGGCTGCGATCTTCTCGGGCTCGAGTGCATTGGCGTTGGCGCTTTTGAGGATGTTGCTAACGTTGCGGGTCTTGAGGAAGGACAGGTAGTGCCAGCGCTCGAGGTTCGCGTAGATCCAGGCGGGAACGGCCGGGAGTAGCTTGCCGAGGGAGCGCGCCAAGGAATCGGCACCGAGAGCGGGTGAGACGAGCTTGCGGACGATGCGTGCGTCGAAGGCATCGCCGGCAAGACCGAGGCCTGCGTTTCCAAGGACTCGCTGGGGAGCGGATGAGCCTCGTGTGCCGGGCCCTACGTTCACCAGAGAGAAGTCGCTGGTGCCTCCGCCGAAGTCTCCGATGAGGATGAGTTCGTCGTGGTCGAGGGTGGCTTCGTATGCGTAGGCGGCGGCGATGGGCTCCATCTCGAAGTCGACGGACTCAAAGCCTGCGTGGATAAAGGCCAGCTGCAGGCGCGTGAGTGCGAAGGCGTCGTCTTCGGGGGTGTCGGCTCCGACGAAGCGCACGGGACGGCCGATGGTGGCGTGACGAATGGGTTGGTTGAACTGCCGCTCGGCGTGGAGACGCAGATCGGTGAGGATGCGCGAGATGAGGTCTTCGAGGAGGTAGCGGCGGCCGAAGACTTCGGTGCCTGTGAGAGTGCGACTGGAGAGGTAGGATTTGAGCGACTGAATGAGGCGGCCTTTGTGTTCGGCTTCGAGGTAGTGCTCGATGGCGGAGGGGCCGGTGAAGCTTTTGACCTGGGAGCGACCTGCTTGCTTGTGCTGCTCGAGGTAGAGGACGGAGCGGAAGGACTCGGTGGTCGTTGTAGCGGTGGGGAAGCGGACCAGGTCGATCTCGCCGTTGGGTAGAGCGAGCACGATGGAACTGTTGGTGGTGCCGAAGTCGATCCCGATGGAGGGTTGGGTGGTGTGCAGGGAGGGCATGGCTCAGACGTTTTATTCTAAACGCCAGTTGTGCTGCCCTAACTATGCAGAAGTTTAGATCGCCACTCCGCGAAGGATTGTGGATTTAAGTTGGCCGTCTGGAGTGAAGAGGTTGAAGTTTGCCGGTTGCCCCGGAACAAGTGGTGAATCGAGGCCAAGCATGCTGGTGGGGTTGGTTGTTGCAAGGCGGATGGCCGTTGAGAATGACGTCCCTGTGAATGCCTGCAAATTGGCGACAGCGCGATCCATAGTAAGGACGCTTCCGGCCAGTGTGTGTGCCCCTCGTTCGAGATCGTCGGCAAGGTAGCAGCGACCATTAGACACTGTGACGCGGAAGGTGCCGAGCGTGTAGTCTCCGTCCGGCATGCCGGTGGCGCTCATGCTGTCAGTGACGAGGATGGCTTTTGCAGACCCTTTGGCCTTGAGCCATAGCCGCACTAGTTCGGGAGCAACGTGGACGCCGTCGCAGATCAGCTCGGCAAAAAGGTGGTCGTCATCGAGGACCGTCCCGATGATGCCGGGTTCACGGTGGTTGAGCGACCGCATGGCGTTGAAGGTGTGGGTCGCGCTGCTGGCTCCGGCGGCGGTTGCGGCTTGTGTCTCCGATGCGGTGGCGTTGCTGTGGCCCATGCTGAGTCTTACGCCTTGCGTTGCTGCGTGAGCGATTAGATCGACGGCTCCGGGGATCTCCGGTGCGATGGTCATGAGGTGGATGTGTCCGCGGGCTGCCTGCTGGAAGCGATCGAAGAGCTCGATTGAGGGTGGCAGAATGTCATCCGGCGGGTGGACACCGCGTTTGATGTGCGAGATGAAGGGGCCTTCGAGATGGATCCCGATAACAGAAGCGCCAGTGTGGTCGCGGGCCTCAATGGCGTTGGCTATGCCTTCGAGGGAACACAGTGTCTTATCGATGGGAGCCGTGACCGTGGTCGCAAGATACTGTCCGACGCCATGAGTGGCCAGAAATTGGCTGATGGTGCGGAGGGCTTCAGGGGTGCCTTCCATGACGTCGTGGTTGGCGGCACCGTGAGTGTGGATGTCGAGAAAGGTAGGCGCCAACGTCGTGTCTTCGCTACTGCTGGTGGCGGAGTCAATCGATTGAATCAGTCCATCGGCGATCGTGATGACAGGATGATCCAAGGGGCCTTGCGGCGTAATGAGACGTCGTGCAGTTAGTGTTTGAAACATCGCTGATTAGTCTAGAGCCTGTGATGACCTTGCACCAAGATAGTTTCTTTAAATAGTATTGCGTTCTTGACAAACCATAACTGTGCGGTTATGGTTTCGTGTGTGAAGCAGGTCAATGCCAATCACGTGTTCCGCGCTCTTGCCGACCCGACTCGCAGGGCCATTTTTGAGGAGTTGACCCGGCAGGGCGAACAGACCGTCCACGCATTGACTCGCTATGCGGGCGTGTCCCAGCCTGCTGTCTCCAAGCACTTGACCGTGCTGAAGAGGGCGAAGCTGGTACGGCATCGCCGCGAGGGTCGCGAAACTCACTATCGCGTGCAGCCCGATGCGCTGGCGCCGATGGTGGATTGGCTCAATCACTATGGCGCCTTCTGGCGTGACCGGTTTGACCGTCTTGAAGCACTTTTAGAAAGGATGGAACCATGAGCAATACAGCAGAAGGGACCAATCAAGCAGAGAGTACGCGTACCCTTGTGATCGAGAGGGTATTCCTACACCCACCGGAGAAACTGTGGCGCGCGCTCACGGAGAGCCCGCTCCTCGCGCAATGGATGATGAAGAACGACTTCGAGCCGGTGATCGGGCGGAAGTTCCAATTCCGAGCCGATCCCATGCCGAACTGGAATGGTATTGTCGACTGCGAGGTGGTTGTCGTCGACCCGTTGCGACGCCTGTCCTATAACTGGGGTGTTGGGGGAGGCGAAAGCGGGCTTCAATGGGTGGTGCTCTGGACGTTGACTCCAGCGGAGGGCGGCACCCACGTTCGCATGGAGCAATCCGGTTTCGGTCCCGATCAGCAGGCAGCTTATCAGGGTGCAAAGTACGGCTGGCAGAAATTTTTCGGCGGCCTGGAGAGTGTCGTTGCGGGGTTGGACTAACTATGAAAGCAAAAAGTATTGCTTATTGGACAACTACTATTCTCGTAGCGCTTCCTATCGGAACTGGCGGGGTGGGGCAGTTGGCACAATTTCGGGCCAACCCGCATGCCACGGTGCCCGTTCTTGGCTACCCTCTGTACTTCTTTGCCATTTTGGGAGTTTGGAAGGTGCTTGGGGCCATTGCCATCCTTGTGCCGCGTTTTCCGCGGCTCAAGGAATGGGCGTATGCCGGCATCTTCTTCGACCTAACAGGCGCGGCCGCATCCGTCGCTGCAGTCGGCGGCTACGGCGTTTACGCCTTTCACGTCGTCGCACCTCTCATCCTCACTGCTTTTACTGTGACATCGTGGGCGCTGCGACCCCAAAGCCGTGTCATCGGCGTGATCTTTTCTACGAGAGACGGCAGTCCGGCATAAACACGAGAGCAGTGCACATTGGGTAAAATCTTGGACCGGTCGAGGAGGAATATGTCACGCAGCACAGGAGACGCAAAAGGACGATGTGTCACCTTGCATATGGTTTCCAGTCTGGATGGCTTCATCGCGAAGAAGGACAACACTGTCTCCTGGATGGATAGCCCTCGAAGCATCTACGAAGCCGGGGTTTCCATCTCCGAGGAAGAAGCTGCGGCCTTCGTCAAAACGATCGACTGTTATGTGCTCGGTTCCCGCACGTATGAGCACGCGCTTAAACTGGGCTGGCCATATGGCGATACTCCGGCCGTTGTGGTGGCCGGCAGAGAATTGCCCCCGGCGAGGAAGAGCGTCGAGTTCTATTCGGGCGATCTCAAGACATTAGTTGACGTGCAACTCGCGCCTCGATATCGAAACATCTGGCTCGTGGGCGGGGCCATGTTGTGCCAGCGTTTTCTCGAACTCGGCCTGGTAGACGAAATCAAGTTGACGATAGCGCCTGTCCTCTTGGGTGAAGGACTCCGCCTGTTCGGTGGTTCCCTGACGGAGGAGAGGTGGAATTTGAAGAACGTCGTCGCTTACAAGAACGGCTTTGTTGAGCTATCGTACTCCGCCCCTATCGCGTGAAAGTTTGCGAAGACATCTGCTGGGCGACTTACCATCACGGAGCGGCACGAGTCGCCCTGGAGCGAGTTTTGCGCAGAACGACTCGCTCCATCCTTAGTGCAATCCCCACTGCCATCCATTGGGCTCCCTGCGACAAACGGCAGGCTGCATAAACAACAAGCGCAGTGAACAATTTAGGTCGCAGAAGTGCGTTGTCACTCAGTTCCCTTCAACGTATGCTGCTCCATATGTTCTCTTGGCGAAACAGAAATCCAAGTGCTGCCCCTGCAATGAAGCGCGCCATCATTTTGAAATACATCTTCGTCACGAATCTTGCAACTCCTCCAATCGATGACCTCGCGAGTGTCATGAGCCAATGGACTCCAGAGGAAAGGTCCCGGTTCGCAACAGATACAGCGCAGATGTCTATGCGGAATGTTGACTACTTGAAAGCTGCGGGGCTCTGGCGGGATGTCGAAGAAGACGAAAGGAGGTTCCTGCAGACTGGAATCGATCAAATCACTCCACAGCAGCGAATCGACGCAAGTTGGCTGGCTGAATCGATCGTATGTTTGCTTTGGGCGCTTCAGATCGTTCCGGAATTGCCGTCCTATGATCAGGAAGCGGGCCACGAACCAGTAAAGATGCTCCCAGCAACCTCCATCAAGGATCTCGTTAAGCAAGCTCGCTTACGTCCACAAAAGGAGATAAAAAAACAAAGGGACATAGCGGAGCTTTGGCACTGCCGGGCACGGACGCGAAGGCTCCAGGAAGAAGGGCAATTGCATGGCCAGTTCGGAGGACTGACGATCGAGCAAATCATCGAATTCTCGGCATCAAAAGGTGCCGAAAACGGGGATTTGCCGAGGCCAATCGAGTCTGACTTTCCTGCCATGAAAAAACCTTACCGCGACCTTTCTTTTGAAGAGTTCGCTATGCTGACCTCAATCGCACAGGAACGGCATAAAGCGTTCAACTGGCTTTGCGGATTGTCGCCTAGTGGTCGGTGGGTAGACACACCGACAGAAACATAGACTCTTCACAAATAAATATTAGGTGCGAGAGTTGGAGCTATACATGGAAAAAACCATCCCAGCGGAATCTGCTTCTGTACTCATCGACGCGAGAATCAACGAGCTTGGAGACTGGCGCGGGAAGATGCTCGCGAAAGTTCGAGCAATCATCCACAAGGCAGACCCTGAGATCGTCGAAGAGTGGAAGTTTATGGGGACTCCCGTCTTCTCCCACAGCGGCATCGTCTGCACGGGAGAGGCGTACAAGAAAGTCGTCAAGATGACCTTTGCTAAGGGTGCTGCATTGGAGGACCCTTCCGGTCTATTCAACTCCAGCCTCGACGGCAATGTCAGGCGCGCCATCGACATCCACGAAGGCGACAAGATCGATGAGGCGGCCTTGAAGGATCTCATCCGCGCTGCAGTGGCGCTCAATCTCGAGAGGCTAAATCTCAAAGGGAAGAGCAAGCCGAAGCTCCAACCAGCGAGCAGCAAGCGGCCGGCTAGCTTCATCGCAGGTCCCGGCTAAGGATCGCTCCAGCCTCAGGGGGTCGCCGAGGCGCAACTTCATCGTTACGCCCCGGCGGCAGTGGGTTGATTCGTGTGGTTAGTAGTCGACGGGGTCGCGGATGATGGGGCAGGTCATGCAGTGGCCGCCGCCGCGGCCGCGGCCGAGTTCAGCGCCGACGATGGTGATGACTTCGATGCCCTGCTTGCGGAGCAGGGTGTTGGTGTAGACGTTGCGGTCGTAGGCGAAGACGACGCCCGGGGAGGCGCAGACGAGGTTGGCGCCGGAGTCCCACTGGGTGCGCTCGCGCTGGTAGGCGTTGCCGCCGGTCTCGACCACGCGCAGCTTTTTGAGTCCGAGCGCCTCGGCAACGACGTCGACGAACGGCTTGTTGTCCTTGTGCAACTCGACGCCGCCGGGCCTGTTGCTGGGGCGGTAGGAGAAGGCATCGATGCCATACACGATGTCCGGGTAGAGCAGGACGCAGTCGCGATCGGCGAAGGTAAATACGGTGTCGAGGTGCATGGCGGCGCGCAGCTTGGGCATGGCAGCTACGATGACGCGTTCGGCTGCGCCCTTTGCGAAGAGTGCGGCGGCGACCTGGCTGATGGCCTGGCGCGAGGTGCGCTCGCTCATGCCGATCAGGACGTTGCCCTTGCCGATGGGCATCACGTCGCCACCTTCGAACGTCGCCATGCCGTGGTCTTTGGTTGGGTCGCCCCACCAGACGTTGACCTTGCCGGCGAAGTCGGGATGGAACTTGTAGATCGCAGTTGTCAGGATGGGTTCTTCGTGACGCGCCGGCCAATACAGCGAATTGAGCGTGACGCCGCCGTAGATCCAGCAGCTCGTGTCACGCGTATACAGCGTGTTGGGCAGCGGGGGCAGCAGATACTCGGTGACGCCGGCCGCGTCCTTGACCAGCTTGAGCATCTCGCCGCCGTGGGTCTCCGGAAAATCTTCGGTCGACAGTCCACCAAGCAATGTTTCGGCAAGCTTACGGGAATCCAGACCTTCGAGATAACCGCGGATTTCGTCCACGAGGCCAAGACCTACCTGGTCGGGTATGACCTGGTTGTCGAGGATCCACTTCTTGGCCTCCGGAACGGCGACGGTCTCGGCGAGAAGGTTGTGCATCTCCACCACGTCGACGCCGCGGTCGCGCATCTTGTTGATGAAGTCGAAGTGGTCGCGCTTGGCGTTATCGACCCATAGCACGTCGTCGAAGAGCAGAGCGTCGCAGTTGGACGGTGTGAGACGCGTGTGAGCCAACCCGGGAGCGCAGACCATCACCTTGCGAAGTTTGCCGACCTCTGAGTGCACGCCGAACTTTACGTCATTCGCGTTCGTCATGATGAACTCCTGTCTAGATTTGAATCATGCCACTGATGAGCCCATAAACACCGACCAGGGCGCCGATGAGAGCGACGGCGAAGATGACCATGTCCCCGGTCTTGAAGACGGTGGTATTTTGTTCGCGTCGCGCCCAGATGTAGAGCAGCGTTCCCGGCGCGAAAAGGACCGCGGAGAGCAGGATGAACTTCATGCCGCCGGCGAAGATCATGAACGCGGTATAGACCATGGCAACTAAAGCGATGATCAGATCGCGCTGGCGCCCCTGCGGCTGGGTGTCGTAGGATTCGCCGCCCTTGGAGAGCTTGAACCCGTAAGCCGCCACGAACAGATAAGGAATAAGCGACATCGCGCTGGTCAGATTGAGCATCAACGCGAATGCGTCTCGCGACCAGTACGTGCTGATGACAATCAGCTGGACGACGATGTTGGTCAGCCAGAGCGCCGCCGCAGGAACGCGGTTCGCGTTCTCGGTGGCGAAGACCTTGGGCATGTCCTTGTTCTTCGCTGCAGCGAACAGCACCTCAGCGCAGATCAGCGACCATGCCAGGTAAGCTCCGAGCACCGAAACCAAGAGTCCGAGGCTGACGAAGATCGCGCCCCAGTGCCCAACCACGGCCTCGAGCACGGTCGCCATCGAGGGTTGGCGCATGCCCGCGATATCCGCCCGCTGCAGCACAGCGTATGGGGTCAGGGTGACGAGCACCATCAGGCAGGTGACACCGATGAAGCCCGCGATGGTGGCCAGGCCTACATCCTCGCGCTTCTTCGCGTAGCGCGAGTACACGCTCGCGCCCTCAATTCCGATGAAGACGAACACCGTGACCAGCATGGTGGCCTTGACCTGCTGGAACAGGTTTCCTGTAAGGTCGCCGCCATAGAAGTTGCCGCGGAACATGTCCATCTTGAAGGCAAAGATCATGATCCCGATGAAGATCAGGATCGGAATGATCTTCGCGATCGTCACGATGGTGTTGAGGGCCGCGGCCTGCTGGACGCCCTTCAGGATCATGAAGTGGAAGAGCCATATCCCAATCGACGCGACGAGGATCGCCACAACCGTGTTGCCGTCTCCAAAGACGGGGAAGAACGCTCCCAGCGTCGCTTTGATCAGCACCCAGTACGAAACGTTGCCGATGCAGCTGCTGATCCAGTAACCGAAGGCGGACAGAAACCCCGGATAGTCGCCGAAGCCTGCTTTGGCATAGGCGAAGACGCCGGCATCGAGATCGGGCTTGCGCTCCGCCAGCGACTGGAACACGCGAGCCAGCATGTACATGCCGCTGCCTGCGATCAGCCATGCGATGACCGCGCCGAACGGTCCGGTGGCGCCCGCGAAGGTGCGTGGCAGCGAGAAGATGCCCGCTCCAACCATCCCGCCCACCACCATCGCGGTCAGTTGCATCCGCGACATCTTTTGGTCTGTCGAAGCCATGCCGTTCCTCCTCAATGCAATGCTTGCATCGCCTACATGTCCCCTGAGGCTGGCCCCTTCGATCACGTGCGTGCCGCTACGTCCCAAGCGGGAGATCATCATCCCAACGGACAGTGATCGCAATTTCGAACTCGATCATTCGACGTGCAACGGTGAGTCTTGCCTATGCGAACACATCACCGTTCCGTTAAAAAATTAGCCCCACTGCATTTCCCAGGCTCCCCTTCAGGTTACGAGCTTCTGTCGCGCCTCGTTTCAACCTGTCAGCGCCTTGGGTCACAAACAATAACAGAAAAAAATTAGAGAAACAATTGGCCTTACGGTCTATTCGATTATCCCGGCACGCAACGGTTTTTAGATTCGCACGCGCGTTAACACTGCGCTTTATCTATCAGCCCATCGTGAGTTCCTGCTGGTCTCGCTGCTCTTCGAAATCACTTCAAAATTGTTCGCCAAATGAATACCACATTGACTCCATCATCATGATGAAGTCGGCGAAGGCCGCGGCTTTCGAATTGGGCTACAATCTTCTCGTCTAATGTGCGGGGCCCTGGAACGACTCTTTCGTGTCTACGAATGTGTGGTATCTATCCTGACAGTTCAGCATCTGAACTGTCTCTCTAACAAGGGAGGCCCACGTTATGGCTGACGAATCCCTCACGCCACCACGCAACATCAAAGAGCCGTCGTATGCGGATGCGATCATTCCGGCGGTGACTCTCGTTGTCCTGATCGCAGGCGCTATCTTTCTGTTCGGGCTGGACGCTCTTGACGGTCCCGTGCAGGTCGCATTGATCTTCTGCGACATTCTCGTCGGCCTGATCATTACCAAGAATGGGCATTCCTGGGACGAGGTCGGTAAATCCGCGCAAGTCGCGATGGGCTCCGTCACCACCCCGTTTTTCATTTTGTTTGGCATTGGCGCACTGATTGGCACCTGGAACATGTCCGGCACGATCCCGACCATGGTTTACTACGGCATTCATCTGCTGCATCCTGCTTATTTTTATGTCGCGACGATAGTTATCTGCGCTGTGATATCACTCAGCATCGGGAGTTCCTGGACGACGGCCGGGACGATTGGTGTGGGGCTGGTGGGGCTCGCAACGATGGTCGGTGTCTCGCCAGCCATCACCGCCGGAGCAGTCGTTTCCGGCTCCTATGTAGGTGACAAGATATCCCCGCTTTCAGAGACAACCGTCCTGACGGCTCAGCTAGCGAAGGTCGACGTCTTCACGCATATCCGCGCCATGCTGTGGACGACCGTCCCCTCCTTCCTCATCGCTGCCATCGTGTTCACGTTTCTCAGTCTCAGGGAAGGCACCCTCGTCCACGACATCGACACGGGGAGCGAACTCTCAAAGCTGAATCAGCTCTTTTGGATTACGCCGTTGAATCTGGTTCCGCTGCTTGTTCTGCTGGTACTCTCGTTTCGCAAAGTAAGGGCCTCGGTTGCAATCCTCAGCTCAGCATTGCTCGGAGGCATTATGGCTGTGATTCTGCAGCCGCAAGTCGTTGTGAACTTTGTCAACGATCCAACGCTTCCTATCCCACTCGTATTTGTCAAAGGCATTTGGTTGGCGATGGGGACTGGCTTTCATGTGAATACGGGTATCAAAGAAATAGACAGCCTCCTTTCACGCGGCGGCATGGCCGGCATGTTAAAGACGCTTTGGATCATCATCGGCGCGGTGACCTTTGGCACGCTGCTCGAAGAGTTCAAGTTGCTTGCCAAACTCATCAATCCCATTCTCGACCGCGCAAAAACAACAGGAGGTTTGATTGGAGCAGTCGTTGGGACGGCGCTCGGGCTAAATATTATCGCCGCGGATCAATACATCGCTCTTGTGCTGCCTGTGCGCCTGTATCTCACCGAGTTCGAGAAGCGCGGACTAAAAGCGCAGAACCTATCACGAGCGGCTGCGGATGCAGGAACAGTCACGTCTCCGCTGGTGCCCTGGAACTCCTGCGGCGCCTACATGGCCGCTGCGCTCGGCGTAAGCACCATGGCGTATCTGCCGTTTGCCATCTTCAACATTACCGCCCCCATCATGTCGCTCATTTTGGGATTCACCGGTTTCAAGATCCAACACATCGAGCCCGCCGAAGCGCAGGCAGAGACCGCACCAGCTCCCTAAATCATCGCTGTTCCTGTACGCCTTGCCCGTTCTGCTCCACCAGGAGGTGCTGTGAAATCTCCCAGATGTTGTCGAATGACCTGAAAAATAGGAGGACAGAGCATGAAAAAAAAACTCAGGATACTGCCGCTGCTTTTTGTACTGCTTTCGGGCGCGACGCAGATGAGGGCGCAGGACACGCAGGATGAAGCCACGCGAAAGCTGCAGGCCAGGATGGATGAGATGCGAGCTCAGATGGCCCAGATGCAGGCTGATATGCGAGCTCAGATGGCCCAGATGCAGGCTGAGCTGGATGCCATGCACGGAGTGAATAACCTTGCCAATGCAGTCAACGACGTTAAATCTGTACCTGTGCCTGTGCAGACGGGAGCTATTGAGAGAACTATGCCGCCGTTGCCGCCTGCAGTACCGATATCTCCAGAACATCAGCGGGAAGCCGTCGGGAAGGAGACTGCGGCGTACGAGACGTTTTCCGAGGAGTCGGAGCCTGTCCCACGTCTCTATAACGTTCCGCTGGAGGCCACGCTTCCGGGATTCTTTGTTCTGCCGGGCACCCAGACCATGATGCGCATCAACGGCAACCTCAAGACCGACATCATGTTCGACCCGCGGCCGGCCGGCGTTCCGGACTCTTTTATCCCTTCGACCATACCCATTCCACAGGGTTCGAGCACCAATAACTTCAACGCCAGCATTCGGGAGAGTCGCTTCTCCGCAGATCTACGCATTCCTGTGAGCCATATAGGGACTGCGCGGACGTTCATACAGTTCGACTTCTTCGGTGCTAATGGGGCAACCACGCCACGACTGCGTCATTTCTATGCCCAGTTGGACAACATTCTGGTAGGCCAGACCAATACCGTCTTCATGGATCCCGACGCGTGGCCCGACATCGTCGAGTTCCAGGGACCCACCTCGGGGCTCCTCGCCCGCGTTCCGCAGATTCGATATAGCTTTCCCCTCGGTCATGGTTTTAGCGGTGCCATATCCGTGGAACAGCCTAACTCAGATGTCGCCTTTTCTGTGAATGGCTCACCCTCCTCCCCGGTTACTCCCGCTCCTGACGGAGGATTGCGAGTTCGCTATGAAGGCGAACGGGGACATATCTACTTCTCAAGTATTCTGCGAGAGTTGGCTGTGCACCTGCCAAATGGCGGGCCGCAGGAGTCTACGTTTGGATGGGGCTTGAACTTGTCGAGTACCTGGCGTGTCGTCGGACGCGACACTCTCAACTATCAGGTGGCTTACGGCAATGGAATCGCGAGATATACGGGCGACGCGGCGTTCCTTGGCCTGGATGCACAGCCGAGGACTCATACAGACCTAACCTTGAAAGCTCTGCCTACTTTCGCTCCGTGGGTCAGTTATCAGCACAACTGGACAAGATCCGCCCGATCCAGCGCTACCTTCGGATGGCTGCAGGTGCCGAGCACTGCGTTCTCGCCGGGAAACACGTATCACAAGAGCAGCTATTCTTCCGCAAACATCATCTGGAATCCGTACGGCAGCCTCTCCTTCGGTGCCGAGTTCATGTACGGCTGGGTCCAACAGAAGGACGGAGAACATGCCAACGCTCCTCGTATCCAATTCTCCGGTCGATATGCCTTCGTAAAGCTGCATAGCGAATAGCGACAACCAGTAAGCGCGGAGCGAGACGAGGACGAGTCTATTTCCAGAGCAAAGATGAGTGGTTGGGTCCGAATTCATGGCGGAGAATTCGTCCACCAGCGAGACGATGTGGAATGCACGAGAGAAGAGTTCTGGAGGGACAACCGCACGAAACCAAGATCGAGAAGAAGGCAGATACAGAAGATGCTGAAGATAATGCCGCTGCTTGTCGTGATGCTCCGTGGTGCGGCACAGATGATGGCCCAGGCCTCTGGAACTACGCAGGACGAAACGATGCGTAAGCTGCAGACCAGGATGGATGAGATGCGATCTCAGATGGACCAGATGCAGGATGAGATGCGATCACAGATGGCCCAGATGCAAGCTAAACTCGATGCAATGCACGGAGTAAATACCCTTGCCAATGTAGTCAACGACGTAAAACAGGTACCCGAGCCGCTGCAGACGGGAGCTATCGAGCGAACTGTCCCGCCCCTGCCACCTACGGTAGTGCTAACTGCGGAACAGCAGCTGATGGCCGTAGGCAGAGAGACCATGGAGTACAAGACATTTTCGGATGAGTCGGAGTCCGCGCCGCGTCTCTACAACGCTCCGCTGGAGCCCACGTATCCCGGATTCTTTGTTCTGCCAGGCACCCAGACCATGCTGCGTATCAATGGGTCCCTCAAGACTGATCTTATGTTTGACCCGAGGCCTGCCGGGGTGCCGGACGAGTTTACCCCTTCGACGATACCAATTCCAGCGGGACCGAGTACCAATAATTTTAATGCAAGCATTCGTGAAAGCCGCATCTCGTCAGACTTTCGCGCCCCTGTGAGCAATGTCGGGACTGCGCGGATGTTTATGCAGTTCGATTTCTTCGGTTCCAACGGGGCGACGACGCCGCGGTTGCGTCATGCTTATGCCCAGCTAAAGAACATTCTGGTGGGCCAGACAAATACGGTCTTTGTGGACCCGGACACATGGCCGGATATTGTCGAGAACAGGGGACCTACTTCTGGATTTCGCTCGCGGCCTCCGCAGATTAGATATAGCTTCCCGCTAGGAAGGGGCATGAGCGGGGCTATTTCGGTGGAGCAGCCACGCTCCGATATCAGCTTTTCCCAAAATGGCTCGGCGGCTGTCCCGATCACACCCGCGCCTGACGGCGTATTGCGGTTACGCTATGAAGGCGAACGGGGCCATATGTACCTGTCAACTGTCCTGCGAGAGCTGGCGGTGCATCTACCAAATGGAGGGCCGCAGGCGTCCACTTTTGGATGGGGCTTGAATTTGGCGAGTACCTGGCGGGTCGCGAGAAGGGATACCGTCAATTATCAGGTTGCTTACGGCAATGGAATCTCGAAATATGCGAACGATACGGCAGGTCAGGGTCTGGATGCAGCCCCGAGGACGCAGGCGGATCTGACGCTGAAAGCTCTGCCACTCTTTGCTCCATGGATCAGTTATCAGCATTACTGGACAAGATCGGTCCGATCCAGCGCGACCTTTGGATGGCTGCAATTGCAGAACACCGCGTTCCAGCCAGGAAATACGTATCACAAGAGCAGCTATTCCTCAGTCAACATCATCTGGAACTCGATGGGAAGCCTGACTTTCGGTACGGAGTTTATGTATGGAATGGGTGGAGCAGAAGGACGGGGCTCGTGGCAATGCGCTCCGCCTTCAGTTCGCTGGAAGATATTCCTTTGTCAAGCTGCATAGCGAGTAAGCCAAGACTGACGTGAGTCGACGCGCCTGACCTTAGTGCGCTGTTGGTGGCGGCGGTGGCGGTATTCCGAGGTCAGCGGCTGGAGGGACGGTTTGCGAGTTCGCCCATTGCCGTTGTACAGATCGGACTTTGTCGATGCGTTCGAGCCACATCTGGATCGTGAGGTCGTAGCGCGCGAGGTTGTTGTGCAGAAAGTACGGCCGGTAGCTCTTGAGCCATGCTGCTTCGTAGAGATCGCGCAAAAGGGAGAAGTTGTTGCGCAGGTCCTCAAGCTTGCCGTTGACTCCGTTGATGTCGCCCAGGCTGCGAGACACTTCCGTGCGGTCGTCTTTATTTTTTGAGCCTTGAAGAGCATAGGCTTTGGCGTAGCTGGCTGCGATCTCGTCGGTGATTTGATACTTGAGGCCGATGAGGTCCATGCGGCGTGCGCCTAGTTCGAGGGCGTCGATGGCATCGGTTTCTCGGAGGTTCGGACTCGCGTTGCGCGCTTGAGCGATCAATGTAATCGCACGTTCGGCGTGCAGGCGAAGCTCGGAGAGGATGGGCCTTATCTGTGCGGCCTGACGCTGACCGTCGGGAGACCAGGGATCGACCCAGAAGACGAGGTTGGAGCCATCCGCCTTGAGTGGGGAGTCCTTGAGGAGCCTATGAGCTGCCATCATCTCCTGTTGCGCGAGATCGATGGAGCCGGTGTAGTCGCCGTGGAAGTTGGCGCCGAAGCTGCTCTGGAAGGTGGGGATGGAGGCTTCGCCCTTGTGCCAGGCGGCTTCCGCTCCGAAGAGCACGCCGTACCAGTTGGAGTTGAAGAGTGCTTCTCCATCGTCGTCCCAAACTGTGTTGAGCTGACCGGTTGCGCCCATCTGCTGGCCCTCGTAGGTGAAGGGCTGCACGTTGGCGAACATATTGTTGTAATTGGGATAGACGCGCGACCAGTTGTTGACGCCGGGCGCTACCCAGGTCTCGATGCCAGCGTCGGTGAACGGAGCGATGAAGCGTGCAAAGCCCTTGGGCTGCGGGTTGTACTCCCACGCTACGGCGATGGTGGCTTGTTTGAAGTCGGCGGGAAGCTGCTTGACGAGGTCGGGATCGTGCATGGCGATGTCGCCCCAGAACAGCAGCTTGCGGTTCAGCGGCTTGAGGTCGGAGACGATCCGCTGGAGGAAGCCGAGGTAGACAGCTCCGAGGCCCTGCGCATCGACCTGCGGCTTGGTCTGGCCTTTGCCGAGCTCGACGGTCTCGTCGGCGCCGAGGTGGAGGAATGGCCCGGGGTAGATCTTCGCAAGCTCAAAGAACATGTCGTGAGTCAGCTTTTGCGCATCGGGCTGGGCGGGGGCGAGTACGTGTCCGTGCGGTGTCTCGGCAAGCGGCGTGTACTGCTCCCAGTTCAAGAGGTAGTGGAGGTGTCCGAAGGCCTCCTGCTCTGGAATGACCGTGACGTGGTACTTCGTCGCGTAGGCGACGAGTTCACGGGCTTGATCCTTGGTGATCGTTCCTCCGGGGGGGGCCATCAGCGGATGCCCGGTGTACTGCATGGTGTGCTCGAAGTAGGGCGAGTAGATGTTTACCTTGTAGGCCGCGATAGTGCGGATCTGTTTCTTCTGGAACTCCATCGTCGGAACGGGCCCGCGAGAGAGGTCGTCGTCGAGGCCGCGATACTTCAAGGCCGGCCAGTCGCGAATCGAGGCCGTGTTGAGAACGGCGGCGCTGCCTGTGCCAGTCACCATCTGCTTGGCCGTCTGTAGGGCGTAGAAGATGCCGGAGTCGCTGGCTGCGGTGATGGCAAGGCCTTTGCCGTCGGGAATGATGGCGTAACCCTCGGCTTTCATCTCCCTGGGGAGATCGGCAGGAGCATCGGTCGCCGATTTCAGTCCGGCAGCGTCCGCGTAGATCGACTTTGAGAGAGCTGAACCGTAGCGGGTGACGAGAATGTTCACCGGTGACGTCCCATTGACAGGGATGCTTTGCGAGGCGAGATAGGTCTTCAGGTCGTCGATGGCGAAGACGTCTTCGGCGGGGCAGGGCGCGGAACAGCTGATCTGTACGCCGCTGGAAAGAGGCTGCGCTGCTGCTGGGCGGAACTCACGTGGAACCGGAATAAGGTGCAGCGACTGACTGCCAGCTGTCTGAGCTACGGCAATGGCGGATGCCAGGGCAGAGAAGGCAAGTAGGACTGCGGCATAGGAACGACGTTGCATATCAATAACGGTAAATGAGTTAGCGCAAACGTGGGAGGCCAGGGGAGATAACCCGGTCGCAAGGAGGAAATATGATGTGAAAGGATTGTGAAAATGAGTTGTTTCAGGCGAAAATCGCGCAAATTATTTTTCTGTTCACATGAGTCTGGAAGCATGGGCCAAAGAGCAAAAGGAAGGTAACGGATGTGGGACCCAGGCCTATCCGTTGCTTGTCTGTCCCTTTGCCTTTTCCACTTTTGCGAGGATCCATGACGAAGCATTTGCGAGCGGCTATGGCGGCGGTACTGGTTTGGAGCACAGTATCGATGCAGGCGCAGACGGGTACGGCAACCGCGCCTGCCAAAACCACAACGAGACGAGTTGCGAAGAAAGCGCCAGCCGAGACGCCGCTTGAGAAAGAACTCCGCGAGATGCGGGAGCAGATGGAGAATCAGCAGAGCCAGATCGATGCGCTGAAGACACAGCTGGCCGACCGCGATGCGAAGCTGGCTACCGTGCAGCAGGATGCACAGGGCGCCGAGGTGTCGGCTGCGGCAGCGACCGCACAGGCGAGACCGTGAGCACCATGTTGCGGCTAACTCTGAGGCGGTCACGACTCTGAACAGTACGGTCACCGACCTGAAGAACAATGCCACGGGTGTCGCACAGACGATCAGCGACACCAAAAAGGACATTCCGGATAGGATGGATTCTCCTATGGCCCTGCGTTACAAGGGTGTGACGATTACGCCGGTTGCCTTCTTCGCGTTTGAAACGGTCTACCGTTCACGGTCGCATCGCTTCTCGACGTGAATACGCCCTTCAATTCAACCCCTTACATGGGAGCAGGTACAGGCGCATGTGAGCGAGCTGAACTTCTCGGGACGTCAGAGCCGTGTCGGCGCCTTGTTTGAGGGCAATACTGGGCCTTTCAAGCTGTCCGGCTATGTTGAAGCTGACTTCCTGTCTGCCGGTGCGACCAGCAACGAGAACCAGAGCAACAGCTACACGCTGCGTCAGCGCCAGATCTGGGGCCAGGCGGCGATGAAGAACGGTTTTATCCTGACTGGCGGTCAGATGTGGTCGCTTGTGACTGAGACCAAGAAGTCAACGGACAACCGTACTGAGAACCTGCCGATGACCATCGATGCTCAGTACCATGTCGGTTTCAGCTGGGCTCGTCAGCCAGCAATCCGCTTCCAGCAGAAGTTTGCCAATGGCTTCACAGCTGCGGGGTCACTCGAACAGGCTGAAACTCTATACTCGGCAACCAATGCGCCTACGAATTTCTTTATCGGCAATGCCGGCACGGGTGGTGGTCTTTATAACCTGACCGCGAACTACTCGAACAACGTTGCTCCTGACGTGATTTTGAAGGGTACCTATGATGGGAAGTACGGGCACTTCGAAGTTGGCGGTTTGGCCCGCTGGTTCCGCAACCGATACTACCCTGCGGTGACGACGACTGCGGGAGCAGCTAACGATACGAAGACTGGTGGCGGTTTCTATGCCAATCTACGCGTTCCGGTTCAGCACTATGCTGATCTCGGTTTCCACGTCATGACAGGTACGGGCGTAGGCCGGTACGGTACCTCCACGCTGCCTGATGTCACGGCTCGTCCGGATGGGACGCTGATGCCAATCAAGAACACCCAGTCGCTGGTGTCGATCGAACTGCACCCGACACCGAAGCTGGATCTCTTTGGCTATGCAGGCGGTGAGTATGCACAGCGTACGACCTACCTGAACTCCAAGGGTGTGCTGGTTGGTTATGCTCCGGTGACAAGCAACAACACTGGATGCGGTACCGAGACGCTGCCGGCGACTCCTGGCTCAGGCTTGGGTAGCATTGGCGTAGCGGGTAATCCGCCGTACTCTCCTGGTACAGCTGCGAACTGCCTTGGTGCAACGCGCTACGTGATGCAGGGTACGGCTGGCTTCACGTACCGGGTCTACAACAGTCCCAAGTACGGACGTCTGCAGTACCAGTTGCAGTACAGCTATCTGACCCGCAAGGCGTGGGCCGGTGTTGGTGGCGGTGCAAATGCCTCCAACAACATGGTCTTCACCGGTATGCGTTATTACATTCCGTAAGTTGGTCTGCTCTATAAACTCCGCAAAAGAGGCACCCTTCGGGGTGCCTCTTTTATTGTGGGAAAGGTATTTGTTTGTGGTACGACCAAATTTGATAGGCTTCAAAGGTTATCGTGTTACCGACACGACCGTTATTGAAGGAGCAGAATCGATGTTGAATGACAACAGGCTGTTTCCCGCGGATCCCGCGGCACGCTGTGTTGCAGTGAAGTTGTACGAGACAGTGCGTAATCTGCCGATTATCTCGCCGCACGGCCATACGGATCCGCGATGGTTTGCAGAGAACGACGCGTTTCCCAACCCCGCCGCGCTCCTGATTCAGCCGGATCATTACATCTTTCGGATGCTCTACTCGCAGGGCGTCTCGCTTGAGTCGCTCGGGATTCCGCAGAATGACGGCGGCGAGAGCGCAGATCCGCGGGAAGTGTGGCGTATTTTTGCTAAGCATTACTACCTGTTTCGTGGAACACCGACTCGTCTGTGGCTCGACTATACGTTGGAGAACCAGTTTGGCCTTACGGGCCGCCTGCGTCTGGGGAATGCGGACGAGTACTACGACGTTATCGCCAAGAAGCTCGAGACGCCGGAGTTCCGTCCGCGTGCGCTTTTTGAGAACTTCAATATCGCGGTACTGGCGACGACCGATACGGCGCTCGATACGCTTGAGTATCACAAGGCCATCCAGGAGTCGGGCTGGAAGGGTCGGGTGGTGCCGACGTTCCGTCCTGACTCCGTAATCGACGCCGAGTATGCGGGCTTTCTCCAGAATATCGAGAAGCTTGGTGCGATTACTGGCGAGGATATCGGGACTTACAAGGGCTATTTGAATGCTCTGCGCAGCCGGCGGGCTTTTTTCAAGTCCATGGGGGCTACGGCTACTGATCATGGGCATCTGTCGGCGATGACGGCTGACCTTGATCCGGCTACGGCGGAGTCGCTTTATGGGCGGATACTCTCGGGGCGGTCGGTGCCGCAGGAGCAGGAGATCTTCCAGGCGCAGATGCTTACCGAGATGGCGGGCATGAGCGCGGAGGATGGGCTGACGATGCAGCTCCATCCGGGCAGTGTCCGGAACCACAATCGCAAGCTTTACGAGAAGTTCGGCCGCGATAAGGGGGCCGATATTCCGTCGCCGACTGAGTATGTCCGTAATTTGCGCCCGTTGCTGAGCAAGTATGGCAACGATACGCGGCTGACCTTCATCCTGTTCACGCTCGATGAGACGAGCTACTCGCGTGAGTTGGCTCCGCTGGCGGGGCATTATCCGGCGTTGCGGCTTGGGCCTCCTTGGTGGTTCCATGATTCGCCGGAGGGGATGATGCGTTTCCGCGAACAGGCTACCGAGACTGCGGGCTTCTACAACACGGTCGGCTTCAACGACGACACTCGGGCGTTTCTGTCGATTCCGTCTCGGCATGATGTGGCTCGGCGGATTGATTGCGCCTTCCTCGGGCGGCTTGTGGCTGAGCATCGGCTTGATGAGGAAGAGGCTTTCGAGGTGGTGCAAGACCTGACGGTGAATCTGGTTAAGAAGGCATACAAACTCTAGCGGCAAAAAGTTGATTCGGAAGAGAGGGCCGATGTATATCGGTCCTTTCTCTTTAAGGATGAAGTCGTGCCTTTATGCTGGTCCCCCCCCTTACTTTTTGTGCAAAGTATTCGATTGAAAAGGGTTAGGTCTGGACTTGTATTCTTTGTGAAGGGGAAAGTCTTTTGATTCAAGGGTTTTACGGGGGTGATACTTGTAAAGTATTGATTTCACGTATTATAGCCATCCTCTCTTCTAAGCGACTAAAAGGAAAAGCCCCGGCTGCTGGCCGAGGCTTCCTTTTTTCCATCTCCATTCATTATAGCAAGTGGGCGGAATTAGTATGCCACTCGGATGTTGTTGATTTGGTTGTAGATACTTGGGTTGGGGGCTTGACAGGCTTTGTAGACCTACCCACGTGGGTTGTAGGGGCTTCAGAGGGGTGGTGAAAAGCTTCTTGCGGCGCGGAAAGAGACCCCTCAGGGGCTAAAGCCCTATTGAAATTGAGCTACTTGCGGCACGGCTGAAGCCGTGCCCTTAAGCAAAACGGGCTTTTCAACATCCTGTTTGGCCTTCTTATTTGGCATGCTTTGGGACAAAGGGCTTCGCCCCATGCTGGTATGGGTGCGCCGTTGGCGCTGTGGGATGCACACCTGAACCACGGTAACTTTGGCTTTGTATAGCTGGGTGCTCCTTATTGCGCCTGAAGAATGACTACGCCGTAACGGTCGAGTGTGACGCTGGTGAGGTCTTTGTCGTCGAGGATGCTGTGCATCTTTGAGGGTAGTGTGATGGATTGCGGGGTCTTGGCGAAGTTGACCAGGATGAAGACCTTTTTGCCGTTGCCCTCGCGGGGGTAGACGTCTACGCCTTCAGGGACCGGGCCGAAGGAGGCGGTGACGCTGCTGGTTTCGGTCATCCACTTGGCGGCGGTGAGCAGGGTGGCGTCGTCCATCCATGCGCCGATGTAGGTGATGCGGCCCTTGCCTACTTTGCGGGTGATGGCGGCGGGTTGGCCGTCGAGCCATCCGTTGGATTTGCCGTAGCGCATGAGGACTTCGGTATCGGGTGCGGAGGTAGAGAGTAGCTCGGCCCAGATTTTGGAGGTGGTGGTGCCCCATTTGCCTTCGACGGGTACGATGGCGCTGGGGTCGGCGTCGTCGATGGCGTAGAACTGTTCGACGCGGCCGCCGAGGAGGTCGGTGAGGGGGCCGGGGCCTCGGTGGGGCTGGAGGCTGTTGTCTCCGTCCTTCATGGCCGTGCGCTGGCCGAGGACGAGGTGGCCTCCGTTCTGGACGTAGGCGATGAGGTTTTTAGCGGCTTCGTCGGTGAGGACGGCGAGGCCGGGGGCTACGACTAATTTGTAACCGTCGAGGGGCGCTGTTGGCTGGACGATATCGACGGATTGGCTGAGGTTGCGGAGGGGCTTGTAGTAGCTGAGGATCTGGTTGATGGGATCGAAGTCGTGGTTGTGGCGCTGCCAGTTGATGGCCCAGCGGCTCTCGTAGGAGTGGAGGATGGCGATCTGCGAGTGGGGGCTGGTTCCTGCGAGAGCGGGGCCAGCTTTGGCGAACTCTTTGCCTAGCTGGGCGACCTCGGAGAAGATGGGGACGGGCGTGCCATCGGCACCGAGGAGGGTGCCGTGGAGTTCTTCCTGGCCGTTGAGGGCTGAGCGCCATTGCCAATAGGAGACGGCGTCGGCTCCGTGGCCGATATCGTGCCAGGCCATAGCGCGGATTTCACCCTTGTCGAGGGCGGTGTTGACGGCGTTCCAGTTGACGAAGCCGGGTTGGGTTTCCATGACCCAGAAGTTTTTGCGGAGGAAGCCGCGGGTTAGGTCGTGGGCGGCTCCGTTGCGGTATGGATCGAGGTGGCCGCGACCTACGTAGTCATCCCATGAGGCGAGGTCGAGGTCCTGCGAGACGGTGTAGTGGTCGTAACCGTCGAACCAGCCCATCATGTTAGTGGTGATGAATTGTCGAGGGTCGCTGTTGGGGCGGATGACGTCGAGCTGGTTCTTCTGGTAGGCGCGCCAGGTGTCGGAGATGAAACGCTTCCAGTTGAGGAGAAGGCCGGGGTTGCCGTAGTTCTCCTGAATGGGGATCTGGGACCAGTCGGAGTAGGACTCGGACCAGTAGGCGGTGGTCCAGCGAGCGTTTAGGTTGTCGAGGGTCTTGTATTGGGCTTTCAGCCAGTCCTGAAACTGCTTTTTGACGTCGTCGCCGTAGGAGAGGTTGGCGTATTCGTTGTCGATCTGCCAGCCGATGACGTTGGGGTTGTGGCCGTAGCGCTTGGCCATGCGTTCGACGATGCCGCGGGTTAGTTCGAGGTATTTGGGGCTGGACCAGTTGAATTGCTCGCGATTGCCGTGCTGGTCCCGTTGGCCGTCCGGTTTGATGCGGAGGACTTCGGGGTACTTCTGGGTGAGCCATGCAGGCGGGGTGGCGCCGGGGGTGCCGAGGACGACGGCGATGTGATGTTTGGCGGCGGCGGCGATGGCGTGGTCGATCCAGTCGAAGTCGTAGTGGCCTTCGGTGGGCTCCATGGAGGACCAGGCGAACTCGGTGATGCGGACGAAGCGGACTCCGGCTTGCTCCATGAGGGTGAGGTCGGCTTCCCAGCGGGATTCGGGCCACTGCTCGGGGTACCAGGCGGTGCCGAGGTAGAGTGGTGGCGGGGTGGTGGGGGCTTGCTGGGCGGGGAGGGTGGTGATCAGCAGGGATGTGACAAAAACGGTGGTTAGTAAGCGGCGAAACGTGGGGATCATGTGGTAAATCTCCGGTTCTTGGTGGTTCGCTAGAAGTGCTCAAGTACACAACATGAGCAAAGTTGTGGAAAAGCAGATTCCTTCGGCAGGCTCAGGGTGCGGAATGACAACAAGAAAAGCGCCAACCCGTGTGTCAGGGCTGTTCGAAGATGATTCCGGCGGCGTCGTAGTCTCCTTGCAGGTGGATGTCGAGGCCGTGATGCATCCAGTAGGCTCCGCTGGCGGTTTCGGGTGTGCCTTTGGCGAGGGTGCCGTGGATGATGCGGGTGCGGTAGGTGGCTGCGGGGTCGAGTCCCTGCAGGAAGAGGCGCGGGGTGGGGTAGCCCATCTGGCTGGTGTGCAGGAAGGCGAAGGCTACGGCTTGTTTGCGGTCGCGGGAGACGGATTCGGTGGCGGCGAAGTTGCTGTCGGACTGCGCGGAGACGAGGCGGTAGAGGTCGCCGTGCTGGACGGTGTCGCGGATGGTCTTGTAGGCGGTAACCATGCTCTTGGCGGTGGCGAAGTCGTCGGGGGACCACTTGTTGAGGTTGGAGCCGATGCCGAGGCCTCCCTGCATGGAGGAGAGGAAGCGATAGGCGGTGGTGAAGACCTGATGGTTAGGGCCCGAGGATGGTGAGTCGGTGACCCAGGCCATCATGACGCCGGGGGTGTAGGCGTGGGTGAAGCCGTCCTGGATGGAGAGGCGGTCGAAGGGGTCGGTGTTGTCGGAGGTCCAGACCTCTTCGGTGTAGCGGAGGATGCCTAGGTCGATGCGGCCGCCGCCGCCAGAGCAGGACTCGAACTCGACCTTGGGGTGTTTGGCGCGGAGGTCGGCGAGGATGGAGTAGAGGTTGCGGACGTAGGCGATGGGCAGGGACTTTTGCTGCTCGAGTGGGGCGGACGGCCAGCCGGGTTCGGCCCAGTTGCGGTTGTAATCCCACTTGAGGAAGGCGATGTCATTTTCGGTAAGGAGCTTGTCGAGGAAGCCGAAGACGTAGTCGCGGACTTCGGGCATAGCGAGGTTGAGGAGGAGCTGGTTGCGTCCCTCGGTCTCGGGGCGACCGGTAAAGTGGATGACCCAGTCGGGATGTTTGCGGTAGAGGTCGCTGTTGGGGTTGACCATCTCGGGCTCGACCCAGAGGCCGAAGTCCATGTTGAGGGCGTGGACTTTGTCGATGAGGGGCTTGAGGCCGTTGGGGAATTTTTGCGGGTTGACGTACCAGTCGCCGAGACCGGCGTGGTCGTCTTTGCGCTGGCCGAACCAGCCGTCGTCCATGACGAAGCGCTCGACGCCGAGGCTGGCGGCCTTTTCGGCGAGGACGGTTTGGCCGGGCTCGTCTACGTTGAACTCGGTGGCCTCCCAGGAGTTGTAGAGGACGGGGCGGGGGCGGGGAAGTGGCTGGCCGGAGGGGCGGGGGAGGATGTTGGCGAGCTGGAAGTGATGGAAGAGGCGGGAGGCTTCGCCCATGCCTTCGTCGGTGTAGCCACCGTAGAAGACGGGAGTTTCGAGCTTTTGGCCGGGGGCCAGGGGGTAGGCGAAGTCGAAGGGGTTGAAGCCGCCGGTGACGCGAATCTGCTGGAGCTGGTCCTGCTCGAGTGTGATGCTCCAGGAGCCGCTCCAGGCTAGGGCGCCGAACCAGACGTCGCCGCTTTGCTCGGTGACGGTGCCCTGGCTGATGGCGAACCAAGGGTTGTTCTGGTGTCCGGTTGAGCCTCGGCGGCTTTCGAGGACGGTTTTGCCGGGCTGGACGGGGCGTGAGTTGTAGTGGAACTCGCCAGCCCAGCGGCCGCTGAGGTAGTGCATGGTGTAGTCGGTGCCGCGGGGGAGGTTCCAGCTTGCTGCTGCGGCCTGCTCGATTGTGAGGGCGGCGGTGGTGCGGTTCTCGATGGTGGCGGAGCGGCCGAGGATGCCGGTGTCGGGATCGATGGCGTAGCGGAGGGTGACGAAGACGTCACGGGAGATGTCGCGGAGGATGATGGTGAGGGTGTTGCCTTCGATGGTGTGGGAGACGTAGTGGAGGACGAGGTCGCGGTTGCCGTCGGGGAAGGTGATTTTGAGGGCTGGCTCGACGTAGAGCTCGGAGCCCCAGCCGGCGAACTCTTGCGGGGTGGTGGTTTGGGAGAGGTCGAAGGAGGCTTGCTCGGGAAGGACGTGGGCTGCGGGGACGTGGTCCCCTGCGGCGAGGCGATGGCCCCAGTAAAGGGATTGGAGCTCGCTGCGCTCGTTGATGCCGAAGACGTAGGAGACGGAGGCGGCGTCGAGGCGGAAGGTGCGGGCGGCGCTGTCGTAGGTGATGGCGGGGGATTGCGCCAGGATGGATGGAGCGCAGGTAATCAGGAAGAAGAACAGCACGGCCAGCGCGATGCGAGTGCGATAGGACATTGGGGGCTCGTTTTATGGAGTGAGAACAGTCGACTTTTTCTATCACAAATGTAACCGGTTGCGCTTTTGGGGTTTGGTTGCTGTGCGTTAGGGCTTGCTCTCGGGCGGATGCCTTTGGGGAGATGACGGTGGGTGGTTGATGGGGTAAGGGTTGGGAGTATGGGTGGGTGTTTGCGATGTCGGGGTCCTTCGACTGCGACGCGCGAAATGCTGCGTGTCTTCGCTTAGGATGACGGGCGGTGGGGTTTTGTGCGGGGGAAGAGTTTGTATGTATTGGGTTAGCGGCGGAGGGTGACTACGGGGCCGCCTACGGGGTGACAGAAGACTTTGCCGTGGCTTAGGGCTATTTTTCGCTGGGCGAGAGCGGCCATCTCGGGGTCGTGGGTGACCATGACGATGGTGTGGCCTTGACTGTGGAGTTCCTGGAGGAGCTCGGCTACGATTTTTTGGTTTGCGGCGTCGAGGTTGCCGGTGGGCTCGTCGGCGAGGAGGATTGGTGGGTGGTTGATGAGGGCGCGGGCGATGCAGACTCGCTGTTGCTCGCCGCCGGATAGCTCGCTGGGGAGGTGCTCTGCTCGCTTGCCGAGGCCTACGCGCTCGAGTGCGGCGCGGGCTTCGGTCTCGTCGGTCATCGAGTGGAAGTATTGCGCAAGCATTACGTTTTCGAGAGCCGAGAGGTAGGGGATCAGGTGGAACTGTTGGAAGATGAAGCCGATCTTGTCGGCGCGGAAGCGGTCCAGCTCGGTGGGGGACATCGTTGCTACGTCTACGCCGTCGATGCGGAGCTCGCCTGCGGTGGGGCGGTCGAGGCAGCCGATGAGGTTGACCAACGTGCTTTTGCCGGAGCCGGAGGGGCCGGTGATGGCGACCCACTCGCCTGCGACGATGGAGAAGGAGGCGTGGTCGAGGGCGCGGACGACGCCGGCGTGGCCTGTGTACTCGCGTGTAACGCCGTGCAGCGCGATGACGGCGCAGTCGGGGCGCGTCTCGAGATCGATCGGGTTTTCGGTCACTACATCCATCCTTTTACTTCCTTTTATCAGAGTGGTTTTCGTAGAGCTGTAGACGGGGCTTAAGAACTAATGAAAGTGGCGGCCCGAACGAAAAGCGTACCTCAGCGGCTAAAGCCGCATTTAAGACAAAGCTCTTACGGCACGGCTGAAGCCGTGCCCTTAAGCAAAACGGATTTTAGCGACCTCATCAGACTTTCTTTTACTCGCCTTTTAATAGTGCGGCTGGTTGTAATCCGCGAAGAACGCGGACAGGGAAGAGGGCTGCCATGGCGGCGATCAGTATGTTCAGGAGCAGCACTAAGGGCAGGACTGCGGGGCGCGGCAAAGAGGCTGTGTGGAAGTTGATCTGGCTGATGATCCATGCGGCGGCTGAGCCTACGAGGAAGCCTACGGCTACGCCTGCGAGCGCGAGTACGAGAGCTTCGAGCAGGAACATGGACATCAGTTGCGTCTGCGAGCCGCCTAGTGCCTTCATGAGGGCAAAGTCTCGGCGGCGTTCGAGCACGCTGGCCGAGAGGGTTGCGAGGACGCTTACGGCTACGGTGAGGGCGATGAGGATGACGGCGCCGTACATGAGTGCGTGGGTCTTGTCGACGATGCGGGACTCGCCTTCGACCAATTGACGAACGGGCTCGATCTTCATCTCGGGGAGTGCTTGCTGCAGGTGGGTCAGGGCGGACTGGACGCTGGCTGCGCCGCCGGGAATCTGGAGCTCGACTACAGTGGGTGCGACGTTGGTCCAGGTGTGGAAGGCCGCCATCGGGATGTAGATGCGGCTGTCTTCGTCGCCTCCGGTTTTGAGGCGGCCTGCTCCGCGGAGGGTGATGGGTTTACCGGCGAAGGTGAGGGTGACGTTGTGCTCGTCGGCGATGAAGTTGGCGGCGCGCTGGCCTAGCAGGGCTGCGTTGGTGTCGGTTGTGGTGGGCCAGGTGTCGACCTGCCACGACGCGTTGAGGCGGCGGAGGGCTTCGAAGTCGGTGCCTGCTACTACGACGGAGGTGCCTCGGTCGGTGGTGGCTACGGCGTAGGCGAACTCGGCCGCAATGGCGTCGGGGCCGGCTGCGGATTTGATGCGGGTGAGGGCGTCTTCGGGCAGATTCTTGCTGGCGGGGGCTGTTACGACGATGTTGGCGCCGAAGCTGCGGAACTCTTTGTGGAGCTTGGCATCGAGGTCGGCGTAAAGGGTGAGGAGTGCGGTGGCTACGGCGGCGGAGACCGTCATGGCTATGAGGGCTGAGAGGCTTCGGCCACGGCGGTGGATGAGCGAGCGGCGCAGCATCGTGGTGAAGGTGAGATGGGTCTTCACGGTCGTCTTCATGCGTCGGCTCGTAGGATCTCGGAGGGGTTCATCTTCAGGGTTGTGCGGATGGAGGGTGTGCTTCCGGCGATTGCTACGACGAGGGCTAAGGCTACGATTACGGGGAGGAGGACGGGGTTCAGGACGGTGCCGAGGGTGACTGCGCCTTCGTTGGCGAAGATTCGTGCGCCCAGCCATGCGGCTAGTCCGGAGCCCAGAAGGTAGCCAAGGGTGCCTCCGATGATGGCGAGCAGGCCGGTTTCGGCGTAGAAGAGCATGGCGATTGCTCCCTTGCTTGCGCCGAGGGAGCGCATGAGGCCGATCTCGCCCTGGCGCTCGAGGATTGCGGTGGCCATGGCGGCGCTTACGGCGAAGGTGGCGGCGAGGAGAGCGGCTGCGCTGATGAGCCACATGAGGCCACTGATGCGGGCGAGGACGGTGCCTTCGGACTGCTCGACGCGGCGGACTTGCTCGGCCTGGGCTCCGGGGATCGCTTCGCGGATCTGGTAGGCGATGGAGTTGGCGTAGGGTCGGCAGTACCAGACTTCGCGGAGTTTGGGGGAGAGGGTGTCGGGGTCTTTGCGGGCGAAGGCGTCTTCGGGCTTGGTGCGGGCGGAGATTTCTACTCGGGAGATTGCGTCGGGGAGGTCAGTTGCGTATTGAAGATGCTCAAGCGGCATGAGCACCATATTGTCTTCAGGGCCTCCCGTTGTGAGGATTCCGGAAACGAGCCCTTGCATTGAAATACCACGCGGTGTCTGGCCAGGAGGCGATGGTGAAATTGGATAGCTGAACATATCGCCGCGAGTCATGTGGAGTTTAGCAGCCAGAGCCGAGCCGAGCAGGACATCGGTTGGTCCTTGAGGTAAAGTACCCTCGAGTTTCCACCAAGGATGCAAAGCCAGCGAACCAGTGGTTGTCGAGCCAAATTTCTGATTGAACCAAAGCCCTTTTGCGGGCACTTCTAGCGTGATTGGCTTCTTATCAGGTGGTGGGCTTGCGTCATCGTTCGTTTCGGTGAGTTGGTTTGATTCCGAAATGGTGTTGAAGATTGTGATTTGGAGTGGATGTGAAAGCTCGGGGCTGACGCCGGTGATGTTGTTTGCCCAGAAGATTCCGTGAAGCTTTTCCAGGTCGCTTTCTTTCAGGTAGGAGCCGCCGGAGGCTGGTTTGATGTCGACTCCACCGACTTTGACTTCAAGCTGGTCGGACTTGGGGTAGACGATGATGTTTGCGCCGTAGACGGCTAGTTCTTTGTGGATTCGGTCGCCGATGGTTAGCGCGAGGGCCAGCATTGCTGTGACGGCGGTCGTGCCTAGCAGGATTGCGAGGCCGGCGAGCGTCTTGCGGCGGCGCTGCCGTCTGAAGCTCTCCATCAGCAATCGAAAGAACATCGCCCCCGCCTTATCGTTCGAAGACCGAAACCAGCGTCTTGAGGTCTGCTGCCTGAATGACTACCTGGCCCCCGCTTACCGTCGATTTCAGCGGGATTGGGTTGCAGCCGCCCTCCTGGCCCATGGAGGCTGCGTTGAGCGGGGAGGCGCACATCTTGCAGGTGATCCCCTGGCTGCTGATGTAGAAGCCTACAGGGCCGCAGATTCGGCAGGCGTCGCCTACGGTGACAATGTTTCCGTCGGGCTTGCGGAAGAGGAGGAAGCGGACTTCGACGTTGCCGCCCTTGCCGTCGTCTACGTGAACGCCGAATCGGTGAAGCTGGTTGTCGTTGATGTCGGAGGTGGGCAACGTCACCTGGCTGCCGACTAGGGTTACGGCGGAGGTGGGGGAGAGCGCGGTGGAGCTTTTGGCGTAGATGAACTCGGCGGTGGAGAGGAAGATGAAGACGAAGCTGGTGGCGACGACTGCGGTCATCCACATCTTCTCGCGGCGCTGGCTCCACTCGGCTCGGCGCTTGTCGGCGGCTGTAGCGTTTGGCGCGAGGGCTACGGGGGCGCGGCGCTTGTACTCCATGAGCATCATGAGGCCGGCCAGCGCGAGCATGGTGACGAAGAAGAAGAGGTCGTTGCGGACGATGGGGCCGATCAGACGCATCTCGGTTGTGCTTGAGGGCAGCACGCCGTTTTCGCTTAGCTCGTGCAGTCCGCTGACCAGCAGTTGGAAGGCTACAAAGTAGAGGATGACCGTCGTAACGCGGAAGAATCGCTGTATGTTGATCTTCACGCTTCCGCGGATGAAGAGGACGCCGAACACGACCGAGACGGCTACGCCCAACAGTGTGCCGGTGAAGCTGAGGAGTTCGGTGGAGTTGAGGGTGACGGCTGAGAGGATCAATACGGTTTCGACGCCTTCGCGGAGGACGAGCAGAAAGACGAAGAAGAAGAGGCCTATCTTAGAGACTCCGTCCTCGCCGCCGGTGTACTTTGCTACTTTTTGCTCAATGGAGCCGCGCATGGTGCGGGCTGTCTTGTGCATGAACCAGATCATGCTGATTACGAAGGCTGCCGCAGCAAGCATGACCCAACCTTCAAAGACGTCGGGATTGAACTGGAGGCGGGCCAACACCATCGCTACGGCGACACTTGCCGCCAATGCCGCACCGAGTGCCCAGAAGACGGTCTTCTTCAGCTCAACCCGCCCGATTTTGGTCAGGTAGGCGAAGACGATTCCCACGATCAGCGAAGCTTCCACACCCTCGCGGAGCGTGATGATAAATGCCTGCAACATAAGGTCTTTCTCTTCCCTGAGGGAGGCCTGTCAAACCGTCTGCCCCAAGCCTCGATGCCCGTCTCTACGTGGGCTGAAGTCACTCTTGTACCATCATCTAGTCTAATGAGGACTAAATTGGTCGTCAATCATTCGGACTCATTTGGTCGGAAATTTATGCCGGCCGCAAAGCCCTGCGGCGGTCGGTACTTGAGACTCGCTACCCTAGCGGTTGAAAATTCTTCGTGCGTTCACAAATATTTCGGCCCTGTCAGCGATTCTTGCCTTTATGAATAAACGTTTTATCGCAAAAGCACTTCGGCCTGCAGTTCTGTTTCTCGTTGCATTTACAGCCTGCGTTGCGCAGGAACCGCAAAAGACGGTCCAGCCGGTTCCGATCACCGGGGTGCCTCCGGCTACGATCCTCATCATTCGTCATGCCGAAAAGCTGACCGACGGCCAGATTCACCTTTCTCCCACCGGCTTCAAACGCGCGGACCTGCTGACGAGTCTCTTCGTGCCCGCCGGAGTTCGGCCTGACCTGCCCTCGCCCCAGGTTCTGATCGCCACCCACCAGAGCGCACACTCCAACAGACCAGTCGAGACCATCACTCCGCTGGCCGGGGTGCTCCATCTCCCCATCGACAATACCTATATGAGCGAAGATTATGCTGCTCTCGCCCGTTCACTGCTTAGTGGAAAGTACGCCGGAAAGGTCGTACTCATCGCGTGGCACCATGGCGTTCTTCCAGCTCTCGTCACATCTCTGGGAGCCCAGCCGCCCTACGATAAATGGCCCGACACCCAGTTCGACCGCATCTGGCGGATCGACTATGACAAGGATGGCAAAGCGACCCTGAAGGACCTGCCCCACAATTTGCTTCCGGGGGATTCCAAGTAGTCTTTCGTGCACAGATTTAAGTGCGAATGCGCGCTTGCTTCAGCGACAGAGAAGAAGAATTATAGGGAGGAAGAGGTTTATGGTGCGCCCGGAAGGAGTCGAACCTCCGACCTACTGGTTCGTAGCCAGTTGCTCTATCCAGCTGAGCTACGGGCGCACATTGCGTGAGAGGCAACTCTTTAAAGATACCGGATTTCGGTCATCGGAGCAACCTGCAGGACTGCATCATGGTTCGCAGAAGCATCGCGGTACTCGCGTTGGAGATGCCGATGGCGAACTTCATCCAGATCACGCCCTTTATGCATGTTCAGGCTCTTGAAGAGACGCTGATCTTTTTCACGGATGAAATGCTCTCAACGTCGTTAGATGGGCGGCCACTTGTTCGGATTTGCAATGCCTCTTTTGGGTGATTTTCCGGCCGTCGTGCACCTTAATACGCTGTCGGCATGATCGCCGAAACCGTTGCAGACTTTGCTGAACGCGCTCGCCAACTAGAAACACTTGCCCGCCCCACGCCGGAAGACACACCTTTCTTCAACCATTGCATGGGACTGGCGAAGTCCATGGGCCTGACATGGGAGCAGGCGCTGGAATATGTGGTCGAGTGCCGCAACGGAATCAAAAGTAATCGTGCTTAGTGGCCGGGGTCCGGCAGACTAACCATTACGTCGCAACTGCGGTTGGCTCACATCCGTGCCTTTCGGCTGGCGACCTCCGCGGGCCAGCGGGCGCGATTAATGCTCCCGACAGGCTTGCTGTCAGGCGTGGAGTTTGCTGTGACATCGAAATAGATTGCTTCGGCGGCATCGGGCTGAATCTGTGACTTCGACAGGAGCGTAAGCCGTGCGACGGTGTGGAAAGGTGCTTCCGATTCGTTCCACGTAACACTCGCGTTTTCGATCCAAAAGTCAGCATCGTGATGCTTACTCCAATAGGTCATCCTGTCGGCATCGAGGAACTGGACTCCAATGTCGAAGCTGCTCATCTTGCTGTCTTCCTCTACGTGCCGGATCAATTCGTCCTGGAGGCTGTTCGGGTTACTCTTTTGCAGAGCGTTCGCCGGATTGTCCGAAGACGGAGTCGCGGAATACTTCACAACATCACGCGGCCCGTGACGAAATGGAACGGTGCTCCAATAACGCAGCTGCTGATAAGGCTTGATTGTCTGGTGTGCCTGCAACTGTACCAACGTGAGGGTTCTGATCACTCTCAACTTGTCTTTGAAGGAGAGGGACCACAGGCACGCGGCGGGTTTCGACGCCGTAAGCAGCTTCATGATCGCCAGAAATGCAGGCGAGTCGTTGATGGGTAGAATGGTCGCGTTTTGCATGGAGAAATCCTGCCGGCTAACGTCGGCGTCGGAAGGAGCCGTGCCATCACGGTTGAGGTTGACCGAGAAAGACAACGATCTGACGTCTGCCTTGAAATCAGAGTTTTTCTTTGGGTCGGCGTTTCCAAAACGCACAACGGCGGAATACCTGCCAGGCTTCGCGAACACCCCCTTGGCGAGGCGCGGCGCCAGTGCTGGATCACGGCGTTCGATAACTTCAAATACTTCGAATTGGGCACGGACGCAGACGCCCTTCGCGTGAGTTCCACGGGCGAGAGGCCGGTGTTGTTTGGCTGCAGAATTTGCCTGCAGCAATAGACTTGTCCTGGTAATTTCTTCGATGTCGGAATGTTCGCGGGCGAGGTTTCGATCAGCGTCGCTACCGGTCACTCCGAACCATCTGGTCAGGAACAACATAAGAACCTTTACCCCAGTCTGGAGATAAATTTGATCGCGGTGATGCTTGGAAGAAAGCAATATGCAGCGGCTTTTGTCGTGATGAAGGTTGAGAACCCTGTGATTTTGATTGGAGGCGCACCATTCGCTTGCGGAATCACGAAGATGCTCTCTGCAGGGTCTTGAGTGCCAATCATTGGGTCTTTCGATTTAGGGTTCAAGCGGACGGCTCCCGCGAACTCGCTGTCATTTACCCAGTGCCCCAGCACGAACTCATATTGGTTTTCGATGCTCGAGTTAATGAAGTAGCCGAGAAGCCCGCGCTCGATGCCGTCGTAGGGTTTCGTCGGATCATAGGCCGGCCCGTATGGCATGCCACGGCGAATAAGCCGGTGAGTATTATTGCTGCCTCCGGGGATGCCCTGGCCTGTTACTGGCTGGCCTCGTGGATTGATGCGGCGCATGTGCGCACCAACGGGGCAACGCAGTCCCTTTGGATCGCCCGAGCCATCGGCATTTACATATTCGAAGTTGTTCAGCTGCTCGGGCGAAATCCCTCCTGCAGGACTATCCGTTTCCGGCGACAACATAAGAGGAACGCCGTTGCGCCAGCGTCCGCAAATCTTGGCGGCATGTAGTTCGGGATCGATCTTGTCCTTGTTGGATTGCAGATGGTTCTCGAATCCGACGACGTCCGTTTCGATCATTTTGAAGACAGCAAAGCTGCCGTTCAGGCCGAGTTCTCGAGGCTCCGGTACGATGTAATTCTCAGCTTCGTCTCGCAGAACGAACAGCCATGGTTCGCAGGGTTGCTGGTGATCCGGCGGGTAGCGTTCCGGACCGCCGTCGATGGTGGTCATGCTGACGCCGTCGGTATAACCAAAGTGGACTCGGGAAGTGGGAGTGGGCTTGCCATCCACCATCTCCATCAATGCCATTCCGTCGATTCGCCAGATCTCTCGAAAGGCATTTCCTTCGGCAAACAAATCTGATAGCCGTTCGCTGTAAGTCGTCAATGCCTCTGGGCTGATGGCGTGCAGGGTCACCATGACGTGATCGTTTCCCCTGCCAAAGGCAGCGATCCAGTTCTGGGGATCACTGGCTCCGGTGTCGCCGACAAATCGTGCGCGTTCGGCTGCGCCGGCGATGAACGCGCCGAATGATTTGAACGAGATCGTTGGGACGCGATCTTTGATCTCCAGTGCGATCATTCCTGGCCAGGTCATCGCAACGTTAAGGCAGTAGTTCGGCTTACGGCGTGGGACATCATCGGGATTGTCTCCGGGACCCGGTGCAAACCCCACATGCCAGTCTTCCGCAGTGGTGATCTGCGGCGCGTCAGACTCATCGCCGCTTACGAGTCGTCCGAGCAGCTTGCGTGCCTCCGCGGGCACGTCCACCGATAATAAGAAATGACGCACCATCGGCATCCTGTAGCCGCGAAGGATGAATCCCTGAATATCGGCGAGGTCGAGCATGGACTTCGTACCAGATCCCCTATGGGCAGTAGGCTCCGGGGTCTCATGACCGCCTCGTCCGAACAGACGGCCGAGAATATTTCCGCCTTGTTGCGCCTCTGACGCGTGCGTCTTGTTGTCGTGCGTCACTGATGTGTCTCCCACTGATCTTCGCTTATGACTACGCGGTTGGGGCTCCGGATTGATTCGAATCTGATTGAGACTTGCTGTCGGCGATGAGGGCGTGGATGTCCTGAACACTCAAGCCGGGATACGCCTGGTAGAACCCGATCGGAGCGCGGTTCGCTCCCTTCGCGAAGTCGATGAACTCCTGCAGGTGTTTTCTGCATGGCGAGGGCGGCGGGTTTTTTGTGAACTTGAACAAGAGATCAAACACTTGTCCGATGTTCTTGGTGAAATCAGCAATGTACGTGTCAAAGTTGCCGTCGTAGACGGTAAAGAACCCGATCTGGTTGTCCTCAAGCGGCACGAACTGCGCGAAGTGTGGTGTACCAACTTTGTTCAGGTCCGTTGTTGTCCCGTGTCCCCTTGCGCGCAGGATCAGTTGAACCTCGGCGAAGGCAAGTTTCGATTTCATAGGCAGGATGACCAGGAAGGGATGTAATTCCCCCGTGCCGGTGAGGTCTGCGGCAGCCGCCAATGCCTTAATCTCTTTGGCGGTCACGTCCGGATAAGCAGTATAGAGATTCACAGCGTGGACAAGGTGCGTTGCGGTCCATTCGACGAAAGCATTTGCGTTATCGGCGGTTGGAGTGGGCGGAGGATTGTCCACATGCTCGAAGATCGCATCGAACACCGGCCCTGCGTGCTCGGCCAGATCGAGCATCAGCCGGCTAAATTCGCCGTCGAAGTCTCCCAGAAACAGAAGCGTCTTATCGCTCAATAGAGTGAAACGCGAATAGTGAATGGTACCGATGGCATCTTCCACCTGGAACAGGCCGGGCATCATCGATGGAAGTTCTTCCGCCAGCGACTTTGCGTCCGCCGGCGACTTCAGGGGAAAGCTAAGGGTGAAGTGATTCTGATTCACCATATGAACTCCTGAGCTGTCTGTAATGCTGAAAGGTCCACGAGTTTTTCTCGCCGAATCTTTAACAATTGTGTTGGCGGCGTCCTACAGCTTCTTTGGGCCGTTCGCAGCCAACTGTTCCGGTCCGTCCGTTGCTGAGTCGGGTTTTCCAGCCGGACCAACAAGCCTTATCTGAGGTTGAAGGTAACGCCCAGCAGGAGGCCGCTTTGGGCTGCGTCGTAGACAAAGCCCACGCTCCCACTGGGACGATAGTTCACATCCAGATAGCGCCAGCCCGCCTGCAGGATGACCGTCGGCTTGACCTTGTAGCCCAGCAAGCCTGCCACCTGGTAATCCAGATTTGCTCCGCCGCCACCCGCGTCGCCGAGGACCGTGATCACAGCCTTTGGCGAAAGAGGCATGGTGAAGTTCGCTCCTGCTACCACGTCGACCCAGTTTGCCGACTGCGAGGAATTGCTTAATAGGCCGGATGGTTGCAAGCTGAGGTTTTGCCCCAAATGCCAGTAGCGGATGCCGACGACACCATCGGCCTTCAGCTTTTCATGATCCACAACCCGGTAACCGGCCTTGGGGGTCAGGACCGTCTGGGTGACCTTCACTTTGATCGAGGTGATGCCGGGAAATGGGCTCAGCGGAAGTCCTTTATCGTCGGAAAGTTTGATCCACATGAAATCGACGGGCAACAGGAAGCGCTTTCTGCGAGCTTCGACCGCCCCCATTAATCCGATGTTGAACTTCGACAATACGTCACCGGCGCTGGCATGGAAGCCGACCGTTCGGCCCAGCGCACCGACCGTACCATGTACGCCCGCAAACCACAGGTAGGGAGTGATCCCGATATGCCAGTGATCATCGTCCGCAGCAGTTGGTACAGGAGCGCTCCCTGTCTGGTCTGGGGTAATCAAATCCGTTGGTTGCTGGGCAATCGCAGGCACGCATAGGACCAGGGTAAGTGTCACCCTGAACGCCAAAATCTGAGCTTTGCTGCATGAAACCATGAGCGTCTCCTTGCCCCGGGACTCGCTTGTCCTAGGTGCCAGCTATGCCTTTGTTTTGCAGGATCATGACTACGACACGGCGATTTTCAGCTTGACCTTCTGCCGAGGTATCGGGAGCAACCTGTCTGCTGGTGCCCATTGCCCCGGGAGCGAGCATGTTTGTGAGTGGTACGCCGTTTTGTTCCAAGAAATCTGTTACGTTATCGGCGCGCTCGGTGCTGAGTTTCTGGTTCAGGGCAGCCGACCCCACTGAGGATGCGTATCCTTTTACCTGAATCACGTAAGCGTTGACGGTCTTAGCTTTTTGGATCAGCGCTATCAGTTGTGGTTTGTACTGCGGTTCAAGTGCGACCTTGCCATTTGCGAACAAGACCGTTACCTCACCGAGGATGTTGTAGTCACCGAGTTCTCCAAAGCGCTTGTTGGCTGTGGCGATGGCTGCCTTGTTTGCGTCAATCTTGGCCTGCGCCGCCGCCATCTCTTGCTGCTGCTGCTGAATTTGCTTTTCCTGTTGGGCTATCTGCCGCTGCTGCGCCTGTGTCTGCTGTTCCACCGGCGCTACGCCTGCTTGAATGTCCTGGGCAGTCTTAAGATCAGAGCCCTTGAACTTCACGGTGTCCGCCACTAACTGGTTCTGGTCATTGGAGGATCCCTTTACCTGGACCAGCAATCCTGGCACCAAAGCCGTCATGCCCATCTGCTTCTTTCGCATGTGGAGACCGCCTTCAACTTCGTCCACTTGCGTACTGTCCGTAAGAAGCACTACGACATCACTGCCGGATTCCTGGGACTTGACGGTCATGGTGGCACCGCTGCGTCCATCGATGACTCCCTGGACCTCGGTACTCTGAGCGAAAGCAAAACCACAAAGCAACAGAATTGCGGCCAGAGACGTTGTAGCGAGAAATGCTATCCTCGGAACCCTTGTTGTCTTCATGATCGTGCTCCTTCGAACCGGTATCCGGCTTCAAAACTTGCTTTAACGTCGGTATGGCTGCTGTCAGCTCACTTCGGCCACTGTTTGAACATCTTCTGGATGGCCTTCTGCACTTCTTGCTGGTTCTTGTTGCCGTTGTTGCTCAGCGTGTCTTGTCCAATGCCTCGCCACACCAGAGACTGGGTCTTCGCGTCATAAAGGTCGACGATCAGGGTTCCTTCCACGTTCTGCTGTGGAGTGATGCTACCCATTCCGCCGCCAATCCCGCGCATGCCCATTGCGGTCCAGGAGGTTTCCTGTTTCATGCCGCCGTTCGCAGTGAGGAGCAGGTCCGGCTTCTCTGATTCCTTCACCTTTTGTAGACCCTTACCCTGCAATGCCGTGTCGATATCCTGTTGCGCCACCTGAGCCAGGATCGAATTCTGGATTTGGTTGGCGTTATTGGAACCCCAGGCGTAGGTGTGATACTGGGCAAAACTTTGGCTGTGGTTGTAGTTGACTGAGACTTGTTGTCCAACGGCAACTGCTGAGGTTATGCAAACTATCATCGTGCACAATGCGAATTTGGTTTTCATGATCGTGATCCTTCTTTCGAATTTGTGTTCATCGGTTACTGGAGCCGCGCAAAAATTGAACAACAGTTTTGTGCGAAGGGAGCGTTATTCTTCGGGGCGCTGGCTCATGACTCTTCGGTGGGCGGCTCTCTTACGGGCCGCCCACGGTGAAGGTCGTTCCCGTTAGTTGCTGGGGCCTTTGGATGCGGCTTCTGCCTGGGCCATCCTTGTCGCCATCTCCGCTTTGACCGCGTCAAGGTTGAAACTCGCGCCTCGCTGCATCGGCGGGAACTCGATGAAGGTTTGGAGTTCCTTGGCCACTAGCTGCTGGACGAACACGAAGCGCCAGAACTGGTACTTGAACCAATCGAAGTATTGCTGCCCCCCTTCTTTCGTCCCGTCGTTGGGCCAGCCGGTACGCTCGAATGGATCAAGACGCAGGTTGGTGATGTACGGCACATCAGGATGGGTCTTTTCACCCACCCACCCATTTGGTTGGTCAATGAAACGGAATTTGTAATCGTCAATGCGGATCGCGCCGACCGTGCTTTCGCCGAGATAGAAGATTTCATGGCGTGCGGACGGACCTTTACCAGTGATGGCGTCCAACTGGTTATAGCCATCCAAATGGTTCTTGTAGGTCTGGCTACCGATCTTTTTACCCGCCAGTAATTCCTGCGTGATGTTTGGGTTACCTGCCGCTGCGACGAAGGTGGGCAACCAGTCCAGGCCGGAGAAGATGCCGTTCTGTACCGAGTCCGCGGGTACATGACCCGGCCAGCGAAGGATCGCAGGCACGCGGAACCCGCCCTCAAGGACCGTTCCCTTAGATTGCGCGAACGGCGTCTGGCCGCCATCCGGCCAGGTAAAGACTTCGGTACCGTTGTCGGTCGTGAACAGGACGATGGTGTTGTCGTCCTCGCCTATGTCCTTCAGCTTCTTCATCACGAGGCCAACGTCATCGTCCAACTGCGCCATGCCGGCTTCTTCTTCCGACCAGCCGTTCTCTGAGTTCCGCATCGCTTCATACTTCGGCGAGAGGTGAGTGACGATGTGCATGCGGGTCGGGTTGAGCCAGACGAAGAATGGCTTGCCGTCTTTCTTGGCCTTGTCGATGAAATTGATAGACATGTCGCGGATCTCGTCATCGACGGTCTCCATGCGCTTGGGAAAGAGCGTGCCAGCGTCCTCAATCTTCTGTTTTCCGATCGGGCCCCAGCGAGGCATCTCGGTCTTATCATCCGAGTCAGTGGCCCAACAATGGACCATGTTGCGCGGGCCCACGACATTCAACAGATTCTGCGGGTAGTTGGGATGCGCCGGGTCTTCCATCGCATCGAGGTGATACAAATAGCCAAAGAATTCGTCGAAGCCATGAATGCAGGGCAGGAATTCATTCCTGTCGCCGAGATGGTTCTTGCCGAACTGGCCGGTGGCGTAGCCCATCGACTTTAGAACCGTGGCAATGGTCACCGCCTCGGCGGGCAAGCCGATTTTCGCTCCCGCTTGACCTACCGTGGTCATGCCGGTGCGAATCGGAAGCTCACCGGTAATGAAGTTGTGCACGGCCCGCCGTGCAGCTCGCCTCGGCGTAATAGTCCGTGAATATCATGCCCTCCTTGGCAAGCTTGTCGAGGTTCGGTGTTTTACCGGCCATCAAGCCGCGGTGGTAAGCACCGATGTTCCACATGCCGATGTCATCACCCATGATGACCAGGATGTTAGGTTGTTTCGCGCTGGCCGCCTGCGCATATGAGGTCGCACTCGCGCCGCCCAACAACGTCAAAACGGCGAGAAGTGCAATCGCCAATCTTTTGATATTGGTTCTAAAATTCATTCGCTTTCTCCTTGTAAGCCTGGCTCAGGCGGGCCCGCCCTCGGAGGTTTGTGTCAGCTGGATTCAGATCCAACCGTTCGCAATGATTTTTTTACCTGGCCCAACGGATATGTTTGCAATTCCATCTAGCGGTTAGAGAAACGAACCGCCTCGACATACTCCAAACCAGCCATGCCGGTCACAGAGTCAACCTCAAGTACGGGTGCAGTGGGAGCCGTCTCCATGAGCATCAGCAAGTCTGTAAAACAGCTCGAACGGATGTGCGATTTCAGTTCCTGTTCACTTGACCAGTCTTGCTCGAAACAGAGCGCTTCGGGGTTGTCGACTTCCTGGTAGATGCGGCCGACAATAAATCCACGTTCCGTTTGTGCAGCGGTCCTGATGGATCGCAGTGCTTTGATAGCTTCCAGCGAGCGACGAGGCCGAGCTATCATTCTCAAACTGATCCGGAACATGCAGCGTGTAGAGGCAATCGGGAGGCCAACAGAGCCGGAGCGGTAAGAATTGGATTAACTACTGCAGATGATGGGGGTTATGCAACGGGTGAGCGGTTTAGAAAAAGCCCGTCATGAAGGGACGGCCTCCGACGTATCGGAGGGACTCCGATGAGTCGGAGGCGAAGGGCGATACTCATTTAGTTTCGGCGCTTTTCTTTTGAGGTGATGCCGTGCCTTACTAACATGGAATCGAGAGTAGTGGGCTTGAGACCCAGGATCTCAGCAGCTCCATCTTTTCCGCGGACTCGCCATCCTGTCATCTCCAGCACGTTGCGTAGATGCTCGCGCTCAGTATCGCTGAGAAGCAGACTGGGAACCGGATCGTTGGATGAATCGATGGGCGAGTCGATATAAAGCCTTGGACCGTTGGTAAGTATCATCGCTCGCTCGACAGTATTGCGCAGTTCCCGGATGTTACCGGGCCAGGTGTACCGTTGCAGCGAATCGATGCTTCCTTTGTCGATCGACTCAATACCCTTGCCGAATGCTTTTGCGAATTCGTTCACAAACGACTGAACCAGCAGCGGGATATCTTCTGAACGTTCGCGTAAGGGTGGCATCCTGATTGGAAATACATTCAGCCTGTAATACAGATCATCCCTGAATGTTTTTTCCCGCACCGACTTATCCAAATCTCGATTCGTAGCGGCAATGATTCGAACATCAACGGAGATGCTCTTGGAACTGCCCAGACGCTCCACTTGTTTCTCCTGCAGAACTCGCAACAGTTTTACCTGCACTTCAAGCGGCAGTTCGCCCACTTCGTCAAGAAACAGTGTCGAGACGTGGGCCAGTTCAAAGCGGCCGACCTGTCGCGAGAGAGCGCCAGTGTATGCTCCTTTTTCACGTCCGAACAGCTCGCTCTCGATGAGGGTCCCAGGAATCGCAGCGCAACTGACGCGCACCATCGCTCGTGGGCTGCGAGGGCTGAGCTCATGAATGGCAGATGCGATTAGCTCCTTTCCGGTACCTGTCTCGCCGATCAGAAGTACACTGGAGTTCGTCGATGCCACCTGCTCGACCTGTTCGAGCACGTGCCGAAGAGCGGCGCTCTCGCCGACCAAGCCACTACGACCGCGTACTACTCGCACTTCCTGTTGGAGATATACGTTTTCACGTTGCAGCTGGTCACGCAAGCGCTGCACTTCCTCGAGAGCCTCCCTCGTTGCGTCTTCTGCCCGCGTGCGAGCGATGGCGCTGCCGATCATTTCGACAAAGAGTCGAAGACGATTCACGATGGCGTCCGGCCATTCTCGTTCTCGATGTACAGTACCGAAAGCCAGCGCTCCGATTACTTTTCCGCCCACCTGAAGAGGGAAGGTGACGTTTGAACGAGGTCCGAAGCGCCTGGCGACCTGCCTTTCCCTGGCAGCTTCTTCGGGAAGATCGTCGATACGCGCGAAGCAAACTGTTTCTCCACGCATCACAGCGCTCGACATCCACGGTAAGTTCTTGACTGCGAATCCGGGGAAGGGATCAATGCCTGGTAGCTGCCAGGAATGAGTCACGACAAAACGTTCGCCATCTTCCAGTTGAGTTAGAGTGCTGCGATCAAGTTCTAATGCGTGAACAATTTGCATCTGAGCGCTGACGATCTCGTCGTCCAGCATTTTGGATGTAACGCTCACGAACCGTGCCGAAAGTTCGGTCAGCAACATCTCGAAACGTAGCCTGTCTTCGAAGGTTACGTGTAGATCGGGTCCCGAACTATACATTCGATCAACTCTCTTTCGCCCAGATCTCGCACGATACAGGGAGCTAGCGGAGGGAAGAGGATTCCCGAGGAGTGACCATTCTAAACGCTTTTAGAAGGGAATTGACAGAAGACCCAACTTAGCCGCGACCACGGGCACTTTGTCGCCGCATCTTCAGCCTCCGTTACTTCGGAGTCTCCTCCGTCAGATCGGAGGCAATCGTGGGCCACAGGCTTCATTCATTGCCTGTCAGTCGTTGCAAATCATGCAGTAGCAGTCGTTGCTCTAAATACAGTTGTGAGCTTTCTTTGGCCTTAGGAGTGCAGTTACAGTCGCAAGTCGAAATCCAATTTGTGCCTATTTGAGCTAAATTGTAAGGCGATGAGTTCGACGCCTTTTCTTCTTGAATGGAGAGAAAAATGATCAGGACTTTCATGAAGCGGGCTTTATCAACAACGTTATCTTTCCTGCTGGTTATCACTGCTGTGCCATTTGAAGCTGGGGGGCAGCAACCGGCACCAACGGGGTCGCCTGAATATTCGGGACAAGGTGCGCCGCTGTCTGCGAGTGAGTTGCAACAACTGGTTGCACCCATTGCTCTGTACCCGGACGCCCTGGTCGCCCAGATTCTGGGAGCCGCGACTTTTCCGGATCAAGTTGCTTTCGCCACGGATTGGCTTCAGCAAAATAAGAATCTCATCGGCGCCGCTTTGACAAAGGCGGTTGATGCGCAGTCGTGGGATCCTAGTGTGAAGGCGCTTTCACAGTTTCCTTCTGTTCTTGGAGACCTGGCGAAGAACCTCAGTTGGACTTCCGCATTGGGAGAGGCGTACCACACGCAGGCCGCTGATGTGATGTCGGCAGTGCAGGTGTTGCGTGCCAAAGCACAAGCTGCCGGGAATCTGAAATCAGGCTCACAGATTACGGTTGTGCAACAGTCGCCGGAAGTGATCGTGATTCAGCCTGCCAATCCACAGGTGGTGTACGTGCCGCAGTACAACCCTACGGTTGTCTACGGCGCTCCCTATGTCACGCCTGGGTATAGCACTGCGGCGGTGGTGGCGACCGGTGCGCTCGTATTCGGAACTGGTATCGCAATGGGCATCGCGATGAGCAATAACAGTTGGGGTTACAGCTATTGGAACTGCAACTGGCACGGGGGAACTGTGGTCTACCACAGCACCGGCTACTACGGAAACAGCGCATGGCATGGCGGCTACTATGGTTCGAGCGCATCTGCCTATGGACCATACGGAAGCGCACACGCTGCCGCTGGCTATAACCCATCCACGGGGACTTATGCGCGGGGTGCATCCACCTCAACAGCGTATGGCACGCAAAAGGTCGGACAGGCGTACAACCCGAACACGGGAGCCTATGCTGCGACACATCAAGCTTCTAATGCCTATGGGAACTATGGGAGTTCAGTCGTTTCCAAGAACGGCAACACGGCGTATACCCAGCATCAAACAACTGCGCAGGGGTCAGTGGGAACTGTACAAACTTCGGCGGGGGGCAAGGGTGCTGCCGCATCGGGAGCGTATGGCAACAATGTTGCCGCGGGCGAAGCCGCAAACGGCAATAAGTATGCGGCGGCAAACGGGAATGTCTACAAGAACACCGGGAGCGGCTGGAATCAAACCCAGGGCACCAGCCATAACACCTCAAGCTACTCGGGAGCCAACTCTGCTGCTGCTCGTGGCTATGGAGGGGAGGAAAGGAGCGGCGGATCATCGGCCTTTGGTGGTGGTGGGGGTGGTTGGCAATCCAGAGAGGCGAGCGCTCGTGGTGCGGCAAGCCGCGGTGGCGGCGGTGGCTGGGGCGGTCGCAGATAAGCCAAATGATGCGGCAGATGAAGTCAAGGTTTCGTGCGCGGTGTCGGTAAAGGGTTTAGAGACTGTGTTTTGGAGGAAGTAATGTCGCTCAAATACCGCAGATTTGGGATCACGATTCAGCTCCTGCTACTCGCGATGAGCCTACCTCTTGCCTCTTGTCGAAGATCTGACCAACCATCCGATAAACCTTCGATCAGCGTGTTCGCTTCTCCGGATGACGCCAGCAATGCACTGTTGGCGGCGGCAAAGTCAGGAGATCGAAACGCGCTATCGGCAATTTTCGGACCGGATTCTGAAAGAGATCCTCTCCTCTGGTGACGCTGTGCAGGACAAGACCGTCGCCGACGCATTCACGGCAGGGTATGCGGTGATGCACCGCTGGCGCACGATGCCGGATGGTGCCCAGATTTTGCTTGTCGGAGCTGACAACTTTCCTTTTGCGATTCCGCTGAAGAAGAATAGTGACGGGAAGTGGTTCTTCGATACAGCCGCTGGAAAAGAAGAGGTCTTAAACCGTCGTATTGGTAGGAATGAGCTGGCGATCATCGAGGTTAGTCGAGCTGTAGCGGACGCCCAAGCCGAGTACTTCTCTCAGCTTCACGATGGCGAAAAGACGAAACAATTCGCGGCGAAGTTCATCAGTGACCCAGGCAAGCAGAACGGCTTGTACTGGAAGTCGGCGGAAGGACAGCCCCCAAGCCCGCTCGGGCCGCTGGCGGCCTTCGCGACCGCTGAAGGCTATAGCGCAAAACCCGACGGGCACACGGCATTCCACGGCTACTACTTCCGCATGCTGAAAGGGCAAAGCGATACGGCGCCCGGCGGTGCGAGGGACTACGAGGTCAATGGGAAGATGACAGGCGGATTCGCCTTTCTCGCCTATCCTGCGGAGTACGGCAACTCGGGTGTGATGACCTTCATGATCAATCAGGATGGCGTGCTGCTCCAAAAGGACCTGGGGAAGACTACGACAGAGACGGCAACCGCAATGAGCAAGTTCGAGCCCGATTCCAGCTGGAGCATCGTAGGGCAATGATCGGTTTCTCCGATTTTTCCAACAAGGCGAAGTCGTGCGAGTACTTTGTGAAGTTCCTGGGAGAGAGTGTGAGTTCTCACGAAAGGGGCAGGGAAGAGCTCATCATTCGTTGCTTTTCAAATACCGTCGACCAAACCGCCGGAGAATCTAGCTAAATAAGTGTGACAAACCAGTAGGCGGGAGATGAGATGGGGAAGACACTGACTTGTATCTTCTGGGGGGTCACCGCTGCAGCGACAGTTTGCCAGACATCGAATGCACAGTCTACGCAAGAGCAGTTTTTGCCCGAGATCGATTCATATTGGACCCTAACTCCTGTCACGCGTGTTGAGGCGCTTGTTGCCCGGACGAAAGACGGCGACAGCTTCAACTCGGCAACTGTTGGCTCCGGCATCAATTTTTTTGTAAAGCCCCTATCGAGTACCAGACGAACGAACTGGGACGAAGCCAACCGCAAGCTTCTGACCTTCGGGGTTACATACAGGTTTATCCATAATGCGGATAAGGCTGATGAAAACCGGCTTCAATTTGATGTGTCGCCAAAATACCCACTTCCCAAGGATATGTTGATCGACGATCGCAATCGCCTGGAGCTGAGAGTAATTAGTGGCGACGTCACATGGCGTTATCGGAACCGCTTTACATTTCAGCGGACTTTCCAAACACATCGTTTTAGATTCACGCCTTATGCAAGAGCCGAAGCATTCTATGAGATTAATCAGGGTAAGTGGAGCGAATGGACGTATTCATTTGGTGGGTTTATCCCGATAAGGGAGCGCATCGAGATAGAGCCCTACTATGAGAGGCAAGATCTTCATGGATCCAACCCGTCCCATGTAAATGCTTTCGGAATCACACTCGCGTTTTATTTCAGGAAGAGCACAGCTCATAAGAGTGGGAAATAGTTAACTGTTGTCAATGGCCGGACCCAACTAAAAAGCCCTGTCGACGCAAATGGGCGGTATTGTTACTTGGACGGATACGATATGGACAAAAAGCCACTACAGCTGTGGTACGCATACCCAGAGGATTTGACCGAAGAAGTCACCCAGGCGTACGCGTCAGTGCTGAGTGAAGACGAGCGCGTCCGATGGCAGACTTTTCGGTTTGACCGTCATCGTCGCGAGTATCTGACTACCCGCGCCTTGGTGCGCACCGCGCTCTCCCACTATCATCCGCTTGCTCCTGAGGCGTGGCGCTTTCAAACAAATGCTTACGGCAAGCCCACCATCGACTCGGATTGCGACCTGCACTTCAATTTGTCCAATTCCTCTGGCCTGGTGGTTTGTTTGATTGCTCAGGGGACTGAGGTGGGCGTGGACGCCGAGCCTATTGAGCACGCCGAGAAGGTCACCGAGGTTGCCCCCGAGGTGCTTTCCCCCCTGGAACTGACCCAACTTGAAGCTCTGTGCGGTCCTGAGAAATTGGACCGCACCTTGTCGGTGTGGACGCTGAAAGAGGCCTACGTCAAGGCGAGAGGTGTGGGGCTGTCCGTGCCTTTGAACAAGATCTCTTTCCTGTTTGGAGGCGTCGAGGGAATTCGCCTGGAACTCGACCCGTGTCTGGGTACTGAGCCTGAATCGCGCTGGTGGTTTTGCCTGTTAGAACACGCCGGGCACCGCATCGCATTGATGGCCGAGGGAGCGACTGTTCCCGAGTTGCAGATATTGGAGGCACGGCCTTTGCTGGCGCCTCCTACGCGACTGGCTGCTGGTGGGGAACTATGGTTTCCGGCCTCAGCAGTATCGTCTCGAGTTCTTCGGCAACAGTCCGGACGTGAGGCTCGTTGAGCACGTTTCCGTGTTCGCCCGGCACGTCATGCATTTCCAGTCCACCACCCGCAAGGGCTCCCCAGCCGAGCATCGGGTCCTCGCGTATGCCCAGAAGCTCCATACCCAGGTAACCGCGGCCGGCTGCTCGCATGAGCGTGATTTTCCCTGGGTATCTCTGGATCTTGTAACGCGCCATGGTTCGCGAATGAGCTTCTTGTACTTGATAGTAGCGAAGGCGAACTGGCAGATCCGAACCCGCCAGACGGTGATAATAAGAGGCTACGTCTCGACTTCGTTTAACAAGCTGCTGTCGCCAGTGATCGCCCTTTAGTGCGACTTTTCGCATGAGATAAGGGGCACCCTGGTCTCGAAGTCTTTGCCAGAACCCACGCAGTTTCTCAGTGGTCTCTACGCGTTGGATGCTTCCTGGAGCGGAGGTGTCGAACAAGACGAGCAACGCCGGCTCCACACCTTGCGCATAAAGCTGTTGTGCCATCTCAAAGGCAACAATTCCTCCGAAGGACCCGCCCCCGATCAGGTAAGGCCCTTGCGGGAAAAAGGACCGCATCTCCTTGATGTAAGCGGACGCCAGCTCTTCTATCGAAGTTTCGCGAATATCTTCCTGAGTTAGAAGCAGTGAGCGAAACGCATAAAAGGGCTGGTCGGGCCCGAGAGCTTTCGCTAGTGCCTCATAATTAAGCACGCCTCCTCCAACACCATGAACACAGAAGAAGGGAATACGGGAACCATTCGGCTGAATGGGCACCAGGGTAGACCAAGGCTTCTGTTCCGCGCTGGCGGGCTGTTTTAGCTTACGAATTACTTCGGCGAACTGGCGTACCGTGCGCGCTTCAAACAGAACAGCAAGTTCGAGGTTCACCTGATACGTCTTTTTTATCTTGGCCAAAAGGCGTACGCCAACAAGGGAATGTCCCCCCAGATCGAAAAAGTCGTCATCTAGTCCTACCTGCTGTGCTCCCAATACCTCGGCCCATATTCCGGAAAGCATCTTCTCAAGATGGCTTTGGGGAGCACTGTAGTTATCCACTTGTAACGGCTGTGTCTCCGCGAACAACGACAGAGCTTTGCGATCGATTTTGCCATTTGGCGAGATCGGCATCTGATCGACAAACACGTAGGCCTTTGGCAGCATATAGTCTGGCAGCATCCGTTTCAGCCGAGCGCGCAACTCCAACGTCGTCGGTACAGTGCTGTCCGCACCCACCAGGTAAGCCACCAGCCGCTTGTCTCCCGGCTTATATTCGCGTGCGATGACCACAGCCTGCTTGATCTCCGGCTGCTCCTTGAGTAGCGCTTCGATCTCACCGAGTTCGATGCGATAGCCGCGAATCTTGACCTGATGATCGATCCGCCCCAGCCACTCGATGTTGCCATCGGCCCGATAGCGCGCAAGGTCGCCGGTGCGGTACATCCGTTTCTCACCCGCACGGAACGGGTCGACTACAAACTTTTCCGCCGTCAGCTCCGGGCGATTCAGATACCCGCGCGCAAGCCCGTCGCCGCCGATGTACAACTCTCCTGTAACTCCAACCGGCACCGGCTGTCCCTGTCCGTCCAGAATGTAGCATTTGGTGTTCGCCACCGGACGACCGATCAGGATCGGCTCCTGCCCATTGATCACGCGGTACCCGGTTGACCAGATCGTTGTTTCTGTCGGCCCATAGAGATTCCACACTCTCTCCACCATGGGCACCAGTTGCGCCGCCACCTCCGGCGGCATAGCTTCGCCTGTACATACCGCCTTCAAATCCGGCTTGCCGCTCCAGCCTGAATCGAACAGAAGCCGCCAGGTGACAGGAGTAGCCTGGAAGAAGGTGATGCCGTGCCGATCCAGCAAACGGCGCAACGCATTGCCATCTGCGGCCTCCTCACGGCTTGCTACCACAATCTGTGCCCCGACCAGCAGCGGCAGCCACACATCCCCGCCTGCCAGATCGAACGAGATCGTAGAGATCGCCAACAGCCGGTCGCGTTCGCTCAACTTAAGCCAATCGCACATCGACCACAAAACATTCGTCAGCCCCCCCCGCGGGACTTGCACCCCTTTAGGCTTTCCGGTCGAGCCCGAAGTGTAGACCACATGAGCCAGATGTTCGGGTCCGACCGCCGGCACAAGGTTATCGCGGAGGTTCCTCTGCCAGCCGGTGTCTTCCAGCAAGAGCGCAATGCCGCCAAATGCCGGCAGATCTCCGCGCACGCTCTGCTCTGTTACCACCAAACGAACGCCACTGTCTTCCAACATGTACCTGAGCCGTTCGGCTGGCAACAACGGATCCAGTGGCAGGTACGCCGATCCCGTCTTCATGATCGCCAATAGCGCCACTATCATGTCGATTGAACGTTGGACAAACAGCCCCAATAGTTGATCCGGACCCGCACCATGCTTGCACAGCTCATGGGCCAGTTGGTTGGCCCGCTCGTTCAACTCCCGGTAGGTAAGCCGTTGCTCACCAAAAACCACAGCGATCGCTCCGGGCGTCCTCTCCACTTGCGCTTCCACCAACGCCGCCAGCGACGTCTCTCGCGGATACGCCCGCTCGGTCGCATTCCATTCCACCAGCACCTGTTGCCGTTCCTGAGATGTCAGCAGCGAGATTGTTGCCGCTCTCTGTTCGGGCGCCGTGATGGCCCTGTGGAGATAAGCCGCCAGGTGTCCCCATAACCGATCGATGGTGCCGGCGTCGAACAGGTCGGTGTTGTACTCGATTACCCCCTCGATCGCGTCTCCGACCGAACGCAGCTCGATCGTGAAGTCGAACTTCGAGGTGTCGGTTCGGACCACCTGTGACGATACTTCCAGCCCATGCAACTCCAGCCTGGGTGGCGCCCAGTTCTGGAAGACCAGCATGACCTGAAACAGCGCCGACCTGCTCAGATCCCGCCCCGGTTTAATCTTGTCGATCAGCATTTCGAGGGGCAAATCCTGATGGGCATAGGCTTCCAAAGCAGTCTGCCGAACTCGCTGCACCAGTTCGTGAAAGGTCGGATCGCCATCGAGTTTGCCGCGCAAGACGACGGTATTTGTAAAGAAGCCAACCATGTCCTGTGTCTCGCTTCGAGACCGCGCCGCAATCGGTGAGCCAACCAAGATGTCGGCCTGGCCGGAATAACGGGCCAACACGGCATAGAGCGCAGCGAGCGTCACCATAAACGGCGTCACTTTCTCCCGAAGACAGAACTCATGGATTGCGGTTGTCAGTTCGGTCGACAGCCAATATTGCCGGGAAGCGCCAGAAAATGTTTGCCGTGCCGGGCGAGGACGATCCGTCGGCAGTTGCAGCGCAAATGAGCTTCCTTTCACCTGGTCTCTCCAGTACGAGATCAGGCGCTCCCCTTCAGGCCCGGCGAGTTGCTCCCGCTGCCAGTGTGCGTAATCGGAGTATGTAATTGGAAGCTCCGGAAGTTGAGCGACCGCGCCGGTTAACTCGGCATCGTAGAACGCGGCAAAATCGCGAAATAGAACTCCCATTGACCAGCCATCCGACGCTATATGATGAACAGTCAATTGCAGCACGTGGTCGCATTCGTCCATGCGGTATAAAGCTGCCCGGATCACTGGATCGCGATCCAGAACAATGGGCCGGTTCGCCTGCGCATGAAGCGCTGCTGAAAGCAAATCCTCCCGCCTGCCCTGCTCTATGCCGCTGAAATCGGTAACAGGCAGCGAGACTTCAAGGGCCGCGGAAATCTCAAGCCGGAGCTGGCCCTCCGCGTGGATGTATCGCGTCCGGAGTGTTTCGTGGTGCTGGACGGCAGCACTCAAGGCACTCTCGAAAGCGGCAAAATCCAGGGCTCCCTTCAAACGCAGAGCAAAGCTGATGTTGTATTGCGCTGTGCCGCTTTCGATTTGTTCCAGGAGCCACAAACGCTCTTGTCCGAAAGATGGAACTGGCGCCTCGGTTGTGCTGTGCTCGATCGGTACCGTACGGTTCTGAGACCAGGCTCCTTGTTCCGCGGCGTCGGGCTGTTGTGCTTTGCGGATCGCATCGGCGAGCTGTCGCACGGTGCGGGCTTCAAACAGGACGGCGAGTTCAAGGTCGACCTGATAGGTCTTCTTTATCCTGGCAAACAGGCGTACGCCGACCAGGGAATGACCTCCCATAGCGAAAAAGTCGTCATTCAATCCAACTTGCTCCACGCCCAGCAGTTCTTGCCACCAGACAGCCAAGGTGGGCTCCAAGTCTTTGCTTCCCAGTACAGCATTGGGGGCAGCGGCGTCGATCGCCCGTGGCAATGGAGCTACGTTGCGATTGTCGAGTTCTTCGGGAGGCTGGGAGACAGCGACGACCGCAAGCGGAGTCCTGGCCAGAAGAATGCGCGTCAAAGCTCGAGCACCGTCGAGTGGCGATATTCCAGAAAGATCGAAGGATTCAATCGTTTGGTCGCCGTCAGGGAGAGCAGCATCGCGAGCTGGCGCATTCCCCTCCGTGGCCTCTGCTGGATCAGCGATGCGGCGCATGGCGAAGCCTTCCATCTCCGCCAACACCTGGTCTTGCTCATCGAAGAGCGTGATGTCGAAGGTTTCAACCTCGCCGTGAAGCAGATTCTCCCGACGGGCGCGGATGTGGCTGAAGAGCCTGTCGGGCAATGGGCGGTAGACGCGCAGCTTCTTGTAGGAAAACGGAAGGTAAAGGTCGTCGGAGGACTCGTAGCCGTCAGTCAGGTAAAGTGAGCATCCTGTTGCCAGATCGAGCAGAGCAGGATGCATGTGATACACGGAAGAATCCGCAGAGAATCTATCATCCAACGCTAACTCCGCCAAGCCTTCGTGCTTGCCAATGCGCAGCCGCTTGAGAGAGTGCCAGCGGGGACCGAAATCGAGATAACGCTCCTGCCTGGTCCGGTGCTGTTCATCGAAGACGACTTCCCGTTCGTGGCAGCGTATCGCGATGGCGGTGCCATCGATCTGCGACGCCGGGCGCGCCAGGCACGGTTCAATGCGACCTGTCGAATGTTCGACCCACTCGCCCGCACGCGCAAATATGGAGAAGCGGAAACCACCTTTCTCCGGCCCGGCTTCGTGTTCGCGTTTAAGCTGGACACGCACCTCCCTGGATTCAGCATCGTCGAATGTCAGCGGAGCGAGAAAGAACACATCCTGAAATTCGATCGGGCCGTGAACAGAACCGCGCGCGAATGCTGCAGCAGCCATTTCCATATAGCCGGTTCCTGGGACAAGCGTCTTGCCGGTCTTCAATCTATGTTCAGAGAGCAGCCGCTGCTGCTGTTGTGAAAACCGGCTCGAGTACACAATTTCCTGGGGCGTTGCCAGCAGCCGTTCGTCCAGCAAGGGATGCGGAGATGAGGAACGCGCAGCCATCCCAACCTCGCGCCAGGCACCCCAGTTAATGACAGTTACCGGATCCTTGCGGCTCAGCGCGAACGCATCAAGAAAGGCATTGGCGGCGGCATAGTCCACCTGGCCCGCTGGAGGAAAGATTGAGCTAATAGAGGAGAATAAAACAAAGCAGCTCAACGGTGCATCGTGGAGAGCCTCTTCCAGAACCAACGTCCCACGCACCTTTGGATCGAGAACCATGGCTGCGCTTTTCGCGGTCTTCAGCATCAAAGGACCGTCGTCGAGAATGCCTGCGGCATGAAAGACGCCGTCGATCCTTCCATAGTGCTGTCGAGCCAGGGCAACGATATCACGCATCTGATCGAGATTCGTAACATCGCCTTGAGCAACCAGCAATCCGTCGGCAATGGTTCGAATCTCAAGCAGCTTTCGAATCCTCTGCTTGTTGGCATCGCTCTGGTGGGGGTTGTTCAGAGCGGCTTCCCACTCCGCTTCGGGCGGTAGCGGCGAATGGGTCACAAGAACAAGCCGAGCGTTAAATTCGCGCGCCAGATGCTCGGCGACAACCAATCCTATGCCACCCAATCCGCCGGTGATGAAGTACACGCCTCGTGGCTGCAAACGGCGACGCTCAGAGGCTGCGGACAGATTCAAGGGATCGAGCGCCTCAACAAATCGCTCGCCGCCACGAAGCGCAACGGTTGGATTGTCGCGGATGGAGGCCATCTCGGCGACGATCTGGTTCGCACACTCCGTGGTGTTGCCGCTTTCAAGGTCCACATCGATGCTGCAGCATGTGATTCCGGGAAGCTCCTTGGGGATAACTCGTGCCGGACCTAGTAAAACCGAGCGGGCTGGATTTTGGACTGGCTCCTCGGAGACTTGTTGCATTCGGTTTGAGATCAGAGCGATGTCGATGTCCGCGATGTCCTGATTGGCCAACGCCTGGGCAAGATAGAGAGGGCTATAGAAGCTGCGATCCAAGGTTTCTGCCAGCGGCAGTTCTGTATCCTCCACGGTCCAGAGATGGAGGATCTTTCTGGGCGAATATCCGCTCTTGATGCTGTCGGCGATCAAGGCGTCATAGTCGTCGCGAACACCCGGCCTGATCGAATATCTATCCCTTTCAGATCGTTGATAACTTGAACCCGCAGTGACCAGAATTACACCCTGTTCATTTGCTCTTAGTTTTGCGGCGATTTGATCGCCCAAACCAAGCGAATCATTGAAAACTATCCAGACGCCAGCCGAGCTAGTCGATGCAGGAACTGCGGGGGCGGGTCTCCAGAGGCGACGATAGAACGACAAGTCTTTGTGGTCTTCCGGGAGCGGCGTATGGGAAGGCGTCGCTGCGACCTGCTCTTTATCCGGTTCGATCCAATACGCCTTGTGCTCAAAGGGGTAAGTCGGCAACGGAACGCGATGAACGGAACCGGACGGATGCAGTTTCGTCCAATCGACGCTTACACCCGAAGTCCAGACCTGGCCAAGCGTGTGAAGTGCGCAGCGAAGGCTGGTAACTTTTTCGCTTGGATGCGGAAGAGACTGAAATGCTTTTGCCGTTGCACCAGCCTGCTGGTGGGCCAAGAACGTGAGTGCATTGCCTGGTCCAGTCTCAATAAGAATCCGATCCGGCTTGCGAAAGAGCTCAGCCAGGCAGTCGGAGAAGCGGACTGTTTGGCGAAGGTGGCGCGCCCAGTAGCCTGGATCGGTCGCTTCTTCAGACTTGATCCAGGTTCCGCTCACATTGGAGAGATGAGGGATGCGCGGAGGTCTTTAATTCGACGCTTTGTAGCCGCCCTTCGAATGCGCCGAGGATGGGGTCCATCATCTCGGAGTGGAATGCATGCGAGGTGAACAGGCGGCGGCAAGAGACGGACTGCTTTGCGAGATTCTCTTCCAGGGCCTCGATTTCAGGCGTTGGCCCGGAGACTACACAGAGGCCTGGATTGTTGATTGCGGCTAAACAAAGAGTGCCGTTGAGATGAAGATCGCTAGCATCGAGGGGAACAGCGAGCATCGAGCCGGACGGAAGATCGTACATCAGACGTCCGCGGAAGGCCACGATTGCGAGTGCCTCTTTGAGCGAGAAGACTCCGGCGAGACATGCGGCTACGTATTCACCGATGCTATGGCCTACCATTGCTTCGGGCTCGACGCCAAGGGACATCCACCACCGTGCAAGAGCGTACTCAATCGAGAAGAGGGCGGGCTGTGTGAGCCAGGTCTGATTCAGCCTTTCGGCCGCGGCGTCTTTTTCCTCTTCCGCTGGATACAGCACTTGACGCAGATCGAGTGCGAGTGGCTGCATGAGCTGTTCAGCGCAGAGGTCGAGAGTTTCGCGAAAGACCGGCTCGTTCTCATAGAGATCACGGCCCATATTAACGTACTGGGAGCCTTGCCCAGAGAACATGAAGACGACATGGGGCGCGGAATGCGCGGCACCGCCAGAGGTAAAGGATTGGCGCTCTCCTTCCGCAAGCGCATGTACTGCCTCTCGCGTGTCCTCGACGACCAGTGCGCGGCGATGGGGGAATGCATGCCTGCCAACCTGGCAGGTGAAGGCAACGTCTGCCAAACGTAGCTCAGGATGTTCGTGGACGTGAGTGGCGAGATTTGCGAACGCACGCTCAGCAGCGCTGTCGGTCTTGGCGGAAACAACCAACAGTTGATAGGGCTTCGTCTGTTGCGACTCAACTGGCGGCGGAGCCTCTTCAAGCACAACGTGTGCGTTGGTGCCGCCGATGCCTAACGATGTGACACCCGCGCGCCTGGGTGATCCGTTGGACGGCCAATCCACGAGTTGACTGTTGACGAAAAATGGGCTTCCTTCCAACTCGATGTGAGGATTCAGATTCTGAAAATGCAGGCTGGCGGGCATCTGGCCATGCTCGAGAGCGAGGACGGTCTTCATCAGACCTGCGACGCCTGCGGCTGCATCGAGATGGCCTACGTTGGTTTTGAGCGACCCGATTCCGCAGTAGCCGCTACGGGCTGTTGACTTGCGAAACGCTTGCGTTAAGGCCCTGACTTCGATGGGGTCGCCGACGACCGTCCCGGTTCCATGGGTCTCGACGTAGGAGATGTCCGCGGCGCCGATGCCAGCGAAATCCAGCGCTTCGGCGATAACCTCGGCCTGGCCTTCAACGCTCGGGGCCAGATAACCGACCTTGCGCGCGCCATCATTGTTGACTGCCGATCCGAGGATGACAGCACGGATATGGTCGCGATCTTCGAGTGCGTCTTCAAGGCGTCGGAGTACGACAATCCCCACGCCACTTCCAAAGACAGTTCCGCTCGAAGTTGCATCGAAGGCACGGCAGTGGCCGTCGCGAGAAAGAATCTCTCCTTCGCGGTAGATATAGCCCTGACCATGAGGAATTTCAATGGTGACTCCGCCTGCCAGGGCCAAGTCGCATTCATAATTAAGCAGACTTTGGCAGGCTAGATGAACTGCTACCAAGGAAGTGGAGCACGCGGTCTGTACGCTAATGCTGGGCCCGCGCAGATCAAACTGGTAGGAAACGCGTGTGGCTAGAACATCTTTGTCGTTGCCGGTCTGTTTGAGTTGGAATAAGCCCGTGCTTCCAAGCAGGCGGCGATTGGCGAGCAAGTTATGGATGAGGTAAGTATTCATGCCCGACCCAGCAAAGACTCCGATCGAGCCATCGAAGCGCTGGGGAGGGTGGCCGGCATCTTCAAGGGCCTCCCATGCACACTCAAGGAAGTGCCTGTGCTGCGGATCCATGATCGAAGCGTCTCTTGGACTGAGGCCGAAGAAGGATGCATCGAACATCGGAACATCGTCGAGCACCGAGGCCCTCTTAACATAGTCCGGGTTTGCCAACTCTTCGGGAGTCACGCCAGCCGCTAGCAGTTCAGCATCGGAGCAGGAGCGGATGGACTCGACTCCGTCACGAAGGTTTCGCCAGAACTCCGAGACATTGCGGGCGCCGGGAAAGCGCCCTGCCATGCCGACGATTGCGATTGTGGAGGGCTTCATCCTTTCTCCTTCAGCGGCCGAGCCAACTTGCGGCGCTGTGCACGGTTTGAAACCTGGCCGTGCGATGGAGTTCCGGCAAGGTGTCTGGCAAGCGTACTCACCGTAGAAAACTGGAACAGATCAAGCAGTGAAATTTCGCACCCCAACGCCTCTTGCAGCTTTGCATGTACCTCAGCGACTGTAAGGGAGTGAGCGCCGAGATCGAAGAAGTTATCGTTCATGCCGACACTTGGAATTCCCAGTGCATCTTCCCACGCGGCTGCTACCATGCGTTCGATTTCATTGAATGGTTGGTTGCTGGATTCGTCCTGAGGCTGACCTCCGGATGCGCTAATGGCAATGCTGGGCGGCGGAAGTTTGAGCAGGGCTTTGCGATCGATTTTTCCGTTATACGTGAGTGGCAATTCGGGAAGAAAGACGAAGGCTGAGGGGACCATGTAATCGGGGAGCTTCGATTCGAGCACACTACGCAAGGTGTCGGCCGCCTCCACTCCACTAGCCTTGACCACAAGATAGGCAACCAGACGTTTGTCGCCCTCCCTGTCTTCCCGAACTAGGACCACAGCTTGCCTGACTTCGTTGCAATGCTCCAGGATGGCTTCAATCTCACCGGGTTCTACGCGGTGGCCGCGAAGCTTCACCTGGTAGTCGGCGCGGCCAATAAACTCGATGTTCCCGTCCGGCAGAAGGCGCGCAAGGTCGCCGGTGCGGTAGATGCGATGCGGCGAGAGTGAAGGGATCGTGAGAAAGCGGTCGACAGTGAGGTCGGGCCGGTTCCAATAGCCGCGGGCTACGCCTTCTCCGCCAATGAAGAGCTCTCCAATTTCACCTGCGGGAACCGGCTGCAATTCCGCATCCAGCATGTAGATCTGGGTGTTCGCGATGGGTCGGCCGATTGAGACAGTGCTTCCTGGACCTTCCACGCGATAAGTTGTGGACCAGATGGTGGTCTCAGTCGGCCCGTACATGTTATGTATTTCGCCGCTAAAGATCTGGCGAAGATGGTGAATGAGGGAAGCAGGCACTGCCTCTCCTCCCAACAGCATCTGCTTGAGAGAGCTGATTGCGGCGAACGCGCGCGCATCCAGCGTCAACATGCGCGCAAGCGATGGGGTCATTTGCAGATGCGTGACGCCGTGGCGTGTGATCTCATCAGCAATTGTGGCTGTTCCCTCGTCGCCATGGACGACCACCTTGAAACCGCGGGTTAAGGTCCAAAGCAGTTCCAATACTGAGATATCGAAAGAAATACTGGTGACGGCGAGCCAGACTCCAGGTGTACAGCCGATAGCGCGGTCCATGCCAGTAAAGAAGTTGACCACATTTCGGTTTTCGACCATTACACCCTTGGGCTTCCCGGTGGAGCCGGAGGTGTAGGTTACGTAGGCAAGGTTATGACTGGTGACGTTGGTTTCGACTGCGTAAGGGCTTTCGAGAGCAATGGCAGGATTCTCGACATCGAGCACAGTAACTCCACTGGCGCCCAGTGGAAGCCGATCACGCGTGTTGGACGTAGTGAGGAGAATCTGCATCTTCGAGTCGTCGATGACCAAGGAGAGGCGCTCTTTGGGATGGGTGGGGTCCAAAGGGACATATCCCGCGCCGGCTTTCAGAATTGCCAACAGGCTGACAATGAGAGTCTCCGACCGTCCCATTGCAATGCCAACCAGTGTGTCCGGTTTCACGCCGAGACTTTGCAAATGATGGGCAAGGCGATTGGAACGTTCGTTCAGTTCGCGATAACTCAACTGATTGTCTTTCGAGACAACGGCAATTGCGTCCGGAGTTTTGGCAACCTGCTGCTTGAATTGGTCAGCAATGGTGCTATCGCGCGGATAATCGACTTCGGTTTGATTCCACTCAAGCAGCTGAACGGGTAACATGCCAGTTCTCCAGGAATAGGAACTCGATGCCAGTTCCGAGAAATGTCTCGATCGCTTCATCGGGCGTGTTCACGATAGGTTGCCCTTTGACATTAAAGCTAGTGTTCAGCACCATCTGTCGGCCTGTGGTCTCTCCGACAGCCAGAAGCAGCGAATGAAAATCCGGATTATCGTTGACAGACACGGTCTGCAGACGAGCGGAACCGTTGACGTGAGTTATGGCAGGAAGTAAAGACTGGGCCTCGGGACGAACATCGACCACGCTGATCATGTAAGGGTGTTCCTCACCCGGAGCTACATCGAACCAGCGGTGCGCTTCTTCCACCGAGCAGGCGGGCGCAAAAGGACGGAATGCTTCGCGTTTCTTGACCATGGCGTTGATCCGGTCACGCATTTCGGGGTGCCCAGGATCGGCGAGGATGCTGCGATTGCCCAGTGCCCTCGGACCGTACTCCATCCGGCCGCGATACCATGCGATGACCCGTCCATCGGCAATAAGTTTAGCCGCTGACGCACACGTGGCTTCAAGAGATTCCAAGTGCTGCCATTCGATCTTGTCGCCGAAGCGGTGAAGCGCGGCTTCAATATCGCTCGTTGAGTAGTGGGGTCCAAAGAGCGGAGCCGGCAGTCGGCGGTTGGGAACTTTGCCGGCAAGGGAGGTGCGATAGAGCGCGGCTCCCAGAGCGGTGCCGTCGTCGCCGGCCACGGGCTGCACGTAGACTTCATCGAACAACTCCGAACTCATCAGCTTGCCATTGGCCGTGCAGTTGAGGGCAACCCCTCCGGCCAGAGCAATTCGGCGCAAGCCCGTCTGCTCCGCGAAGTGGCCGCAGACGTGGAGGACCACTCTGTCAAGGCACTCTTGAAGAGCGGCTGCGACGTCCTGATGAATAGATGAAACAGGGTCGACCGAGAGTCTGCGCGGGACTAGGTGTTCGTCGAGATATGCGCGTGTAGCCGTGTAGTTTTCTCGCTCCTCGCGGGATCGGTTCAACTTTAAAATCGGAATCCGAATGGAGCCATCGTCGCAGAGTTCCACGGTCTGCTCAAAGAAGGGCCGGAAGCGAGCAGGGTCGCCGTAAGGAGCCAAACCCATGATCTTGTATTCATCTGAATTGAAGTCGAAGCCCAGATGCAGAGTTACAAGCGAATATAGAATGCCGATCGAGTCGTTGGCTCCTACCGTACGGATTTTCTCGAACTCTCCGTCAAGAAAATCGTAGACGCTGAGGCTCTCGACTTCGCCCATCGCATCGTTTACGACAACCAGGCACTCGTCCCAGCCCGATGTATAGGCCGCACTAGCAGCATGCGCCAGATGGTGACCGACCGAGGACACTTTCCCTTCTGGGAATCCCGGCAGATCCCGGCGCACCTGCGCCAGCAGCGCTTCTCTGGAGAAAACCTGATTGTAGAGCCGGGCCGACACTTCATCTTTCAGATAGAGGTCACGATACGGAGCATAGTCGAATCCGTGGGCAATCTCGTCGATTTCGTCGATCGATATCCCGGCCTGGGCCAGGCAAAATCGGATGGCGTGGATTGGGAAATCACCGGTGTGCTTCTTCCTGCTAAAGCGCTCCTCCTCTGCGGCTGCAACCAATCGGCCGTCAACCACCAGCGCGGCCGCCGCATCCATCCCCTGTACGATCCGATACTCGCGCTCTTCCAAGCCAGGCCAATTAGACTGTTTGAATGGAACGGAGTTCTCCAGCCCGCTGATCCCGATGACCTTCACGCCCACCCCTTTCGCAACAGGAGAGCGAGGCGCTCCTCAGCTGGGCGCACCATTGTTTTTAGCAGCCTAGCGATAAATGGCACTAAGAGCAATCTCCTTAAGGACATACTTAGAGGTGCTAATCTCACTACGTGTCTTGGTCGTTGTCAACTCCGACGCCTATCACGACAGGGACACGCATATAGAGTTTCTGTGTCAGAGCTCGTACCGAAATGAGCTTCTGCCTTCGAGGGAAGCGGTGCTGAAAAGTGAGCTTTCCTGCCGACGGCGTCGTGGGCCCTGGATCTGGCCGGGACGATGTAAAAACTGCGGATGTCTTACGGAGGTGTGATGGGATCCTTCAGGTCGCAAGTTGTCGGATCAATCAAGTGGGTGCTGGCGCGCCAGGGACGAGTTCTGGTATCAACGTCACGGTTTGGCATCTACCCATTCGCGGACGTGAACCGGCTGGCGGCCGAGTGGAAGTATCCGCTAACCACGGTTCTTGACGTGGGAGCCAATGAGGGCGAATCGACGGTAGAAGCACTCAATAATTTCCCGAAGGCGCGCGTCCTGGCCTTTGAACCCCATCCACCCACGTTTGCAACCCTGATGGCCAAAGTCGGCGGGAACCCCCGCTTTCAGGGATTCAATGTCGCCCTGGGGACTGATATCGGCGAAGTGGAGATGATCGAGTACGACGATTCCACAACCAACAGCCTGATGCCGAACAACCCCTTTTCCAAACGTTTCAACACACGTGGGCGGCGCAGTATTCGTGTACAAGAAACTACCCTGGATACATTTTGCTCGGAACGCTCGATCGATAACGTTGATCTGCTTAAGATCGAGGCGGAAGGTCTCGACTTGGCCGTTCTTCAAGGTAGCAGCTTGATGCTGCAAAAACGGGCCGTGAAGTTTGTCCTGGTTGAGTTCAATGACCTTCTGCCGATAGACGGTGTGGTCGGCGGTGCGTTGGTGCCATGCGCGGACCTGCTGGGCCCCTTCGGATTCCGATTCGTAGGCACTTATAACGATTACATCAGTACCAGTGGCGAAATGTTCTCCGTATCGAAAGCTCTTTTCTGCCTGCCGCCGCGCAGGTGATCCAGCTGGCCCGCGGGGATGGAAAATTTTGAGTGTCCTAGGGAGATCAGATGGGTTTCTTCCGGTCGCAAGTTGTCGGTTCGATCAAGTGGATGCTGGCGCGTCAGGGTCTAATTCTGGCGTCAACGTCACGGTTTGGCATCTACCCATTCGCGGACGTGAAGCGTCTGGCGGCTGAGTGGAAGTATCCGGTGACTACGATTTTTGATGTGGGAGCCAGTGAGGGCGAATCGACGCTAGAGGCACTCAATAGGTTCCCAATGGCGCGCGTCCTTGGCTTTGAACCCCATCCATCCACGTTTGCAGCCCTGATGGCCAAAGTCGGCGGAAACGCCCGCTTTCAGGGATTCAATGTCGCCCTGGGGACCGATATCGGCGAAGTGGAGATGATCGAGTACGACAAGTTCAAAGCCAACAGTCTGACGCCGAACAATCCGTATTCCAAGCGATTCAACACACGTGGGCGCAGTATCCGTGTACAGGAAACCACCTTGGATAGATTTTGCTCGGAACACTCGATCGACAACATCGATCTGCTGAAAACCGACGTGGAGGGTTTCGACTTAGCCGTTCTTCAAGGCAGCCGTTTGATGCTGCAAAAGCGGGCCGTGAAGTTCATCCTGGTTGAGTTCTATGACCTTCTGCCAAGAGATGGCCCGTTCGGCGGTGCGTTGGTGCCTTTCGAGGATCTGCTGGGTCCCTTCGGGTTCCGATTCGTTGCCACCTATAACGATTACATTAGTACCGCAGGCGAAATGTTCTCCACATCGAATGCTCTTTTCTGCCTGCCCCCGCGCAGGTGACCTCGAAATAAGAATTCAAGAGGCAAAATCGAAACGCCGCGTAGTCATCAATGCGTTAGAGAGTGGCAGGGACCAGAGAACGGTTGAGCCCCGAAAGCTCGAGATACGAAGTGAAGCCGAAAGCCATAAACTAATTAATTTTATTGGTGCGCCCGGAAGGATTCGAACCTCCGACCCTCTGGTTCGAAGCCAGATAAATAACCAATGCATAGAGACGCAGTGTATTGTTTTCAATAATATAGCTATGCATAGAGTTGCATAGAAGCTACCTTGTTTAGACGCTATTGGACGGCAATTGGACGGTGGAGTGCTATTGTTGGTGAAGGGGACTCCCAACAAATGTCAAGAGCACGGTTCCAAGACCCACCACTGCAAACAGCAGGCACAGGCAAAGACGCTTACTACTTCGTTCGCTTTCGTGTGTACCGCGAGGATGGTTCATCTATCCGAAAGCAGGTAACGATTGGGCTCGTCTCTGGATTGAGCAAGACTGAAGCAAAGAAGAAGAAGCAGGAGATCATTGCCAAGCAAACGTCTCAGTTGCCAAAGGTACTGTCGGCTGGCGGCGGCACCGTGACATTTGTGGACTTCTACAAGAAACGCTTCCTCGTAATGAAGTCAGACTGGAGCAACGTGCATCGTGATAAGTCCAAACACCTGATGGATAAACATGTGCTGCCCCAGTTCGGCAAGTTGCCCATAGATTCCATCGACAAGGTGATGGTGCAGGCGCGCCTAAACACACTGGCCAAGACATACTCTAAGTCCACTCTCAGACATGTCAGGGCAAAGATTCTGGAGGTTCTAGAGGAAGCCGTTGATCAAGAATTTATTCCTAAGAATCCTGCGACCAAGACCAAGATTCCGGACGAGGCACGCCCGGCCTTAAAGCCTGTACTAACGGCAAAACAGTTGATCGCACTCATAGACGGAATCACTGACGCAAAGGACAGAGCGTTGTTCTATGTGGCAACCTTCTGTGCCCTGCGTACAAGTGAAGCCTTCGGCCTTCCGTGGCGCAACTTCCATTACGACGAAAAGCAGAAGACAGCATACTTCCTGATTGATCAGATTGCCTTTGAGGGTGAGATCTTCAAGAGAACCAAGAACGCAGCCAGCGAAGCACAAGTACACATCGGGCCAAGGACACTCAAGGCAGTCTTGGCGTGGCAGAAGGAGTGTCCGAACATCTCCTCGCCTGATGCGTTGATGTTCCCATCGACGAATAGGAATGGTCGATCCAAGAAGGGAAGTGCTATGTGGCCTGGTTCTTGGCTCAAGGATCGCCTACAGCCCATCGCTGACGGTCTGGGGATACCATTCCGTGTGAACTTCCGTGCGACCCGTAGGACGGCCGCTACGTTGATTCAGGATCAGGGCTCATCACTGGCTTCTGCCCAAAGTGTGCTGCGCCATTCCTCCCCCAATACAACGGCAGGAATCTACACGCAGCCGGTGCCCGAGTCGGCAAAGAGGGCAGTGAACAGCTATGAGAACCTTGTGTTTGGCGCGCGTCCTAAGCCCAAAGTAGTGAATAGCTGAGCACGATTGTCGACGGTAGCCGCCGACCTGCCCAGGTCCTCAAAACCTCTCAGACGATGGTTGCCAGTAGGGTAAACCAAAGTAGCTGCTGCTTCTGCTCATCTTTCATCGCAGGTAGGACCTCTCAAAGTCTGTATGGGGAGTCCGGCACGCAATTCGTGGCCATTTGGCAGACGTTGGAGCGAGAGGCCGAGGAATAACCAAAATCAGGCGGTGACGCAACAGTATACTGACTTATAAGCTATCGAAGAGAACCGGGCAGAGAGAATACGGTTCCGTGCGACGGGTCGCGTCGATCCGTTGTTCGACGATAGTTGAGCAATCGTGCTTCCCATACTCGGATCTCCTTCCCACCCCGACACGGCCGTAAACGCTGTATACGCAGATCTCGCTAAGCGCCTCAAAACGGGAACGTAGACGTTCGTATACGAGCGTCTACGAACGTGTACCCTTCGAGGGGTGGAGTGTCGAAAATACACCCGGTGCGAAGCACCGTTTGCTCCGCGACGGACATTCGGTGCTCCTCATGCTTTCAGTACCCGCACAGATTCGCTTGACTCCACCCTGACCACGGGCTTTCTCGCAGGCACTTAACAGCCCTGTCTTCTTCGCCGCTACGGGGGAGATTACGGGAACGATCTACGGAATAGCCAAAGACGAGGATCACGAAGAGGACCGGCACTAGGGGGAGAGAAAGAATGGTCTACCGACACCTGAAGGGCCACTTCCGGGAGACACAGACACCGGTTTGGCCCTTGTCGGCGCCGCAGGGGATGGTTACATGAGCATAAAAAGTTCTACCAACCGTGGTTTGCTTCGGGCTCGTTTTCGCAATGAGTGATAAATCGCCGAGTCAGTGCGCCGGGATAAACCGGCATGAAGCAGGGAATGAAAGAGTCCTACGAGAAAGGAGTAGCGAACCACTCGGCCTCGAGTTTTGCGTTGGACACCGTGAGGTGCACGGCGAAGCGTAAGCAGGGGTACAGGTGGGCTAATGCAGCACCGATGCTCATCGTGTGGTCCATCTCCTCGCCTTCTCCATCGTCCTTCGGATGGAGGCAGCTCGTTTTGTAGGGCTGGGATCGCAGGAGAGGTAATCGTCTTCAAGGGCACATCCGATCCGATCCTCGGTCATGCCATTGGCAAAAGCGGCGACACAGAACGCTATGTCTGCGGCAGCGGGCCGGTTCTGGTACCTGGTTAAGGAACGAAATCGTTCAAGAGATAGATTCGATAACCTCGGTCCCCTTCGGGGAGAAAGAGAACTTTGCAGACGCCTCGCCTCGTATTCCTGCTCGTGCGCCTCGTAGAGCGTCGTTATCTCTTGCTCGAAGGCCTGCGCCATCGGGTACTCCTGTCCGGTGTAGCTGTGCAGACGAACGAAAGGGAAGAGGCCGTCAGGCTTCCGGTATTTGGGCTTGCAATTCGTAAAGCCGGGAAGCCGTCCGAACCGCCTCCAGTCAGCCGCGCTGGGGTCGGCATCGTATCGCCCCGCCAATGTCTGCGCGGCGAAGGTTCCGAGGAGCTTTGGAAATACCCTTGAGTGCTTGAGCCAGGCCTGAAAGTTGCCGGCACTTGTCTCGACAACAGCACATGGGTTGAAGCCATCCGCCGCGAGCCTCGCAAGCGAGGTCTGGTGGAGATCGTCGAGGGTGGGGAAACGATGCTCGCCCGATGGACGAATGTAGATGTGCGAGCCGTGAGCATTGCGGTACTTGAGCAGAGGAAGCCTTTCGAGGACCGCCGCGGCCGAGACGCCGTCGAGTCCAGGAAGCATCCCCCGGTCACTCAGGACACCGATATCGTAGAGGGGTGCCTCAATCGCAGTGAGCAAATTGCGAACTGTGGATTCGGTTTTATCCATCGACGTCATCCTTGAGATTTGTTTCACCGTGGGAGGGGAGCGGGGGAGGGAAAGGCCCCGCCGCCCGCCTTGCATGGGCGAAGTTCATACCATCTACTCTCTAAGCGAGACGAGAGGGGCACTTTTTGACACCATCTGGGCATTTTTTGCGAAGAGTTGGGTTGCAAACGCCAACCCCTCTGATTAGAGAGGTTGGCTTCCAAATGGAGGATCTTTCTGCCTCTGTGAGTTTGTCCTGTTGCGTGGCTGACGGACGTGAGACCACGGCGTCGCCCTTCGCAAAAACCCCCGATGTGCGGCATCAAGCGATAGCCTCGCCTGATGCAGGTCAAAGAGAGAGAAGCAGGTGGAGCATCCACCCTTGATTCCACTGTCACGCTGCATTCAAATGCCGGAAAATGCGCTTTCGGCCCCAGATACTGCACTCAATTCCCGGAATTTGCCGAGCTGTTTGTACTCAAATCCCGGACAGAAAGCGATGCACGCAAAAAGGATAGTGTCATCTTTGCACTGATATCCCGGACAAACTTTAGCAGGAACTTCGTCCGGGCTTTATGTGCAACAGTCCGGGAATTCAGTGCAGTGAAAATGCAGTCAAATCCCGGAAAAGGATTGAAAACAAACAATCGTGATTCCGGGAATTGAGTGCAGCGTGACAGCCCCCCAGACACATTTCACCCAAAAGAAAAAGGGTTACGGGTGTGAGTTGGGTTGTGGTTAGACCTGGATCGGGGAATCGACTTCAAAGGAGCCCCTGTGTCTCTTCGGATTGTCGTTCTCTAGCCAGCCGCATTCCACTTCGTTCCGATGACCTCATCGATGGTCATGCTCAGACTGCCTGACTTCAGCTGCACGATATCGCCAACGCGAAGGTCCATTCGGTCACCATACTTGATAACGGTTGTACAGGTGCGAAAGTTCTAAGACCCGTCGTAGTAGCCGAGGAATTTTCCCATAGTTCCGTAGGTGGGCTCGGTTCTTGGTTTGTCAGGGTCGTGCCGTCTCGACAATTGTTTCGTAATCGGAACAGCCTGCGGTCCTTTGACGTTTTGAACCCAGTTGCCGACGGCCGTTACAATGCGTGCCGCTGAGAGGCGGCGGGATGCCTGTTCCGTCTTCGTTCCACCATGAAACTCGCCAAGCACCTGCGGCTTACGACCGTCTTCGACGACCTGCAGCGTCCACATATTGTTTTCGCTCGCTAAGAGCAGGAAGATGGCTCGCAAACTTCTGACCACGAACTCGACGACTCCGACGCCTTCCTGAGCATCCAGACGCGGTTGTAGCTCTAACTTTTCCTTGCTAGTGAAATCGAATGCGTCCTCGATGCGTGTGGCCAGCTGTTGCAGCAGTCTTTCTCGCTCGTGCGCTCTGTGCCGCTCCTCTTCTTCTGCGATCTTGCGGTCCGCATCGGCGACCACTTTGCGAGCCTGCTCAAACACGTCTACCAACGCCTGATCCATGAGGGGCCTCTCAAATCATTATGACCGCGCAGAAACATCCCCACTACTCCCCGAACGGGGTATTTCAAACAAAGAGGTTTTGCGAGGCGAATGAAAAGCGCCTTAGTGGTGTTCAGGTGCTCAACGCCGCTCGCAGCTTCGAAGGTGGGCGAGTTGGATTCGACAGACCCGCCCCATTCAAGATCCCAAAAATGCGACTTTCCGGAGGAAGAACTTCTAGCGGCATCCGGCAGTGACTGAAAGCAGTTGCAGACGATCGTTATGTCTGCGATCACTGGCACGCAACGCTGGGCTCGCTATCGCTCTGCAGCAACGCCGCACATCAACACTCTTACCGCAAACAAGCCTCTGGATTAGTCATCGTCAGCACACCCACTTCCGTTCCATCCTTCACCAACATTCCTAACCCACCGCCGCAGCCCGGATGGTTGAACATCATGAAGGAATCATATCGAGCTGAATAACTTCTCAAATCCGGATTCGAGATCGAGATAGTCACACTTTTGGGTCACGACGACCCGCTCGATGCCGAGGATTGCATGTCATCACTGGTTGGCCTGCGGAGCAAAAGAGTGGTGGACACGGCACGGTTAAACATCTAGCGGATTTTATCGTGATTTGAGTATTATTGCCTGTATGAGCAGGGCCGCTGATACGTACGAAGCGACGAGGATAGTTGTTGCGACGATTAAGGAATTCGACCGCAATGAGCAGGAGATGATCTTTCGATGGGTTTGGAGAGAGCTTAGGACTTTTGTCGATTGAACCCAACGCCGATTCTCCCGGATATCAAGGATCGCCCAATGGAGCTTATACCCCTTCCCCTGTCGGTAGCAAGTATATCTATCGCTATTGACTTAGCCGGCGATCACGGCGACCTCCCCGCTAAAGCGTTTTTGAACCAACCTGAACTTTCTCAATCGCTGAGCTTCCATGTTTCTCGCGAGAGCTATAAAGATAAAGTTCGGGTACAAGGCCGGCGTGGCCTTCATCGGTTACGTCGTGGTGGCTCGCATACGACCAACGCGGCACGAATCTGACGAAGTACCTAACACAAAAGTCCAGTTATTTCATAACTCTCAGTGCAACCTTCAGGGCATGGGAGAGAACCCGCTCATGTCTGATATTAGAGTCATACGTGAACAGGCGCGAAGCTGCCTTATAAGATTCACAACGGAACTAAAGAACGGGTAGCCCCCTACTGTCACCCCTCTGCACACTTTGCATTAGGTTTGGTGGTAGGGGGCTCTTTTTTTGTGCGTTTACTCATCTGCCGAAAGTGTGAGCGTCTTACGGTAGTAAGAGCGATGTCTCCGCGGAAGTAATCCAAAATGGGCGGGCAAATGCGAGTAACCCGACCTGAGTGGCGCCGAGCATAGCAATTGGCGCGGTAGAAAGCTCCTCACGGGACCATTATTCAAGAGATTGACGCGAGAAAATAACCCTGTCTGCGTCGAGGTGCTGGGATCCAGCCTAATCTATGACCAGGCGCACAACCTCCCGATCGCCGACGGGCAATTCGCTGAGGCCATACCCGGTATGGCCCTCGCACAGCTCTATTCACGTGTCGGCAAAGCCATGTAGCTAACCGGCGCGCGTGTCCTCGACCAACGGCTAATCGACCGAACGCAACATCGACACATACGCTTTCCGCACCATGTTAAGCAGGGAGACCGAGGGCAGCTATCCTTGCATTGGAAGACGTAACACAAATTATGTATTGATCCAGCGAGATCCAACTGACAGCATTGCTTCTGAGCTGAGTGGTCAGCTGTGAAGAGCAATTGTCTGGTTTTGTGCACATTCAGTTTAGGCAGGCCTACCACATTCTCGGCTGCAGCCAAGGATCGTAACCGCTAAGCGAACCACAAAACTGGAAGGACTACTTCATGGCCATTGCGATTGAGTCATTTACAGTCCTACTGACGCTGGCGGGGCTGGCATATTTGTTGCTAGCGCTGTGGGGCGCGCGCGACTTCAATCACTTCTGGCGGCGGCGAGGTAGGGATGGGGGGGCGCCGGATGTGTCGATCCTAAAGCCGGTTAAAGGCCTGGACCAGAGTATGTATGCGGGTTTGGTAAGCCACTGCAAACAGACCTACGCCGGAAACTTTGAGATTGTGTTTGGAGTGAGCAGCCGGTACGATCCGGCGGTGGTGGAGATCGAACGGTTGCAAAAGGAGTTTCCTGAGCGTGTCATACGGCTGGTCGAGTGCCGCGACCGTCTGGGAACGAGCGACAAGGTCAGCAACCTAGTGCAGATGATGCGTGAGGCCCGGTTTAGCTATGTGCTGATCAATGACAGCGATATTCATGTTTCTCCGCAGTATCTGACGCGGGTAATGGCGTGCTTTTCGAATGCTCGCGTCGGGATGGTGACGGCGCCCTATATTGGCCGGACAGCAAAGAGCAGTGCCGGGAGGACGGTGTGGTCGCGGTTAGAAGCGCTGGGCATCTCTACGGAGTTTCTGCCCGGAGTGTTGACCGCACGGAAGTTGGAAGGTGGGATTCGATTTGGGTTAGGGGCGACGCTCGCGATGAGCAGGAAGGCGCTTGAGGAGGCCGGCGGGTTGGAGCCACTGCTGGAGTGCCTGGCGGACGACTTCGAGATGGGAGCACGGATTGCCGCCGCGGGTTACACCGTGGAGTTGTGCAGCGAGGTTGTGGAGACTGCGGTACCCGCGTATGGATTGCGTGGTTTCTGGGAGCACCAACTGCGCTGGGCCAGGTCGACGCGGGACTCGCGCAAGCTGGGGTATGTCGGGCTGGGGATTACCTATGCTCTGCCTTGGGCGCTGTTGACATGCGTGGCAAGCGGGTTTGAGTTCTGGAGCTTTACGCTGCTCAGTGTAGTGCTACTTGTCCGGGTGGCGGTGGCACTGTCGGTGGGAGTTGGCGTGCTGCAGGATGAACAGGTGTTGCGCGACCTATGGCTTCTGCCGGTGCGGGACTTCTTTGGCCTGCTGGTCTGGATATGGAGCTTTGCAGGAGACACAGTGGTGTGGCGAGGTGCTCTGTTTCGGCTGAAGGACGGACACATTACACCCGTGCGTGAAAGCTAATATAACGGAGTTGATTGTTGGGGATTCCTTGTCGCCGGTTTCTGCGTGACCCTTGCTGGGAGTGATCGAGACGTGTTCGACTCGGTCGATAGGAAACTGCTGATGCACACCCCGCCACGGCGGGGAAGTTGCTGGATGACTGCCGCCACTGACATCCGATTTTCACCACATACAGCAGAGCGTCCACCACACAGCGCAGTTCATACTTGCGTAGCCGGCCTCCGGCACGGCGATTCCCACGGGCGCTTCTGCAACGGCTCCAGCGTGTTCCACTGTGTGGCGGGCAAATCGCTTGCCAGTGAAGCAAATATCTTCATCGTTCACATCTTTGGAAGACATCGATTTTCTGTTGGTTCCGCGGCAACTGGGGCAACGAAGTCGTGACCCCAGGTTGCTTTCTCGGACATCGACCGAAATCAGTACGGAATGTGGTAGAGGGTCTACAACTAATCGGTGATTTCGATTCGAGCAAAGTACTCATAACGTAGGCGTGTAGGAATCTCTGTTGTCGGAGATAAGAAAATCCCAATCGAAAGTTCGACAGTAGGAAGAGACGACCGATTTCCACGTCTTGTCTGTCCAACTGAATTAATCGAGGAAATAAATGTCTAACTCCCTGAAGCATCTCCGATTGGTAGTTTCCGCCAAACTCGATGGCTCATTCGTCCCTGGCAACCGGAGAAGTCGCGCTCGGCTAGCCTTCTCTGCGCTTGTCTTCTGCCTGCTTTTGTTTTCTCGCATAGCGACAGCGCAGTCTCCTACGGTCACGACGGTCACCGCCACATCTGCAGGTCCTGTCAGCGGATCGATCGTTACCATGACCGCAAATGTTTCGTCGGCTGGACAGCCTGTTTCAGGCGGTACGGTTACGTTTCGAGATACCTTCGCGGGGGCTGCCCAGGTTCTCGGGACGGTTCAGGTGCAATCCGCGAATGGAACTCCGGGGCTGGCAGTCTTGAGCACAGAGGTGGGAGGAGTTGGCTCCCATTCAATCGTTGCCATCTACAACGCTCCAAAGGCATATAGCACCAGCACCTCGGCTCCTGCCGCACTCATCTTTCAGTCGCCATATTCTTCGGCTACGGCGCTTGCAGCGACCCCGAATGGGAGTGCGTACACGCTCACAGGTACCCTTTCAGCATTTGGGCCCATGCAGCCGACAGGATCGCTTACTTTTACCGACACGACGACCAATACCACAATTGGTACGGTCGCGCTGGACCCCACAACAGCTACGCAGGGCTTCACGCCACCCACTTTGTATCAGATCCCGACCGCAGTGCCTTGGGGAACAAATTCTATGGGGACTCCGGTAAGTGGCGACTTCAATGGGGATGGTCATCCGGATTTTGCCATACCGACTTCTCTCGGCCCAGTCATTATCATGTTGGGTCACGGTGACGGTACATTCCAGCAGGGGGCCAGTATTTTGGCTGCTCAGCCTTTTGGCGTGGTCGCGGGAGACTTTAACGGTGATGGGATTCTGGATTTAGCGGTAGGCAATAATGGAACCAACGGCTCGATCGCAATCTACCTTGGTAATGGTGATGGAACGTTCACGGCAGGGGCGGTTTATCCCGCTTCCCCAGGAGCCTATTATCAGATTGTCGGGTCTGGCGATTTCAATCGGGACGGTATTCCTGACCTCGTTGTATCCGATCACGCCCATGATCAGGTAGCCGTGTTGCTAGGCAACGGTGATGGAACGTTTCAATCGGCAAGTCTATTCGCCACCGGTCGAGAACCATGGAATCTCGTTGTCGGAGATATCAATGGCGACGGCAATCCAGACCTAGTTGTCGCAGACGATATTAACGACGCTCAGGGCAACAACATTACTATCCTGCTGGGTAACGGCGATGGTACGTTCAGCCAGGGAACGTATCTGAAAGGAGGCGTCACCTCGAGTGGTTCGGTGGCTCTTGCCGATTTCAATGGAGATGGAGTTCTGGATATCGCGGCTACCGAAGAACCTGCAAATAATGTTTTCATCTTCCTCGGAAATGGTGATGGAACATTTCAACCTTCGACAACCTACTCAATGATCAAAGGTCCCTACTACATCACGGTCGGGGACTTCAATCAGGATGGGAAGAAGGACATTATTACGGCTAACGCCGAAGGCGAGAGCATTGGCGTCCTGCTTGGTAATGGCGATGGAACGTTTCAGGCAGCCAAGACCTTCGCGACTACGAGCCGCGAAGCGATCTATGTCGATGTCCAGGATTTCAACGGTGACAATCAGGTGGATGTAGTCGCTGTAACTCACGACGGTTTGCAAGTCTATCTGGCTGGAAATGCTCAAACCGCGCAGTTTTCGCCCTTTACTGTCACCAGCTGCAACACGCAGTCAATCGTTGCTACGTACAACGGCGACACGAACTATGCCACCAGCACGTCTCCAGTGGAGAGCGTATCTCAGAACGGTCTTCCCACAACCCTCAGCATAACCCAGACGCCGCAAAACCCTGTGTGGGGTCAGACTGTCACGCTCACGGCAACCCTAACTCCCTATGTGAATGGCTCGAACTCGTCTGATACCAACTCTGTGATATTTTATGACGGAACTACAACCCTAGGTAGCGGCCAACTCACTAGCGGTGTGGCCAGCCTCACAGTAACGTCGTTGACAATGGGCCCGCATAGCTTCTCCGCAGTTTACGCTGGAAGTTGCTCCTCCTCCCTTACTGGAAGTACCAGCCTCGCTATCCTCGCGACCGTTGGGAAGGCGACGCCGACGATTACCTGGGCGAATCCTGCGTCTATCTCCTATGGTACCCAATTGTCATTGACTCAGCTGAATGCAACGGCTTCTGTGCCGGGCGTGTTTGCCTACACGCCAGCTCTAAATACGGCGCCGCCTGCTGGAACCGATACCCTTAGCGTGACTTTTACCCCAACAGACTCAGTCCACTACGATCCGGCCACGAGCACGGTGCCGATTACGGTTGCGCAGGGTGCGCTTACCATTGCGGCTCAGAACGCGTCGAGAGCCTATGGAGCACCAAACCCCACGTTCACTGGCAGCATCACCGGTGCACAAATTCCAGACACGTTCACCGAGAACTTTACCACTGCAGCGACGTCTACATCGGCGCCGGGTACCTATCCGATTGTCCCCAGCGCAACCGGAACAAATCTGGTTGATTACGCCCAGTCAGTAACCAACGGTGTCCTAACCATTACTCAAGCATCGGCTACTCTGTCGATCGTTCCCAGTCCCACAGCGGCTTCTCCAAGCCAGAGTGTGACTTTGTCGGCGACTGCGACCTCTGCAACCAACGGCACGCCTACGGGAACCGTCAGCTTCTTCAATAATGGCAACCCGTTGGGAACGGCAACGCTGGTGAATGGTACGGCAACGTATTCGACACCATTGCCGCTCGGAAACAACTCGATTACCGCCAACTACAGCGGCGATACTAACTTCACCGGAGCCACAGCAAGTGCGGTCTCTGTCCCCGTAGCGATGAACGTTCTCAATATCACGGCGGCGAATGCTACCAGGGTCTACGGAGCCCCCAACCCGACGTTCACCGGCAGCATCATCGGTGCACAAAATGGGGATACGTTCACCGAAAGCTTTATAACGACCGCTACTCCCACTTCGGCGCCAGGCACGTATGCGATTGTTCCCAGTCCTGTTGGAACGAATCTGGCTCAATACCAGCAGGCTTTGACAAACGGGACACTCACAATCACGAAGGCATCCGTCACTTCGACCATTGCGTTGAGTGCTGCGAGTGTCACGCAAGGCCAGAATGTAACTGTGACGGCGACCGTCGCCTCAGCTACAAGCGGCACGCCTACCGGTACGGTCAACTTCTTCGATAACGGCAACCCACTTGGAACAGCTACTCTGGCGAATGGTACGGCAACCTATTCGACCACCGCCCTTCCGGCAGGGAACAATATCATCACCTTCACTTATGGGGGCGATGCGAACTTCACCGCAAACAACACGGCAGGATCAACCACCGGAGCTAACTCGGTAGCAGTGTCCGCGCCTATACCGCTGGACTTCTCCTTCCAAATGACCAGCCCGTCTACCGGTCTTTCGGGGAATTATGGACAGGCCGTGCAGGTTACGCTGCATGTTGCGCCTACAGCTGGTCAGTACCCGGGTTCGGTGCAGTTCGCCGTATCGGGAACACCTGCTGTTCCCGCCACCTATACCTTCTCTCCGGCAACAGTTGCAGCCGGCGCAGGAGCCACCGACGTGACCATGACGATTCAGATTCAGGCGCTCGCGGGCCTGAATCATGCGCCGGTGACTTCCGGGCATCTTGCATCCATCGCGCTGGGACTACTACTTCTTCCTTGGGTCTCTGTGCGGAGAATGCGGAGATCGGGTCAACAATTGGGAAAATCATTAGGACTGTCAGCTCTACTTCTTGTCGTCCTTGGAGCCACCTTGAACATCATGGGATGCGGCGGTTCCAATGCCCCAACCGCGACCATCCCGGTAAGCGATTCGATTTTAGTGAATGCAAGCAGCGGTAGCGTTCAACACTCTGTTACCGTCAACCTCCAGGTTCAGAAGGCGCAGTAACCCTGGCAATCTGAACGACACATTTCTAGGAATGCTCGTTGCATCGGTATTCGTTTCTCACGGGTGCAACGAGGGGATCTTGGAGGAGAAACCAGTCCGGCAATGGATGAGTTAATCAATGTTGGCCCCGCTTGATCATCTTGAGCTTATCAAGACGACGATGGGCTATAAAGGGACCATAACGATAGCGATTTTTTTTCATATGTTCGCAGAGAGAAGAAAAGTCATACAACTGCGGCGTGTGCGGTCATCAGAGTTCCCTCACCCAAACAGGTCATATTGCAACGAGAATCGCCGATAAAGTGGCGGATGATAGAGAAACAGGATCTAAGGAATTCAGATGCCGTTAATCCAGGAAAGGAAGATGCAGGCTCAAACGTACGAAGCCTCCATCCAAGAAGAACTCAAGCTCGGTGACATATGGCGGTTTCTTATCCGACGCCGCTGGTGGATCATCGCGTTCTCTCTTCTGGGATTGATATGTGGTTTCTTGACCACGATTCGTGCGCAGCGGATGTACACCGCAACCACGACCGTAGAGCTGAATAGAGACGCCTCGTCTGGTCTAGGAATTCAAGATCTCTCCGGACTGGCCTCCCAGGTGGGCGTGGGCCAGGAGTTCATGACCGACATGTTGACGCATCAGGCCGTGCTGCTGAACGATAACACGGCACTTTCGGTCATTAATCATCTTGACCTGATGCAGACGCATCCTTACGTCGACATTTCAGCAGTACAGGGCGGGCACGCTGTTTCACTGGATCAGGATTCGGAGGCGCGCGACAGAGCCCTTGGCATCTTTCGCGGTGGGCTACGAGTTGCCGTTGTGAAGAATACTCGCCTGTTGACCGTGTCCTATACTGATACCGATCCGCAGAGGGCCAGTCGAATCGCCAACGCTGTTGTCGAAGCGTATTTGACGAATCACACCGAAGCTCGGTATACCGCGACGTCAAAGGCTTCGGCCTGGCTAACGAACCAACTCGAAGACTTGAAGCGACGAGTCGAAGAGAGCCACAAAAAGGTCAGTGCGTTTGAGCAAAACACGGGCCTAGTGGGCATGGCTCCTCTGCCTGCCAAGGGTGGAACAGTTACTCAGGACTCCACGAGCACTGCTTATCAGCGATTGACAGCATTGAACGCTGAATTGAGTCGTGCAGAGGTGGCACGGATCGCTAAGGAAGCTGTCTACCATCTGACCGAGACCGGTGATCCTGATGTAGTGCTGGGCGTGGGGCAAACCAGCCTCGCGACGGGTATGGAGGGAGATAGCCCAATTGCCGCCGGCAGCAAAGATATCCAGCTACTACAGAAATTGAGGGAGCAGGAATCTTCTCTGAAGGTTCAGATGGCTGCGGAACAGGTGCGGTATGGAACGAAGAACCCCGCGCTGCAGGAGATTCGCAATCAGATTGATTCGTTGGAGACCCAGATCCATGAGGAACTGCAGCGAATCAATAAAGAGGCAAAGACGGACCTTGAGTTGGCCAAGGCAAACGAAAATGCCATTCGCAAGAGTGTTGATGATCAACAGCGCGGGGTCGCCGCCCTAGGCAATAGTCTTGCAGCGCTTACGTTTCTTCAGCAGGAGGAAAACACAAGTCGAGGTCTCTACCAGGATCTTTATACTCGTTTGGAAGAGGCAAATATCGCCGCCGGAGTGAAATCCTCCGACATTGTCATTGTCGATCCAGCCCGTGCTCCAGGGCGGCAGTCTTCGCCCATACTGGAGATGAACCTCGCGGGAGGCCTCTTCATAGGATCGCTGGGCGGACTGCTTGTCGCCGGAGTTCTACATCTGAGGGACACATCTCTTAACGCGCTTGAGGACTTCGAAGCCATTTGGGAGTTTCCGCTTCTTGGAATCGTAAGGCGCTTCGATCCAGGGGCACGTTCGAAGCTCCGCTACGGCCGGTCGAGCGTGGAAATCCAAAAGCCGCTCCTTCAATCAAAAGAAACGGCATGGCTGTTAACAGCGCCGAAATCAGAGATTGCGGAGTCCTATCGCAATATCAGAACCTCTATTCTTTTGTCGAGCGTCGATCGAGCGCCGCAAGTTATTCTCTTTACCAGCCCTCTGAGCGGGGATGGTAAATCCACGACGGCCTACAACCTTGCGATTGCATTTGGGGTCCAGGCTAAGCGCGTTCTTCTACTTGATGCCGACATGCGGCGGCCCACAATCGGTCAGAAAACAAATTTCCACGGTAAAAATGGTCTGAGCGATCTGCTGGCGAACGATTTGCCTTTTGATGAGGTAGTACACCAGCATCCAGGTCTTCCTAGTCTCTACGTGCTTACCTCGGGAACTATTCCTCCCATGCCGGCCGAGTTGCTTGCGTCGGAGCGTTTTTCCAAGCTGATTGAGCAGATGCGCGAACAGTTTGACTACATTCTGATTGATGCGCCGCCAGTGCTTCTTGTTACAGACCCTCTGCTCTTAGCGTCCGCTGTGGATGGCATTGTCTTGGTCGTGCGTGCTGGCGTGACGACGAAACCTGTCATGAAGCGGCTGCGAACCGCATTGCACAAGCCCAACGTAAAAGCTCTCGGCTACGTTCTCAATGGCCTACGCGATGATTCGGAAGGATATGGGTATTGGTCCGGTTATGGAGATAACGCGAAGACAGGGTACTTCGAAGATAGCTTATCGACGGGAGGTAATAATGGTCATCATCCCGCGTAGATGCCTCCTTTATTTTCTGATTGCGCAGGCTGGCGGCTTACTGACCTTTGGCTCGATCTGCAGAGCTCAACAGGTCTCGCCTGCGATCAGCTCCAATCTCGAGCAGACTGCGGGGAACACCTCGACGCGACGCTCCTTAAGTCCGAGCTCTGGCCCGGCCGCTCTACCCGACGATTTTGCCAAACTGCGCCTAGATGTAGGTTATCAGTTGGAGTTGGAGGTATTTGGAGTGCCAGAGATGAGTTCTTCTCTGCGGGTCGACGACGACGGCAACGTAATAGTTCCCTTAATTGGTGCTATCCACGTCGCTGGTGACACATTACGCGAGGCAGAGAAAACGATCGCCCACGAACTCGTGGCCAAGGAGATGATTAATTCTCCGAATGTCCATCTAACGATAAACGCGTTTGCGTCCAGCACGGTCACAGTCTCGGGAGAGGTACAAAGTCCTGGGAAGCTCCAACTGTTGGCACCTCGACCCTTATTGGCGGTGCTTGCAGATGCAGGTGGCGAAACCGCAGCCGCAGGGGGACATGTTGAGATTCACCATCCCAAGCCAGGAGGTCTCGAGAAAATAGTTGAGGTCTCCTACGCGCATGGAAAGAACTCAGCGGAAGCTGAGAAGGCGCTGGTCTCGCCTGGCGATACGGTATATGTCCCACGCGCTGGCGTTATCTACGTGCTTGGAGCTGTTAACAGGCCTGGCGGCTATCTAATGGTCAACGGGGGCACACTCGACCTTCCACAAGCCGTTGCCCTTGCGATGGGTATCTCCAATGTTGGGTCATCAAAGTCTGTGGTTGTGGTGAGAAAACGGGATGGCAAGGTCGGTGAATTTCATCTGCGGCTGGATGAGATGCAGCGCGGAAAGGCCGAGACCTTCGAACTCTCAGACGGAGATATGGTCTACGTTCCAACAAGCAAAGTTAAGTCGGCGCTTATCAACTCATCATCGGTCCTGAGTGCGGCGGCCTCGGCGACGATCGTCTCCACTTTGCATTAAGCGTGAGGTCCAAATGAAGCGGGTTTTGCATGTTATGGGGAGTCTGGAACGGTCTGGCATGGAGATGATGCTCCTGAGCAGCTCGGGAGAGTGGCGCCGTACCGGGTATTCCTGCGATGTATTGGCGACCAAACGCGAGATAGGTCCGATCGCTGAACAGATGATGAGTGCAGGCTACGGGGTCTTCCACATTCCTTTTCGATCAAGGACGCGTTATCTGCCGAGCCGCAAGCTGATATCAGAGTTCTTTAGGCTCTGCAGGGATAACAGGTACGACATTGTTCATATTCATACAGAGGCAGCTACTCCCATATTCGCTATTTTGGCGAAGTTAGCGGGCGTGAAGACCGTTGTTCTATCCGTGCACAACACGTTCCTGTTTGATGGAGTTCTCCGGACTCGAAAGAGGCTTGAGCGGGTACTCATCCGAGCACTTGGTGGCCGGTACGGGATGGTAAGTAACGCCGTAGTGGAATGTGAACAGGAGCGGTTCCATAATCCAGGAGTCAGATTGTGGAACTGGCTGGACACGGAATACTTCAGACCGCCGAGTGCTGAAGAACGACAGTCGGCAAGGCAAAGTCTGGGGTGCACTGAAGATCAATTCGTCCTCGTCTCTGTTGCCAACTGCAACCACGCCAAGAATCACTCAGCGTTGCTTCGGGCTCTCCCGCTGGTTAAACAAGCAGTTTCTCCGCTCTATCTTCATATTGGGAAAGAGGAGCCGGAGAGGCCGGAGTTGGTATTGACGAAACGGCTCGGGCTGAAGAACGAGGTTCGATTTATGGGATCGCAACCCGATCCCCGTCTGTTCTTTTGGGCTGCCGATGTGTTCGTCATGCCATCACTCTATGAAGGATTAGGGAATTCCGCCCTAGAAGCGATTACCTCCGGTTGTCCAGCTGTTCTGGCAGAGGTGAGCGGTCTGAAAGAGATTGCGGCCGAAACGAAGTGGACTATCTCAGTGGCTCCGCACGAGGAGTCGATCGCGGCTGGGCTGTTGCGTATGGTTAGTACCCGTGCAGACGTCCGTCGGTCTCGTGCTCTGGAAGACAGTGCTTGTATTCGAGAACGGTTTTCCATGCAACGCGGCGTTCGGGTGATGATCGAAAGCTTGTACGCAACGCCTGCGGTCGCAGACATTCCGCCGATCCAAGCTGCCAATCAGGAACTTTCATGAAGATAGCGATGTGCGCACCTGCAGACCTCCACGCTCTTGCTCGTTTTTGTGGGCAGGAGACTGAAGGGGTGCCCGCTGGTCTCGGGAGCACCGCCACGACGCCGTTAATAGAAGAGTTGCTCCGCCGAGGTCATCAGGTTACATTGTTCACCTTGAGCAATGAACTTGCGAAGGAGACCAAGCATGAGTGGGGTGGACTGAAGATCTTTACAGGACCGAACAGAAAGTATGGAGCTGCGCGCAACCTCTATTGGCCTGAGGTTGCTTATCTTCGTCGAGTCATTGCGCAGGAGCGGCCTGCATTCATTCATGCACACTGGACCTACGAATTTGCCCTTGGAGCGATGGCGACAGGTATTCCAATGTTGACGACAATCCATGATTTGCCATGGAATGTCCTGCGCTATTTTCGCGATCGGAGCCGTGCGGTCCGTCTACTCATTGCTTATTGGGTTGCAATGCGTTGTCATCGTTACACTGCGGTTTCAGAAGATGCCGCAAATCATTTCCGACGAGATCTTAATCCCCGGGCAGACATCGAGGTTATTCCAAACTTCCTTAGTGACAGCATCTTTGAGGTCAGTCATACTACAGCGGTCTCCGATCGTCCTTTCACGTTTGGAACTATCCTTCAAGGATGGACGAGAAGAAAGAATGCGATTGCTGCGCTCAAAGCATTCCAGATCGTCTTACGTGTTGCCCCGGAATCGCGATTGATCATGATGGGAACCGACTATGAGCAAGACGGGCCAGCCCATCGTTGGGCTCGCCAGCACAGGTTAGATGCCGGCGTGACGTTTGCCGGAATGCTGCCTTACAAACAAATGCTCCGTCGAGTGTGTGATGAAGTGGATGTAGTTGTGCACCCTTCCCTGGACGAGGCGTTCTCGATGACTGTGCTGGAGAGCATGGCGCTGGCGAAGCCCGTCATCGCGGGCCGCGATACACCCGGTATTCGTCAAGCGCTCCGAGATGGGGATGCGGGCGTTCTGACAGACGTGCGCGATAGCCAATTGATCGCTCGAGCCATGCACACGCTTATAACCGACCCTTCTTATCGTCAGCGCATAGCACAGTGCGGACTCCAGCATGTTACGTCTATGTACCGCAAGGATTTGATCGTTCCGCAGTACGAGGCAGTTTATAGGAGCTTGCCTCACTGATGAATAAGAATACGGCCAATTGTCTTTGTTGCGTGTTTCCGAAGGAGCATAGAAGAGATCTCCTATGGTGACATTACTTCTCGGAATAATGGGCCTAGTAGCCATTGGCGCGTTTGTGTACCAACTTTCCAGGAACGTTGTCTTCGGCTGGTACTGCCTGCTCACAGTAAATCTCATTGGAGTGGCCTTAGGTCTGAGCCAGGTTACGCTTGGAAGCCTGCATCTTGATGCGGTCGACTTTGTCAATCTTAGCTTGCTGGCCGCCGGTATCATAAGATTTTTCCATCGTGTGAAGCAGCCCGGAAGGGCCAGACTTATCATCCTGGTCTATCTCGTGATTTTTAGTGCAAGTCTGTTTCGAGGAATGGTCTTGTTTGGCATTCAGTCGGCCAGTAACGACGCCCGCGGCTTCGTCGGGGGAATTCTGGCCATGCTCTATTTCTTCACATCTCCTACGGATCCTCTCGCGACCAGAAAAATCCTGATTGCGTACCTTTACTTTGGGGTAGGTCTCGTCATTGTCGCTGTCCTCCATTACGCAGGATTGAATGTAGGAACAGTTGTTGTTGATGAAAAAGACCGAGCTCTCCCATCGGCTTCAGGAGAAACAATTGCCCTTTGCTTCTTTATAGGGCTAGGGTGGATTACTCATCGAAAGGGCTCGCAGATCCTTCGATGGCTATTGCCGGTCTTCGCGGGTATGGCAGTCATTCTGCAGCATCGAACGGTGTGGACCGTCATGGCAGTTTGCAGCATCGCCATTCTCTTCATCGACTTCAAGCTTGTTAGGCGCCTTATTCCTCTAGCCGCGCTCGCATCTGTCATTGCAGTTGGTCTTGCAATCGTCATTTATGGAACCGGTGGTGAGGCTTCAACCCAATTTGAGGATAGTGCTACCAACGAGGGAACCTGGCACTGGCGGGTTGAGGCGTGGCAAAACTCTATCTCAGACGACGCCCAGACCGTTCCCTCCATGATCTTTGGGCAGCCCATGGGGAGCGGCTACGTTCGCTTCGACAGCACGACGGGACAATACGAAAACCTACCGCCCCATAGCGAATATGTTGCGCAATATCTTCGCGTCGGCATTCTTGGCCTAGTCTTCTTCCTGGCGTTTGTTTTCCGCACTCTTGTGCGGCTCTACAAGTTGCATCGCAAAGACCCATTCGCTCTTTTTCCTTCTGCATCGGTATGGTGCCTGATCGTAATCGGCGTGGTCGTGTATGGGGTTACTTACGGATACGATGCCTCTGCAATTGCACTAGTCGGAGTTGCGAACGCGGTCCTGCTCTCTCTCAGATCGCACCGCCTTGAACATCTGACCTACGCTCTCCCCACGAAAGAGCATGCGCTCCTCCTTCAGCATTCTAATGAGGCCCTTTTGTGAACATCGCGAAATTGAAACCAAAATTGCGTATTGCGGTCCTGATGACCTGTTTCAACCGAAAGGCGAAGACCCTGGAAGCGCTGGACTCCCTCTTCGGACAGACGCATGTTGAAGATCTGGATATGACTGTCTACCTGGTAGATGACGGTAGTCGCGATGGGACGAGTCAGGCGGTTGCAGAGCGCTTTCCTCAGATCTCGATTTTACAAGGGGACGGCTCTCTGTTCTGGAACGGGGGGATGCGCAAAGCCTTCGCCCATGCGCTTGCCAAGGGCTTTGATGGATATATCTGGTTCAACGACGATACCGTTCTCGACGAAGACGCCCTCCACCGTCTAACCGCGTGTGCTATAAGGGCGACGGAGTCCCTCGGTCCGGCGATTGTGGTTGGAAGCGTTCGCGATCCCAACTCTGGTGAGCGTAGCTATGGCGGCGTAACAAAGAGGGCATCAGGGTTTCGGCTGGACTTTGTGGCCGAGTTGCCGGATGACCGTGAGCCCATTCGATGCGACACCATGAATGGCAATTTCACGTTGATCCCGACCTGTGTCGCAGGACGGTTGGGCAATCTGGATGAGGCTTTCCGCCATCAACTGGGGGATTTTGATTATGGTCTGCGCGCCACGAAGACCGGTATTCCGATCATCCTGGCGCCGGGGTACTACGGCTGCTGCCCGGATAATCCGCGCAGCGGAACATGGAGAGATCCTTCCCAATCCCTGTCAAAGCGTTGGCGACACCTTTTATCCCCGAAGGGCGCTCCCTTTCGAGAGTGGTTTCTCTACACGCGTCGGCACTTCGGATGGCGCTGGCCACTGTACGCGCTTTCTCCGTATGTCAAAACAATCCTGGTTATATCCTGAGCCCTTCCATATGCGGAGTGTTCAATGTGCATTGCGAGGAGGCGATGGTCGTCTCAAATACAAGAAAGAAGTGGATACCAGCGTGATAGGAACGTCAGCAACTGTTTCAGGTAACACTGCTCCTAGAGTTCTATACCTCCCCAATGAGGGCTGTTTTCAGGAGGGTACTGGCCAGGTAGGCGGGCGCGCTGCATTCCATGAGATGGAACAGGATGGAACTATTAAAGAGCTTGGTATTTACAGCTTCCTGGCAGATTTCAGGGTAGATCGAAAAAAACCTCGCTCGCACCAAAAACTACTCGATACAGTTCGTGCGTTTCAACCCGACATCATCTTCTGGCAACATCCTGATGACTTCCCAATCGATCGCGATCTAATTAGAGCTATACGAGTATGTGGAAGTTTGCCTCTACTCGCTTATCACGAGGCAGATACTTTCGATCCTTTCTACAAGCCACCGGATAGAACTGTACGGACTCTTTATGCCGAATCGGATATTTTCTTCACGGTGGCTCTGGGCGTAGCTCGCCACCTGTTCGACGAAGTGAAAGTGCATCCCCATCTTTATTACTCACCAAGTTGCGTCGACCGTGAGCGTTTTGTCGTTTCGCCTGTGAACCCCAAGCCGTCCAGCAGCAAATATGACGCAGTGATGTTCGGTAATATTGTCTCTCGATTTCGCGTGATTAAGCAGCCAGACTCAATGCAACGTGTTCGACTTGCTCGCGGGCTGACTAAACTTTTTGGCGATCGTTTCGCAGCTTTCGGGAGAGGGTGGCCGACGGACACGAATTGCCACGGCCCACTCCCATACGAGAAACAGGCAGAGATACTCCAACAATCCAGAATGTCGATTATCTGGGAGCATTATACGGAGCATACATTTTACTTTTCTGACCGCCTACCTATTGCTCTTGCCGCTGGAACCCCATTTATAACCAGCCGGCATGGAGGTTACGATACCCTTTTTTCACAGACACCAGGGCTTTTTTATGTAGACACCATTGAGGATGCGTTGGACACGGCTCTCTATCTGAGAAGCCTGCGCAGCGAAGAGATTGCTGAAATAGGTACGGCAGCCCGCAAATGGATGTTGGAGAATCTCGAAACGCGCGTGGTCTTTCGACGTGCATTTGAGATTTGCCGGAGAGAGTGGGACCTCAAGCGGAAGGGCGTCGGGGTTATCACATAGCAATGACAGATAACACCACCCCCTCGCAACTCCGCTGGAGTTATTTATCTACGATATCGACTGCTACAATGCAGCTCCTTGCGTCGGTCTCTATAACGCGCTTCCTGCAACCCTCTGACTATGGCCTCGCTGCCATGGCTATGCTTTGTTCCGGTTTGACTGGCTATTTTACACAACTGGGAATGGGGCGAGCCGTGATTCAGAAGCCCTATCTAACAGATGGCAATATCCGTGCCTCTTTTTCACTTAGCTTAGCTACAGGGCTAGGTGGATTTGCGATCCTTAGTATGCTTGCGCCGTCTTTGGCTATCTACTTCCGCGAACCGCGGCTTAAGCTCGTCCTCATCGCTTTTGCACTCAATATGATCTTTCAGTCTGCCTCGATGATTCCCGGCGGGCTGTTGCGGCGCGAATTTCGCATGCGCGATCTTGCGATCTGCGATTTTGTGGGATATGTGCTGTCTACTTTCGGTCTGGGTCTTCCGCTGGCGATGAAAGGTTACGGTGTCTGGGCGCTCGTCGCCAGTAACGTCTCTCAACCACTGATCGTGGCGATAGCCTACTTCGTGGCGAGGCCGCACCCAGTTGTTCCGACGATGAAGCGAGTTGACTATAGACACATCACTATCTTTGGTGGCAAGGCGTCGGTTACAACCTCAGTGGAGGCATTGGGGACCTCCCTAGACACACTCATTATGGGACGCTTAGTCACGCCTACGTCACTCGGGATTTACAACCGCAGCCTTACCTTGAGCACGCAGCCCAGCTACAACCTCTCAATGGGGTTGACTCGAGTGTTTCATCCGACGATTGCACGAGCAGCGGAGCGCAGTATGGCCGAGTGCCGAGACATCCTCAAAAATAGCGAGCGCCAAATAATGGCGATTATCATGCCTTTTTGTGCGGGTGCTGCAATTGCTTCCCCAACGATAGTTCCAGTCATCTTTGGCAAACAGTGGATTTCGGCAGTCCCCGTGTATCAAGTTCTTTGCCTTGTGGCTGCTCTTGATGCAACGTTTCACCTTCCGGCGATTCAACTCGAAGTAATGAATCGATTTCGCCACAAGTTCATTATTCAAACGATATTCGCTATCGTTTTCGGTGCCGGAATCGTTATCGTTGCGCCCTGTGGCATCGTTGCTGTGGCCATCCTCTATGCGACGCTCCAACTCTTACGAAGTTTGGGACTGCACTGGCTCAGTGCACGTTCGTTGGATTGTAGTATTTGGTCGCTCCTCAAGGTCTGGTTTCCAGGGATCATTTGCTCAGCGTTTGTTGGGGCCACGCTTTATTTCGCACAGGACAGACTTGCATTAGTGCCTCATATTCAACCAGCATTCCGCTTGATCGCTCTGATGCTGCTGGCGAGTGTAGTAGCAGTTGCAGTTTATAGAATCATCTACCGAGATTCTGTATATGAGCCTTGGATGCTGGTTCTTCGGAGAAAAGGTCATAACAGAGCCAACAATGTGGCTGAAAAAGCTCAAGTGCTACAGTTGTAGATAGAAGATGGACAGAGGAGAGCCTTTGTGGTAGTGGCAACGAAGCGCGTGAAATTGACCTGATGGTATGGACCCGGCCCGGCGAGTAGAAGTTTGCTTCGGTCGGTGCAGGAGGTGGTTCATGGCCAACGAGATGAACGTCATCGGACTAGATAGTTGCGAAGCATGCGTTTCAGTGCGTGGGATTGATCGTCAGGCCGGGCGATATCGCGGAAACGGCTGCGGCGAGCCCAGGTGCGAGAGTTCTGCAGGTTCTCTTTGCAGTAGCAGTCGGCTTTAGCTTTCATCTTGCATCGTGCTATTGAGAAACCTCTGCTCGCCGACTTTCCCAGTACAGGCCTGAGGAAAGCAATTTCAGTAGCCGAATAGCTTGCTGTAGGATTTTTTTCGCATAATCCTCGCCGGCCTTCGCCTGTGGTTCTTCGCCACGTTGATTGCTCCAACCGATTGAAACCAAGAGTATAAACAGGTGCCGTGACCGAAGTGCAGTTCCAGAGGCCTTTTAAGGGGGAACTCCCTTGCGCATGCCGATGAAGAGGGCATGGCATACGTGGTTTATCATAAGAGGATGGCCCTGTTGTCTTCGGTCCTGCTGGCCTGTTCGAGCGTTGTTCTCTCGGTTGGCTGTGGCAGTTCCAAAGGGAGTCTGGCACCTTCAGGGAAAGCGGTTCAAGGTGTATTGCAGCTCTCTCCGGCTACGGTCAACTTGTTGCAAGGGGACAGTGTAAGTTTCGCACCGGTCGAGGACGCAATCGCGATCTCGCTCTCACGTTGCATCTGGCAGGCAGCGGACACCGCAGTACTGTCCTCGAAGGGAGACGGTGAGTTTGTCGGTGTCGGTGTCGGTTCTTCCTCCGTAACGGCGACCTGCGACGGGAATAGCGCTTCGGCAACAGTTCTCGTTTCCTCGGCCTCAGATCCCAATGCGATCAAGATTACTTCAGGCGGAATCTATAGCGGAAACTGGAGCAGTATGAACCCTCAGGTGCCCGCCGTAACCATCCTCACGAATGAACCGGTCGTTCTACGGAATTCGACCATTAGCAGTCGGGGAAATCTGATTATTGTCTATGGCAGTCAAGGTGGCGCCAATGTGACTATCGACAACGTGACCGGTACAGCGCTTGATCCTGGGGTTACGGGAGCGGCCAGAGGAAAGTTCATAGGTGCTGAGGTCATGTCTCGCCTTTCAGTCACGCATTGCACGATGCACGGCGTTAGCTTCGGCGTGTATGTCGCCAGATCTACGCTAGCGTCATTAACTATCAAAGATAATGTCGCCGACAATTTGGATGATCGGAACAGTGATGGACATGGCGGCTATCTTCTCAATCAGCGAGTGCTGGGGCACTTTATTCAACTCAACGGTATTTCCTTGCCTAATGGAGGAGACATCGCCTGGAACCAGATGATTAATTTGGATGGAGAGGCCTCGATCGAGGATGTACTGAGCTTCTACCAAAGCCTAGGGGCGGAAGGTAAGGCGATCTTGGTTCACGATAACTATCTTCAAGGTGCGTTTGCGACGGGACAGACGACACCTTATACCGGTTCGGGTGTTCAAATGGATGGTGCTTCCAACGATCCCTCTTCTGCCACTGGTTTCGTACAGATATATCGCAACACCATTGTGCACCTTGCAGGACCGGGCGTCTCCATCGCAGCCGGTCACGACATCTCAGCGACTGGAAATAGAGTGGTCTCCTGCGGTAAGGACAGTTCTGGAAGCTGGATCACAGGTCAGGGTGTGGTTGCTCTGGTAATGTCGAACTACTATCAGACGAATCAGTATTTCAATAACTACATGGCGAACAATTCAGGAGGAGTGATCGGGCCAGACGCTCACGGCAATCCTACCCCTGGAGATATCTATGCCCCTAGTGCATCTGAGGGTCTGAACAATCTCGTCGGCACTAACGTTTTTGAGCAACCCTGTCTCTCAGGCTCAAGTCTGAATCTCGCTGCAGAATCAATTGAATGGAATAAGTGGCTCAGCACAGTTGCCACGGCCGGAGAGTTATTGGGCGATCAGCATTAGAGCCGGAGGATAGGCCACTTAAGTTGGGCTGATTGATCTCTACTCTAAGGTTCGCTTGTGCAGGCATGCGGTGCATTCTAGAGGACGTAGAGGCTGCTGTGACGCCTACCGCGTACTGTTGCACGTAAACACTTCCGCTCTGCTTGCCGTGCGTCGCTAGCAATGGCCTCAACACGGCATTGCTTACGTCTAGATCAGGATGGGTAACGCAAACGGTTTGGGGAGCGCCAATGGCACCTGCCGACTTCTCGCGACTGAATACAATTTCGACTTAAACTCACCTAGGCTGTAGCCAAGTCTTCATTAGTAGCAGAATTCAAGGGACAAAAGCAGTTACACGATCGTGTTATAACAACGCCGGACAAAGCGAGATACATTGAAACTCGCGCTAGTGCGTTATGCCGCTTTAGCGTAAGGATGGCCACGGAGAGTTAGCCGTTGACTATGCAGGCTGCATCTTCGTGCTATAGGTGTGACTTCATAGAACTCGGACGCTGTTGCAGTCAAGAACAGAGGAGGCTCGTCAACCAAGCCGTACTGGGATCAAGCATTACAAAAGGAAGACCAGGGTGATCAGCAAAGCAAGGGTTGCACTGCTTACAAATTTTCTGCCTATTTATCGGGTCCCACTCCTAGAGTGCCTTGCCGACCAGGCTCGTCAGCTCCGTGTCTTCCTCTCCGTTAGGATTGAGGGGAATCGGGACTGGCCGGTATTCTGGGGACGGCTCGATGTCATCGTGAATCGGTCGATCACGGTTCCACGTAGCTTTCGTAACGTTCACGGCTACATCGATCAGACCTACACGCACATCCCCTACGACACCTTACCTTTACTGTGGAGCTACCGGCCCGACGTAATTGTCGCGAGCGAGCTTGGAGTTCGTACTATCATGGCGCGAATTTATAAGATGCTTCGCCCCAGCACCAAGCTGGTCATCTGGGCGACGTTGTCAGAGCGTACCGAGGAATCATATGGAACCGCAAAGCAGATATTGCGACGCTGGCTTCTCCGTGGCGCCGATTCTGTCTATGTGAATGGTGCGAGCGGAGCACGCTATATCCGATCGATGGGATACGGCGGAGCGATCTCAGTCGCGCCGTATGCAGCGGACAACAGCGTTTTCCTCGATCCAGGTACTCGCCATCGAGGTAGCACACGGCGACTGCTTTATACCGGTCAGCTTGTCGAAAGGAAGGGACTGTCTCCTTTCTTTCAATGTCTCGCACGCTGGTGCGGTGTTCATCCGGAACGTTCAGTTTCCCTTTCGGTGGTGGGAAATGGGGATCAGTTTGATCTACTGAGGCAGATCAAACTTCCACCAAACCTTCAGATCGACTTCAAGGGAAGCATGGGGTTTGAACAACTGCCTTCCCAGTATCATGGTGCCGATTTATATGTGTACCCAACCCTCGCGGATGAATGGGGTCTCGTCGTCAATGAGGCGATGATTGCCGGTCTTCCGGTGCTGGGCAGCCGCTTCAGCCAGGCGGTTGAGGAGTTGGTTCAGGACGGCGTGAATGGTTGGCTCTTTACTCCGACCGACGAGCAGGATACCTACAACGCGATCGGGCGCGCCCTGGAGGCGGATGCTGCTACCCTCGAGGCGATGAGTCGCCACGCGGTCGAAACCGTCGCTGGAATTACCCAGCAGGCTGTGGCTGCGCGAATGAGCGAAACGATCTTTCAGATTTACGGCAGCTAGATTCGGTGGCAGCCATCCAGCTTCGACTATGCTGAACAGTTGCGATGCTCGATCGCAGTCAGATTCGGCTCGCACGTCCACAACGGAAGCGATCTATAGCCATAAGGCTCGCCATCGGATTCAGTGCAACAAGGCATCTTCGAGGAAAAAGTCCAGCCTGCTGGTCGTGAAGCTTCGATAGTATTTACGCCTGTTCAGACCCCCACGACGACCCATAGCGTTGCACTAAGAACTTAGCTAGCGATCATGCCCTTGGCCTGCGGAAGCATTTCATTGCCCAGGCTCTCACCTCATCTACCAATCCTGCGCGCAACTACATGTCTCATCTCGTCCGTTGTCCCGCGAGCTCCAGCAATCGCTTCGGGTGAGGCGAGAATATCATGACCGTCTCTTCAGGAGCCTGTGCGTTTTCTCCTCCGAACCGAGACAGAAACTTGCAATACCGTGCTATTCAACGCAGGATTCTTTTGATCAACCGTCCCCATTCTTCGATAGGAGAGAAGACGTCCATCCTCCGGGAAAAGCCGATCTGCGTAACTTCGCAGGAGCAAGAGCAACTATGTCTTAATGGAACGATTAGGCCCGATTTCGCTGCGAAGGAGACATTGGAGCATCCAGACAACAAAGAGTGTGTTTGTAAAGAGGTATCTCTTCCAGAGGCGGCCAGGTTCGTGAATGAGTCGATATGCCCATTCCATTCCTAATCTTCGAAATAGCTTGGGCGCACGCGGCTTGACTCCGGCCAGGATATCAACGGCCTGCCCGACAGCAAGGATTACCTTCACATTCAGCCGGTTCCTGTGTTCAACAATCCACCCCTCCTGCATCGGGCAGCCGAGACACACCCAAACGATGTCTGCGCCGCTCTCGTTGATCTGCCTACACACTTGTTCGTCTTCCTGCAGCGTCAGTTGCCTGAAAGGAGGAGAATATTGCCCTGCGATCTGAACGCCGGGATAGCGGCGCAGCAATTCGTGCGCGGTCCTTTCGGCGATACCCTCTCCGCCACCGTATAGAAAGTGTCGATGGCCCTGGCTCGCGGTCTGCTCACAGAACAGGGGCATGAAATCCGGACCGGCCACCCGCGAAACCCGGTCGCCGTGAAGCGCGGCGCCGATCCACGAGATGGGGCTACCATCAGGGCAATTCAGGTCGGTCTGGCGAAGGATATCGCCGAACTCGGGCTTGAGCCGAGCCTCCACGACCATATGGACATTTGCAAAGGTGACTAACCGGCAGCGGCCCTCGTCCTTGAGCCATTGAGCGACTGTGCGAATTGCCTCAGGCATCGTCAGCAAACCAATAGGTGTATCCAAAACTTGAAAGGTTTGCACGTAATCTCTGACCTCCTACCTATAAAAACATGCAGAGGAATGAGGGCCCATAACCCATTCGGCATTACTACTAACACCATCGGGGTACTCAATACCTATTATGTGGGATTCTCGAGACCACCGTGAGCAAGCGATACCAGGGACTCAGTGGAACGACTCGAGCTGTCATTGAGTAGTTCTCTATAGATGTCAATGAGGGTCTCGTAGTTCTTCTGTTCGGTGTAGTAGTTATCGAATTGGCCACGAGAAGCCTGGCGCATTGCTTCGATACGACTCTTATCTCTTACGAAAGCGCAAAGCGCTTGCAGCAGCTCAGAAGAATCGCCTGGCTCAAACAGCAGGCCCGAGCGGCCATCTTGTATCATCTCCGGCAATCCGCCAATGCGAGAGGCGATGATCGGCAGGCCAAATGAGAGGGCTTCGGCAATCGCCATAGGAAAACCTTCATAGCAGAGAGATGGGACTAGCAGAACAACGGCGTTCTGCATCTGCTCGACGACCTGGGAACGCGACATTTGTCCGAGATAAACAAGGCGAGAGCCGGGCCGAGCGCAGGCTTGCTCGACATCGACACGCAAAGGACCGTCGCCCACAATATGCACAGGAACTGGAAGATAACCAGAATTGTCGGCAGCTAGTATGGTTTCTATTCCTTTCTCAGAACTCAGCCTGCCGACATAGAGAGCGAAGCCACCTTGTCCCGGCCCGTAGCCCCGATCAGGCGCAAAGTTCGGCTTGATGCGGATCTTTTCGGCAGGAATCCGATCGCTTCCAAACTTCCGAGCAGCAAATTGGGTGAGTGCGATATAGCGGTCGATACGATTAGACCACGTTCCTAGAGCGACATGGACGAAGGTGGATGTTCCTACAACAGCGCTGCCGGTTCGGCTGCCTCGATAACATCCGTGCACCACGCCGGGAAGGAAGAAATTTTTGACGGAACAGTCCTCACACGGGCGTCCATCCCGTAACAGCATTGCATTGGCACAAAGAAGGCGATAATTGTGAAGCGTCTGCACCACGGGTACCCCATATTTGCGCGCAGCAAAGAAGATAGCAGGCGAGATGCTTGGAAAGAAGTTATGGACGTGCAAGATGTCTGGCTGGAACGCGGCAAGGAGATCCGAGATCTCCCGAGAAGCCGGTCTCGAATAGAGGGAGCGAGCCGCCGCTACAGCCTGTCGCCAGGCATCAGTAATGCCGTCATTCTCAGCCACGTACTGATGAACGGAGTGCCCGCGCTCTTGCAGCATCCGCACCTCTTCGGCTACTACAGTGTCTTCTCCGCCGGCCTGCTGGTATCGATTGTGGGCAATGAGAATCTTCATGGCTCTGTCAGGCGCTCCAGAAATTTGGTAGAGAAGCGTGTAGTGAGGCTTTCGGCGGTATTTCCTTAGTCTTGTTACGTTGCAATCAATGGATTAACGGAGTTTGTTGTCTTAACTTTGGAAACCATGTAACTTGCAGAGTTGCAGCGGTATCCTGCCGCTGCCCCGCACTGTATATAGGAGCTTTCCACCGCTCATATTGCAGCGAACTTTGCAACTCAACATCTCTACCTATCCGCTTAACCGCACCGATGGAAAAGGAATTCTGCGTGACTCCGCCCGCGATGAAGTCATTGGGTGTCTTTTTGGTGAGATATTGAAGTTGAATCCACTCTTTACCCGAGAGGTGATAGGTTAGCCACACCTGACCGCCCTTCGCCTCACGGCCCATCCAGTCACCCAAGATGAATCCTTTGTTGGTGTATCCCTGGACTTGGATTAGCTCCCAGTAGGTAAACATACCCTGGTCGCTGCGTGATACGGGTTGATCTGTCAGGCCTCCCTCAACTCGCAGATCCAGCTTCCGAAGGCCCGGAAATTGCGACAGATAAATGCCTGGACGGTACGCCGCTCGACGGGGTGCGCTGATAGGCGTCACATCGTCATGGCAAATCGAGTCAACATAGAGCGTTAGATAATGACGAACGTAGGGAAGTCTCCATGAAAAATTGAAATCGCTGAAGCGTGCACCCGGGTCGTTTCTCGATGCCTTGTCTTGTGGTGCTGCCTCCGTGTCATGGAGATCAAAAAAACCGTGCAAGAAGGTGTGCAGAGTGACAGGCTCATGGGTTTCTCCTCCCCAGATGATGGTTCGCTCAAATCCAAATTCGAAGTCGTTTGTCGGCCGAAATGCAAACATCTCCGCGTGGATCCATGGACTATTGGGATTGGTGTGCCCCTTCAGGCTTCCGACAAAGAAGTCGTAGCGGACAGGCCCAAGCAGCTTTGAGACCATAGGAATGTTTAAGGGTTCAACGCGGTTAATTCGAAACGAGTAGATATTTTCCGCATTATTGCTCCACGCCAGCGCTCCGCCCGCGGATGGACCAAGCCACGCATCCGATTTGCCTCCTGAGATCTCGTGACCCAGCAGATGAAACGACAGCACTGCTTCCTGCAGTCGAAAGGTATTCTGCGAGGTGATTTGGCCGGCTGGAATGGTAGCCTGCGGTGCGTTCGGCGCAGCGTAAGGGCCTACCTGATCCAGTACTGAGAGTTGGTTTGCCAGTTGGAGATTATATCCCTGCGCCGCGGGCGAGTGTTGGTATTCGCCGCGCATGTACAACGAGAAGCGTCCTTGTTCATTGAGCGTGGAGGACCCACTTATATTATTGAAGCCTCCCTGGTACGGACGTCCATAGTCATTCACGATCGTCTGCCCTAGGTGGAAACTGTCACGAAGAGGAGTTCCAGCGATGCCCATCACCCGCGTGTAGGCGCTATGCAACCCGTAGATTGTGCCGCGTTCCATCCCTTCTCGGGGTATTTCGGCGGAGAGTTCGCTCTCGAGACTTGCAAAGATCTCCTTCGCTTCGTCCGGTCCTTGAAGAATGCTGTCGCGTGATGCCTCCAGGGCGTGAACAACGCTTAAACGGGTCCACGGCCTCATGTTCAAATAGATGGTGTCTACATAGCCAAGCGAATATAGGCGCAGCATTGCGGGATAAACCCAGCTGTCACTGGGAATATATGCGGAGCCCAAGGGACTCGAGGAAGTGATCTGAGGGTGGGAGTTCACGGAAGATATAACTTTTGCTGTCCTTGAAGGTTCGCTTGAATGAGTGTCATCCGACGATGTCTCACCGTTGATTGCTTCGCATCGGATCGTCGCGGCAAAAAATCCGGTCAGACACACTACGGCGTAGAAAAGCCGCTTACCCATATGCACTTCACCTCGCGGACTAACCGCCGATCTGCATTCAAACGGAGAACGAAGTCCGGGTGCGCATTTCTCGTCCAAATGCCACCCCCTGTTTCGTAAACAATTTGGTGACCATTATGGTGAAGGCTAGTCGCGTTACCAATACAACTTAGGTTGAAGACGAGATCAGTCGAGACGATGACATACGGACGTACGACGATTTCGTCACGGCTTTGCCATCGCAATCTCACGGGACCACGCACCTTGAAGAAGGCCCTGATCCAGGACTTATTGGCAGGACTGAACCTATCTCGCTGAGTTCCACGTCGGCAAAATGCTACAAGTCCACGGCATCAAGCGACGCGCTTTCGTTGTTGAACACCGACCGCATCGATCACCTCTACGAGGGAACTCCCGTCGCCCGCAAGGTCACCCCGCGTCTCGGCTGCATCAAAGCCGAGCTGCAGGATGCTATCTATCTCGGAAATCTCGACGCCAAAACGTGACTGGGGCCATCGTCTGCCAACAATGCCTCCATGGCCGGGTATCAATTTTGTCAACACACCGAAGTTGTAGGGGATATGGCGAAAGTTACAGAGGCTAAACATTCAGATCACGGTATGATTCAGAAACATTTTGAGTGCTAGATCCCAATGATTTGGATCGCGTACTTTTGATCTTTTCCCTGACGGCAGCGACGCAAAAATATGCGTCTTGGGCCTGCTGGAGGAAAGTGGATCTAAGACTTATTTTTACTTCGGAGGGTGAGTGTTACGTCAATTCCTCGCGTCGCTGATATTCGCGTCGTCAGCAAGCATCACGCTCCATGCCCAGGCTAGTCCGACTGCGGAGCGGATAGCGGTCGTTCAGGTAGGAGCCGGACTGAGCATCGTTCAGCCTGACTACAATCCCCCGACGATCAAAGGCTACAGTATTTACGGCAGCTTTGATTTCACACAGCATATAGGGATTGAAGGCGATATCCATATCGCCAACGTGATTACGCCGAGCGACATCGGCGAGAGATCCTACCTCCTGGGACCTCGCTACGTCTTCCACCGGGGACGGTTCCATCCCTATGCGAAGGCACTCCTCGGACTTGGCGTCTTTACATTCGAGCCTGTCTACGTCTACTCGAGTTCATCGTCTTCGACCCACAGGATGTATGCGTTCGGTGGAGGGCTCGATGTCACGGTCAAACGGCGTTTGAATGTTCGAGCCATCGATCTGGAATATCAGCGGTGGCCCGGGTTTGGTGCGAATGGTCTCACTCCTATCGCGATCACCGTAGGGGCCGCTTACAAGTTCTAGAAATCACTTCGACATGTTCATCCAGTCTTCTGGCAGTCAAGCGGAATCGATCGTCTTAACTACCCAAACATGATTCACAGGATCACTGCAGGAGCCAAGATGATAACCCTCCCCAAACAGTCCGCCGCATGGATGCTCGCCTTGTTCCTTGCGCCCACCCTCTCGGGCTCTACGGTATTGGCCCTCCCGCTCGTAGGCAAGAAAAAAAGCCCGGGGAGTGTTCTTCCGGAGCGCACACTGACGGCGAGCCAGAACCAGTTAATCGATAAGGCGATCGGGCGGGAGAAGGAGGTTGTCAAAACTGTCAAGGAGCGCGCTCCACTGGTCGAGACCTACATCCAGAACATGAAGCCGGACCCTATCTTGGGCCAAGTTCCCGACTCCGATCAGCATTTTCTCGGGCGCGTCGAATTCAGCAAGATCATCGGCGGCAACTCGTACGAGATCAACAAGGCCACTTCACAGGGCAGCGGCAAACGGGGCTTCTTTAAACAGTCCACCTCGTTCCTCACAAGTCTTGAAGGTGGCCTCCACCTTACATTTAAAGAGGGTGGTTTCATCCAAATGCTGCTAATGGACTCGAACGACTTTGACCGCCAGCACTATGTCTTCGGTTACGTACGTAACGAGTTTCTTGGAAGCACACCCACAGCCGTCTTCGACGTCACTCCTATCGGCGGAAAGCCCACGACGGGTCGCTTCTCCGGCCGCATCTGGATCGAGACTCGCGAGGGCAACGTCGTGCGGTTGAACGGAAGCTTTGCCGGCTCCGTGAAAGACACACGCGAGTATTACAATTTCGACAGCTGGCGCACCAACGTGCAGCCCAACCTCTGGTTGCCCACCTCCTTCTATGTCGAAGAGAAAGACCCTAAGAGCGCCTCCCGCACTCTAAAGTTCAAGGTAATTAACCATATCTGGGGTTACGTCCTCAAAGTGCCCGTCGCTGAGACCGAGAACACCTCCATGGACATCGTCGGTGCCACTGATGTCAGCAATGAAGCCCCTGACGTCAGCGCCCTCGGTGCGCAGCGCGCCTGGGTCCAGCAGGCCGAAGACAACGTCATCTCACGTCTCTTCCAGGCTGGTCTCATCGATGCTCCCAGCGAGTTCGATAAAACCCTCGAAGCTCTCGCAGGAAATATCCTCGCCTACAACAACATCACTCTCTCGCGTCCTATCCGCTGCCGAACGCTGCTGACGGAGCCGCTGGAGTCCATCGCGATTGGCAACACGATCGTCATCTCCAAGGGGCTGCTGGACACGACTGCCATCATTAGCCAGGACGGCGCGCAGCAAACGGGCAACCTCAACGCCATTCTTGCCTTCCAGATCGCGCACATAATCCTGACCCACCGGCTCGATACCAAGTACGCCTTCAACGACCAGTTGCTCTTCCCGTCTTCTTCGGTCTTCAGCCGCATCCCCATGCACCACACCGATGCAGACAACGCCGAGGCCGCCAAGAAGGCCCTGGAACTGCTGAGCGTCAAGGAACTCGAGGGAGGCCAGCAGTACTTCGGCCTCTACCTCCAGCAGCTCCAGCAGCGGGTCAAGTCGCTCAAAGCCCTCAACGAGCCGCTGATCGGTGACGGCCTGGTCAAGAGCGACAACGACCCCACCTTTTGGATGGCGGCCATCATGTCCAAGGGACCCAAGCTGGATATGAAGGACCTCAAGCAGCAGGCAGCCATGCCACTGTCTAACTTCCTTCGCAGCGACCCATGGACTGATCAGGTCGTCGTCATGCACTTGAGCTACACGCCCCTCCTTGCTGTCTCCGATGAGATGCCCTTTGAGGTCACCCCGGTTTATCTCAAGCTCGGGTACTATAGTCGGACGGAAGCGCCTTCCACGCAGTCAGCCAATGATGCGGCGCCTTTATCGGTCGCCAAACAGTAAACGTGGATTGACGGTTACCGACATCTTTTGTTGGCCTAAGGGCGGGTATTGATAACGACCGTAAGTACCGGATGGATAGCAACCTATACTGATGGTTATTGGCCCTTAAAACACCAGCTCAATGGCTACCATCCGAAGGATTGTAGGTTCGAGTCCTACACGACGCGCCTATGAAAGTGGGCATGGAAGAAAATGCATAGATTGCAAAATACTCTGCTCGTTTGAGACCGCCAATTAAGTTTAGAAGCTTATCGAGCGAGGAGCGCTTCGGAAGCTGCACGCAGCCAGACGGCAACCACCTTCGCACCTGGATCGGGATAGCCAGGCCCTTCATTTTTGTACAGTCTCTCTCACAACTGGTACAAAAAGGGCCTGCACTCCAAACAACGACGGGACTTCAACAACTTCACCGCAGAGCAGTGGAACGACCTCGTCAAACAATTCGACCAAGTCATGGCCGGTTGGGAGAAGGCCGACGGCGCCACCCTCGCCAAAAACGTCAAATGATCGCCACATCGGGGCCCACAACGCCTACCCACATCGGCCAGATCGTCGTCGTCCGCAAAGAACAAGGCTCCTTGGGACCCCGCAAAAGGTGAGAAGTGAGAACGCAATCCAACTTTCGTATAAGGCTAATGAAGGTGATCTTGCTTTGAAGGTTCAACGACGACTGGTAACCTCGGCCTTGTAGTCGTATTCAATCTTGATTACCTCAGAGCCTCCCCTTGAACGTCTGCCTTTTACGAGCTGTCTTCGTTTCACTTGTCCTGGTTCTTCTGACGATTGGTTGCTCCAAACAAACAGCACCGAGTGTTCCTTCGTTTAGCTCCAACCGAATGGGGTCGGTGCATGGCGGACAGCAGCCAGTGAGCGGCGCGACCATCCAGCTTTATGCGGTCGGCTCCAACGGCGACGGCTCTGCCGCGACCCCGCTGATTACCCAGCCGGTTACCTCGGATGCCAACGGAAATTTCAGTATCTCCGGAAGTTATAGCTGCCCAGCCGCCGCGTCATTAGTTTATATCGTGGCCTCCGGCGGGAACCCCGGTCTCGCCCCGGGAACGAATAACACCGCGCTCAACATGATGACCGCACTGGGTCGGTGCGATTCGCTGACCTCGTTGAGTTTCATTGTCATCAATGAGCTCACCACGGTGGCTGCCGTTTCGGCTCTCTCCCCCTTCATGACCTCACCCGCTAACGTCGGGTCTTCGAGCGCGGATGCTTCGTCGCTCGCCAATGCTTTTACGCTGGCGTCCGAGTTCGTCAACCCTTCTACTGGCTTCGCGCCCGGTCTCAACGTTCCTGTCGGAACGATCGTTCCGGTGGCCAAGATCAACACCCTGGCAAACGTTATGGCGGTCTGTATCAATTCCGCCGGGGGAATCGCGGGTGACGGATCCTCCTGCGGGAAGCTGTTTACTCTGACCACTCCCACCGGAACCACGCCTCCCGCTGATATCATCACCGCTCTCCTCAATATCAGTGACAACCCAACCCACAACGTTGTGGAACTGTTCAATCTTAGCCCCGCCGCTGCTCCCTTTCAGCCTCAGCTCGCCGCAGCGCCAGCCGACTTCAGCATCCGTTTGACGACAGCGGGCAACAGCGGCGGATCTTCCGGCCCGGTCACCCTCTCACCCACAACACTGAACTTCTATCAGACGAATGTTCCTCAGACCGTTACGATGACGAACTACGGCATCACCCCAGTCGTGATTCAAAGCATCAACATCAGTTCGTCCAATTGGTCGCAGACGAATGACTGCGGTACGGTCCTCCAGGCAAAGTCCATCTGCACGATAACCGTTCAGGCAACGAACTCAACTCTCGGAACACTCAGCGGAACCCTGACAGTCGTCGACGACGACACGAACGACATTCAGGTCGTTCAACTAATTACTGAGGGCAGCAGTGGTGGCGGGACTTCTAGTCAAGCTGTGCAGTGCATAAATTCAGCTGGTGATACGGTTCTTCTACAATCGGCACTAGAGGCCGCCAATGAGAGAACAGCGCCAGCGCACATCGTAGTGCAAGGAGCAACGTGCAGCGTTACCTCGACCCTGACTATTTACCCGAATACCTGGCTTGACGTTGGCATCGGGACCGCTATGGTTGGAACAGGCTCATTTCCAGTAATTCAGAACCACTCCGTTAGCTCCGCTGGAACAGTAACCGGGTGTGCGATGACGAGCGGCAGTATGACACTAACGTGTAGTGCGGGCGGCTTTACCAGCGCAAATGTCGGGCAGTCTGTGAAGGTTCCTTTTGCGATTACGAGTGATGGAGAGTTCATGATGTCCTCTATCGTGAGTGTTACCAATGGGACCACAGTTGTCCTGCGTGATGCCGCGCAGAATACCACCAGCGGACAGACTGCAACGCTCTTCAATGTTGATAGTGGTGTTAAAGTAACAGGTGGCGTATGGAAGCTTAGTCCTAATTCTGCTGGCAGCAATGCGATTAACTTCAAACACACCGCGCATCTGACTATCACCGACGCTACGGTGAGCACCACCGGAAGCGGTAATCCATATGCGATCGGCATTGGTGATTACAACGCTTTAGATGTCGAGAGGATCGTCCTGAATGCAGCCTTTGACGGCATTCACTTAGAAGGCCCCGGCTTCCATGGGTATATTTCAAATATCACTGGCGAAGCCTTCCCGGTCGTGGCGTTAACCAGCATCGACTATCCGACCCAGGACGATTCGCACGGTAATATCTTTGACCTTACAATCGAGCACGTCTCCTCTGATGAGACGACGCCTTCTGCTTTGGTTCAGCTGGAGGGTGGAACCGGGACAACGATTCGCCAGGTTACCGTGCATGACATTGTGAGCATGAATGTCAGCATGGGGGCGCTGGAAATTGATGACGACACAAATGCAACGACTGGATGTACTGATATCGGTAACGTGCTAGTCGATGGTATGTCAGGTCTCAATGTGACCAGCACAATATCACCATCATGCGGAAGGGATATTACGTTTCGCAACATCTCACAGACGGGCAGAAGCAATACCTTCAGTGCTTTTGTCAACCTGGTGCGCGCAAGCGATCAGGGAACCTGGGAGTCCGTATCTATAGACGGAGTAGTATTCCCATCCGGCACTGGGAATGGGTACGGCATATTAACCGATGGAGCATCTGCAAGCGTTGGAACGCTATCCATCTCGAACGTCAGTGGAACCTTCACCGAACCAGGGGATGGACTTGTGACTATCAGTGGAACTTATAACGGCCTTGCATTGAATAATATTCAATTTGAAGATTCTTATGTTGGACCATTAGATAGACCCAACAACTACATACTTGGAACCGTCACTTCCGCAGGATTCAGTAACATTCACCGAACGGATACTTCAACTGCAACGGCAGGACCATTTTTAGGCATAGCCACAGGCGGAGCCATTTCCAGTCTGGAAATGAACAATATCGAGATGGATTGCAGCGCTGCATCCGACGGTTCGCCGCTCATTTCCGTAAGCGGGACATTGTCAAATTATTCAACCCATAACGTCGTTCTCAATGGTTGCATGGCTATGCAATAACAGCGGGAGTCTCGAGGCTTTGGTCCTGGCGCTTGAGTTCATGACGCACATCATCTTGGGGAATCGGTTGCGAAAAGTTCACTTCGGAATCTGATCGACTTGAAATTAGCAAAAGATTGGTTAGCAGACTCCATCGCAAATCATGCGCCAAAGGTATGCGTCCATCGTCCAAAGGTCGCTGTCCTTGCCTGGGGATATTGTTGATCGGGTTTGCGCCCATGCATCATACCGAGACCCTTCTGCGGTTGACGGCGCCATTGCTGGGTGCATGCTACGCCTTGCGCCGATACGTTCGATCGGGAGCGCAGTGGCGGGAGATCGAAAAACGTCGTGAGTACTTCGAGCGAGGAATGCGCCGATTGACGGGAATGTGGCAGGGGCATGGGAGGACGGGAGAGGAGTTTGCACGCGAGAACCATCTGTAGCAGAGCGATCTAAACGTTATTGGCAATGGCTCGCTTTTCGAGCTGTTGTGCACGACGCGATCCGAGTTCGGAGCCGAACGCCTGGCCGACTATCTGCTGGAGCCGGTGAGTCTGGCTGAGAGCAGACGGCGCCAAGAAGCGGTCCAGGAGCTTCGCGAGGGTGCACGGCTGCGCGAGGAGATGGATTTACTCGGAGATTTCCGTTCGGAGAACTGCGGCTATTCCGCCTTCGAAGCGTGGCTCAATCTGCCTCCGATCGCTTCGCCGGGAGTTTTTCGCGACCTGCTTCTGCTATTGAGCGCATGTACCTTTGTGATCGGGTTGGGCGTCTTCTCTCATGCGCTGGCGTGGAGCATGGGGCTTCCCTTCATGCGCGTGCTGATCGCCATGCAGGCGGTTGCAGCAGGGACATATCTTCGCCGCGTTCGTCCGCGCTTAGCCCAGCTTCGTCGACTGACCAATCCCTTCACGATATTGCAGCAGGGACTCGCGTTGATGGAGAAGCAGGAGTTCCGATCGCCAAAGCTGCGGGAGATTGTGACCCGGGTTCAGTCACAAAGAGCATCGTCCCATCTAAAGGTTTTGGAGAGGCTCATCCGCCTGGTCGAACAGCGCGAAAAGGAGATGTTTCACTACCTCTCCTATTTATTGGCGGGGGGAACACAGTTGGTTCTTGCGGTGGATCACTGGCGCGGTGAGCATTAGCAGGACTTTCAGGGATGGGTTGATGCCTGGGCGGAGTTCGAAGCATTGCAGGCAATGGCGGGCTACGCTTTCGAGCAGCAGGGCACGGTCTTTCCTGAGCTTGTCGATGGAGACCCGGTCTTCGAGGCCGTCCGTCTGGGACATCCACTGCTGGATTCGAAGCACTGCGTCTGTAATGACATCCTGTTGAATGCTCAGTCACGCTTCTACCTGATCACCGGATCAAACATGGCGGGCAAGAGCACTATGCTGAGGACCGTTGGATTGAATGTCGTAATTGCTCTTGCGGGAGGACCTGTTCGGGCGTTCCATGCCCGACTTTCACGCATGATGGTGTGCGCGTCGCTCGCAGTGACGGATTCTCTGCTGGAGGGGAAGTCGAAGTTTCTCGCGGAGGTTGCCCGGCTAAGCGAGTCCATTAAGCTGAGTCGATCGGGAGAGGCAGTCCTGTTCCTAATCGATGAGATACTCAGCGGGACCAACTCGAAGTACCGTATCGACGCCGCGGAGACGGTGGTTAAGATTCTGATCGGGGGCGGTGCTTTGGGGGCGATTTCTACGCATGACCTTGCCTTGTCGCGCATCCTCGACGATGCGACGGTGGGCGGTGTCCTTGTACACATGGAAAGCGATAACCCGGACGATCCGCTCGACTTTGACTATCTTCTGAAGCCGGGAGCATCGAGAAAATCAAATGCGTTGGCGATTGTTCGGATGATGGGGATCGACGATCTTAAGATGCCTACATAGGCTGGAGCCTCGTGTGACCGAGTTCTCGGTTGATATGAACAGGGCTTAACGCATCCAGCACGGACTTGCGGGTCCAATGCGGTCCCTGCGGGATTAGTCCCCCTAAAAAGGCAGAGTTGCTGATTTGAGTCTAAAGTGTCGCGTTGCCAATCGCCGTGGTATACGGGAATGTGGGAGGCGCGGGTTGCCTCGCCTCTCACACTTACGATCAGACGGTCATTTCTATCGCATCAGGCGTTTTTGAATCGAAGTCCGACCCGTATATGCGGCGTGGTTGCTTCTTGTATCTGATCTTCTCGCTGTTGGTCATAACCTTGACTGCCAGCCTCCGATCCTGTTGGGTTTTGACGACCGAGAGCGCATGTCTGAGCCGTTTGTTCTCAACGATGGCAGCAGGACTGACGCGTTGATCCTTATTGAAGACGCGATAGGGAAGTAGATGACCTTGCCACCGGACCTCCAGCGGCTCATCGGAGAAGTCGTAGACTTCGATATATCGGCCAGCCAGCCCCTTTTGAAAGCTCAGTCTGTTCCAGGATGATTTGTTTTCTGTCGTAATGGAACGTCAGTTGCGCGCCTACATAGCGTTGCTCGCGATCGCAATCCTCGACCATACTGTTCCATGCGCGGCTCGCCCCGGGCAACTTACTGGCAGCATAGTCAGCTTCCAGAATCTCAACTGGAGCGCGATTTGCATCGGCCATCAGCACGTGAAAGCCGCGCGCGGGTAACGTCCAGTGAAACACCTTCAGGAGGTCGGGGATGGGGTGGAGGAGGCGCACTTCCGGCGGGACCGCCGACCAATACGAGCTTTGTGATCCGCTCGGGAGCGGCCAGCGCAAAGAGAATGGCCCAATAATGTTCAGTCTCAGCGCAGACGCAGTAGAATGCCCCCCGCTGCAATTCCGGCATTTGCTCCAGTGGACGAAAGGTGGCTAGAGTCTATATATATGCTTCAGCAAGGCAGCACTTTCTTGTTTCCTCATGGTGTGGGCATTTCTGTAAAGAGTCTCGGCATTGAGTAGCCACCGCTCGTCTGCTGCGAGTTGTTCTTTGGCTCGAAAAATCTCGGGATCAAGCGCCTGACTGGCTGGTCCTCCCGGAGCACGACGAACTGAAACGAAATTATTCGCGCTCAGCGAGGTTCGAATCTCTTCACGCGTAATAACAGGTCCTCCCTGCGTTATCGAAGGTAATTCACGCAGAATAACGTCAGTCATAGCATCGACATCATAGTTTCCTTGCAGTTCTTTCACGGCGTGACTGACAACAGTATGCGCCGCATGGAAGCTGATCCCCGTTGATCGCACCAGTGTATCGGCCAACTCTGTCGCGGACAGAAAATTGTCATCGGCGGCCCTCGCCATACGAACGGTATTAAACTCAGCCTCAACGATAGTGCCCGCCAGCAAACGAAGGCTGCGATTCCCATCGTCAAACGCCGTGTAAACCAGCGATTGCAGATCGTCTTCTGCATCGTTCATATCGGCAAACGGAGTATTGTGCAGGCAGCCTAGAATACTCTGCCCTTGCATCAGCGCACGGCTGGCAAGGATCCGTACATGTTCCAGCGGTACAGGATTGCGCTTCTGCGGCATGATGCTGCTGATCTGCACATAAGCATCGCTGAGTCGCAAATAATCAAACTCCACCGTACTCCACAGCAAAAGGTCTTGCGTAAACCGTCCCAGGCTCAGCATCGATCCCGCAAGCACAGAGCACGTTTCAGCAAGATAGTCTACGGCCGCAATCGCTCCATACGAGTTGACCTGCAGCCCTTCGAACCCGAGCAGTCTTGCCGTGAAATGCCGGTCGATTGGAAAGCCCGTCGTCGTAACGGCGCATGCTCCAAGCGGACAACGATTCACCCGTGTGTGCGCACTCTGGAGCCGTTCTGCATCGCGTTCCAGAATCTCGATGTACGCCATCAGATAGTGGCCGAGCGTTGTCGGCTGCGCAGGCTGATTATGAGTGTAGGCTGGCATCAGCGCGCCACGATGCTCCCAAGCCAACTCCACAAGTCGGCGTCGAAGCTGTAGCGTCGACGAAAGTGTCTCTATCAAACGCCCGCGCAGGATCATCCGATACATGGTCAGATCAATATCATTGCGGCTGCGTGCCGTATGCATCTTGCCTGCAACCTCTGCACCGCACGCCTCAGCCAGTATCTGTTCGAGGTAGAAGAACAAATCCTCAAACGTTCCGTCGTACTGCTTCGAGCGAATCGCATCGACATCCAGCGTATCCAATGCCTTGATACATTGAGCGGCCTCATCCGGCGGCATGATGCCTTGACGCGCCAGCATCAGCGTATGCACATACTCAATCTCCAACAGCGGATCGAGAAAATATTGCTTGGCATCGGCAAAGACCCGAGCCAGGACAGTGTCACGGTAGATCGGCGCTGGAAAAACCGATCTAGCGTTTTGAATTGAGTTTTGCATGCCTTCCCTTACTATCAGTCTAGAACTCAACCCTCAAACCGAACTGAAGAATCCTCGCTTCAAGAACAGTTCCTGATGGTGCCAGCGAAGGTGCCTTGAGGACTGTTCCGATCGGAATGGTCGGTGACGCAATCGTCTGCACTGTCGCGCCGGATGTGATCGAAGTCACGTTCGATCGATTGAAAACATTGTTTGATTCAATCAAGAGTTGAGGCTTCACCCGTTCCCAATACGTCCCAAGGTCGCGCGTGTACCGAGCGTCCACCTGATAGATGCTTGGCGTGCGCAACGAGTTCCGCCCGACGAACAGAGGACGGCTGGTCGCTGTTGCATCCCCATTCAGAGCCGCGCTAACTGTCTCGTTCTGCGTATCACCACTCGAGAAGTTACCCAGCACCGCAAGGTTATTGCCGTTGGCGAATCCGTTGGCAATCCGATTCTCGACGTGAAATGCTGGCGCGTACACCGAGCTAAATGTAAATGAATTCGGCCGATCGACGCCGCTTCGACCACGGTCGCGATTCGGAAAGGTCGGATCCGAAACCGGCGTCGAGAACTCATACGAGTTAGCCTCTGGAGTATTGCTGATTGAGTGCGACCACGTATACGAGGAACTCATCGTCCATCCCCACGACATCCTGTGTTCATAGGTTGCCGTCAGTGCGTTGAACGATGAGTTCGACCCGACATCGATCAATTGAATGTTATTGAACTGCGGATACAGACGTGTATCTGCGCTAACCGACGTCGAGAACACAGGCCGTCCATCTGCCAACGTACTAATTGGGTTGATGAGGTTCATATTGCGAATAAACTGCATATTGCGCCCATTCGTCATAATGTAGGCCAGAGTCAGCGAGTCGTTTTTCGCAAGCTGCTGCTGTATCTGCACATTAGCGTTCCACGTGTATTCATTCTTGAACTTCGGCGTCAACGCATAGATGCTTTGTGTTCCTAGGCAACTTGGCGCAACCTGCTGTGGAGTATTTGGAAAGGCCGGGGAGCAGCTTGTGCCTCCAGCAACGATTGCAAGGAACGATCCAGTTCCGGCCGCACCATTGTTAAAGAGAGGGTTGTACCAGGTGTTGGTCGGCGTTGACTCGTAGTACATTCCGGCGTTCAGCCGTACAACCGTTGTAGGCGTAGCCTGGTACGAAAGACCGAACCGAGGAGCGAAATTCCCCAAAGGGGTACGGAAGCTCTGTGTGTAAACGAACGGCTCCCCTGCGGGTGGGGTAGGTGCGCGGTATTGATCATAGCGAACGCCATACGAGAGTATAAGATTCTTGCGAACCCGCCAGGTATCCTGCGCGAACAGGTCAAAGAAAACCGAGTGGTACGCCGCACCCGGCTGTCCAATGCTCGCCCTTACATTACTGTACGTGGTGGGCGTGGCACCACTTTTAGCACTTAGCCACTGTGCAATGTTAGCGAAGCTGTATTGGACGTAGATATCATTCAATTGTGTATCCAGATTCTTTTGGAACCCAACGCCAAACTTGAATGAGTGAGTGCCCTTGATCCAGGTGACGTTGTCACTGAACGAAGGAATTTTCTCCTGGAATTTGTCGCCTACAGCATTCGATCCGCCAAAGTTAGCCTGGCTATAGGCAACCTTCGTCGTCGGATCAGTAAAAGCAGCTATCGTGATCATCGGGCCTGGTCCCGTGACGGGATTGGCCACGTGGTGCTCATTACGATACGGCCACGAACCCCGGAACTCATTCAGCACGTTTGCAGTAAACGATGTGACCAACTGCGCCCCGATAATATGAGCTCGATCCTGAAAGTCCGCAGCCGCGCTCAGCAAGTATGTGCCGCCAACGTTCGTGTTGAAGGGATAGTTATTGCGAAAATAGTTGTAGCGCACAAAGAGCTGATTCTTCGTATTGATATTCCAATCGCCGCGCGCGTCCAGCCACTGTGCACGCTGAACCTGCGGTGCGGTTCCGAAGTCCGATGAACTCACCCCACCTGCAATCAAGGCACTCTGCGTATCTGTATTAACCGAAATTGCCTGCGGGTTGGCGCGCTTCAAATTCTCATACGCTGCGAAGAAGAATAGTTTGTCTCTTTTCACCGGTCCACCCACGCGCCCTACATAGTCACTCACGTGCAGATCCGGCTTGCGGACGTAACCGGGAGTACCCGGAGTGCAGTTTTGCAAAATCGGGCAGGAACTCGCTGCCTTTGGGCGCCAGATATATTGTGCAAGTCCGTGGTAGTGATTTGTTCCTGACGGTGTAATGACGTTGAAAGTTACACCCGCTGTATTGCCAAACTCCGCCGGCGCGCTGTTGGCAATTGTCTGGACTTCGCTCACATAAGAGTCAGAAATAGCAAACAGACGTAGCCCATAGCGGTCCGTCTCCGTGTCCACCATACCGTCGAGCTGATAGCTAATGCGATCCACGAGACCGTTTGTATTGACAGTGCGCGGAATGCCGTTCTCAGGATTCGGATGCCCGCTTACTCCGGGTTGAAACAATATAAAGTTATAAGGATTGCGCGACGTGAGCGGAAGATTCTGCGTCTCCTCAGGAGAGATCGTGCGTCCCAAGGTGAATCGTGCTGGCTCAAGAATTGGCGCCTCGGATGTCACCTCAATTTCAGTGGCAACCGAGCCGGCCTTAAGGTCCTCATTGATGACCGTCTCGCTTCCTGCAACCAGGCGGATTCCGGTCTGCGTCAGCGGAGCAAAGCCTGTTGACTGCGCACTTACCGAATAAGTTCCGACCGGTAGATCGGGAGCGATGTAAAGGCCGTCTGCCCCTGAGGCGATCGTGCGCGTATACCCCGTGTCCAGATTCCGCAGTGTCACAGTGGCTCCTGCAATCGGCTCGCCTGTGGAATCCGAAACCTCCCCCCGGATAGTGCCATTGATCGACTGCGATTGCGCCCACAAACCGACGTTCACAGATGGGACAAGAAGCCCAGCTGCAAGAACCAAACGAAAGAGGGATGTGCGTACCGTGCGAAGGATAGACATGATGCCTCCTGAAAGTGCAGATGAGTGGAACGGCGTGAGCTCTTTCTTTGGCCTTCAAGGGTAAAACTTAGTAAAACGTACTTATGAAGTCGCGAGTGATCCAAACGTTGTTCGGGAGATTCGTGTTGGCGTCTACGCCTGCAAAGTGTAGGAACTGAGTATACGGCTCTTCAGCAGGACCGGTTCCAAAGCCTAATTTGGCGGCACAATCGGCAGCCCCGTTGCATTCCACGCATGAAATCCGCCAACTATGTCCGTCGCGCGCCAGAGTCCGAGACTCTGCAGAGCTGCGGCCGCAAGGCTTGAGGTATGACCTTCGGAACAGAACACGCCTCAGGTTCCCTGAACTGCGGGGCGGCGGAGCTGCACCCCATACATTGATTCAGATTCACGACGTCGGCGACGAGAAACCAAATCAGAGCCCTGTGAACAGGCTATCGACAATCATTCGAACAACTAAGAACGGATGCTTCCCCATGCCAGTTATGCTCTCAGAGGATCAGAAGAGGGGCAAGAAAATCGTTGCCAAATACCAAACCGCTCAAGCAGCCATTGCTGTATACACCGGAGCCCCCCGTCAACCAAGCCAGTGTAAAGCCTATGCCGAGTCCATCTGTGAACCGAAACTGGGTCAAGATGAGAGCGGATGATCGAGCGGCGGAAGATAGATATTCTTCAATCTTGGTCAGCGGCATGCGTACAGACTAAATGACTACTCCCTGGAAACGGGGTTATAGGAAACTTCACCGAACTTGCCGAAAAATGGCATGAGCAGGTCACTCCGAGAAGAGAGAGACTATGCCCATGAAAAAACCTAAGCAGCACCTCATCGCGGAAGTACCACGCAGAGACTCCAAGGTCGGGATGACGATCGGGATCGATCTTGGGGATGTCTGGAGCCATTACTGCACGCTCAACGAAGACGGGGAAGTTGTTGATCGAGGCCGGTTTCGTACCAGTCCATCGGGAGTCGAGACATGGTTTACCGATCTGCCTCCGGTGCGGATAGCGATGGAAGCGGGAACACACTCGATCTGGATCAGCGAGCAACTTCAGGAGCTGGGTCACCATGTGATCGTCGCCAACGTGCGCGAGCTGCGGGCGATCTCTCACAGCGATCGGAAAAGCGACCAGGTGGATGCGGAGAAGCTGGCTCGATACGCGCGGCTGGACCCGAAGATTCTACGTCCGATTGCCCATCGCACGGTCGCTCAACAGGAAGCTCTCACCCTGATTCGTGCCCGCAACCTGATCGTTCGTCTGCGGACGGCGGCGGTGAACGCGGTGCGCGGGTTGGCGAAGCCTTGCGGCTATCGTCTGCCAGCCTCGTCCACGCTCTGCTTCGCGAAGCGATGCGTGGCCGTGCTGCCGCCAGGTCTGGCTCTGGCGCTTGGCCCGGTGCTCGAACAGATTGCGGAGATGACGGTGAAGATCAAGCATTACGATCGCGCCATCAAGCGCCTCACTGAGGCGGAGTATCCGGAGACGCAAGCGCTGATCAAGGTCTACGGTGTCGGCCAGCTCACAGCACTGACGTATGTCCTGACGTTGGGGAGCAAGGAACGGTTCCAACGAAGTCGCGATGTTGGCTGCTACCTGGGCCTGCGGCCAAGACGCAGCCAGTCTGGCGACCGAGATCCGAAACTTGGAATCACCAAGGCTGGCAACATCTATCTCCGTAGCCTGCTGGTCGAGTGTGCCAACCACGTGCTTGGGCCGCATGGAAAGGATTCGGGCTTACGACAGTGGGGCCTTCATCTGGCCTCACGCGGAGGCAAGCAGACTCGAAATCGTGCCATCGTTGCCGTTGCTCGCAAGCTGGCGATACTGCTCCATCGCATCTGGATCACCCAGGAGCCATACGTCCCGTTCCATGCCGTAGCAGCCTGAGGAAGGAGATCATGTTACTTGTTGCGACGACCCCGTGTTCCGATGACTGCGTGTCGGGTTGGGCCCTGAACGAGGCCGACCGAAAACTGGCAGCATCGAATTCTCTACTGAACCCCAACCGGCACAGAGCCACAGCGGCTCACTCAAAGTGCGAATAGAAACATGGTGGAGAACAACATGCGTCACAACAAAAACAGAAACAAAAGCCCTATGAAGAGAAACCAGAAAGAAACCCTTGACGAACATGACCTGCTCATAGAAACCCGACTTCACGGGAGGTTCGATCCGCGTGCACTGGCCGCAAGATTCACCCAATGGGAGCTTTGGAGACTTCATTTCGGATCTTCGATGAGCTGTACCGCCGTTTCCAGTACCTCGTCTCGCCCGGCTTCGATGCTTCGAATGGTGGGCTTGGCGACGACGTCGGGGACAATGCCGATGCGCTGCGTTGGGCGGTGATCGGGATAAAAGACTCCGATGCCGCTGATCATGGTGCTGAGCTGGCCGGGAAGAGGGATGGAGGAAACGTTGCCGTCCGCGCCGGCCGTGGTACTACCGACTACAACGGCATTCGGCATCGCCCGCAAGGCCATGGCCGTGTATTCAGCCTGGCTTTGCGATGTTTCGTCGACCAGGATGACGAGTCTGCCGCCGTAATGAACGGGGCCGGGCTGGATCAGCGGGCCGTCGCTGAAGCAAATCCGACGCTGTCCACTATCACCAGCAACACTGACAAGTACACCACGGGTGTAATTCTTGTAACCCTTGAGGAACTTGAGGACAGCTATTTTGACTTGGATGCGTTCATTAAGGATGCGTTCGGTCAGCGCCTCTATCGTGGTCTCGCTAAGAACATCTCTCAAGGCTCTGGCAACTTTGCTAGCTACTTCAGTGGTGCAACGTCTGGTGCGACCTCTGCGTCTCCTACGGCTGTAACCTACGCTGACCTCTTGGCCCTCTACGGTAGCCTTGACCCTGCGTACTTGCCTAACGCAACGTGGACGATGAACGCTGCAACTCGTACTGCTCTGTTGGGTGTCGTGGATACTACTGGACGCCCCCTGTTTCAGCCTGCACTCTCGGCTCCGAACGGTGCAGACGCTCTGGGTACACTTCTTGGTCACCCTGTGGTGCTGGATCAGTATGCGCCAAACATTGGAGCGACGAACAAGCCTATTGCGTTTGGTGACTTCAAGGCTGGCTATACGCTTCGCAATGTTGGCTCATTCCAGATTGCGCGTGACCCCTATACCTACCTGGTATCTAAGGGTGCGGTTGCGTTCATCGGTTACGGCCGTGGCGGCTCATATTCGACCGATGCTGGCACTCATCCGATCAAGTACCTAACGATGCACGCTTGATACCACAAGAACCGCAAGTGCAACTTTCAGGGAATGTGAGAGAACCCGCTCCCACCTGACACTAGAGACGTATGTGAACACTGTGTGCGCGAACCTGCCTTATAAGATTCACAACGGACGAACGTCAAAGCCCAACACTCTCTGTGCAACTCTACACTGGTGTTGGGCTTATTTTCGTTTAACACGAAATACACCCAACATGGAGAGGCAGCCAGTGCCTAGGAGAGCAAATGTGGATGGTTCGGGTACGGCAGATGGGGCCGTTACATCGGCGAACGTATACGTCTGACCAGCTCCGATTGTGTCGAAGTCCAGGTGGAGCGAATCGGCCAGACGAGCTTGTTTCCACCGCTAAAAGCGGCAATGAGGTCGGGATTTGCGTCCATCGCCACTTTCTGCAATCCCTTTGCCTGCAGAGCGGCGTCAATGTCTTCAGTAGGATGTTTGGGGTCAGTCGTCACCTGGTACGTGGTTCCCCAAGCATAGGTCTTGTACTTGGAAAAGTCCGTTCCTGGTACCCAGTCCACTTTTACTTCAGACTTCACGTACGGCACGACTTCCTGGGCCGTGGATGCCAAGGGCATCAGGTTCAGAATTCCCGTTGCGAGCAGTAAGCATCTGATTTTCACGAGTTTCCTCCGTTTTGGCACTGTGCGTCTGGCGATGATGCAAAACACTCAGTATTGTTCTGACACGAATCTTCTACCTTCAGGGCGTGATCTGATCGGCGTAGGCGCCCTTGGAAGAGCGCTTAGGCAGTTTGATTATCGTTCTTGAGACTTTCTCCCAGGGCATCAAGCTCAACAGATAGGAGATGCAGTTTAGTCGCGCCCGCTTCTTGTCATCCGACCGGACGATGTACCAAGGAGCATGGATGGTATCAGTGGCTTCCAACATCATGTCCCGCGCACTGGAGTCAGACATTTTGCTCCCGGTTCATTTCTTTTTTGTTTTTGGGGGATACTTCTGAAACATCTTCGAAATTCTTTTTTGAAATAAAGGGATATCTTTGTTGGGATTGTTCGTGAGGGTGTCCTCCACAATGCCCCACCAAACGGCTTTTTTCAATTGCGAGTCCGCTAGTTCTACTACTAGAGTGCCCTGTTTCACAGCGTCACCTATGGAACCCATGTCGTCCCGAATCGGATAGACGAGCCTGTTTCCACCGCTAAAAGCGGCAATGAGGTCGGGATTCGCGTCCATCGCCACTTTGTGCAATCCCTTTGCCTGCAGAGCGGCGTCAATGTCTTCAGTAGGATGTTTGGGGTCAGTCGTCACCTGGTACGTGGTTCCCCAGGCATAGGTCTTGTACTTGGAAAAGTCCGTACCTCGTACCCAGCCCACTTTGACTTCCGAGTTCGCGTACAGCACGACTTCCTGGGCCGTGGATGCCAAAGGCATCAGGTTCAGAATTCCCGTTGCGAGGAGTAAGCAACTGATTTTCATGAGTGTCCTCCGTTTTGCACTATGTATTGTCCTGACACGAATCTTCTACCTTCAGGCGTGATCTGATCGTCGTAGGCGTCCTTGCGTTGACTTAGTAGCAGCGGCTTCTTCTTTCCGTGTTGCCATAATCACCTCTACTGCTTGAGCACACCAGTCAGCCGCAGTCCAAAGAGAATGATCGAGATACTCAGCCCGACTTGCAAAATCCCCAGCACAGCACCGAACAACGCCAGAGGATACGCGGCGTACTTCAGGATCGGCTTCGCAAACACCATCGCAACGAAGTTCAAAACCATTACACCGACGGCCAGCAGCATTACATTGCGCTTGTATCCTGCGTTGCCACTCGTCGCCAGCATAAACATGACCGCAGCGATGCCGAACGGCGGCACAATCATGGGAAACGCCAAGGGGACGAGTGCCATGCGCAGTGTTGTCTGGTGCTCAGGGCCCGGTTCAGCTAGCGGTTCGAATGTCTGCAGGATGGCCTGCAGCGAAACCATAAAGAACACAATCCCAGCTGCGAGAACAAGAGCACCAGGAGAGACGCTCCATTTCTGGAGAATCCTGAGCCCTGCTACTGCCGCGAGTAGGAGGCCCGCAGTCGCAAACAGTGCTCCTCGAAGCGCAAACTGCAGCCGGAACTTGCTGTCCGAGTGATGCGTCATCTGGGCGAACGGGCCCAAAAGCTTGATTGGGCCGAGCATCACAATAAGAAACGTGAACACCTGGCCCAGTTCGAGTTCGTGTGGTAGCACGGTATCCTTTCCGGGCCTTGCTCAGTTCTTATGACAAAAAAACCGAATCCGGGCAGCCTGTGCACTGCAGACTGCAAGGGGCGATATCCGAGCTCTCGAGATTCATTCATCTGCTTCTATCGCAGACGTGCGACCTTGCGATATGCGATCAAGGGCGCATATCCGTTGCTCGTCCAGTTGGTGCGTCATCAGCAACGTAGAACTCGCTCCTTTCCATGTATGAGCCGGAGCCTTCTATCCAGCCATAAGCACCTTCCATGAATTCTCCGTGCTGAGCATGGTGCGTGACAGCATGCCGCCGGACAGGTTTCGGGCTTTGAATCCGTTCTGCAAAAGGACGCGCGTCGCATAATAGGCGCGTTGGCCAGAACGGCAAATGACGTGGATCTCTCGGTTGCGGGGGAGTTCGCCAAGCCGCGAGCGGAGTTGCCCCATGGGTATGTGAACCGCTCCCGGCACGCTCTCGACGGCCAATTCCACTGGCTCGCGCACGTCTAGCAGGAACGCATCGTCAGTGGAATCCCAGTGACTGAGCGGCATGTCACCGCGAAGAACATCCGAGGCGACCATTCCGGCGAAGTTGAGCGGGTCTTTGGCGCTGCCAAATTGCGGCGCGTAGCAAAGTTCGGTTTCCTCTAGATCGTAAACCGTCGCGCCCATCTGGATAGCCATGGCCAGAGCGCTGATCCGCTTGTCCACGGCGGGACCATCCTCGCCTAGCGCCTGCGCCCCGAGGAGACGTCCGCTCGATTTGCGGAAAATGACTTTCAACCCGAGCATTTTGGCGTCCGGGTAATACCCGGCATGGGAATTAGGGAAGAGGTAGATCTTCTCGTAGTCCAAATCGCCAAGTCGTTTGAGCGTTTTCTCACTGACGCCAGTCCAGGCGACAGCGCCTCCAAATAGTCCAATGATCGAGGTGCCCTGTGTGCCACGGTAACAGGAATCACGTCCGGCGATTACATCGGCAGCGATCCGACCCTGCCGATTCGCCGGCCCCGCCAATGCCACGAGGCTCCACTCGCCGGTCACGAAATCCTTGACCTCGATGGCATCGCCGACTGCGAAGATGTCCGGGTCGCTTGTGCGCATCTGCTCGTCAACTCGGATTCCGCCGCGATCCCCGATCTGGAGCCCAGCGGTCTTCGCCAACGTCGTGTCCGGACGTACGCCGATCGCGAGGATGACGATGTCGGCCGGATACGTCTTGCCAGATCTCGTTTGGACCTCCAGCGCATGGTCGTTCCGTTGCGCGAATCCGGTTGCACCGTCATTCAGCACCAAGTGAACGCCGTGCTTTGTCACATGGCCCTCGACAAGGTTCGCGATTTCCCGATCGATCGGGCCCAGAAGCTGATCAAGCCTCTGGATTAGAGTCACGTCGAACCCGAGGTGGACGAGGTTCTCTGCCATTTCAAGACCGATGAAGCCGCCCCCCACTACCACCGCACGTCTCGTCGGCTTTACGAGCTGAATCCCTGAGTAGTTGTACATTCCCGTCAAGAAAGTCGTGCCGCTCTCGACCCACTCACGGATAGTCCTCGCATCCGGCACGGTCCGCACGTGAAAGATCCCTGGCAGACCGATGCCGGGCAATGGTGGATGTACCGAAGGTGCCCCAGGAGAAAGCACCAGCTTGTCGTAGGACTCGGTCGTCACCTCGCCTGTGATGACATTTCGCAGGTCTACCGTCTTCTCCTTCGCCGAGATCCCGATCGCCTCGCAGTTGGTACGTGCGTCGATCGCGAAGTTCATACGGAAGTACTGTTCGCTCGCAACCATCAGGCTGGATTCCTTTGGAATCACACCCCCGACATGGTAAGGAAGCCCGCAGTTCGCGTACGAAACATACGGCCCGCGTTCGACCATAATGATCTCGGCCTTTTCGTCCAGCCTACGGAGACGCGCCGCACATGACGCACCACCGGCCACTCCACCAACAACGATGACCTTCATAATTCCTCTCTTTCTTCAGCCTTCTAGTTGTGTTCGATCCTGACCCATCAGACGTCGGGTAAGAGCGGACTCATCCCAAGTTGGGTTTTCAAATTTGTCAACGATCTTCAATACATCACATGTGTCGATTCCCATCACTCGGGCCGTACGTTGAACCGCATTCAACTAATACAAACTCTGCTCTTTCGCGCTGTGACGACGTCACACATGTTGAGACGTGTATGTGTTATCAAGAGCGTCAGTTGAATTATCCGGTTGAGCCGCAGGCTGGTAAGGCGGCCGAGAACGACAGAGCCAAAGGTGACGGGAAAGCCATGACAGCATCGCACAGAAGTTCATCCCCGCTGTCCGACGATCAGGTCGCTGAACAGAAACGTTTGAGCATTGCACGGGAGGAATGGGCCTTGGGAGAAAGGGGGTCTGTTCGGCAAGCCGGCCGACCGCTCATGAGGCAACCGGCCGGACGTGGGCTCACGCGAATGAGAGTGCTCGCGAACGCTATCGAACTTCTCGACAGCCGGCAGAATCACCGAGCAATTCAACAAGCCACAGTTCACGTTCAAGTCACGGTTCTTAAAGACGTTTAACTATTAAGCGGGACGCAAAGATGAGTACCGGAGAGTATGGTGCGGAATATTTCGTACTTTAGAAATTTCATTTTATCGGCAGCCATCGTGAATTGTGCGTGGAGCGCGCAGTCACAAACTGCGGCTCCCGGAGCGGCCAAAGCGATGGCGAGCCCGCAAAATGTGGCGGAAGCTTTGAAGGCGCTGGACCAGTTGGTCGAGCAAAATAAGAAGCTCATGGAGCAGAACCAGCAATTCCAGGAGCAGAACCGCGCCCTGATGGAGCAATTGGATTCGTTGCGACGCTCGCTCGCAGCTCAAAGCGGGGTTCAAGCGCCGAAGGCTGAGGAACAGCAGGCGCAGGTAGTCGAGCAAGAAGTCTGGGTGCCGGACGATACGCAGGAGGGTGCGGGAAAAAAAGTGCCGGTAAGAGAGGCGATTGCAACGGGAGAGATTTCAGGCGCCCCCGGCGGTGGGTCTCGAGAAATGGGGTACTTACACGCCAAACCTCGGATTGAAGGTTGCCGAGACCACTTACGGCAGCATGAACCTCAGTCTTTATTCTTACGTCCGATATCTGAACCAGTTGGACCTGGCTCCAACCTACACGAATGCATTTGGCGTCACCAGTAATATTCAACAGCGTCAAGACTTCCAGTTGCAAAAGGTTTTGATCAAGTTCATAGGGTGGGTAGGGACTCCGAAGATGCGCTACTATTTCTACACTTGGACGTCGAACTCCAATCAGGGACAAGGCGCGCAGGTGGTGGTCGCAGGCAACTTGAATTACCAGTTCAGCAAGTACCTCACCTTTTCCGGCGGCATCCAAGCATTGCCAGGCACCCGATCACTGGAAGGAAATTGGCCGTTCTGGCTGAGTGTGGACAGCCGTCTCATCGCCGACGAATACTTCCGGCCTTCCTACACGTCAGGAATCTGGGCGCGCGGACAGATCACCGACAAGATGCGTTATTACTTCATGCTCGGCAACAACTTGAGTCAGCTGGGCGTGAATGCGGGGCAACTCCCCAACAAATTCAGCACCATCGCGACGGCTTGGTCCTGGATGCCGAGCACAGGAGAATTCGGGGCCGGCTTCGGAGACTTTGAAGACCATCAAAAGCTAGCCACCCGGATTGGTGCACACTATACGCACAACCGCGCTGACAAGCAAAGCCAGCCCAATACGGAAGGGTTTCAAAACACGCAGATCCGTCTGTCCGACGGAAGCATCGTGTTCACGCCGAACCTTTTCGGTCCGGGTGTCACTGTCAACCAGGTGACGTACAACATGACCACCATCGACGGTGGCATAAAGAAGCACGGTTTTGCGTTAGAAGGCGAGTACTACATGCGATGGCTGACGAACTGGAATGGAACCAATACCCAAGGACTGCCTAACCTGTTCGACAAGGGCTTCCAGATGCAGGTCTCGAAGATGGTCCTGCCTAAGACATTCCAGGTTTATGCCGGCGCGTCGACGATCTGGGGTAAATACGGTACTCCGTATGACATTCGCTTTGGAGCAAACTGGTTCCCATTCAAAAACCGGGTTATACGCTGGAACAACGAAATGCTCTATTTGTTCAATTCACCGGTCGGTTACTCGGCAGTTCCTTATCCTGTAGGAGGCAAAGGCTGGGTCTATCAATCCAACTGGGAACTGGCGTTCTGATGATCTACGAATGTGAGATGCGCCGACTTTTCTTTCTGCCCCGGAGGCGCGTGATAGGTCTGCGCACTGGCATTTGCTTGATCTCCATCTCATTGCTGTTTTGCGCCCCTGCCTGGACACAACTTGGCAAGCCTCCGCCGACCCCGACCGCCTCAAAAACCGAGGCACCCGAAGATCCTCTCGGTCGTACCAGTCCCAGGGGTACAGTTCTCGGCTTCTTGAAGGCCGGTCGCAAGGGAGATGATGAACTTGCTGTCCGCTATCTGAATACTCGCCTTCGTGGCAAGGCTGCAGTGGATCTTGCAGGCAAGCTGTTTACGGTCCTCGATCGTGGCCTGCCCCCCAAGCTCAATGAGCTCAGTGACGATCCTCAAGGGTCCCTCTCATATACGCTGAGCCCCGACCAGGAGCGAGTGGGAACCATTGTCAGCAACGACCGTAACCTGGACATATTCGTCGAACGTGTGGATCGGGGAAAGTCTGGATCCCTGTGGCTGTTCTCCAGTAAAACCCTCGACGCCATTCCGGACATGTATGAGGAACTGAACGAAACACGGGCGGACAGAATTCTTCCCGAATTCCTAACGCAGAATCAATTCGCGGGTTTACCCCTCTATCTATGGCTCGCTGTTTTTATGGGCATGCCACTGTTCTATTTGTTCACCACCCTGCTGAATCGCGTCCTCAGCAGCCTGGTTGGCACGTTGCGCCGGCATCTGGGCAGGAAGCCTGGTGCGCCCAATCCTGATGTTTTGCCCGGGCCGGTCCGCCTGTTGCTCCTTGCCACTATGATTCGCTGGCTACTTACCAAATTCAGTCTTCCACTCTTGGCACGGCAGTTTTGGTTCAGCACCGCCAGCGTCATCACCATCGCGGGGTGCGCGTGGCTAATGATTCTCTTGAGTGACTGGGCCGGACGCCGAATTCATCGACGTCTTCCCGCTCTCAACCTTACGGGAGCCGGTTCGATGCTGCGTCTGGTGCGCTGGGCGGTCAACGGGCTAATCATCTTCGTGTGCGTACTCTTAGTCCTGCATCACTTCGGGGTCAACCCCACCACCGCACTCGCTGGACTCGGCATCGGCGGCATTGCGGTTGCACTCGCCGCGCAGAAGACACTGGAAAACGTAATCGGTGGAGTCTCCCTCATCGTCGACCGAGCTGTGCGCGTGGGAGAGACCTTAAAGGTGGGCGATACTCTGGGCACCGTAGATGACATAGGGCTCCGTTCGACACGCATCCGCGCGCTGGACCGAACTTTAGTCAGCGTCCCCAATGGGCAGATTGCCAACATGAGTCTCGGGAATCTCTCTTCACGCGACAAGTTTTGGTTTCACCACGTCTTGAGTCTCCATTACGGAACCACCTCGCAACAATTGCAAGCTGTCCTCGACGGCATCCGTCATCTAGTGGCAGGCGGTATGCATATCGAAGCCGAGTCGGTTCGCGTGCGTTTTCTCGGTTTCGGCGCCTCTTCTCTGAATGTCGACGCCTTCGCTTACGTAGAGGCCGGTAACTGGAACCAATTCCTGGAGATTCAGGAGACGCTTCTCCTGCGCATTATGGAATGTGTCGAGTCGTGTGGAGTTCAGATAGCTCTTCCGTCACAGACTATTTTTGTGACCACCGCTTCCACTACGCCGGAAGCCAAGTTGGACGGGTGGCTCAAAACACCCGAGCCGGATAAGAAGACCACTGATCTACCTACCATCAAGAGCTAGGAGAAGGAAAATCACGTATGAAACTGCAGCAAAAATTTCTGAGCGGAGTTCGCTGCCATATTTCGTGGCGCACGAACCTCTGGCTCATACCAGGACTCCTGGTGGCCATGTCCCTTGTCCTGTTCACAATAACGCAGATCATTGATCGGGCGCAGTTCAACGGCCTCGTTCAATTGCCGCGATGGGTCAACCAGGGCGGTGCCTCCGACTGTCTTGCATTGGTTGCGGCGACTGCCGGCGCTATTATCACCACCCTCGGACTGGTCCTCTCCATCACGGTTCTTATCTTCTCTACGGCTGCAACGCAATTTGGTCAACGGCTATTGCGGCGTTACATGCGTGACCATGGAACGCAGATTTGCATTGGGGTTTTTGCCGCCACGTTTGTTTTTGCCCTGTTGACGCTTTTGTCGATTACAGCGCGACCGGGAGAGCGGGAATATGTTCCTTGGATTTCGGCGTTTGTAAGCCTAGTCTTGGCCCTCAGCTGTGTGGCCGTGCTCATTTATTTCATCAACCATGTCGCCGTTGCGATTCAGGTGAACACCGTGCTTGCCGGGATCGGAAAAGATCTGAGCCGAACTTTAGGCGAGTTGACTTCCAAACCAGAAGAAATCCCGGATGCGCCAGATATCTTTGAACCCCAGTTTATTCTGCAGGCTGCCGCCAGTGGATACCTGCAATGGATCGACTATCACATTCTGTTGAACGCGGCTCGCGACTCCGATACGATCGTGAAATTTGACTATCGTCCCGGTCACTACGTTTTGGAGGGTTCTGTTATCGCCACTGGGATGTTTGGACCGGGACGTGATGTGCATCGGACGGCTCCCGCGACGCTGGCGCGAGTATTCCAGCGAGCGGTAAACATCGGTCCGCGGCGAACAATGCGCCAAGACCCGGAATTCGCCATCGCCCAGTTCGTGGAGATCGGTCTGCGCGCTATGTCGCCAGCCGTTAACGATCCCAACACCATGCTCAGCTGCCTGGACTTTCTCTCCGCCGGATTTATGGAGGTACTTAGAACTCCTTCGTATTCGTTCACTCACTACGATTCCGACGGTCGGCTGCGGGTCATCGAAAAGAGAGTTAGTTGCGAGCGGATGCTTGCAGCGGGTTTGAATCCCGTACGACAAGTTGCTCATGATTCTGTAGCCGTCAGTATTCGCATCTTCCAAACCATTGTCGCCCTCGTACCCTTCCTCAAAACACCTGCGCAGGTGGAAGAATTGAAGGCTCAGGCCGACCTAACTCGTGAAGGATTCATCACAACAGCGGCCAGCCGTGACGTTGATGACATTGACCGCGCCTATGCCGCGACGAAAAAGGCACTCGCCTCAGCGACACACGCAGATGTCGCCACACTGTAGGAAAGTCGTTTCAAGATGAATGCTTTGCTCTTGAGCATGGTCGGGCCACCCACGGTTGGTACGGGCCTCAGCATCGTGAATCTATGCGAACGCCGAGCAGCCTCGCGACCTCACTGGCAGGGAGCGCGTCGAAGGTGTGGTCCAGCAGGATCGAGTTACCCTGCGCCGAGATATCGGCTTTGTTGCCCTCCTACTTCAACTTCATCAGCAGTTGAGTGGTGTCAAACGCAAGGCTTTTTCCGTGCTTCTCCCGCCTTCCCTAAGAGCCGTGCCGAAGGTGCACGTGAGCTCTTTTGAACACCACCACGCTAGAGACTAGCTGATATTTGAGCTGTGACAGTGATCACAGTGCTTGTGGGTTCCATCGTCGTACTGTGGTGGCTTAGTAATAGTTGGACCGGTTGTCGGGGAAAGGATGTGGGAACAAATGCACTTCTATTCTCGAAAAGTAACTGTCGCGATTACAGCAGCCGTTGCTGCATGCTTTCTTTCGGTCGCCGGTTGAAAAAAGACGGAACCTGCTGTACCCGTGCCGCAGCCCGCAGGAGGACCACGAAGACGATGAAAGCCGACCGCAAACCAAACGTCGTCACGCTCAAGAAGTCAGAGTCCCGACAACTCGACAACAGCAAGATTCCCTTTCTTTTGGCATACCGCACGCGAGCCGAGCGCAAGGCGATGGGCAAATCTTCCTTCACCTTCTACCGAGGGTCGGCGCTTGCCATGGCGGCGGATCTAGCGGGTACTCCGTCTACCGGCATTCGCGTACAATTGCGTGCGCGAAGAACGAGTCATGAGGCAACCCGTGTCTAAGAAAGATAAGCACGAGAAAACGGCCAAGAAAACCGCTAAACTTCGGCGGGAAGTATCGCAGGTCCAAACACCGGTTCAAACCTATGCCGACGGCCAACCTCTGGATCGGGTGACATACCTGGAAGCCAAGCTCATCCTGAAGCCCGATCCCTTCACTTCAGTGAAGGCATTCCGCGACTTTGGCAAGATCGTGCAAAAAACGGCAAAAGCAACTGGCGTCGGTTTCATCGCGGACCCGGAGGCCGAACTCAGGCCGCAGGTCCGGGAGATCGTCTTCGCCGACACTCCTGATTTCCGCCTGTATAACAACGCATTCATTCTGAGACGTCGTATCCCCTATGTTGACGGCTTTGCGGTCGGCGATCCGGAGATCGTCTTCAAGTTCCGACACCCGGATGAAAATCAAGCGACAGCCATGGATGTGCGGCCAAAGATCGCCGGAAAGTACCGCATCAAGTTCAAAGCCGAGGCCCTTCCTCTAAAGGACCAGGTCGGCGGCTTTCGCATTCTGTATTCGCACACCTGTCAATTTGGGTTGAGCCAAATGCACGACCCCGACAAGACTTCCATGGCAACCCTCGTGAAGGTATTCCCGGCTCTTGCCGCTATCAAGAAGTCGGACACCGAGAAGATTACCCTGGTGAACGGCGGCATCGTGGAAGAACTGATGCTGCCGCTGGGTCGGCTTGACTTCGGAAAAGGATTGGTGGGTAATTGCGACATCTCGTTATGGCGCACACGTGGCGAGCATAAGCCACTGGTGGGGGAGTTTGCTTTCCAGGTCAAATTCGATCGCAAAGAGGACGTTGGCAACAAGCAGAGGAAGCTGGCAGGGCAATTCTACATCTCACTGCAGCAGGATGTGCAGAACTGGCTTGCGCTAGGTGTAACCAAGACCGGGATGGTGTATCGCCTCAACGGGAACGAGCCCCAAAGCCATGAGTGAAAATGCCAAAAGGGCCGCTTTTCAAAAAAACCGGGGCTTTTCTCCGGCGGTCGCGGAAGTGCCAATTGGCCGGATATTCATCGAGTTCCTGATCATCGGGGCCACCAGCTTCGGCGGTGCAGTGCCTTACCTGCACGGTAGCCTCGTGACCAAGCGGCATTGGATCGACGACAAGGAATTCGTCGAAATGCTTTCCATCAGCCAGAGCATCCCAGGCTTGAACGCCACCAACATGGCGATCCTGGTAGGCCAGAGGCTGCGTGGCGCTCTCGGGCTCGGTCGCTGCGATGATCGGCATGTGCCTGCCGGGCGCTGCGCTCATGTTCATCGCGGGTATCTTCTACCGCCAGCACGGTGACCACGTCTGGGTTACAGCCGCGCTGAAAGGGGTGGCGGCGGCAGCGGTTGGCCTGATTCTTTCGACCGTTGTGGGGCTCAGCAAGAAGTCCCTCGCAGGGAAGTTTGACTTCGTATTCATGGCACTGACTGTGATCGCTGTCAATAGGCTCCACCAGTCGGTTCCACGGACTCTTATTGGGGTTGGGCTCCTGGCGATTCTCTTCCATCATCCTCGCAAAGGGGAGAAAGAGAGGGCTGCCCAATGAACCAGGTTCCAGCGCTTGTAAGCGTGTTCGCTTACCTATCGCTACTCACGGTGGGTGGCGGCATGGCGGCATTTCCGGAGATGAAACGTCTCACGGTCGATGTCCACAACTGGCTCACTTTCCAGCAGTTGATACACCTGTACAGCGTGGGTCAGATGGCCCCCGGCCCGAACATGATGATGATCGTCTCGATCGGAGAATGGGCGGGTGGAGTGGTCGGGGCTCTCGCAGTACTGATTGCTTTTTTCGGGCCGACGGCCATACTCGCGTTCATCGTCGGCGGAGTGTGGAAGAGGCTTGAGAAGTGGCCATGGAGAACGTCCATTCAGCAGGGACTCGCGCCGGTGTCCATCGGACTCTTGCTTGCCGGCTGTTTCACGATGGCAAAAGGCGCCGTCACAGGAACGGAGACGGCGGCCGTCACCGTTGGTGTCCTGATGATCTTATTGCGATACAAGATCAATCCCGCCCTGCTGGTACTGGCCAGCGCGGTCGTCGGGGTGCTCTCGTTCATGCCCAAATGAGCCAATTCAAAAACTCACGCCGAGCTCTAACACTACGGTCGGATCGGTCCAGCCTGCATTAAAAATGTAGCTAGTGAACTCCACCTGCTTATGGGAGACGCCGACCAGAAATCCGCGCTGCACATCGAGGCTGGATCTGGAAAGCTCTGGAATGTTGCGCCACCGCGCCGACGCGAAACCAGCTCACCGGCGAGTACGTTAGTTGCGGCCAACTGTAGTAAAAGTTCCCGGACTTATCCGTTGTATCGAATAAATACTGAATTCGATACCGACAGCTGGATCTTCTTATACGTTAGCGATGCCTCGCAGCCGGGCGCGATCCCTGTCGTTCTTCCGAAAACACCGCCGATCATCGGCGTGACGCTGCGCTACAAGGTTCTTGCCGACGCTGAAGTTATAACCTGCCCATAACGATCCTGTCCTCAGGTTCTCGTAGTTATAGCGCGCTTCCAGGTGCAGCCAATGACGGTCTGCCGTAAAGGTTGGATTCGCGTAGCTGGTCTCGGTTGGAATAATGTAGCCATCGGTCGTGAGGTTGAAGGCCCATGGGTTCTTCGGTACGTCGGATGACGCGCCTCGCGCACTGCCTGCCGTCCCCTGGCCCGACAGTTGGACATTCAGGAGAACAACAACGGCGAGTACTACTAGTTGTCGTGTGGCTTTCATTCCTTGAAACGATATACGTAGCGCTGACGGTGTTGACACACGATCAAATCTATTTTTGAGGGAATTGCCAACCGGATTGAGCGCAAGGATATTCATCAGACAGACCTATTCACACCGGATATAACAGATTGCTATTGTCACCTCCAAGTCCGTCGGCCTATACCCTAAATATTTAGCCGCAGGATCTAACAGATGCACATAAGCGCATCCCTTTTCCAAAATCTGCTGACATCGCAGAATCCGCAGACTCTACTGGCAACTCACTTTAACGGAAAGTCTCTCAAAGTGGAGCACGGGACCCACTTCGACTGCTTGTACCTGTGAAACTAAGCCTGAAGAACATCAAGGCAATTACGCGGATTACCCATACTAAAGACGAACCGCCAGACTATTTGGGCAAAGCGCGGGTATTCGCGCTATGACGGAATTTTGAAGCCAAGAGTGCCAGATTCTGTGTGAGTGAATGACGCGCATATCCGCGTCAGTTGACGAAGAATCGCCAACTCACTCATCGACAAATGAGATCGAAGGCAAATTGCCGAATAGTCGGCAAATCGTCCACTTGCCAATTGGCGAGAGATGTTGGAGGAAAGGCGGTTTTGCGTCCAATTGAATAACTTCCGGTTTTGCCCGTCATCCATCCGTTATCTCTACATGTCATCGGCGTGTCCTCTCAGATTTGTCGTCTGCGCCTACAAACAGCGCTGTGTGGTTTTTAGGCCCGGGAGGGGTAACCTGTATTTGCCAAGCTGCTTGCTACGGCATTGCAAGCGAGGGGCGGAGGGTTTACGTGGCAGGGACCTATCGCGCAGTGATGTTGACAAAGAAGGGCGGACCTGAAGTTCTCCAAGTCGTTGAATTGCCGGTTGAGGCCCCTGGCCCAGGCCAGCTGCGCGTGCGGGTGCGTGCCGCCGGGGTAGGTTCGACCGACTTGATCATGTTGACCGGAAGCTATCTGTACGCGCCGAAGATACCGTTCGTGCCCGGTTACGAGGTCGCCGGCGTCGTCGATGCGATTGGCGCTGGTGTCACCGGGTTCGAAGTAGGCGAGCGTGTGGCGGCGCTTACCGTGTACGGAAGCTTTGCGGAAATGCTTATACGCGAGGCTGAACACTTCCTTCCGATCCCCGAGAGAGTCTCCGACCGCGATGCAGCCGCGGTGATCCTGAACTATGTGACGGCGTGGCAAATGATTCATCGTGTGGCAAAGGTGCAGCCCGGCCGAACCGCCCTCGTCACAGGCGCAGCTGGCGGTGTGGGCACGGCCGCTCTGCAACTGTTACGGCTGGCGGGAGTGAAGACTTACGGTGCCGCGTCGACGCCTAAACATGAGCTCTTGCGCTCACTCGGCGCCGTCCCCATCGACTATCGCGGGGGTTCGATTGATCGCCTTATGCGTGCCATTGAACCTGCGGGTGTCGATTATGCATTCGACGCCATCGGCGGCGCCAACACCAGTCGTTGCATAGGCGCGCTTCGGCGCGGCGGGACCTTGGTTGGCTTTGGTTTCATCGGGGCATCCGCGAAACTTTCCCAACTGGCCATGTTCGCGAATATTTTCGTTGGCGCACGCCTGCGCCGTCGCGTGGGCACGTTCTACGGCATCACGGTGCTGTACCGGAAGGACCCACGGCCGCTGCGCGAGGATCTGCCCAAGATTTTCGCGCTCCTCGCGGCAAAGAAGATCGATCCCCTGGTTCAAACCACCTTCCCGCTGGTTGAGGCCAGACAAGCCATCGAACTTCTGGCATCCGGTTCCGTGCAAGGCAAGATCGTGCTCACCAATGGCTGATTCGGTAAGCCGGCTAAGCATGGGAGGATGACCAGCACCAGCAGGAGGGTCGGAGACGCGTACCATGCCAGTGACTTCCTGGCGATTGGTCGGCTTTCCGGACATCCATGATAAGTAAAGTCAAGGGAAAAGCGAGGATCTTCGTGCCGCGCTCGGAGGGCGCGGGATGATGTATGTTTTTGCAGTTCCTTTCATAGCGCTTTTGTTTTTGGTTCCTGCGGTGGAACGCAGAACCAGACATCCATTTGCTGTCTCGGGCCGGAGCCGTCACAGATGTTTGAGTTGAGGTTCTCTGCCAGTCTCGAAACAAGTGAGTTGGAGCCTTGGGAGCGGATGCTCCGTCGCTCAGCCGAAAAGTTGTGAGACCTGGCAGAGTGCGCTTGAAAAGCCCTGAATATGGCAGCCGCAGTTATGCTGCGACTCTGCTGTGAACCTGGTGAGTTACGAAGGCACGTTCTCCACGATCGATGGCCAGAAGGTATGCTGCCAGCTTGCGGGCGACGGCGATGGTAGCCTGGTTGCGGTTGCTCTGCGCGGCTTCGCGCTCGTAGAGAACGGCCAGCTCCGGGTTGAGTCTCGGAGCCAGATGCGCGGCCTCCAACAGCACCGTCTGCAAGTGTCGATTGCGCTGTTTGGAGATGGGCATGCGCCTGGATCTCTCGGCCGAGTTTTTCTCTCCGCTGCACAGGCCGCAGTAGCTGATGACCTGCTTGACGGAGTGGAACCGCTCGACCTCGCCGACTTCGAGCACCCAGGTCAGCGCCGTGACGTGGCCGATGGCAGGGATCGTCATCAACCGCTCGACTCGCGTTGCGAGCAGTGGGTCGGCTTCGAGCGAACGCAGCAGAGCTCGTTCCGTCTTCTGGGTGCGCTCGATCATCTCGCGCGTGAGCTTCAGCAGTGGCCACAGCGAGGGGCCGATCTCCGGGTTCGGGTCCCCAGAACCTGGTGGAAATATCCTTCCTGATGCAGCTTCTCCTTGTTGTAGCTGACGCCGGACTCCATCAGCAGCTGCGCGATCTTGTTCTTCAACTGGACGTTCTGCCGGACCAGCAGCTTCCGGTAGCGCAGGGTGCGCACGGCGCTGCCGAATCTCCATCGGTGCCATGTAGCACTCCGGCAGGAAGTCACAGCGCAGGCAGTCGGCGATCCTGCCTGCATCGATGCGATCGTTCTTCTTCTTCGCCACGGCAATGGCACGCAGCATCAGCGGATGAGCCACCTTCACCGCTGCCGCGTGCGGTCGAAGGTAGTCGTAGATCCAGCCCGTAAACATGGTCGCTTCCATCGCCACCGTCCAGGGCTTCGCCAGCGTCCCAACCCACTCCCGCAGGCCCTGCCGCGTCGCCGGAATCTTGCCCTCCGACAGCACCTTGCCACTGATGTCCTTCACGCAATAACTGATCGTCTTCTTGTGGATGTCCAACCCGATGAAGTTCATACTGGTCACGAGGAGCCTCCTTGGATGTCTCTGAATCAGCCGCTTCTGCTGAGTTCAGCCCTTGTACACCAAGTGCTCCTCAACCCAGCGACTTATCCATACAAACAAGTGACCGACCGTTCAACTATTGCTAACAGGACAACTCACCCATTGAGTGCCTCGGCGATTTATCGACAGCTGCGATTCTTGGAGGTCAATGGGTGAATGGAGGTCAACGGTTCTTCAACGCAACATCGTTCCTCGATGCAAATTTGACGTCTCGACTCTTCGATGAACCTAACAGGCCCTGCCACCCAAGTCGGCACATAGCCGTCAAGTCGGCTGTTGGGGCAATAGGCATTCCACCGGTCAACTGGCGACAAAAGACGCCCGAGTGGGGGAATCTGGTGCCGGTTTGTATCGGTATTTGGTACCGATATGTGCGACTTGATGCAGCGTAGGAAATTAACGTAAGTAATTGTAAATAAACACTTTATTCGGTGACATGCAGGGTGGTGCAGTATAGTGCCTGAAGAGCTTGAAACGGACTTAAAATCCGCGGAGCGTGATGCATTCTGCTGTGGTCTTCTTCGAGCCATCGAAAGCAGGGAACTGAGGTGCCAAGATTCAGATCACGCAGCGATGAGGCGGGGAAACCTATCGGCTGATAAGGAAGCTTCTGCCACATTTGATTGCTCTTAGGCAGGCGAGTTTTTCTTGCAACCGCTACAAAAACAGCTACAGTGACGAAAAAGAAGGCCAATCCTTTCGGGTTGGCCTTCTCGTAACTTATTGATTATTTGGATTGGTGCGAAGGAGGGGACTTGAACCCCTATGCCTTGCGGCGCTAGCACCCCAAACTAGCGCGGAAGGCATGACGGACGTTTTGTATCGGGGAGAGTGGAGGAGAGAACCAGACGCGGCCCTCGCCGCCCAGCTGAACCCAATTGAATACCTTATTGGACGCAATTGGACGGTGACAGCCTGTCTCTACTGCTATAAGTTACTGATTGTATTGGTGCGCCCGGAAGGATTCGAACCTCCGACCCTCTGGTTCGAAGCCAGATGCTCTATCCAACTGAGCTACGGGCGCGGAAAAGCAGGGAAGCAACTCGTTACAAAACTAGCGGAAAACCGCGTTGACGGCAACTTATTTTGCGGTGGCTGGAGCGGGTTCTTCTACCGGCGTCGCGAACATCGGCATCTTCTCCACGATGTCCAGCCCGGCGCGGCGGAGTAACTGATGGATCGTGGCTTCGTTCAACCGCGTCGCGTCGTATTCGACACGGACGGTTTTCTCTGCCTCGTCGAACGCAACTCGCCGTACACCATAGACTTCGCGAATCCGGGCAATCGCCAATGCAGCAGCTTCCGTCGGCGGCACCCCATACCGGTACAAAACATCCAGTTGTGTCATGCAATCGATCATACCAAGACGGCGATAGCTACTGCGTCGCAAATTCTCAAGCTGCAACTCGTAGAATCGAATTATGGCAATCTCGCTTATCGAAGGAACTTTCTCAGCGCTGATCTTTGACTGTGATGGAACGCTAGTCGATAGTGCGCCGGCGCATCTTCACTCGATTCAGCAGGCGCTTAAACCGCTTGGTCTGACGATGACTAGGGAGTGGTACCAATCGAGACACGGACTCGGGCCTGACCCGTTGATTGACGAGTATGAGGCCGCGTTCAATCCTTCGCCAATTGATCGCGCAGCCTTCTTTGCACGCAACAACATCGCCTATCAGGCGGCGATTCCCATGATCGAAGAGATTGACTTTGTGACCGATATCGCTCGGGCGTGGCACGGCCGTGTGCCGATGGCGGTGGCGTCGAATGGAGTTCTTGAAAACGTCGAAGCTACCCTGATCCATGCTGGATTGCGGTCGTTCTTCGATTACATTGTTACTGCGGGTGATGTGAAGCAGGGTAAGCCTGCGCCGGACGTTTATCTGGAAGCTGCGCGACGCATGAAGGTCGATCCGGCAATGTGTGTCGTCTTTGAAGATTCGGACGAAGGCCTTGAGGCGGCTCACCGGGCTGGTGCGCGGGCGATCGACATTCGCAAAGAGGCTCCGATCGCTACATCTTCCGCAGAAACTCCATGATCTCGGGCTTGGTCCAGTCTTGAGCTCCGACGAACTTCCGCCGCAGGACGCCCTGTCGATCGATTATGTAGGTCTCGGGAATCTGTACGGTTCCGTACAGCGCATTGACCTTCATCTCCTCGTCGCGCACAGTGGTCACATCGACGTGATGGTCGAAGAGGAACTTCCGGTAAACGTCCGGGTCCTGATCCATGCTGACCGCAACGACAGCAATATCTGGCATCTTCTTCTGTAATGCGAGCAGGCTTGGAAGCTCCTCGATGCAAGGCGCACACCATGTCGCCCAGAGATTGAGCACCACGACGCGTCCGTGCAGCTTGCTGAGATCCACTGTTCGTGTTCCATCGCTCATGACAAACAGCGGTGCGGGTTTGCCGATGTTGCCTGGATGATCTCCGCGATCGCAACCGGCCACCAGCGATACAGCCAAAAAAGTACTCGCCCAAAATCTACGCACAATTCACTCCAGTTCCTATAATACGAAGTCGTGGACGCAACCAACCAGAACTCAGACCCAAGCCCTGAACTTGAGCTCTCCGTCATCATCCCGGCACGCAACGAGGAGCAGTCGCTACCGGCGTGCCTCGCCTCGCTTGTGAGCCAGGCAGAACCTGGCTTTGCGCTCGGTCTTCAATGGGAGATTATCCTCGTCAACGACGCCTCCACGGATCGCACTCGCGAGATTGCCGCAGAGTTCGCGGCGAGCGACCGGAGCATCACCGTTATCGATGCGCCTCCGCTTGATCTGAGTTCGCGCGGAGGCTTCACTGGCAAGAACAACGCCTGCTGGGCAGCGGCGCAGATCGCGAATGGTAAGTGGATGTTGTTCACCGATGCGGACACGATTCACGAGCCGCTTTCTCTTTCACGCTCACTTCGCGAGGCTGAGCGGCACAAGGCTGTTCTGCTCTCGTACTCGCCAAGACAGATCGTAAGCGGCTTCTGGCAGCGCGTTCTGATGCCGTTGGTCTTTTCGGAGCTGGCATCGGTTTATCCTCCGAGCCAGGTCAACGATCCGGAGCGACGTCTGGCTGCGGCCAATGGCCAGTTTCTGCTGGTGGAGAGCGATGTTTACTTCTCGGTTGGTGGGCATCGTGCTGTTGGCATGAGCGTTCTTGAGGATGTGGCGCTTGCGCGGAATGTCAAGCGCGGACGGCGGCTGATTCGGTTTCGCTATGCGCCCGAAGCGCTCTCGACGCGGATGTATCGCAGCACGGCTGAGATGGTTGAGGGCTGGACGAAGAACCTTGCGTTGCTGTTTCCTCGTCCGATCTATCTGGCTGCGTGGCGCGTGCTCGATCTACTGCTCTTCTTTGGCCTGCCCGCGCTTGCGCTGGGGCTTCCGTGGCTTGTGAGCTGGCAACGTGCGGCCATCTTGCTGTTATGGGCTCGCACGCTCTGGCGCTACTACGCTCGTGTCGCTCGTTCTAATTTTTCAGCGATCGATGTTGCATTGTCTATTCTGGGTATACCGCTGTTCGTATATCTCCTACTTCGCAGCGTCATACAGCATCACATCAAAAAATCTGTGAGCTGGAAGGGCCGCAGCTACAACATTGGTCGCTAGTGTTGCTAGGTTTGCATCCGCGCGGTTCAAACACACGTCTAAACTAAGAGCAACGATGATTTTTCTTACCCGCAAAGCCGAATTCTCCTCAGCCCATTACTACTGGAACGATGCGTGGTCGCTCGAGGAAAACGAACGCGTCTTCGGTAAATGCGCCAATCGCAATGGTCACGGACACAATTACACGCTCGAGGTTACCGTCGCGGGTGATGTGGATCCGGTGTCGGGCTTTGTTGTCGATCTCAAGCAGCTCAAGGACATTCTGGAGCATGAGGTTGTCAGCGTTTACGACCACCGTCATCTAAACCTTGAGGTGCCAGAGTTCGCGAAGACGGTTCCGACGACCGAGAATATTGCGATTGCGGTTTGGAATCGGTTAGAGAACAAGATCCCGAATGCGAAGCTTCACCGTGTTCGCATTTATGAGATGCCTGATCTCTTTGCTGATTACTATGGAGAGCGATCATGAAGGCTCATCTCTCGCGCCGCTATTACTTCTCGGCCTCGCATCGGCTCCATACGGAGGCTTATGATGATGCTCGGAATCGAGTTGTGTATGGCAAGTGCAACAATCCGCATGGCCATGGGCATAACTACACGGCCCAGGTCACGCTGAGTGGTCCGGTCGATCCTGTTACTGGCATGGTCTGTAACCTTGCTGAGCTGGATGAGTTTGCGCGAACAAATTTGCTTGCACGGTTTGATCAGATGAATCTCAATACGCTTGACTGCTTTCGGGACACGGTTACAACGACCGAGAATCTAAGTGTCGAGATCTATCGGATATTCTCGAAGTTCACTGCTGCTCACCTGGAGCGCGTTCACGTTGAGGAGACGAGCAACAACTCCTTCGACTTTGTAGGTGATGAAGTCCCAGTCGGCGCATTTTAGAAAGGTCTAACATGGCAAGTACTCACGCCACTCTTGAAGCTGCTCTTGAAGCGGTCTCCACTCAGGATCTCTACCGTGAGATTCTGAGCCGCATTGGAGAAGATCCCACGCGCGATGGTCTTCTGCGGACTCCGGAACGTATGGAGAAGTCTATGGCTTTTCTCACGCGTGGCTACACGATGAATGTGACGGATGTGCTGCATGATGCGCTCTTCGATGTCGATTACGACGAAATGGTAATCGTGAAGGATATTGAGTTCTTCTCGATGTGTGAACATCATTTGCTTCCTTTCTTTGGGAAGGCGCACATTGCTTATGTTCCGAATGGCAAGGTGATTGGATTGAGTAAGATTCCTCGGTTGGTTGATGTGTTTGCGCGGCGGCTGCAGGTTCAGGAGCGGCTGACAAAGCAGGTTGGTGAGGCGATTACGGAGGCGATTAATCCTCAGGGCGTTGCAGTGATTCTTGAGGCGCAGCACCTTTGCATGATGATGCGTGGGGTGGAGAAGCAACACTCGAGCACGGTGACTTCGGCGATGCTAGGTGTGTTCAAGACGCAGTTGCAGACGCGGAATGAGTTCCTTTCGCTGGTTCGGCGGCAGGGCAGTAGCTTCTAGACTGATTTCACTGTTTCTGCGCCTCCGCTCGAAGTCTGTGGCGGCCGGAAAGATTCCCTCAGCGGCTGAAGCCGCAACGCGATGGCAGTCCTTGTGGCGCGACTGAAGTCGCGCCCTTTCAAAACGAGGGCTTATTTAGCAACTCCTCGAGTCTGCGCTCTGGTCACATCTACAGTGCAAACGGTCGAGCGGCTAAACTAGAAGTTGAATGAACGGTCTTTTAGTACTCGATAAACCTTCCGGTCTTACATCGCACGACGTTGTGGCAATCGTTCGCCGAGCTACCGGCGAAAAGTCGATTGGGCATCTTGGGACGCTCGATCCAATGGCTACCGGGGTGCTTCCGCTGCTTCTGGGTAAGTACACGCGGCTTGCTCAGTTTTTTGGCCAGGCGGAGAAGCACTATGAAGGCCATATCCGATTTGGGTTTCCTACGGATACCTTTGATGCTGAAGGATCTGCTGTTGCTTCGCCACAGCCGCTGGAGCGGTCTTTGGGCGAGTTGCGGGAGTTGGCTGGACGGTTCAAGGGTGAGATCGATCAGGTTCCTCCGGTTTACTCGGCTAAGAAGATTAATGGTGTTCCGGCGCACAAGCTGGCTCGTGCGGGGGCTGAGGTGCCAGTGAAGGCAGCTCGGATTACGATCCATCGGTTTGAGCTTACTTCGCTGGAGGGCGATGTTGCGGCCTTTGAGATGGATGTCTCGGCTGGCGGCTATGTTCGCTCTGTCGCGCATGAGCTTGGTCAGCTGGCTGGTTGTGGCGCGCATCTTTCTTCGCTTCGGCGGACGCGGGCGGGGGCTTTTACGCTTGCCGAGGCGATTACTGTTGAGCAGTTGAAGCAGGCTTCAGCGGAGGAGATACAGGGTTTGTTGCCGCATCCGCGGACGCTTTTGCCGGAGATGCCTTGCGTTACGGTGGACGATCAGGCGGCGGGCCGTCTGCGCAATGGGATGCAGGTGAATCTGCCGGATTTTTCTTCGGCTCCGCTGGTTAAGGTTTTTGCGAGTCCGACGGAGTTGATTGCGATCGTGCGGCGTGTGGCTGGGACGTTGATGCAGCCTACGGTGGTGATGGGTTAGGTATCCCCCGCTCCTATACTTTTGGTCCTAAAGTATTCGATTGAAAGACTTTAAATCTGGACTTGGTCTGGCAAGTTAAGTGTGAAGAGCCACGGCTTTGGCCGCGGCTCTTTTTTGCTCTGTTTCTATTATAGCGGGGTGGGGGAAATTAATTGCCACTTGGATGTTATTGTGGGGTAATGGTTTAGGTGGTGGAGGGGCTTGACAGGGTCCGGCTGTGGTTGGATTCTGTGGCGCTTCGGCTGGGATTATTCCCTCTCGAGCTTTGCTAAGGGTCAGAATGACAGGCAACGACAATAGCAACGGCCCATGGGCTGGGATGCAGTATGGGTAGCGAAGCGGGGTTCTCCGCTCGAAATGACACAATTTGAATGGTGGAAGGAAGGCATACCCCAGGGGCTGAAGCCCCTTACTGTTTTGCCTGCTTGAGAGGCCCAAGGCCGAAGCCTTGGGTTACCTAGATGCAAGGGCAAGGGCAACTGCACCTGCAACGGCAACAGCAGATCCCCTTCGGGGATGACAAGCAAGAACTGCAACTGCAAAGGCAACTGCGACTGCAAACAGCGGAGGCTATTTTTTGAGGAGCGGGGTGATGAGGGGGAGGACGTTTTGGGCGACGATCTGGTTGCCCTGGGCTGTGGCGTGGGTGCTGTCGCGCTGCATCATGCCGTCTACTCCGTAGACTCCTTTGAGGAGGAAGGGGAGCAGGGGGACGTGGTATTTCTTCGCCAGCAGGGTGTAGGTCTCGTTGAACTGGCGGATGTAGTCGGGGCCGTAGTCCGGGGGGAGAGAGATTCCGGCGAGGACGACTTTGGTTCCACTGGCCTGGAGGGTGGAGACGATCTTGTCGAGGTTGGCGCGGGAGTCTTCGATGCGCAGGCCGCGGAGGCCGTCGTTGCCGCCGAACTCGACGATGACGATGGCGGGTTTCATGGCGATGATGGAGGGGACGCGCTCGACGCCGTCCTTGGTGGTGTTGCCGCTGATGCCGGCGTTGATGACGCGGTAGTGGTAGCCGAGGCGGTCGAGATCCTGCTGGAGGAACTCGGGGTAGCTCTGGCCGGCTTCAGTGCCGTAGCCTGCGGTTAGACTGTCGCCGAAGCTCACGATGCGGGGGCGGGGATCGTTGGCGCTGGGAGTTACCGGTGCGGCCGGGGTTGTAGAGGGATAGTTGGCTTCCTGGCGGGGGAGATTGGTTGGGTGCGAGTCGATGGTCGATGACTGTTGACTGGCGCGGTCGGGCTTGCATCCGATGGTGTTGAGAGAGAGACCCGCTAGTATAAGAAGCAATCCAATTTGCCGCATCGTTATGAATCTACCAAACCTCCAATGAGGAAGACGTAAGGGAGAAGCCACAAGGTGAACCAATCCGCAGTTGAGACCGTATTCCAGAGTGAAGCTAAGGGCCCGCCGATGATTGCAGTGGAAGGACTTCGTAAATCGATTCGCAATGGGCCGCGTACGGTGGACATTCTTAAGGGGCTGGACTTTACGGTTCCGCAGGGGCAGTTTGCGGCGATTATGGGGTCGTCGGGTTCGGGTAAGTCGACGCTGCTGGGGCTGTTGGCTGGGTTGGATACTCCGAGTGCCGGGAATGTTTTTCTGAACGGTGCGGCGATTAGTTATTTGCCGGAGGATAAGCTGGCGCAGGTGCGGGGGAAGACGATTGGGTTTGTGTTTCAGTCGTATCAGTTGATTCCTACGCTGACTGCGCTGGAGAATGTGCTGCTGCCTTATGAGCTGAATGCAGAGGCTCAGGATGCGAAGGCCGGACTGGCGAGAGCGCGTGACCTGTTGGTGAATGTGGGGTTGGGTGACCGGATGGAGCACTATCCGGTGCAGCTTTCGGGTGGAGAACAGCAGCGGGTGGCGCTGGCGCGGGCTTTTATTCTGCGGCCTCCGATTGTGCTGGCGGATGAGCCTACGGGGAATCTGGATACGACGAATGGGGCGCATGTTCTGGAGCTGCTGCTGAACCTGAATCGCACGGAGGGCACGACGCTGGTGCTGGTGACGCATGATCCGGTGCTTGCGAGTTATGCGAACAGGCGGATTACGCTGCGGGATGGGTTGATTATCTCGGATGAGATGAATGCGCAGCCAGCGGAAGCCGCAGTGGGTGTGCGTGTTTAGATTTCGTGATGAAAGGGATTTTGTGACGCGGAGAAATTCCCTCAGCGGCTAAAGCCGCAATGCAAAGGCAATGTTAATGGCGCGACTGAAGTCGCGCCCCTTCAAAACGATCTTTCAACGAGCTTCAAAGTGATTTTCAGCACTATCAAACCCCATGGCCACTCTCTCTTATCGCTCTGCTGCCAAGATTGCCGTTCGCGAGATGCGCTCGTCGAAGGGCAAGTTTTTCTTTGTGATTTTGTCGGTGGCCATTGGCGTGGCTGCGCTGACTGGGGTTCGAGGGTTCTCGTCTTCGTTTCGCGCGACGTTGCTGAATCGGGCGCGCAGCATCATGGCGGCGGACCTTTCGGCCCGGATGTTTATGCAGCCTACGCCGGAGCAGCAGAAGGGGCTGGACGCGATCGAGCAGCAGGGAATCGAGATGACGCCGGTGACGGAGCTGCTTTCAATGGCTTCGGCGGCGAAGACGCTGGATCCGCTGCTGGTTTCGTTGAAGGCGGTTGATCCGGAGTTTTATCCGTTTTATGGCGAGGTGGAGCTGTCGCCTAAGGCGCCGCTGCGGGAGACGCTGCGGCCGGATACCGTGGCTGTGGCGGATGATCTGCTGGTTCGGCTGAAGCTAAATCTGGGCGATGAACTGAAGATTGGGAATCAGCTGTTTCGAATTGCGGCGGTTGTGGTGAATGAGCCGGATCGGTTGTCGGGGAACTTTGCTGCTGGTCCTCGGGTGCTGATTTCGCGTGAGGGGTTGGAGGCGAGTGGGCTGCTGGCTCCGGGGAGTCATGCGGGGCAGAGGTTTTTGTTCAAGGTTCCGAAGCCTGCGGGTGGTGCGCCGATCTCGGATAAGGCTGTTAGCGATTTGAAGGAGCGGTTGGTGAAACTGCTGCCGGAGTCGCAGGTTGTTGATTATCGGGAGACGAATCCGGCGCTGACGCAGGGGCTGGATCGGGCGACGAGCTTGCTGTCGCTGATGAGTTTGGTGGCGCTGGTGCTGGGCGCTGTGGGCGTTGCGATGGCGATGCGTGCGCATCTGCAGCAGCGGCTGGATACGATTGCGATTATGAAGTCGCTGGGGGCGCAGTCGGGGCAGATTATTAGGATTTATCTGCTGCAGACGTTGATGCTAGGTTTGTTGGGTGGATTGCTGGGTGTGGCGCTTGGTGTGGGCGTGCAGCTTGCGTTTCCTTACTTCCTGTCGAAGTTCGTCAATTTTGAGACTGATCTTCACATTCAGCTGCGGACTGTTTTGACGGGGCTTGGCGCGGGTGTTTTGACTACGCTTCTGTTTACGCTGCCTCCGCTGCTGGATATTCGGAATGTGCGGCCGATTCTGATTCTGAGGCGGGCGGTAGAGGATAGTGAGGATCCCTTTGTCACGGCGATCTTTCGTAAGCTGAGGAAGAACCTGGCTCAGATTGCGGCGGCTGCGTTGATTCTGGCAGGGCTGGCGGCGATTGCTACTACGCTGTCGGACTCGGCTACGGTGGGGAAGGTGTTTTCGCTGGGGCTGGTTGGGGTGCTGGCTGTTTTACTTGCGGCTTCGGCTGCGGTGCTTGCTGGGCTGCGATGGTTTTTGAATACGACTCGGCTGAGTTTGCCTTCGGCGGTGCGGCATGGGCTGGCGAATTTGTATCGGCCGGGGAATCCTTCGGCTGCGTTGCTGGCGGCGCTGGGCATGGGCGTGATGCAGATCATGGCGGTGTATCTGGTGCAGCAGGCGGTGGTGACGGAGCTGCATATTTCGAGTGCGCCGAATCTGCCGAATGTGTTTCTGATCGACATTACGAATGAAGAGATCGAGGGGATGCGGGCGCTGTTGAAGTCGCAGAAGAGCGTGACGTCGGAGCCGGAGCTGCTGCCGGTGGTGTCGTCGCGGATTATTGCGATTGATGGGGTTCCGGCGAATCAGGCGAAGCTGACGAATTTTCCGAAGCGGATGTTGCAGTCGATTAATTTGACTTGGTCGGAGAAGGCGCCGCCAGGGACGACGATTGTGTCAGGGAAGTGGTGGGATGCGAAAGAGACGCAGCCGATGGTGGCGATCGGTCAGCGGACTGCTCAGCGGTTGGGTGTGAAGTTGGGCTCGCACATCACGTTTGCGGCGCAGGATACGCAGTTTGTGGCGACAGTGGGGCCGCTGATCAAGTCGGATGGACAGCATGCGTACTCAAGGGCGGAGTTTATTTTGCCGCCTGCTTCGCTGAAAGGGCTTCCGGTGGTTTGGTATGGGGGAATTCATGTGGATCCGGCGCGGGTGGGTGAGTTGCAGCGGGCGCTGTATCAGGCGTATCCGACGGTTACGGTGATCAATGTGGCGCAGGCGCTGGAGACGGTGCGGTCCGTGGTGCTGCAGATTACTTATGTGATTCAGTTTCTGGCGGCGTTCAGTATCTTTGCGGGGATTATTATCCTGGCGAGTTCGATTGCGGGGACGCGGTATCGGCGGATTCGTGAGGTTGTTGTGCTGAAGACGCTGGGGGCTACGCGGGCTCGGATCGCTACAGTGTTTTCTATTGAATTTGCAGTGCTGGGGCTGGTGGCGGGGTTGGTCGGGATCGGTTTTGCCAATCTGATTGCGCGGACGCTGCTGGTGCGGATGGAGGCGGCGTATCACTTCCATTGGGTGTGGAATATGGCGGCTTTGCTGGCTACTGCGGCTCTGACGATGGTTACAGGGTGGGTAGCGAGTCACCGGATACTGGGGCAGAAGCCGCTGGAAGTGCTGCGGGAAGAATAAAGCCAGCCAGTTTGTTGTTTTGCTGCTGCTTATGACGATTTGCGTGTCTATTTTGATTTGGGAACAATTTTTCTATTGACACTTGTTTTCTCGATCTCGTAGATTTTGGTGCGAGCTAATGATGAAACAAAATTTGGTCGAACCATTTTTTTTGGGGTCGGCCCACTGAGGGATTTCAGGAGGTTTGTGATGCGAGCAGCAAGAACGAGTAGCGATGCGATCTGGATGAATTGGATCCGGGGCCTGGTGGCCTTGTTGATCTGTGTCGGTCTGGTGACGGGATCCGGGATTGCGCAGACAGGTGGTCAAGGCGCCATCAGCGGTACAGTGACGGACTCTACAGGCGCTGTTGTTCCTAATGCCTCGATTACCGCGCGCAACGTTGACACTGGAATTGAGACCGTGCGCACATCGTCTTCCGGTGGGCTCTACAATATCTCCCCGCTCAACCCGGGTACTTATACCGTGACGGTCGCTGCTCAGGGATTTGCCACCTTCCTGCAGGAAAACCTTGTGGTCAACGCTCTGAGCAACGTGGGCCTCAATATCAGCCTTAAGACGGGCGCTCAGAACGAGACCGTCACTGTTACCGGCGCACCGCCGGCGCTCGAGACTACCAATGCGACTCTGGGAGGCACGATCGACAACAACCTCATTCAGAAGCTGCCGATCATGATCACCGGCCTGCAGCAGCGCGACATTACGCAATTCTCGAACCTTCTGCCGGGAGCGCAGGTACCTCCGGGAGGCCGGTCTTCGATCATCGGTGGAACGGCGCAGCGGCTCGGTGAACTGTATGTCGATGGTCTTCCGATAACGACGCTGAGCCAGCAGGCCGACAATCGTCCGGTGTTCAACATCGTTCCGCTGGAGGCGATCGACCAGGTGAAGGTGGTGACGAGCGGGTTCTCGGCGGAGTATCAGGGTGCGGGACTAGAGAACTACAACCTGAGGTCGGGCGGAAATATGTACCATGGCGCGATCTTCGGGTACTTCCGGAACACGGTGTTTGATGCCTGGTCGTTCTCGTCGAAACCGGGCGGCGGTAACACGAAGCAGGTCGTCCAGAATGGTCAACTGGTCACGGTTCCGGGAGGTAAGCCCGCCGAGAACCAGAATGAAATCGGCTTCGCGGTAGGCGGTCCGGTCAAGATTCCGTTCATCGTCAACGGGCGGGATAAGCTCTTCTTCTTTGCGACGTATGACAAATTCCACTCGCATCAGGGGGTAAACCCGAGCGCAACAACGGTCCCGACGTTGCTGGAGCGGCAGGGCGACTTTACCGAGCTCTCAACACCAATCTACGACCCTACAACGACCGCTTGCACAGGATCGGGCTCCAGCCAAACCTGCGCGCGCCAGCAGTTCATGGGCATGAAGAATGGCATCCCTACCAAGAACGTCATTCCGGCTAGCTATCTTTCGCCGATCAACCAGTACCAGCAGCAATTCCTGCCTGCGCCGAACAGCCCAGGCACGAATAATGGCACCGTCAACAATTATCTCGGTGGTGTACCACAGGGGTTCGACAACTGGCTCTATTCGGGCCGCGTAGATTACAACGTTTCGGAGCGGCAGACCATCTCGTTTGCCATTACGGGAGGCAATCGGCACGCGGTGCCCTATACAGCCTCAGGTGCGGCGCCTCTGCCAGTACCCTACTACGCCAGCACAATATCGACCGTTGGCGGTCACTGGGCTGACTTACAGCACACGTTCACCTTCACTCCGCATGTTGTCAACCAGTTCAAATTTGGTTTCATGAATTTTGGCGGGCCACCCGTTCAGAACATTACGGGGAGCACGAACCCCAGCAAGTATGGGCTTGCAGCTTCGGGCGTCACTGGGCTGCCAGATGGCCAGGCATCACAGAATGCAGCCAATACCGCGTTTACCGGCGCCAACCCTCCTGCCGGTATTTCAACCGGCACTACAACGGGTTGGGTAGGCAACACGCCAACTACGACCAACGTCTCGAACACATTCACGCTGGTGGACAACGTGAACTGGCTAAAAGGGAAGCATTCGATGAACCTCGGCGGGCAGATCCAGTGGTTGCAAAACAACGCCAGCACGGCGGACGGGCCTTCCACTCCCACTTCGCTTACCTGGAGTCCCAATGAGACGGGCAATATTACGAAGAGCGGTTCGAGCTTCAGCTATGACTCAACGACAGGGTACTCGTATGCCAGCTTCCTCCTGGGTGCGGTGAACGCTTCGAGCACGACGCTTCAGCCGTTCAGCCTGGTAGGCGGACGCTTCCGTCCCTATGCGTTTTACTTCCAGGATGACTACAAGGTGACTCCGAAGCTGACGCTGAACCTCGGGCTGCGCTGGGACTGGATACCGACCTATACGGAAAGTCAGGATCGCTGGTCGTTCCTCAATCCGAACATTCAAAATCCACTTACGGCGAGTCCGGGTGCTCTGGAGTTTGCCGGGAACCATGGCGGTGCGGGCGTGAGCTGCAACTGCCGGACGCCGGTCGACAACTACTATAAGAACTTCGGGCCAAGGCTCGGTTTTGCTTACTCGCCTGACGACAAGACGGTCTTCCGCGGCGGCTGGGGCGTGTTGTTCTCGCACGCCGGCGGCACGGGCGGAGCGACCGGAGCGGGCACCGGAACGGGACAGGCAGGATTCAACACGGCCCTTTCCTTTGCAGCCAATGCTGCGGGACCGAGCGCAGGGCCGGCGTTTTGGCTCAACAACAGTTCGTATTTCCAGTCTATCGGCCTTGCCAACACGAACTTCGGCGGACCGGGATATGTACTGCCAAGTCCTGCGCCGATCAGCGCGGCAACACAAGGACAGGGCACGGGCTTCTACGTAACCTCCGCTGGGAAGTCTGGCGGGAATGGCACAGGCATCGCTTATCCCGATCCGTATCTGGCCGGTCGCGCGCCACAGTTCATCTTTTGGAACTTCGGCATGCAGAAGGAAGTCACCAACGCCATTACCGTCTCACTGAACTACGCCGGCAGCCAGAGTCACTTCCTCGCTGGCGCGAACAATATGCGTGGCTTGCAGGCGGGGCAACTCGATCCGAAGTGGTTTGCTTTGCAGTCATACCTCGGTCTTCCGGCAACGCAGGCCAACATCAATGCGGCACAGACGGCAACCGGCCTTACGCTGCCGGTTCCGTACGCAGGTTACGTCGCGGCAGCAGCACTTAACTCGAATGCGACTATCGCACATATGCTGACGTGGATGCCGCAGTACTCCGGCACGACGGACACGTGGGGCGATATCGCCAACGCAAACTATAACGCGTTCCAACTTTCGGTCGGTGCTCGCTCGTGGCATGGGTTGACGATGAATATCAACTACACGTATTCGAAGAACATCGACGATGCCGGTACAGCGCGTAGCGGCTGGGCGATTCCGGCCTCGGCGACGCTCGCCGGGCATGCCTGGGCGCAGAACCGCATCGACCGCTCGCTGAGTATCAATAGCCAGCCGCAGAACCTGAGCATCTTTGGGGTCTACGAGCTTCCGTTCGGAAAGGGCAAGATCGGCGGCGAGCACTTCCTGGTCCGCGCGGTTGCCGGAGGATGGTCGTTCTCGAACATCTTCCAATACACGTCGGGCCTGCCGCTGGCGATTACTGCCACTTGCGGTGGTAACCAGAGTCTTGGGCAGGGTACGTGCATGCCGGACGTCAACCCGAACTACCTCGGTTCGGTGCGGATTAACGGAGGTTGGGGCAAGGGCGTAACGGCTGCGACGCTCGGTACGATGAAGTACATGACGGCGAATCCAGGCAATTCCTCGGCAACTAATCTGAACCAGATTGCTGGGGGCGGCAGCGGCTCTACAAAGACGACCCTGGTTCCGTGCCTCACATCAACGGGTCCATTCTGCGACGTGGGGAACTATATGATCGGCGATGCGCCGCGTATCGCGCCTTATGCTCTGCGCGGGATGGGTGTCTACAACTGGACCAGCGCTTTGCGGCGCCAGTTTGACATCACGGAGCGTGCGAAGTTCATCTTCGGTGTGGATTGTCAGAATGTGACGAACAGAGTGTATTTTGGCAATAACGCTTCGAACAACACAATCGGCGTCAATGTAGATACCGCCTCCTTCGGCGCAGTCGCTAATGCCAGCGGCGATCCTCGGGCGTTCCAATTCTCGGGGAGGCTCACATTCTAAGCTGTGGATCTTCGCTTCCCCGGAGCCGGATGCAGGAGTTCAAGCGTCCGGCTTTTGGGAAAGGGGCGGGTGGGGAGAATATTCCAAGTACGATCAGAGCTTTGCAGAAAGAAATCGGTTACATTGAGAGCACCAGATCGTTGTAGGATGAGTCTGTCCTTGCATTTTTTGAATTCGGTATGGTGCGTTGAATGAGGGTGGATAACGAGCGGACGCTGCGGCTGCATCGACAGCGATTTGGCCTGAATGGCCAATTATTCGCGGCGCCGGCACGTGTGAATCTGATTGGAGAACATACGGACTATACGGGTGGGTTAGTCATGCCCATGGCAATTGACTTCCGTACTGCGGCTGTTATCAGCCCGAGAGAGGATGGCCGGGCAGTGTTCTATTCGGCCAACTTTGAAGAAGAGGGCTCTTTTGAGATGGCTTCGCTGGGCCAGGCACGGGGGGAGTGGAGCGATTACCCGGCGGGGGTGTTGTGGAGCCTGTTGCAGGAAGGTATTGCGGTAGGCGGCTTCAGCATGACGTTGATGGGAGATGTGCCGCTGGGGGCCGGGCTGAGTTCGTCGGCGTCGATTGAGGTGGCTACGGCGATGGCTTTGCTGTCGCATGCGGGTGTGACGCTGCCGCTGGAGAAGATTGCCACGCTTTGCCGCCGGGCCGAGAACGAGTATGTCGGAGCCAAGAGCGGGATTATGGACCAGTTTGTGGTGACCGGCGGTGTAGAGCATCGGGTGATGCTGTTGGATTGCCGCTCGCTAGGGTACGAACTGCTGCCACTGCCCGAGCAGGAACGGGTCGTGATCTGCAACTCGATGGTGAAGCATGATGTGGCGGCAGGAGAGTATGGGGATCGGCGGGATGAGGTCGAGGCCGGGCAGGCGGTATTGCGACGCTTGAAGCCCGGGATTGAGCTGTTGCGGGATGCGACGGTTGAGGATCTGGAGGCTTGCCGGGAGGAGATGTCTCCGGAGAGCTTTGCGCGGTGTCGGCACATCATCACGGAGAATGGGCGGGTGATGGAGGCTCGCGAGGCTCTGCTGGATGGAGATATGGATCGGTTTGGGAAGCTGATGGTGGAGGCTCATGCGAGTATGCGGGATGATTTCGCGGCGAGCTGTCCCGAGGTGGATTCGCTGGTCGAGATTGCAATGCGGCAACCAGGGTGTTTCGGGGCGCGGATTACCGGAGGTGGATTTGGCGGCTGTACGGTGAATGTGGTGAGTGTGGAGCGGACGGAGCAGTTCGTGGAGGCCGTGCGGCGGGAGTATGCCGCGGCTTTGGGGATTGAGGCGCAGTGCTTCGTGTGTGAGCCTTCGGATGGTGCGGTTGCGCTGGCCGCGAAGGTGGGTGCGGCTTGAATCCTCTGGCTCAGCAGAATCCTCATCGGCGGTTCAACCCTCTGAAGCGAGAGTGGGTGCTGGTTTCGCCGCATCGGACGCAGCGGCCATGGCAGGGTCAGACGGAGAAGACGGCTGCTCCAGCGGCGTTGCAGTACGATCCGGAGTGCTATCTGTGTCCGGGGAATGTTCGGGCTGGTGGTGCGCGGACGGATAAATATACGAGCACGTATGTGTTCGAGAACGACTATGCGGCTTTGAAGCCGGATAGTCCGCGATTTTTGAGTGATGACGGGGGCAAGGGGCTTCTGGTTGCGGAGGGGGAGAGCGGGGTTTGCCGGGTGATCTGCTTTTCGCCTCGGCATGATCTGACTCTGGCTAAGATGGCCGTCGAGGAGATTCGGGCGGTGGTGGATCTTTGGGCGGAGCAGACCTGGGAGCTTGGCTTACGGGAAGACATCTCCTACGTGCAGGTGTTTGAGAATCGCGGGGCGATGATGGGGGCCAGCAATCCGCATCCGCATGGGCAGATTTGGGCCAGCCGGTCGGTGCCGAATGAGGTGATGGCCGAGTTGGCTGGGCAGACGGCGTATCTGAAGGAACACGGTTGCTGTCTGCTTTGCGAGTATCGGGCGATGGAGGTTGCGCTTGGGGAGCGGGTCATAGCGGCGAATGATGCGTTCGTTGCGGTGGTTCCTTTCTGGGCGGTGTGGCCGTTTGAGGTGATGATTCTGCCGACGCGGCATGTTGCCGATCTGCAGGGGATGAATCCGGAAGAGCGCGATGGGTTTGCGGCGATTCTGAAGCAGGTGACGGCGACGTACGACAAGGTTTTTGATACGCCGTTTCCTTACTCGATGGGGCTGCATCCTCGTCCTTATGATCGGCAGTACCCGGAGTGGCATTTTCATGCGCACTTCTATCCGCCCTTGCTTCGGTCGGCTACGATCCGGAAGTTTATGGTTGGGTTTGAGCTGCTGGGTGGGCCTCAACGGGACATTACGCCTGAGTCGGCGGCTGAGACGCTTCGGCAGGCCGCTTTGCGGTAGTACCCCCCCCGGTACTTATTTGGTCTAAAGTCTTCGAAGCAGGTGACTTAGGTCTGGACTTGTGTTGATACCCTCCTTTGGATAATGAAGAAAGCCCCGGCTGTGGCCGGGGCTTTCTCTTAGTTCTTATTTAAGAGTAGCAGAGGAAGGGTAATTAATCGGCAGATGGATCTTTCTGATTCCATGTTGGTTATGGCGTTTTGGGGCTTGACAGGTTTTTGGGTTACTGCGTCTGCGGGGAGAAGGTAAAAGAAATGCAACGACGGGTTTTGGTTGGGGAAGGGTATGGGTAGAGAAGCGGGTTTCTCCGCTACGCTGCTCACGGTAAGACTGTGAGCAACTCCGGTCGAAATGACAGGGCTGGGTTGGGGCAGAGAGCAACGACAACGGCAAGGGCAAGAGCCGGTTGGGTAGAGGGATACCTTCCCACCCATGTCGCGGTACGACTGCGCCATGGATGGGGCACCCCGGCAGATCCGGGGATGACAACTAGAAATGCAACGACGGGTTTTGGTTGGGGAAGGGTATGGGTAGAGAAGCGGGTTTCTCCGCTACGCTGCTCACGGTGAGACTGTGAGCAACTCCGGTCGAAATGACAGGATTGGGTTGGGCGGAAGAGAGCAACGGCAAGGGCGAAAACAGATCCCCTTCGGGGATGACAAACAAGAAAGCAACGACAACGGCAAGAGCTGGTTGGGTAGAGGGATACTTTCCCACCCATGTCGCGGTGAGACTGCGCCATGGATGGGGCACCCCGGGCGTTTGTGGTGGTTGGGAGAACAGACAACGGCAACTGCCACAGCAAAAGCGAAGGCAACGGCAACTGCAACAACGATAGCAACGGCAACGACAACAGCAGGTACCCTTCGGGGATGACAAACAAGAAAAGCAACTGCGACGGCAGGCAAGAAGATTTTTGTGACGAATGACAGTTGACATATTCCTATATCGGAATATTATTTCGTCATGGCGCGAGCAGCGACAACTACGGATGTGTTCAATGCGATCGCGGAGCCTCGGCGGCGTGAGGTGATCGGGGTGCTGGCGGATGGCAGGGAGTATGCGGTGGGGGAGGTGGTCCTGCGGTTGCGGATGTCGCAGCCTGCGGTATCGAAGCATCTGGGGGTGCTTCGCAAGGTTGGGGTAGTTTCGGTGATCAAGCGGGGGCAGCACCGGATGTATCGGCTGAATGTGGCGGAGCTGAAGCCGGTGCATGACTGGGTGAAGGTGTTCGAGCGGTATTGGACGCACCAGTTGAGCCAGATCAAAGAGCGTGCGGAGCGGAAGGCTTTGGAACGGATGGTTTCGGGCGATTCGGCATCGGGTACGGGTGATGGAGGGGAATGATGAGTTTCTTAGTACAAGCAGCGGGAAAGACGTACCTCAGCGGCTAAGCCGCATTGAAAATATAGCGTTGCGACACGGCTGAAGCCGTGCCCTTAAGCAATACACCGAAGAACCCGATGGTAAGACTTAGATTTTTCAGATCACGATAACCACCACAGGAGGAAGGATGCCGAACAACGTTGCAGAACAGACGATTCAGACGCTGGAGATTGTGAAGGAAGAAGAGATTGCGGCGCCGATTGACATTGTGTTCGAGACGATTCTGGAACAGATGGGACCGTACAACGAGGCTCCGGGAACGGGACCGATGCCTATGGTGCTGGAGGCGTGGCCCGGTGGGCGATGGTTCCGGGATCTGGGGAATAGTACGGGGCACTTCTGGGGGCATGTGCAGGCGATCAAGGCGCCGGCGTTGCTGGAGATCTGCGGGCCGCTGTTTATGTCGTTTCCTGCGATCTCGAATGTGCAGTACCGGTTGACGGAAGACGGCGGTCTGACGCGCGTGCGGTTTGTGCATCGAGCAATAGGACAGATGCCGGAAGACCTTTTGGATGGAACGAAGGTGAATACGGGATGGTCGAGCCTGTTGACGAGGATTCGCGTGGCAGCGGAAGGTCGAATTAGCAAATAGGCGGTCTCTCGGTTCTGAGCGGTATCGCAGGCAAAGGGATTCCTATGCCCAAAAATCAAGTCGAAGAGTTCGGGCCGTTGGAGATTGACGGCTCGGGTACGAGTGAAAGATTCCAGCAATGTCTGGACAGTTATTCAACCCCAAAGGAGAACGTGATGAGCACAAGCGCAATTGATATAGGGCACAAGGTCGTCTCGAACGCGGAGTGGCTTGAGGCGCGGAAGGCGTTTCTGGCGAAAGAGAAGCAGTTGACGCGGCTGCGGGATGAGTTGAGCAGGCAGCGGATGGAGCTTCCGTGGGAGAAGGTCGAGAAGGAGTATGTGTTCGATGGGCCGAATGGGAAGGAGACGCTGAGCGATTTGTTTGGCGGGCGGAGTCAGCTCCTGATCTATCACTTTATGTTTGGGCCGGAGTGGAAGGAGGGATGCCAGAGCTGCTCGTTGATTGCGGACAACATGGATGGAAGCCTGGTGCATCTGGCGAACCGGGATGTGACGTTGATGGCGGTCTCGCGGGCGACGGTGCCGCAGATTGAGGAATTCAAGAAGAGGATGGGCTGGCGGTTCAAGTGGGTGTCGTCGAATGCGAACGACTTTAACTGGGACTACCATGTGTCGTTTACGAAGGAAGAGATGGCTCGGGGAAAGATGCACTACAACTTTGCCGAGTCGACGTTTCCGAGTGACGAGGGGCCTGGAGTCAGCGCGTTTTATAAGGATGCGGGTGGTGAGGTCTTTCATACGTACTCGACGTTTGCGCGCGGAGGAGACATGCTGATCAATACGTACAACTACCTTGATCTTGCGCCGAAGGGGCGGAATGAAGGTGGGCTGGCGTATCCGATGGCGTGGGTTCGTCACCATGACAAGTATGAGGGGCAGGTGCATGCCGGATCGTGCTGCGGCGGAGAGCACGAGTGAAGGGGCGTGGATGCTGTGAGGTGCGGGCTGATGGTGGCCCGCATCCGCCTTCGTTGCGGAGGCGTGGCGCGAGAGCGGCGGGGTGGGTGTTGCCGAGTGCGGTGATGGTGCTGATGCCGAAGTGTCCGATGTGTGTGGTGGCTTATGTGGCGGTGGTCACGGGCGCGGGGATTTCGGTTTCGGTGGCTTCGGAGTTGCGGGTGGGGGTTTTGGTGTTGTGTGTGATGGTGCTGGGGTGGGTTGCTGCGAAGGCCTTTTTGCGGCGGGTTCAAGTTTTGGGTTGAGTTCTGGCGGATGATGCATTGTTGGGAGTGATAGGAAGGCATAGCTCAGGGACTGAAGCCCCTTTTTCCGTTTGAGGGATTGAGAGACCCAAGGCTGAAGCCTTGGGGTACCTAGAAGCGCAGGCGAGAACAAAGACTAAGGCGAGTTTGGATGGGGAAGCGGTGTGGGTAGAGAAGCGGGTTTCTCCGCTGCGCTGCTCACGATAAGACTGTGAGCAGCTTCGGTCGAAATGACAAGGTTTGGGGGGCGGACGAAAAACAGGCAACGGCAACTACAACAGCAGATCCCTACGGGATGACAAGCAAGAAAGGCAGCAGCAGATCCCCTGCGGGGATGACAAGCAAGAAGGCAACGGCAAAGGCAAATACAGAAGCAAAGGATTACTGGTTGGTGGAGATGGTTTTGATTCCGTCCTGGGTCGCTTTTAGGTAGTTGCCGTAGCCGACGACGACGGTGGATGCGATGAGCAGGAAGAGGCCGCTGGCTACGAGGAGCTTGGTGCGGCGGCTGGTTCCGCGCCACTCTTTGAGGAAGAGGCCCCATAGGGTGGCGAAGATGATGATGCTGGCCATGTGGAGGGTCCAGCTGGAGAAGTCGTACTTGCCCATCTTGGTCTGGCCCATGGAGTAGAAGAAGAACTGGAAGTACCAGACGACTGCCGGCGAGCGCGGCGAAGATGTAATTGGCGACGAGGGTTCGGGGGGCGAGGCGGTCGTAGGTGGAGGGGTCGAGGGGGTCGAAGTCGACGAGGGTTTCGCCGGTGGCGTGGGTGGCGCGCATGGGGTTGATACCGGGCTCGCCGGCGAACTGCTTGACGGAGCGGTTCTTGATGATGAGGATGGACGACCAGACGAAGTTGGTGAGGAAGCCTCCCCAGAGGACGACGATGAGGACGGGGAGGTTCTGCCAGAGGTCGAGGCGGTCGTTGGCGAGGAGCTCGCGCTTGGCGATGTCGCCGATGGGCTTGCCGGCGTCGAGGCCGAAGGCGAAGAAGGTGCTCATAATGCCGGCGAAGATGGCGACGGCGATGCCTTTGCCGAAGGAGAAGTCGGTCTCGCCGGCTTCGGCCTTCTCTTCGGGGGTGATTTCGTGTTCTTTGGAGACGCCGGCGGCTCCGTTGACGGCGACGCCGAGGAGACAGACGACGACGCCGAGGAGGATGATCTGGCCGGAGGTCTGGTGGAGGATGGTGACGAATCTGTCCGTGGAAGATGGGCGGCACGATGGTGCCGAAGACGGCGCAGAGGCCGAGGGCGATGGCGTATCCGAGGGCGATACCGAGGTAGCGGATGGCGAGGCCGAAGGTGATGCCGCCGACTCCCCAGAGGATTCCCCAGAGGATGGCGTAGTAGATGCTGCCGGGGTTTTGGGCGTAGGCGGCCTGAAGGATGGCGAAAGAGGTGCGGGACGAAGATGCTGGCGAGGAGGGTGGGGGCGATGATCCAGGCGGCGAAGCCCTGGATGAGCCAGTAGATCTCCCACGACCAGCGCTTGATGCCGCGGAAGGGGATGAAGTTGGTTGCGGAGGCGAAACCGCCGATCCAGTGAAAGATGACGCCGATAAACGGATTAGGTCCCACGAGTCCTCGTTGCTTGAATAATAATGGTGCGTTAGCGCGTACTATCGTACCTGACGAAAGTTGCGTTGGGGAAATAGAATTTCTATTGAATTGCGGAGGGTGTTCTGCGAGTTTCGCTGTTTATTACGTGTTACAACGACACGCTGTTTCCTGAGACGGGCAAGGCCGTGGTCAGGGTGCTGGAACGGCTGGGGCATACGGTGGAGTTTCCTGCGGGACAGACTTGCTGCGGGCAGATGCATTGGAATACGGGGTATCAGGCGGAGGCTCTGCCGCTGGTGTCGCGGTTTGTGGAGCAGTTCAAAGGGGCGGAGGCGGTGGTGGTGCCTTCTTCGACCTGTGTCGCGATGATGCGGGATCATTATCCGAAGATGGCGGCTTCGCTGAACGACGAAAAGCTGATTGCTGAGGTTGAGGCGTTGCTGCCGCGGGTGTTTGAGTTTTCGGAGTTTTTGACGAAGCGGCTGGGGCTGGAGGATGTGGGAGCTTATTATCCGCATCGGGTGACGTATCACGCTAGCTGTCATGGGCTGCGGAATCTTGGGTTGGGGGATGGGCCGCAGAAGTTGTTGAAGGCGGTGCGGGGGATTGATCTGGTCGAGATTGACGGGCTGGAGCAGTGCTGCGGGTTCGGCGGGACGTTTGCCGTGAAGAATGCGGAGGTCTCGAGCGCGATGCTGGCGGAGAAGACTACGGCGGTGCTGAATACGGGGGCGGAGGCTTGTACGGCTTGCGATAACAGCTGCCTGATGCATATTCAGGGGGCTTTGCATCGGCAAAGGACTGGGGTTAAGACGGTGCATCTGGCGGAGATTTTGGCTGGGGAAGACGGGGTGGCTCGGTGAGGGAGAACAAACGCAGTTTGGGTGCGGTAGAGGGTTGGGGTGGAGAAGCGGGTTTCTCCGCTACGGCGGCAAAGTGCGCCGCCTCCGGTCGAAATGACAATTTTGGGGTGGGGTCGGAAAGAACAGGCAACCGCAACAGCAGTGACAGCGGTAGCAGCACTAGCAGTAGCGAAAGCAGCAGCAACTGCAACTGCAAAAACAAAAACAAAAACGAAATGCGGGGGTTCTTCGCTTCGCTCAGAATGACAAGCGTTTTTTGCGAGGTGGGGCGATGAGTGGAGTCGCACTGGATCCTACTACGGCGCCGGCGTTTCCGATGGCGGCTAAGGCTGCGATGGGGGATACGCAGCTTCGGAAGAATGTTCGTCATGCTACGGAGGTGATTCAGGCTAAGCGGGCTCGTGTGGTGGGCGAGATGCCGGACTGGCAGCAGCTGCGTGAGGCGGGGAAGCAGATTCGTCAGCACACGATGGAGAATCTGGATTTTTATCTGGAGGAGTTTGAGCGGAACTGTACGCGGGCTGGTGGGGTGGTGCATTGGGCTCGTGATGCGGCGGAGGCTCGGCAGATTGTTACGGAGCTGGTGAAGGCGAGTGGGTCGGATGAAGTCATCAAGATCAAGTCGATGACTACGGAGGAGATTCATCTGAATGACGCGCTGGAGGCGGCGGGGATTCGCGCTTATGAGACGGATCTGGCGGAACTGATTATTCAGCTGGGGCATGATCAGCCTTCGCATATTGTGGTTCCGGCGCTGCATAAGAATCGGCAGCAGATTCGGGAGATCTTTCAGCGCGAGATGAATCTGCCGGAGTTGGGTGAGAAGCCGCAGGATCTGGCGGATGCGGCGCGGCGGTTTTTGCGCGAGAAGTTTTTGCGGGTGAAGACGGGGGTGAGTGGGGCGAATTTTTTGATCGCGGAGACGGGCGGGGTTTGCATCGTCGAGAGCGAGGGCAATGGGCGGATGTGCCTGACGCTGCCGGAGACGCTGATTACGATTGCGGGGATCGATAAGGTGTTGCCGCGGTATCAGGATCTGGAGGTTGTGTTGCAGTTGCTGCCGCGGTCGGCTACCGGGGAGCGGATGAATCCTTATAACTCCATCTGGACGGGAGTGCGGGAGGGGGATGGGCCGCAGGCGTTTCATGTCGTGCTGATGGACAATGCGCGGACGCAGGTGCTGGCGGATGAGGAGGGGCGGCAGACGCTGAATTGTATTCGGTGTGGGGCTTGTCAGAATGCTTGTCCGGTGTATCGGCAGACGGGTGGGCATGCGTATGGGAGCGTGTATGCGGGGCCGATTGGGGCGATTCTGACGCCGCAGTTGCAGGAGATGCATCATGCGCAGTCGCTGCCGTATGCTTCGTCGCTGTGTGGGGCTTGCTATGAGGTTTGTCCGGTGAAGATCAATATTCCGGAGGTGCTGATTCATCTGCGGAATAAGGTGGTGAAGCAGAATGGGCTGAATGCCGAGGCATTCGCGATGAAGACGATGGGGATGATCTTCCGGAGCGAGGCGAGGTTCAGGGCGGCGCAGCGGCTGGGGCGGATGGCGGAGGCTCCGCTGGTGCGGAAGGATGGGCAGGGCGAGGGGTGGATTGGCTGGCTGCCGGGGATTCTGGGGGGGTGGACGCAGGTGCGGGATCTGCAGGCGATGCCGAAGGAGACGTTTCGTGAGTGGTGGGAGAGCCGGGGGAAGAATGGCAACTGAGATGGTTACAAGTTCGGCGGCGAGGGATGAGGTGCTGCGGCGGATTCGTGCGGCCAAGGGTGGGGCTAGCGAGGAGGCGGGTGTGCGGACTGCTTGGGGTGCGGTGGAGCGGGGGTATCGGCGGACGGCTTCGCTGGATCGGCGAGGGGATTATTGAGTTGCTGGAGGATCGGCTGCGGGATTATGACGCGCATGTGGTGCGGGTTGGTCGTGGTGATATTGCGGTAGCTGTTGGAAAAATGCTGGCTGAACGTGGTAAACGGCGGATGGTTGTTCCGGTGGAGATTGCGGCGGAGTGGCTTCCGGCTGGGTTCGAGTTTGTGGTGGATGAGGGCTTGTCGGCTACGGAGCTGGATGGGTTCGATGGGGTGATGACCGGCTCGACGATTGCGATTGCGGAGACGGGTACGGTGGTGCTGCAGAACGTGGCGGGGCAGGGCAGGCGGGTAGCTACGCTGGTTCCGGATTATCACCTTTGTGTTGTGCGGGTGGAGGATGTGGTGGAGACGGTTCCGGAGGCGATGGAGCGGCTGGCGGCTACGGCTGAGTTGCCGACGACGTTCTTTTCGGGGCCTTCGGCTACGGCGGATATCGAGATGACTCGCATCAAGGGAGTACATGGGCCGCGGTTTCTGGATGTAATCGTTGTGGACAAGTTATAGGAGCGTGCCGAAAAGTGTTGTGGAACGGAGAGAATCCCTCAGCGGCTAGAGAGGGGTTGGAAAGTCAGTATTGACACGGATAGATTCCCTCAGCGGCGAAAGCCACAAAACGCATGAGAGCACTTTACGGCGCGACTAAAGTCGCGCCCTTTCAAAACAAGGGAAGAAAGGAGTAGAAGAATCTCTTTGACAAGGGCTGTGGGGATGGTGCAGTCTGCTAGTGTTTCAATAGAGAGTATATTTCTAGGTACGAATTGTAGGGTTGGAGGGGTGCGATGACGGTGAACGGAGCAGGGGCAGCGGAGCGGGATGCGGAGAAGATTTGGCGGGCCCTGGATGGTTTCCGGATTGAGGTGCCGTCGTGGGGCTTTGCGAACACGGGTACTCGGTTTGGGAAGTTTGTGCAGGGTGGGGCGGCGACGACGATTGAGGAGAAGTTTTCTGATGCCGGCGAGGTGAATGCTCTGACGGGGGCGAGCCCGACGGTGGCGCTGCATGTGCTTTGGGATCTGCCGGGTGGGTTGAAGGATGTGGGGACGATCCAGGGGCTTGAGAGGAAGTATGGGGTGAAGTCGGGATCGATCAATCCGAATCTGTTTCAGGATCAGGAGTACAAGTTCGGGTCGATTGCGAATCCGAGCGCGGAGATACGGGGACGGGCGCTGGCGCATTTGCTGGATTCGGTGGAGATCGGGCGGGCTCTGGGATCGAAGGATGTGTCGCTTTGGATCGCGGATGGGTCGAACTATCCGGGGACGCAGAGCGTGAGGCGGCGGATTGAGTGGATGGTGGAGGTGCTGGGCGCGACTCATGCGGCGCTGGGGCCGGATCAGAGAATGCTGGTGGAGTACAAGCCGTTTGAGCCGGCCTTCTACCATACGGATATTGCGGACTGGGGGATGGCGCTGGAGTTGGCGCGGCGGTCGGGGCCGAAGGCGAAGGTGCTGGTGGATACGGGGCATCACTATCAGGGAACGAACATCGAGCAGGTTGTGGCCTGGTTGTTGCACCTGGGGGCGCTGGGTGGGTTCCACTTCAACGACCGGAAGTATGCGGATGATGATCTGACGCTGGGGTCGATTGATCCTTACCAGGTGTTCCGGATCTTCCATGAGATTGTGAGCGCAACGGCGGATGAGCAGGCCAGTGTGGCGTTCATGATTGATCAGAGCCATAACCTGAAGGGCAAGATGGAGGCGATGGTCCAGACGGTGGTGTCGGCGCAGGAGTTGTATGCCAAGGCCGCGCTGATTGATCAGGTGCGGTTGGCGGAGTTGCAGGATGCTTGCCGGTTGGTGGAGGCGGAGGAGTCCTTCCGAGGGGCGTTCTGGCAGGATGTACGGCCGATTGTGCGTGAGTGGAGAGTGGCTCGGGGGCTTCCTGTTGATCCGTTGAAGACGTTGGCGGAGAGTGGGTATGTGGCTAGGGTGACGGAGGAACGCAGCAGCAGGAACGCTCGTAGTGTGTCGAGCTATGCCTGAAGCCTCACCCGGATGTAGTCGATTTGAAACGTTTACCTCGCGAATTCCATTAGCGGAATAAGTCCTTATGCCGCATAATGGAGCGGCTGAGTGCTTATGCCTCTGCCCAAGGAGCTTATGCCGGGACGGAAAACGACGAAGAGACTGTATTTGATTCCTGTGCTTTCAAAGGCGCTGGATATTCTTGAACTGCTGCAGGCGGAGAATCAGCCGATGACGCTGGAGGCGATCCATCGTCAGACGCGAATATCGAAGACGACGGTTTACCGAGTGCTGAAGACGTTTGTGCATCGGGGATATCTGTCGCAGTCGCCGGATGGCCTGTACCGGCAGGTGACGCGGCCGAAGAAGATGCGGTTCGGGTTCGCGGGGCAGAGCGCGGATATGCCGTTTTCAAATGAGGTGACGGAGAGCCTGAAGGATGCGGCGGCTTCGGTAGGTGTGGACCTGATGGTGCTGGACAACAAGTATGACGGGCCTACGGCATTGAAGAATGTCGACGAGTTTATCCGGAGCAAGGTCGATCTTGTGATTGAGTTTCAGGTGGAGCAGGAGGTGGCTCCGATGATCGGCGATCGGATCGCGGCGGCGGATATTCCGCTGATTGCGATCGATATTCCGCATCCGCATGCGACTTACTTTGGAGTGGATAACTATCGGGTGGGAATTGAGGCTGGTCAGACGTTGGCGGCGTTTGCCAGAGACAACTGGGAGGGCACGGTGGAGTGGGTGTTGGGCCTTGATTTGCAGGAGGCCGGGCCGCTGGTGCAGAGCAGAATTACGGGGGCGTTTGAGGGTGTGAGGAAGGGAATTCCGGAGCTGCCGGTGGAGTCGTTTGTACGGATGGACGGTCGCGGCATGAGGGATAAGAGCAAGAAGCTTATTTCGGATTTTCTGCAGCGACACCCGAAGGACAAACATATCTTGATAGCGGCGGCAACAGACTCAAGCGCGCTGGGTGCGGTGGACGCGGTGCGGGAGCTGAAGCGCGAGAGGCATGTGGCGATTGTGGGGCAGGATTGCATCGCCGAGGCGATGGCGGAGATGAAGAAGGACAAGTCGCCGCTGATTGGGTCGGTGTCGCATGAGGCGGGGTCGTATGGGCCGAGTTTGATCCATCTAGGGCTGTCGTTGTTGCGGGGCCAGACAGTGCCGCCGTATAACTATGTGGCTCATAAGATAGTGACGCGGGAGTCGTTGCTGGCGTAATTGCGACCGCGGACTACGCGGAATAAACGGATAAGAGTTTTGCTTGTCCGTCGACATTTTCATATAGGAAATAGTTGCTGTATTGGTCTTGAGTGTGGAATGATGGACGGCGTGGCAGTGCGCCTGTGTGCCTGTGCCATGGCGAGATAGAGATTGAGGTCGATGACGATGACGGCAAAGAGTGGATTGAAGCTTTTGGAGGATCGTTGGGATGACGCGGTGGCGTCGAAGCTGGATGAGCCGGAGCTTCTGAGGTATCGGTCGAACTTGCTGGGCTCGGACTTGCGGATTACGAACTTTGGCGGGGGGAATACGAGTTCGAAACTGGACCAGGTGGATCCGGTGGATGGGCAGAAAAAGCGGATTCTGTGGGTGAAGGGTAGTGGCGGCGACCTGGGGAGCATCAAGCGGGCGGGGTTTGCGACGCTGTATCTGGATAAGCTGCTGGCGTTGGAGAAGACGTATCGCGGGGTCGAGCTGGAAGACGAGATGGTGGATATGTATCCGCTGTGTACGTTTGGGAATAATCCTGTGGCGGCTTCGATTGATACGCCGTTGCATGGGTTTTTGCCGTTTGCTCATGTGGACCATCTGCATCCGGACTGGGGGATCGCGCTGGCGGCCTCGGCGAATGGGAAGCTGAAGATGGAGGAGTTCAATAAGGAGTTTGGGCATAAGCTCGCCTGGCTGCCTTGGCAGAGGCCGGGGTTTGAGCTGGGAATGATGCTGAAGAAGATTGTGGCCGAGACTCCTGGGTGCGATGGCGTGGTGCTGGGTGGGCATGGGCTTTTCACGTGGGGGAATACGCAGCGTGAGAGTTATCTGAACACGATCACGATCATCGATCAGCTGGGGCAGTTTATTGAGCGGCATGGAGCGGTGGCTGGGCATACGCATTTTGGTGGGGAAACGGTGAAGGCGCGGGAGGATCGTGCTGAGATTGCGGCGGGGATTATGCCGTATCTGCGCGGTGCGGTGTCGCGGAAGCAGCGGTGGATTGGGAGCTTTTCGGATGGAAAGCAGGTGCTGGAGTTTGTGAACTCGGCGCAGGCGGAGAAGCTGGCGCATCTGGGGACGAGCTGCCCGGATCACTTTATCCGGACGAAGATTCGGCCGATGTTCGTGAAGTGGAATCCTGCGGGTGAGCCTGGGGAGTTGAAGGAGCTGATTGAGATTGCTCTGGAGACGTATCGCGCGGAGTATGCGGAGTATTACAAGAAGCATGCTCTGCCGGATTCGCCCGCGGTGCGCGATGCGAGTCCGACGGTGGTATTGGTGCCGGGCGTGGGGATGTTCAGCTTTGGGAAGAACAAGACCGAGTCGCGGATTACGGGCGAGTTCTACATCAATGCGATTGGTGTGATGCAGGGGGCTGGGGCTCTGGGCGCGGGAGTGGATTGTAAGGAGATTCCGCAGGCGGGACCGGCTGCTTCGGCGGATCAGTTTACGGTGTACTCGAATTATGTGGCGCTGCCGCCTAGCGAGGCGTTTCGGATTGAGTACTGGAAGTTGGAGGAGGCTAAGATTCGCAGACAGCCTCCGGAGAAGGAGCTCAGTCGGCGAGTTGCTCTGATTGTTGGTGGGGGTAGCGGGATCGGGCGTGAGGTGGCTTTGTTGGCTGCGGAGCGCGGGGCTCATGTTGTGGTTGCCGACCGCGATGTTGTCGGTGCGGAGAAGGTGGCGGAAGAGGTCAAGGCGATTGCTGGTAAGGAGGCCGTTAGCTGGACCAGCATCGACATTCGCGACCGGAAAGCGATCAAGGCAGCGCTTGATGCGACGACGAAGCAGTTTGGCGGAATCGATATTTTGATCAATACGGCGGCGCTGTTTCCTTCTTCTCCGGATGGGGTGATCAGCGATGCTCAGTGGGCGCTGACGCTGGAGGTGAATGTTACAGCGAACTATCTGCTGGCCGATGAGGCGGCGAAGGTATTTGCCGAGCAGGGGATTGACGCTAGTGTGGTGCTAACGAGTTCGGCGAATGCGGTTGTTGCCAAGCGCGGTAGCGAGGCTTATGACGTGAGTAAAGCGGCGCTGAGTCATCTGGTGCGGGAGTTGGCGGTGAGCATGGCTCCGAAGGTACGGGTGAATGGGATATCTCCGGCTACGGTGGTGAAGGGGTCGACGATGTTTCCGCGGGATCGTGTGATTGCGTCGTTGAAGAAGTACAAGCTGCCGTTTGATGAGACGGACACGGATGATGGGCTGCGGAATGTGCTGGCGCAGTTTTATGCGACTCGGACTTTGACGCATCAGCCGATTGATCCTAAGGACTGTGCGCAGGCGATTATGTTTCTTGCCGGGCCGCTGTCGCGGTGCACGACGGGGCATCTGATTCCGGTGGATGGCGGGTTGACCGAGGCGTATCTACGGTAATGAGAGACGGGCGATGAGGAGAACGCCGGGGATGGCGTTGCTGCCGAAGGATAAGAGAGCTTCGATTGCGGTGGACCTGGGGGCAGAGAGCTGCCGGGTTTCGCTGCTGCGGTGGGTGAAGGGCAAGCCGGTGATTGAGCTGGTGCATCGGTTTGCGAATGCTCCGCGGGAGGTGGATGGGGGGCTGCGCTGGGACCTGGCGATGATCGTCGACGGGCTTGAAGAAGGGGTTCGGCGGTGTGCGGCGATTGCGTCGGAAGGGGTGCGATCAATTGCGGTGGATGGGTGGGCGGTGGACTATGTACGGCTGGATGCGAAAGGGCTCCCGATGGGTGATCCTTTCTGCTATCGCGATGAGCGGACGGTGAAGGCGGAACGGTCGCTGCATAGAAGGATTGGACCGGAGCGTCTGCGGGAGCTGACGGGGGTTCAGTTGCTGCGGATCAACACGCTGTATCAGCTTTATGCGGATGAGCTGGACGGGGTGCCGGAGGGGCGGCAATGGTTGAATCTGCCTGAGTATGTTTTGTCGCGGTGGGGTGGGGCTCGTGTGGCCGAACTTACGAATGCTACGCATACGCAGTTGGTCGAGCTGTATAAGCGGCAGTGGTGCCGGGAGATATTCAGCGCGGCACAGCTAGATCTGGCTTGTGCGGCGAAGATCGTTCCTCCGGGGACAGAGGTTGGGCGGTTGAGCGGGCCGCTGGCGGAGCTTACGGCGCTGCGGGATACGGTGCTGATTGCTCCGGCTTGCCATGATACGGCCTCGGCGATTGCGGGGATTCCGGCGACGGGGAGTGACTGGGCTTATATCAGCTCGGGGACGTGGTCGCTCGTGGGGACGCTGCTGGAGCAGCCTCGGAATGGCGAGGAGGCGCGTGAGGAGAACTTTACGAATCTGGGTGCGGTTGGGGGCGGGATCTGCTTTCACAAGAATGTGAATGGGATGTGGCTGATTCGGCAGTGTATCGACACGTGGGCTGCGGGCGGGCGGGTTTGGACCGTTCCGGAACTGGTTGCGGCGGCGAAGAAGATTGCGAAGCCGAGTGGGTTGCTGGATGTAGATGATCCGGATCTGTTGCTGGCGGGACGGATGCCGCAGCGGATCAATGCTCAGCGGGTGCGGAAGGGATATGAGGCGCTGGATGAAGGGGCTGAAAATGCTCCGATGTTTGCCAGCTTGATCTTTCATAGCCTTGCGGCGCGGTATGCGAAGGTGCTGGACAGGATTGCGCTTCATAGCGGAAAGAAGTTGAAGCGGTTGTTTGTTGTAGGTGGGGCCAGTCAGAATGATTTTCTGAACCGGCTTACGGCGGAGGCTACGGGGTTGGAGGTCTTTCGTGGGGCGGCGGAGAGTTCGACGGTCGGGAACTTTGCGGTGCAGCTTGCGGTGCTGGAGGGTGGCCGGGATGCGGTGACCGGTGCTTATGCGGAACAGGTTTCACGGTGGGCTGGTTTGTTTGTCACTGCGATCAGGTGAGTATGGGTGTTGCGGGTGGAGTATTCGAAAAGCTGATTGGAGATTGGAGCCTGGAGCGGGAGATTCCTGGGCGTGGGCGCATGAATGGCCGTGCCCGGTTCACGTTGCTCGATGGGGCGACGGCTTTGTATGAGGAGTCGGGTGAGCTTTGTCTGGAGAGTGGACAGACTTTGCATAGCCGGCAGAGCTACGTGTACGAAAAGACAGAGAGCGGGTTTGCTGTGCGGTTTGCTGATACGCGCGAGCTCTTCCACGTGATGCGGTTTGCGGCGAGTGGCGATGATCTTGTGGCTGAGGCTCGTCATGTTTGCCTGAACGATCTGTATCTTTCCGGGTATACGGTTCGCGCTGATGGGAGTTTTGAGATGCGGCATCAGGTGCGTGGACCGCAGAAGGATTATTCGATTTGTACGGTGTATCGACGGAGGGAGGTGGCTGCTTGAACGCCGTTGTATTGGTTGCGTGGTAGGCTTCCATTTGCATGCTTAACAATGGGTTTGATCTGGTCGCTTCTGCCTCCGCTGAGATGGTTCGCGAGGGGTTTATTGTTGGATATCCTGATGGATGCGATGCCCAGGTAGCTGGGATTCGTGAGGCGCAGAAGAGGGCTCCGAATGCTGGCGAGCGTGATCTGCGCGGGTTAATGTGGTCTTCGATTGACAACGACACTTCGCGCGATCTCGACCAGGTGGAGGCGGCGGAGCGGGTTGAGGGCGGCATCCGCGTGCGGGTGGGGATTGCGGACGTAGCGGCATGGGTTTTGAAGGACACGCCGCTGGATCAACATGCTCGGGAGCAGACGCAGACGGTGTACACGGCGGTGCGGAATTTCTCCATGCTGCCGACGGAGCTTTCGACGGATTTGACGTCGCTGAATGAGAGGCAGAATCGCGCGGCGCATGTTGTCGAGTTTGTGGTGGATGGTGAGGGGGCGTTGGGGCAGACGAGCATTTATCGGGCTCTCGTCAACAATAAGGCGCAGCTTGCTTACAGCCGTGTTGGGCCCTGGCTGGAGGGCAAAGGTACGGCGGATGCGAAGGTGGCGGCGTCTGCCGAGCTGCAGGAGCAGTTGCGGTTGCAGGATGAAGCGGCGGTTGCGCTGCATGGGCAGCGGGTGCGGATGGGTGCGCTGGAGTTTAACCGGGTAGAGGCTGATCCCGTGATGGTGGATGGTCAGGTGAAGTCGATCCGAGCGGTATTTCATAATCGCGCGGCAGACCTGATTGAGGAGTTGATGATTGCGGCGAACGAGACAATGGCGAGGACGCTGCGGGCGGCGAAGCGGTCGTGCATTCGGCGCGTGGTGCGGTCTCCGGAGCGATGGGCTCGCATTGTGGAGCTGGTGGGACGGCATGGAACGGTGTTGCCAGCGCAGCCTGATTCGGGTGCGCTGAATGCCTTCTTGCAGGCGCAGCGGGCGACGGATGCGGTGCACTATCCGGATCTGTCGCTTTCGATTATTAAGTTGATGGGGCCGGGGGAGTATGTGCTGGCTAAGGGCGATGAGGATGAGCCGCCGGGGCATTTTGGGCTGGCGGCCCAGGATTATGCGCACTCGACTGCACCGAACCGAAGGTTTCCTGACCTGGTGACGCAACGTATCGTGAATGCGATGTTGGCTGATGCGCCCGCTCCGTACACGGATGACGAGCTAGCGGCGATTGCGGCTCATTGCAATGAGCGGGACACGGCGGCACGCAAGGTGGAGCGGGCCATGGTGAAGCGGGTAGCGGCGGTGGCACTGGCAGGGAGCATCGGGAAGACGTTCCATGGAGTAATTACAGGAGCTAATGACAAAGGAGTTTATGTGCGGGTGTTCGATCCTCCGGTTGAGGGGAAGGTGGTGCGGGGCGAGCATGGGCTGGATGTGGGAGACATGGTTGATGTGACACTGCTGCATACCAATCCGCAACATGCGTTTATCGATTTTGGGCGAGGGTAGGGTGGGCCGGATTTCTTTCCTGATGGTGTAGATGAAATTGTGGTACTTGCGGCTCGACTAAAAGAAATTTTCCGATGGTGTAGAGCGAGAAGTTAGCTCGGGTAGCTACAGGAAATGGACCGAAGGCCGATCTTTCGGCTGGACCTGGTGTGATCGTCCCCCTACCTTGGGTGGAGTGGTGGGTCCCAGATTGTTGTGGCTGAAAGGTATGAAGAGCAGAGGCGAGTGTCAACCTTCGGGGTCCTTCGACTTCGACGCGCAAAAGCGCGCGTCTCCGCTCAGGATGACGCGTTGGGTAGAGCAAAGTCGCGCCTCTTTCAAACGAGAATATTTTCAGCAATCTCACTGAGGCTTACTTTGGCTCTCCAAAGGGGACGTCTTTGGGGTTGGTCGGTTCGCCGGTGGATTGGGTGAGGGTGACCTTTGAACCGTCGGCGGTTTGGATGGTGTTGTCGACGAGGGTCCAGTTTTTGGCGTTGGCGATGGTGCCGGCGGTCTGAGCTTCGATGTTGAGGTGGTCGAGGTGGAAGTCTTCGAGAGGGGCGGCGGGGTAGGCGCTGACGTCGAAGGCTCGCTTGGCTCCGGTGGCTTTGATGTTCCAGATGTGGACGTTTTTGAAGTGGGCGAGGCCCTTTTCGGGTGGCGTGACGGGAGTGGTGAGGGTGATGTAGTAGGACGGCGGATCTTTGAGGTCCGGCGGGAGGGTGGCGTAGCTGTAGGTAGGGTTCCAGTTCATGGTGATGTGGATGGGGACGGCTACGCCTTCGAGGGTGAGGTCGTGGATCCGGATGTTGTCGGCGAAGCCTCCGCGGGTGCGGGCGGATTTGAAGAGGACTCCGGACGGCACGCCACTAAGGGCGGTGAGGTTGTAGGCTTCGATGTTGCGGAAGCCGCCGGAGGTCTCGGAGCCTATCGTCACCGCCGCCGCTCCGTGGCGGATGATGCTGTCGCGGAGGACTACGTTTTCGGTGGGGCGGTTGACGCGTAGGCCGTCGGAGTCGCGGCCGGCTTTGAGGCAGAGGGCGTCGTCGTTGACGTCGATGTCGGCGTGCTGGACGAGGACGTCGCGGGAGGAGTCGATGTCGATGCCGTCGGTGGAGGGGCCTTTGCCGCCTTCATTGTTGCGGATGGTGACGCCGTCGAGGGTGACGTTGTGGGAGTAGAGGATCTGGACGGTCCAGAAGCCGGAGCGCTTGAGGAGGATGCCTCCGCCGAGGTGGATGTTGGAGGAGTTTTGGAAGAGGATGAGGCGGGGGCGGCGGGCGTCGTAGTCGGAGGCCCAGCGTAGGCCCTTGGGTTCGTATGTGGCGCGGAGGTCCCAGTAGGACTTCCACCAGATGGGGCCGTCGCCGTCGATGGTGCCGCGGCCGGTGATGGTGACGTTTTGCTGGTCGCGGACGTTGATGAGGGCGGCGGGCCAAGTCATCTCGATGCCGGCGATGCGGGTGGGGAGCATGGGGTAGTCTTCGAGCTTTTGGGAGCCTATGAGAGTGACGCCTTCGGGGACTTCGAGGGTGGTGTTGGATTTTAGGAAGAGGGAGCCGGTGAGGTAGGTGCCAGGTTTGAGGGTGATGGTGCCGCCGTCTTTGTTGGCGGCTGCGGCGTCGATGGCTTTTTGGATGGAGATGGTGTTTAGGGTGGTGCCGTTGGGGGTGGCTCCATAGTCGTTGGCTAGGAAAGTTTTCGGCGCGGCTAAGGCGGCTACAGGCGCGAGGGTAAGGCTGCTAGCGAGTATGAGGGCGCGAATTGGGGAAGGGATCATTGGCCTGCCTGTACTAGAAGATGAATTTGGCCTAGGAGGCCGGAGGGTACGGGTTGGACTTTGTCTAGGTCCTGCATCTGGAAGCGGTCACCGAATTTTTCGATGAGGGATTTGTAGTCGTGGGGCGGGAGGGCAGCCCAGGCGTTGATGGCGGTGTTGTAGACGCGGATTTCGATGTGGTTCTGGCCGGGTTTGAGGAGATGCGTCACGTCGAGTCGGTAGGGCGGGTGCCAGAGGGAGCCGGCTCGCTGTCCATTGATATAGACGATGGCGGCCTCGCGAACGGGTGGGTCGTACCAGGCGCGCATGCCCGGGCCGGTACCGGTTACAAGCGGGTTGCGGATGCCGACGGGGCGATCCGGTGGGGGTAGGGGTTGGGGCGCGGTGGGGTTGCCCCCTTCGATCTTGAGGAAGATTGGCTCGGCGGAATCATTGGGGAGAACCGCCAGACTGAAGTCACGTGTGTAGACGGCTTCACCGGAGTAGTTTTTTGTGGCGGGGTCGGCGATCCAGTCGGTGAGGGTTGGCTCGATAGCGGATTTGTTAGTGGAGGTAAAGGTGACCTTCCAGTTGGAGCTTAAGTCGACTACCTCTTCCATTTCACCGTGGGCGGTAGTCCAAGGCGTGGGGTTGCTGTTGAAAACGTAGACGGCGGACTCGTAGGGAGCGAGTTCAATGAACGTATCGGTGTTGCTGACAAGGGTGGGGTTCGGCGCAGGAAAGCCGGTTTCGGGATTCCATCTGGCACCGGATTTGTACGCGGTCGCGAAGGCGACACGAGCTTTTACCAAGTGGTTGGTGGTATTGACGACGAAGTAGATGTCGCCGCTGGAGAGCTTGCGGCGAACGAAGCCGATGTCTGCTTTGACGGTGGGGTTCTCTGTGCCGGGTGCGGCGTTGACCAAGAGATCGGGCTTTACTGCATGGTGGAGGGCTGAGGTGAGGGTGGACTCGTCGGGGACGAAGGCGTTCTTTGCAGGGTTGAAGAGTTGGACGGTGATTTTGGTGATTTCGGGTGTGGTCTTGCCTTCGGGGTCGAGGGAAGGAGCGCGGCCTACGGCGACGACTTTGCCGCCGGTGGCGACGTATTGTTGGATTTTTTTGAGGGTTTCGAGGGGGATGCGGTCGGTGGGGGGGATGACGAGGATGGGGTGGTGGATGCCTTGACGGTTGATTGTGTCGGCGTCGATGAAGTCTACGTTGTAACCGGCTGAGAGGATGGCGGACATGAGGGCGGGGGTGATGAGGTGGGTCATTTCTCCGGTGACGGTGACCTTGCCGGGGGAGAAGTGGGCCCAGGCGTCGTCCGTGGGTAGGAGGATGGCGACTTGGTTGGCGGGTTCTCCCTGGCGGAGGAGGTAGCTGATGCGCTGGATGTAGCGGGTGACGTCGGGCATGACCGGGTGCCAGGGGTTGTTGTCGTTGAAGACGGCGGCGGCGTAGAGGGACCAGCCGGGTTCTCCGACTTGCGGGGGGGAGTAGGGCCAGCCGTGTCCGATGATCTGGTTGACGCCGATGAGGAAGTGGAGGTCGGCTTCGGCCTTCATGTCGAGGGGTGTGGCGCGGAAGACGGGGGAGTGGAGCCAGGTGAAGGTCTCGGCGGAGGTGATTTTGTTGCCGAAGAGGTGGTTGGCGGAGGAGGCCCAGCGGAGTGTGGAAAACTCTCGCCAGCGGGGGCCTTCGCCTTCGGGGAGTGCTACTAGGCGCTGACTTGATAAAGTAACTGCTGGTTCTCCATATGTTTGCGAGCGAAACTTTGTGTGATGCTCGATGGCCCAGTTATTGATTTGAGTCAGGTAGTTTTGGCTAACAAGGTCGGTGAGGGTTTGGCCCCAGTCGTGCCTTATGCGTTCTGCGGCGGGGGGTCCTCCGGCTACTAGGTCGGGGAGGTGGGGGAGGAGGTCGTAGCCTCGGCGTTTTTGGAATTCGGCGGGGAGGTTGGGGGTCCAGTCGGCTCCGTAGGCTTCGAGGGAGTCGGAGAATACGGCGTAGGGCGGGGTGGTGCCGAAGGCTTTGACGAGGGGTTCGCCCACGGCTTTGAGGTGGGTGGCTACGGCGTCATGGCTGAAGGGGTCGAGAACCCAGCCTTCGGCTCCTACGGCGGCTCGTTTGACTTGCTGGCGGGTGTGGCTCTGGATGAAGTAGAGGGCTGTGCGGGGGGTGGTGCTCGTTGATATATTGCTGATTTCGCTTGGTTTGATGGTTTGTGCGGTGGCGGCGTCCCAGTGTTTGGGTTCGCCGTTGACGAGGGAGATGGAGATGATGGATTCGCCTTCGGCCAGCTTGAGTTGGGGGAGAGTGGTGGCGTTGGCGGGAAGGGGGATTTCGAGGGTGCGGAGGCGGGTGGCGGCTTCTTCCAGGGTAGTGGAGGGGCCGCCGTAAGGCCAGCCGCTGCCCAAGGTTACGTCTACTCGGAGGCCTAGCTTGCGGGCTTCGGATTGGGCGTAATGGACGGCGTCGAGCATCTCGGGGGAGAGGAAGGGATGGTTGATAAGTCCTTTGGATGGCTCATCTACGACCTGGGGGTAGACGAAGGCTAGTTCTACGCCGCCTATGCCGTCGGCTTGCATCTGTTTGAGTTCGCGGAGGATCTCGGGTTTTTCCACAGCTGTGCCGAACCACCACCAGCGCATCATGGGTTTTGCGTCGGCTGGTGGATTTTGGAAGTTCTTCCTTAGGTTATCTATGAAAGATTGAGAAAATAATGGAGTTGATAGCGCAACTGCCAGTGAGATGGTGGTGGTGATTTTGATGGTTAGCGGGTGGTTCGTACGCGGTAAAACGTGTGGAAAACGTGGCATGTTGCTGGTCTCGCTTTGTGGATTTCGGCTCATTGCTGGGAGCTCCGGGTCTGGTCGGGGACTGGGGCGTCGAGGATGGGATGGTCGAGGCCGGAGACGTATTCCGAGGGTTGAGGCGTGAGGTCGAAGATGACGATCTCGTTGGTGCCTTTGCGGAGCCAGGGGCCGGGGACGTATAGGGTCCGCTGGGGACCGACGTTCCAGAAGCGGCCTATGGGGTGGCCGTTGATCCAGATGGCTCCTTTGCCGAGGGTGTGGGTGTCGAGGAAGGTGTCTCCGGTTTGGGTGAGGGTGAAGTGGGCTCGGTAGAAGGTGGGGGCGGCGCGGGGGAACGGTGTAAAGGGGACCTTTTTGCCGACACTTTCACGAGCGTCCTCGGTAAAGTCTCCCGCAGGGTACAGGGTACGAGGCCCCGCGTAGAGGCGCGGCAGTGCGGTCATGGGGAGGGGGTAGACTTGCCAGTTGGTGACGGGGGTTCCGGCGAGGGTGACGGATTGGGTGATGCCTTTGGATTCGCTGCGCATGAGTTTGGTGGAGTTGATGCGGCCGTCGTTGGCTACGAGGATGTCGAGTTGGGTGGGGCCGGTGGTGGTGAGGGGGAGGGTGTTCTCAAAGTGGTTGCGGCGGTCGAGGGTTCCGGTGAGTTTGCCGTTGAGGTAGATCTGGGCGTAGTCGTGGAGGTCGGTCAGGATGAGATCTCCGGTGACGGCTGCGGGAAGTTGGGTGCGGTAGAGGATGTAGCCGTAGGATTGGCCGAAGTGCTCCATGGGTTTGGGGGATTGGCTGGGGATGGGTTGCGGGAGGTTGGGCCAGAGGGGGGTGGATTCGGTGAGGGTGATTTGCGGGATGGTGATGATGGCGGGAGTTTCGGGGATGGGGGGGAGGCAGGATTCGTTGCTGAGTGAATATTGAGGAGAGATTCCCTCAGGGGCTAAAGCCCCATTGAAAGTTGAGATGTTTGCGGCGCGGCTGAAGCCGCGCCCTTTCAAAGCAAAGGCGTTTTCAGCGGCGGAGGCGGCTGCGGCTTGTGTGGATTCTGTGGCAGTGCGGATGAAATGCAGGGGTCTCTCCACTACGGCGCCATAATGCGCCGCCTCCGGTCGAGATGACGAACCTTTCGCGTTTTCGGAAGAAGGCGGTGAAGGGCAGGGGGTGAATTGGGCGAGGATTTTTCGGTAGGCGTAGAACTTGGGGGTGGGGCGGCCGGATTCGTCGAGGGGGGCGTCGTAGTCGTAGCTGGTGACAGTGGGGCGGTAGCCGTTTTTATCGCTGCCGGCTCCGGACATGAAGCCGAAGCTGGTGCCTCCGTGGAACATGTAGATGTTGATTCCGGCGCCGCGACTGAGGATGTCGTCGAGGTCTTCGAGTTGGGGTGGGATGGGGCGGGTTTCGTGGGGGTGGCCCCAGGAGTCGAACCAGCCGGGCCAGTATTCGGAGACGAAGAGTGGGGCGTCGGGGCGGAGTTTGGCCAAGGCGTCCATGCCGCCTTGATGGTTGCCTATGCCAAAGTTGACGGCGGCGAGGAGGTCGGGGATGGAGCCGTTGGGGATGTTGCGCCAATTGTCGGCGGAGTAGAGGAGGGAGTCGGTGAAGCCTGCTTCGAGGAAGATTTGCTTGAGGTGGGCCATGTAGGCGTGGTCAGAGCCGAAGTTGCCGTATTCGTTTTCGACCTGGGTCATGAGGATGGGGCCGCCGCGACCGATCTGGAGGGGGGCGACCTCTTGTGCGAGGCGGTGGATCCAGCGCTCGGTGGGGGCGATGAAGGCGGGGTCATTGGAGCGTAGGGGGAAGAGTTGTTGTGGGGGGGATATTTGCCCGGGAGAGATTCCCTCAGGGGCTAAAGCCCCATTCAAGTTTGAGCTGTTTGCGGCGCGGCTGAAGCCGCGCCCTTTCAAAGCAGATGCGTTTTGAGTTGCGGAGTTGTGGAGCGCGTAGGCGTCTTGGGTTGCTGGGTTGAGGAGCCAGGCGGGGAGGCCTCCGAACTCCCACTCGGCGCAGGAGTAGGGGCCGGCGCGGAGGATGACGTAGAGGCCTTCTTGTTGGGCGGCTTTGATGAAGGCGGCGAGGTCGTTGTTGCCGGTGAAGTCGTAGTGGCCGGGGGTGGGCTCGTGGACGTTCCAGAAGACGTAGGTGGCGATGGTGTTGAGGCCCATGGCCTTTGCCATTTTGAGGCGGGCGCGCCAGTACTCGCGGGGGATGCGGGCGTAGTGGAGCTCGCCGGAGATGACTTTGAAGGGCTTGCCGTCGAGGGTGAAGTGGTCGGCTTCGGTGGCGAAGGTGTGATGCGGCTGGGAGATGGCCGGGAGGGTGAAGAGGGCGAGGGCGGCGGTGAGGAGGATTCGCTTCATCTGGGTGAGGGTTTTGGTGACGCAGCCAAAGTTAGTTCATTTGGGAGAATGTTTCAAGGGAGGATTTTAATCAGTGTTTGCATCGAGAGAGTGCAACCGCAGGTCCCTTCGACAAGCTCAGGGCAGGCTCTTCGACTCCGACGCGCAGAAGGCCGCGCGTCTCCGATCAGGATGACACATGTTTAGATATGCAATTTGCTTCGGTAAGCCATGATTGGGGTGTGACGAAGCTGATTTTCGCATGGTAGACTCCGTTCCTGCTTAAAGCGCGCGTGGGGCCACACTCGCCAACTCCTCGGAATAGGGAGACCCCCATGAAAAAGCTTTGTGTTGGAGTAGCGTTGGTGATGGTGGCGGCGGCGGTTCCGTCGCCTGCGGATATTATCAGCGGAGTTGTTACGGGTGGAACGGCCTTTACTGCGGGTGGAACGTTCGTAAAGTTGACCGTCCCGCTGGCGAATCCTTTTGGGCCGCCCAATAGCGTCGGCAATGACAATTTTCAGAGTCCCAATCTGTACGGGTTCGATGAGGATCAGAATATTTTGCTGACGGCTCCGCTGACGGTTGATGTGGGGAGCAGCCCGATACCGGCGGGAACGGTTGTGGCGAGCCATTACATCTTCTTCGACCCAGGCCCGACCCAGCAGGTGATTGGAACGGTCAATTTCGACTCCCAGGTCCTCGGAATCCTGACGAGCACGGGTACGCTTGCAAGCAGCGATTTTCTTGCTCATACGGGTGTGAATTATCTGAATCCGGCGGACAGAGGGTTGGAGGCGGGAGATTCGGTGACGATTAGTGGGACGGATCAGATTCTGTTTGATACGTTCGCTAGTTCGCCGGGAGATTATGTTCGGGTGTTGACGGCGTTTTCTCCGGGAGGCGTCACTGAACCGACACCGGTACCGGAGCCGGGCAGCGTCGTGCTTTTGGGGAGCGGGTTGGTGGCGCTGGCTGGGATGCTTCGGCGGAAGTGGGCTTAGGGTCTCCCCGGAGATAGTGGGAATTGAGTAGAGTGGAGAGCAAGATTCCAAGGGCCGCGGTGTGTTCGCGGGGAGAAGGGTAGAAATGTGCCGAAATATCAAGATGCTTTTCAACTTTGATCCGCCGGTGACGGAGGATGAGGTTCGGGCTGCTTCACTGCAGTTTGTGCGGAAGATCAGTGGGTTCAATAAGCCTTCGAAGGCGAATGAACTGGCGTTTCTGACTGCGGTGGAGGCGGTGGCTGGGGTTTCGATGGAGCTGCTGTCTTCGCTGGAGACGAATGCGCCGCCGAGGAATCGTGAGGAAGAGGCGGCGAAGGCCAAGGCTCGGGGAGAGGCTCGGTTTGGGGCTTGAGCGAGATTTTTATTCCGTTTCGGCTTGGCCCGCGACGATACTGTCAGAGCTTCGCTGGGTCAGGTTTCAGCGGGCAGAGAAGAGGAGTGTTATGAAGATGCGGATTTGTCTGGTGATAGCGATGTTGGCGGCTCCGGTTCCGGTGGTTGCGCAGGGTCCGACGGCGCCTCCGATGAAGATGGGGCTTTGGCAGTCGACGAGTACGATGACGATGACGGGGATGCAGATTCCGCCGGAGGTCGCGGCGCGGATGCAGGCGATGGGACGGCAGGTGCCTGGTGGGCCTCGGACGGTGGTGTCGCAGTCGTGCCTGACGCCGGAGAAGTGGCAGAAGACTTTTGGGGATATGCAGCAGCGGCCGGGGCAGGAGTGCCATTTGACCAATCAGCAGGTGAGCTCGGCGGGGATGTCGGCGGATATCGCGTGCAAGTCTCAGGAGGGACGCGGCAGCTCGACGGGCCGGATTGAGGTGACCTTTACGAGCGCCGAGAAGACGAACGGCAAGGTGCATATGGAGACGACGATTGAGTCGCAGCCTAAGCCGATTGTTTCGGATGTGAACTTCGAGAGCGTGTATCAGGGCCCGGATTGCAAGGGTATCTCGCCGGATTCACCGAAGGTAATGAAGTAGGCGGTGGGGCTTCGGCGGTATTGGGGGACTGCTGAAGCCCGTGCCTTTGAGCACGACAGGTTTTCTCAACAATTCTCGCTGGGTGGTGAGATTTCATTGGATTGGCGCATAGCTGTAACGGGGTGGCAACAATAGCCGCATAGGGTTCTCGCTGACGAGACAGCGCCCATTGAAGAACTAACAATGGCGCGCTCGCGTGAAAAGGAGAACGTCAGCGATGATCCGTAAGACAGCGACTTTAGGTGTACTCGCAACAGCCCTGGTGAGCACGATGTCTGCTCAAGAGGGTCGCGCGCCGAAGGGCGTTCCGAGCCTGGACCATGTGTTCGTCATCATGATGGAGAATCATGGGTATAGCCAGATACTGGGCAATCCGAATGCGCCTTTTATCAACCAGTACGCGAAGTCGGCGAACAGCGCTACGAACTACTACGCGATTGCGCATCCCAGCCTGAACAACTACCTGGCGATCGTGGGCGGATCGAACTTTGGCGTGCAGACGGATAATTATCCTGACTGGCATAACCAGAACTGCACGACGAACCTGGCTTCGGGGATTGTTGCGACGGATACTCCGGCGAGCGGGTTGATCTGCCCGATCTCGGGTACGGGCACGGATGCTGCGACGCCGGCGATCGACTTTACGAACGAGACGCAGGGCCCTCCGGGGACGATCAACATTGATGGCATCGAGTCGATTGCGGCGAACAAGAACACGGTCGGAAAGACGATTGCGGACCAGCTGGCGGCGTACGGGATGAGCTGGAAGAGCTATCAGCAGAGCATTCCGGTCTCTGGCGTGGATAAGGTGAACTATAGCGATGGATTCTTCACGAACAACACGGACTTCACGAAGATCCTGCCGGCGCAGACTCCTGCGCTGACTTCGGCTGGGATTGTGGCGCTGTATGCGGCGAAGCACAATCCGTTTGTGTACTTCCGGAGCGTGCAGGAGGGTTGGGATGCGAATAACAGCCTGAAGAATACGGTGGACTTTGACGGTGCGAACGGACTATTCGCCGACCTGAGCTCGGGCCATGTGCCGTCGTTCTCGTTTATTGCGCCGAACCAGTGCAATGACCAGCATGGACGGGGCAATGCCGGACCGTTCTGCAACTTTGATCCTTCGGATAACGGCACGCAGGCCGGGCTGAATCCGGCGCTGATCTATCTGGGCGACGTTACGGTGCAGCGTTTGGTGACTGCCATCCACAAGTCGCCAGTGTGGAGGGAAGGCCGGAACGCGATTGTCGTGGTGTGGGATGAGAATGACTACAGCACGGCTCCGGAGACGAACCAGGTCATGCTGATTGTGGACACCAGCTATGGCGTGCATGGTGTGCAGAGCGCAAAACGCTATGACCACTTCGCGCTGCTGAAGACGATCGAGGCCGGGTTTGGACTGCCTTGCCTGAATCATGCTTGCGACGCCAGTGAGCAGGTGATGTCGGACCTGTTCAAGAGCGCAGGCGATGGGGATCACGATGGGGACCGTTAGAGCGACAAGCAAGTAAGGGAGCCGTTCGCGCTTTATCGCCCTTTTGGCGTTTGGCGCGGACGGCTATTGTTTGATGGGAAGGTTGGTGGTTGAGCGGAAGACAGCAACAGCAGATCCCTACGGGATGACAACAAGAGAGGCAACAGCAGATTTCGTCTAGTCTAGAAGCCGGGTGGGGTTTCTGATGCTGCGTTGAAGTGGCGTTCGAGGGCTATGCCGGCGCGGGCTATGGTGCCTTCGTCGAAGAGGCGGCCTATGAGGGTGACGCCGTGGGGAACTCGGCGGGGCGGGTTGAATTGGGGGAGGGGTTTGGCGGGGTCGGGGGCCCAGTCGCTGCGGGCTTCGGCGACTTCGACGAATCCGGCGCGGAAGGTCAGGGATGGGTGGCCGGTGAAGTTGGTGAGGGTGAGCATCTCGTCGCGGAGGGAGGGGACGAGGAGAAGATCGACTTCGGTCATGATGCGGGCCATCTCTTGCGCGACCATGCGACGGAAGCGGTCGGTCTGGACGAAGTCGACGGCGGAGAGGAAGCGGGACTGGCGGAAGGTGTTTGGCCAGGCGTCGGGGACCTGGGCCTTGAGCTGGTCGACTTGATGGGAGAGGGTGAGTTCTTCGAAGGCGGCGGCGGCTTCGGCGAAGAGGATGAGGTCGAGGGAGTCGTAGGGCCAGTCGGGGAGGGTGACTTCGACGGGGGTCATGCCGAGGGTCTTGATGGCGGCTAGGGCGGCGCGGTCGACGTCGGTGGCGGGGGCTTCTTTCATCCATGCGGGGAAGTAGCCGACTTTGAGGCCAGAGATGGGAGCGTTGGCGTCGAAGTTTAGGTGGCTGGGAACGCTGGCGGTGTCCTGGTTGTCGGGGCCGGTGATGGCTTTGAGGACGAGCATGGTGTCTTCGACATGGCGGGCCATGGGGCCTAGCTTGTCGAGGGACCAGCAGAGGGTCATGGCACCGGTGCGGGGGACTCGGCCGTAGGTGGGGCGGAGGCCTGTGATGCCGCAGCGCATGGATGGGGAGACGATGCTGCCTCCGGTTTCGCTGCCGATGGCGAAGGCTACGAGGCCGGCTGCGGTGGCTGCTCCGGGGCCCGCGCTGGAGCCGGAGGAGCCTTCTTCGAGGAGCCAGGGGTTCATGGTCTGGCCGCCGAACCAGATGTCGTTGAGAGCGAGGGCTCCGAGGGAGAGCTTGGCGATGAGGACGGCTCCGGCCTGGTTGAGGCGCTGGGTGACGGTGGCGTCGGCGGTGGGGATGCGGTTGCGGAAGGGCTCGGCGCCGTAGGTGGTGGGGATGTTGGCGGTGTCGAGGAGGTCTTTTGCGCCCCAGGGGATGCCGTGGAGGGGGCCTCGGTAGTGTCCGGCGGCTATTTCGGCGTCGGCGGCTTTTGCTTGCTGGATGGCGTGGTCGGCGGTGAGGGTGATGATGCAGTTAAGTTTTGGGTTGAACTGCTCGATGCGCTTGAGGTAGATGCGGGTGAGGCGCTCGCTGGTGAGTTTGCGGGATTCGATCCAGTGGGAGAGGTGGGTGACGGGAGAGTAGGCTATGGCTTCGTCGGTGGCGGGGAGTTCGGGTGTGGTGGTGGTGCGGATGAATTTGTCGGTTGCGGGGCCGGAGGGTTGGCCGGGGAGGATGGAGTGGACCGTGGTGTAGGGTGCGGTCGTGATGGGGATTTCGATTTTGCGGGGGCCTACTCGGCGCTCGTAGAGGGGCGCCATGGCGCTGCGCCAGTTGCCTGCGGCCTGGGCTCGGTCGGCTTCGGTGAGGGGGGCCTGGACTAGCTTTTCTGCTTCGGCGAATGTGGCGGTGGTGACTTCGGGGCCTACTGCGGGAGCGGTGCCGAAGGCTGGGGGCGCTCCGGGAGTGGTGGAGGTGGTGGGGGCCTGGGCTTTGGCTGCGGCTGCGGTGGCGAGGAGGGTGAGGGTGGTCTCGGTCAGGAATTGGCGGCGTGATTTGGACATGGTTCCTCTTGTGCGATTGCGCTGGCAGTCATGAAAGAGCATACCCTTGTTGCGGGTGATTGAGAGCTGAAGACAGAAGAGGCTATCGGGCTGGGGACAGATTCCCTCAGGGGCTAAAGCCCTTTGAGATTGAGCCGCTCATGGCGCGACTGAAGTCGCGCCCCTTCAAAGCGGAGCAACAGCACAGGCAACAGCAACAGCAGATCCCCTACGGGGATGACAAACAAGAAAGGCAACGGCAACTGCAAAGGCAATAGCAACGACAAAAGCAGATCCCTACGGGATGACAACAAGAAAAAGCACCAGCAGATCCCCTACGGGTATGACAAGCAAGAAAAGCAAACGCAACAGCAATAGCAACGACAACAGCAACGACAACAGCAACGACAACAGCAACGACAACAGCAACGACAACAGCAACGACAACAGCAACGACAACAGCAGACCCCCTTCGGGGATGACAAACAAAAAACAAAACTGGAAAAGCAACTGCGTCAGGCGATGGCGGCTGTTACTAGTTGCTGGGCTTCGGTTTGGATTTGTTTGAGGTGGTCGGGGCCTTTGAAGGATTCGGCGTAGATTTTGTAGACGTCTTCGGTGCCGGATGGGCGTGCGGCGAACCAGCCGTTTTCGGTTGTGACCTTGAGGCCGCCTATGGGGGCGTGGTTGCCGGGGGCTTCGGTGAGGATGGCGGTGATGGGTTCTCCGGCCAGCTCTTTTGCGGTGACTTGCGAGGGGGAGAGTTTGCCTAGTTTGGCCTTCTGGTCTTTGGTGGCTGCGGCGTCGATGCGCTCGTATATGGGGTCGCCGTATTTGGCGGTGAGTTCGCGGTAGAGTTCGCCGGGGTCTTTACCGGTGACGGCGGTCATCTCGGCGGCGAGGAGGCCGGGGATGAGGCCGTCTTTGTCGGTGGTCCACACGTGGCCGTTGCGGCGGAGGAAGGTGGCTCCGGCGGACTCTTCGCCCACGAAGCCGAGGGTTCCGTCGATGAGGCCGTCTACGAACCACTTGAAGCCTACGGGGACTTCGAGCATGGGGCGGTTGAGGCCCTTGGCTACGCGATCGATGATGCTGGAGGAGACGAGGGTCTTGCCGATGCCGACGCTGTCCTTCCATTCCGGTCTGTGGGTGAAGAGGTACTGGATGCAGACGCTGAGGTAGTGGTTGGGGTTGAGGAGGCCAGTGGTGCGGGTGACGATGCCGTGGCGGTCGTGGTCGGTGTCGGCTGCGAAGGCTACGTCGTATTTGTTCTTGTTGGCGATCATGGAGGCCATGGCGTAGGGGCTGGAGCAGTCCATGCGGATGCGGCCGTCCCAGTCGCAGGTCATGAAACGGAAGGTGGGGTCGACGTTGGGATTGAGGATTTCGATGGGGAGTTTGTAGTGCTCGGCGATGCGGGGCCAATAGTGGACTCCGGCTCCTCCTAGTGGGTCGACGGCTAGTTTGAGTTTGGTTCCGGCGAGGACGTCGAAGTCGATTACGTTGGCGAGGTCGTTGACATAGGCGGTGATGTAGTCGTGGCGGTAGGTCTTGTCGGCGGAGAGGGCGCGGAACCAGGAGATGCGTTTGACGCCTTTGAGGCCGGCTGCGATCAACTCATTTGCGCGGTTCTCGATCCACTTGGTGGCGGAGGTGTCGGCGGGGCCGCCGGAGGGTGGGTTGTATTTGAAGCCGCCGTCTTCGGGTGGGTTGTGGGAGGGGGTGATGACGATGCCGTCGGCTCGGTGGAGCTTGGAGTTTTGGTTGCGGGTGAGGATAGCGTGGGAGAGGGCGGGGGTTGGGGTGTAGCCGAGGTGCTCGTCGATGATGGTCTCGATGTCGTTGGCGGCGAGGACCTCGAGGGCGGTGGTGAAGGCGGGTTCGGAGAGGGCGTGAGTGTCTTTGGCGAGGAAGAGGGGGCCGAGGGTGTGTTGGGTGGCGCGGTACTCGACGATGGCCTGGGTGATGGCGGCGATGTGGTCGTCGTTGAAGCTGGCGGCGAAGGCGTTGCCGCGATGGCCGGAGGTGCCAAAGGAGACGCGCTGGGCTGGGACGGCGGCGTCGGGGTGGAGGGCGTAGTAGGCGGTGATGAGGCGGGGGATGTCGACGAGGGTATTGGGGAGGGGGAGTTGGCCGGGCTTGTTGGTTGGGGTGGCGCTCATGCTTGGTGTCCTCGTCTCGGTGGTGTTGATGCTTTCTATGGGATGCCGATTGTTATGGTAACCCTCCGCTCCGGTGTGGGCTTTGTTGTTTGTAGCTGAGGGAGAGGGAAGAACAGGCAACGGCGATGTTGTGGCTGGGGAATGGTGTGGGTAGAGAAGCGGGTTTCTCCGCTGCGCTGCTCACGGTGAGGCTGTGAGCAGCTTCGGTCGAAATGACAGTGTTTGGGGGTGGGTGAAGGGAAAGGCAACAGCAACGACAACGGCAACGGCAACGGCAACAGCAACGACAACGGCGGGCAGAAGCAGATCCCTACGGGATGACAACCAGAAAGGCAACGGCAAAAGCAACGGCAACGGCCAAGAGAGATGAGCGAGTAACGAGTTATGAGTAATGAGCAAGACCAGGTAGGAGGGTAATGACACGGAAGTTGTAGAGGGGGCGTGTAATATGGTTGTGTTTTGCGAGCCTTTGTTTTAGAACGGGAAGGCTCCCAGTTTCTGTCCCAAAAACGAACACAACTTGCATGGCCAGTCCATGGTCAGCGCAACGTGCACCGTCGAGTTTCGATCGTTGAGTAGAAGTGTCGCCCTCCGTTTGTTTTATGCAAACGGAGGGTGCGGGTCTTTGTGTGGTTTGCAGATTTTGAGTTGCTTGAAATGGGAGCCTTGGTCGATTGATGGGAATGTTGCGGAGGGGTTTGCCGCTTTGGTTGGGGTTGGCGGCTTTGCTGGTGGCGGTCAGTGTGCCGGCGCGGGGCGTGGAGGCTACGCTGGTGGCCGACGCTCATGTGAATCAGGCATTGCCAGCGGTGAATAGCGGGGCGATCTCGAATTTGAATGTGGGGGGCGGGTATACGGCGCTGCTTCAGTTTGACCTGGGGACGTTGCCGGTGGGGACGACGGCTTCGCAGGTGTCGCGGGCGGTGTTAAGACTGTATTGCAATAGGGTGGATACGACTGGGTTGGTGAGTGTTCAACCGCTGGGTGGGGCGTGGGGAGAGTACAGCGTTACGTATGCGTCGCTGCCCTCGCTGGGGAGTGCGGCACAGGTGTTTTCGGTGAGCCAGGCGGGGGCGTATGTGACGGTGGATGTGACGGCGCTGGTGCAGGGGTGGATTACGGCTCCGGCGACGAACTTTGGTGTGGCGTTGACGGCGGCTACGGCGGTGGCGCAGTTCGATAGTAAGGAGAATGACCTGACAGGCCATGCGGCGGTGCTGGATGTGGTGCTGGCTACGGCTGGTGCTGCGGGTGCTACGGGACCGCAGGGGCCTCAGGGGGTGGCGGGGCCACAAGGACCGCAGGGGATTCAGGGTGCGCAAGGACCGAAGGGCGATACGGGTGCTGCGGGACCGATAGGACCGGTTGGGCCTGCGGGGAATGGGTCGGGACTGGGGTATCGGGGAACGTATGACTCGACGGTGAACTATGTGGTGAACGATATGGTGGTGTTTCAGGGGTCGAGCTATATCTCGCTGATGGCTGGGAATGTGGGGAATACGCCGGGGTTGAGTCCTGTGCAGTGGGGTTTGGTGGCGGAGGCTGGTGTGGGGACGACTGGCGCTACGGGGGCGATGGGGCCGCAGGGGCCTCCTGGTTTGATGGGGCCTCAAGGGCTGGTTGGGGCTACCGGTGCGACCGGAGCTGCAGGGGCGGCTGGTGCTCCGGGGACGCCGGGGCTGGTATATCAGGGGGCGTACTCGTCGGTGACGAACTATGCGCTGGGGGATGTGGTGCTTTGGCAGGGGGCTAGTTATGCGTCGCTGAACGCGGGCAATCATGGGAATGCTCCGGATGCCAGCCCGGAGTGGTGGGGGATGCTGACGGCTCAGGGCCCGGTTGGTCTGCAGGGGCCGCAGGGTGTTGCGGGAGCGCAAGGGCCTCAGGGATTGCCGGGGTCGGTGGGACCTCCGGGGGAGCAGGGGCCGCAAGGGGCGCAGGGGATTCCGGGGCAGGCGGGTGCTCAGGGGTTGACGGGAGCTACGGGCGCGACGGGTTTACAGGGACCGATGGGGCCGCAGGGTGTGCCGGGGCCGGTTGGGTTGTCGTTTAAGGGGACGTACTCGTCGACGATGAACTATGCGCTGGCCGATGGCGTGATGTATGGCGGGGCTGGGTATGTTTCGCTGGTGGATGGGAACCATGGGAATACGCCGGATCAGAGTCCGGGGCAGTGGGTCTTGTTTGCGGCGGCGGGGGCTACGGGACCGGTTGGGGCTCAGGGGTCGGCTGGGCCGCAAGGCTTGCAAGGGGTTCCGGGGCCGCAGGGAGAGACGGGGGCTACGGGAGCGACTGGAGCTATGGGGCCTCAGGGGCCTGCTGTGGCGAACTATACGGGGAACTATGTTTCAACGACGAACTATGGGTTGCATGATGCGGTGAGCTATGGCGGGTCGACTTATGTTTCGCTGGTCGCGGGGAATGTGGGGAATACTCCGGGGGTGAGTCCTGCGTACTGGGCGGTGCTTGCGGCTCAGGGACCTCAGGGGCCGGCTGGGGCTGCGGGTGTTGCGGGGTCTCAAGGGCCAGCGGGGTCTGCAGGTGCGACGGGAGCGCAAGGGCCTCAGGGGCCTCCGGCGAGTTTTTTGGGTGCGTGGGTTGTGGGGCAGATATATGGGGTGGGTGCTGCGGTGGGGTACGGGGGAACGAGCTATGTTGCGCTGGTGGGGAATGTGGGGAGAGAGCCGGATCTGAGTCCTTCGTACTGGGCAGTGCTGGCACAGGCGGGTGCTCCGGGGGCTGCGGGTTCGGTTGGGCCGATGGGGCCTCAGGGGCCGGCTGGGACGGTGGGGATGAGCTACAAGGGTGCGTGGGCTGCGAGTGTGGGGTATGTGGCCAATGATGCCGTGGTGTTTGGCGGGACGACTTATCTGGCGCTAGGGACGAGTCTGGGGTCGGAGCCGGATGTTTCGCCTGCGGTATGGGCGGTGCTGGCTCAGGCGGGGAGTGTGGGGGCAACGGGTCCAGCGGGTGCGGTGGCTACGGTGAGTGTCGGGGCGGTGACGACGGGGGCGGCGGGGACTCAGGCTTCGGTGACGAATAGTGGGACTGCGAGTGCGGCGGTGCTGAATTTTACGATTCCACAGGGTACGCCGGGGGCGAATGGGACCGGGGGCGGTGGGGGTGGGGGGACGAGTGGAATTCCGTTTGCTTCGATGTATCACGCGGTTTCGTTCAACTCGGTCTACTACTCGGTGAATAACGCGGGATCGGAGTTGACGGAGGTGGCGGATGTTCTGACGTGGGTTCCCGCTGGGTGTACTGCGACGAAGCTGGTGGTGTTTTCGCAGCAGTCGAATGGGATTAGCGTGATGCTGCGGCAGGGTGCGCCGGGGAGTATGGCGGATACTGGGCTGGGATGCTCGGCGGCTTCGGGTGGGTCGTGTACGGCTACGGGGAGTGTTGCGGTTGGGGCGGGGAGCTTTGTAGACCTGAGTGTCAGCGGGGCGAGTGGGACGGCGGCTGGGGTTTGGACCGCTTTGGCTTGTGACTGATACGGTGGGTTCGCTTATCGATGGTTGCGGGCGATATGCTGGTGTGGTCTTTTATTTGGTCTGCGTGAGGGTTTGGGATGAGGTTGTTTGCGGCTTCGGTTGTTCTTGGTTGTGCGGCAGCGCAGGGGTTGTGGGCTCAGGATGCGGCTTCGGCGAAGATGGCGGAGTCGGTGATCAAGGAGTGGCCGGCGGGGGTGGTGACGACTGAGAATCATCCGGGGGAGTGGGCGTATGAGGAGGGTGTGCTGCTGGATGGGATGGCGGCTCAGTGGCATGCTACCGCTACGGGCGCGGACTTCAAGTACATCAAAGACGCGGTGGATAAATATGTAACCGAAGATGGAACGATTAAGGGCTATAAGGCGGACGGGCATACGCTGGATGACATCGAGATGGGCCGGGCGGTGATGCTGGTGTATCGGGTGACGCAGCAGCCGAAGTACTACAAAGCGGCGAAGTTTCTGCATGAGCAGCTGGCGTTGCAGCCTCGGACGGCGAGTGGGGCGTATTGGCATAAGCAGATTTATCCGAACCAGGTTTGGTTGGATGGGGCTTATATGGCCGGGCCGTTTCGGGCGGCGTATGCGGCTACGTTTCAGGAGCCGGGAGATTTTGACGATATTGCTAAGCAGTTGCTGTTGATTGATGCGAAGATGCGTGATCCGAAGACGGGTCTGCTGCGGCATGGGTGGGATGAATCGAAGCAGATGCCTTGGGCGGATAAGGCGACGGGGTTGTCGCCTGAGGTGTGGGCTCGGGCGCTGGGTTGGTATGCGATGGCGCTGGTCGATGTGCTGGAGTGGTTTCCGGTGGATCATCCGCAGCGGCCTGCGCTGGTTGAGGCGTTGAAGCGGACGGCTGGCGGGGCGGTGACTTATCAGGATAAGCAGACGGGGCTTTGGTGGCAGGTGATGGATAAGGGTGGCAAGCCGGGGAATTATACGGAGGCCTCGGCCAGCTCGATGTTTGTGTATGCGCTGGCGAAGGGCGTGCGAATGGGGTATCTGCCGCAGAACTATGAGGCCAATGCGCGGCGTGGGTGGGAGGGGATTCAGAAGGCGTTTGTTACGACTGGGCCGGATGGCTTGATGGTGCTGAATGGGACGGTGAAGGTCGGCGGGTTGGGTGGAACGCCGTATCGTTCGGGGACGTTTGATTACTACGTTGGCGAGAAGACGATTGCGAATGACGCGAAGGGGATCGGTGCGTTTCTGCTGGCGGGGTCGGAGATGGCGCAGGCTTCGACTGAGGGGTTGGGGCAGGGGAAGACGGCGCTGATGGATGCCTGGTTCAACTCGCAGACTCGGAAGAATGCCGCCGGGCAGCCGGAGCTGTTTCATTACAAGTGGGATGATGATGCGAACTCGGGGTTCGCGTTTTATGGGCGAGCGTTTCAGCGGTACGGCGTGAAACTGGCTACGGAGAAGACTGCGCCGACCGCGGCTGATTTGAAGAAGGCTCAGATTTATGTTCTGGCTTCGCCTGATATCCCGGCGAAGAATCCTGATCCGCACTACATGGATAAGGCGAGTGGGGATGCGATTGAGGCGTGGGTGAAGGCGGGTGGCGTGCTCATTCTGATGGAGAATGATGTGACGAACTCGGAGTTTGAGCACTTCAATACTCTGAGTGAGCGGTTTGGGATTCACTTCAATCCGGTGCTTCGTAATACGGTGGAGAACAATACCTGGTCGCAGGCTACGGTGATGGTTCCGGCGGGGACGGGAGTGTTTGAGCATTCGCATAAGGCTTATTTGAAGGAGATTTCTACGATTACGCTTTCGGGACCGGCGAAGGCTATTGTGACCGACAAGGGCGATGTGCTGATGGCAGTGTCGAAGGTGGGGAAGGGGACTGTGTTTGCCGTGGTCGATCCGTGGGTCTACAACGAGTATGTGGACCGGCGGAATAAGCTGCCGGTTGATTACGATGGGTTCGACGCGGCGATTGATCTTGCAGGGTGGGCTGTGCGTCAGGCGAAGTGAGGTGCGCATGCTAGCGCGAAATCATGGACGAACGGCGTAACGGTGATACAGAAGATAAAGACGGATAAGAGCCAAGCTGAAAGCTTGTTGCGGCGCAGGAAGAGGCGCTTTCAGGGGCTAAAGCCCTTTTAAATTGAACTACTTGCGGCACGGCTGAAGCCGTGCCCTTAAGCAAAACGGGCTTTTCATCATCATCTTTAGGCCCCTTGTGCCTCTGACTCTTGCATATATGGGGCTTCGCCCCATGCTGGTATGGGGTGCGCCGTTGGCGCCGTGGGGCGCTCACCTGCGGGAGACGGTGGCTTTGGTTTCTGCTCTAGCCTCGCGCTGAGCGAACGGCTGCGGCTAGTTCGCGAAGGCAGTTTTCGGTTTCGTCCCAGCCGATGCAGGCGTCGGTGATGCTTTGGCCGTAGACGAGTTCTTTGCCGGGGATGAGTTTCTGGGCTCCGGCTACGAGATTGCTTTCGAGCATGACGCCGATGATGCGCTTGTCGCCGCCGGCGATCTGGCCGGCGACGTTGCTGCAGACTGCGGCTTGCTGGGTGTGGTCTTTGTGGCTGTTCGCATGGCTGCAGTCGATCATGATATTTGGCGGAATCCCGGATTTTTCCATCTGACGGGAGGTTTCGTCTACCGAGGCGGCGTCGTAGTTGACGGTCTGGCGGCCGCCGCGAAGGATGATGTGGCAGTCAGGATTGCCGTTGGTGACGAAGATGGCAGACTGGCCGTTTTTCGAGTGGCCGAGGAAGGTGTGCGGGTGGCCTGCGGACATGATGGCTTCGATGGCGATCTGTACGTTGCCGGAGGTTCCGTTTTTGAAGCCTACGGGGCAGGAGAGGCCGGAGACGAGCTCGCGGTGGACCTGGCTTTCGGTGGTGCGGGCGCCGATGGCTCCCCAGCTTACGAGGCTGGAGACGTACTGGGGGGAGATCATGTCGAGGAACTCGGTACCGGCGGGGACGCCCATCTCGGCGAGATCGAGGAGGAGATGGCGGGCTTTGCGGAGGCCGTCGTTGATGCGGAAGGATTCGTCGAGGTAGGGGTCGTTGATGAGGCCCTTCCAGCCGAGGGTAGTGCGGGGCTTCTCGAAGTAGACACGCATGACGATGCAGAGGTCCTGGGAGAACTCGGCGATGGCGGATTTGAGGCGGGTGCCGTATTCGCGTGCGGCTTCGGTGTCGTGAATGGAGCACGGGCCGACGACTACGACGAGCCGATGGTCTATGCCTTCGAGGATGTTGCAGATCTCGCTGCGCGTTTTGAAGACGGTGGAGGAGGCCGTCTCTGTGATCGGCAGCTCTTCTTCAAGAAAGATTGGCGGAAGGACAACTTTGGTCCATTTGATGCGAAGGTCGTCGGTTGGATAGAACATAGGTCGTATTCGGCAGATCGAAGCCCCAAGGGCTGGCCCAAGGTGACGCGAAAAAATCCTCTCCCTTCTAGGCTATCAGCCTTCGTGTGATGAGACCATCGGAGGCGTTATGTAGTGTGGCTTGAGGGGCGAAGTTATTGAAAATAAAATTTTACTATTCAAAACATACTTGTCATGGTCTCTTGGCATGAGACCTCTCGTTCGCGTATAAAGCTGTCGTCCCTTGCAGCGGCTTTTAGCGGAAACCAAACATGTTCGATCAGAGGAGCTTCTTCGATATGAGATTGTCCACGTTGCGTATGACTTGCCTTTCCTTTGCGGCTCTATCCTTAATTGGTTCCCTGGTGGGCAATGCTCAGACGAACGGTCTTGCAGCACGGCCTCCGATGGGATGGAACAGCTGGAATCATTTTCACCGCAATGTGGATGATGCATCTGTAAGGGCGCAAGCGGATGCGATGGTTTCGAGCGGGATGCGCGACGCCGGATACACCTACATCAACATCGACGACACGTGGCAGGGCGAGCGGGATGCGCAGGGCAATATTCTGGCCAACAGTAGATTTCCTGACATGAAGGCTTTGGCGGACTACGTTCATGGCAAGGGGTTGAAGATTGGTATCTACTCGTCGCCTGGTGCGCTGACTTGTGCAAAGTTTGCGGGAAGCCTTGGCCATGAGGTGCAGGATGCGCGTACGTATGCTGCGTGGGGTATGGACTATCTGAAGTACGATCTGTGCGGTCTGCGTGAACAGATGAAGGCGGCTGCGACGCCGGAAGAAGCGCACAAGATCATGTTCGATGCGTACATCAAGATGCGCGATGCGCTCAAAGCCACTGGCCGACCGATTGTGTATAGCCTTTGCCAGTATGGCGATGACGCTGTGTGGCGATGGGGCACGGAGGTTGGGGGCAATCTGTGGCGGACGACGGGAGATATCTCCGACAAGTATGCAAGCATGTCGGCGATTGGATTTAGTCAGGCAGGCTTGGCGAAGTTTGCTGGCCCGGGGCATTGGAACGATCCGGACATGCTCGAGGTGGGCAATGGCGGCATGAACGCGGATGAGTACCGAACACACATGAGCTTGTGGGCGATTCTTGCGGCTCCGCTGCTGGCTGGTAATGATTTGTCTACGATGACCTCTGAGACCAAGGATATGCTGACCAATCGCGATGTGATTGCGGTCGATCAGGATGCGGCGGGTAAGCAGGGCGATCGTGCGTGGGCTGAAGGGCCGATTGAGATTTGGGTGCGCCAGCTGGCGGATGGATCGAAGGCTGTGGGGGTCTTCAATCGGCATCCTTCGGCGCTGACGGCGACGGTCGACTTCAAGGCGCTAGGGTTTAGTCGCGCTGTGAAGGCGAGGGATATCTGGCAAGGGAAGGACCTGGGCACGATCAGCGCGCCTTATACGGCGAAGATTCCTGCTCATGGGGTTCTTTTCCTGAAGGTTTCGCAGTAGGCCGATGGGCTTGGTTCTATTGCGGGGAATGGGTCGCGGGTAGAAGGGCGTTATCGATGAGGCGGGTCTTGCCGATCCATGCGGCTACGGCGATCAGGGCTCCGGCTCGGACGTCGGCGATGGGTTCGAGGGTGGTGGGGTCTACGATTTCGACGTAGTCGATTTTGAAGGTGGGGGAGGATTGCAGGTGTTGCCGGATGGTGGATTTTAGTTGAGCTGCGTCGTGGATGCCTTCGCTCGCCATGATGGTGGCGATGGACAGAGACTGGGAGAGCGCGAGGGCGTGGGTGCGTTCGTCCGGGCTTAGGTATTGATTGCGGGAGCTTAGGGCGAGGCCGTCGGAGTCGCGGACGATGGGACAGACGACGAGTTCGGTGGGGAAGTTGAGGTCTTCGACCATGGCGCGGAGGACGGCTACCTGCGCGGCGTCTTTCTGGCCGAAGTAGGCGAGGTCGGGCGAGACGATGTGGAAGAGTTTGGCGACGACGGTGGCGACTCCGCGGAAGTGGCCGGGGCGGGAGAGGCCGTCGAGACGGTCGCTGATTCCGGGGACCTCGATGAAAGTGCGGGAGGTACCGGTGGGATAGATCTCTTCTACGGCCGGGGCGAAGAGGAGATCGACGCCTTCGGCTTCGAGGAGTGCGCAGTCGGAGGCGAAGGTGCGAGGGTAGCGGGAGAAGTCCTCGTTAGGGCCGAATTGGGTTGGGTTGACGAAGATGGTTGCGACGACGATGTCGCACTGCTGCTTTGCGGCTCGGATGAGCGAGAGATGGCCTGCGTGCAGGGCTCCCATGGTGGGGACGAGGCCGAGGGTGGTGGTGGATTTGCCTGTGGTTGCGCGAGTTTTGGCGCAGGCGTGTCTTGTTTCTTTGATCGTCTTCAATATTTGCATTTGGTTTTAGGGGTATCTATAGATCGGGGGTATAGAAGTAGCCGGTGCAAGCAGACCGCAAGTCCTTCGACTCCGCAACTCGCAAAATGCGCGAGTTGCTCCGCTCAGGATGACACCTTCTTGGGGAACGCTTCATAAAATCCGCCATTTACGCCTCGGCTATAAGTCCTAGATTGGTTGTGGTTCGGGAGTCTCTTGAGAGTAAAAGTTGGCAAGGACTTCGGCGGAGAGGTGGTAGCTTTCGGCGTCGCTGGGGAAGGATCGGGTGGCGACCGCTTGCTGGTACTGCTCGATGCCTTGGCGGAAGAGGGTGGCTGCGTCGCCAAAGGTGCGGACGAACTTTGCGTGAGGGGCGAAGGTGAGTTGGAAGAGATCGTGGAAGACAAGGATCTGGCCGTCGCAGTCGGGGCCGGCTCCGATGCCGATGGTGGGTATACCGGACGCGGCGGTGATGCGCGCTGCGACCTCGCGAGGGACACCTTCGAGGACGATGGCTACGGCGCCGGCGGATTCTAGGATGGCTGCGTCGGCGATGAGTCCGTCGATGGCGGGGAGGGAGCGGCCCTGGACCCGGTAGCCGCTCATGCGGTGGAGTGACTGCGGGGTGAGGCCGATGTGGGCGACGACGGGGATCTCGGCGTGGGTGAGCTGCTCGACGAGGGGGGCGCGGGTTGCTCCGCCTTCGATCTTGACGGCCTCAGCTCCGGATTCTTTGATGAAGCGGGTGGCGTTGCGGAGAGCGTCCTCGGTGCCGGTGTGGTAGCTGCCGAAGGGCATGTCGGCGACGAGGAAGGAAGAACGAGCGGCCCGGCGGACGGCCCGGGTGTGGTGGAGCATCTCGTCGACGGTGACGGCGAGGGTATTGTCGTGGCCTAGGACAGCCATGGCGAGGGAGTCGCCGACAAGGATGATATCGATGCCAGCCTCGTCTACGAGTCTTGCGGTGGGGTAGTCGTACGCTGTGAGCGCTGTGATGGGCTGGTGATGGTGCTTTTTATCGAGGAGATGCTGGATGGTGACTTTGCGTGCAGGCTGAGAGGCTGCGTCGCGGGGTTGCGTAAGGCTCATGGTCTTCTCCAGTGCCGCTCCGCCATGCTGAAGCGGATGCAGCCCGAACAAAGTTAGTATAACGCGGCTGCGGATCCGATGCTGGCGATGGGTATCCGGGGTTGCTACTCAACAATGTGGAGGGTGCGGTTCCACCGAGTCTCGTCAAAGAAATGGAGAAATTGGTGAACGGAGAAGCTTGTCTTCTCTGAAAGTAAAGTCTTGTCTATCTGATCTTCCGGTGTCTTGAAGGACCAGTAGACGAAGAGTGGGCGACCGATGAGATTCTGGCGTGGTACGAACCCCCAGTAGCGACCGTCGAGGCTGTTGGTACGGTTGTCGCCCATGACGAAGTAGCTGTCTGGGGGGACGATGAGGTCTTCGTTCTGGATATGAGAGGCAAGGTCGAGGGTCCACTGTGCGGTGACGCCTGAGGCGGTGGAGGGTGGAATGGAAGGGAAGTCATCGCGGTAGGGGTCGTAATTCGCCGCGTTAGGCTTGGCTGCTTGAGGCTCGTCTTGGGCAACTCCGTTGAGATAGACGATGCCGTGGCGGAGGTGGATACGGTCCCCGGGGACACCAATGACCCGCTTGACCAGGATGGTGTGCTCGCCGTTTGCGTCTTCGACGGGTTTGTAGAAGACAATCGGCTCTCCGCGACGAAGCTCGCGATAAGGCATGAAATGGGCCAATGAATCGGACGGCGCAAGGGTTGCTCGCTCGACGAGGACGTGGTCGCCGATGAGCAGGGTGCTCGCCATAGACGCGGAGGGAATGGCGAAGTTTTGAAAGACGAAGGTCATGACGAAGAGGCCGACGGCAAAAGTGCCGCAGAGGGAGGCGAATCCTTGAAGGGGAGTCTCGTGTGCCGGCGTGGAGGCTGGATTTTGCTCTTTCATCTTTTGTTTCATAGATGCTCCCTGATGACCTGACTTAGGCAACGATTTTACATAGCGCACTACGCGGATTTAAGGATGGCCTGTTGGGCGGCGAGGAGTTCGTGGATGCCTTTTTCGGCGTAGTCGAGCATGTCGCTTAGCTGCTTGCGGGAGTAGGAGTCTTTTTCGGCGGTGGCCTGGGTTTCTACGAGGCCTCCGTCGGCCAGCATGACTACGTTCATGTCGACGGTGGCGCGGGAGTCTTCTTCATAGGCGAGGTCGAGGAGAATGTTGCCGTCTACGATGCCTACGGATGTGGCGGCTACCATCTGACGGAGGGGTGAGGTCTTCAGGGTTCCGGCGGCTACTAGTTTGTTGATGGCCAGGGCGAGGGCTACGCAGGCTCCGGTGATGGCTGCGGTGCGGGTGCCTCCGTCGGCCTGGAGGACGTCGCAGTCGAGGATGATGGTGCGTTCGCCGAGGGCCTTCATGTCGACGACGGAGCGGAGGCTGCGGCCGATGAGGCGCTGGATCTCGTGGGTGCGGCCGCCGACTTTGCCGCGTTCCGACTCGCGTGGGGTGCGGGTGAGGGTGGCTCGGGGGAGCATGCCGTATTCGGCGGTGACCCAGCCGCGGCCGGAGTTGCGGAGCCAGCCGGGGACGCCCTGCTCGATGGTGGCGTTGCAGAGGACGCGGGTGTTGCCGGATTCGATGAGGACGGAGCCTTCGGCGGTGGCGACGAAGTTGGCGGAGAGGCGGATGGGGCGGAGGGCGTCGGCGGGGCGGTGGTCTGGACGGAAGAGCGATGAGGCTGGTGCGGACATCCGGTGATTATAACTTTTAGTGGTGGGATTTCTGGAAGGTTGGGCGCCGAGGGAGCAGTCATTTTGAACGCGGCGGCTTTGTTCCGAAATGGGATTGGTTCCTTTTTGGGAAAGGGTTGTTTGAGGTTTTTGCTGGAGCTTTGTGGAGCCCGGTTTCAATTTGGGAATTGACGTTGCACGATTGGGCTATTGTGTTGACAGCGGGTTAGGACCAAACTCATATTGGTCAAGCACTTAGTAGCAATGTCCCAGTTTGGCACATGAATTGATTACATAAGTGCACCCGTGCACAGAGTCAACGGAGTGGAGCGAAGGATTGATGCAGGCAACGCAGAGAAGTACAGCCTCAGTAGTGGTGGGTATTCGGGAAGTTCGGGATGCTCGGGGAACAGGGGTGGATCAGGGTGGAGCGGCGCCTTCGGGAGTATTGGTGGGGGTGTCGCCGTTGGGGGATGGATCGGCGGTTGATGGGACACAGGCCGCTCTGCCTGAGGGAACGGCTTCGCTGCATGTCCTGGTCGTCGATGACGACGCAGCGATACGGAAGGCTTGCTGTGTGATCGCTGCCGGGAAGGGCTTTGCGGTTGGCGAGGCCGGAAGTGTGGCGGAGGCGCGGGCGATTCTGAAGCACAGAAAAATCGATTTGCTGCTGCTGGATCTGAAGCTGCCAGATGGTGGCGGCTTGGCATTGCTGGAACAGGTCAAGATGCTGTATCCGGATACGTCTGTTGTCGTGATGACGGCGTTTGCCACGGTGGCTTCGGCGGTGGAAGCGATGCGGATTGGCGCGGGTGATTATCTGACGAAGCCGTTTGCGTTGGAGGAGTTGACGACGGTGCTGGAGCGGGCAGCTCAGCGGCGGCACTTCGATCTGGAGAGCAGGCTGCTGCGGGAGCGGCTACGGGCTCAGCAGGGTGTGGGTGGGCTGATTGGGCAGTCGCCGGAAATGGAGAAGCTGTACAGGATTTTGTCGAAGGTGGCGTTTTCGACGCATCCAGTACTGATTTTGGGAGAGAGTGGAACGGGCAAGGAGCTGGTAGCGCGGTCGATTCACTTCAATGGGCCGAATGCGGCGAGGCCGTTTGTGCCGGTGGACTGCGGTTCGCTCGTGCCCACGCTGATCGAGAGCGAGTTGTTTGGGCATGTAAAGGGAGCCTTCACGGGGGCTGACCGCGCGAAGGAGGGGTTGTTGGCAGCTGCCGAGGGTGGGACGGTGTTTCTGGATGAGATTGGGGAACTGCCGTTAGACCTGCAGTCGAAGCTGCTGCGGGCGCTGCAGGAGAAGGAGGTGCGGCCGGTGGGGTCGACGCAGGCGAGGCCGATCTCGGCGCGGGTGCTGGCGGCGACGAATCGTGATCTCACGGCGATGGTAGAGCAGGGACGGTTTCGCAGGGATTTGTACTTTCGACTGAATGTGGTGAATCTGCGTATTCCTCCGCTGCGGGATCGGCGAGGCGATATTCCTCTGTTGGCGATGCACTTTTTGGAGCGAATGCAGAAGGAGTCGGGGGTGGCGTATGAGTTTTCGGATGACACGCTGCGTGTGATGTCGGAGTATGACTGGCCGGGCAATGTGCGGGAGCTCGAGAATGCGATTGAGCGTGCGTGTGCGCTATCGTCGGGGCCGGTGCTGCATATGGGCGATCTGCCGACGCAGTTGCAGGATTTTCGGATACAACGGTCGGTGAGGGCGCAGGGTTCGGGGGAGTCGCAGACGGATACGCAGATGGAGGGAAGCAGAGCCGGTGCTGGCGATGGGGCGATCGTCTCGATTGCGGAGATGGAGAAGCATGCGATTCTGGGGACGATTCGACAGCTGAAGGGGGATAAATTGATGGCCGCGCGGCTGCTGGGGATTGGAAAGACGACGCTCTACCGTAAGCTGAAGGAGTATGGGATTACGGATGGCGTGGGCGACTAAAGCCCTTGTCCGGAGTTCCGTAGACAACGGCTGGAGGGCGCGGCGTGAGTGAGAGATTTGGGCGGGATGAGGCTTTGGCTTTGTTGCAGGAGTGGACGAAGGGCGAGTCGTTGCGGAAGCATGGGATGGCGGTGTCGGTTTGCGCGGAGGCTTATGGGCGGATTGAGGCTGCTCGCCTGAGCCTGGTGGGCGCCGAGGCTGAGGCGTTTGTCGAAACCTATGCGTGTGCGGGTTTGCTGCATGACATGGACTATGAGCGGCATCCTTCGCTTGAGGAACATCCGTTTGTAGGGGTGACTCATCTGCGGGAGCTTGGGTGGCCAGAGTGCGTGCTGCAGGCGATTCTGGCTCATGCCGATTACTCGGGGGTGGCGCGGGAGTCGCATCTGGAGAAGGCGTTGTTTGCGTGTGACGAGTTGGCGGGATTCTTGACGGCTTGCGCGCTGGTGAAGCCTTCGAAATCGATTCTTGAGGTCGAGGTCGCTGGCGTGAAAAAGAAGATGAAGGATAAAGCCTTTGCGCGTGCGGTGAAACGGGAGGATATTACCGGGGGCGCGGAATTGCTGGGGTTGCGTGTGGAGGAACACGTGGGGAATTGTCTGAAGGCGATGCAGGAACGCGCAGAATGGTTAGGACTGACGGGGACGGCGATTTAGATCGGGTCAATGTGGGTTGCTTGTTACGACAAAACTGATGTTTAAGGAAGCTAAACAAGTTTCATACCCCGCGAATTCTTGACCAGAGAAGAATTCCCTCAGGGGCTAAAGCCCGGCTTTTGAGGACCATTTGCGGCGCGGCTGAAGCCGCGCCCTTTCAAAACGGACTTCGCTCGGGACTTATTCAGAGTGTCCCGAAAGCTACTTCCAGATTTTGTCTATTACCAGGGCATGTGAACCGTTGCGGGCGTAGTCTCTCCCTGTTACTGTGACATGCTCACCTGCAAATGGGATCAATCGTGGATTCTGGGATGCTGCAGGTGTCTTGTTGTCGATTGGCATGAAGATGGTGCCGTCATCTCGCAGAATGACTAGTGGAGAACCATTTTTGGCGCACGCCTTGGCGCAGGCAGGGCCTATGGGCTTATCGAGGCCTTTGGTGTAAGCGCATGCGGAGTCGATGACCCAGCCTGAGACAGTGATGTCCGTTCCGCGGTCAGCGGCCATAGCGAAACTGGAGAGAACTACGAAAGTCAGGATAGAAAATGCACGGTGTGAATGAGTCATTTTAGAACCTCTTTAGGAGCTCAATATCCGTTACAGATATTGCCCAAGAAATGCGCTCCACAGACAGGCCCAATTTATATCGCATAACCGAGTTTAAATTCTCATTTGCAAAAGTACGTTTTGTGGCTAGTCTATTACGGATGTGCGGGGGTACCCATGGCGGGTTATTCTGCGGATCGCCGAGTGGTCGCGTTCGGTACTACCTTGCGACGGGATGCATGGTGGGTGGAGCTGTTGCCTGTCGCCATCATTCTGAGTGCGTTTGGAATCTATGCGACCTTCCGGGCCTTCGAAGGTAAGTTTTATGCGTGGGGGCCTTACCTCTCGCCGTTTTATTCTCCGTTGATTGACCCTGAGCATCACTGGTGGCGGTTTTCTCCGGCACTCTTGATTCTGGCTGGCCCTCTTGGGTTCCGCGCGACTTGTTACTACTATCGAAAGGCATATTATCGGGCGTTCTTTCTGCATCCGCCGGCCTGCGCGGTAAGTGAAGGGGGAAGAGGTAATTACCGGGGAGAGACGCGCTTTCCATTTATTCTGCAGAACCTCCATCGATGGTTTCTTTATCTTGCAATTTTGTTTCTCGCCTTTCTTTGGTGGGACGCGATTCGCGCTTTCTTTTTCTCGGATGGGTTTGGAATTGGGGTGGGATCGCTTGTGTTGTTGGCAAACATCGTCTTACTTACGCTGTACACGTTTTCGTGCCATTCTCTGCGCCACCTGGCAGGAGGGAAGCTCGATTGCTTTTCCTGTACGAAATTTGGCCCCCCGCGCCACACTGCGTGGGGATGGCTCAGCCGGTTGAATGAGCGCCATATGCTTTTTGCGTGGATGAGTCTCTTTTCAGTGGGGCTGGCCGATTTTTATGTGCGCATGGTTTCTTCGGGTCTACTGAAGGATATTCGCCTACTGTGAACTCAAAATACGAAGTCCACGAACACGATGTGCTCATCATCGGCGCTGGCGGTGCGGGCCTGCGCGCGGCAATCGAGGCCTTAGGCCAAGGCGTGCGTGTGGCGGTTGTGTGTAAGTCTCTACTGGGCAAGGCGCATACCGTGATGGCTGAAGGTGGCATTGCCGCAGCGATGGCTAATGTGGATACGTCCGATGATTGGCGAACGCACTTTCGCGATACGATGCGCGGCGGGAAGTTTCTAAACAACTGGCGGATGGCACAGCTTCATGCACAGGAAGCTCCGGAGCGCGTTCGTGAGTTGGAGCAATGGGGCGCGCTGTTTGATCGCACCGAGAATGGCGACATTCTGCAGCGAGCCTTTGGTGGACACACCTTTAAACGGTTGTGCCATGTCGGTGATCGTACTGGACTGGAGATGATTCGAACCTTGCAGGATCGTGGTGTGCATCTGGGTATCGATGTGTACATGGAGTGCACGGTGACTCGGCTGCTCAAAGATGGCGATCGCGTTGCGGGGGCCTTCGGATACTGGCGCGAGCAGGGGCGCTTTGTGGTGTTCAAGGCTAAGTCGGTCATCATTTGTACTGGTGGAATTGGCAAGGCGTGGAAGATTACCTCGAACTCGTGGGAGTATACCGGCGATGGTATGGCGCTTGCTTATGATGCGGGCGCTGATCTGATGGACATGGAGTTCGTGCAGTTTCATCCTACCGGGATGGTTTGGCCGCCGGGCGTGCAAGGGATTCTTGTGACGGAGGCCGTACGTGGCGAGGGCGGCGTTCTTCGTAACAAGGATGGTGAGCGGTTCATGGAACGCTACGATCCTAAGAAGCTTGAGCTGTCTACTCGCGATGTGGTTGCGCGCTCTATCTACACGGAAGTGCGGGAAGGGCGTGGCACGGAACATGGCGGCGCGTTTCTCGATATCTCGCATAAGCCTGCTGACTATGTGAAGCGCAAGCTGCCGAGTATGTATTACCAGTTTCTGGAGCTGGCGGATGTGGATATAACGAAAGGGCCGATGGAGGTTGGGCCGACTTGTCATTACATGATGGGTGGCATTCATGTGGATGCAGAGACTGCGCGGGCATCTGTTACTGGACTTTTTGCGGCGGGAGAGGCGGCTGTGGGGCTGCATGGAGCGAATCGGCTGGGAGGGAATTCGCTCTCCGATCTGCTGGTTTTTGGCCGGCGTGCGGGATTGTCGGCTGCCGAGCATGCGAAGGGAAGTGAGATGCCTGCGATTGAGCCGTCGCAGATCGAGGATGCTGTACGTGAGATGCTTGTGCCGTTTGAACGGCCGAATGGCGAGAGTCCTTACACCATTCATGAGGATTTGCAGAGCACGATGCAAAGTCTTGTCGGCATTTTTCGTAATGAAGAGGATCTTCAGCGAGCTTTATCGGAGATCGAAACGCTGAAGGAACGCGCGGCACGTGTGCGGGTCGAAGGCTCGCGGCTCTTCAATCCTGGTTGGCATCTGGTGCGGGATTTGCAGAGTATGCTGACCGTCGCTGAAGCGGTGACGCATAGCGCTCTTGCTCGCCGCGAGAGCAGAGGTGCGCATAGCCGTATTGATTATCCGGGGCTGGACGATGCATGGGGAAAGAAGCATAATGTCGTGGTCAAGAAGGCCGGCTCGATGACTCTTGTCGAAGTTCCTATCCATGAGATGCCGGAAGATCTGAAGCAACTGTTGGCAGAAGAGAGTGGAGCTAAATAGCGGAGGTCGGCTATGGCTGAGGGCTCGGTTGCAGATGTGACGCTGCGGGTCTTCCGAGGCGATAACGAAGGTGGAGCGCCTGCCGACTATCGTGTGCCGCTTGTTCCAGGGATGGTTGTGCTCGATGCCCTGCACTGGATTCAGGCGCACCAGGCACCCGATCTTGCAGTGCGGTGGAATTGCAAGGCGGGAAAGTGCGGATCGTGTTCGGCTGAAGTTAATGGCCGTCCGCGACTTACCTGCAAGACTCGGATGGACTCGCTTCCTCTGGATCAGCCGATCGATATTTTTCCAATGAAGTCTTTTCCGGTGATCAAGGATCTGGTTACGGATGTTTCGTGGAACTTCGAGGTCAATCGGAAGATTCCGCCTTTCCAGCCGCGAACTGGGGTGGCCTGGAAGATGCACCAGCGGGATGTGGATCGCATCCAGGAGTTTCGCAAGTGCATTGAGTGCTTCCTCTGTCAGAATGTCTGTCACGTTTTGCGGGACCACGATAAGAAAGAGCAGTTTGGCGGGCCTCGGTTCTTTGTGCGAACCGCTGGGCTCGAGATGCATCCGCTTGACGGGGGTTCTCGTGCGCGCCTGCTAAAAGAAGAGCTGGGCCTCGGTCTGTGTAACATCACAAAGTGCTGCACAGAGGTCTGCCCCGAGGATATCCATATCACCGACAATGCCATCATTCCGCTGAAGGAGCGGGTGGTGGATGAGTTCTACGATCCGCTGCTTATGCTTGTCCGCAAGATTCGCAGTGCTCCGAAATTGTAGGCGGGAGGGAAGCCATGGAATATGAACTTAAACGCATTTCGACGGCGGGGGTGGCGGAGGCCATCGCGAAGGCGGAACTTTATCGCTCCCTCAACGAACCAGAAGAGGCGGAGTCGATCTGTCGCGACATTCTGGCAGTAGAGCCGCAACATCAACTTGCATTGCGCTTACTTGGCCTTGCACTCACCGATCAGTTCGCGGGTGGCTCGTCCGACCGTTACCGAGAGGCGGAACAGACATTCCAACACCTCAACTCCCCTTATGAGCAGCTCTATTACGCTGGGATATTGTATGAACGGCGGGCAAAGGCTCAGCTCAAAGCTGGCCAACCACCGCATACGCTGCTGCCCATGTTCGAGCAGGCTCTGCGGGCCTTCGCTGAGGCTGAAAAAATTCGTCCTGCAGGAAATGACGATGCCATCCTGCGATGGAATCGGTGTGTGCGCCTGCTCCAGACGCCGGCGTATGAGTCGGTGTTATGGGATCAAGAACGAGTTCCGTTCGATGCACAGGATACGCCGCCTACTTAGGCGGCCCTGACATTGGAGAGTAGTTATTAAGCCTCCTAATTTCAGGGAGATAGGAATTCTGAGTTAGTAAACGATCAATAGGAATGGTTGCAGAAATTGTTCATTCTAAAGAGTTAATGTCGATCGCACTTCTTTGAAGTGATCAAGCTCGGTTGGGTGAAAATTAGTAACAATGTGAATCGCCTCGATTGGAGCGGCGATTTTGCACTTGTGCGTTGTTGCGGATAGCTTACGACCTCGAAATTAACCCTCTTTCAAAATCGGCGAACGGTAGTCCGAAACCGATCTGTGGACTACCGATAATTTGTCACCTAAAAGTAATTTCTATGTGCCGGAATTATTTCCTAACTTCTTGTGTAGCAAATAGTGAGGGACGAGAGTAGAGTATTTTTGCAATCGGGGTTCGATAAAACTCGAGAGCTTCTTAATCTGAATCACTGAAGCGACCTGGATACGGGGACCGATAGTTATATCTCGTCCGCGAACATAGAACTGAAAGACAACGGCATGAACGTGGCTAAAGCCATGTGCTGATTTGCGGTTCCCTAGTTCTGCTCCCAAAGTTCTGCTCCTGGGATGCGGCTATTTTCATACGTTTTAGGTATGGCAATCGCAAGTCTTGAAAGTTCGAAAGAGGTATCCAGTGATGAAGCCTACTTTTCGTTCCTTCGCTGTTTTTTTCGCAATTCCATTGAGCCTGTGTATTTGCTCGTCCGGTTACCCTGGCGGCCCTTCACAGACGATTGCCCAGTCAACCGGGCAGAGCCTAGCCACGGCTGGGAGACCAACAGCAAAGGTTGAGACCATCATTATTCCTGGCCCGCTGCGATCCTTTATGCGCATGGCGGCGATCAGTCAAAAAGTTTCTGCTGAGGATGTGCTGCCACTGCTGGCTCGCAATGTTTACATGCAGGGCTATCAGAATGGCAATCAAACAGAGTTTCTGATTCTGCTGGACCGTTATGTGCGTCAGGCGAGAGAGTTGCAGATTCTTGCCGGGCCGAACAGTACGATTCACGTGGCCAGTTGTGATGATGCGGGTACATTGGTTCAGATCCTCGGATACCGGTTGCGCGAAGGTTGCGGGCAGAAGAATATCTTTCTGGAGACCGCGAATCCGGAGAGGGCCTTTATCACAATCGACTCGGGCTTTCCTCTGACGGAACTCGAGGAGGCACTTCAGAAAGGCGCTCCTTTCACGTATGCGTATCCGGTCTCTCGGGTCCCGGTGCTGGCTACTGAGAGCGCCTGGGTTGCGCTGGGTGCGGGTGACAGAAAAAACTATGCAAGTGTTGTAGACGTTCTGATCAACGATCAGGCGATAGCCCGTCTTTATTGGGGTTTGGCCAAAAATGATGCTGAAACAAGAACCGTGTTGCAGGAGTCGCCAGGTCTAAGACGGCTACTTCCTTACGCTCCCGCCCTTGATTTCTATGGAAGCCAGATCAGTATTCGGTCGGGACGCGTAGCTGTACCCGGGGGAGCGAATGCTGAGCCGGTGTGGAAGGAGTTGGTGGGAGCAAGTCCAGATTCGCCGGGCGACTTTGTCACACATCTGCTGGCGAAGGATGGGGGTTGGCTGGCGGCGTATTTCGATGTACTGTTGCGCGTCAGCCATACGCAGCAGGAGCACCTTACTCAGGCTCCGCGTCTCAAACATCTGTATGAATCTTTTCGAGCACCCGGTCCCGATGTAGACGCAACGAGAGGCGTGTTTCGACAGGGCCCCGACTTGCTGGTTCTATTTACCCGTGTGGACTGGGAGCCTAACGGCGATCCCCATGTTCCCGGAGACCTGGATGCCTGGAAGCAGATCTTTCGTCAGAAGAGCGACTCCAAAGTGATTCGCGATTGGGGCAAGCGTGCTCATGGATGGGATCATCCTGAGCAACTGTTGGAAGGGATGACCGCGCTTTCTCGTGTGGTGACCGATTGCGGACCATTACAGAGTTATCTGGTGGCGAGCGAGCTGGACAGCGCACGGCCGCCGGGAAAACGGCTGTCTCCTGAAACGGTGCGGTTGTTGGCGAATCGATTTTCGGAGTTCAGTAGCTGGTATCTAATTTTTACGGAGTTTCCGGAGTTGAGCGATGCATCGATCGCTCGTTTTTTGAATGTGGCTGACGCGGTTGACGGAATATCAAATTCGACGTTGCGCGGAAATGCATTGGGGGCTTTTCAGGCGAACGTGGGACTCTGGCAGATCCTTGCCCGGCAGGGAGAGATTCCGAAGGACCAGCTTGATGCTTCATGGCAGAAGACGATTGAACCTTTCGCCAAGATTTCTACAACGACTCAGCTCTTCGATGCGGCGCATGATTCTTTCGGAGCAATTCTTATCGCCGCGGGCGGCAAGGCGAACGGTTCACAGGATGAGATCGTCGAATTGCTGGCAGGTCCTCACCAGGACAGCCCGGATGGTCAGCGGGTGCATGAACAATTGGCCGGACGGATTCGCTCGGTACTGGTCGACCAGCATCTGGTTTCTCTCGATACGCTTTTCGCTTTAAGCGATGGCTTTACTGAGATGGAGCAGGGGAAACCAAGAAACGACAAGATGCTCGGGCTTGCGGGGGAACTCCGAGAGTTTGAGATGCCTCGTCCGATATTTACGAAGAGCGAAAAAATTGACTGGGCGCCGAGAGTCTACAGCACGCATCACGCGGAATTACAGGTGCAGACGGACTTGTCGAAGGTGATCAAGACTCCTGCGACACACGCACAACTCGAAGCAGCCCGCGGTCAGCTTGCGCCTTTTCTGAGGGATACTCTCGTGGGTTTGAATTATGCCTACTATGAGCCGCCGGGTGCTCAGATTCTTCACAATAACCCGCTTTTTGTGCGTGCGCATGATTTTTCGGGAATATCGATGATCGGGGCGGAACGGCTCTGGCAAGCTCCTGTGCTGTTGGGGGTTGGCACGCCAGCGGGCGGGGGCGCGTATCTGATGGGCTCGCTGGCTGACTTGCCCTATGCGCTGGCAATGACGGAACAGGATTTCATTGCTCCGGAAAATATCCAGGCTCTGATCTGGAAAGAGTTGGTGCCGGACCTTTTAGTCAGCGCAACGCTTCCACGCTGGTGGACGATCAGTTCGCAGGAACTTCATGCTGCGGCTCTTTATCAGCGATCCGGTGAAGAGCTTTTGATTGCGTCAGAAAAAGATGCGCAACTGCGGGGCAAAGTGATCAGTATTCTCTCGGATCGCATGTCGCCGCAACGGCTTGAACAAACGGAACGGGCTCTCTTGCGCGGGGAGGACCTGGCTGCGCTACAGCTTCGAATGATGCCGTCAGAGAGTTTCTACCTGGCCGCGGAGTTTGGCAGAAGATTTCCTGGAGAGACTGCTTCGTTGGGGCCATCGGGTCAACAATTGGAGAGTCTCACGCGCCAGTATCCGGCAGAGGTCAGCAGTGAACGGCTGTCGAAGGATTTCGGTGTTCCTCACCCGACGTTGGCTCGAACGTATTCTCGCGAGCTGCTGAATGTAAAACCGTTTCCTTTTTTCGGAGCCTACTCGAGCCGCTTGTTCGGGGAATCGTGGGAGTCTGGCAATTTGTACTGGGCTCGATTGGCAGATGAGATGGGCTACTCGCCGGTAATGCTGAATCGACTTGCTCCGGAACTGACGCGTCATATGACTGCGAAGATTTTTGCCACAGACCTTGAGGACTGGCCCGCAATGCTGCGCGCGATGGAAGAGACCGGAGAAGATCTTCGGCAAGGCAAGATAGCTTTGCCGGCAATGGCGAACGCCACCAGTTCATTACAACGGACGGTGAGAGATGAAAATGCACAATAGGTGGATCATGGCAAAGCGAGGTCTTCTTTTTGTCTGGTTGTTTGCGGTCCTCTTCTCCGGCGGAGGTGCCGGAGCCCAGGATGATGGGTCGCGTATTCGCGTGAACGTTGTGCTGGTACAGCTGAATGTGGCGGTTACGGATCGCAAAGGGAACTATGTCAGCGGCCTGCGGCCAGAAGACTTCGAGATCGTTGAGGACAAGATTCCGGAGAGACTTGCGACCTTTGAAGAAGGCAACGAACCTACACGCAGATTGATCAATATTGGTGGGGGCGGAAGTCATCCTGCGCAGGGAGCCGAAAAAGCGGTCGAGACGAGTGCATCGGAGCCTGCTGGCGCCCAGGCCAAGCTTCAGGACCCATCGGTTTCCGGGGCAAACGTTTTTATTCTTTTCGATACCAGTAACTATATGTACCGGGGATTCGTATTCGCTCAGGATGCCATCGCTGACTTCATTCGCTCGTTGGAAGGGGTTAGCAAGGTGGCGCTGTATTCGTATAGCCGTGATCTTTCACGAGTGGCCACGCTTACGCCGGACCGGTCTCAGGTTTTACGTGGCGTGCGCAACACGGTCGCCGGTGATGATGCGGCGCTCTATAACTCTCTTCTGATGACGGTAAAGGACGCCGCTCAGTTGAGCGGACGCAAGGCAATCGTGGTCTTCTCCAATGGCCCCGACAATGCGAGCCTGGTTCCACCAGAGGATGTAGCCGAGTTGGCCCAGTCAACCGGAACGATCATCTACATGATCAGCACGCGACAAGCGGAGGAAGAGCCGGTTTCCACCGCTGTCTTTGAACGTATGAGCAAGGCTACGGGTGGTAAAGCGTATTTTTCGAAGGATTGGAAAGATGAAAAACAGGCGTTCGCTTCCATTCGGGATGACCTGGCACATCTTTATGCACTCAGTTACTACCCACAGCCGAATCCTAATCATGGCTGGCGTTCGATCACGGTCAAGCTGGTGGGGAAGGATTTGCAGAAATACCGCATCCGGACCCGGGATGGATATCGTCTCTTACAACAAACCCAGGCATCGTCTGGAACGATCGCTGTATCAGGAGCGCAAGCTTCTTCGCAGTAATGGGGATCAGATTTGGCTGCCTATGGCCTGATGGTGAATGCCTTCACGGCGATGGCGTTGGGTGAATTGCCGGCGGGAAGCATGGTGAAGAGGGCGGGGCCTTGCTTGCTCTGGGTGCGTATGACGGGTACGTCGCCGGAGTGGGCGTCGGTGGCCAGGAGCAGGTGTTCGTCGGCGGAGAATGCGAGGAAGTTGGGGGCAGAGCCGGTGTGGACGTTGCCGATGAGACGGCCGTCGTCAATGCTGTAGATGCTGATGGAGTCGGCGCCGAAGTTTGCGACCCAGAGGGTACTGTTGTCGGCGGTGACGACGCTCTGGACGGGCTTGCTGCCGATGGCGAAGGTGTTGCTGACCTCGTTGGTCCAGGTGGAGATTTCGGAGATGGAGTCGGAGCCGAAGTTGGAGACGAAGATTTCGCCGCCGTCGGGCTTGAGGGCGAGGTGGACGGGGGTCTGGCCGACGTCGAGGAGGGTGAGGACGTGGTCGGTGGTGAGCGAGGGGTCCTGTCGGGCGGCCCAGGAGTCGGGGGCTGCGGCGAGGCTGATGGCCATGACTTGGTGTCCGGAGGAGCAGGCAACGAAGGCTTTTGAGGAGTCGGGGAGGATGACGGCGTCGGTGGCTCCGGGGCATCCGGGGAAGGCTGCGCGAAGGCGGAGGATCGGGCCGTGGGGCTGGGCGTCGTAGGGTGCGACGGCGAAGATGGAGACGCTACTGCTGCTGCGGTTGGTGACGACGAGCGAGCGCATGTCGGGGGAGATGCGGGCGAGTCCGGGTTGCTCGCCGGTGCCGGCTACGCCGATCTCGCGACGACGGTCGAGGTCAATGACGCTGACGGTGTTGGAGCCAGAGTTAGCGACGTATGCGCGGTGGCCCGAGGGTTCGACGCTGATGAAGTAGGGTTGCCGGTGTACGCCGATGGTGGCGGCGACGCGGTTATTTTGGGCGTCGATGACGGTGACTGAGCCGGACTGGGTGTTGACGGCGTAAACCTCATTGCGCTGCGGGTTAACGGCGATGCCGGTAGGATTGGCGCCGACTTCAAGGGTGCGGTCCTGGCGGAGGTAGACGAGGTCAAGGACGGTGACGGTGTTGGAGCCTCCGTTGGTGACGTAGGCAAATTCGCGATAGCCGGGAGGGACGTCGGGGAAGTGGCTGCGGCGGCAGCCTGAGGTGGCGAGGAGAAGGGTTGCCGCGGCCAGACCGGCCAAGAGCGATGAGCGAGGTGTCTGCACTATTGCGAGTCTAACTGGTTGGAGGCGTTGGGGGAATTGGCTGATTCGGTAAGAGTTGCACGTGGCAGAAAATATTTTCGAAACCTTTTTTAAAGGGCTGTGTTTACGAGATTGATGCCGAGAGTTGCCAGATGGGGAGCTCACGCATCAGTAGCATTCCTTCTCGGACAACGAAGTCGCGGATATTGCGGCTTCGTTGTTTTTTTGTTTTTTGGGGGGATATTTTTTGACCGGGCATAGCGAAGATAGCGAGTGTCATGAGTAAAGAGTCATGAGTAAGAGCAACGGCAAAAGCGAAATGCTGGGATTCTCTAGCTTCAGAATAGCGGCGTTGGCAGGGTTGATAGGAGGGTTAGCTCCGGGGGGAGCGGATTTTCTGCCAGTTGTAGGCGGTCCAGGCGAGGTATCCGCCCTGAAGGAGCCAGATGCCTACGTAGACGAAGACGAGATGGCGGTGGGCCATGGTGGAGAAGTCGAAGAAGGTCTTCCAGGTCATTGCGGGGTCTCCAGGGAGGCTTCGATGGCTTGGAGTGCGGCGTCCTGCTCGGCTAGCTGACGGCGACGTTCGAGGGCGAAGCGGAAGCCGATGAGGAAGATGCCCCACATGGCCCAGCCAGCGAGGTTCCAGAGGAAGGCTGGCATCATGGCAGGGTCGATGCCGGAGTCAGGGCCTCCGCCGAATACGGGAGCTGGGTGCTGGGTACGCCACCAACGGATGGACATGAAGACAATGGGGACGTCGATGGCCGCAAAGACTGCGAGTACGGCGGCGAGTACGCCAATCTGCCCGCTGGGTGAGAAGCGGCGGAGCAAGAGATAGCTGACGTAGAGAAGCCAGAGGATGAGCTCCGTGGTGAGGCGGGCGTCCCATGCCCACCAGATTCCCCAGGCGGGTTTGCCCCAGAGCATGCCGGAGGCGAGGCAGATGCTGGCGTAGAGGACAGTGACTTCGGCTGAAGCCACGGCCAGAGCATCGGCAGAGAGAGCCTTGAGTGGGTCCCGGCGGCGCCAGAAGAGGTAGCAGAGGGAGGCGGTGACGTTTATATACGGGAAGACGAGACCGAGGATGGCATGCGGCACATGGAAGTAGAAGATGCGCTGCAGATTGCCCATCGTCGCTTCAGTTGGGGCGAGAAAGATGGCCTGACGGAAGCCGACGACTAAGACGGCGACGGTCGCCAGAAACCAAACCCAAGCGATGCTGCGGAGGACGGAGGAGCGGGCCACTATGGGTATATTTTATCGCGAAAGCGCGTACGGGAGCAGCAGAGCGGAAAGATTCCGGCAGGGGCTTTAGAGGGCGCAGATATATTCGACCACAATACACGTCCGATCTGCGCGCTTATCGCACTACGAGTGACAAGCTATCCGGACGCCAGTTCACCACAGATTTAGAGAATCGCTAGTCAGGGACTTGCCAGCCGGCTATGGTTTGGGCGAGGGTGGCGTGGTCGGAGGCCTGACCGCTGAGGGCGGTGGCTAGCTTGGGGAAGGCGGCGAGGACATCGTCGGACTTGGCCCAGACGGGAACGTCTTCCATCTTGTAGTGGTAGGTGACTTGTGTCTGGCGGAAGCCGTTGACTACGGTGAGGGGTGTCGTGCTGTCAATGCTGGTGACAACGCGATGGCCGAAGCAGAAGCGCGGGGCGTAGCGCGCTCCGGTGGGCGTGACGGTGAAGCGGCTGGCGTGGATGGCGGTTTCGACGCTGACTTCGAGAAGCTGGGATTTGACAAGGGTGTTGAGTTGCTTGGTTTTTGCCGGGTCACTTGTCTCGTAGGGGAAACGGGTGTCAACGAGGAGGCAGTCGGGGTGTTCCTGGAAGTAGGCGTTGAGAGTGCTGATGAAGTTTTCCGGCGTCGGCTTGTTTTTGGTGTTACATCCGACGGTAGTGCCCAGGATGGCGACGGCGAGGATGGCCAGAGCTGCTGCCTTGAGAATGTTGGTTACGAACGGTTTACGAGCGAGTGTCATCGCTTCTCCTTATTACTGTCGATCATCCCGGTTGTCCTAATGGTTGGATGCAGGTGGGGCGCGCGTCGCCATCGTGAATGGGCTGTTGTAGTTGTAGCTTTTTTATGCCGTCCCTGCTTACTCAAAATACATATGGACTTAGAAAAGTAACCCGGAAATGGCGTATTATTTGGCTCCATCATGGCGTTCTTCTCAAATGCGCAGGAAACCTCTGGCCGCTATGGGGGTTATGTTGCCGAGTTTCAGGAGTTGTTCGGCAAGTATGAGGTGAAGTTTGGGAAACCGGCGGATTTTCTGCAACTGTCTCCTAAGCTGGCGCATGACGAGCAGTTCCGCAAGGAATTTACAGTATTGACGAAGTCGGTTGGGCAGCGGGAGGAAGGAAGGCTGACGCGGACGCGGATACTGACGATCGTCGCGCTTGCCTTGGGTGGACCGGAGACAGAGAAGATCGAGAAGAACGCGGTGTCGGTCAGTCTCCTTGGGGTGTTTCTGGCGGGAGTGGGAGGGTGGTGCGAGGTTGAACGGGACTCGAATGTTGCTGAACCGGGGAGGGAATCCGCTCAACCTGAGCCGAAAGCTGCTGAATGGGTGCCGAAAGCTAACGAGCCTCAGCCGGCTGTAACAGCTCATGTTGAGAAGCCAGCAAATAAGCGCGATGAGGCTGGCGGATGGGGCGCTATTGTCGCTGCGCTCAACGATAATTCCGAGAACGAAGAGGAAGAGAGAGAGGCGCTGGAGTTGGAGCAACGGCTGTCTGCGGGCCCTCGGAATGATGTGGAGGGGACGACGACATCGTTGTTTGGAGGGACTGCGCTGGTAAAGGAGGCGCTGAGCCGGCTGGAGTTGAATACGCTGGAGCTTAAGCTGCATCTGGACAGCATCGATCACAGGATGGAGCGGATTGAGCCGCATCTGGATGACCTGACGGCGCGGATCAGCACGACGGTGGAGAGTCTGCCATTACCGGAGACGAATGGGCGGCCGAAGGGGCTTCCGATGCAGCGGTTTTCATTGCCGGAGATCGAGGAGACTGAGGAAACGCATGCTGCGGAACAGGCGATTGTGGGGCCTCGAACGGAGGCGACGAAGGTGGGCGTGGTTGAGCCGTCGGTTGTTTCGACGCCGGAAGAGACAACGCGGCCGCGGTGGGTCTATTGGGTGATGGCAGTACTGTTGTTGCTGGCTGGCGCAGCAGGGGTGTTTTTCTATGGTCGGCATGCGCGAGAAGTGGGAGGCAGCCGGATTGCGGAGGCCGCAGCAGCGAGTCGGCCAGGCGGTGCGGACGCGATGCATGGTTTGGATCCGCCGGGTCGAGGAGGAGGAAACGGTGTGGCTGGGCCGGGGGCGACCCTGCAGAAGACAGTTGCCCGGCCAGTCGAGAGACAAAGGGTAGAGGCAGCAGGACAGGGTGGAAATACGGGTGGACAGGTTCGCGGGCTGGATCGTAACGGGCCGAATCGGTCAGGATCAGGCAAGACGGGGCTAAGTCAGACAGGGCCGGAAAATCAGCCAAGGACAGAGGTTCGGACTGAGTTTGGGAATCAGCCGGGGAAGATCCATGTCGCAAAGGAGGAAGCCCCGCCGCCGGCTGTGACGAGTAGTGTACACATGCCGGAGAATTTACAGGGGGCTATTCCCAGCGCAAGAATGCCGTGGGTCCGGAGGTTGACGGTGCCGGACGCGAATGCTTCGACTCCTGCTGTCAAAAGTGCGGTGGATGCACCTGCTTCAGGTCCGGCGTTGCATAAGGTAGTCTTTGTGCCGGCTTCCACGTTGTCGCATAACCTGATTGCGTCGCCTAAGCCGACATATCCGCAGGCTGCGCATTTTCAACGGACAGAGGGAGACGTGATGGTTCGAGCGCTGATCTCGGAAAAGGGTACTGTCGAGAGCGTGACGGTGGTGAGTGGGCCGACAGCACTGCGTGAGGCTGCCTTGGACGCGATGCGGAACTGGCGATATAGGCCGTATCTGATGAGTGGGAAGGCAGTCGAGGTGCAGACGTATGTCGACTTCCATTTCAGCCTGGATCGTTAGCGCGCGTGTAGGGTTTGCTTCACTCTGAGTCGAGAATTTCGTCGGGGATGGGATCAATCTCTCCTATGGTCTTCATGGTGTCGAGGGTTTTCAGGTTCGCCTGGACTGCTGCCCATTGCGTTGCATCTTTTTTGGTGGCGATAGGGGCGAGCGGGTCAGCGTAGTAGTCCTGTATGTCGTGCTTTAGTTGGATGGGGATGGGGCGTGTGGGGTGTTTGGTCAACTCGGCAAGGAGCTTTGCGTAGGTCTTGTCGGTGAGGGGGTAGCCGCCGGGTTTGACGACGGCGCCGGTGTCGAGGTCGCGGTTGGTGATGTAATGCTCGATGCGATCGTAGTTGGCCATGACCCGGAGTAGCACCCGGACCGAGCGACTCATGCTGTGGATGTAGAGCTCCTCGGTCTGTGGCTCAGGGCCGCGGATTGACAGCATCTTCAGGGCCCCTACTTTGGGGACGATGTAGATGAAGCCGGCGTAGAGGTGGCTGGTGAAGCCGGGGTTCTGTCTATATTGTTGCCAGTTGTCGTCGTTGGATATCTGGAGGAGTTCGCTCTTCAGTTGGGCTAAGTCGTCGCTTGGGATGTCGGTGGGGAAGCTGTTTTTGTGGAGGATGGTTTCGGCGCGAGCAATGTTGGGAATAAAGCTGCGAACGCCTCGACGGTAGGTGCGAAGGGAGGTCTCTTTGCTGCCGATGACGTCGGGCAGGTTGAGGCCATAGGTCTCGTAGAAGGCGGTGCGGAGGAGGGGACGGGGGATTCCGAGGCCGACGTGCTCGAGGTAGCGGGAGGGGGCGAAACGGGCCTTGCTGAGCTGGTTGATGTCGAAGGCGAACTCGGTCTGGACGTGCTGGTGGGGGCCTTCGGCGTAGTTGACTGCAGAACCGTATTGCCGAGCCAGCTTGGGGAACTCGATGGGGACGGCTTCGTTGGTTGCGTAGCTGTGGCCGATGGTGTCGCCGATGTAGTGGGAGAGGGCGCCGATGGCGAAGGCGAGGTCGTCGGCGGTCTGAGAGTTACGGATGAGGCAGAGGACGAAGTCTCCGGAGCGGACGTAGTGGGTGAGGTCAGAGAAGAAGGCGTTGCCGAAGGGATAGTATCCGAAGTCCTGGATGGCTGAACCGCCGTAGGCGTAGGCGTGGGCTTCGTTGAGCTGCGCGTCGGTGAGGTTGGGGAAGTGCTTGAGGATGACAGGGACAATGGAGTTCTTCCAGGCGATGTCGATGATCTCCTCGTGTGACTGGACGGAGTAAGGGTTCGCCTGGATGGTGGTGATGAGGAGGCTGATGAGCACGAGGGCTCTGTGCAGCGTGGTGCTTCGGATCATTGGAGGCCTCTTCGCTCTCGTTGGTGTCCACTGTATCCGATGTGTGGGTTGGAGGGCGAGTGGTTTGTATGATCGGGATGTATGGATAGTCGGCGAGCTCGGTGGGTTCAGTATGGCTTTGCTGTGCTGGGGACTGCGCTGCTGGTGTTTGCGTTCGTGCATGAGCCGCGGCAGTCGGGTGGTTTGAAGCCGGTGGCGGCGCGGAAACCTATGCCGAAGCTGGTGTTGGAGCAGATGGATGGTGGGGTCTGGCGATTGGCGGATCATCGCGGGCAGGTAGTGCTGATCAACTATTGGGCTAGCTGGTGTGTGCCTTGCTGGAAGGAGACTCCGGGTTTGATACGGCTGTCGCGTGAGTTGGGACCGCAAGGTTTGGCTGTGGTTGGGATTGCGATGGATGAAGGCGGTCGCGATAAGGTGCGGGCGTTTGTAGAGAAGTTTCAGGTGCCTTATCCGGTGGTGTTTCCGGAGAAGATGTCGCAGATGGCTTATGGCATGCAGGGTTTGCCCACTACGATTCTGGTGGATCGGAATGGGATGGTTGCCAAGACTTATGTTGGGGCCGTGAGCGAGCGGGATTTTCGTGCGGATGTGGAGGCTCTGCTGAGGGAGAAGGCGGTCGCTGATGATAAATCGCAATAAAGAATGAGTAACGAGTTACGAGTCATGAGTAAAGTCGATTAGGTTTGGCCTACTTTCATGACGTTGGTTTTTAAGAGGATGGGGGTGGGGGGTAGGTGGAAGTCGGTGAGGGGGTCGGGGTGGGATGGGTCGAAGTCGGGGACGTCGGGGGCGAGGAACTTTGCGATGGGGAGGTTGGCTTCGCGGATACCGTGGACTACGCATCGGGCTAGTTCGTAGGCTCCGTAGCTGTTGAAGTGGGTGTCGTCGTTGATGGCTTCGGTCTGATTGGGGTAGGCGTTGGCGGGGTAGTGCATGAAGGCCTTCATGGAGGCCTCAGGGCCGAGGGTTTCGAAGAGGGTCTTTGACATGGCGTTCAGGTCGATGAGGGCTACGTGCTGGTTGGAGGCTACTTCGCGCATGGCGTCGGGGTATCCGAGCAGGGAGTTCGTCATCTTGCCGTCGGCGTCGAAGGTGCGGCGGTTCATGCTGGTGACAAGGACGGGCGTGGCTTGCTTGGCGCGGGTTTGGGCGATGTAGTCGGTGAGGAGTTTCTTGTAGTCGTCGATCGGGACGGCGCCGGGCTTCATGTCGTTGTGGGCGAACTGGATGAAGAGGTAGTCGCCGGGCTGGATGACGGACATGATCTTGGCGAGGCGGTTTTCAGAGACGAAGGAGCGGGTGGTCTCGCCGGATTCGGCGTGGTTGGCGATGACGATGCCGGGGGTGAAGAAGCGCGGGAGCATCTGGCCCCAGGCGGCCCAGGGTTCGAAGTACTGGTCGACTACGGTGGAGTCGCCGGCGAGGTAGATGGTGGGTTCGGGGACGGCTTTGGAGAAAGGCGCGATGGAGATGGAGCGGACGCTCGGATTGTCGCCGTTGAACTCTAGGGTGAGCTTGTGGTCCCAGTTGAGGATGCCTTGTTCGCGGGCTTTGAGCTTGACGGCATGGGTGGGGTCGCCGGAGATTTCGGGGACGCGGACGTTGACCTCGATGGTGCGGGTGACGGAGGCGCCAGCGAGGGTGGGGATCTTCTCGAGCATGAGGCGGCGGCCTTCTGCGCGGACGGTGGTGACGGCAGTTTGCGGGCCTCCGAGGGTGACGACGACGTGGTAGTTGCCTTCGGGGACGGCGACGGAGAAGAAGAAGGGTTTGTCGCTGTGGCAGGAGCCGTCGGAGATGGAGGGAGAGTCGATGAGGTCGAAGCCGGAGTTGGTGCCCGTGAAGCGGGAGGTGGGGGAGAGGGTTGCGAAGAGGCGGTTTGCCGGGCCGCAGGTGAACTTCATGAGGTGGGTGTTGTGTTGGGCGTGGGCGGCGAGGGCTGTGGATAAATAAAGTATGGCGAGGGGCAGGAGGGTATGGCGGAGTGTGTTGATGGAGCCCCGGCGATGTTTGATTTGGAGTTGCACGGTGTACCTCCCCTCCCCCTACCTTTAAAGTCCTAAAGTCTTCGAAACAAATAGCATAGGTACGGACTTAGTCCGTACGCTGTGCTGAATCAAAAAGCCCGGCTAGGCGCCGGGCTTTGACTCTTCTTCTAAGTTCAGTATAGCAGCGCTGTCAATATTTCTGACCTGCCGTGAGCGGTTGTTCCTTCGTTATGCTTCGGCTTTGAGGGAAGCCATATCGATTGAAAAGCGATATTTGACGTCAGCCTTCAAGAGTCTGTCGTACGCTTCGTTGACCTTCTGGATAGGGATGACTTCGACGTCGGCGGTGATGTTGTGCCTGCCGCAGAAGTCGAGCATCTCCTGGGTCTCGGCGATGCCGCCGATGAGCGAGCCAGAGAGGCTCCTGCGGGCGAAGATCAGGGGGAAGGCGGAGATGGCGAAAGGTTTTTCCGGTGCGCCTACGAGGGTGATGTTGCCGTCGCGGCGGAGGAGGCCGAGGAGTGCGTTGATGTCGTGGTCGGCAGAGACGCAGTCGAGGATGAAGTCGAAGCTTCCGGCGTGCGTGGCCATCTGGTTGGCGTCACGGGAGACGACGACTTCGTCGGCTCCGAGACGGATGGCGTCATCTTTTTTGTTGGGCGAGGTGGTGAAGAGAACCGTGTGGGCTCCGAGGGCGTGGGCAAATTTGAGTCCCATGTGGCCGAGTCCGCCGAGTCCTACGATGCCGACCTTCTTGCCTTTGGTGACTCCCCAGTGGTGGAGGGGTGAGAAGGTGGTGATGCCGGCGCAGAGGAGCGGCGCGGTTCCGGCGAGGTCGAGGTTGGCGGGAACTTTGAGTACGAACCTCTCGGTGACGACGATGCTGTCAGAGTAGCCGCCGTATGTGACGCCTCCGGTGTGCTTGTCGGGGAAGTTGTAAGTGAGGATGAGGTTGGGGCAGAACTGCTCGAAGCCCTGTTTGCACTCGGGGCAGGTGCCGTCGGAGTCGACCAGGCAGCCGACAGCGGCGAGGTCGCCGACTTTGAACTTTGTTACTGCGGGGCCTACTTTTGTCACGCGGCCGACGATCTCGTGGCCGGGAACGCAGGGGTAGACGGTGGGCATCACACCGCTCCACTCATTGCGAGCCTGATGCAGGTCGGAATGACAGATGCCGCAGAAGAGGATCTCAATCTGCACGTCATTCTCGGTTGGATCGCGCCGCGCGATCGTGGTGGACGCAAGCGGCGATTTCTCACTGGCAGCGGAGTACGCTTTTGCGTTGTACATGTCTCAAATTTAGACCGTTCGGCGGTTGTTGTCCCTCAACGAAGGTTCAATTTAATGGGGTTGCGTTGCGTTGATCGAGCGTTAAGGTGGTTGCGCCGGGCTTGAGTTGGATGGACTGACCCCAGATGATTGGTTGGTTATTGAATCGGGTAGAGATCATCAGATAGTAGGTTCCGGGGGGGACGCCGGGGAAGGTTCCGCTACCGTTGGCATCGGCGCGGACGGCTGAGGCGGCGCTGGCTTTGATGGCGTCGGATATTTTTTGACAGTCGGGGGTTTTGTTGGGGAAGCAGGCGGCGCCAGCGTACTTGTAGGGTGAGGTTCCGGGTGGGACGGAGACGCCTCCCTGGGCGAGGGCGTTGGCGTAGCTGTCGCGCAAGAGAATGTAGGGGCGGCCGGCGAGTGCGTTGGGGGTGCCGGGTGGGGTGGTGAATCCGGAGACGATGGAGAGGACTGCGTTGCCTAAGGGTGCGGCTGGGGTAGAGAGGGTGGCCGGGTTGGGGGACGCTCCGCCGGTGGGAGAGGCTGCGGATGCGACCATGGTGGCGGCTGCGGTGGTGCCGCCGGTTGCGGGGATGGTCTTGCTGGGAGCGAGGGTGGCGAGGTCGCAGGTGCGCTCCATGGGGGCGAAGGTGAAGTTATCGTTGTTGTCCTGGCCGGTGACGATGCGGCCGTGGACCTGGTAGGGGCCGGTGGAGCCGGGTTCGAGTGCCCCATCGGACTTGAAGGCGAAGGTGAGGGGGTGGTCGGGCGCGGCGATTTTGATGACGGCTCGGGTGCCTTCAGCGGCGACGGTGTAGGGATAGGCGCGGGCGGCGTCGGGGCCACAGCCGAGGATGACGGACTCAGGGAAGAACTCGAGGCTGAAGCCGGTGGGTGCGGCGAAGATGCCGTGCATGCGGATGCCGGGAGGTGTGGGCGGGCCTTTTTCTCCGCCGAACATGGTCTTGAGGAGGTCGGTCTGCATGGTCTGGACACCGATGCCCGTTCCTTTGGAGCTGAGGTTGAGGGCGGGGCAGGTCGTTCGTCTGTGCGCGAAGGTTGTGTAGGTAGGCGAGGAGGTGCCGGGTACGTAGGTGCCCTGGGTGGTTGTGCGAGCCAGATCGTAGGTGCCTGCGCCGGTTTGGGTGACACCGGACTCGCCGGCGTGGGTTTGGGCTTCGAGTGCGGTCATCTCCTGATGAGTCGTGACATCGTGGGTCTCGTAGTGACCGGGAGTGGAGCCGCCACCGCCGGAGCCGGAGGGAACGACTCCGTCGATGACGATGGGGCCGGGGCCAGTGATGGTGCCGTCGGCGCGGATGGTGAGGATGAGCGGCTTGGGGGTGGTGTCGATGGTGAGGACGGTGCGGTCGTTTTTGAAGTCGAGGGAGTAATTGTGCTGGTCGGGCGAGAGGAAGGAGCAGTTGACGAGGACGCCCTCATCGATGAAGTCGAGACGCCAGTTGCCTGCGCCCTGGAAGACTCCTGCCATGTTGGGGCCGGGAGGCGGCGGGCCTTTGGTGATTTGCACCATCGAGTTGAGCATCTGGCCAAAGGCGCCCAAGAGTTGATTGCCGGTGCAACTGGCGGGGAGTCGACCGGAACTGACGCAGCGGCGCATCTGACGCTCTTCGGCGTTTTTGGGAGGCGGGATCTGGCCGTAGCTGCTGATGGCTTGCTGCTGGGCCTGGGTGGGGGCTTTCATTTGCTGCTCGGCTTTGGCTACGTTGGCGTTGTAGGTGTCCTGCTGGCGCTTTTGGAAGGCGGCGGCTGCGGCGAGGTCCTTGGCTGAGGGTTGCTGGCAGGTGGGAAGGAGCTTCTTCAGTTCTCCGCGGGTCATGTAGGTGTATTGCATGAGTCCGTTGGGCATGACGTGGTCGGGATGGCCGATCATGCATCGGGAGGTGTCGGAGGTGTCGCGGATGTTGCAGCTCTCGGCGAAGATGCGCTCGCCGTTGCAGACGTAGGTTGCGCCGATGGGAATGTCCTGCGGTGCCTGCGCGGCGGCGAGAGTGGAGGTGAAGGCCAGGAGGAGTGTCGAGATGCTCAGCTTCTGGAAGAGGGAAGAACTATATGAGTTCTGGACGTGCTTGTTCGAACGGTACGGGCTCATCTTAACCCCCGATTTTTTCCGAATGGGCGCGGCCTCTGGTGGCCCTCAGAGGAATCGCGCCAGACTACGGGGCCGAACTCCGGGCGTTGTTCAGGGAGGGGAGACTGATGGTATGACTTTTTACGATCAAAGAGCAAGCATGCGGGGTGTGGTGGCAACACGGTCGGCTTCGGGAAGATGGTAGCCTTTGGCAGAGTGCGAGAAGGGCTGATCGATGATCTTTGGTGCGCACGTGATCGTATACAGCAAGGACGCGGAGGCTGATCGCGTCTTCCTGCGTGATGTTCTGGGATTTGGTTCGGTGGATGCCGGTCATGGATGGCTGATCTTCGCGCTGCCTCCGGCGGAGGTGGCGGTTCATCCTGCCGAAGAGAATGAACGGCCAGAGCTCTATCTGATGTGTGATGATCTGCGAGCGGAGATTGCGGCGCTGGCGGAGAAGGGTGTTGAGTGCTCGCAGGTGCAGGAGGCCAAATGGGGCTCGATCGTCAGGATCAGGCTTCCTGGCGGGGGCGAGACTGGCCTTTATCAGCCGAAGCATCCGACGGCTTTGGAAATCCGCTAGAAGGCTATTTGGATCTGGTTCCTCCGATGTTCGAATGTGCGCGGCCTCTGATGGCCCTCAGATTCGTCGCGTGGAGGTGGCTTCGGTGCTGCTCTGGGAAGGGGATTCGATGGTAGAACTGTTGGGCGTGAAAGGGCAGGGGAGATTTGGAGAGCGTCCTGGCCCGGGAGCTCTGCGAGAACGCGTTTCTGCTTCTCCGCTTCTTATTCGTTGTCTTGTGCGCGAGGGATTTCGTTATATGCCTATGGTATAGTCCAGCCTGCCTGAGAATCTGACTGGAACTGTTGGATCGGCCCCCTCCTTAATATCAATCGGCCCTGTGAGTGACCTCCGAGATCTCCCCATGAGAGGAACTTGATGCGAAAAACTTTTGTGCCCCTGATTATCAGCCTGCTGATTTTGACCACAGCGGTTCAGCTTAGCGCGCAACAGAGGAAACCAAACATCGTCGTCATTTGGGGCGACGACATAGGCCAGACCGATATCAGCGCCTATTCCATGGGACTGATGGGCTTTCACACGCCAAACATCGACCGCATCGCGAAAGAGGGCATGATCTTCACCGACTACTATGCCGAGCAGAGCTGCACCGCCGGCAGGGCGTCGTTCATCACCGGCCAATCGGGCTTGCGCACTGGCATGACCAAGGTGGGTTTGCCGGGCGCTACGTTAGGATTGCAAAAGGAAGACCCGACCATTGCCGAGCTGTTGAAAGCACAAGGCTATGCGACCGGGCAGTTCGGCAAGAACCACCTCGGCGACCGTAACGAATTCCTGCCCACGGTGCACGGCTTCGACGAGTTCTACGGGAATCTGTACCACCTCAACGCCGAAGAAGAGCCGGAGCAGCCTGACTACCCGAAGGATCCAGCGTTTCGCGCCAGGTTCGGGCCGCGCGGCGTCCTGGACTGCAAGGCCTCGGCCAAGGACGACCCCACCGTGGATCCGCGCTTCGGTAGAGTGGGCAGGCAGGTATGTACCGACACTGGACCTCTTACCAGGAAGCGGATGGAGACCATCGACGACGACATCGCCGCCCGAGCCGTGGACTTCATCCAGCGGCAGAACAAGGCAGGCAAGCCCGCCTTCGTATGGGTGAACTTCACCCACATGCACTTCCGTACCCACACCAAGCCGGAGAGCCTCGGCCAGTCGGGACGCTGGCAGAGCCCATATCACGACACCATGATCGACCACGACAAAAACGTCGGTCAGGTGCTGAAGGTAATCGATGACCTGGGCATTGCGGACAACACCTTTGTCATGTACTCCACCGACAACGGCCCGCACATGAACAGCTGGCCAGATGCAGCAATGACGCCATTCCGCAACGAGAAAAACTCCAACTGGGAAGGCGCCTACCGGGTTCCGGCGATGATCCGCTGGCCGGGTCATATCAAGCCGGGGAGTGTGTGCAATGACATCATCGCTCACCTCGACTGGCTGCCCACGTTTGTTGCCATGGCCGGCGATCCCAATATCAAGGAAGAGTTGTCTAAAGGCTATAAGGTCGGCGATATGACCTACAAGGTTCACCTCGACGGCGACAACCTGGTCCCCTACCTTACTGGTCAAACCGACAAGAGCACGCGAGTATCCTTCTTCTACATCAACGATGACCAGCAACTGGTCGCCCTGCGCTACGACAACTGGAAGTTTGTCTTCCTGGAGCAGCGAGCCCCGGGAACGTTGCTGATCTGGGCGAACCCGTTCACCGAATTGCGCGTCCCGAAGCTCTACAACCTCCGCACAGACCCATACGAGAGGGCGGATATCACCTCAAATACCTACTACGACTGGCTGATCGATCGCGCCTTCGTCTTCGTACCCGCGCAGGATTATGTGGGTCAGTTCCTGATGACCTTCAAGGACTTCCCACAACGGCAGAAGGCCGCCAGCTTCAACATGGATCAAGTCCTCGAGAAGCTGAAGGAAAGCGGCGGCTCGAAGTAGCACTTGCAATGGCGGGACGCTCGGTCTAAGTGCCTCGTCATCGTTCAGAAGGAAGAGTTGATGAAAATCTCACTGACGGAGTTTTTGGTCGCTCTGGTGCTGCTTACAAACGTGGCGTTTGAAAAGGTAACGAAAGCCAGTTCGCCCGATGCGCAACAAATCACGGCCATTGATGTACTGCTGGAGCCGGATGCGACGATGCTCCGACGTGCCGAAGCGAACAATACTCGTCTGCTCAAGGTCTACCCAAAAGGGTTCGCCCTGGATGCGACGCACACTCCACACATCACCCTGGTGCAACGTTTCGTTCGTACCGCGGACCTTGACCAGGTCTATGCTGCCGTTGGCAAGGTTCTGGCCAGTGCACACGTGAACTCGATGAACCTGGAAGCCTTCAAATACTATTACGCCCCAACTGGCGCGGTTGGCGTCGCGGGCATTTGCGCGAAGCCAACGCCGGGGATTATCCAATTGCAAGCGGACGTGATTGCTGCCATCGCCCCGTTTACGGTGGAAACCGGCCCGATCGAGGCATTCACTGCACGGCACAATGATCCCGCCACGGACGCGGGCCTGATCCAATACGTGTCGATGTTTGTGCCGAAACAAACCGGCGAGCACTTCAATCCGCACGTCAGCACCGGCGTCGCTCCACGGGAATACCTCGATAAGATGGTCGCCGAACCGTTTGAGCCATTCGCCTTTTCACCGGCGGCCGCGGCCGTCTATCAGCTTGGACCGTTCGGCACCGCTGCGAAGAAACTCAAGGAATGGGATTTAAAGCCTTGAGGGCGCTGTGAGGGAACGGCAAGCCACAGGGTTGAGCGATTCATTTGATCGCCCTGAGGATTTAATTGTGCACGCAGCGCAGCCAAAGCCCAGTGCGATTTTTCGTCCGATGCTTAGAAGGCTCCTTTGTGTGCCCTTGAACGATCGATAAGGCCCGATAACGATGGGAAATGCTTTCGTGGGGTGAAAAGGCCGGACACTGGATGTGCCCGGCCTTTGTGTTTCCAGTGTGTTGGTTTATTTGCCGTTTTCGGTGGATTTGATGAAGGCGGCTACGTCGGAGTGGAACTGTTTGAGGATGTCTTCCCGGACGTAGATCATGTGTCCGGCTTCGTAGTAGTGGTAGCTGATGTTGGATTGCAGGTTCTTCGGCATGGGGAGATGGTGCATCTCGTAGATGCCCTCGAAGTAGGGAGTGGCCAGGTCATAGTAGCCGCCGGCGAGCATGACCTTCATCTTCGGGTTCATCTTCATGCGGTAGGCGAGGTCGGGCATGACGTTGGCTCCGGTCTCGACGGTTCCGGGGGCAGCGCCGCCGCCACCGAAGCCGCGGCCCGGGGGCGTATGGGTCATGTTCCAGGAGAACTCGCCGCCCTGGCGTCCGGACAGGAGGTAGGTGGCCTGGGTGGCGTACTTGAGATCGCTATGCAGGTACTGGTTGATGGCGGTGTTCCAGGCTGAGGTGATGGCGTCGCTCTGAGGATCGTAGCCGGAGGTTGCGCCCATAGGATCGGCGTCGGGGCCCTGATAGCGGGAGTCGAGGCGGCCGGTGGTTATGCCTTCGTCGAGCTTGAGCTCCTTGGAGAATTCGCCGCCCGTGACGCGGAGGTCAGCGCGGAGAAGGTAGTCGACGGGGAGGCCGGTGTAGGTGTGGAGCTTTTCGGCTACGGCCTGACGCTGGGCGTCAGTGAGGTCGCTGCCCTGGAGCAGAGCGGTCATGTAGTCGCCAAGGGCGTACTTTTCCACCTCTGCGAGGAAGGGCTTGAGGGCTGGCGGCTGGTTGGGCAGCTTGTGGTGATACCAGGCGGTGGCGGCGAAGGTGGGAAGTGCGAGGGCGTACGCCTGATCGACTCCGGGGTTCGCGGTGGGGCCGTCGACGCTGTTGTCGAAGCTGAGGATCTGCGAGAGCAGGATGATGCCGTTGAGATCGACGCTGCGAAGGTCTGCGGCCAGAACGGCGGAGCGTGGGGTTCCGTAGCTTTCGCCGAAGAGGTACTTGGGGGAGTTCCAGCGGTCGTATTTGGAGAGGAAGCGGCGAATGAAGCGCTCGAAGGCGTGGCCGTCGGCGTCGACGCCGTAGAAGGCTTCGGACTTGTTCTTGCCGAAGGTGCGGCTGAGGCCTGTGCCGGGAGCGTCGATGAAGACTACGTCGCTGACGTCGAGCAGGGAGTACTCATTGTTGACGATGGAGTAGGGTGCGCCTTCCTGGTGCTGAGTGTCCGGGGTGACGATGCGCTTGGGGCCGAAGGTTCCCATGTGCAGCCACATTGTGGGTGAGCCGGGGCCTCCGTTGTAGATGAAGGTGATGGGGCGCTGGGCGGAGGGGGCATCTTTTTTGAGGTAGGCGACATAGAACATGCGCGCGGTCGGGGGTGCATCCTCTGTCTTCTCGGGGAGTTTGACGCCGGAGTCGGGGAGCGGCTTGCCGTCGAAGCCGAGTGTGGCGTCCTGCGGGTCGGTGCCGCCGACGGTGAGGGTGCCGGCGATGGCGCGGTAAGCGATGGGCTGGCCTCCAACAGTGACGCTGCCTTCGGTGATGGAGTCGGGGGTGGCGGCGGCTACGTGGGGTGCGGCAGCGGATGGAGCTGAGGCGGGCTTTTCGTCAGGCTTGTCCTGTGCGATGGTGAAGGAAGAGAAGGAAGTTAAAGTTGCTGCCGTCGCCAATAAGACGAACGATGCACCACGACTACGCCAAGGGAAGAACATGGATAGACCTCTTGAGATTCGGATGAATTGAATATAAGCGACTGGCCTGACTTTGTGTTTTGTTCGCAGGAGAACAACTATTTGGCGGCTAAGCTCGGGACCTCTGCGAAGTAGTGGCACTCGACGAGCATGCAGAAGATGTGCTCGAGGGCGAGGTGGCACTCCTGGATGTTCATGGTGGTGGAGGAGGGGATGATGATGTTGTAGTCGCAGAGGTCGCGCATCTGGCCGCCACCGTTGCCGGTGAAGCCGATGGTGGTGATGTCCATCTCGCGGGCCTGTTCGAGGGCGCGGAGGATGTTGGGGGAGTTGCCGGAGGTGGAGATGCCGAGGAAGACGTCGCCGGGTTGGCCGAGGGCTTCGATCTGGCGGGAGAAGATCTGGTCAAAGCCGAAGTCGTTGCCACAGGCGGTGAGGATGGAGGAGTCGGTGGTGAGGGCGATGGCGCGGAGGGCGGGGCGGTTGTCGACGAGGCGGACGACGAACTCGGCGACGAGGTGCTGGGCGTCGGCGGCGGAGCCTCCGTTGCCGGCGACGAGGAGCTTGCGGCCGGACTGCATGGCGTTGGCGGTGAGTTCGGCGATGGTGACGACGGTGTCGGCTATGTCGAGATCGGCGAGAGTGGCTTGCAGGGCGTCGATGGATTGGGCTAGCTGTTTCTGGACCAGGTGCTTCATGGGAATGGGGAGACTCCTGTGTGCTTGGCTCGTCGAACTTTTGCAAGGGTACGGGATGCGGGGGTGGGAAGTCGAAGGAGATGTTGGGGGAGGAATTGAGGTCGTTATTGTCGGGAAGGTTTTAGTATGGCCCGAGAGGATTTTTGATGATGCGGATGCGGGTTGTCTTCAGTGTGGCGATGTTGGCGGTGATGGGTCTGGGTGTGATGTGGGGACAGCAAGTGGCTGCGCCGATGCCAGCAGCCCCGGGAAAGCCGGTGGTTCTGTTGTGGCCTGCGGGTGCTCCAGGGGCTTTGGGCGATGCGGATGAGGACAAGCCGACCTTGACGGTGTTTCTGCCGACGGGGGCGAACGCGACCAAGACCGGGGTGGTGGTGGCTCCGGGCGGCGGGTATCAGCATCTGGCGATGGAGAAGGAGGGGTACGCCGTTGCCGAATGGCTGAACGCTCGGGGAGTGGCCGCGTTCGTGCTGAAGTATCGGCTGGGGCCGAAATATCACCACCCGGTGGAGATGGGGGATGCGCAGCGGGCGATCCGGACGGTGCGGGCTCATGCCACGGAGTATGGAATTGCGGCCGATCATGTGGGGATGTGGGGGTTCTCAGCGGGTGGGCATCTGACGGCTACGGCGGGGACACAGTTCGATGCGGGGAAGGCGGATTCAGCGGACGTGGTGGAACGGCAGGGGAGCAGGCCGGATTTTCTGGTGCTGGCTTATCCGGTGATTACGTTTGAGGAGCCGCACGTGCATCGCGGTTCGTTGAAGTTTTTGCTGGGGGATGATCCTGATCCGGCGCTGGTGCGGTCGCTATCGGCTGAGACGCGGGTGACGAGCGATACGCCTCCGACGTTTTTGTTTTCGACCACGGATGACAAGACGGTTCCGGTGATGAACAGCGTGATGTTTTATGAGGCTCTGGTGAAGGCGGGAGTTCCGGCTGAGATGCATATCTTTCAGCATGGGGCGCATGGGGCGGGGCTGGCGGCGGCGAATCCACAGTTGAGCGTGTGGCCGGATCTGGTAGCGAAGTGGATGAGAGAGCGTGGATATATGGCTGCTGCGCAGTAAGGAGGATACCTGATGACGGTGGGGAGTTTGAGGTGTCAGAGGCTCGGGAGTTCGACGGGGCTTTGCTCGCGCTCTGGTGGGATGCGAAAGGGGATTGGGATCGGGCGCATGAGATCGCTCAGGATGTTGGGGGTGCGGATGGGGCCTGGGTGCATGCTTATCTGCATCGCAAGGAGGGCGATTTGGGGAATGCGGTTTATTGGTATCGGCAGGCTGGGCGTGGTGCGGCTAGCGGGGATTTGAGGGTGGAGTGGGAAGAGATTGTGGGGGAGATGCTCGGGCGGCGCAGGTCTTTGCACTGATGTGATTCTGTGGCGCAGCGAGCCACGATTCTTGAAACTTTGTTAGATAGCCGCGGAAAGTAACGTCCGGATCCGGATCGCTGCCGGCGTCACGGATTTGGGGGGCTTTCTCCTGTTCCAATTCCAAACCCGGTCTGCCAGTGCGGTTCAGATGGGGGAACCAACTTGACGTGATCGATGAGATTCTTAACACCCTGAATATCCCCAACTGCAACCGTGGTTGGGAACGCCAATTGGGGAGCGGCGTAGCCGCTAAGAGTAACAACACCATCTTTCACGGTTACAGAAATCGATCCGAAGCCAAAGCCGCCAAGTTTGTGTATGCGATCCGTGATCAGATTCTTGATCTGCTTGCTCAGTTCCTCGTCAGGAACATTTGGGCCTGAAACTTGAACTCGATCCCAAATGGATTTGACACCAGGAACTCCGGCCGTCAACTGATCGGCAAGAAATCTTGTACTGTAAAGGTCGACAAAGCCGGTTAGAGTGACAAAACCTCCCTGCACGGACGCATGGATGCTCTTGATCGAATAAGCGCTTAGGCACTTCTGAACGTTGACCTGAATGTTTTCGTCGTTCTGCCCGAACGAGGTCTGCGAAAGAAGAAACACGGTAGCGGCAAGAAGAAGGTTCAATCTCATATGGATTGCCCTCTGTAGGTTCGACGCAACGAAAGGACAGGAAGTTGCGAGAATTAACTCGATTTGAGAGATTAGCGCTCAGAATGGCAATGCCTTTCTAATGACTTCTGAGTTCCTGTTCGATGAGCAACTGGTTTAGCGGAGGTAGGCGTCGTCTTTGTTGATCCAGTCCTGGCGGGGTGGGGTGAAGATGTCGAAGTCGATGCAATCGACGAGAGCGGTGGCGAAGTGGGGAACGTTGCCGGGGATGACGAGGACTTCGCCGGCGTGGACGGTGTGAGATGGTGCCTTCGTCGAAGTCGAAGCGGAGGGCGCCTTCGATGATGAAGATGATCTGCTCATTGGGGTGGGAGTGGCGGGGGACGATGCAGCCTTTTTTGAGGTGAATGCGGGCGAACATGGACTGATCGCCGGGGACGAACTGGCGCGAGAGAAGAGGATTAAGCTCCTCGGTCTCAACGTCGGACCAGCTGTAGAGGGTAGGTGCGGGCATGGGCAGGTGCCTTTCGTGTGGGATATCTGGGGTAAATGTTAATTTCTTGCTTTGTGTTGCGCGCTACCTTGTGTAGATTAAGCGCATCGGGGTATGAAAAACCTCGCTCCCACGTTTTCGTGAAGTCAAACCGTCGTAGACCGTGAATTAGCGGGATCGCCAAGTATCTTCTCTATCTTGTTATTGCCTCGAAGTTTTTCTTTATAACCTACAGGGTTTTATAACCCCTAATTTGGAAACGGGTGATTGAACCATGCGTTTTTCAGCAGTGAAGGTGTTTCTGGTTCTTGTGTTGGCGCTGATCTTGTGGCGGGGCGGTCGTGAGTGGACCGGTGGCTGTGGCACAGGCTACTGCGCCTGCGGCGGGTGCGACGCAGACGGACCGGATTGCGGCGCTGGAGAAGCAGGCTGCGCGACAATGCGGCGGCGATTGCGACGGCGCAGACCGCGGGCGACAACGCGTGGATGCTGGTGACCGCGGCGCTGGTGCTGATGATGAGCGGGCCGGGGCTGGCGCTGTTCTATGGCGGGCTGGTGCGCAAGAAGAACGTGCTGGGGACGATGATGCAGACCTTCGCGATGATGGCCGTGATCACGGTGCTGTGGGCGCTGGTGACGTACTCGCTGGCGTTCGGCGACGGGGAATGCGTTTATCGGCGGGCTGCACAACATGTTTCTGCACGGGGTGGGGCTGGCGCCGAATGCGAAGTATGCGGCGACGATTCCGCTGCAGACGTTCATGGTGTATCAGCTGATGTTCGCGATCATTACGCCGGCGCTGATTACGGGCGCGTTTGCAGAGCGGATGAAGTTTTCGGCGATGCTGGTGTTCATGGTGCTGTGGGCGCTGGTGGTCTATAGCCCGATGGCGCACATGGTGTGGGGCGAGGGCGGATTTCTGAATGCGACGCTGGGGGGCGGAATTCCGTGCCTGGACTTTGCGGGCGGCACGGTGGTGCATGTGACGTCGGGTGTGTCGGCGCTGGTGACGGCGCTGTATCTCGGGAAGCGGCTGGGATATCCGAAGGTGCCGATGCCGCCGCACTCGGTGGTGCTGAGCTTTATCGGCGCGTGTTTGCTGTGGGTGGGCTGGTTCGGGTTCAATGCGGGGTCGGCGCTGGCGGCGGGAACGCTGGCGACGCTCGGCGTTTGTGGCGACGCACTTTGGAGCGGCGGCGGCGGCGATCGGATGGAGCGCGGCGGAGTGGATTCGGAAGGGCAAGCCTCGGCGCTGGGAGCGATCTCGGGCGCGGTGGCGGGGCTGGTGGCGATTACTCCGGCGGCGGGATTTGTGACGCCGATGTCGGCGCTGTGGATCGGGCTGATCGCGGGCGTGTTCTGCTATCTGGATGGTGGTGAAGGTGAAGACATGGTTCGGCTATGACGACTCGCTGGACGCGTTTGGCGTGCATGGAGCGGGCGGAACGCTGGGCGCGGTGCTGACGGGCCTGTTTGCGAACTAGCGTGATCAATCCGATCTTCGGGCGGGGAAGGCGACCGGACTGCTTGAGGGCAATGCGCATCAGGTGCTGAATCAGGCTGCTCGGCGTGGCGCATTGCGTGGAGGCTTTCGATTGTGGGTACGCTGGTAATTCTGTTCGTCGTGGATAAGATGATTGGGCTTAGGGTGAGTGAGGATGATGAGCGCGACGGTCTGGACCTGTCGCAGCACGGCGAAGAAGGGCTACGACTGGGCGCACTAGATCAGCGATGGGCTTTGAGCTGTGAGCGTTTGAGGAAGGCGAAGGGGAGATGCAGAAGATTGAAGCGGTGATTCAGCCGTCGAAGCTGGATGCGGTGAAGGATGCGCTGGTGGAGATCGGGGATCGATGGAATGACGATCCTCGAGGCGCGCGGACATGGACGGCAGAAGGGTCACACGGAGTTCTATCGCGGCACGAGAGTACGCGGTGGACCTGCTGCCGAAGGTGAAGCTGGAGATCGTGGTCGCGGACGAGATGGTGGAGCGCGCGATCGAAGCAATTATTTCAGCGGCGCGGACGGGCACGATCGGCGACGGAAAGATCTTCGTCTCGAAGATCGACGAGGCGATCCGGATTCGCAACGACGAGCGGGGAGAGATTGCGCTGTAGCGACCGTCGGATATTGCGCGGATGCCGAGATTCAGAGAGCCTGTCGCCTGCAGCTCAGGATGCACGGCGTCGCGCGCTGCGAGCTCAGTGATGACGGCCTTGGAAGATGGCTCGGATGACGGCTAGTGATGCTGAAGTCCCAACGGCGGAAGAGACAGACTGGCAGAGAACGATCACGAGCGGCGGGCTGCAGCGTGCGAAGTACCAGCGGCGGATGCTGGAGATTCGCGGCGCCTTTGAGACCGGGGCGATCGGGCCGGCGACGATCGCGGCGCGCGGCGCCGGCGATCGACGAGCTGGTGCGCGGGCTCTGGCGCGGGAGCGTTGCAACACGACGCGAAGCTGGCGAGCGGTATTGCCGTTGCTGCGATCGGAGGGTATGGCCGCAGGGAGCTGTTTCCGTACTCCGATGTGGACCTGCTGTTTCTGCTGGATAGCCGGGTGGTCGAGAAGGACGTGAAAGATGCGATCCGGCGGCGTGACCAGGAGCTGTGGGACTGCGGGATTCGGGTGTCGCCGACGACGCGGACGCTGGCGGAGTGCGAGCAGTTCGACGAGGACAATGCGGAGTTTGCGCTGTCGCTGCTGGACCATCGTCTGCTGACCGGGGATGCGGAGGTCTGTGCAGCAAGCTGGCACGAGAGCTGGTGCCGAAGCTGCTGCAGCGCGATCAGAAGGCGATCGTGGCGGCGCTTGTGGCAGCTGACGCGGGATCGTCATGCGAAGTACGGGGACACGCTGTTTCACCTGGAGCCGAACATCAAGGACTGTCCGGGCGGGCTGCGCGATGTGAATGTGTGCGGCTGGGTGGCGAAGCTGCTGGGCGGCAGCGGTCGAGGCAGATGGCGAGCGGAGGACAGGAGTTTCGACGAGGCGGTGGAGTTTCTGCGACTGGTGCGATGCTTTCTGCACTACCGGCATGAGCGCGACGACAACATGCTGGACTGGCAGGCGCAGGATGCGGCGGCGGAGGCGCGAGATTGGGCTGGCCGGACGCGGACGGCGGGAAGAAGGTGGATGCGGCGTACTGGATGCGGGTCTACTTCCGGCATGCGCGGAGTGTTGAGCGGCGGCGTGACGCAGATGATGGAGGAGCTCCGCAGGGCGAGGAGCGTCTCGGCTGCTGGGGTTGCGGCGCGAGCGGAGGGACTGGAGCTGACGCAGCAGCAGGATTTCGCGTCGTGGAGCGGGGCGGGTTGATGCTGGATGCGGTGAGGCGGCGGGCGGGATCCGGCGCAGGATCCGGAGGTCGTGCTGCAGGTGTTTGCGGCGATGGCGCGGACCGGGTGCGCGCTGGGCACGGGAGGCGGAGGAGCGGATCTCGCAGGCGCTGTCCGTTGCTGTCGGCGCACCTGGAGGAGGGCCCGGCGCTGTGGCGCGAGCTGCAGGAGATTCTGACGGGCGGTATGCGGGAGTGGCGCTGCGGTCGATGCATGCGCTGGGCGTGCTGGAGCTGCTGATTCCGGAGTTTCACGGGATCGATGCGCTGGTGATTCGCGATGCGTATCACCGCTACACGGTGGATGAGCACACGTTTGTGCTGATCGATACGCTGCATGAGCTGGAGGATGCGCAGGCGGGCGCGAGGCGGAGTGGGCGACGCGGTTTGGCAGGATGCTGCGGGAGCTGCCGCATCCGGGGCTGCTGTACCTGGCGGCGCTGCTGCACGACACGGGCAAGGGGCGGAGACGGGCGACCATGCGCAGGAGAGCGCGCGGATGGCGGAGAGCGTGCTGGCCCGGCTGGAACTGGATCCGTATGAAAGCGAATTGGTGATGGGGCTGATCGAACCATCTGGAGATGTCGGCGGCGCTGCGCAGGGACATCTTCGACGCGGAGACGGTGCGGGCGTTTGCGGGCAAGGTGCAGACGCCGGAGACGCTGCGGATGCTGACGCTGTTTACGTATGCGGATATCAACGCGGTGCATCCGGACGCGCTGACGCCGTGGAAGGCGGAGAATCTGTGGCGGCTGTAGATGGCGACGGCGAACCATCTGGATCGCAGCGTGGACGAGGAGCGCGTAGGGGCACAGGCTGAGAGCGAACTGGTGCATCGGGTGGCGTGCGCTGCTGCCGGGGCAGCGGGCGGCTGTGGCGGGCTATCTGGAAGGGTTTCCGGAGCGGTATGTGCGGACGCGTACGCCGGAGCAGGTACGGACTCACTTCCAGATGGCGCAGCGGCTGGGGGAGGACACGGTGCAGCTGGACTTCCGGTACTCGCCGGCGGTGAGCGAGCTGACGGTGGTGACGCCGGACCGGGCGCTGCTGTTTGCGAATATGTCGGGTGCGCTGGCTGCGTGGGGGATGAACATTGTCACGGCGGACGCGTTCTCAAACCGGCAGGGGGTGGTGGTGGACAGCTTCCGGTTTACGGACACCTTCCGGACGCTGGAGATGAATGCGTCGGAGCATGTGGCGTTTGTGAAGAGCGTGCACGATGTGATGACGGGGGCGATGTCGGTCGAGAAGCTGCTGAGCGGGCGCAGGCGGGGACGGCGCAAGACTCCGAAGGTGGTGGTGGAGACACGAGTCGAGTTTGACGATGAAGCGTCCTCGCACAGCACACTGCTGGAGGTGGTGGCGCAGGACGTTCCCGGGCTGCTGCGCGCTCTGAGCCTGACGCTGGCGGGGTTTGGATGCAATATCGAGGTGGCGCTGATCGATACCGAGGGCGAGACGGCGATCGACGTGTTCTACCTGACGAAGGATGGGGCGAAGCTGGAGAAGGATGAGCAGAAGACGCTCGGGCGGGCGCTGGTTGAGGCGATGGAGGAGAATGCGCATTAGGCAGTGGGTCTCTGCGGTGGTCTGGGTGGTTGTGCTGGGAGTGGAGATGGGGTGGGCGGCGGGGCCGTCAGGGGCCAAGACTTGTGTTCGGGGGGTGCTGGAGGGTGAGGTTCGCACCGGTGAGGGGTTCGTGCGGCCGATCGGGAATGGGCTTGAGGTGATGCTGGAGCCGCTGGCTTCGGGCTGGATTCTGCGGGTGCTGCCAGGGAACGCTCCGCGGCCTGCACATGATTATGCGGAGCTGGCTACTCCACCTTATCAGTCGGTAAGTCCGTTGCTGATCAGCACGGATTTCAGCTTTCGGGCGCAAGATGCGGTCGGGTGGAATCCGCGGGAGTTCCGGTTTGCGGCGGATAGTCCGAGTTTTGGGCAGTTAGTTGAGGTGTACGGCGAGTACAGGGCCTCTGCGGGCCCGTCTGAAGGGGTGAAAGAACGGCTGGCGGCACTCGTGAACCGGGCTCCGCAGGGTCGACTAGAGATTCTGGATGCACATCTGGTTCCGGGGATGGCTGACCAGGCGAGGGCGGCGGCCATGGTAGCTTCACACTTCATCACGACGGCGCACCAGATAGAGCAGCCGGCCAATGGTAAGGCAACGCCGCTGGGGAAGGTGACGTGGATGCGGTTTCGGATAAGCTTTGAGCTCACGGCGGGGTTTCGGTCGGATAAGGGGATCCGGCTGGAGCGGAATTCCTGTATGTAACTGGCAGCCAACCTATTGCGCAGAGTTGCATCCAAATACATGTTCCCGGGCCAAACTATCTACTGTTAGAAGCGGAAATTCGTTTCCGATGGAGATCGTTCTATATTAGTGATATGACTACAGCTGCAGACGAAACGACGAGCAACGGGCGTCCTACGACGGTCCCGCAGAAAGATGACCGCTACCTTTTCGGTAGCCTGGATAGCTTTGGCAAGAACCGCGAGAAGCTGAGAGAGGTCAGCTGGGGATACGACCAGCCGGAAGGCATCGTTCTGGCATCGGTGGATGCGGCGATCAATTGGGTAAGGAAGAACTCGATCTGGCCGATGACTTTTGGCTTGGCCTGCTGCGCGATCGAGATGATGTCGATGGGTGGATCGCGTTACGATATCGCACGGTTTGGAGCCGAAGTGTTTCGTCCATCGCCCCGACAGAGCGATCTGATGATCATTGCAGGGCGAGTTTCGCAGAAGATGGCGCCAGTGATCCGGCGGCTCTATGAGCAGATGCCTGAGCCGAAGTGGGTCATTTCGATGGGAGCGTGCGCCACCTCGGGTGGAGTTTTCAACAATTATGCCCTTTTGCAGGGCGTCAATCAGGTCATTCCTGTCGACATTTATGTTCCGGGTTGCCCGCCCCGTCCGGAGCAGCTTTTATATGCGATCACGCTGTTGCAGGAGAAGATTCAGCATGAGCGAGGGACATTGCGAAAGACGCTGAATCTGGATTAGGCATTAGGACGTTGGTAACTCGGAAGGTTCTTCCCGGTGCAGCCTAGGGGTATCTGACTGGTAAAGTATTGAAAATATAGTTGCAAGAGAGTATTTTTTTACCGGTACGGTTAGCAACTGCGGTAAGCTTTACTGAATCGAAACAACATATCGAGCTAATTTTAGAAGCTCACAAACACTTGAAGAATTTGAGCGGAGGAAGTCGAATGGTTTATAGCCCGTTACGTCATTTTGGCCGGTTCGTACTGGCTGCATGTGCAGTCAGCCTTGGAGTCGCGAGTCTGGGTGCGCAGACTCCCAGCACAGCCGCCCCCGTGGGCGTCAACCCTTCGCGTGTCGATATATTCACGGGCTATTCCTACTGGGGAGCCCATGGGCAGTTGAAGCCTGCCGGCATCAGTTACTCTTCGATTGATGTGGGCGCGATAGGCAGCGGAGCGTACTACTTCAACAAGTATTTCGGTGGCGAGATCATCTACGCGGCTCATCCGAATGGCAGAAATAATGACATGTATGCCATCTCTGCTGGCCCGATCTTCCGCGCGCCGATGCAAAATTTCACCCTCTTTGCGCATGCGAGTGCCGGTGCCGCCAGCTTGGATGGACCGAACTCTCGGAATGTCTCCTATAACCCGAGCACGTGGGGTCCGACCCTGACGGTTGGTGGTGGCATGGACTATGACCTTCCCTTCATGAACAATCGCTTCTCGTTGCGTTTGTTCCAAGCTGACTTCCGCTATATTCATGCCAACTTTGGACCGTTTACGACGGTACCTTCGGCTGGGATCACGGGCGGACGTGCGAACCTGAACGGCGCTGAGTTGAGCACCGGTATTGTGACGCACTTCGGCCATATCATTCCTCCTCCTCCTGTGACGTTCAGTTGCTCGGTCTCGCCTTCGACTGCTTTCCCGGGTGATCCTTTGACGGTCACTGGAACGGCGTTGAATCTGAATCCGAAGAAGACTGCTACTTACAGCTGGACAACGGATGGCGGCACGATTTCGGGAACATCTAACGTTGCCAACATCGATACGAAGAACGCGGCACCTGGCAGCTATACCGCCAAGGGCCACGTGACTGAGGGCAATCGTCCGGGTGAAAGCGCTGACTGCTCGGCGCCGTTCACCATTCAGGCCTTCCAGCCGCCAACGATTGGCTGCTCGGCGAATCCGTCGACCGTATCTCCTGGAGACTCCTCGACGATTACGGCGAATGGCATGAGCCCGCAAAACCGTCCACTGACCTACAGCTACAGTGCAACGGCTGGCACGATCAGCGGCAATACCTCCACAGCGACTCTGAACACGACTGGAGCGGCCCCGGGAACCATTACGGTGACTGCGAACACAGTTGACGACAAGGGCCAGTCTGCATCGTGCACGACGACGGTAACGGTGGTTGCGCCAGCGCCTCCGCCAGCGGTGACGACGACCAGCCTCTGCTCGATCATGTTTGATCGCGACAAGAAACGGCCAAACCGGGTCGATAACGAAGCCAAGGCTTGCCTTGACGATATCGCCCTCAACATGCAGCGCTCGTCTGATGCGAAGCTTGCCGTCGTTGGCAACGCAAGCAGCAGCGAGAAGGCAGGCAGTGCGGCAGCGGCAGCACGTGCAGTCAACACCAAGGCCTACCTGGTAACCGAAAAGGGTGTTGATGCAAGCCGTATCTCGGTCTTTACCGGTTCTCAGGACGCTAAGACCGTAGCCACAACGCTGATCCCGACTGGTGCAACACTCGACCAGACCGGCCTAACCCCTGTGGATGAGAGCGCAGTAAAGGCTGTGCCTCGGTCGGCGCCAGCCCATCACCACAGAAGTAAGTAGAACTTGCAGTGAATGGCAAAGGCTGACTGGGTATCGACCCAGTCAGCCTTTCTGTTGAATGCTCCTGACGACCGGTTGCGTTCGGTTTATGCTTAAACCAAGCTGCGGACTGAAGGAATATGTTTAATCGACGCTATAGATTTCAAGCCTCTTTCCTCGCCCTGATTCTTTCCCTCACCTGCCTTCGGGCAAAGGCGGTCGACTGGCTGCCGTTTGGGCCCAACGGGGGAGATGCAAGGGCGTTTGCTGCCGACCCCCACGACAGGATGCACCTCTACCTGGGAACGGCTATCGGGTGGATTTACGAATCACGTAACGGTGGTGCGGACTGGAAGCGTCTTGCCAGAGTTGGCAAGCGTGACGATCTCGTGCTGGATTCAATCATCCTGGATGCGGCGAAACCTGGACGCATCCTGGTTGGCGCGTGGGTGTTGAGCAGCAATGATGGCGGGTTGTATATCAGCGATGATGCGGGCGTGACGTGGAGTGCTCCAGCAGAGTTGAAGGGGCAATCCATTCGTGCTCTTGCGAATGCGCCATCCGACCCGCAGACCGTGATAGCGGGCACGCTGAAGGGCGTCTATCGCTCAACCGACGGCGGGCTCCACTGGCATCTGATTAGCCCTGAGGGCAGCCAGGAGCTGCATGAGGTGGAATCCATTGCGATTGACCCAAAGAATCCGCAGATCATCTATGCGGGGACATGGCATCTCCCGTGGAAGACGACGGATGGTGGAGCGCATTGGGCCAACATCAAGGAAGGCGTGATCGACGACTCTGACGTCTTCTCGATCATTGTGGATCCGAAAGATCCGAATGTGGTCTACATCAGCGCGTGTTCAGGAATCTACAAGAGCGAGAATGCCGGGCTGAAGTTTCAGAAGATCCAGGGAATTCCCTCGACGGCGCGCAGGACAAGAGTGTTGATGCAGGATCCGTCGAACCTCAACATTGTCTTTGCGGGCACAACGGAAGGGCTGTACCGGACCGGGGACTCCGGCAAGGCATGGGCACGCACGACCGGACCTGAGTTGATCGTCAATGACGTGTACGTGAATCCGGCCGACTCGAATCGCGTTTTGCTGGCGACGGATCGAGGCGGCGTGCTGGTCAGCAACGATGGCGGCTACTCGTTTCAACAGACGAACAATGGGTTTTCAGCGCGACAGATCACATCCTATCTAGGGGATGCGAGCCAGCCTTCGAAGATTTACGTCGGTGTGGTGAACGACAAGGCGTGGGGCGGCGTATTCGTCAGCAACGATGGCGGCCTGACATGGGCGCAGAAGAGCGGCGGGTTGGAAAAGCATGACGTCTTCAGCCTAGGACAGACTTCGGACGGGGCGATTCTAGCGGGTACTCGCCACGGAATATATCGGCTTACAGGCGAGTTCTGGAGCAAGGTCGACCAGGTGTCATTGGCGTTGCCGGTGACAAGCACTCCAACTACCTCGGCGACAAAGAAGCCTGCGACTTCGGCCAGCAGGAAGACAGGTACCGCGGGTAAGACCGCATCAAGCAGCGTAGGGGCGAATCGTCCGACAGCAAAGGCTGCTCCTCCGAAGGCATTCGACGGCACTGTTTTTGGATTTGCGCGCGACGGAGACACGATGTTTGCCGCGACTTCAGCCGGAATACTGAAGAGCGGGACAGCCGGGACGAGCTGGACGCTGGCTAACAATGCTGAGGGACAGGAGTGGTACTTTGTCTCGGCTGCTAAATCGCTGATCTTTGCGGCTAATTTACGGAATGCTGTGCTGAGCGCCGATGGCGGTGTGACGTGGAAACCGGTGAACCAGCCGGCAGAGCTGACGCAGGCTGCTGCGGTCGCCGTGGACAGCTTTGGCGGTCTTTGGATAGGCGGGCGCGAGGGTGTTTATACCTCGGACGACAAGGGTGCGACCTGGCATTCGGTGCGGAACCTTTATCTCAGAGACGTCAACAGCCTCTTCTACGATGAGCGCGGAGAGCGGGTGTTGGTTACCGGCAATAGCTCCACGACGTTTGTGTTTGCAGCTCATGTTCCCGACAAGAAGATCAGTTACTGGAACAGCGGGTGGAATCTGAAGCTCGTGCGGCCAGTAGGAAATCATCTGGTGGGCGCGACGCTGTTCGACGGTGTCGTGATTCAACCGGAGATGGTGAATTCTGTGGACTCGTCGGGGCACTGAGGGACTCACAGGATCGTTACGAAGGATAGAATCGTACTATGAGTTTTGAATCGACGAGCACGCGGCCACGACACTCCTTCCAGACAGACGATAAGGCGCTTTTGCCGATTGCGGCGAAGGTGGAAGCGGGTGAGCGGCTCGACTTTGAGGACGGCCTGGCACTCTATCGCAGCGGCGACATTCTGGCAGTGGGTTGGCTGGCGAATCTCGTGCGCGAGAGGCTGCATGGGAACACGGCTTACTTCAATGTGAACCGGCATATCAATCCGACCAACGTGTGTGTTGCGTCGTGCAGGCTGTGCGCATTCGGACGCAAAAAAGGCGACGCGGGAACGTACACGATGGCTCTGGAGGAGGCGTGGGAGACGGCCGCCTCTGGCTATACGGAGGCCGTGACCGAGTTCCATATCGTCGGCGGACTGCATCCTGACCTTCCCTTTGAGTACTTCATGGACCTGGTGCGCGGATTGAAGGAGCGGTTTCCCAAGGTCCACATCAAGGCGTTCACTATGGTGGAGGTTGCGTTCCTTGCCAAGCGGGGCAAGATGACGATCGCCCAGACGCTGGAGCGGATGAAAGAAGCCGGTGTGGATTCATTGCCCGGCGGAGGGGCGGAGATCTTTGCCGACCGGATCCGGCACATCATCTGTGACCACAAGATCGACGGCAGCGAATGGCTGGATACGGCTCGGACAGCGCACAGGATCGGGCTGCGGTCGAACGCGACGATGCTTTATGGGCATGTTGAGAACGACGAAGACCGCGTCGATCATCTATTGAAGCTGCGCGCAGTGCAGGATGAGACGGGCGGGTTCCAAACATTTATCCCGCTGGCGTTTCATCCGGACAACACGGCCCTCGCGCACATTCCGCGGACGACCGGGATGCTCGATATGAAACAGATTGCTGTGGGCCGGTTGATGCTGGACAATTTTTCACACATCAAGAGCTACTGGCAGATGGTCTCGCCCAAGATGGCGCAGATCTCACTGAGGTTCGGTGCCGATGACATTGACGGCACGGTGGTCGAAGAGAAGATCTACCACGATGCTGGCGCGACGACTCCGCAGGGTATGCGAAGGAAGGATCTGGTCCGGCTGATTACCGAAGCTGGGCGAGAGCCGTTCGAGCGGGACACCATGTATCGCGCCGTGACACGGAGCGAGGACACATTTACCGTTGCTGTCTAAGTTTCCCTTGGACGGTTGTAGCTTTCGTTCCTTCATCCTCTGACATTCATCGTCTATAAGCAGTTGCATTTGCCTGCCGACGGGATACGGCATCGCGTGCAAATTGCAGACGTGAGGGAAAACCCTTGCTCACACGTGAGGGTAATGTTTTTCCCAAAATGTGCCTTGGGTTGCATAGTCACTTCATGGCTCGGGTCTAAAACCGCGATTCTTCCCTGAAATCCGCATAATTCGAGAATGGCCGCTTATTTGCTGACAATGTCGTGTATCAGCATGTAATCAAAGTGGTTACGATGCAAGGGGTTTAAACGAACTCCGGCGTGTGGTAACAAGGATGGAGACTTCCCGATGTGTGATTTTCGTGGAAGCGAAGTTCTGTAGAGCTTGTTGCCTGGGGTGTACCAGCCCCTAGCAGCGGGGAACAAATGCGGTACTGAAGTACATTTCATCTTTCGCAAAGGGGAACCACCATGTATCTCTTTTTCACGCCTGCCTTCGCAGCTCTCACCGTTATTGCTCTTATCCAGCTTCGCGATCAATTTCGATTTTCTCGTTAAAGATCGTTCGTTTTAAAGTCGTAAACAAGCCAGGCATTTTGCCTGGCTTGTCTTTTGTGGTGCGAAGTAAGCAAGGGTGTGGGCAGAAATTGTAACCGAGAGAAAACTTTTGCCTTTGTGAGGGCAATCGTTTTGCCCTGCGTGGACGCTCTTGCGTCAGTTCACCGGTCCCATTTCGCAAGAAATCGCGGTTCTTTATCGAATATGCAGAGTTTTGCGGAATGGCCGCTCATTTGCAAATGGTGAAGATAGCTGGCACGGTTCGCCGACAGCACAAATAGCAGCTGACTTTCACACTTCGTAAATAGGAGAACTGTTATGTATCTATTGTTTTCGCCCGCCTTGTTTGCTCTCGCCGTCATCGCTGTTATTCAGCTCCGCGACCAGTTCCGCTTCTCTCCGACGCGCTAGTTCCCTGGTACCCGCTGTCCGGCGTGACGACAGCGGGTTTCCATCTACCGCAGGCTTCAGACAGTCGCGCACGAGGGTTGACCTTGAGGTTCAACGGTCAATCCCGTCCACCAGAGAATATCCGCCAAGCCGTAAACTATTTTGAGCATGCCACCCTTTCTGCATCTGGCCCATGTCAACGTAGCCCGCGGCGAAAACATCGTCCTCCACGACATCAACCTCTCGGTCAACGCCGGTGAGCACATCGCCATCCTCGGTCCCAACGGCTGCGGCAAATCGACACTCATCAAGACCATCACCTGCGAGTGCTACCCCATCGCCCAGCCTGACACCGCCGTTAGCATCTTCGGTCGTGAGCGCTGGGACCTCACCGAGCTTAAGAAGCGCCTCGGCATAGTATCCACCGAACTCCCCGGTCGCCAGACCCTCACCACGACCGGCCGCGACGCCGTCCTCACCGGCTTTTTTTCGAGCTCGACCCTCTGGCCCAACCTCACCGTCACCGAAGCCATGCACGCCCGCGCCGACGAAGTCCTCAAACAAATCGATGCTGTTCCCCTCGCTAACAAGCCCGTAGGTCAAATGTCCGCCGGACAACAGCGCCGCATCATGATCGGACGCGCCCTCGTAGGGTCGTCGAGCACCGGCACAGACCGCCAGATGCTCCTCCTCGATGAGCCCTCCAACGCGCTCGACCTTGCCGCCCAGCAGGATCTTCGGACTCTCCTCCGCCGCCTCGCACAGCAGGGAACTGGCATACTCCTCATCACCCACCAAGTGTCCGATATCATTCCCGAGATCGACCGCATCCTCATGATGCAAGAAGGTCGCATCGTAGCCGACGGCCCCAAGTCCGAACTCCTCACCGCTCCCCGGCTTAGCGATCTCTTCAAGACCGAAATCCACCTTACTCAAAAAGATGGCTTCCATCACGCCTGGTAGCACCTTGTAGCAGTCGCGAACCAAACGAAGGACTCATGCCGCACGGTTTACCTGTGCTAAACTTCGCTCCACCAACGGCTAGATCTTTTTTATCGCAGTCGGGCCCGCATTCGGAATCATCAAGGGTATACCCATGCGAGCGCACCCATGGAGATGAAGCGAGGAATCGGAGCCGCGGGCATCGGCGCAGCTGCGTTAGCCGGCGCCATGTTCCACGCCACCATGAGCCACGACGGCGGCTCGGGCTCCTCAAAATCCCAAGCCAAAGCCGCGCCATCGGCCACAGCCCCCGACGGCCCATGGCTCGCCTCCTGCAGCTACTGGAGCTCCGCCCGATGGAAGGAGCCTCCGCGTCAAAAGCCCGCCGAAGCGATCATCCCAGCAAAAGAGACCGGCATCAACAGCGTCGACTTCCCATCAACCGAATCCACTGAGAGGGTCGGTTGCGCAAGCGACGACTGGGGCATTCCGCCGCCCGATACCGGCCACCAACCCGACATCCGTGCAATCATCGCCACCGTCCCCGACCCCATCCACAGCCACTTCGCTTTGGAGTTCGACCGCACCATCGACGCCTTCATGCAGGCCGCTGGCGACAACCGCTTCCTGGGCAGTCAATACTGGCTACCCTGGAAGAGCCGCATTGCACCTCCATCCTCAGGCGACCCCTCCACCCTGCCTCCCGAGACCGAACAAGACCTCAAGCGCGAACAACAACCCGGTCTTATCATCCTCAAGTACGGCCCGAAGGGCGGCGAATCCGATCTGGCCTGGTCCGGCTACCACCGCGTCGTCTACCTCTTCCTCGTAGGCGAAACTCCCGCCCTCGGCATCAACGGCAATCAGCTACGCAATGCACTGCGATACGAGGCGATGCTCGAGAAGAATTACAAAGCCAAGCTATCGATGGGAGAAGAAAATCGGCTGGCCATCATCGGGCCATTCTCCTCCGGTTCCGCAGCATCCCTGCGCGAAGGCCTTGAAAACGCGAAGTTCGACCACGCGCCTCCCGAGATCGTTGTAGCCGGCGAGACCTCCACCGGAATCGCAAACAGCGAACTCAATTGGCACCAGGAAGGCGACCCCAAGATAACGTACGTCTCTTTCGCGGAGAACACCGCCGTCGAGCTCTCGCGCTTCTTTGACGCTCTTCATAAATCCTCCTTCGACGTCCGACGTACCGCGATCCTCGTGGAGGATGGCACCGTATTCGGCGACTCAAATGCCACCGGGACACAGGGCGGTCTTCAGATCCGTTTCCCCCGCGAGATATCCCTTTTGCGTAACGCCCAGATCGACCAGGGAGGCAAATCGTCCAGCGATTCCGGCGCGCCCAGTCCCTATCTCAACCTCTCCCTCAAGGACTCCGACGCTGACGACACCGTTCCGCACTTCTCCAGCGCCCAAACCCCTCTCTCCCAGGAAGCCGAGTTGATGGCCATCGCCCGTCAACTCCAGCGCAATCGCACCCAGTACATCCTCATCGCCGGTTCCAACGTCCTCGACGAGCTCTTTCTCGCGCAGTTTCTCCATCGCGCCTGCCCCGATGCGCGACTCGTCTTCTACAACGGCGGCGACCTTCTCGTCGAACGCGACATCGACAACGTCCCTTACATTGGCTCCATCGTCATCACGCCCTACACTCTGATCGATCTCGACAACGCCGGAGGATCCGCCCGCGCCTTCTCGGATGCCCACGCCGCGCGGGCCTACAACGCAGCCAGCTATATCTTCTGGCTGGGCACATCAAACTCACAGCATCACGTGCCGCCAACGTTCGCAGGCTATCAGCGCACTGCGAGCAATACCCTCCAGATTCCGCTCTGGGCCACAACGGTTGGCGGCGATGGCTACTATCCTCTCGGCATCATCAGTCCGTGCGCAAGCGATACACGGTCCATCCTGCCCAACGTCGTTGATGGGGCACTTAAGAACTGTTCGCAGGCAGACGGCCAGTTCAAGCCCAGACTCTCGTCGGCCGCGTCTCCTAATGCTGCTCCTTCGCTCTTCTGGTTCGTCCTCTGCACGTTCATCGCCTGCCTGTGCATCGGCCACACTACCGTCATGCTGACCGCCGAATACTGGTCTGCCTTCACCCGCGACCTAGCCGTCCGCCAGAACGACCAGCCCCGCCGCCGATCGGTCTACATCAACATCGGCACCTCCGTACTCTTCTCCATGGCATTCGTCGTATCCTTCCCGCTCTTTGCCATGCTCTTCCCCTTGTTTTCGATCCACCGCTTTTATCTTGTCGATACACCCAGCTTCACCATCGCATCCATCACCCTGGCGTCCGGATTGGCGGCGCTTATCGCCACCCTCACCCGCACGCTCCGCCACTCCGGTCGCGCTCGGGGCATCAATCCCGAATCCACCACCTCGCTCTACCCCTACTTCAATCTCATCGCGCTGATTACAGTCATTGGCGTGCCCCTTCTCTGGATGTGGATCTGTCTGCGGACGACCGTGGGCGATACAGATTCCTACGTCGGACTTTTTTTCAGTTACCGCTCGCTCCACCCCACCAGCGGAGTCTCTCCCGTCATTCCCATTCTGCTGCTGCTCTTCAGTTGGTATCTCTGGTCCGTCTTTCAGACCGCGCGCCTCCGCTTCTCCACCATGAGCCGCCCACGGCTCCCCGATAACGTCGAGTCCAAGAGCCCCTATCCACTCTTCGTATCCGACAGCGCTCTCACGCAGTGCAAGACCCCCATCGACTCCTGTCTCATCGAAAACGTCACCTGCCTTCTGATCACTCGTGAGACCATCCGCCGCTTTACCCGATGGCCGGCTACCAAGCTGAACGTAATCTTCTTCGCCATCTATCTCGGTCTGTTCGCGATCTGTGTCTTCTGCGGCCGCATCCAAAGCCTGGAGCGCTTCCTCCTGCATCCCGGCCATTGGCCCACAGCATACGAATTTCTTGTTGCGGCGCTCTTCTTTCCGCTCATCATGGTCGCCCTCACCGGTTGGCTGCGCATGATCTTCATCTGGGGCGCGCTCAGCCGGGGCCTCCTAGAGCCGCTCGAGCGCACGCCACTCCGCAACGCCTTCACGCGCCTCAAGGATGTCGGCTGGATGACCATGTTGAGCCAGAGCAGCCTCCACATTCGTTGGCGCGACATGGCCCGTTCCACCGAGTCCCTCCGTCAGCTCATCAACAATCCCGACGTCGCCGACGCCATAGGCAACGGAGACCACTGGAAAGACCTTTCCAATACATACGACGACCTCACGGAGCAGGTCACGGAGCTGCGTAAGCGCATTGCCATGCGAACGCCACCGAGGCCTCAACCCAAGCCCCCCGTCGCGCCCCCAGGCGACGACGATCTGCCGGAAGAAGAGCACATATACGACCTCGGTTACATCTACAGGATCGAAATGTCGTACGCGAAATTTTGCGAGTATCTTCTTGCGTATCTCCTCATCCCCTACTGGAACGAGCAGCGTGTCGGTTTCGTAGAGGAGGGGGAGGGGGAGCACCCTGGCACGGATAGCTCCGATAGCTCCAAATCCAAACCCGAACCCGACGCGCCGGAAGACCCCACCTACATCCGTCTGGCAGAAGAACTCCTCACCATTCGGTACGTTGCGCTCATTCGCGCGATCCTCGTCAACTCTCGTTACCTCATGCTCTTCGTCTCGGCGGCCTTTGTTTTTGCCATCATTGCGTGGAACTCCTACCCCTTCCAGCCCCACCAGCTCATCGACTGGTGCTTCACCCTCTTGATGATCTTCCTCGGTTGCGGCTTCATCTGGGTCTTTGCACAGATGCATCGCAACGCCATCCTCAGCCGCATCACCGACACCAAGCCCAACGAGCTCGGCCGCGACTTTTACATCCGCATCATCACCTTCGGAGCCATCCCCGTTCTGACCTGGTTTGCCTACCAGTTCCCGGAGATAGGAGGAAGTCTCTTCAAAGTCCTCCAACCCGGCCTGCAGGTCATCAAATAATCCCATTGCAATCCACGCCGGAACCATCTAAAAAACCTGTCAAGGGGCAAATCGGTCTATCTATATGATTTATCGCAAGATAGCGGGTGCATAGTAATTATGCCCAATCATCTATACTGGATACAGATGGGAAAAAGCCCCGGAGCATACTCCGGGGCTTTTCTATGGGGTGAAGTGTATAGCGGGGGGATTTCGGTGGGAGCGAGGGGCTTAGCCACCATAAGTCTAATGAATGGAATACTTTACGGATAAGTAATTCAAAATGAATACTTTGCGTTGGATAGTTAAAGCCTAAGTCATTTATTGTGAATACTTTAGCCATTAAAGTATGGGGGGGCCTACTCCCCGGACTTCCCGGCAGGAGCGGCCAACGTACCAGTCTGAAGCTTTACCAACTCAGGCTCCGAGAACCGGCTAGGCCCCAGAACCGCAATCTTGGGCAGCGGTCCACGCACCATCGCGACCTCGTCGCAGGCATATAACCGGGGGCAGGTCTGGCAGTCTTTATAGATCTTATCCGGCAACGCGGTCCGGTCGACGACCCGAAAGGCAAAGTGAAAGAAGAAGTCAGGAATCCGAGTAAACAGGCAGACAGCAGTAACACCCTGGTCTTCAGCCTCAGCCAGCAAAGCGCGGAGCACCTTGCCGCCTGCCCCCTGAGCCTTCGCTTCGGGCTTCACAACAATCGACCGCACCTCAGCCAGATGCGGCCCATAAAGATGCAGCGCGCCGCAGCCGAGAAACACGCCGCTCTCCGACTCCGCCACCGTGAAATCGCGAACGTTCTCGCAGATCTCGGCGTAGCTCCGGCGTAGCAGGGTCCCATCGCCTGAGAGGGAGTTGACCAGCTCGAAGATGTTTACCGCATCCTGCAGCTTGGCCTTCCGAACGACGGCGCCGCCCACACGAGGACGAGACGACGAAGTCGATTCACTCACGGCCATGGGGGAATAACTCGACAAGGAAATAATCTCCTAAGCTATTTTCGCAGATTGCTTTCCGTCTCTGCCGCAATCTTTCGCCGGGCATCTTCCAGTGCAGCACGGACCCGGGTGCGCGCTGTGCCGCCGATGACATCATGGCAGTCCAGGGTTGCTTCCAGGGTGACTGCGCTGAAGAAGTCCTCTCCGAACTCGGGGCAGATGATTTGGAGCTCGGGGAGGGTGAGCTGGTTCAGTTCGCGGTTTGTCTCGAGGCCGAGGCGGACGGCATTGCCGATGTGCTCGTGGGCCTTGCGGAAGGGGATGCCCTTGTTGGAGAGATAGGTCGCGGCGGCCATGGCGTTGAGGTAGCCGGTTTCGGCGGCGGTTTTCATTCGATCGAAGCGGAACTTGAGCGCGGCGGTAAAGGCGGGGAGGACGCTTAAGATTCCGGCGATGGTGTCGGCGGCGTCAAAGACGGGCTCCTGACCTTCCTGAAGGTCTTTGTTGTAGGCGAGTGGGAGCCCCTTGATCAGTGTGCTGAGGGTGACAGCCGCGCCGAGGAAACGCCCCGATTTGCCGCGAATCAGCTCGGTCAGATCAGGATTCTTCTTCTGCGGCATGGCGGAGCTGCCGGTGGAGAAGGCTTCGGGAAGATCGAGGAAGCCGAACTCGGCGGTGGAGTAGAGGGTGAGCTCTTCGGCAAAGCGCGAGATGTGGATGCCGAGGGTCGAGAGCGCCTGCGTGAACTCGAGGGCGAAGTCGCGGTCGCTGGTTGCGTCCATGCTGTTCGGCGTAGGGGCGTCGAAGCCGAGGGCCTTTGCTGCGATGGTGCGGTCGAGAGCGAGGGTTGCGCCAGCTACTGCGCCTGAGCCGAGAGGGCAGAGGTTGAGGCGCTTGCGGCAGTCGGCTAGGCGGCTGCTGTCGCGCTCGAGCATGCTGAGGTAGGCGAGCAGCCAGTGGGCTACCAGGACTGGTTCGGCGCGCTGGAGGTGGGTGTAGGAGGGCATGACCGCCTCGCCTGCGTTGGCGGCGAGGTCGATGAGGGCTTTGCGCCATGCGGTGAGGCCTTCGAGTGTGCTGTCGATGGCTTCGCGGACGAAGAGGCGCATGTCGGTGGCGATCTGTTCGTTGCGGCTGCGGCCGGTGTGCAGCTTGAGGGCGAGGTCGCCGATTTGTTTGGTGAGTTCGAGTTCGACGTAGTGGTGGACGTCTTCGGCCTGAGAGTTGGCGGCCACGATGGCTTCGCCTCGTTCGGCTTGCTGCTTTGCTACGGCGCGGAGGCCCTCGATCATCAGGAGGAGTTCTTCGCTGGTGAGGATGCCGGCGGCTTCGATGGCTCGGGCGTGGGCGATGCTGGCTTCAACTTCGTAAGGGACCAGGCGCCAGTCGAAGGGGAAGGAGCGCTGCCATTCTTCGAACTGCTTGTTGAGAGGTTCGCGGAAGCGGCCGGACCACATCTTGTTGGGTGAGTTGGACATTATCTGATGATTCCTCAGAGTGCTTCAGTTGGGACTGCGACGGGACAAGGAATGTCGGCGTTTGGATCTCGTCTATACCAATGGAGTCGAGGATCCTTTGGATTGATGTGGGCAAGTTCAGTTGTTCCAGTGGGGGCAAACTCCAAGTCACTTTCGTGGTCAACACCATTCCAGCGTTCGTATGTAGTCATATACATCCCGTCTTCGCCGAAGAACAGAAACTTCCATGGTCCTACGCGAGCGGTCATGCTGCCGGATTGCCAGCTGTAATGAAAACCAAATCCTTTGATTCGACCGAACCGCAGTTCATCGGATGTCTTTACGACAGCCGAATCGCTAAGCGTGTGACCTCCATCCGCAAAATAGCTTTCGTACGTGACGGTGCCAAGCCATTCTCCCGCGCGGGGTTTTGTATTTGTGTCAGGAGCAATGCGCGTGAGTCGCAACGCGCCCACTTGGTTCCCACTCCGTATTAGCAGGAACCTTCCGACCGGTAAATTCACCCCGCTACCGTGTATGCAGAAACCCTGCTGTCCAATTGGGGTCTGTGAGTAAACCGCTGCAGTTAGCAGGAGTTGGCACACGACGATCATGAGCGTCAGCTTGGTCGTGTTTGGCTTGCTAAACATCGTGTGAAGCGTACCTCAGGGGCTAAAGCCCTGTTTGTGTGTTGCGTTTCTGAGAGGCCCAAGGCTGAAGCCTTGGGTTACCTAGAAGCAAGAACAACGACAAAAGCCAAAATAAAGTCCCGAGCGGTCTAGCTCGGCGATGGTGTTACTCCTTGTCGCTCCCGCTGTTTAGGTGTGGCATCTCCGAGCCTTTGCTTAGGGTGATTAGGCCGCTCTTTGCGTAGGTGATCAGCTTGGCGCGGGTATCGGTGATATCCAGATTGCGCATGGTGAGCTGGCCGATGCGATCTCGTGGGGAGAAGGTGGATTCGCCCTTTTCCATGGTGAGGCGCTCGGGATGGAAGGTGAGATTGGGCGAGGCGGTATTCAGGATCGAGTAGTCGTTGCCGCGGCGTAGCTCGAGGGTGACTTCGCCGGTGACGGGCTTGGCGACCCAGCGCTGGGCGGCTTCGCGCAGCATGATGGCCTGGGGATCGAACCAGCGGCCCTGATACAAGAGGCGGCCGAGTTTGCGACCGTTTTCGCGGTACTGCTCGATGGTGTCCTCGTTGTGGATGCCGGTGATGAGGCGCTCGTAGGCGATGAACAGGAGAGCAAGGCCGGGTGACTCGTATATGCCGCGACTCTTGGCCTCGATGATGCGGTTTTCGATCTGATCGCTCATGCCGAGGCCATGGCGGCCACCGATGCTGTTGGCTTCGAGCATCAGGGCGACGGGGTCGGAATAGTGGGTGCCGTTGAGGGCGACGGGGAAGCCTTCTTCGAAGCGAATGGTGATCTCTTCGCGTTTGATCTCTACGTCGTCGCGCCAGAAGGCGGTGCCCATGATGGGGGCGACGATCTTCATGCTGGTGGTGAGGAGTTCGAGATCCTTGGCTTCGTGGGTTGCCCCAAGTATGTTGGAGTCGGTCGAGTAGGCCTTCTCGGCGGACATCTTGTAGCCGAAGCCGGCTCTGGTCATGAAGGCGGACATCTCGGCACGGCCGCCTAGCTCTTCGATGAAAGCTGCGTCGAGCCAGGGCTTGTAGACCTTGAGGTCGGGGTTGACGAGCAGGCCGTAGCGGTAGAAGCGCTCGATGTCATTGCCTTTGAAGGTGGAGCCGTCGCCCCAGATGTTGACGTCGTCTTCCTTCATGGCGCTTACGAGCATCGTGCCGGTGACCGCACGGCCGATGGGTGTCGTGTTGAAGTAGGTGACGCCGGCAGTGGTGATGTGGAATGCGCCGGACTGGAGCGCGGCGATACCTTCGCGAACGAGTGGCCCGCGGCAGTCGATGAGGCGTGCCTTTTCAGCGCCGTATTCGAGCGCTTTGCGCGGAATCTCGTCGTAATCGGTTTCATCGGGCTGACCGAGATTGGCGGTGTAGGCGTAGGGGACTGCGCCCTTCTGCTTCATCCAGTGAAGCGCGGCGCTGGTGTCGAGCCCGCCGGAGAAGGCGATGCCTACCTTCTGACCGAGGGGCAGGGATTCGAGAATTACGGACATAGTGATGCAGACCTCAATGATGGTAGATGCGCTGAACGAGCAGGCATTAGGAGCGTTTGCGCGGTTGGATCCCGCGTCCGCGGTTGTTGGTGATTCGCTTGGCGCCGCCCAGGAGCATGAGCAGGAGTGCCTTCTGGGCGTGCATCCGGTTTTCTGCCTGATCGAAGACAACGGATTGTGGCCCGTCGAGCACGGCATCCGTTACTTCGGCGTTTCGATGGGCCGGCAGGCAGTGCATGAATACCGCATCGGGTTGAGCGTGCGCCATCAGGGCCTCGTTGACCTGATAGGGCTTGAAGATGGGAGCGCGCTTGGTGGCTTCGTGTTCGAAGCCCATGCTGGTGCAAACGTCTGTGTAGACCGCGTCGGCGCCTGTAACCGCTTTGATCGGATCGTGCAGCAAAGTGATGCTGCCGCCTGTGGACTCACTGATTTCGATCGCTTTGTGGATGATTTCAAGTTTCGGCGCAAAGCCCTTGGGAGAAGCCACGCTGCAATGCGCTCCGAGTTGCGCAGCGGTAAGCATCAGCGAATGACAGACGTTATTGCCGTCTCCGACGTAGGCGAAACGCAGTCCTTCAGCTGAACCGAAGCGCTCTTCGAGGGTGAAGAAGTCTGCGATGGCCTGGCAGGGATGTTCGAGATCGGAGAGCGCGTTGATGACGGGAACTTTGGAGCAGGCTGCCATCTCGGTGATGGTCTCGTGGGAGTAGGTGCGCAGGACGATGATACTCATCCAGCGCTCAAGGTTGCGCGCCATGTCGGCGAGAGATTCGCGCTCTCCGAGAGGGGACTGTGTCTGGTCGACGAAGATGGCGTTGCCGCCGAGGGTGTTGATGGCGGCTTCGAAGGTCAGGCGGGTGCGCAGCGATGCCTTCTCGAAGAACATGACCATCTGCCGCGCATCGAGAGCATGGCGAAAGTCGTCTGGATGGTTCTTTACTGCGTGAGCCAGTTCCATGATGGCAGCCATCTCCTGCACAGTAAGGTCAGCGATGGAGCATAGATCGCGTCCGCAGAGACGCTTGGCAGCTTCATTAAAGGCGGTGTCCGACTGGATGCCCAAGGTGGTGGTTGCCTTCGCAGGGGTAATCTCGTCGCCCGGAGTTTCTGCGGATTTCATGACTACTGTTTTGCTACCCATGAGTTTGTTCTCCTGCCGGCGAGGCGCCAGCGTATGCTGCATTGGCTTTCAATAGTTCGTCCAATGCGTTAACGGCGATCTCAACGTGTTTGCGTTCGAGAATGTAAGGAGGCAGAAAGCGAAGAACAGTATCGCTGGTTCTGTTGATGATGATGCGTCGCTCCATCATCTGAGCGGCGACTCGCTGCGCAAGGTCGGCGGAGTTGAGTTCGAGGCCCAACATCAAACCTATGCCGCGAACGTCCACGACGCAATCGTGACGGGTTGCTAGCGCTTGCAGTTGCGAGCGGAAAAACGAGCCAACGTCGGCGATGTGCGCCAGCAGGTTTTGTTGCTGCATTGTGTCGATGACCACTATGGCGACGTTGCAGGCCAGAGGTCCGCCACCGAAGGTAGTGCCGTGCATCCCAGGAGTGAAGGCGAGTGCGGCCTCGTCAGTGCAGAGCATCGCGCCCATTGGAATGCCGCCAGCGATAGGCTTGGCAAGTGTTGTGACGTCCGGCTGAATGCCGTAGTGCTGATAGGCGAACCATTTTCCGGTGCGTCCAAGACCACTCTGTATCTCATCAGCGAGCAGTAGAGCGCCGGTCGAGTTGCAGAGTTCACGTGCGGTAGCGAAGAACTCCTGGGATACAGGATGAATGCCGCCCTCTCCCTGAATCGGCTCGATGCAAATGGCACAGACTTCGGAGGAGAATTTTGCCTTCAGGTCGTTGACATCGTCGAATCGTACAAACTCCACGTCCGGCATAACGGGTGCGAATGGTTCGCGATACTTCTCCTTGTGGGTTGTTGCGACCGAACCCATTGTGCGACCGTGGAAGCTATGCTCTAACGCCAGGAACCTGGTTCCGATTGCAGTGCCATTTGCCCGCAGACGTCCTGCATGGGCGCGTGCCAGTTTGAGTGCTGCTTCCCAGGCTTCGGTGCCGCTGTTACAGAAAAATACGCGGTCAAGGCCGCTGATCTCAGTCAGCCGAAGCGCGAGGTTCGCTGTGCCCTCGTGATAGTAGAGGTTCGAGGTATGCAACAGGCGAGCAGTTTGGCTGCGAATTGCTTCTTCGATTGCGGGATGCGCGTACCCCAGGGCAGACACGCCAATGCCGCTTAAGAGGTCAAGATAATCATCGCCATTTTCGTCGCGTAGATAGACGCCTTTTCCGCTTACGAAAAGGTAGGGATTCCGCTCATATGTCTGGAGAAGTAGTTTCTTCTCTGCGGCTTGGATCGATGCCAAATTCATGCGACCATGACCTCCGTTCCGTCGTTCACCCGTGTTGAGCAGAGATCGGGCAACAGCAATGCCGATTCCGCAGGCAGAATACGCACGCGTTTCACTCCATGCAGGAGAGCTTCGCGGCAGGCGTTTAATTTAGGCAACATCCCGCCAGAGACAACCTGTTGCTTTTCCAGCAACGGGATCTGTGGCAGGGTTAGCCAGCGCATCACAGTTCCGTCCGCGCCTTTTACTCCAGGCACGTCTGTAAGAAAGACAAGCGTGTCGGCATGGGTTGAGATTGCGCAGGAAGCAGCCATCTCATCGGCATTGATGTTGTAGTACTCGCCATCGAAGCCCAAGGCAATCGAAGAGATAACTGGCACGGCACCCATCGTCCATATTGCCTCCAGCCAGCGCGGATCCGACGCGGCGATCTCTCCAACGAAACCGAGGTCGGGATTGGTCTTCTTCTTGCGAGCGCGAAATACGTGTCCGTCGCCGCCAGAGAGTCCGACGGCCGATTGACCATGCGATCCGATGGCCGCAACCAGCGACTTGTTGACCCGGCCTGCCAAGACCATAAGCGCAGCGTCTCGTGTCTCAGCGTCAGTGATTCGTAGGCCTGCAACGAACTCGCTTTTCTTGCCCATCTGAGCCAGCGTTCGTGTTAACTGAACCCCTCCCCCATGGACAACCGCAACCTGATTCCCGTCAGCCACAAGTTCGGCTATCGCCTTGCCGCACGCGTGAAGCAGCTTCTTGTCCTCAAGGGCTGCACCGCCTAGTTTGACGACAAATCTCACAGCAAGCCCTCCTGTTCATTCCATCCACACATAAGATTCATGTTTTGCACTGCCTGACCGGCTGCGCCCTTTAAAAGATTGTCAAGACATGAGATCATCACGAGCCGTTTGCCCTCGGGACCAAGTTCGAATCCCAGATCGCAGAAATTCGTGCGAACGACGTGCTGAATCTGCGGCAGGTTAGGAGTCGAATGAAGGCGAACCATTGGGCTATGCTGGTAAAACTTTTGAAAAACAGAGCTGATTTCAACCGGTGTCGTCGTCTGCTTGAACCGTAGATAAATCGTGGAAAGTATTCCGCGCGGAATTGGCAGGAGATGCGGTGTGAACTGAATCTTTTCACTCTCAAGATGAAGTTGTTCCAGCAGTTCTCCAGTGTGGCGGTGTCCAAAAACCGCATAAGCAGACAGATTATCTGCTGCATACATAAAGTGAGTCTTCGCTGTTGCCGCCTTGCCAGCACCGCTCACGCCTGACTTCGCATCGCAGATGATGCCGTGCTCCAGATCGACCAATCCTGTTTGAAGCAGCGGCGCCAGAGCGAGGATGATCGATGTGGCGTAGCATCCTGGGTTGGCGACCAGACGCGCCTTCCTGATTGCATTGCGGTGCAGTTCGGGGCAGCCGTAGACCGCTTCAGATTGCAAGGCCGCAGCGGCTTTAGGGTCGGCATCCTTTAGCCGGTAGACATCGCGGTTCCGCGACTCCTGTAAGCGCCATGCTCCGCTTAGATCGATTACCTTGAGTCCACGCTCGATGGCCTCAGACGCCCATTCGCGTGATTGCTCGTGCGGCGTAGCCAGAAACAGAACCTCGATCCCAGAGTCTGCGATTCGATCCCAACTGAAGGGCAGCACAGCGTTCTGCGGCATATCTCCTGCGGGGGCCAATTGGGGATGGAGGTCTTGAAGGTAGGTCGATGTTTCCAAGCCCGCTTCTCCTGCACGACCGAGGAAGACTGGCGTTTCTCCCCGCAGACCGGGGTGGTTCAGCAACAGGCGCGCGAGTTCTCCGCCAGCAAACCCGCTAACACCTGCGACTGCCGTTCGCGGTGCAGCGGACCTGGTCTCAGCCAGAGGCTTGTCCAGTATTCTCGTTGATGGGCTCGGTACCGTTAAGTTATCCAAGGTATCCTTCAATTCGTTCCTTAAGCATCGTTCCTTGTTCTTCATCCGGGCAAATGATCAGCACGGTGTCATCGCCTGCGATCGTTCCAACCACCTCTGGCCAGTCTTCATAATCGATACCGGCTGCAATTGGCTGAGCACCCCCCGTTGTCGTCACCAATACAAGAAGGTTCTTTGCCTGTCGCACTTCCAGGCCGAAGCTTTCCAGGACTTCACGAATCTCCGGCAGGGAAGATTCTTCTTCTCCATCTGCGGGCAAGGAATAACCATTCGGCCCTTTGAATAATCTCAGCTCATGAATGTCTCGAGAGAGCGTAGCTTGTGTAACATGGAAACCACGTCCTGCAAGTTTTCTCCGTAATTCATCCTGACTGGGTACCGCTGTCTTGGTAAGCAACTCGCGAATTACGGTATGACGTTGTTGTTTCATGAATATTTTTACCTTCTTCAGTCACCATTAAATTTCGAACGGGTGCTGAATCATAAAGGGACGAATCGCTATGCATAAATATACATTATTGATGTATATTTATGCATAGCGATTCATAAGAACAATTATTCACTGATATAGGAAGGTGCGTTGGACGGGCATTTTTCGTGTTTTTTGTGTTTTGTCCGACGTATAGTGAAGCATGGATTGGTCTCTCGCGAATGTCTTTAACCCTCCAGGTGGAGCCGATGGGGCTTCGAGGGTTTCGCCGTCTCTGATTGATGAGCGCTTTGATCACGATTCCTGCGGAGTCGGGTTCGTGGCTGCTGTCGATGATACGCCTTCTCACGAGATTTTAAAGAAGGCGTTGACGGCGCTGGGGCGGCTGGCTCATCGCGGGGCGACGGCTGCGGATGGCAAGAGCAGCGATGGTGTAGGTGTGTTGACGGCTGTTCCCCGGAATTTGCTGATTCAGGCCGCATGTGTGTCGGTTGATGAGGATCAGGCGCTTGGGGTGGGAATGTTGCTCATCCCCAACGAGGAGACCCGTGCGGAAGGTTTGCTGGAGCGGTGTCTGCTTTCGCACGATTTTAAGGTGCTTTGTTGGCGCGACGTGCCGGTAGAGACGGAGTTTTTGGGTGAGATGGCGCTGGGCACGATGCCGAAGATACGGCAGGTACTGGTGGTCGATGGGCAGGGCGCGGAGCAGGGAACGATGGAGCGCAGGCTCTATCTAGCTCGTAAGCAGTTTGAGCGATCGCATGAGCGTGGGGATGTGACAGGCTATATCTGTTCATTGTCGTCGCAGACGATTGTCTATAAGGCGATGGTCGCGGGAAGTTTCCTGGCGGATTTTTATCCGGACCTGGGTTCGACGGATTTCGTTACGCCGTTTGCAGTGTTTCATCAGCGGTATGCGACCAATACGCTGCCAACTTGGCATCGTGCGCAACCGGGCAGGACTCTGGGGCATAACGGCGAGATCAATACCGTATGGGGGAACCGGGCGCGTATGACGGCCCGGGACTCAACGCTGCCGGTGGAGTGCAAGCCGGTGCTGACGCAGGGGGGGACGGACTCGACCAGCCTAGATGAGGCGGTGGAGTTGCTCTCGCAGAACGGTCGCACGCTGGCCGAGGCGATTCGGATGCTGCTGCCTCCTGCTACGGATGGGCATCAGTCTTCGTCATTTTTGCGGTACCACACGGATTGCGCCGAGCCATGGGACGGACCGGCTGCGCTGGCGTTCAGCGACGGCAAGGTGGTAGGTGCGGCGCTGGACAGGAATGGGCTGCGACCTTGTCGGTTTGCAGTGACGAATAAGGGATTGGTTGTGGCTGGATCTGAGGCGGGGTTGGTCGATCTCGATCCGGAAGAGGTAACACACAGCGGGCGACTGGGGCCGGGTCAGATGCTACTGGTCGATCTGGTCAATCACAAGATTTATGAGGATGAAGCGCTGCTGGAGTTGTTCGATGCGGGTGCTACGTATGCGACGCTGATGGAGGATTCGCCATTGGTTGCAGCCGCGGTTGATTCGTTTGATCCTGCAGCACTGACAGCTTCGCAGAGAGGCTTTGGGTACACGCGGGAAGACGTGAAGATGATCCTGCAGCCGATGGCGGCTGAGGGCAAGGATGCGGTCTGGTCGATGGGCGACGATACTCCGCTGGCATTTCTGGCGAAGTCGCCGCGGCCGATTTATGCCTACTTCCGGCAGCGATTTGCTCAGGTGACGAATCCACCGATCGACTCGTTACGTGAGTCTTGCGTGGTGTCGTTGCATACGCGGCTCGGTCCGTGGCCCCACATGCTGGACAAGCACGCTCCTTTGCCGGGTGTTTCGTTGACCTCACCGTTCCTTTCGCTGGGGCAGGTTGAGGCGTTGCGGAAGCGTCAGTATCCGCAGGAAGCAGAGCTTCGGATGGCGGAGCTTCCGTGCGTCTTTCGGCCTGAGGTTTCGCTGGTTCAGGCTCTCGACGATCTTTGTGGCCAGGCGATTGAACTTGTTAGGAATGGTGCGCGGATTCTGTTGCTTTCTGACCGGTCAGCGAGCACTGAGAAGATTCCGGTTCCCATGGCGATGGCTACTGGGGCAGTGCATCAGGCGTTGGTTGCAGCGGGTTTGCGGACACTCGCTGGTCTGGCAGTTGAGGCAGGCGATTGTCGTGACATTCACCATGCCGCGGTTCTGATTGGGTATGGAGCTGGAGCTGTATGTCCGTGGCTGGCGCTCGAGACTGGAATGAGTCTTGCCCCTGCCGGAACGGATGCGGCTGAGGCGGAGCGCAAGATGCTGAAGTCGCTCGACGCCGGGCTAGCGAAGGTAATGTCAAAGATGGGGATCTCGGTGGTGGACAGCTATCGCGGGGCACACCTATTCGACATTCTGGGTCTGCATTCGAGCGTGGTAGAGCGGTGCTTTGTGGATACGCCTGCTCCATTGTCAGGAATTGGGTTTACTGAGGTGGAACGTCAGCTTCGGCAGACGTGGCAGCCGATTGATCCGAACGTCCCGGTCCCTGCGGAACTGCCGGATTATGGATGGGTCCGATTCCGCAAGGCGGATGTATCGGAGCCTCATGCATGGCAGCCGCCGACCGTGAAAGCGCTGCAATCGGTGGTTGGGAGTGCGCGTAATGTTCCTCAGCCGGTTGACCCTGCAGGAGCCTTCGCGATCTATACACGAGATGTAATTTCGCGCGACCCTGCGGTGCTGCGTGACCTGCTGGAGATTTGTCCGGCGGGGCCTGAGCTTGCGCTGAGTGATGTGGAACAGCCATCGAGCATCTGTAAGCGGTTTGTGGCTAGTGCAATGTCTTTGGGGTCACTGAGCCCTGAGGCGCACCAGACGATTACGGCTGCAATGAATATTCTTGGCGGCAGATCGAACACGGGTGAGGGTGGTGAGGATGCCGCTGTTTACCGCGTTCACCCGGTCGTCGGCGCGGGGGATGCGCCTTCGGATGGCGGAGCGAATCTGCAGGTCCACTCGGGAGGCGGTACGGCTGTTGCGGAGGCCGTTGTTGAAGCCCCTGCGGTGCATGTATCGCTGAATAACAAGATTAAGCAGGTTGCCTCGGGCCGTTTTGGCGTGACCGCGGAATACTTGTCTCATGCGGAAGAGATCGAGATCAAAGTGGCGCAGGGCGCGAAGCCGGGAGAGGGCGGACAATTGCCCGGGCATAAGGTTAGCGGGATGATTGCACGGTTGCGGCATGCCCAGCCGGGTGTTTCTCTGATCTCGCCGCCGCCGCACCATGATATCTACTCGATTGAGGATTTGGCGCAACTGATCTATGACCTGAAGCGTGTGAATCCGCGCGCTGCGGTCGGCGTGAAACTGGTCTCGGGTTGCGGCGTAGGAACCGTGGCGGCCGGCGTGGCCAAGGCCTATGCAGACTATGTTGTGATCGCTGGCAATACGGGCGGGACGGGTGCCGCAGCGCTCTCAAGCATCAAGTATGCGGGGAATCCGTGGGAGCTTGGGCTGGCTGAGGCGCAGCAGGTACTGGTACAGAATGGGATGCGTGGGCGTGTCCGTCTGCGTACGGATGGTGGACTTGCTACGGCGCGAGATGTTCTGATTGCTGCGCTATTAGGCGCGGATGAGTATGCCTTTGGTACTGCTGTGCTGGTTGTTCTGGGCTGCGATATGGCCCGGCAGTGTCACTTAAATACTTGTCCTACCGGCATTGCGACGCAGAAGCCGGAGCTGCGTGCGAAATTCCGGGGGAAGCCGGAACATGTTGTTAGATTTTTTGAGCAGCTTTCGGCTGATTTGCAGCATTTGCTGGCTCGGTATGGTTTACCCTCGCTTGAGGCGGCGGTTGGACGCGTGGATCTGCTTGAGCAGGTTAGGTTTGACGGCAATTTGAACCTTGAGCCGATGCTGGCTAAAGTGGGCGATGCGCCGGGGCGTTGGATGGGGGTCAGGAATGACCAGCCGTTGCCGAAGCCGCCGATTGATGAGGCTTGGGTTGGTCCGACGATGAAGGCGATCGAAGCTGGATTGCCTTATGTTATTGAATCTAAGGTGGCTAACTGCGATCGTGCGGTAGGTTCGCGGCTGGCTGGCGAGATCGCGGTGCGCCGGGCTCAGGGTGACCTTCCGGTGGATGTGACCTACAACCTGAACGGTACAGTTGGGCAATCTTTTGGCGCGTTTGCTGTGGAGGGCATGAAACTGGTGCTCGCGGGGCAGGCTAACGACTTCGTGGGCAAGGGTTTATCCGGTGGCGAGATCGTCATCAAGGCATGCGGACAGGCGGCTAAGAATAGCGGTCAGCATGTAATTTTAGGCAATGTTGCACTGTATGGCGCCACGGCCGGGAAGCTGTTTGCTGCGGGGCGGGCTGGTGAGCGGTTTGCGGTGCGGAATTCGGGTGCAACTGCTGTTGTTGAAGGAGTTGGCGACCATGGGTGCGAGTACATGACCGGTGGCGTTGTCGCTGTGCTGGGTAAGGTTGGGATGAATTTTGGAGCCGGGATGACGGGCGGATTTGCGTGGGTTTATGACGCTGATGGAACCTTCGTGTCCGGTAAGAGGTATCATCCTGATTTCGTTTATTATGAAGGATTTGACGCGGTCGATGCTGAATCGCAGGAGAGCTTGCGAGCGTTGATTGAGACGCATTTGGAGCACTCTGGAAGCGGGTTGGCAAAGGATATGTTGGCGAACTGGGCGAATGTTTCCAAGAATTTTGTCCGGCTGAATCCTAAGCCTCAACACTAGGTTTTTTCACCAAAAGTGGCTGTCAGGCGATGGTTTTTGCTGGTCACTTAGCGGTAAATAGTCTGGTAAATGTGGTTTCTAAAACGCGGTCTCCTGGTGAGGAGGCCGCGAGTTTGTCTCCGGTTGAGCGATAGCTGCTCCCTAGCATTGGTGGACGGTACAGGACAAAGCGGGAAAAGTCTCTAAGGAGGCTCTGAACGAAGTCTCATGACTCGACAAGTGTGACAAGAGAGGCATTTCCTCAGGGGCTAAAGCCCCAGCTTTTCGGGCCTTCTGCGGCGCGGCTGAAGCCGCGCCCCTTCAAAGCAATGACTTTTCGGGAGTCTGTGAGGCCGCGCCATTCAAAACAATGACTTTCAGGAATCTGTAAAGCTGCCCTTTCGAAACGGATTCGGATTGGGAATCGTTCAGAGTCGCTCTAAAGATGGTTGGCGAGAGTTTCGCGCAGGGTTCGGGTGAGGCCTGCGAGGAGGGGAAGCGTCTCGGGCGTGGGGGTCTTGAGGATGTGCTCGATCTGGCTGGCCAGGTCGCCGGCTTTGTTGTGGCCGAACATGCCGAGGTTGCCGGAGAGTTTGTGGGCTATCGACTGGCCTTCGGCGCGTGTGGGTTCGTCGAGCGTGTCGGTTGCGGCTTCGGTGGCGGTGCGATCGAGGAGGTCGAGGCGCTCCCTGAGAGTGGGAAGATGGCGTTGCCAGAGGTCGGCGAGAAGGGAATCGATCTCTTTGCCGGGGTCTTCGGATAGGTTGTTGGTCTGGTGCTCGGGCTGGTTCTCGGTCATGGTGTGGGGAGGGGCCTTGGCTGAGATGGGTGGATCGGGTTCGGATTAGACGGTTGGTTCGGAAGATGGTTGTTCGGAAGATGGTTGTGCGGAGTCGCCGTTCTTGCTCCAGCCGAGGACCTCGGAGATTTGGTCGGCGAGGGTGAGTGGGTCGAAGGGCTTGAAGAGGACGGCGGCGACTCCCAGTCCGGCGAAGCGGCGCTGGTCTACTCCCTGAACCTTGGCGGTGAGCAGAAGGACGGGGATGTTGGCAATGGCGGGGTTTTGCTGCATATGGCGGAAGGTGGTGGGACCGTCGACCTCTGGCATCATGACGTCCATGAGGATGGCGTCGGGCTGCTGGTCTACGGCGACCTCGATGCCTTTGGCTCCGGAGTTGGCGGTGAGTATCTCCCAGCCAGCTGTGGCTTCAAGAGAGAGTGCCGCTACCTCGCGGATGTCGTCCTCGTCATCAATGATCAGAATGCGTCGCATGAGCGAACTTATTCTCTCATGCGACGGAAGTTATGGGAGGTAACTGGGAAGTTTCTTCCCAGCTTGTTGGGGGCCATTTTGCGTCGCGGCTGAATCCGGGGGAGTCTATTGTGACGCGGGAAGATTCCCTCAGTGGCTAAAGCCACGTTTTAGCGGTAGGTTTATGGCGCGGCTAAAGCCGCGCCCTTTCAAAACAACGGCATTTCAGCCCTTTCAAAACAACGGCATTTCAGCACCCTGTAAGCAGCTAGCTTTTCAAAACGCGTTCGGCCCCTGATTGATTCAGAGTGTCGCTTAGGCCGAGGCTGCAGTGGCGAGGTCGGAGAAGCGGGAGCGCATGCGCTGGACCATGGAGAGGACCAACTCTTCGACCTCCTGGGGCTGGACCTTGGCCTTGGTGAGGAACTCGGTGGGGCCGAGACGGAGCTTGGCCATCTCGACGTCGGAGACCTCGCGGCCGGAGTAGACGACCAGGGGGAGGGTGCGCAGGGCGGGCTGCTGCCGGAGCCACTCGACGAGCGAGAAGCCGTCACCGTCGGGGAGGGTGAGGTCGAGAATGAGCAGGTCGGGGCGGCGGTTGATGCATTGCCGGATAGCCTGCTGGCGGGTGGAGGCGTGATCGATGTGGACGGCGGCGTCTTCGAAGCTGGCGGTGAGGACGCTGGCGAGGTCTTCGTCGTCTTCGACCAGCAGGACGTAAGCCGGGCCCTCGCCTTGATGCAGGACGCGGCCTAGTTCGGCGAAGAGAAGGTTCTCGTTGAAGGGCTTTTGGACCCAGCCCTGCGCGTCGCCGGTGAGCTGGGGCCGGAGGGTGGAGGAGAGGACGCTGAGGACCACCACGGGGATGTTGGCAGTGGCAGGTTGGTTGCGGAGGCGCTGGAGGGTCTCCCAGCCGCTGAGGCCGGGCATGTAGAGATCGAGGAGGATGGCTTCGACGTGGTGCTCGGCGGCCAGAACGAGGGCCTCGTCGCCGGAGACGGCTTCGATGACGGTGTAGCCCTGGCGGGTGAGGTGTTCGGAGACTACGGTGCGAATGCCGGCGTCGTCATCGCAGACCAGGATGGCCCCTTCAGCGCGATGGGTGAGCGATGAGGCGATGGGCGTGATGACAGATGCGGGGAGGGCAGGGAGGTCGGTGGAGCGGGTGGTGCGGGGCAGCATGACGTAGAGCGTGGTGCCGACGCCGATGTTGCGCTGGGCCCAGATGGAGCCGCCGTGCTGCTGGACGATGCTGCGGCAGATGGCGAGGCCGAGGCCGGTGCCGCCCTTCTGGCGGGAGTCGGAGGGCTCTACCTGCTGGAAGCGGTCGAAGATGGTGTCGAGCTTGTCTGAGGGGATGCCGCGGCCTTCGTCGACGACCTTGAGCATGATGGACTCGGCGGTAGCGTCGGTGTGGATGCGGACGGTGGAGGCCGTGGGAGAGAACTTGATGGCGTTGGAGAGAAGGTTCGTCAGGACCTGGAGGATGCGGTCGGCGTCGCCGTCGAAGAAGAGAGTGTCGGAGGGGGCTGCACCGAGGCCAGCGGAGCCGACGAGCTCGATATAGACGGTGCCGGCGTCGGCCATAGGGGTCATGGTCTCGATGGCTTGCTCGCAGAGATCATGGAGGGAGCAGCGGCGGATCTGGAGGGGAGCGCGACCGGATTCCATGCGCTCGAGGTCAAGGATGTCGTTGATGAGGCGGATGAGGCGGTCGGTGTTGGTGACGGCGATGCGGAGGAGGTTGAGGGCCTTGGGGTCGACGTCGCCGATGACGCCTGAGGAGAGGAGGCCGAGAGCTCCGCGAATACTGGTCAACGGGGTACGGAGCTCGTGCGAGACGGTTGAGATGAACTCGTCTTTGAGGGTATCGAGCTCGGAACGCTGGGTCAGCTGCATCTTGTGGTGATGCTGCTGCTCACGAGCGTGGGTCAACTGTGCCGCGAACTCGCGTGTGGTGCGTTGCGCTCGAAGAAAGGCGATCAGGAGAACCGCGGAGGCACTTAGCAGAGAAAGAAAACCAAAAACAGGAAGGGTAAGCATTTTATGAGGTGGCCCTTGAGTAACTTTTCTGTAGCCCTACAGTAACTACTTTGGTTGTGACCATTTGGATAAGTTATTTCTTATCTCTCTAAAGTTATGTGGTGCACTACTTACAAAAGTTGATCCGGGGAGATTGATATTTCGCAGACTGAACAAATACAGTCCAGTCTGCGGCTAGTGTTGCAAGTTGACCTTGGCCATTGAGAAAGCGTGGCTTAGAACGAGCAAATGAGATTTTTGTCAGCAGGGTGAGAATGACAGAAAATAAGTTGCAGCGGGAATAACACAGACGTGGGTTATCTGCAAAGACAACATTTCATGAGTAGTAACGGGCTTTTTAGCGAATAAACGGAGAAAGGCCGCCTCTGACGAGACGGCCTTTGTGGGTGTGACTTGTACGCGGTTTATGCGGTTACTGGCACCTGATCGAGGATCTGGGCCCAGGCCTTGCCCTTGCGGGTGGCCTGCGCGTTCTTGTGGAAGGCGTAACCGGCGATGAGCGGCAGGGCGATGGTGGCCTCGGAGAAGACCATCTGCTCGTAGGTGAGGTCCACCTTGCCCCAGGAGCTGGCTTCTTTGAGGGTGGAGCCGGAGAGGGCGCCGTCGCGGGCGTCGGCTACAGTGATCTGGATGGCGTACTTGTGCATGGAGGCATCGACGCCGAGGATGTCAGCGGCAACGACGATGTCCTGGGCGAAGTTCTTGGGAACGCCGCCGCCGATCATGAGGAGGCCGGTGGTGGGGTTGGCGATCTTAAGCTGGGTGATCTCGTAGAAGTCCTTGGCGGAGTCGATAGAGACCATGGGCTTGCCCTGACGGGCGTGCTGGTGGGCGACGAGGCCGAAGCCGGCGGAGCAGTCGGAGAAGGCCGGGCAGAAGATGGGGACGTTCTTCTCGTAGGCGGCGAGGACGATGGAGTCGCTGCCACCTGCCTGCGGGGTCTTGCCGTTTTTGGAGAGGTAGGCGCCCATCTCGCGGATGAACTCGCGGGAGCTGTGGGGGCGGGGCTCGAGGGAGTTGGTGATCTGGTGGGTTGTCTCGTCGCAGATGCGGAGCTCTTCCTCGTCGATGAAGGTGTCGTAGATGCGGTCGATCATCAACTCGCGAAGGTCGGCGTCGCCTGCGCCGTACTTGTACTCGTCGCCGGCGATGTAGTGGTTGAAGCCGAGGGCCTCGAAGAAGTCCTGATCGACGATGTTGGCGCCGGTGGAGACGACGGCATCGACCATGTTGTTGCGGATGAGGTCGACGAAGATCTTTTGGAGGCCGGCGGAGATGAGGGAGCCGGCGAGGCAGAGGATGACGCCGCAGTCGGTGTCGCGCAGCATCATCTCGTAGATGCCGGCAGCGCGGGCGGTATCACGCGAACTGTAGGCCATGTGCTGCATGGCGTCGACGAGTGCGACGACGTTATGCTGCTTGATGTCGATGTGCTGGATGGGGCGGTCGAGGAGTTCTTTTTTCGTAGGCATAGCCTATATAGGATATCAAGCGGGAGAACAGGTCTGGCTTGGGTTTGCGTTAATTTTGCTAGAGAATTTAAGGTCGCGGGAGCCTGGCTTTCAAGCAGCGCCTATGCATCTTGCGATGATGAGGGTGATGTCGTCGTGCTGCTCGGCGGAGCTAAACCTTTGTATCTGTTCGACGATGGAGGTGAGGAGCTGCTGGGCAGGGAGGTTTGCGCTTTGCCGTAAGGCTTCGATGAGCCGTTCTTCGCCGAACTCTTCGCCGATTTCGCTAAGAGATTCGGTTACGCCGTCGGTGTAAAGAGCGAGGGTGTCGCCTGCTGCGAGCTGGCACTCGACGATGGGCGAGTCCCATTCTTTGAACATTCCGAGAACTGTTCCGGTGGAATGGAGCAATTCGACGGTGCCGTTATGGCGCAGCAGAATGGCTGAAAGATGGCCGCAGTTTGCGTATCGCAGGCGCTGGGCTGCGTCGTCGTAGTCGGCGAAGAAGACTGTGGCGTAGGCGCTCTCGATTGAGTTGTCGTAGAAGAGGCGATTGACGGATTGCAGGAAGAGCTGGGGCTGTTCGCGGGCGAGGGCGAATTGGCTACGCAGGTTGCCCTGGAGGTTCGCCATGAGAAGAGCGGCGGCGATGCCTTTGCCGGCGATGTCGCCGATGAGAAGGCCGAGGCGCTGGTGGCCGAGGGGGAAAAAGTCGTAGTAGTCGCCGCCGACGTGACGGGCCTGAATGCAGACGCCAGCGTACTCGAGCGTTGTGAGCTGGGGGAATGTCTGGGGGAAGAGGCGAGCCTGGACCTGCTTGGCGATCTCCAGTTCCTGCGCGGCGCGCCGTTCGGACTCGATGCGGTCGGAGGCGTTTTGGCGGTGTTGCTCCATCTCGCGGGTGAACTGATCGGTGCCGATGAGCTCGAAGGAATTGCCATCGATGTCCTGGAAGACGGCTAAGGTGACTCCGAAGATGGTTTGCTGGGGTGGGTGGTGAAAGCGCACGCCGCGGCTTCGCCAGAGATCGTAGGTGCTGTTGATGTCTTCGGAGATGAAGCCGATCTGAGTGGCGCGGCCGATGAGCCGGGCTTTCTCGGTGCCGGGGCGGGGTGCGACGAGGGCAAGCAGGGCGGAGCCGTCGGGAGGGGCGATGGCGACCCAGCGGCCATCGACTGTGTAGGCGACGTCGGCGACGACACTGAAACCTAGCTGGTCGACGTAGAACTTGAGGCTTTGTTCGTGGTCGCGGACGTAGACGGTGGAATTGAAGAGGCGCAGGTAGGGACATTCGGGGCAGCCGCGCTTTTGGGAGGGTTCGATGGCATCGCGAGGAGAGGATACCTGCGTAGAGGCCTGCTGGATGGCACCGGATTCTGGTTTCAAGGATTCAGGCTTCAAGTGATCTCCCGGGGAGACTACGACGCGTGGTTCGTGATGGATGCCTAATGATTCGATGTGCGGAGTATTGGGGAGGACTCGAGTGGCCAAGCGGTTTATGTCCCGATGGAGATTCGAGGGAAGTAAATTCGTGCAAAGCTATATCCTCTCCGTAGCTGCATTACACTAAAAAACAATGCTCCAGGCCGCCATTATTTCCAAGCCGCAGAAGCCCGAGCTAGCTGGCATCCTGCGCGAACTGATCCCCTGGCTCGAAGCTCACGCCTATCGGTGTCTTCTGGATCCCGACAGCGCCTCCTACATCGACGACCCCAACCCTATCGAGCGCTCCCGGCTCCCTGGGCACAAACCCAACCTCGTCATCGTCCTCGGCGGCGACGGAACTTTGCTCGCGGCTGCCCGCGCCTTCGCACGCTCGCCCACACCCATCCTCGGCATCAACCTCGGCTCGCTCGGCTTCCTCACCGAGATACCTCTGTCCGATCTCTACACGACTCTCGAGGCCTGGTGTGCCAATTGCGCCGGCGTCGAGGTGCGCGACATGATGCACACGGAACTGCTGCGCAACGGCCACGTTCTGCGCCGCTGGGACGCACTGAACGACATCGTCGTCTCGAAGGGCGCCATCGCTCGCATGGCCGACTTCACCGTCGAGATCGACCAGCAGTTCGTTGCCGCGATGCGCGCCGACGGCATCATCGTCTCGACCCCAACCGGGTCCACGGCCTACAATCTTTCGGCCAACGGTCCTATTGTGATGCCGAGCGTCAACGCCCTGGTCGTGACGCCGGTCTGTCCCCACCTGCTGACGATCCGCCCGATCGTCGTCCCCGGCGACTCGACCATCACCATCCATATTGAAGGTGTGCCCAACCTCACTTACCTCACGGTCGATGGTCAGGAGGCAGTCGAGCTTCAGGTTGACGATCAGATCAACTGCTGCCGCTCCGCGCACAGCGTGCATCTACTGCGTCCGCAGCCCAACGGTCTCTTCAACGTCCTCCGCAGCAAATTAAGCTGGGGCGAACGCTAGCGTACCTTCCGATTGCTTTTTCCCTCAGGGGCTAAAGAGGGTGGTGAAAAAAGCTAGTTGCGGCGCGGAAAGATTCCCTCAGGGGCTAAAGCCCTATTGAGATTGAGCTACTTGCGGCGTGGCTAAAGCCACGCCCTTTCAAAACAGCGACTTTTTCAGCAGCCTCTATAGCCCCGATTAAATGAGTCCACTTATGGCTTATGGCACGGCTGAAGCCGGGTCCTTTCAAAACGGATTCGGTTGAGACTTATTCAGAGTCTCCTTGGAAGTCGTCATTCTGAGCGGAGCGGAGAGGCCTCGGTTTTCGGAGACAGCTTCGTGATGACTGGCGAGAGCAGAAGCATAAGAACTGCCCCCGCGGCCGGCACAACAAACCCGGCCTGGAGACTCTGAAAATGGGTAGAGACCACTCCTGTCAGCCAAGGCAGACTTGCCCCGCCCAAACTCGCCGAAGCAAACAGGGCACCCAGCCGAGGATGTTGGCCAGTCCGCGTCAGCAAAAACGAGATGATCAGCGGATAAACCGGCCCGATAGCCGCTCCACTCAACAGCGTAATCAGCAGAATCCCGCCGGCCGACATACCCGCTCCAACGACGAGCACTACGCCTGCAGCGATCAGCAAGGATAAACAAAGCACGTACAGCGTACGCTCGCTAAGACGCACAAGAAGCACCGTTCCAGCCAGCCGCCCCGCGAGTTCCGCAATCCAGAATGCAAACGCGATGGACGAAGATTGAACCGAAGAATGAACACGCACAGCGTAGCTGGGGAGCCATCCGCCCAGAGCATTCTCAATCCCGACGTACAGAAGCAAGACTCCGGCAAAGACAACGAGAGATGCAAAAGGTAGAGGCAAGCGCCGCGATTCACGCGGTTCAGAGACCACTGGGGTTCGCGCAGGGCTCGTTGCATGTCGTGGAATGAGAAGCAAAAGGCAGGTCGCGGCGCCCAACGCAGCTGCGAGTATGAGGAAGAAGCGATTCATGCCGGCAGAGAGGCACGCCCGTACAAGGAGCGGACTGGTAATGGCTCCAATACTCCAGGTGATATTGAGGAACAACAAAAGACGCGCACGGTTGTTGGAACGCGCAGTTCCAACAATGATGTTTCCCGCAGTGAGTCCAGCGCCAAGACCGAGGCCTACACAAAAGAGCGCAAGATGAGCGACGTGGAAAGTGGCCCAGGCCATGGCGATGCAACCTACTGCGCTAAGAGCAGCCCCGCACACGACACCCACGCGCAGGTTGCGGGCAGCAAACCAGGCTCCTAAAAACTGTCCAGCGAAGCTGGCGGAGAAGAGCGTTCCCGCCTGAGCGTCCTCGATGTTCCAGCGAACGATGAGCCCAGGCAGCAGCGGGCCTAGCATGACCGTGGCGACACCAGCTACGGCAAAATAAAGAAATATCGGAGAGAGAGCCCGGATCGCGCCAGGATTTCCGGTGACTAGTGCGGGTTCGAGCCTGAGAGATCGATCGGATTGTCGAAGACGCTGCAAAGAGGCCTGCTAGCGCTTGCTGCGCACTGGTTTTTTGGGGACGCCGGCGGTCGACTCGCGGACGACAAGTTCCGGTTCAAAGGCTACAGTCTCGGGATAGGGCGCATCGGGAGACTGGATGCGTTTGATGAGCAATTGCGCGGCGGTCCATCCCATCTTGTGCAGCGGCTGCCGAACAGTCGTAAGCCGAGGGTTGTAGTACTCAGCGACGATGATGTCGTCAAAGCCGATAACGGAGATGTCCCGAGGACAGTTGATGCCGGCATCTTCGATCGCGCGAATGGCGCCGATAGCGGCAGTGTCATTGAAGCAAAACATCGCTGTGAAATCGCGTGTTCGCTGGAGCAGGTCGCGGACCGGGGGATAGCCGAGTTCGGGTGACCAGGAGTTCTTTTCGAGATAAATGCAGAGTTCGGGACGAATGACAATTCCGATCTGCTGAGCAATACTGGCGATCGCTTGCCAACGGACCTCGGCGTCGAGGGAGTATCGTTGGCCTTTCATGAAGGCGATGCGGCGGTGGCCGAGATCGTAGAGGTGTTGGAGGGCCATCTTGGTGGCACGGTTGTGGTCGAGTTCGACATTGGTAACGCCGGGCGTTTTACTGTGCGACGAGATGCCAACCACAGGCACGGCGACTTTCTTGCGCAGTTCCGTGTTGACGAGCAGAAATCCGTCGACGGCGCGGTTCATGAGTAGCTCGGGGTACTCCTCGATGAGGTCGGGCCGGCATAGATGGCTGACGGTGAAATAGAGGTAGCCTTCTTGCAGGAGGGACTGTTCTACGCCGAGCATGACATTGGTGAAATAGCCTTCGCTGAGCTCGGGAACGACGACGCCCACGGTGTTGGTAAGACGAGTGCGAAGCATGCGGGCGTGCAGGTTAGGCCGGTATGAGAATTTTTTTGCGGCGGCGAGCACACGTTGACGTGTGGCTGGCGAGATCGATTTGGCGACAGGGGAATCGTTGAGAACAATGGAGACCGTAGCTGGAGAGAGATCGAGATACTCAGCGAGAATCTTCAGTGTGGTCGGTCTGGCAGCGTCGGGAATAGTCCTTTTTTCTGTCATCTCTCTCCACAATTACGTTGCAACCTTTATAAGCGTTCACCTAAGTATGCAGAAATAAACCGATATGCGGGCGCGGGTCGGCCTTGCTGAGAGTAGCGTATTTACAAACAAGTGACAATTCTTCGACTGAAAGATGACAACGCAAGTGACATAAGTCGTTGACATTGTGGTCAGACCATGAAAACTTAAAACTACACTGATACTGGCTTGATTGGCATTGGTTGTGCTCCCTTGCCGAGTGGGAGAAGAGCACCGCAAAGACCGAAGTGTCCATCGTCTATTTGGGCCATCGGGTACGTGCTGCACGGTACAAATGAGTTAAAAAAACAGATTTACAAGCCTGACCGCTGGTCGTAGATGGCCGCGGAGATTCATCTTTCTAGGAGGACGTCAATGAAGTATTCAGAGAAGTTCCTAAAGAGTCTGTTTGCTCTTGTTGTTTTTTTGTTGCTGAGTGTGGGTTCAGGGTTCGCGCAATCGACGGCGACGCTGTCTGGAATGGTGACCGACCCAAGTGGCGCGGTGGTGCCGAACGCACGTATCACAGTGCATTCACTTGCGACCGGAATTGAACGTGTCGTCGTAACGGACGATGCAGGCATTTACGTTATTCCTTCCCTCGAGCCTGGCGACTATCAGGTGCAGGCTTCAGCATCGGGTTTTAGCCTGTTTACGGTACAAAAAGTAACGTTGGGTGTCGATCAGCGAGTGACGGTCAATATGGCCCTTGCCGTTGGATCTGCGGGCGAGACAGTGCAGGTGGAAGCTTCTTCGAGTCAGATTGAATCGCAAACCATGACGATGGGGCAGGTTATCGACCGGAACACGGTGCAAAATATACCACTGAACGGGCGACACTTTCTTGACCTTACCAATCTGACTCCAGGCGCTGTCGTTGCGCCGGCGAACGGCTTTCTCACCGGCGCAAGCCGTGGCCTCGGCGCAAACTCGTTCAACACTGCTGGTGCTCGGGAAGACGCAAATAACTTCCAGATCAACGGCATCAACCTGAACGACATGACTCAGAATCAGATCACCTTCCAACCCTCTATCAACACCACTTCTGAGTTCAAGCTCATCAATTCAACTTTCAGCGCGGAGTATGGCCGCAGTTCGGGCTCGGTGGTTAATGTGGCGACACGCTCGGGTGCGAGCACGTATCACGGTGAAGCTTTTGACTATTTGCGCAACAACTATTTCGATGCGCGCAACTACTTCAACCGCCGAGGGTCGCGACAGAATCAGTTCATCCGCAATAATTTTGGCGGAGCATTCAGCGGGCCCGTGCCCTTTATTATGAAGGACCGGCTCTTCTTCTTCTTCAGCTACGAAGGGCTGCGTCAGACGCAGGCACTTTTACTTACGAGCCAGGTGCCTAACACCGCGCAGCGGGCAGCCTTTGCGTCAAGCCCACTCGGTGCAAATTATGCAAAGCTCATCAATCTCATTCCGGTTGGTGTCCAATCAACGACAAATGGCGTTACAACAGCAGTGGCCACTGGTTCCTCGCCTGGACCAGTGAAGACCGACCAGTACAGCGGTGATCTGCTGGCGAATCTCTCGAAGGCGAATACGCTGCATCTATACTATGCATGGCAGCAGGACGCTCGCACCGAACCGAACCTGCAGGGCAATACAATCGCAGGATTCGGCGACCATCGCACAGCTCACCGGCAGATCGGTACCATCAACGATGTTCACATCTTCTCTCCGACCGTTGTGAACGAGGCCCGTCTCGGCTTCAATCGCATCGCCATCAATTTCTCACCTAATTTCACGGCACTCTCAAGCGATTACGGAATTTCGAACGGTGTGACTACCCCGATCGGTCTCCCTCAGATGACGGTGAGCGACCTGGGTCTCAACTTCGGCGGCCCCTCCGGCTTTCCCCAGGGACGCTTTGTAACGACGGGCGTTCTCTCCAACACACTGACTATCGTCAAGAGCAAGCACACCATTAAGACTGGAGGCGAGTTCCGACGCTTCATAGGCAGCAATTTCTCGAATACCGCCGGCGTTATCAGCTTCAGTACAACCCAGAATTTCATCAACGGCCTCGCAAACACCTTCAGCGCCAATGGCGTGAATCCCGTAAGCAGCCGAATCTTCATTAGCGCTGTAGGTGCTTTTGTTCAGGACACCTACAGGGTCAGGCCTGACCTGATTTTGGAGTACGGTCTCCGCTACGAATGGAACGGAACGCCGGCTGAAGGCGGTCATCGTTTCATCACCTTTGATCCAACGATCGTTGGATTCAAACAGGTGAACCAGCCCTATAAACAGAACAATAACTATGAACCGCGGCTAGGTTTTACTTACGACGTGATGGGCAAGGGTAAGACGACCGTCCGCGCCGGTTTCGGATATATGGTTGATCAGCCGATCATCAGTAATGTGACGGGTTTGACGACAAATCCGCCGCTTTCACAGCCAGTGCAGACTACTTCGGTTTCCGTCGCGACGGCGTTCGCGAGCGCTGCGGCCTCTGGACTCGCTCCCAGCTCAGTAAATCCGAACTTTAAGAACGGATACGTCCTGTCCTACAACCTGAATGTGCAGCAGGATCTCGGGCACGGGGCTGCGCTGCAGGTCGGCTACATTGGATCAGGGGGACGGCACCTTCGCCTGAACAGGAATATCAACCAGCTCACCTACGCGCCCGGGGCTACAACCGGTGTCCGTCCGTATCCGAAGACACTGGTTGCCGGGCCTGGATATGGGACAAGTCCAGGTGTTCCTGCAGGGACTTCGCTCGGGAACATTACCTATAACGACTACGCGGGCATGTCGAGCTATAACGCTATGTGGCTCACGTTCCGTAAATCGTTGCGCCGAGGGCTTGAATTCAACACTACTTACACCTACTCGAAATCAATGGACCAGAATTCACAGTCGGGCAATGGCGTGCAGGATAATTTCAATCCGGCCGGAAACTATGGTCTGTCGGACTTCGATGTTCGTCATCACTTCGTATTCAGCGGTATATGGAACTTGCCGTTTCAGGGCAATCGCCTGAAGGAGGGCTGGCTGTTGGCGGCCGTGACGCAGATCCAGGGCGGCAACCCTTTGAATGTCGTTACGAGTTCTACCTATACGGGAGCTTCGGGTAACATCCGACCGTCGTTATTGGGCAAGCCGAGTGTTGGCTTTCATACTGCACTAGCCAACTTCAGCATTCCTTATATCGTCGGATCGGCATGCTCGACGCCAACCGCGGGCTGTGTCTTCTATGCTCCTACGCTTGGCTTTGGAACGATGCAGCGAAACTCCTTGACCGGACCAGGCTTCTCGGATACCGATGTGTCGTTGCAGAAGACCACACGGATTGCTGAAAGTGTAGCCTTCATCCTGCGGATGGATGCTTTCGACGTTTTCAACCAGGCAAACTTCGGTAATCCGAACCTGACGGCGACACCAGGAAGCACGAGCTTCGGCAATATTACGGCGACCCGCGGAGCGATTGGCGACGCTGGATCTTCCCGTCAGCTTCAGTTTGCCGCGAAGATCAACTTCTAGATTCACGACCCATCAAGCTGCGCCTTGCTGGATAGCTCCCAGCGAGGCGCATTTTTTTGTCATGCACTTGCGGTGCAATATAGAGGGAGTTCGGTTCAAGGTGCTCGATGAACGATGTAATTTTGCTTCGCGATTATCTTCCAGATGATTTGGATGAGATCTTTCTTCTGGACGAAGCCTGTTTTGCGCCGGAGTTTCGCTTTGACAAGGAGTCGATGCGCACATTCGCGGAGGCGCGAGACGCGATCACCGTTGTTGCGGAGGGGGGCGGTGGGGTGAAGGGATTTGTCATCGTGGAGATTGAGGGTGGACTTGCGGAGCGGTGGGGGTATGTGGTGACGCTCGATGTGGCTGCGGAGAGTCGCAGGATTGGGCTGGCGGGAAGGCTGATGGATGAGGTGGAGCGGCGTGCGGCAGGGCTGGGCGCGAATCGTATGGAGCTACATGTATTTACCGGAAATGACGGAGCGATTCGATTTTACGAAGGGCGCGGGTATGCCCAGGTTGGCCTGCGGAGGAGATTTTACCGATCCGCGGGACTGGATGCCTTTGTCTATCGAAAAGATCTCAATTTGCTTTGAGGCGGCATGGGTTGGCGCCTTGTAACGGCAGGGGCTAGCGCTTTGCCGAAGACGTCGCCCATGCGGCGGATCTGGGCGCCTACGCCGCGGAGCTTTTCTTCGAAGTGTTCGTAGCCGCGGTCGAGGTGGTAGACGCGGTCGAGGATGGTCTCGCCGTCGGCGACGAGGGCGGCGAGGACGAGGGAAGCGGAGGCGCGGAGGTCGGAGCACATGACGGCGGCGGACTGGAGCGGGGTCTTGCCGCGGACGGTGGCGGTGCGGCCGGCGACGGTGATGTTCGCGCCCATGCGGATGAGTTCCTGGACGTGCATGAAGCGGTTTTCGAAGATGTTTTCGGTGACGGTGGTGGTGCCTTCGGCCTGGGTGGCGAGGGCCATGTACTGGGCCTGCATGTCGGTGGGGAAGCCGGGGTACTCTTCGGTGGAGATGTCGGCGGCTTTGAGGCCTGCCGCCGCGAGCGGACGCGGATGTTGTCGGTGCCGACGTCGAGTTTGACGCCGCACTGCTCGAGCTTGGCGATGACGGCGCCGAGGTGCTTGGGCTCGCAGCAGTCGACGTTGAGGTCGCCGCCGGTGATGGCTCCGGCGATGAGGAAGGTGCCGGCCTCGATGCGGTCGGGGTTGATGCGGTGGCGCGCGCCGTGGAGTTTGGAGACGCCCTGGACGCGGATGGTGGAGGTGCCGGCGCCTTCGATCTTTGCGCCCATGGCGGTGAGGAGCGCGGCGAGGTCGGTGACTTCGGGCTCGCGGGCGCAGTTCTCGAAGACGGTTTCGCCGTCGGCGAGGATGGCGGCCATCAGGAGGTCTTCGGTGCCGGTGACGGTGATCTTGTCGAAGACGATGTGCGCGCCCTTGAGGCGGTCGGTGCGGGCTTCGAGGTAGCCGTGGTCCTGGGTGATGGTCGCGCCCATGGCTTCGAGGCCTTTGATGTGGAGGTCGATGGGGCGGCCGCCGATGGCGCAGCCTCCGGGCATGGCGACGCGGGCGATGCCGGTGCGGGCGATGAGCGGGCCGAGGACGAGCGAGCTGGCGCGCATGGTCTTGACGATCTCGTACTTGGCGACGGGGTCGGAGAGGATGGCGCACTTGATGCGGGTGCGGTGCTGGGCGCGGCCGTAGCCGAGTTCGACCTCGGCGCCCATGCTGGCGAGGAGCTTGCGCTCGGTCTCGATGTCGCGGACCTGGGGGATGTTTTCGAGGATGACCTCGTCCTCGGTGAGGATGGCGGCGGCCATGCAGGGGAGCGCGGAGTTTTTAGCTCCGGAGACTTTGATGGTGCCGAGAAGGGGGTTACCGCCGCGTACAACGAACTTGTCCATCGTTTGAGTTTACGGGGATTTGGCGTGGAAATGAGTGGCTGACGAGGTACGACGGAGGTACCCCCTCCCCCGTACTTAGGTATGTAAAGTATTCAAAGTAGATACTTGAGGTCTGGACCGAGGGCAGTAAGTTATTGATTCTAAATACGCAATACTATAAGCTATTCTTTCTAAACGGGTTGATTGAGTTGTGAGTTTTAAAAAGGGAGCTCGGAACAAGTCTCATGAGCTGACAAGTCTGACAAAGAGAAGCATCCCCTCAGGGGCTAAAGCTCAGCTTTTGGGCTATTTGTGGCGCGGCTGAAGCCGCGCCCTTTCAAAACGGATTCGGTTCGGAACTTGTTCGGAGTCTCCTTAAGTGAGAAGACTCCGGCTTACCCGGAGCCTTCTTTATCTCTCTATTTTCATTATAGTGGTTCAGCGAAATTACTATGCCACGGGCATCTCTATGATATGTATTGGTTTAGGTGGGCGAGGGCTTGACAGGTTTTTTGCGTGGGAACGGGGCAGCGCGTTGATTAGGGACGGATCGAAAGCCGCGATGCAACAACAGAACTTATGGGGCGGGATGAAGAGGGTGCTGAAAGGAACTGATGGCGGCGCGGAAAGATTCCCTCAGGGGCTAAAGCCCCATTGAAATTGGGCGGCTTGCGGCGCGGCTGAAGCCGCGCCCTTTCAAAGCAGAGACCTTTTCCGTAGCCTCCGAAGCTGCGCCCTTTCAAAACAGGGACTTTTCGGTAGCCTCTGAAGCCGCGCCCCTTCAAAGCAGAGACTTTTTCCGTAGCCTCTGAAGCTGCACCCCTTCAAAGCAGAGACTTTTTCGGTAGCCTCTGAAGGCTGCGCCCTTTCAAAGCAGAGACTTTTTCGGTAGCCTCTGAAGCTGCACCCTTTCAAAAACGGTAACTCTTCAGCAGTCTCTTTAGAGGCCGGATGGTGCGGGGGCCTGCGAGTTGGGTTGAGATCCGGGGTGGTGCGGGCCGCGGTGGCCGTGGCGCATGGACTTCATCTGTTCGATCTGGTCGGGGGTGAGGACGGTGGAGAGCTGCTGCTTGAGGTCCTGGTGAAGGGTGCGCATCTGCTGCTCTTCTCGTCCGGGCTAAGCGAGGTGTTGCTCCACAGGGCGGTCATCTTCTGGTCGCGGTCGGCCAGAATGGGCTCGAGCTTCGCGGTCTGGTCGGATGAGAGGTTGAGTTTTGTGCTGAGCCAGGCGGCCTCTTGCTGGGCATTCGGACGGTTATGGCGGAAGTGCTTCCCCTCGGGGGTAGGGGTCGTCGTGGTCGATTGTGCGAAGACGAGGCTGCCAGAGAGAGCAAGAGCGAGAGATGCGGAGAGGAGAATTCGCTTCATGAGTAGAGCTCCTTGTTGCGGCCCGGATGCCGTCGCCGCTTTCTGGAGGAATAGACGCGGTTTTGTGGAGAAGGTTGCAGTTGCGGGGTGTTCGTGGAGATTGTTGCACTTCGTCTTAAGGAAGCTCTGAACAAGTCTCCTGAACAATTCTGGTAAGAGAAGCATTCCCTCAGGGGCTAAAGCCCCCAGCTTTCGGGCATTTTGCGGCGCGGCTGAAGCCGCGCCCTTTCAAAGCAGAGACTTTTTCCGTAGCCTTCGAAGCCGCGCCCTTTCAAAACGGATTCGGATCGGGACTTATTCAGACTCTTCTTAAGAGCATTAGGTCTCGGGTATCCGGTTTCAGCTATCAGATTCATAGCTGCCTTCTACGCGATGCAGCTTGTTCAAAGATGGGGACCGCAGTTTTTGTGGAAGCCCTACTCGATTGCGTGACTACGATGTGTTGCATCCGGCGAGGGGTCCACAGTTAGGTTCTTGCTTCCCCATGCGGCATCTGTTCCGGGACGCGTAATTCGCGATGCTATGATCCCAGTCAGGTTACCGATGCAGAGACGCCTTACTGTTCTACTCCTACTTGCAGGATTGGCCTGGCTTTCTTTCATGTTGTACTACACGCGATTTGCCATGCTGGATGATGCTCTCATCCACCTGCGCTACGCGAGGTTCCTGCATCGCCTGCACTTTATTACCTTCGACGGCGTGCACCATAGCTTCGGCACTTCCAGTCTGTTGTATGTGACGCTGCTTGCAGTGCTCTGTGGCGTAACGTCCAGTGTGCTGCTGGCCAAGATTGTATCGGTCGTCTTTTATTGCGGGCTCGTGGGACTGGTCGTCTGGCAGCTTCGCAAGATATCAACCGGGGCCATGGGGCGGTACCTCTTTGCGGGATTGCTGTTTGTTCTGATGTCCGCTATGTCTGTTCGATGGCTGACGGACGGCATGGAGACGAGCCTGGTAGCCTTCGCGGTGTTGATGCTTAGCATCCTTACCGATACTGAGATGCAGAGGAGCACGAGCGGCCCAGGACGGGGAGCGCTGCTTCTTCTCGTTGGTTTTTTTGTAACGATGTTGCGGGTGGAACTTGCCAGCGTGCTGTTTCTAGCCTGCGCGGCTATCGTGGTAACCCGCGTAGCAGAGCAGGGGTCGCTGCGTAGGATTGGACCGCTTGCGGGGCCTCTTTGCCTGGGAATCGGTTCCATCCTGGCGATGGTTGCGATCTATGCGCACTTTGGCACGGTGCTGCCCGATACGGCACTGGCCAAACGCGGCGGGCACGCATCACTGGCGCCCGTGCAAGGCATCGCTCATGTGATCGCAAGTTCATTCCTTTTGGGAGTTGGAGCGCTGGTGCTGTGGATCGTTTCCGGCGCATCACTTCTTATTGCTCTGCTTCGTGGGCAGCGTCGCGCGTCGAGTTTGATTGCGTTTGCAGCCTGGAATGGCAGCTTTCCCATCGTGGTTATGCTGGCTTGTTTCAATTCTCAGGGCGTCGAGGGGGTTCGCCATATTTTGTGGGCGCTGCTCTTTTCTGTCTTTATGAATACGCTGCAGCTGGCGAGGGTTCCTTTCACGGCGTCTCGTTGGTACCGTACAGCACTGGTCACTTGCGGAGTCATCTTCCTTCTTCTATTTCCTATCGATCTTTACTACGGGTTACACGCAATGCGTGGCCGGGCGCAGACCTTTACGCAGATGCGTGATACCGATCTGAGCCGCTTTGCGGGTGAGACCGTGATCGCCGGAGATGTGGGCTTTATCGGATATTTTTCGCAGGGGGTTGTCTGCGATATCAATGGGCTGGTCAATGGCAGGACAGCGGCTCGACAGACGCCTACGCAGAGAGTTCAGAACTGTCTGCAGTTGCATCCTGCGATGGTTTTTGCGACCCGCGAACAGGCATTGATGGTGAACGAAGTGCTGCCGCTGGCATCGTGGACCGCCTGCGGGCCCTTTGATTTCGTCAATACCAGCTTTAACGATCGACATTATGTCTTTGTGCCCGATGCAGCTGGGTGCGCGGCGATGGGTAGTCAGTTGGGCGATGCAGGTATGGTGTTGGCAGGGCTGCGGCCGTAGGGCAATCCCTCAGGGGCTAAAGCCCCCCGCTTTCGGGGCATTTTGCGGCGCGGCTGAAGCCGCGCCCGTTCAAAGCAGAGACTTTTCCGTAGCCTCTGAAGCCGCGCCCTTTCAAAGCAGATTCGGATCGGGACTTGCCCAGAGTCTCTTTAACACCGATTTCATCGCTGCGACCGATCGGAAACAGGCGAATCCTGCTTGCGATTCTCAGCCGCAAAGCTCGGCTTCGATTAGCTGCGGGGAGATCCGAGCGAATGGATGCCCAGGCAGATGTTGGCGGTCGATTCGCAAAGGAACCAGATCAACATCGCAATCACGAGCAGGCCACAGCGATGCTGTGTCGCAACGAGCCATGTTGAAGGTTGGGTGGGAACAATTGTGAAATGTCTTCGCCCATCGCAGAAGAGCACTGCAGCCAAGGCCGCACAGGCAGAGAACATGGTGCGGGCGTCGTGAAATGTAATTTTGCCAATTTTCATGGGGAATCGAGGTCTACCAGCATTTAGACGGCCGGATTGATCAAACGATGCTGAATGCGGGCAAAAAATACGTGAATAGGTCTAGAGTTCCAAGCGAGAATCGTCGATGGCGAGGCGAACGTTGCCGTCGGATTTGGCGAGGCGGCGTACGGCTTCCATCTTGTCGACGTTGGCCTTGAGCATGACGACGGCGATGGGGATGGATTTACCGGCGGACTTGATGGTGCGGATCGCGGTGTCGCGGTCGATGTCGCAGACCTTCATGAGGACACGGATGCCGCGCTCCACGAGCTTCGCGTTCTTCATGTGCACGTTGACCATGAGGTTGTCGTAGACGTAGCCGAGCCGGGTCATGGCACCAGTGGTGATCATGTTGAGGATCATCTTCTGGGCGGTGGCGGACTTCATGCGGGTGGAACCGGAGATGACCTCGGGGCCGACCTCGGCGATGACGGTGGTGTCGGAGACGTCTGCGAGAGGCGGTGTTGAGATTGCAGGTGACGGCTGCGGTCTTGGCTCCGCGGGCGCGTGCGTACTCGACTGCACCGACGACGTAGGGGGTGCGGCCGCTGGCAGAGACGCCGATGACGATGTCTTTGCGAGTGGGGCGGCGGCGGGCGATGTCGCGCTGGCCGAGCTCGGGGGAGTCTTCGTTGACGTCGGATGCGGAGGCCAGGGCCTTGGGGCCACCGGCCATGATGTACTGGACCTGGGCTGGGGCGGTGGAGAAGGTGGGGGGACACTCGGAGGCGTCGAGGGAGGCGATGCGTCCACTGGAGCCGGCGCCGACGTAGATGAGACGGCCGCCGTCGCGGAGAGATCGGGCGACGGTGTCGATGACGATGGCGATCTCGGGCAGCGCCTTCTTGACGGCTGCGGCGACCTTGGCGTCTTCGTGGTTGATGATGCGCGCGATCTCAAGAGCCGACTTGGTGTCGAGGCCTTCGGAGGCGACGTTTGACGTCTCCGTCGTGAGTTCGTGGAGGTCGGAAGGACCGCGATTGTTGGCGGGTTTCGTCGTGGGGGCCTGCTCGAGCATGGTTAGGGTTGCCATAAAAAGTTCCTGCTGCGTACATACGCAATTCTAGTCCTATCGCTGTGAGATGCGGAAAGAAACATTGATGTTGATTGACGCAGGGATTTGAGTGATTACCTCACTTTAAAATACTTGTCGATGCGAAATATGTTACGGGTCGATTTGTACGCTGGAAGGCACTTTGCACGCTGGAGCGAGTGAAGGCGACGGTAAGATGCAAGACATGCGATTCGGGTTGATTGGGTGGGTGATGGCGACGGTTGTCGTATATGGGCCGATGGCTGGAGTGGCGTTGGGTCAACAGGCGGGTGGCGTCGATGCTAGTTTGCAGCAGGAGTTGGCGGCGCTGGTAGAGAAGCATCATGGCAAGGTGGCTCTGTATGCCACGCAGCTGAATACTGGCAAGCGCGTGGCGATCGATGCGGACAGGCCGGTGCAGACGGCTTCGGTGATCAAGCTGACGATTCTGTTTGAAGCAATGGAGCAGGTGCGGGCGGGTAAGGCTCGGTGGGACGAGAAGCTTACGCTTGCGAAAGGCGATGGGGTGAGCGGGTCGGGGGTGCTGACGTTTTTTGATGCTCCGCTGACGCTGACGTTGAAGGATGTTCTGACGATGATGGTGATCGTGAGTGACAACACGGCTACGAATCTGGCGATCGACCGGTTTGGGGTGGATGCGGTGAATGCTCGGATTGCCTGGATGGGGCTGAAGGATACGCATCTGTATAAGAAGATCGGTAAGCCGGCGACGGGGCCGATGCCGGCGGATCAGCCGAAGTTCGGGCTGGGGAAGACGACTGCGCGAGAGATGGCGATGGTGATGGAGCGGATTGGGCGGTGTCAGCTGGCGGGGGCGGGTGAGGCGGTGCTGTCGGGGGATGCGGCGATCTGCGAGGTTGCGCTGAAGATGCTGCGGAATCAGTTTTATCGGAATACGATTCCGCGATATCTGGAGAAGCTGGATTCGAGTGAGACGGGGTCGGGGATCGCCAGCAAAACGGGTAGTTTGAATGCTGTACGGGCTGATGTGGCGATAGTGGCAGGAAAGACGGGGCCGATGGTGTCTGTCGATCTTTACGTATGACAATGAAGATAAGAGCTGGACGGTTGATAATGAAGGCAGAAGTGATTGACTGGACGGCTGGCCAAGGCGATTGTTGAGGCATGGTCGCCGGAGGGGCTGGATGGGAAGCTGTTGGTTCCCGGGATTGGGTTTGCGGGCCGGTTGCCGAGTGCGGGCCGCTGGTGCGTCTAAATAGTGGGTGAGGCAATAGGACGTGGAGATGGAAGAGCAGAACGACGCAGGAGCCGGTGTTAGAGCCAGAGCAGAAACCGGTGGCTGCGGATGAAGGGTGGTGTGCGCTCGTGGCTGCGTGACCTGGTGGTTTCGGTGGTGGTGTCGGCGTTCATCATCATCTTTCTCTATCAGCCGGTGCGGGTGGAAGGCACGAGCATGCTGCCGATGCTGGAGGATCAGGACCGGCTGTTCATCAACAAGATGGCGTATCGGGTCGGAGACATTCAGCGCGGAGATGTGGTGGTGTTTCTGTATCCGCATGATCACACAAAGAGCTACATCAAGCGGGTGATCGCGCTGCCCGGGGATAATCTGCGGATCGATCATGGGCAGGTGTATGTGAACGGCAAGGCGGTTGAGGAGACGTATGTTCCGGCGCGGTTTACGGATGACCGCTCGGAGGCGGAGATGGTTGCTGCCGGAGCATGAGTACTTTGTGATGGGGGACCATCGGTCGATCTCGAGCGACAGCCGTGACTTTGGGCCGGTGGATCGGGACCTGATCTATGGGAAGGCGGCGTTTGTTTACTGGCCGATGGAGCAGGCTGGGGTGGTTCGGTAGGCAGGGTTAGGGAGAGGGTAGGGAAGAGAAAGGCCGCTGCGGAATGAGCCTGCGCGGCCTTTTTGTTTTGCTGATGGGGCGGAGTTGCGTTGGTGACGATCTGGCGAAGGAGGTGGGGTCGAGGCTGGCTCCGCCGACGAGTGCTCCGTCGATGTCTTCGAGGCAGCAGAGGCTGGCGGCGTTGTCGGGTTTGACGGAGCCGCCGTAGAGGATGCGGGTGGCGGCGGCGAGCGCTGGAGTGAGCGATTTGGCGATCTGGGCGCGGATGATCTTGTGGGCGTCTTCGGCGATCTCGGGGGTGGCGGTGCGGCCGGTGCCGATGGCCCAGACGGGCTCGTAGGCGAAGACGAGGCGGGCGGCGGTGGCGGGGTCGATGCCTTCGAGGGCGACGGAGATCTGGAGCTCGAGGACGTTGGCGGTGAGGTTGGCCTCGCGCTCGTTGAGGTGCTCGCCGACGCAGACGATGGGGATGAGGCCGTGGGCGAGGGCGGACTTTGAGCTTGAGGTTGACGGTGGTGTCGGTCTCGTTGAAGTACTGGCGGCGCTCGGAGTGGCCGATGAGGACGTGGGTGACGCCGATGGCGCGTGAGCATGGTGGGGAGGTCTCGCCGGTGTAGGCGCCGTCGTCGAGCCAGTGCATGTTCTGCGCGCCGATGTGGACGGATGTGCCTGCGGGCTGCGTCGACGAGAGCGGGGAGCGAGGTCATCGGAGGGGCAGAGGACGATCTCGGCTGCGGTGTCTTGGCGACGAGCGGGAAGAAGGTCTGGTGAGGAAGGCGATGGACTCGGCGGGGGTCTTGTACATCTTCCAGTTGGCGGCGATTAGTGGTTTGCGCATGTTGGGGATCAGTATTCCATTTTGGTGGGGTGGAGGAAAGCGACGTAATCATTTTGAATCGCTCTCGATTTGTATTGAAACGGGGCAACCTTCTGCTTCGCGTTCAGAGATAAAGCTTATAAGGTCTGATACGAAGTTCTTAACCGCAGCCTTAGCAGACTTCATACCGCGGATGGACAGAGTATAGGGCACCCCAACAACGTTGATGCTGCCAGTAACGATACTGTCATGGAGCGCTTCGAAGTTCTTTCCATGCCAAGGAGGCGCACCCAAGACAGTAAAGAGCGATTCGTAGACATCATCGGTATTCTTCCAAGTTGATGCATCGAGCTGTAGATTTCGAACGTTGGTCAACGTGGAAACGGGCCTCTTGAAGGCAATCGTGCCCTCCCACGTTGCCTTCGCCGGGATAAAGCCGAACTCCTTGACTCCGGAGCGAAGGACTTCGGAGTCTTCAACCCCAACAAGGTTCAGCTTCGCCATACTCGGATGATGCAGATCCACCATATCGAGGATGTTCAGACAGATTCTGCTCGCGATCATCCAAGTTGGTCGCACGGAAGGTTGTACAAACTGCTTCCGGCAGCCACATCTCGCCAGCGACTTCTCTCGCTATCGCCGCGCACACCTGATTCGAAGAAGTGTCAACGATCCATAGCGGCATGTATCGGGCGAGCAAATCGATATTCGAATCGCTGCAATGCGGATCGACAATCACTGCTATTTCCCACGCCATCCGAACACCCTATTTGTCCGTGAGCGCGGCTACGCCGGGGAGGGTTTTGCCTTCGAGGAATTCGAGGCTGGCTCCTCCGCCGGTGGAGATGTGGGTGATGTTGTCGGCGACGCCGGATTGCTGGACTGCGGCGACGGAGTCTCCGCCGCCTACGATGGTGGTGGCGTCGCGGTTGCCGGCGACGGCGTGGGCGATGGCGTTGGTGCCGTGGGCGAAGGCGGGCATCTCGAAGACGCCCATGGGGCCGTTCCAGATGATGGTGTGGGCGTCGGCGATCTCGTCTTCGAAGAGAGCGATGGATTTGGGGCCGATGTCGAGGGCCATGAGGTCGGCGGGGAAGGCGCCGTGACCGGAGAAGATTTTGGTGTTGGCGTCGGGGGCGAACTTGTCGGCGAGGACGTGATCGATGGGAAGGAGGAAGCGGACGCCTTTCTGCTTTGGCCTTGGCGAGGGCGGCTTTGGCTACGTCGATCTTGTCGGTTTCGACGAGAGACTTGCCGGTGGGCTGGCCCTGTGCGTTGAGGAAGGTGTAGGCCATGCCGCCGCCGATGATGATGGCGTCGGCCTTGTCGAGCAGGTTGTCGATGACCTCGATCTTGTCGGAGACTTTGGCTCCGCCGATGATGGCGACGAAGGGCTTGACGGGATCGGTGACGGCCTTGCCGAGGTAGGTGAGCTCCTTGTCCATGAGGAGGCCGGCGGCGGACTGTGTGACGAAGTGGGTGATGCCCTCGGTGGAGGCGTGGGCGCGGTGGGCGCTGCCGAAGGCGTCGTTGACGTAGATGTCGCAGAGTGATGGCGAGCTGTTTGGCGAAGGCTGGGATCGTTGGCTTCTTCTTCTGCGTGGAAGCGGAGGTTTTCGAGGAGAAGGGTCTGGCCGGACTCGAGGTTATTGGCCATTTCGGCGGCGACTTCGCCGACGCAGTCGGGGGAGAAGGCGACGTTTTCGTCTTCGTCGAGGACGTGATCGAGGAGCTGACGGAGACGGTCGACGACGGGGCGGAGGCTCATGGTGGCGACGGGCTTGCCCTTGGGGCGGCCGAGGTGCGAGCAGAGGATGACTTTGGCGTTGCGGCGGAGGGCGTACTCGATGGTGGGGATGGTCTCGCGAATACGGGTGTCGTCGGTGATCTGCGCCGTCTTTGAGGGGGACGTTGAAGTCGACGCGGATGAGGACGCGCTTGTCGGTGAGGTCGAGGTCGCGGATGGACAGCTTGGACATTCGATTTCCTTCGAGGTTATGTGTAGACATAAGTCTAATTGGTTTGGCTTGAGCGTTACTGCCTGGGTGTCAGATTTTGGCTGGGAGATCGAAGGGGTTGCAGATGACGCCGTTTTATTTTTTAGGTGGTCTTTCTACAGTCGACGCAGCGGCGGGCAATGAGGGCGATGGGGATTCCGATGAGCAGGACGTGGCCGATGATTCCGTTGATAAAAGGGCCGGGTGCGAAATGGGACCGAGGGTAGACGTTGGAGAGTGGAAGGACCACGTAGTTCATGAAGAAGTAGACGGCGAGCCCGTAAGCGGTGCCGGAGAGGATGGGGCGGCGTGAGAGTGGAAGCCTGCGGCTGGCAAGGATGTAGACGGCAGCGATGACGAAGGCGATGAAGAAGTGGAGAGCTACGCCGAATGCGGCCGAGACCAGGCCGTCACGGTAGGCGACGCGGCCGAGGACTCCGCTGGCGATGGATTGGGGGATCTTGATGGGAGCGACGCCAAGGGTTCCGTAGTAGATGATGGCGTCGAGGAGGTCGAGGGTGCCGATGAGAAGAGCTGCCCCGGCGATGACCAGCAAAATGTTGGCGCGGCGTTCGGCGGGCGTTGGCATCGGTTCCGATTTTAGCTGGGGATGTAGGCGTCCGCCTCAATTTCTATGCGCCAGTTGGGGTTGAGGAGCTCTTTGACGACGACCATGGTTGCGGCGGGTCGGATGATGGAGAAGAACTCTCCGTGAACGCGGCCAGCGGCTTCCCAGTCCTGCGTATGGGTAAGGTACATGCGGGTGCGGTAGACGTGCTCGATGGAGGAGCCGGCGTGCTTGAGAGCGGTAGCGATGAGGGTGAGGCACTGTTCGGTTTGTTGGGTGATATCGCCGTCGTCCGCACCGACCGGGCCAGTTCCGGAGACGTGGACGTGGTTGCCGATGCGGACGGCGCGGGAGAAGCCGATGATGGGCTCGTAGGGGGATGTGCCGGGAATGTTGGTGCGAGTGGACATGGATTAGACCTATCGTTTGGACGGTTTCGCCTTGCTTTGACCTCACTCATTCTACTGCTGTGGATGAGGACGCTCTTCGGGCGATACGTACGTTTTGAAATCGAGATATCGCTTGTGCCGGCATTATTTGACGATCGCCAATTTTTCTAAAGTTCTTGCTTTTCTCTCGAACGGAACATACATTCATTGCCATTCGGCCCAGGTAAGAGTTGTGCCAGTTCAATCCATCACGGATGGGAGAAAAATGGAACACATCCGCGTGCTTGTGATTCTGCGTTATGAACTGTGGATTTTTGTAGGGGGGCTTGCGGTCATCATCAGCTATCGACTTCTTAACGGGGCTATTAACACTGATTGTCTGCTTAGCACGAAGGGTTCCGACGGTAGCTATAGTCCAGCCAGACTTCAACTACTTCTATCGACCCTGGGGATCGCAATTTACTACGCGTATCGATGCTACCAATTGAAGGCATTTGCTCCTGTACCTACAGAGCTTGGGGCGGCGCTGGGTGGTAGCAACGCTTTCTATGTTGTACGCAAGTTTCTGAACCAGTCATCGGGCCGATAGCTGGTTGAATCCAAAATTCGAGACAGGCAAGGGGGAAACAAATGGCTCTCAAGGTAATCACGGCATGGGGACTGGTAGTTTTTGTCGGGCTGCTTGCTGCAATCATTCTTTGGAAGATTGTTACCGGGAGGATCGATCTGACGAAGCTTGTCAGTGAGACAAACGGTGATGCCAGCATGTCGCGGTTTCAATTTCTGGTCTTCACGTTCGTTATCGTGCTGATGTGGGTCTATCTCTTCTTCTATAACGGGGATGGCAAGTTTCCTGACATTCCTGCGGGAGTATTAGGGCTGATGGGCATCAGTGGCGGATCGTACGTGGTGTCTAAAGGAATCCAGATGAGTTTTGAGGGCGAGAAGGTACAGGCGGATGCTCGAAAAACGAACCCGTTGATGGGCGGAACAGGAAATGCTCCAGCGCCTGCCCCGCCGGCACCTGCGCCTGTCCCTGATCCAAATCAGCCAGTTTGAGAGTTGGTTGAAAGGAGGTTGAACTGTAGGCCAGGTGCTATTGGCCAAATGGAGGGGCCGGCTCTAAGGAGGCTGTTAGCGTGTGCTTTTCTGCGACGGCGAATTTTGTAGGGAGTGGAGTGTTGGGAGCGGTGGGGGTGGTTACTCTCACGAAGGTGAGACACAGGCGCGAACTGCTATTCGCGTCGCTGCCCACGCTGTTTGCCGTGCATCAGTTTATTGAGGGGTTTGTGTGGCTTGGGCTGGATGGGGTTTTATCGCCAACGGTGACGCACAATATGGGCGCGGCGTTTGTGCTGTATGCGCAGGGACTGCTGCCGTTTGTGATCCCTATGAGCGTGGTGCTATTTGAGCCGGATATGAAGAGCCGAAGACGGATGCTGCCGTTTCTCGCGATTGGGACGGCGACGGCGCTGTATATGCTTTGGGCGCTTATCGCTTATCCGCTGCATATCTTCGTGAGGGGAGATAGCATCGTTTACATCAATGATGGAACCAACAATACTGCGCTCGCGATGTTGTATGTGATTGCGACGTGTGGTTCGCTGTTCTTCTCGAAGGAGAGGCCGATGGTGATCTTCGGCGCGACGAACCTGGTGATTCTGCTGATTGTGATGGCGGTGAAGCGGTACGCGTTTACTTCGTTGTGGTGTGCCTATGCGGCGGTGACGAGTGTGATTATTCTGGCTTACTTCTGGAAGAGTCGACTCACGAGGCCGTTTGAGTATGCGGAAGCGCTATGGGGATGAGGAAAGACTAAATCACGCACGAACGTCGATACTCTGTCGGAGTTAAGCAATTGAGCCCAAGAGGCCGAAATCGCCTCGAGTCTTTTTTCTACTTCGTCTCTTGCAAACCCTATACGAGCCTCGAACTCTTCGAAGTGCGATCCGTGGAGAATTTCGTTGAGCGCGTTGTTAAGAATGATGAGGTCTTCCCTGGTAAGTGAAACCAGAGAAGACCCCTTCGAGTGCTGCATGAATTCCAAAATCTACAGGCCCTTCTTCACGAGGAAGAGAATGAGGTCCTTGACGCGGTTGGAGTAGCCCCACTCGTTGTCGTACCAGCTGATGATTTTGCCGGTGTTGGTGCCGACGACCTTGGTCAGCTTGGAGTCGACGATTGAGGAGAGGGCGTTGCCCTTGAAGTCGCTTGAGACCAACTCTTCGTCGGTGTAACCGAGGATGCCATTGAGGGCGCCATCGGAAGCGGTCTTGAGGGCGGCGTTGATGCTCTTGACGTCGATCGGCTTCTCGGTGACGAAGGTGAGATCGACTACGGAGACGTTGGGGGTCGGGACGCGGATTGCGAAGCCGTCGAGCTTGCCGTCCATCTCGGGGATGACGAGCTTGAGAGCCTTGGCGGCTCCGGTCGAGCTCGGGATCATGGAGAGGGCAGCTGCACGGGCGCGGCGGAGGTCCTTGTGCGGCGTGTCGAGGATGACCTGGTCGTTGGTGTAGCTGTGGATGGTGGTCATGATGCCTGAGGTGATGCCGAAGGTGTCGTGCAGAACCTTGACGACGGGTGCGAGGCAGTTGGTGGTGCAGGAGGCGTTCGAGATGACGTTGTGCTTCGACGCGTCGTACTTGCTGTCGTTGACGCCGAGGACGAGGGTGAGGTCCTCGTTGGTGGCAGGGGCCGAGATGATGACCTTCTTGACGGTGGTTCCGAGGTGGGCCTTGGCCTTTTCTGCGTCGGTGAAGAAGCCGGTGGATTCGACGACGATCTGGGCGCCTACAGAGGCCCAGTCGAGCTTGGCGGGGTCGCGTTCGGCGAAGACTTTGATCTGCTTGCCGTCGACGGCGATGAAGTCGGCTCCGTGGGTGATCTCGTTCTTGAGGTTGCCGAGAATGGAGTCGTACTTGAGCAGGTGCGCGAGGGTGGCCGGAGTGGTGAGGTCGTTTACGGCTACGAATTCGATGTCCGGGTTGCCGAGTGCGCTGCGGAAGACGTTGCGTCCGATACGGCCGAAGCCGTTGATGCCTACCTTTACTGCCATGATTTCGGTTGCTCCTGTCGTGGTGATGCGAGGTGTTTATGCGTTTTATCTATTGTAGAACGCGGAGGAATGGCCTGCATGCCATCAGGACGGGATGCTACCACCGGGGCAGGAGCGGCGCAAATTTCGAAGTGGAGAGCGGGGCGGCTGCGCGGCGGGGTATCGACAGAGGTGCCCAGGATTTGCGGCGGCATTCAACGCTGTGTTACAAGCGACATATGCGCGAACTGCGCGATTGGATGCGCGAAAAAATGAGACGACGCCCTAGACGTGGACCGAATGACTCTGAGTCCACGGGCAAGAGCGGGCAAGAGTTGCCTGCTAACCAGCCTGCTCCCCTGAGACCATCGTATCCGGATGCTGAGCCGGTGCGTGCTGCTGAACCTGCAGCTGCTCCGGAGCCGATGATGAGTGAACCGGCTCCTGTGGCTGCTGCTGAGGCAGCGGTGGAGGAGCGGAAGATTGTGGTGGAGACTCAGCCGGAGTCGCTGGCTACTCCGCCGGCGGAACAGATCGCGGTGAAGTCGCCCAAGGGATACGTGGTGCTGGCGATTGGGTTGCCGGGGTCGGGTAAGACGACCTGGTATAAGCGGCGGGGCGTGACTCCGTTGTCGAGCGATCTGCTGCGGACGCTGCTGTTCGATGACATTACAGAGCAGCGGTATCAGGGGCTGGTGTTTTCCACGCTGCGGAGCCTGTTGCGGGCGAGGCTGATTGCCAAGATGCCCTGGAACTATGTGGATGCTACGAACCTTTCTCCGCATGAGCGCAGGCAGTGGATCAAGATGGCCAAGAGCTTCGGGTATGAGGTGCAGGCGGTCTTTTTTGATGTGCCTCTGGCGGTCTGCATGGAGCGGAACCGGAAGCGCGAGCGGGCTGTCACCGATGAGGTGATGCAGAAGATGGCTGAGCGCCTGAAGCCGCCTACGTTCAAGGAAGGCTTTGAGAAGATCACGGTGGTGAGGGTAAAGGGTCAGCCGGGCACGGAGCCTATTGAGCCTGCGTCTGAGGGTGCACAGTAAGTTCACTGACAAGTTAGAGTAGAGGGCATGCCCACGGTTGGCGTCGAGTTCGCGAAGGTGAGCTACACGTTGGCTAGTGGGCGTGTTTTGCTGCGCGATATTTCGCTGCGGCTGGAGGCGGGGACGATTACGGCTCTGCTGGGGCGGAGCGGGTCGGGCAAGACGACGCTGCTGCGGATGGTGAATGGGCTGGTGCGGCCTTCGTCGGGCAGGGTGCTGGTAGGGGATGTGGACGCGGGGGCGTCCGATGCGGTGGCGCTGCGGCGGGGGATTGGGTACGTGATCCAAGAGACGGGGCTGTTTCCGCATATGACGGTGGAGCGGAATGCGGGGATGGGGTTGGAGCTGGCGGGGCGTTCGAAGGTGGAGATTGCGGCTCGGGTTCGGGAGGTTTTGGAGTTGGTGGGGATGGATTTTTCGGAGTTTCGGGGGCGGTTTCCCTGGCAGCTTTCGGGTGGGCAGAGGCAGCGTGTGGGGCTGGCTCGGGCGCTTGCTCTGGATCCTAAGGTGTTGTTGATGGATGAGCCGTTTGGGGCGCTGGATCCGCTGACTCGAGCTGAGATGCAGACGATGCTGAAGGGGCTTTTAGAGCGGGTGAAGAAGACCGTGGTGCTGGTGACGCATGATCTGGATGAGGCGCTTTATCTGGCTGATCGCGTAATTTTTTTGGAGGCGGGTGCGGTGGTGGTGGACGTGCTTCCGGAGGAGATTCTAGGGTCGGATAATCCTTATGTAAAGGATTATGTTTCGGCTGTACATCGTGTGGTGCCAAGGTGATGGACTTTTTGCGAGCGCATGGGTGGGAGATGGCTCGGCTGACGTTTGAGCATCTTTGGCTGACGGTTTCGGCGATGCTTTTGGCGGCTGGAATTGGGCTTCCTTTGGGGATTTTGCTGACGCGAAAAAGACGGTGGGCGGGGCCAGTGATTGGGTTTGCGAATGTGGTGCAGACGGTGCCTAGTTTGGCTTTATTTGGGCTTCTGCTGCCGGTGCCCTGGCTGGGGGAGAATGCGGCGAGGCTGGCGATTGTGGCGCTGACGGGGTATGCGTTGTTGCCGATTTTGCGCAATACGTATGCGGGGATTGGAAGCGTGGATGAGGCTCTGGTGGATGTCGCTAATGCGATGGGGATGACGGGGTGGCAGCGGCTAGTGAAGGTGGAGTTGCCGATCGCGGCTAGTGTGATTCTGGCGGGGTTGCGGACGGCTACGGTGACTTGTGTGGGGGTGGCTACGATTGCGGCGGCGATTGGTGCGGGTGGGCTGGGGGAGCTGATCTTTCGCGGGGTGGCGAGTGTCGATAATGGGCTGGTGCTGGCGGGGGCGATTCCGGCAGCTCTGCTGGCTTTGGTAGCGGATGCGGGGCTCGGGTTGCTGGAGAAAAAAATGACGGTGCGGCGGGTATGAGGGGCAGCCAGTCAGCTAGTAAGCGAGTTAGCGAGTCAGCTTGGCCGATTGTCAAAAACGGTGGTTTGTTGTTGGTTTTTTGTGTGGCAAGTGTGGTTTGTGGGATGGTTTTTGGTGGTTGCTTAATTGGGTGTGCGCCGCCTCGGTCGAGTCGGGTGGTGGTTGGGGCTAAGAACTTTACGGAGCAGGTGGTGCTGGGTGAGTTGCTGGCTCAGGAGATTGAGCAGGTGACGGGGGAGCGGGTGGAGCGGCGTTTCTATCTGGCTGGGAGCTATCTCTGTCAGCAGGCTCTGGTGAGTGGGCGGATCGATGGGTATGTGGAGTACTCGGGGACGGCTTTGACGGCGATTTTGAAGCAGCCGCTACCTCCAGTGGGTCATCGGGATGCGGCGGAGGTCTTCCAGACGGTGCGGCGGTTGTACTGGGAGCGGTATGGGGTGAAGGTGGGGCGGGGGCTGGGGTTTGAGGATACGTTTGCGATGGTGATTCGGGGGGACGATGCTCGGCGGCTTGGGGTGAGGACGATCTCGGATGCGGTTTCGCATGCTCCGGATTGGCGGCTGGGGGTGGGGTATGAGTTTGAGCAGCGGCCGGATGGGTTGCGGGGGCTGGAGGCCACGTATGGGCTGCGGTTTAAGGATGCTCCGCGGACGATGGATTTGGGGTTGTTGTATCGGGCGCTTGAGGGTGGGCAGGTGGATATGGTGGCGGGCAACTCGACCGATGGGCCGATTCGGGCGCTGGGGTTTGTGGCGCTGGAGGATGATAAGCACTACTTTCCTCCGTATGAGGCGGTGCCGTTGGTGAGGGAGGATTCGTTGCGGCGGCATCCGGGGATTCGGGTGGCGCTGGATCGGTTGGCGGGGAGGGTGAGCGCTGAAGAGGTGCAGGGGATGAATGATGCGGTGGATGGGCAGCATCGGGATGTGGGGGATGTGGTGAGGGAGTTTCGGAAGGGGAAGGGACTTTGAGCAAAATACTGTTTTTGGCGACGTTGGTTTTCGTGTTCAGTCTTACGGGGCGGGCTCAATCGAAGTTCTCAGTTGATGGAGGAGAGTGTGGGGGGCCTGCTACCGCGAAGGCTAGCCTTGCGAAGACTGAGATTCGCAAAAATGAGGCCACGGGTAGGCGGGCCTATGGAGTGCTGGAGTATCGACGCAGTGAGGAAGATGTTAGTGCAAAACGGTGTTCTGGGGTCTACAGGCTGATGGTGGATGGAGGGCAGGGAAAGTTTCATGAAGTGAAGCGGCTAGCGTGGCAGACGGAGGAAGGGGAGATTGCAGGAATTGATCTGGTGGGTTTTTCGCCTGATGGCACGAAGCTAGCCGCAGACTTTTGGCTGGCTGAAGGAGACTGGACGGAGCATCGCGTGCAGCTATCGGATTTGCAGAAGGGGGAGTCCTGGTTTCGGAGTATCAACGACTTGATTTACAAGCGTTCTACCGGAAAACTGGTTGACTTTGAGAACTATTACGAGACGCTCCATGAAGTGCGAAACGATGGACAAGTTGTGGTGACCGCGCATGCAGATGGAGGTCGCAAACCAGATGGCTCTCTGAGCAAATGGCTCTTCGATCCAAAGACGGGGCGTGTAACACCCGTTGCGCGGAAATGATGAACTCGAGAGTAACGACAAATGCGACAGCAGATCCCTTTCAGGGATGACAAGCCAAAAAGGCAAGTACAAATGCAAAGCAACAACAAAAGCAGCAGCAGTGGCTGAGAGCCGGTGTGGGTAGAGAAGCGGATTTCTCCGCTGCGCTGCTCACAAAAGCGTGAGCAGCTTCGGTCGAAATGACAGATTTGGGGAAGATGGAAAGGTAAAGGCAACAGCAACGGCAAATGCAACAGCAACGACATTGGAAGCTGGTTGTTTTGACTTTTGAGTAGAACGTTTAAATGGATCGATGGATGAAACGGAGGAACTAGTTGATGCCTGAACCATGGTTGCGAGGGACGAGGATGGAGTTGGATGCGGTTCGGCGCGGGGTGATTCATGCGCTGGAGCTGGCGGCGGAGGATGTTGCCAAGTGGTGTGAGGGGTTGAGTGATGAGGAGATGGAGGCTCGGCCTCTGGGGTTGCCTTCGGTGGGGTTTCAGCTGCGGCATATTGCTCGGTCGCTGGATCGGCTGCTGACTTATGCGGAGGGGCAGCAGTTGAGTGAGCGACAGGCGGAAGCTCTGAAGACAGAGATGGAGTCCGCTGGGAGAGAGGCTTCGTTGATGGAGTTCGCCGAGGGGGTGGAGGTGGCGGTGGATCGGGTGATTGCGATTTCAGCTGGGAGTTATGGCGAGGCGCGTGGTGTGGGGAGGAAGGGCTTGCCTACTAGTGTGGGTGGGTTGCTGGTTCATTGTGCGGATCATACTCAGCGGCATGTTGGGCAGTTGGTGACTACTGTGAAGGTGGTGGTGGGGTTGCGGGTGGGTTGATTGGGCTCGGGTCCCCTTCGACTCACTTCGTTCGCTCGATGCCTCCTTGGAGGCACAGGGATTCTTCGCCCCTTCGGCTTTGCTCAAGGCTCAGAATCACGAGCAACGAGCAACGAGCAACGAGTAATGAGTAATGAGTAACAGCAACGGCAAAAGCAACGACAGAAGCAGATCCCTACGGGATGGCAACAAGAAAGGCAAAGACAAAGACGAAGACACAGCAACTGCAAGTGCAACAGCAGGTCCCCTTCGGGGATGACAAGCCAGAAAAGCAACTACAACTTCTGCTTACGCTACTGCTACAACGGCAAGAGCACCGGGTACAGCGGTGGAGCTGTCGTGGTTCGGGTTATTTTGCGGATTCGAGGATGGCGGCGGAACGGTTCAGGGCTTCGGTCAGGGTGGTTAGCTGGGCTTGGGCTCGGGTGGCGTCGGTGGCTTCAATGGCTTCGGTGACGCCGGGGATGACTACGGCGGCGTAGCCGGTGAACTCGCCGGGGGCGTAGATGGTGTGTTTGTACCAGGGACGCTTGGGGAGGCCTTCGGGGTTGAGGAGGGCGCTTTCGGCTGCGCGTAGGGACTGGTTGAGAGCGGCTGCGTTGGCCGGTGGTGCTGACTGGCGGGCGCGGATGGCGGTTCCGGCAGAGGCGAAGCGGTTGGCTGCGGTGAGGGCTGCGGTGAAGTCGAGGGCTAGCTTGTTGGCGGCGGCTCGCTTCTGGGCGGTCTCGAGGTAGCTGACGATTTCTTTGCCGTAGAGCTGATAGTCGTAAGGGAGGACGTCGGCGTCGGCCATGTGGAGGAGCTCAAGGCCGAAGACGCGAGCTTGCTGCTGCTCGTAGACGAAGGTGGGGTCGGCGAATTTTGTGAACCAGTTGTAGTTGTCGAAGACGGAGTGGTAGACGCCGTAGGAGCCTTCGGAGCCGATGTCGGTGGAGGGGACGCCGAGGTGCTGGATGAAGGGGGTGTAGTCGGAGCCCGAGCCTAGATCGCGGACGCGGACGTCGTTTTCGACCTGGGCGTTGAAGCGGCTGGGGCCGCCGCGGGTGCTGGCGTCACCGCTACGTTCGTTGGCGGCTTCCTGGGTCTTCTTCCACTGCTCGTAGACGGTGCCGCCCTTGGGGCTGGGGACTTGCTTGGTGACTTCGCGGACGAATTGCTTGAGGGAGGGGACGGCTGCTGCGCCGAAGTCGGGACCGGCTACGCCTACGTCGGTGTTGAAGTAGGCTACGGCGTGGCCTAGCTCTTTGGCGTGCTGCTCGGCCCACTCGGTGGAGCCCATGAGGCCTTCTTCTTCAGCGTCCCAGCTACCGATGACGATGGTGCGTTTGGGCTTCCAGCCCTGCTTGAGGAGGCTGCCGAGGCCGTGGACGGTTTCGAGCATGGCGGCGGTTCCGCTGTTGGGATCGACGGCGCCGTAGACCCAGGCGTCGCGGTGGTTGCCGGCTACGATCCAGTCGTCTTTCTGGGCGGGGTCGGTGCCGGGGATGATGCCGATGACGTCCCAGATGGTGCGGAGGGCGGTGTCCTGCTCGAGGTGCATGTGGACGGTGACTTTGCCGTTGGATGCATTGGCTGGTGCGCCCGCGCCGAGGTGATAGGTGAAGGGGAGCGCTCCCTGCCAGTTGCGGGGGGATTCGGCGCCCCCGAGGCACTTGAGGATGGGGGCGGCGTCCTTGTAGGAGAGCGGATTGACGGGGATGCTGGGCTGGTTGTTCTGGAGCTTATCGGCGGGAATGCGCTTGGAGTCGGGCAGGTCGAGGGTGGAGGCTATGCCGGGGGTCTCGGGGTCGCCGGGGTAGATGGGGAGGAACTGGACGGAGCCGCGCTGGACGGCAGAGTCGGGGCGGTAGGGGCCCTTGGGGTAGACGTCGCCGCGGAAGTAGCCGTCGTCGGCGGGATCAGAGTAGATGAGGACGCCCTTGGCGCCGTACTGCTGGGCGATGTAGACCTTGACGCCGCGGAAGTTGGCTCCGTAACGGACGAGGACGATCTTGTCTTTGAGGCTGATGCCCATTTCGGCGAGTTTTTTGAAGTCGGCGAGTTCGCCGTAGTTGGCGTAGACGACTTCGCCGGTGACGTCGCCGGAGGGGGAGGAGCCGTTGAAGGCGGGGAGGACGCGGGGGTCGTCCTGGAAGGGGTCGCCGCCGTGCTTTTTGGGATCGACGTGTTCGGGCGAGGGGCCGGACATGAGCTGCTTGCCGGTGGAGTCAAAGGCTTCGATGGTGATGCTGACGGGCTTGTTGAGGAGGACTTTGTAGGGGACGATCTCGGTCTGGAGGCCGGCGGCTTTGAACTTGTCGGCGACGTAGACGGCGGTGGCGTAGTCCTCGGGTGAGCTGGCCCAGTGGGGGGCGGCAGTGAGGGTCTTGAGGTGCTCGCCTGCTAGCTTGGGGTCGGGGATGGCCATGAAGGCACTGTCCCACTTGGCTTGCTGGGTAAAGTCGCGGTAGCCGAAGACCTGCGGGGTCTGAGAGGAGGCGGTGATGGCGGCGAGAGGCAGCAGGCAGGATAGGGCGCGAAGACGGTTCAAAATGGGCCTCAGGAGTGAATTGGTCCGAAGATTTAGCGTATCGCATCAGATGAGATGATGCGAGTTTGGCTAGTGTTTGGACTTGCGCGACCGCGGATTGGCGCGGGTTCAACGGATTAAGATTGAATGATCGGGGAGTGCGGGAGCTTTGGCTGGGAGAGAGTTTGGGTAGAGAAGCGGGTTTCTCCGCTACGCTGCTCACAAAAGCGTGATCAGCTCCGGTCGAAATGACAATTTTGGGACTGGGGAAAAGGTTTGTTGGGACTTTGGGTGAAGGGCTTTGGCTAGGAAAGGGTTTTGTTTAAGGAGCAAAGTATGACGACAGATTTGCCTTTACCGCTTGTGCCTCCGTTTACTCGCGAGATCGCTATTCGGAAGGTGCGTGCTGCGGAAGATGGGTGGAACTCGCGTGATCCGGAGCGTGTGTCACTGGCTTATTCGGTGGATAGCGTGTGGCGTAACCGGTCTGAGTTTTTTACGGGAAGGGAACAGATCGTCGAATTTTTGAAGAGGAAGTGGGCGCGGGAGTTGGAGTACAGGCTGATCAAGGAGCTTTGGGCGTTCGATACGGACAGGATTGCGGTGCGGTTTTGTTACGAGTGCCATGATGCTTCGGGACAGTGGTTTCGAGCGTATGGGAATGAGAACTGGGAATTCGACGAGAAGGGGCTGATGAAGCGGCGGCATGCGAGTATCAACGATGTCGCGATTGCGGAGACGCAGAGACTTTTTCGCTGGCCGCTTGGTCGGCGTCCGGATGATCATCCGGGGCTTAGTGCGCTTGGGCTTTAGGTGGGGCGTCGGATAACTGACCCAACGGTAAATTGATTTTGATGTGTGAATGACTGATGAGGGCCACGCTTGGCTTCGCGCCGGCGTGGCCCTTTTTGTTATGTCGTGGAGAGGGATTGGACCGGTTGACCGCAGAACTTGCAGCGGGTGGCGGATGCGGGGATCTCGGAGAGGCACTCGGGGCAGGGTTTGTTGGCGGCGGCTTCGGGGCCCTTGATGCGGGCGAGCAGCTTCTGCACGGGAAGGACCAGGAAGAAGTAGATGACGAGGGCGATGATGAGGAAGTTGATGACGGCTGTGAGAAAGCTGCCGTAGCGGATGGGTGTGCCGTTGATATTGCAGACCAGAGCCTTGAAGTCGGGCTGACCTATGGTGGCACCGAGGAGAGGGGTGATGATGTCTTCGACGAGGGATTTGGTGATGTTGGAGAAGGCGGCACCGATGATGACGGCGACGGCTAAGTCGATGACGTTGCCACGAAGGATGAAGTCGCGAAAGCCTTTGATCACGTTTAGTCTCCCTGAGGTGGATCTTGCGAGAAACACGCTGAGTATACGCTCGGGGTGCGGCTCAGAATAAGAGTAGCAGTGTGCGAACAGCGCCTAGTTTTGCGGTGGCAGGATGGAGGATGCCTGGACTTCGAGACCTCCGACCTGCTCCGTATTAACGTCCTGGACTGCCATGCGAAGGACGTAGTCCCCTTTGACGGGGATGCTTACGTCCTGATGGAGACGGATGCCGTCCTGAAGGAGGCTTTGGTACGCGATGGGCGAGAGGTTGCCTTCGAGGACGTTTGTCACACTGTTCATTACTTCACCATTGGTGTTGTAGACGAGTAGAAGAAACTTCGCGCTCAGGTGGCGCCGACCGTCGGGGCCTTGGGGCGCGCCGAAGTTTTTGATATTGACGTGATAGTCGACGCGATAGTGGTGAAAGGGCGCGGAAGCATCTGGGCCGAGCTCATTCTTTGGCGCGGGAGCGTCTTCTAACTCCGGGTTGTAGTCAATGGCTGCTTCGAGCGGCAAGGCCGTCTGTATAGGACTGCCGAAAATCATGGCTCCCTTCATGGTTGCAGCGATATTCGCGGCTGGTGTTCTGCCTGGCGCATGGTTCTGGTTGGCGATGTAGCTTTTGCGGTAACTGAGGCGATAGGACTTGTTAGAGGCATTGATTGTGATTTTGCGTGGTTTGTTGTTCCAGTCGAGATTCTGGGGAATGTAGCTGATGGTGTAGTAGCTGGATCCGGATTGGATTGCTTTCTCGATAGCGCGGCTCAGGTCGTTGGTATTGAAAGTGGCTTCACCGCCAGTTTCCTGTGCTATGTTTCCCATGGTCAGGTGTTCGGAGACAGGTATATTGACGGCAACTGATACATCGCGTGCTCGCTTCACCTCGTCGCGATCGCCATTTGCAGCTGTAAAAACAGGCACAACTGTAATGCGACGAGGATCGATGGGATATACGGCGACTCGCGCCTGGCTCATGAGTGCTGAGGTTTCGTGCAGGCGGGTGAGTGTGGCGAGATCGTAGGTGTCGTCGCCGACAAGCTCAGGAGATATTGCGACGGGAAAGGTGGCAGAGACCCAGATGAGATTCTTTCGGCCAGGGATGTAAGACAGATAGCGGGCGAGGTTGTCGAGTGCATCGAGAGTGCGAAGCGCGCTGTGCTGCTGCTGGGTTAGGCTAACCCCCTCTTCGAATCGTTGTAGTTGGGCGTAAAGGCTGGAGCCGATTCCGGACGACCCATTCAGTCCGCCTGCACTGCCATTGCCGGCTGCCAGCGAATCTTCATAGGTGTCGGCCCCACCGTCATGCCTGGGCATTGAGTCCGTGCCGGACTGCGTTGGTGAGTGCTTGCCTCCCCTCCTTGGATCGGCGATCGCTGCACGGAGGAGTTCGGGGTCCGACGTGAAGGACTGGAGGAGGATGAGACGTGATGCAAGGCCAAAGATCGCAACCGGAGTTGCCGCGGAGGATTGTTTGATGAAGCGAAAGATCTCTTCCTGTACGACCGGCTGATCGAGGAGAGGAGTGTTCAGCATGTCAATGAGAATGACGGTGGGGGTGCCGAACGATGAAGGGAACGATTCGTTGGAGAAGACATTTCTCGGGACGGGGCGGGCTGGCCTGGTCCCGCTGGGAGGAGTGACGTGTTCTTCAACGCGATCGAGCTTTTGAGGCTTTCCGTCTTCGATGAGGGTGAAGTCGTCCGCTCTAAGGCCGTGGATCGCTTGCTGCTTGTGGTCGGTTACGACTACGTCCAGCAAAACGAGGTTCGAGTTGACGTGGAGCGTGGTGTTCGAGTCAGAAGAGGCTTGCTGCGAGACCGACTTGGAAGCGGTTTGCGCAGGAGATAGAGAGCTGAAGACGAACAGAGAGACAATGACCAAGGGTACAGCGCTGCGCTGCATTCGGGCTCCTATGGAAATGGGTGAGGAGCAGTGTATAACATCGCTTTATTTCGCCTTGGGGCTGTACCCGGTTATTGGCTGGAGGTGATCCAGTGGGTATAGGGGTAGAGGAGAAAGAAGAGGATGATGCAGAGGGCCATGAGATCCATGTAGACGCAGAGGATGACGCCGGCGTGGTAGAAGCTCCAGCGGGTTTGCGTACAGCGGATCGTATCGATGGTGCCGGCGATTGCAGCTAGGGCGGGGATGATCAGCAACATGGTGGCGTGGTTGTGCGGGAAGTGGGCGAGAGGCAGGGAGACGGCGAGGCTGACGAGGACCAGAATGCTTCCTCGGAGAACGGATGGAATGCGCGGATTGAAAAATGGGTGGGTCACGCTGCTAGAAATAGGGTAGAAGGTTTTGCCGATGGGTGTGCGGTGCGGATTGTTGCTGACCTTAGTAGGCGTGCTCCCAACAGGTGAAGACTTAACACCGATTTGCACCGATAACACCGATCAAAACAGGCAATGGCAGATGAAGAGGAGAAGTCTCTGTATCTCAAATAGATTTTGCTTTCGTCCCGTGGGAGTTTCGTTGCTCGCGCGAGAGTGCTATTTGCCCGAAGTAGGTGCCTTGGTGGGAGGGGCAGATGGCGTATCGGCGGGAGGTAGTTTGGATACTGCAGCGATGGGGATTTCAATGGCTCCGACGTGGTCTCCGGCGACGTCGTGGATGCCGATTCGGAGATAGTACGCACCTTTGACCGGGACGCTGATCTGCTGGTGGAACTGGAGGCCAGAGCGAAGGCTTGCAGCGTAGGCCTCCGACGGTAGGTTCGCGTGGACTGCGGCGCCAGTCGTATTGAGGAGGGTGCCGTCCTGATCGTAGAGATAGGTGAGGAATTGTATGTCGCCCTGGTAGTTGCCGGAGGAGGAGTGGTTGAAGGATATGTCGCGCGGGTTGGCGGCGAAGTCGATGGTGTAGCGGCGGTAGGGAGGCTTCACTTTGGCGGCGGGGTTGGCAGCATTGTCAGGGGCGAGGGCGTCTTCGGTTGTTGTGGTGGCGGGGCGGACGAGGACCTTGAAGATGATCTGGGTTGGGTCGGGGCCACCGCGCATCATAGCGGCGCGCATGGCGTTGACGGGGGCAGCGGTGGTTGTGGCGGCTACAGGATGGTTGTGTTTGGGAGGAGCGTTGGGGTCGTCGGCGTAGTAGCCGCGGCGATAGGCCAGCGTGAGACCCTGCTGCTGGAGACGAACCTGTATCTTGCGGAAGCTGCCGTTCCAGTTGGTGTTGGTGGGCGAGTAGACGAGGGTGTAGAAGTTCGAGCCGGAGTCGATGGCCTTGGCGACGGCCTGACTGAGGCCGTTGGTGTTGATGAACGCGTGGCCGCCGGTCTCCTCAGCCATCTGGAGCATGGTGGCGTGCTCGGCAGCGGTCTGCTGGAAGAACTTGGTCTCGTCTTTGCCGAAGGCGGTGGGGTTGCGGGCGTATTTGCTGCCGGAGTTGGCAGCGCTGATGTTGGGCGAGACCATGAGGCCTCGGGCATCGACGGGGTAGACGGCAACCTGGCTGGCGGAGAGGAGGTTGGTGGTCTCGCGGAACTGCGTCTTCGGAGTCGGCCATGACGGCGAAGGGGTCCTGAAGGTCGCCGTCGGGAAGGATGCTGATCGGGAAGGAGCCAGAGAACCAGATGAGATTCTTGCGACCGGGAAGGCCACTGAGATAGCGGGCGAGCTGGTTCATGGCGTCGAGGGTGTAGCGGGCGCGGAGTTGCAGCTGGAAGGATTGCTGCTCGGCCTCGAACTGCTGGATGTTGGCGATGACCTGGGCGGCGTCGGGATCATTTCCCATGGTGTCGCTCATCATGTCGGACATGGACTCGGGGCCTGTGCCTCCGCTGACAGGATCGGCGAGGAGGGGTGAGGATTTGAGGTCCTTCTGGCTGAGGATCGTCTTGAGGATCTCAGGATCGGACGTGAAGCCCTGCAGAAGATAGAGGCGGCTGGTGAGGCCGAAGATGGCCATGCGGGTTCCGGGCGGGGCTGATTTGAGGTACTGCTTGAGCTGATCGCGGACGAAGGACTGGTCCTTCATGGGTGTGTTGAGCGTGTCGAGGAGGAGGACGTTGACGGCGCTGTCGTCGCGGGTGGGTGTGTAGTTGGTGAAGATGCCCGGAGGCATTTTGGGCAGAGGTGGCAGCTTTGCGGCTTCGGCGGCGGAGAGAGCGGTGTGCTCTTCGAAGTTCTTGATCGGCTGGGAGACGTTATTCTCGAGGACGGCGAAGTCGGGGGCTTTGAGATTGTGGACGGACTGGCCCTTGGAGTCGGTGACTACGACGTCGACGATGACGATCTGCGTATTGGTCTTGATGGTGGGGACAGACTGGCTGGGCGCTGGTTGCGTGGTGGTCTGTGTGAGGGCGAGGGAAGGGGCAAGAAAGAAGATCAGGGGAAGCAAACGCTGCATGGGGTCTCCGGCGGTTAACCTTGTCGAACCCACAGTATGCACTATGGGTTGCGGTCTTCCGCCGGAGATTTTGATTTATGCAGGTGTGAGTTCGGATGTGGCCGCGGTGGCCATCTGAGCGATGGTTTGTTCGAAGGGGGCGCGGAGTACGCCGTGCTCGGTGATGATGGCGGTGATGTACTTGGCAGGCGTGACGTCGAAGGCGGGATTTTGGATCGCGGCGCCGTTGGGGGTCATCTGCTTGCCGTTGGAGTGGGTGACCTCGGTGGCGGCACGCTGCTCGATGGGGATTTCATCGCCGTGTTTCGTGGCGACGTCGATGGTGGAGAGCGGGGCGGCTACGTAGAAGGGGATGCCGTGCTCTTTGGCCAGGACGGCTACGGAGTAGGTGCCGATCTTGTTGGCGGTGTCGCCGTTGGCGGCGATGCGGTCGGCTCCTACGATGACGGCCTGGATCTTGCCCTGACGCATCAGCGAGCCGGCCATGTTGTCGCAGAGGACAGTGGTGGGGATGTTGTCGTGGAGGAGTTCCCAGGCGGTGAGGCGGGCGCCTTGCAGGTAGGGGCGGGTCTCGTCGGCGTAGACGTCGATCTTGTGGCCGCGCTCGACGGCGGCGCGGATGACTCCGAGGGCGGTGCCGTAACCGCAGGTGGCGAGAGCTCCGGCGTTGCAGTGGGTGAGAACGGTGCCTTGCTGGGGGAGAAGGGCTGCTCCGTGGGCTCCCATGGCCTTGCAGGCGGCGATGTCTTCGTCGTACATCTGCTGGGCTTCGGCGATTAGGGCGGCCTTGATGTCGGGGATGGGAGTGTTTACGGAGGCGAGGGCGTTGTAGCGCTCGCGCATGCGCTCGATGGCCCAGAAGAGGTTGACGGCTGTCGGGCGGGTCTCGGCGAGGGTCTTGCAGATGGTGGCGACTTCGGCGTTGAGGCTGGCGATGTCGGTTGCTGTGCTCTGGCTTACGCCGAGCGCTACGCCCATCGCGGCGGAGACTCCGATGGCGGGCGCGCCGCGGACGATCATGTCGCGGATGACGGTGGCGACTTGGTTGTAGTCAGTTGCGAGGACGTAGGTCTCCTCGAGGGGGAGCTTGGTTTGGTCGAGGAAGTTAACGCCGTTGGGGAGCCATTCTAGGGTGGGAATCATGTCCCTTCTAGTTTATCGGAGGCGGGCCGAAGATGCTTGTGTGGCTTATCCGATTGCACTCTTTGCTCTCTGCTGAGTGGAGCGGAGATGCAGGAGGTAGAAACGGCGTCCGCACTCGTTGCAGCGGTGCGGGGTGATCCAGAACAGTAGCCGCTCGATGGTGCGGCGGTGCGAACGGCGGATCTGGTGCGAGGTGCAGGATGGGCACCTCTTCTTGCGGTACATTTCGTTTCCTCCAGTAACTACCCTAGAGGCATTTCATCTCGATCATCGGGGGTGTTTCGATGATTTTTGTGAAGCGTGTTCCGAAGTGGGACTAAGTGGGTTTGTCGAAGGCTAGGTGGGCGGTGCAGACGTCTGTTTTGAGGACTTGCTAGTAGTCGGTTGCTGAGACGTTTATCCGAATGTATATAAGGTTGATGTTGTTTCTGAGTCAGTTGAAACAAGTTACGATTGAGTCTCTAAGGAGAACGTTTTGTCCTACGATTTGCATGTGATTCGAGCTGCAAACTGGTTCGACGCCTCAAAAAATCCTATTAATAAAGAAGAAGTGGATCACTTAATTGCTGCGGATCCAGAGTTGCAGTGGTCAACGACCGACTACGTAGACATGCAAGATGGCCACGGAACGATAACTCGATATTTCTTGATCGAGTGGCGCGGAAAAAGCTGCTTCCGGTGGTATGGCGGCGAGATCATTTCCCGCGGCGATGACCAAGAGCAGCTTCGAAAATTGTTGCGAATTGCGGACTATCTAAAGTGCCGAGTAGTTGGCGATGACGGCGAAAGCTATCGTTTGTCCAAAAACTGGCTTGGTGTCGAAAAAATCGCTATTGATCATTCCCGCTAGAGGATTGTTGTGCGATGTGGGCGGCGCGGACGTCTGAGGCGGTGAAGACGGAGTAGAAGGGGGCGTGGGGGGCGGCGGCTTCTATGTTCTCGCGGCCTCCTTGTTCGCGGTCTACAAGGCAGAGGACTCCGATGACGTTCATGCCGGCCTCGCGGGTGGCTTCGATGGCGGTGATGGTGGAGCCGCCGGTTGTGCAGACGTCGTCGACGATGACTACGTGGGCGCCTAGTTTGTGGAAGCCTTCTAGGCGGCGCCCGGTGCCGTGGGTCTTTTCGGCCTTGCGGACGAGGAAGCCGTGGACGAGCGCGTCGCGGTGGTGGTGGAGATGGTGCCAGGCAGAGGCGCTGGCGATGTTGGAGACGAGGGGATCGGCTCCCATGGTGAGTCCGCCGATGGCTTCGGCTTGAGGGAAGTGCTGCCAGAGGAGGTCGTAGAGGACTAGTCCGGAGAGGCGGCCGCCTTCGGCGTGGAGGGTGGTGGTGCGGCAGTCGATGTAGTAGTCGGACTTTTGGCCGCTGGCGAGGGTGAAGTCGCCGAGGCGGAAGGAGTGGGTCGCGATGAGATTGAGGAGGTCGGTACGGTTGTCGGTTGACATGGTTTGGCTCGATTGTAGAGGATACTCCCCCCGGGGTACATTTTGGCCCAAAGTCTTCATTGCAGATACTTTAGGTCTGGACTTGGGGTGGCTTGGTGCTTGAAAGTCTCTGGAATCAAGGGGCTCGTTTTGTAAAGTATTCATTTTATTTGGTTTGATGGGTTTTGGTTGGTGGTTTAAATGGGAAGGCCCCGGCTTTTAGTCCGGGGCCTTTGTTTTGGGCTCTGTTTCTGTTATAGCTGGTGGGGGTAATTGTTATGCCAAGGCTATGTCTTTTTTTATCAGCGACTTGATGGGTTTAGAGGGTTGACAGGGTGAAAGGGCACCCGTTTGAAGGGAAACGGCAAGGCAAAGGCGCGGTATGGGTTTGGAGAGGGCGTGGGTAGAGAAGCGGGTTTCTCCGCTGCGCGCTTTGCGCTCCGGTCGAAATGACAAATTTGTGGGTGAGAGGGAAGGGCAAAAGCAAAGGCGCGGTATGGGTTTGGAGAGGGTGTGAGTGGAGAAGCGGGTTTCTCCGCTGCGCGCTTTGCGCTCCGGTCGAAATGACAAGTTTGTGGGGGGAGCGGGAAGGGCAAAAGCAAAGGCGCGGTGTGGGCTGGGAGAGGGTGTGGGTAGAGAAGCGGGTTTCTCCGCTACGCGCTTTGCGCTCCGGTCGAAATGACAAGTTTGTGGGTGGGTGAGAGGGAAGGGCAAAAGCAAAGGCGCGGTGTGGGCTGGGAGAGGGTGTGGGTAGAGAAGCGGGTTTCTCCGTTGCGCGCTTTCGCTCCGGTCGAAATGACGAGTTTGTGAGGTGAGCTGGGAGTGATAGTTAAAGATAAAAGCCAGAAGCTATTTGCAGGAGTTTGTTGGATGCAGCTTGAGAAGTTTTTCTATGTGTATATGGTGGCAGATCGTAGCCGTGTGTTGTATGTCGGCTTTACAAGTGATCTTTATCAGCGGGTGTTGCAACATCGAAAGGGTCGTTTTCAGGGATTTACGAGTCGTTATGGATGTTCCAGGCTGGTTTGGTTTGAGAGGTTTGGTGGGGCGCAGGAAGCGATTGCGCGAGAGAAACAGATTAAACGGTGGCGCAGGGAGAAGAAGGTGTTTTTGATTGAGATGGAGAATCCTACTTGGGAGGATTTATCGGCAGGTTGGGGATTGCCGTTGTTTTGGGCTGAGATGATTGTGGCGGGTGGGAGAAAAAGCAACAGCAAGGGCGCGGTGCGGACTGGGAAAGGCTGTGGTAGAGAAGCGGGTTTCTCCGCTGCGCAGCTCACAAAAGCGTGAGCTGCTTCGGTCGAAATGACAAATTTGTGGGGGCAAATGTTTCTACAAGCTGTGATGGGCCAGGTGTTCTATTCGGGGAGGGTGCGGCGGCGTGGGGGGCGCTGGCCTACTTCTACGAAGGTTTCGATTCGGATGAGGCGGCGGTCGATGCCGGAGACGTCGTCGGCGAGGCGGCTTACTTTTTCGTCTAGGCGCTTGATGTTTTCGGTTGCCAGGAGGATTTGCTTGGCGGCGCTCATGAAGTTGTCGGCTAGGCTCATGGGCTATTCCGTTATTACTTGGGGGTTGAGTTGGAGGTGGAGTTCGTCGAGGCGGTTGCAGGTGTTGGTGAGCGAGCGGTTTGCGCCTTCGAGGGCTTCGAGGAGCATGGCGAGGGTCGATTCCATCATCTTCTCCTCTTCTTCTTTTCGGATGCGGGCTTCGAGGGTCTTGTAGGTGTCGAGGGAGCGGCGGATGATTTCGCCGGAGGAGACCTTTTCTTTTGCGGCCAGCTTTTCGAGCTTTTTGCGGTCGCTGTCGCGCAGGAGGACTACGGTTCGGCTGTTTGCTCGCTCGGATTTTGCCGGGGTCGCCATGTGCTTAAGGTAGCACATGTGCATAGTATGTGCATCTTAGCCAGACGGGTGGTTTGTAATTTTCGAAGAGGACCTGTGCGAGAAGATCGGTGTCAGTGATCGGTGGCGGATGCCTTTTTTTCGGCTGGTGGGAATTGCTTCTCGGCGTTGCGCCTTTCCTGGGGGAGCCTTTGCTCTACGCCGTTTGCGTCGAAGTGCCTCACGATGGAGATGTTTTCGCCGGGGGAGGTTGTGGCGAGAGCGCCTACGGAGGGTGAGGCCTTTTTTTCGATGACATCGTAGCTGGCGAGGACTTCGAAGGGTGCCTGTTGGTCGGTTGCGGAGGTGTGGCGGATGGCGACTCGTCCAGCGGGCAGATCAGGGGGAACCCTGGCCATGAATTTGCCGCGGTCGGAGGCTGAGGCCAGCTGGGCCTTGATGCGTTCGGCATCGCGGATTGCGCTGGCGGGAATGGCGGGCCAGTAGACACCTTCGCTGATGACTCGGCCATCGTTATCGAACTGGGCCCAGGCGACGGAGTCGGGTACGGGGTAGCCGTCGACCTTACGCTCGAGAACGGAGACGTAGCCGTCGATTCTGGGGGGAGTGGGGTGGGGATCGCCGTAGTGGCCGCTGGCGGAGAGACGGGTCATGGTGTGGACTCCGCCGATCTGGTTCTTTGGGATGCCGGCGGCGATGAAGTATTCGAAGACCTGCTTTTCGTGATCGGCGGGATCCTTTGTGTACGAGGGCTTTTGGTTTGCGCTGGGAAGTGCGTTGGGAAGCGCCATGGCGAGGCCGTTATGCAGACTGACTGCGAAGGCACCGTAAGAGCCTTCCTGTCGTGACCAGCCTTCGTCGGAGACGGCGTGGGACTGTGTTCCGACGGCGAAGTGCGATTGTTTGAGGCCGTGTTGATAGCCGGGTGCGCCGCCGGTGTCGCTTGCGATGATGCCAGGACGGAGTACGAGTGGGTTCGGCGCGGGGGCGGTTTGTGCGGCTGCGCAGAGGGATGGAAGGAGAGCCAGAGCGAGGAGGTGATTTTTATGGGTCATCATGGCAGCTCCCATGCAGTCTGGTTGGTGCTTTTGAGCGGGTAGTTGCACTGCCAGATGGCGTCGAACCAGTTATTGCCCTTGGAGTCATTGGCATCGTTCTGGATGTCGACCCAGTTTTCGGACATGTGTGCGACGGCGGCGTTGGAGGAGTTGTCCATTGCGATGACGATGTTGCATCCGCAGCCGTTGAAGCCGTGGCCTCCGCCACCGCCGGGACAGGAGCCGCCTTCGTTCGCAGGGAGAAGATTCATTGCATTGAGCCAGGAGGAGGCAACGCTGGAGCGGATGTTGGTTCGATATCCGAGGGCGAAGGATGAACCGCGATCGGCGACGTTGTCGGTATCGCCGCCGGCGGTCATGATGGTGGCGATGAGGTGGACACCGGCACTGGCGTTTCGAAATTCCTGATACCAGAAGGTGGGAAGAACTCCGCAACTGATATCGAGGACGACCATGTTGGTGCCATTGTTACCCCAACGGACGGCGCCGCTGGTGTAGTCGACGACTCCGTTGAATTTGTCGCTCGATCCGCTGGTTGCGGCGCCGCGATCTGCCATGTAGCAGCAGCGTGGATTGTCAAAGGGGCTGAAGCGGCAGGAGGCTGGAAGCCGTTCGCCGATGCTGGTGTTGGGTGTTTTGCAGGCGGTGGTTGTTGTGCAGGACTGAGCTGTAGAACAGCCGTCGCCCATGGGGTTGGTGTGGCAGAAGCCGTGACCGGTGAAGTAGGAGATGGCAGTGCCGGGCTTATCGAAGTTATTGGCGTCGTTTCCGCGGGAATCGACGGAGCTGTCCATGAAGTCGGTATCCCATACGAGGTTGTCGGTATACCTGTTGTTGAGGTGCCAGAGGGAGGTGAAAAAGACCATGTTGTTGAGGAAGCCGTCGCCGTTGGCGATGGAGTTGTTGAGCGACGGGCCGTTACGGACGGTATAGTTGTTGACGCTTTCGACTACGATGCCGGTGCTTTGTCCGTGAGTGTCGACGGCTACGAGGGTGAGGACGATGAGGGGACCACCGACCAGGATCAAGATGCGTTTGCTGAGTTCTCGGAGAAGTTTCATAGCTCCAACCCTCCCTTGATTGGAGTGGGTACGGATAGGAGGTCATGTTTTCCGGCTGCGGCCGGTAGGTATGGGAAGGGCCCGACTCGTCCCTAGATGAGGAGACGATGATACTCCTGAAATCGATTGATTGCGATACAGGTGAACGATGCTTTTGCAGGTGGATGAGGTGGTTAGGCCGCCTGGCTGTGGCTAGCGGGTCATGCGCTCGAGGTGGCGGTAGCCTCCGGTGGCCAGGAAGAGGCTGAGGAAGACGGAGAGGTTGTAGCTGGCGTGGACGAGGGTGGAGCAGGCTACGGAGTGGGTCCGGATGCGGACTACGGTGAGGACGAGGGAGACGCAGAAGAGGATGAAGAGGGCGGCCCAGGCGTGGGCTAGCTGCTCGGCGTGGAGTAGGGCGAAGAGGATGCTAGAGAGGATGGCGGAGAAGACGAGGGCGGCGGTGGTGAGGCCGGTGGTGATCTTCCAGTGCTCGTGTGCGGCGGGGTTGCGGGGGAGTGAGAGCCAGTCGTAGCCGATGCTGAAGGCGGGGAGGAGGAAGCCGCGGAAGCAGATCTCCTCGAACATGGGGGCGAGGAGGGTGCCGAAGGCGGTGACTAGCCAGACATCGGAGGGGGTGCGGAAGAAGTCGTCCATGGGGATGGACTTGGGGACGGGGATGAGGGAGGAGATGGCCTGGACGGTGAAGCCGAGGGCGAGGCCGAGGGGGATGAGCTTGAGGGCGTTGCGGCGGGCGGCGGCGAAGTCCCAGCGGATGCCGTCGCCGAAGGGGCGGTTCCAGAGAAGAGGGAAGAAGAAGAAGGAGATGATGAGGGTGATGATGTAGGCGATGGCTTCGGCGGCTACGACGAGCTTGGGGGAGATGGATGTCAGGCTGACCGCGTGGCGGGGGTGAACGATGCCGAGGAGGAGTCCCTGGGTGAGCAGGAGGGTGAGGCCGGCGAAGGAGACGAAGAGCAGGGCGTGGCCGATGTGGGGGATGCGGGCGGGAACTCCGGTGCCGGGGGCGACGGAGGGGGGTGGAGCTTCGATGATGATGGCTTCGCCGTTGGTGGGGTCGATGGTGAGTGCGGGGTTAGGGTCGGCCTGGGGCTGGGAGGATGCTCGTGGGTCGCCGGAAAGCGGGGGTGTCATGGACGTGCTCATGTTCGTTTTGTCTTGGACTTCTGAGCCTTGGCCGGAGTCTTTTTGGCAGTAGTGGAGGTCTTCTTCGGCTTGGCTGTTTTTGTCGCTTCGGACAGTGTAGATGCGCGTGGGGTGGGGACGCCGGTTTTCTTTTCGGGAGCGACAAATTTGGCTTTGGGCTTCTTGATGGCGTCGGCGAGGGCGCGGATGTTCGCGGGCTGGGGGCCGGCGTGGTTGGTGCCGTTAGGCTGGGGGATGACTTCGGGATGGTTGGCGTAGTAGCGGGCGAGAAAGCTGCCGGTGTGGGAAGCGGGGACGGTGGCGATCTGCTCGGGTGTGCCGTGGGCGACGATGCGGCCCCCGCCTTCGCCGCCTTCGGGGCCGAGGTCGAGGATGTAGTCGGCGTTACGGATGATGTCGAGGTTGTGCTCGATGATGATGACGGTGTTGCCGAGGTCGGTGAGGCGGTGGAGGACTTCGAGGAGCTTGCGGACGTCGTCGAAGTGGAGGCCGGTGGTGGGCTCGTCGAGGAGATAGAGGGTGCGGCCGGTCTGGCGCTTGGAGAGCTCGCGGGCCAGCTTCATGCGCTGGGCTTCGCCGCCGGAGAGAGTGGTGGCGGACTGGCCGAGATGGATGTAGCCGAGGCCTACGTCGACGAGGGTCTGGAGCTTGATGGCTGACGGCAGGGATGTCTTTGAGGATGGGGAGGGCGTCTTCGATGGGGAGGTCGAGGAGGTCGGCGATGCTGTAGCCGTTGAACTTGACGGCGAGGGTCTCCTGATTGTAACGGCGTCCGTTACATACCTCGCAGAGGACGTAGACGTCGGGGAGGAAGTTCATCTCGATGCGGCGCTGACCTTCGCCCTGGCAGGCTTCGCAGCGTCCGCCCTGGACGTTGAAGGAGAAGCGGCCCGGCTTGTAGCCGCGCTCGCGAGACTCGGGGAGCATCGCGAAGAGGTCGCGGATGGCGGTGAAGACGCCGGTGTAGGTTGCGGGGTTGCTGCGCGGGGTGCGGCCGATGGGGGATTGGTCGATCTGGATGACCTTGTCGATCTGGTCGATGCCGATGACGCGGCCGTGCTGGCCGGGTTCTTCGCGGGAGCCGTAGAGGTTCTTTGGCGAGGGCGCGGTAGAGGATGTCGTTGACGAGGGTGGATTTTCCGGAGCCGCTGACGCCGGTGATGACGGTCATGACGCCGAGAGGGAAGTGGGCGGTGACGTTCTGGAGGTTGTGGGAGTGGGCGTCTTCGACGGTGATCCAGTTGCCGGTGAGGGGGCGTGGGGTTTCGCGGGCGACGATTTCGATTTTGCCGGCGAGGTATTGGCCGGTGAGGGAGGCGGGGTTGTCCATGACCTGCTGGGGGGTGCCGTCGGCGATGAGGTGGCCGCCGTTTTTGCCGGCGCCGGGGCCGAGGTCGAGGACGTAGTCGGCTTTGCGGATGGTGTCTTCGTCGTGCTCGACGACGAGGACGGTGTTGCCGAGGTCGCGGAGGTCTTCGAGGGCGTTGATGAGGCGCTGATTGTCGCGCTGGTGGAGGCCGATGGAGGGTTCGTCGAGGACGTAGAGGACGCCGCGGAGTCGTGAGCCGATCTGGGTGGCGAGGCGGATGCGCTGGCCTTCGCCGCCGGAGAGGGTGGCGGCGGAGCGGTCGAGCGAGAGGTAGCCGAGGCCTACGGCGTTGAGGAATTCGAGGCGCTCGATGATCTCGCGCTGGAGGCGGTCGGCGATGATGCGGTCGCGGCCGGTGAAGTTCATGTTGCTTGCGGTTTGCAGGGCGCGTTCGAGGGAGAGGGCGGTGAAGTCGGCTATGGAGAAGCCACGGGCGGTAGTATTCGAGGCCGAGTGATTTTTGGCGGTTGAGGTGACGCTGGCGTCTTCGGGGTCCTTCGACTGCGCGCTGCGCGCTTCGCTCAGGATGACGGGCTTTTTTTCTGTGCTGGGTGCTCCGCTCAGGATGATGGTTTTATTTTCGGAAGATGAAGGGATGGGGATGGTGACGGCGAGGGATTCCGGGCGGAGACGGCGGCCTTTGCAGACGGGGCAGGTGGTCGCGGACATGTACTGCATCATGTACTCGCGGTAGCCCTCGGATTTGGTGTCTTCGAGGTTGGCGCGGAGGTAGCTGAAGATGCCGTGGAAGCCGGTGCGGCCTGCCTCGTTGCGTGGCGGGCCGTAGAGGAAGAGGTTCTGCTGCTCGGTGGTGAGTTGATCGAAGGGCTTGCGGATGTCGATCTTGTACTTTTCGGCGGCGAGCTTGATGAGGCGCAGGAGGTACTGCGGAGGCGGAGCCGGGGCCCATGGCGCCGTCGAGAAGTGGTTTGGACCAGTCGGTGATGGTCTTGGCGGGGTCGAAGTCGTAGATGCTGCCGAGGCCGTGGCACTCGGGGCAGGCGCCGTAGGTGGAGTTGAAGGAGAAGCTGCGGGGCTCGAGGCGGGGGACGTTGATGCCGCAGTCGGGGCAGGCCATGGAGGAGGAGTAGAGGGTCTCGTCCTGGGCTGCGGGTTGTGGGGTCCTGGATGCCGATGAGGACGAGGCCGTTGGCCATCTGGAGGGCTTTGAGCGACGGAGGTTTCGAGGCGGCGGGTGTCGTACTTGGGTGCGGCGTTGGCGAGTGCGGCGGTGGTGTTGTCGTGGCGGTAGCGGCTTGAGGATGATGCGGTCGACGATGGCTTCGATGGTGTGGTTCTTGCGCTTTTCGAGGCGCATGCCTTCGGTGAGTTCGACCATTTCGCCGTCGATGCGGGCGCGGAAGCCCTGCTGGTCGAGGGCTTCGAGCTCTTCGCGGAACTCGCCTTTGCGGCCGCGGACGATGGGGGCGAAGACGGTGATGCGTTCGCCGGGGGCGAGGGCTGACGATGCGCTCGACGATCTGGTCGGCGGACTGGCGGGAGATGGGGCGGCCGCAGTTGGGGCAGTGGGGCTGGCCTACGGAGGCGTAGAGAAGGCGGAGGTAGTCGTAGATTTCGGTGATGGTGCCGACGGTGGAGCGGGGGGAGCGGGAGGTGGTCTTTTGCTCGATGGAGATGGCGGGGGAGAGGCCGTCGATGGCGTCGACGTCGGGGCGCTCCATCTGGTCGAGGAACTGGCGGGCGTAGGCGGAGAGGGTCTCGACGTAGCGGCGCTGGCCTTCGGCGTAGATGGTGTCGAAGGCGAGGGAGGATTTGCCGGAGCCGGAGAGACCGGTGACGACGGTGAGGGTGTTGCGCGGGATGCAGACGTTGACGTTGCGCAGGTTGTGCTGGCGTGCTCCGCGGACGGTGATGTGTGTAATGCCCATGGTGAGTGTGTGGCCCTGGCTGGCTGGAGAGCCAAGTCTCTAGGATACGGCATTTCGGGTGGCGGGATTATGGGGAGGGGAGATTGGGGATGGTGATGCGGAGGGTATCCGGTGCGGCAAGGCGGGCGGGCAACCCAAATGTGGGACATATGTATCCGAAGGTGCAATAGTTGGGCACGTTTGGGGCATTGTAAATCGGTGGCGGTTTGTAACAATGGAATACAGATAGAAATTGTGTGCCCGTCAGGGTGCGAGTTTGGGCCAGATAGAGGAGTGGTTGTGAATTCGTCGATTGTGTTGGTTTCTGCGGTGTTGGCTTCGTTGGCGGTGGGTGTGGTGTTTGCCTATGGGGTCTGCATTGCGATGTTCAGTATCTTCCGCATTCACGCGCAGCAGGTGGCAGCTGTACGGGTGTCGCGGAGTGTGGTGGTTCCCAGGCCGGTGGTTGAAGGCTGACAGCATACCCCAGGGGCTAAGCCCTTTCTTTGAGGAGCGCCAAGGGCCAAGCCTGAAGGCTTGGCTTCCCTAGAAGCAAGATGACATTTGAGATTGGCTACTGCGGTTGCTCTGCTACTGCGGCTTGCTCTGTTGCTGCTGGCGCAGGCGCATGAGCTCGTCGTAGATCTGCTGGGGCGTTTTGACTCCGTTGGGGGACTGCGGCTGTGTGGAGTCTGCCGGGGTCGGAGCGGGGGCAGTCGTGTCGGGGCTGTTCTGCGCAGGATTTGCTGTGGCTGCTGGTGGAGTAGTGGGTTGCGGGGCCTGGGTCTGGGGAGCCTGGGTCTGGGGCTGAGGCGGATTGGGCTGGGTGGCTTCGGGGGCGGGCCGGGCTGGTTGATCGTCGGAGTCGGTGTCGTCGAAGCGGGTGGCGTTGGGGTTCGGTGGCGTTGGGCCGCCCATGCGTGGGGTAAGGATTAGTTCTGATGGAGCCGCAGTGGTGGTGCTCTTGACGATGACCATGTTGCTCGGGGTGCCGTCAAGGAGAGATGCGAGTACCTGCGAGGTAGCTGCGGGACCGTACTCGCCGAAGACGCGCTCGTCGGCCACGCCGCCGGTGATTTTGAGGCCGGTCTGGCGGGAGATATCGCGGAGGATCTGGTTGAGGCTGGAGTTGCTGGCCGAGACGGTGAGGAGGTCGTTTGCGTAGGTGACTCGGGCGCGCTGAGGCGGCTGTTGCGCTGGTGTTGGAGGGAGGGGAGGGGGGGCTTGAGTCGGCTGTGTTGCCGGGATCGGGGAGGCGACCGGGGTTGCTGGTGCTGGATGCGATGTGGGTCTTGATTGGGCGTCGAGCAGCGTGACTGCGGAGATGCAGGTTACTGCGGCGAGCCGGATTGGCAGGGAACTTGGCATCTGTCGATAGGACGTGCGGCGGCAGTGGATGTCACCGGTGCGGCGTCAAGACAAGTCTAACGCGAGTGGACTACGGATGGACACGGATTGCAGGGATGTGACTGGAGTAAGACAACTCGGGAGTCGGATTGTACTAGACTGTCCTTGGCTCGTGTGGGAGCGTTCGTATGGGGATAACGATGGAACGCAGAGACGATGTGAGAACTATGATGCGCGGGATGAAGAGACTCGGGATTGTAGCGGTGCTGATGTTTGCGGTTTCTGGATTTGTCCGCGCGGATGATTGCATTACGCAGTCGGCGATGAAGCCTGCGGACCGGGATGCGCTGGCTGCAGCTGGTCGAGGCCTGGCGGCGAAGGTGCAGGCGGGAGATGTGGCGGGTCTGCGCAGCGCTACTGTGGCGGAGTATGCCAAGGACTTTGGCGGGATTGAGTATGTTGTCGGCAGTACAGCTCCGAAGCTGAAGGGTGGGGCACTGGTGGTTCAGCAGGTGTATCTGCTGGATGCTACGCAGCTGAAGCGTGGGGCGGATGGTTCTATGCCGGATGCGCAGTTTTTTTGCTCGCTGAATCACTCGATGGCGGAGGCGGATTTTCTGATTCCGGGGCTGACTCCGGGGAGTTATGGGTTCGCCATTGTGGATGTGGAGGGTTTGGCGTCACCTTGGCGGCTCTCGTTTTTGATGCGGCAGGAGCAGGGCCAGTGGCAGATGGCTGGGTTTTATCCGAAAGCACTGTCGGCGGCGGGGCATGATGGGATCTGGTACTGGAAGGAGGCTCGGGCGATGGCTGCGCGCAAGGAACAGTGGAATGCGTGGCTGTACTACCAGCAGGCCGAGAGTTTGCTGCGTCCGGCGAACTTTGTCCAGAGCACACATCTCGAGAAGTTGAAGACGGAGCAGTCTGGGGTGACGCCGCCGGCTGTCTCCGATGGCTTGAGCGCGGATGCTCCGCTGGTGGTGAAGGGCGCCGATGGAACGGAGTACCGCTTTATCGGGTTGGGCGTGGATGATTCGCTGGGCAAAGACAAGATCGATATCATGGCGCATTTGAAGATTGACCAGGCGGGCGATGCGGCTGCGACTCACAAGCTGAGTGCAAGTGCGGCGGGCGCGTTGCTGGGGGCCTATCCTGAGATGCGCAAGCCGTTCCATGGAGTGTGGATTGTCGCCGAGGTGACGGGGCAGAGCCCGTTCGCTACGGAGTTTCCGGTGAATGAGATTCATTAGCACGTGGGCCTGTTACAACGACTTCATTTTTGAGTGAGAGGATGAGATATTGGTTTCATCCCCTGGTGCTTCCTTAAGAGTCGTTTTGGTGTGAGGCCGAACGATAGTCTTGCGGGACTGCGGCTGCATCCTAGTGATGATGAGAAAGAGCGCAATGACGAAAAACAAGAAGACTTTGCATCAGGCAATCCAGGAGAGACGAGCGACTCCGAGTTTTGATGGAGCGCCGATTCCGCCTGAAGACCTGAAGCAGATTCTTGAGGCTGGTCTCAATGCGCCGAGTGGATACAACATGCAGCCCTGGCGATTTATTGTGGTGCAGTCGCCGGAGCAGAAGAAGCGGCTGCGCGCGGCGAGCTATAACCAGGCCAAGGTGGAAGAGGCCTCCGCTGTGATTGTGGCGTGTGGAGATGTTGACGGGTGGAGGAAGGATCTTGACTTGATGCTGCAACTCGGCCTTGAAGGCGGTATGCCGGAGAGCTATGCGGCCCAGGCTCGGAGCAGCGTTCCGAACTATCTCTCGAGCTTCACGACGGAACAGATGCGTGCATGGCTGAACAAGCAGGTGATGTTGGCGTTTACGCATATGCTGCTGACGGCTGAGGTGATGGGGTATGACACGGCTCCGATGGAAGGCTTTGAGCAGGACAAGGTTCACGAGGTATTGCGCTTGCCGCTGAGCTATTGGGTGGTGGCGCTGCTGGCGGTGGGGCATCTGAATGGCAGCGACAAGTTTTATGGTGGGCGCTTTGAGATGGGGCACACGGTCTTCGGTGAAGAGTTTGGCAAACCACTGAGGTGACATGGGACGAATCCAAATCCGTATCCAAGATAAGAGAAGGGCGCGAGTATCCTTTGGCACCGATGGTGGGGGTGGCCGCGGTGGTGGTTCGTGGCGCGGATGTTTTGCTGATTCGTCGTGGGCGGGAGCCGATGCTGGGTGCGTGGTCGCTGCCGGGCGGCGTTCTGGAGGTGGGTGAGACGACGGCTGAGGGTGTGGCGCGCGAGGTGTGGGAGGAGACCGGGCTGCGGGTTCGTCCGGTTGAGATGATTGCGACGCCGGATCGGATTGTCCGCGATGATGCTGGATTGGTGCGGTTTCATTATGTGCTGATCGAGTGGCTGTGCGTTGTGGCTGAGGGGCAGGGAACGGAATTAGTTTGCGGCGATGATGCGATTGATGCCGCGTGGGTGGGCCGCGATGAGATTTATTCGGAGACTTACGGACTGACGGAGCCTACACTAGGCGTGATTGAAAAGGCACTGAAGCTCGCGGAGACGATAGAGAGATGAAGCTGACGCAACGGATTGTTGCTCTTCTGGTTCTCGTTCTGGTGGTAGCTGGTACGGTCTTTTTCTGGAACCCGCTGTGGGTGGCCGATCAGCAGATTCGGTACCATCTGTGGCGGGAAGGCGTTGAGAGCAAGTATGTCGAGGCTGGGGGCTATCGGATGCACTACTTCGAGGCTCCGGCAGCGAAGGGAACTGCGGGGACTCCGCTTGTGCTGGTGCATGGGCTTGGGGCGCGCGGCGAAGATTGGCGGGCGATGATTCCGGCGCTGGCGGCGAAAGGCTTTCATGTTTATGCGCCGGATCTGATTGGGTATGGGCGCTCGCCGAAGCCTGATGTGAACTACTCGATCTCCATGGAAGAGACTGCGGTGAAGCAGTTTATGGAGGCGGTGCATCTGCAGCGGGCGGATGTGGGTGGGTGGTCGATGGGTGGGTGGGTTGCGATGAAGCTGGCGCTGGATCATCCTGAGATGGTGGATCGATTGGTGGTCTATGACAGTGCGGGCATTTATTTCCCGGCGACGTTTGATCAGGATTTGTTTGTGCCGACAGATGCTGCGGGTGTGCAGAAGCTGATAGCGACGCTCTCGCCGGATCCGCATGTTATGCCGGACTTTGTGACGCGAGATGTGCTGCGTAAGTTTGCGCGGGATGGATGGGTGATTCAACGCAGCATGGCGTCCATGGTGAGCGGACGTGATCTGCTGGACTTTAAATTGCAGAATCTCGATCGGCCGACGCTGGTTGTGTGGGGAGAGAAGGACGATCTGATTCCTCTCTCGGCGGGAGAGAAGATACATGGGCTGATTCCGCACTCGGCGCTGCGTGTGGTGGAAGGGTGCGGGCATATGGCTCCGCTGGAGTGTTCGAAGCCGGTCGTTGAGAGTACCGTGGAGTTTTTACGGGCTGAACCGCCGATTGAGGGTGGGGAGAAGGTTATTTCGGTGGCAAGTAAGAACTGAAAGGCCTAACACCGATTTGCACCGATGACACCGATCTGAGACTCGACCGCTGATTTTCTGGATGGGCGCGGATTTTAAAAATCTTGATTTAAAAACTACGCAAACTGATTAGTCGGGTTGCCACTGGTAAGCGCCGGGTTGGGGGAGTCCGATGTGTGCGAGGACTCGGTTGATGAATTGGCGGGCCATCTCGGTGGTGCTCTGCGGCAGGTTGTAGAGCGTGGGGATGGTAGGGAAGATTGTGGCTCCGGCGTCGGACGCTAGCTGCATGTTGCGGAGATGGATGCGATTGAGTGGGGTCTCGCGGACGCAGAGGATGAGTGGGCGGCGTTCTTTGAGGCAGACGTCGGCGGCGCGTTGGATGAGGTTCGAGGCGAGGCCGTTGGCTATGGCGGCGAGTGTCCCCATGGAGCAGGGAAGGATGATCATACCGTCGGAAGGATAGCTGCCGCTGGCGATGTTGGCAGCGATGTCGTTGTCGATGTGGTGCTGGAGCTTCGGGCAGGGTGCGCCGAGAAGTTTCTCCGGTAGATTGTTGCGGCCGCTTAGCTGGAGTTCTTCGGCGAAGACGCGCAGTGAATTTTCTGATGCAACGAAGTTGAATTTTCGTGACGCGCGTGTCGACGGCGAGGGCGCGCAACATTTCAACGGCGTAGATGGATCCGCTGGCGCCAGTGACGGCGAGCGTGATGTTGCGCGGTGAGTTGGATAAAAGATCAGACACGTCAATGATTATCGCCGATGAGTGATATGTGAATGTTTTGTATGAGTTTTCCTGCGTGTTCACCACAACTTTTTTCTCGATTTTGGCGTCGAATTAAGTAGAGATTTTCATGAGAAAAAATGGGATCAGGAAGAAGGCTTTTCTCAGAGTTTGGGGAGGCCGCGCAGTTGGTGTGTTGGTGTGGGTAACGTTGCTGTTATGCGGCGTGCGCGGGCATGCGTCGGTTGCGCTGTTGATGGGTGAGCCGTATGGCACGTTTGGTGGAATGTCTCCTACAGGTCATGCTGCTATCTATCTGAACAGAGTGTGCGCGGACACGCCGGTACGGTTGAGGATGTGTCATAACGGCGAGCTCGGCGTTGTGGTGAGCCGTTATAGCGGGATGGTTGGTTATGACTGGATTGCGATTCCGCTGGTTCCTTACTTGTATGCAGTCGATGATTTGAGTAAAGCTCCGCAGAGCGTGGATCGGACGGACGTTGCTGCCTTGCGCGATGCATACCGGCGTGAGCATCTGACGATGCTTGCGCCTGATGATAAGGATCAGAAGACTCCGGGTGGTGGGTGGACTGAGTTGGTGGGCGGGTCGTATGACAGGACGTTTTATGTGTTTGAGGCGCAGACTACGCGAGAGCAGGACGAGCGATTTATCGAGCTCTATAACGACAAGCGAAATGTCAGCCACTTCAATTTCTTCTTTAATAATTGTGCGGATTTTTCGAAGAATGTTTTGAACTTTTACTTTCCGCATGCCGTTCACAAGAACTACATCGCTGACGTGGGTTTGACGACTCCGAAGCAGGCCGCACGGTCGCTGACGAAGTACGGGAAGAAGCATCCTGAGCTGGAGCTTACTGCGTATGTGATTCCACAGGTTCGGGGCAGCCTTAAGCGTAGTACGCATGTGAATGGAGTCGTGGAAGCTCTGGTGAAGAGCAAGCGCTATGTGGTCCCGCTGGCGATTCTGCATCCTGAATTTACGGGGGGGCTGCTGGTGGTTTATCTGAGCAATGGGCGCTTCAATCCGTCGAAGAATGCTCTGCCGTTCAAGATAACGGCTGTGGACGATGCTGCAAGGGATGAGACCGGCGATTTGATTGGAGGGAACGCGGTGGCTGGGGTGGAGATGCCGGATCCGAAGATGCCGGATACTTTGCCAGCGCAGTTTGCGACGCCCGAGAGTGGGTCGGGTATAGCGTACCCAGAGGCTTTGCCCGTGGGGAGTTCTTCACTCTCTGGCTTGTTAGAGATTCGTTAGACCCGACCTCGCAATGGTGGATCTATATGCAGCGGAGAGCGTAGGCGATGAGGGTTTGGCCGTGCAGGTTGTGGGCGGCGTTGAAGGCTTCGTTGCTGGCCTCTTCCTGAGCTGGGATGGTGGGGTCTAGTTCGCAGGCGGCGATCTCTTCGGTGGTGGCGTGGATGAAGCAGAGCTCGCAGGTGGCGAGGTTGTTCTCCTCGGTGCGCATGGGTGGACCGAAGGTGCGGCAGAGGATCGGGCGGTGCTCGTAGAGGTCGCAGGTGCCCGTTGTGGGATCGAGGACAGGGCAGGGCTCGTCGTTGGCGAACTCTTCGAAGAGGATGGCGGCTTCGTGGTCTTCGTTGAGGATGCCGGTGGTGAGGTCTCCGGGGAACCAGGGGTCGAGGCGGGTCAGGGAGTCTTTGACGCGGTCGCGAATGCGCTGGGATTTTGCCGGGTCGGTTTGTTCGAGGGCGGCGAGACCTTCGCGGAGGCGGGCTGCGTCTTCATGGGCTATGGGGAAGACTCCTATGCAGCATTGGGAGCAGCCGGGTTTGCAGACGAGATGATGGCCGCCTCGGCGGTAGGCGTCGGCGACGGCGGCGTCTACGATTTGAACGAGGGTGGGTTCGTGAGGCATGTGGGGCTCAGTCAGTTGGACGTCTGAGGTGGAGGAAGGGTTGAAGCAGATTCGATGAGCGAGGCTGTTCCTCGGGGCTGCTCAAACCACTGTGACAAGGATCGGAAGATCGCCATCCATATGAAAAGCATGAACTCGACGATGCCGAAATCTCTCAGGGTGAACTCCTTCACGGGGTCGAACACAGTAAACAACAGCAAAGTTATCGCGAGAAAGAGGCCAACGAAGAAGAACAGTCGCGGGAACCAGGCCAGGGATCGGGCGGGTTTGTAGAGGAGGAGGAATCTGCGCCAGAAAGGTATGCTCTGCACCTTCTTCTCAAACTCTGTGGACTTGCCGTGCTGTTTTAACATTTCCGCCTGAGCTACGCGGGAGTCGCTCTCTAAAATCTCTGCGAGAAGGCCGAGCTCTTTCTGAACCCGTTCGATTGAATCGCGATTGCCGGGGTCGCAGATTTGAGTGGAGAGCTTGAGCCATTGTTCCCAGAATGCGACTTTTTTCGAAGCTTCATCCAGCTTGTGAAGTCTTGCTGAGGCGGCGTCGCGGTCGTGGCTCCATGCGACTACGGCTGGGATGAGAGTGCCTGCGAGGCCGAACGCACCGGCGATTAAACCTTTTTGTACGTCATCAGAAAAGGTCACGAATCTGTCTCCTGTGTAGAGAGACAGCATACACGGTGAGAGCTATTGGACAGCACACTTATCTACGGATAAGGCCGGCGGTGGTTCACAATTCCTACTTCGGCCAGATCGATTTAAGTTCCCATAGTTGTCCATCAGCCTTCAGGGTCTTCGAATCTGCGGGGAAGAGTTGGATTCTTAGATTCGATGAGGAGGGATAGATCAGATTGGTCATCGCGATGGTTCCATCCTGGGCGTAGGCTTCGACGGAGGACCTGTCCACAATCAGGGTCATGTCGTAGGGGCGATTGGTCAGGAGAGGTGCGGTTGTCCTTATGGGGAAGTCGGGGCTGATGTCGGCACCTGCGTGCGTGCGGTCTATATAGAACTCTTTTTTGCTTGTATCGAAGCCGATCTCGGTCCAGTGTTGCTCGTCGGAGTAGAGCTTGACGCCGAAGACCTGTGCGGCGGGAGAGCCAAATTGCAGCTTGAGTTGGAACGGCGCCTGAATTGAGTAACCGTTTTCGAGAGCGGCTGATGAGCTGGAGATTGCGATGGGTTTTTCTTGAAGAGGTGCAATCACTGGTTCCTGTTTGAGCGCCAGGCCTATGTCATCGCTGATGAACGAGAGGCGGCGAGGCAGGCTCATTTGACCGCGCCAGGGAGAGGTTGGCAGCTTCGACGCATATTGCCAATTGCTCATCCATCCCAGTAGGACGGGCTTCTGGTTTTGCGGCAGGCCGTTGAAGCTGATGGCGCAGTAGTCGTCCTTGCCGTAGTTGGTCCAGCCGTGCGATCCACGCTCGTGCGACTGGGTGAATGTTTTGCCGTCGAAGTCTCCGAGGAAATACTGTTCTCCCGAGCCTCCTTGAGGAGCACCGGGATTGAGGCCGACTTTCAGGGCCCAGATACTTTTCTTTCCATTCGACGGAGGGATACGAAGGAGGTCTGGGCATTCCCAGTCTCCGTCAGTGTCTCCGGCGGGTCCGAAGTCGCTGAGCTGCGTCCAGTCTTTTAGGTTGGGCGAAGAGTAAAAACGAACCTTGTGTTCTTTGGGTAGGGAGACCGCCATGATCCAGTGGTAGGCGTTGGAGTCCCAACTTACGCTGGGGTCGCGGAAGTCGGCGAGGTGCAGATCGAGGACGGGATTGTTTTGATATCGCGTCCAGGTGCGACCCTTATCGAGGCTGTAGGCGATGTTCTGGGTCTGGCGTATGCCTTGCGTCGTTTCGCTGTGACCGGTGTAGATTGCGACGAGACAGTCGGCGCCCTTGGTGCAGAAGCCGGTGGTGTTCTCGTGATCGACGACGACGCTGCCGGTGAAGATCATGATGCCGTCTTTCTCCGGGATGGCGACCGGCAGCTCCTGCCAATGAAGCAGGTCTGAGCTGACGGCGTGGCCCCAACTCATGTGTCCCCATTGGTCGCCGAAAGGGTTGTATTGGAAGAAGAGGTGGTACTCGCCCTGGAAGTAGACGAGACCGTTTGGATCGTTGGTCCAGTTCTTTGCGGGTGAAAAGTGGACCTGTGGACGATATGGCTCGTCGTACTTCTGCGTCTGTGCGCCTAGGGGAGAGGCGCATAGGACGAATGTGGCAATGTAGCGGAGCATTTTGCGTGGAAGCGTTTTGACCACAGGAGCCCCTCCTCGGTTAGGCAAGGCCCCGATGATAGCTGAGTCAATGTACTTCCACTAAATTCTTATTCACCCAGGACACGGGCGAAGATGGCGTCTACGTTGGCTAGCTGGCGGTTGTAGTCGAAGGCGCGGGCTAGTTTTTCGGGTGAGAGGCGGGCGGTGATCTCGGGGACTTTGGCGATCTCTTCGCGGAAGATGAGGTCGTTCTTCCAGGAGTTCATGGCGTGGGACTGGACGAGACGGTAGGCGTCTTCGCGACTACATGCCGGATTCTGCCAGGTCGAGGAGGAGCTGGCCGGAGAAGATGAGGCCTCCGGTGGATTCGAGGTTCTTCAACATGCGGGCGGGATAGACGAGGAGCTTTTCGATGAGGTTCGTTGTCTTGGCCAGCAGGTAGTCGGCGAGGATGGTGGAGTCGGGGAGGATGACGCGCTCGGCGGAGGAGTGGGAGATGTCGCGCTCGTGCCAGAGGGCGATGTTTTCGAAGGCGGTCTGGGCGTTGGCGCGGACTACACGCGCGAGGCCTGAGATTTGTTCCGATGTGATGGGATTGCGCTTGTGGGGCATGGCGCTGGAGCCCTTTTGTTTTTCGGAGAAGAACTCTTCGGCTTCGCGGACCTCGGTGCGCTGGAGGTGGCGGACTTCGGTGGCGATCTTGTCGAGTGTGCTGGCGAGGACGGCGAGCGCGGCGACGTAGGCGGCGTGGCGGTCGCGCTGGACGACCTGGGTGGCGACTTCGACGGGGCGGAGGCCTAGTTCGGCGCAAATGGCCTCTTCGTGTTCGGGCTTGAGGTGGCCGAAGGTGCCGACGGCTCCGGAGAGCTTGCCTACGCGGAGGTCTTCGGCGGCGGCGTCGAAGCGGGTGAGGTTGCGCTGGATCTCGGAGTACCAGAGGAGGAGCTTGAGGCCGAAGGTGGAGGGTTCGGCGTGGATGCCGTGGGTGCGGCCGATGATGGGGGTGTGCTTGAACTCGATGGCGCGGCGTTTGAGGATGTCGGCGAGGGCGAGAATGCCGGTGCGGATGATGGCGGAGGCTTCTTTGAGTTGGAGGGCCTGGGCGGTGTCGACGACGTCGGTGGAGGTGAGGCCATAGTGGAGCCAGCGGGAGTGCTCGGGTGCGTTGATGTGCTCGGCGACGGTGGTGGTGAAGGCGATGACGTCGTGACGGACTTCGGCTTCGATCTCGTTGATGCGGTCAACGGTGAAGGCACCCTTGTCGCGGATGGTGTCGGCGGCGGACTGGGGAACGAGGCCAAATTTGGCGAGGGCCTGGGAGGCGGCGACCTCGACGGTGAGCCAGCAGCGGTACTTGTTCTCGTCGGACCAGATGCGGCCCATAGCGGGGCGAGTGTAGCGGGGGATCAAGGCGAGGCTCTCCAGGTTCTTGCAGGGATTTTGTTGTCAATTCATTTTACTGCGTTGTGTGAGAGATGGATAAACATCGCTATACGATATAATCGTAATACGATATATATGACGACGAAACGACAGCGCGGAGTAGTTGGGATGCCGGCGAAACTGGTGGAACTGACTGAGTTTCGGTATCGGTTGCGGCGGTTTTTGAGCTTTAGTGAGGCCGCTTCGGAGGCGGTGGGAATTTCGGCGCAGCAGTACCAGGTACTGCAGGTGGTCGCGGCGGTCCCGGCGGGGGAGGAAGCTTCTATCTCCTACATCGCCGAGCGTATGGTGGTTCGGCATAACAGCGCGGTCGAGTTGGTTGATCGGACAGAGAAGGCCGGCCTGGTGCGTCGCGTTGCCGATGAGAGCGACCATCGGCGTTCGCTGGTGGAGATTACGGCGCGAGGCGCTGAACTGCTCTCTCAACTGGTTGCGCAGCATCTTATTGAGGTTGAGGCTGAGGGGCCGGAACTGGTGCGAACGCTGCAGCGGCTTATTGGTGCGCGGGCCGCCGCGACCAGAAAGGGTGGAGAACGATGAGTAAGGCAGAGGATCACGGTGCGTTGCGGGACTATTCAGCTACGAACCGAATGTTAGTCATCAGCGGGTTGGCGGCGGTACTTGGTGGGGCGGGCGCAGTATTGGCCTGGATGTTGCTGGGGCTGATTCGGCTGGCGACGAATATCTTCTACTTTCACCGCCTTAGTTTTGTGGATGTTAGTCCTGCGGATAATACGTTGGGGTGGACGGCTGCATTTGCGCCGGTGATCGGGGGCTTGCTGATCGGCGTGATCGCGCGATTCGGGTCGGAGAAGATTCGTGGCCATGGGATGCCGGAGGCGATTGAGGCGATCGTTTTCAAGGGCGGAAAGGTGGCTCCGCGGATTGCGGTGTTGAAGCCTATTGCGACGGCGATTGCGATTGGTTCGGGTGGCCCGTTTGGCGCGGAGGGGCCAATCATCATGACGGGCGGCGCTACCGGGTCTTTGATTGGCCAGCTGCTGCACACTACGGACGCTGAGCGCACGACGCTTCTGGTGGCTGGTGCGGCGGCGGGTATGTCGGCTACGTTTTCGTGTCCGCTCTCGGCAGTGCTGCTGGCAGTTGAGCTGCTGCTGTTCGAGTGGCGGCCGCGGAGTATGGTGCCCGTGGCGGTGGCTTCAGTGACAGCGGGGGCGATTCGCAGATTGCTGCTGGGGCCGGGACCTATCTTTCCGATGCAGCCTACGGTCGTTCCTATGCAACATATGGCGATGATTGGGGCGCTGATTGTGGGGGTGGTTGCGGCGTTGTTGTCGACGGGCTTGAGTCGCCTGCTCTATGGGGTGGAGGATCTGTTTGAGCGGCTTCCTGTCCATTGGATGTGGTGGCCTGCGATTGGCGGTGTCGTCGTTGGGATTGGTGGGCTTATCTTTCCACCTGCGCTGGGCGTTGGGTATGGAGTGATTCAGCGGCTGGTGACGGACGACATTACCTGGAAGCTGATCATTGGCGTTTTGCTGGTGAAGAGCTTTATCTGGACGTTCTCGCTGGGGTCGAATACGTCGGGCGGTATTCTTGCACCGCTGTTGATGATTGGCGGCGCGATGGGAGCGGCGATGGGGCATGTGCTGACTCCTGTGTCTCAGGGAGCGTGGGCGCTGGTGGGGATGTCGTCCGTGCTTGCGGCTGCGATTGGGGCTCCGTTGACGGCCGCGATGCTTGCGGTGGAGTTGACGCATAATGGCGGGCTGATGCTGCCGGTGTTGCTGGCTTGCGTGGTTAGCTATGCGGTTGGCGTGCTGTTGCAGCCACGCTCGATCCTTACTGAGCGGCTGAGTCGGCGAGGGTTTCACCTGAGCCGCGAGTATGGCGTCGATCCGCTTGAGACGGTAGTGGTGCGTGATGCGATGCATACCAGCGTCTTCGCGCTATCGGCGGATGCTACGCGACAGGAAGCTGCGGACTGGCTGGCTAAGATGAATCAGCGTGGCAGTGAGGCGTGGTCACATTGGCAGCGCCTGTTTCCCCTGGTGGATGCTGCGGGGCAGCTTCGCGGGGTTTTGACTCGGAGTCAGATGATTATGGCGGCCGGTGCTGGTGAGTTGCACCGAGCGCTGCTTGATTCGGGTAGTGCGAATCCGATGGTTGTTGGTCCGCGAGAGACGCTGCGTTCGGCGGCGGCGAAGATGGCGGAGTCGAAGCTCACATCGTTCCCAGTGGTCGATGCTACCGGCGCGCTGGTGGGCATTTTGAATATCGATGATCTGCTGGCGGCGCGCGGGAAGGCTAGTCTGCGGGATAGTGATCGTAAGCGTGTGTTGACCCTTCGCTGGCCGTTTGGCAGGCAACCGCGTACGACGCATCCGATTGATGATGTTGTCGACAGAGCGTTTGAGAGCGCTGCTCTCGAGCACAGAGAACTTGAACAGGCGGAAGAAAAGATCGAGCGCGGACTGGACTAAAAACGCTGCTCGGAATTTTTCGCTGACTTGCGGTCAGGGGTTGCTGACGCCGAAGAGTTCGGCCATCTCGTCGTGGAGGAAGCCGTATCCGGGGCGGTAGGGCTGGATCCATTTGCCGTCGAGGACGAACTGCGGGATGGCGCGCTTGCCTACGTTGGCGAGAACGAGGTCGGCGGCGCCAGGCGTCTGCTCGATGTCGACCTCTTGGTAAGGGATGTTATGGGTGTCGAGGAAGCGCTTCGCCACGCGGCAGTCTCGGCACCAGGCCGCAGAATAGACGGTCAGATCCATGAGGTTATTTTACCGTTATTGCTCGTGGTAGTTGCGAAGCAGGCCGCCGTCGATGACGTAAGTCGAGCCGGTGATGTAGGCGGCCTCGTCGGAGGCGAGAAAGGCGGCGAGGCTGGCGACCTCTTCTGGGGTGCCGAGGCGTCCTAGAGGGATGTTGGCGAGGAGGGCGTTGAGTTTGGGCTTGTCTTCGAGGAGAGAGGTGTTGATCGGGGTGGCTATGGCTCCGGGGGCTATGTTGTTGACGGTGATGCCGACGGGGCCGAGTTCGACGGCGAGGTCGCGCATGAGCATGCGCATTCCTCCTTTGGAGACGCAGTAGGTGGAGAAGTGGGGGAAGACCATGTCCTCGTGGACGGAGCTGATGTTGATGATGCGGCCGGGTAGCTTGGCGTCGCGGAGGCGGCGGACGAAGGCCTGGGTGAGGAAGAAGGCGCCCTTGAGGTTGACGTTGAGGACGGCGTCGTAGTCTTGCTCGGTGACGTCCCAGAAGTCGGCGCGCTTCTCGATGCCGGCGTTATTGACCAGGATGTCGCAGTGACCTAGTTGCTGGTAGGCCTGATCCACGAGGTTCTGGGTATCGGTGATTTTCGATACGTCGGCGTGGACGAGTATGGCTTTGCCGCCGGCGGCTTCGGCTTGAGACTTCGTCTCCTGTGCTTGATCGAGGTGGTTGCGGTAGTCGACTACTAGGGTTGCGCCCTCGCTGGCGAAGCGGATGGCGATTGACTGACCGATGCCGGAGCCAGAGCCGGTGACGATGGCGACTTTTCCTGTGAGGCGACCTGGCATTTATGCTGCTCCTTCGTCGGAGATGCCTCCGAGGATTGCTTCCTTTGCGTCCATAGGATGCGGGTCGAGGCGCTTCTTTCCGCGGCGCTTGAGGAAAAAGTTGCTGAGCATGCGGCTGCACTCTTCGGCGAGGAGGCCGTGGGTGACTTCGACTCGATGGTTGAGCTGCGGGTGGTTCATCACGCTGAGGACGCTGCCGCAGGCTCCGGCCTTGGGGTCGTCGGCGGCGTAGACGAGGCGGGCGATGCGGGCGTGCAGGATGGCGCTGGCACACATGGCGCAGGGTTCGAGGGTGACGTAGAGGGTGCAGCTTCCCTCCGGTGTGACTAGGCGATAGTTCGAGAGGGCGCGGCCTGCTTCGCGGAGGGCGACGATCTCGGCGTGGGCTGTGGGGTCGCTGTCGCGGAGGACTCGGTTTTGGCCTCGGCCAATGATTTCGCCATTGTGGACTACGACTGCGCCTACCGGGACTTCGCCTGCGGTTTCGGCAGCCTTGGCTTCGGCGATGGCGGCGCGGAGGTGGGCGAGGTCACCGTTCATTGGCGTCCCGAATGAGTGGACGATTTTCATGGCGATGTTTTCAAGAGCCGGTCGGCGCATCGCAAGATCGTTGTCGTCGAGGTTGAAGCTTGTTGCCCAGATACCTTCGAGAATCGGGCAAAGCGTTCCGGTTGTCAGTTGTGATGGTGAAATGCGTTCGATGATTTCGAAAAGTTGCTTGCCTTCGTGATCGTATTCGTTGACTGGGGCTTCGTGGATTGCAATGAGGCCTTCAACATCTTCGGTGCGAAGGAGATCTTGGATGGAATCGAGATTGATCTTCGCGTTCATGCGGGTTCCTGTTGCGTCATGCAGTGGAGGGTGCCCAGGCCCCAGACCAGGTCTACGGCGTGGATGCCGACTACGTCGCGGTTGGGGAAGCAGCGGGCGATGGTGTTGAGGGCGTGGCGGTCGTTGGCGTCGTTGAAGGTGGGGACGAGGACGAGGTCGTTGGCGATGTAGAAGTTTGCGTAGCTGGCGGGGAGGCGCTGGCCTTCGAAGACTACGGGTGAGGGCATGGGGAGTTCGATGATCTCGAAGGGCTCGCCGGAGAGGTTGCGGGCGGTGCGGATGCGGTCGAGGTTTTCGGCCAGGGGCAGGTGGTTTTCGTCGTGGGTGTTGGGCTCGACGGCGGTGAGGATGGTGTTTTCGCCGACGAAGCGGGTGATGTCGTCGACGTGGCCGTGGGTGTCGTCGCCGGCGCAGCCTCGGTGGAGCCAGATGGTCTGGTCGATGCCCAGGTAGTCGTGGAATGCCTGCTCGAGGTACTTGCGGGTGGACTCTTCGTCGCCGAGGCCGGGGTTGCGCTGCTGGATGTCAGAGAGGAGGCACTCCTCGGTGGTGATGAGAGTGCCGGCGCCGTTGGTGTCGATGCTGCCGCCTTCGAGGACGAGGCGGTGGGGCTTGCCTTTGGGGTCTCCGATGGGAGGCGGGACTTCCGGCTTGAACTGGGGTATGTCGTAGTGCCTGGCTATGTGCTGGGGGATCTGGTCGTCGCGGCGGTAGTTGTCGTACTTGGCCCAGGCGTTGAACTTCCAGTTGGTGATGGCGAGGTCACCCTGAGGGTTCTTGATGAAGATGGGGCCGGAGTCACGGAGCCAGACACGGTCGGTGGCCCAGTGGTGGAAGTGGAGGCGGGCGAGGTTGGCTCCGCCGCGGCGAAGGAAGTTGGAAGCGCGCTTTTCGGCGTCGTCGTTGTTGACGAGAATGTGGACGTCTTCGCAGCAGGAGAGGTGACGTACGATTTCGGCGTAGACCCAGGGGATGGGTTGGAATTTTCCGGGCCAGTCTTCGGCGTTGTGGGGCCAGGCGATCCAGGTGGCGGCGTGGAGGTCCCACTCGGCGGGCATGCGGTAGTGGAGGTCGCGGGGTATGTCCGGTGTTTCGTTCTCTGTAGTGGTCACCGCTTGGATCGCCCTTTCCGTGTCTGGCATTGGTGTCTATTCCCGGGAGGTGTACCCCCCCGTACCTAAGTATCTAAAGTCTTCGAAACAAATAATTTAGGTCTGGACTTTGTGTCCATGCTCTACCGATAGATGCTGATTCGGGCCTATGGATCACACTCATTTAAAGTATAGCGGGTTGAGGGAAATTATTCGGCAGGGCTAAACTATTGATTTTCAATTGGATAGATGGGATTGGGTCTTGACAGGTTTTTGGGGTGGGTTGTGGAAAACGGTTCGCGCTTTTGCGCGAATGTCCCACCCGCCACGCTAACTATTTAGATAGTTCGGTATTAGATAGTTCGGTATGGGGTCGATGCGGTCCGGGTATCTGCTGTGGACGTGTGGGTAGGCTTCGTATTGTTTGCGGGCGGGATTGCTTTCAATGTAGGAGAGTTGGTTGTTGAAGTCGTCGGCGTCTCTTATGCGGTGTTCGTGGTATCCACTGTGCCAGATTTCGCCGGGAAATTGTTGGCGGACTGCGAAGGAGTAGCCCCCTTTGATGTATTGAATGCATCGCGCAGTTGATTGGTCTATGGCAGGTGTGATGAGGATGTGCGTGTGATCGGGCATGACGACGAAGGCGTGGAGTTGGAAGCGGCCTTTATCTCGATGCTGGAAGAGGGTTGTGATGAAAAGTTCGGCGTTGGATGTGCGTTGGAAGTGCCGATGTCGTTGGAAGGTCAGGATCGTGATGGCGTATGTGCTCTGCTTTTGGCGGATTGTGGGCATCGAGAGAAAGCATACCTCAGGGGCTAAAGCCCCTTTCTTCTTCGGCCCCGATGAGAGGGCCAAGCCTGAAGGCTTGGTTTACCTAGAAGCGGTTCGCGCTTTTGCGCGAATGTCCCACATTTCAAAATCGAGATGTGGGACACCCGCATTACTAAAAAGGTCGAAAGGTGGGACATGCGTCCGAAACTGAGTTATTGCAAAGGTCGAGATTTGGGGCATATTGTGCTCTTACACGTATAGGATGGGATGCGGTTGGGAAATTGACGCCTGACCGATCTTCAGGAAGGCACCTTAATCGACATGGCCATCGGCACCAGCGTAACTACCACCTCGCAGCAGTACGGGACCCAGAAGACAGATGTCCGGGCCATGAGCATCGCAACGATGCTGTTTTTCATGTGGGGCTTTCTTACCTGCCTGAATGACATTTTGATTCCGCACCTGAAGGGCATCTTCGATCTGAACTATGCGCAGGCGATGCTGGTGCAGTTCTGCTTCTTCTCGTCGTACTTCGTCTTTGCGCTGCCGTCGGGGAAGCTGGTGGAGTGGGTGGGGTACAAGCAGGCGATGGTGGTTGGCCTGCTGGTAATGGCTGCTGGAGCGTTTCTGTTTTTGCCGGCTTCGACGGCGGCTTCGTTTGGGCTGTTTCTGTCGGCGTTGATCATTCTGGCCGCAGGCATTACGTGCCTTCAGGTGGCGGCGAATCCTTATGTGGCGCACCTGGGGCCTCCGGAGACCTCGGCGGCACGTTTGAATCTCTCGCAGGCGTTCAACTCCTTCGGGACGTTTGTTGCTCCCTTCTTTGGCAGCATTTTGATTCTGAGCTCCACGCAGATTTCGTCGGACAAGATTAAGTCGCTGTCGGCGGCGGCGCTTCAGCAGTACCGGATGGAGCAGGCCTCTTCGGTGCGGCTGCCGTATCTGGGGATTGGACTGACGCTGGTACTGCTGGCGATTTCGTTTGCAGTGCTGAAGATGCCGGCGATGGACTTTACTCGGGACATTCGTCCGGGTGAGTTGAATGAGACGCCGACGCATGACAGCATCTGGAAGCATCCGGTGCTGCTGGCCGGGGCGCTGGCGATCTTTGTGTATGTGGGGGCGGAGGTCTCGATCGGGAGCTTCCTGGTGAACTACTTCGGGCTGCCGGATATTGCGTCGTTTACGGAGAAGACGGCGGCGAAGTATGTGTCGTTGTATTGGGGCGGGGCGATGGTGGGGCGATTTATCGGTTCGTGGCTGCTGACGAAGTTCAGGACGAGCGCTGTGCTGGGAACGGCTGCGGTCGTGGCGTGCGGGTTGGTGGTGACGTCGATCATCACGCATGGGCATACGGCGATGTGGGCGATTCTGGCTGTGGGCCTGTTCAATTCAGTCATGTTCCCGAGTATTTTTACGGTTGGGCTGTCGGGGCTGGGGCCGCTGACGAGTAAGGGCTCAAGTTTGATGGTGGCGGCGATTGTGGGTGGGGCGCTGATTCCGCTGGCCGAAGGGCATCTGGCGGATGCGATTGGCGTGCAGCATGCCTTTATGATTCCGGCGGTTTGCTACATCTATATTGCGTTGTTTGGGTATTTGGGTGGGAGAAGGGCTGAGCGGGAGGTTGGGATCGCGGCTTAGGCTGTCACTGTGATGAAGGAGTACGGTTCGCGCTTTTGCGCGAATATCCCACATCTCAAAATCGAGATGTGGGGCACCCGGCCGGCTGATACTTTCCCACCCATCGCGGTGAGACTGCGATGATGGGGCACCCGAGCTCTCCTGGCTGATCGAGTGAGTGCGGCGCCTCGAGTTATTTGGTTAGTTCGTTCTTGGCGATGGCGCCGCCCTTCATGACGAAGGGGACGTGCTCGAGGGCTTCGACGCGCTGGAGCGGGTCTTCTTTGAGGGCGATGAGGTCGGCGTAGTGTCCGGGTGAGAGGACGCCTACGTCGGAGGCGCGGCCGATGAGGTCGGCGGCGTTACGGGTGGCGGCCTGGATGGCCTGGGCGGGTGTCATGCCGTACATGACCATGTAGTGGAACTGCTTGGCGTTGTCGCCGTGCGGGTAGACGCCGGCATCGGTGCCGAAGGCCATTTTTACGCCGGCCTTGAATGCCTTCTGGAAGTTTTCGCGCTGGAGTTTGCCTACGCCGCGCTCCTTGTTGGTCATCTCTTCGGGGATGCCGAAGTCTTTGGCTTTGCCGAGGATGTAGTCGTCGTCGTAGATGTCCATGACGAAGTAGGTGCCGTGGGATTTGGCCAGGCTGATGCCTTCATCGTCGACGAGGGAAGCGTGCTCGATGGAGTCGATGCCGGCGTTGATGGCGTCCTTGATGGACTGGGCACCGTGGGCGTGGGCGGCGATTTTGCGGCCGGTGGCGTGGGCGGTGTCGGCGGCCATCTTCAACTCTTCGAAGGTGTACTGGGGTGCGCCGGGTTGGTCGCCTTTGCTGAGGACGCCGCCGGAGGCGAGGATCTTGATGACGTCGACGCCGTATTTGACCTGGGCGCGGATGGTGTGGCGGATCTCCTCGGGGCCGTCGGCGATGGAGAAGTCACGCTCTTCGGGGAACATGGTGACGCGGGTTTGCGGGGAGTAATTGTTGAGGTCGCCGTGGCCGCCGGTGATGGAGAGCGGCGGGCCGGAGGCTACGATGCGTGGGCCGGGGAAGAGGCCCTCGTCGATGGCGTTGCGGAGGTCGACGGCCATGAAGGGGAGCGAGCCTACGTCGCGGACGCTAGTGAAGCCGGCGTTGAGGGTGCGTTGGGCGTTGACTACGCTGGCGTAGGCGCTGCTGAAGGGGGTTTCTTTGAAGGAGTTGATGGGGTCGTATTTGTCGGCGCGGGCTCCGAGGTGCGTGTGGCAGTCGATGAGGCCGGGGAGGACGTAGTCGTTGCTGAGGTCGGTGACTTTGGCTCCGGCAGGGATGGCGAAGGTCCCGGGTTCGATGGACTTGATGCGGTCTTTTGCGAGGACCAGGACTACGTTCTGGCGGTAGGTGCCGGATTCGCTGTCGAAGAGGTGGCCGGCTTTGACGTAGGTGGGCTCAGTGGCGGGTTGGGTTTGGGCGGAGGAGGTTTGGTGGAGGGCTAGTGTGGCTAATAGAACGCCTAGACCGGCGATTTTCCGCATCGGGTGCCTCTTGGGTTTGAATTTAGGTCAGTGTAGCGGATTTGTCAGGGAGTAGATGGTTTGGGGTGGGATCGATACGGTTTGGATAGCTGATGTGGATGTGCGGGTAGGTTTCGTATCGTTTGCGGGTGGGGTTGTTTTGGATATACGCGAGTTGGTTGTTGAAGTCGTCGGCGTCTCTTATGCGGTGCTCGTGATATCCGTTGTGCCAGATCTCTCCTGCGGAGTGTTGGCGTGCGGCGAAGGAGTAGCCTCCTTTGATGTATTGAATGCATCGCGCAGTTGATTGGTCTATGGCAGGTGTGATGAGGATGTGCGTGTGATCGGGCATGACGACGAAGCCGTGGAGTTGGAAACGGCCTTTATCTCGGTGCTGGAAGAGCGTTGTAATGAAGAGTTCGGCGTTTGATGTGCGTTGAAAGTGACGATGTCGCTGGAAGGTCAGGATCGTGATGGCGTATGTGCTCTGCTTTTTGGCGGATTGTGGGCATCGAGAAAAAGCATGCCCCAGGGGCTAAAGCCCCCTTTCTTCTTCGGCCCGAGGAGAGGGCCAAGCCTGAAGGCTTGGCTTACCTAGAAGCGGTTCGCGCTTTGCGCGAATGTCCCCACATCTCAAAATCGAGATGTGGGGCACCCGGGCAATGAGTTTCTAAAACAAAAGAAATTTGATCCCAAATGCAATCAACATGGTTCCAGCTATGGCGAATACCAGACGACCGTACCTGTTCGAGACCGGGCGAGCAAACGACGAAATAGCGTCGGGATCACCTGCGGTGAAATTCTTGCCAATGAAAGCCAAGACGATCCCAACAGACCCGGCAATGATGAATATGACACCCATATTTTTTCCTAATCTAGTCGAGGAAGCGTTTGGCTATGCCTTCGTAGGCGTCTATGCGGCGGTCGCGTAGGAAGGGCCAGTGTTGGCGGGTGACTTCGATTAGTTTGGGGTCTAGGTCGGCGTAGAGGATCTCCTCTTTGTCGTGGCTGGCGAGGGCGATGATGCGGCCGAACGGGTCGGCTATGAAGCTGCCGCCCCAGAAGTCTATACCAGAGGTACAGCCCGTTCCGGGGCCGGAGTGGGGGGTGTGGTCGCCGGGGCCGTGGAGTTCGACTGTGGCGGGGTTGCCGTCGGCGGCGGGGGCTTTGAATTTGACGTTGCCATGCTCGTGGCCTACGCGGTTGACGGCGCAGACGAAGACTCCGTTGGCGATGGCGTGGGCGCGCTGGGCGGTCTGCCAGGCTTCGTATTGGGCGGTGCCGTACTCTTCCTTCTCGGAGGGGTGCCAGCCGATGGCGGTGGGGAAGAAGAGGACTTCGGCTCCGCGGAGAGCGGTGAGGCGGGCGCCTTCGGGGTACCACTGGTCCCAGCAGACGAGAGTGCCGATGGGGCCTTGCGTGGTTTGCGTGGATTTGAAGCCGAGGTCGCCGGGGGTGAAGTAGAACTTCTCGTAGTAGAGAGGGTCGTCGGGGATGTGCATCTTGCGGTAGATGTCGGCGATGCGGCCGTCCTTTTCGATGGTGACGGCGGTGTTGTGGTAGAGGCCGGGGGCGCGGCGCTCGAAGAGGCTGGCGACGAGGACGACGCCGGTCTCGCAGCAGACGCGGGTGAGGACGTCGGTGGAGGGGCCGGGGATGGACTCGGCTAGGTCGAAGAGGGCGTGGTCTTCGCGCTGGCAGAAGTATTGGGAACGGAAGAGCTCGGGGAGGCAGACGAGGGTGGCTCCCTGGCGAGCGGCTTCGTAGACGCGCTCGGCGGCCTTATCGAGGTTGATGCGGGTGTCCGGATCACAGGACATCTGGATGAGAGCGACGCGCTTGGTCGAAGTCTTATTCATGGCTTTTCTCTCTTTATCTTATAGGCGGCCGAAGTCCGTGACTGGGATGCTGATGTGAGGTCATGAAGAATTATTTTGACAATGCCAGAGAGGCGATGTTAATGTCTCGGTCGTATTTGAAACTGTTTCTCAAATGTAACGCCACCTCGTAAGTGAGGGCAGAGGAGAAGGCAGCCCACGGCGACGACATTTGGGGAGCGGTAAATGTGGCATGCATTGCAACGCTTCTCCGAGAAAAATTCCATCGCTTATTAGGACCTGCAGGACTAGATCTGACTACTTTTTGGAGAGCGACATGACTAAGTTTTTTGCGAGAGTTCTGGGCGTGGCATGCGTCCTGGCCATGCTGACGATTGCGGGATCTGCTACAGAAATTCCGCTGGGATATATCAGCTTCGATGTAACAGGGGCAAACGTAGCGCAGTTCGACATTGTGAACCTGACGGGAGGGAACGGCTCTGCGCCGGGAGACCCGAGTTTTCCGGTGACGACAGCGGTTTCGCTAAACAGCCTGAGCCTGACTGTGCACTATGCGGGCGGCGGAACGCATGTGTTCGACTCGTCGTACTTCACGCTGGATGGGGATGGATTGTCCTTTGACGGTGATGAGCTATCGACTCTGGCAGGGCCGCCGACAGGGCTGTTTGGAGCGACAGATGCGACGCTGACGGGTTTGCTCGGCGTCCAGAATCTGATGCTGAACGACGGAACGATGGTGATGGTGGATTCGAAGTTCAGCGCGACGCTGAGCGATGCAGGTGGATTGCTGTCGGATGGTGATCTGGCCGTGATCAACGCGACGACGGTGCCGGAGCCTGAGACCTGGACGATGTTGGGAACGGGCCTCGTGGGTCTGATGGGTTTGGGAAGGAAGAGGCTGGCGATGTGGCGCGGCCTGCGCAAAGCTGCTGCAGGAGCGGGATGCGCTGCGCTGCTGCTGCTCGTGCTGCCGGCACAGGGGCGGGCTTCGGTGAAGCTGAGCGCGCTGACCAGTCCGAGCTCTGCCTCGGCTGGGGCAGATGTCAACGTGACGGGATCGGGATTTCCTTCGGGGACGGTGCTGCCGGGAAATGTTCTTGTATCGGTAGCAACGACATGCGGAGGGGCTCCTACGACAACGGCGGCGGTTGTGGTGCAGAAGGTGATCGCGACGACTGAGAAGGTGGAGTTTGCGGTTCCTGCGACGCTGGGTGGAGGGACGTATTTTGTATCCATCAGCGGGACGGATTCGAACGGAGTTGCGTTCGACAGCGGGGCGACCTGCTCGACGCTTCAGGTGACGGCTCCGCTGCTGAGTATCGACACGACGAATGCAGCGGACTGGAAGATCAGCAACGGAGCGCTGAACATCGACTTCAACACGGTAAGGCCAAGGATCTTCGGGCTCTATCCTGCGGGGACCACGGACAACCTGATCGACCTGACCAATTCGGATTCCATGGGGCCGAAGGGCTTTTACATGGACAACGCGGGGTTTGGGACGGTGACGCCTGTGCCGGGATTTCATAATGCGGGCAGCTATTTGGACTGGTGGGTGACGTTTCCGTCGAGCAGCGCGAATGCGTACACCTATACAGAGCACTTTGTGGTGACGCCGAACGATCCTGGGGTTCATGTTTATTTTGTGGCGAACCATGCGACGTCGGATATTGCGGGGTCGATCGGTCAGGTGCAGTGGGTGCTTCGTGGGGATTTGAACAAGTTTCCGAACACGTATTCGGTGAATGCCGACCTGAGCAATCCGGGGCCGACTGCGATTCCGTTGCCTTCTGCGGCAGAGGCGTTCTCGACGGACCCGGGAAGGGCGGTGCAGGACGCGACGGTGGATCTGCATGGGTTTACGGATATTCCGGCGGGATTTACGCGCTCGTTCTATACGAAGTATGACTATTCGAGCTACGAGTATCTGCACCGGGCGCATGGAGTGTATGGGTCGAAGTATGGTGCGTGGGTGGTGCTGCCGAGCAGCGAGTCGCTGGTAGGCGGGCCGACGAAGCAGGACCTGATCTTTACGGGAAATCTGGCCATGATGGAGGCGTATTCGAACCATCTGGACAATCAGCTCGCGTTGGCGACACCGGCGGGGACGGCATCGCAGCGGCTTTTCGGACCGTTTTACTACCGCTTCAATCAGTTTGGGGGCTCGATTCTGACACCGGCGGATATGTATCAGGACGCTCTTGTGACCGGAACAAGTTTCGGCAATTTCTATGATCACGAGGCAGATCTGCTGTCGAACGGGTATGTTCCTTCGACTGCGCGCGGAACGGTGCAGGTGCAGATTAACAACGTGATGGGTAATCCGAAGACGGCATGGGCTGTTTTGAGCGATCCGGGGAAGAACATTCAGTTCTCATCGGTTGGAGCGCAATACTGGGCGGACATCAGTTCGAGCGGAAATGCGACGTTTACGGGAGTGATTCCGGGGACGTACCGGCTTTCGGCGTATGTACTGGGGCAGTGGGGAGAACTACGGCAGGACGGTGTGGTGGTGGCGGCCAACCAGGTGACGACAGTGCCGGGGTTGACCTTCGCGAAGGAGAACTTCAGCGATGTGGCGCCTGTGTTTACGATTGGCACGGCAGACCGCTCGGCGCATGAGTTTCTGCACGGCCACGATGCGCAGGGACACGACGACCGTGAGTTCTGGGGGACGTGGAACTACTGGGCCGACTTCCAGGCCAATGGCGGCGCAGTGATCTACAACGCAACAGACGGACCGGCTGGGCCCGCGACCAACGACCTGAGCAAGTGGAACTACAACCACTGGCAGACGTTTGACCCGGGGCTCTTTGGTGGTGTGTACAGCTCGAGTGACGACACGACGGATGGGTATAAGTTCGTAATTCCACCGTATGTAGCGGCGCTAGCAGGAGCGAGTGGAACGAATGGTGTGACGACGCGGGTTCCGCCCTGGGTAGTGCACTTTGCCACTCCACAGAACGCTACGGACAGCGCGTATGCGGTGCTGTCGGTGGCATTGGCTGCAGCCGAGGCGAGCTACACGGTGAACCTGAACGGGCAGTCACTGACGTGGAGCAGGGCGGTTGCCAGTGACGCGGCGGTGCGCAGCGGACTTTCGGGCTATACGCAGTGGATCGCGTTCCAATGGGACACGAGCGTCCTGAGCCCAGCCGGGCAGGACAATACGCTGACCATTTCAGTGAGTGCGACGCAAGGTGATCAGGACGATGCGCTAAGGCTGGAACTGACGAATACGTCCGCCGATCCAGCAGTGCGCGGATGGCATGACTACGAGTATCTGTACAAGACGACCGACAAGAAAGTGGCAGATTCACTGCCAAATCCCTAACCGGCAGGCGGCGGGGAGATGGTCTCTCCGTCGCCTTGGTTTTTTGCTGCAAATGGGAGCTACAGGACGGTTTGCCGGGGAGAGTGGTCTCCAGGTGAAGGAAACACCTTTTGTCCTGTTGAAATTTCTGTTAGTTTTGAGGGGTAGAGCCGTCTGGCGCAGCGTCTGGCGGGCCCTCTTCAACTCACCTGAAAATTATCTTGCCCCAGCCGTTGCGGTAGCCGTGTATTTCAATGCAGAAGGAGCATTACGTTGAGCGAATTTCGTGATTTTCTGGAACTTCCGTACGCAGAGCTGGAAGACCTGAACCTGCAGGCCAAAGAGCAGCGCAAGAAGCGCGTGGCCGCCGATGTGATTCAGGAAGAGCGCCTGAAGTACCTGACCGACGAGAAGCGGATTAAGGCCGTGACCGTGCTGTTCAGCGATCTTGAAGGCCGCCTGCACATGCTCGACTATGACAAGAAGTTCCTGGTCAAGAGCTACGACAACCTTACGTTCGACGGCTCGTCGATTCGTGGCTTTACAGCGCAGCGTGAGAGCGACCTGCGGCTCGGTATCGACTGGAGCGCGTTTTATTGGGTTCCGGCTGACGTGTTTGGCGCCGGCAAGGTGATGGTTTTCGGCGAGGTGATCGACAAGAACGGCACCACGTATAGCGCGGACATCCGTGGCGTTCTGAAGCAGCTCTCGACGGAGCTGTACGAGAACCAGGGCTACACGCTCAATGCTGCCAATGAGATTGAGGGCTTCCTGTTTGAGGGAATCGATGCCGAGCGCCGCTTCCATGAGACGGGCCTCTTCGAGTACGTCAACAAGGGTGGCTATTATCACTCGCTGCCGGGTGATCCGCTGCGTGAGTTTATCGACACGACGGCTGAGGTTCAGCGTGCAATGGGCTTCGAGAACGAGAAGGACCACCCTGAGGTTGCGCCTTCGCAGTTCGAGATTAACTACAGCTATGGCGAGGTAGTTGCAGCTGCCGACCAGATTCAGCTGTACAAGCTGATCTGCCGCCAGGTTGCTACGCAGATGGGCATGACGGCGAGCTTCCTGCCGAAGCCGGTTGTCGGCGTCAACGGCAGCGGCATGCACACCAATGTCTCGATTACGAAGAATGGCAAGAACATCTTCTGGGATCCCAAGGGCGAAGAGAAGATTTCGAAGCTGGCGTGGCAGTTTACGGACCGCATCCTGACGCATGGCAACGATCTTTGCCTGCTGCTGAATGCGAGCGTGAATGCTTATCGACGGCTTGATCCGCACTTTGAGGCTCCGAACCAGCTGAAGGCTTCGGCTGTGGATCGTGGGTCGATGATTCGTATTCCGATCGGGAACGAGAAGTCGGCGCGCGTCGAGGTTCGTTCGGTTGGACCGGATGCGAATCCTTACCTGGTGCTGTACTCGATCTTCAAGACCGGCCTGCACGGCGAGACGGCGAAGATCAAGAACTTGCGTCAGGCGGAACGCTACCTGCCGGACAATGTCTACACCGCGCTTGAGAACTTCCGTGCGGCGGAGTGGACGACGAAGCTGCTGGGTGAGGACGTGAAGGGCCGGTATGCCGATCTGAAGCAGGCTTCGGCGGATCGCTGCCCGCGGCTGCTTGGCACGATCGTCAAGGCGCCTGAGGTACAGTTCCACCACGATGTCTACAACCAGCTGCTCTGGAATATCTTCTAGACTTCTACGGACTATGTATCACAAAGGCCCCGGCGAGTTGCCGGGGCTTTGCTTTGTCACGTGGCAGAAGCTGCAGGTTCGACTGTCGTTGTTCTCGCAAACCAAAGGATTTGTGTCCTATTGACGACTCGATTAGCGTTGACGGGTAAAGGGCTTCGAAATGATGGAGGTGGTCCGTGTCTAGAGAGATTGCGATTATCGATGCTCGCCCGCGCCCGATCGCTGCCGTGGGTGTGACGACCGTGCTGTCAAGGTGGCCGAGTGAGTTCATGCACACACTGAACAAGGTGTATGAAGCGGTTCACGGAGGCCACGTGCGACAGTGCGGCCAGAACGTGATGGTCTACCGCCACCGCCAGGACGGCAAGGTGGATATCGAATGCGGTGTCGAGACAGCAGGGAGATTTGAACCGATTGGCGAGGTTGTGTATTGTGAGACGCCTTCGGGCATGGCTGCGACGGTGGCGCACATACGGCCCTATCAGCAGTTGGGGGTGAGCCACGATGCGATCGGGGATTGGAGCCGAAAAAACGGCCACCAACTTACGGGAATCTGCTGGGAGATCTACGGCGATTGGAACGAGAATCCGGCGGAGCTGCGTACCGACATCTTTCACCTTCTGCGCTAGGAATCGCGATTCGCCTCGCGATCAGTACAGGGAGGCGACGAAGGATACAGGCGGCGGACCGGTTCGCCGTGGATTCGGGGAGCGGGGTGGTTTTCACGATTGACTACTACCTCGTTCGATAAGCGCACCTTGAGGTTGCCACTCGTATCGTGGCGGTGATAGCCTTCGCGTAATCTTCACGTGGAGCCAAACACACATGCAGGCAAGTTACAACGGTATCGCCGTCCCGACGGACGGTCAGGCGATTCAGTATGCCAACGGCAAGTACACTGTTCCCGATAACCCGATCATTCCTTTTATTGAAGGCGATGGCACGGGCCGCGACATCTGGAAGGCTTCCCAACGGGTGTTCGATGCGGCTGTTGAGAAGGCGTATGGCGGCAAGCGCTCGGTGAAGTGGTTTGAGGTGCTCGCAGGAGAGAAGTCGTATCGGCAGACGCAAAACTGGTTGCCGGATGACACGGTGAAGGCTACCGTTGATTTTCGCGTCTCGATCAAGGGGCCGTTGACTACACCAGTGGGTGGTGGGATTCGCTCGCTGAATGTGGCATTGCGCCAGTTGATGGACCTTTATCAGTGCGTGCGGCCGGTGAAGTATTACAGCGGCGTGCCGAGTCCGGTGAAACATCCGGAGAAGCTTGACGTTGTGATCTTCCGCGAGAATACGGAGGATATTTATGCCGGCATCGAGTTCCGCGAGGGAACGCCTGAGGCTGCGAAGTTTATTGCGTTCGTCAACGATGAGATGTTGAAGGGCGGCAAGAAGAAGATTCGGCTGGACTCTGGTGTGGGCGTGAAGCCTATTTCGATTACGGGATCGAAGCGATTAGTGCGTGCGGCAATACAGTACGCGCTGGATAACGGGCGCAAGACGGTCACGCTGGTTCACAAAGGCAATATTCAGAAGTTTACCGAGGGTGCGTTCCGCGAGTGGGGGTACGAGGTTGCGTCGCAGGAGTTCCGCGAACAGACGGTAACGGAACGGGAGAGCTGGATACTGGGGAACCTTGAGGCGAATCCGAAGCTGACGGCGGAGGAGAATGCCGCGCTCATCGAGCCGGGGATCGAGTTTGCCGCTAAGGAGTTTGGCGAGGCAGTGGTGGCCGAGGTGAAGCAGGTGATCGCTTCGATCGGCGCTTCGCATGGTGACGGCAAGTGGAAGAAGAAGATTCTGATCAACGACCGCATTGCCGACTCGATCTTCCAGCAGATCATCTTGCGACCAGAGGACTATAGCGTACTGGCTACGACGAATCTGAACGGCGACTACATCTCCGACGCTGCAGCGGCGCAGGTTGGCGGGCTTGGAATCGCTCCGGGCGGAAACATTGGGGATGGGTATGCCGTGTTTGAGGCTACGCACGGGACGGCACCGAAGTATGCGGATAAGGACGTGATCAATCCGGGGTCGGTGATTCTGTCGGGCGTGATGCTTTTCGACTTTCTCGGCTGGACGGAGGCCGCGCGGCTGATTGAGTCATCGATGGAGAAGACGATTGGGCAGAAGTTCGTGACGTACGACTTTGAGCGCGGAATGCAGGGCGCGACAAAGGCTAAGACGAGTGAGTTTGCAACGAGAATGATTGAGAACATGGGATAACTGGCACTAGCCTGGAGTAGAGTCGGCGACTGCTGAGGCAGTCGTCGATTTTTTTGGCACATAGACTGGAGTGCGGATTGACATTCCGCAAAGAGGTTTTATGCTGGCACTGGATGATTGGGCTCTTGCGTAAATTTCTTGCGACACTGGTTTTGTATTCAGCCTTGATTTTCATGACGGGATGCGGCGCTGGCGGGACGTTGCCGCCGGCGGCATTGCCGGATGCAACTCCGCTGCGCGGTAACTGGGTGGTGGCGGGGGTGCTTCCTGTCCCCGGTCCGGTGCCTCCGCAGTTTGGGTTGGCGATGACGATTGATGTCGTCTCAGGCCAGATCATTGGAAACACCTCGCTGACGGTTCCGTGTGCGGCCGCCTTGTTAGTTGCGGTTGGCGGAGCGACGAAGGTGGAAGCTGCAATACCCAATAGCGATGGCACGTTTGTTCTCGAGGACGCTCTGCTGGGTCAGGCGACGACGCATCAATTTGTGATTCACGGAACGCTGCCGAAGGCGTTGGGAGACTCATGGTCCGGAACATATGTGGTCACCAATCCAAACCCGGGATGCACTCCGATCGAAGGCAGCTTTACGGCGGCCCCTTTCCAGCCCATTAGTGGAACGTATGTGGGCACGAGTAAATTTAGTGGAACCAGTCAGGTTCTGAAGGTTTCGCTGACCGTGCAGCAGGGTGGTTCGGTGATAGGGAATGTTCCCGGCGCTATCGCCACTAGTCAGAATGTGATTGGCGGAACGATCCAAGTTCAGGGTTCACCCTGTTTTACATCCGGTACGATCCGGTCGAACTATGCAGCGCTTTTGGGGAATTATCTGACCGCGGAATTTACGATGGACGACGGATCTATAGTGAGCATTGCAGCAGATGTGAGTGCTTTGGACTCGTCGACGCTGAGTTCGACGCATCTGGTGGTGGAGGGCGGAGCGTGTGACAAGAGTTCGTGGCCTTTTGGAGTCGTATTTAGGCGGCAATAGGAGCGATATCCGCACAGAACTGCCGAACATCATGCCAGCGGTGGCGTGAGCGACGTATCATTATTTGAGCGTGGTCTCGTACTGCGTTTCCAGGCGCTCGCCGCCAATCTTCTGGAGAGTTCACTCATGATGCGTAAGAAAGTAACTATCGTCGGAGCCGGCAATGTCGGCGCTACTGCAGCTCATTGGATCGCTTCGAAGGAGCTTGCGGATGTTGTGTTGATCGACGTCATCGAGGGCGTGCCACAGGGCAAGGGGCTCGACCTGATGCAGGCTATGCCGATTGAGAAGCGCGACTGCACCATCGTCGGCACGAATGATTATGCGGATACGGCGAACTCGGATGTGGTGGTGATCACGGCGGGTATCGCGCGCAAGCCCGGGATGAGTCGCGACGATCTGCTGAATACGAACTTCAAGATCATGAGCGATGTGGTGGCGAAGGTGGTTGCGGCTTCGCCGGAGACGATCATTATCGTGGTGTCGAATCCGCTGGATGCGATGGCGCAGACGGCGTTCAAGCAGGCGGGATTGCCGCGTGAACGAGTGATCGGGATGGCCGGGGTGCTGGATTCGGCTCGGTTCCGGACGTTTATTGCTCAGGAGCTGAATGTTTCGGTGGAGAACGTCACGGCATTTGTGCTGGGCGGGCATGGCGATACGATGGTTCCGCTGTCGCGGTATTCGACTGTGGCGGGGATTCCGATTACCGAGCTGATTGCGCCTGACCGGTTGAAGGAGCTGGAGACTCGCACGGCCAATGGTGGCGCGGAGATTGTGAAGCATCTGAAGACAGGTTCGGCTTACTATGCTCCTTCGGCGGCGGCTGTGGAGATGGTTGAGGCGATTCTGAAGGACAAGAAGAAAATTCTTCCTTGCGCTGCTTATTTGCAGGGCGAGTATGGGATCTCGGGGCTGTATGTCGGCGTGCCTTGCAAGCTGGGAGCGAAGGGGCTCGAGCAGATCATCGAGATCAAGCTGACTCCGGATGAGCAGGCTGCGTTGAATAAGAGCGCGGATGCTGTGAAGGAGCTTTGCTCTGTGATTGGTGTGGCGTAAGAGAGGCTTAACACCGATCCGATAAAACGGCAATGAGAAAGGCCCGCTTGATGAGCGGGCCTTTTCTGTTTGAGGAGAAGAGATATTAGACCACGCGTTCGATGGTGACGGATTCGAGGACGACGGGAGTTTTGGGGCGGTCCATGCCGTCGCGGCTTACCTTGGAGATCTTTTCGACGATGTCGTAGCCCTCGGTTACCTGGCCGAAGATGGTGTGCTTGCCCGTGAGCCAGCTGGTGTCGGTGACGGTGATGAAGAACTGCGAACCGTTGGTGTTCGGGCCGGCGTTGGCCATTGCGAGCTTGCCGGGCTGCTGGAAGCCATGTTTTGAGCCGCGGGTTTCGTCGGCGAACTTGTAGCCGGGGCCGCCCATGCCGGTGCCCTCGGGGTCGCCACCCTGGATCATGAACTGCGGAATGACGCGGTGGAAGATGGTTCCGTCGTAGAGCTTCGGTCCTTTCTTGCTCCGGCTGTTCCACTCCTTCGTTCCCTCGGCGAGGCCGATGAAGTTGGCTACCGTCTCAGGCGCATCCTTCTCGAAGAGTTCACAGACGATGGATCCTTCGGATGTTTTGAATGTTGCGTAGGTGCCAGGGTTCTTTGCCATTTGGTTCTTCTCCTTAACAAACTTGTTTCAGGTTATGAGATGCGAGTGGAAGCGTCTCCGCCAAGATCGCGAAGAGCAGGGAGTTATCTTGGCGGCGCAGAAGTTGGTGCTGGGGCTGCGGCGGGGGCGGTGGCTGGAGTTGCCGGCAGCGGAGGCATGGGCTGGCCCTCGCGCACGATTGTCACGCGGTTGATGACGACTGGAGTGACGGGCTTGTCTTCGCTGTTTCGCTCCACGCGAGCGATGGAGGCAACAAGCAGCACTGAATGTGCATCGCACTGGCCAAAGATGGTGTGCTTGCCGTTCAACTGCGGCACGGCGTCTTCGGTGATGAAAAACTGTGAGCCGTTGGTACCGCCGCCGGATGGACCGGGGCCTGCGTTTGCCATCGCGAGACGTCCGGGCTGGTCGAAGGTCAGTGATGGGTCGATCTCATCCTGGAAGAAGTATCCCGGGTCTCCGGCACCGGTGCCGGTTTGGTCGCCGCCCTGGATCATGAAGCCGGGGATGACACGATGGAACGTCGTTCCGTTGTAGAAGGGCTGGTTGCGCACCTTCTGGAGTGTCTTCGGATCGGTCCAGTCTTTGGTCCCCTCAGCAAGGCCGACGAAGTTGGCTACCGTTATGGGTGCCTGCTGGTCGTAGAGCTTGCAGGTTAGCCGTCCCATGGTTGTATCGAACACAACCGTCGGTCCTGTAGGAGCTACGGGTGGTTTGGCCTGACTGGTGGTGCTTGGCGCGTCCGGAAGTTGGTCGGATGACGGTGAGGCTGGAGACTGGCCCAGCGCCGGAACACTGAAGATCAAAGCGATTGCAAGGTAACGAAACATCATGCGGGTGTGTATCACTCCATGAAACAGGCTATCGTAGACGCCTGCCCGGAGCAACGTGCCGCGTCTTAGGCTCTGCGATATGTGCACCAGGGAATTATTGACACTCGCCTCAAGAAAGATGAATGGGGACAGGCCAGCGTTGCGCATCTAAATGATTGGAGGGTAAATGAAATGGCGAAATTAGCGCTCTATGTGCCGTTGAAGGCGAAGCCGGGGAAGGAAGTCGAAGTCGAAGCTTTCCTGAAGCTAGGAGCCGAGATGTCGAAGAAGGAGCCCGGCACCGTTACGTGGTACGGTCTGAATGAAGGCGGAGGCCGCTATAGCGTGTTCGATACCTTCGATGACGAGGCTGGTCGCGATGCGCATCTCAACGGAGATATTGCCAAGGCCCTGATGGCGAAGGCCAGTGAACTTTTTTCCGAGCCGATTCGCATCAACAAGATCGATATCCTTGGTGACAAGTAGACGATTCGCTCAGGGTTTGGCTTAGGGCTTTTCTGCGGCGGCTTGAACGGCGGCGAATACGCGGAGCAGGTTGCCGCCCAGTAGCTTCTTCATGTCGTCGGCGGTGTAGCCGCGTGCCATGAGGGCTGCGGTGATTTTGGGCAGGTCGGCGGCGGAGTCGATGCCATCGGGTGGAACGGGGATGCCGTCGAAGTCGGTGCCGATGCCCACGTGATCGATGCCGGCTACTTTGATGACGTGGTCGAAGTGGTCGATCAGCGAGTTGAATGGCGCGCGACCGATCTTCGCTGCGAACTCGCGGTCGATTTTGTCGGATGCGGCGAAGGGGACGGGGAGGCCTTTTGCTTTGTATTCGGCTTCGAGGGCGTCCTGGGCCTTCTCGCGCTCGGGCTTTTGGGCGTTCCATGCCTGGCGCCACTGCTCATCGATGAAGGCGGGGAAGAAATTGACCATGACGACGCCGTTGTTTTTCGCGACGGCGCGGAGCATGTCGTCGGTCATGTTGCGCTGAGCGTTGGTGAGGGCTCGTGCAGAGGAGTGTGAAGCGATGATGGGGACCTTGGTGGTTTCGATGACGTCCCAGAAAGTTTTGTCGGAGACGTGGGAGATGTCGACCATCATGCCGATGCGGTTCATCTCGCGAACGACGTCTTTGCCGAAGGGGGTGAGGCCATTGTGGTGTTTGATGGTGGCGTCGTCGATGTCGCCTGAGGAGTCGGCCCAGTCGTTGGTGTTGGACCAGGTGAGGGTCATGTAGCGGACGCCTAGACGGTAATAATTGCGGAGGAGGCCGAGGGAGTTTTCGATGGAGTGGCCGCCTTCGATGCCCATCATGACGCAAAATTTGCCCTGTTTGTGCGCGGCTATGATCTGGTCGGGGGTGGTACAGAGCTGGAGTTTGTCTGGTGCTTTGCGGACTTGTTCGAGGGTTCCGTCGATGAGTTCGAGCGTGCGGCGGGCAGAGGCGTTGGCGGGGTATTGGCCGGGGTCGACCCAGATGGAGAAGAACTGTGCGCCAAGGTTGCCTTTGCGGGCGCTGTCGTAGTTGAGCATGCCTCCGTTGAGCGGGTCGGTGAAGTTCCAGTGCTCGTCGACGAAGCGTTGGGGCGTGTCGGCGTGGGTGTCGATGACAATGGCGCTGGCGTGGACTTTTGCGGGGTCGGTCATCTGCTTCTTTCCTGTTGGGGTTGCCTGGGCGTGTATAAAAGATGCGCTGAGAAGGAGCAGCGTGGATGTGGTTGCAAACATTGGCAATCGTGGCATGTTTTCGCGCATGAATACGGTGATTGTAGCAAGGTCTAATTGAGGGCAACCGAGGGTGATAGGCGGTCATCTGTCTATGCAGAGGTGAAGCACATGGCACAAGGACTGAATTCGACCAAGACAGGCGCACGGCCTTCGCATGAGGCTATCGAACAGAATGCTGATGCCACGATGGTCGGCAAGACTGAGCAGGAGAAGATGGATCACATCGCCATGCAGAGCGCCAAGCGGGCGGAGAACCGGATCAAGGCGAATGACGAGACGACTCCGGGGAATTCGATCTTTTCGAAGTAAGAGGAATCAGCAGAGGAGACCCGTCGAAAATGGCGGGTTTCTTTTTTTGATGGATTGTGTGCGGATTTTTTTGAGGGGTGTAGAGGCGGTTTTTTAGGAAAAAAACGACTGTAGCGCGTGGTGTTTTGTGGATTGCTGATGGAAAAATGTGTGGCAAACGTGGTTTGCGGGATGCACTTTTTTCGCACGTAATTCCGCTGGGTAAGGCTGTGGACTCCCCAACCTTCGCGCGGTCAGGCGCGCTCAGGATGGGGCACCCGGATTTATGCGAGACTACCTTGCGAAGAGGTCTTTGACTTGTTGGATGAAGACGTCGCGGCCCATGTCGGAGATGGCTTCGGTTAGCGGGAGCTGCTTGGGGCAGGCCTGGACGCAGTTTTGCGCGAAGCCGCATTCCTGGATGCCGCCGTCTCCGGCGAGGGCTCGGAGGCGTTCTTCTTTGAGGACGGCTCCGCTGGGGTCCATGTTGAAGAGCTTGGCCTGGGCGATGGTGGCTGCGCCGACGAAGCCGGTGGCGTCGTTGAACTGGGGGCAGACCTCCATGCAGATCGTGCAGCTGATGCAGCTGGAGAGTGGGTATCGCTGTTCCTGGATTTGGGGGAACTGCTTGGGGCCGGGGCCGAGGTCGTAGGACCCGTCGATGGGGACCCAGGCTTTGACCTTCTTCAGATTCTCGAAGAGGACGGCGCGGTCGACGGCGAGATCGCGGACGACGGGGAACTTGGAGAGCGGGGCGAGGGTGATGGTCTGGTCCTTGTTTGGGCCGGTGAGTTTGTCCACGAGCGCAGAGCAGGCCATGGCAGCTTTGCCGTTGATGAGCATGGCGCAGGAGCCGCAAATCTCCTCGAGGCAGTTGGAGTCGTAGGTGACGGGCGTGGTGGGCTTGCCGGTGACGTCTACGGGGTTGAGCGCGATGTCGCCGAGCACTGAGATGATGTTCATCCCCGGGCGGTAGGGGAGCTCGAACTTCTCGGTGGTTGCGGGGGCGTCGGGGGTGGCCTGGCGCTTGATCTCGACTTTGATGGTGCTTGGCATCTTCTCTGCCCTCAGGGGCTAAAGCCCCGGTTCTTCATCTGATTCTGGTGGCACGGCTGAAGCCGTGCCCTTAAGCAAAACTCTTGTTGCGGTAACGACAAAAAGCAAAAGCGAAAATTTTTGGGAGAAAGGTTCGAGCTGTTGTGGCGCTCGGAGCTCTCTCGGGGTTCTTCGCGCTCGAAAGACGCGCTCAGAATGACGGCAAAGGCGAAGCAAGTGCAAAAGATGAAACAAGCAAAAGCTAGAACGAGCAACGGCTAGAAGCAGATTCCTCCGCTTCGCTGCGGAATGACAACAAGCAAGGCAAGTGCAACAGCAGGTCCCCTTCGGGGATGACAAACAAGAAAAGCAAGTGCAACAACAAGAAAAGCGAGTGCAACAGCAGATCCCCTTCGGGGATGACAAACAAGAAAAGCAACGGCAACGGCAACAGCAGATCCCTACGGGATGACAAACAAAAGAACAAACAACAACAAAAACAGGCAACGGCAGTAAGGCGTTATGCGGTGGCGTCGTAGCGGCGCGGGCGCGGTTTGATGTACTGGATATCGACGTCTTCGAACTCGAAGGCGGGGGCTTCGTTTTTGAAGCTGGCCTTGGTGGTTTTTAGGAATTTTTCGTCGTTGCGTTCGGGGAAGTCGGGTTTGTAGTGGGCTCCGCGGGATTCGTCGCGGAGGCGTGCGCCCTGGACGATGACGCGGCCTAGTTCGAGCATGTTGTAGAGCTGGCGGGCGAAGGCGAAACTGGTGTTGGCCCACTGGCTCTTGTCGGACAGGTTGATGTTGCGGTAGCGGGCGAGGAGTTCGACGATCTTGGCGTCTGCTTCGTCGAGGCCTGCGTTGTAACGGATGATGGTGGCGTGCTGGGTCATGGTCTCGCCGAGTTCGCGCCAGAGCTTGAAGGGGTTTTCGGTGCCGGGGTTGATGAGGAGGAGCTGGTTGAACTCCTTCTGGCGCTGAAGCTCGGCTGCGTGGCCACCATCGCCTTCCTGTGCGGGGAGAGACTTGGCGTAGGCCATGGCGTGCGGGCCGGCGACGAAGCCTCCGTAGATGCAGGAGAGCAGGGAGTTGGCTCCGAGGCGGTTGGCGCCGTGGATGGAGTAGTCGGCCTCGCCTGCGGAATAGACGCCGGGGATGTTGGTCTGCTGGTTGAAGTCGACCCAGAGGCCGCCCATGGTGTAGTGCATGCCGGGGAAGATCTTCATGGGGACTTCGCGGGGATCGTCGCCTACGAACTTCTCATAGATTTCAAGAATACCTTCAAGTTTGCGGTTCAAAGTCTCTCGATCGATGTGGGTTAGATCGAGGTAGACCATGGGCTGTCCGTCGATGCCCATGCCGTGCTCGTAGACGACTTTGAAGATGGCGCGGGTTGCGATGTCGCGGGGTACGAGGTTGCCGTACTTGGGGTACCACTCTTCGAGGAAGTACCAGCGTTCGCCTTCGGGGATGGACTTGGCGGCGCGCTTTTCGTTCTTGTCCTTGGGGACCCAGACGCGGCCGCCTTCGCCGCGGGCTGATTCGGACATGAGACGGAGCTTGTCTTCGCCGGGGATGGCGGTGGGGTGGACCTGGATGAACTCGCCGTTGGCGTAGAAGGCGCCCTGCTGGTAGAGGGCAGACTGGGCGGAGCCGGTGCAGACGACGGAGTTGGTGGACTTGCCGAAGATGGCTCCGTTGCCGCCGGTGCAGACGATGATGGCGTCGGCGGGGAAGGTGCGGGTCTCCATGGTGCGGAGGTCCATGGCGCAGATGCCGCGGCAGGCCCCCTTGGAGTCGAGGACGGCGGAGAGGAACTCCCAGCCTTCGTACTTGGTTACTTTGCCTTCGGATTCGTAGCGGCGGACCTGCTCGTCGAGTGCGTAGAGGAGCTGCTGGCCGGTGGTTGCTCCGGCGAAGGCTGTGCGGTGGTAGAGGGTGCCACCGAAGCGGCGGAAGTCGAGGAGGCCTTCGGGGGTGCGGTTGAAGGGGACGCCCATGCGGTCGAGTAGGTCGATGATGGCGGGGCCTTGGGCCGTCATGTTTTTGACGGGGGTCTGGTTGGCGAGGAAGTCGCCGCCGTAGATGGTGTCGTCGAAGTGCTTGAAGACGTCGTCGCCCTCGCCCTTGAGGTTCTTGGCGGCGTTGATGCCTCCCTGGGCGCAGACGGAGTGCGAGCGCTTGACGGGGACGATGGAGAAGAGGTCGACCTTGCCGCCAGCTTCGGCGATCTTGATGACGGCTGCGAGACCGGCTAGGCCTCCGCCTACTACGATGATTCTTGGTGTTGCTGCCATTTTTGTTTTCCTAATCAGACGTTTCGGTCAAACGACGAAGAGTTCTTTGCCACCTAGGCTGAAGTTATAGGACTCAAAGTTCTTTTCTGAGTCGAGAATCTGAAGAGTAGTGCCATTTCCAAATGTTAGTGCCAAAGTTCCGTCTTCTGTTGCAGACGCAGAGTCTACTGTTTGGTTGATTAAGCAATAAACGGCACTCAAAGAGTCGGGCAGATCGACAGATGGTTCTGAGTTAAGAGCAATTAGACCTTCGACATTAATCTCGCAGTTTTCAGAAAAGCGCAAAGTTAGTTGGTATTGACCCACGACGAGCACTTCGAGGGTTTTGCCAATGAATCCCGTGGCATCGAAGTTTGGTGGCAATCCGTACATCGTAAGAGCGTTACCTCAGGGGCTAAAGCCCCGGTCTATCTTTTGGCCTCATACGGCACGGCTGAAGCCGTGCCCTTAACAAAACTATCTCTGTAATTTGACTGTGCCTGGAGTCATTGGAACGGAGGCTATCGGAGCCAATGCGGTGATTTCGGGCATTACGTCTTCGGGAGCCTCGGGTGCGGTGACGACGGCGTAGATGCTGGCTAGGCCCATGAGGCAGAGAGCGATGCCGACGACGGCGCAGACGTAGCCGAACTTTTTGCGGGCCTTTTCGCCGGGGGTGATGCCCCACTTGGCGGCGAAGAGCCAGATGCCGTAGGCGAAGTGCCAGGTGGTGGCGATCATGGCGATGACGTAGATGGCGAGCATCCAGGGGTTGGAGAGTTCCATCTGGACTTTGTGGAAGGCTGCGCCGGGGTGCTCGGGGAGCGAGATGCCGCTGAAGCGCTGTCGCCAGACGTGCTGAATGATGTAGACGAAGGCGATGAGGCCGGTGACGCGCTGGGAGAGATACATCCAGTTGCTGGCCCAGGGGTAGACGTTGACGTTGTTGCGGCCGCGGATGGCAATGAAGACGCCGTAGAGCGCGTGATAGGCGAGGGGGATGAAGATCAGTCCCCACTCGAGGAGGCGGACGAGCGGAAGGGAGTTGAGGAACTTGACCTGCTGGGCGTAGGCGAGAGGGCCGTGGAGGGTCTCGAAGTTGGAGATGATGTGCTCGACGAGGAAGGCGCCGATGGGGACGATGCCGGTGAGGGAGTGCAGCTTGCGCCAGAAGAAGGAGTGTCCTTCACCGGCGCGGAGCGGTTGCACGCCTCGAATCGTCGGTGTGGCGGGCGGTGCTGGCGGTGCGGCTGCGGCCATGGAGGGCTCCTTCGATCAGTAAGGGAGTGCACTGCGACGGAATTTGTGCAGCATCGCGATTATTCCGCTCTCGTCTTGCCGGCGTCAAGGAAACAGGTGTGTTTTGTTCGGTTATCGCTACGTTTGTGCGAAATCGCCGGATCATCTCTTCGGATCGAGATCGACCACCTCGGCTAGCGCCTTCGCGAGAGCGGTGAAGGCTCGTCCTCGATGACTGATGGTCAGCTTGGTTTTTGTGTCGAGTTCGGCCATCGTCTTTGCGTGCTCGGGGACGAGGAAGAGCGGGTCGTAGCCGAAGCCCTGTGTCCCGCGCGGGGTGGTCAGGATGCTTCCTTCTACGGTGCCGTTTCCGACGGCGAGAACTTGTCCGTTACGTGCTGCTGCGAGCACGCAATGGTAGCGGCCTTGGTGTTGGTCGTTTGGGATTGGCTCGAGGGCGTGCAGCAGGCAGAGGTTGTTGCGCTCGTCTACGGGAAGAGGCGAGGTAGTCATGAAACCCAGGTCGTCTGCGTACCGAGCCGAACGAACTCCTGGAGCGCCGTTGAGCGCGTCGACCTCTAGGCCGGAGTCGTCTGCGAGTACGATCTCGCCCGGTATGTGCTGCGAGTAGTAGATTGCCTTCACGCGGGCATTTCCTTCAAAGGCTGGTTCGTCCTCGGCGGGTGCCTCCATCTCGTTCAATCGCGGCAAGGGGAGCAGCGTGATGCGTGAATCGGCAGCGGCGGCAAAGTCGCGGAGCTTGCCGGGGTTCGTCGTGGCGACATAGATGGTCATACTTTTTACTGTAGACGCTTGGGCTGCGATGGATCACTGGACCAGCCGAAACCGGACGAACGCTACGACGCCAAATGGGTGGTTGCCGTAGATTGTGCGGAGTGCCTCTGGAGTTGTGTACGTGGTGAATTGTGCGCCTGGTGCGGCCATCAGATGAGGCGCGAGGCGGAAGTCGCAGTCGTAGCCTACGGTGTAGGCCTGTACGTGGCCGAGGGGTTCCTCGGTGAAATCCGGTGGCAGAGGGTTTCCTGGTGAGAGGAGAAGTTCGTTGGAGCGGCCTGCGTTTTCGATTCGCGTCCAGGCATAGTTGCGGCGGCGGAATTTGACCAGCGACTCGGCTAGGTAGCTGTTCATTTTTTGATTGTCGGAGAGCGAGAGGGTTCGTCCCCAGAGCAGCGTGCTCGCCCAGTTGCCGGAGCTGGTGCCTTTGCTGTCCTTGGTGCCGAAGGGACGGTTGTACATTGCCGATGCTGTCTGCCGCTGCTGGTCTTCGCCGGGATAAAGGGCCTCGGGGCTGACGATGTGTGCGATTGAGTACTGGCCGCTCCAGTTCGGGGCTGGTGAAAAGGTCACGCGGGTCGAGTAGCTGTCGATGGCGAGCCCGTTCGGTGAAGGTTGAAACTGCCAGCGCTGCTCGCCGGGCTCTCCGCCGTGAAAGCCTGACGCTTCGACGCGGACGCTGCGCCAGGTGAATCCTGCCGTCAGTACGTTGAATGCGACGTGCGTCGAATCCTGCTGGTGGTGGCCGAGCGCGGCAACTGGGTTCTCCGATGCCGACATGCGATGCGGATAGGCGGTTGGTCCGATCGCGGGATCGCCGATGGGCGCTGCGTAGAAGCTCAGCAGGGTGTGCTCGCTTGTGCGGATGTCGTAGAGGGCTGCGACCTCCATGAAGAAGTTATGCGGGTGCTGGCCATCGATGATTGGTTTGCCGAAGGCTGTCTCGCCCTGCTGGAAGAGTAGCGGGTATTGGCGGTCAGTGACCGTTGCGGGCTCGAGCGAGAACATGGCGCGAAGTGTAAGCTGTCCCGGTCCCAGCTGCCGCATCGCCATCGGCATGATCCAGTTGGTCGAGAAGAATTTATCTCCGCCGCGTCGCGCTGGAATCTCGCCAGTCGACGGATCAGTCTCGGGTTCGTCGGCGTGCTGCTGTATGTTGGCCACGTAGGCCGTACCGTGCAGCATCAGCATCCATCCCGCTCGGTGCGACATAATCATGTTGATCGGTGTCGATGCGGGTTCGATGCTTGTGCCAGAGGAGAGATGATTCAGCTGTGCTTCGATCAGGCTGGTGGGCTGCTGCATCATGTTCATCTTCATGGAGACTTCGGGTTGCTCATGATGCATCGAGCCCATATCCATCCCGGGCATGTCCGGCATCGTTGGCTGCTGTGAGTGGGCAACATAGGACACAGGGATCAGTAACGCAAATATAAGCAGATTCGTAGACAGGCTACGGGGCATGGCCGATTCTTCTCCTGAAGGATGTGTCGATTCGCGAGCGACGCTAATGAAGGTCGCAGGATAGCGAAGAGTCAGGAGTGTGAATCAGATACGAAGCGCGATACGAGGAGGGTTTGGAGGCGGTCTGACAAAATTGCTTGAGGGAGGGACGACGGTGACGGCGAGCAATAGGGAATGATGAACGTCGACCAAAGACGCGGCGGCGGGCTGTTCTACTTCTGTCCACGCTGTCGTTGAGCCAGGTTGATGGTGGGTGACACAGCAACTATTCGTGTCCTGCTTCGCTGGCGCGTGCTTCGAGCAGTGGCTGCAGGGATCTTGCGAATGTCTGGCTGTCGAGACAGAACCCTGAGCGCTCGCGGTCAAGCAAGCCGAGCCGACACATAAGGTCAGGAGGCAAACAATCGCTACGAAGCTGTAGAAGGTCTTTCTCATCTTTGCGCCGTTGACAGTTCGCATAGCAGATCGTCAGCCGATAATCTGAGTGTAAACCCGAAAGAGCAGCGGCGCTTCCTTCGAGGATTTCAGCCGATTGATCTCGATGGTCGAAAGCATTCACTAAAATTTTGTTCAGATCGAAAATTGGACGGCGCGACGAATATGGCAAACATGAAAGCCCATACCGAATACCTGACCTTCAATACAGATGAACGGTATGAGATGGTTCACATCACGCATCAGGTCGAGGAGATCGTGCGCCGCAGCGGCATAGATGATGGACTGTGCTTCGTCTCCCCGATGCACATCACCGCGGCCATCTACGTCAACGATCACGAAGACGGCCTGATCGAAGACATCAGTACGTGGCTCGAAAGACTCGCTCCAGCCAAGCCGGATTACAAGCATCATCGGACCGGCGAAGATAATGCCGATGCGCACCTGAAAGCACTGCTGCTGCACCATGAGACGACGCTGCCGGTGACGAAAGGCAAGCTCGACCTCGGAACGTGGCAGCGCATCTTCTACGCTGAGTTCGATGGCCAGCGTCGTAAGCGGGTCATCGTGAAGGTGCTGGGCGTCGCAAAAGAATAATGTCGACGCGGCGATTCTGCGCGCGTCCCAGCTCGGTTGCGTTGTCCGCTACGGGATGAAATTCCGCATACCCAGCAGCTGATAACGACGCGGGATCGATCGCTCCATGATCGAGAAGCAGCCGTGCGATGGCGCTCGCTCGGGCCGTTGAGAGCTCCCAATTTGTGGCGAACTGCGTTGTGTGAATCGGCACGTTGTCGGTGTGGCCCTCTACCCGCAGGGGGCCAGCAGGCAGGGTGGCCGCAAGATTTATCAGCATGGGCAGCGAAGTATCGCGAACCTCTGCTGAGCCTGAAGGAAAAAATCCTGCCTCGTGCAGCGAGATGACGAGGCCCTCCGGTGTGACGCGCATCGTGACGCTTCCCGGCGCAATGAGTCCAGCCGCGATCTTCGCTTGTAGCCACTGCGAGAGATGCTTCTCGGTCTCTTCGGGCGCTTCGGCCCCGGCTGAACTGAGAGGGAGCGTCAATGCTGCCGGTGGGGCCTGTACCGCAGCGGTACTCACTTCGCTTAGCGCTGGAGTTTTTGAGTGTGATTCGAAGATACCGAGCGGTTTGAAGGCTGACTGCATCGCTGCCGAGATCTGGATTTGTTTTTTCTTGTCCGATTGGCTCGAAGCGAACAGGACGACAAAGAAGGCGAACAGCAGGGTGATGAAGTCTGCGTAGGAGACGAGCCAGCGTTCGTGGTTGACGTGCTCATGCTTTTTTTTGCGGCTCATGTTGTGGCCTCCGCTGCTATCGCTTCGGGTTTGCTGTCGAAGAGGAATGTGCGGAGCTTGGTCTCGATCATGCGCGGATTCATTCCTTCAAGGATGGAGATGACGCCCTCAAGCATCATCTCCTTGATCATCTGCTCCTCACGATGACGAATCTTCAGTTTGCCCGCCATAGGCAAGCAGATGAGATTCGCGAGTGCAACGCCATATATGGTCGCGACAAATGCAACGGCGATGCCGCGACCTACCTCATCTATATTTTCGAGATGCTGCATCACCTGAATGAGGCCGAGGACTGCGCCGATAATTCCGACTGTCGGCGAATACCCGCCGGCTGCTTCAAACACCTGAGGGATCTTCTCTTCCATCTCGGTCTTGTTATCAAGCTCCATCTGCATGATCTTGCGGACCTCGCTCGGCTCCGTTCCGTCGATGGCGAGCATTAATGCCTGCTTGAAGAAAGGGTCTTCGATGCTCGACAGATCCTGATCGAGAGAGACGATACCGCTCTTGCGCGCCTTATTGGCGAATTTGACCAGCTGCTGGAGTGTTGCTTCGCCGTCGGCTCCATGTGAGAAGAAGATCTTCATCACCTGTTGCGTGGCGGCGAGCGAGGTCTTGAGCGGGAACTGCAGCAACACTGCTCCTGCAGTGCCTCCAATGACGATCAAAGCTGCAGTCGGCTGCGTAATCTGTGAGACGCTGCCGCCTTCGATCATCAAGCCGGCAAGTATGCCGATGATGGCTATAACGATACCGCCGATGCTGGCTAGATCCATGAGACATCCTCTTCCAGAGAGTTTCGCTGGTCTTACGAAATTTCGTTTTTGGTTTCATGCAGAAGGGCAAATGCATCATGCGCTGCCCTGGCTTCAAGGGAGCTTGCAGCTTCCGGCCACGCAGCTCGTAGAACACGCGCACGGTAGGCAAGCGTTCGCTCGCTGATTTCATCGCATGATTCGAGAACGATGAGCTTTTCGCCGGTGATCAGTGTAAGTACGGTGTCTGGCGCGGACTCGGCGTGCTTGATCAGGTCGCAATTTACGGTAAGGCGCCCGCCGTTAAGACGTGTGAGTTCAATCATGCGAGGAGTTCCTCTCATGGGCTTTATCGGCGAGCAGGTTGTTGTCAATAGGGGGTGCCACCGATTGTTGCACTAAGGAGAGGAGCTAAAGTAGGCACGCATGAGGCCGATGAGGTTCGTGAACGCGGAGCCTATCGCAAGGTGAACCGGACTCCCTCAGAGCTCCGGATCGGCACTCGGGACAGGCTTCGCGGTAATTCAAATCAAGCGATACAGGAGCGTTTTACATGTCCTTGGGTGTCTTGAACAACATCGCAGCAATCTACGCGCAGAACAATCTGAACCAGACACAGAGCAATCTGCAGAACACACTCACGCAGCTCTCATCCGGATCGCGCATCAACAGCGGCGCGGACGACGCGGCTGGTCTTGCATTGGCCAATGGTCTTCAGGCGAACGTCGCGGCACTTACGCAGTCCTCACATAACGCCAGCGACGGCGTCGGTCTGCTGCAGACGGCAGACGGTGCGCTGTCGCAGGTGACCAATCTGCTTGACCGCGCGATGACGATCGCGACTGAGGCGTCGAACGGTACGCTGAATGCGGCTCAGTCCGGGTCGGCCGATGCCGAGTACCAGAGCATCCTGACGGAGATCAACAACATTGGCAGCTCGACCAACTACAACAACAACCAGCTTTTCACTGCGACTGCGACGAACATCGTCGTCACCGATGGCACTACTTCAGGAACGACGACGTTTGCGGAGCAGGTGGGAGCACTGACCTCGGCGAGCGTGGGAACGACGGCAGCTGGTGCGGGACAAGATCTCAGCACCACGAGTCTCACCACTGCCGCGAATGCTGCTGCTGCATTGTCTAAGATCAGCTCTGCGATTGGAGATGTGGCTTATCAGCGTGGCACACTGGGCGCGGACATCAACCAGTTGAATGCGGCTTCGAACGTCGCCAGCTCGGAGAGCGTGAACCTGACCTCAGCGGAGAGCAACATTATGTCGACTAACTATGGTCAGGCCACCAGCGACCTGTCGAAGTATCAGGTGCTGAGCCAGACAGGTATCAGCGCGCTGGCACAGGCCAACAGTGTGCAGCAGGAGGTTCTGAAGCTGCTCCAATAGTCTGACGAAGGCGCGGCCGGGGAATCCGCCCTGGCTGCGCCTCTACGTTTTTTGCGCAGGTGAATAGCACATTAGAGCGATCCAATCTCCGTGTACGCATTGTGGCGCTCAGGTTGCATGGCTATCGATGAAGAGCACTTCTGGAGGAAGCAATGGGCACAGTCGGACTCAGCTTCGGGTCGGCTACTAGCGGGCAGGGATTCGACGTCGCTACAACCGTTACTCAGATTCTGACCAATGAACAATCGATCGAGACGCCGTGGAAGAATCAGCTTACGTCGCTGCAGGCGCAGGATACGGCATTTACGTCGATTGGCACAGATCTCTCGACATTGACTACTAATCTGCGTGCGTTGACTGACTTCACCGGAGTGATGTCGCAGAAACAAGGGTCGAGTTCAAATACGGACGTTCTTACCTTGACCGGAGCTACGGCGGCGGCGAGTGCAGGAAGCCATACGGTTACGGTGAACAATCTGGCTCAGACCTCTTCCAATTACTCCGATACGATTGGGAACGCTACGGATGAGTTATCGGGCACGATCACGATTCAGGTGGGATCGGGACAGCCAAGCACGATCGCCGTTGATAGCAGCAGTAACACGCTGGCTACGCTGGCAAGTGCGATCAATGCAGCAAGCGTTGGAGTCACAGCATCGGTAATTACGGATGCTTCAGGATCACGGCTTTCGGTGGTGAGTGGGACTGGCGGCAGTGCAGGTCAACTCACGATATCAAGTGACCTGGCCGATGCAACTGCAGGAACAAGCGTCGGATTCTCAGTGGGACAGATTGGGAAAAATGCCAGTCTTACTGTCGACGGTATTGCATTGAGTACTGCTTCGAATACAGTGACCAACGCGATTCCGGGAGTAACTTTTCAGTTGTTAGCGTCGAACGTGGGAACGTCGGTGCAGGTACAGATTACGAACGACGATAGTTCGGTGATGAGTGCGATCAACAGCTTCGTAAGTGCGTACAACGCAGTGGTTGCGGATATCAATTCGCAGGAAGGCAAAGACTCAAACGGGAATGCGGAGCCGTTGTATGGCAATCCGACTTTGTCGCTGATACAGAACCAACTGAGTCTGGCGCTACTGGGTGGTTCGGCGAGCGGATCCATCTCGAACATCGGTCAGTTGGGGATTTCGGTGAATAATGATGGAACACTCACTCTGGACTCAGGTGTATTGCAGAATGCACTGGATACTGATTATGCGGATGTTACAGGATTTCTACAGAACTCAGGCAGCTTTGGCCGGAACTTTACGAGTGTTCTGAATAATCTGGGCGCGCAGGCACCCAATGGCGAGATATATCTGGCGCTGCAGCAAAACAGTGCGACAGAGAAAGCTCTGAATACGAGCATTATGAACGAAGATGCTCTGATTGCGGCGGACAAGATTTCGTTAACCAACACACTGAACGCTGCGAACGAGATGTTACAGGCCATTCCGAGTCAGCTCAATGAGGTTGATGAGTTGTATAGCGCGATCACCGGTTACAACACGAAGTCTGCGTAAGAAGGAAGAATGATGGTATCGAACTATCAACAGGAGTCGTTGGCTGGGGCTACTGGAGTCGAGCTCATTGTTGCGTTGTATGATGGCGCGATTCGTTTCCTGTACCAGGCAAGGCATTGCGTGGAAGATGGCGACGTCAGTGGCCGGCGCAGGGCGGTCAAGAAGGTGATCGATATCCTGATGTATCTGCAGGCTCGACTGCGACCCGATATTGGGGGCGCGCCTGCTGCGGCGCTGGCTGACTTCTATACTGCGATGTTCACTATGACGCTGGAGGCTTCGCATGCTGCTTCGAAGCAGCGATTTGAGGAGGTCATAGCCTGCGTCGGCAATGTTCGCGAGGCATGGCTGGTTGTGGTTCGTGATCCTGAGGCCGGGCGAGTTTTGCCGCGTGAGCTTCGTACTCGCGAGGAGAGGCTTGGGCAAATTGACGCCTTTGCTTTGTGCGGCGGATCGGATGAGGCGGTTGCTTCGCATTGGTCAGCATAGGAGAAACTGCTCTTTCCTTGTTTCAGGGTGTGATTGCTTCCGGCTACACTAGGGCTGAATGAAGATTCTTTACGCCGCGGGCCTATCCCCCAATGATTCCTCGCTCTATCGCCTGTGGGCTTTGGAGCGGCTTGGCCACTGTGTCATTCCGTTGAACGCCTTCGACTACGAACCACGTAACCCTCTGCTTCGCAAGATTGCATTTCGCCTTGCCGCTGGCCCTTCGGTCGAGAGCCTTAATCGAGACATCCTTCGCCTCGCGCAGCAGGAGAGGCCGGACATTCTCTGGGCGGACAAGCTTCTCTCTATGCGCCCTGAGACGCTTGAGCGTCTACGTTCTCTCGGCGTCGCTACTGTCAGCTACATGATCGACAATCCCTTCGGACCGCGGCGGGATCCTGGCTGGCGGCTTTATATGAAGGACATTCCTTATTACGACCTTCACGTTGTTCAGCGGGATAAGAATATTGCGGATTACCGTAGCAGAGGGGCGCGGGATGTGATCAAGATTCAGACGGCGTATGAGCCTACGATCCACTTTCCGCCGTCGGAAGGTTGGTGTGATCGGGATCGGAACCGTGGGGTCTCCTTTGTTGGGACACCTTATGATGACCGTGCCGAGACGCTCCGGCGGATATTCGGTGAGTTTCCGGTAGCTATTTCGGGTAGTCGGCTGTACTGGCAACGGGCTCTTGCGCCTGATGTTTTCTCGTCGCTCTATCGTGAGGGTGAACTGCATCAGGAGAAGTATCGGGAGGCGATCTGGCGGTCGAAGATCAATCTGAGCTTCATCACGCATTCAAACCAGGATGAGTTTGTGCATAAGAGTTTTGAGATCGCCGGGTGTGGTGGCTTTTTGCTTGCTGAGCGTTCGGATGGGCACATGCAGCGCTTTCGGGAGGACGAAGAGGCTGTCTTTTTCTCGAGCTACGAGGAGTGTGTGGAGAAGATTCGGCGGTATCTGCCGGATGAGGCTGCGCGGACACGGATTGCTGCGGCGGGGCATGCTCGTGCTCAACGTGACGGTTATCACAACGACCATCAGGTTGGCCTGATCGTGGAGCGTGTTGCCCGTATCGTTCACTCGCTCAAGTCGGGAGAGCGTGAACAGGCTTTGGTCGATGCTACTCCGTGACTTTTGAGACTTCTGGATTCCGAGGATGGCGCGGCCTCGGTTTATAGGGCGCTCTTCAAGACGGTAACTACGATTCTGTTCTAGTGGAATTGAAGGAGAAATTCGTTTACGGCGTTGGCGAAGCCTAAGGGGTTGTCGACGTGGAGGACGTGTCCGCCATCGAGGGTTTCAAGACGGGTGTTCGGACGCTGTGAAGCCATCTGTTCGAGGTTGGCCCGGGTTGTTACTTTGCTGTCGCGCCCGCGGAGCAGGAGGGCAGGGCATTGGGTGGCGATCCAGTCTCGTGTGTGATCTCCGGCGAGGCATCTTCCGGACTCGACGATGTCATGTGGATCGAAGGCGAGCTTCCATCCGGCAGGGGTTTCGCGGAACGAGTCCTGGAGGTAGGCGGAGAGAGGGCCTATGGCTTCTGCGAGGGCTTCGCGGGTGGGGAAGTGGCCTTTCCAGGCGAGGACGAAGCTGAGGTTGTCCGCAAGTTCGGTGCCGATGTCTTCGATGATGAGGGCGCGGACTTTGTCCGGATGCCGGGCGGCGAACTGGTATGCGTTGACGCCACCGAGGGAGTTGCCGAGGAGGACTGCATCGGTGAGGTTCAGGTGCTCGAAGAGGGCCTCCAAATCGCGCATGTAGTCGTCGCGGGTGTAGCTGGGCGCGTGATCGGAGTGTCCGTGGCCGCGCTGGTCGAGAGCGATGACGCGCCATCCGGGCGGCAACATTCCGGGCAGCGGGATAAAGGTTGTGGCTTCCATGATGTGCGCGTGGAGGGCGATGAGGACGGAACCCTCATTGCCGGAGTCGAGGTAGGAGAGCTTCAGTCCGTTGTGGAGAAGATCATGCCTTTGCATGCGCCCATATTACTGGGTGCTATTGGCGCTGGTTAGATTTTTCCAGCCGACTTTGCTCATTTTCAGGCGCTGGCCTCCGGTGAGGACGACGAAGTACTCGGCTCGCCCGTCTCGGTGAATCTCTTTGACTTGTTCGATTTTCGCGATCACAGAGCGATGGAGGCGTACGAATTTGGCAGGGTCGAGTTTGCCGCTAAGCTGTTTGATGCTTTCGCGGAGCATGTACTTTCTGCCATTGACATGAAGGCATGAGTAGTAGTCGGCTGCTTCGATCCAGTCGATGTCGTTGACGTGGATGAGGACGTCTTTGGCGCCATCGCGAACGATGAAGCGTTCTTGCGAGGTTTTTTCGGGGCGCGAGGGGCCTCGTAGAGCGGCGAGTGCTTCGGACAACTGCTCTTTGCTCTGCAGGGCGGCGTGGCTGGCGATCCGCTCTTTTACTCGAGCTAAAGTGTCGGAGAGCCGGAGGGGCTCGATGGGTTTGGTTAGGTAGTCGATGGCCTGCACGGCGAAGGCTTTGACAGCGAACTCGTGATGGGCGGTGACGAAGACGGTTGGAGGCATGTGCGGGATGCCCATAGCGTTGACGACGTCGAAGCCTCCGATGCCGGGCATCTGGACGTCGAGAAAGAGGAGGTCGGCCGGGGCGGATTTGAGACGCGCGATGGTCTCTTTGCCGTTTTTGCATTGGGCGATGACTTCGACCTCGTTGTCGTGAGAGAGAAGAAGCTTGAGGCGCTCGCGTGCCAGGGGTTCGTCGTCCGCAACGATGGTCCGGAGCTTCATACGTGGACTCTCTGTCGCTCGTAGGGGATTCGGATGGTGACTTCGTAGCCGCCGGTCTCGCGTTCGACTGCGATGAAGTCGTGTGCTCCGGGGTAGAAGTAGGAGAGGCGCTCGCGGGTGTTGCGTATGCCGATGCCATATCCATTGTTGGGCTTCGATGAGCCATGCAGGCCGGGGCCGTTGTCTCGGACGCGGAGGCTAAGGGTGTCGCCGATGCGTTCGACTGAGGTTTCAAGGAGGCCGTCGCTTTCGCGATGGGAGATTCCGTGGCGGATGGCGTTCTCGATGATGGGCTGAAGGATGAAACAGGGGACCATACCTTCAAGTGCATCGGGCGTCGTGCTGATCCGCACGCGGAGGCGGTCGGCAAAGCGGACCTGCTGGATAGCGAGGTAGCTTTCGACCACTTGTAGCTCTTGGGCGAAGGGGACTTTTTCGGGGGTGTTTCGCTGCAGGGTTGTTCGCAGAATGGTGTTAAGGTGTGCGAGGGTTTCGGATGCTTCCTGGTTTCTTCCCAGCTCGACGAGGGAGGTTATCGCGTTGAGCGTGTTGAAGAGGAAGTGCGGTTCGAGCTGCATTCTGCAGGGCTTTGAGCTGGGCTTGCGAGAGCTGCTTTTCCAACTCGAGGGAGCGCATTGCGTCGCGTTGGGCTTGCGACTGCACGTGGAGAAGGCCGGAGAAGCCGAGAACGAATCCGTAGAGTAGCAGCTCGAACCCGAAACGAACGAGGGTGAGGTAATCGAGTGGCGGGGCAATATCCGGCCATCGCCTGGCTGAGAAATTGACGAACGTCTGCAACAAGACCAGATGTGTCAGTCCAAGCAGACACGCAAACGCGGCGTGCGCGATGAAGGTGCGCGCTGTGCAGGTAAGAATGACGGGCCAGCGCTGTGCGAGCCACCACATTGTTATGGCAAGGGTTCCCCACCAGAGCCAGTAGAGGGCTGCGAAGAGCAGCATTGGTGCCACAGAGGGATTGTGGTGGGTTAGCGCTACGTAGCCGGTGCACTGGGCGGCAGTGAGGAAGGTCATCACCAAAGCCGCGACGAAGGCGGCGATTGTGCCACGAAGATGGAGCGAACCCGTTCCAGAGGTGTCTGGGGTCCGTTTGGATTTACTCGTCATCGTCAGCCTCACCGGAAGCTTTCTGCGCTAATGGTACAGCCAGTGCACCGCTGAACGCGAACGTTCGCAAGGGCTGTCTTCGCTTCTTTTTCCATGAGGGAGGCTTCCTGCTTTGATCCTGAATCGCGAAGTGCGTGGGCGTAGGCAAGCTCGACTCTTAGGTAGGCGGGAGAGTCTTTGCCGGGTGCGTTTTCCAGGAGCGTGAGTGCATGACGGAGATCGGCGATTGCCTGCTTATACTCTCCTAGCTTGTCGAGCTCATCGCCGAGGAGCGCGTAGGCGACACCCAGCATAAGAAAGTGTGGCCCACGGGCTCGAGTCCAGAGATCGATGGCCTGCTGGTAAGCACCGATCGCAGTGCGGAAGTCGCGCTCGGCATTGGCCAGCGCGCCCTTCACTGTGTACAGGACTGCCAGATTGCTATCTTGAAAGCCCGTCGCAAGCTGTACTTCGTGAAAGGCTTTTGCTATGTTTTGGCGGGCAGCGGATAGGTTTCTCTGCTCGACGGCGATCATCGCAAGATTGCAGGAGGTGACTGCGATTCCGGAATGATTTCCTGAGTTCTCATAGAGATGACGAGCTTTGGATCTGAGTGCACTCGACTCGTCGAAGTGTCCTGTGGATTCTTCAACGGATCCGAGGCCGTCGAGCGCGGTGGCATATTGCACTTGCTGGCTGGGCATCGCTCGAAGGAGGTGGATCGCCATCTCGTAGGAGTGTCGTGCTTTGTTGTAGTCTTCGAAGTCGCTGAATGCGGAGCCGAGAAGACTCCAGGCGATACCGCGGTCTGCATCGTCGAGTGCAGTTGATTCAGATTGGAGTAGCGGCTCAAGGATTGTGATCGCAGCGCGGGATTGGCCTTGCTCGATCAACGCTTGAGCTTGCGATAAGACGGGTGGGCGGGCTTGTTGCGCGAACGACGTTGCGGCGGTGATAACGATCGAGGATAGGAGCGTGAGGAGCCAATAGGGAGTTTTCATGCTCCGAGCATGGACTGGCTCTAGGCTATCTTCCAGCGGTTTGCAGGAAGGGTGGAGGTTTTTGCAGGGAGCGGCTGGGAGTTTGCAGGGTGCTGTTTTTGGTTACGGTTGAGACTCCAGCTGAATTCGGATTGGCTGGCCAGGCTGCATGGTGATTGCGAGAGGAGCGCATTCGAGGCCTGGGACAAGGTTGAATGTTCGCTGTTTTGGCATGGGATCGAAGCCTTGTGGAGCGTCGGTGCGGACAATCAGGGTTCCGGCAGGTTTGGTGATTCGGATTGTTTTGGAGTCGGACGTGTCGATGGCTTCAGTGGATCGTGAGATGACGGGAAGGATGAATCGGAGCGGAGTGGATGAAGGAGTTCCGGCGTCTGCGGTGGCTGTGATTTCTATCGTGGTGCCGGTGAGGCGGTAGGTGAGGTGATAGTGGAGGTCTCCGGCGGCGGGTGGCTGGTGGGCGGCGGTGAGCAGGCGTCCTCGAGCGTCGAAGGTGATTTCGGCGGGGGTGTTGGTGGCGGTCAGGGTTGCGGCGAAGTCGTTTGTGCTTGTATAGGTTTTGTCGCTTGCAAGTTCGATGTGGGGAGTGAGCTGCATGTAGGGGTAGTCGCCGAAGACCTGCTGGTTGGAGATTTCGATCATCTGGTAGTTGGTCATGCTGGCGGTGAGGATGGGGCCGAGCTGACGGTGGAAGAGGAGGGACAACGATCCTCCTGATGCGTGGCCTCCGCCGGATGCGTTGCCGCCGGATTGGACGTGCTCGACGTATTCCCAGTCGTAGTCGGTGACGGTGGCACGCCAGGGACCGATGGCGGCGAGGTGGGTGGCGATCTCGGGGTAGGTTTTGAGGCCGTAGGGCTCGTCCCGAGGGAGAGTGAGGCGTGGGGTTGGGGTGGGGTTTTCGGTGGCGTTATCGAGGACGGATGCCAGGGCTTTGGCGTGGGTAAAGGTGTGGTGGATGCAGGGGAGATCGCCGTGGGCGAAGTAGTCGGGGCCGCCATAGAGGAGATTGTCGTGAGTGCAGGCGGCCATGAGTTCGAGATTGCGATAGGCGACTTCGCGGAACTTTGGCTCGTGCGGCGCGAGGAGGACGTAGGCGGGATGACAGCCGTCGCTGGTGCGGCTGCCCCACCAACTCCACTTGTAGTTGCGGGTGCCCCAGCTGTTGTCCCAGGCTCCGTCGGGGAGCATGAACTCCATGTGGGTACGGAGGGCGGCGATGGTTTGGTCGAGGACGGCTTTGTCGTTGGTGAGCAGCGCGTACTGGGCCAGGGCCGGGAGAGATTCTTCGACGTTGTAGCCGAGGTCTACGGGGTGGCAGTGTTTGGGAGTGAGGTCTTTGAGGGGATGGCCTTCGCCGTAGAGGAAGCCGTTAGATGTGAAGTAGTCGAGGCTGGTGTGGGCTAGCTCGTGGGCGCGGTCGAGATAGTGATGGTCTCCGAGGACTTGACCGCAGAGTGCGAAGCAGAAGGAGGCGGTTACGGGGTAGTTGATGTTGCCGGTTTCGATGGAGATGAAGGTGTCGAGGAACTTTGCGGCACGGGCGAGGCGGTCGGTCCAGCGCTGGCGTGTGGCGGTATCGAGGAGCGTGCCGTGATGGCGGAGGGCTTCGGCGAGGGAGATGGCGTGGAAGACGGTGATGCCTTTCCACGAGCTGAGGGTAACGTCGTTGATCCAGCTGCCGTCGGCGCGGCTTACCTGGCGCTCGGACCACTCGTGAACGAGCAGGGCTGCGTTGAGATATTTCGCGTTGCCGGTGGTGTGGGTCACGCTCAGGAGTGGGTAGACGGCGTCGCCGCAGCGTCCGTGGATGAAGGCGCAGGCAGGGCAGAGAAAGGCTCCGTGCAGGGCGGGGTTTTCGATTGCCGTGACTTGGTGGGTGAGGAGGCCGTCGCACCAGGTTTGCAGGAGCTGGGCGTAGAGGTTTGTTCGCGCTGGGTGTTCGGTTGCTGCTGAGGCCCAATCGGGGAAGGCGAGTCTGGTGCCTAAGGCGGTTGCTCCGACGGCTGAGAGGCGCAGGAGTTCTCGGCGGGTAACGCCTTGGCTGAGATTGTGTTTGGTCATTGAGGAAATATTAGACTATCGATCGCGTTCAGCCTCTACATGTTGCAGTGTGCATCTTTAGCACTTTTCAAAGCGTCGCTGTTTCTATTCTGCGAATTTGATTTTGGGCGAAGGCGGCATTGGTATCGCTGATGCTGCCCGGCAATGCTACTGCGCGGGAGGCGTCTTCGATGACGATGGTTTCGAAGCTGAGTGCTTTACCGTCGATGGCGGAGTATCGGACGCAGAAGTCGTAGGCGAGACCGCAGAGGAAGAGGCGGGTGAGGCCGCGCTCGCGGAGGTAGCCGGCGAGGCCGGTAGGGGTGGTGTGGTCGTTTTCTAGGAAGGCGGAGTAGCTGTCGATGTGGCGGCGGAAGCCTTTGCGGAGGATGAGTTCGGCGTGGGGGATCGAGAGGTCCGGGTGGAGGGCTGCGCCGTCGGTGTGCTGGAGGCAGTGTTCGGGCCAGAGAGTCTGGGGGCCGTAGGGGGCTTCGATGCTCTCGTATGGCTGCTTGGTGTGGGTGGTGGCGAAGGAGATGTGTGCGGTGGGGTGCCAGTCCTGGGTGAGGATGACGTGGTCGAACTTTTCCGCGAGGGCGTTGATGATGGGAACTACGGCGTCGCCATCGGTGACGGGGAGGGCTCCGCCTGGCATGAAGTCGTTTTGGACGTCGATGACGAGGAGGGCGTCGGTGGGTTGAATGGTAATGGACATGGAAGTTCGAAGTGATAGTTTGGCTTAGCGATTTTGAAAATAGATGATCGCTCCGATTACAACTGCACCGATGGTCCAGACGACTATTCGAAACCTCCATGTAAATTCCGGATCTGAACCGGTATTTCGTGAAGGGTTCGAGGGGTCATAGGAGATTTCAAAGTGATGCCCCGGCGCTACAGGGGTGCCTCTCTCCATCTTTCCGCTGTATTTCTTGTTTTCCACCTGATATTCGAAGGTGGCGATGTAGGTTGTAGGGGTTGCGGGTCCACCGGTGTCGCGCACCGTTCCGCCTGAAAGGAAGCGACGGCGACACGATGTGATAGTGGCTTTTACAACCCTCCAGCCATCGGGACTTGATGACTCTAAGTGTTTCGCGTAATGGGATGACATCTACATAAGCGTATCAAACGACAGCTATTTCTTCGATATCGCGACGGCGCTTTGGATGGTGCCAATCTTGATGTCAGGTGGCTTGCAGGCGTTGTCGATGCAGAAGCCGGTGATCCATACCTCGCCCTCTCCCAACATGGCTCCCTGATAGTTGACGAAGAGGTCTTCGTACTTTTGCTTTTGGATGACGTCGACGATGTCGGGTGTGATGATGCTGTCGTAGTGCTTGACGAAGGACTGCGGCTTGTTGATGTCAGTGGGTTTGCCGTGGAGCTTCACCCGGATGGGATAGTGGACGAGGGCGGCTACGGCGGCGGCATCGTGTTTGGCTACAGCCAGCTGAAGGTTGGTGAGGATCAGATGGACTTTTGTGTGGGAGTCTTCGCCGAGCAGCGTGTCGATGGTCGCATCTACTTTTGCCGGATCGGCAGGGGGACTTTGCGCGAGTGAGGGTGAGATGAGGATGCCGGTCAGGATGATCAGGCTCGACAGTTGGGTTCGGAGTCTCATTTCCGTCTCCAGTGAAAACCTAGATTAGTCCTCTTGAGGGCAGGCTACAACGAATTTGCGCGGAGTTATGCAGAGCGTTGTATGAAATCTGTGACTAAGATGCTATCTTGACAAGTTTTCGCATGGCGCGAGGGCGGAGGATCTCAAGTTGGAGAATGTGCTGGAGTCGAAGGTCGAGGTGACGGCGGCGCGGTTTGCGGCGAACCGGGCGGCGATGGTGACGTTGCTGGGTGGGATGCGAGGGCAGGAGGTGGCGATTCGCGAGGGTGGCGGTGCGAAGGCGGCTGAGGCACAGCGGGCAAAGGGGCGGCTGACGGTTCGGGAAAGGTTGAAGCTGCTGCTGGACGAGGGCACGGAGCTGATGGAGCTGGGGCTGTGGGCGGCGCATGGGATGTATGAGGAGTATGGGGGTGCTCCGGCGGCGGGGGTGGTGACAGGGCTGGGGCAGGGTGAGCGGGCGGCTGTGCATGATCATCGCGAATGATGCGACGGTGAAGGCGGGGGCGTTCTTTCCGATGACGGCGAAGAAGGTGCTGCGGGCGCAGACGATTGCGATGGAGAACCGGATTCCTACGCTGTATCTGGTGGATTCGGCGGGAGTGTTCTTGCCGCTGCAGGAGGATGTGTTTCCGGATACGGATGATTTTGGGAGGGTGTTTCGTAATAACGCGGTGATGAGTTCGCTGGGGATTCCGCAGATTACGGCGATTATGGGGATGTGTGTAGCGGGAGGTGCATATCTGCCAGTCATGACGGATACGGTGTTGATGACGGAGGGCTCGGGATTGTTTCTGGCGGGACCTTCGCTGGTGCAGGCGGCGATTGGGCAGAAGACCGGGGCGGAGGAGCTGGGCGGGGCTTCGATGCACTCGGAGATTTCGGGGACGGTGGACTTCAAGGAGCCGAATGATTATTTGTGCCTTGCTCGGTTACGTTCTCTGGTAGGCAAGCTTGGGCAAAGGCGGGGAAGAGGGAAGAGGGAAGAGGGAAGAGAGAACGGCGAGGTATTCTCGCGGGTGGCGTTTGATGAGAAGGCGGATGCTCCTAAGTTTGCGGCGGAGGATTTGTATGGGTTGATTGATCCCGATCCGGCTAAGGCTGCGACGAACGCGTATGACATGCGGGAGGTGATTGCCCGGATCGTCGATCGCAGCGAGTTTGATGAGTACAAGGCTGATTTTGGGAGGACGGTTTTATGTGGGTATGCGCGGATCGGTGGGCGGGCTGTGGGGATCGTGGCGAACCAGAAGGTGCATCAGGCGCAGACTGCTCTTGATGGGAGCAAGCGGACGGAGTTCGGTGGGGTGATCTATACGGAGAGTGCGCAGAAAGCGGCACGGTTCATTATGGATTGCAATCAGAGCCTGGTGCCGCTGATCTTTCTGCACGATGTGAATGGGTTCATGGTGGGGAAGGATGCGGAGTGGAGTGGGATTATTCGCGCCGGGGCGAAGATGGTTTCGGCTGTGTCGACGTCAGTTGTGCCGAAGATTACGGTGATTGTGGGTGGGAGCTTTGGCGCGGGGCACTATGCGATGTGCGGGAAGGCTTATGATCCGCGGTTTTTGTTTGCGTGGCCTACGGCTCGGTATGCGGTGATGAGTGGGGCTTCGGCGGCGAATACGCTGGTGGAGGTGAGGGTGAAGCAACTGGAGCGCGGGGGGAAGACGATCTCGGAGGATGAGCGCAAGGGGATCTATGACGAGATCAAGGCGACGTATGATGCGCAGGCTGATCCTCGATATGGGGCGGCGCGGCTTTGGATCGATGCGATTATTGATCCGGTGGAGACGCGGAGTGTGTTGATGACTGCGCTGGAGGCGGCTAGTTTGAATCCTGAGGTGCCGAAGTTTAATCCGGGGGTTTTGCAGACGTGAGTCGATGGTGGACAGTTCTCTTCTTCGTAGTAGCGATTACTTCGTTTACCGCTTTTACCTATCGGACATGGGATCAAGGCCGTCCATGTCGGGAATGGAGGCACGCCCACGGTTCTGGGCATCCTGAGCCCACCGCCCCTGTTCGACAACCCGATGGGAGTTTCACCATGAGCTTGAACCCGTGCAGTTTCTTACCAGAGTTTGCATGGCCAGAGAAAGTGATTGCATTAATCGGTTTCACGGCAAGTGTCGCCTTCTTAATCTCCTTGGCTCGAGAGTGCGTGCGATGGTTCATTATGATCAAGGAGAAGCGGAGACAATTGCAGACATGAAAGGTTGGCTTAAAAGGAATCCTTTTTTGGTGATAGGTCTCTTGGTAACTCCGATTGCCCTTGCCGTCGCCTTTGTGTCAGCTGGCGCGGGACATGGGAACTATGTCGCTGCAAGAGCAGTTCTACCTTTCGCATCTCTCGGTGTTATTTACAGAGGATTGGCGCTCGTGGTTCTTCCATTGGCCTTACTACAGTGGCCCGTGTATGGGCTTCTGATTGACAGAGCTATACACAAGGTACGGATACTAGTAGCTCTTTTGTTGATGCACGCAAGCTTGTGTATCTGGCTATTCACAAAGGGGACAGAGGGTTTCTGATGAACTTAGTAAAGATTATCGAGTGCCCGCGGGATGCTTGGCAGGGGCTACCGGTACATATGTCGGCGGAGGTGAAGGCGGACTACCTGCGGGTTTTGATTGCGGCTGGGTTCAGGCATATTGATGCGGTGAGCTTTGTTTCGGCGGCGGCAGTGCCGCAGATGGCGGACTCGGAGAAGGTGCTGGAGTATCTAGATGCTCCGGAGGATGTGGAGATTATCGGCATTGTGGTGAATGCCAAGGGGGCGGAGCGGGCGATCAAGACGGGGAGCGTGCAGACGCTGGGGTTTCCGTATTCGATCTCGCCGGGTTTTTTGCAGCGGAATCAGAATCAGACGCCGGAGGAGTCGCTGGAGGCGCTGGAGCAGGTCGGGACGCTGGCATATAAGGCCGGGTTGGATGTGGTGGCGTATATCTCGATGGCGTTTGGGAATCCCTACGGAGATGCGTGGGAGTATCGATGAGGTGGTGGATGCCTGCGATCTGCTGGTGGACTCGGGGTGACGCAGATCTCGCTGGCGGATACGGTGGCGGTGGCGACGCCGAAGCTGGTCGCGGATGTGGTGTCGGATGTGATGGCGGTGCATGATGGGGTGGAGATTGGGGTTCATCTGCATGCGCGGTATGACGGGCGCGCGGGAGTTGGTGCGGGCGGCGTATAGTGCGGGATGCAGGCGGTTCGACGCAGCGATTGGAGGGCTGGGCGGGTGTCCGTTTGCGCAGGATGTGCTGGTGGGCAACCTTGCGACGGAAGTGGTGTTGGAGGAGTTGAAGGCGTTGGGCGCGGAGCTGCCGCAGTTGGGTCCGCTGGATGCGTTGATTGTCGGCGAGTGCAGGAGATTGCGCGGAAGTATGGGGCTAAGGTGCAGTAGAGATTCAGCACGGGAGTGAAGAGGGCCAAATGAGCTACAAGACGATTCTGGTGACGGAGAAGATGGGGTGAAGACGATCACTGCTGAATCGGCCGGACGCGACGGAATGCGATGACTCCGGAGATGCAGGATGAGTTGATTGTCGGCGCTGGAGAGATGCGCGGCGAAGGCGCGGAGTTGCCGGGTGGTGGTGTTGGCGGGAGCGGGAGAGGCGTTTTGCGCGGGCTGGATATGACTGCATCTGCAGGCGATTGGCGAATAGGTCGCAGGCGGAGCTGTGGTGGATGCGGCAGCGGATGGCGCGGATGTTTCGGACGCTGTATGAACTGCCGAAGCCGACGATTGCGGTGGTGCAGGGTGCGGCGATTGCGGGTGGGACGGGGCTGGCGACGATCTGCGACTCTGACGCTGGCGGCTCCGGGGGTGAAGTTTGGGTATACCGAGGTGCGGATCGGGTTTGTGCCGGCGCTGGTGTCGGCGTTTCCTGACGCTGCAGATCGGGGACAAGCGGGCGCGGGAGCTGCTGCTGACGGGGCGGCTGTTCGAGGCGGAGGAGGCGCAGCGGCTGGGGCTGGTGAATGAGGTGATGGCGGAGGATGCAGTTGGAAGCGCAGAGCGGATGCGCTGGCGCGGTTGCTGAAGGAGAACAGTCCGGCAGTCGATGCGGGCGACGAAGGCGCTGCTGGCGGAGCAGAACCGGGCGTGGCTGGATGCAGCGATCGCGGCGGCGCTGGCGGCGAATGCGAAGTCCGGGAGACGGCGGATTTTCGCGAGGGTGTGGCGGCGTTTCTGGAGAAGCAGAAGCGCCGCATTGGGGTGAGTAGCAGTGGGGTTATCGGTAGTTCGATAGTTCGATAGACTGGTGGGATGAGTGAAAAGCTGAGTGGTGCGCAGAAGCCCTTTGTCGAGGCGCGGGTGCGGGTGCGTTATGCCGAGACGGACCAGATGGGCGTGGTGTATCACGCGAACTACCTGGTGTGGTTTGAGGTGGGGCGGGTGGAGTATATCCGGCAGATGGGGATCGGATTACAAGTCGATGGAGCGGACGAGGGCTGCGGGATCGCGGTGGCGGAGGTGACGGCGCGGTATCAAGGTTCCGGCTCGGTATGACGATGAGCTGGTGATACGGACGACGGCTGCTGGCGGCTGCGGGGATCGGTGGTTCGGTTTGGGTACAGGATGGTGCGGCGGCGGATGAGCTGCTGCTGTGTGAGGGGGAGACGGTGCATGTGGTGGTGGGCAAGGATATGAAGCGGCGTATGCTGCCGGAGAAATATGCGAAACGTTTTGCCGAGTGTCTCATCAGATAGCTGTTGCTGTAGCTTCGCAGACTTGTGGAATAGGAGATTACATGAGGCGAGCAGACGAAGGTTGCGCTGATTACGCGGCGCGAACAAGGGCATTGGGCTGGAGACGGCGCGGCAGCTTGGGCAAGCAGGGCATTACGGTGCTGCTTGGGAGCGCGCGATCTGGCCAAAGGTGAGGCGGCCGCGGCGCAGTTGAAGAGCGAGGGCATCGACGCGCGGGCGGTGAAGTTCGATGTGGTGAATCATGCGGATGTGAAGGCGGCTGCGGCGAAGATCGAGAAGGAGTATGGCGAAGCTCGATATTCTGGTGAACAATGCGGGCGTGTCGCTCGAGCCGTTTGGGCCGAATGTGACGAGCACGACGTCGCAGGATGTTTTGCGGAAGACGTTGGATACGAATTTCTTTGCGGTGGTGTCGGTGACGCAGACGCTGTTGCCGCTGCTGAAGAAGAGTGCCGCTGGCCGGATTGTGAATGTGTCGAGCATTCTGGGGTCGCTTTCGTTGCAGGCGACGGAAGGCTCACCGATCTACGACTTCGAAGTCGTTTGCGTATGACACGTCGAAGACGGCGTTGAATGCATTTACGATTCACCTGGCGCATGAGTTGAAGGGGACGAAGATCAAGGTGAACTCGGCGCACCCGGGCTGGGTGAAGACGGACATGGGTACGGACGCGGCGCCGATGGAGATTGTCGACGGCGCGAAGACTGAGGTGGCGTTGGCGACGCTCGGTGCGGATGGGCCTACGGGTGGCTATGTCCATCTGGGGGAGACGTTGCCCTGGTAGTTAGAGAGCGAGCAGGCTGCGGGGTTTTACGTTCTCGCGGATGAAGTTGATGGTGGTTTCAAGCGGCGTTCCCGGCCCGAAGATGGCGGCGACGCCGGTTGCTTTAAGGCGGGTGCGTCCTCGTCGGGGATGGTGCCGCCGAGGACGAGGAGGATGTCGTCGGCTTTTTGTTCGCGGAGCAGGGCGGCGATGCGCGGGACGATGACGTTGTGGGCTCCGGAGAGGATCGAGAGGCCGATGCAGTCGACGTCTTCCTGGATGGCGGCGCTGACGATCATCTCGGGCGTCTGGCGGAGGCCGGTGTAGATGACCTCCATGCCGGCATCGCGTAGGGCTCGGGCGATGATTTTGGCGCCGCGGTCGTGACCGTCGAGGCCGGGCTTGGCTACGAGGACGCGGATGGGGGGCTTTGTCATGCGGTCTGAGTATACGGTTTGGTGCCTGGTGTGGGTACCCCTCCCCCGATTTGAATCAGTGGTAACGGGTTAGTGTGTTTGCAGAGCGGCATCATAGGCGGCTCTGCCTATGCGGGCGATTACCTTTTCCCGCGTCGCCTGGTCTGCGGTGGAGTCGGTCACGAAGACGGCGATTGCAAGTTGCCTTCCGTCTGGCAAAGTGATTAGTCCGATGTCATTTGTCGCGTGGGCCACGCCATTGTCTACGTCGGATGTGCCGGACTTATGGGCTACGCGAGTTCCCTCGGGGAGATCGGCTTCCAGTCGCTTGGTTCGTCCCGAGGGAAGCATCCAGTCACGGAGCAGAGCTGTGTTCTTCGGGGTTAGCGGGGAGTTGTCGCTGATGCGGCGGAGAAGTTGGACGGCTCCCGCCGGCTCGAACCAGTTGCGGTATTGGGCGGCTACTTCTCGATGCAGCGCGTGTTCTCCGTCCTGCAGATGGAAGCCCGTGACCCCAATGGAGGCCATGTAGGCGCTTACCGGCTCGGGGCCACCTACAAGGCGGAGCAGGATGTCGGCCGCGGCGTTGTCGCTGAGCGAGACGGCCAATCGCAGAAGCTCGCGCAAGGGGACGTCGACGTCTGCTTCCGGGTATTTGTCCTGCAAAGGACTGTAGGCGTGGGGGACGAAGCGGTCAGAAGGAAGAAAACGCACGGGCTGGTCTAAGCTGAGGGCGCCTTGCTCGATTTGATGCAGGACGGTGACAGCCAGCGGCAGTTTGAAGACGGACTGCATGGGTGGGTGAGCATGCGGATTGAGATCGCAGTTAAGCGATGAGCCGGGCAGCGAGCAGGCTACGGAGACTTTGCCCTGGGCGTCAGCGGCGATCTCGCGGATTCGTTTCTGGAGGGGGCTCTCGCTCTGGGCCAATAAAACCGCATGGATAAACACGAACAAGACGGACGTGATGACACAGGCGCGCACGGTGGTCCAACGTGAGGATTGTTTTGGGGTCATCTTAGGATCATTGTGACATGGGTATTCCCCACAGGGGCAAAAGATAGAGAGTCGGAACCAGGGTTAACCGAGCATCTTTAGCATGCGGATCAGCTCAGGAGTGGGTGTCGCATAAAGGACAACCGGGATCATGGGCAGTGCAGCTGATACTGCCAACGCGATAAGAGTTGGTTTGTCGATTGGCACAAGTCGCATTTGTCTTACCACTGTGAAGCTGCTTCCGAGATCAGCTAACGATGACGCGTCGGGGTTTCCGAGGAGCGTCTCGCCTGCAGGTCTCTCTTCCTGGATCCACTTTTGTTCGAATAACTGGTTGTGGATTGTCACCTGGGCACCGTATTCGAGCAGACCTTTCCTTTTGACTTTGAGCAGGACAGGCAGGACCACCAGAAGAGGAACTATAAGGAAGATGATCGCGAGGACTCCATAGGCGATCATGAGAAATTTTACGGAGGAAAGAGTAGCTCCCTGAAAGGCAATGGCATTTCCTAGTTCAGCAGCAACAACGGCTCCTCCAGCGAAGACGATTGGGCTAAACGCCTTTTGGCCCTCTGATAGGAAGCCAAGGCCAGCCGCCAGGTCAGAATGCGTGGAAACGAGAAATAGGCCGATTCTCGAGGCGCTCCAGAGGAACGAAGCCCAGAGGAACATTCTCCAGAGCCACCGCAACAGGAGAAACCGGAAGATTGGGGTGCTAACGTAACTGAACCAACGACCGGCCGCACTCACTGTGTCTGCCCCCAGATTATGCCAGTTGGAGGTACCGGTCATCAGCAGTTCGGTTTTGACGAAGGTGATGGAGAGGAATATTGCGACAAAGGCCAACAATGCTTCAGGCAGAACACGGTCACGCCAACGTATTGTTCTTTTCAACACGGCTTCAAAGGCCGGAAGCGTCTTTTCGTCTACCAACTCAGAGCGGAGAAATTCAAGAACAAGGGTTCGCCATCTCCGATCGATTCTTGATTCGGCCACGATCAGGATCGGGACCGCGACCAAAAAACGTACGTTCACCGCAAGGTCCCGAAGGAAGGGAATTTCGAGCTGTCTATTCCATGCCAGGCCTTGCATGAGTGACAGGAGAAGCAGAGGAAGCCACCCGATCAGGACGGCGGCTAAGGCTCTCCGGAGGACCAGCTTACGGTCATCTCCGGCATGTCTCAGGCGAACCAGAAGCCAATGCAGTGGGCCGCCTTTGGTGATCGAGAAATCTTCCGCTATCGTGGACCTTGTCTGAGCCATGACTGGTCACCTGATGTATCCGTTCGCGGATACCCTTCTCACCACTATCGCCGCTTTTGTCGGTTTTGGATACGCTACATCTTATCCGTATATCATAAGGTTCTTCGAAGACGAGACCCACAGAACAAGCAGTTACGGTGGAACCTAAGAGTGGCGAACGGTCTAGGTGCACCACACTCAACGCAGCCAAGTTTTCTGATGGCTGCTCCATTCTTCACAGCGAAGATAACGATAATGACTCCCGTGATAGCAATAAGAAAAAAGATAGGAGTGAGTAGCAATGATGCGGTATCAAAACTCAGTGAGAATCGACGCATAAGACTATGCGCCAAGTCGATCATCCAGTCGCCGCTGAGCATCCACGATGAGACTGCCATTGCAAGTGCAGAGCCAGTGATCCAATAAGATCGTCGTCGCAATCGCTGAAATTCAGCCCATCTCAGATTTCTTTCATCCGTCATATCAGTCGCTCCGTCAAAGCAGGTTTTACATCTCCTCGTCGTTGCCGATGGGCATGCCGGGTGGGGCTTCGATGGGTTTGGCGGGGGTGAATTTGGCCGGGTCGCGCTGGAACTCCTGGATGCGGTCGATGAGTGCGGTGCGGTGGATGGCTTCAGCGGTGTCCGTGAGGGGTGGCGCTGTGGTGAGCTGTTTGTAGACGTCGTTGATGTGGGAGCGGGTGATAGCTCGGGCCTGGCTTGAAGCTGCGGGGTTCATGGCGAGCGAGAACATGGCTTCCATGGCGCGGGTTTCAACGGCGCGGCCTACCTCGGAGAACATGGTGTGGCCTCCGTCGGTGCGCTCGGCGGTGGTTTTGGAGACGGACTCGAGAACTCCGCGGAGGGATGGTGCGACGGGCTCACGCATGTGGTACTGGACGAGACGGGAAGCTCGGGCGGGATCGAGTAGGACGGTGAGGGTCAGGTCGGCGGAGGTCTCGGCGGTGGCGATGGGGTCGAAGGTCAGGCCGGTCTGCGCGGGGAAGGACTCGCGGGTGCGGGGAAGGCCCATGGGACGGGGCGGCAGGATGGCAAGCAGTGGCTCGGGGAGGGTGAGGAAGTCCGGGGAGAGGGTTTTGAGGACGGCGGCGATGGCTTTTTTCTGGTCGTCGGGGGAGACGATTTTGGTGATGAGCTGGCCGTCGCCTCGTAGGGCGTAGGTGTAATCGAGGCCGCCGATCTGCTTGATCGTGGCTTCGGTCTGGTAGCGGTGAAGGAGGTAGAGGGGAACGAGTGTGTCTTCAAGCTGGGCCATGGGGGCGCCGGGCTTGATAGCGTTTTCGCCGAAGCGGGCGAGGGCGGCTTTGCGGATGGTCAGGATACGCTCCAGCTCCGCTGCGGGATCAGCCCCGTTGTCCCAGAGGTGGGCGTGAGGGTGGGCGCTGCCGAGGGGGCGGGCATCGGCGTCGGAGATGAAGATTAGGCCGCGCTTCTGGGAGGCTTCAAGGATGTTGTTGAGCGCGGTGGTGTTTTCAACACGCGCGACATGTGTCTGGCTGGCTTGAGTTTCTAACACGTCGAACTCGCGATAGCCGTAGTCGATGGCTACTTTGTCCCAATCGCCGATGTTGACGGCGTAGGCGTGAGAGAGATCGGGGACGCCGTTAGGGCCGAGGGCGATATAGGGGTGGGGGTAGTCCATGACGGAGGTGCCGTTGGGCAGGGTGGTGCCGAAGGAGCTGGCGGCGAAGTTGTGCGCGAGGCCGAGGGTGTGGCCGGTCTCGTGCGCGGCGAGCTGGCGGATGCGCTGGAGGACCATCTGGAGCATCGGGTCGTTGGCTGGTGTGATGGTCTGGCCGGTGACGTAGGGCGAGAGGAGGGCTTCGGCGATGAGGTAGTCCTGGCGGCCGCGGAGGGAGCCGAGGGTGACGTTGCCTTTGATGATCTCGCCGGTACGCGGGTCGGCGACGCCTTCTCCATAGCTCCAGCCGCGGGTGTAGCGGTGGACCCACTGAATGATGTTGTAACGGACGTCCATGGGGTCGGCGTCTGCGGGGAGGATGTCGACGCGGAAGGTTCCCTTAGCCCAGCCTGCGGACTGAAAGGCCTGGTCCCACCAGCGGGCGCCTTCGAGGAGGGCGGTGCGGATGGGCTCGGGTGCCCCGCGATCGACGTAGTACTGGATGGGCGCGACGGGTTCGCATGCAGTCTTGCAGGAGGGGTCTTTTTTGATGAGGCGGTGGCGGGTGATGAATTGCTGGTCGAAATTTGCTCCGAGCGGGGCGGTGTAGTCGCGCCATGAGATGGGGTAGTAGCCGGCGCGGGGATCGAAGCGGCGCGGGGTGAAGCCGGGGCCGGGAAGCTGGATGAAGGACTGGTGCTGGCGGACGGTGAGGGCGTGGGGGTCGGGGGTGACGTTGGTGACGAACTCGCCCTTGGATGGATCGTCGGTCGTGAAGGTGAGGATGGCCTCGACCTCGGTGTTGCGGGGGAAGGCGCGGGTGGCGTCGAGGGAGATGGTGGAGCGGGAGTCGTCGAGTTTGAAGGAGCCTTGCTTGAGGTGGGTAAGGGTTTCGGCTACGCCGTGGGCGTCGCGGATGAAGAAGCTGGTGGCGTCGACGAGGACCGCTCCGTTGGGGTCTTCGGCCTCGACTTTGAAGCCGTAGAGAACGGACTCGGGGAAGGACTGGCGGACTGCTAGCTGCTCGGCTGCGTCGGTGGAAGAGGAACGGAATGCCTCGTTGGGCTGGACGAGGAGGACCTTGGGGCCGGTCCGCTGGAAGCGGACGATCTGGCCTTCGGAGATCTGGCCGCGGTCGAGGCCGAGGTCGTTGGAGCCTGTGCCGTAGGGGAGGGAGTGGGTGTAGAGGAAGTCCTGGCTATTGCCAGCAGCGTCGAAGCTGGGGATCTCGAGGTAAAGCTTGCCGGCTTTGGCGTCCCAGTTGAGGGGCAGGAGGCCATCGATGCGCTTCATGCCGGCGATTTTGCTGGCGATGGTCGGTGTCGATTGCGCGGGGAGGACGGCGGGCAGAGAGGTCGTCAGGAGCAGGAGGCTGAGGGCAAGGCTGTTGCGCATTCCTCAGTTGTAGCACGGAGAACGCTAAGATTTGCGTGCGGCCTGCCACGCTTTCGCGTACTTCCAGCTGGTGTAGCCGGAGTGATAGAGGTGGAGCAGGAAGCCCTCGCGGCCATCGAGAAAGCCAAGGCGAAAGAAGTAGTTCCAGACGAAGGTGGAGAAGGGGATCATGAAGGCGTTGTAGGCGAAGGCAATGACGGAGCGGCTGGTTTTGCCTTTGGCGACGAGGAGTTTCGCACCGAGGGTGCTGTAGCTGTTCATGTGCTCGAGGTAGCTCTCGAGGGTGGGGTAAGCGTGGTGGATGAGGTCGGAGTGGAGTGTCTCCAGATTGCCGGTGAAGGCGATGGTCTCGTGGACGGGCCTGTCGGTAAAGCGGGCCGGTGGGGCGAAGTTTGCGGAGTGACGGCGGAAGAGGCGGAGCTTGGGGTCGGGATAGAAGCCGCCATAGCGGATCCAGCGGTTGAGGAAGAGATTGCGGCGCTTGAGGAGGTAGGCGTCTGCGGAGGGGTTGCGGGGGAGGAGTGCCCGGATCTCAGTCTGGAGTTCGGGGCTGAGTTCTTCGTCGGCGTCGAGCGAGAGGACCCAGGTCCCGGTGCACTTTTCGATGGCCGAGTTTTTCTGCGCCGCGAAGCCCTTCCAGGGCTCGGAGATGACGGTGGCATCGAAGGAGCGGGCGATCTCGAGGGTGCGGTCGGTGGAGCCCGAGTCGAGGACGATAATCTCGTCGGCGAACTGGACGCTCAGGAGGGTGCGGGCAAGGTTGGCCTCTTCGTTGAGCGTGATGATGGCGACGGAGAGCAGTGGTGTGTTCGGCAGCGTTATTCCCTCGAAGTGATGGGTAGTCTACCAGCAAGCCGCCGTTTTTCAATTGGTTGCATGCTCCTACGAACGTTGTAGGGCTGGGTGACTACGGCAAAGTAATGGCGGGATCGTTGAGGTGCTCGCGGAGGAGGCGCTGAATGAGCGTCTTGAGGTCTTCCCCAGTCTTGGGAAGTGCGAAGGCGCTGGCATCTTCAGCCCAGTCGAGTTTATAGCTGGTGGCGAGCGCGGAGACCCAGATCTGGCGGATGGGCGTGTTGGGAGTGACGACGAACTTGCTGGAGCCGTCCCCGAAGATAATGTTCATCACGCCGTTGTTGTCCTCGAACTCGAAGGCACCGTCGGCGTCGTCTTCGGCGGAGATCAGAGACTGCTTGAGGGATTCGAGGGCGTCGTCGGAGTGGCGTCGGAAGGCGGATTCGTCGAGCATGGGTTTAGTGTAAGGCAGCGAGGCGGTTGAAAGAAAAACGCCCGCCTCGTGCGCGGTCAATTGCTGGAGGCGGGAATCTCAGACTTACAAACGCTGATGCATTAGAAGGGAATGTCGTCGTCGGTGATGCCCTGGTCGGCGTAGTCGGGTTGGCTGGATGGGGTCCGCTGGTCGAAGCTGGCTGTGCTGGACTTCGAGTAGCCGCCGCTGCCGCCTTCGCTGCGGCCACCGGGGGCGCCGCCGAGGAGGGTAAGTTCATTGACGAGGATCTCGGTCTTGTATTTCTTCTGGCCGGACTCCTTGTCGTCCCAGGATCGCGTCTGGATCTTGCCTTCGATAAAAAGCTGGGTACCCTTCTTGACGTAGTCGCGGACGATCTCAGCGGTGCGGCTGAAGGCGACGAGATTGTGCCACTCGGTCTTGTCCTGCCAGTTGCCTTGCTGGTCTTTTGCTCTGTCGGCGGTGGCAAGCGAGAAGCTGGCGACTATGGTGCCGCCGGCGGTGGAACGGATTTCGGGGTCTTTGCCTACGTTGCCCAGGAGGAGAACCTTATTGACGCCTTTTGCCATGGAGATGCTCCGGTTCGTTGCAGATTATGAAGGTTGAGGATAGCAGAGAGAGGCCTGTGGGGATGTGGGCCTATTTGACGGCGGACACCGGCCACTGCTCAAGGACGCGTTTGATGACCTGGTCGGCGAGGCCACCGGGGACGAGGACGTTTTCCGATGCTGGCTGGAGGAAACGAATGATGCCTTCGTGGTCGGTAACGATGAGGAAGGGGAAGTCAGTTACGGCGAACTGCGTCAGTGTGTCGTTGGAGACGACGAAGGTCGGGGTGTCGAGGAGGAGCTCAGCCGGGTTCTTAGGTTGGGTCGGAGATTGATCGGTGGAGCTGGATGGTGCGGTTGAGGAAGAGACAAAATGTGAGGCTTTGGACGAAGCGGCTGGCTTGGGCTTTTCGGGTGCAGGGGCTTGAACTTGAGGTGGAGTCGCCTGGGCGAGAAGTGCGTAGAAGCGGACATCGGATTGGCCCATCCGGAAGAAAGCCGGCATGAACTGCGACCCCATGCGGATGCACTCCGCACACCAATCAGGAAACAAAAGAAGCGCTGTAGCTCCGCTGGCTTTGGTTTCGATGCGGCGGTAGGGCGCACCCGACGCATGGAGAAGATAGGCGAAGGGAGTGATGCTGGCCGCATGTGTGCCGAGAAGGGCATACTGTCGGCGAGACTCGGCGATTGGAATGGAGTCGTCGGGTGAGAGCGTGGATGGAAGCGCGGCCTCGAGGTCTGTGATGGTTGCCGCGGCGACCTTGGGTTGGTTGGCGAACTGTTGCAGAGCGGCGAGGGCGAGGCCGTCGGCGTAGATGGAGTGGAGCGGCAGAGGCTGCTGCTGCTCGGCTGGATCGGGAGTGGCGGGAGTGCGAAGGAGCGGGAGAAGAATCGCCTCACGCTGTGAGAGGAGTGAGAGCGCGTCGGACGTTTGGGTGAGCTGGATATAGCGGGCGGTCTCGCTAGTCACCTGTGAGGTGAGCTCGGAGTAGGGAACGGTCCGCAGCATTTCGCGAGCGGTGAGGAGGGCGGCTGTGGCGTCATTGAGGTGCAGGCTGGCACCGATCAGGTAAGCGTAGGCCTGTGTGAGGCCGGGAAAGGCCGAGACGGGCTTTGCATCGGGACTTGTTCTGTGCGTCACGTTGAGATAGAGGGTGGCTGCCTCCTGAACCGATGGCCATTGCTGGCCGAGCGTGCAAAGCCGGGCGTAGGCGATAAGATCTTCGCCGGTGTACTGGCTCGGAGTGCGGGCGGCGCACTGTTCTTTGGCCTGTTGGATGGCGACCCCGAGCGCTGCGGTCTCCGACTCGGACCAGTTCGCGATGGAGCGGCGAGTGATCTCCAGCGGACGAGTAGCTTGTTCGTATGCGGCTTGCGGAGAGAGTTGGGGTGGGGTCGGAGGAGTTTGTGTGAAAGCGGTTGAACTAAGCAGAAGCGTGAACGGGATGATGAGTCGACGCACGGGTCCTCCGGATGAGGCAAAGAATAGCAGAGTGCTAACGGCGGCGATCGGCGAAGAGCTTCATGGGTGGGAAGGTTGAGGATAGCAGATTAGGATTTGTGGATTGAGGGACTTTGTAAGAGTAAGGGCCAGTGAGCAGCGTGTGGTTATGATGATTGTCGCTAACGCTTTGGATTGCGGCTTCCGCAGACGGGATCCGCATAGACAGTTCTCAGGAAAGGTCGTCCGTTTATGCTCAGGTTTGCCCGTTGGTTTGTGCTCTCTACGATTGCCGCGACTGCTTTTGCGGGGGCGCCCCCGAGTATTCCGCCGACGAAGACCGGTTGGCAGGCGAAAGTGTCACAGACCTTGCCGCTGTTTGGTCATAGAAACTGGATTCTCGTGGTCGATTCCGCTTATCCCCTCCAGACCTCGCTGGGGATTGAGACGGTAGACACCAATGCGGATCAGCTGCAGGTTGTCGCGGAGGTTCTGCGGGAAGTGAACGGTTCGGTGCATGTTCGGCCGATCCTCTATATGGACGCAGAGCTTCCATTTATTCCCGAGACGGATGCGCCGGGAGTCACGGCTTATAGGTCGCAGATCAAGCAGATGTTGGGATCGCGAGAGGTGCACTCGCTGCCACATGAACAGCTCATCGCTCGGATCGAAGAAACGAGCCGGAACTTTCACGTTCTGGTGTTGAAGACGAAGCTGGCTATCCCCTATACATCGGTCTTCATCCAGCTCGATTGCAAATACTGGAGCGCTGAAGCCGAGAAGAAATTGCGCGAGAGAATGGCTGCGCAGTAACTAGCGGCGACGATCGGCGAAGAGTTTCATGGCGGCGAGGACGAGTGTGAGGAAGCCAGTGGGGAGGCATCCCAGCGCGAGGACGAGCGCCAGCCAGCCTGAGTTGGTGTGCGGGCCCTGGCGGCCTATACCACCGAAGACGGTAAAGGCGAGCAGAGAGGCGGTGACTCCCGTGCCGAAGATCCACAGGCCGGTGGTAAGAAGTTTTTTTGTGTCTGGCTGCATAGGGCAGGGAATAGGGCCTAGGGAATTGAGAACAACAAACGGTTAGTGGATGGCGGACTGCATCCAGTAGACGATGACGCCAGTGATGGAGACGTAGAGCCAGATTGGAAACGTGTAGCGGGCTACTTTTTTGTGGATAGGAAAACGGCTCGTGAGCGAGAGGAAGAAGGTAATGAGAATGAGCGGGAGCGCCAGCACCGAAAGAACGATATGGGAGGCCAGGAGCTTCCAGTAGAAAGGCCACCAGGGGCTGAGGCGGTTGAAGTGCGTCTCGCCGTGAAGATTGAAGTTGACGAGGTAGGAGACGAGGAAGATCGACGAGAAGAAGAAGGCCGTGAACATCGCCGTGCGGTGTTGGGCGATGCGGCGGGCGAGGATGAATCGGTAGCCGAAGAGCAGCGCGACGGTCGAAAGGGCATTCAGGATCGCGTTGACCAGCGGGAGCGAGCGCAGCTGCGTTCCGGCGACGTCGGTGGGGGCGTGGAAGTAAACAAGCCAGCAGATGAAGGCGCTGGCAACCGCGCTGACCGCGATGATGGCGGCGATGATGCCGGGAGGCGTGCGGAGTTGGTTGTCGGGCAGGGAACTGGCTGGGGTCGTGCTTGGCATTAGAAGAGCAGGCGTCCTTTCGCGTCGAGCATCATGGCGGCCATGAGGAGTGGAAGATAGATGACGGAGGCTTTGAGCAGGTCACGGGCGTAGGTGCGGGCATCAGGGGCCAGCGGCGCGCGAACGATCCGGGCGAAGCGGATGGTGTACCAGAGGTATCCGGCGCTGAGGATCGTGGCGGCGACGGCGTAGAAGATCCCGGTAGTGCCAAGCCAGGTGGGCCAGAGGCTGACGGGGATCATCAGGACGGCGTAGAAGAGGGACTGAATGACCGTGGAGCGGGCGGCGTCCTGGGCATCGGGCTGGGTGGGGGTCAGGCGGATTCCGGCAGCGGCGTAGTCGTCGCGGTACATCCAGCCGATGGCCATGAAGTGCGGGAACTGCCAGACGAAGAGGATGGCGAAGAGTGCGACGGCGGGCCACTCAATCACGCCGCGGGCAGCGGTCCAGCCGATCAGAGGAGGAAGCGCTCCGGGGAAGGCTCCGATGAAGGTGTTGATGGGGGTGATGCGCTTGAGCGGCGTGTAAATGCCGACGTAGCCGATGGCGGTCAGCAGCGTGAGGGTCCCCGTAAGAAGATTGGTGGTGTAAGCGAGGTAGAGCGAGCCGAGGAAGATGGCCGCGAATCCGAGCAGGAGGCCGTGGGCGAGCGAGATGCGGCCTGCTGCCATGGGTCGGTTCGATGTGCGGCGCATGTGCGCGTCGGTGCGGCGTTCAAGGGCTTGATTCAGGGCACTTGAGCCGCAGGTGACGACGGCGATTCCGGCGAGAGCCTGTATCAACCCGGCATGGAAGGGGCTGATCCCGCTGCGGAGACTGCCGAGGTAGAAGCCTGCTCCGGCGGTGATGATGACCATGGTGGAGACGCGGAGCTTGAAGAGGGTCGCGTAGTCGGCAAGGAGCGTCGGCGTGGCTTTGGCCGGAGCCAGCACATGATCGGTTGTCGCGGAGTGAGCCACGCTTCTAGGATATCGCGTTTGCCCGAGTGTGTGGTTTTGCGGGATGAGATGCAGGAGATGTGGCGGCTAACTATCGCTAACGCGAAAAAAGATTGAGGGCGCTTCGAACGAGGGCTGACACTCTTGCTCGCCCTGCTCGAAGCGCCCGTTGCGATCTACGGCTTCGCAGATGCCAGTTGTTCCGTCAGATCGAGCCGTGCCTTCCATGGGTCGGGTGATCCGACGGCTCCCGTGTTGGTGAAATCCATGACGATATCCGTTTTGGGTGTGTAGGGTGACCAATGGGGACGGTCAGCTCCGTTGGGATCGCCGGTTTTGGCAAACGACGCCCAGTAGGAGTTGGTGGTTCTTGCGATTGCTTCGTCGGCCGGGGCCAGTGCAGCTTCGTATCGAGCCTTCACCGTGTCGAAGACGAAGGGGATCTCGGTTGCGTGGGGAGCGCCGTCCCACTCCTTGCGCATCGAGGCCGCGACGTAGGAGAAGCGGTAGTGATAAGCGGGCTGTCCGGAGGCGGCGACTTCCTGCGCGATAAACCGGGCAGGTTCGACCATGATGCGGTCTGCCGACACACGTGTTCCTACAACCCTGGCGTCGGTGGAGTTGTCAGGGTTATACGCGGCGCGCGCGCGGTCCTGATTGGCTCCAAAGGGAGCGACGACCTCCTGTATGGACTTGGCGAAGGAGAAACCGATGTCCCGGCTGTTTGCGCCGATCATGACGGGAATCTTCATCTGGTGGCCGGCAAGGAAGGCGCTTTGAGGAGTTTCAACGACGATCTTGCCGTCAATCATCGGACCGGAGTACGTCTTGGCGGCTTGGAACATGCTTGCCATGTTGAGACCGGCCACGATTGCGTCCGCAGGGAGCTTACGGAGGGCATCAAGCGCGGCAGCATCTGATCCTGCAATGCCCTTGGACTGCGCGAACGCCAGACCGGAGGACTCAGCAGAAGGCTTGCCGTTGGCAGCCGCGTTGAGCAGCGGCATACCGCCGAGGCCGTCGCGCCCCCCGCCTGACTCAATGATGGCCTGCTGGAAGAGACCACGTGAGAGAGGAGAGGTCATCATCGTAAGGACGGAGCCTCCGCCTGCCGATTCACCGAAGAGGGTCACTTTGTCTGGGTCGCCTCCAAATGCGGCGATGTTGTGCTGAACCCAATTGAGCGCGGCGATCTGGTCCAGGAAGGCGTAGTTGCCGAGCGGAGCAGAGCCGGCTTCGGCCGTCAAAGCGGGATGAGCGAAGAAGCCGAAACGGCCAAGCCTGTAGTTGAAGCTGACGAAGATGACGCCCTGCTTCGCGAACTGCGATCCGTCGTAGACCGCGGGCGAACTGCCTCCGTTGACATATCCCCCGCCGTAGATCCAGACCATGACCGGCAGCTTGGACGACGCGGGCGTGGCCGGGGCCCATACATTCAGTACGAGACAGTCTTCATCAGGTTTGGTGCCCAGCGGAGCGGCATCGCTGGGGAAGGGAAGCTGCATACAATCATGTCCATACTGATTAGCAGCGCGAACACCGCTCCAATGTGCCGCGGGCTGAGGCGCCTTCCAGCGCAGGTTCCCAGTTGGCGGAGCGGCGTACGGAACACCCTTGTACGAGACGACTCCCGCGTCAGAGGCGCCGCGAAGCATCCCGGACTCGACCTTAACATCACCTTTAATCTTGTCTGCTGCGAAAGCCATCGTAGTCGATAGGAACAGTATTGCTGCACAACAACCCAACACCTTGCCAACGTTCATTCTTGGGGTCTCCCTGGATACCTTCCGGATACGTTTCAAACTGCGGCCCAATAGTATCGGGTAGCATCCAATCATCCAAGGAGTATCGATGGAAATTAAACGCTGCGGTTCGCAACCCTCAGTCAAAGGCCCCGCCGACTGGTTCACTGGCACAGTGCGGATCGATCCACTGTTTCAGGCACCGGATCCGGCGTTCGTTCAAGGCGCCAGCGTTACCTTTGAACCCGGCGCTCGTACAGCGTGGCATACGCACCCGCTCGGTCAGACCTTGATCGTCACCTCGGGCTCGGGCTGGGCTCAGCGGGAAGGCGGACCGATTGAAGAGATCCGGCCGGGAGATGTGGTTTGGTTCTCGCCTGGCGAAAAGCATTGGCATGGGGCTACACCAACCACTGCCATGACGCACATTGCAATTCAGGAAAAACTCGACGGCAAAGTCGTTGACTGGATGGAGCAGGTTACAGACGATCAATATCGTGCATGACGCTCAGGGCTTGGGGCGGAGTTGGGTTAGCATCGCCTCGGCGGTGGGCTGAGTGTTGATGAGGTCAGCGGGCGTGAGCCATGCTCGGCGGAGTTGGGTGATGCCGTAGCGGATCTGGTCCAGCTCGTCTGTTGAATGGGCGTCGGTGTTAACAGTGATCTTGCAGCCATGTTGTTTGGCCAGACGCAGGTGAAGGTCGTTGAGGTCGGCTCGGGCAGGGCTGGCGTTGTGTTCCACAGCTACTCCCAGCTCGGCGGCGCGCTTAAGGATTTTGTCGAGGTGCAGCGCGTAGGGGTCGCGCTTGAGGACCTTGCGGCCGGTGGGATGGCCGAGGATTCTTGTGTGCGGGTTTTCGAGCGCGCGCAGGATGCGATCGGTCATCTGGTCGATGGGCTGATCGAAGCGGCTGTGGACGCTGGCTACAACAATGTCCATCTGGGCAAGGGTCGAGTCGTCAAGGTCGAGCTGGCCTTCGGCGAGGATATCGACCTCAATGCCGGGGAGCACACGGATGCGCCCCTTCATCTCGACGTCGACCTCGCGGATGCGCTTGATGTGGGCGAGAGCGCGCTTATCATCCATACCGTTGGTCATGGCAAGGTTTTTGCTGTGATCGGTGATCGCGATGTACTTCAGGCCGCGGGCGAGGGCTGCTTCGGCCATCTCGCGAATGGTGTTGGCGCCGTCGGTCTCGGTGGTGTGCATGTGCAGGTCACCGTGGATGTCGGTAAGCGTGATGAGCTGCGGGAGCGCATGCGTGGCGGCGGCCTCAAGCTCGCCGGAGTTCTCGCGCAGCTCGGGTGGAATGTAGTCGAGGTCAAGCGCGCGATAGATCGCCTCCTCAGTGGCGGCAGCGACGATGGTGTTGTCTTCTAGCCGGGCGAGGGCGTACTCGTTCAGCGTGAGGCCGCGTTTGATGGCGCGCTGGCGCAGGGCTACGTTGTGCATCTTCGAGCCGGTGAAGTACTGCAGCGCCGCTCCGTAGCTGGCCCGGGGCAAGAGGCGCACATCAACCTGCAAATTGCTGCGGAGCGTAAAGGAGACCTTGTTCTGCCCCTTGGCAAGAAGCTTGTCGATCAGCGGCAGTGCGGCGACGTGCTCTACCGCGGCGGAGACGACATCAGGCTCACAGGCAGGGCCGGTGACGAGAAGGTCGAGGTCGCCGACGGTCTCGCGGCCTCGGCGCAGAGAGCCGGCAGGGGTGATCTCGTCGATGCCGGGGAACCCGCGGATAAGGGCTGAGATGCGGTCGGCCTGCTCGCGAGCCTGGTCGATGCGAAAGCGGCTGGAGTTGCGCCGGTAGTCCTCAATGCCCTTGATCAGCTTGGTGGTGAATTTTTCACCCATGCGCGGCAGCTTGTTCAGATGCCCGGCCTTTGCGGCAGCTTCGAGTCCGTCAATATCGGCGACCTCAAGCGCAGACCAGACGAGAGCAACGGTCTTCGGACCCATACCCGGAAGTCGCAGCAGTTCGAGCATGGTGGGCTTGTACTTTTGCAGAAGCTCTTCGCGAAGCGGCATCGTACCCGTGGCGACAATAGCGACGATGTTGGCGGCCATCCCTTTGCCAATCCCGGCAATAGCGAGGAGCCCTTTGGGATCGGCGTCCGGGGTCGCGAGAGTCGCCAACTGGGTCGTCTGCTGCTCGACGGCCTCGGCAGCGCGGCGATACGAGCGGATGCGGAAGGGGTCAGCTGAATCGATCTCGAGGAGGGAGGCGGTTTCGTCGAGGATGCGAGCGATCGTAATGTTGTCCATAAAAAGGGAACCCTGACTCATGGACAGTATGCAACATCAAACGAAAACGGCGCACACGCATCTGTCAGAGCGTGATGCACCGTTCGTGAGTGTCCCGCGTCCCTGGGAAAAGTGCAGGAAACTAATGAGCTATTCGGGCTACCTGATCGGCCTGTGGGCCCTTGGCGCCCTGAATGATGTCGAACTCGACCTCATCGCCTTCTTTGAGGCTCTTGTACCCTTCGCGCTGTATGGATGTGTAATGGACAAATACATCGGCGCCCTCGTTGCGACCGAGGAAACCGTACCCTTTTGCGTTGTTAAACCACTTCACTGTTCCCTTGTATTGTGCCACGTGCCCAACTCCCTATATTCGTTGTCGAGCTGCGCCGATCCGAATCGACACCTCTCAACTCACTGTGACGCAGAAGTTGCGGCTGGGGTTTTCTGGGGAAGTCTCAGGTTTGTAAAACGTCTGTCACCAGCTATTCACAATCTGCCGGCACGACGGGCCGAGTCGTAGAGCATCAGGCCGATCAGCGTCTTGCCGTCGTGGATTTTATTGGCGGCGATGAGAGCCATAGCCTCGGAGAGGGGCAAGCGGAAGACCTCGATCTGCTCGTCGGCCTCAGGCTGGGATGTGCCTTCGCGGATATCGCGGGCCAGGTAAATCTGCATCCATTCGCCTAGAAAACCCGGGCTGGCGAAGTATTTGGTCAGCAGCGTCCAGCGCTTGGCGCGAAAGCCGGTCTCCTCGATCATCTCGCGCTTGGCCGCAGCCAGAGGGGCCTCATTCGGCTCCACGCGCCCTGCAGGAAGCTCATAAAGAAGCTGGCCGGCAGCGTGCCGATACTGCCGCTCAAAGATGATCTCTGGGTCCTTGGGATTCTTGCTCTCGTCAACAGCAAGGATCACGACCGAGCCGTTGTGGCGGATCACATCCCGCACATTCGTCACCCCGCTGGGCTCAATCACCGTATCGGTAAAAACGTTGAAGACCTTTCCCTTGTAGGAGAGCTTCGACGAGACCAGAGTGGCTTTTTTCGCAGATTTCTTAGGTTTGGCGGGAAGTGTGGCGGCAGTAACGGAGGTGGAGGCGCTCGATTTCTTTGCTTTCTTTGACGGGACGGCCATACGGCTACGGTATCATCCTGCATCGGCAGTTGGGTCTACCGCATCCAACGGATGCACGGGAAATTCGACAAAATATCCGCGGCTTCGGGTAACGGGACTGCGGTCTGTAAGAATGATTGAGGACGAAGGCCCGCGATGAGCGTTGAGTGTTACCCGATAACGGTGTTGCCGCATGTGTCGCAGATCTACCGCGACTTCCTGACCATGGGCGAGAAACCGGCTGACGCAGCCGTGCGCCAGTGGTACGGGTCGGAGCCGTTTGCGGGCAAGTGGATCGGCCAGGCAGCCGCAGGACCAGATGCCAACCGGCTCGCCGATGAGCTGAAGCGCCAAAACCAAAGCTTCGGCGCAAGTCCGGCAGTAATGGCCAATATCGAAAAGCTGCGCGCTGGGGCAAGAGCCGTAGTTACGGGCCAGCAGGTAGTGCTCTTCGGCGGCCCGCTACTTAACACTTCTGAAGGCAGCCTCCGCAGTAGCGCGAGCCAAAGAAGCCACGCGCGCAACCGGCGTCGAGCACGTGCCCGTCTTCTGGCTCGCAACCGAAGACCACGACCTCGCCGAAGTGGACCAGGTATCGCTCCTGACCAAGACTGCCGTCGAGACACTACACGCCGGGCCACATGTTGCCCATGCCGTCCCAGTAGGCGGCGTCGTTCCGGGCGCAGGCATCGACCCGGTGCTCGAGCGCGCCAGCGAACTCCTCGGATACGCCCCCGTCACCGACTGGCTGCGCGAGTGTTACCAGCCGCACGAAGGCCACAAGGCGACTCTGGCCAGCGCCTTTGCACGGCTGATGGCGAAGATCTTCGCCGAACAGGGCCTGATCATCATCGATGCCGCATCGCGAGAGTGTCACTCTCTGGGCGCGACCACATTACGCTACGCAATCGAACACGCCGACGAGTTGCAACAGGCGCTTATCACCCGCAGCGAAGAATTAGTACGCGATGGTTACCACGCGCAGGTGATGGTAGCTGAGGGCGCATCCCTCCTCTTCCTCGTCGACGAGGAGACCGGCGAGCGCGTCGCCCTGCGCAGACCCGCCGAAGGCCAGTGGCGGGCGGGCGGCCATATCTACAGCTCCGAAGACCTGCTCGCGATCCTCGATAAAACCCCCGAGCGCCTAAGCCCCAACGCCCTCCTGCGGCCGGTCTTTCAGGACACGCTTCTCCCCACGGCCGCCTACATCGGTGGCCCTGCCGAGATCGCCTACTTCGCCCAGAGCGCCGTCCTCTACGACAAAATTCTGGGACGCATCACCCCCGTATTGCCCCGCCTCAGCGCCACGCTCATCGAGCCCGCCATCGCCACCATCATGGACAAGGACGAGATCCAGCTCCCCGACGCCATGACCACAGCCGACGATCTCGCCCAGCGATTCGGCGCCCGTGCGATGCCCATTGCGCTCAAAAGAAAGCTGGCCTCCGTCGGTAACGCCCTCGATACCGAACTCGACGCCCTGACCGAGTACCTGCGCGGCATCGACCAGAGCCTCGGCACTTCTGCAGAGAGCTCAGGCTCGAAGATGCTCTACCAGATGAACCGTCTCCGCCGCATGGCCGCGACTTACGAACTCCAGAAGGAGTCCAGCCTGCGCAAGCACGCCGAGGCCATCACCCTGAACCTCTATCCCGACGGCCACCCACAGGAGCGCGTTCTGGCTGGCGTATGGTTCCTGGCCCGCTACGGCGAAGGCCTGATTGAGCGGCTCGTAGGCGTCGCCGGAAACCAGTGTCCCGGCCACGTGGTCGTCAGGTTGTAGCTCGCCCGGTGATATCGTTAGAGAACAGACGCCCAACGAGAACTTTAAGCGTCTTATGATGTAGCGCTCGACGAGGTCCAGGTGAATTCCGTCACGACAACCCGGCAATCTCATTGGATTCTGATCTCGTTTCTCCTCCTGCTCGGAATCTTCCCCTCCAGCGTTGCGTCCCGCCGTTCCAAAGGCCTTCACGTCGTACAGCGAGCCGCAAGCAGGGCCATCGGAGCCCACGAAAGCCTTTCCGCAACATCCAGAATCAAGCAGCCCGTGCCACCCCGCACCGTGGCCTTCGTTATTCTTGCCCTGCTTATCGATCTATTCCCCTTCAGGCCAATTCGGATAGGGCGTCTGTATCGTGCGACGCTGCGCTTCCGGTGCTCAAATCTCTGGCCTCCATCGCTGCTCTTACGTCCCCCGCCAGTCTCTTCCGTCGCTTAGCGCTCATCGCCTCAAAGGCGTTCTGAGCCGCGCACCCTGCGTGACGCGGCCCCATTTCTAAGCGTGAATGACAACATTCAGGAGACTCACATGTTCACCCCAGTTGAAACCACTGCGGTCTGCGTTCCATTTTTTCCAGTGGGAGAAGATACGAATCTCGCAGTGCAGTTGCGCCGGCACGAACTGACCGATCTCGTGGTCAGAGAAAAGAATTACTTCCAGCGAATCGCAATCTCGATCCTGCGAAGCCCCGCAGACGCGGAAGACGTCGTCCATAGCTCGTTCTGCGCCGCATGGAAGGCGATCTCTGCCTTCCGCGGTGAATCCTCGATGAAGACCTGGTTCTCCAGAATCGTCTCGAACCACGCCCTCGTGGCTTTGAGGAAGATGAGGAGAAAGACGGTCCTATACCTCGAGGACAACCTGGAGTATCTGCATACCTTCGAGCAGAACTCCAGCCCTACAGTAGAAGACCCGGAGAAGATGGCGCTTCGCCGGGAGGTATTGCGCCTCGTCCCCAGGCACATGGAGTACCTGCCCGAGGAGACCCGCATAATCGTTGCGCTTCACTTTTCAGATGACTGTTCCATCACGCAGATTGCGGAGCTGAGAGGCAAATCCAGCTCATCCGTGAAGGCGCACCTTCACCGCGGCAAGACCCTCCTGCGAAAGAGCATCTGCAGGGTAAGAGTCCGTAGCGCCATTGCTCACTGCTGAGGACGGATCGACGGCAAAAGTCCGGCTTCAAGCGCTTTCTGAAAAGTCTTTGCTTTGAAAGGGCGCGACTTCAGTCGCGCCGCAAACTCCCATGCATCGCGGCTTTAGCCGCTGAGGGAATCTCTCCGCGTTGAGTGTACCTTCCAGCGGCACCGCTTTGCGCCTTACAATGGCTCGTGAGGGAATCGTCATGGGCCTGAGTGACCAGCCATTTGAAGTAATGTGTCCGGACTGCGGTGCGATGTTAAAGGTCGATCCCGTATCACGCGCGATCATCTCCCACAAATCCGCGCCCAAGAAGAAGATGTTCGAAGACTTCGGCGAAGCAGCGAAAGCCCTCCGCGAGAGCGACGCCCGCCGCGACTCCATCTTCGCCCAGAGCGTCGAAGCCCAGAAAAACAAGGACGACGTGCTGGCCAAGAAGTTCGCCGAAGCCGTCAAAAAAGCCAAGGAAACTCCCATGGGAGAGCGTCCGTTACGGGATTTCGATCTCGACTGACTACTTTTCCACACTAAAAACCTGTCAAGCCCCAATTCGCCAAAACCCGCGCCAATCAAGGCGATTCGCGTGCCGAATAATTTCACCTGACTCGCTATACTGGATGTAGAGATATTTCATAAAGGCCCCGGTTACAAGCCGGGGCTTTCCCGTTAACCAAACAGATAACAGCCAGACCCAGGTCCGGACCTAACCCGAATCTTTCGAAGACTTTAGATCAAAAGGTACCCAGGGGTGTGGGGTACCCAGTATCACGGTAAACTTAGGGGATGCCTCCAATCTTAAATGCGCAGGGCTTAACCAAGGCCTTCGGCGCCACGGCTCTCTTTCGCGATATCTCCTTCACGGTCTCCGACGGCGACCGCATCGGCCTGATCGGGCCGAACGGGGCCGGCAAGAGCACCCTGCTCAAGGTTCTCGCTGGCGACGAGGACGCCGACGCAGGTGACGTCGCCGTTCGCAAGCGCGCCCGAATCGGCTATGTGAAGCAGGAGTCGGAGTTCGCCCCCGGCCTCACCGTTCGCGACGTGCTCGAAGCGGCCCTGAAGCAGGCTGGCGTCGCCGAAGCGGAACGCGAAGGCCGACTGCGCGAGACCAGCGGCAGAACCGGATTTCCTACCCTCGACGCCGAGGCCGCAAAGCTCAGCGGAGGCTGGCGAAAGAGGCTCGCAATCGCCGAGGCCGTGGTAACCCATCCCGACGTTCTTCTGCTCGACGAGCCGACGAACCATCTGGATCTCTCAGGAATCGTCTGGCTAGAGGAGCTGCTGAATGAAGGTAATTTTGCTTGTGTTCTGGTCAGCCATGATCGTTATTTTCTTGAGAATGTTGCGACGGAGATAGTCGAACTCAACCGCGTCTACGCCGACGGTCTCCTGCGAGTAAAAGGATCCTACTCGAAGTTCATCGAAGGCAAACAGGCGTACCTCGAGGCCCAATCGAAGCTGCAGGAGTCGCTGAAGAACCGCGTCAAAACCGAAGTCGAGTGGCTCCGCCGAGGACCCAAGGCCCGAGCAACCAAGGCAAAGGCGCGCATCGACAGCGCCCACGAGCTGATCGGCCAGTTGAAGGACGTCAACGCACGTGTGCAGACCTCGACCGCAGGGATCGACTTCTCGGCAACCGACCGACAGACGAAGCGGCTGGTGGAGTTGGAAGACGTCAGCATCACGCTCGGTGATCGCAACATCGTCGAGGGCCTGAACTTCCTCATCGCCAACGGCATGCGCGTCGGATTAGTCGGGCCGAACGGCAGCGGAAAGACCACGCTGCTGCGCCTGCTGACCGGCGAACTGGCCCCATCCTCCGGTGAAGTAAAGAAAGCCGCCTCGTTGAAGATCGTTTACTTCAGCCAGACGCGCGAGCTCGAAGAGGGCGTAACGCTCCGGCGAGCGCTCGCCCCCGACTCGGACTCTGTGGTCTATCAGGGACGCGTGATCCACGTAGCGAGCTACGCCACGAAGTTCCTCTTCACCAGCGAGCAGCTCAATCAACCCGTCGAACGTCTGAGCGGCGGCGAGCGTGCCCGTGTGCTGATCGCAAAGCTGATGCTCGAGCCCGCGGACCTGCTGTTACTAGACGAGCCGACGAACGATCTCGATATCGCAACACTTGAGATCCTCGAAGAGAGCCTGCTCGAATACACAGGCGCTTTGGTCCTCGTAACCCACGACCGCTACATGCTCGATCGAGTCTCGACCATCGTCCTCGGACTCGACGGCAAAGGTGGATCGGAGACCTTCGCAGACTACTCACAGTGGGAGCAGTGGCGCGGCGTCAAGCTGGAAGAGCCAATCGCCCCAGGAACTACCGGAAAGGCGATTGCGCCCGAGGCGTCGGCCGCCGGTAAGCCGCCCGTCTCTGTCGGGAAGAAAAAACTTTCGTACCTGGAGGCTCGTGAGTACGCAGGGATTGAGTCCGCAGTGGAAGCCGCCGAAGAAAGACTTCAGGCGGCGAGGACGAAGGTCGAAGACCCGGCTGTGGCAACGGACGCTGCCAAGTTGACCGCAGCGCTTGCTGATATGGAAGCTGCGCAAGAGGAAGCGGATCGCCTCTATGCGCGATGGGCCGAGTTAACCGAGAAGGCTGGATAGACCTGCTTCACTGCTTGATGACTGAGCCGCTCTTCATGACGAACTTCACTCGTCGCAGCGCGGAGATATCATCCAGCGGATTCCCTTGGACTGCGATGATATCGGCATAATAGCCGGGTTTTACTTCGCCGATCTTACCTCCCCAACCGAGCAGTTTTGCTCCGTTGATCAGGTCAGCGCGGAGCACATCAGCGGGTTTCATCCCGTACTCGACCATCAACTCCATCTCGCGAGCCTGCGTGCCGTGTGGAAAGGGACCGACGTCGCTCCCAACGGCGAAGGGAACCCCTGCGGCCATCTGCTTTTTGAACTCAGCCGCGTGGAAGGCCTGCTCCGCGCGGAGATACGCTGCGCGTTCGGGCGTCGCCGCATGATCTGCGAAGTACTCGGCGATGGCGAAGGTTGGTACGGCGTAGATCTCCTTGTCGCGCATGGCCTTCATCGTTGCGTCACTTAGCTGGTAGGCGTGGTCGACGGAGGCTACACCTGCTGCCACAGCGAATCCTGTTCCTGGCTCGCCGGTGGCGTGGACAGCAACTCCGCGTCCCGAGGTGCGGTCTCCGCCGGTGCGAGCGGCTTCAGCTATGGCTGCGGCGAGTTCGGCTTCGGTGTACTGGTACGGCGTCTGGAAGACTCCGTCGTGCAGGGAGTCTCTTCCGGTCTCGTAGATTTTGGTGAAGTCGGCTCCGTCTTTGCGCTGCTGGCGGATGACTTCGACAAGCTGTTCGGCTGAGTTTGCGTAGTCAGCGTTGGAGAGAACTTTTTGTGCAGGGTTGAAGTTGTTTGCGTCTTCGTGGCCGCCCAGGATATCGACTGCGTTGCAGCTTACGCGCATACGCGGGCCGGGGATCAGGCCGGAGTTAATGGCGTTGCGCACGGCTACGTCGGCGCACCCTGCACCCTCGCTGCCCATGTCGCGCTCGGCGGTGAAGCCTGCAAGCAGGTCGAGTCTTGCGGCGTCGGCTGCAATCAAAGTGCGCTGCGGGACACTCTCTTCGACGGTTTGCAGGTCTTCGGCCCCGGGGTGGAGGAAGAGGTGCACATGAGCGTCGATCAGGCCGGGCATCAGCGTTGCGTCACCGAGGTCGATAACCTTCGCTCCGGTTGGATGCGCGACGCTGGTGCCTGCGGCGGTGATGTGCTCGCCTTCGATGAGGACTTCGGCAGGCGCGACGACCTTTCCTGCGGCGACGTCGAGCATTCTTGCGGCGTGGAGCACGATGGCTGGCTTTGCCGGGGCGGGAGCCTGTGCGAGAGAGGCTACCGCCGCGTACACGAGTGCGAGAGCACCGACGAGAGTTTTCATGGTGCTAGAAGCATACCGCGAGCTGCCAGCGTTTTTAGAAGCCCATGGAATCGTCTGCGGAGGGCCCGTAGAGCGGCGGAACCGGGACGTCATTGAGGCGGAGGTAGACGCCGAGCTGGGCGCGGTGATGGATAAGGTGGTTGAAGAACATGGTGCGGTAGAGGATGGAACGCGGGGCGTCGGCTATGGTCTTGTCGCCCCAGGTCATCTTCCAGTGTTTCTTGAGGTCTTCGTCGGTGGCGGAGGCGAGGTGTTTGCGGGCCTCGGCGGCGAGGCCGTCGAAGTCGGCGAGAAGTTTTTCGCGCGACTCGAAGACCATCGATGGCCACTTTTCAGTCGCGAGGTCGAGGACGTCGGTTGAGAGGATGGTGCTGCCGAACTTCGGCAATGTGGCGACGTGGACGGCGAGGCGACCCATTGGCATGGACTTCTCGTGACACTTGAATTCGGGGTTGGCTTCGGGGATTCGCTCGAGCGTGGTACGGGTGCCCTTCATCTCGTTGTCAAAGTCCTGGAGGAGAATTTCGGAGATCGTCATTGAAGTTCCTTTCGGCCGCGGATTTCGCGGATTACACCAATTCGTTTACAGCGATGAGAATAGTAAAACCCTACTGACAACGTTCTGTCAGTAGCCTTGCCAAAACGAAACAGAATCATCAATTTCGATAGTTCAATGCTGGCGTTGAGTGCGGATACACCAGAACATCAAGCTCGAATAGATGATCGTGTTGAACACAACCTCCAGTACCGTGAAGAGGGCGTTATCGGAATTGAAGTGAACCTTGAAAGGCATTAAGGCAGCAAGAGCGATTGCCCCACCAGGCAACAGTGGGAGAGTCCAAAAACTGAGATAAGAGTCGCTCCTGCTGCTCAACCCTGTCACCAGCAAGACAATGATCAAGCAAACCGTCGGAATTATGTAGCCGGCCCGCGAAAGATTCATAGTCTTTTACAGGCCTGTTACGTTGTAACCGCAGTCGACGAAGGTGATCTCGCCGGTGATGCCGCTGGCCAGGTCGCTGGAGAGGAAGAGGGCAGTGTTGCCGACCTCTAACGCGTCGACGTTGCGGTGGAGAGGGCCGCGTTCTTCGACCGCGTTGAGAATCTTGGTGAAGTCGCCGATGCCTCGGGCTGCCAGTGTCTTGATGGGGCCTGCGGAGATGGCGTTGACGCGAATCTTCTTCAGGCCGAGGTCGGCGGCGAGATAACGGACGATGGACTCAAGCGCGGCCTTGGCGGGGCCCATGATGTTGTAGTTGGGGAAGACCTTGTCGGCGCCGTAGTAGGTGAGGGTGAGGATGGAGCCGCCATCGGTCATCAGCGGTTCGGCGGCGCGGGCTATGGCGATCAGCGAGTAGGCGCTGATGTCGAAGGCGACGCGGAAGTCTTCGCGGGCGGTCTGGAGGACCGTGTTCTTGATGTTGGGAGCGAAGCCGATGGAGTGGACGATGATGTCGAGCTTGCCGTAGGTGGCCTTGAGCTGCTCGAAGACGGCGTCGATGTCGGCGTCGATGGAGACATCGCAGCGGAAGGTTTTGGTGTTGGGCAGGTCGGCGGCAAGCTCGTCAGCGTCACGCTGGAGGCGTTCGTTCTGGTAGCAGATGGCGAGGGTGGCGCCGGCCTCGGATAGCTTCTGGGCGATGCCCCAGGCGATGCTGCGCTTGTTGGCGAGGCCGAAGACGACGGCTACTTTGCCTTTTAGATCGATCATGATGCTGGTTCGCTCCTGTTGGGTTTCCGTTGGTAAGGATAGCAGTGTCGGGCCCGTCGGGTTTGGTACCCCTGCCCGGGGGTACTTATTGGTCTAAAGTCTTCGAAAGATTCAGGTTAGATCCGGACCTGAGTCTATCTGTTATCCGTCTGGTTAACGGCAAAACCCCGGCTAGCAACCGGGGCCTTGGGAATATCTCTCTATCCAGTATAGCGAGCCAGATGAAATTCATCGGCGCGCGAATCGCCTTGATTGACGTGGGTTTTGGCGATTCGGGGCTTGACAGGAATTTCTGTGGAAATCGCACCGTGAATTCTTCAGGGCTGAACGAGCCAGTCGTATTGGTCGTCAGTGAGAGGAACGACAGAGAGCCGGAACTGCCGGAAGAGGATGGACCCTTTGAAGACAGCGGCCTCGCGAATCTCGTCGAGAGCTTTTTCGCGCTTGAGTGGCTTGACCGGGGCGATGCGAACGTTCGGGTTCTTGGGGTCGGTGGCGTCCACTGAGACGACCTTGGCCAGACCCACAGCGGCCTTACCGATATTCGAGTGGTAGATGACGAGCTTGTCGCCCTTCTTCATGTTGCGGAGGGTCAGCAGCGCCTGGTTGTTGCTGATGCCGTCCCATGTGGTCTCGCCATCGCGGACGAGGTCGTCGAAGGAGTATTTGTTCGGTTCGGTCTTGAGCAGATAGGGCATAAAGACAGGGTATAGGGAGTAGGGAGCAGGGTGTAGGTTTTTGTTGTTGGTCTCTACTCCCTACCCCCTACTCCCTATACCCTGCCTTTCTTCAGCCCCCGAGGTCGAGGAGCTTTACTTCACTGAGGGACCTACCCAGAAAAGCGGAGCCCAGTCGCTGGAATTTTTCGATGGAGTCGGTAGCGTAAAACTCACAGGTTGGGCTGGCGCTGGAGACTGAAGCGGGAAGGTGCGCGGCGACGGCTCGAGCGGTGGCCTCAGCGGAGTCGATGATGCGCATAGGGTGGTGTAAGTTCCGAAGCGTCGTCTCGATGAGCGGCTTCAAGAGCGGGTAATGCGTGCAGCCCAGCAGCAGGGTAGTGGCCTTGGGGGCTTCGGCCAGAGCCTCGAGCAGATAGATACGCAGAACCTCAAGCGTGACCGCGGCGTTCATGGGGTGGTCGATCCAGCCTTCTTCGACCAGTGGAACCAGCAGGGGACAGGCCTTCTCGGTGGCTTTGAGGCCAAGCCCGGTCAGGGCCTGAGTATAGGCGTGAGATTGTGTGGTGGCCGTGGTGGCCAGTACGAGGACATCTCTGCCGGTCTGCTCCCTTGCCGCCTTAGCACCGGGCTCGATGACACCGATCACAGGGATGGGAAGGTTAGCCTTGATATCGTCGAGCGCCAGTGCAGTAGCAGTATTGCAGGCGATGACGAGCAGGTCGGCCCCCTGGTCAGCGAGGAAGCGTGCGCTGGAGAGCGCATAGCGCGTGATGGTCTCCCGCGACTTGGAGCCATAGGGGAGCCGTGCGGTGTCGCCGAGGTAGATGTAGTGAGCGCCGGGGATGAGCGGCAGAAGTTCGCGGAGGACAGTGAGGCCGCCGAAGCCTGAGTCGAATACGCCGATGGTGGGAGTGCTGGGGGCCGGGGTAGTAAGGGTGCTCATGGCTGGATGGCTTCTTCGGTCGGTTGGACGGGTTTGGTGGTGGTATCGGTAGCGGGGTAAGTGGAACGGAGGTCGGCATGACCGGCGAGCGTATCGCGGGGCTGTCCGTCCACGAGAAAGCGCACGTAGGTGATCCGAGGCAGAGCAGCGTGGAGGGTTCCGATGATGGATTGGATGGTCAGGTTCTCGACGAGGACGCCCGAGGGGTGGTTCTCGGTGAACCCGCTGCGGAGGTTGATGACCGCGAGTTGACCTTCATGTGCGGAATCCGGGTTAGTCAGCAGGAAGACATCATCGATGGCAGCGCCAGGCTCGAGGGGATGGGTGGAGTCGGGCTGTGAATATTGCGCGATCAGGTGTTCGAGGAGGGCGCGGGCGCGCAGGGCGGGGTCTTGCGGCAGCGCGACCTGATCACGCGTCGACGTGATCGTGGCGTCAGCATCGTTGGCCAGGTAGAGGTTCACCTCTTCGGTGCTGGCCGTCGTTGGCGCGGCGATGGGCGTGCTGTTGTTGAGTGCGGTCAGGCGCTTGTGAGCCTGCTGACAACCGCGAAGCAGAAAGGCGGACATCAGCGCGATGCCGCCGATGAGGCACCAGAAAAGGATGCGCTGGTAGCGGGGAATCATCGGGGCGCTCCAGTGACGGCCGGCGGTGATGGAGGCGGCGCGTTGCGGGTGCGCCATGTGACCAGCGCGTTTGCAATCGCCTGGGCTGCCTTTTGCTGATAGCCGGAGTCGGAAGGTTGAAGAGTGGCGGACCCAGCGCCGAGCGGGGCTAGCTCGACCACCACGGCAGGGCAGGTCAGGTTGTCGAGGGGAGCTACAGTGGCCCTCGTAAGAATCACCGGTACCTTGGCATCAACCAGCCCAAGGCCGATTTGATTCGCGACGCGGATGCTCTGCGGCAGCGTATACGACTGGGCGGTGTCCCACGGAAGAATGCGCGGAGCAGCCGTGGCATCATCCGATGCGGTGAGCGCGGAGGTGATGATGTGGACTCCTGAGCCGGTGGACGTCGCGTGAAGAAGAAGACAGACGGCGGGCCGAGCATGGTTGGCGATCTCCGCACGCTGATCGGTCGTCATGTCCGTGTCGCTCTCGTGCGAGGAGACGATGTAGAAGCCTGCGGCGGCAAGCAGAGCCTTGATGCGGGAGGCGAGGGCAAGGTTGATGTCCTTTTCGAGAACATTGTTCGAAAGGCGCGCTCCCGTGTCCGAACCCCCGTGTGCAGCGTCGAGGTAGATCAGGTTGCGATAGAGGATCGGCGGGGGCTTAGGGACTTGCGCGACATAGAAGGACTGATCTCTTTGGGTGGGCGCAGCGGGCGCCTGGGGCGTCGAGGGCGTAGGTGCCTGCGCGTGCAACGTTGCGGCGCCTACGGCGAAGAGGCAGAGAGTCGCGGCCTTGAGGATTGGGTTGCGGCGTCGTGTCACGGTGTCCGGGAGGGTGCGATTTGATTGTAACGATGTGGTGGGCGAAGTCCAATTGCCTCGGATGGTAACGCCGGTGTCGATGATCGGCCGGATCGTCTCAATTGGGTAAATCCACTCTTTGCCTGCGAATAAAAGCTCCAAACGAGTTACTCATTGGCTCCCGCTCTCTCAAGCCGTTAAACTGAGAACTCGCAACGAAACGTCTCTGCAAACTACTTCAAGTAAACTTCATCTTACGGATAACAAAAACGAACGAAGCAAACTAAAGGAGACCAAGCGTGAAGAAAGCCCTCATTACAGGAGTTACCGGTCAGGACGGAGCGTATCTAGCCGAGTTCCTCCTTGCAAAAGGCTACGAGGTCCACGGCATCAAGCGCCGCTCCTCTCTCTTCAACACTGCCCGCATCGACCACATCTACGAGGACCCTCACGACCCCGATCCCAAGTTCGTCCTCCACTACGGCGACATGACCGACACGCACCTCGCTCATCCACATCGTCCAGAAGGTCCAGCCCGACGAGATCTACAACCTCGCCGCGCAGAGCCACGTTCAGGTCTCCTTCGAAGAGCCCGAGTACACCGCCGACGTCCGACGCCATTGGCGTTCTCCGTCTCCTCGAAGCCATCCGCATCCTCGGTCTCGAAAAGAAGACCCGCTTCTATCAGGCCTCGACCTCCGAACTGTACGGTCTCGTCCAGGAGATCCCCCAGAAGGAGACCACCCCCTTCTATCCGCGCTCGCCCTATGCCGTCGCCAAGATGTACGCGCTACTGGATCATCGTCAACTACCGCGAGGCCTACGGCATGTACGCCTGCAACGGCATCCTCTTCAACCACGAGTCGCCCCGCGCGGCGAGACCTTCGTCACCCGCAAGATCACCCGCGGCCGTCGGCCGCATCAAGCTGGGCCTGCAGGAGCAGCTCTACCTCGGCAACCTCGACGCCAAGCGCGACTGGGGCCACGCCCGCGACTACGTCGAGAGCAGTGGCTGATGCTGCAGCAGGACAAGCCGAGGACTTCGTCATCGCTACCGGCCAGCAGTACAGCGTCCGCGAGTTCGTACAGCGCTGCGCCAAACTCCTCGAACTCGACCTCACCTGGCAGGGAAGTGGAGTAGAAGAGAAGGCCACCGACAAGAAGGGGAACGTGATCGTAGCCGTAGACCCCCGCTACTTCCGCCCCACCGAGGTCGAAACCCTCCTCGGCGACCCCTCCAAGGCCAAGCGTGAACTAGGCTGGACACCACGCACGTCTTTCGACCAGCTAGTTCAGGAGATGGTCGACGCCGACCTCAAATCCGCCCAGCGCGACGCCCTCGTCCGCCAGCACGGCTTCGAGGCCTACAACGTCCGGGAAACCTAAACATGGCTGAGCGCTCAACGGAGCCTTAGCCATCTTTAGGTCGTCATTCTGAGCCCTGAGCAAAGTCGAAGGGTGAAGAATCCCTGTATTTGCCGTTGTAGTTCTAGCTTGTCATCCCCGTAGGGGATCTGTTGTCGCAGTTTTCGTCGCAGTTGCTTTTGCCGTTGCCGTTGCACTTGCCGTTGTTTCTTTGGTTGTCATCCCGTAGGGATCTGCTTCTGCCTTTGCTTTTGCCGTTGCCTTTGCTTCTAGGTACCCAAGGCTACAGCCTTGGGTCTCAATCGGGTATAAAAAGTGACAGTCCTCAAACCATCATTGCCACACTTTTCACCACCTATTGACCACAAAAAACCATCATCGAACACCTAAAATTTCAAAATAACCAATAAAATCGCTGATCCACCACAAGCAAAAAAAAGGAGCCACCGATGAACCCAACCTCCCGCATCTACATCGCCGGACACCGTGGACTGGTAGGCTCCGCCATCCACCGCGAACTGCAACATCTCGGTTACACCAACATCCTGACTCGCACCCGCGCCGAGCTAGACCTCCTCAACACCAATGAAGTCAACAACTTCTTCGCCAAAGAGAAACCCGAGTACGTCTTCCTAGCCGCCGCCAAAGTAGGCGGCATCCTCGCCAACAACACCTACCCGGCTGACTTCATCCACGACAACCTCATCCTCCAGACCAACATCATCGAAGCCAGCAGAATCAATAACGTAGACCGCCTCCTCTTCCTCGGCTCCTCCTGCATCTACCCCAAAATGGCCCCCCAGCCCATGCCCGAATCCTCCCTCCTCACCGGCCCGCTCGAGCCTACCAACCGCCCCTACGCCCTGGCAAAAATCGCCGGCATCGAGATGTGCTGGAGCTACAATAGGCAGCACAAAACAAAGTACTTAGCCGCCATGCCCACCAATCTCTACGGCCCCGGCGACAACTACGACCTGGCCAACTCCCACGTCCTTCCCGCCCTCATCCGCAAGACCGCCGAAGCCACTCGAAAATAATGCCCGCACTATCACCGTCTGGGGCACCGGCACACCTCGCCGCGAACTGCTCTATTCAAAAGACTTAGCTCAAGCCTGCGTCTTCCTCATGAACCTCGACGACGCGCGCTACAACTCGCTTCTCACCGAAAACGACCCACCCCTGATCAACATAGGCACCGGCGAAGACGTCACCATCCGCGAATTGGCTGAAATCGTAGCCAAAGTCCTTGGTTTCAAAGGAGATCTCGTGTTCGACACCACCAAACCTGACGGAACTCCCCGCAAACTCATGGACGTCACCCGCCTCCACAACCTCGGCTGGCACCACACCACATCACTCGAGCAGGGAATTAGCAAGACGTGGGACATCGTCCGCGAGACCCTTGCAACCCATGCCTGAAACGCGCAAACTATCAGCGGTAATTCTTGCTGTAACACCCCTTCTGCCTGGTTTTCCCCAACTGCCCCAAAAGTGGTATTAACTCCGGCTGCACCTGCCTTTTAGGATCGCAAAGTAGCTGCCGATATACCGCAAAGGGTCATAGATAGAACTCGGGGTTCACAGGTCATGTCCCACCACATCAGCATTCGTTCCAGAGTCGCCAATTGCGCCTATAAAACGTTCGTTCTCCTCGCCGCAGCGACCTTTTGCCCGCCGATCTTCGCCGCCTCTCCTTCAGCTCCTTCGCCCAATCTAGCCGAGCAGTACCTCCTTGCTGCCGCCAATCAGGATCGTGCCGCACGTGGACTCCAACCGCTTCGCTTCGACCCAACTCTTGCACAGGCCGCGCTGTATCACGCTCGCCAGATGGCAGCGCATGCCGAAATCTCCCACCAATTCCCCGGTGAGCCCGAGCTCTCGACCCGCGGGGCGAACGTCGGCGCACACTTCAGTCTCATCACTGAGAACGTCGCCGAAGCCCCCGAATCCACCATGATTCACGACCTGTGGATGCACTCCAAAGGCCACCGCGCCAATCTACTCGACCCCAACGTTGAGGTCGTAGGCATCTCTGTCGTCGTCCGAGACCACCAGTTTTACGCGGTAGAAGACTTTGCCAACACCGTCGATACCCTCAGCTTCAACCAGCAGGAGACTACTGTGGCCGGCCTTCTTGCCCAGTCCGGCGTCCAGATCGCGAACAATCCCCGCACAGTCGAAGACGCACGCCGCACTTGCAGTATGCCCACCGGCTATGCGGGAACTCGCAAACCATGGTTCGTTATGCGATACACTGTCGACCACCTCACCGAGCTTCCGACCCAGTTGCAGTCCCGCCTGAGCACCGGAAAATATCATCAGGCAGTCGTAGGGGCCTGCATCTCTACGGAGTCTGGACCATTCACTGCCTACAACATCGCAGTTTTGCTGTACCCGTAACAGGTCTTGGGCGTCAATCGAGAGATACGTTGGCGGCATGAAAAGGTCCTTTCAAGAGAAGTCTCCGCGTGATGTCCACAGGAGATTGGGACGGCCACGCCCCCAGCCTTTGACCCCTCGTTCCGCATTTGTTATAACTGTCTTAGCGAAGTGCGAGAACAACCGCGCTCCAAACACACTCCTGAGTAGCTCAATGGCAGAGCATTCGGCTGTTAACCGAAGGGTTGTAGGTTCGAGTCCTACCTCAGGAGCCATAAACATTATAAGAATGAGCAATTTGCAGAGGCCACCCGAGAGGTGGCTTTCTTCGTGTTGGTCAGGTGGCTGTTCTGGTGGCTGTGACGAAATTTTGTGGCGCTCTCTCGCATCACGCTTTTCCAATCGCAGCTTTGCCGTCTTCGTGGGCTTAATGCGAAAAGGCGGCCACGGGCTCATGATGGACCCGAGCCACCACAAACACCTGTTATCGAGGCGCTAGTGGCCGTTAGAGAGCATGGCGATATAGCTAAGCACGAACAACCCGATACTGCTGACGACAAGCCGCGCTCGCCATTTCCCAGAAACGATCGAGAACAGGAACGCTAGAAGCGAAAAGCTAAGAGCGGCGGTCATGGCGTCGAAGTTACGTGCATCCGAGTACCCGCCCTGCCCGTCTGAAATGAGGGCAAAGGGGTGAGCCAAGGCCAACGCGACCGCTATCGAAGCAAGGTGATAGTGATTAGCGCGAATCGAAAACACCACAGTCCCAACCTTGCGAGCACAGCGCCCCCCAATCTCGCAGTCTAGATCATTTCAGCGGCGCAGCTCCATTTAGGCTTCATGAAGTGCGCTTCCGGTTACTGACCAGCGAGCTTCCCGAAAAGTCAGCGTTTTCGGCGACCTCGCCCAATGTTTCCCAAAGCGCCGTTTTCGGAAGCTGAGTTTAGAATCTCATCGTGGACAGAAACGCTACCGCCCCAACCTTTGAAGATGTGGCCAATTTCGTTCGTGGATGGGCTTTCATTCCAGCCAAACGACCAATCACGCTTCACAGCCAATTTGAACGAGACCTCGGCATAACGGGTGATGATGGCGGCGAACTACTTCAGGCTGCTCAAGAGCACTTCGAGGTAAATATTGCGGATGGCGGGAACGGGTATCGCAAAATCTTCAACCTTGGCGCTAATGAGTATCTGTTCAACTCAGAAGGCCTCTCTTTCGGGACAGGTGGCACAAACATGATTACCTTGTTCGCCAATACAAATCCTTCGGTTCGCGCTTTCACCGTAGGAGAGCTCTACGAAGCCATTGCGAGAGCCCCTTCTATCGGTTAATTGCTGAAAGTCTCTTTTCTGTAACTTTGCTTCGGTACTGCCGAAGCGCCGTTTTCGAGTAATCCGTAATGGCTGCACATTTCGGGGCTCTCACAACTTTCGCAAATCGCCCCAATGGATGCAATCGACGGGATTCGCATCAATACCTGCCTGCGCATCCTGGACAAGAGCCTCAGGAACCCAACTGAAGATTGAACCTCCTGAATACAGAAACCACGTATCCCAGGGAGGAGCATCCTCGATGTCGAAGAAGCCGCGCGAACTGGAATCAGATGCACCGTCCGTAACAGTTTCCAATGGTTCGTAAAGCAACAACCTGCCTTTTGATTTCGCCACCGCTGGATCAGCGACTTCTATACTTGTATCGCGAACGAGGGCAGAGCGATTTGCGTTGATCGCGTTAATAGCTGATTGGTAGCTCTCACGCTTTCTTTCAAGCCAGACTCCTATGTTTGACTCAGTGAACGGAGGGACTTTGAGCAAGGCTGAAGGATCAAGTTAGCACGCTACGAAACTGGTCGTGTTGCAGCGATCTGCGTAGGCACCATGCAACCGTTTCCGAGAGAGCCTGCAAGACCACGGGGGACGGCTCTCAGCAGTTCGACCATCTCTGATAGCGTCTGCAATCCACTGTGCGATGGCTCACGTCGCCTTGGTAAAATCTTGCCGACCCGAGCGTAATCATCTGTCCAGCTTACCTCCACGAGGAACGCGACGACTGAGCCGCAGGGAAGAAGTTCCCGCGTAGTCGCCTCGTCGGCCGTCTCGACAGTTCCGGCTGACCGGCTTACAGCGGTCCGGTGTCTAATGGAATGACAGTCTAGGAGATTTAGGTTCAGGAGGGTGTCTCCATGCGGAGGGCGTACCTTGCGATAGTTTTGCTTCTCTTTGCCAAAGCCGCAGGCGCCATTCCGGTTCCGAAAGGCTTGGACACCTGCGCCCCGCTGTCGGCTTGCCTGACGCTACTGGATAAAGTGGTACCCACCCAAGACGATGGTGAAGGCAGCAACAGCGTCATCCTAGCACGTGATCTTCGGCGATTTGGAGAACCTGCGAAGCAGGAGCTGTTGAGGCGTGCGGTTGGAAGCCACGCCGGTTGGCGGAATGTCGCTGGCGCAATATTGGCAGATTGGGGCACATGGACGGTTGATGATGTTCCAGCCTTACGGGCCGCTCTCGTCATGGATCATGGCGGCTGGGTGGCAAGACCCCTCAGCCAAATAGGCTCAGCGACTGCCATCCACGCTCTTGTCGAAGATCTGTCCCAGGGAGACGACGTTACGAACCAGACCGGTTTCGCCCTCTCAAAACTTGGTGAGAGGGCACTTGCAGAACTTATGCCGCTTCTCGAAAACGAGGAGAAGTATCGGCTCGCAGCCGAAGTCATCGCCGAGATGAAACCCCTTCCGATTGCGTATGCAGCTACTTGGACGGTGCTGGCCCTTGATCGGAGCGAACCACTACCGAAACGTATCGCTGCGCTGCGCGGTATCGCCGCATTAGGCCCCGCAGCAGAGCAGTCCAGCATCGGTCTCCATGTACTGCTCACGAGCAATAAGCCGGAGATCAAGAAGCAAGCAGACATTACGCTGACGGCAGTGCGCGATCCCATTGTGATTGTGCAGTTGGCCAAAGCGTGTCAGCCCCATGCGCAAAAATTCGATTTCCTTGCTCTGGAATCGGTTCAATGCCTCAGTGAGATAGCTGAGTTTGGACCGGCGGGGAGTGCGGCGGGAGACGCGCTGATGCCGTTTCTGGATTCTGAGAACCAAGCAGAGCGCGCCTATGAGACTCTGACACTCGGGTACATCAACTACGGTCCAGCAATTGGAAAGATTGACGAAGCACTCGACTCGAAAGATTGGCGTGTCGTATACGCGGCAGTTCGGGGAGTCAGGCTGGCTCGGTGACAAGAGTGCTGCCCTGAAGTTGGACAATCTAGCATCCAGCTACTGGCTCGTTGAACTGAAAGAAGATGCCGCACACGTGGCATCCGCTTTGCGCTCCAAAGGTCAGTTAGAACGCGTCCCATGGAAAACGATGGACCGCGGGATGCAGCCAATCCAACCTTTTTGATCACCGATGGATTTCATGACTGGGCCCGCGAGATGCCTGTCCCAGTAATCTCTGGCAGTGGCAGCAGGAGAAGTTCAGAATCCAGCCCACTAAAGATGTGAATGCGCACACGCTAAGACTGTCGAACGGCAATGTCAGGGGGGAACTCGTAGGTACAGACCATGGCGAATGGGGTGGTGATCTGACGTGGATTCCAGGCGAGGGAGTGCCAGTGGTGTTGGGTCGAGATAATGTGCGCGGAATGAGCTATGACGGTGAGAGGCGCAATTGTCGTCTTTGGGTTGGCACATATGGGGTTCAATTACGGGTACGTGCTTGGGTAGGCCCCGGCGACGGTAAGTGGGCTCAAACGGAAGTTGCACACTTGCCCGGCGAACCGGTGAGTTGGACAAAATTGAAGTCGGACCGGATTGCGATTATGACCGCAGGTAGGGTGCTTGTGTTCTCTTCAAACGATGGGATACTGGGCGTCGCATCCTGTGTGAGTAAATAGCCATAGGCCGATGTCGCCGAAAGGCTCGCACTCAAGATGTCGCTAGTCGCTGCCTTGGCGAGACGGACCCCACACGTATTTGCCTGCTTTGTTGATGTAGCCCCAGATCTGCCGTCTCGGGTCACGGCAAGGGCCAAGCCGTGATGGAAATCTTCGGCCCGGGTCAGATCTCTGGGCTCGATGACGATCTGCCCAGTCTTATCCACGTATCCCCACTTGCCTCCAATCTGGACAGCCGCCAGGCCCTCAGAGAACGAATGAACGAAGTTGAACGTGGGTTTGACCACGACCTCACCAGCTTGGCTAATGAAACCGTACTGATCGCCAAACTTCCAGCGGGCTAGTCCTCGCTAAAGTCACCCCATACTGTCGCACAATCCTTTTCTCCTGGCGCAACAG